>CBDHED010000004.1:0-364239 GCA_965261825.1 Dehalococcoidia bacterium | reverse complement strand
CAACGCACCCAGATCCAGCAGAGCCTGGTTCCATTGGACATCCGCTCCCTTGGGTCCAGCCATTTCACGCAAAGAAAGCCTAAGCTGCCAGTTCGGTTGCTTGGGGCCTCCCAGCACCCTGCGGGCTATTCTCATCGTGTTTGTATCCATCAGTACGCTGGAACGGTCGAACGCGAAACAGAGTACGGCGGAAGCTATGTAATCTCCAACTCCTGGGATGGCGGTCAGTTCCTGCCAGTTGTCGGGGACCTGTCCGGCCAGCCGGTCTCTAACGAATTCCGCCGCAGAAACGAGATTCACAGAGCGCCAGCGGAGCCCAAGAGAGGTCAGTGCCGTTGCCAGCATCTCCGAGTTATCCAAGAAAGAATCCGGTGTTTCGCCAAGGTTGAGCAGTTCGCTCGCGACCCGGGCCACTTGCTCAGCATTCGTGCGATGGAGGCACATCTCCAATAGCAAAATCTGCCAGGGGTTCAGGTCAGAACGCCTCCATGGGAACTCGCGTCTGTTCTGTTCGAACCACCCAGCGATTGCATCTCTGAAGGATGACCCACACGTAGGATCGCGTTCAACGGTTCCATCACCAGTCTTCTCGTCATCGAGAGCACTGCGCACCGACGAAGCGATTGTCAAGGCAAGAAGCGGCGGAACCGCATTGCCTATCTGTTGATATCTACTGGACGGGTGACCGGCAAACCGAAATCTATCGGGGAATGTCTGAATTCTGGCCGCCTCCCTTATGGAGAGGGTACGGTCCTCCCTTGGGTGGATGTACCAGTAGCCGTCCTTGGCGATATGGGCGGTGATGGTCCGGGACAGATTGTCGAAGGATAATCTCAGGTATTTGTCATTGAAGATGTCAGACCGGTATCTTCTCAGGTGTTCCGGTACATCAAGGTAGGTATCACCGGGTTTCAGCAGTCCGTAGATTTCCGCGTCGTCCGGCCGGACCGACCTAGTCACATGGTCGCGAATCAGCAGAGTTTCAGTGCCTCTCAACCCCCTTCGGAGCAATCTTGCAAGCATTGAGGTCGGCGGCCCCTCATAGAACTGGAACTCGTCTCGGGCATCTGCTTGGACCACCGGGAGGTCCCCGATTGCCTGCCCAACCGTGGGTCGCCTTCCTCTCGGTTGGGGCCACTCGAAAGTCCCATCTCCGGCAATCCCAATAACGAAGAGTCGCGACCGATGCTGTGGAACACGGTATCTCCAGGCTTCCAGCACCTTTACGTGCACTCTGTATCCCCGATTCCTAAGTTCATCCATCAAGGCGATCAGTAATGCTCCACCTTGGGCTTGGGCGAAGTTCGGAACGTTCTCGAAGAGCATTGCTCGCGGGTTCAACCGGTCAACGATGGAGAAGAAACTCCGCCAGAGGTCGGCTCTTTCATCATGAGCGGAGCGGCTTCCTCTTCTCACCAAATCACCGATCTTGGAGGTGCCAGCTATCGAGAAGGGCTGGCACGGGGGGCCGCCCGCAAGAAGGTCAACACTTTCGATGCCCCAATCGTCCAGTTGGCGAAGGAACTCAGCAGGGCTGGAGAGATCCCCCGTCCAGGTCAGACCCTGAATGTTCGCCGCATGTGTCTCGGTCGACGCAGCATCAGAGTCTGCAGCGGCGATCACTGAGAACCCCCCCTCCTCAAGTCCCAAGCTCAATCCTCCCGCCCCACAGAAGAGGTCGATTGCCCACGGGCGCGGTTGGCTTTCCAGCCACGCTCGAACGCCACTCTTGTCGTTCGGGTCGGGCGAACTGCCGTGAGGATTGAGGCTGATACGGGGTCCACGACGAACCGGCACCCGGTACCGCGAACTGCGTTTGGCGGCGTCCACGGAACCATTCACGGCCGTACCGATATAGCGTGAAATATTGAGGTTATCGCCGTTGACAGGACTCTCGGCCTCGGCCACTGACTTCCTGCGGGCGTAATGCGGCATTGGGCTTCGGCGAACCAGCCGGTGACCTTATTCGGCGCGTCGCCCTTCACCGCTCGCCTATCCAGCGCACATTATCAACACCAATCCCTGCCGCTCGATAGAACCTCTGGTCGGCTGTCCACAGTTCACAACCGAGGCTCTCCGCCAACGCCAAGTAGTGGGCATCGTAGACCGCGCCCTGCTTGAGCTGGTTAGCAAGTTCCAGTGCCCGGCGATGCAGATTCGGCGTTCCATGCAATGCAACTCCCAAGGACATCAGATCCTGCATGAGGTCCGCCGCAACCTCCACCGTCAAATCACCCCGCACCACCCTCCGGTGGAGTACATTGGCCACTTCGAATGGCATCAGGGAGGGTGCCGCCAGTTGTGTACCCTCGTCATCCCAAAGCCGGGTCAGCGCGGTGGCCTTGTCGGAGTTCTCCTCTTCGACCAGCCACTTGAAGGCCACGCTTGCATCCACGACGACGAACTCGCTCATGCCCACTTCTCGATTTCAGCATCTCTGATCTCACGAGCCTCGCGGATCAAGTCAGCCGAGTCTCCGGGCAACGGCCTACCGCCGAAGAGTTCCTCCCGACGCACCACGACGCGCTCAAAGGACTGGCGGTCAAAGCGCTGACTAGACAGGCCATCAGCTTCGTCCTTTGCCATCTCCCGGTCAATGGCGGTTTGGCAGTACCCGCGCATGCTCACGCCTTTGAGCGCGGCGATGACCTTCAGGCGACGTTGAAAGGCGGGGTCCAAGTCCAGCGTCAGTCTCTTCTTCTTGGCTTCCATGCCTGCCCCTTCCTAAGATGATCTAATTGACACAGAGTAGGGCAAACACAGAAAACCGTCAATGCACCATCGAGAAAATAAGCAGCAAAAGAGGCTCGCATACATGGACAAGCAGGGGCAGTTTAGCGTCCCGCGCCGACTATACTCCTCCTCCCGTTCCTGCTCAGGGCTGAGCGCCCACTCAAATATGGACAGGGCTTAGGGCTGGGGCTTGCGGCCCCGGCCCTTGGGCTTCACCGGCTCCTCGGCCATGAACTCCGCCCACGACGACAGCATCCGTTCAGGCTCCGTGGGCTCCTTGCGATGGCCCTCGGCTCTACCACAAAATCACCTCGAATACAAGGGCCTGCAAGGCCTTACCCTGGACGAATTTCCCATTCAAAATAAGATGTTGGGTTATTGCCAATGGGAGCAGACGATTGGTTGCCACAGAGCCACGAACACGACCGTCGAACGGGGCGACACAGGCCGGGCCGGACCTCAGGAGGGCGGTCCTGGGCTACGTGCGCGCCTACGCGTCGCTGCACGGACGGAGGAAGACAGCCGAGGACCTCGGCGTGTCCCGCCACACCCTGTGGCGTTTCCTCGAACGGGACCAGATGGGGCACGCCTTGCCCTCCGCCGTCCTGAGCTCCGTCGGCGAGAGCGTCCTGGCGATTGAGGAAGCCACGTTCGAAATCATCATCGACCTGGAGGGACTGAGGCCAGACCCTGCCCTGCGTCACCTGCGTCAGGGGCTTGAGGAGGCGCTTCTGCTGCTCTGCGCCACGCTCCTAGCCACCGTGGAGGAGCTTTCCCGCTTCGGGCGACTTCCAACCTCCACGCTCCGCGACCGGTTGAAGAAGCTGACCGAGCGGGGCTTGGTGGATTCCGTGCCGCACCATCTGAGCGTCCTGGGTTCTCGCCCACAGCGCCGGTATTTCCCGACGGAGAAGGGAGTCACCGCAGCAGGCGCAGCCACGAAGGGCCGAGCGCACATGCTGCAATCCTACCCGGTGTCGAAGCAGTGGTTCCGGCTGCTGGCCGAGCGGCTGGACGCGGTGGCCGTGCTCCACCGCGTCGCCGCCATGATCGCCGACGCCGACCCGCACGCCGACCCTGTGCGCGTGGACCACCATCGCAATGGTCCCTACGACATGCTCATCACCCTGTCCGGGGGTCGCACCATCGGCCTGATTCGCCAGGGACCGGCGCTGCCCACGTCCAGACTCCGCTACCGCCTCAGGAGCATCGAGCGGCTGGACAGCAGCGAGACGCCCTTCGTCACCCTCGTGCTGACCCATGCGGACCAGGCCACCCGCAGGGCCATCCGCTCCCTGGGCGACCCATCGGAGCACCGTAGGACCTTCGTTGCGACGGAGGGGGAGCTTCTTGCCGGAGACCACACGGGAGTTGTCTGGCAGCAGTGCGGGAGCGGCCTGGGCGACGACCCGCCCGTGCGCATCGACGCCGACGCATCCCTGGCGGGCATCCTGGCCCTGGCGGAGCGCCTGCTGGTCTCCTCCTACCCCTTCCTCCGGGACAACCCGGAGCCGAAGCCCGGCACCCTCTATCCCTCCGGCGTGCAGGCCGCCATGCCGGAGCCCACTGAGCAGCTCACACCGGCCCTCTCGGTGCAGCTGACCCGCGCCGAGAAGGACGCCATCGACCTGCTGGCCGCCTGGCCCCTGTGCACCCGTGAGCAACTCGCAGGACTGATGGGAGGCGTCACCCTGCGCCGGGTCAACCAGGTGCTCCGTTCCCTTGCCCAGCACGGCCTCGTGCGGACGGACGAGCCCCTGCACATGCTCACCGACGAGGGATTGACGTACCTTGCCCGCAGGGACCGGGCCGCCGTGGGGCTCACCCTCGATCACTGGAGCGCCGAGCCTCTCTACCTGAACGCCGACATCTACGCGGGGACCGCGGTGCGCGCCCTCGCCTCCCAGCTCCGGCACCACGCCGGCGTCATCGACTTCGCCGCCGGCCTGTCCGCCGAGGTCGCCCGCTCCCAGGACCACGACCTGTTCGACCTGCTTCCCACGTCCCGCTCCAGCATCGGCTATCGCTACGACTGGACCACCTACGTCATTCACCCCGACGCCTCCTTCACCCTGGAGTACAAAGGCCGGTGGCGTCCGTACCTGCTGGAGTTCGAGCGACGGGCCACGACGCCGAAGCGTGCCCGCTCCCGCCTGAAGTCCTACCAGCGGTACTTTCTGAGCGGATGGGCTGAGCGTGACCACGAGGGACGCCCGCCCCGGGTGCTCTTCGTCTTCGAGTCCCCCGGCAACGAGAACGCCTTCCTCGACGTCGCCGACTCGGTGAAGGGAGTCCCCATCATCACCTCCAACGCAGAGACCCTTGGAGAGCGTGGCATCCTGGGTGACGCTTGGATACTTCCGCCCCCGCACTCCCTCGACAGAAGGCCGCTGTCCCTGCTGCATCAGGTGCAACAATGACCGCCCCAGCCGTTCCGACCACTTCCTGTAGGGGGTGTCCCAGCATGGCTGCTGGGACCATTGTCCTCCCACCTGCAACCGCTCATGCCTCTTACGCCCTCCAGACTACAATTTGGTGCAGAGTTGACACGTCAGGGGAGGTCCTGTCCACCTCACTTCTCCGATGCACTTCAGCTTTGGCTCGTAGCGACACACGCCTCGCCCAGGACGCTGATTACCAGCCCATGAGGGTCACAGAAGCATGTACCACAACCGTCCCCAGTCCGTGCTCACGACTTCCTGTAGGGGACCAAAGGGCAATTCTCCACCTACGGTGTCAGCCCCCAACAGGTGGAAACGTGACAATTGTTGCAGCGCCCGAACCCCGCGGCGACTCTGTACCGGAGGGGTTGAATGCCGGCATCATGATAGTGTATAGTAAGACAGTATACTACAATGGAGACAAGAGGAGTGACTACCCCCAGGAGATCCAAGACCATCACCTTCTCCCTGCCCCCGGAGATGGAGGCGCAGGTGCGGCAGGTGATGAAGGAGGACGACCTCTCCGTGAGCGAGCTGCTCCGGCAGGGGATTCGCCTTTTCATGGAGGAGCGGGAGTGGCGCAGACGGGAGCGTCTGGAACGGCTGCGCTCCCGCACGACTACTGACCAGGAAGAGATAGGGAGGAGAGAACGATGAACGACCGACTCGATCTGATACCGGCGGCCCTCTACGCCAGGGTGTCCAGCGACCGGCAGGACGTGGACCTGTCCGTCGCCGCCCAGCTGCGGGCGCTCAGGGACTACGCCGACAAGAACGGCTACCATGTCGCCCGCGAGTACGTGGACGAGGCCGAGAGCGGGCGCATCGCCGACCGGCCCCAGTTCCAAAAGATGCTGGACGAGGCCGCCAAGCCCGAGGCCGCCTTCAAGGAAATCTTGGTCTGGAAGTTCAGCCGCTTCACCAGGAAGCGGGAACACGCCGTCGCCTTCAAGTCCATGCTCCGCAGGCGGGGCATCCGCGTGGTCTCCATCACCGAGCACGCCGATGACTCGCCGACCGGCAAGCTCATGGAGGCCATCATCGAGAGCGTGGACGAATTCTACAGTGAGAATTTGGCGCAGGAAGTTGTCAGGGGGATGCGTGAGTCTGCTTCTCGCGGCTTTTGGGTCGCCAGCAGGGTTCCCTACGGCTTCAGCAAGGTCATGGTGCAGGACGGGGCCAAGAAGCGCCCCACCCTCGAACCAGACCTCGCCACCGCGCCCGTGGTGGAGCGCATCTTCGGGATGGCCGAGGCAGGACGGGGAATCCTGGAAATCACCCGCACCCTCAACGACGAGGGCATAGCCAACCCCACCGGCAGGCTCTGGTCCAAGAACGGCGTCCACATCATTCTGAAGAACGAGGTGTACACGGGAGCATTGGTCTGGGGCGTCGACGCCAAGGACAAGGCAGACCCCGTGCGAGTGGAGAAGGCGTTCCCCGCCATCGTCTCCAAGGCCCAGTTCCGCCGGGTGAACCGGAAACTGCGCTCCCGCGCTCCCAAGCGGAGCCACCCCCGTAGGGTGGGGAGCACCTACCTGCTCAGCGGGCTGGTCAGGTGCAAGGCGTGCAACCGAGCGCTCTCCGGCCAGGACGCCAAGAGCGGCAAGTTCTCCTACTACGTCTGCCAGTCCCTCCTCAAGCGGGGCAGTGGCGCCTGCGACTCCCCCAGGCTCAACGCCCGCCGCTTCGAGGAGCAGGTGGTGGGCAAGATTCGGGAGAGCGTGCTCACCGAGTCCAACATCCGGACGTTGGTGAAGCTGGTGGACGAGGAGATGGACGGCGTGGCCAAGGAGCAGAGGCAGAAGCTGGAAACCATCGAGGCGGAGTTGGTGGACGTGAAGCGAAGGCTGGGACGGCTCTACGACCTGGCGGAGACCACCGACCTGGACATTGACGACTTCAAGCCCCGCATCAGAGAGCACCGGGAGCGGCAGGAGAAACTGGAGGCGACGGCGGAGGAGGCGAGGGCGATGCTCTCCCAGCGCAGAGAGGTCCTGGACGACGTGGAGACCATCACGACCTACGCCCTGGACATGAGCATGTTCCTCAACGAGAGCGAGCTGACGGAGCGCAGGGCCTTCATCGAGAGCTTCGTGAAGGAGATCGTCATCATGCCCGACAACGCCGTGGTGCGCTACACGATTCCGATGCCCGACGACAGCCCCATACCGGGGAGAGACGTCGAGGAGATGGCCCTGAACGGCTCGGTTCTGTCTACCGTCAAGTTTGGTGGGCTGGACTTGACGAAATCAAGAACCGAGGCCGATTCCGACATCACGCCGTCGCTCGGCATGGGGACCGTGTACGTCAGCGTCGCCTCGTCTCCCACCACCTCGATGCCCTCCACGAAGTTGCGGATGAGCGCCTTCCGCTCCGGGATCGTCCCGTCCTTCAGGAAGTTTCGGAAGTCCGCCACGTACGCCACTATCTCCTCGGTGTCGGGCAGGACAACCCTGCGCTGCTCAAGCCGGGTCTCGGCCTCGTCCCTGGCAGCTTCCAACTGCTCCTCACGATGCCTAAGAGACATGATGCGGGGCGACAGGACCTCAAGGGTCAACTCGCTGGTCTCAATGGCCTCGTAGAGCTTCTCAAGCCGCTTCCTCACGTCGGATAGCTCCGCCTCGACGACCTCCAGCCTGCCGGACAGCTCACCCGCCATCGCGTCGATCTCCTCGGCCACCAGCTGCACCAGGGCCACGATGGTCTCCTCGTTCAGAATCCGCTCCCTGATCTTCTCCACCACAAACGTCTCCAGTCTGGGGGCGTTCAGGTAGCGGGCGCTGCACGTCCCCGCGCCCTCCCTGAACAGGGTGCCGCAGATGTAGTAGGCGAATTGACCGCTCTTGGCTCCCTGGGCCGAGTAGGGCCTGCCGCACACCCCGCAGCGCAAGAGGCCGCTCAGAAGGTACGGGCTGCCCACCCTGGCGGGCCTCTGCACCTTCGGGGCGCGGTCGCTCATCGCCTGCTGCACGTCTTCGAACAGATCCCTCGACACCAGGGCGGGCCACGCTTCCTCCACCCTTACAGGGTCCTGGGCCTTCTCTCCCTTCGATATCCTGCCCCATACGGCTGTGCCGGTGTAGGCTTCGTTTCTCAACACGTAGTGGAGTCCGCCCTTGTTCCACCGCTTGCCCCGGTTGGTGACGCCCCTCTCGTTCAGCTCCTTGCATAGCTCCTTGAGGCCGCTGCCCCGCAGCGACTTCTCGAACATCTCCTTCACCACCGGAGCCGTGGCCGGGTCCACCTCCAGGGTGGGGCGCTCCTTCGCCCCGTCGCTGACCTTGACCTTCCTGTAGCCGAAGGGGGCCTTGGAGCCGAGGAAGAAGCCCCGCAACGCGGCCTCCCGCATCCCCCGGACGACCTCCTGGGCAAGATTCTCGCTGTAATATTCGTCCACGCTCTCGATGATTCCCTCAAGCAGCCTGCCGGTGGCGTTGTCCTCGGCCTGCTCGGTGATGGACACCACGCGGATGCCCTTGCGCCGCAGCTGGGACTTGAAGGCTACGGCGTGCTCGCGCTTGCGGGTGAAGCGGCTGAACTTCCATACGAGAATCACGTCAAAGGGGGCCTTGGGCTTGCCGCCCTCCTCGATCATCTCCCTGAACTGGGGACGGTCGGCGACGCGGCCGCTCTCGGCCTCGTCGATGTACTCGCGGGCCACGGAGTAGCCGTTGGCCTTGGCGTACTCCTTGAGCGCCCGCAGTTGGGCGGACACGGACAGGTCCACGTCCTGCCGGTCGCTGGACACCCTGGCGTAGAGCGCCGCCGGCGTGAGCGGCTGTAGTTGCTTCTTCATAATGTCCTCCTTCATAATGTCCTCCTTCAATCTCCCTGTGAATCTTCCTGTTCGGCATGGCGAGCGCGGAGCCTCTCGTACCGGATGGTCCGCAGCCACTCCCGCTCCTCCATGTAGTTGCGAAGGGCCTCCCGAATGAGCTCGCTCATAGTGCGGCCCTCGTCGCGCATCACGTCCTGCACCTGCTCGGCCATCTCAGGGGGCAGGGAGAAGGTGATCGTCTTGGTGTTCCTGTTGACGAGTCTATTGGTCATAAGCTGTCTTACTCTACATCATCAATGATCCCCTGCCCAGTTGTCAAGGGACTCCCGACTCCCGGCAGGCAACCTATAGAACCGACATGCCTGACGCCGAAGGTGGGCGCGGGCGATGCACAACCCACCAAGTCCCTCCCGCTACTGTTCCTAGTGCTATTCCAATGGAATGCCCCAAGATTGATTCCCCAGGGCCATCGCTGACGCCGGAGATGAAGGAGAACAAGAGGTACAGCAATACTATCGCTGTACCTAACAGCCTCTTCGGCCTCTCAGAAGCTAACCTGAACAATCGCTCCTTCACCACAAAGTCGATGACGAAGAATGAACATAGGGCGAGAACGGCGTAGTCGACAATGCTAAACCCCACGGAAGGAAGATCGCCAGTCCAGGGAGAATCAATGAACACCGGAGCGGTCAATGTAGCAAGGTAGCCCCCCAGAGGTATAAACAAAGCTGCCAAAACCAAAAGCCATCGGCTTTTCATCCTCCCCTCGATAATTCCCCCGCATATCAACAGCGCTCCTGCGTTCTCCAGAAGGTGCGTGATGTCGTGGTGTAGAAAGGCGTATACGAAATAGGCCCAAGCGTTGTCGTTGGGCAGTCCGAATTCCGATCTAAGCTGCTCCTTAGTCCCAGTAGCAACAACAGCCACTTCGACGGCGACGATCAGTATGGCAAAAGCCAAAGAGACAGGGCCAGATTTCAGATAGTTCCAAGCACTCAAGATCAATGCCCGTGGTGCTATGGGCTCAGGTTTCAATAGGCCACTGCTGACAGACAAGATCAGCAACCCCATGAGTATGACAATGCCTATGTTTATGATTGCCATTAGACTAATTGGCTACGCCAGCAGCCGCCATGTGACCAAACCGCAGATGACAACTAGTGCGGCCACGACCATGCTGAGCCTGACAGCCAACCGTCTCGACCGCTCCCGTGCAGCCCGCTCCTGCCGGTACGCCTCCTCCAGCTCCTCATACGCCTGACGGCTGGCGGAAGCGGACTCCTTGGCCTCGTCCCTCTCCCGCTCCAACTCTGACGCTCGCCCATCCAGCTCCCACACGGTCCGCTGAAGCTTGTCCTCCCGGGCAAGGGCACGGCGCAGCAGCTCGTCGTCGCTCACGTGCTCCGGCCCCTCCAGCCGCACGTAGACCCGGCGGCCCTCCCTGCGGACCTCGATCTCCCCCTTCCGTATCATCCGGTCCAGGGTTGAGATGGAGACCTCCAACTCCCGCAGAGCCTCCGCCTTCGTCACCCAGCGGGCCTGCTCATCCATCGCTCTTTTACTCGCCCTTCGACTGACGCCTCCGCCTCCAGTCGAACAGACGCAGGCCCCGACCCCCGGCCTCGGGCACATCCGCCGATTCCCGGCCCGCGTCGTCGTCTTCGGCCTTCTGTGCCGCCTCCAAGACCGCCACGCGCCCAGTCAGATGCTCCACCAGCGCCGCCCAGCTCGTGCACCGCTTCAAGCGCCACCCTTATCCTCGCCTCCAACCTGTCCACCGGCGTCGTCCTCTCCCACTCCGGGTCGTCCAGGTTGGCCATGAGCCTCTGGACGGCGAGGGTCATCCTGCCCGTCAACCGCTCCCGGCGCAGGGCCAGCGCCACCGTCTTTCGGTTCACGCCCAGCAGGGCCGCCGCCTTGCGCTGTCCCTCCCGCTCGACCAGCCACTCCACGACCCACTTGAGGTCGGGCGGGTTGTCGTCTGCCCTCGATGCCCGTCCGTCACTCATTTCCATCCTCTACAGGGGTGGCCCGCTTTTGTAATTTCAGCCATTTTTCGCCGGAACCAGCCTTTTACTCAAAGTGTTCACTCGTCCCAGCCAGTTTCCTCCAAATGTGGCGCATACCCCTAGCTGGCTGGCCCAGGATGTCCATTTCTACCCGGCCCCCAAATTCGTGTCGTCCACCCCCACATCGTTTCCCGCCAAAACCGATGGGCTACACTGGGCCACGGACGCCGCCGGCACGCCAAATCCCGCCCGCATCGACTCTCCGGACCCGCCGGGACAGGGGCGTCCGTAGCTGTGTTGTCGCCATCGGATGACACGTCAGGGGCGCAAAAGTGCAATCCAGTGGTCATCGGAGCGCCGATCTATTTTAGCATGGCTTCCCAGTGATGTGCATTTTCGGGCGCTGACCGGTCAGAGGGCCTGTCGGCCTGGTTTGTAGCTAAAACAGGGACAAATCGGGCGGTTTGCGACCTCTCAAACCCTCGGCCACAAGACAAGATGTCCCGTTTTGCACCCCCCAGACAGCATGGAGGGGAGATAGCGACGCATCGGCGCTATCTATTCCCCCCTACAGGACGATGACGCATCCGGTGGTAGAGACTGTCCCAGTGGTAGGCTCTCAGCCCTGACAAGGCCAGTCGGGGGGACTCCGGTTCCCACAGTGGACGCCATGATCTTCCCAGTATCCCCATGTGTGACAGGACGGGCACGCAGGACACGAGGATGGGCACGGTCATAAGAGTCATGCGGGACGCGGCGCTCACGTAGGTCGCCTCGACCTCCTCGGTGCCCACGACGAACAGGGTGACGGGGTACGGCGGCTGGTCTTCCCCCGGCTCGTTGGAATGGTAGTAGCGCGTGTAGGGTCTCAGGCGGGCGATGACTCCCTGGGGATGCCTGGCGCGTAGCTCGTACTCGAAGTAGAACGGCATCCGAAGGCCCTGGGCGGTCATCCGCCCCACGGCGTCGGGGGCGATGGCCGAATCCCCCCAGTTGTAGGTTCGGTCGGACCTGGAGGTGGGGACGGACCACTCCAACTTGCTGTGCGGGTCGGCCCTGGTCTCCGACTCCAGCTTCGACAGGAACCACGTGATGCCGTCAGCGTGCTTCGTCTGCCTCGCCCAGGTCTCGATGCGGTGTCCCACGTGACGATGGCGGCCCTGTTTGTCGGTGGTGAGGGCCGTGCTCCATATGCCCCGCGTGGTCGGAAGCTCTGCCCGGTCCCGGTGGGTGACGTAGCGGATGCCCTCGGCGGACAGTGTGTAGCGCACGTCTCCTCGTTGTCCTCGTCGTCCGACAAGGCCCCAGGTATCGACAAGGCTGTGCATCATCTGGCTGACCCGTCCCTCCGAGACGCCGAGCCAGTTGGCCAAGTGCTCGCGGGGGATCATCGGGTGGTCGGTCACGAGGTCGAGCGTCCGTTTCTCCGAAGGACTGACGCCGAAGGTAGCCGCAGCCTGCGCCGTCCGCTCGGGACGGGGCAGCGAAGCCCTCCGCCGGGGCTGCCGTGGGAGCTGACCGTCACCAGTGTAGAGTGCGAGAGTCCGAACAGGCCCGTGGGTTCGCACCAGATGCGAAGGCCCCGTCTCTCGAGGGACTCCCTGGACTCCACGGCGATGAAGCAGTCGCGGAGATCGTTGTTGATGCAGAACCTCGCCGTCCTCCGCAGCTCCCATGCGCTGGGAACAAGGATCAGCACGGTGTCGGGACGGTGCCCGTGGCCGTACTGCGCGATGGCCCTCAGCCGGTCGTAGAGAGACCGCCGCCGCAGGGCAAGGCCCTGGCGCACCACGCCTGAAGCTGCGGCCGTCGTGCAGGGTGATGGCGGCATCGAAGCGGCCCCTGCGGTGGAACTCCACGTGCGAAGAGAGGCCGCCGATGCCGGGGGAGAGTGAGGAGGCTAGGCGATAGACGGCAGCTACCGCGTCCATCCTGCGGATGAGCAGCGTCAGCCACTCCCTGGACACAGGGTAGGCCCGCACGAAGTCCGAGGGGGTCGCAAAGCCGAGCAACTCCGCGGCCTGTTTGATTCCCTTGGCCGTCAGGTAGTATCTCTGGCTCGACGGCAGGTGGGCGGTGCCGTGGCTCACCCTGCCGAGGATGCCGGCGGCCAGCATGCCGGTCAGGGCTCGGTGAACCGTGGCGTGGGCCTCGCCGAGGATGCCTGCCAGCTCCGCCGAATCGACGAACGGCATCCGACCGAGGGAGTCGAACATCTGTCGATCGGAGATTGCCATACGATGAGGGTAGCAGAGTCGAAGCCTCCGGCGAAGTAACCTTTTGGCACAGCCGGACCGACGGAAGGGGGTCTGGCTACACCACATAGGCCCACGGGGGCTGTGGCGGAGATAGGCGTAGCCAAGACAGGCCTCTCCTCCGATTGGGGCGCAAAGGCCTCCCCACGTTCGGCAACCGCCTGATGGTTGCCCGACGCCGGGTGCAGTGCCGAGGAGTTGTTTCAGTGGACGATGATCAAAAGCTTACCAGGGCTGAACTGGAAGGCTGTCGAGGTGCTGGTCGGTTCTTCTCTGTTACCTTCGCCGTCTGAGAAGGACACTTTGACCCTGATGACCTTGCCTCGTCGGTGGAAACCAGGATTGAGATTTGCCTAATCGTGGTATTGACTATCCTCGCCCCTGTACTCCAATTTATATGTCGCGGGGTACAAAACCAGCCTGTCTTGTTTCCGCATTTTCACCAACTGACTACCCCGAATCTGGCTCGGAGCACCATTCACGTCAACTAATATTAGCGAGTACAACCCAGGAAATTGTTGGCAGAGTTCCCAGATGTCCGCATCCAACTGTAGCGGTTCTTGCTGGATGCAATGTTCTTTGGGCCAGTAATACTGCAAGATGTCACCCTGGGCAACCTTGAGCTCCCAAGGGAAGGCATTCCCTGAAGTCCTTTCCAATGACATCCCATCCGGGTGATCGAACTTGTCGGTTCCGTTCACCGCGAATCCCAGCGCTTTCGCAAAGCGTTCAATGAGACTTTGCCGAGGAGGCATTGCTGGTCGCCGTGGTCTGGGCACCGGCGGTTCATCGTCGCCATTGTCTTCATCGGTTTGTGGGGCGCCTTCCTCCGGTCGCACCTCCTCTGGAGGCCGCCCATTTCGTGGCAGATCAACAACCACGCCCTGTTCCTCTCCAGTATCAAGCTGCACCTCCTGGGTACTCGAGCGGTCAGGTTCATCCACATCTATGGGGGGCACGAGATTGAAATTGTCTTCCAGGTACTCGTGAACGAAATCCGGGGACCGTTCGTAACAAAGCTTGATGGCTTCGGTGACAACCTGCAAGTTAAACGCCTTAGCAATCTCTTGAGGCACTAACCTGGCCATCTTCGCAGCAGAACCCTCTTGCACATAGAGAAGGTCGGCGCGCCATAGTACTTCAATGGGCCGCGGGGTTCCGACGGGGGTTCCGTCAATATATGGCTCAGATTTCAGCCCCCTGGCCACTTGCCATCTAGTCTGGGACAGCCGGTGAGCTAGTCCTCGGACGCGCTCCATTTGGTTGGGGTCGTCCAAAATCATCCGTTGCAGCCCGGTGCCAAGCGCGATAAGCCACGGCCTTTCCTGGGGCTTTGGCAGACCTGCCTGCCCTTGAAATCGTTCCTCAATTGCATCCACTAGTGTCGGTAGGGCCGAGAACGGGTGGCTTTGACACGTCTCAGAAGATAGCGATTGGAAGTCTGCGGATTTCCCCTTGACTCCTGGGAATAGGTGGCTCCAGGACGAGAGTGACTGCATCGTAAGCGAGTAGATGAGACTTCCAACAGGCACCCAATTCCCTTCGAGGTTCAACCAATGGCCGGTTTCACTCCAAATACGGCCGGGATAGACTGGCATCACGCGTCGGATGCGTCTGGTTTGAGTGGCATTCAGTTTTTCGTTGGAAGGCAAGCCCTTCAACCATTCAATCTCCATGTCAACAGTCGGATGTTCCGGCACTCCTATCTTTCGCCAAAGGGAGAGCTCTCGTAGTGAAGGGTGGATAAGCACTGCCCCTGGCATACCGTCTACATCAGAGTTCAAAAAGACCTCGTCCGTGCTTGCCCATTCATCCTGGCCTGTGAGGATCATCCTGTTACTGGCAAATGCTGTCTTGATTTCTTGTACGTCCTCCGTGGAACACTTGTCGAATAGCTGGTCGAGGGAATGGCACCACTTTCGCACTTCGGGAACAAGCGGAGGGTTGGCGCCCGCCAATGCCCGCAGACGTTCGAGCAGTGGCTGTGGGCCAGTAGGTCTGTTGCGGACTCCCAGCAAGTTCAGCAGAGGTCGGGTTGCCTCTGTGTCCAAGTCCACTTTGACGAAGGGTGCTTCGGTGCCAAGAAGAGGTTCCGTTTCAGGGGTGCGCCGGAGCAGTTCCGCCGGTTGCCGAGGCCGTCCCCAGGTGTCCAGAAGGCAGGGTAGGTCTCGAAACCTGAGAATCCAATCAGGCAATAAAGGCTCCTGCGTTACTTGATGGCTATAGGTGGTACCACTTTGAGATGCCCGGGCGGACATCGCTCCAGACAAGTATGACTGGGGTTGCTTCAAAATTCGAGTCATCAACGCGGCCCAGAGGTCGCCATCATCCTTAGCCAAGGACTCCCAATGCTCCCAGTGGGTCGAGTCGAAATCCCAATCCGTGATCGCAAAATTGTCGCGCCTGTAGTGAAAGTAGGGTTTACCTTCGAATCCACGTCGGCGCAAATCTCTGGTTAAACTGGCCCGGTTCCATATTTGCCTCCTGATTTGGCCAAGTGGCACGAAGGTGCGGAGACTGCTGCCGGGTGACTGGACCCACTGTCGCCATTCGGCATCGGTGCACGTTTCAGAGCGTTGCATGTATGCGTCATGGAGAACGTTCTGCTTGTACCAGTCTTCATCTACAAACTGGTCTAGGGAACTGTCAATGTCGGCGAGTATAGGGTGGCTGCCCGTTGTGCGGAGCTTAGCATCTTGATTGACAAATTTGAAATTGCCCGGGACGTTGGCCTCAAGTGTTGCGGCTATGTGCGCAAGGCGAACGCAGTCCTGAATCTTAAGACGGGAGGCTTGAGAAAAGAAGACATCGGTAACTTTGTTGAAAATCTGATGTATGCTAGTTGCCTCGTCCAGCCCAAGCACCCGGAGCACATTCAAGGCCGAGCGTACCTGATTCCCTGAGGCTCCATCGCTGCCTGTGCCATCGTTCCGCCATTGCTGCAATGAGCGAACCCAGTTTGGATTGAGCGTCAGCAGATAGGGCGCGAGAAACTCCCAGTCAGAGGGCTCTAAAGTTCGCCTCTCGCCAGGCCGGACGACCTCGCTGGTGGCGTAGAGTACTTCTTCTCCTTGGATTGGCACTATGTTCATGTTTCGGTGGTCCGACCCAAAACCGGTCACTTCGGCTGACACGTAGTCCCACAAACTCAACAATTGCCGCCAAGACTTGGGGCGGGGCAGGCGTTTCTTCTTCAGCGTCTCGATTACTTGGGACTTGCTCAGGCTTTCGACGTGATCCCAGTTGATCAACTTCTCTTGGTCGCGTTCGCTGACGTGCCGGGACAGTGGTGGCAGGTTATCCAAGCTGAACCCGGTAGAAACTTGGGGCGATGACCATACATCCAGCAACTCGCCGGGCACCACCAGGCACTTGCCGGAGGACTCCAGGGTACTAGTTTCAGTTAGCAGGAAGGTCGTTCCTTCAGTCCTCGTCTCAAAGCTCTTCCCTACTATTACGCCGCACCTCCCTCCGATAGTCCTGTCTTCGCGGACTACGTCAGGGAGCAGCCCGTATCCCTGGCATCGCTCCTCTATTGGAAGAGACTCCTCACCTACCCAAGCGCGCATTGCATCAGCTGCCAGCTCGCCAGCCCGTTTCAATAGCCACCCATTTGTGGGGGACAATGCGGGGTCCTTGATATTCATCCGAGCCGGATCCTGGATAAAGGGAGCGTTGCAGGCAAAGGGAAGTTGAGTCGTCACGCCGGTGGGAAGGACAACAAAAAGCCGTCCTTCCATGCCCAGAACAATTTCGACCCGGCACGGAGGAAAAGTCGCGTCATCGTCCCAGGTCATGCGCTCATCCTTGATCTCGTTCAAGGCGTCCTCGGGAAATTCTTCTGAGGACGAGCGAATTATCAGGTAGTGACTATCAGGTCTGTTCGATACCGACAACCATTCCGATCCCTCGACGGGGCCGGTCCCTTGCGACTCCCACCGAAGTTCCCGCTCATCGAGTCGGAGACAGCGGATGTTATTGAAGAACAGGAGCGAAGCCGGGCTCTCATTCCATTCCTGGAGGTTCTTGCCCAATTCTTGTTGCACTCGTTGATTCTGAATGACCACGCGGATTTCAGTACGGCCGTCGACTGTTCCGGGAGATTCCATCCATACTGGTTCAGTAAACCTTTTCTTCCAAAAAGCGACTGAGAGTGTGGGTGTAACCAGGTGTACCTCGTTACCCAAGCTGAAGGTGCTCTTAAAACCCACTCCCCTAAATCCAATAGTGTGCAGCGTCCGCTTGTTGGAGAATCCGAACCGGCACAGCGAGGCGAACTGCTCGTCGTTGAAGTCTTCCCCATTGTGGGAAAAGATGAACTCGCCGTTATCGACTGCAACGGATGCTTCTGTTGCGCCCGCGTCATCCGCGTTTTGCAGAAGTTCCGAGACAACATGACGGGGACTCTGGACTTGCCTGAACAATTGATGCCACGGGCCGGCCAGTTCCGGTTTGCGCTCGAGTTGATCCCACAGCTCGGACGCATCACCCCGTATGCTCTTGAAGTATTCCGGCGGGCGCACTAGCCCGGCTCCTCGGACCGCGCCAAGAGTTGGGCGAAGTCATAGTTGACGCTGGTAACTCCGAAATCTGGCTCATTGCTGAAAGGCTGTCGGAGGTATCGAGTCCGGTGTTGGCCGTCGGGCAACAATTCCACCATAGCCAGAATGAAATCGTCGGGCTTGTTCAGGGAGTAGAGGATTTCATTCCGGGTCACGGTAAGCGTATTTGCTCCGGCGGCGCGACCTTTCACTTCAATGAACCGGAGCCTGCCTTCTCCTAGCACTCTGCTTTCGATGTCGTATCCACGTTTCTCCTGTTCGCAGTCTACCGGATCGAATCCAAGACCCCGTTCAATGTCCATCACAATTTCCCGGGCCTTAGCCGCTACAACCTGCCGGTCGGTCGTACTCGTACCAGTAGATGCCGGTCTTCCTGCCATGTCAGACAGGAGGCCTGTTGGCACAACCAGGACGCTGCCAAGTATCACAGGGGGTAGAGGGGATAACTGTCTTTCGAGCCGCAACTCCTCAATGCGCTTCTGCAGACGCTCCTGTAACCCAAGTGAACGTTTGCGGGCTTCATCCGAGTTCAGCCTGGCATTAGTCTTCCCTGCTTGTTCCTGTACTCTCAACTCGTCGGCACGGTGGCCCCAATAGTTGATTTCTTTGGTTAGGCGTTCCTTAACGGCCGCCTCGGTCTTGTCGATATGCTCCAGTTTCTGGTCGCGGACTTCCTTCAAGTGTCCCGGCACAACGTAGGCGATAGCGTAATTCTTGGCCTTGTCTTCCAAACCTCCGGTCAGCCAGGCATATTCGGGCCGGGCGAGGATTGTCTCGGTGTCAGGCTCGCCATCTGCTAAAGGACGGTAGTCGAGGTAAGGGGCATACTGAGGATGCCGGGCATTGCCCTCAGCATCCAGTTCTACGTACAGCATACGCTTGGAAATTACCCGGCGTTCACCGGATCTCGTAGTGGTGGCGTCCTGTATGGCGTGGTCCAAGTAGAAGAGTATCCTTGGTTTCAGTCCTTGGTCGTTCTCGTCCACTAGGACTGCGCCCCGGCGCAGCAAGTCTCGATTCTGTTCCAACAAGAGGTCTGCCGTCGCATCAAGCAACGGGTGGCCCGGGCAGACGAACGCAGCTAACGGCTGGCCCTGCGGAGTCTTCAACGCTTTCTCGAAAACAATGCGCTCGTAGCGAGGAAGGACAGCTCGACTTCGGTTGCGAATGGCCGCTGGCGTCTGGATGACCCTGTAGCGGCGAGGTTCACGTTCTCTGACAGTGCCACCCATACGCCCAAACGCCTCCAAGAAGAACGACTCGATGTAATGGGGCTGCAACCTGCGGGCTTCGGCCCGTTCCATTTGTTCGCGTACCCGATGGACCCGGCTGGTATCCATAGCGTCGTGGACCAGTGCCTTTTCCTCCCAAAGGTCCTTCAAGTAATCATGGTCGAACGCGCTATCGACTACCTGGGTAAGCCGATCCCGGACTTCTGGTTGCTCACCATACCTGATAGCCTCTATGAGCAACTCCCGTAGTGGCCTGCCCTCGAAATGGACCTTGCCCAGCACATCGAACACTTTGCCGCCCAGCGCACTGCGGGCTTCCTCCAGTTTCTCTAGCAGGCGCTGGTATACCGCCCCTTCACGCGTTTCCACTGCAACTAAATTCCATAGTCGGCAAACTTCGGTTTGACCTATACGGTGAATCCGACCGAACCGCTGTTCAATGCGGTTGGGGTTCCAAGGCAAGTCATAGTTGACCATGAGGTGGGCTCGTTGCAAGTTGATGCCTTCCCCAGCAGCATCAGTGGCAAGCAATACCTGGACTTCCGGGTCTAGACCGAATGATTCCTGGGCCTTGGCGCGATCTTCTCGTTTCACGCTCCCATGAATACAGACTATCGCATCACTCTTTCCTAACAACGCTGTGATCCGGCCTTCCAGATACCGGAGCGTATCGCGGTGCTCGGTGAATATCACCAGCTTTTGCTTGGACATGGACATATTTGCAAATAACTTTGCCAACTCCTGCCACTTTTTGTCGACGCCATTCCGGCGGACCTCCATGGCCAAGGCCTCTAATCGGCCCAGCGTAGCAATCTCGGCCTTGAGTTCAGCGATAGTGCTGGCGGCAGTAGCACGGTCCAGCAACTCTCCTTCGGTGTCGTCAATTTCCTCGTCAGGGGCTTCTTCAAGGTCTTCGATGTCCTCATCATCCAGGACGGATGCCGTCTTATCGAGAGCACTTTCAACGTTGCCATCGCGCTGTAACGCCTCAAGCTCACGCAACGTGGTTTCTAGCCTTTCACGCCTGCGCCGCAAGGACTGATAGATAGCCTCCGGCGATGACGCCAAGCGCCGTTGGAGGATGGTAAGCGCAAACCCGACGTTTCCGGCGCGCCTGTTGTTTTGCAGGGCTGCGGCCCGATTAAATTCTTCACTCACATATTTGGTCACATCTTCGTAAAGACTCCTCTCGCCGTCAGACAGCATATATGGGACGGTTTCGGCGATGCGCTCCGGCAGCAATGGAGTATTGTCAAATTTGACCAGTTCTTCTTTCGTCACCCGGCGCATCAAATCTGAAACGTCGGTTGTGTGAACTCCATCTCGGAAGCGCCCTTCAAACCGGTCGCTATCGAGCAGGGCCATAAACAGCTGAAAATCTGTCTCCTTTCCGTTGTGTGGCGTAGCTGTCATCAGGAGGAAATGGCGTGTTAGGTTGGACAGGAGTTTCCCCAGCAGGTAGCGTTTGGTGTAGCTAATCTCGCCACCGAAAAAGGTGGCCGACATTTTGTGGGCCTCATCACAGACAATCAGGTCCCACCGGCAATCAGGGGCACGCAGCTTGGCCTGGACGTTTTCATCACGAGCCAGCTTGTCCAGTCGACCTATCGCAAAATCGGTCTCAAGGAACCAATTGCCTGTTCGAGCTGCTTCCAGTTTGTCATTGGTAAGAATCTCGAAGGGTAAGCCAAATCGCTGATGCAATTCATCCTGCCATTGTTCGACCAGGTTCCCCGGACAAACTACGAGACACCTCTGCAAGTCGCCACGAGCGATAAGTTCCTTCATCAGGAGCCCCGCCATAATCGTTTTGCCAGCACCCGGATCGTCCGCAAGCAAGAACCTCAAGGGCTGGCGCTCGATCATAGCTTCGTAAACTGCCGTAATCTGATGGGGGAATGGCTCAACTTCAGAAGTATGGACAGCCAGGACCGGGTCGAACAGGTGCGCCAACTTGATGCGGTTAGCCTCAGAGACAAGGCGAAATAATGCCCCGTCTCCGTCGAAGCTCCAGGGACGGCCTTGCTCCACAACCTCAATTCGAGATTCGGAGTCACGAAAGAGAACTTCTTCTCCGAGTTGACCGGCAGGAGTCCTATAGGTAAGAGTTATGACATCAGTTCCGTGCCACTGCACACTGACCACTGTGACGGAAGAGTCCGGTCGAATGCCACGAATAGCAGCATCGGGTGTCAGGTCTTCGAGTTTGCTCACTTCACAGCTCCAATCAACCAACCTCCGGACTACTAATCAACATCTCAACGGTCCTTGAGAGGCGTTGTCTGATGGCCTTGCTCACCCGGCCAGCTTGGTCCGTATACCTTCCTCGAATTCGGTCAACGTAACTGGAGAGCCACCCGTCAGTCCCTCGGTAGCCCTCTCAAGTGTGGTGACATGGACACCATCCCTCACGAGCTTAAAGCGCCCACTGGTTTGGTCTTCTTCAAAGTCTACGGTGAACCACGCTATATCCCCGCTCGACAGGTCCCCGACCTCCTCCATGTGCCCCAGGGATTGGAAGAAGTGCTTATCTACTACTACCACCATCTTCTTACCCCATCGACGGAGCGTTGGCACCTTAATCTGCAACTGGGGCATTAGCCGCTTCGGCCCACTACTCCGATAGTCGGGTCGCCGTATCTGTCCAGGGAATGGAGGTTGCTCTCCCTCGTAGTTCCTGATGCTTCTGAACTCCTCACCCATGCTCCTACCGGAGAAGTAGACGGCCTGAATCTCCAGGGCGCACCAATTGAGCGCTGCTGTGCCAGCTTCCTGATTCGCCAGAACCATGTCTATCCGCCCCACGTGCGCGTTTCCATCCTCGGCTCTCAGAAAGCCAATCTCGGTGGCTATGGCGGGTGTCGAAGTACCCAGGACGACCTCGCCCACCCATTGAAAGATCGTCATGTCCTCTTCAAATCGCCGGGGACAGAGAACCCTCAACCCGGCCTCCGCACCTGAGACTGGAACAGCGACACCGTTGGCGTCTTCGTATGATCTGAACGAACAGACACCGCCTTTCTTCGTACACGGTCCTCCACCCATACGAAAGGGGCATGGCTGGGAACCGGTCTCGGCAGCGTACGCGCGGCGTTCGTCTCGCGTCAGACCGACGAATGAACGTCCGTACCATTCTCCTATTCCGAAGCGTCGAGGCCGAGTCATGATGTTAGATCCTGCGACGTGATGAGCAGTTCGTACATCACCGCGTGGTGGGTATTCTTCATTGGAACTTTGGCCAGGTGGAATCCTCGCCTGTGCGCCATCTCAATGACATCGGGGCTCTCGTCGTAGGTCATCATGAATTCGCCTCGTACCCGTGACAGCCGCTCGAACAGGTCCTCGTGGTCAATCTCGTTGTACGTATACAAACGCCTTCCCGCTCGCTTGCCGGCGGCAGTGTAGGGAGGGTCGATGAAGAACGCGACCGCCTCGTTGTCCTTGCACAGTTCCACGAGGCTCACACCATCTCCCTGAAAGAAGTCAAACCGCTCGGCATAGTTCCCTATGGCGCGGATGCGTGTCGCTAGAGTGTCAGGATACCAGCGGGAGGAAATCCCATGCCCGTTCTCTCCTTCCTTCATCACCGAAGCGCCCTTGGCCATGATGCCACCCCGACTGACCCTGTTCCGCAACAGGGTTCGAAAGGCGGCGTCCATACGGGTCACCCCCGCATCTGAGAACATCGCGGTCACGTTCTCTGGAGTTGCCACGAAACCCTCGACGCGTCGAGCCAATTCCTCGGCGTCCCCGAGCAGACACTGCCAGAGATTGGATATGTCCGGGTCCCTCTCGCAAAGCACTGCACGATCCACGTAACAGTCCATGACCGCCGTTAGGGATGCGATTCCGCCACCGGCAAACGGCTCGACGAATACCTCTGGGCGGAAGTCGAGCCCTGCCAGATACTTCCGTATTTCGGGCACGAGCCACGTCTTGCCGCCAGGGTAGCGCAGAGGGCTACGCTGCGGGACCGACGCAACGTTAACAGCCGTGTCGGACAGCGTCGGAATCGCCTGCGCGAAGTCCGATTCAGTGCCGCTTCTGGCCCTTTCGTCCTTGAGGGAGGCCGCGCCGTTCGGGGACGAGATATCGTCCCCTTGTCTAAGTGTGGACATGTCTGTTCGGGTTACTGTCATTGGCGGACTAAGTCCTCTCCAGAATCGCCAAGGCCATTGCGATTCTCCGTCTTCGTCCCGGTGGGGTCCGTCGCCTCGTAATCTCTGACGGCAGCAGCCGCCGAGCCCGGCGAAGCCGCGGCGCTCACATGCAGCTGCCGTCCAATAGATCCCAGGGCGGCGTCTATCTGGTCAAGCCACGAGCGATGCTGAACGTCCAGAACGCGATCAACCTGCGGCAGATGCCACCCCAAGCGTCGGGCCAACTCCGCTTTGGTGATGCCCTGGTCTCTCATACCCTGATACAGCATTACCTTCACGGAAGTCAGAGTCGGCAGTATGGCGTAGGACGCGCCTCGGGACGGTGAGGGAATGTCCTTGCGATCATGAATACGGGCCGCTATCGCCTCTTCAAGTGCTTCAACGGCCCGGGTAACGGCCTCCTCCCGACCGTCTCCGAAGGTGGTCAACTCCTGGAAGTCTGGGGAAGTCGCCAGAACAGCGCCGTCATCCTCTTCAAGTGTTATCGGGTAAGCAAGCATCCGTCCAACTCCAAAATATTGCTAGGCCTGTGTCGGAAATCTCCTATCCTCCTACCCTACATCATCCACAACACTTGTGTTTAAGTCAAGGGTCCATGTGCCGCTTTAGTCCGCGTCCTCGTCTTCTGCAGGCGCACGACAACCGCTGCTGTTCAGATGCATCGAGGTGTCGAGTTGACTACAGTTGCTCATCGAACCACTTCAGACTTGGGATCAGGGCCTTGGCGCGCTGGGCGGCAGTAGTGACCGGCAACGTGGTGGTTCTAGCACTGTCGGAGGGCTGGGCGATTACCTGAGAGTCTGTCCCCGACCCTCTCTCTACAGCACCAACCTGAACCTCAACGCAAAAGTTCTTGATTTCGTCAAGTCTGGTGGGCCTCTGTTGAATCCAATTGGACTGTCTTGAACATTGACTTGACGGGCGGGGAACTGCAGCATACAATCACCGGCCTCGTCAACGGCACGAAGTACGATGTCCAGGTTCGCGCGGTCTACTCAAAAGGCCATAGTCCCTGGTCTTTCAGTGCTAGTGGAACTCCTTCGCCGTTTGTTCCCGTAACACTCAGATGGGACCCACCTGCGGTGACCGTCGGAGAAAACGCGCAGACAGTCACCCTCAGAGCCGTTGCTCAGACAACGGGCGGAGTACACCGCGGGACCACGCCTTTACTGTGGCTGGAGCTAAGGTGACCAAGGCTCGGCGGCTGGAACCTCCCGGTAACATCCGCTGGGAGATCACTGTGAGTCCGAAGGGTAACGGCGACGTTGCCATCACACTGCCGGAGACCACCGACTGCGACGACGAGGGCGCCATCTGCACGGGCGACGGAAGGATGCTTTCAAATCGTCTAGATCTGACCGTCTCCGGGCCGGATGGATAGCCCCTGGGGGATTCGTCGTATTGGCAGTTGGCCCCTTTGGCGATCACCGGGGCAGCCGCATGACACGCCTCCAGCCGTCCCCTGACCCAAAGGAGTTCGAGTCCCCGCAGATATTAGGAACAAATGGTGGGCTTAGTTGTCCTTTGGGCCGCCATCGCACTCGCCCAATTGCGCCCTATCCGCTCTTCCGCTATAGTGAACTGAGAGTTCGCTAGGTCAAACGTCTTCTCTCTCGTAGGGAAACCCAAGCAGATCAAGATTGTGGGATGGAGTGTGGAATTAGAGGCTGTACGGCTCCGTGTCCGCTTAACAGGCCTCAGTACGTAGGACACTCCCTCCGCCAGAGAGTTTATGAAGCTGCACGAATACCAAGCCAAGTCAATTCTCTCAGGTTACGGCATGACCGTACCGCGCAGCGGCGTTGCCACCACACCCCAAGAAGCACGCGATGTAATGCGTAACCTGGGCAGACCCGCCGTGATAAAGGTTCAGGTACACGCCGGCGGCCGCGGCAAGGGAGGCGGCATCAAGCCGGTCAAAACCGCTGAAGAGGCGGAGGACGCCGCTGCCGCTATGCTGGGCACCAGGCTGGTAACGCCTCAAACGGGACATGCCGGCGCCCCGGTAAGCATGGTCATGGTGGAAGAGTCCCTGGAAATTGAGCGAGAGCTGTATGTTGGAATAGTCGTAGACGCTACCGCTCGGGTGCCTGTGGTCATCGCCAGCAGCGCCGGCGGCATGGAGATTGAGGAGATAGCCCGCGATCACCCCGATCTCATTCTCAGAGAGGTGGTGGAGCCGACAGTAGGCTTGCGAGCCTACCAGGGACGTCGTCTTGTCGCGGGAATGGGATTGCCCTCTACCCTTGCGAGTGCCGTAGCGGAGCAGATGATTCGCTTGTATCGCGCCTTCATAGCCAGGGATTGTACGCTGGCGGAGATCAACCCTATGGCGATAACCAAAAGCGGCCAGGTAGTTGTCATGGACGCCAAGATGACCATGGACGATGACGCTGCTTTCCGCCAGTTGGATATGCCAGGCCTGCGTGACTGGAGCCAGGAAGACAGGCTGGAGGCCAAGGCGGGGCAGGCCGGCATTGCTTACGTTAAACTCGACGGGGAGGTCGGCTGCCTTGTGAACGGCGCCGGGCTGGCCATGGCCAGCATGGACACCATCAAAGAGGGCGGATGTGAGCCAGCGAACTTCCTGGACGTGGGCGGCGGCGCAGAGCCCATCCGGGTAGCCGAGGCTATGGGAATCATTCTGGCCGACCGGCAGGTGACAAGCGTACTGGTAAACGTCTTTGGCGGTATAGCACGTTGCGACGATATTGCGGAGGGCATTGTCCGAGCCATGCCGGAGAGCCGTAGAGATTTGCCCATAGTGGTCCGCTTCCTGGGCACCAACAAAGACGAAGGCACTCGCATTCTCCGGGAATCCGGGCTTAATACCTATTTTGTAGACAGTCTTGCAGAGGCGACAAAAATCCTCAGGGAGATGCGCTCATCATGAGCATCCTGGTAGATAAGACATCTCGTATCTTGGTGCAGGGCATCACCGGTAAGCAGGGCACGTTCCACTCTATTCAGATGCTCGAGTACGGCACCAACATTGTGGCCGGCGTAACTCCGGGAAGGGGTGGACTCAAGTTCCAAGAAGTCGTACCCGTCTTCAATGCGGTAGAGACGGCGGTGAGACAGACCGGCGCCGATACCTCGATAATCTTCGTGCCTGCTCCCGGCGCCGCCGACGCCATATTGGAGTCCGCCGACGCCGGCATATCCCTGACCATCTGCATTACGGAGGGTGTGCCAGCCTTGGACATGGTGAACGTACTGCGCTGCCTACCGGAATCGAAAATGCGCATTATTGGCCCCAACTGCCCGGGCGTCATCTCTCCCGGCCACCGTTGCCGTGTCGGCATCATGCCCTCTGAAATACACATGCCGGGTAACGTAGGCGTCGTCTCCCGCAGCGGAACGCTCACCTACGAAGCGGTCAACGCTCTGACCCAGGCAGGTATTGGCCAGTCCACCTGCGTCGGTATTGGCGGCGACCCCCTGGTGGGCACCAGCTTTGTAGACGTGCTGGCCATGTTCCAGGAAGACCCTGAAACGGAAGCGGTGGTGCTGATAGGAGAGATTGGCGGCAACCGCGAGCAGGAAGCGGCGGAGTTCATCAACAAGGGCGGTTTCACCAAGCCGCTGGTTGCCCTCGTGGCGGGCCGCTCTGCGCCGCCGGGCAGGCGAATGGGCCACGCCGGCGCCATCATCACGGGCAATGCAGCCACTGCATCCGACAAGATAGGCGCCCTCTCTGCTGCAGGCGCCACCATCGCCGCCATGGTAGAAGACGTAGGCGCCGTGATGAGCAACGTGCTAACCGCAAACAGGGAGCAGCCCTAAACAGCACGTAGGGGCGCTCACAGTCCCAGGATGTTGCCCTTGTCGTCCACGTCCAACTGTCGCGGTGAGCGAGGCAGGCCCGGGAGAGTGAGTATGCTCCCGGCAATGGGATATATGAACCCGGCCCCAATGGCCGCCCTCACGTCGGAAATCTCAAAGGTGTAGTCAGACGGCCTTCCCTTCAGGGAGGGCAAATGGGAGATGGAGAGAGGGGTCTTGGCCATGCAGACAGGCAGGGTGCCCCATCCCAGCGCCTCGTAACGCCCCAGCTTCCTACGGGCCGCCGTATTCCAACGGACGTCCCTTGCGTTGTAGACCTTGCGGGCAAGGGCTTCCATCTTCTCCTGTACCGGCGCGTCTTCGGGGTAGAGGTAAGACACCTTGCCGCCCTGGGCAGCCGCTTCGACGACCGCTTCAGCCAGTTCCATGGCCCCTTCGCCACCGTCGGAAAAGGCTGTGCTCTTTGCCGCGGCGAAAGCGCCGGTGTCCAGGGCGCCCTGTCGCACCAGGTCCAGCTCTC
This sequence comes from Dehalococcoidia bacterium, assembly GCA_965261825.1. Classification (GTDB taxonomy): domain Bacteria; phylum Chloroflexota; class Dehalococcoidia; order Lucifugimonadales; family QGNO01; genus DAOUJH01. The sequence goes on along the minus strand of CBDHED010000004.1, from coordinate 336,760 downwards.
CCTGGGTATCAGAGGGAAAGGCGTTCACGGCCACGACTACGGGAATTCCGAAGGCCCTGACAATTCCAACGTGATGTTCCAAGTTGGGCATTCCCCGCCGCACAGCATCTTCATCTGGCGCGTCCAGATTCCGCAGGGGAACGCCTCCGTGGAACTTGAGCGCCCGCACGGAAGCCACCAGCACAGCGGCCCTGGGCTTCAGCCCACTGGTGCGGGTCTTGATGTGCATGAACTTTTCAAACCCCAGATCAGACCCAAAACCCGCTTCCGTGAGAACATAGTCTGCGTAGCCCAAGGCAAGCTGGTCGGCCAGGATGGAGCTGCAGCCGTGGGCTATGTTGCCAAAGGGACCGGTGTGCACCAGTACGGGCTGCCCCTCCGTGGTCTGCACCAGGTTGGGTTGTATGGCATACCTGAGCAGCGACATCATGGAGCCTACGGCCCCCACGTCCTGAGCCGTGACGGGCTGCCTGTCCTGGTTGAAGCCCACCACCATCCTGGCCAGCCGCAATCTCAGGTCTTCCAGGCTTTGGGACAGAGCCAGGACGGCCATTATCTCCGACGCGGTGACTATGTCGAAGCCGGTCTGCCTCAGGGGCGCATTGGCGGAGCCGCCGATGCCGGTGACTATGTCCCTGAGGGCCCTATCTTCAACGTCGGTCACCCTTCGCCAAGTGGAGTCGGTTGGGCCGAAGCCGGGGACCAGGTTTCGCTGAGTCGCGTTGTCGGTGAGGGCCGCCAGGAGGTTGTGGGCCGACGCTACGGCATGAGCGTCACCTGTGAAGTGAACGTTTACCTCGTCCTGCGGTTCTACCAGGCAGGCGCCGCCTCCCGTGCCTCCTCCCTTGATGCCAAAGATAGGCCCCAGGGACGGCTCCCTGAGAGTGGCTGCAACCTGTTTCCCCAGCTTGCCCATTCCCTGGGCCAACCCGACCGTCGTCGTCGTCTTCCCTTCACCCAACGGCGTCGGAGTGATTCCCGTTACCACGATCAGGTTTCCCTGAGGCGCATCCGTCTTTATTGCCTCCAGCGACACCTTAGCTTTGTACCTCCCGTAGGGGATAACAAGTTCAGGGTCAATGCCCATCGCGTTCGCAATCTCAGTTATAGCCTTCATATCTTTCTCTCATCCTTTTCTCACAATGTCACTCTGCATCTCGGCCGACCCCGCCCGCCTTCCCACTACAAAGATTATCCTATCCACAGAGGGCGGAATCAACTCGAATCACGCCGTGCGATATTCTGACTCCAGCCAACGTGCCATGCGCCGGACAAGCTCGCCATCTATGGGGAGGTCTTTCGCCTGCTGAAGCCAGGAGCGTGCTTCGGCGCTTACGAGTATTGCTTGACTGATCGCTTCGACGCCAACAACCCTCATCACCTTCAGGTCATGGCGGACGTCGAGCTGGGAACAGGTATACTTGATATCCCCGTCCGGCAAACAGTTGACGACGCGCTTTGATCAGTGGGGTTTGAGGTGCTGGAGACGCGGGACCTCTCAGTTCAAACTGGCCCATCGATTCCTTGGTATCAGCCACTGGTGGGTTCAGGCCTTTCCCTGGCCAGCTTTCGCAGTTCACGGGTGGGACGCTTCCTCACTCACAATTCCCTGAAGGTACTCGAGGCGCTCCACCTTGCGCCGAAAGGAACGGTCCGCGTGTCGGAGACTTTGAATCTAGGTGCGACAGCCTTGGCCGAGGCGGGCCGGCTAGCCATCTTGACGCCGATGTACTTCATCCACGCCCGCAAACCGGCCTAGCGCAATCCATCTTTGGGGTCGCCATCTGAGGCCTCCTTGAAGTCCCGGGTCGATGCTGCGACCTCTCGTCTCCCTAAAGAAGCGAAGAGGACGTATAGTTACCTCCATGACTAAAGCTGAACAGACAACCGGCAGCATGGCGCGACGGCACGACCTAGACGCGCTGCGGGCGTTCGCGATGTTGCTGGGCATTGTGCTACACGGGGCGCTGGCGTTCATCCCAGGCGCGTGGGCGGTCACCGATGCGTCGGTAGAGGGCGAAGGGACGCCGTTCGCATTGCTGACGATGGCAATACACGGCTTGCGGATGCCGGTCTTCTTCCTGATGAGCGGCTTCTTCACGGCGATGCTGTTGCGGCAGCGCGGGCTGCGGTCGCTGGTGCGCCATAGGGCACAACGGATCCTGCTGCCGTTGGTGATTGCCATGTTCACTGTGATCCCGCTGACCTGGGTCGCGTGGGGCTATGCGGAGAGCACGTCCACCGACGACGATAACGGCGGCGCCACCAAAGTGGAGACTACGGCGGAGGCGGGGAACGTGTGGAAGGCTGCGGCGCAGGGCGACATCACCGCGCTGGAGCTCTACGCGGCAACGGGCGCACCGTTGGACGTTCCCGACCCGACCTTGGGCACGACGCCGCTGGCCTGGGCGGCGTTGCACGGGCACGTGGACGCGGTGGAGTGGCTGCTCGACAACGGCGCGGGGGTGGATACGCGCAACGGTGACGGCAGCACGGCGCTGCACTCGGCAGCGTTCATGGGCCGGGCGGAGATCGTGCAGCTGATGTTGGAGCGCGGCGCGGACCCCAATGCCAGACACCCGAACGGCGCCCGGCCCATCCACAGCAGCCGCGCGGACCCTGCGACGACGGCGTACTACGTGAACCTGCTCGGGTTATCGTACGAGCAGGCGACGCTGGGATGCGGGGCGCGAGGAAGTTGCCAAGCTCCTGACCGAAGCGATGGAGCGGCCAAGGGCAGCAGAGGGCTCCGCGGCGGCGGGGGCGGACGAGGAAGCCGGCGTCGCAGAGAGGCGGACGGATACGGCAGGCGGCGTGGCACCGTACCGCGATGACCCGGACGCACTCGTGCATGAGGAGAGGGGGCTGCTCGTGCCCTGGTACTGGGACGCGCTGTACGCGAAAGATTGGGGCGGTTTGTTCACCTACGATGTCTTCAGCCATCTCTGGTTCCTCTGGTATCTCGTCTGGCTGGCGGGGGCATTCGCGCTGATCGCGTGGGCCGCGGCACGGCTGGGCCTGCGATTGCCGAGACTGCCGGAGCGGCTGGTGGTGACCCCGGCGCTCTACCTGTGGGCGGTGCCGGTGACGATGGCGACGCAGTATTTCATGGGTGTAGAGGGGCATTTCACGGCGTTCGGGGCGGACACCTATACGGGGCTCCTGCCCACGCCGTACGTGCTTCTCTACTACGGCGTATTCTTCGCCTTCGGCGCGGTCTACTTTGCACACAACGAGGGCGGAGCACGCATAGGACGGCTTTGGCAACTGAAGTTGCCGCTCGCGCTGGTCGTGTTCCTGGCGGGCGTCGTGCTCACGTTTCCTGAGGAAGGCGGCACAGCGCAGGGCTGGGCGCGCGCGGGCTCGTTGTTCTTCCAGGCTGCCTACGCCTGGATGATGACATTGTGCCTGATGGGGCTCTTCCGCACCGCACTGGGAGAGGGGAACGCGCGTGTGCGGTATATCTCGGACGCTTCATACTGGCTGTACCTGATGCATCTGCCACTGATCGTTGCGCTGCAGGGCGTGGCGCAGGACTGGCCGCTGCCCTCAGTTGTGAAGCTGACGCTGCTGGTGGCGGTTACGTCGGCCGTCCTGTTGCTCGTCTACGAATGGGGCGTACGATACACGCCGATAGGTACGCTGCTCAATGGGAAGCGTGTGCGGGTAAGACCCTCCGAGGTTTGACCGCGTCCAGCGACAGGCCGCATGTCTCTATGTCCGCATGTAGTTGGGGGTAGTAAAATGACAACGCTTGGAGCAATATGCTTGCCCGACAATTTTGAAAAGAGTCCCCGATAAATACGCGCATGCAGAACCGCTACGATAATTTCATGAATAGGCTGTTCAAGAGCCGCAACCAGAAGAACAACAAGATGGCCGCCCTGTTGGACGCTTCGATGTTCGACAAGGGGGGGCATCACATACCAAATGCCCGACCATGTCTACGCCGAAGAGTCCCGCGGGTGGTGACCGCTACGCAAGAGCAACGCTACAACGCTTTAGGAGGTCACCTTGAAGACCTCCATCTCACGGAATCGGGACGCTAGACAATGATGGCGGTCCCAGCTCCAACAGCCGCTTTTTGAGGTCTTGCCCGTCCATGCAAAGCTTGTCGGTAACTAGCAAAGCGTGGTACAAACAACACGTGCGGGTCACTTCGCTGTCTATTGTCGTGGAAGAACTGTGAGGTAAGAGGCTTATGGACATCAACGACTTCTTTCCCAGCGGATTGAACGTGTACGACGCCATCGACCTGCTGCGCCCCGTGGTGGTGTACATCCTGGGCATAGCGGTGTACGCCGTCTTCGTCTTCAACTTCTACAGGTTTGTCGCGACCAGAGACATGTTCCAGATGGACCTGTCCAAGTATCAAGAGTCCCGCTTTCGTTGGGTGCGGGCCTTCCTCCAAATCTTGATGTACGTCATTAAGTACCTCATAGTGTTCCCCGTATTCGCCTTCCTCTGGTTCGCTACTCTCACGCTGATACTTACCTTTCTTTCCAAAGAACAGTCCTTTACGGAAATACTGTTGATGGCCCTGGCCACGGTAAGCGCCATCCGTGTGACCTCTTACTACAACGAAGCCCTGTCCACGGACCTGGCGAAGATTCTCCCGTTCGCCGTCCTCGGAATATTTGTCGTCAACACCTCCTTCTTCACCGTCTCAGACTCTCTGGACACGCTCCTGGAGGCCGAGGGCTACATGGAGAACATCCTGTACTACTTGGTTTTCCTCATCGCGCTGGAGTTCGCGTTGCGCATCATCTTTGGGGTCGCCAAGCTGGTCCGCATATTGGGCGGGGCACTGATCAAGCCTGCTTCCGAGTAGAAAGTTGCGCCCTGGCTTGCTCGGCGTCAATTTCCGGCTCGTAATGTGGTCTTAAACCAAATTCCATGCTCAGGAGATGAGCACCACGGCAACACAGGTAGGAAACCCGCGATACGAGGAGCACGAGAATCCACCCATCCTTCTGTCGCTGGGTCACGGCGCTCAATTCAGCTTGATGGCTGCGGCCACCCTGCTGGTGACGCCGGTGATCGTGGCCAACGCATCGGACCTCGGCGAGTCGTACCTGGATTGGATGGTCTTCGCCTCACTGGTGGTGGTTGGGCTTTCCACCCTGCTGCAAGTTCGTCGCATTGGACCGTTGGGAGCGGGGGCTATGCTGCCCATGTTCACGGCTGCCGTCTCCATCCCCTTCTGCATAACGGCGGTGGTGGATGGAGGCCCGGCCACACTGACCACCCTAGTGCTGGTGTCTGCTATAGCCCAGCTGGTCGTATCCAAGTGGTTATTCATACTGCGGCGCGTCGTCACCCCTACCGTGGGCGGCATCATTGTCACCATACTCTCAATAACGCTGGCGTCGGTGGTCTTCCATCTGCTGGACGAGGCCTCCCTGGAAGAGCCCGTCGCGGCGCCGCTGACGGCTCTGGTCACCCTTGTGGTGGTAGCGGCTCTGACGCTGCGGGGCGCTGCACTGCTGCGGCTGTGGGGGCCGGTCATCGGCATAGTCGTCGGCACGGCCGTTGCCGCCGTGCTAGGCATATACGACGTCAGCAGGATCATCGATGCGCCCTGGGTAGGAATACCAAGCTCGGCCCCCGGACTGGCACTGGACTTCGGCATTCCCTTTTGGACCCTACTGCCTTCCTTCCTGTTCCTTGGGGTAATATTCTCCATCCAGGCAACCGGGGAGGCTATCACCATTCAGAGGGTGTCTTGGAGGGAGAGCAGAGCAATAGACTTCCGGCAGGTCCAGGGAACCCTAGCAGGTAGCGGGGCAAGCAACCTGATGGCCGGACTTGTAGGCGCCGTGCCCAACATAATTAACTCCGGCGCAGGCTCCTTCATAAGAACGACGGGTATGGCTTCTCGCCGGGTCGGATACAGCATAGGCTTCATATTCATAGCCATGGCGTTCCTGCCCAAGGTCTCCGCCCTCTTCAGCACCATCCCCGGCCCGGTGATGACCGGCTATCTGCTCTTGGTGACGGGCATCCTCTTTGTGGACGGCGCACGCACAATCATACAGACGGAGCAAAACCAGTCAAAGGTTGCCGTGGCGGGGATATGCTTCTGGATAGGGGCCGCCTTCCAGTTCAGCCTCTTCTCCCTTCCTGACCTGGGTCCAGTTGCAGGTGGGCTTTTCAAGAGCGGCATCACCACAGGGGGATTCGCCGCCATTGTCATGATCCTGTACCTGGAGCTCACCAACCCCAGGCGCATGCGCTTCCAGTCCCGGCTGGACATAGAGGTGCTGCCGGAACTGAACGAGTTCATCCACAAGTTCGCCAAGAGCAGGGGATGGAACGATGCCATGAAGGATAGGCTGAGCGCGGTGGCGGAGGAGACTCTCCTAACCCTTGCTCCCCTGGATCTGGAGGCCCTGGTGGAGGATGTCAGCGAAAGCCCCGTGGAGGAGGAGCGGAGACTGGTGGTCGTGGCCTCCAGCGAGGGCCCGGCGGCGGACCTGGAGTTCATTGGCGGGGCAAGCAACGAAGGCAATATAGAAGACCGCATACGCCAGGTACAGCAACACGATTCAGAGGTGCCGGTGGAAAACGAGATGTCCCTGCGGTTGCTGAGGGGCTACGCTTCCTCCGTGCGGCACCAGCAGTATCACGGCACTGACGTCATCACCGTACGCGTCCTACCCCCCGGCGAGTAGGAGCTTTGGATGGCAGGATGAAAGCCCTATTCGCTTAGGGCGGGCGCCTTCTCTTGAGCAGCCAGCTTCATCTGGGTCACGTCTGGCATGCTGGGATAGTGACCGACTGCCTTTCTATCAAAGATGAGGTCACCGTCCACGTAGACCTCTAGCCGTCCCTCACCTACCGGTGTCAGGGTAATTGCCAGATTGCCGCCGAATTGGCGATTGAATTCGGCCCCTATCCAAGAGGCCTGGGGAAAGTACCCTCAGGGTGAGCAGTACTTTATCTCCAGATGGGTCTTACCGTCCATGACCATGGCTTCATCACCTCCGTGATTCGCAGGCTACCATCGGTTGGTTTCATTTGACAAGGGCTGTACTCGCATACTCAAGGTGAATGGAAGCGGAACCTGAAGGCGGCGAGGCAGGCAAGGCTCTGGTATAATCGTAGCCACGGTGGTTTGCAGTTGAGGAATCGGTGAAAGAAAAGGGAAGAAACCAGAGAAGAAGACGTTTGGCAATCCTGCTGCGTCGTAGTTTCTTAGGCAGGACGGAACGGCGTTTCATGGGCCATATACGGAGGGCCCTGGTCACTGGGATTTTGCTGCTTGTCCCCCTGATGCTGACGTATATAGTGGTGAGATGGCTATTTGTCACGCTGGATGGCGTGTTGCAGCCGGTGGTGCAGTGGGTCTTGGACCGGTATGGAGTGGACATAGGTTTCCCCGGCTTGGGTCTTGTCCTATCAATGGTGCTCTTGTACTTGGCCGGTCTGTTCTTTGCCGTTGGCCCGGGAAGGATAGCCATTGGGTGGGGACAGGCGCTTACTCTAAAGATTCCCTTAGTGGGACATATCTACTCGGCATCCAGGCAGTTTGTAGAGTCGTTTACCGGCTCCAGTGTAAACGAGACCGGGTTCAAGCGGGTTGTCTTGATAGAGTACCCCAGGACGGGCGCTTGGAGCGTGGGATTCTTGACCAGCCTTACAAATACTTCCGAAGGGCTGAGCCTGGCCGTGGTGTACGTGCCTACCGCGCCACTGCCAAACTCAGGTTGGGTGGCAATAGTGCCGCTGGACCAGGTGTTGGACACGGACTTGACGGTGCCACAGGCCATGCGGCTGGTGTTCTCAGCGGGGATAGTGTCCCCGGAGCATATCAAGACAACGCCGCTGGTCCTTTCCGACCCAAGCGTACCGGAAACAGTGGGGACTAGGGATAGGCTCAGCTAGTCCGGCTAGCCGCGGTGATCATGGCCGCCGGCAGAGGACTCGAAATTGGAAAGGCGTTGTTCCAGGGAGTGCTGACGCAAGGCCATGGTAAGGTCGCCGCGGGTACGCTCCAGGACTCCTCTAAGCTGATCCGTGGTGCGGCGCAGGCCGCCTGTGATCGCTTCCGGGAAGTCCAGGGTAATGAGGAGACTATAGACCTGGTCCATGACCTGCATCCAGGTCTCACAGGGAGCCATGTTGTCGCGGCGCAAAGCATCCAGGATGCTGCGACGCAACTCGCTGGCTGCTTCGGCCAGGCCGTTGAGATAGGCGGACATCTGGATACCCAAGTCGTCTGGGCCGGAGAGCGCATCTCCGGAGAGGAAGGCTAGCGTTGCCCAGCCCTCCGCGTACTCTTTCTGTGCGTCCGACACGTAGCCGGAGTGGTAGAGGTCCGGGTGGTCTGCCAGGGCGTCCTTAAGCTGCGTTATGTTTTCCATTGCTTGGGCAAGGATGCTGCGAGAGGCATCAAATTCACCTCGGTGAGCGGAACGTATGGCGGCGGCGGAAAGCTGGATTATCTTGCGGCTTAGCGGTATAGCCTGCTCACGGGCTTGATGAGTAAGAGCCAGCTTGCTTTGGGCCTGGTTCGCGATGGTAGACAATGCTTGGCTATACTCCACTGGCGCCCTCCGCTGCGGCGGCTTGGTGTGCGTTGATGTGTTCTACCAGTACAGCGGTCGCTTGCTCAGGGTCGCTGGCTAGGCAGACTGCGCTGATTACGCAAACGCTGTCGGCTCCGGCACTGAGGACAGCGTCTATATTGTCTAGGTTAATGCCGCCTATTGCCACCAGCGGAATGTCTGAAACGAATTGCCGCACTATGCGCAGGGTCTCTATGCCGGCGAACCGGATATTCGTTTTTGCGTTGGTATGGAATATTGCCCCAACGCCAACGTAGTCTACTCCTTCAGACATGGCGGTCTGGGCTTCCTCCAGCAAAGCACTGGACTTGCCGATGAACTGGCTGGAATAGAGGATGCGGCGCGCTTCATATACAGGGAGGTCTTTCTGCCCAAGGTGAAGGCCGTGTGCACCAGAGGACGTGGCCAAACTGGCGCTATCGTTGACCAAGAAAGAGGCGTTGTATTGCTCGCACAGGTCCCTCAACTCATGAGCCACGGGCAGTTGCTCTCCAATAGTGTGGACCTTGTCCCTATACTGAATTGCCGATGCGCCGCCTTTGAGGGCGGCGCGGGCGACATCGACTACGTTTCTACCGTTGGTATGCTCAGGATCGACTATGACATAGAGACCGGCGACGCGCTTGGCGCCTGACGTTCTGGCCTGTAGGGCGAGGACGTTTTCCGTTACCTGCAGGCTCTCTCTGAGGTTCGCGGCAACTCTGGCATCGTGTTCCTTGCGGCCAAAGTGACGCAGAGAACCAATAAAGCGGTTCAATCCAGATGCCAGGGAGGCTGTTTCCGAGAGTCCCGGGGAATCACCAATGTAAGGCTGTGACTCTATCTGAACGGCCAATGTCCGGAGACGCGCCGCCAGCTCATGGTTTTGAACATGCGTTTCCACAGCCTGGGCCAGGCGGTAGATGGTAGATGAGGTAAAGGCGATTTCAGGAGGTTCAAAGGTCATATGTGTAAGAAATTCCTCTTCTGCTTAGATGCTGAATCTGCATGGCGCCGGGAGAGGCGACTAGTAGTCCAACCCATCACCGGTCATTCTTTCCGTTTCGGCTTCTTCAATGAACTCGTCGAAATCGTGCCCCCACTCGTCACCCATATCGTGGCGCATGCCTTGCACAAAACGCCTCATGCTATCAGGGTCGTTCTCATCAAAGTCGGACATGGTCTCCTGAGAGGGAAGATTTACGCCGGAGTCCCACGACTGGTGGACGGCGAACTTGGAGAGCAGGCGTACAACGTTGGAGCTGCCGCAATACGGGCAATCAGGCTGGCTCACGTCTGAGAAGGAACGGAAGAAGTGTGAGCTCCTTTTTGCGCACTGCTTGCAACGATAGTCATGGATAGGCATTTTTACTGGCCAAACGGTTGAGAGTCAGAGAATTCTACCACATAGCGGTGGCCATATCTAACGGAGTCAACGCAGAGAGCAGGACGCGTTCCAGGTAGAATGAGAGAGTTGCTCCTTGGAATTGGGTGGCCTGTTCTGCCGAAATCAGTCCTCTCCTGAAATCCAAAGCTTAGTATCCTGCGTATTATAAGCAAGTAGCCCTGAGCAACCTTGATATCCAGGCCTGGCGCATCGGGGTGCGGGAAGCGCCACAGCAACGGCCCAGCAGAGGTTGTACAGGGCTGCTCGCAGTCTACTCCTCTACCGTTTTGATGTGTCAAGGGCTGGACGGCAATACGTCAAAAGCCCATCACGGCATTCTCCAAGTGCTCGAAGGAATAAGCACCATCATTAGAGGCTTTCAAGCGCGCCGAGACAACGTCGATTCTCCAAGTTGCGTTCTCCAAGCTGCGCTGTTGAATGAACTCCTGTGCAGAAAGTATGAGGCTCTGTTGCTTTTTCCGTGTTATGGATTCGAACGGAGTACCCATGGAACTATTGCGGCGAGACTTGACCTCTACAAAGGCGATGATTTCGCCATGCTGAGCTATGAGGTCTATTTCGCCCCAGCGGCAGGTGAAGCCGCGCTCCAGCACGCGATACCCCCGCGACTCCAGAAATACGGCCGCTGCAGCTTCTGCGGCGCGGCCACGGGAACGAGTGCTGTCAGATACGGCGGCGGGAGGCTGGAGAAGATTGCGAATAGGAGCAAAGGAACGGCGGTGAATGGGGCAGGGGCCAAGCTCACTAAGCTTCTTCAAATGCTCCGGTGAGGCGTATCCCTTGTGCCTGGAAAAGCCGTAGGCGGGATGAATGCGGTGCTCTTGCCTCATGCGACGGTCCCTGGCGACCTTGGCCACAATGGACGCGGCGGCTATGGATCGGCAGAGAGCGTCGCCCTTTGTCACGGCGCGGAAGGGGATGCTGATCTCAGGTAGCGGAACAGCATCGATGAGGACGTGGTCTGGCTTGACCTTGAGCCCCGCGATGGCGCGGGCCATAGACGTTTTGGTGGCGGGAACAATGCCGAAGGCATCGATTTCCTGCGACTCAACGAAGGCGACGTTGACGGCGTTGGCGTGTACCTTGATCAGCTTGGCCAGTTGCTGCCTTTTGCGGGGAGGAACGACTTTGCTATCGTCCAGGTCTTCATACCAGTCATGGTCAGCACTGGGGTCCAGGATGACGGCGGCGGCGGCGACGGGACCGGCCAGGGGGCCGCGTCCCACTTCGTCAACCCCGGCAATGAGCGAGTAGCCTTTCTGGAGGAGGAGGTTCTCTTCTAACCAGGTTGGCTTCATAGATGGGACGATACACGATGGCGAGTTGGGGTTACAAGGCGGAAATGTCGCGGCTATGACGGGAAACTAGCAGGCAGGGCGAAGGGGGTTATGACATGGCGTCGAGATAAGGGCCTTCAATGATGCCGCCGCCGATGAGCTCGTCTTGCCGGTAGAAGGCGACGGCCTGGCCGGGCGTGACGGCGCGCTGAGGGGTTTGGAAGCTAATGACAGCGGAGGCCCCCCGGGGATAGAGGACGGCGGGCGCCTCAGAAGCCTTGTAACGAATCTTGGCGTCGACTTGGACAGGGCCTAAAGGAGCGCCACCGGTGAAGCTGACCTGTGAAGCCCACAGATTATAGCTGAGCAGGTCTTTGGCTTCACCTACGATCACCCGCTGCCGCTGGGCGTCTATGCCGAGAACAAACAGGGGCTTGCCAGCGGTGATCCCCAGACCTCGGCGCTGACCAACGGTAAAGTTGTGGACACCGTCATGCCAGCCAAGGACGTTGCCTTCCGTGTCCACGATTTCGCCGGAAGAGGGGGCAACGCGTTCTTTGATAAAGGAACGGTAATCGCCGTCCGGGATGAAGCATATCTCCTGGCTGTCGGGCTTGCCGGCCACGGGTAGGCTGGCGTTAAGTGCAAAATCGCGGATCTGCGGCTTGGTGTACCAGCCCACGGGCAGCAGAGTGCGTCGCAGCTCCTCCTGTCTTAGCGTGAAGAGGACGTAGGACTGGTCCTTGGCCTGGTCTATACCTTTGAGAAGCCGGTATGCGCCATCTTGTTTATGGACGCGGGCATAATGGCCGGTGGCAACGTAGTCGGCGTCCAGGGCAATGGCGCGCTGGAAAAGGAAAGAGAACTTGATTTTATCGTTGCAGGCAAGGCAGGGGTGCGGGGTGCGTCCACGGGCGTATTCGTCACAGAAATAGTCGATGACGAACTGCTGGAACTCACGCTCGAAGTTCATCAGGTAATGGGGGGAGCCGATGATCTGGCAGACACGCCGGGCGTCTTCAACGTCTTGCGGGGTGCAACAGCCCTTGTTGTACTGGGTGAGAGCGTTGTCTTCGTCATAGGGGAACAGGCGCATGGTAACGCCCACTACGTCATAGCCCTGCTCCTTGAGGAGGAGGGCCGCAACGGAGGAATCTACGCCGCCGCTCATAGCGACGACGACACGGGGCTTGGGAGTAGGCATATCAACTATAAGGATAGCATATGATGTCGGCAGCCTGCTTGGTGATAAATCCTCAGCAGACGCCCAGCATAATTGACTGGAACGTATGCGTGTTCCTATAATTGGGGAGTTTCCCCAAATAAGGAGCAGCGCCTGGAACCCCTGGAAGTAGCGCACAAGATAGTAGAAGTAGCGGAAGAGAAGCAGGCATCGGACATCCTGTTGCTGGATATCCGTGAATTGAGCAGCTTTGCCGACTTTTTCGTAATACTGACGGCGGAGAGCCGCCGCCAGATGGAAGCGCTGGCCCAGGACGTGGTGCAGCAGTTGAAGCAGTCGGGGAGTACGCTGCATCACCGTGAAGGCGGGCTGGACTCAGGATGGTTGCTGTTGGATTTTGGCGACGTTATCGCCCATCTCTTTGCTCCGCAAGAACGGGACTACTATCGGTTGGAAGAGCGCTGGTCCAGAGCAAAGCAGATAGTCAGGATTCAATGAGCCAGGGGTCTATGCTCCGGTCGTAGTCCACCATCTCGGAAGGCTCGAAAAAGAGGGCTATCTCTTTAGCGCCGGCATCCGGAGAATCCGAGCCGTGGACGATGTTACGCCCGATATCCTGGGCAAGGTCGCCGCGAATAGTACCGGGGCCGGCCTTTGCAGGATCGGTCTCACCCATGGTCCTCCGCACAATATCTACGGCATCCTTTCCTTCAACGACCATGGCTACCAGGGGTGCGGAAGTGATGAAGCTGACCAGTCCCTGAAAGAACGGTTTGTCTACGTGGGCGCCGTAGTGGCTGCGTGCCAAATCATGGGATAGCTGCAGGAGCTTTAGCCCCGCTATTTTGAGGCCGCGGTTCTCCAGGCGTGAAATGACCTCGCCAATCAGGCCGCGCTGCACGCCGTCAGGCTTGACAAGTACCAGAGTCCGTTGCATATGAGCCTCTCTTAAATGCCACCCTGTCTTTACCGCATTGATTGCCAGGAAAGGAACGGGCGCTTTGGATTACGGTTTCCGTAATGCTACCGTGAGGATTTGAAGGCGTCAATGGAGGATGGTACGACGGATGACGTTGTGGCTAGCGCCGTGGCTCGGTGATTGTAGGACGCCTCAGGTAGAGAGGCTGGACGGAGACGACGTCCACGGTCAGCCCGGCCTGAAGCCTGGACAGGCCAAGATAGGCGAGCGAAAGCAATCTCTGGCCAGGCAGATAGGGAAGCGCCGGCTTGACGTGAGACGGCATGCCGACGGTGAACGCCTCCCGGTGCAACTCCAATGCTTCACCACAGAGAATGGATGGGGAGGAAAGCGATTCAAGCACCTCTTGCGGTGTGGCGATAGCCTCCTCCGAGGTCTGCGCTATTCCACTTTCATGAGCTTCAAACAGTGCCCAGCTTACCTGCCCACGGCCTGCGTCGAGGACGGCACAGACGGGCAGGCCCGCCGACAGGTAGGGGAAGGCCTCCATCTCAAGGGTGGTGGCGGCAACTAGGGGCAGGGCCGATGACCAGGCAATGCCCTTGGCGACGCTGATGCCGACTCGCAGGGCGCTGAATCCGCCGGGGCCGATGGCGACGGCAACACTGGTCAGTTCTTCCACGGATATCGACTCTCGTTCTAGCAGGGATTCGATGGTGGGAAGGAGTTCCACGCTGTGGTTTTGCCGGGATCGCCAGTGAGCGGCTTGGAGAATCTGCGTGTCGCTGGCTAGGGCAACGCCGGCGTATCTGGTTGAGGTGTCTATTACGAGGAGCATTGCTGTATTTTGGTCGCTAACAGGCAAAGAGACAAGGGGGGCGGGGGAGGTTAGGTCTTCACCGAAATAGGAAGCGAGTTCCAGGTAGGAAAGACCCTGCACGCCTTCCTGTGGGACGTTCCACCTCTATTTTGCCACTCTTCTCCATTGGGGTTAGAGTCTTGCGCTTAAGGTGGCCGGAATGAAAATCTGTGGCGTCTGATTTCATGAAGTCTTCCACGTCCGCTATTTGCTGCCATCTCTTGCCTCGGAATCGTTCTTGGAGAGCGTTTTCAAGCAGACCAAAATCAACAGTAACGCTTTCACCCAGTGTAAGCTGCCCCAATTGACCTCCATGGAACCTGAAGTCTCCAAACGGATCAACCTTCCAGATTGCCTGCTTCATTTTGTCGCAACCGTCCAGGTGCTTGGTTCCAAAGAAGATTGCGTATACGAGCCTTTCACCCTCATACAGCTCAAAGTGCACGATGTATCTTGCGCCATTCCTCTTGAGTTGATTCCTGTACAGATTGTAGAAGAATTCCTTCCTTTCTTTGCCGTCGGGCAGGACTATTCCTTGCCGCCACTCTGGGCAGCCGAACAAATCATCGAGGTGTCGCTCAAATGAAGGATGTTCCTTGAATCTATTTATAGATTCATACATGAAGGAGATATAGACTTCCGATTTGGGGTTCTCCAAGATTCTCCCGATTAATCGCATTGGAGTCTCGGAGACACCAAACGGGTCGATCATCACAAATGCGGGAGCTAGACGGGCGTTTTGTTGGTCGATATTGTCGAGAACACCTGCGAGTGTTTCGTCAAACGTCGAGTTGATAACTTCATAGTTGCAGTTGGGAGGCAGCGATGGCTGAAGCTCTCCAAGGACCTCTTCGAGGTGCTTGCTCCGAGCTTCGTCTTTCTCGATAAAAAAGTAGTTGACTTCACTCCGGATTCGATCTCTGTCGCGATGGTCAATCAACGCGCGTAGCGCTATGACAGGTGAACCTGGTTCGCCACCTGAATACTCACCTGGCCCAGCAAAGGCGTCGATGAATAGGACCAGTCCGTTCCAACTGGTCAGGATAGGCAACCAAGCTCCCATATAGCAATGTAGCACCATGTGCTTGCCTTTGGTGTGCGGTTCAAGAGGCCAGGTTGTCGTTCTAGGCGGCATCCGGTTTTCCTTCTATCAGCTCTGGGAACTCACGCCATGTGCGTCCATCTATCGTTGCTTCCTCTCCCGACCGCTTGCCGCGGCGGCCGCCCAACTGCTTGAGAAAGAACGCTACGCCTGCCTTAATGGACTGGTCTCGGAGGTCTCGCGCCCATTCCAAGTCCATTGGCCGCGCTCTCGGCCCACTCTCCCCTCCGGCTATCACCCAATGGACCGCGCCGGCCTGAAGCCACTGCCGGAGGTCTACCGCTCCAAGCAAGGGCTCCGCGGACACGAAGCGCACTGTTGCCGGCAGCCGCGCCAGCACCGCGATGCGCGGCGCGTACTTCTGATTCTCTACTGAGGTGCCAATCCAAACACCGTCCGGCCACTCGCCTCCGTAGCGGGCCTCGTTGGCCTTCCACCAGCCGACAGCTTGCCCGGGCCGTTTTGTGAGGACCTGGAAGACGTGCCCTCGCCGCTCCGCCGCCTCGCGCATCACATCGAAGATGTCGTTGATGAAGCTGTAGGGCACACGTGGGTGGAACACGTCCGACATGCTGTTGACGAAGACGCGACGGGGTTTTGCCCAGCGTAGAGGCGCCTCAAGCCTCTCCGGCAACAGCCGCACTTCACGCGGATCGCTCTCGTACCCTGGCACACCCATTGCCATCAGTCGTGGATACAGGGCGAACATGTAACAGTGGTCGCACCCGGGAGACACCCGCGTGCACCCCGTGACCGGGTTCCAGGTTTCGTCAGTCCATTCAATTGTCGATGCTATAGCGAGATGACCCCTAGTGAACTAGAACGTATATTCGCATTATGGACTGCTCTTGTCAACTGTTGAAGGCACCTTCCCTCTCAGAGCATCCCCCTCTGGCGTAGCAGGGGAAGGTACTTCCGCGCACCTCGGGGCTAGCTTGGCGTGAGCCTGAGGTGCTTGGGAGGCTCGTCCGGCAGCTGCCAGACAATCTCCTCGTGGTTGTACTCACGGTGATAGGCGTTGGCCGCGGTGATGCCTACATTGTAGCAGTGCACAAAGGCATCCCAGTTCCGCTCCTCAATGGCCTTGTTGATGGCCGTTAACGGCCCCTTGATAAAGGCCTCCAGATGGGTCGCATACCTGGGTCGCGTCACTTCTCCTATCCTGAGCGCCTTTTCCAGCTCCGATGACTGAAGGGCCGCCAGCTTCCAGTTTCCGCCCTTGGCCGCGTAGTAGATGATCCAGTACCTGTCGCTGACCTCCACCATCAGACGTGCCAACCCAGGCTGCATATTACCCAGCTGGTCAAGGGTTATCTCCGTGTGAGACGTGTGCGCTATCGGCTGCTGGTCTTGTGTCATACAGAAAACTCGTTGGTGATCTGCTGGTTCAGCGCATCCCGAAGATTGTCGACTATCATTCCGTAGTCCTCCGAATCTAAAGTGTATGGCGCTTGGTTCTATTCTCGACTGGCCTATCCCGGTCACCCGTCACATTCGAAATATAACATAAAAGAGCGTCGGTGTTGTTGCTGGGAGAGGCTATCCCGTTGCCTGGATGGTAGTGTCAAGATAAGTGTGTAAAGTTAGGGAGGGGAGGACGGTCTAAGAACGGTATAAGATAGGAAGAACGTACCCTCACCAAGGAGGAAGACATGGCCCGCGGTCTGAAAGCGGAGATAGTAATCAAGAACGCTAACGTCATCACAATCGACCCCAGCATGCCGCGTGCCGGGGCCATTGCCATATTGGACGGCAAGATCGCCGGTGTTGGCTCTAACCAGGATATGGAAGGGCTTACCGGCCCAAGCACTAGGGTCATGGAAGTAGGCGGCGGCACTGTGCTCCCTGGCTTCATAGATGCGCATACCCATGTGATGAGCAGCGGCGTGCGCCACGTAACCCAGGCAGACTGCGCTCAACCGAGCGTATCGGCTATACAAGAGGCGCTAAGGGGACAGGCATCCAAGAAAGGACCGGGCGAATGGGTACAGGGGTTCAACTTTGATGATACCAAGACGGCGGAAAACCGCTTCCTCAATAGAGCGGATCTGGATGCTGTAAGCAGGGAACACCCCATCTTCGTGGCGCACCGTGCCGGACTGGTGTATTACTTCAACTCCAAGGCACTGGAAGCCGCCGGGTACAATCGGGATACACAGGCGCCGCCGGGAGGCTATCTGGAAAAGGACCCCGTTACCGGAGACCTGACGGGCGTGGTCTACCAGCACGCCGCGGAATGGGTGGAAAGGGAGCTGATACCCCAGCCAACGGACGATGACCGCCGCAACGGGTTGAAGATTATCATGGATATGTACGCCAAAGCGGGCGCCACCTCCGTCCACGACGCCATGGTATCGGCGGATGAGTTTCGCGTTTACCAGGAAGCAAGTCAAAAAGAGGAGCTGCCTTTGAGGCTGTATCTGTTGATGCATCGCAGTCACTTTCCGGCTCTGCGCGACGCGGGGGTAAGGTCCGGCTTTGGAGATGACCGCCTGCGCCTTGGCGGCATCAAGGTATCGGTCGATGGAGGTATAGCGTCTCGTACCGCTTACTTGTCCCGTCCTTACGAGGGGAGTCGGGACGACCGCGGCTTTCTGGCCGTGGGGCCTGAAGAGACCGAGCGCATGGTGATGGAATGGCACCGCGCCGGGTTCCAGATCTGCATTCACGCAAACGGCGACTCGGCTATAGAGCAGGTGCTCACCGCTTACGAGAAGGCGCAGGCCGAATATCCAAGGACGGAGACGCGGCACCGCATAGAGCATTGTACCCTGGTGAATCCGGACATCCTGCGGCGCATGAGAGCGCTTGGCTGCGTAGCAACGCCTTTCTGCACTTACGTTTACTACCATGGAGAGAAGATGCAGTATTACGGAAAGGAACGCTTGGAGTGGATGTTTGCCCAGCGCTCTTTCATAGACAGCGGGATAGTATCCACGGGCGCCGCCGATTACCCCTGCGGTATGTATCCGCCTCTTATGGGAATACAGGCTTGCGTGACCAGGACTGATATGCAAGGAAACGTTTGGGGCCCCAGCCAGCGCGTCAGTGTGGAAGAAGCGCTGAAAATATATACCATAAACGGGGCCTATGCCTCTTTTGAGGAGGGCGCTAAGGGGTCTATAGAAGTCGGCAAGCTGGCAGACTTGGTGGTGCTGGCAGAGGACCCAACGGCGGTGGAACCGGAGGCTATCATGGACATCCCAGTGGAAATAACAATGGTCGGCGGAGAGATAGTGCACGAAGCGTAGGGGTCGTTGTAATTCCAGGATATTTCCACAAACCGGCCGCTTCCCCTCTCCCCGACCGTATGTCCGCTGCGAGCAAGATTCCAGCTTGACGCAATAGACGTTACGAGGGTAACTTAGCCTTAGGCAATTCTCATATCAGCAAGGGGGGCTATGTTATGAAGGTGAAATGGCTGGGTCACGCTTCTTTTCTCATAACCGCCGATGACGGCACAAGAATCATCACCGACCCGTACAAGTCTCAATCAGATGGCGGCCTGGTAGGCTACGCTAAGATCAATGAGGCGGCAGACGTGGTCACGGTAAGCCACGAGCATAACGACCACAATCACACCGCAGATGTGGGAGGCAACCCTGAAGTCGTACGTGGTACGGGTCCTCAGGATGCCAAGGGCATTCAGTTCCGCGGTGTTGCCACCTACCACGACACGGAACAGGGAGCACAGCGCGGCGCCAACACCGTCTTCTGCTTCGCCGTGGACGGGGTCAAGTTCTGCCATCTAGGGGACCTTGGCCATCAACTAAGCTCGCAGCATCTATCGGAAATAGGTGAGGTGGATGTGCTTCTCGCCGTCGCGGGTGGGGGGCCTACCATCGACTTGGAAGCGCTTAACCAGCTGGTAGAGAACATGAAGCCAAAGGCGGTCATCCCCATGCACTTCACCAACGAGAACTGCACCTATACCAAGTACACGGCGGAGGACTTCGCCAGGGGTAAGGGCGACGTGCAGCGCGTGGGTGAGAGCGGAACGACTATTTCCGCCGGTGAACTGCCCTGCGCTACCCGCGTCATTGTCTTGGACCATGCCTTGTAACCCAAGGCGCCAGCATAAAGGGTTGCACGCATCTCAATGAGTGCAGAGCCGGATGGCTTTGATATGGGAAGAGCTGGCTGGTAATGCGTAAAATACCCTTGCTTGTACTGGCAGTGGTCATAGTGGCTGCCTCAGCGATAGGTATAGCGGCATTGAGCAGAGGCAATTCCACAGAGCCAGGTTTCCCCGTCCCTGTGGATGGTACGGATACTGCGTCGACTCCGGTGCCTGGCGGACTGGAACCCGGCATAGATGCGGACCCAAACTACCAAGAGGAGTTGAGCGCGGCGCGCATTCCCACCGGGAATTGGACCACCGACTTCAGCCGCTATACCGTAGATTACCGGGAAATCTCCTCCGGTGGCGTGGGCAGGGACGGCATTCCACCTATAGACGATCCCAGCTTCGTCACGGTCCAGGAGGCAGACCGCTGGCTGGGAGACAAAGAACCGGTCATTTTCTTAGAGGTCAACGGTGAAGCCAGGGCTTATCCGATACAGATTTTGACCTGGCACGAAATAGTCAACGACGAGATAGGCGGGGCGCCTGTATCGGTGACGTTTTGCCCCCTATGCAACTCGGCAATTGCCTTCGACCGCTGGTTTGAAGGAGCAGTGCTCGACTTTGGCGTGTCCGGCAACCTGCGGAACAGCGATCTCATCATGTACGACAGGCAGACCCAGTCCTGGTGGCAGCAGTTCACCGGAGAGGGGATAGTGGGAACGCTGGCTGGTCGAAAACTGACCATGCTTCCCGCTTCTATAATTGCCTGGGGCGACTTCAAAGAGGCCAACCCGGACAGCCTGGTGCTATCGCGGGCCACGGGCTTTTCACGACGCTACGGAGAGAACCCCTATTCAGGGTACGACAGAGTGGACAACCCGCCTTTCCTGTTCCGGGGCGACATGGACTCCAGGTTGCTGCCCAAAGAGCGCATAGCGGCGGTGAGCATAGACGGCGTGGACGCTGCTTACCCGTTCTCCCTACTGGAGCAAGAACGGGTAGTACACGACACAGTGGGCGGCCGGGAGATTGTGCTCTTTTTCAAGCCGGGCACAGTTTCCGCGCTCGATAGAAGTGTGATCGTGGATTCCAAGGACGTGGGCTCCACGGGAGTGTTCAAACCAGTGGTAGACGGTCGAAAGCTGACCTTCAGTGCCGATGGCGACGGCTTTGTGGACGATGAGACAGGCAGCAGGTGGAACATCCTGGGCGAATCGGTTGGCGGCGCACTGGCAGGCAGCAGGTTGACTCCGGTAGTTCATGCCAACCACTTTTGGTTCGCCTGGGCCGCCTTCAGGCCCGATACCATCATCTACCAGGGCTAGACTACCGTTGGTCTAAGCGTTGGATTCGTGTCCCCATGTGCCCCTAAACAGACGTGGCTTCTGCGAGTATGGCACGGGCAGCGGGTGTCTTGGGTGCCCTTTCTTAGTCGTTCCCAGGCAGTACACCTTGTCAACGTAGGGTTGTAAGGCTCTCTTGACCCGGATGTCCCAAGTTCCATTAGCACCCCACGCTAGAACGATCTTGTCGGCCATAGCGGCACCGCGCTTGAGGATACTCAGGTTCGCCTTCCGTACACAAGACGGCTCGAACCCCGCGGCCTTCAGCTCCCTCAGCTTCTTGGGCTTCGTCGCGCGGAGCGGGGAGAGGTTCACTACCACCAACTGCCCATATCCCCACCGCTTGGCGAAGCCCTTGCACCGCTTGATAGTGGGATCGTTCTGCGTCTCGTCCGTCTCGTGGGCTTTCGATGGGTTGAGCATGATGAACATGACTGTTCCCTTGTCGGAGGAGGCGTCGATGGGCCGATGGAGCCCGTATCGGTATTCCCCGTCGGAGCAATTGCCACAGACATGCCAATACTTAGGATTCGCTAATCTAGCTACCTTTTCTCTCATTCCTCAAACTCCGCAATGGCCGTCTCATTCGTGCTCAAAGCCCATCCTAAAGTATCAAGGCGGCGTTGCTCGCCGTCGTGGCTTTCTGCCACGCGGGCTATGCACTCGGGGATATCGTTATATGCGGAATTGACCAGCGTGGATACCTCGTAAGCGTCCATCTCAGAGGCGTCAAGGGGTTTAAGCAAGCCCAACAGTGGTGTAGCATCGGCAACTCCGGGCGCTATCCACAGCTCTTCGTCATCTCTTGGCAAGATGACGGGCATACGGTTGTGCACCTGCTCCATGAGGGCATTGGGCCCCGTGGTGATGATGGAGCAGCTGCGCAGCCACTGGCCTTCCGGTGATTTCCATACGCTCCACAGCCCGGCAAAGGCGAAGAGGTCTCCCGATTTGAGCACGAAACGCAGCGGTATGCGGCGCGGCCCCTCACGAAGCCACTCGTAGAAGCCATCAGCCAGGACCAAACAGCGCCTCTTCTGGAACATGCTGCGGAAATGCGCCTTCTCCAAGGAGTCGTCTCGCAGGTTGATCATGCGGTTGCCTATGGAGACGTCTTTGGCCCACCAGGGCACTAGGCCCCAGCGCACCAGCTCGGCACGACTCTTGCCTTCGTTGGTAACGATAAGCACCTCTTGAGACGGCGCCACGTTGTACTTGGGGGCAACGTCTATCCCTTCCGTGGAAACCCCGAATCGCTGCTGGACTCCTTGCCTGTCAGTGATCAGTGTATATCTACCGCACATGATGAAATCCCAGCATTGATTGTAGCAAGGTTAGCGCAGGCCATGTGATATTGTAAGGCGGTCAAGTGTTTAACATTCTGAGCAATGCGGTCTTACCCGTATTCATCATGGCGGGAGTGGGTGCGGTCTTGGGCCGCACTCTGCACATAGACGCGCGCTCCGTGGGCAGGCTGGCCCTCTACGTGTTCTCTCCCGCGCTGGTCTTTGCTTCACTTTACGATGCGGAGATACCCACCAGGGACGTCGTGAACGTCTTCGCGTTTCAGGCGGTCTGGGGGCCGATTTTCTATGCTTCTTGCTTTCTAATCAGCTGGAGAGCTGGGCTAAAGGGACAGGACCGCAGCGCCTTTTTGCTCAGCACCATGTTCATGAACGCAGCCAACTACGGGCTTCCAGTAGCTCTGTTCGCCTTTGGAGAAGCAGGACTGGAGCGGGCCATACTCTTCTTTGCTCCGCAGTCTTTGATGGCGGGAACGCTGGCTATATACGTTGCGTCCAGCGGCAAGCTGGGCGCAAAACAGGGGCTGATTACGGTGCTGCGGCTTCCCATCTTCTACGCCGTGGTCGTTGCCCTGGTGCTGAATCCGTTCAAGGTGTCCCTGCCAGGCGTTGTGGAAATTCCACTGGATATCCTGGCGGATGCAGCCATTCCTTGCATGGTGATAGTCCTGGGCATTCAACTGGCGCGGGCTTCTTGGAAGGAGGACCTGGTGCCGGCGGGAGCAGCGTCCGTGGTACGGCTGTTGCTTTCTCCACTGCTAGCCTTCGGTGTGACGCTGCTCCTGGGCATAGACGGCGTTACTCAGCAAACGGTGGTTGTCCTGGCAGGGATGCCTACGGCCGTGTACACAACCATCCTGGCTACGGAGTTCGATGCGAGACCTCAGAGGGTGACCAGCGCCGTAGCTCTCAGCACGGCCGTCAGCCTAGTTACGGCGACGGCTTTAATCTGGCTGGTACAAGAGTTCCTGTGATGAGCGCCCGAATCAGATGCCGACCAGGTCTCCCACGGCCTTGACGCGGACGCGCATGGCGTTGCTGGGCAGGTAAGCCAGCGGCACCTCTTCCACTTCGACTATTTCTAACGTGGAGGGGTCGGCGCCGGCGCCGGTTGCTTTATCCACGGCCTCTTGCTTTGCATTGGAGAGCGCTTCTTCTCTGCTTACGTCGGCAAGGGAATAGACTTTCTCCACCTGGCCGCCCACCTGGGCAATGGCGGCGCCTATGGCATTGGCGACCTCGGCGTGGTCGGGCCGCAGCACCTCGGAAGCGCCGGCAAGGGAGCTCTTGACCAGAATGCTCCCACCACCCACCAGTATCACTGGTACGGCGACGGCGCTGAGCTTTAGCTGGTCGACCACGTTCTCCAGCTTGCACTGGATTTGGGCTACGGCCTCATCCACCAGGGATTTGTCCAGACTCCCTGCGGCGCTTGCATCCCCTATATCGACAAGGCCGGCGGCGACAGCTACGTCTGTAGCGGTGCGTGTGGAACCGCCGAAGACCAGCCCCTGCTCAACCAGGCGATAGCCAACACTCTGAGGGCCTATGCGCAGAGGATCGCTCTGTATGATGCTGCCTCCTCCCAGGGCGATGGAGAATACGTCGGGCATGCGGAAGTTGGTGCGCACTCCGGCCACGTTGACTGCGATCGAGGCTTCACGGGGGAATCCGCCGACCAGCGCACCGCCATCAGTGGAGGTGCCTCCTACGTCGATAACGATGCCGTCGCGTATGCCGGAAAGGAAGGCGGCTCCCCTCATGCTGTTGGTGGGGCCGGAAGCAATGGTGAACACGGGGTAGCGCGCGGCGAATGCGGCGTCCATCAGGGTGCCGTCGTTCTGGCTGAGGAACAGGGGAGCGTCCAGCCCCAGCGACTTGGCGGCATCCTGAATGCCGTGGATGGTACGCTCCGCCATTTCCACCAGGCAGGAGTTCAGAGTAGCGGCGTTCTCCCGCTCCAAAATGCCGACGCGGCCTATGTCTGATGACATCGTTACCCTGAGATGGGGCGCCTCTTCTCTGATGATGTCCGCCGCCTGCTGCTCGTGAGAGGTGTCCACAGGAGAGAACACCCCGCTCACCGCCACGGCCCGCACGCCTTTGTCGAGCATATCTCTAGCGGCGCGTCGTATCTCCTCATGGTCGATTTCGGATATCTCCCGGCCATCGAACTCATGGCCGCCGCGCACCATGTAGGTATGCCCGCCAATGGCCTCCCTGAGTTCGTCAGGCCAGTCCACCAATGGGGGTAACAGTGTAGTGGCCGGCAGGCAGAGGCGGAGGGTGGCCGTCGGTGAAAGGGACTTCTGCTCCAACAGAGCATTGGTGAAGTGGGTTGTGCCAAGCATCACGGCTTCAATAGGTACCCCTTGCGGACTGGATTCAAGGACGGCCTTTAGGGAAGCAAAGATACCGGATGTAACGTCCGCCGTAGTGGGGCGTTTTGCCTGGGCCACCAGCTTGGCGCCTTCCAGAAGTACTGCGTCCGTATTGGTTCCGCCTACGTCTATGCCAATGCGCATGTTTTATTCCAGCCTTTCTGCCGGCTATCTTATCTACAAGGTTGACTGAGTTTTGTCATTTGCCACTGGACAAGGCCGGTTTCATAGGATTCGCAACCGGTGGTGCGGAAGCGGGTCCGTTTTGCTCCGGGCGCAAAAAGGGGGATGCCGTCTCCTAAGACCAGGGGAAAGACGGTGAGTATGATCTCGTCTATGAGTCCCGCATTGAGCATCACGGTGTTGATTTGTCCCCCTCCAACAAGCCATATGTCTTTCCCGGGCAAGCTCTTCAGCGATTCCACGAAGGAGACGATATCTCCCGATACAAACCGTACGTTAGCCGTATCCGGAGGGGGCGCGCCTCTGGTGAACACGTAGTTGGCCTTGTCCGCGTAAGGGAACTCAGCAACGGTTAGGGTCAGCTTGTAAGTGGAGCTGCCCATCACTGTGGTGTCTATGGAGGAATAGAAATGGTGGTTGCCGTAGTCCAGGTTGCCTGCGGTCTCCAGCCAGTCGATTCCACCATCGGGCCCGGCAATGTAACCGTCCATGCTTGCGGCTATGTACAGTTTCAGCTTCCTATTACCGGCTTGTTCCATATCCCGTCCTCAGCGCAAGTGATACTACATTAAAAGCGGGGCGACTGGCAGGTGGGTCTTTCCAATGGAGAACTCTTAGGAGCGGTTAAGGTTACGACGTCAGCACCTGACCGGATCCAGCGCCAGCGGGGTGTATTCCACGTCGTAGCCAAAGGCTTTGGGCCCAGCCACGGCCAATCCCGGCGGAGCAGTCCAGAGGTGCGGCCCGGGAAAGCCCAGCACGGTGACGCGGAACCCGTAACGCAACAGCTCCGTCGTTATTGGCTCGCCGCGCTCCGTATCGACGATGCAGATCAGGTCCGGGACTATGCAGACGACCTCGCCGTCGACGCGGGCGATCAGATTTTCGTTCTGGAACTCTATTCGCATGCGATCGCCGTTGTATTGTCCCATGCCTTCTATAGTGACGTTTCCGCGCGCGAAGCCCTGGGTGGTGCGGCGCTCCAGGTCGGCAATCTTGCCCTGGAACAGCACTTTGCCGGGATGGGCCTCCAGAATGGCGTTGACCGGGTCCTCATGCTGGCGACGTGCCCTCTTCACCGCGTCTCCCAGCTTCTTGGTCAATGTCAGCGAATCGAGCACGGCGGTGGTTCGTATCTGTTCCGCGGTCATCGGCGCAATGGCGTAGCAAGCCACACAGCCCATCTGGATAGTGAGGGCGCGCGCCATGCGCTCCACCCACTTGGCGCTGATTGCCTCCGGGATGATTGCGGTGTTCCCCTTTTCGTCGGAGATGGCCATGGGGACGTAGGGAACGCCATAGACAAAATAGGTCTTCATCTGGAACTCAGGGTAGGCGCGGCCCATGCCGTCGGCGTCTACCACGGGAAGGCCGGACATGGCGGCGGGGATGAGTGGCTCCAGGGAGTTGCTGCCGCCGATCTCGTTGGAGACGAGGGCAGTGGCCCTGGCCCCGGTGTATTCCTCAATGGCGCGAAAGGCGTAGTAGGCCTGCTTGTCGCGCATCTTCTCTATACCAACCGTAGGGGCGCCGATGCCGCCGACGCAGATGATCTGGTCGTCATTGCCAAGCTCACCGGGGGATAGGACGTTGACGGGGCCGTTCTCCCGTATGGCCTGCCTGGCACGGAGCATCCCTATGTATGGATTACCGCCTCCGCCGGTGCCGAGGATACCGGCGCCTATGGCTATGGATTCTAGGTCTTGCTCTGTTACCTGCCACATGGCTGATTTTCACGCCTATTCAAGGGTTTGACCGTTGACCAGTCTTGCACAAGATCTCACATTTTTCCAGTTGCTGTTCGGCGGTCAACCCCTCTTTACTTTAGACCATGTTACTGACGATACTAGGCCGCGGACCACAGTTGGACATCCATGCTCGATCTGGATGATACGATACCGTTGGAGGTAACTGGTTTGCTGGCTCGTGTTTCACAACTCCGCCACCATTACAGCTTCCAGTCAATGTTCGGAGACGTCCTTGGCGGTATCACTGCGGCTGTGGTGGGTCTGCCCGTGGCTCTGGCATTTGGCGTTTCATCGGGGCTGGGCCCCGCTGCCGGAATATACGGAGCGGTCGCCGTGGGGTTCTTTGCCGCCGTGTTCGGCGGCACCAGGTCCCTCATATCAGGTCCCACAGGCTCAATGACCGTGGCCATGGCTGTCATCGTCACCAGCTACTCTCAAAACTTGGCCCAGGCATTTACCATCGTCATCATGGCGGGGCTTATCCAGATGCTGTTTGGCTTTCTGCGAATTGGACGCTTCGTAACTTACACGCCCTACTCGGTCGTAGCCGGGTTTATGACTGGGGTTGGAATAATAATTCTATCGGTACAGATCCTGCCCTTCATGGGAGCTGATCCCGTAACCGGCGGGCCGATTGAAGCTATACGAAACTTCTCAGGAATAATAGAGGACTTTGATGTCAGCGCCGTGGGCATAGCGGGCGTCACCCTTGCCGTAGCCATTATATGGCCAAGCAGATTAGACAAGTATTTGCCGTCGACCCTGGTCGCCCTCGGCGCGGGGATAATCGTGACCGTCCTATGGTTTAGCAACGCTCCCACCATCGCCAACGTACCCACGGACCTGCCTGTCTTAAAGATGCCGGCCCTTTCCTTTGATGCACTGGTGCGCGCCATTGAGCCCGCGATGGTCCTAGCCCTTGTAGGGTCTGCGGACACCTTGCTGACTGCGCTTGTGGGGGACTCCATGACGCGCGCACGCCACGACCCCAACAAAGAGCTGTTTGCCCAAGGCATAGGCACCGTGGTCACCGGATTCATCCAGGGCCTGCCCGGGTCCGGGGCCACCCCAAGCACGATAGCCAACATTAGGGCGGGTGGAAGTACCATTGTTTCGGGCGTGATTGCCGTGGTTATCCTGGTGGTTATGATTCTGGCCCTAGAAGACTATGTAGCCAAAATTCCCAACGCCCTCTTGGCGGGCGTCCTCATGAAAGTTGCCTTGGACACCATGGAATGGAGATTTGTCACCAGATTGCTCCGCATTCAGCGTGAGCACATGGTGGTCATGCTGCTAACCCTAGGCCTCACCGTGTTCCTAGACTTGGTCACCGCTATAGCGGTCGGCATGATAGCCGCCGCAGTAACCAGCGCGCGCCAGTTCGAAAGGCTGGAGCTGGACAGTGTGGTCTCAGTGCCCATCTTGGACCAGAGCTTCTTCGGCACCGAAGTGGGAGAGGAAGATATGGAAAGCTTCTCCGCCAGAGTGGGTCTGATTGCGCTCAGAGGCTCCTTTACTGTCGCATCATCCAGAAAGCTAATGGACACCATTGGCGAAGACATTCGGGAGCACGAGGTGGTTATCCTGGACTTCTCCAGCACGGTTTACATGGACGAAAGTGCAGCCCTGGTGATGGAGCGACTCATAGAGACCGCCACACGCTTCGAAACCCACTGCATAGTGATGGGCCTCGCCGGGATGCCTGCCAGGAATCTTGAGGCTCTCAATGTTCTCAAGAAGGTACCATCAGACCAGAGAGTGCAAACTTGGGACGAAGCGCGCTTGGTGGCGGCTAGACTCCTCGCCGTCTAGGCCTCCCAGAGCCCCGAGCCCCGCCGGATTGCTTCGATTCCTCGCAATGAAGAATGGGGAGATCGCTCACTCCGTACGTCGCTCCCGTGCAGACGGGAGCCCACAGCCCCACCGCCCCTGGATGCCCGTCGCCACGGGCATGACGGAGGGGGAGATTTGGCGAGTGCGCGCTGCCCTCACCGCTGGATTGCTTCGGTTCCTCACAATGGCGAATGGGGAGATCGCTCACTTTGTACGTCGCTCCCGTGCAGACGGGAGCCCACAGTCCCACCGCCCCTGGATACCCGTCGCCACGGGCATGACGGAGGGGGAGCGGGTCACCTCATCTCACCCTGATACCGCTTTTGAATACTGCGACGACGTCTTGCAGGTGGCTGATGTTTTGCGTGGGGTCGCCGTTGGCCAGCAGAAAGTCGGCTTCTTTGCCCGGCTCGATGGCGCCCAGCTGGTCAGCGACTCCCAGCGACCTGGCGGCTTCGCTGGTGCCGGCGACCAGAGCCTCTCCGTGCGTCATGCCGGACATGACCAGCGTCTCCAGCTCCTTGTGGAACAGGCCAAATTGGTAGACATACCAGCCGCAGTCGGAGCCGCCTATGACTTGGCCACCGTCCTTGATGAGCCGGCGGGTTACTTCCACGCGGTCTTCCACCGACTTGATGGCCTCAACTAGCTGGACCTCTTCCTCCGGAGTTAGTCCCTCCTCGTCACGCTTGGCTTCCAGCAACTGGACGGAGGAACGCCGCACGTGGATGGTGGGGTTGACCCAGGTACCCGTTGCGGCTATGCGCTCCCCGACGCGAGGGTCGTACTTTATGGAGCCGTCGGGCTGGACGAAGGTGCAGTGGATGAGCATGTCCACGCCGGCGTCCAGCGCGTTCTCGATGCCCTTTGTGGCTATGGTATGCGCGCCGACAAGGCGATTGCGGCGGTGTGCTTCGTCGGCGACGGCGGTCAGCTCCTCCACGGTGTAGGAGGGGCGCTCCGGCATGCTGCCCAGCGTGGAGCCGCCGGTGGCCATGACCTTTATGAAGTCTGCGCCTTCCCAGACCAGCTCCCGTACGGCCTGGCGTACGCCGTCTACCCCGTCGGCCTCAGAGCCCATCATCCAGCAGTGGCCGCCGGTCATGGTGATGGGCCTTCCCGATGCCAGTATGCGCGGCCCTGCTACGAGCTGACGGCGGATACCCTCTTTGAGCCAGAACACGCTCCTGTGCCAGCCGCCGTTGTCGCGCATGGTGGTCACGCCGGTCTCCAGGGCCAGCCGCGCCTGCTTCACGCCCTGCAGTATGTGCATTTCGTAGGACTCCAGGCCAACATCGTCGACGGAGGTGCCGTCGCCGGGCATGTTGGTGTGGGTATGGCAATCGACGAGGCCTGGGACAAGGGTAGCTTCGGGGAAGTCGTAGGTCTCCACGGTTGCGCCTTCAGGGAGGGCTACGTCGGCTTGGGGGACGACGTGGGTGATGCGGCCGCCCTCCGCGACGACGGCCATGCCCTGCTGGGACGGGCCGCCCTTGCCGTCGGCGAGCGTGCCTGCCTTGATTACGATGTGTGATGGAGCTTTAGCGGCCATGATTCCCTCCTTTGCGTTCATCCAGCGTTACTGACTCTATCAGAAAATGGTATCGGTGTACTTATGGAAGGGGAGGGGCAAGGGAGTCGAATTGTTTCAAACGTTATGTCAACTCCAAAGCTAAATGCGAACCACTTTTTTGCAAATATGGGAAACAAATCCGAAAGTCGTAATGATGTGACGGTTTTCGTTTGGAATTGCCGTGGTTCTCCGCCCAGCCCCTGGATTCCTGTCCCCCGATCATGGTCGGGGACAAGCTGCACAGGAATGACGGGTAAGGAGGTGACAGGCGGTAGTTTGCAGGTGGTGTTCATGGATAGAGGATAAGGGCAGAGTGCAGGTATGGGGAAGGGGTGGGTGGCGGGGCGGGGCGTCTTTAGCTTAGACCCGTCCGTCTATCGTTGCCGTCTCAGAGGCGCAGGAGTCTTCTCAGCCGGGCAAAGAAGGATGTAGGGGGTGTGTTGCTCCTTGCCTGTCGCTTGGATTCCTTGCGCCACTCGCGGGCTAGGCGCTCGTCGTGCTGGTGCTTGGGCTTATCCTTGACCCCGTAGAGCGCCTTAGCGCTGTCCTCCTTGCCTATGCGACGCAGATTCTCGGCGGCGGCGGACTTCCAGTCTCCTCGCGGTCCGTACATGCCACACCTCCCATGCCTTCACTCGGACCCATCATACCACAATGACGGCGGGCGGACGCCGTGCGTGTATAGTGCTCGCCTTTTGTTACGTTTGCCGCTACGATTGTGCAGATTAGGCTTCTAATTGGAGTTATACGTGGATCTGAGATTAGACCCGTCCTTGGCTGAGGGTTACCAGAGCCGTTCGCAGATAGCACAAGTAATTACCGAACATTGGGGAAGGGAGAACCTTTTCTGCCCGGCTTGTCCATCAGAGCATTTGGACACTCTGCGGCCAAACGCAAGGGTAAGGGATTTCGATTGTCCGGATTGTAAGTCCAGCTATCAACTGAAAAGCGCGGACAAGACTTTTGGCAGGAAGGCCTCCAATTCTGCCTATTGGCCCAAGATGAAAGCCATCCAAGATGGGCAGGCACCTAACTACATATTCCTTCGCTACTCTTCACAGAGATGGATGGTTATGGACTTATTCATTATTCCTGGGTACTTCATAACGCCTGCTATCGTCGAAAAACGACCTCCTTTGGGTCCACACACACGCCGTCCTGGATGGGTAGGTTCCAATATCTTGTTGCGTGAGCTGCCAGGAGACGCGCGTGTCTCAGTTGTGGCGAATGAACAGATATCACCGCCTGAGGATGTGCGCAACGCTTGGAGCCGGTTCGCTTTTCTTGGCCAGGGTGAGAATGCCAAAGGGGGATGGACTGCGGATGTCCTCATATGCGTTAGAAAGATGCAAGAGACGACTCGCTCAGACGAGTTTGTCCTTCAGGACTTCTACAGGGCTTTTGAAGGTTATCTAGGCGGCCTTCACCCAGAGAATAGGAACGTCCAGCCCAAAATTCGTCGCAGCTACAGATTCTGCGTGATAACGGGGTCTTGGAGTTCCTGGATGGCGGACACTACAGGGTTCTGAGATAGTATAGACGGCTCTTCGTATCAGGAGGCACCTATGCTGCGACAGGGGTCAAAGCCAATCGTGTACCTTGATCACAATTGGCTCAGCGAGATAACCAAAGCGAACATCGATGGTAAGAGAAGTGTCGATAGGACGTACTTCCTTGAATTGTTCAACGTGCTACAAGAAGGCGTCAATAGCGGCAGGTTCGCGGTTCCAAAGTCCGGGTTTCACGAAAGTGAGGGGTCGCTTAGTTCCGAATTGGATGAGTCACTTCAGAGCGTCGCTAACGAATTGAGTCATGGGCTGACATTCAATCCGTACCACGACATCAGTCACGAACAGCTAAAGGAAGCCGCTATGTCGTTCGCTGGGCTCGACATTCCAGACAGACCGTGGTGGGCGATACCGTTCGACCGAGACCCTGACGCGCCAGCCGCCGACTCGCATTTTGTTGAGTCTCCGTTCAAAGTGCACCTGAGATCCGAGTCCCTGATTGAAGAAAGACGAAGGTTGCGCAATGAAGAAAGCGCCCCTCGGTATCGGATATTCAAGGAAAGTAGGAAGAATTCGTATCAGGACGAGATTCGGTTCCAGAGATTGCAGTTGTTCTGGGAGGGTTACCGAGGAGTTAGCGTGGCTATCCAAGAACCGAATGTCACAGCGCCCGGATGGGAAGCGATTAACCAACTCGTGGCGTCGCAGTACGAGCAACGCTGGTTAGAAATCACACGGATTATTAACCAAGGCCCGGGGTCACTACCCTTCCTATTTTCAACAGAGTTCCTTAGTGTTCCATTCCTGGATATTCGAGCGACTTTGATGGCGGCGGACATTGCTCGCTATGCCGATAGGTCACCTGAGCCATCGTTTCAAGATGACATGTCAATAGTTGCGACGATTCTTCCATATTCGGACGTGTTCGCAACCGAGAACTATATGGCAGAGCTTATCAGGCAGACGAAGTTGGGCAAGGACTACCCTTGCCAGGTATTCACGATGCGACAGAGGCGTGAATTCCTTCGCTATTTGCATGGGCTTTAGCTCAAGTTCGGAGTGGAGGCCATACAAGGTTCTGAGATAGTCGGCGGTTTGTTAGATCATTTGATCTTGATCTTTTTATAATGATCCGTAAGATCGGATCGCTCCGGCGGTCTGATCTATGCGGCTCATTACACAAGCCGATTATCTGTCCTTCATTGCCCGCCAGAAAACTGTAGCGGCTGGGGAAGTCGAGATCCGCCTGAAGGGTCATCAGCGTCCCAAGAAGCTACAGCCTGACGATTTCAAGACGGAGACCACCACGCTGTGGTCGTTTCCCAAGCGGGGCAAATGGGCCACGCATCGCGCCGCCTACCGGGGCAACTGGGCGCCGCAGATAGCGCGCAACGTCATCGAAAGGTACTCTCTGCCCGGGGACACGGTGCTCGACCAGATGGCGGGCGGCGGCACCACGCTGGTCGAGTGCAAGCTGACGGGCCGCCACGGCATAGGCGTGGACGTCAACCACGACTCGCTGATGCTGACCATGGACGCGCTCAACTTCTCGGGCAGGCTGGAGGAGCCGCTGGAACCGGTCGACATACGTCTGTACCAGGGAGACGCGCGGCACCTGGACAAGATAGAGGGGGACTCCATTGACCTCATCGCCACGCATCCTCCCTACGCCAACATCATCAAGTATTCAGGCAAGGGAGCTCCGCAGAACGGCGACCTGTCCAAGGTGCGCAGCGTAGCCGAATTCGTCGATCAGATGAGGCTGGTGGCGGATGAGTGCTTTCGTGTGCTGAAGCCCGACCACTACTGCGCCATCCTGATGGGCGATACGCGTCGCAACAAGCACTACACGCCAATAGCGTTCCGCGTCATGCAGGCGTTCTTAGAGGCCGGCTTCATCCTGAAAGAGGACATCATCAAGGCTCAGTGGAATACTCAGACGGAGAATCTGTGGAGCCGCTTGTCTCGCGAGAAGAACTTCCTTCTCATAATGCACGAGCACCTGTTTGTCTTCCGCAAGCCCGACCCGGAGGAGAAGCCCCGCCCCTACGCCGAGAGCATGCGGTGGTGGGGGTAGCCCCCGCCCCTGGATTCCTGCCTGCGCATCAAGTGTGGGGCAAGCTGCGCAGGAATCCAGGGCGTGTGGGAGCGGGCGGCTGCCTTCCGAACCACTACCGCCGGAAGAAGCGCTCTGGCGGAACGTGTTCAGGCAACCCCGACATCCGGCGAAGGGGCGGAAACACCCGGATGGAGTCGGAGAGGAGCTCCAACAGCGTCCATATGCGGCCGAGATAAAGAGCGAGCGTCACGTAGGTGCTTCTCCCCTGAAGCATGCGCTCAAATGAGGGCCAGAGGATGGACAATATTCGCTCGATCCCGACGAAGAGGCTGGGACACAAGTGAAGGATGTCGTGGAGTTGCCTGCCCACAGTAAGCTCCCGTTGGAGGCGCCGCTCAACCTGTTCTCTGTAGCCGTCTAGGCCGGGGGTCTTCCCGGCCAGATAGTCCTCGATACTTGCCGCCGCGACTTTGCCCGTCCAAACAGCACCATAGATGCCCTCGGCGGTGAACGGATCGAGAACGCCTGCGGCATCCCCCACGAGCAGCGTGTTGCCGTCAACCAGCTTCGAGCCTCTAGAGCGTATCGGCAGTAGATGGCCGCGCATTCCCCAAAGGTCGGTGGGATCGAACCCGTAGGACTTCACGAGCCGGTCGAGTTTGCGGCGCAGCGTCGGACCAACGTGCTTCCAGGCCCCTAGGCCAATGTTCAAATGATCCCCCTTGGGGAACACCCAACCGTACCCGCCTGGCAAACCGCCGAAGTCGACCCCTATGGATGTCTCCCACCTGGCTGGGAACGCTCCTTTCGGCGTGATGTTCCCCTCCAGGGCGATGGCGTGCATAAAGTCGGGTTGGATACCGGCCATCTTCGCGGTGGTCCCGTTGGCGCCGTCGGCGCCCACAAGCGCGCGGCCCTGGTAACTATGCCCACCGGCACGGACGGTGACATGATCGCCGCTGCGTTCAACGCTTTTGAGTCCCTCTCGCTGTCGGAAATCTACGCCCGCGTCAACTGCTTGCTCGGCCAGGAAGGTGTCCAGGTGACGGCGCTGCGTCATGTACGCAATGACGCTGGACGATGAGCGGGAGCACTCCAACCCTTGGCGCCATGTGAATTTCGCGCCACTGATCGTTCGCTCGATGACGGGAGTCAGGTCGAGGTCGAGGACATTGGCGCACCGGACCGATACGGCTCCTCCGCACGGCTTATCACGCGGGAACTCGGCCTTGTCGAGCATGAGCACAGACAAGCCGCGCAGTGCCGACTCGCGGGCGGCGGTCGAACCGGCAGGCCCGGCCCCGACGACGATTACGTCGTAAGGCATACTACGTGACTCCTTTACGTTCAACGACTGCGCTAAGCATACCAGAGTTCTGCAGGAGAGCGCAGCACTGTAAGGAACCGGGTGAGGCTGAGGGGCTGGAGGAGAGGGAGAATTCCCTACGCTGAGAGCATGCGGTGGTGGGGGTAGTGAGCGCCTTCGCTCATACCCTTCCCTTCGACTTTGCTCAGGGTGAGCGGCCCCTGGATGCCCGCCTGCGCGGGCATGACGGTGAGGGGGGCGTGAGTGGGGCACCCCAACCCCGCCGGGTTGCTTTGCTACGTTCGCAGTGACGAAAGGGGGGCAATAACGGAGCGGGCGGAGGGACGCTAGCCGTTAGTGGACGCGTACCAGTCTATGATCTCTGAGCCGGTGGCTTTCCATACCCGTTCGTGGCCGGTGATGTAGGAGAGGGCCTGGTCCAGGTACTTGGAGCGGAAGGGCTGGCCGATGAGCCATGGGTGGAGGTTGAGCACCATGAGCCGTCCACTGCCTTCGCCCTCCTTGTACAGCCTGTCGAAGCTATCCTGGAGAGTGCGGCTGTAGTCCATGATGGGCAGTATGCGCGTCCAGAGCATGTGGAAGTCGTCTAGGTCAAGGAGCACGGGCAGCGAGTACATTTCGCCGCCGGGCACCTTCATGCGGTAGGGCTGATCATCGTTGGGCCAGTCGCAGAGGTAGCGCACCCCCTCCGCGGCTAGAAGGCGCGGAGTGCGCGTCGATTCGGAGTAGGCGGGCCCCATCCATCCGGCGGGACGGCTGCCGGCGGCGTCCTGCAAGGCGGCCAGGGAACCCCGGATGTGATCCCGTTCCTCCTCTTCCGTCATCTCGCTGGTGATGAGGCGGGTGGCGGTCAGGCCGTGCCCAATGAACTCCCAGCCGCGCTTGCGGCACTGCTCGATGAGAAATGGGTAGTTGGAGGCGACGGCGGCGTCCATGGCGACGGTGGCCGGGATGCCATGCCTGTCGAGCACGTCCATGACGCGGAAGATGCCGACGCGGTTGCCGTACTCGCGCTGGGAGAAGTTGCGCATGTCCGGGTAGGGAAGGGGCGCCCTGAAGCCCGGCATGCTCTGGGGCCGGGTCTTGATTTTGGAGAGGTCCCATTCGTAGTGCTCCAGGTTGACTATGACGCAGAGGGCGACGTGTGCGCCGTCCGGCCAGTGCAACGGCTGGCGGGAAGCCATGGCGGAGAAGTCGTAGTATTCGTTGTCCATGCCCGGCATGCGGGCGGCCCCGGTCATGACGCCCTCCCCGTGTATTCGACCACCTGGTCGTAGTAGTGCTCAAGGTAGTAGTCCGCTATCTGGTCGGCGGTGGCCTGCCAGACGCCGTCGTGGGAGAGGATGTAGCTGAAGGCGTCATCCAGGTAGCGGATGCGGTGAGCCTGGCCGCTCCAGTAGGGATGGAGGGCAATGCACATGACGCGACCGCTCTCCTGGCCCTCTTGGTAGAGCACGTCGAACTGGTCCTTGATGATCTGGGCCAGGTAGTCGGCTTCAAATCCGAGCATGTTGGCAGCGCCGTCGTTGGTCTCAATGGAGTAGGGCACGGTGATGAGCCTGCCCTGCTTCACCTTCATGGGGAATGGCTGGTCGTCGTGGAACCAGTCGGTGTGGTAGATGAGGCCGGCCTCCGCCATGAGGTCGGGGGTGCGATCGGTGTTGGTAAGGGCGGGACCGAGCATGCCCTTGAGGCTCTTGCCGGTGTGACGCCGGATGGTGTCTATGGTGTCCTGGTAGAAGGCGCGCTCCTCCTCCTCGGTGGCGCCCCAGAGGTAGCGAGTGTTGTACACGCCGTGCGACATGAAGTCCCAGTCGCGCTCCACCATGGCGTCTCGTATTTCGGGGTAGTGGTCAAGGACGGCGACGTTGAGGGCGGGAGTGCACCGGATGTTGTGCTTGTCGAAGAGCTCAAGGAGGCGCCAGAATCCGACGCGGTTGCCGTAGTC
The DNA here is from genome assembly GCA_965261825.1 of Dehalococcoidia bacterium. Taxonomy (GTDB): domain Bacteria; phylum Chloroflexota; class Dehalococcoidia; order Lucifugimonadales; family QGNO01; genus DAOUJH01. Next base: position 300,190 of record CBDHED010000004.1, on the reverse strand, counting down.
CATGTAGGCGTAGCTCATGACATCGGGGTGTGGTGTGCGCGGCCAGGGGTTCTGGTGGGGGTTGTGGGGAGGCAGGTAGTCGTAATGCTCTATGTTGGGAGCGACCCAGAGGGCGACGCGGGCGTCGTTGGGCCATTTGATGACGGGCCGGTCTATGATCGGCGAGTAGTCGAAGCGGTCAGGCTCCATGGCACCCTCCCCCGGTAGGCTTGTGTGGGATGATAAGCAGGGGAGGGTGCGGTGTCAAATGAGGGTAAGGCACAGCCTAGACATGTCAGTATCAAAACGGGCAGGGAGCGCCTTCATTTGGAGATATGGCGTCTATTCAGGTACGCTAGGGGATACATTTCTGGGTGCTATAATGCTTTCAAGAGTTAACCTAGGAGCTACGCATGGAAAGGCAGAAAAAGTTCACCGTAATACTAGAGCCGGAAAAGGCAGGCGGCTATTCCATCCATTGCCCCGCTCTACCAGGGTGCGTGAGCCAGGGAGGAAACAGAGAAGAAGCGCTTCAGAACATCCGGGAGGCTATCCGTCTTTCACTGGAAGTAAGAGATTCGGAATTGAGACAGGATGCATCACCTGGCGGGTGGGTCTCTCAGGAAGATGACTCTCAGGTTATAGGAGAAGAGATAAAGCAGATATTGAAGTCCAGAGAAGAAGACGGTTTACCGTTCACTATTGAAACTGCTGAAGTTGAGATAATGGTAGAGGTCCCAGCTTAGATGGCCGTACTGCCTGTAGTTTCTGGGCAGCAAGTGGTACGGGCATTTGAAAATGCGGGTTGGAAGGTTACAAGGCAAGCTGGCAGCCATATCATTATGATAAAAGAAGGATCATTAGTAACCCTTTCAGTGCCAGCTCACCGAGAGATTGCTCGTGGCACACTGAGGGGACTGATTCGGATTTCCGGTCTTTCCGTGGAGGAATTCACCGCACTGATCAAGCAGTGAAGATGTGGTTACTCTTAGCCAAGCTTCCGTGGTGCCCCACTCTATATATTTAGGCTAGCCTATTTCCATCCCCTACAGCCGCAGGTCGCGGCGCTGGAAGGCGAGGTAGCTAGCTATGGCAGGGACGGCGATTACTACAAGCAACAGGCCTACGTGCAGCGGGTCGAGGCCGTTCAGTATGGGCACGTTGCCGTTGTAATAAAAGAACGGCGAGAGCCATTTCGCAGGCTCCAGGACATCGACTATGGCGGCCAGTGTGTTGATTACGTAGGTGGCCGCCGCCGCTCCGGCGGAGACGCCTATGCTGAGCCCGCGGTTGCCGGTAAAGGCGCCGACGGCGAAGGCCAGCGAGCCGAAGGTGACGCCGAGCAGCGCAGAGCTCAGGGTAGTCGCGGCCAGTTTGAACATGCTGACGTCCATACCGACGGCGATGGCTCCGATGGCCAGGGAAAGCCAGACTACGACGCCCAGCAGGGCGTTGGCGGCGATGAGAAAGGCGTACTTTTCCAGCACCACGCGACTCCTGCTGACCGGTTCGGTGAGGAGAATCTCCATGGTGCGCTTGTCCTCTTCGCCGGCGATGGCGGATGCTCCCAGGCTGACGGCGAATATGATGACCATTACCGGCACCATGAAGCTGAACAACTCGGCGTTCAGATAGCCTGGGCCGGAGGTTATGTCCAAAAGCTCCGTAAATCCGAACAGGGCCAGCAGGTCGGGGTCGAAGGCGTCCACGTAGTCCTGTATGGCATCGTTGGTGGAGATGCTGGGGTAGAAAGAGGTCATGGCCGCGCAGAGCAGGACGACTCCTAGCACCCACCAGGCCAGACCGCGCCGGTGGTCCAGCAAAGACTTTACAAAAAGGTTACGCAGAAGCATCCGATTCCTCCTCTCCGTAGAACGCCAAGAAAACCTCCTCCAAGCTAGGCTCGTGGACAGTCATGTCCACCACTTCATAGCGGGCGGCTGTCTTGATGAACTGGTCCAGGGAGCCTACCACCTCGCACTTCAGGGTGCTGCCGTCGACGGCCACGTTTCGCACGCCGTCGACGCCCTGGAAGGCGTTTTCGGATACTGTCTCGCCGAAGCGGAGCTCCAGGCTGCGCATGCTGCGCGCCTTGAAGGTTGCGACGTCTTCGACGGCAACAAGGCTGCCATCCCGGATGATGGCGACCCTATCGCAGAGCTCCTCCACCTCGGGAATAATGTGGGAGGAGAGGAAGACGGTCCTTCCATCCGCCTTCACCTCCCTGACCATGCTCTCGAACTCCTGCTGCATGAGGGGGTCAAGGCCGGAGGTGGGTTCGTCCAGTATGAGAAGCTCCGGCTCGTGCATGAAGGCGCGGATGACGGCTATTTTCTGCCTGTTGCCGTGGGACAAGGTGCGAATGTTGCGGGAAAGGTCGCACTCCAGCCTGTCGGCCAGGCGCTTGATATTGGGCCAGGGAACGCCGCCCTTGAGGTTGGAGGCATAGAGTAGAAGCTGCTCGCCGCTGAGATTGGCGTAGAGAGAAGGGTCGGCGGGGAGATAGCCAATGCGCCGCCGTATCTCCAGGGAACCGGCCTGGGCGTCGAGGCCGAACACCCTGGCTGCGCCAGCGGTGGGACGGATGAGGTCGAGGAGGAGGCGGATAGTGGTGGTCTTGCCTGCGCCGTTGGGGCCAAGATAGCCGAAAACGCCCCCGGGCAGGACCTCCAGATCGAGATCGATGACGCCCCTCTGCTCACCGTAGTACTTGGTGAGCTTCTGCAACTGGATGACGGGGTCCATATACGCTCCTAAGTTTCAGTCATCACGTTTCAAGGGCTGGAAGGCACTATTGCTATTATACACCCGGCTGGGGGAGGGGGGTTGTGAATAAGGGGAGGGATGCCCCCCGCCCCGCCACCGGATTGCTTCGGGTTCCTCGCAATGACGGAAGGGGCAGGTCGACCTCACCAAGAAAAATCTGGCGCTTTGGATATTGCCTCTTGACTTCAGCCATATGCTCGCCGAACTCTCTGATAAATGGCTAGCTCCCTCCTTTGCTCTTAAGCCAGGCAAGGGCGCTGATAGCTTCTAGGATGACGCGATTGGCGGCGTCGGCGGCAAGGCCTGCGGGGCCGTCGTAGGGGGGAGACACCTCTACAACGTCCATGCCAACGAGATTCACGGACGAAGCTATGCGGCGCACGGCGCGCAGCAGCTCAATGGTGGTGAGGCCGCCAGGCTCCGGCGTGCCGGTGCCGGGGGCAAAGGCGGGGTCCAACACGTCTATGTCCACTGAGAGGTAGATGTGATCCGGCCCGTCCTGCGCCTCTCCAATGGCATCGCCGAGGACGGCATCGAAGCCGCGCTGCTCTATCTCCGACATCTGGTGCCAGCGCATACCCTGTCCGCGCATCCAGTCAAGCAGCTCGGGGTGATGGGCGTAGCCGCGCAGTCCCACCTGGACGAAGTTCTTGCCGGGGACGGCGCCGCTTTCTATGAGACGGCGCATGGGGCTGCCGTGGGAGACCAGCGATCCGTAGATGGAGTCCCAGGTGTCGGCGTGGGCGTCGAAATGGACGATGCCCACGTTGCCTAAGCCATACTTCTTAGCTACGGCCGTAGCGCTGGGAAGTGTGACGGAGTGGTCGCCGCCGAGCACAATGGGCAAGGCGTCCGCCTCCAGGGCCTCGGCGACCTTGGCCTGGATGGCCTGATGGCTGCGCTCGATAGAGAAGGGGGGACAGGCGGCGTCGCCAAAGTCGACCACTTTGAGGACGCGAGTGGGGTGGACATCCAGCTCCATGTGGTAGATGTAATCGTTGGGGTGCTCCACGTAGCCGGCCTGTCGTATGGCTCGTGGGCCGAACCTGGCGCCGGGGCGGTAGATCACCATCTCGGCCGGTGCGCCAATGATGGCGATGTCGGCCTCCATCTGCTTCAGCTCAGCGGCGGTAATGGCAAGGGGAGCATGGATGAACGTGGGTATTCCCACGTAGGAGGCGTGCTCTTCTTCACCGTGGATGTCAGGCATGCGGTTCTCCTATGAGTCGCAAGGGATGATATGAGGGTACAAAATTCTACAGGCACGAAAGGTATGAATGAGAAGCATTGATGACTAGAGAATTCGTCTCAGGCCTGCACGCCCCAAGCCTGTCTGTTTTGGGCCGATAATTTCCCGAAGGGTACCCTTCGGTATTTGCTCTCGTGTGGGCTTAACAGTCGTAAAGCGGGTGCTCCCATCAGGGAACGTTTTCTTCATCCAAGCGCCGTGTTCGGCGTTGCGGACAACTTCCCAGCCATCTTTTTGAAGCGCCTTAATAAGTGCGTTACCAGTGACGCTTGGGAGATTGTCCGCCATTTAGACACCAGCCAACTCCCTAGCGCTGCTCCCTAGTAAGGGTGGTACTGGGAATACTCCTGCTTGGAAGAATGGCCCATAGTCGTGGAACGAACCTTGCCAAGCAGCTTTCGCCCAGTAATTGCGTATGACGATATCCTTTGCTGGTTCTTTGGTTGGTTGGAGTTCTATGCCCCACTGCTTGAAGAAACTCTCACGTTCACCATGTTGTTCCAGCAGATTAAGGTGCTCCACTACCAGCTTACGCAAATCATCCTGGGTTTGTCGCAAAGTTCTGGAAAAGGTGCTGGTTCCAAGTTCAATACACGTTCCTACCCATTTGTTGCCTTCCTGCTCAAAGGCCAGAGTAAGAACAACATGACCTGCCATTGCCATGCCTCCTCCTAGTCCGATCAAACCATTGACCGGCTAGCGCAAAGCTATCATCGGCTTTGTGCCGTGTCAATTGTGAAGTTTAATGATACCAGAAAGTTTGATATGCAGCAGGGACAGGCAGCAGTGAGCCGTACTAGATTCATAATCCCTCCAACTCCGGCAGGGGATGCTCCCATGCGCCGGTGAAGACGAACTCCGAGAAGGGCTTGCGCTCCCGCTTCCTCTGCTCGCGCTGCTTCAGTTCGTCGGGGAGCTGGTCGAGATTGCCCCAATAGCCTACGGCGCCCGCCGTTACCGGCTCGAATCCGTCCGGCACGCCGAAGGTCTGGCGCACCCTGTCCGCCGAGAAGCCGGCCATGTAGTGGCAGTGTAAGCCCAGGTGTACGGCCTGAAGGAAGAGGTTCTCCAGAGAGGCCCCCACGTCGTGGGCGAAATGCGGGTTGGGTCGGTCGTTGCGGGTGGTCTTGGACACGGCGACGAAGAGCAGAGGGGCGTTGGCGGCCCAGAGCCGGTTGCCCTCGGCGAGGCAGCTCAGGACGGCCCGGTGAGCTTCATCGAAGTTGAGTCCGACGATGTATCGCCAGGGCTGTTCGTTGCCCGACGACGGGGCCCAGCGCGCCGCCTCGAACAGCGAGCCGACGGTCTGCGTGTCCACAAGGCGCCCTGCGTCAAAGGCGCGCGGGCTCCAACGGTTGGCTATGACGGGAATAACGGGATAGGTGGTCAGTGCGGGGTTGTCCACGAAAGCTCTCCTAAGCGGTATGGATTTCTTATGGTACTATCCATAGGCCGCAAAAGCGAAGCCCAGGCATGGAGGAAGGATTGGAAGCGGAGAGCAAGTTCATAGAGACCCCAGAGATAAGGCTGCACTACCTGGAGTGGCCGGGCAGCGGCCCGCCGGCGGTGCTGCTTCACGGCAGAGGCCTCTGCGCACAAGTATGGCGACCCACTGCGGAGTCTCTGGCTTCACAGTTTCGCGTGGTGGCCATGGATCTGCGGGGTCACGGCGACTCCGACAAGCCTGGCAGCTACAACTGGGAAGACGTGGCCCCGGATCTGAAGGGGTTCGTGGAAGGACTGGACCTGCGAGACATACTGCTCATTGGTCATTCCAGAGGTGCGGTGCTGGCGGCGCTGGGCGGCTCCTTCATCAGCGATAGGGTGAGAGGCGCTATTCTCATAGAGCCCGGCATGCCGGTGCACAACCCGGAGGCGGGCAGCCACCACGACCGCAGCGCGGCGGCGAGGATAGCCCGCAATCGACGCTCTCTGTGGCTCAGCCGTCAGGCCATCTTCGACCGCTACTCCCAGGCGGAGGCGTTCCGGAACTGGAAGACAGACCTGCTCTGGGAGTATGTAAACGGCGGGACGGAGGAGCTGGATGACGGGCAGGTGCAGCTGAAGTGCACGCCGGAGATAGAGGCTGAGTTCACCGCGGCGCAGGCCCCCGCCGACCAGGACGACTGGCTGGCCAGGGTCACGTTCCCCATCCTGCTCATCACCAGCGAGAACCCCACGCGCCATCCATCGGCGAATCCATCTTTGCGGCTATTGCAGAAGGCGGCGCCCAGTTTTGAGCACGTCATTATGAAGGATGTGGGGCACTTCATTCCGCAAGAGAGGCCGGATGAGTTGGAAAGGGAGATCCGGCGCTTCGTGGAGAGCGGCGTGATGAGTGCGGTATAGGCAGGCCCTCCGCCGCCCCTGGATACCCGTCGTCACGGGTATGACGGACGGTGGGTGCTTCTCAGAATTGACAGAATGGGGGTCTCAGGGCGAGCAGGGAAAGAGAGCCGCTCAGGATGAGCGATGGCGAGCCTGTACCCACGCTGCTTCTCCAGGGGCTACCCCATGGTCAGGGGCATGATCTCTGAGGAGAAGTAGCCCATTCGCTCCAGCGTCTGATCAATGGTCGGCGCTTGGAAGCCAAGCATGAGATGACGCACGCCCAACTCTTGGAACGACAGGATGTCCTCCGCGATCTGCTGGGGCGTGCCGGTGAAGGTAAGCCGCTCACCGCCGGGGCCGGTGCGGGCTTCTTTTTCGTTGTACCAGCCGGCGCTGAAAGCAAGGTCTATCTCCGCGTGGTCGCGTCCGAACTCTTCGGCGTAGCCATGAAGACGGCGGATGGCTTCTGAAAGCTGCTGGACGGTCTGCAAGGGGTAGGTGGGGTTGCTGCCGATGGGATACCAGGCATCGCCCAGGCGGGCCGCCCGTCGCAGCGCGGCGGGGCTTTCGCCGCCTATCCAGAGGGGAGGATGCGGCTTCTGGATGGGCTGGGGGCTGAAGATGATGTTGGAGAACCCGGCGTACTTGCCTTCAAAGGTTGGGGCATCGCTGGTCCAGAGCTCTTTGAAAACGCGGATGTATTCGTCGCTTACGGAGCCGCGGTTATCGAAGGGAGGGGTGCCGATAGCCTCGAACTCCTCTCGCATCCAGCCGACGCCGCAGCCCACGGTGAGACGGCCTCCGGAAAGGTTGTCTATGGTGGAGAGTATCTTGGCGGCGTGCACGGGATTGCGATGCGGCACCACCATGACGGAGGAGAGCAGGCGCGTCCTTGTGGTGTGGGCGGCCAGGTAGCCGAGGAGGGTAAGCTGCTCCAGGCACTCGCCGGACTCCCAGCCGGTGAACGTGCCGCTTTCGCTGTAGGGGTAGGTGGAGTCGATGCGGCGCGCCACCACGATGTGATCGGAGACGCCGATGTAGCTGAATCCCATCTCCTCGCCGCTAGCGGCGAGGGCGGCTAATGTTTGCGGCGCGGACAAGGGGCCGCGGGTGGGCACGCCAAAGCCATAGTCCATGTGGTCTCTCCTGGGTGGTTGTTTGGAGTAAGGGTAATGAAATGGTGAGGGAGATGTCTACTTTTGGCAAAATTGAAGGTGGGCAAACGGGTTGAGCGTTCAGCGCCTAGGCGTCAGAGGTTGGCCGGTTACACTCCGGCAGCCCAGCGGGCCAGCATCTTTTCCGGTGAGGCAATCTCCGCAAGCGACGTGTAGTAGTAGCTTTCCCAGCCGTGCTCCGGCATACCGGTGAAGAGCATGAGGTTGAGAGGGTATTTCTCTGAGTCCGTGGCGCGGCGGAAGTCGTCCCGGAAAAGGAACGTCGGCTTGCCAAGAGCGATGGCGATGCCCAGTTCCACCATGACACCCTCGTCCGGAGGCACGCCGTTGACGACGGCGAAGATCGCATCGGCCTCCCGCACGTCTTTCACGTCGGCCTGGCCGACACGGTAGGCCCAACCGGGCTTCAGTCCGGCCTCCTGGTTGTTGCGCTGGAAGGGCTCCCAGACCTCCAGCCCCAGGGATTCCAATGCCGACACCAACTCCGGCAATACCGTGGCGCGTTGCCGAGCTGAGAAACCGTAGGCATTGGCCAGATACACGGTCTTGCGGCGACCTGTTTCCAAGCATCCCTCCTCTGTGGAGCATACCCTAACAGGCTCTAGCGGAGTTTTGCACTCGTCCGATTACGTCTATCCGTTGATGTGGCGCAACGTATGCCCTAGCCTCGGTACCGCCTACACCTCCAGCTTGCTTCAAGCTATCCTATGCCCTAATGTAGTCCTCTATGCAAAGGCTGCCCACCGTTCCCGTTCCCATTCCCTCCCGGCTCTACTACGGCTGGGTGATTGTGGCTACGGCTCTGGCTATCAACATGGCCACGTCGCCGCTGAACCCGGTGGTGTTCTCGTTCTTCATAGCGCCGATGAGCGAGGAGATGGGTTGGAGCCTGGGAGCGTTGTCTCTGGCGATAACGTTCCGGCTGGTGGTAAGCGGGGTCACCGCGCCGCTCATTGGAGTGATAATCGATAGGTTTGGTCCGCGGTGGCTGGGGCTCATCGCCGGTCTGGTGGCGGGAGGCAGCTTGATTGGGCTGTTCTACACACACCAGATATGGATGCTCTATCTGCTGTTCGCGGTCTCAGGCGGCGTCGGATTGGGAGGCGGGCCGGGAGGCAACCTGCTCACCCTGGTGCCCGTGGCCAAGTGGTTCGTAAGGAAACGGGGCCGCGCCATGTCCATAGCCACCACGGGGATGGCGATAGGCACGGTCTTAATCATTCCGGCGGCGCAGTGGATAATCCAAAACACAGGCTGGCGTGAGGCGTGGGCCATTCTGGGCGTGCTGGCGGCGGCAATCACCGTTCCGTTGAGCATTCTCTTCTTGCGGGGCGCTCCTTCCGACCTGGGACTGCAGCCTGACGGTTTGAACGGCACGAAGCCAGCGCCATCGCCAGGCGGTGGCCAGGGGTCCGTGAGGGTCGTCGAGACCGACTGGACAGCCAGGGAGGCGCTGCGGCATCCCGTGTTATGGCTCATACTGCTCGCGCTGGGCGTGGGCGGCTTCGCACTGGCGGGCACGTTGCTTCACAGAGTGGCGTACTGGGAGGAGACGGGCATGTCGCCGGCGCTGGTGGCGTTCGGCACGGCGATGGACCCGTTCACGTTCATGTTCTCCGTGGTCGTATTCGGCGTCATTGGGGAAAGCGTGAAGACCCGGCACCTGGCTCTCTTTGGCGGGCTGGTCTTCACCCTCTCCATGGTCCCCATGATACTGTCTACCGGCCAGACGTACACCATCTTTGCCCACAACATGATCTGGGCTACGGGAGGAGGCGCCTACATCACGGCGAACAATCTGATCTGGCCCAACTACTTTGGGAGGCGGTTTCTCGGCACCATCCGAGGCATAGTGTTCCCCGTGCAGGTGGCGGCGACCGGCCTGGGGCCCCCGGTCTATGGGTTCCTTCTGGATGCCGGAGTAGCCCATACCACGCTATGGATGGTCTCGGCGGGCTTCTTCGCCACCTCGGGCATTCTGCTGTTCATGGCCAGGCCGCCACAGCGCAAGGCTGTGGCGGAGGAGAAGCCGGTCACAGTCCCCGAATAGAAGGCGATTCATGGAATTGGAAGGTAAGGCCCTCGTGATCACCCGGGCCGTTCTTGCCCGCTGAATCGCACAATGGGAGGGTTCTATGACAGCAGAAGTAACGGACAAACCGGTGAGATTCGGGGCGTCAATGTGCGTTGGGTCAATGTCATGGTGGCGGGCCACATTGTGGAGCAGGTCTTGTCGTTCGACGTTGCCGAGGCAGAGGCCGTTTATGGGCGACCATTCGATGGCCAGATGGACAGGCACATCCAGATGGGTATGTTTGCCATAGACCGCATATCTGCCGGTGGTGTTATTGGTAAGGTTGCATCGGCCACGAGTTACGTCCTGGACGGCAAGTGCATTCGAACTGCGAAGATTGAGCATTGCAAGGAGATAGAACCAGAGAGCGCTGGCTGGCGCATCACTAGTGCGGACGGCAGCGAGGTTCAACAGGAACCCTGGAGTTGTGTTCCAGGGACTCCGCCGAAGTCGCATAGAAATCTGAAGTGACGTAACAACTAGCCGCCAAGATAGGAGGCGTTTCATGGAATTGGAAGGTAAGGTGGCCGTCGTTACCGGCGGCGCTGCCGGAATAGGCAAGGCAATTGCCACCGCCCTAGCGGCAAAGGGGGCTGTCATTGCCATTGCCGACATCGATCAGAGCCTAGCCATGGAGACCTCGCAGGAGCTGGAGGCCGTGGGTGGCACGGCGGGCGTCTTTGTCTGCGACGTATCGGACTCGGCGCAGGTGGAGCGGTTGTTCCAGGGAGTGGTTGCCGCCTACGGAAGGGTGGACATCCTGGTGAACGACGCTGGGGTCGGTCACAACTCCGGCGTGCTGGAGATAACCGAGGCGGAATGGGACCGCATAATGGCGGTCAACCTGAAGGGCGCCTTCCTCTGCTCGCGGGCCGCGGCCAAGGCTATGATAGATCAGGGCCAGGGCGGGCGCATTATAAACATAGCGTCCACGGCGGGAGAGAATGCGCGGGTGAACAGCGCGGCGTACTCGGCGTCCAAGGCGGGCTTGCTGCAGTTCACACGCGTCTTGGCGATGGAGTTGGGCCCGTACGCCGTAACCGTCAACGCGGTGGCGCCGGGACTTACCATGACCGGTTCACCGGTGTGGAATCCGCCCAGCGAGGCTTATCAGAGGGCCTTCATTGAGCAGACGGCTCTAGGGAGGACCGGAACGCCGGAGGATATAGCTGAGGCCGTGGCGTTTCTTGCCTCGCCGCAGGCGGGGTACATCACGGGACAGGCGCTGTTTGTGGATGGGGGTTACTCCGCGGGCAAGCTCTCGGTTAGGGGGTGAGGGACCACCTCACCGCTCATTCCCTTCGACAAGCTCAGGATGAGCGGGGTTTCTAACCACTACTGCCCCCAGCCGCTCATGGTGAGCCTGTCGAACCAGATGAGCGGGGCAAGCTTTTGCTTCGGGACAGTTGTCGCAAGGACTCCCAGTCTTGGCGGATGAGGGACTCCTTCTTCCTCCTAGACCACCCCTTCACTTGACGCTCCGCGTGGAAAGCCTCATCCCTCGAAGGAAACTCATGGGAAAATACTAACTCAACTGGTCTTCGGGCTGATGTGTAGCCTGATACCTCACCTCGTTGATGAGCGGCGAGCCTATTCTCCAGGTTGTCGGTGTGGCCCGTGTAGTATGAACCGTCTGAGCATTTGAGGATGTATAGGTAGAAGCTCATATCAGTTGTGTCTGAATCCGTGAAACGTCAACTCATTCGCTTCCATTCCGTCCGCTCAACCCCCTTCGACAAGCTCAGGGTGAGCGGGTTTTCTAACCACTACTGTCCCCCCGCTCATGGTGAGCTCGTCGAATCAACCGGCTGTTACCGGCTCTCCCAGGTTGCGGATCACGTTCCACTCTTCTTCCGTGACGGGCTGGATGGAGAGGCGGTTGCCGCGCTTGAGCACGCCCATGTTCGCCAGCTGCGGCACTCCTTTCAGCTCGTCGCGGGTCACTATGCGTGTGAACCGTTCCAACGGCTTGAGGTCGACCATGTACCAGATTGGATTGTCCGGCGTGCTCTTGGGGTCGGGATGGTCTGATGCGGGGTCCCATGCCGTGTCGTCGGGGTAGCCTTCACGGACCACCTCGGCGGCGCCCACGATGGCTATGGGATCGGCGTTGCTGTGGTAGAAGAGAACGCCGTCGCCCGCTTTGACCTCGTCACGCAGGTAGTTGCGCGCCTTGAAGTTGCGCACCCCGTCCCACTCGGCCACACCGTCGTTGACCAGGTCGTCGAAGGAGTACGCGCCAGGCTCCGATTTGAACAGCCAGTAACGCTTTGCCATGGTTTCGCCTCCTGCATGGGAGACCCTTGCGTTCACCCCCCATCTCAATCTTCCCCCGTCAAGGGGGAAGAGGTTTTGCAAAGGTCTGTATGGAATTATAGCGGACACTTTTCGTATAGAATACGGATTCTACTCGATAGTCAACAGTTCCAAGGAGACGACATGCCCAGCAGCGAAATGAAGGCCCCCGATCAGATCAATCCGCAAAGCCTGGGCGATTACCTGGACGTTATGAGCAAGGCCATCTTTCAGACGGGAATCTCCTGGAGGGTTGTGGAGAACAAGTGGCCGGGGACAAGAGAGGTATTCCACAACTTCGATGCGGCGAGGGTGGCAAGCATGTCCCTGAGCGAAATAGACGCGATTGCCCAGGATACGCGGGTGATCCGGAACCGCCGCAAGATAGAGGCCATTGTGAGCAACGCGGTCAAGATGGTGGAACTGGCGAAGCAGCACGGCTCTTTCAAGAGCTACCTCGGGTCGCACGGCGGCTTCGAGGGAACGGTTGCCGCACTGCGCAAGGAGTTCAAGTTCCTTGGCGATACGGGGGCGTACTATCTGCTGTACGTGGTAGGCGAGGAGGTCCCTTCGCACGAGGAGTGGATGGAGTCGAGAGGCAGGTGACGGCGCTAGAGAAGAATACAGTCTCAGCGGATGCGTTCCATCAGTTCAACCTGTGGTACGAGGAGGCCCAGCAAGCGGGCGAGGATTTTCCCGACGCCATGGTGCTGGCCACTACAGGCAAGGATGGCGCGCCTTCCGCTCGCGTGGTGCTGTTGCGCGCCGTCGGTGAGGGGTGCCTTGTCTTCTTCACCAGCTACACCAGCCGCAAGGGTGAGGAGCTGAGAGACAACCCCAGAGCCGCCGCGGTGTTCCACTGGCCGAAGCTGAGCCGCCAGGTCAGGGCGGAGGGCAGCGTCGAGCCCGCGCCAACGGAGGAGTCGGAAGCCTACTTCAGAAGCCGCTCCCGCGAAAGCCGGGTAGCCGCCTGGGCTGCAGAGCAGAGCAGGGTGATCCCGGATAGGCGGCGTCTGGAAGAGCGCTGGAGCGAGTACGACGCCAGGTTCAGGGACGATGTGCCCAGGCCGCCGGACTGGGGAGGGTACAGACTGCGGGTCAGGGTGATGGAGTTCTGGCAATCCAGGGAGCACCGCCTGCACGACCGTTTGCGGTATACTCTTGAGGAAAGCGGGGGGTGGTGCATTGAACGCCTTGGCCCTTGAGACGCCTTCATGTGGGTAGGGAACTTCAAGCTCCAGGAGCCGTTGCCTGATCTGCGGCAGCCGCACGTTATAGGGTCGCTGTCGCCATGGGTAGACGTGGGCCGGTCGGCCACCATTGCCCTTGAACGGCTGGAACGGGACATTGACGCCCGCGATTTGGCGTCGCTGGCCACTCCCGGCCGCTATTTCGACTTCACCCGCTACCGGCCGACGATATTCCCCATAGAAGGACGCCGTGAGACTTCCATTCCCAACGTTCATATCAGGTACGCCAGGGGCCACGCCGGCATCGACTTCGTCACCATGCACCTGCTGGAGCCGCACGCCAACACCGATGAATACGTCGATTCCATAGTGGAGTTGATGCATCGCTTGGGCGTGAAGCGGTACTGCCGCATCGGCAGCATGTGGTCCGACGTGCCCCACACCCGGCCTCTGCCGGTGATGGCGACCCTCAACGGCGAGGACATGACGTTGCCGGGCACCGTGCCCAGAAGGCAGAGCCGATACTCCGGCCGCACCTCAATCATGAACCTGGTGGGCACCAGGGCCTCGGAGCAGGGCATAGATGACGCGAATATCCTGGTGAGGCTCCCTTCAATCGCCAGGCTGGAGGAAGACCACAACGGCGTGTCCCGTCTGCTGGGCACCCTCTGCTATATGTACGGCTTCCCGGAAGGGTTGGCGGAAAACCAGGAAGGGATACAGCAGTACCAGCAGGTATCGAGGCAGATAGAGCAGAACCCCGAGCTCAGGTACTACCTCAAGGAGCTGGAGGCCACCTACGACTCCTGGGTTGCCTCAGAGGGGATAAGACCGCTGGGGCCGCCGTACTCCATGCCGCCGGGGCTGGAACAGCTCCTGGATGATATCGAAGACCAGCTCTAGGGCAACCGCCTTCCTCCACCGGCACCGAGGAAGCCTCCACCAAAGAGGTCTCCTTCAGGCGTCACCAGGACATCGGTAGCTTCCATTACCCCTTCTTCGTTTCGTTCACCCCCGATGATCACCTGCTGTCCGATTTCGAGGTCCTGCGGGGTGCCCTGGCTGAACACCTGGATGCCGGTGTCTTCGCTCAAAGTCGCCTGCAGCGGGCCCTGTGGCGTATTCACCGTGATTACGTTCCCGTCTATGCTCTCTATGTCGCCGGTCAAGGCTCTTGCTCCCAGTTCACCACCGCCGAATGGGAACCCTCCACCTTCGCCGAACTGCTGGCCGATCTGCTGGCGGAACTGCTCAAGCTGCTGCGGGGTAATCTCCTGTAAGTCGCCCTGGGCACCCGGAGGCGCGAAGGCAGGTGCGCTCGGAGGCGTGAAGGCGGGAATGTCAGTGGACGTTTCGTTTGCGGGCTGGTCGTTGTCCTGGGACCTGCCCACGGCAACTCCCGCGGCGAAAGCCCCTCCCAGGCTGGCCCCCAGCAAAATAGCGATTGCTATCAATACCAGGAAAGCTTTGTTACCCATGTTTAGTCCTTTCTCCAATGGTCTGGATCATTCATACCGCAGCGCCTCTATGGGATGCAGCCGGGCCGCCCGCATGGCCGGATATATGCCGAAGAAGAGACCTATGGCGGCGGAGACGACCAGAGCCAGCACAGCGATGTCCGCGCTGACCAGGGTCGTGAAGTCCTCTCCCAACACTCCGCTCCTGTCTATAAGCCTGGAAACCCCCACTCCAGACAGTAAGCCTATAATGCCGCCACCCAGGCTGAGGACGGTTGCTTCCATGAGGAACTGCAACATGACGTCTCTTCTTCTAGCGCCCATGGCTTTGCGTACGCCTATTTCGCGGGTTCGCTCCGTGACGGAAACCAGCATTATGTTCATAATCCCAATGCCGCCTACGAGCAGAGATATGCTGGCGATGGCTCCGAGAAAGACAACGAACGTGTCGGTGGTCTCCTCCAAGGTCTCCAGGGTCTCCTGCTGGTTGGTGATGGTGAAGTCGTCTTCACCGGTTATCCTGTGTCGCAGGCGCAATACGGTGGCCACATCTTGCATGGCCTGGTCCATATCCTCGCGGTCGCCCACCTGGACGTTGATCAGCGACACGCTGACGCCGCCCTGCGTGGTGCGCTGCGATTCCAATCGATAGTAGGCTGTGGTGACGGGGACGAGGGCGATGCTGTCCTGTGAGCCAAAGGCGGTGCCGCCCTTGCTCTCCAGAACGCCCACTACGGTGAACTGGCGGCCGTTTATCCGTATGGTCTGGCCCACGGGGTCGCGGAAGCCGAACAGCCACTCGGCCACTTGAGAACCCAGCACGGCCACGGTGGAACGGCCGTTGACATGGGCTTCCGATATGAACTGGCCCGAAGCCATGGAGAAGTTGCGTACAGACTGATATTCAGGCGTAACGCCCACCACCTGGCTGGACACGCTATCTCTACCCACCTCTATTAGTCCAAAGGAGTTGATCTCGGGAGCAACGGCGGAAACCCTGGGAGAGAAGACGGGGTCGCGCAGGCTCCGGGCGTCCTCCAAGGTCAACGTGGCGCTGTCGCTGCCCCCGAAGAAGCCGCCTTCACTCGCCGAACCTGGCCTGACAAAGAGCAAGTTGGTGCCCAGCTCCTCTATGCGTGAGATGATGTTCTCCTGGGCGCCGCGCCCTATGGACATCAGCGAGATCACGGCGGCCACTCCTATCACTATGCCAAGAAGGGTGAGCCCGGCGCGCAGCTTGTTGGCCCCGATTGATGACAGCGCGGTACGGATGATGAACAAAGGTCTCAGCGGGAGCCATCCTTCCCAGCAGTGGCGGAGAACCGCTGCTGCACCACGGGCTTGTCATCCACTATTCGTCCGTCGTGCATGGTCACAACGCGGTGGGTGCTGGCGGCGATGTCCGGCTCGTGGGTTACAACGATCACGGTCAACCCTTCCTCGTCGTTGAGCTTTTGCAGAAGGGCCACTATCTCATGGCTGGAGCGGCTGTCCAGGTTGCCCGTAGGCTCGTCGGCCAGCAGAATGGAAGGGTCCTTCGCCAGGGCGCGGGCTATGCCTACGCGCTGCTGCTGTCCGCCTGAGAGCTCATTGGGCTTGTGATGCGCCCGGTCCCCCAGCCCAACCTTGGCTAGGGCGTCCAGGGACTTGCCCTTGGAGTCCTTTGCGTTGCCGTAGAGCAGGGGCATCTCCACGTTGGCTTGCGCGGTGAGCCTGGACAGCAGGTTGTAGGTCTGGAACACAAATCCAATCTTCCTGTTTCGGATGCCGGCCAGACTGTCGTCGTTCAGGCGGCCCACCTCCTGTCCTTCCAGGAAGTACCGGCCGGACGTGGGCACGTCCAAGCAGCCCACTATGTTCATTAGAGTAGACTTGCCGGAACCGGAGGGCCCCATGACGGCAACCATCTCCCCCTGCTGGATACCGAGAGAAACGTCCTGCAGCGCCAGCACTTCCAGGCTGCCCATTGGGTACACCTTATTTACGTTCTGCAACTCGATCACAAACCACCTACCTGGGAGGCCTGATCAATGTTGTAGGTCTGCCTCCCCCGCCAAAGCCGCCAAAGAAGCCGAGTGAGCTGGCATCCTGCGATTCGATGACTATCTGCTCCCCTTCTTCTAACCCTCCGCTCACTACAACCCAGAAGTCGTCGCTGTTGCCGAGAAGCACAGGCCGCTCTTCTATGCTGCCGTTGTTCACCACCATTACAGTGGGTTCTTGGAACGTGCCGTGGATGGCTTGCAGGGGCACAAGCAGGACGTTGCTCTCCTGTCGCAGCACTATGCTGGCGGTAGCGGTGAGGCCTTCCCGGAGGTCTATGCCCGGAGGGACCTGCAGGCGTATTCCAACCGGGTAGGTTACGATGCCCTGCTGCCCGGCGCCGGCGCTGCCTATGGTAGAGACTTCGCCGGCGAGTAGCTGGCCCTGCAAGGCGTCCAGCGTCACCGTGGCTTGGGCGCCATTCTGAATGAACAGTACGTCGATCTCATCCACGGAGCCGTCCATCTCTATCACAGACGGGTCCACGATCTCGATGGCGAGCGCGTCAGAGCCGACCTGTGCTCCGTCCTCGATGTTGACCCTCGAGACGATTCCGTCGAAGGGGGCATAGATGGTGACGTCCTCCAGGTTCTGCAATGCCGTATCCAGCGCCGATTGCGCCTCGGCAACGTCTGCCTGGCGTAGAGCCAGCGTCAGTTCGTCGGTACCGGCGGTCAGATCATCCAAGGACTTTATGGCTTTTTCCAGCACCCTTTCCGCCGCGCTCGCGGCGTTTTCCGCCTTGGCTATGGCACCGGTCGCCTGTGTCTGCGTTGTGTCCAGCGCCTCTAACGCTGTGGAAAGGGCGTCCCATGGCGTCGTCATCTCATCGTGGATGCAGGCGCCCTGGAAAGGAACGCCGTTGTCGCATGTGACGACAATCGAGCCGGGAAATATGTTCAACCAGGTGTAGACTAAGGACTCGTTCCAGGGGGTAGCCGGGTCCTCGGGGGGCATTCCCTCCGCTGAGGCGTTGCGGTTCAAGTCGGAGAAGCGCAGCCTGGGGTCGTAGAGGGCGTTCAGGTCGATGCCGAGAGCATCCAGCAGATCCTGCGGCGCGATGCGGGCCTGGTCCGCATTTGGGGTAAAGCCCAGCCATTTCTGGAATGGTTTGAGGTACTCCTCTTGGGAATTGTTACGGGCTTCCTGGGCAGTCTCCAGCTTGCCCTCCCACTCCCGGTTGACCAGCTTCAAATCGCCGTTTGCGCTGTCGAGGTCTTTCTGGGCGGAGGTCACGCTATCCTCTGCGCTTTGCAACTCGTCAATATCGGGGCCGTTGGCTATTTCGCCAAGCAGGTCTTGAGCGTCGCGCAGGTCCACCCGCGCTTGGGCCGCGGCCCTTTCCAGGGCAGCCTTGGACGCGCCGTCCAGCGATGCGAGCAACTGGCCCTGCACCACCGTGTCGGCCTCTTCAACCGATACTTGACCCACCGTGCCCTGTGAGCCGAATATCAGGGGCTCCTTGTTGGGGAAAACGAGGCTCCCGTTGGTGGAGACCTGGTTGATTAGGTCGCCACGCTGTACCGGGATCGACTGCTGGCCTTCCTGCAGACCGGTACTGCCTGCGTCGTTGACCATGTTGTACACGCCGTACGTTGCGACTGATGCCGCCAACAGGACTACTACCAGTACCGTCGCCTGCCACGGCCTGATACCTTTTATTATTGCCATTGATTCTTACCCTTGCGTTGACCGGATTATTAAAGGAGGAAGTGTCCATTCAGAAAGGAGAACGTTAGTAGAATAACAGATGTCAGGAACGGTGAGCCTATTTCCACAGAAATGACGGACTTTGCAGGATCGCCCGTGCTTTACAACCGGCAAGCTTGACCCCTGCCCATGGCCCAACCTAGAATCAGGGGCATGTCCTGTAGCAGTAAGCGTAATGTCTGAAACACCTCTGCTGAATGAGCTTGACCAGCTTTCGCAAGAAGCGCAGCGCGTCTTGGAGTCGGCGGCGGGCGAGGCCGAGCTTGAGTCATGGAGAGTCGCCTACCTGGGACGTCGCGGGCGCTTAACGCTGCTGCTGCGGCAGCTAGGTTCGCTGTCCATGGAGGAGCGGCGATCGGTTGGGGCGGAGGCCAACAGGGTCAAGGCGGTGCTGGAGGAGTGGTTCCAGGAGCGCAACCAGGCTTTGAAAGAGGCGGAACGCGCCCGGTACCTGGCGGAGGGCGGAATAGACGTCACGCTGCCCGGCAGGCCAGTGCCCCGGGGGCGGCTGCACCCCACTACGCAGATGGTGCGCCAGATTCTGGACGCTTTCGTCTCGATGGGCTTCAGCGTGGTGGAGGGGCCGGAGGTGGAGTGGGAGCACTACAACTTCGACGCTCTGAACATACCCCGCGATCACCCGGCACGGGATATGTGGGACACGCTGTGGGTCGACTGGGAAGACCCCACGCCCCAGGGACGCCGTATGCTGATGCGCACTCATACCTCCCCGATGCAGGCCCGCATCATGGAGAGCACAAAGCCGCCAGTGCGCGTGGTGGTGCCCGGCAAATGCTACCGCTACGAGGCGAGCGACGCCACCCACGAGTGGCATTTCTACCAGGTGGAAGGCCTGGCGGTGGACGACGGCATCACCTTTGCCGATCTGAAGGGCACGCTATACGAGTTTGCCCGGCGCATCTTCGGCGAGGAGCGCCGCGTGCGGTTCCGCTGCGACTACTTCCCCTTTGTGGAGCCCGGCGTGGATATGTCCATAGACTGCTTTGCCTGCAAGGGAGAGGGGTGCCGCATCTGCAAGGAGACGGGCTGGATAGAGATCATGGGAGCAGGCATGGTGCATCCGCATGTCCTGGAAGGCGTGGGCTACGACTCGCGAAAGTACACTGGCTTCGCCTTTGGGTTGGGGCCGGAGCGCATCGCCATGCTGAAGTACGGCATAGACGACATACGGCACTTCTACACCAACGACATGCGCTTCTTGCGGCAGTTCTAGGGGAGTATAGTTACAGGCCTGATAGCCACGCTCACACCAGCGGCCTCACTTTTGTGGTGTTGGTTTCATATAAACCCACTCGGCGTCATGTGGATCCAATTCTCTAATCAGGCCACAAAACGTATATCCCAGCTTGTTCAGCAGGCACCTCATTGCAAGGTTAGAGGTGAATATCTTCGGAGTGGCGCAGGCATCCTCAACGTAACCGAGTAGTGCTTGTCCTACGCCCTGCCTTCGATGGCTGGATGAAACCATGACCATGGATATGAACCCGTATCCATAGAAAGTATATTCCAAGACGGCATATCCAACGATTGTTCCCTCCAAGATCGCGACAAAACAAGTATTCGTGCTTACCGCGTTCTCTATGAAACGCCCCCTTTCAGGGAGTCTTGGTCTGGCGGTGTCAAGTAAGAGTAAGGAAGGTGTGTCAGATGGGAATGCAGATCTGATAGCGATGTCCCTAGCTCCGTCCGCATCTTCGTTCTGTAGTTTGCCTCGCTGGTTCACTGTCCTTAACTACTGTGGTTGATTGACTGGGCATGATGAGGTTTGCGATAGCTCCCCTTATCCGTAGCAAGTTCTTCTAGTGACCAGTTTATTCATATGGTAAACTAAGCTCAACTTTCAACCTGCCCGACGCCTGACAAAGATGGACTTCAGAATTCGTCCCATGACGCTTGAGGATATCCCTCAAGTCGCCGACATAGAGCGAGAGGCCTTCCCCACTACGTGGCCTCCGACACCGCTGAAGAAGGAGCTTAACAACAAGCTGGCCCGCTACCTTGTTGCGTCATCTCCCATAGCGGGAACCGGCGGAGACTCAGCAGCGGAGCACCCCACCTCATCCTTGGAGGCGCCCAAGGCGTTTCTGCAACGGCTGCTCTCCGGAGTGAAGTCCTTGGTGACCACGCCCGAGCAGATAGTGACCGACGACTTGAACGAGTTCGTTGCCGGCTACGTTGGGGTCTGGTTCATGGCGGACGAGGCGCACATCACCTCGATTGCGGTGAGGGAGGAGTTCAGGGGCAGAGGCCTGGGTGAGCTTCTCATGCTGGGCACCATGGAGATGGCCATGGCCAGGAGAGTGCAGCGGGTGACGCTGGAGGCACGGGTGAGCAATTTCCCCGCACACGCCCTGTACGAAAAGTACGGTTTCGCCAAGGAAGGCATCCGGAGAAGGTACTACGCCGACAACCGTGAGGACGCCGTGATAATGACGGTGGAGCGCATTCACTCCCCGGAATACCAGCAGCTGTTCCAGGAACGCGTCGATAGTTTCAGCCGGCGCCGCGGCGAGGTAGTCCTCAACCTGGCCTAGACCGCAAGGGGTCATGGCCTGCCACCGTCCAGTTCGGCGACAAGAGAGTGCGACTGCCGGCGCTGCTCGTCCGATGCGCCAAGCTCTATGCCGTAGGTCCCGGCTAGGTGGTGCACGTCGTAAACGGTCTGGTCCAGCAGCTCGGCGGCGCGGCCAACGCTGATCCTGCCCTCGGCAATCAGCTTGAGGACGTAATGGGCGGCCCCCGCGTGAATCCATTGCCGGAGTGTGGTTGCCTTGTCCGTGTGTTGTTCCCGCGCGCCAAGGACAGCCAAATCGTCCAGGTTCTCTGGGATGCGCAGCGGCACCACTTTACTCTTCATCAAATCCTCCACGTTCCAAGTCCTCTTTTGCCTGCCAAAACGCTGCGGCTGCTACTACAACAGTATACGATTTACAACATCATGCGGCCATGAACGCCTCCGTGTTCGTCCGTAGTTTTCTGTGCATATCCCTTGAACCCTTTTCCCGGCTCAAACATGCCATTCAGACCACTAACTATCCCACTGCGGCTTGCTATAATCGTTGCATTGTGCAGACGGACATCCTTTACCCAGAAGCCCGTAGTGAAACCGGTCGCTCAGTCCCTATCCGTAAAGCCTCAAAAGGACACAGATACGAATGCTTCGGATGTTCTGCCCCCATGGTGGCTAAGAAGGGCGAAATTCGTCAGTGGTATTTCGCCCACAAGCCACCCTTTGAGCGTTGTGACCCTGACAAGGCACTCCACAACACAGCAATGGCTCGGATAATGTGGGGCTTCAAGGACGCATTGAATCAGAAGACAGAGTACCTGCTAGGTAGTCACTGTCAGGAATGTGGGAAGGGGGTCTCTCGAAATATCGCAATCCCTGGCACCAGCATTTATGACGAAAAGCCTCTTGTGCCGGGTACTCGCTCCGACCTGGTACTAAGTCAATCTGGGAAAGATCCAGTTATCATCGAAATCGTGGTTACCCACGACTTGGAACCAAAGACCCAAGAGAGTTACCAAGAGGCAAAGATACCTGTACTGAAGGTCCGGCCTACGTGGGACACGGTGTCGGAGTTGGGTTCCAGAATCATTACAGACGATACTCTCAATGTACCGACTGTCCTATGTGCATCGTGTAAAGACGCAGCCGAACGCCAGCGCAAGCAACGGGAAGAGGTCCTGAAGTATGCCGATGCACAACTGCAAAGGCTAAATACACGAACGCTGTCAAATCCAGACAAGCTCCCGTTTCGTCCTTGGAAGGACGACAAGTTTGGTCAGCGGATGCTTTCTCACATCTGCTCACGGGTGTATGCCAACGCCATCGTCTTGACTGAACTGGGGTTCACTCAAGCAAAAGACAAGCCGTGGCTTTTCCTCTACAGGCTCCCTGGTGGAGGAGTGTTCTTCGCTAACTTCGGGTCTACCCCGGAGGTGCCCGTATGGAAAGACACAGCAGCACTGATTCATTGGAAGCTCGACTATCACACTGAGAAGAAAAAGTCAGCCGTAGTGGAGGGAGTTCTGAACAGGTGTCGAAGAGCCGGTGCCGATGTGAGGTTGAGCTTTTACGACCAGAGCTTTGACCAGCAGGAAGACCCTGTAGGGATCGAGCCAACAGAACACGTCGATAAGTCGGTTCTCTCTAAACTTCTTGCCGAAGCTGACAGGGTGTTTCCAGAGGTGGAGGGACCGAACCCGGAGCAAGGGGAAGACGCCGACCCTGGCAAGGCACTTCACGATGCAGCAATGACCCTGATAATGCAGGGCTTCTCCGACGCATTGAATGGGCAGACGGAGTATCTACTTGGGCGTCCCTGCCGGGGATGTGGGAAGGAGGTCTATCGAAACATCGCAATCCCTGGTGCCAGCATTGACAAAAAGTCTCTTGTGCGGGGTACGCGCTCTGGCCTAGTAGTAAATCAACCTGGGGAAGACCCAGTTATCATCGAAATCGTGGTCACCCACGACCTGGAACCGGAAGCCCACGAAAGCTACACAGAGTCGGGAATCCATGTGCTCAAAGTCCATCCCACCTGGGACACACTAGCCGATCTGGAGTCCTCGGTGATCACGGATGATACTCTCAACGTGCCGTCTGTCCTATGTGCATCGTGTAAAGACGAAGCCGAACACCAGCGCAAGCAACGAGAAGAGGCTCTGAAGCATGCTGATACAGAACTGCAAAGGCCAAACCAGCATATTCTGGAAGGATTGAACCCGGCGCAGAGGGAAGCCACCGAGGCTATAGAGGGCCCCATGCTCATAGTGGCGGGCCCGGGCAGCGGCAAGACCCGCGTCATCACACATCGCATCGCTTACCTAGTGCGCGTTCTTGGCATCAGCCCGTACCACATCGCCGCGGTGACCTTCACCAATAAGGCGGCGCGGGAGATGCGGCAGAGGTTGGAGCGCCTGCTGGGCAGCCGCGCCGAGGGATTGACTTGCAGCACGTTCCACTCGCTGGGCGTATCAATACTGAGGCGCGACGGCCATCACATAGGGCTGGATCGCAGCTTTGTCATCTACGATGACGATGACACCATGACTTTGCTGAAACGGGCCATGGAAGAGGGCCAAATAGACCCCAAGCGGTACCCATTGCGCGCCGTGAGCAACATCATCTCAGGAGCAAAGAGCAAGCTGATAGACCCGGCGGCCTTTGCCGGTGTCGTGTCCAACTACTACGAAGAGATTGTGCTCAGGGTATACGAACGGTACGAATCCCTGCTCAGGCAGAGCAGAGCCCTGGACTTCGATGATCTGCTGTCAAAGACCGTGAAGCTGCTGCAGGAGGCGCCCCAAGTGCTGGACAAGTACCAGTCGCGCTACCTCCATCTGCTCGTAGACGAGTTCCAGGACACCAACGTGGTCCAGTACGTCCTGGCCAAGCTGCTTGCCGGCAAGTACCGCAACATCTGCGTGGTGGGTGACCCCGATCAGTCGATATACTCCTGGCGCAACGCTGACATCAGGAACATCCTGTCGTCGTTCCAGAGAGACTACCCGGAAGCCAAGGTGGTCAACCTGGCAGAGAACTACCGCTCCACAAAGAACATTGTGGAGGCGGCAAAGGGCGTCATTGGCTCCAACCAGAGCAGGCTGAAGAACGACCTGTTCACCAGCAAGGAGCAGGGCCGTCCCCTGGTGGTGCGCGAGGGGCACAACGAGGACGAGGAAGCCCGGATGGTCGTGCAGGAGGTCGACAGGCTGGTCAGGGAGGAAGGTCTGTCCCTGGGCGACTGTGCCGTAATGTACCGCATAAACGCACAGTCCAGGGCAATGGAAGAGGCTTGCCTCCGCTACGGAATGACCTACCGTCTGATAGGCGGCGTCAGGTTCTATCAGAGGCGCGAGGTCAAAGACGTGGTCGCTTATCTGAGGGTTGTGCAGAACCCCTACGACGAGGTGAGCCTGAACCGCATCGTCAACGTGCCTTCCAGGGGCATAGGTTCCAGGACAATGGAAGAGGTAACCCTGTGGGCGCAAAACCTGGGACTGCCCCTGTACGTGGCGCTCCAGGCGATAGCCGCCGGGGAGGTAGGCGACGTAAAGCCTCGGATTGCGCCGAGGGCCGTCGCCACTATAGAGCGGTTCGTAAGCCTCATCGGCTATCTGATTGAGCAAGCGGAGAAGGTGGGGGCCGCCGGGCTGATAGACCTGTTGCTGGAAAGGATAGGCTATCGGAGCTACCTCTTGGAGGACGAGCGCGGCGAGGAGCAGTGGGAGAACGTGCTGGAGCTGAAGGGACAGGCCGCCGAAGTGGAGGAGCTGCTGGCCGGAGAGGAAGATGGCTCGCTCACCGCCTTCCTGGAGAGGATATCCCTTGTTTCCGACGTGGACAGCTTGGACGAAAGCAGGGACGCTCTGACCCTGATCACTCTGCACCAGGCCAAGGGGCTGGAGTTCCCGGTCGTGTTCATCATCGGGTTGGAAGAACGGTTGCTGCCCCACTCTCGCTCCATGGACGACCCGGCCCAGATGGAAGAGGAGCGCCGTCTGTTTTACGTTGGGATAACCAGGGCGGAAGAGCGCCTCTACCTGTTCCGTGCTTTCCGACGCCGGCTCATGGGTATGAGCATGGCCGGTACACCGTCCCGCTTCCTTGCCGATATCCCCAGAGAGCTGATAGAGCAGCCGGTGGCCGTTTCCCCGCCGTGGGAATGGCCAAGGCGGCGCAGCCAGAGCGAGGCAACGGCGGAGGCAGGACCGCCGTTGAGGACGGGCGACAAGGTGCGTCACAAGGCTTTCGGCGATGGAATTGTAGTCAACTGCATAGCCTCCGGGAATGACCATGAGGCCACGGTGGCGTTCAAAGGGAAGGCGGGCGTGAAACGTCTGCTGCTAAGCATTGCTCCGTTGGAGAAGGTGGCGGCCAAGTAGGAGCCTACTCAGTCAATTCCCGCCGCCCCTGGATACCCGCCTGCGCGGGCATGACGATGGCATTGCCCTGGATACCCGCCCCCGCATCAAGTGCGGGCAAGCTGCGCGG
Source organism: Dehalococcoidia bacterium (assembly GCA_965261825.1). Lineage (GTDB taxonomy): Bacteria > Chloroflexota > Dehalococcoidia > Lucifugimonadales > QGNO01 > DAOUJH01. The sequence goes on along the minus strand of CBDHED010000004.1, from coordinate 274,900 downwards.
GCATGACGGACAGGGGGACTGGCGAAGTGCCTTTCATAGTGCCGGCGCATCCCCTCTTGTCCCGTCCGACCTTTCTGAAACAGTCTCAAAAGTGCCGTCGTTCCGTTTGGCTTCCATGGCAAGGCATCCGCTACAATGAACCAAATTCTCAACCGTCTCCCTGGGTTCACAATGCATACAAAAACAGTTCTGGACAACGGTGTACGCGTGCTTACGGCGTCCATGCCGCATACCCGCTCGGTATCCATGTGCATATACGTGGGCAGCGGCTCACGCTACGAGGACGACGAACATGCGGGGATTTCGCACTTCCTGGAGCACATGCTGTTCAAGGGCACGCCTCGCAGGCAGTCCGCCGCCGAGATCACCGGAGCCATAGAGCAGGTGGGCGGCCTGATGAACGGCAGCACGGACCGCGAGATCACGGCCTACTGGTGCAAGGTGGCAGCGCCCCACTTCCAAGAGGCGCTGGACGTGCTCGTCGACATGGTTCGCAACCCCTTGATGGACAGTGAAGAGGTGGAAAAGGAGCGCAGCGTCATCCAGGAAGAGCTGGCTATGTCGAACGACTATCCCGGCTATCGAGTGGAGATGCTCACCGACCAGATGCTGTGGCCTGACCATCCCATGGGGCGTGACGTCGGCGGCAGCAAGGAAACGGTCAACGGTATAACGCGGGAGATGATGACCGACTGGTTTCAGCATCAGTACGGGGCCAGCAACGTGGTGATCAGCATAGCGGGGAGCCTGTCCAATGAGGAGATGCTGAACGCCGTGACGCCCATGGTCAAGGACTGGCCTTCAGGATCGCCGTTCGGCTGGGAGCCGGCCGGCAACGGAAACAGGCAGGAGCCGCAAGCCCGCATGGAGTACCGAAAGACGGAGCAGGCGCACCTGGCGCTCTCCCTTCCCGGCATCTCCACCCGCCATCCGCAGAGATACCCCATGGATATGATGAACGCGGTCATGGGAGAGGGTATGAGCAGCCGCCTCTTCCTGGAGGTGCGGGAGAAACGTGGACTGGCCTACGATATCCATAGCTCGGCTAGCCATTTCCGCGATACAGGTTCCATATCTATCTATTTCGGTGTAGACCCCAAGAAAGCGCGCTACGCCATTGAGACGACGATTGAGGAACTGCACCACCTCAAAGAAGACATTTCGGAGGAAGACCTGCACCGGGCACGTGAGCTGGCCAAGGGCCGTTTGCTGCTGCGCATGGAGGATACCCGCGCCGTCGCCGCCTGGGGGGGCGCCCAAGAGCTCCTCCACAACGAGGTGCGCACCGTGGACCAGGTGGTGGAACGCGTGGACGGTGTCACTACGGAAGACGTGAAGCAAGCGGCCAACCAGTTCCTGTCCAGGGACAAGCTGAACCTGGCGGTGGTAGGCCCATACCGCAGCGACAAACAGTTCCAAAACGCAATCCGGCTATAACGGCTCCCGCTCACACCCTTTCCTTCGACTTTGCTCAGGGTGAGCGGGAGTGTTGAGGGCGGCCCACGGCTCTCTGGATTCCCGTGTCAAGCACGGGAATGACGGTCAGGGGGTGGTACGGGGTGAACAAGGCATCGTCCGTGCTGCCGAATTGCTTCGATTCCTCGCAATGACGAGGAGGACGGCGCTGGCAAATGACGGGGTGAGGCTCACCGACCCTGTGCCCGCTGGGTCAGGGCGTAGGCTATCTTCTCCCGTGACGACATGCCGCTGAACTCCTGGTTCCCTCTTACCGGCGCACCGGAAGGGACGCGCTCCCCGACAATCTGAGCCTCGATTCGCCCGCGTACCTTCTCCACGATCTGCCGCGCACCGGCCAGGGAGGTTTCGACCTCTTCCGGCGATTCTCCCCCGACCAGCTCCTCCGGGACATCGGGGGCGGCAGCGAGCAACGCTTCTCGGTAACGGGCGGTGGCCGAGGCAAGCCGGCTCTGCAGAGCCTCGATCTCTAGGTCGCGCTGTTCCAGGGCCGAGCGTAGCTCGGCAAGCTCCGCCTGCGCGTCGTCCGGTGCCGTACCGGCTTCGGCGGCTTCACCGTCCTGCCCGGCAGGCTCTACCGTCGTCTCTTCAGGGGTTACTTCCTCCATGTTGCCTCCTCTTCTGCGTTATGTACTCAGAATAGGACGCGGTTGGCGACTTGGGGAAGGAGGAGTTGGCAGGGTACAATTGATTGAGCTTGGGTGCGCATCCCTCCCAAGTGGCAGGATCACCAAAGATGAAGCTGGCCGACATCGATAGACTAGTTTGCAAGGCTTTCAAAGAGTTGGTTAAATGGGCAGAAGGTTCGCGTACCCTTGGCAAGATCGCCAGGCAACCAAACGGTCAACACGAAAAGACGATTTCAAAGGAGTTTTGTAGTCTTCTGGCAGGGCAGGAGTGGGACGACATAGTCATTCAGGGAGAAGAACGCCAGGGGGGATTTATCCGTGACATCGTCGGGAAACAGAACGCTAATACGCTCTTTGCAGTTGAGGTTAAGACTCCATTCACTAACCCTGGCGGTATTGGAGACAAGACTAACAGGCCACAGCATCTGCCAAAAGACATGGAGTCTCTTGGAACTGCACTAAACAACGGAGCAGTCGGAGCCTACTATCTGTGGACGCCTATAGGATGCTACCCGGTAGACTCGTATGGCAACAAGATGGAGGGTTCAAACGAGGAGTTCAGGAAGCGATTCGGAATACGATGGCCAACCGGCCCAAACTATGGGTCTACAGACAAACAGAAAGTGAAAAAAGCCATAACCGATAATGCTATCCAGCGGAATCTTGAGGCAAGGATGATCATGGAGTGGACTAGGGCAACGCTACTTAAACCAAGGTTTGACCTCTATGCGTTCCTAGACTGCGCGCTATTTAGGATTCGGAAGGGACAGAAGAGACGATAGAGATTCATAGGGGTAGGCACTCTAAGCTTGGTTTGGGTCTGGCTTGGAAGGAAGCTGCTCCAGGTCAGCTATATAATCCTGGGGCAGATTGTGCTCCCTAGCTCCTGAAAGGAGATACTGTTTATACGACTCGTAAGCTGTAGGATCATCGGTTAGGTTGTTTGATACGTAGGTTACTGCTTCGACAGCATCTCCGTTGGGTTTACATATCTGAACAAGACAACGATCGTAACCCCGTTCAATTCTGTCCAAAGTGGGCATGTCGCCATCGTCTATCTCATATAGAACGCCCCAAGTGACTGCATCCGGACTATCTACCAGATTGGCTTTACCTGAATCATCCGTACTCCGCTTATTGAACGACACCGTCTTGCCTCTTAAGAACCCGCGATCAAAAAACGTTGCGGATTGGACGCCGCGTTCACGCAGTCGGGTGCTCAGCATGTTGGAACCGTAGGCAAAGTACAGCATGATTTGACATCTCCTATTTCCATTTTGGCCATGATACTCCCATTTCTTTGCCGCTAGGCAGGCAATCGGTCTTTCGTGGCACGCTCCACCCTAGCACGTTCTTGTGATACTATGTGCCATGCTCCCTAAAGCACAATCTTTCCCTAGCATTATCGTCCAACAGGAGATGGCTATGGAGGACTACGGATTCCGTATGCCTCCTTGCAGCTCTTGTTGGATTTGCGGAACGCTTTAGGGAGCTACTGTAGTCCTTAGCAGGCAAGGAGGCTCCCATTATGTACGGCAACCGTTCCCTGATTGTTCTATTGGCTTGTGTCCTTTTGTTCGCAGGTTGTGCAGAACTAACGCCGACCGCTACGACAATACCAACTCCAACGCCTACCACTATACCTACACCCACGCCTGAACCTACAGTTACGCCAGTGCCTACCAGTACGCCTACGTTCACACCCACTCCAACGCTAATACCAGAACCTACGGCGACTTTTACTCCTACCCCCACAGCAACACGTGTGCCTGCTCCTACCTATACTCCAACGCCGACACATACGCCGGTCCCGCCGACTCCGACACCAACGTTCACGCCAACGCCTATACCGACACCTACGCCCACTCCAGGCCCTGCCGACCTAGTAGAACAAGTGAGGGGCGCTATAGTCAAAGTATCAGCAGGTCAGTCAAGGGGGTCTGGCTTCATATTTGAAACAAAGGGAGACACGGCTTTCGTTGTGACAAACCACCATGTCATTGAAGACGAGGATGAAGTTGACGTAAGGGTGGGAGATTCCCAAACCTATAAGGCGCTCCTTCTAGGCTCGGATGCCGACAAGGATATAGCAGTGATCTCTATTTGCTGTGATTCCAGCTTTGCCGCTCTTGCTTGGGGATCAGTAACAACTACACCAGGCCAGAAGGTTATAGCTATTGGTTATCCGGGAGCTGTAAGTCGTACCGCTACTGCCACTGCTACGCAAGGAGAGATATTATTGCCAATATCGCCTAATGCTCTGAGCGGTTACATTCCCCATAGTGCGCTACTAAGTCCAGGCAATAGCGGTGGACCGCTCCTCTCTATGGAAGGTGAGGTTTTAGGCGTCAATGCCTATAGGTCTACTAGCTCTAGTATGGTGTTCTATGCGATACCGTATCAAGCCATATCTAACGATGTAGAAGAGTGGAAATCTCGCCTCATCGTTAGCACTTCTCCTACGCCAACTATACCAACCTCCATCACCATCTCAGGATTTCGCACCGGAACGGGTTTCGTCACCTTAGAGGAAGGGAGATATCTTGCTACAGTCACTGTAACGGGAAACACGTACAGGGACGGTGCACCTGCGGGTATTTGGGTTACGGTAGAGAGTTTTAGTAGTAATGAACAGAAGTCTGAGGTTTGGACTATAGGAAGCGGTTCTGTTAATTTTCTACTAAGCGTATCTGCTGAGGACACATACTCACGAGACCTTTCCCCAGGTAGACAACTTGTTGACGTATCACTACAAGACGGTTCATGGACAATCAAATTTGAACCAGTCTAAAACTGGACGTTGTACCTTGACATCAGAAAGCGTTAGCCTCGATCATCGGGGCTCGCAATGACGAGAAACATCCCTCATCCCTCCTCTTGCACCTTGGCTAGCTCTGCTTCCGGGTCCGGCACGCCGAGGGCTTCCATTGCCGTGCGGCGGCTGTGAATCCCTGAGCCGACCAGCAGCTGCTCATCGCGGACAAGGCGGCCCCTGTCCTGGGGCAGCACGGGTCCCCAGATTATCTCCTGGCGCACCGGCAAATAGCTAATGCCGCTGCGCTGCTCCAGGATGCGCAGGATGAGCTCGTTGCGGCGCTTGTAGGCGGCGGTACGCACCAGCCTCTTGCGGCGTATCCTCTGCAGCAGCGGGTGCAGCTCCATCTCCAGGGCCACACCGGACAGCGCCTTGGGATTGTCGCCGAAGCTGGTGCGTGGCGCTTCCGACAGGTCGTGGATGGCCCGGTAGATGAGGTCGATGAAGTCTACGTGAAGGCGCACGCCACCGCCCTGAAGCAGGTCCAGAAGGTAGGCGCGGGCCTGCTCCGGCAGCTCCCAGACTGCGCCCGGCTGGACGGCTATGTCCTCGGCGCGCTCAACACCTTCCAGCACTGCAATGGGGTTGCCCGATAGCTCCACGATCATGGAAAGCTGCGACATGGCGCGATTCAGCTCGCGGGCCGGTTCCACCAGCGGCGGAATGTCCGACTCGCCCCAGAACGACTTGGGCAGGCGCAGGTTGGGGAAGATGATAAAGGGAATGACGCCGTAGGGATTGGCCCGCTCCTGGAGCAGGACGTCCTCCACCCATAGCTGGAAGGAGTCGTCACTCCAGGCCTCCACCACGGTGACCTGCTTGCGTCTTGGAGCCTCGACTCCATAGAGCATGGCGGCCTCTTCCGCCGATAGCTTGTAGCGGCTGGCGACGCGCCAGACCCGTGACGGGTCGTCGGCGATCCACCAGGCAAAGAGGCCCTGCACGTCCGGCGCCGATACGTGGACGCGCTGCCCCGCGTTGTCCCAGGTCACCTTGTAGGCGGCGTCACCCAGAATGGCGGCGTCCAGCTCGGTCTCGAAATCCAGCTCGTCCAGGTGGTTCTCCTCGTGGACTCGCCGCAGCGCCTCCCGGGCACGCCGGGCACGGTCGGCGCTTTCCTGCGATGAATCGGACGGCTCGATGGCGGTGTTGACGCCGCTCATCAGGTAGGAGGTAATCTTTTCCAGGACGGTCTTGGTGTAGTTGAAGGTGAGGCGCCGCTCGCTGGGACGGGCGCGGCCCCTCCACTGGTCGCCCTGATAGAACGATAGGTTTTCGCGGTAGGCGCGCATACGCTCCCCGTCCATGCGGGCCAGCGTCTGAGGAAGGGTGGTCTGGGTCATGCTTCACCTCCTGTCATAATTCACCGTACTTCCCTCACCTCGCCAGAGACAACGCGGGCAATGGCTTCGCCGCCACCGAAGCCGTCCTGCCGTTGGCCCGGGCCAGGATGCGATGAACGGTACGCTCGCTGATCTGGAAGCGCTGCGCAAGCTCGCCAACGCTGGCATTCTCCCGGCGTCGCACACTGAGCAGGCGGCGGTCCCGCTGGGCGCGGCGGTAACTCCGCAGCCAGCCTGGGTCGTCGTGCTTGCACTTGAGAAGAGGGCACCGTAGGCACGACTGCGATACTTCACAGCCGTTGTCTCTATATTGAAAATGCTCCGGCAATACGTCCATCTTGGGCACACCTTTCTTGCTGGTCATTGGCCATCACCTGTATTGGTTGCGACAATCCTTGTGATAACGGCAATCCCTATGCGTCCCCTGACCGCCACGCCGCTCCTGGATGCCCGCCTGCGCGAGCATGACGGAGGAGAGAGTGCGCTCAGAACCATGGTGTGGGGACATCAGCGCATGGCGGCGACCTCCATTTCCCGGGCCGCGTTCCGGCTGTGGCCGCGCGCCACCCGGGGAGCGTACCTAGAGGCCTGCACTAGCAGGGCAAGGCTCGCCAGGTAGTCGTCGTGGCCGCGTTTGGGATCAACGTGGAAGTTCATCGTGCGGTTGGGTCGGAAGTAGGCCTCGGCTTGTCCCAGCTGCTCCCAGAACTCCACGTACTCTGGTGAACCGTCCGGGGCGTACATCTTGAGACGGCCGCTGTTCACCGCCGCCAGCAGGTCGAAGCCCAGGCGCGACTTGCTCTGCGCGGTGAATACGAACGGATCTACGATGGCCTTGCCCAGGGCGCGTTCCAGGAAGCTGGCTGGTCCCTGTCCCAGGCCGGTGGCGTCTACCACCACGCGCCGGCAGCCCCAGACCCGCTTCAGCACGTCGACCAGTTGGGGATAGACGGCGGCCAGCGATACGCCGGTCCACTGCATGTGCTCCACTACCTTGACCTGCGGTTCGCCGCTGAATGGGTCGCCGGCATCAAAGTCAAGCTCAGCAATGGTAAGTACGGTGGAGTCGCGCTGGGGCCTCTTATTGCCTGAGCCGGATGAGCTGTCCACGCCAAGGGTATCGCTTCCCGTGACTCCGCCCGCCATGTCTAGGGCTGCCACGTAGGTCTTGCCATGCTCCGGCCAGCGACGGCGTGAGTGGCCGCCCTGAAGCTGGGACTGCTGCACTGCGCCGAACAGGCCCCCCTGACCACGCACCGGCAGCAGCAGGTACTGGCTGCGGAACAGGGGGTGGTCTTCTCCCAGCCGCAGCCGCTCACCCTCTACGTATTCCCGGTACAGTGGGTTGTGCAGCGCCACGTCCTGCCAGTCGTAGCGGAAGTGACGCCTGACCCCGTCCCGCCGTTCCAATTCTAGATTTAGTTGCTTCTGCTCCTCTAGCAGCGATTCGCCGTCCCAGGGGGTGCCGTAGAGCACGGTTGTGACGTTGGTGGAGGCGCCCATGGGACGGAACTCCTTGTAGTACTTGGTCTTGTCTATCTCCTGTGCCTCGTCCATTTCCAGGAGGACGTGCGCCGTGGCGCCCACCACCCTGGCCGACGGCTCCGCGCTGAGGAAGACCTGGCGCGCCTTGCCCACGCGGAAGGAGTTCCTGCCCTCCGCCGTCCAAAGACCTTTGTGGCCGGCATCGTTGAGCCGGTCTTTCAGCCGGAATATGCTGTTGAGCAGCTGGGGCATGTAGGTGGGCGCTGCCTTGACGAGGTTCCCACCCGAGGAGCGATTGAGGGTGAGCAGCAGAAGCTCCAGCTGCGCTGAAAGCTCGTTCTTGCCTCCCTGGCGCGCCACCTCCACCGTGATGGTTAGTCCGCGGTTCCGCAGAACGCTCTTCAGAATGGCGTGCGCCGCCTCCAACTGATAAGGTCTGAGTCTTTGCTTGATTCCCATAGTCACACTCCTTAATTGAGCAGGCCTATCGCTATCTGCGCTATCACGGCGCCTATCACCAGGAATATCAGCCCGTTGACCCGGCCCTTCAGTTCGTCCACCTGGCGTTCCAGGGCGTTCAGCCTGGCATCCAACAAGGCATCGAAGGCCGAGCGGGGCGACAGGTTAACGCCGTCCCACAGGTCGCGCCTCAGTCTCTTCGCCGCTTCTCTCATCTCTTCAGACGGCACTGGGACTCTCCTCCGCAATTGCCTGCAATAGCTCCTCTACAGTGGCCAGCATCTCCTTCTCCAGCTCCTCCGTCGATCCGGAGGAGAGCTTGTACTTAACGGATAGGCTCTTTGCCAGCGTGCCTATGCCACGCAGCAGAAGAGCGAACTCGTCCGGCTTGTTCCCGGCTAACCGGCGCAGACGTATCCTGAGAAGGGCTATCTCCCCATCCAAGCCTTCCAAGGACATGGCAGAGGGAAGCTCCGTCCTCTCCGCCCTGGTCAGAGCGGAGGTATAGAACCGTTGCGCATTCATCTTCTTATCGCTGTCCGTCATCGGTCCCTTCCAGCATCTCCAACATCTGTGGAATGGCGTCTTCGGGAAGCGTTAGAGCGGTCTCCATCAAGGCATTCAGGAGCACCAGGGCGGCTATGTCCCATCGCTCGGTCCGGATTGCCTCGGCCAGTGTGCTCATGACTTCCTCCTAGTACCCCTTGAGCCGTCGCCTCAAGACCAGCGCCGTTAGAGTGGCGGCCACGGCCAGGGATAGGGATGCCGCGGCGATCTGCACTCCCGCCGAGATCATGAAATCACTGCCCAGTAGGGTGGAAAATACGAACGCCAGGCTTTCCAGGCCAATGGCCAGGTTGATCATGACAAGGGTGAGCAAGCCGGCCCGGCGCTTCCTTTGACATGAGAAGTAGAGCCAAAAGTAGCGCGCGTTGTAGGCGCTCAATGCTATGGTGAAGCCGCGTTGCAAGAGCAGAATCAGCTCTAAGGGACTGTTCAATACGACACCTCTGGCCACTTCTGGCCTCCTGACAACCAGAACATTAGTGCGGACTAATAATAGAATGAATGTTCTGAAAATGCAAGCCCAAACTGTCTTTTTGGTAGAATCTTCACCACGACGGGCCGCCGGTGCTGGTCCTATCCGCCGGCGGCCCTAATACCGGCGTCTCAGACTTCTGAGACGCCTTCTTGAAAGGAGAACATAGCTATGTGGTGGTCAGACCTTCTCTGGGGATTCTGGAACGGCATCACGGCCTGGATCGTCTTCGTTGTCCACGTATTCGGAGGCTGGGACAACTTTCCTGTTTACAACGCGGCAAGGAGTGGAAACTGGTACGACTTCGGGTTCCTGCTTGCCATGAGCTTGCACCTTTTGGGCATCTTAGGCAGACGGCCTCGAAAGCGTTAACCGGCTCCTCCGCACAAGCAGAAGAAGCGACGCCTAAAGCCGCATCAGCAAATCGTTGCGCGCCTCTATGGAGGCCGGATGTATCAGGCTGCCTCTCTCCAGCAGTGAGGCAACCTCCGCCGTCAGGTATTCCACGGCAGCCTCTTCCAGGCTCTGGCGAGCCAGCACCGCTGTCCTGCCCAAATGCGGGGCGCGTTCTACTTTCTGAGGCTCGACTTTGTCGGCGATGAAGACAATCAGGCCAACCCTGCTCATACCGGGGTATGACGTGGAGTGCCAGCGCACCGCCTGGAGCACGTCCTCATCTGCCACGGCGCACTCTTCCCTGAGCAGGTGCGCCGCCAGGGATCCGTGCAGGAGAAGCGGCGCGCACTCTTCTACGGAGGTCATGACCAAGCCCTTGGCCCTGGCCTCGCTCAACAGCTGCTCCTTGCTGTGGGCGCGATAGAGGTCGTGTCCCAGAGCCGCCGTCTCCACCTTGCCGGGGTCGACTCCGTGAATGGCGGCCAGTTCGAGCGACAGTTCCCTGACTCGTTCCAAGTGGTCTTGCAAGCCTGGAGGAAGCGACTGAATGATGGAGCGCAGCTTGACCAGGGAGTCCGCCACCATGCTTATGAGCCGTTGCCCCAGGGCAGCCTCTTGCCGCCGAGCAGGTGCACGTGGATGTGGGGGAAGGTCTGGCCGGCGTCCTCGCCCTGGTTGACGATTAGCCTGAAACCGCTCCCGGTGATGCCCTCCTGTCCAGCCATCCGGCCCGCCACTTGGAATAGGTGGCCTATCACCCCTTCATGGGGCTCGTCCAGAGAGACGATGTGCTCATGGGGAATGATCAGAAGATGGGTTGGCGCCACGGGCTTGATGTCGCGTATGGCAAAGCAAACGTCGTCATTGTAGAGCTTGTCGCCGGGTATCTCGCCGGCGTCTATCTTGCAGAAGACGCAGTCAACCATTACTCACTCCTTTGGAATATGAGCCTAGTACGCATCCCCGCAGCCGGTGACCGGCGCGCCTAGAAATACATACCTTGTAGGCAGGCGGACTATCGACCGCTAATGGCCAACAGCCAGGCAAGTCACAGTGCGCTGAATCCCGCCGATGGCGTGTACGTTGCTGGTCACCATGTTGCCCACCGAGCCCAGGTCATCGGCCTCAACGATGGCGATGATGTCGTACGGGCCGGTGACAATATCCACCGACCTGATCCCGGGTGTGCCCTCCAGCGCCTGCACCACGTCCTTGGTCTTGCCCACAGCAGTCTCAATAAGTACAAAAGCCTTTGTAGCCACAATTCCCTCCTAGTGTATGTCTTTGGAAAACTGGTAGCCATTTTATGAACAGCCAAGTGGGCTGTCAAATTGAGGGGCAATGGCAAACTTCAACACCCTAAGTGATGCTAGCATAGCTACCAAAATCATGAATGTTCAAAGAGTAGTTCGCGGTATCCTGCTACGAGACAACAAAGCGTTCGTAGTTCTCCGTAGGCAGGACAGGCTCGATGGTGGATTGTGGGAATTTCCTGGAGGAAAGGTGGAGGCCTACGAGTCCCCCGTCGATGCTCTGGCACGTGAGTTCCTTGAAGAAACAGGCATCGAAATCCACGTTGGGGAAGTTGTAGATGAGCACTGGTGGTCCAGTCCACAAGAAAGGGTGACCTTCTACTGCGCTATGGCTTTTGCACTTCTATCAAATATCAAAGCGAAAGCAAACGCCCGCTTGACTGCACCGATGTCAGGTATTATAATGGAGAGTCCTAGATTAGAACAGATGTGTGGTGAGCGAATATGGTAAATACAAACCATGTATTAGAAGAGAAGACCACAGAGGAAGAGCAAAATCTGTGTCAGCACCACTGGCTGATTGAACCGGCGGGAGGCCCCACCAGTAGAGGGTGTTGCCGTTTGTGTGGTGAGGAGCGCTTCTTTAGAAATTCTCTGGATAGTACGGGGTGGGAAAGAGATGTCTCCATCATAACCGACTCTCCTCGTACACGCCCGGCCGCTATTTCAATAGTGGAAGAAGATATAGACGAGTAGCGAGCATTGTACAGATAAGAGGTTTGCTCGTCATAAGCCAGCGGTGCTAGAATGGGTTCTCTTTTTGGGGATTCGTCTAGAGGTAGGACGTCAGACTCTGGATCTGAAAGCCCTGGTTCGAATCCAGGATCCCCAGCCAGGTCCAGATAGTTACGTGGCGCATTCGTCTAGTGGCCAAGGACATCGCCCTCTCAAGGCGAAGATCACGGGTTCGAATCCCGTATGCGCTACCATCTATCCTCTTCCGTACTCAGAAGACTTTGAGCAGCACACCCAGACCTATGGGCCGCCACGCTATTTGTAATACACCGCAACGTAGGCATGAAAGAGGCCAATGACCACGGTCACTCGCAACTCAGTTACCGGACTATAGAAGATATTGACGTGTGCTGCGGGCTATCGGCTTCTCCCGTGGTATGGTCCAATTGAGCTTCCTAGCCGAGATGTCCTTCCCCGCCCTGCTCGGGATTGGCCTCGGCCTCGGCATCATCTCCTCGATACAACTCATCGACGAGATGCGTCTAGACGAACCGGAGGTGGAATTCGTGCTGCCCTGGGTGAAGGTGATACTCATTTCGGTGGGAGCGTACTTCTTCTCGGTTCTTACCACGATCTTGCCCGCTCGCCAGGCCGCTGCAATCGCGCCCGCAGAAGCCCTCCGATACGAGTAGGCTCGGTGGCTTCTGCGCAGCTGCCGGCGAAGCGTTAGCGGCGGAATCGGGCTATCCAGAGCAGATTCAATGCGACTATGGCTGCGGCGACCAACCATAGGAGCGTGCCCAAGGCCGGATTGAACTGTAGTCCCACCCCTAGCCCGAAGTAGAATACAACGAACGCAAGTACGAACAGCAGGACATGGGCGACGATCTGTTTGTGCATCGCCATCTATCTCAGCCTTTCAGAAAAGGCGTACTCTCTCTTTGAGATTATCTCCAGCAAGGCCGGTTGGCCTTCGGCCACAATTCTCTCCGCCTTCTTGATTGCGGGGATGATTTCATCCGGCTTATCTATGCGTTCTGCATAGCCGCCCATAGCCCTTACCACCTCCGCGTAGTTACCTGAGAGGTCCTTTGTCCCGTAACGTTCTGAGGCTACAGGGAATTGCTCAGGTCCGTAGATCCCCATGCCGGAGTTATTTAGAAGTACGGTCAGAATAGGTATCTGTTCTCGCACCGCGGTCTCGAAGTCGAGTCCCACCATGCCGAAAGCGGCGTCGCCCATTACATTGACGGCTAGTTTTTCCGGCGCCGCCATCTTGGCTCCCATAGCCAGGCCCAAGCTGTTGCCCAGTTGTGTAGATTTGCCCCAACCGATGAATCCCCTGGGTATCACCGTCTCCCAAAAGGGAGACATCTCGTCACGGGGGCTCCCTGAATCGTGAGTGACGATGGTGTTTCTGCGGTCGACGGCATGCATGAGGTCCCATATAACCCTGTATGGGTTGATGGGCACCTCATCCGAGGTCAACATGGGCATCCATTCACTCAGCCAGGCTTCCTTCACCGCTTTGATCTCGTCTGCAACTCGTGAGTCCTGTCTGCGTTCCTTGGAGACCTGCCCTTCCAACGCTTCGATGAGCTGCTGCAGGACCAGCTTGCTATCTCCTATGATGGCGCAGTCCGCTGGGTAGTCTTTATTGATATCGTCGTCGTTGCTGGTGGAATGAATCAGGGTTTTGCCTGAAGGTACGGTTATGCCAAACGAGGTCAATGTGAAGCTGGTGCCAATACCAAAGACAACGTCCGCCCGTTTGACGAAATGCACTACACCTCTGGTAGTGGTGGCGCCGCCGGAACCTACGGAGAGGGGATGATCTTCAGGAAAGACGCTCTTAGCACCTAATGTTGTCATCACGGGCGCCTGCAGAATCTCGGCCAGGCGGCGAAGCTCATCCCAGGCTTCCGCATAAAGGACGCCTTGCCCAGCGTGTATTACGGGACGCTGGGCTTTTAGCAGTGCCTCGGCAGCTTTTTCGATATCTCTGGGGTCGCCGGCTGCTCGGTGCGACTGCACCGGCGCGTAAGTCATTAATGATTCTTTAAGCTCATCAGATGCCACATCGGATGGAAGCTCCAGGAGGACAGGAGCAGGATGTCCCATGCGGAGCAGTGAGAAGGCGCGACGCATTAGGCCCGGAATACGCTCTACCATATTGATTTGAGCTGACCACTTGGTGACCTCACGATAACTTAGCGAGGGGCTGAAATTGGGCCTGATGCCTATCCGGTCGCGGGCCGCAGAAGCCGGCAACAGCAGGATGGGCGTGGAGTCATCGTAAGCCTGTGCAACACCGGGGAAAGCGTTTTCTGCGCCAGCCTGTGCTTGCATAGTGAACACGCCTATGCTTTTACCGTTGCGGACCCTGGTGTAGGCATCTACCATATTTACGCCAACGCGTTCCTGACGGAAAATTATTGGCCTGATACCAGCGATGGCGCATGCCTCGATCAGAGGGTTGCTGGGAATACAGCCAATAAAATCGATATTTTCTCGCTTCAGTATTTCGGCTATTGCAGTGACGCCATTCATGGAACCCTCCAGCGAATTTGAATTGGCTTAGAAATGGACTTTAGACCCTTTGCCTAAAGGTGCTATTTTCTCCCATGGGAACAGGGTACTATTCCTACCCAACAAGGGAAACTTGGGCCCATGGAGATCGCTCTTGTTGTGTACCAACAAGTGTTAGTATAAAGGCTTAGAAGGCCTTGCACCAAAAGTCCTATTCTCAGGCATCTCTATGAATGACAAGTGCACTGGCTTAAGTGAGGTGAGCGTTGACTTTAAAAGGCAGGTCCATACGCGCGCTCAGCGTGCTTCTCCTGGCGTCGTCGCTCATGCTGCTGCTGGCTGCATGTGGGAGAGCGGACACGGCGGTGATAGCCACCGACGGCAACTACCATCCCTTCAACTTCATCAACGATGAGGGCGAAATAGACGGCCTTGAGCGTGAGCTTGGGGACGAGTTATGCGGCCGCGCCGATTTGGAGTGTGAGTGGGTCCAAAATGATTGGGAAAAGATGATCCCCGACCTAGTGGCCGAAGAGTTCGACGCGATTTTCGCAGGCATGAGTATTACTGCCGAACGAGAGGAGATGATAGATTTCACGGAGGCCTACTACCCGCCTACGCCTTCCATATACCTGGCGAGGGCCGGCGAGGGGGACGAAGCCGTCCAGGGCACAATTGGGGCAACCGTAAACACCATATACTCCGACTACTTCACCGAGCTGGGCAGGCCCTTCGTATCGCTCGACGGCTCGATAGACTTGGCTGAAGCAGTGCTCAACGGCGACGTGGACGCCGTCCTGGTGGACCACGGTTACGGCGTGGAGAGGCTTGCTGAGCACGAGGGTCAACTGGCCATTGTCGGGCCAACCGTGCTGCTGGACCGGGGACTCGGCATTGGTGTCCGCAAGGGCAGCGACATGAAGGGCAGGCTCGACGAGGCCCTGGCGTCGATGAAAGCCGACGGCACCCTGAATGCCCTCATCCTCAGGTGGGTGGGCGAGGACGCCTCTGTGTTCCAATAGCTAAGCTGATTCAAGGGGGTAGCTGATCTCGTTCAGATAGATGCCGTACACATGCCAGGACAGCGGCTGTTCCCACGGACTTTCCACGTGATACAAAGGTTGGCCGTGTAGACCTTGAATGACGTGCTAATTCCTGGAAAGACTATTGAGATGAAACGCACCCTGGCCCTTATTCTGCTTCCCATCCTACTGGCTATGGCTCTGGCATGAGAAGGAGATCCTACGCCCACGCCCCCAATTCCCACGGCAACATCCACTCCAACTCCAGTGCCCACGGTTGCTCCTACGCATACCCCGAAGCCCACGATGCTCGGTACATCAACAAGGAGTTCGATCTCTTGGTGGAGCAGGCTAGAGTGGAGGGTGACACCGAGGTCCGCTTGGCCTATTACCGGGAGGCGGAGCAGCTGCTGATGGATGATGCAGGCATCATCCCCCTCTTCCATGTGCAGGACTTTGTCCTGGTGCGCCCCCACGTGGAGGGGTTCCGCATGTTGCCAGTGGGCCAGCCCGACTTGACGGGCATCAAACTGAACCCCATCCGGGCGTAGTACACGATAAGCGTCTAGCGTTGTGATAGTAGGGGCGGTTATCGCCAGCCTGTTCGCGGGCTGAGACGCAGGGATTTTTGCACTCGCCTCTCACCGTTCAGCATAGATTGCGTAATGGCTACTAAGCTAGTAAGGTTTGTGGCTAGGTGCAGTCGCACTAATGAGTAGCGCAGTGGAGGGTTTTGCGACCATGGAGCAGCAGACACCGGACGACCGGATGGAGTTGGGGCGAGCCGTCGGCACGATACTGGAAGTGCAACGCCAGTTTGAGGGGCGATTCGACCGCTCGGAGGCGCGTCTAGACCGCTTGGAGATGCGGCTTGATCGCTTTGAGGTGCGTCTTGACCGCTTTGAGGAGAGCCTGAGGGAGACCCACCGGCGGTTTGATGATACGAAGCAGCAAATTGAGGCGTTGCAACACAAGGTCAAAGGGCACACGAATCGCCTCATGTACACGATAGTGTTTTTTGGCGTTGTGATAGTGGGGGCGGTTATCACCAGCATGTTCGTGGGCTGACGCAGGGACTTTTGCACTCGTCTCTTAGGGTGTGCCGGTGTTGACAGGGCTGTAGCGCTCCGATTAGGGTCAGGGCGGGAGAGCTAGGGAACCGAGTAACTTAGACCCCAGTCTAGAACTACCCAACACAGTGCGCTCAATTCTGCCAAGCTGGATATTCTGAAGCCTCCCACGCGCCCTAGCCCGTCAGGACCCGCTGAAAACTGCCCCCAAAGGGGCTTGCGCGCGTTTTGCACTCGCCTCAATCCATCCATCCACTTGACAACCCCTCGCAGTGGGTAATATCATCACTAGTTGGATTAGCACTCTGGGTCTGAGAGTGCTAAATATTTCGATAGGCAGCAATATCTAATCTACAAGGAGGGCAGAGTGGAAGTTACTTTCCAACCGCTGGGAGACCGCGTAGTGATCAAGCCCCTGGAAGAGGAAGAGGTCACTAAAGGAGGGCTGGTTCTCCCAGACACCGCAAGAGAGAAACCCCAAAAGGGTGAGGTCGTGGCAGTAGGCCCTGGCAGGCTCGGCGACGATGGCAAGCGCCTGGCCATGGAGGTCAAGGTCAAGGACAAGATCGTCTACTCCAAGTACGCAGGTACCGAGCTAAAAGAGGACGACGTTGAGTACCTGATACTCCGCGAGTCGGACATCCTGGCAAAAACCAGTTAAGAAGCAACTTTTATTCAGTCCAACTTTAAGGAGGGACAATGGCGAAGCAGTTAATATTCGGCGAAGAGGCCCGGCGCTCCCTGAAGAAGGGAATAGATGCTCTGACCGAATCGGTTAGAGTGACCCTGGGCCCCAGTGGCCGTAACGTAATCCTGGACAAGAAATTTGGCCCGCCCACCATCTGCAGCGACGGCGTAACCATAGCCAAAGAGATAGAGCTGGAAGAGCCCTTTGAGAACATGGGCGCCCAGCTACTCAAAGAGGCGGCCAGCAAGACCAACGACGCCGCCGGTGATGGCACCACCACCGCTACTGTATTGGCACAGGCCATGGTGACGGAAGGGTTCAAGAACGTAGCCGCCGGCGCCAATCCCATGGTGCTGAAGCGAGGCATGGATAAGGCAGCCGAGACTCTGCGGGAAGAGATCAAGAAGCTGGCCAAACCCGTAGAGGGCAAGGAGCAGATAGCCCAGGTTGCCACCCTGGCCGCACACGATAAGGATATCGGTGAGCTCATTGCAGAGGTGGTCAACGAGGTGGGTAAGGACGGCGTAATCACGGTGGAAGAGTCCCGCGGCATCACCGATGAAATCGAAAAAGTTGAAGGCATGCAGTTCGACCGGGGCTATATCAGTCCCTACTTCATCACCAACGCCGACCGCATGGAATCCGTGATAGACGACCCCTACATACTCATCACGGACAAGAAGCTCTCGGCGGTGTCAGACCTTCTTCCTGCATTGGAGAAGATCCTGCAGATTACCAAGAACGTGGTTGTCATTTCAGAAGACGTAGAAGGGGAAGCCCTGGCCACTCTGGTGGTCAACAAGCTGCGTGGTACCCTGAGCGCCCTTGCCATCAAGGCCCCGGGCTTCGGAGACAGGCGCAAGGCGATGCTGGAAGACATGGCTGTTCTTACAGGCGGCGAGGTCATCAGTGAGGAAGTGGGCCGCAAGCTGGACTCCGTGACAGTGGACGACTTGGGCCGCGCCCGGCGCGTCGTGGCAAGCAAAGAGGACACTACCGTTGTAGAGGGCAGAGGCTCCGATGATGCCATACAGGCCCGCATCAAACAGATCAAGGCGCAGATAGAAGAGACTACCTCTGAATTCGACAAGGAGAAGCTGCAGGAGCGTATGGCCAAGCTTTCCGGCGGAGTCGCTATCATCAAAGTGGGCGCCGCTACTGAAATCGAGCTCAAAGAGAAGAAGGCCCGCGTGGAGGATGCCCTTTCGGCCACCCGCGCCGCCGTTGAGGAGGGGATCGTTGCCGGTGGAGGCTCCACCCTGATCCGCGCCGCCATAGCGTTGGACGCTCTGAATCTGCACAGCGACGAGGCTACCGGCATCCGGATTGTTCGCAAGTCCCTTGAAGAGCCCATCCGCATCATCTCCAACAACTCCGGCATGGACGGCTCCGTGATCCTGGACTCCATCCTCAAGGGTGAGGACGATTACGGATACGACGCCGAGATTGGGGAGTTCGGCTCCATGTTCGAGATGGGGATTGTGGACCCGGCAAAGGTGACCAGGTCTGCCCTGGAAAACGCCGTCAGCGTGGCTACCATGATCCTCACCACGGAATCCATGGTTACCGAGATTCCAAAGAAGGAATCTGCCATGCCCGCTGCTCCTCCCATGGACTACTAGGCCGCCACAGCAGGTGCTCTTTGAACAGGCGCTCCAATACGGAGCGCCTGTTTCTTTCACCGCCTGGCCGGTGCGACTATAATGCGTTCATCTCAACCGGAGAGGTAAGCCATGTCCTTTGATCTCGTATGCGTGGAATGCAGCCGCCATCATGACGCGTCCAGGTACAGAACCACCTGTGACGAATGCGGGAACCTGCTTAGAGTAGATTACGACACCCCAGCAACGGCAGAAGCAAGAATCCTACCAGGAGCAAAGGGCATCGCCAGGCACTTGCCCATGCTGCCCGTGCGTGATCAGGCAAATCTGGTGACTATGGGAGAAGGAGATACGCCCATCATAGCTTTGACCCATACCAGCCAGGCTTTGAACATTGATGCCGTGTACGCCAAGCTGGAGTACATGAACCCCACAGGCTCCTTCAAGGACAGGGGCAACGCGGTGCAGGTCTCCGTGTTGAAGGAGACGGGGGTGCGCCGGGCCGCTGAGATTGGAGGAGGCAATACGGGCCACTCGCTGGCCGCCTACTGCGCACGCGCCGGCATCACCTTTGTTGCCTTCGCGTTTGAAGAAGAGGACACCCGCAAGGTCCAGGCCATCAGGCAAACCGGCGCCGAGATGCATTGGGTGAACGGCGACCGCCGGACGGCAATGGCCGCGATGGATGCGTTCTGTTCCGACTCTGATACGTTGAACCTGACCTATCAGCTCAACGCTTACTTCATAGAGGGCAACAAGACTATGGCCTATGAAATCGCCGAGCAAATGGACCCGCTGCCGGACAACATAATCATGGCAGTAGGAAACGGCTCTCAGCTTCTGGGTATGTGGTGGGCTTTCAAAGAGATGCTCCAGGACGGACGCGTACAGAAGATTCCCCGCCTGCATGCTGTCCAGTCGGAGGCATATCAACCCCTAGCCTCCGCTTTCCACGGACGTGATTGGAGTCCGAGTTTACCGGGGCCGGAGACAGTGGCCATAGGCATAAAGATTTCCTCGCCTCCCCGGCTGCAAGAGCTCGTTGAAGCCTGTCGACAGACCGGAGGTCAGTGCCTGGCCGTAGCTGATAGCGAGATTGTTGAATGGCAGAGGCGGCTGAACAGCATGGAAGGTCTCTTTGTGGAGCCCACATCGGCCACGGTACTGGCCGCAGCGGAGAGATTGAGGGCCCAGGGAGCAATAACGTCTTCGGAAAGCGTGCTCTTTCCTTTGACCGGTTTCGGGTTCAAGGAACCTATGCCCTAGGTATATTCAAAGTGGTAAATCGTAACCCCACGTCGTTCAGTGAGCAAGCACAGTACGTTAGAGCATCGTTTGGGACAAGAGATGTCTACTCGTACTCCTTGATAGGCTCACTTCCCTCGTCTCGGACACAATTACCGGACTACTAGCCAATGATATTAACTTCGGAGTAAGGGCAACAGAGTCTCTCTTGAGCAAAGCTGAGGCTTCGGTAGACGTGTGCCTGGCGTATGAAATGAGTACTCCTCCATGCTCACTTGGATTTTGGAGCAGAACACTGAATTCTGGAACAACTAAGAATTTAGAACAAAGCAACGTGAAGTGGCTCTTGGGTTGTTTGCATCCAATGACAGTGCTATAATCCTGCAAGTTATTGGTTCTCCAGCCTCAATTGCTTTACTTGAAAAGTGGGTTTCGTCCCACTTTTTTGTTCAGTTAGGGGGTTGTTGAACAGAGTATACGAGGAGGTGGCTGGCTATGAAGAGCGACTTTTTGATCGCGCTAACCCAGCTTGCCGCAGAAAGAGGCCTGCCCAGGGAGATGGTGCTTGGTGCTATTGAAGCTGCACTGGCCTCCGCCTACAAGAGAGATAATCTAGCCGCCGGCCAGAATATTTCGGTCAGCCTGAGTCCAGGCACGGGAGACATCCGGGCATACGTTCTCAAGAATGTAGTGGGCGAGGTTGAGGACAACAAGATAGAGATGACCCGCGCCGAGGCTAAGAAAATGAAGCCGGATGCCGAAATAGGCGATGTCATCAAGATAGAGTCCACTCACAACCTCTCCGGGCGCATTATTGCCCAGACCGCCAAACAGATGGTTATGCAACGTCTCCGCGAGGCGGAAAGAGAACTGGTTTTTGAGGAGTACTCGGACCGCTCGGAGGATGTAGTGACAGGCACGGTACAGCGTATCGAGGCGCGGCAAACCATTATTGACCTTGGCCGTACCGAAGCTGTGCTGCCTGAACGCGAGCAGGTGTCCACGGAAAGGTACCGCCAGGGACAGAAAATGAAGTTCTACATAGTAGAGGTGGCAAGGACCGCCAAAGGGCCTGAGATTCTAATTTCCAGGTCCCATAGGAACCTGCTCAAGCGCCTCTTTGAGATGGAAGTCCCTGAAATATACAACGGCATAGTGGAGATCAAGGCCATCGCCAGGGAGCCCGGTTCCAGGAGCAAGGTGGCTGTGGTTGCGAAGCAGGAAGGCGTCGATGCCGTAGGTTCCTGTGTTGGCCTGAGGGGCATAAGGATCCAGAACATAGTCAACGAGCTTCAGGGCGAAAAGATAGACGTGGTCCAGTGGCACCGCGACCCTTCCGCCTTCATCTCCAATGCGTTGAACCCGTCGCAGGTGCTCTACGTCTCCTTGAGCGAAGAGGAGAACAACGCCACCGTAGTTGTGCAGGACAAGCAGCTTTCCCTGGCTATAGGCAGGGAGGGACAGAACGCCAGGTTGGCGGCGAAGCTAACCGGCTGGAAGATAGACATCCTGAGCTCCGCTGACGTTGAGTTGGAGCGTCTGCGGAGGCCCGCTCCCGCTGCGGCAGTCGCCGAGCCCGTGTCAGAAGCTAAGGTACCAGCCGAGCCGGTAGTGGTCTTGGGAGAAAAGGTTGAGGTGGAACCGGCGGTGGCTGCAGACGGAGCGGTGCCTGTAGCTGAAGTGGAGCCGGTTGAAGCTGAGATGGAAAAGCTGGCAGCAGAGCAACAGCCCGTTGTGATAGAGGTCGAGGCGGAGGCGCCGGCCGCTATCGAAGATGATTGGTCGGAGTTCACTATAGAAGAAGAGGAAGTGGAAGAAGTGGAGGAGATTCCTCTTACAGACGATATTTGGCAAGTACCTCACCTTACTCCCACAGGGGGAGGTTCCCAGATTAGATTTGCCGAGGACCTCATAGTGCCCAGGGGCGGCGAAGGACGGCGCGGCAAAGGGGGCAGGCGAGGCAAGCGCCGCAAGGGTGCCGCAACATAATAGCCGGTAATAAGCTCGCGGGGGAGGGCAGTGCGGCAGCGTCATAGACCTCTGAGGCGTTGTGTGGCCTGCGGTAGGCAGGCTGTACAAAAGGAGCTTGTACGGATTGTCAAGACTTCCCTTGGAGATATATTGGTTGACCAGGGGAGGCGGAAGACTGCGGGGCGCGGCGCCTATCTGTGCGGAACGCCTGAATGCTGGGAGCAGGGACTGAACAAAGGTAGGCTGGAATACTCGCTCAAGGGTAAGCTCGCCGCGGGTGATAGGGAAAGGCTGCAAGAATTCGCCAAGACTTTAGATAGCCAGGAATAGGTTGGATTTGCCATGGAAAGAGAACTTCAGGCCACACAGACAACAGACAAACCACAGGCGGAGCAGGGGCAGCGCACCAGGACAACCGTCCGAGTGGTCAGGATACCTGAAGCTATCACCGTGGCAAACTTTGCCGAGGTGCTCAAGGTCAGTCCCATAGACCTTATGAAACAACTCATGCGAGCGGGAATCATGGCCAACATAAACCAAGCCGTCGACTTTGACACGGCGGCGGCACTGGCTCCACTGTTCGGCTACAAGGTGGCGCCATTGGAGAAGAAGGCAAAGAAGTCCACCGTTGTAGAAGAGGCGGAAGAGGACGCCTCTGTGCTAGAAGGAAGGTCTCCCGTGGTCACTATTCTGGGCCATGTGGACCACGGCAAGACAACACTGCTGGATAACATTCGCAAGACCAGGGTAGTTGAGCGAGAGGCCGGAGGCATCACTCAACACATAGGCGCTTACCAGGCCGAGTACAACAACCGAATCGTTACTTTCTTGGATACCCCTGGGCATGAGGCCTTCACTGCCATGAGGGCGCGCGGTGCAGAGGTTACGGATATAGCGATCCTGGTGGTAGCCGCGGACGACGGAATAATGCCGCAAACCGTGGAGGCAATAGACCATGCCAAAGCGGCCAAAGTCCCCATTGTGGTAGCCATAAACAAGATAGACCGTCCCAACGCGGACTTAGACCGCGTCAAGAGACAGCTTTCAGAGAACAATCTTCTCATTGAAGAGTGGGGAGGCGACGTTATCGCGGTGCCGGTGTCGGCCGTGACTGGAGAAGGCGTGGACGACCTGCTGGAAAACATTCTCGTCGTCTCTGAAATTTCGGACTTCAAGGCAAACCCCAGCCGCTCCGCACGGGGAGTGGTGCTGGAAGCCAAGCTGGACAAGAGCCGCGGTCCCGTAGCTACTCTGCTGGTCAAAAATGGCACCCTCAACGTGGGAGATATCCTAGTCGTAGGCTCGATCACCGGTAGAATCAAAGCGCTGGTAGACTCCGCCGGCAAACGAATACGTTCTGCCGGGCCATCCACTCCTGTTGAAGTGCTTGGCCTGAACGAGCCTCCAGCCGCTGGCGACACTTTCAGGGTAGCGCGGAACGAAAGGGAAGCCAGAACGGCGGCGGAGCTTGCACAGAGGCAGCAAGAATCCAGGCGTCAGGTAAGCTTGGAAGATATAATGAGCCGCATCCGCACCGGAGAAACAAAGGAGCTAAACCTGGTGCTCAAGGCCGATGTACAGGGAAGCATAGAAGCCATTCGTGAGGGCATCCTTCAGTTGAGCACAGATGAGACCCAGGTTCGCATCATTCATGCCGCTTCCGGCTCCATAACGGAGAGCGACGTGTTCTTAGCCCTAGCCTCAGAGGGCATAGTCATTGGCTTCAACACGACAATACAGCAAAGCGCCCGTCAGGTAGCCGACGCCGAAAACGTGGAAGTGAGGTTCTACAGCATCATCTATCAGCTGTTGGATGATGTACAGAGTACAATAAAGGGCATGGCCGCCCCCATGGTGAGAGAGGTGGTAGACGGCCACGCCACGGTCAGGGCCGTCTTCAGCCGCGGCAGGACCTCCAAGATAGCCGGCATCTACGTTACAGACGGCCGTGTCGTAAGGAACTCGTCGGCCCGCCTAGCGCGCAAAGGCAGCGTTATATTCGATGGATCTATATCTAGCTTGCGCCACTTCAAAGACGACGTCCGCGAACTAGCTACGGGTTACGAAGGCGGCGTGATGCTAAACGGCTTCAACGATTTCCAGGAAGAGGACACCCTGGAGTTCCACCGGCAGGAGCAGGTCTCCTAAGAGCGGCCCGGTCTCCATGCCCCTACGCTTCAAGCTCCATTCCTAATTCCCAAGGACATTCCAATGAGTAGGCGAATCGAACGTGTCAACGAGCTGGTCCGCAAGGAACTGAGCACGCTACTGGCAACCGAAATGAACGATCCCAGGCTGCCTCTGTTGGTTAGCGTTACTCATGTAGACGTCTCTGCGGACCTACGCCAGGCCAAAGTTTACGTAAGCGTGATGAGCCATGATGAGGAGAAGCACTCCACCGTCGAGCTTCTTCAAAAAGCATCGGGATTTCTCCATAGAGAGCTTAAAAGCAGAGTCGCTTTGCGCTATGTTCCCGTGCTGTCTTTCCATTTGGACGAGTCCATAGAGAAGGGACTGCAGATGCTTCAGTTCATGGATAACATCCAATCGGAGAGGTCGGCCAGTTGAAACGGCCCAGCCACGGTATTTTCAACGTGGACAAGCCGCCGGGCATCACCTCCATGGACGTGGTGCGGCAGATAAAACGGTTTTCCTCTCAACGACACGTAGGACACGCCGGGACGCTTGATCCGGCGGCCACGGGAGTCTTGCCGGTGTCCCTTGGTCAGGCCACCCGTCTCATGCAGTTCATTGTCAACACCAGCAAAGAGTATCTGGCCACCGTCCATCTGGGCGTATCTACCGATACTTACGACAGCTTAGGAGAAGTAACCCACAGGCAGGACGTCTCAGACGTAACCGCCGGGATGATAGAGGCAGCCCTGGCGTCTTCAAGAGGTGTCTTTGAGCAGACGCCTCCAGCCTTCAGCGCACTGAAAAAGCAGGGAAGGCGTCTCTATGCGCTGGCACGGGATGGCGTTGCTGTGCAAGCCCCTCCAAGGACGGTTGAAGTGCTCAAGTTGGAGTTGGTTGAATGGCAACCGCCACAGGCCAGGCTTTCCGTGCAGTGCAGCCGCGGATTCTACGTACGTTCTCTGGCCCATGACCTGGGTCAGGCGCTGGGATGTGGAGCCCACCTCTCCCAGCTGCGCCGTCTGCGTACCGGCACTTTCTGCGCTGATGACGCTACCCCCTTGGAGGCACTGAAGACCTCTTTGGAGAACAATACCTGGGAGCCGTTGTTCCTTCCTCCGGATTCCGTTGTGCTCCACTTGCCCGCCGTTCAAATGGACTCCTGGGAAGCGCGCCAGGTGACGCACGGCCAGGCCGTCCCTCTTAGGCCCGGCACTCACTATGCGCCGCATCTTCAGAAGGCTAGAGGCTACAGCCGGGACGGTATCTTCGTTGCTCTGATGAGGTTTGACCGCACCACTGCAATGTGGTGGCCTTTCAAGGTGTTCAACATGGACAGACCTTCTCCTTACAGCAACCACAATCCTCTGATTTGACGGCGGAGGATCAAAGCCTCGTCATTCGCCTGACATAGCCTTGATGATCTGGCCATGGATCTCAGGCCAGCCTATGACCACCACCGGAAAGTCACCGTCCTGGCTCCAATCGAGGGGGGCGCCTGAGGCATCAGTCGCCATGATCCCCAGTTCTGTTGCGATGAGTGCTCCCGCCGCCAGGTGCACCGGGGTTATCTTGTAGAACACCGCCGCGGCTAGTCGCCCCAGGCATATCTGTGCAACGGGGAAAGCTGCGGAGGAGAACGAGTTGATTTGCCCCACGCTGACCACCCAGTCCAGGCTTCCTATCGACACTCTCTTCCATTCCGCGCCGCCGTCTATCTCTAGGGCAACGGCAACCTCCGACAGCCTAGCGCCCGGTGAAGAGGAGGTCCAGATACGACCGTTTCTTGATACACCGTGTCCCCTGACCACGGTCAGCTGGTCTTGCTGCGCCGGTAAAGTGAGGACGCCAAGCTCCAGGCTTCCACCTTGGCGTAGCGCGATGCTCACTCCCCAGTGCGCCAGCCCGGTGCTGAATGGGACTGTACCGCAGAGCGGGTCCACCAGCCAGGTCAACCCGTCGTCGCCGGCGGGTGTATGGCTCTCCTCCGACAGGATGGCGCCAGGCACGTTGTGGACTTTGAGCATCTGGGTTATCGCCTGGTCTGAAGCTATGTCTGCCTCTGTAACCAGGCCGCCTCCGTCTTTGGTCCAGCTGTTCAAGGGGGGTTCTCCTCTCTTTCGCCTGAACTGCAGACGCAGCGTTTCCGCGGCCTCTCTGGCAGCTGCCAGCGCCGCCTCTAGCGCCTTGACCCTGTCCAGCCCCTGCTCTTTGCTACTCATTGTCACCGCTTGCCAGGTCTTTAGTCAGAGAGTTGGGCATGATGAGCTCCAGATCGTCAAGCGACCAGTCGCTGCTCTTGAGCAATGTCCTCACGACTTGCCTTGGAGAATAGACGGTCATTGGCAGCCCGAATGTGCCAATGACCTGCCCCGTGATATTGGCGGCGGCCTCTGTACACAGATACGCTATCTTGGGAGCGTTCCGCTCCGCTGAGCGAGCACCTTCCATGACGGGAGCGTCTGAGGGACGCCCCCATTGCTCTATGTAGGCTCTGGCCGTCTCCGGCATGCCCTCCGTCATCCTGGTATCGGCCCCGGGAAGGACGGCGTTGACTGTGATGTTGTGAGGGGCCAGCTCCTTTGCCAGGGATCTGGCAAAGCCAATCTGCCCCGCTTTGGCCGCGGAGTAGTTGGCCTGACCCAGATTGCCCAGCGCCGATACTGAGGAGAAGAGCAGAATGCGACCGTAACGCTGTCGCATCATGTGGGGTACGGCCTGTCGTACAAGGTTGAACGCTCCATACAGGTGGACCCGGAGGACATCGTCCCACTCTTCCTCCGACATATTGAACACCATTCTGTCTCGAAGGATGCCTGCTGCATGGCAGACGATGTCCAATCGGCCGTAGGCGTCCAGAGCCGCCTGTACTATGCGTCCCGCTCCTTCAAACGTGGCCACGGAATCGAAGCTAGGGATGGCCCGGCCTCCTTCGGCTCTTATTTGTGAAACGACGGCATTGGCAGGATCTTCAGAAGCGCCTGCTCCGCTCAGTGAGCCTCCCGGATCGTTGACCACCAGGGAGCAGCCTTCACCGGCCAGCCACCTGCTGACAGCGCCTCCAATGCCTCCCCCTCCTCCGGTAGCCACAGCTACTCTGCCTTCCAGCGTGTTGCTCACTGCGGCCCTTCCTCCGGGAAAAGATGCCTGGGCGCCAGCGACGCAATCTCTTCTACTGAGAACACCTCTGCGCTGTAGAGGGCGCGGACCACCGCTGGCTTGGAATACAGGGAAAGCTCTTCCGCACCTGCGCCGAACACGTGACCGCTGAACCGGGCCGTTGCATCCGTACAGAGATAAGCGGCCAGGAGAGCGGCGTTCTTGGCGTCGCTTGCAATTACCACGTTGCAGTTGACGCCGTATCTTTCCATGTCCAGTGCCGTTGTGCGGCTCAGCCCTACTATGGCTTCCAGTGCAGTGTCGTATGCCGCTGCACCGGGTCGGCCGTATTCAGGCTCCTGGAGCAGGTAGACTATGTGGCCGTTCCGTTGCTGACGCATCTGGGCACAGGCATGCTTGGTCACGGTGAACACGCTTTTCAAAGTTTCCTCCATAACCGCATCCCAATCCTGCTCTGTCATCTGGGCAATAGGCCGGGAGTGCCGTGCGCCTACAACGCTAATCGATATATCCACTCTGCCAAACGAGTCCACCGCAGACTCTACCAGTGCCTTCCCACCCTCCATCGAAGTCACGTCGTAAGAAGTCGGTATGGCTTTGCCTCCGGCATCTCTGATTTCAGAGGCTAGCTTGTCCGCCTTCCCTGCGTCCGTTGAGTTGATTACCAGGGAAGCGCCTTCTGCGGAAAGGAGAAGCGCCGCTTCCCTGCAGAAGCCGTAATCATCGCCGGCCACTATTGCTGCTCTGTCCTGGAAACGAATGCTTGTGTCGCGTCTCATTACACCGTGGATTATACAGGACAATGTCTCGCCCTCTGGTACTTCTTCATCAACGGGTTTAGTATTGGGCAGCACTTTTTAACAGGGAGTTCATTTCTGACACAGGCCGCGACAACGGTTGAGAAAAAGAGACGGGCCAGGGCTGAAGAGCCTCCTCTAGGCTTCATGCTTGGCTTGGCGGCAGGCCATTCTGTGAAGCACTTCTACCAACAGGCGTTTCTTCTCCTGCTGCCTCCCATCAAAGCCGCCTTTGGGATTAGCGACGTGCAGATCGGCGTTATTGGCTCCGCCCGTACCATTTTCAGCGCTGGGATCAACATCCCCGCTGGGGTTGTTGCCGATATGTGGCGGAGCAAAGTTGCGCTCATCCTGGCTTCCAGCCTCAGTTCGCTGGCAATAGGCTATCTGCTCATAGGTGTGGCGCCGAGCTATTGGCTGCTCGTCTTGGGCGTAGCCGTCACAGGGGTAGGCACCTCTTTTTGGCATGCTCCTGCTTTTGGGACGCTGGCCGCCGTTTACCCCAGCCGGCGCGCCACCGCACTGGCGGTACACAGGATGGGAGGCTCCATAGGCGACAGCATATCTCCGGTAATAGTGGGCGTTCTGCTGGGCGGCTTCACCCTGTTTGGCCTGGAGTGGGCCGGCCTTGGCTGGAGAGCCCTGGCTTTGCTCATGGTGCTACCCGCGTTGATCAGTGCGGCAGCCATTTTGCTGGCCTACCGGGACATGCCTGGCGGAAGCTCCGCGGGTCTAACGCTCAAAGCCTACCTGGAGTCCATGCGGCCGCTGATCAAGAACAGTGCAGTATTGAGTATGACCACGCTCACTACGGTACGGGCTATGGCTCACAACGCCCTCAACATCTTCATAGTCATCTACATGAGCGAAGACCTGGGGTTCTCATCGTTCAAGATAGGTTACCACGTGGCTCTGCTCACGCTGTTCGGTATTGGGTTTGCTCCGGCCATGGGATGGACCGCCGATAGAATAGGCCGCCGCCCCGTGGTATTCGTGGGACTGGCGGCCATATCAATTCTTATCTACTCGTTGCTTTTCTTTGGAGACGGCATCGGCTTTGCCGTTGTGCTTGCCCTGCTCGGTCTGTTTCTGTACTCGGTGAACCCCGTCATGCTGGCGGCAGCCATTGATGCTGCAAAGAGGGGCACGGAAGGCTCCGTGACCGCCATTGTGTTCACCGGGGGAGCCATCTTTGGCTCGGCGTCGCCGATTATTGCGGGATGGATACGCGGGCCGTACGGCATGGACGGCATTTTCTACTTCACCGCCACTATGGTAGCGATCACTGCTGCGGCCTCACTCGTCGTTCCCATCAGAGTGTCCACAGATTGACCGGTTGCTCAGGGAGGGTGTCCAGGAGACGCTAACCATTGGAAATCACGCCTCGTCAAGTATTGGCATGAGGTAAAGGGAGGATGCAATGAGCTTGTTGATACGCAACGTAAGGCTGGTCGACGGTACGGGAGCTGCGCCCGCGCCGTCTGTAACCGTGGAGGCGGAGCACGGCCGCATAACCTGGATGGGCGAAGACGCCGCCCATCCGACTCGTCACTCGCACACGGAGGAGATGGACGGACGCGGCTTCACTCTGATACCCGGCATCATCGACTGCCACGAGCACTTCACCAGCGACGGCGGGCCTGACAACGGCGAAATCCTGGCCTCCGACTCACCGGAGGTGGCCACACTCAAAGCCGTGGGCAATGCCCGTCGTGCCCTCCTTTCCGGCATCACCTCGGCAAGGGACGTCGGCTCCAAGGGAGGCATCAACATCCCCTTCGCTGAGTCGCTGGCTGCGGGAAATGTATTCGGACCGCGCATTCTGGCCGCAGGCGATTGGCTGGCTTTCGCGGGCACCTGGGGGCCTTTTGTGCGCACGCTCCACAACCTTGAAGAGATGGTCTTGGCCGCCAGAGACCAGGTGCAACGGGGCGCCGCCCTGATCAAAGTGGGCGCCACCGGTATGACCCCTGAAGGCGAACAGTTTCCCACACTTGGGCTGGACGTACTGGAAGCAGTTGTCCGTATTGCCAGCGAGGCCGGCCTTAAAGTCGCTGCCCACTGCGTTGGATACGAGGGTACTCATCAGGCAGTAGAAGCGGGTGTGGCTTCCATAGAGCACGGCTTCTTCATAGACGAGGAGACGGCCCGCCTCATGGCGGAGAAGGGCACGTACCTGGTGCCAACCATGTCCACCTGGGACGCCCGCCTCAGCCAGGGATACATGGCTGGCGATGACAGGGAGGTACTGGCGCGCACGGAGGAGCGCGCCGCCGAATCCATTGCCAGCTTCAAGCGCGCCCTGGCTGCCGGTGTGAAAGTGGTGCCGGGTTCGGACGCCGGCGGCTCGGCGGTGCGGCACGGAATGCTGGCCAGGGAAGTGGAGCTGATGGTGGAGAACGGCATGTCTCCGCCTGCTGCCTTGATTGCCGCAACCAGCGACGCCGCAGCTCTGCTGGGAATCGACGATATGGTAGGCACGCTTGAAACCGGCAAGGTTGCCGACATGGTGCTGATAGACGGTGACCCATACTCGGACCCCGCCGCTCTGCGAAACGTCTGGGCCGTGTTCCAGGCAGGTAGACGCGTCCGGTAGAGGGATGAAACCGTTATCTCAAGTTAAGGCTCTGCCGTCCAGTCCGTCCGCTCGCCTAAAAAAGACAGACATTACACTATAAAGTGGGTAAATCGCATTACATAGGCTCTTTACTTCGACTAAATGAAGTTAGAACCCGCTGCTATTGACATTTGCTTGGTAGTTTTCTTATAATGTCGTCTAAAATGTGTGTAAAACGTGGCGATGCGGTCCCATGTCAGTAGAGGCAGGCATAGGCTTGCGAGAGGCAGCCCGCGACCTATTGGTCGAACCAGGCACCATCCGGTACTGGGTAAAACGCGGTTGGGTCAAAGTGCTCCAGGAGGCGGAAGGCCAGGGCAAACCGATGATCCTAGACCGTCACTCGGTCATGGCTTGCTATACAATCAGGTCCAAGAAGGACAGGCGGTACCAGGTCAACTATACTTCACAAGCAATGGAGCCAGGAATGAATGAAAAAATAGAGGTTCTTCTCAATGGGACGCTGACCAGCGTCCCCGGTTTTCTGGCGGGCGCCACGTTCGCCGGAATGAAGACCTACTCAGAGGACAAGCTGGACTTGGGCATTATCCACTCCTCGATGCTTTGCGTCAGCGCCGGCATTTTCACCACCAACCAAGTGAGGTCGCCCTCTATTGTCCTCACTGAAAAACACGTTCGGCGGGGAAATGTCCGCGCCGTGGTGGCCAATAGCGGCATCGCCAATGCAGTTGTTGGCGAGCCGGGGGTGAAGGACGCCGCCGAGGTTGTCAGGCTAGCCGCGGCCTACCTGGACCTGATGCAAGAAGAGGTGGGATTTCTTAGCACAGGACTGGTAGGCGTAGAGCTTCCCATGGCTTTGATCAGGGCCTCTTTACCCAAGATTCAGACCTCTCCCGACGGCGGCAACGCCTTTGCCAGGGCCATCATGACCACTGATACCCATCCCAAAGAGGCGGCTGTCTCCTACCAGCACAACGGGCGGACGGTGACGGTAGGGGGCGCGGCTAAGGGATCCGGAATGATCCATCCCAACATGGCAACACTGCTCAGTGTTCTGGCAACGGACGCCCCGGTGGACGGCGCCTTCCTTCAGAAAGTGATCGCTCAGGCGGGAAACAGTTCGTTCAACATGATCTCCATCGACGGCGATACCAGTACCAACGATTCACTGTTGATCATGGCAAACGGAGCCGCGGGAGGACCGGCGATCTCTGAGGGGACAGACGAGGCAGGGCTGTTCCAGGAGGCGGTGACGCGGCTTTGCATCCACCTGGCCAAACAGGTTGTCCTGGACGGCGAGGGCGTGAGCAAACTGTTCGAGGTAGAGGTGGTGGGAGCGCGCAACGATAAGGAGGCGCGCCTGGCGGCTCGTGCCGTTTCCAGCTCTAACCTGGTCAAGGCAGCCGTTCACGGCAACGACCCTAACTGGGGCCGTCTGGTGGTGGCCCTGGGCCGCAGTGGCGCTCGGGTCAGGGAGGATAGGCTGTCGCTATACATCAACGACGTATGCATCATGGAGAACGGCCTTCCCATACCGTTCTTCAAGGACGCCATTGTCCTCCAGATGCAAAACCCGGAGGTCAAATTTACCATTAACCTGAACCTGGGCAGCGCCTCTACCAGCGCCTGGGGTTGCAACCTCAGCGAGGCGTACGTGACCTTCAACAGCGCCTATACTACATGAGCTTAATGGCTGAGCAGACCATTTTCCTACCAGGTGCATCGGGAAACGGAGAGTTTTAGCTACCAGTCGTCGAACGGCTCAGATTAACAAATGTTGATATTGTTGATTGGCCTGGTTTTGGGACTACTCTTGGAAACCCAAGAATCAATAACCTGAGTGATTTAGCTAAGATGGTAGCCAGCAAGATTCGTCAAAGCGCAGACCTTGTCGCTCAATCTATGGGTGGTGTGGTTGCTATGCTGGTAGCCCTAACTGTACCTAAGCAAATCAATCATCTCGTCCTTACCGCAACCTCCGGTGGTATTGATATGGAAAGATTCAATGCAAGTGACTGGCAATCAGAGCATCTGCGAAACTTTCCGGATTTCCCCTCTTGGTTTATTGATGATCATACAGACCTTGATAATCGGCTTCGCGAGATAACTGTTCCGACTTTGTTGATCTGGGGGGATAAGGATCCTATTAGTCCATTGGCTGTAGGGGAATATCTAACTAAACGATTATCCAATGCCGAGATGGTGGTTATCAAAGGCGGAGACCACTTTCTAGCCAAAGACAAAGCAGACGCCGTAGCTGATCATATAGCTAGATTTCTTAGAGATGGCTAACTATACAGACAGGATCGTAGTCAAAATAGGCGGAAGCACCCTGGGAAGCGCCGATACCTCTTTTCGCGATATCGTTGCCCTGCAAAAGGCAGGGCGTACGCCGGTAGTAGTGCATGGGGGCGGCCCGGTCATTTCCCACTGGATGAAGAGGCAGTCGCTGCCGCCGCGTTTCATACGAGGTCTGCGCGTCACCGACGCCGCCAGTCTGGAGGTGGTGGTAGCAGTGCTCGCCGGCCTTATCAACAAGCAGCTTGTCGCCGCCATCTCTGCTCTCAACGGCAAGGTAGTGGGGCTCTCCGGCGCCGACGGCGGCATGCTGCGGGCGCGAATCAGCAACCCGGAGCTTGGATTTGTAGGTGAAGTCACTGAAGTGGACCCGCAGCCGGTGATGGATGTCCTGAACGCTGGCTATATCCCGCTCATTGCTCCCGTGGCGGTGGCCGCAACCAACGGCGCGGGTGAAGACGGCTCTTTACTCAACATCAACGGCGACACGGCAGCCGGCCACCTGGCCTGGGCATTGCCGGCTCAACGGCTTATCTTTCTTACAGACGTGGGGGGCGTTCTGGACTCATCGCGAAGGCTCATCACCAGGCTTACGCCCAAGGAAGTGCAGGGGCTGCTCACATCAGGTACCGCTGGCGGCGGCATGATTCCAAAGCTGGAAGCCTGCATCAAAGCCCTGCAGCGAGTTCCGGCAGCTCAGATAATAGACGGTAGGTCCCCCCAGGCGCTGCTTAAAGCCGTAAACAATGATAATGTAGGTACCTGGTTAACCGCTTAGGCAATCCGAAGGAGTGAGGTGACTTGAGACAGAACGGCGGCAACGTCCCCCCCTTAGACTGGGAGCCCACTCTTGCTTTTCCTCCCAATACCGGCTCATTTATCAAGTGGGGGCTGGTCCTCTTAGGCGTCGTCTTCCTGCTGGTGTTGTTCAACACCCTGCGAGGCGTCTATACCGACTGGCTCTGGTTCAACTCGCTGGGTTTCCTGGACGTGTACAGGACCATACTGTGGACTCGTGCCTGGCTTTTTGTCACGGGGGCCTTGGTCTTTGGCGTAATGATCGCAGTAAGCGTTGTGCTGGCCCAGCGCCGCGCTCGCGGCGAATCGGTTCTTCCCCTCCCCACCGAGACCATATACTGGTTGAACAGGTTAACCATCCTGGCCATTGTCCTTGGCGCAACGCTCGCCTCACTTGCGTTTGGCTCCAGCCTCGGCGGCCAATGGGAACTGGCGCTCAGGCTAATCAACAGCTCCTCCTTTGGGGTTTCAGATCCGGTTTTCCAAAACGACGTCTCCTTCTACGTGTTCTCTCTCCCCATTCTGAACCTGGTGCAAAGCTGGCTCCTTGGGGCATTCGTAGTCCTCCTACTGGCAACCGCCGGTGTATACATAGCTTACTTTGCGCTGAGAGGCATACCCTTTCAACTCACGCCCTGGCAGAGAGGGCACCTGGCCGTTCTGGGATCTCTGGTCTTCTTCAATTTGGCCTTCAAGCATATCCTGGACAGGTACCAGGTACTATTTTCCGGAGACGGAGCAGTCTTTGGCGCAACCTACGCCGATATAAACGCGCGTCTGCCGGTGTTACTAGTAATGGCGGCTATTGCCGTGGCCAGCGGCGTCTTGCTGCTGGCCACCTTGCATCCTTCACTGAGAGGCGCAAGGGGCAACCGTCTCATCATCGGCGGCGTCGTTCTCTGGCTGGTGGCCGCGGTTGGCCTGGGCAGCCTCTACCCCTCTTTCATTCAGCGTTTCACCGTTGAACCCAACGAGCTGCAGAGGGAGCGCGGCTTCATCGCCCGCAACATCGAGTTCACCCGCGCCGCCTTTGGCCTGGACCGGATAGAGGAGCGATCGTATGAAGCGACGGCTCAGCTTACTTCAAGTGACATCCTGGCCAACCAAGAGACTGTGAACAACGTGCGTCTATGGGATCCACGCCCCTTGATAGACATTTACAACCAGATCCAGCACCTGCGGCTCTACTACAACTTCCAGGACACGGACGTAGACAGATATGAAATAAATGGTGAATATCGCCAGGTGCTCATCGGGGCTCGCGAGCTCTATCCGGAGTTCTTGCCGGAAGAGGCCCAGAGATGGGTCAACCAGCGGCTCCAGTTCACGCATGGCTACGGCGCTGCCGCCAGCCCCGTCACCGAGTTCACCGATGAGGGCAGGCCCATTTTCTTCGTGCAGGACGTGCCTCCCACCGGCGACATTGAAATCAACAGACCGGAGGTCTACTACGGCGAGAACACCAACAGCTACGTCATAGTCAACAGCAACACCCCTGAATTCGACCACCCAACCGAGGAAGACGTGCCTATATACGTTCAGTACCAGGGTTCGGGCGGTGTCCACCTTAGCTCATTGCTCAGACGAATTGCATATGCCTGGCAGTTTGGAGATATCAACATAGTGATTAGCGGTGAAATCCTGCCTGAGAGCAAAGTCCTCTACAACCGCCACATTCAGGAGCGAATCAGCCACGTGGCGCCCTTTCTGCAACTTGACGCAGACCCTTACTTGATAGTGGACCAGGGAAGGCTGATCTGGATGCAAGACGCCTATACCATGACGGACAAATATCCGTATTCACGGCCATTCGATGATCGGTTCAACTACATCAGAAACAGCGTAAAGGTGGTGGTAGACGCTTACAACGGTCAGTTGCAGTTCTACATAGCTGATCCGCAAGACCCTCTTATTCAGACCTACGCCAAGATATTCCCTGCTCTGTTCAAGCCCATGGATGACCTGTCGCCTTTCCTCAGAGACCATCTGAGGTATCCGGAAGACCTGTTTTCCGTCCAGTCGGAGACCTACCTCCAGTATCACATGACGGATCCAACGGTTTTCTTCAACAAAGAGGACCAGTGGAGCGTTCCATTGGAGGTCTTCTTTGGCAATCAGCAGGCGGTTGAACCTTACTACGTGATTATGAGGCTGCCCGGCAAGGAAAACGCGGAGTTCGTCCTCATCCTTCCCTTTACCCCGGCGGAAAAACCCAACATGGTGGCCTGGCTGGCGGCGCGCATGGACGGGCCTGAGTATGGCAAGCTGGTAGCCTACACATTCCCCAGAGGGGTGCAAATAGACGGCCCGGTACAGATAGAAGCACGCATAGACAACGATACCGAGATATCGCAGCAGTTCACATTGTGGAACCAGTCCGGGTCGGTGGTGATCAGGGGGAACCTGCTGGTCATTCCCATAGCCGATTCCATCCTTTACGTGGAGCCCGTATATCTCAGAGCGGAGGGGTTGCCCTTGCCTGAGTTGAAGCGCGTTATACTGGCTTCCGCCAATAAGGTGGTCATGGAACCCTCACTGGATGAGGCGCTGAGAGCATTGTTTGGAGGCAGGGCTGTCTCAGGCCCAAGTCCGCCCAGTGGAGGCACTCCTCCCACCCTCTCTGAGGAAACGGCCAGACAGCTGGAGGCCATCCAGAAAGCCTTGCAAGACCTGAGGAGCGGCATAATCACCCTGGAAGAGGCGGTGAGCCAATTGTCAGACCTACTACAAGAGGAGCAGACATTGTGAGCACGTGGCAACAGATAGAGAGCGAATATTACATGCAAGTGGTGCGTCGTCAGCCTGTGACCATAGTCAAAGGCCAGGGGACAAAGGTCTGGGACGAAACGGGGAAGGAGTACCTGGACTTTACCGCTGGCTGGGCAGTGAACAACATAGGGCATTGCCACCCCGCAGTTGTGGAAGCTATCCAGGAACAGGCCGCCACCCTAATGCAGACCTCCAACGCCTACTACACGGTACCCCAGCTTCAGCTTGCCCAGGTCCTCATAGACAATAGTTGCTTGGATAGGGTTTTCTTCTCCAACAGCGGCGCTGAAGCCAATGAGGGGGCGGTGAAGCTGGCGCGTAAATTCGGCAAGCTGCACCGCAACGGCGCGCACGAGGTGATCACTGCTCTCAATTCATTCCATGGACGCACTCTGGGAATGATAGCCGCCACGGGTCAGCCACACTATCAAGAGGCTTGGAGGCCGCTGGCCGACGGCTTCGTCAACGTTGAGTACAACGACCTGGAGGCGATCAAGAACGGCACAAGCGATGCTACTTGTGCCGTTATGCTCGAGCCGCTGCAGGGCGAAGGCGGAGTCAACGTGCCGGAAGAAGGCTATCTCAAGGCCGTCCGCGATTGGTGCGACCAGAACGGGCTTCTCCTCATCTTCGATGAGATACAAACGGGGATGGGCCGCTTGGGTACTCTGTTCGGCTACCAATCGTTTGGCGTAGAGCCAGACGTGATGACCCTGGCCAAGGGACTGGGCGGCGGCGTGCCCATTGGCGCATTCCTTGCCAAGGAGCATGCCTCCGTGCTAGAACCCGGTGACCACGGCTCCACGTTTGGCGGCAACGTCCTCACCTGTGCCGCGGCATACGCCTCCTCCAAGTACATAGTTGACAACGACGTGTCGTCCCAGGCCGGAGCCGCCGGAGAATATCTGAAAGAGCGCCTTGTTGAACTGAAGTCGCGCTATTCCTACCTCACCGAGGTGCGGGGTATGGGTCTGCTCCTTGGACTCGCCTTCGATGATGAAGTCTCGGCCAAAGTAGTCGCCGCCTGCAACGAACAAGGGCTTTTGCTCAATGCGGTGCGGCCCAGCACTATACGCTTCATGCCGCCGCTGACGGTGAGCAAGGAAGAGATAGACCAGGCCGTCCAGAAGCTAGAGGATGCCTTGGAAAAGTCGATGGGATGATAGACAACCAGAAGAAGATAGTGCTTGCCTACAGCGGAGGCCTGGATACCTCTGTCATCCTGCACTGGCTCATCAGCCAGGGACACGACGTCGTCACCTACACCGCCAACCTGGGCCAGGACGAGGATATGGAGGAGGTCGTGGGCAAGGCCCGGCAGGTTGGAGCTTCCGCCACCTATGTGGAGGACCTGCGGCACGAGTTCGTTACCGATTTCATCTATCCCGCAATCAGGGCCAACGCCGTTTACGAGGGGCGCTATCTCCTCGGCACGTCGCTGGCGCGTCCTCTCACAGCAAAGGGTCAGGTGCAGACGGCGCTGAGAGAGAAGGCCACCACCCTTTCGCATGGCGCCACCGGCAAAGGAAACGACCAGGTGCGCTTCGAGTTCACCTTCCATGCCCTGGCTCCGGAGCTGGAGATATACGTTCCCTGGCGTGACCCCGTCTTTCTGAACAAGTTCACCGGTAGGTCCGATATGCTGCGCTACGCCCGGCTCAACGGCATCCCCGTATCGGCGACCAGACGTAAACCCTGGAGCAGCGATGCCAACCTGATGCACATCAGCTATGAGGCCGGCGAGCTGGAAGACCCGGCGCGCCGCCCGCGGAACTCCATGTTCCAGATGACGCGATCGCCCAGACGCGCTCCCAACAAAGAGACGGAGCTTGAGATAGAGTTCCGCGAAGGGAACCCCGTGGAGGTACGCAACCTCAGCGACGGTACAACACAATCGCAGCCACTGTCGCTGTTCGCCTACCTCAATCACCTGGGAGGCATCAATGGCATTGGCCGAGAGGACATGGTGGAGAACCGTTTTGTCGGCGTCAAGTCCCGCGGCGTCTACGAAACCCCTGGCGGCACAATCCTGCACAAAGCGCACCGTGACCTGGAGGGCATCACGCTGGACAGAGAGGTGATGCATCTCCGCGATTCCCTTATCCCCCGCTTTTCGGAGCTCGTGTATTACGGGTTCTGGTTCTCCCCGGAGATGGAGCTGGTGCGCCTGATAATGGACAAGAGCCAGCAGTACGTTACCGGCACAGTGACCCTGGGGCTGTACAAGGGCAACGTCATCACCAAAGAGCGGCGCTCACCCGTAACGCTGTACAACGAGGACCTGGTCAGTATGGATAGGATAGGCGGCTTTGAGGCCCCGGATTCCACGGGATTCATCAGAGTCAATGCCCATCGCCTGCGCAGCAGCGCCCTGCGGGCGCGGGGAGACGCTGGCTGATGGGGTTCACACACGTAGAAGTAGATGTTGCCAATGTATCAGTGCCTGGGAAGCACCGCAGCATAGAGTTTCTGGCGGACACCGGTGCCTTGCTCACCGTCGTTCCTTCCGTAATCCTGAGAGAGCTTGACATAGAGCCTATAAGTGAACGGGTGTTTCGTGGCTTTGGTGGGGGCCATTAGAAGGCGAATAGGTATCGTGCGGATGACATATGAAGACTCAATAATTGGGACTTCCGTTATCTTCGGTGAGCCGGACGACGCCCTTGTGCTCGGCGTCACCGCGCTCGAGGCGCTGGGTTACCAGGTAGACCCCGTGAGCCAGCGTCCGATCAAAGTCGAATCTCTCCAGCTATGACGCAAAGTAAGACTCCCAGGCCAAAGATTTCATCAGACTACACCGTTTCCCTGCACTACGATAGACGGCTGTACAGGCAGGACATAGCCGCTTCCATGGCGCATGCCCGCATGCTCGCCAAGCAGAACATCATCTCCAAGGCCGACGCCGAGGCCATTGTCAGCGGCCTTGCCGGAATCCAGAAAGAGATAGAGGACGGAGCTTTTCCCTGGCAGTCTCAGCTTGAAGATATCCACATGAACATTGAATCCCGGCTCTATGAAAAGATAGGCGACGCAGCGGGCAAGCTGCACACGGCCCGTTCCCGCAACGACCAAGTAGCGGTGGACATGCGCCTCTACGCCAAGCAAGCCATCCAGGATACGGTGCGCCTCATCCGCCGCTTCCAGCAAGTCATGCTGGACGTGGCCGAGACCAATATGAAGACGGCGTTGCCCGGCTACACCCACATGCAACGGGCCCAGCCTGTGCTCCTCTCCCATCATTTGCTCGCCTACTTCCACATGCTGCACCGCGATGCGGAGCGGTTCCAGGAATGCCTTCAACGCACCGACGTGCTGCCCTTGGGCAGCGGCGCTCTGGCCGGAGTGCCCTACGACTACGATCGTGAGTTCCTTGCCAGGGAGCTGGGCTTCACCCGTATAAGCGAGAACTCTATGGACGTTGTCTCCGACCGTGACTACTTGGTCGAGTATCTGGCGAACGCCGCCCTCTGCATGGCGCACTTATCGCGGCTGGCGGAAGAGATTGTCTACTGGTCCTCACAGGAGTTCGACTTCATCCGCCTGGACGACGAGTACGTCACCGGCAGCAGCATGATGCCGCAGAAGCGCAACCCTGATTTTGCCGAGCTTGCCCGCGGCAAAACGGGGCGTGTCTACGGCAACCTCATCGCGCTGCTAACGGTCATCAAGGGTCTGCCCATGACCTACAACCGCGATCTTCAAGAGGACAAGCAGGGCTTCTTCGACACGGTTGACACGCTTCAAGCCACGCTTGAAGTCATGTCCGGCATGATGTCCTCCGCTGAGTTCAATACGGAGCGCATGAGACAAGCCTCCGAAGACAGCCTGGTGCTAGCCACGGACCTTGCCGATTACCTTGTGGCCAAGGGTGTCCCATTCCGAGAGGCTCACGGCGTTATGATCCAGGTCTCCAGGTACGCCTCAGAACAAGAGAAGCAGTTCAAAGAGCTCAGCCTGGAGGAGTACCACCGTTTCTCAGCAGTGTTTCAGGAGGACGTTTATCAGGTCACCGCCGAAAGGTCCATTCAAGCGCGGGACGTGCCCGGCGGCACAGCGCCCAACCAGGTACGAGCGGCACTGGAAAGGGCGCTCTCTCTTCTGGAAGGCTGAGGCTTAGCTGATGAGCAACTTCAAACTAGCCCCCTCGATACTTTCTGCGGACTTCGCCAGCCTGGGGGATGCCGTAGCCGAAGCTGAAAAAGCCGGCGCAGACTACATCCACGTGGACGTCATGGATGGGCGCTTCGTGCCCAGCATTACCTTCGGGGCCTCCACGGTGCAGGCCTTGCGCGCTCGTACTGCGCTGCTCCTGGACGTACATCTCATGATCGTGGAGCCGGAGCGGCACGTGGAAGAGTTCGCCAGGGCCGGGGGAGACATACTCACCGTCCACGCCGAGGCTTGCACGCATCTGCACAGAGTCGTGCATCAAATCAAAGAAGCGGGCGCCAAAGCGGGCGTGGCCATCAACCCGGCAACCCCTATATCCGCTATCGAAGAGGTGCTGCCCCACCTTGACCAAGTCCTTGTTATGTCGGTCAACCCCGGGTTTCCCGGTCAGGCCTTCATCCCCAGCTCAGTCGACAAACTGCGCCGCATGCGGCAACGCCTCGATGCCATCGGAGCCAAAGCAGAGTTGGAAGTGGACGGGGGCGTGAATCAAGACACCATCGCTTCGGTAGCTCAAGCCGGCGCAACTGTGATCGTGGCGGGCTCCGCCGTTTTCAACGAGCGCGAACCAGTGCGGCAGGCCTTGGAGCGGCTGAGGGCGAAGCTAGAAGGGGTCTCCTCCAGCTAGCCAGGCTTACGCCATTTTCCGGTGATGCGTGCGCAGACAGCGGGTGCATAGCCGTACGCGTTGCATCCGACCGTCTATCAGC
Source organism: Dehalococcoidia bacterium (assembly GCA_965261825.1). Taxonomy (GTDB): domain Bacteria; phylum Chloroflexota; class Dehalococcoidia; order Lucifugimonadales; family QGNO01; genus DAOUJH01. The sequence goes on along the minus strand of CBDHED010000004.1, from coordinate 233,771 downwards.
AGCTTGGTCTTGTGAACATTCGGGAGCCACCTGGTGTTGGTGGCCCTCTTGGAGTGGCTTACGTTGTGGCCGAACTGGCCCGTTTTTCCGCAAACATTGCACTTAGCCATGACTCAATCTCTTTGACGCCAGCGCAGGGCTGGATATATACTCCGCCTAAAGTAGCACAGGTTCGAGTACAGTTCAAGCGAATGCCGTAATGACTCACAGAGCGCAAAGCACCTTCCCCGGCCTTACCGGCGACGATTTTCGGGGCATGCTGGTTGCCGCTACAGCGTCTCTCGAACTAAACGCCCCAATTGCCAACTCCTTGAATGTTTTTCCAGTTCCCGACGGTGATACCGGGACCAACATGTACCTCACTCTGAAATCAGCTCAACCCGCTCTTGACGAACTGAAGGATGCAACGGGAGACAAGGTGGCTCAGGCCGTGGCCTACGAGACGCTTATGGGAGCCCGCGGCAACAGCGGCGTCATTATGTCGCAGTTTTTCCGCGGGCTTGCCGAGGGATTCAAGAATAGAGAGTCCTTCTCAGCAGAAGACGTTTCCCGCGCCTTTGACCAAGCCTCGCAGGCCTCTTACAAAGCTGTAGGCAACCCAGTGGAAGGCACTATGCTCACCGTGATCAGAAAAGCCGCCGAAGAAGCGGGGCAAAGGACGGCTTCCGGCGAAGATAACCCTGTACAGGTGCTGAGCTACGCCTATGAAGCTGCATGCCAGGCATTGCTGGAGACGCCGGAACTGCTTCTCAAGCTCAAGGAAGCGGGTGTCGTCGATGCCGGCGGTCTGGGCATAGTCGCCATCATAGATGGGATGATCTGCTATCTGAATGGGAAAGATCCCAAGATTCTTGACATCGATGTTGGGCAAGCAGCCCCCAGCGCGGCCTATCTGGACGCTACCGAGCAAGAGGAGTTCGGCTACTGCACCCAGTTCCTTCTTTCAGACTTCGCTCTGGACGTTGCGGAAATCAGGGGATACCTGGAGGAGAAAGCGCGCTCCACGGTGGTAGTGGGCATGGAAGACGTGATCAAAGTTCACTTTCATACCGAGGAGCCCGAGGCCATAGTTGACTATGCCAGGAGCCTGGGCAGCGTCTCCCAGTTGAAGATGGAGGATATGGACCGACAACACCGTGGCTTCCTAGAGGGCCACCGCCGTGACCAACAGGAAGAGGTGCCTCTGGGTGTGGTCGTCGTGGCTTCAGGCAGCGGCATAGAGCAGATATTTATTGATCTGGGCGCCGTTGATATAGTTCGGGGCGGTCAGACCATGAATCCCAGTGCAAAGGAGCTGTCCGATAGTGCTGCGCACTCCGCCGCGGTGGAGGTCATACTCCTTCCCAACAACTCCAACATAGTACCCGCCGCACGGCAAGCCGCCTCTCTATCAGAAAAACCCGTCCACGTTCTGCCCACCACGTCCGTTCTCCAGGGTGTATCCGCTTTGCTGGCCTTCGACCCGGAAGCCAGCGCGGAGTCCAATCTAGCCAGCATGCAGGACGCCATATCCGCACTGCATTCAGGAGAGTTGACCAAAGCGGTGCGCTCCACCACGATAAACGGCAGAAGTGTGCGCCAAGGCGAAGTCATAGCCCTTCTGGACGGGCAGCTCGTCGCCGCTTCACAAGATATAGAAGAGGCGCTGCAAGAGATGTGCCGCCTCGCCTCGCCTTCGCCTGGGAACCTCATCACCCTATACTGGGGCGATGCCACCCAGGAGGACCAAGCCCGGCAAGTGGCGGAGAAGGTACGGGAATGGTGTCCAGGTGTTGAGGTTGATCTGGTCTACGGCGGACAGCCCCACTACAATTACTTGGTATCTATTGAATAGGGGACGGTAGCTCATTATGGCCATCAGAATAATCACCGACAGCACCGCTGACCTGCCGGCTGAAGTAGCCGAGCAACTAGGTATCACCGTGGTTCCTCTCAACGTTCATTTTGGAGAGGAGACCTTTCTGGACGGGATCGACATCCTCCATGACGAGTTCTTCCAAAAGCTTGCCGCCGCGCGGCAACTGCCGACCACTTCCCAACCCTCGCCGGGCAAGTTTCTTGAAGCGTACAGACAGCTGGCCGAGGCCGGAGACCAGATAGTTTCCATCCACATCTCGGAACTGCTAAGCGGCACGTTGAACTCTGCCAGGCAGGCCAGGGAGCAGATGGAAGGCGGAAGCATCGAGATCATCGATTCCAGGCAGGCCGCCGTTGGGACTGGGTTGGTGACCATGGCCGCGGCCAAAGCCGCTCAACAGGGTGCTTCTTATGAAGACATCTTGGATGAAGCTAATCGCGCCGTAGAGCAGGTGCAGCTTTTCGGTCTGCTGGACACCCTGGAGTATCTCCGCAAGGGCGGTCGCATCGGCAAGGTGCGGGGATTCGTTGGCACTCTCCTCAAAGTGAGGCCCATCATCACCGTACGGGAAGGCATCGTTCAGTCCCTAACCTCCGTGCGCAGCAGGTCACACGGCATCCAGTACATGGTCACCCTGGCGGAAGAGAGAGCGCCGCTAAAACAGGCGGCGGTGATGCACAGCAGCACAGCGGAAGAGGCAGAGGAGCTCGCTGAGCGGCTCAGACCTCTTGTCGCTGACGGCCAGGTGATGGAGAGCCGCATCGGCCCCGTCGTTGGCACGTACACGGGTCCCGGCGTCATTGGCATTGCGCTGCAGTCTGAGAAGACCCCACAATCGTCCTAACAGCGACACAAACCACCCGGGTAAGGTAGTAAACGTGAGACGAAGATATGTGTTGATCATCGGCTCTCTCCTACTGCTATCGGCGGTTGCAGCTGTTCTCATTGGTACACGTGGATCGACAGCCATCACCTACACGCACACTCCAACAATAGGTGGTCACGCAGCGCCTAAGGCAACGTTTGAGCGCCTCGCTACGAATTCCGACCTAGTGGTCTTGGTTGAGGTAAAGTCGAAGCAAACTGGCACAGAACCTTGCTGTGAACGAATCGCTAGTAGGCTTCCTTCCTCAATGCATGCACCTGTCCGTAGTGTAGATACTATAGTGGTTGAGGTTAAGGAGTCGCTTTGGGGCAATGGTCCTTCTGAGATAACGATCAAAACGCAAAAGCCCGGAGGAAACGTCAGGCGAAGCGGTGATGACGAACTCGCACTCATGGAGTTCGATGTCGGACAGTCTTATCTGTTGTTCCTAGTCGAACGGGAAGGACACTACTTAATCCAAGGGGTGACAGGAGGAAGGTGGACCGTCGACGGAGATGCGGCAACACAGACCGGCACGGGTGTCACATACGACAAGACGACGCTGCGCGAAGAACTAGTCTCACACAACAACGGGTAGAGAAGCTATCTTATTGGTCCGCTCTGATGAGTTTGATTGTAGGAGACTGCCACGCCTTCTAAGACTAGAAGCCAGAAATCAGGGAACGGCGCCTGGCTTAAGGCCTTCATAGGGGTGCTGAAGCTGGAACAGCAGCGCGGCTACTACAACAAGTCCGTTTACGGCGGCTTGGATGGGTTCCTTGAACAGTGGCAAGCCTCTGGCAACGGAGAGATAGAAGCCAAGCCTCTCCGCGCCAGCAATCTGCTCCCGGTCTCCTACGACGCCATGTCTGAAAAGGAGCGTTCCCGCTGGGTGTTCTCCTCTCTTTCGGCTTTGGGTGTTGAAGCCTCTGCGGAAGGAACGCCTGCCGCCAAGACCGAGCCAAAAGCACCTGAACCCGTCGCCAAGTCGCTGTCTGCGGACCTTCCGGCATCTGTGCTGCGCAGCGTTACGTCCCGGGTATCCGCTCCCCTGAATCGCCTGGGCTTGAAGACGGTTGGCGACCTCCTGCATCTGTTTCCCCGACGACATAACCAAGTGGTACGCGTGGCAGAGTTGCGCCCCGGTGAAGAGCAGACCATCGTTGCCCATCTCTGGGAAGCGCGTACGGCCCAGTTCGGCAGGGAACTCAAAGGTGCGGAAACCGTTTTTGGTGATGAGACGGGCAATATCCGCATAGCTTGGTTCAACCAGACGTACCTGGCGCAGCGCTTCAAAGAAGGCGTAAGGTACGTTATCAGCGGGAAGGTTTCCCTTAATCCGGGCAGGCTCACCATCGAATCTCCCCAATACGAGGAGCTGCGCCCCGGCGATAGCCTGGAGAAGCTAACCGAGCATGGACGCCTCTTTCCCGTCTACTCCCTGAGCGAAGGCATCACACAGCGGTCCATGCGCAGGATAGTGCGAGAGGCCCTGGGACGGGCCGCCTCTTCAGTGAAGGACGGCCTCCCTATCGAGCTCCTGGAACGCAATGGCTTTCTTCGCCTGGAACGCGCCTTGTGGCAAGCCCACTATCCGGATGACCCCCGCTCTTACGAAGCGGCACGCCGCCGCATCGCCTTCGAGGAGCTGTTCATGCTCCAGCTTGGAGTCCTCTCCATCCGCAGGAAATCGGATTTGGTGGAAACAGCGGTGCCTCTATCTCCGCCTCACGGGGTCATGGACCTCTTCCTGGACTCGCTGCCCTTCACGCTTACCGGCGCCCAGAAGCGCGTACTGAACGAGGTGATGGCCGACATGGCACGGGACAAACGTCCCATGAGCCGTCTCTTGCAGGGAGAGGTGGGCAGTGGCAAAACTGTGATTGCCCTAGCTGCCTTGCTAACCGCCGCTGCCTGCGGCTTCCAGGGCGCCATCATGGCCCCTACCGAGGTCCTTGCCGAGCAGCACTTCCTCACGGTGGGCCGCCTGCTGGAGGGACTGGCAATGCCCACCATCAGTGGGCATCTGCTCTCGGTGCGTCTGGATTCTTATCCCCGTCCCATTACTGTTGGTCTGCTCCTGGGTAGCTCACCGGCAAAGGCAAAACGCGAGATTCATCAGATGCTTGGCGCAGGCGCACTGGACATCGTCATCGGAACGCATGCCGTCATCCAGGAGAACGTGGAGATACCGAACCTGGCGCTTGCCGTGGTGGATGAGCAGCACCGCTTCGGGGTGATGCAGCGCGCCGCTCTGCGGGAGCAGGGACGGAGGCCACACATGCTCGTCATGTCGGCCACTCCTATTCCGCGCACCCTTGCCCTCACCCTGTACGGCGACCTTGACCTCTCCACCATCGACGAGTTGCCGCCGGGCAGGCAGCCCATAAAGACCAAGGCCGTAGGCCCGGAGCGCCGCAGCTCGGTCTACGATTTTGTGCGAAAGCAGATTGCTTCAGGCAGGCAGGTCTTCTTCATCTACCCTCTGATTGATGAATCGGAGGCTATCAACGCCCGCGCCGCGGTGAAGGAACGCGACCGCCTTGACAGAGAGGTCTTCCCCGACCTGCGAGTGGGGCTGCTTCACGGCCGAATGTCCACCGGCGAGAAGAAGGAGGTGATGGACGCCTTTCGTAATGGCAGCCTGGATATTCTCGTCTCCACGCCGGTAGTGGAGGTGGGCATAGACGTGCCCAATGCCACCGTCATGGTCATAGAGGGCGCGGACAGGTTCGGGCTTGCCCAGCTGCACCAGTTCCGCGGCCGCGTGGGCCGCGGTGAGCACGCCAGCTACTGCATCCTTGTCGCCGAATCGCCGTCCGAAGATGCCGAGAAGCGTCTTGCCACCATGGAAAGGACGGACGACGGTTTCAAGCTGGCTGAGGAAGACCTAAAGCTGCGCGGCCCGGGCGACTACTTTGGCACGCGGCAGAGCGGCCTGCCCGACCTGCGCATGGCCCGCCTCAGCGACGCGGACCTGCTGTCGCTGGCCCGCCAGGAGGCGGAGACCCTGCTTGACCGCGATCCCACCCTTTCCCAACATCCCGAATTGAGGGAATCCCTGGCTCAATCTTCGGCCACGGGCGGAGAAGCGGGGTAGGGGGTCGTGTCTTCTGTTGTACAATCCCGTCAGATTCAATTGCGATAGATCAAGCCTAATGCCAAACAACGTAAAAACTCAATTCCTCCAGACAATGGAGCAGAGATTCGGCAGGCTTCAAAAGCTGCCGCGAACTCAGTCGCTTTACGATTTGGGCGAAGGTAGGGCACGAATATACGTTCGCTACTCACGGATTCATGAACGCGGAGAAGCCTTTTACGGGTTGCGTCAGGAGGACCTAAGGCTGCTTGATGGCCGCAACTCGGTGATATGCTTCTTGTGGGAGGATCAGGAGGAGCCCTTTATCAATACCATATGAGGACTATCAAGAACTCTTTGGTTCAACCCAGCCTGCGAATGACGGTCAGTACAAAGTCATGCTGTTTTTCAGAAATGATCAAATAGAGCTCTATGTTGCCAAAGTTGGGCGATTTAGCGTAAATGCACACACAGGATGGGAGCGGCTCACAGAGCAAATAGACAAATTGGAGGAGAATGTTCCCGCAGATTTATCCCATTCTCAGATACAAAGTATACTAGCCGGCATTGGCCAACTAAAAGGATACGATTTGTGGATTCCACCGCATGACCGCGAAGGATTAGATAGCTCCAAAGTGGCAACTTCTTACATTCGCAATTCATTGCCAGACACTTACCTCTCGGTAGAGGACATTCTGAGAGAGGTAGATGTGGTTTGGATACAACACGGTGCTTCTCAGATTCAAGCACTGTATGAAGTAGAGCATTCTACTCCTATCTATTCAGCCCTGTTAAGGTTCAATGACGTGTATTTGGACAACCCTACTTTGCGACCTCAGTACGTAGTAGTCGCAGATCAATCCAGACGGCCCTCGTTCGCAAAACAAGTATCGCGACCTACGTTTCGCTATAGCGGTCTGAATAAATTATGCACATTCCTAGAGTATGGAGATGCGTATAGATGGTATCTGAAAACGGCAGCCTCAACAAAACGGTAGGGAAGCCTGCTAGGCGGCATCAATATTGCTATGCCGTAGCCTATGTACAGAGCGGTGTATTGGACAGTGTAGAATTGTTCTGGAATTATAAAAAGGCTAAGAAGTACCTACATCAACTCCGCAGCGATATGATCCATCCAGATTACGCCGACACTGAGATTCTTAGGCTAGAACTTCCCAAATGAACCAGGGTCGCTCATAAACCGCTTCCCTCAGTTACATGCCGCGCAGGCGGTGTAAGCCGCACAGCCGCACGGCCCCAGAACCGGTAGCACCGCGACTTCGCCGTGGCCCTGCCACCTCTCCCTTTCCCATTGGCCGCCTTCTCTCTATCATTGGCCCCATGAAACACGGCCCACCCACAACTCCCGTTCTCGCTCTCGTGACGAAAAGCGCGCCAACCTGACGGAATTCGGATTTGTTTCCCATATTTACAACTTCCTCGTGCCTGTACTAAACATAACGTTTGAAACAATTCTTCCACCTCTCAGTTGCTTACCAACCGCATTGGGCCTATCGTGGTATCATTTAGAGCATAATGCTGCTCAAAGACCGCATAGCCCAGCTTGCCGCGCAGGCGGTGGAGGCCGCACAGCAGAGCGGCGCTCTGCCCGCCGGGCCCACTCCTGAGATAGAGGTGGAGCGGCCCCAGAACCCGGAGCACGGCGACTTTGCCATCAGCCTGCCCCTGCGTTTGGCGCGCGCCGCACGCATGAGCCCCATGGCCATCGCCGAGCGCCTGATCCCCCTCACTCCCGCCGACGACTCCATCCAGGAGGTCCGCGCCGCCGCTCCCGGCTTCATCAACTTCGTGCTGAAGCCAGCCTGGCTGCAGCAACAGGTGGAGGAGATACTCCGGGCCGGCGAGACCTACGGCAATCTGCAACGCCCGACCAGGGAGCGCATCCAGGTGGAGTTTGCCAGCGTCAATCCCACCGGGCCGCTGCACGTGGGACACGCCCGCACTGCCGTGCTCGGCAGCGGCCTGGCCAGCATCCTGGCCGCCGCCGGCTACGACGTTTCCAAAGAGTATTACATCAACGACGCCGGTACGCAGATGGACACTTTCTACCGCTCTCTCCTCGTGCGCTACCTGCAGCAGATGGGCAGGGACGCCGAAATGCCCGAAAGCGGCTACATGGGCGAATACATGAACGACCTCGCCATGGAAGTGGCCACCGAACACGGGGAACGCTTCCTGGACTTGCCCGCTGACAGGGCCGAGGCTGAGATAGGCACGATTGGCCTGGAGAAGATGCTGGCCATCATCCGCACTGACCTGGAGGACGTCCAGGTAACCTTTGACGTCTGGTTCAGCGAAAATAGCGAGCTTCGCCAGAAGGGAGAACCTGCCGTCACTCTGAAAGACCTGGAAAGCAACGGATACCTGGCAGACCGCGAGGGCGCCACCTGGTTCACCTCTACCAGCCTGGGCGAGGAGAAGGACAACGTCCTCATCCGCTCCACCGGTGAGCCCACATACTTTGCACTGGACGTTGCTTACCACAGGAACAAGTTCATCGAGCGCGGCTTCGACCGCGTCATAAATATTTGGGGCGCCGACCATCAAGGCCACATCTCGCGCATGAAGGCGGCGGTTTCCGCTCTGGGCATCGACCCTGCCCGGCTGACCATCATAGTCAGCCAGCTTGTCACGCTGAAGCGAGGCGAAGAAACGGTGCGCGCCTCCAAGCGCTCCGGCGAGATCGTCACCCTGCGCGAGCTCATAGAGGAAGCAGGCTCCGACGCCTGCCGCTTCTTCTTTCTCTCACGCACCCCTGAAAGCCAGATGGACTTCGACTTGGAGCTGGCGAAGAAGGAGTCTGCGGACAACCCGGTCTACTACGTGCAGTACGCCCACGCCCGCATCGCCGGTATAATGGCCCTGGCCAAAGAGCGAAACCTTGACCACGCTTCAGGCGACGTCAGTCTGCTGAGCCACGAGGCGGAGACGGCGTTGATCAAGAAGATGGTGGTCCTGCCTGAGCTGGTGCAGCACATGGCTGAAAGCCTGGAGCCGCACCACCTTCCACGCTACGCCACGGAACTGGCCACGGCATTCCACTGGTTCTACCAGCAGTGCCGCGTCGTCTCGGAAGCGCCGGAGGAACTGCCCCTCACCCTCGCCAGGCTCAAGCTCGTCGAGGCCTGCCGCATCGTGTTAGCCCGCTGCTTATCCATAATGGGAATGTCCGCACCGGAGCAGATGTAGCTCCATAGTGAGGCGAAAGACCGCTTAGACCTGAGAATATGGCACTGTTAGCAACCAGCAAGAATGTGACGCTCTGAGACCTGAGTTATAATGACATCAGTGCTAGAGGAGTCGATTATGGCGAATAACGACAACAAACAAACGGGATTAGATAGATTCAGGAGATCTCTTGGTAGGGCCGCGAAGCAAAGCACTGAAGCAGTTGGGAAGGCGGCCAAGCGGACCGACGAGGCGGTGACTACAGGAGCAGAGCGCGCAGGAGTTTCCGACCAACTGAACACAGCGCGTGAGACGGTCAAGCGCTCCACCGAGGTCATTTCCGGCTCCGACATCCGTAGCCTTGACGAGTTTACCGATGCCGCTACCAGGGTGCTGATGGGTCTGCACCGGGAAATCGTGGAACAGGCAGAACGCATCACAAGGCTGGAGCAAGCCTTCAGCCAACTCCAGCAGCATCTGAATGAAGGGGCCAAATAATGGGAGAGACTCTCACCAATTTGGCGGGGGAGTACCCTCCCCAGTCCCGTGATGCCCTTCTAGCACTGGCCGAGAAAATCCGTATTCGCAACGAAAGGGAAGTCTTGGAAATAGCCGCGTTGGCTGCCGACATCGGCCTTGACGACATGGTAAACGTAGGCTTGGAACCAGACGTCAATCCCCAGCTGATGGACGCTCTGGACACCTATCCCCCAATCAAGGAAGACCTCCTTGCCACTGGGGAATTGAACCAGGGCCAGATAAATAACATCAAGGGCAAGTACTTTGAGGCACTGGTTGAAAAGCGGCTTAACGACGGTGAAGCCTTGGGCGAGTTGCAACTGGAGTCGGGCCAGACCGCAAGGCTGGCTACATCAGCCTCACAGAAGGGTTGGGACCTGGAAATAATCGATGAGAACGGCGAGTCTGTTGAGCTTCTCCAGCTAAAGGCCACGGAAAGCATGTCTTACGTTAAGAACGCCTTGGAGAACCACCCCGACTACCACATTGTGGTGCCTAGTGAAATGGACAGCGCTTCCCATGAGCTCATTGGCACTGATATCTCCCACGCTGACCTACAGACGGAGGCCGCCGCTGACAACGTGCTGGAGCAGCTTGAAGAGCAAACGGAGGGGATACTTGAGAATGTGGCCGACGTATCCACCGAGTTTGCCTTGGACATCGTGCCCATTGGCACCCTAGGTATTCTGGTCACCATTGGAGGCTACCGCTTCTTAACTGGTCAAGCCACCCTCAGAGAAGCCACCTCTGGCACCGGTAATTCACTCCGCCGGGCCGCCATCTGGAGCAGCATCGGCTCAGGGCTGGCCGCAACTGGATTGGGAATGGGGGTGCTCCCCGTTACCTTGGGGTTGCGAGTAGCCGTTACCCGCATCTCTGCTCAAGCGTCCCTCGGCGACGGCCTAGCCCGCCGTGTTCAGGAGTTGAACGGCCTCCACTCCCGTTTCCTCCAACCCCCCACTCCTCCTTCCAGCGGATCTGTCGCTTGACCTCCCGCTACTACTTGGGAGACTATTCATGTAGGAATTGTGCCATCCAAGACGGTGGAAATTGTACTTACCAGCCGCCGGGTATCCCCGAAGTGCTACAAAGCCCCTTTTAATCCCGTTCTTATGCCTATTTTCCGCCGCGAAAGACGCATCCAAACAACTCCGTCAACAGGCCCAGTCAACGGCTCTGGGCAGAACAAACGGCGTCCCCGCATTTTCTATGGCTGGTACATCGTTGGGGCCAGTATTCTTCTCAACTCCTACTTCTCCATATCCTTCTGGCAGGGATTCACCGTCTTCTTCTTGCCCATCCTCAACGATTTCAATGTGTCGCGCACCGTTCTATCGGGAGCGTTTTCCCTGCGCCAGGTGGAATCGGGTTTCCTCTCTCCCATTATCGGCTATCTGGTAGACAGGGTGGGTCCGAGGAAGGTCATCCTGGTCGGCGTGATCATCGTAGGGACGGGGATGGTGCTCATCAGCCTTGCCGCCAACATCTGGCTGTTCTACGCTGCTTTCATCTATGCCTCCATTGGCATGAGCGGCGCATCGCATGGCATCACTTGGGCGGTCGTGGTGGCACGCTGGTTTCGCAGAAAGCGAGGCCGGGCCACCAGCCTGGCCATGATGGGCGGTGCGCTGGGAGGCCCGTCGGTAATCCTGATATCCATCCTGGAAGGCGCAGTGGGCTGGCGCACTGCCGTCTTCTGGCTGGGCCTTGGCGTTCTTGTCGTCGGCATCCCGCTATCCCTCGTTGCCCGTGCCCGGCCACAGGACTACGGCTACCTGCCCGACGGCGACGTGCCGCCGGAGACCCCCGGCAAGCGGGCGGCCGTGCCCGTCCGGACGGCAGCTTCTCCTCCTCAACCCTCCGAGTTTACGGTGAAACAGGCCTTGCGCAGCAGAGTGTTCTGGGCACTTGCGGGAGTTCTGGGGGCGCAGCAGGCCAGCATGGGCGGCCTGCAGGTGCATCAGATAGCCTACTTTCAGGGTATAGGGTTCAGCGGGACACAGGCCGCTGCCACTGTAGCGGTTGCCTTCAGCGTCAGTGCAATTGGCAGGATATCCGCCGGCGTGCTCATGGACATCTTCGACTGGCGGCGTGTCCTTGCCATTATCATGTTTGGGCAGCTCATATCGCTGCTCATCCTGGCCAACGTAACCGTTTACTGGCAGGCCCTGGTCTTCGCAGTTATCCTTGGCTTGTTCCACGGCATGTCGGTTCCCTCCCGTCCCATCATTGCCGGTACCATTTTCGGCACCAGAGCGTTTGGCACTATCTGGGGCGTGGTGGACGGAGCGATAGTAACCGTGGGATTGGCCGGACCCATATTCCTCGGCTGGACGTTTGACACCTTCGGCACCTACGTGCCAGCCTTCTACGTCATGATGGCGGTACTGGCCGTGACCATCCCGTTTGTCTTCCTTGCGTTCAGAACAACCAAGCCTGCCCAGAACCCGGGGAACGGCTAACCCTAAGAGGCTGCGCCTAACCCGCTCTGAGCCTTGCCTTGAGTGAGAAGGTCAACGGGAACGGATCGCCTGCTATTCTCCACCAGCCGTCCTCATCTTTGGACATGGCGCTGAACCTCTGCCAGGAGCACACGGGGAACTCGCGAAGGGATTCGATCACAAGGCCGGCATCTACCACGGCGCCTACCAGATCTCCCAAGGTATGATGCCATTCGTAATGCCCATTCAGCACCGGCGTGGTTCTGTCGGCATAGGACCCTCCGGGGGGAAGCGATATGGGCTCAGGGCTTTGGAAATACGAGGAACTCTGGGCAAGACCGTGCCGTCCTCTGCCTCGTCAAGCATACTGGCGTATGGGTGGTCATCCACAATGTAGACGAAGCCCGTGGGATTGACGAACCGAGCCAGCACCTTTGCCCAGGGGCTGAGGTCCGGCAGCCAGGCAAACACGCCGTAGGAGGTGAACACGATATCGAATCGACGTCTCAGCTTGGTAGGTAAATCGTAGACGTCGCTGCATATGAACCGTGCGGAGATATCCATCTCCTGGGCCAGCGAACTCGCAAGCGCTATCGCTTTCTCCGAAAAGTCCACGCCCACCACTTTGGCGCCGAGCCTGGCCCAAGAAAGCGTATCCAGACCGAAGTGGCACTGCAGGTGTAGAAGATGCTTGCCCTGAACATCCTCGATCTCCGTCGTTTCTATCGAATGCAACGTGGAGACGCCTGCCTTGAAAGCCTGCAGGTTGTAGAACTCAGAGGATGCGTGTATTGCCACCAGTTCATCCCAGTATGACTGGTTGGCGTTCTTGTATTGTTCCCGTGACATCTCTTCTCCAGGTGGCCGTGGCTCTTACTGCTGAGTCGCACATATTGTATAAAGAAACGTGTCTACAATTGGGAGCGCTGCGTACACTCGCAGTGACAACTTAGGCGTAGTTCCCGGAACTCTAGGCGGAATGTTGTCTCACAAGACCCGTTTCGGGTCGCTCATCTCTTCTCCAACGATTGCAACCGCCGGCTCTCTCGTCATTGCGGCGGTCACGTGCAATTGCTGTCCGATGGCTCCCAGGGCAGCGTCCATCATGTCCAACCGAGATCTGTGCTGAACGTCCAGCACCCGATCAACCTGCGGCATGTGCCAACCCAAGCGGCGTGCCAACTCCGCCTTGCCGACGCCTTGGTCTCTCATGCCCTGGTACAGCATCACCTTCACCGAAGTCAGGGTCGGCAGTATAGCGTAGGTCTTGCCCCTGGACGGCATGGGAATGTCCTTGCGGTCATGGATGCGGGCCGCTATCGCCTCTTCTAGCGCGTGGATCGCGCGAGCGACGGCCTCCTCGCGGTTGTCTCCAAAAGTGGTCAGCTCCGGGAAGTCGGGAGAAGTTACAAGCATGGTCCCGTCATCATCTTCCAGCGTTATCGGATATGCAAGCATCAGTCCAACCCCAGGTCCTTCTTGATCTTCGCAACGAGACCGCGGCCCAACTCCTTCCCGCCTCCGTGCATCGGCAACTGGCTGATGCGGTCTCCGAGCCGTACAGTGAGATGTCCGCTCCCGCCCTTATGAGTGTGGAAGGTGCAGCCTTGCCTCCTCAGCCAGCGTCGGAACTCTCGTGCGTTCATCCGTTCTTATCATGCACAACAATCGTGTTGCTGTCAACATATGTGTTGCCTTTGCAGGATGCAGCGTGGACTCACCCACGAGCGGGTTGTGCGGTTCATGGTTCGACAAGCTCACCGTGGGCGGGAGCCGGGCGCAGGGCAGGTAAGCTCAGAGCGAGGGGGGTGTGGATGGAATGGTCGGGGCGAGTGGATTCGAACCACCGACCCCCTGCACCCCATGCAGGTGCGCTACCAGGCTGCGCCACGCCCCGACCCAAGCCAGCATACCATTGAACCATCTGTCGCTCAACTGCTATCATGGCTGGCGTCTTATCTAGAGCAATCACCTTGAACATCCTCCAACTTCATCCCTGGAACGTCTCTCTTGCTGAAGCGGCGGCTATCCAGTCCGACCTGGCTTCACGGGTATCGCGGGTCAGTGCCATACCTGAAAGACCGCGGTTCATTGCAGGCATGGACCTTTCGCCACCGGACAGCGATGGCGTTACCAGGGGAGCCGTGGTCGTCATGAGCATCCCCGACCTCGAAGTCGTCGAGGTCAAATACTCAGAGGGGGTGCCTCCGTTCCCCTACGTACCGGGCTACCTCTCCTTCCGAGAATCGCCGGTGTTGCTGGGAGCCTTGGAAAAGCTGACCATCACTCCCGACCTAGTGCTCATCGATGGCCAGGGACTGGCCCATCCCAGGCGCTTCGGGATCGCCTGCCACGTTGGAGTGCTGGCCGACCTGCCGGCAATAGGCTGCGCCAAGTCGATACTCAGAGGCAAGCACGCTCCTTTGGCAAATGAACGGGGCTCCTGGTCATATCTGAAGGACAGAGATGAGGTGGTCGGTGCTGCACTGCGTACCAGGGACAAGGTCAGCCCGGTGTACGTCTCAATAGGTCACAAGGTTGACCTAGACACCGCTATGCGCTACGTTCTAGCCAGCAGCAATGGCTACCGCATGCCTGAGCCGACTCGGCTTGCCCATCAGGCTGCGGCGGGCAGGATACCGCAGCAAGAAGCTGTTGCAGGCCTGGCCCAAAGCCGTATGCAGTTGAATTGAATCACAGGCACGCAAAACAGATCATGGAAGGTTGAAATGCAAGACATTAGAAGCAGAACAGAGCAGTTGCTGGAAAGAGTATCTCACCTAATGGTGCGTCTTTGAGGTAGACACGAAGCAGGCTGCCATGACCGAGCTGGAAAAGCGCAGCCTTGCCCCCGACTTTTGGAACAATCCTCAACAGGCGCAGCAGGACATGCGCCGCCTCGCTGAACTGCGGGACACCGTTGAAAACTGGCAGAGCTTCCGAATGCGCGCCCAGTCCCTCCTTGAGCTTGTGCAGATCTCCCAGGAGGAGGGCGACACTTCTCTTGAAGCAGCCCTTGAGGAAGAGGCGGGGTCCCTTGAATCGGAGTTGCGCAGGCTTGAGTTCGACGTTGTATTCTCCGGCGAATACGACAATCGCACGGCCATCCTTGCATTACATGCCGGCGCCGGCGGCACTGAGTCGCAGGACTGGGCGCAGATGTTGCTGCGCATGTACCTGCGCTGGGCCGAGCGCAAGGGATACAAGGGCCGCATTCTGGACTCATCACCCGGTGAGGAAGCGGGTATCAAGAGCGCTCTGCTAGAGGTACAGGGTCGTTTGGCCTATGGCTACCTGAAGACCGAGCACGGTGTGCACCGGCTGGTGCGCATTTCGCCTTTCGATGCTTCTCGCTCTCGCCACACATCCTTTGCCCTCGTGGAAGTGCTGCCTGAGGCTGAGGGCGACATCGACGTTGTAATCAACGCGGACGACCTGCGAATCGACACTTTCGGCGCCGGGGGTCACGGCGGGCAGAACGTCCAGAAGAACGCCACGGCGGTGCGCATCACCCACCTGCCAACGAACGTCGTGGTCACCTGCCAGAACGAACGCTCCCTGACGCAGAACCGCGAGACGGCGATGAAGGTGCTCCGCGCGCGCCTCATGGAAATCGAGGTCAAGAAGCGCGCCGAGGAGCAGGCAAAGCTGAAGGGGGAGCGCGTCTCCGCCGAGTGGGGCAGCCAGATACGGAGCTACGTCCTGCACCCGTACAAGCTGGTCAAGGACCACCGCACCGGCTACGAATCTACCGATCCCAACGCTGTCCTGGACGGCGACATAGATGCACTTCTGGAGGCGTACCTCATCGCCACTGTTGGCGAAGGGTGATAAGCCCAGGCCGCCTCTAACCTAACCTATTCAACAGCCGGTAGAGCAGCTTCTTTCAGGAAGCTAGATTGTACCCGCAAACTCCTTGTACAAGCGGTCCACCGCCATATCGAACATAGCCCCTTCGGACCATGACTGGAAGCCGGGCACCGTGATTTCGGAGATGGCCTTGGCCATGTCTACTCCGGCATCGTACCGTTTGCGGGTCTCATCCTTCAGAAGAGCAAGGTACTCGCGCTCCGTGGTGGCCATGCTTTTATCGCCCACCGTGCCGTGTCCGGGCACTATGGTCTGTATGTCCAGCTTTTCTACGTTTTCAATGACGCTGACCCAGCTGGCTGGGAAGCCGTCCTCCGCATAGGGCGGTCCCCCGGTTTCAGTGACCACGTCGCCTGAATAGAGGACTTTGTCGTCCGGAAGATAGGTCAGGATATCGCCGGAGGTGTGAGCCTTGCCAAAGTAGTAGAGCTCTATGCGCTTGTTGCCCAGGTAAAGGGTCATCTTCTCGTTGTGGAACACCACGTCGGGAGGAGTGATGCGAGCGTTGCGGATCTCGGCGGCTTGCGCGGGGTCTGTGTCGTCGTAGCGGCTGGCGAACCTGTCCACGGAGAAGTCCCACCTCTCTATTATCTCCCGGTGGCACAGCTCGTGGCCTATGATGTGGGCGGGCAGATAATACTCGTTACCAAAGGAGTGGTCGCCGTGAAAGTGAGTGCAGATAACGCTGCGTATTGGCTTGTCCGTCACCTTCCTCACTTCCGCCTTCACCATTTCGGTAAGCTTCCTGGTCTCCAGCGCCTCCACCACGATGACGCCCTCTTCCCCGACGATGAAACCTCCGTTGGTGGCTCCGTCTGCATGGACAACGCCGTAAGCGTCCTTTCCCACTTCCAGAATTCCGCTGCTTCCTACCAAGGTCATTTTTACCTCCGTGTTCCAATTTTCAACTAGGTTATACCGGTTCTACAAAAACGGCGCTCCCCTCTATCTGAACCGGGTACGTTTTGATGGGCTCTACGGCCGGGCCGTCAGTGACGTCACCCGTCTTCAGATTGAAGAAAGCGCTATGGCCGGGGCATTCGACCTCGTCGCCTTCCAGAGAGCCTTCCGAAAGATTGTACTCTTCATGGGTACAGATGTCGCTGACGGCATAGATCTCTCCGTCCACGTTGGCCAGCAGCACAGGCTTGCCGTCCACCTCCACCATCATCATGCTTCCCGGTTCCAGATCTTCCACTTGCGCCACCTGAACGCGGTTCTCCATGTAGTGTTCTCCCTGGATGGATTTTCTCAGTCAGAACATACCAGAAGTTGCACCAGCTTGCCAGATGGATATGATATTAGCGCGAGAATAAGCTAGGAGGCGTAATTTTGAGCCGATACGTACCAAGTCTACGCGTGATTGAGTTGGAAGAGGACGATGAACCGCTGATGCCGCATCACTTTGCCCATGCACGCAGGGCGTGGGCAAAGCAGGAGGAGGTCTTGGACAACGCCTATACCTACTCCGTGGACGAAGAGAAGCAGGGTGTATGGGGCGGCTCTCCCGGCGTGCCCAAGCGCGACTACTTCTGGCCGAAGAGCATACTAGAAAAGGGGAGTGGCTAGGGCAGGGGCTTGCCCGGTTCCTGGGGTGGGGTACAGATGTGAGCGAGCCTCCATGAATGGATGTTATACTGTATTTCTACAACGACATGGCAGGCGCACTAGCGCTAGGAGGAGGTCATGGCGGAGCAACGACTGACATTCGCTCTATCCGATCAAAATGATTCACGGCCCGGCGGCTTAGTGCCTGAGATCCTTACCGCACTTGATGGCATACAGCGAGCCGTGCGGCTTATGGTGCAGCACCTTGGAGACCGCGAGCAGGGTCCTGGCCAGCCTCCCAAATGGATACGGGACCAGAGCATATTACGTCTCGTAGGCATGCGTTTAGGCTCCTTTGTCGCTGACCTAGTAGTTGAAGCCCCTCCAGATGACCGATCCTACTTGGAGGACTTTGGCAACCAGGCAATAGTAGCCTTGCAGGAATGGAATGGGATGCAAGATTCTACTCTGCCAAAGGAAGTTGAGGACACGCTGCATTCGACAGCGTCGAAGCTTTCGGACGGCGTGCAACTTTGGTTCGGGGATAGCGACAACCCTCACAGAGTGGCAATCCAGCGTAGCCCTGCTATTGCCCGCACGCCAAGCGATGTAGCCGAGGCTGTGCTCCGTGGTTGGCTGTATGAGGTCAATTGGGACAAGGGCACCGCACAACTACATGACTACTCAGACGAATACATCCAACTGAGGTTTGCAGAGAAGTTCCACGACGACATGCTCCGACTTGCCACGCAGCATGTGGAAGTGAGAGGGAGAGGACGATTCAACGACAATGACAAGTGGACAACAGTCGAAGTGCAACATCTCAACACCGTCCGCTCGTGGAATGATCCTTTCAATCTCGACACGTTCATGAACGACCCAAATCCCAAAATCTTCGATCCCGACAGGGTAGTTACCACGAGCGAACGATTCGACGTTGACGAGTTCATTCGTGGCATCCGTGAGGGGCGTGATGTGCAGCGGGGATGGCCAGAGTGATTCTCCTAGACACCAGCGTCGTTTCATTTCTGTTTAATGGAGATACACGTAGCGACTTCTACCTGCCCTACATGACCGGCCAGCGCACGCTGGTTTCCTTTCAGGCAGTTGAAGAAATGTGGCACGGAGCGTACAGGGTTCGATGGGGGGCCCGTCGGAAGAATGAGCTTTCGCGCCATCTAGAACAATACGACGTGGTCTGGCCAGATGAGGAAACAGTGGATATTTCTGCCAATCTGCGGGTCGAACGAGAGAGGGCTGGCCACAGACTGAACACTGCCGATGCCTGGATTGCAGCGACCGCAATACGTCTTTCCTGTCCCCTCGCAGCGGATGACGGCGACTTTGACGGCATTGCCTCTCTGAACCTGATACGAGCGCCTCGGCCATGACCACCCCTGCCACGCTCAACAAGCTTTAGCACCCGGGACGTGGAGGTGGAGGTCATGCCCAACACATCCTGCCATTTCCCTCTTCCCCAGAACAGAACTTAGGTTCTATTATGCTCCCTACAAATCCCATGCAAG
Organism: Dehalococcoidia bacterium; assembly: GCA_965261825.1. Taxonomy (GTDB): domain Bacteria; phylum Chloroflexota; class Dehalococcoidia; order Lucifugimonadales; family QGNO01; genus DAOUJH01. The sequence goes on along the minus strand of CBDHED010000004.1, from coordinate 214,876 downwards.
GAGCAGAGCAGATGGCACTCACACTTACCGAATCGGCCAAACTATCCAACGACCTACTTCTCGCCGGGGTCGTAGAGTCGGTGATCAAGGAAAGTCCCGTCCTCCAGGAGCTTCCCTTCATAGAGATAACGGGCAATGGCCTCACCTACAACCGGGAGAACGCGGCGCCCACCGCCGCCTTCTTTGACGTCGGTGATACCTGGACGGAGTCCACGCCCACCTTCACCCAGGTCACCACCGCGCTGGCCATCCTGGGCGGGGACGCCGACGTGGACAACTACCTCAAGGCCACACGCTCCAACATCCAGGATCTGGAGGCCGCCGTCATCGAGCTCAAGGCCAAGGCGGTACGCGACAAGTTCGAAGACACCTTCATCAACGGCGACACCAACACCGACGCCAAGTCGTTCGACGGCATTGACCAGCTCACCGCCACAGGTCAGACGGTATCCATGGGCGTCAACGGCGCGACCCTGTCGCTGGACAAGCTGGATCAGCTCATCGACACGGTGAAGGGCGGCAAGCCGCACCTGCTGTTGATGAGCCGGCGGTCCCGCCGCAAGCTGGGAGCGCTGTCGTGGGCCACGGGCGGAGGCCTCCTTGAGACCGACCGCAACGAGTTTGGCGCAATGGTGCAGTTCTACGACGGCATACCCATAGGCATCAACGACTACATCTCTGAGGCACAGACCGTTGGCACCAGCACGGACTGCTCCACCATCTACGCCGTGCAGCTCGGTGAAGGAGGGCTTGTCGGCTTAACCGCGCCCGGCGGCCTCCAGGTGGAGAGCGTGGGCAGCCTGGAGACCAAGGACGCCACGCGTACACGGGTCAAATGGTATGTATCTATAGCCCTGTTCAATACGCTGAAGCTGGCCAAGCTGACCGGAGTGAGGGACTAGGTATAGGAGGTAGTGCATGGACCTGCCGACAATGCGGGCCAGGGTGCGTCGTGACCTGCACGACGAGGACTCAAATAACTACCGCTGGACCGACGATGAGCTTGACCGCCACATTCAGCGTGCCCTAAACGAGGTGAGCACGGCTTCACCGCACGAGTTAAAGGCTGTGCTCACTGCCAGTGCGGGCAGCCGAGAGCTCAGCCTTTCCTCCCTGAGCGGCCTGCTCTCGGTGCAGGCCGTAGAATATCCGGTTGGACTGTATCCACCCCACTACGTGCGATTCAGCGTCTGGGCGGATACGCTGACGCTGCTCATTCAAGCAGCGCCCGCCGGGGGAGAGACCGTGAATCTCTACTACAACGCCTATCACGTCCTGGATGCCGTGTCCTCCACGTTGCCCGCCAGCCTGGAGGACGTGGTGGCGAGCGGCGCCGGAGCCTACGCCGCCGTAGAGCGGTCTAACTTCGCCATCAACCGCAGCAACGTGGGTGGCGAAGAGGTCTGGTGGCGGTACCTGACATGGGGCCAGGACCGCATGGCGGCGTTTCTGCGTCGCCTGGCGGAGCTTGGCCGCAACAACGCCGTCCGCGTCCGCTCTCTATACCTGCCGGCGTCTCCAACCCCCAGCCAGTCCACTGACTGGGGGCCGTAGGCTTCGCTATTGTAGCTTCGCGTGACTAGGTACTACAATTTTCAGCATGATGCACGCTTCAGATGTGGTGGAAGTAATGGATGGCCTCGAATCGGCCGGTATTGACGTGTGGGTGTACGGAGGTTGGGGGATTGATGCTCTGTTGGGAGAGCAAACACGCCCACACGACGATTTGGATGTGATCATTGAAGCAGATGACATCGAGATAGCTATGCGGACAACTCATGCCATGGGTTTCTCTTTGATGACGGATGAGTTACCCCAGGGATTTGTAGTTCGTGATACGTTGGATCGCCGGATCGACTTCCATCCCATACGTTTCCGAAGCAACGGCAGCGCAGTTCAGGAAATCAGGGGCGGCGGTGAATGGCTCTTCTCAGCGGCCGGATTCTTAGGCACTGGGTTGATCAGCGGCAGAGAGATACGATGTTTGACGCCTGAAGAACAGTCTGTGCGCGCCACCGATCAACCTGGAAGCGCTGGATATGCGCCCAACGAAATCGACCGGCGCGATATGCAACTGCTCCGCGATCGGTTTGGAATAACCCTTCCGCATCCCTATAACAACGACCCATCCTAGAAGGTGGATCCTCAGATTCACAAAACGATATGTTGCGGGGTAATGAAGAGGGGGATTTTGACACCCGCCTCCGCCGATGCTATATTCCTCAATGTCAGGAGGCATGGACTCCCGTTTTGCAAATAGAATAGCTGATGCCTAACTAAAGAGACTCCTTAGTAAGCTCTAGGGGGTCTTTTGCTTTTCAAGGAGTGGTATGGACACAATAGAGATTATCTGGCTGGGCCTTATGCTGGTGATGCTGCTGCTCTCCGCTTTCTTCTCTGGTTCAGAGGCGGCTTTCCTTTCCCTGCAGCGCGGCAAGCTGGCGCTGATGATCAAGAACAAGGTGCACCGGGCAGAGAGCGTCGCCCGCATAGCGGGCCGGCCGGAGAAGCTGTTGCCAACCGTGCTCACGGGGAACAACCTGACCAACACCGCCGTCGCCGCACTGGGAACCTCCCTCATTGCTACCAGGCTTGGCCCCAGCCAGAGCGTAATTGTGTCCACGGTGCTCATCACCGTGCTTCTCCTCATCTTCTCCGAGACCATACCCAAGACCATCGCCGCCCGGAACTCGGAGCGGTTCGCTCTGCTGGCAGTGCGGCCCCTGCAATGGGTGGGAAGCCTGCTTCTTCCCGCCGTCTGGATCCTGGAGCGGCTGGCCCGGCTCGTGGCCAGGATGTTCGGCGTATCCGGGGCCAACATGTTCGCCGGTGAGGAGATACGCGCCCTCATTGTGATGGGGCGTGAAGCCGGCGAAGTGGAGGCGCAGCAGGCGGATATGCTGGAGCAGGTGTTCCGCTTTTTTGGAGAGCGGCAACTGCGTGAGGTGATGACACCCCGCACCGAGATCATAGCTTTGGAGAAAGGGGCCAATCTTCAGGACTTCCTGGATGTCTACAGCCGGAACTCGCACACGCGCTTTCCTATTTTTGAAGGCAACCTGGATAACGTAATAGGCACCGTGTCCGTGAAAGACGTGGTTCGCGCTATGTCTACGGATAAAATACCGCTGGACTACGATATTACCCAACTGGTCAGGGACGCCTACTTTGTCCCAGAGACCAAGATGGTGGGAAGCGTCTTCCCTGAGTTGCGGGAGTCTTCCTACCAGATAATCATGATCGCCGACGAATTCGGTGGTGTGGCCGGCCTGGTCACGCTCAAACAGCTTGTCGAGGAGGTTGTGGGGCGCGTTGGAGAAGAAGGTGCAGCCCCGGAAGAAGAGTTCCAAGCCATAGGCGCAAACACCTATCAGGTGGAAGGCGGAATGGATATCAACGAAGCCAACGACCGCATGGGAATCGATATCCCGGAGGGCGAGTATGAGACCGTCGCCGGGTTCATCTTGAGCCGCCTGGGCCACATTCCCCGTGAGAGCGAGCGTTTATTGCACAAGGGCTTCATCATGGAGGTCACGGAGATGCGTGGGGTCAGGATAGAGCAGGTGAAGGTGACCCGCGTTGCCACTGTGGAAGGGTCGACGTGAGGTAGAGTGAAGACCCGTCCTCTACCAGAAAAAGTGGAGGAGTCGCTGAACGCCGCCTCCCTGCTCAAGTCCACTACCGTGATTCTGGCGGCTCTTTCCGGGGGAGCAGACTCTCTGGCCCTGTTCCTGGCGCTTCACCGCTTGGCGGGTAAGCACGGGTTCAAGCTGCGGGCCGCTCATCTGGATCACGGGTTGCGCGGTGCGGAAAGCGACGCCGACGCTGCATTTGTGGAGGGCATCTGTGCTCAGTTCAGCGTGCCCCTTGTGTTGGATAAGATAGACGTGGCCGGTATGCGCGCCCGGAGGCGTCTCTCCTGGGAGCAGGCCGCCCGCATTGCACGGTATGACTTTCTCACCCGCGTTGCAATGGAAACCCAATCCTCCGCCTTAGCCCTGGGACATACCTCTGATGACCAGGCCGAGACGGTGTTGCTGCACCTGCTGCGAGGCACCGGCATCCGCGGTCTCAGGGGCATGCTTCCTCTCTCAAGCTGGCGCACCGCGCATGGCTCGGCCACCCTGGTGCGTCCTCTGCTCAACGTCAGCCGCCAGGAGACGGAGGCGTACTGCTGGGAGCACAACCTGACCCCTCGTCTGGACTCGTCCAACCTGGAGGAGCGTTTTACCCGCAACCGCATCCGACGCAAACTGATGCCGCAGCTGGAAGAGTTCAATCCTTCAGTTAAGAAATCGCTGCTCAGACTAGCTCACACCGTGGCCCAGGACGTGGCCTATCTCGACCAGCAGACGGCATCCGCCTGGTCGTCCCTGGCTGTTGAGGAGCAGGACGGCGTCAGGCTGGATAGGCACGCCTTCAAAGCCCTGCACCCCTCGCTGCAGGCTCATGTATTGCACAGGGCCTACGCCCAGACGGCGGGCGAGGCTTCCGGTCTGAACATGGCGCAGATAGAGGCGATGAAGGATTTGGCGGTAAAGGGCGCCGGCCTATCTCTTTCACTGCACGGCGGCGTCAGGTTCGGCACCAGCTACGAGGAGATTCTCATTACCGGTAAGAACGCGCTCCTTTCCAACTGCACTCTGGATGAAACTACGCTCAGGGTCCCCGGTGAGACCCGCGTCGGCGGCTGGCGCGTGGACATACGCTTGCTGGAGGGTCGCAACCGGCTGTCTGATCTGAAGCACGACAATCTTTATTGCGCTTATCTAAGCCTGGACGCTCTGGGTGAAGAGTTGAAGGTGCGAAGCCGGCTCCCCGGCGACCGCTTTCAGCCTCTGGGACTACCCTGCGAAAAGAGCCTCAAAGAGTTCATGATAGACGCTCACGTTCCAAGATCCCAGCGCAACGGCACGCCCTTATTGATGGCCAATAATCGCGTGGCCTGGGTCGTGGGCTGGCGCATCGCCCACTGGGCCAGGGTCACACCGGGAACGGAGGTTGTCCTTGAGGTGAGCTTCCACAAAGCGGAGACGTAGAACGATGTCTACGCTCTGTTGGGCCGCTCCACCTTCGGAATCCCCCCGAACCGCAGGCGCATCAGCCCCTTGATATCGCCCCATGCCGTGCTCACCACCTTCACCCGCGTATCGGGGTCGTCCGTCCAGGTCACCGGAATGTCCTTGATGCGGAACCCGCGTTTCTCCGCCAACAGCAACAGCTCCGTGTCGAAGAACCAGCCCATGTCCTTCACGTGCGGCACCAGCGCCTGCGCCGCCTCGCGGGTCAGTCCTTTGAAGCCGCACTGGGCGTCGCTGAAGCGCGAAAAGAACATACCCTTTATGAGCAGGTTGTAGCTGCGCGAGATGACTTCTCGCTTCACGGTCCGCCGGAATACCCTGGCGCCTTTTGCCAGCCGGGAGCCGACTGCCAGGTCGTAGCCCTCTTCAAGGGCTTTGACCATGGGCGCCACGGCGCTCAACTCGGTGGATAGATCCACGTCCATGTAGCTCACCAGGTCCGCGTCGCTTTCCAGCCAGGCTTGGCGCAGCGCTCTGCCGCGGCCCCGCTGCTCCAGCCGCGTCCATGCCACGTCGGAGTGCTCCTTGGAAAGCCCGCGCGCTATCTCCGGTGTCCCGTCTTCCGATCCGTTGTCGGCCACGACGATCCGCCATGGGTTGGAGATGGCGCTGGGCAGGTACTCACGCAGCGTACCTACTGTCTTGGCCAGCGTTCGCTCCTCATTCAATACGGGTATGACTATATCAATGCTTGGAGGCATGGTGTACAGATCGACCAGCGTTGCAAGTCAGCCACTTCAGCATTCTTCGGGCCTACCTATCTCAGCACTCGCCTCAAGTAGGCTAAAGCGTTCCCGCCTGCTATCTTCCTCACCTCATCATCTGAGTAGCCACGTGATATCAGTCCTCGGATGATGTTCTTCCCGTCCGCCGGCGACTCCAGCCCGTCCATGTATGGAGCGTTGGGTACGTTGCTGCCTATGGATCTGGTGGAATAGGCTACATGGTCGCCCACTATGGTGTCCGTGCCTATCCCCACGTGGTCTATGCCCACCAGGTTCACCATGTAATCGTAGTGGTCAAGCACCACGTTGATGTTCTGTTTCGGATCGTCGCTCAGGGAGTTGGGCACCGACGTGATGCAGACCATGCCCCCACTCCTGGCGCAGGCCAGGAGCGCATCGTCCTTTACGGTACGCTTGGTCTGTCTCAGTGTGTAAGCGGCGTTGTGGCTGAAGATGGGCGGCGCTTCCGAGTGCTCGATAGCCTCCAACGCCGTCTGGTGACCGGCGTGAGACAGGTCTATGGACATGCCCAGCTGGTTCATGCGCTTCACTACCGCTAGCCCGAAATCGCTGAGGCCGGAGTCGGTGCGTTCATATGAGCCGTCGCCAATGTACGACTTGTGCGAGTAGGTGAGTCCCGCCAGGCGTACACCCATGCCGTACAGCACGTCCACCCTGTGTATCTGGTTGCCGATGGACAGGTGCTCCACGGTAGGTAGGAACCCCACCTTGCCCTGCGCGTGAGCAGACAGTATCTCGTCTGCGTTGCCAACCTTCACCGCAATGTCGCTGTGCAGGCTGACGTCGGCAAGCATAAGGCCTACCTCGTCCAGCACCAGCTCAAAATCCATGGAGGATGCATGCGTGGGCTTGATACCGCCGCGGAATCCGTTGGAAGTGCCCACGGCAGCCCAGCCTCCATGCTTCGCGGCCTGGTAACCCCATTCGTAGTTGCCGTTGCGGAAGTACTCCAGCAGATCGTCCATGCTCTCCGTGAACACCATGGGATGCTCGTGCATGTCCACCATTACAATATCTTCCATCAAGCCCTGGAACCGCTTTTCGCCCTCTGCATCCAGCGCCACCGTCATGGACGGTACTCGCCCTATCTGTTTAGCAAGGTCCATTGTCCGGGTTGTCATATATACGCCTCCTAGAGAAGCTAGCGGGCAGATTGTAGTCTTTAATGCAGGCAACCCTCAAGTGCCAGGTCTGGGTGTATAATACGGAATCCATCCTTTCCAGGAAGTGTAGTTGGACGATAGCACTGCTGCAAACACCTCCGCCAATACACCGCCCCCGCATTCGTCGCCCGACACCATAGCCGCCTTGGAGTTTCTCAAGAACGGGCCGCTGAGGGCGCTACGCTATCCTCAGTACCTCTACCTCTGGGGAGCCTCCAGCATCTCCATTACCTCCTTCTTCCTCATGAACATAGCGCGGGGTTGGCTTGTCCTTGAGATGACCGACTCCGCCTTTTTGGTCACGGCTGCTCAAGCCGCTAGCATGCTGCCACAGCTCTTTACCGCGCTAATCGGCGGCTTTGTGGCCGACCGCTTCGACCGCAAGAAGGTGATTCTCTACGCGGAGCTATTCAACATGGCGGTATTGCTGCTCTTTGCCGTCATGGTCATCTTCGACGTTATCGAGATCTGGCAGATATTCGCCATCTCCTTCCTCAACGGCATCTCCTTTTCAATCGGCTTCCCCGCTCGCACCTCCGCTGTCCCCGTAATGGTGGAACGCAGGGACATCGCCAGTGCTGTGGCGTTGTTCACCACAGTGTTCAGCGCAGGCCAGCTGGTGGGACCCGCCATGGCCGGCCAGCTCATAAAGGCGTTCGGCATGGGCACCACGTTCCTCAGCTCTTCTCTGGTGCTGCTGGTAGCCATTGGGCTGCTGATGCCGTTGAATACCAAGGCTACCTGGGGTAGTCATAGCGCCGGCTTATCCATGTGGCAGAGCATAGCCGAGGGAATTAGCTACGTAAGGCAAAGCAAACTGATGCTCGGCCTTATGATGCTGGGCTTGGGCGCAACTATGTTCGGGTTCCCCTTCATGAGCATACTGCCCGTGTTCGCCAGGGATGTCCTGGACGTGGGCGCAGACGGTCTGGGCTGGCTTGCCGCCATGCAGGGTGTCGGCGCCCTGTTTGGCTCGGTAATTGTGGCGGCCATGCGCAGCCACAACCAGATCAAGGTGCTGACCATAGCCGGCTCTCTGGGTCTGCCCACACTGGTCCTTCTGTTCGCGCTGTCACCCGTCTACTTCCTGTCGCTGGTCGTGGTGCTGTTGCTGGGCTTCTTCTTCCAGGTTTTCATGACCAGCAACTTCACCCAGGTTCAGATAGTAGTCCCGGACTCAATAAGGGGGCGCGTTCTCAGCATAAGAATGATCATCTTCGGCCTGGGCCCGGTTGGCATGATTCTTCTGGGCACTGCCGCTGAAATCATAGACCCCGTCTGGGCCACCGCCGGAATGGGCGTTCTGGGTTTGGGAACAATGATCGCCATAATCGTCCTCTTCCCCGCCCTGCGCAAGCCGGAAATTGCCGTGGACTATGCCGGCACTGAGACACAGGCTGTCAGGTAGCTAGCGCCCTTCTCAGGGTGCACGAACGGACAAGTTGGGAACCTCCTCCCGCTGCTAGTACTGGAAGAGTATGGTATCCAACTCTTCTATGCGTTCGTCCCGGGTATACCTCCAGATGCCTATGTAGCCGCGGAGCAGATCGCCGTTCTCGTCCCAGTCCAGGGAGTTGGCAACCCCCTCGTAGTTTATTTGACGGCCATCAGTGAGCAGGCGAAGGCCGTGGGCGACCCCCTGGGGAGTTCCCATGACCATCTCCCCGGGCGGGCTACCTATGGCTCGCAGCTGGTCGCGGATGGCGTCGCCGTTGAGGCGGCCGGCCGCCTGGGCAGCCAGGGCCAGCGCAATGGTCGCGTCGTAGGTCTCCTTGACGTAGGTGGACTGGGGCAGGGCGCCATACTCGGCCTCAAAGGCCGCCTCCCACACGGCGGTGGCGGCGTTGTCAGGGGCAGGGGCCCCCGCCGTGCCGTACATGCCGCCCAGCCGCTCGCCGCCTATCTCTGTGACCAGGCTCCGCCTCTTGGCGGCGTCGCCAAAGGTGAACTGGCTGTAGATGCCCGCCTCCAGCGCCTCCCGCACAATGGACATCGCCTGCTGCTCAAAGGTGATGACCACCAGCGCTTGGGCGCCTGCGCTCGCGCTCTCCCGCAGCTCCGCAAGGTGGGTCGTCTGATTGCGGTCAACTGTAATGGCCCGCACCGGCCCGTCCCACGACTCCTGGAAGCTGCTGGCCAGCCCCTGACCGTACGGGTCGTCTATGTAGAGCAAGCCCACGTTGTCGAAACCCCGCTCCCCGGTCACGCGGGCCAGCACCGGCCCCTGGGCGGTGTCGGAAAGAGCAGTGCGGAAGAAGTAGCCGTCGTCGGCCGCCATGGTCAGTTGGGGAGAGGTGGCAGAGGGACTGATGGTCGGCACGCCGGCCGGCCCGGTGACCATCTCTGCGACAGGCAATGACACCGCGCTGGCGGTGGGCCCCACTATGGCGTGGACGCCCTCCGTCTCTACCAGGCGCCGCGCCGCCTCAACCCCCAGCTGCGGGTCGCGCGTGGAGTCCGCTTCAAAGCTTTGGACAGGCATGCCGAGCACGCCGCCGGCCCTGTTGATATGCCGTATAGCCAGGTCAAAGGCACGCTTCCTGTCGGCCACAGTCTCCGAAGCGCCACTAAAGTTGAGCATCAGCCCAATCCTCATGGAAGTGGAGGCTTCCGGCTCCTCTGGTGCGCCGTTATCACACGCAACGGCGACGGTGAGCAAGCTGGCTATCACCATGAGCCGTACCAGGTTAGACATGACAGACAAGACACCTTTCAATATGCTTGCAGGCTGGGATAATAGCACACTAGCGGGGGATGCGGTAACGCTACCCGTTTAGCCTTATTCTAATTTGACAGGACGGGAGCTGGCGGCTAATGTATAAACTGTCGAGAGGCTCGCTCGTAAAATCCCCCCATTTATCAACGGAGGCATCATCAGCACCGATTCCGGCTGGGTAGTAGAAACCAGCGGCCTGACCAAGCACTACGGCGCCATCACGGCAGTGGATAACCTCTCCCTCCGCATACCCCGCGGAGGCGTCTTCGGACTCTTGGGGCCCAACGGCTCCGGCAAGACCACCACCATGAGTATGCTGCTCGGCCTGTCTAGGCCCACGTCCGGCAGCATTCGCCTCTTCGGTGAGCCTGCAGAAGGAGTCAACCCCTACCTCCTCCGGCGCATTGGCGCCATCGTGGAGGAGCCCAGCTTCTACCCCTACCTCAGCGGGCGCAACAACCTGCGCTACTTCCAGGGTATCGCCGGCAGGGGATCCAGAGACGAGATAGACGAGTTGCTGGAGAAGGTGGGACTCTCGGCGCGAGCCAACAGCAAGTTCAGCACCTACTCCATGGGCATGAAGCAGAGGCTGGGCATCGCCTACGCCCTGCTGGGCGACCCGGAGTTGCTGTTCCTAGACGAGCCCACCAACGGTCTGGATCCGGCGGGTATGGCCGAGGTCCGCACCATGATACAAGGGCTGGGGAGCAGCGGCCACACCGTACTCCTCTCCAGCCACCTGCTCCACGAGGTGGAGCAGGTCTGCGACAGTGTGGCCATCCTTTCCAAGGGAGCTCTCATTGCCCAGGGCAGGGTACAGGACCTGCTGAAGGGGCAGGACGCAGTCCGTCTCACCACCACCGACGACGCCCGGGCCGCCGGCATCCTCTCGGTGCTGGAGTGGGTGGATGAGGTGCGGATGGAGGACGGAGCGCTGGTCGTCGCGGCCTCCAGCGAACGCTCATCGGAGCTGTCGGCCGCCCTGGCCCAGGATGGCGTGCACGTGCGCGAGATGTCATCTGCCAAGCTCTCCCTGGAGCAGTACTTCCTGGAGGTCACCGGCGACGCCGCCGGCTCCGAGGAGGAGAAGGCGTGATACTGGAGCTGGCTAATCAGATCCGCTGGGAGTGGTTCAAGCTCCGCCGCCGCTGGATGCCCTACGTCCTCCTGGGGGTCCTAGTCCTAATATCCCAAGTAGCAATCTGGGGGACGATGTTCGCCTACAACGAAGCAAATGCTAGGACAGACGAACGCCCTATTGCCGCCTCCGCAACCTCGACCATATTCGTCGATTGTAGCAAGCTGCTGGATGGAGAGGTATCTGAACTCAGCGCCCAGCTGAGGGCCAACGATCCCAACGTTAGCCAAGCAGAGGCAGATGAAGCGGTCCAGCGTGGAGTGGCACGGTGCCAGGATTGGGACGAGCGCCGTCAGGAAGATACTCAACGCCTCTACACTCTGATCACTCCCCCCGGAAGCGCCAGCTTTACCATGTCCATAGGCCAGAGCATCGGTCTCATACTGGTGGCCATCCTTACCGCCTCCCTCATAGGCACAGAGCACGGCTGGGGAACCATGCGCTTCCTGCTGGTCAGAGGCGTGAGGCGATGGCACGTGCTGGCGTCCAAGCTGGGCATGGCCTGGCTTGCCTTTGCCGCGGCCCTGCTGATTATCGGCGTCCTGGGCACGCTTTCCGGCCAGATAATTGACGGACTGCTGTCCAGCGCGGAGGGATTGGAGAACGACACCTCTTGGGGAGACGTCTCTGAGCTCTTCGGCAGGTCCCTGCTCTCCGTACTGCCATACGTGGCTATGGTCTCCCTGGTGACGGTGGCGACACGCTCATCCGCGGCCGGTATCGGCATCGGCGTGGGGTACTACTTCCTGGAGCAAACGGTAGTCGGCATATTCGGCTCCCTCTTCGACTGGTTCCTAAACGTAGCGGAGTTCCTACCCATCTTCAATATGGAGGCCTTCGTCAGCGCGGGAGGCGGGGTCACCATATCCGGAGCGGAGTCGCCCGACTACGCTGGCGACCTCCATACCCTGCTGGTGATGGCGGCCTACACCCTGGTGACCGGGGCGCTGGCCTTCTACCTCCTCCACCGCCGCGACATCGGCGGCGCCAGCCGGGGATAGGCGCGGGGTATGGGGCAACGCCCGTGCACCCTTATTTTGGGGTTATGAAACATGGCGACTCTCAGGGTACAATATCCCTTGTACATCTCTAAGCGAGGTCAGACACATGGTGCAAATTGATTCCAACGAAGTAAGAGTAACCGGCGAGAACTCCTTTATACGGCTTGCCCAGCAGGAGGGCGGCGAGTTCACCACCCGTGCCAGCCACTGGCGTGTCTTCTACTCACCGGCGGGGACGGGGCACGCCCTGTTCCTCCAGACCGAAATCACCGATACTCCCATAACCGTCTATGCCGACAACGAAGATGTTGCTCGCTGGCTACAGGAAGAGATCGAGTCGATGCTCTATCCCACCTTCGCCGATACCGGCCTACCCATCGTCAAGGCTGCTTTCGAGCGCGGCGGAGACGTGCGCGGCACAGCCACCGAAACCGTCAAGGGCAGCGGGGTAGATATACTCATGTCCTGGTCCAGCATCTTGGAGCCCTTCCCCATGCACGTTCCCCCCGGCGTCAACGGACGCAGCCACGGCGTCTACAGCGTGTTCTTCCCGGCTAGGGAGGCGTCGCTGGTCATCAACGGAAAGAACGCCTCCGGCAGCCCCCAGCGTGATGATCGCGGAGGCCGCGAGTCGATGAGCGCGGTCCTAGCCTGGGCCGAGTCTTGGGTCAGACCGCGCTCCTGAATCCATTCAGTGCGCAAGGAGACTACTGGAGAGGCTGTCTACCCACCTCAGCCGCGAACTCCTCAAAGCAGTTCAGGCCAGTTCCACAATCTGAGCAACCAGTGTGGAAGTAGAAGGGCACGCTAGGCAACGGATTGGGGTCATGCATTGCTGCCTGTATGCGTTGAACGGTAGAGACGCCATAGATTGCCCCGCCGATCAGGATCAGTACAGGAGATGCCGCAGTCAAGACGGGGCCAGCGCCTAATGCAGCTACAACAGTGAACCCTATGACGGTAGTGCCGGCTACCGCGCTCGACTTGGCAGTATTCATAGCCGCCTTCTTGGCGGCGTCCTTCTTGGACATCTTGCCCTTGGCCACGCATATAGTGCCCTCGACGGCGCTCACCGGAGCCTCCAGCAATGCACCCCACATTGCCCCTGTTCTCGCGTTTCCCAGAGCGTTTTTACCCACGATGCGAGCAACATCCGCTCTGTTCCTGGCCTGAGCGCGCATCCTACCCCAGGGCTTCATGTTAGCGGGGCCGCGACTGCGGTTATGCTGGCTAGGCTCCCAAAGAATGTTCCAAGGCATGTTCGCTTTGCCCGGCTGATTAGCGACAGACTCGATGTGACTGGCGTCCTTGCCTTTGAGGAAATCGGTGACGCCTTTAAGTCCAAACTGGCGGACTTGGCGTGGAACAGAACGAAGGTAGAGCTCTTCAGCCTGGGCAACGGTGCGATACCCGCGGTCTTTTCCAAGTCCCGCCTTTACGAACTTCCTCTTAAGCCCAAGGGTCTTGAAGGGAGTAGGAGCTATGGACTTGTGGGTTCTGCCTATGCCTGCGAGTCCCCCACTCGCCACTCCATTATCTCCAGTGTCCCTGGTTGTGTTCCATATAAAGATGGAATCTCTCAGCACGTCTTGGCCCGCGTGTATCGGGTGGCCACATCGGTCGCAGTCTGCATTGGCCTGGGCCGCAAACGAGACCTGGCGAGAGGCGTACAGTTGATAGCAAGGGATACTATTGGCCTTGCACCTGTGGCAGTGGATGTGAAAGTGCCGGAACGCCTCTCGCGGGAAGTCCTCGGGAATCTGTTCGGGTATGTCGGACAGAACTGGCTGATCCCCAGGGATGGGATGGCCGCATCCGTCGCAGTTGATGAGTCCGTGCGATTTGACGCTGGTTGTGGCCTGCATTCGTCCCTCCCAATTTTGTGATTGGTGATTCGTTGTTGCGAGTGGGCTAAGAGCGGGGTGTGCCCTCCTCGTTGAGGAGGCTTTGCAACTCCTCTCTAGCTTTCCTGATTGCCTCTATCTTCGAGGATATCCCGTCGAAGAGGCCTTGGCGCGCCTTGATCCCTTCCGCAATGAGGTAGGCAGCCGCCTCCGACCGGCTGCCTACGAGGCCGGCCTCGATCAACTCGTTCATGCGTTCCATGCTCTCTTGGTTGACCCTGACCATCACCACGCCATCCCTGCCGGTTCCGCGCACTCCACCCACCATGGTCTGTATCCTATCCTTCAAGCTCTGTCCAACTGACCCGGCCAGCTCCGATCCTCGGTTGAACGAGGTGCGCACGGATTTGGTGATCCAGTCAGCCAGGGTTTCAGTGTCTTCTCCCAGCCCCGCATCTCCCACCGCGTCCCGGACCGCCCTGCGGACTTCTCTCTCAACCGAGCCCAAATCGTGAGTCTTGTCTCCGCTGACGGCGTTCCTCACGGCCTCGCTGACGCGGTTCACCAGGTCGTCAATATTCTCCGGCTGCACCCTCTCGCCGAGTGTGTCACGGACAGCCCGCTCGACCTCCTCAACCAATGAATCGACGTCTCCTGCAAACCTCTCACTTGTCATGGCGTCCTCCTCTGCTAGCGTGAATTACTGCTATCGATGTATAGAAATTACGCTATAATATAATTACACGTATGTCAAGAGGTGGTGGCAATACTTACGATATGCAAAGCGGACTGACAGGAGGGTCTTCTGGACGAAAGCTCGTTGGGAACGGGGTACAGTTGTGGCTTTAGCCCTTGGTCACGGCCGGCTAATGAACTGAATCTCAGGCATCGGAATGCAACTGAATACGGGCGACTGAAGAAGCTGCGCTACCCCCTTCAAGGGTGGCGTCTTATCTCTATCAGTGGGACGGCGACTCAGGCTCTACGAACGTGCTCCTGAACCGGTAGAGGGTCATCTCCGGCTCGTTGGGGGCCAGGGGAAGGTACTCCTCCTCCTCTATCTTGGCCACTATGAACCAGGGACCGTCCTCGTTCAGGGCTTGCCGGAACACTTGGTCCAGGTCCTCCAGCGTTTCCACGGTAGCCGTGCGGGGGATGCTGCAAGCCTTGGCCACCTGCTCCAGGTCTGTGCCGCGTCCCGTATGGCTGGTCTGGTGGCCGGTCTGGCCCCACTCTTCGTTGTCCCACACCACTACTATCAGGTTCTTCGGCTGTTCCTGGCCTATGGTGGCTATGGCGCCCATGTTCATCAGCAGCGAACCGTCGCCGTCCAGCGAGATGACCTTGTCCGGTATGGACAGGGCCATTCCCAGGGCGTTGGATGAGCACAAGCCCATGGAGCCGTAGGTGTAGAAGTTGCGGTCCCGGTGCCCGGCATGCCACAGCTCATCGGTTGTGGGGCCAAGGTTGGCCACCACGGGTTCGTCATTGAGATGGCTCAGTATGAGCTTAGTTGCCTCTAGCCTATGCAAGTTTGCCTCCGTGAAGCAGAGGAGTCATGCACAAGGCCAGCGGCTCTCTGCTTGAGTAGCACAGCTTCAGAGCGCCGGAGACCACTGCGGGCATCTTTACCGGGTCGTCCAGCGTGTATTGGATGATGCCCAGAGTGTCCAGGATCGGTCTTGTAGAGCGGCCCATGGGCACCTGCGCAATGTTGAACTCGTTCAGCTCACCGCGCAGGTTGATGAATAGCGGGATTGGAATGCGGCAGGGGATGCACAGGCTGTTGATGGCGTTTATCGAGTTGCCAAAGCCGCTGGACTGCATGAAGACAGCCGCATTACGCCCCACCGCGTAAGCGCCAGCCGCTATGCCTATGGCCTCCTCTTCCCTGGTCGCCGAAACAACGTGGAAATAGGGGTCTTTTTGCATGAGCTGCGTTACCTGGGCAATGGAGATATCCGGCACAAACGCAATCAGAGAAATCTTGCTTTCCTTGAGACATTGCACCATATCCTCGGCCCAGGTCATAGAAGTGCTCCCATGGGTAAGTTGCAACCCGCCTTTAACATAGCAGGACTCATTGGCCTACCAGCGCCTGTCGTTGAAGCCGTCGGCTCTTGGCCTGCTGGTCCGCTCCTTGGCCTCGTCGACACGCAAGGTGCGTCCCATGACTTCCTGTCCGTTCAGCTTGCTCATTGCTTCACCGGCGGACTCGTCAGAGGTGAACTCCACGAAGTCGAAGCCCTGGTGCCGGTTGTTCTCTCTGTCTCTGATCACGGCCGCCGAAACGACCTCTCCGTACTCGCCAAACACCGTCTCCAGGTCTTCCTCCGTCATGGAGAAGGACATGTTGCCTACAAAGAGTCTCTTACCCATAGCTCCCTCTTTTCCGATTTATCGGTCGGGTGCTTCTCTTCCATGCACGACCTACGAACGGTCAGAGCGAACGTCAAGGGCAGCAACCGGAAGCCCCGTCCCTTTTCCGCTGGAAGGATTGCACAAAGAAAAGAGGTAGTCAATGGCTGTCCGTTTGCCCGTTTCCAGTGGAATGCCGTTCGCTTGCCTGCGCCTGTTTTCTGGATCTTTGGACCACTACGTGCTGATGGTATGCCAGGGCCACGGCGCCAAATATGATTACACTCAGGTAGCTGATTGACCTGTCCAGCAGGACAATGGATACTGCGCTCTCCTCCGCAACCGCCAACGCCAACAGGCCGGCGATTCCGGACTCCACTATACCCAGGCCGCCCGGTGTGATGGGCACCGCGGAGAGCAGCGCATTGGCAACGGTGACGAATAGAATGAGGCCAATGCCCACCTCAAGTCCAGTTGCACTGACCACCAGGTAAAGCCGGCCTACCTCTGACAGCCAGCCCAGCAGTCCAAAGAGACCCACCTGGGGCAGTGTCCTGAAGCTGCGCATGGTCCCATGGTGGAAGCTGACATACGATCTGCGCAGACGTTTGGGCAGTACGGCCGCTGCCTGTTTCCAGAATATCTGCATGGCCAGCAATCCCAGCAAGGAACAGGTCACCAGCACCAAGCCTATCACTATCAACAGCTGAGAAGGCCTTTTTTCAGAATCAATGGTGATCAGGAGGAAGCCTGCCAGCAGCAGTATAAAGACCAGCATCACGTCCATTATCCGTTCCGCCACCACGGTGCCGCCGGTGCGGGCCAGTGGCGCGCCGCTTTCCTCCGTGTAGGCATAGGCGCGATAAGCATCGCCCATGCGAAACCACGTCACCGAGCTGGTGAACCAACCCACCAGCACCAGCCTTGCCGAAGCGACGACAGAAGGCAGCTCAGCCGTCTGCGACACCCCGGCGTTATCCAGCAGCACCCGCCAGCGCGCTCCTCTGAACAGAAACGTGGTGTAATGCACCAGCATCGCCGCTAGATAGAGCAGCGGATTGCTGCCACGTATGGTTTCCCAGGTCGCATCTAAATTGATCGAAAAGCGGGAAAACAGAAAATAGATGATGACAAAAGCCAGGATAAAGGATATCAGCGTCGGCGCTGAGAAAAACCTTCGCCTCAGAGAGAACTTGGACTGTTGCTTGGATGAATCTATGTTGGCTCTCCGTATCTCATAAAGGCCTCTTGGCGGGAATCCCCGCACGCCTGGGATACCCTGATGGCGTCGTCGATGTTTTCTCCACCACGGCAAGTTTTCGCTGCCCTTCCAGAACCTCTTCCGGCACTTCTACCAACTCCAGTCGTCCACCCCCCAGTTCCCGGAGGCTCCCCAACGCACGGTCCACCTCCTCTTGCACATCCCCCTTCTTCTGCATGATCACCAAGCCGCCTACCCGGCACAGGGGCAGGGTGTACTCCAGAAGTACTCTCGTTTCGGCCACCGCCCGCGATACTACAACGTCGAACCTCTCCCTGAATTCAGAGCGCCGTCCCACATCCTCTGCTCTGCCGTTGATCACCTCAACGTCCACCAGACCCAAGACGGACACCAGCCTTTCCAGGAAACCAGTACGCTTGGCCGCCGAGTCCACAACCGTGAGCTTGATGCCAGGGAAGGCTATTTTCAAAGGAACGCCCGGGAAACCGGCGCCGCTGCCCACGTCGCACAGGGTGCCGCCAGACTTGACCTGCGCTGGCAAGGCCAGTGACACGGTCAACGAGTCTAGAAAATGGAGCCTCTCCACCTGGAAGGGCTCCGTGATCGCGGTCAAATTGACGCGCTGGTTCCAATCCAGTAGCTCCTTGGTATAGACCTGAAATTTGTCCAACTGCCCGGGCAATAGTTCAATCCCAAGCCTCTTGGCGTCTGTTGCAATCCCCTGTACTGTGCGCATTACGAGTCACGGGATTATATCAAGAAGCGGCAACCCCTCTGTAGGTGCTGCCCTTTAATCATCTCTGCGCCCACGTGCCTTACAGATACCATAGCTTGGGCACGCTTGCCGCCTCTGCCCCGTCCAGGGCAGCCTCCAGCGACCACGTAGCAAACTGGCCCAGCATCCTCTGCCTGAGCGTCCTGGGCGGCCTCAGGTACTTCATGCGGCGCGGCACCTTGCCAAGTTCAGCCGCCGTGTCCAGCGCCTTGTCAAAGTCGCCCGTCTCGTCTATGAGCTTGGTCTCCACGGCGCGTCTTGCTGTGAACACCTCGCCCGTGGCGTACCTGCGTGCCTCGTCCAGGTCCATCTTCCGCGACTCCGCCACTTCTTCCAGAAACGCCATGAACAGCTCGTCGATCAGCGTCTGGAGTTTGGCTCGTTCATCATCGGTGGGAGGCCTGTAGAACGCGCCCATATCCTTCAGAGGCCCGCTCTTGCTAACCGAAAAGCCTACTCCCAGCCTGTCCAGCAGCCCGGAAGCTTCGGGGCGCATGGAGATTACGCCTATGGAACCCACGATGGCGCTGGGCAGCGCAATTATCCTGGTGGCGGCGCAGGCCAGCAGGTAGGCTCCGGAAGTGCCGCTGCCCCTGATGAAAGCCACCACCGGCTTCTTCTTGGAGAGACGCTTTGTCTTCAGATACAGGTCCTCCGATGCGCCAACTGCTCCCCCCGGAGAGTCGATGTCCAGCACCACGGCTCCTGCTTTGGGGTCGCGTTCCAGCCTGTCCAGCAACTCGTGATACACGGAAGCTTGCAGGCTAGCGCCTATGATGCCGCGTATCTCTAAGACTCCTATTCCAGCCCGTTTGGGGAACAATCTAACCATAGTTCATTACCTGAGCGGTGTGTGGTGCCACTGCTGTGCTCATCCCATGCTCGTGTCCTGCCTACCCAATGGTACCACTTTGAGGTTCATAGTTGGGATTCGATAGTGTTGGAAGCCAGCACAAGCGGCGGGGTTATCAAAAAAAGCAATACGGCTTGACTGGATCCTAAAAGCCATATAGGCGTTTTAACCTCCTATACGCTGGAAGTAGCCATTGCACCTCACTCCGCCCAGAATCACCTTCCCATGATAGGTGTGGAAGGTAAAGCTAAACGGTTCTCCGTAGGGCATGGGCGTTTCGTTCCACTCATTCGGGCCGTTGAGATTATCGACGTAATTAGTGCCAACAAAGCATCTCTTTTCTTCCACGCGATCATCTCCGGTAGGCGCCACATATGCGTAGTTACCAGGCAACAATTCCCTTTCCCCATCTCCGATGGTAGTACCACCCAACGTGTAGGTGAGCCTGCGATCAGGATGTCCAGAGAAGTATAAACGCCCGTGTGGGAAAGCAGTAATGCAAAACTGATCCCCTTGCCTCGCGGTCAAGTTGGGATGGTCCGGCACTTCAGGCGACGCCCTTCCACCATGGCTATGAGCATAGTAGACGTTGCCTTGCCTTATCCACTCCAGCACCAGTGCCTCCCACTCACGGCAGTAGGTGGCCGGATGCGGCGTCGGAGTTGCAGTGGGGGTTGGCGTAGGTTCCGGTGTCGGTGTAGCCGTCGGCGTTGGGCTGGGCGTAGGCGTTGGCGTAGGACCGAAAGTAGGCGTGGGAGTTGGCGTGGACGACACCACTTGGCTGCCCAGGTCCTCTTTCACTTCGTTGATAGGGATGGCAAAGCCAATGCCAGTAATATCCCTACCGCCTGCTTCCTCAATCCGCGACACGACAACACCTATCACATTTCCAAACGGATCAAGCATAGGGCCGCCACTGTTGCCAGGATTCACAGGTGCATCAGTCTGCAAGAAGCCATCATCGTCGCGTCTTGCCGAGACGATGCCCCGGCTGACTGTAGGCTCTGAGCCCAGGCTGGAAGCAATGGGGAACCCGATAACAATGACCGTTTCTCCCACCCTAACGGTGTCCGAGTCGCCAAGCGACATTGGCACAAAATCACCATCGGCTTCAATCATCAGATAGGCTATATCTCGACTAGGATGCCCGCCGATCACTTGTGCTGAATACTGTCTACCTGTGCCCACTCGCAGATTCACGCTATCCGCTCCCTGCACTACGTGTCTATTAGTGACCACCAATCCCTCGTCACTGACTATGAAGCCGGTTCCGCTACTGGTAAGCGTGTTGATTTCAACAATGCTCAACTGAGCGTTTTCTAGCATGTCAGGCAGTGATATGCCGGAAGACAGCAATTGCCCGAATGCAGACTCCGCTTCGCTGAACCCTACGGGTTCGCTGGGCGGGGTAACGTCCGTGGCTTCATTGAACATCTGGAGTTTGGGAACAGGAGTGGGCGTGGCGGTAGGTGAGGGTGTAAAGGTTGGAACTGGCGTAGCGGTTGCAGAGTCGCCGCATGCTATTCCTCCCAACAGCAAGATAACGATAAGAAGGCCAATAAGTACCAGCCACTGTGCTGCTTGGATTCTATTGCCGCTATACATCTCTAGCCACTTCTACAAACTCTCTTTGTTATATCAATACCCTTCGATGCACTCGCTTTCTCTGTATACTGTGACCCATCAACGCCTCCCAACTAATATTTCACTCCCTGGGCGGCGTTAAATAGTATGGCGGGTCGAGTTCAGGGGGCAGCGCCACCTCTATCACCACCGGCCTACTGTCGGCGAGGGCGTCTTTGATGGCG
The DNA here is from genome assembly GCA_965261825.1 of Dehalococcoidia bacterium. Classification (GTDB taxonomy): domain Bacteria; phylum Chloroflexota; class Dehalococcoidia; order Lucifugimonadales; family QGNO01; genus DAOUJH01. The sequence continues at coordinate 194,171 of CBDHED010000004.1, read as the reverse complement.
GGGCCTGTTTCCTCTAGATGCGCCACCTTCATGCCCCTGGCTCCAAAGCTCTCCGCCAGCTTTACAAAGTCCGGGTTGTGCAGCTCAGTGCCCACCAGCCGCCCTCCGAATCGCCGGTGCTGGTCCCGGTATGATGCCCCATACCCGCCGTTGTTGAAGATCACTGTTACCACGTTGATCCCATACTGCACTGCCGTGGCCAGGTCCGCCATGGCATAGGCGAAGCCGCCGTCACCCGTCAACGCCACCACCGCTTTGTCCGGGTTGCCTACCTTCACCCCCAGCGCGGTGGGAAAGCCGAACCCCAGATTCCCCATGTATGACGACGTGATGAAGGTGCGCTCCTTGAGAGCGGGATATGCCAGGTAGCTCCATGCCCCTATGTTGGTAATGCCGCCTATTAGGAAGCCGTCCTCTGGCACCGCTTTCCTTATATCTTCCACCAAGTCCACCTGCCGCGGCCCTGCTTCTCTGACTCTGTCCAGTATCCTTGCCTTGACCTCCGCTAGCTTTCCCTTGTCCCACTCGTTGCGTATGGAACGCCCCTGCAGCGCCGCTACAAGCCGGCTCAGTCCTATTTTGGCGTCGGCGGCGATACCGATTTCAACCGGCATAGTCTTGCCGAACTCGGTCTCGTCTATGTTGAGGTTGATCAGCTTCTGGTCGCTTCGCGGCGTTGTTCCCGGCTCTGGCCGGTAGCTGCCCAGTCTGCTGCCCACGGACAGCACTACGTCGGCCTGGGGGAACATCTCCGCTCCCGGCCCCCAGCTGTAAGCCGTCGTTCCCATGGAGAGCGGGTGGGTCTCAGGAATGGCGCCCTTGCCTTCGGATGTGTTGATCACCGGCGCTTGGAGCAACTCGGCCAGGCGGGTCAGCTCCGCGCTGGCATCGGCCAGATTTACACCACCGCCGGCCCAGATTAGGGGCCTCTCCGCCGAGGCGATCAGCTTGGCGGCGGCTTCTATGACAGCAGGGTCGGGAGCTGGCCTGGTGTACTCCTCCGGCTCAACCAGGTCTATGTCCGCCACCGTTCCCAGGGTGTCGGGGGGTATCTCCACCTCGACCGGCCGCGGCCTGCCTGTCTTCATCTGCCGCATCGCTTCGTGGATGGTTTCCGGTATCGCCTCTGCTCTTGTAACCAGGTCGTTCCACTTCACCACCGGTTTCATGAACTCCAGCTGGTCCGTTATCTCATGGAGCTGCCCGAAGTCCTTGCCTATCTCGTTGCTATCTATCTGCCCCGATATCAGCAGCACCGGCGACGACGTAGCGTAAGCGTCCGACATGCCGGCCGCGGCGTTGTAAGCGCCGGGACCGGGCACCACCAGCGCAACACCCACTTTGCCTGTTGAACGGGCGTAGCCGTCGGCCATGTAGGCCGTGGTCTGCTCGTGCCGGCAGGAGATTACCCGTATGTCCGGATTGTTGTAGAAAGCGTCGTAGATGTGCATTATCTGTACCCCGGGCAGCCCGAACACCACTTCAACCCCTTCCGCCACCAGCGCCCTGACTACAGCTTCACCGCCGGTCATCCTTGGCATGTGCTAGACCTCCGCTTGGTGCATTCTTCTTCTACGTTCTGCGTCTCTACAAATCATCCGCTGCCGCGGAGCTCCCACCACACCAGAGTCCCCACTGTGATTACCGCTGCAGCCAAATGCATGAACATCAGCGCTACAACCGCTGAATCCGTTAGACCGGGGAACGCGTCCTGCGACCCGGCGAACAGGAGAAACAAGTTGGGCACGTAGGATCCGGCAAGCGCCGCAACGGCGACTATGAGGAACGTCCTCGCTGGCTGGCTGGCCCGTTGTCTGATGAAGTGAAACGCCACCACTCCGGCGCCCGTGCCTATTACAGTAAAGAACGCGATGCGAAATGTCTGCATGGGCTCGAACTCATCGGAGATGTCCAATACCGGTACGGCAATCGTCCGTATTATCAGGTTGACCGCGACTGAGGCAATCACAGCCACCGAACCAACAACCCATATGCCGTTCACTAGCGCCTCCGTCCCTGAATGGTTGCCCAATCCAAGAAGATGGAGAGGGCTGCTCATCCCTCCCCGTAATGAGCAATCATATCAGGGAGGATAGATGGCTACAATTGACACTCCTCAATTCACCCACATAGCATGGACGCCATGGACGTCAAATTCTCCACCAGTTCACGCCCAGGCTCCTATCGGGACGTTATCGAATGGGCCCGCGCCGTGGAAAGCCTCGGCTATCACCGCATGGGCATCGCCGATTCACCCGCACTCTATCGCGACCCCTGGGTCGCCTGTACCGTGGCCGCGCTCAACACCACCAACATTCGGCTTGGCCCCTGGGTCACCAACCCCGTGACGCGGCACCCCGTGGTCACCGCTAGCGCCGCCGCCGCTCTCGATGAAATTGCTCCCGGCAGGGTCAGCATAGGCATCGGCACGGGGAACAGCGGTGTATACAACGCGGGCAACAGAGCCTCGTCGGTGGCGTCTCTGAGGGAGTACGTCATCGCCGTGCGTGACCTCCTGACCCAAGGCCGCGCCGAGTACCAGGGCGGCGTTTCCCGGCTGCCCTGGGCCAAGCGGCGCATCCCCATCTACATCGCCGCCATTGCCGTGAGAGGACTGCGCCTCGCCGGTGAAATAGCCGACGGCGTTATCATCGGATCGGGCACTTCCCCCGACGTGGCGCAGGGCGCCCTGCAGGCTGTGCAGGAGGGCGCCGCAGCAGCGGGACGCACCCTGAAAGACCTGGATATCTGGTGGAATGTTGCCTTCAACGTCTACACGGATCCGGGCAACGCGCCTTTGGAGCGACAGGGCGGCGCCACCCGCGAGGCCAACTACCTGGGCCGCTACACCCTGGAGGGCAAGTTCATCCCGGACCGCTACAAAGAAGGGATCAAGAAGCTATCGCTGGCCTACGATCTGACGACCCACAGCAGGCCGTCCATAGAGCAGCTGCAGGAGTACGACCGCCTGGCCGAGGAGTACGACGTACGGGACTACCTCAACGAACGATACCGCGGCATGACGGGCACTCCCGACGAATGCATGGAACGGATACGCCATCTGGCCGGTTTGGGTGTTACGCAGTACAACCTCAACGTCCCAGACCAGGACCGCCCCAGCGCCTGAAAGCTAATGAAGGAACTTGTCATAGATAAGCTGTAGGCAGCCGCCCCACGCATCCTCCACCCTGTCATATATAAGAAGTAAACCGGATCACGTGGAGGGTCACGTCAGGCTGAGAGGAGTTGCCTAACTACGCTGCTGACCTGGGCGCCGTCTGCGCGCCCGCGTACTTGCGGCATGAGGAGACTCATTACCTTACCCATGTCGCCGGGGCCGGAGGCGCTTGTTTGGGAGATGGCTTCCCTGGCGAGCTCGGCGAGCTGTTCTTCCGGGATCTGCTCCGGCATATACTCACGGATGATGCTCAGTTCGGCTTCTTCCTTACCTACCAGGTCCTGCCGGTCTGCTTTCTTGAATTCAGCAATGCTTTCTTGATGCTGGCGCACCAAGCTACTTAGGACACCTATGATCTCATCGTCGTCCAGGGCTTTCCTTTTATCTATTTCCTGGTTTTGTACGGCAGCACGGATGAAGCGGATGGTGGAACGGCGGGTTTCGTCTTTCCGGCGCATTGCGTCCTTAAGGTCTTCTGAAAGGCGTTCCTGGAGTGACATCTTAGGAAGATTCCGGCTCTGAGGGAGGCCGGCTAGCGCCTGGAACTCTTGCGGCGTTTGGCAGCTGCCTTCTTTTTACGCTTTATGCTGGGGGGCTCGAAGTGCTCTCTGCGGCGGGCTTCGGAAAGGATGCCGTCTTGCTGCACCTTCTTACTGAAACGCCTTAGCAGGCTGTCGAAACTCTCCCCTTCGGAAATGCTCACTTGGACCAAACTCTCACCCTCTTTACGCAAAAATGAATTTAGTAGCCAATGATATTAGACCTGTGATGCGCTGTCAACGAACCGCGCATAGGGACGGGGCCGGTGGAACGCAAGGAGAACATTGTACAATAGGAGATCATGGAAACCGGTAGAGGTAGGGCAATGCCGCGGCGCATAGCTATCGTTGGTGGAGGTGTGTCCGGGCTGGGGGCGGCATGGGCGTTGCATCATCACCCGGACCGCTTTGACCTCCGGCTGTTCGAAGCCCAGGAACAGATTGGCGGCAATGCCTATACAGCCGATATGCCGCAAGAAGACGGCAGCTCAGTTCCCTTCGACATTTCCGTCACCGCTTTGATTCCGTCCGTATATCAGCACATCCTGCTGTTGATGGAACAGTTCGGCATTGAACTGCTCGATACTAGGTTCAGCTACAGCGTGAAGTACGGCGACGGTATCTACGCTCACGACTTTGATTCCGACATCAGGGAGCAACTGCAGTCCGAGATTGCGAGATTTCAACGGCTCTTGAGGTGCTTGCACCGGTTTGGCTGGCTAACCCGTTCCCGGTCGAAGCTGCTGAATGCCCTCAACCCGTTCAACTACGTCAGCATAGGGACTGTCCTGAGCCTGGGCAGATTCTCTGGGGACTTCAGATACAAGATTCTGAAACCCATGTTCATCAACTTTGTGCTGGCAAACAAGATATTCGACATGCCTGCGGCGCTATTCGCCAGGTATCTCGAGTTCTTCGATATCGAGACCGCCACGCCGATGCAGACTTGGGACCAGGGAACGCGGCACATCTATGACCACTTGACGGCCAACTTCCGGGACAAGATCTACCTTAGCCGGCCCGTCCGAAAAGTGTACCGGCAGGCATCCTGCGTAGTGGTAGAGGACAATGACGGCGTTCAGGAGACCTTCGACGAAGTTATCTTCGCCTGCAATGCGAACCATACGCTCAGCATTCTGGACAACCCCACGTTTCTTGAACGGTATATCCTCTCCAGGATACGTTACGAAAGCGAGATACATGGCCGCGCCGTGGTTCACTCCGATTCCTCAGTCCTTCCCGACAACGAGGTGAATCCCCTGACAACACGGACCAACCATATTGAACACTACGGCACGAAACCGGACAACTATGAAATCACGTACATCATGCACAACCAGCAGCCATGGGCCATGCGGTCTGACAAACCCTGTCTGGTGACCTACAACCCCATCAGCCCCATCGATGAACGAAAGATCGTCAAGGAGAGGTCGCTTCAGCACATAGTCCACGATGTGCGTCACGTTGTGTTGCTCGTCCCCTTGTTCCGCTTCATTCAGGGCAGGAGGCGAACGTGGCACTGCGGCTCACACACGCTAGTGAACAGTCAGGAGACCTGCCTTGTTACGGGGCTTGCCGCCGCAAGACAACTCGGCGCGGACTACCACTTCAACGACCCCGAAGCAAGGCGGTGGTTCAACCACTACGGAAGCCTCATGTACGGAAGGCGGTTCAGGAAGGTGAAGGGCTGAACGCTGCGGAGACTGCTTGCGGCCGGTGTGGGTTAAAAGAACGGCGTAGCCCTAATCGTTCGGGTTCGTGTAGAACTGGGCGCAGTAGGCCCGGAAGGGCATGATCTTGCCGTCGGAACGGCAGAGGCGCGGGCGCGAATTGTATTGCTTGCGGCTCCAGATGACCACGTCCTGCAGAACGTCGTCCCGCTGCTGGGACGCGATGAACCTGTTCATTATGGGCGCTCGTATCATCGTCGGGAGGAAGCCCAAGCCTGCGAACATCCGCTTTGGCTTGCGGATCTCTTTCACCTGGGAAACCAGCGTGAGGTCTATGAGCTTGCCGTCAACCGGCGTCGCCAGCACCCATAGGCGTAGATCCATTCCTATCGACTGCTCGCGGACTTCCACGAATGAATAGCCCAGTCCAAATATGTGGGCTCTGGCCGAGCAATCAAAGGTAAGGTTCGTCATTTTGACGATCCTTCGAACTCTCTTAAAGTCGAAATGAGCCTCGAGACATGGGCCGTCCACAGCCAATTCCAGGGCGGAGTTCACGTTGTCGTAGCCGTGGACGTAGCGCAAGTGGGCCAGGTCTACTACGTTCTCTGTTGTCTCCTGGGGATGGCCGGCAAAGCGAAGGGTGTTGATCTGTGAGTTGCCCCACCCCGCTTGCTCTAGCGTCTCTGTGGGCAGCCTCCAATGCGGCGCTCGTCCCCCAATGCCCCACCAGGCGAAGATGAGGCCGTTGATTTCCTGTGTCTCGTAGACGCGCAACTTTGCGGTCTTGGGTGGAGGGGCAAAGGGAGTGGCTACGCACTGGCCTGTTGTATCGAACTCATAGCCATGGAAGGGGCAGAGCAACCGGCCGTCGCGTATGCATCCTCCTCCGTCAGGCCCCATATCGGCGCCTAGATGCGGGCAATAGGACTCAGAGACGCAGATATGCCCCTTACTGTCGCACCATATGAGGATGTTCTCGCCCATCCACGTCTTCTGGATGAGCTTGGCCTTCTCTACGGCCTTACGGGTTGCGACGAAATACCAACCCTCGGGGAAGGGGGAAGGCATGGAGTAGAGAGTGGACCCTCTGCGCTGGGTTACCGCGGATTGACTCTCCTCACCCTGAATCCGGGTTGAGACATTGCTTCCCGAAGCTCCGCTTGCGACCTGTTCTTCAGCTGAATCGGACATGTGCTCTTCCTTGCCAATTACCCTTGGATAAACTATTGCAAGTGGCTCAATTATATCAGTGTTACGCACGGGGAACAATTGAGTCTTATTCCGTCAGGACAAACGGTACAGGTCAGACAGAGTGAGCGAACCCGTGCCTAGCGCTTCAGGACATCGTAGCACTCTCTGCATATGCGTGAGATGAGTGCTGAAGCAGCGGCATGTCCCGCTTGTCCATCCGGCAGCTCCACAGGGACGTTCTCCGTATAAACGGAGAGTATGAACAACGGCTCGTTGCCTTGATAGATAATCCCTGCATCATTTAGGTTTCGCGATTCGTAGCCGGTCCCCGTTTTGTGCGCTACCCTTGTGCCCAGCGGCAGCAGAGCGGGCAGCTTGTTGCGCAGTTTCTGCCAGCTGAGAATATCAATGGCCAGCCGGCATAGCTCTGTGGTGCAGCCCAACTTGTCCGCTGCCGTGGGGTCTGAGGAACCCTGCAGGATCAGGTCAAGCAGCAAGCCAACGTCATTTGGAGTAGTGGTGTTTACCTGGCCCAGCGAGTGATTGCGGCCCAGGCCCAGAGGCGGCAGGCCGACCAGGTGATTGGTGCCCTTCATGCCTATTGACTGGCAGACAGCGTTGACGTTGTCTAGGCCAACCATGTCTGAGATTGCGCCTGTACACGTGTTGTCGCTGACTATGATCATCATTACCAGGGCGTCCTGGAGGGTTATAGCAAACCCCGGCCTCAAGTGCTGAAAGCAACCTGAATCGTTGTTCTGATACTTGGACTGCACCACAACAGGCTGGAATGATCTGAATTTGCCCTGGTTTACGGCTTTGAGGGCGGCTATCAGGATAGCGATCTTGCGTGTGCTGGCAGACGGGACCACTACGTCGCCGTTCAGGTGGGACGTTTCACCGGAGGATACGTCTTTCAAGTGCCACCCTGTATGAAACGGTAGTTCATTGCACATTTCATTGAGCCTAGCGGCCAGCGTTTGCATACGTGTCATTTCTCTACCAATCCTCCATCGAAGGGCTCACCGGCGGCGGGTATGCACCAGTAACCGTACCATAACATCTATGCCCGGAGGTGCCAGCATGCAATGCGCCGACAATCTCATCCTACGGTTTAGCCTCTATCGACTACGCTCCAGCGCTGCGCTATAATTCTAGGTTAGGTTGAACTGATTTACCTTGAAACGACAGTGCGGCTCGTGGGAGCCGCGTTTTTTGTGGGATGGAGATGCAGCAACCCTCCAGAAGCAGATACCGCTGGGTCATAGAAGGCCTGCTTGTAGTGGCCCAGTTGAGCATAGGCATCAACGTACTGGCGCCGGCCCCGTTGTTCCCCCTGATAATGGACGAATACAGTCTGGACAGGAGCACGGTCAGCATCCTGGTTGCGGTTATGGCTCTGATGCTGGCCGTGGGCAACGTACCGTCGGGCTTTCTGGCAGCGCGCTTCGGTATACATAGGACATTTGCTGCCGGCGCCTTTCTGATGTCGGTGGGCATGCTGGCGCCGTTCATGCCCAACTTCGCCGGACACGTTGCCTGGCGGGTGGTCTTTGCTTTCGGCGCCGGAGTGGTGATCCCCCTGGTGGGCGCAGTGGCTTCGCAATGGTTCGACCGCCGGGAACTGCCCGTGGTCAACGGGATCAACTGGATGGGACAGACGGGCGGCATGGCTATATCTCTGTTCATAGGCGTACCTATTGCCAACCTCTTCGGCTGGGATATAACGCTGTTTGCTTTCGGAGCGGTGGCCCTAGTGGGGGCCATAGCCTGGGTGGTCTTTGGTAAAGAACCGGCGGAAGACCGGGTATCGGTCAACTCTCCCTCTATCCCACGGCTGCTCAGCGTTCTCAAGGAAAGGACCACTATCCTGATATCCCTGGCGTTTGTGGGTCCGTTCCTGACCTATTTGAGCTTCAGCTCCTGGCTGCCTACCTATTACAACGAAGTCTTCGGCTTTTCTTTGTCCAAGGCCGGTTTCATCATAGGCATCCCCGCCTTCATTGGCCTGGTGGTAAGTCCCGTGGCGGGCCTGATTTCCGCCAGATTGGGATTGAGGCGCCCGTTTCTGATAGGGGCGGGGATTCTATTTGTCGCCTCCGGGTTTGGCACGTTTCTCTTCAACAACCAGCCCCTGATATACGTATCTGTGGTCGCACTTGGAATATCCCAATGGGTGTTCATCTCCACGGTCTTCACAGTGGCAACGGAGCTTCCCCAGAAATCGGCTCAAGAAATTGCCATGGTGCTTGCCGCCGGACTTGCGGTGGGCAATCTGTTCAGCCTTGCCGGACCGGTCTTGGTGGGCACCAGCACGGATTTGCTGGGAACCTATCTACCCAGCCTAACGTTGCTTGCGCTGATGCCAATCACGTTGCTCATAGCGGGAATCCTCTTGCCCGAGACCGGCCCTCGCGCCACGGTCAAGAAAGGGCCCGGTAAGCCTGAAGGATTACGGCCTCTGAGGGAAGTGGCGGACTAGCTATCAAAGTCGCTGAGTCTTTGAGACTCGTCAGGAGCTAGTAGTGGAACAGTGCCGAGGCTTCAACGCTTTGGCTTGGCATGCCGGGCGGTCGCGTACTCCCTCAAGTTGACTGCTGATTGCCTGGCGCAAGCCGGGGGGCTTAGCGAAATACCGTGCCGGCAGACAAGCGTTAGATTTTGCCAGTCCACCGACCATTGCTCATGGGTGGCCTGCTGCAACTTGATTGCAGACTTGGTGTAATCGTCAGTAATCTGTGACCCAAAGAATGGGATCGCGTTCATCCTAGCTCCTTACCTCGCCTCAACCACTTTAATATGATAAGGCTATTCTTTCCGGTACACAATATGGTACGCAAAAATTCCTGCAACTGGTGTGATAAGTTGGGTGGACGCCCCCCCGCCCCTCTAATATCCGTCTAGCGGGGCATGACAGTGGACGGGCGACAATTCCGGATGAAAGGGATATAATCTTCCTTCCAAGAACTTATGAGCTATGAGGGTTGGGGCGTGAGCCTCCAAGGATTTCACCCACTTATACGGGACTGGTTCAACCAGCGGTTCGATGGCCCTACCGAGGCGCAGGCCAAGGGCTGGCCGGCCATTGCCGTGGGCAAGCACACCCTGATTGCGGCGCCCACCGGCTCTGGGAAGACGTTGGCCGCCTTCCTCACATGCCTGGACAACCTGGTGAAGGCCGGTCTGGATGGCGGTCTGCCTGATAGCACCCAGGTAGTCTACGTATCCCCCTTGAAGGCGCTGTCCAACGATATTCACAGAAATCTCTCCGTCCCCCTCCAGGAGATAGCGGAGATGGCGGAGCGCAATGGCACGCCTCTACCGGAGATACGTGTGGCGGTGCGCACCGGGGACACCTCACCCAGCCAGCGACAGGCCATGGCAAAGCAACCTCCGCATATATTGATCACGACGCCTGAGTCGTTGTACATCCTGCTTACCTCCAAGAGCGGCCGTCAGTCCCTGCGACAGGTGAAGAGCCTCATCCTAGACGAGCTCCACGCAGTGGCCGACGACAAGCGCGGCTCTCACCTCAGCATCTCCGTGGAACGGCTCTGCAACCTGGCAAACGGTCCGGTAACCAGGATCGGTTTGTCCGCCACGCAGCGGCCCATAGAGGAGATGGCTGGATTTCTGGTAGGCGCCGGAGATATCGATGCTGAAGGCAAACCCGGCTGTCTGATTGTGGATACGGGCCACGCGAGAGAGATGGACCTGGCTATAGAACTTACCGACGACGAGCTGGGCCCCATCGCCTCGCATGAGCTGTGGGGCAGGGTGCTGGACAAGATAGTCGGCGAGGTCAAGAGCCACACCACCACTCTTGTCTTCGTGAACACGCGTAGGTTGGTGGAGCGGGTGGCGCACCTGCTTTCGGAAAGATTGGGAGAGGAGTCGGTGGCGGCGCATCACGGGAGCCTCTCCCAGAAAACGCGCCACGACGCAGAGAAACGGCTCAAAGAAGGGGACGTCAAGGTCTGCGTGGCCACGTCGTCGCTGGAGCTGGGCATAGACATCGGCTCTGTAGACCTTGTCTGCCAGATAGGTTCTCCGCGCTCCATTGGTCTCCTGCTGCAAAGGGTAGGCAGGTCTGGACACTCTTTGAGCGGCCTACCCAAGGGACGTTTGTTCCCGCTGACCCGAGACGAACTGCTGGAGTGCATGGCGCTGGTCCGTGGTTTCAACAGGGGTAATCTGGATAGATTGGTCATTCCTCCCTGGCCCTTGGACGTACTGGCGCAACAGATAGTTGCCGAGTGCGCTTCCCAGGATTGGGACGAGGATGCCCTCTACAACCTGTGCCGCCGCGCCTATCCATATCAGGACCTACCCCGGGAGAGATTCAGTCAGGTGGTTGAAATGCTCTCCTACGGAGTGGCTCCCAGGGAAGGCAGGCGCAACGCTTATCTCCATCGTGATGCGGTGAACCGCAAGCTGAAGGGGCGCCGTGGCGCCCGCCTGGCGGCTCTGACCAGCGGTGGAGCCATCCCGGAGAACGCGGACTACGACGTTATAGCGGAGCCGGACAACACATTTGTGGGCTCGGTCAACGAAGATTTCGCCATTGAGAGCATGAGGGGAGACGTTTTCTTGCTGGGCAATACGCCGTGGCGAATTCTGCGCGTGGAGAGCGGCCGGCTGAGAGTGGAGGATGCCCAGGGAGCGGCGCCTTCCATACCCTTCTGGATCGGTGAGGCGCCCGGCAGGACCAGCGAGCTCTCGGACGAGGTTTCGGACCTGCGCGAAGAGCTGTATCAGCGTTCCCAAGACGGCAAGGGCGTCCAATGGCTTATGAGCCAGGGTTTCCCCAGGGAAGTGGCGGAGCAGGCGTCGGCGTACATTGTAGAAGGTATGAGAGTCCTGGGGAGTGTGCCCACCAAGAAGCGCATTGTGGCCGAGCGCTTCTTCGATGAAGCGGGGGGTATGCAGTTGGTAATACACTCTCCGTTTGGGTCTCACATCAACAAGGCCTGGGGCATGTCTTTGAGGAAGGAGATCTGCCGCACTTTCGACTTCGAGCTTCAGGCGTCGGCGACCGAGGACGGGATCAACCTCTCGCTGGGTCCTTCCATGACGTTCCCCATAGACAACGTCTTCAAGTACATATCGTCCAGGAAAGCGCAGTACGTGCTGGAGCAGGCCATACTCCAAGCGCCGCTTTTCGGCATCAGGTGGCGTTGGGACGCTACCCGCGCCCTGTCCATATTGCGCTTCGCCGGTGGAAAGAAGGTGCCGCCTCCTTTCCAGAGGATGCGCTCGGAAGACCTGCTGGCCGCGGTGTTCCCCGAACAGGTTGCCTGCCAGGACAACGCCATGCCCGGCGACATCGAAATCCCGGACCATCCCCTGGTGTTCGAAACGATGCGAGACGCCCTCAACGAAGCGATGGACGTGGAAGGGATGCGCCGCGTGCTGGAAGGAATAGAAAAGGGATCAATCGAGGTGTTTGCCAGGGATACCGTGCAGCCGTCCGTCTTCAGCCACCAGATACTGAACGCCATGCCCTATGCTTTCCTGGACGACGTGCCGCTGGAAGAACGCCGTTCCAGGGCGGTAGTGCTGCGCCGTGCTTTGCCGGAAGACTCGCGAGAGCTGGGGACGTTAGATGCCTCCGCTATAGAAAACAGTTCTCAAGATGCCTGGCCCGTGGTGCGTGACGCCGATGAGCTGCGTGACGCCTTACTCACTCTTGGAATACTGCCTGAGCAGGATATAGGGCGCGGCGCAAACCTCATTGAGAAAGACAGCTGGCCGGGCTGGTTCAACGAGTTGGCCGGGGAGGGCCGCGCTCTGAGGGCACTTTACGGCAACGGCCGCATGGCCTGGATTGCCCGGGAAAACGTTCCCCTGGTATCGGCGGCGTTCCCTGAAGCCAGGTTTGAACCGGCGCCCAATGGAGCTTTGACAGAGACAGAGCCTCCCGGTCAGGATGAAGCGGAGCTGATTCTGGTCAGAAACAGGGTGGAGTGCTCCGGCCCATTCACCCCTGCCGGCATGGCCGAGGCACTGGGAATGAGGAAGGGCGCCGTGGACATAGCGCTTGCCCATCTGGAAGCCACCGGCGGCGTATTGCGGGGTTACTTCACTCCGGGTCTGGAAGATGAGGAGTTCTGCGACCGCCGCATCCTGGCCAGGATCCACAAGGACACCATCACCCGGTTGAGGCGTGAAATAGAGCCTGTGTCGTCGGCGGAGTTCATGAGGTTCCTCTTCCGATGGCAGCACGCATCGGCTTCATGGAGGGCGCGCAGTGAGGAGGGCTTGCTGGAAGTTATCGAACAGTTGCAGGGCTTTGAAGCTTCCGCATCATCCTGGGAAGCGGACATACTGCCCTCTCGGATGGAGACTTATCTCCCCTCCACGCTGGACAGCCTATGCCTGGCCGGTGAGGTCGTCTGGGGCAGGTTCAGTCGACGTTTCGCCGACGGCCAGGCTCCGCTGGCGCGAACGCCGCTTTCAAGGAGCGGGACCGTGTCCCTGGGCCTCAGAGAAGCGCTGCCATGGCTGCTGCACGAAATGCCCCCGGATGGCTACTTGGTTACTGGCGCAGCCGCCGACGTCAGAGAATTCCTGTCCAGCTATGGAGCTTCGTTCCTTCCGGATATCATCGCCGGTACAAAGCGGATGCCCTCAGAGGTTGAGAACGCGCTTTGGCAACTTGTGGCGGCTGGCCTGGTCACGGCTGACGGCTTCAACGCCCTGCGGGGCCTTGTCAGCGGCGCCGCCAAGCGGGTTCAGCGCTCTTCCAGGTTCAAAAGACGCTCCAGGGCGGGCCGCCTGCCCGCCAGTCGCTGGTCGCTGCTCCAGACCCGTTACGCGGCAGACAACGCCGTGGAGGAGCGCGCTATTCAGCTGCTGCATCGCTATGGAATAGTGTTCCCCGATCTGCTTGCCCGCGAGCCCATGGCTCCGTCCTGGCGTACGCTTCTCCAGGTCTATCGCCGTTCTGAAGCAAGGGGGGAAATACGCGGCGGCAGATTCGTTGCCGGGTTCATTGGAGAACAGTTCGCCCTGCCGGAGGCAATCGAGACTCTGCGCAACATGCGCAAGTCGGAACCGGATGAACGGTTGGTGGCTCTTTCCGCTAGCGACCCGCTGAACTTGGCCGGCATACTGACGCCCGGGGCTAAGGTCCCCGCCGTGAACGGCAACAGGATCATTTATAGAGGCGGCATCCCTCTGGCTTTCAAGCAAGGCGGAGAGCTTCACATGCATACAGAGCTTGACGAAGAGACCCGGGCTAGAGCCGTGGACTTGCTGGGGCTGGGCCGTCGTATATCGACGAAGGCAGGCGCTTTGGCCTCCGTGCGGTAGTACGATAGTGAACGGGCGGTTGCCCTGGTGGCGGATGGGCTAATTCCGGTTGGTATTGGATGGACGGCCTACCGGTTTGGGAGGGCGCCAGCGCATTTGGACAGCGCGCCACAACGCTTCCAACATTATGCCCAGGCTCATTTTGGAGCGGCCGGCGGCTCTTTGCTCAAAGGTGTACGGGACCTCTCCCATAGAAAGGCCGAGGCGCTGACACAGGTAGAGCACCTCTGTCTGGAAGATATAACCGCGGCTTCGTATGGACCTCAGGGGCAGGGCTTGCAGACTCTCTCTGCGATAGGCCTTGAAGCCGGACTTGGTGTCCTGTACTTTCAGCCCGGTTACCAAGCGCACGTAAAAGTCCCCGCCGCGGCTGATTAGACGACGCAATACTCCCCAATCTCCCGATACTCCTCCCCCGGGTATATATCGCGACGCGACCACTACGTGGTACCGGTCAAGGGCGTTCAGCAGGTCTGGCAATACCTCAGTGGGGTGCGACATATCGGCGTCCATTTGCACCACGGTCTCCGCTCCCAAACGCAGCGCCTCTTCAAACCCGGCTACGTAGGCGGGGCCCAGCCCCTCTTTTTGGGCACGACGCAGCACGTGCACTCCACGCTGTTGCTCCTGGCCGAGTCTATGCGCGAGGTCGGCGGTGCCGTCCGGCGAGTTGTCATCCACCACCAGGAGCTCCAGCCCCGGCAGCTGAAGTGCAAACAAGGCGTCGAACAAAATGGGGAGGTTCTCAGCCTCGTTGTAGGTTGGAATGACAACTATGGTCTTCATTCACGAGTCGATGGCGCGGTACCTTCCTCTAAGGGAGGCCCAGCGAATCTTGAGAATATCCAACATCATGCTCAGCCCGTCCCGTAGGGGACGCACCTTGCTTTCTGAGGAGTAATGCCAGTCTATGGGTACTTCTACAAGGCGCAGCCCCAGACGGCGAGCCAGGAATAGTATTTCAACGTCGAAAGCAAACCCCGGAGTGTGCTGCATGGTGAAGAGTTTATCCGCTGCCAGCCCTGTGAAGCACTTGAACCCGCATTGCGTATCGCTGACCCCGGGCACGGCAAGCAACCTTGTCAGGGTATTGTATACCCTGCCCATGATGTGACGGCGGCGCGGTTCGTTGAAGCGGCGCGCTCCGGCAGCTTCCCGCGAGCCCAAAGCCACGTGGAAGTCGCTGAGACGGGGCGGCAGGAAACGTTCCAGTTGCTCTATGGGCATGGAAAGGTCTGCGTCGCAGATGAACCGGTGCTGGGCCTGGGTGTGAAGCATGCCGGATCGTACCGCCCAGCCCTTGCCGGTGTGGGGAATGGACAGCAGCGAGACGCCGGGATGGCTGGCTGCGAAGTCGGAGACGAGGCTGGCGGTGCGATCACTACTGCCGTCGTCGACGACAAGAACCTGCCAGGAGTAGTCCTGAGTTTGCAAGTAGGCAGTGACCCTTTCCAAGGTTGAGGGTATGCGCTTTTCCTCGTTGTAAGCCGGGATGATTACGCAGAGGAGGGGGACGTGCTGCGATTTGGGTTGCTGCTGGGACAATGGTGCTATTCTTCGTCCGGTTGGAATGAGGCACGGAGGGCCTGCCCGGGGTGCTTTTGCTGGTTGATTATGCAAGTGCTAACGGGTTCAGAGGTTTTCATCGACGACTCCCATGGCTAAGTGGCGCCTATCACTCTGTCTAGAGTGGCATGTGCTCCCTGCAAGGAGGGTTGGGTAATCTTTGCAATGCCCTTGACTCCGGCCTTGTTTGCACCGTCTTCCATCTCCCTGGCTACGGTAACTTCGTTGCCTTTGGTGAGTGCAAGCACGGTTGAGCCTGCTCCGGAGAGGAATACGCCCAGGGCGCCGCCGTCCAGCGCGCTCTGGAAGAGCGGCTTCATGGCGGGGAAGATGGCTTGGCGCGCCGGCTGGTGGAGGCGGTCCTGCGTGGCGACTCTCAAGTCTTCCAACCGGCCTGTTGCCAGGGCGTTCACAAGCAGCCCCACGCGACTGGAGTTGAATATGGCATCCTTCAGGCTGACCCTCTGTGGGACAACGTTTCTGGCCTTTCTGGTCCCCATGGGCTGTTCTGGTATGAACAATACGGCTTTTATCCCTTCCGGCAACGGTACGGGCGCTCGTACCAGGCTATTGCCGTCGGTTACGGCTATTTGACACCCGCCGAAGAGGGCCGGGGTGACGTTGTCAGGGTGCCCTTCCGTGGCGACTGCCAGCTTCCAAATCACCTCCGGTTCAGGAGTTACCCCGCTCATTAGACAAGCGCCGAGGATACCGCCGGCTATTGCCGCCGAGCTGCTGCCGAGACCCCGGGCCAATGGAATCCGGTTGTGGCACGTAACTGAGAACTGAGGCAGGGCCGTGCCGGTTTCCTGGAAGTACCGTTGTGCCGCCCGGAACACCATGTTGCCCTGACCTGGGGTCAGCCTTCCTTCTCCTTCACCGATTACTTGTACCCCTGGTTGCCGGCCGGGGTGGAACTGTAAGTAGTTCCATATATCCAGCGCCATTCCCAGGCAGTCGAAGCCGGGCCCAAGGTTGGCGGTGGTGGCGGGAACAGCTATGGTCACCGGTTTGAGCATGAGTTGAGTATAGCACTAGGAAGGAAGCCAAGCTAAGGGCGCCAGCTGAGCCGCGCGGGCGGATAATAATCTGGCAACCCGCAACCTTGACACCCAACCCGTATGTTAATAAGGTGGAACTCCATTTCCTAAAGCTAATTGTCAACTGACGCTTCGTTTATTGGACGGTTACCGTCCCCTGATCAATCCCCAAGCATAATAGTTCTAGGAGGAGCTTCACAATGAATGGTGACTCCGCAGAAGCAAAGATATCCGTTCGCGGCGTGTGGAAAATATTTGGACCGGAAGCGAACTCTCTTATAGAGCAGGAATGGATAAGAGAGTCGTCCAGGAAAGAGGTGCAGGAGAAAACAGGGCATGTAATTGGCATCAAGGACGTGTCTTTCGATGTTGGCGCCGGAGAGGTTTTTGTAGTGATGGGGCTTTCCGGTTCGGGAAAATCCACGCTGGTGCGGTGCCTCATTCGCCTGATTGAGCCTACGATTGGTGCAATTGCAATAGACGGTGAAGACATAGTTCAATATAGCGATGAGCAGCTTATCCGGTTGCGCCGTAAGCAAACCGGGATGATATTCCAGCATTACGGTCTGCTTCCCCATAGAAAGGTCCTTGACAACGTGGCCTACGGGCTGGAAGTCCAGGGGATTGGTAAAGAAGAACGGTACAGTAGAGCGCATTCCACGCTGGAAACGGTGGGGCTGACAGGGTGGGATCAGTCCTATCCGGACGAGCTCAGCGGAGGGATGCAGCAACGTGTCGGGCTTGCACGCGCCCTGGTATTGGAACCGGAAATACTGCTCATGGACGAACCCTTCAGCGGGCTTGATCCCTTGATCCGTCGCGAGATGCAGGACGAATTGATTGCCCTTCAGAACCAGGTACAAAAGACGATTGTCTTCATTACGCATGACCTCAACGAAGCGCTGAAGCTGGGCAACCGCATTGCCATAATGCGTGACGGCGAGATAATCCAGATAGGTACGCCGGAAGAGATAGTTACAATACCCGCGGACAGCTACGTGACCGAGTTCGTTAAGGATATATCACCGGCCAAGGTGCTGAGCGCCAGCAGCATAATGCAGGAGCCGGAGAGCGTTGTCTACGAGTGGCAAGGACCGCGTGTGGCGTTGCATTCAATGCGCTCCAACGATGTGAACCACGCCTTTGTCTTGGGACGCAACCGCGAGTTCCGGGGCCTTATAGACCTGGATGCGGCAAACAGTGCCCTCAGAGGAGGCATCACTGTGTTCGAGGGGCTGGACGGTATGGATATGCCCAGTGTCACATCGGATACTCTGGTTGAGGATCTGGTGAGCCTGGCGGCGGAATATGAGCATCCTCTACCGGTTGTAGACGAGAAGGGACGATTGCTGGGGGAAGTGCACCGTGCTGCTGTGCTGACTAGCATAGCGTCAGCGGTCACGGAGAACGGGGCTGAAGAAAGGGACGACCCGCAGACGGCCGGGGCCGCCAGCGAGGCGGAGCGGCCGTAAGAGCAACGGGAGATATATCGTTCTAAAAGTAAAAGGCGGGCTAACCAGCCCGCCTTTTACTTTGGGTA
This sequence comes from Dehalococcoidia bacterium, assembly GCA_965261825.1. Lineage (GTDB taxonomy): Bacteria > Chloroflexota > Dehalococcoidia > Lucifugimonadales > QGNO01 > DAOUJH01. Next base: position 176,130 of record CBDHED010000004.1, on the reverse strand, counting down.
CTAGACTGACTTACTAGCTCATTCCCGCTAGTGCTTCTTTGACCTTGTCAGCGTTTTCTCCTGGCATCCAGCTGGTCCATCTGTCCTCGTAGGTTTGCAGGTAGAAGATGGCGGCTTTCTCCCAGTCGCCCTGGATTTCGTTGTCTATAGCCCAGGCCGCCGTCACGTTGATAGGTTGCAGCCCCACGGTCATCTTCCTGAGCATCTCGACAACATCGGGGGCCAGGTCTTCGAGGCTGCTATGGATGCCCTTGTCAACAGGCAGGGTCTCATAGGCGCAAGCCTCGGCGGGTGTGTAGGTAGCGTCGTCGCGCCCTTTGATGACCTCTTCCCAGCACGAGGCCGTGTATTCGGGCTCTTCCAGGACCACCCAGTCGTACTTCCCCATGAGAGAGGTGGGGGCCCAGTAGTAACCGAAAACAGGATCGCCCTTCTTCTGAGGTCCTGCTAGGCCGGCGTCCAAGGCCGCTGCGCTGCCCGGGGAGATGATGTTGTAGTACTCGTCCAAGCCGTAAGTCGCGAACTTGGCGCGGTTGATCTCCGCGCATTGCCAGCCGATGATGCAGTTGATGAAGGCGCCCTTGCTGCGCTCCTCAGGATCGGCCAGGGCTGCGACCACCTCGGGCTTCTTCATGTCCTCGACGGACGTGATATCGTACTCCTCTGCGAAGTACTTGGGCACGACGAAGAACTGTGGGCCGCCCTCGTAGGTCTCCCCTAGATTGATGATGTTGCCCGCCGCCGTCTCTTCGTTGTACCAGTCGATGAGGTTCTGTTGCCACAGCTCCATATTCAGGTGAATCTCACCGCTGGCCAGTGTTGCCTGCATGATGACCGTCGACATCTCCACGGTCTCCACAGGATACTCGTAGCCGTTCTCCACAATGAATTTGACGAGCGCGTTGTTGATCCAATGCGACTCGAACTGCTGGTCGCTCAGCTTGATGATGGGTTTCTCTTCTTCAGCTGAACATGCGGCGAAGAGGGGAAGCGCCAGTAGCGCGACGGCAATCAAAAGAAACTTGGCTTTCATTTCAGGCAGTATTTTCATAAACATCTCCTTTAGTGAATCTGTTGAATCTAGGGGGACTACGTGGACCTAACCCTCCTCCCCCTTGCAAGCCCTTGTGTAATACGGTCGATGATGATGGCCATGAAGACGATGCCCAGTCCTCCTAGGAAACCTCGGCCCACCTCTAGCCGCGCGATGCCGTTCAACACCTCAATCCCCAGTCCCTTCGCTCCTATCATAGAGGCGATGACCACCATGGCGAGGGCCATCATGATGGTCTGATTGATTCCTGCCATGATAGTGGGAACAGCCATGGGAAGCTGGACCTTGACCAGTATCTGACGCGAGGTGGAGCCAAAGGCCCGCGCTGCTTCTACTACTTCGGGGTCCACCTGTCGAATGCCCAGGTTGGTCAGTCGGATCAAGGGTGGAACAGCGTAGATGACGGTTGCCATGATTGCCGGGGTCTTCCCCAGCCCAAAGAGCATGATGGCCGGGACCAGATACACAAAGCTGGGCATGGTCTGCATGCCATCCAGGATGGGCCTGATGATAGCGTCAAGTCGGTCGCTCTTAGCTCCCAGGATCCCAAGGGGCATGCCAATCCCGACAGCCAGCAAGGTGGCTGTGATGAGGATGGCTAAGGTCTGCATAGCAAAGTCTAGAAGCCCTAACAAGCCCATCAAGAAAAGCAGCGCCACGGCAACTGCCGCGATTTTCCGTCCAACAACCCTCCAGGCCAAAAGCGCGACAACTCCCATAACCAACCACCAGGGGAGCCATAGGAGAAACTTCTCCAAGGGTACCTGGATCGCCAGGACACCGGTATTGATGGCGCTGAAGATGGGGTCCCAGTTCTTGACGACCCAGTCTATAGAGGTATCAATCCACCGTTGGATGCCTGCGCGTACTATCCAGTTCTCTGGAAACTCTAGCATTGGTCTGTGCAATTCCTCGCTATTTCATGTCTATGGGACAGAGCAATAATGACCTAGGAAAACAATGGGGGGAAACCTACGGGCGGGGCAGATGATTGAAACGACTGAAACCTTGAGAGACGAGAAGAAATATCCCTTGTGGCTTGAGAATCAGCCTTTACTGTACCTCATAACAGTATACCCCCCCTGTGTGATCTTCAAGACGGGCTAAGCATATACGGGATACGGGCGCGTGTCAAATGCTAAATTGCGTTTACACCGCCTGGGTCTAATCTTGACAGACAAACTTCCACAAGTTTTTAAAACGGCTGTCCCCGGCTTCGGCTATGTTGTGAGCAGACCCCCTGGTGCAGCTAACATCTTCGGTATTCTGGTAAGCTAAGCCTAGCCTAGCGACACCTGGAGAACCAGTGATCCAAGCTTTCTTTTCTCGGCTGCCAACATTCGCTGCCTTACATCACCGGGACTACCGTTACCTGTGGACAGGCAGCACCTTTGCCGGGATGGGCGTCTGGGCAATGATAGTTGCCAGGGGTTGGCTGGTGTTCGACCTGTCTGATTCCTCGTCGCTGATGGTCGGGGTAGTCACGTTTGCGGCAATGGTCCCACTCATCCTTGCCGCGCCCTTGGGCGGACTGCTGGCCGACCGCTTTGACCGTCGGAAGTTGATTGCGATAGGGTACGCGGTCAATTTGTTGCAGGCGCTGCTGCTCACCATCTTGATTGCCTTTGATGTCGTGCAGGTCTGGCAAGTGGTAATTTTCGCTTTCATTAGCGGGTGCGTACGGGCCATGATCATGCCTAGCATGCAGGCTTTGATCCCCAATTTAGTGCCGCGCAGGGATTTGCTCAACGCAGTAGCTCTTTCCGGCATTGCCATGTACGGTTCACGCATTGGAGGGCCCGGTTTGGCCGCCCCGCTGCTGGCCACGGGCGGTGTGGGAGGCGCCTTTCTGTTGGGCGCCTTCTTCTACGCCGCTGGAATCTTCTTTGTCTTGCGGGTGCACACCGTTTCTCGAGGTGAAGTACGTTCTGAACAAGGTATGGTACGTAATCTGACAGAGGGGCTTGCGTACGCGTATCGTCACGCCACAATAGGACTGGTCATCCTCCTGGTGGCCCTGCACTGTTCGTTGACCATGTCCTTTGAGTCAATGCTGCCAGTGTTTTCTCAGAGAGAACTGGGAGCCGGAGGATCAGTATTCAGCGTGCTCATCATGGCCACCGGTGGCGGTGCTCTGATTGGAGTTCTCGTACTAGCCAGTCTGACGAGTAGTCGGTGGACTGGCTGGCTTCTGCTAGCCACGGGACTGGCCAGTGGGTTGACTCCTTTAACCCTGGCCGCCTCCTCGACTCTGCCTCTAGCGTTCTTAGCGGCGGCTGGTATGGGGGCCTCTCAGGCTACCTTCATGGCCATCACTAATACCTTGGTGCAGAGCGCTGTGGAGGATCACGTGCGGGGACGTGTCTCCAGCATCTACGCAATGCACGCCGGAGGCACAATGGCATTTGCCAACCTGATCAACGGTTATCTGGCTGATCAATGGAGCGCACCTACCATCCTCACTATCACAGCATCCATGTTCATTGGCTTCTTGCTGTTGCTCAGTCTGTGGCGCTCTACCCTGCGGCAGGTATATAGGAGCGGCAGAGCAGTTCCTGCTTACACTACTTGAGCCAAGCCGCTTAACCAGTGACCCCGTTGGGCGCCTTTTGCCTGGCGGCGTAATTGCCTGTGGGCATACCGCCAAAGGGGCGTACCATTGCGGCTAGGCCATCAAGAGGTATGTTTAGGAACTGTCGCGGATAGATTACCGTCTTTGGGCAATTGCGATATAATCGCTAGGTTATTGCGGGGTGTAGCTCAGCTTGGTAGAGCGCTACGTTCGGGACGTAGAGGCCGGTGGTTCAAGTCCACTCACCCCGACCAACACCTGTACTGCTCAGCATGACCGCTGCCAAAGGCATACCGGGCGCGGCGACTGAGCCGACGGCATTGTTTCCCACAGGCGCATTCAGCGACGTTGCGGTAGCGATTACGAGGAGGTGATGAAATTGAAGGGAGGCCTGCACCTGGAGGATTTCATCCGCAACGTGCCGGATTTCCCGGAGAAGGGAATCCAATTCAAGGACATCACCCCGCTGGTGGGGAACTCCGATGCCCTGGGAACGGCGGTGAAGGCGCTCAGCGGCCCTTTCAAAGATGCAGGCATCGACGTTGTGGTGGCAATAGAAGCGAGGGGCTACCTTTTGGGGGCTCCCGTGGCCATGGAGTTGGGCACGGGCCTTGTCCCGGTACGCAAGGTGGGCAGGCTGCCCTGGCACACTTACGGAGTCGATTACGCCCTGGAATATGGCTCTGAGACCCTGGAGATGCACCGGGATGCTTTGAAGGAAGGGGCGCGGGCCTTGCTTGTAGACGACGTTTTGGCCACCGGGGGCACCATGCAGGCCACGGCGAAACTGGTCGAGCAGTGTGGAGGCTTGGTGGCCGGTATGGCAGTGCTCATCGAGCTGGCTGCCTTGAGAGGACGCGATAGGCTCACGGACTACGACTTGCATTCGCTGATTGTGTTCTAGCAATGATAGGGGCCGCCCTTTCACCGTGCCAGCACAGATGGGCATGATGAGGCTGTGTGGGGCGTCCCTTGGCCCAGCAGATGCTTCGTCGGTGGGAGTGGTCTTAGGGCAAAGAGGTTTAACCGACTCCTCAGCATGACATCCCGCGCTACCCCCTAGACTCCCGACTTCTCGGGAGTGACGGAGAAGGGCAGCTACCTAGAACCAGTCGCGGTAGAAGACGTCATAGGGAACAAAGTCGGGCCGTGCTTTGTGGGGTATGGGGAGTTGCACCGGCCCATCCTGACGCGAGGGCAGGTAGATGCAGGCGGTGCCCGGTGTGGAGACCTCTCCAACTTGGTTCTTGCCCTCTAGTCGAATGCCCACCGCGTGATACTCGCGCTTGCCGGGGACAGCGCCAGGTCCTTGCTCGCCTTCCTGGACCTCTTTGAACTTCTTGACCACTTCGCCCGTGTAGTAAGTGGTGTCGCTGTAGAATACGGGCTTCCTGATAGCGGTCTGCTGCCGCCGCACAAAGCCTTCGTCCCCCATCCAGTCGCTGAGGAGGCGGTGAGGTATCTGTGTTCTCTGCACGCCGCCATCGAAAGGTCCGGGCAGAGCGCGGAAAGCCGCCATGAGTGGATCGGAGTGCTCGGCGGAGGCCGACCATGGCCAGCGGGTGGCGGGATGGGTTACGTGGTGACCTTCACTGCGCTTCTTGAATCGGTTGAATACAGGCTCAAAGGCCAGTTCGTCGCCTGGGTCGCCCTTGGCGATATGAAGCACGCATGAGCCGACCATGTTGGGAGCCTCCAGGTCCTGGAGCGTCCAAGGAGGGACGACAACCGGGCCAAGCCTCTCGCCAACCTCCACGTCTTCCCAGTAGAGCGTCTCAGCGCCGCGACGATTGGGGCGCATCCTTTCAATATCTTCTACTATTGCCTGCAGGTCTTCCGCTGAATAGGTTTGGGTGCCCCGTTCGTAGAGCAGCTGGGAGCCGACCTTATCCACGTTCATGGAGCGAGACGCTCCCATAGCCTCGATGGGAACCATGATCAGCGTTCCGTAGCACTTGCCGGCTAGGTCGCCGTGGTAGTCCCAGTACATCAGCTCCGATATGAAGAAGATGAGGTTGCCCCGCGAACCCTGTTTGGTGAAGAGGTCCTTGGTTACCATGGAGGAGCGAAACTTGGAGCCTACCTTGACCGTATCGAAGAACTCCCAAGCGGCGCCGGAGAAGTAGTTGGCTACGGGATAACCTTCCTTGCGCTTCTTGCCTTCACCGCCGTACTGTACGCCATGAGCGGTGATTCCTCTTATCTGAGACAGTATGGGTCCCGGCGCAATGAGACAGCCGTAACGCGTGCCTCTGGCATATTCGGGGTCGTTGTATAGGGGATTGTCGTCACCGATGGTGCGCAGGTAGTTTTGGATGTTGCGCTGGTCGAAGCGAATGGGGTTTTCGTAGGGAGGGCCGTCCTGCTCGTAAGGCGCGGGCGGCGCGGGGGGCATGCTCTCCGCGGTCTCTTTGCCAACCAGTTCTCTGGATAGCTCTATGAACTCCTGGACCGCTTCTTCAAAGGTCTGGGTGGTAGCCACGCTTCACCTCCGGCTTCTGGCTTGTTCAGAGGGGATGATAGCAGACGTTGCCTGCCCAGGACAACGCTAGCTGGAACTAGCCCTTACCGGCTCTCTCCGTTTCTTCAGTGCGAAGCGCAGGCCTGACCAGATCTCATCTATAGAGGCTATCTTGTAGTCTACCAGGCCGGCGTCCATGCCTATCTTGCGTACGCTCACTTGACTGAGGTCCGTTTGCTTACCTGAGGTCTTCTTGGGCCAGATGACCCATAGGCCGTCTTTTCCAATGGAGAGGCGCATGGAATCGATATGGCTTTGCAGGTATTCACGGGAAGTGACGAACCAGAGAGTCAAATCTCTACGACCGTTGTTGTCCATTTGCAGTATGGCGCTTTTCGGTAGGTTGCCCAGCTTGTCTTCAAACCGTTGAGGAGCATCCACAAGGGATACGCGAGAGCCATCTTTGATGCCCAGCTTATTGAAGAGAGGAGTACCCGCATAAGCATCGAAGACGGTCCGGGGCCGCACCGGATCAGAAGGAGGAGATTCGATGGCTTCTTGAATGGCGGCGCCTATGCCCTGCCACGCAGCGTACTTTGCATCAGGAAGAAGCTCTTTGATTCGCTCTACTTTGTCTGACTGGCCGTCAACAAAAATGATGGGCACGGCGCGGGTGCTTTTGTAGTGCCGCAAGGCTATTGCTACATCGCGGCCCTGCATGGGAAGGCGGGACAGATCAATCACAACGGCGGCCGGCGGATTATTCCTGAGGTGGCGCAGGGAGCTGGGGGTGAAGGGTGAGGCGTCTACCCGGTAACCGGCGGCTTCTATGAGTTGCACGCGCTCCCTGGCCTCGTCCTGGTTCCAGTGAATGAGGCAAACAAGGGTCATTCACGTCTACTCCTTGTCCAGAAGCAACGCCTGGCAGAAGCGGGCGGTGTCGGTCAGATCAGCGATGGGCACATACTCTCTCACGGTATGCATATCCTGGGTGGACATGCCGACGACAACGCAGCCTATGCCGTGTTTGTTGAATATGTTGCCGTCCGTGCCGCCACCGGAGGGGGCAACCTGCGGCGTCTTGCCCATGCCCTCAAGTATGCGCGACACCTTCCTAAGCATGGGGTCGTCCATGCCCAGCCGGTACATCTCGTACGCTACGTTCATGGTCTCTTCTATGACGGCCTCTGGATACTTGCCGCGCGCCTGTTCCAACACCTCGCTGATTTCACGGCGCACCAGCTCCAGGGACTCTATGTTGCGGCTGCGGAACTCGCCGATGAACGAGGCATCTTCCGGTACGGCATTGCGCACCGAACCGCCGGAGACGACGCCTACGTTGATTGTTGTCTCGTCGTCGATGCGGCCCTGGCGCAGGCCGGTGATGATTTCGGCGGCTATGCGGATGGCGGACAGTCCCTTCTCCGGCTCGACGCCGGCGTGTGCGGAGCGGCCGGTGACGTTCACGGTGAAGATGACGTTGGTGGAGCTGGCGCTGGTCACCTTGCTGGGCGGGCCGTTGCCGTCGAAGACGACGCCGCGCTTGGCATTGACCAGCGACACGTCAAGATTGCGCGCGCCGACCAGGCCGAGCTCTTCTTCGCGGGTGAAGACAAGCTGTACGGGGACCCGTTCCGTGCTGTCCTCTTGCAGCGACTCCAATGCTTCCAGTATGGCGGCGACCCCGGCTTTGCAATCGCCGCCTAGGATGGTGGTGCCGTCGGAGACGATGCGGTCGTTCAGGACCTGTGGCTTTATGCCGCGGCCCGGCTCGCCGGTGTCCATGTGCGCCGATAGCAACAGTGGTTCGTCGCCTTGTTCAGAGGCTATCAGATTGCCGTAGGAGTCTCGCTCTACGCTGAAGCCCAGGCCGCTGAGACGCTCCGTGAGGTGTTGGGCTACGGCCTCCTCCTCTCCCGATGGGCTGTCTATCTGCACAAGGTCGAAGAATGTATTTACCAAGCGGTCTTGCTTTATCATGATGTCCTCGCTGGTTGGTTAGGGTGATTATACATGTATACATGAAGCCTGCGGGGAAGGGATTCTCCTGCGGACGAGACCGGAGGCTATCAGGTACTTTACAGTTAGCGCTAATATAAGAGGGTGCAAGTTAGATATCCGGTCCAGAAGTTGCGGAGTAAGGGGAGGCCATGCCGGCATACTATCCAGTTTACCTAGATTTGAACGGACGCCCCTGCGTGGTGGTGGGTGGAGCAGGCGAGGCTGAACGCAAAGTGCAGGGGCTCTTGGAACACGGCGCCAAGGTGACCCTCATTAGTCCCGAGGTCAGCGTTGTGCTTCGTGACCTGGCTGGTCGCGGCCTCATAGAGTGGAAGTCCAGGGAATACCGGCAAGGCGACTTGGAAGGGGCATTTCTGGTTGTATCGGAGAACCTCAACGAGGATGAGTACACAAGGGTTGCCCAAGAGGCCCACAGCCGCGGCGTCTTGCTCAACGTGGTAGATAGGCCTCAACTGTGCAGCTTCATAGCCCCCGCGGTGGCTAGAAGAGGGCAGCACGGTGAAGTGCAGTGCGCCATATCAACCGCGGGCCTCAGTCCGGCGCTGGCCCGCCGTCTCAGGGAGATGATGTCCGACTCCGACCTCTGCCTGTGCCTGCAATGGGCCGACATGGTGGGCGTTCTCGCCGACGTGCGGGCCGAAGTGAGGGGGAAGGGTCTGAGGCCGGACCCCGAACGGTGGCAGGAGTGCATGGATGATGAGCTTCTGGCCATGTTTCAGAGCGGGCAGGCAGCGCAAGCAAGAGAGAGGTTGTTGAGGATGCTGGAGGAGCAGCCCTACGCATCGCAAGGAGTGGGAGCTTGAAGATAGATCAGAGTAGCAACCTTGAGTACTAGATTGGGTCCCGTAATTGCAGGCTCACGCGCCAGTGAATTGGCCTTGACTCAGACGGAAGAGGTCTTGGAATTGCTGCGGGCTGCAGCCCCCAATAGGCCCCTGGAAGTCCGCACCATTACCACCGGAGGCGATCTGGATGACCGGGCGCCCGTGCCACAGTTGGGCGTTGGCGTGTTCGTTAAAGAGCTGGAGGCTGCCCTGCTGCGACAAGAGATAGACCTGGCGGTGCACAGCTTGAAGGACTTGCCCTCCAAGATTAGCCATGGCCTACGCATAGGAGCGGTCATACGCCGTGAAGACACGCGTGACGCTTTGGTGAACAAATGGCGACTCCCCCTGGCGGAGTTGCCTCGGGGTGCCCGTATAGGCACAGGGAGCCCGCGCCGGTCCGCCCAGTTGCTTGCCATCCGCCCGGATATTCAAGTCCTGCCCATGAGGGGCAACGTCCCCAGCCGCCTTCAAAAGGCATCCGGCGAGGAATACGATGGTGCGGTACTGGCAATGGCCGGCTTGCGCAGGCTGCGAAGAGAGGACGAGGCTGCCCAGGTATTTGAGCCGGAACAGTTCGTGCCCGCTCCCGGCCAGGGGGCGCTGGCGGTCCAGATAAGGTCTGACGATGAAGAGATGAGGCAACTGGTGGAGCCGGTACAAGACCCTGATACGGCAATGAGTGTGAGGGCAGAGCGGACTCTACTGTCCCTTCTCGGTGCGGGATGCACCGCTCCTTTTGGGGCTTATGCGGAGATCAACGCTCAAACCCTTACCCTCAGAGCTATACTTGCCACCGACAGTTCGGGGAAGCAGTTGTTCAGAGTCTCGGCCTCTGGAAGCGTTGAAAACCCTGAAGCCGTTGCGCGCGAGGCCTATCGAGAACTCACCTCAACGGGGGCTATCGAAGCGGTGAGATCTGCAGGTGGCATAAGATGAAGGCTGCCCGGCCGGGTACCGTATATCTAGTGGGAGCGGGCCCAGGAGACCCTGGTCTGCTTACACTGCGCGGGTTGGAACTCCTGCGCAGTGCGGACGCCGTGCTCTACGATCGCCTGGTTGATCAGCGTATCCTCAGCTATACATCTGACAGGGCAGAGGTAATCTTCGTGGGGAAATGGCCGCACGGCCAGTCCAGTGCTCAGGAGGGAATCACTGCCGAGATGGTGCGCCGTGCCGGGCAGGGGCAAACCGTGGTGCGGCTCAAAGGCGGAGACCCCTTTGTCTTCGGACGCGGTGGCGAGGAGGCGCAGGCACTGACCAGAGCGGACATACCCTTTGAAGTGGTGCCGGGGATTACCTCCGCCATCGCGGTGCCGGCTTACGCCGGCATCCCCGTTACCCATAGAGACGTAGCCTCCTCCTTTACCGTGGTCAGCGGCAGCGAAGACCCTGGCAAGGAAGAGTCCCTCATAGACTGGAAAGCGTTGGCGGCGGGTGGTGGCACCCTGGTGCTTCTCATGGGCTGGGAAAGCCTGGGCAGCATCTGCAAGACGTTGAAGGAAAACGGCATGCCCGCGGATACCCCCGCCGCCTTGATACAGTGGGGTACCCGGCCCGGTCAACGTGTTGTGGAAGGGACGTTGGATATAGTGCTGGACCTTGGTAGAGAGGCTGGATTGGAGCCTCCCATAGTGGCCGTATTCGGCCCCGCAGTAGCTTTGCGCTCGGAGATCCGCTGGTTCGACAACAGGCCTTTGTCCGGAAAACGGATAATGGTCACCAGAGCGCGGACACAGATCAGCGCCACCGCCGACCTGCTCAGCAGGGAAGGAGCGGAGGTCATAGAGCTGCCCAGCATCAGGATTGTCCCCCCCGATGACGCTACCCCTGTGAGACGTGCCGCGCGGAACTTGGCGAGCTATAGTTGGGTCGTCTTCACCAGTGTCAACGGCGTTGATGCCTTCTGGGGAGCCCTCAGAGAGATCGGCCTGGACTCGCGGGCCTTCGCCGTGGTCAAGGTCGCCGCCATTGGACCGGCCACTGCAGAGTCGCTGGCCCGGCATGGCATCCACGCCGACCGCATGCCTTCCGAATATATTTCGGAGTCTGTGGTGGAGTCGTTGCAAGAGCACATAGAGCCGGGTGACCGCGTTTTGTTGCCCAGGGCCGCGGAAGGACGCAATGCTTTGGTAGAGGGACTGCAAAAGCTCGGCGCGGAAGTGGAGCACGTTGTCACTTACAAGACCCTTGCCTCTGAGGAGTCCAAGCAAGAAGCGCTTGCCCTGTTGAAGCAGGGGGAGATAGACGCCGTTACCTTTACCAGCTCTTCCACGGTGCGGAGCTTGGTCTCCATCCTGGGCGGAGACATCTCACTATTGCAAAAGCCTGCTATAGCCTGCATAGGACCCGTTACCGCGGCAACCGCCGCCGGGCTGGGTTTGAAGGTCGCCGTCCAAGCCAGGGAGTACACTATAGCCGGTTTGGTGGAAGCCCTCAAAGAGCACTTTTCAAGTCAGGCCCGGTCCGGGTAGAAGGAGGAGAAGTATGGCTGCGTTCCCACAGCTCAGGCTAAGAAGGCTGCGAAGAAGCGAGACTGTTCGCGAAATGGTCAGAGAGACGTCTCTGGCGCCGTCGGATTTGATATACCCGCTCTTCGTCTGCCACGGCCGTGAGGTGAAGACCCCCATAGAGTCCATGCCGGGTTGCTACCAGCTTTCGTTGGACCAGCTGCTGACGGAAGTCACGGAAGTGGCGGATCTGGGCATATCGGGCGTAATGCTGTTCGGCATACCCGCATCCAAGGATGAAGCGGGCACGGAGGCGTACGATCCGCAGGGAATTGTGCAGGAAGCGGTGAAGATGATCAAGCAGACGGCGCCGCGGCTCTTTGTGATCACGGACGTTTGCCTTTGCGAGTACACCGATCACGGACACTGCGGCACCATAGGCGACGATGGAACAGTGGACAACGACAAGACCCTGGACTTGCTGGCGCGCACGGCTCTGTCCCACGCGGATGCTGGTGCGGACATGGTAGCGCCTTCCGCCATGATGGACGGCCAGGTCAAGGCTATCCGGGATGCTTTGGACCAAAACGGCCATTCGGAGATACCAATCCTGGCCTACGCGGCCAAGTTCGCCTCTGCCTTCTACGGCCCCTTCCGAGAAGCGGCTGGCTCCGCGCCGCAGTTTGGAGACAGGCGGGGTTACCAGATGGACCCGGCAAACGTCCGCATGGCGCTGCGAGAATTAGAGCAGGACATCGATGAAGGCGCTGACATGGTTATGGTGAAGCCCGCTCTGGCTTACCTGGACGTGCTGAATAGAGCCAGGAGACGGTTCCCGCATCCGCTGGCGGCATACAACGTCAGCGGCGAGTATGCCATGGTCAAAGCCGCTTCCGCAGCCGGCTGGCTGGATGAGAAGCGGATCACGCTGGAGATCTTAACCTCTATCAAGCGCGCCGGTGCGGACGTCATTCTGACATATCACGCCAAGAATGCCTCGCGGTGGCTGAGCGAGCAAGAATAGCTCGCATGGATTCCGCGCCGCTGAGTCGCTTACCGGCTCAGCTGGGGTAGACCAGTTCGCCTCCGGCCGCACCCTGGCGAGAAGGTTGCCTTACCGGCGTGGCGCCCTTGGTCTTCCAGAAAATCTCGGCTATATCCTGAGTGGCGGATAGCAGGTCCTGAGCGGCTTGCATGTCCTGGTTCTGCCGCACTTTGGAGCCGGCCTTCATGGCGTTGAAGAACTTTTCGTGAAGATCGGGGTGCTCCTCGGCATGTTCAGGACGGAAATAGTCGCCCCAGAGGATCCGCAGCTCCTTCTTGCACTGCTCGGCATGCTCCTCCTTGACAGAGGTGTAGCGGCTGACGGCGTGTGCGTAGGCGCTGTGCTCCTGGGCGGAGGCATCTGCACCGGGGGCTTCCAAAGCCTCTACGAGCTGGTTCATGCGGACGGTGGTCAATGCAGCGATCTGGGCCGCATGGGGGTCGTATATTCCGCACGGAATATCGCAGTGAGCATGAGCTGTTTTGGTGGAAGCTAATTTTCGAAGCATTGTAGGCAGACCGAAAAACGATAACATTCATCCCTCCAGATTTGTACGTTCAGCGGGGCTAGGTTATCAAGAGACACGCCGAGCATCAAGACTCGGCACGTTGCTCACCCTTGATGCGACGCCTAGAATTGAATACATGCCACGCCTACTCAGCTATATCCTGCGCATCCCATTTCTGGGAACAGCACTACGCCTTCCCCGGGCGACGCGTTTCTCCATAGCAGGCGACAGTATGCAACCGGGACTAGCTCATGGTGAGCAGATCCTAGTAGACAGGCTGGCCTTTAGCTCTACGCCGCCATCCAGAGGGGACGTAATAGTCCTGTTGGACCCCGGTCAGCCCGGGGTTCACTGCGTGAAACGGGTAATCGGCCTGCCGGGAGAGCACGTCAGGATCAGCAACGGCATAGTCCTCATCGATGACCGCCCGCTCCACGAGCCTTATCTTGCCAAGCCCGCTCCTAAGGACACGCCGTCACCTGGTCAGTGGCTGCTGTGGGACGGGGAGTACCTGGTGCTTGGCGACTTCAGGCAAGACAGCCGCGACAGCCGTTCGTTCGGGCCTATAGACGCCACCCATATCATAGGCAAGGCTTGGATAAGATACTGGCCGCTCAAGGCTGGCCCCAGGATCAAATAGTATCTACCTGCGCATATAGATATAGTAGGGGAGTGCAAACTCTCGTATATATGCCCTAGCCCTTGACAGCTTGATGAAAGCGGCCAATAATAAGACCCGGCATGAACAGGTCAGTAGTATACCTTTCCTACTATTTTGAGTTTACCTATAAAGCCTGGACGGGGAGGGTAGCTGTTTAATCCACAGCAGAGTCAAATCAAAAGAGCCCTCCTTGCGAGGGCTTTTTGATTTATATAAGAAAAACGAGGAATCATCATGAGCCAACTGCAAAACATCAACGTCTCCAGCATACAAAGACTACCTTCACCGGCGGAATACCTAACCCGCCTTCCCACCCCCGGCTCAGTGGCACAACTGGTGGTGAAAGGAAGAGAGGAGATTGCCGCCATCCTTTCGGGAGAGGATGATCGCTTACTGCTCATCTCCGGCCCCTGCTCCATCCACGATACAAAGGCTGGCCTGGAGTATGCGCATAGGCTCAAACAGGTCGCGGACAGGTACAGCGACCGTATACTCGTTGTAATGCGCGTCTACTTTGAAAAACCCCGCACTACCGTTGGCTGGAAGGGTCTTATCTACGATCCTCATCTGAACGGCAGCTTCGACCTGAAACACGGGCTGTATCTGGCGAGAGAATTCCTGTTGAACATTGCCGAGATAGGTCTGCTTTCCGCCACCGAGTTCGTGGACCCCATCACGCCCCAGTACATAGCGGATCTGGTTTCGTGGGCCGCCATTGGCGCCCGTACCGCGGAGAGCCAGACACATCGCCAGATGGCAAGCGGTTTGAGCATGCCTGTGGGCTTCAAGAACGGCACCGGCGGCAGCATCCAACTCGCCGTTGACGGAGTGGTCGCCGCCCGCGCCCCGCACGCTTTTCTCGGAGTGGACGGCGAAGGCCATGCCTCCATAGTGATGACGGAGGGAAATCCCAACTGCCACGTAGCCCTGCGCGGCGGCACTACCGGGACAAACTACGATGCCGCCTCTGTGGCCAGGGCCACGTCTTTGCTCGAACGGGCCGGTGTGCCCGCCAGGCTGATAGTGGACTGCTCCCACGCCAACTCCAACAAGGACTACGCGCTTGAGTCGGTTGCCTTCCAAGATGTTCTCCAGCAGCGCCTATCGGGAAATACAGGCATCGTGGGCATGATGCTGGAAAGCAATCTATTCGCCAGCAGTCAGAAGCTTGACGAAGGCGACCCTTCCAAGTTGGAGTACGGCGTCTCCATTACGGACTCCTGTATAGGCTGGGAAGAGACCGATGGTCTGTTGTCCCAGGCTTACCAGGCACTGGCCGCAGGCGCAGATACCTATGCTCTCTCCTAATCCAAACTGGTAAGCGGAACTATTACAGATGGCCTTATCTAAGAGGCTCGTTGGTTCACTCAACTGGAACTAGGATGCCTCGTATCTTAGATTCCTTATCCACCTCTCCCAAAGCAGCAGGCCATAGACTGGGATACTGGAGAGTATCGAGACTTCAGTACAAGATTGCAGGCAATGAAACAGATACGCTAAAATCGTTGCAAGCATCTACACTGACGCGCTGCTCACGGGGCGAATGGGGTGGACGCTCAATCACGCGAGGATAGAAGTATGAGAATCAAAAGCCTCAGAGTACGGAATTTTACAAGCTTGGTCGACGTAGACCTCCACGATCTACCGAATCTTGTGGTGTTCATAGGCAAGAACAGCGCCGGGAAATCTAACTTGATCGACGCGCTGGCTTTGCTGTTCACCGAGTTTGGCACAGACGCAGATCGATTACTTGGTAGTGTAGATGATTACCAGCATCTGTTCCCCAACCATGACACCCAAGGCAGCCAACCGCCTGAGATTGCAGCCACGATCACTCTGACTTATGAAGAATGGGACAGTCTAGTGTCTATAGATCTTGACTCTGCCATAATACTTGAGTTGAGCGAACTCCAGCTGTCGAAGCGCATTGTGAATATTGATGGTGAGGTGTGGTGGAAGACATACCAGGTTGAGAGTGGAGACCTCGATGTTGTCCTGAACGGTGAACTGGTGTCGAGAGCCATGTCAAATGTTCCCGGTCCGATAGATGTGGAGACACAAGAAATCCTGAACCGGCTAGGCGAACTGATGCGCTCTAGCTTTCAGGTAATCCATACAACTGACAATCCCCGCTCTTGGGCTGACAGATTCTCGGAGCGGCCTACGATTCTCGAACCTGACCATGTTGATGATCTTTGGAATCTGTCTCAATCTAGAGGCAACCAACGCCAACGGTGGACCAGGCTGGTACAGCAGTACGGTAGAATTTCTCCCAACCAACAACGCCCAGCCGGAGTCGCATCGTCGATTCAAATGGAAGAAGGCACACGGTCTGTGCCCATAGGCATGACAGGCGAAGGTAGTCAGGCCATGCTGCGTCTCATAGATCAACTTGACCGAGGTCCTCAGATCATGGCTATTGAAGAGCCTGAAACCCATCTACACCCGGCTTTAGTTAAGCAAATTGGACAGTTACTCGCCGTAAAAGCGAACCAGGGTAAGCAACTCTTCATATGCACTCACTCACCGTTCCTAGTTGAACAATCATCGTTGGAAAACTTCTTTATTGTGGAGAAGGAACAAGACAGAACACAAGTGTCGCCCATAGGGGGCATTACAGGCCTCAAGAACCTGTTGCTTGATATCGGCATGAGACCAAGTGACATTTTATTCAGCAACGCGATCTTGCTCGTTGAAGGCTTGTCAGACGAGATATTCTTCAATCACTTGAGCAACAAGGTGAATGTGCCGTTGGCGGGGCGGCATGTCAAGATTGTGCGAGCTAATGGCTACCCAAGAGGTAGGCGCAAGATAGGGTTTTGGGCAGAAGTGGGCAGGGATGCCGGTATCCCGCTGTATCTCATCCTTGACAAGGACGCCGAAGACGAAGCCCAATCTGCGATTGAGGACGGGAGCGTGGGTAACGAACATTGTTTGATTCTGGAGAAAGGAAGCTTAGAAGACTACTATCCATGGGAAATATTACAAGAGGTTCTGGCCAAGGAGTTTGAGAAAGAAGGAGTTGAACCTATACCTGTTGGGGAGAGAGTTGAACAACTTCGCAGGTTACTTAGTCGCAAGGCAGGAAAAAACGCGTGGAAAACTATGGTCGCTGAAGCGGTAGGTAAGAAGATGACACAAGCCGAGGCCGAAACAGAGATAGATGAGATCGTTGCGTTCCTGCGCAAGATATACCACGAAGTTGGCGTTGAGTAGAGCCGCGTAGCTTGACAAGATACATCCCCAGTGGAAATCTCCGCCCTACAGTGCACAATGAGCGTAAGCCCTAAACTACCCCTGTCCCCCATAGCGGCCCTGCTCCGTGACCTTGTGACTCGCTAACTATGACCTGGCTAGAGAGCGAAGTTTGCTCAGTACAACGGGCGCTATGCCCAAGATGGTAATAACCGCGCTCACTACAAGGGCGTCTCCGGCCCCTGCCACAAGAGCTTCGTTCTGTGGCAGGCCGCTGCTCAGGTGATAGGCTTCGCGGGAAGCCAGTATGGCGCCGGACAAAGCCACGCCGCCTGAGAGGCCCATCTGCCGGCCCGTGGCGACAAAGGCCCCCGCCATTCCCAGCCGTTCCGCCGGCACCGTACTCATGATGGAACTGGCGTTGGTAGGATCGAACAGGGCGGAGCCAAGGCTGGCCAGCGATAGAATCATGGCAAGTTGCCACACGGTTGTGCTTACTCCCAGCCCGGACAGCAGAAATAGCGCTACTGAAACTACAACCAGGCCTGAAGCCATCAGCAACCCGTGACTTATGCGGTCGGATAGCCAGCCAGTCACCGGCGAGGTCAGAAACCGTACCACTGAGAAGACTGCCAACACAAGCCCCGCTTTGGCCGTGCTGTAGCCCAAGCCGTTTATCATTGCAAAGGGTAGAACAAAAGCCACGGCGCTCCATGCCTGGAAATGCGCCAGCAGCGTAGCAACGCCCGTGGAGAGCACCGGGTTGCGGAAGGCGCGCACGTCCACAATAGGACGCCGCGCTCGCAGCTCCCACCAGATAAAAAGTGGGAATGCCGTCACCGCCAGCGCAATGGCCGCCAACACCAGGGGAGAGGTGATTCCCAATCTACCCGCCTGATTCACCGCCAGAAGAAAACCGCTCAGTATGGCCAGGAGGATCACCGCCCCCTGGCTATCTAAGTGCAAGGCGCCCGGCATTCGCGGCTGCTGCGCCAGGAACAGCCAGCTCAAAGGCACCGCAACCAGGCTTAGGGGAAGTCGCGTATAGAACACCGCACGCCAGTCCAGAAGATCGATAACCACGCCGCCAAGGAGCGGCCCGCCGGCCAGACCAAGACCGACCGTTGCGCCCAGCAGGCCAAAGGCAAGGCCGCGCTCCTTGGCCTCGAACGTCGCCGCTAAGATGGCGGATCCAACCGAAACTACCATCGCCGCGCCGATTCCCTGTAGGGCGCGCACCAAGATGAGCTGAGCTATGTTTTGTGCCAGGGCGGCCAGCGCTAGCGCAACCGCAAACAGCAAAAGTCCGACTATGTACAGGCGTTCTCTGCCCAGAAAGTCGCCAATCCAACCCATGGTCAAGAGGAGACTGGTGCTGGTGAGGAAGAAAGCTATGCCTACCCAGGCCACAATGGAGGCGTCTGCTCCAAACGTTTCCGAAAGGACCGGATAGGCTATGTTGATTATGCTCCCGTCCAAGGTGGACATCAACGTGCCCAGAGAGACGATGATGAAGGCCGTCCACTTGTAAGACCAGGGAGCTTTGAGCCGCGGCGGGGCCGGCTGCAAGGCTGGGCCGTTATCCAAACCCAAGCCTTCGTTTCTTCATGCTGATATAACTTCCGTAAGAGCTCTGCCCAATTACTATATGGTCGAGCACAGTTATGTCTAGGAGTTCGCCGGCGGCCACTAGCTGCTTGGTCACCGCTATGTCGTCAGGGCTGGGGTTGGGGTCGCCTGATGGATGATTGTGCACCAGTATGACCGAGGGGCAGTTGGACCTGACGGCGTCTTGAAACACCTCTGAAGCGCGCACCACCGCTGAGTTGACGTTGCCCTTGTATACGGTTGAAACGTTGATGACCTGATTCTTGATATTGAGGGCAATGACTCTGAATTGCTCCTGTTCAAGAAGCGACATTTCTGCTCCCAACAAATTGAAGACAGCCTCAGGTGAATGGACCTCCGGCCTGGCGTCACCGCTAGCGGCCAGCAAACGTTTGCTCAGTTCAAGAGCGGACTTTAGCTGAGCGGTCTTGGCGTCGCCCATTCCGTGGATGGAAGCCAGCTCTTGGAAGCTGGCCTTGGATATGCCTTCCAAGCCGCCGTACTTGGCCAGCAACCTGTTGGATAGGTCTATGACGTTCTCAGATGAGGTGCCGGTGCGGAGCAGAATGGCAATCAACTCAGCATTGCTCAAGTAGGCGGCGCCGTAGTCCCTCAATCTCTCACGGGGCCTCTCTTTGGCGGGCATATCGCGGATCAGCAGCCTGTACTGTGGCTTATCCTGCTCCGCCATGATGCCCCCTCGATGGCTCTAAGCACCGCTCTCTTCACGGCAGCTCTGGCAAACAAATTCCTGGCCCTGCTCCAAGGCCATACCCACAGGCACATTGCGCTTGCGGCGGCACAACGTACAGGTCACCGCCTCCGTGGGAGTTTGCCCGGGACGGTTTGGCTCAACCGAATAACCTCGGAAACCTTTGTAATCCGGGTTGAGCCGCTTCATAGCTTCGTAGCGGGCCCTGTCTTTGCTACGGCTCAAAGTCGGCACACCTCCTGATAGCGCCGTTTACTCTACGGCAACAGTGGCGCCCGCTCCCTGTAGCTTCTTGAGTATGTCATCGGCTTCTTCTTTGCCAATGCCCTCCTTAACTGCGATGGGCGCTCCTTCCACTAGCTCTTTGGCCTCACGCAGACCCAGGGTAGTCACTTCCCTCACGGCCTTGATCACGTTGATCTTGTTGGCTCCTGCTTCCTTGAGCATCACCTTGAACTCGGTCTGCTCCTCCTCCTCTGCGCCATCGCCGGAAGGCGCAGCTGCAATGGGTGCCGCGACGGCTACCGGGGCGGCTGCGCTTACTCCAAACTCCTCCTCTAGAGCTTTCACTACTTCTGACAGCTCAACAACCGACAACGACTTTATTGCTTCTATAACCTCTTCTTTGCCCACTGACGTCTCCTTACTAATTGGGTTTCTGCAATTGAGCTATTTGAATTTGATAGCTTTGTTCTACTTTCCTTCCTGCTGGTCCACCCTGGCCTGCAGGACATTTGCTAGGCCAACCAGCGGACCGTTCATCACGTTCGCCAGTCCCTGCAAGGGCTGGTTGATAGCTCTGACTAGGCGAGTGGGCAGCGATGCCATCTGCCCCAGTAGTTGAGCCAGCAGCACCTCTCTTGGAGGCAAAGTGGACAGCAACGCGAGCTGTGCCTCCTTGTAGACGCGGCCGTCCATCATGGTAGCCGCCCTTACAACCATGGGCAGCCTGTTGTTGCGTACGTAATCGTAGATGGTCTTTATGGGTACAAGAGGATCGGCAAAGCCCAGCGCCAGGCCAGTGGGCCCCGCCAGCAGTTCTTTCACCTCCGGTCTACCCGCCGCATCCGCGGCCCTCAGGGTCAAAGTATTCTTGACTACCCTGAACTCCACGTCGGCCTCGCGTAGATGCTTGCGCAACCCTGTCATGCTCTTGACCGGCATGGAGCTAAAATCCGCCGCTACGGCAACGGTAGCCTGCGAGAGCTTTTCAGCCAAGATTTGCACTTCGTCTATCTTTTTCTGAGTAGGCATTTTTACCCCAATAAAAATCCCCTGCCGCAAACGACAGGGGAAGTAAAGCCAACTTACCGACTTGCTTCCTGCCTCGGCGGGCCTTGATTAAGCTTCTAGCGGCGCCCGCTGTCTACAGCGTTGTTATTCAGTTTGAGAGTCTATTCTACCCTCAGCGCGGTTAAAGAAGCAAGGTCAAGCGGAATGCTTGGTCCCATGCTGGAGGTCATGTAGGCGCTGCGGATGAACTGCCCCTTGATGGCGGCAGGCCGGGAGCGCGAGACCATTTCCATCAGGCTTGATAGGTTTTCATAGAGATCCTCGGATTCAAAGCTAGCCTTGCCAATGGGAGCGTGGATTATTGCCGTCCTGTCCATGCGCACCTCTACGCGCCCTTTCTTGGCTTCATCCACGGCCCTGCCAATGTCTTCTGGCTGCACCACGGTTCCCGTTCTGGGATTGGGCATAAGCCCCCGGCGGCCCAGCACTCGCCCAAGCCGGCCTATCCTGCCCATCATGTCCGGGGTGGCTATTGCAATGTCGAACTCCACCCAACCACCATCGATTCTTTGGATGATGTCGTCGTCACCTACGTAGTCAGCACCCGTCTCCCTTGCCGTTCTGGCTGCATCGCCCTGTGCAAATACCAGCACCCTTACGAGTCTGCCCAAGCCGTTGGGCAAAAGTGCCACGCCGCGAAGCTGCTGATCGGCATGCCTGGGGTCTGCGCCGGTACGGAGGTGAATCTCCACCGTTTCGTCGAAATTAGCCGTGGCGGTCTGTTTCACTAGGTTTATGGCCTCTTCAGGCTCATAATGCCTATCTCTATCCACCTTGGTTGTGGCTTCTAACAACCTCTTCTTTAGCTTGGCCATTACTCGGTAACCTCTATGCCCATGCTGCGCGCTGAGCCCTCTATAATCTTCATAGCGGCTTCCACCGAACCCGCATTCAGGTCTTTCATCTTGGTTTCAGCTATTTCACGTATGGCAGAGCGGGGCACCGCGGCCACCTTTTCCCTGCCTGCCTGTGTGCTGCCCTTCTCGACGCCGGCCGCCTTGCGAAGCATGTCCGATGCGGGCGGGGTCTTGGTTACGAAAGTAAAGGATCTGTCTTCAAATACGGTTAGCTCAACAGGGGCTATGCTGCCCGCCTGGTTGGCGGTTCGTGAGTTGAACTCCTTCACGAAACCCATGATATTGACGCCGTGCTGGCCCAAGGCGGGGCCAACGGGGTAGGCGGGTGTTGCCTGTCCCGCCTCTATCTGCAACTTGATGATTGCTCTTATCTTCTTTGCCATTATTGCAACACGCTAAAGCTTTTCCACCTGCAGGAAGTCCAACTCTACCGGTGTCTCCCTACCGAAGAACGACACCAGAACGTTAAGCTTCCCTTTGTCGGTGTCTACGGTGTCCACCACTCCAATGAAGTCGGCAAAGGGGCCGTCCGTAATTCTAACGCTCTGCCCCTTGGTAAAGCCCACCCTGGCCTTGGGCGTCTCCGATGCCACCTGCTGAAGAATGTTCTCCACTTCCCAAGGCTCCAGGGGCACGGGCTTGGGCCTCTTATCACGTTCGTCTTCTGAAGACACAAAGCCGGTAACGCCCGGTGTGTTGCGTACTATGTGCCAGCTCTCGTCGTCCATGTTCATCTGGACCATGATATAGCCGGGATAGAGCCGCACCCGTTTTGGAACGCGCCTGCCTTCCCTGATTTCCACCACTTCTTCAGTAGGAACAATCACCTGGACGATTTTGTGATGGGCGTCCATGGTGGTAATGCGCTGCTCCAGGTTTTTCCTGACACGCTCCTCTTGGCCTGAGTAGGTGTGGACAAAATACCAGCGAGGTTGTGTTGTATCGGTCTGCGCTTGCTTGGTTTTGGATGTCATGCGGATTCTTCTCAGGGCTAAGACAGGACTATATCCAGCAGTTCAGTGAATAGAATGTCTATTAGGCCCAAAGCTATGCCTATTACTATTGATACGGCAATCACTAGCAAGGTAAGCCGGACAGTCTCCTGAGGAGTGGGCCAGGTGACCTTCTTGAGCTCGCTTATGACCTCGCCGAAGAAGCGGAAGAGTCCGCCTCTCGACGCCTCTGAGGAAGGCTGCCGCCTCAGGATGCTCCCACCGCCGGATCTTGCCATGTTATCTCACTTCCCTATGGGCCCGCGCGCCTCTACAGCGCGGGCAAAACTTGTTCAGTTCCATCCTGTTGGGGTCGTTGCGACGGTTCTTTTCCGTGGTGTACGACCGCTCACGACAATCTGAGCAGGCCAGCGTGATGATTATTCTAGCTTCACTTTTCTTCTTGGCCATGTCCTTACTCTACGATGCTGGTGACCACTCCTGATCCCACGGTCCTGCCGCCCTCACGTATGGCGAACCGCAGTCCGTTCTCCAGCACTATTGGCGAGATTAGCTTGATGGTCATTTCAATGTTGTCGCCTGGCATTACCATCTCAACTCCACTGGGCAACTCTATCTCACCCGTAACGTCCGTAGTCCTTATGTAGAACTGAGGTTTGTAGCCATTGAAGAACGGGGTATGACGCCCACCTTCTTCCTTGGTCAACACGTAAACCTGACCCAGGGCCCTTGTGTGCGGCGTTACGCTGCCTGGTTTCGCAAGCACTTGGCCTCGCACTACATCTTCCCTATCCACACCGCGCAGCAGACACCCCACGGCGTCTCCGGGCTCGCCTTCATCCAGCAGTTTGTGGAACATCTCCACGCCTGTAACTACGGTCTTGCGGGTGTCTACAAGTCCCACTATCTCGATGTCATCGCCGGGTTTCACTATACCGCGTTCCACGCGACCGGTGACCACGGTGCCTCTACCCTTGATACCGAACACGTCTTCCACGGGCATCAGGAAGGGCTGGTCCCGCGGGCGCTCCGGCACCGGGATGTAGTCGTCAACCGCCTGCATCAGCTTCAGGATATCCTGCTCCGCTTCCTCGTCTCCTTCCAGAGCTTTCAAAGCGGAAACGCGCACTATGGGTATATCGTCGCCGGGGAAATCGTAGCGGGAGAGCAGCTCCCTGACCTCCAACTCAACAAGCTCTAGTAGCTCCTCGTCGTCCATCATATCGACCTTGTTCAAGGCGACGGCGATTCGCGGGACCTCCACCTGCCGGGCGAGTAGGATGTGTTCTCTGGTCTGCGGCATTGGGCCGTCCGGCGCGCTCACTACCACGATAGCGCCGTCCATTTGGGCCGCGCCTGTGATCATGTTCTTGATGTAGTCGGCGTGGCCTGGACAGTCTACGTGGGCGTAGTGACGGGTCTCCGTTTCGTACTCAATGTGAGCTATGGCTATGGTCACGCCGCGCGCCTTCTCTTCAGGCGCGTTGTCTATGGAATCAAAGGCACGGAACGCCGTACCGGTGTTATGTTTAGCCAGCACCTGTGTGATAGCTGATGTCAACGTGGTCTTACCGTGGTCTACGTGACCTATTGTTCCCACGTTTACGTGCGGCTTTGTGCGCTGAAACTTCTGCTTTGCCATTTACCTTTCCTCCTGGTGGAGCCCACAATCGGATTCGAACCGATGACCTCGTTCTTACCAAGAACGTGCTCTGCCTACTGAGCTATGTGGGCCCTTGCCCGTTATAACTCTACTACTTCAATGGTGGAGGGGGCAGGATTCGAACCTGCGAAGCCCTTCCGGGCGCCAGATTTACAGTCTGGTGGTATTAACCACTCACCCACCCCTCCCCAAAGCGCCTCAGTGTAACATGCCACTAGTACGGGCGCAAAAGAAACGCGCAGGTTATAGCCCGAGAGGGGATTCGAACCCACCAACCTACCGATTACAAATCGGTTGCGCTACCATTGCGCCACTCGGGCACGTAGCTTCATCCCTCCTCACCCAACAGCGACTCAAGCCATCCGTGACTTGAGTCGCTGATAAGCAAACATTGCAAATCCGAGCACTCTCAGAGCTAGATTATATCTTCATGGCCAAGCGCCGTCAAGAAAACAGGGGAGGGTAGGCGCCCACTATTCCAAGGCCACCTCTACTGCCGCTGCTATCCACTCTTTAGGCGGTCTGCCAACCGAGTCGTCGTCTATCCAGTAGACCCGGCATTCCAAGTTGAAACCGGATTCCAGAATGTCCGGCTCTACGTCCATTCCTTCCACCCGCACTGTCGGCGAGCCCAGAAACTCCATCTCTTCCGCCTGCTGCTGTGAAGAGATTCTTATCAGCTTCACGTCTGCTTTCACGTGATACTCGGCAAGGACCTCTCTCACATCCGTCAGCGTCTGCTCCCAGTTGGGACAACCGTCTGAGTGGAGTAGAGATACATTCATTGCCACACCTCGTCGATATGCTGTAATCGCACGTTCATCTAGTACCGTCTATTGGAACAAGGCAACATCCTCTTCCATTCCGAGGTCTTCGGCCGTCTCCGGCTCCCGCATCTCCTCTGCAATTTTGCGCGCGCCGGGCAACATCTGGCGCACCGCCTGACCGAGGGTGGCCGCGGCAATCGATTCAATGCTGCTGTCCTTTGCCTCTCTTGACTGTACCCAGGGTACAATGGCACGGCGAAAGCCCAGCCGCTTCGCCTCGGCTAGCCGTCTCGCAAGATGAGGCACACCCCTCAACTCACCACCCAGGCCTATCTCGCCGATGGCCACTGTCCATGGGTCGCATGGCACGTTCCGGAAGCTGGATATCAGCGCCAGAGCCACGCTCAGATCAACGGCTGGCTCCTTTACCCTCAGTCCTCCCGGTATGTTCACTATGATGTCCTGGTTGCCAAACGGGATACCCAACCGCTTGCTCGTGGCCGCTGCTATGAGGAGCAGCCTTTGGAAATCCACGCCGCTGGTTGTACGTCTCGGCTGTGGGAATACGGTGAGGTTGGTCAAAGCCTGCACCTCCACCAGCAGGGGTCTGCTTCCCTCCATGGTCACCGTTACGGTGGAACCGGGGACATCCTGGCGTCTGCTGGAGAGGAAAAGCAGAGAAGGCTCCGTAACCTCTTCCAAGCCGAGTTGCCCCATTTGGAAAACACCTATTTCATTGGTGGGGCCAAACCTGTTCTTGGCAGCCCTCAGAATACGGTATATCCCCATGGTATCGCCTTCAAGGTTGAGCACCACGTCCACCATGTGTTCCAGGGTGCGGGGCCCAGCCACGGTGCCGTCCTTGGTGACGTGGCCGGCAAGTAGCACGGATACGGCGTGTTCCTTGGCCCATTGCGTGATCAGGCGGGCGCATTCCCTTACCTGGGCCACGCTGCCCGCCGCGGACGCTATTTCTTCCGTGGTCATTGTCTGTATAGAGTCCACCACTACCAGCAACGGCCTCAGTGCGTCCATTTCCCAGATGACCTTTTCCAACTGGGTCTCCGACAGGAAATAGACACCCTTGCCGGGCAGGTTGAGCCGCTGGGCACGCATGCGCACCTGATTAGACGACTCCTCTCCAGAAACGTACAAGACCTTATGGCCTTCCCCCGCCAGCGCTGCGGAGGTCTGCAACAGAAGTGTTGATTTGCCTACGCCCGGCTCGCCGGACATGAGCATCATTGCCCCTGGCACAAGCCCGCCTCCCAGGACGCGGTTGAACTCTTGGAACGACATTTGCAGCCGCTGCTCTAGGTCAAGCGGAATACTGGATAGCTCTTCGACTCGGGATGGGCCGTTGGTGACCCAGGAATGGCGCTTGGTTTGTTCTAGTAAGGTCTCGGTCAGGGTGTTCCATTGGCCGCACTGGGAGCAGCGGCCTTCCCATTTGGCGGATTGAGCGCCGCACTCCTCGCACAAAAAGACTTTTCTTGGCTTGTTCCTGTTCAGCAGTCGTTCCCCTCTGTCAGTGGGCGCATTGTAGCATAGGGTGTGGCCCTTCTCGTAATAGGTGAACGGCAGGCTGTACGGCTTAGGTCAGGCGGTTATTGACCGGCTTGGCTTTGATTGTGAAGAGGCTAACGTTGGGAATTCTTCATCGCCACGCTCAGGGCGACAGTGGAAGAATTGCCGTGCATCCGCGATCTATTCCACTGAGGGCGCCACGGGAGCATCCACCCGCAGGACTATTTCGTCGTCCTGCACGTCTATGTGAACGGTATCCCCGGGACCAAATTTGCTGGCCAGGTACTCCTCGGAGAGCCTATCCTCTATTTTGTCCTGGATTTGACGGCGCAGAGGGCGCGCCCCAAAGTTGGGGTCAAAGCCCGTACTGGCAAGAAGCTCCTTGGTCTCTTGGCTGACCTCCATGGAGACGCCCTTCTCCAGAAGCTGCTTGCCGACGTCGCGGAGCATCAGATCCACTATCTGGATGATGTGTTCCTTCCCCAGGGAGTGGAATACAACTGTGGCGTCAATCCGGTTGAGGAACTCAGGCCTGAAGAACTTCTTGACTTCATCCATGACCTTGTCCCTCATGCGGTCGTAGGCCTCCTTGGAGGTCTGCTCTTCGTCCGCGCCCTTGGTGGAGAATCCCATCTGGCTGCCACGACTGATCAGGTCAGAGCCTATGTTGCTGGTCATGACAACTATGGTGTTGCGGAAGTCCACCTTCCGGCCCTTGGCATCGGTCAGATGGCCGTCGTCGAAGAGCTGAAGCAGGATGTTGAACACGTCGGGGTGAGCCTTTTCTATTTCGTCTAGAAGGATGGCGGAGTAAGACTTTCGGCGTACGGCCTCGGTCAGCTGGCCCCCTTCGTCGTAACCCACGTATCCTGGAGGAGCGCCCACCAGACGCGCCACGCTATGGCGCTCCATGAACTCCGACATGTCCAGCCTGATCATGGTGTCTTCGCTGCCAAACATGAAGTCGGCCAGCGCTCTTACTAGATAGGTCTTTCCGACACCGGTAGGGCCAAGGAAAAGGAAGGCTCCTATGGGCCGGCGTGGGTCTTTTATACCGGCGCGTGCCCTGCGTACCGCCTTTGCCACCGAGATGATGGCCTCGTCCTGTCCCACCACCTTCTTGTGCAGTACCTCTTCCATCTGGAGCAGGCGCTGACTCTCTTCCGTTGCCAGCCTGGTGACAGGTATGCCAGTCCACATGCTGGCAACTTCCGCAACCTCTTCTGCCGAAACCACCGGCTCGTTGCCTTCTTGCTGTGTCTCTTCCTGCCAGCCCTTTTCCTTCTCCTCCAGCTTGGTTCGAAGCGTCTGCTCTCGCTGGTGCAACTCTGCGGCGTATTCGTACTGCTGGCTGGCCAGAGCCTCGTCCTTGTCCTTGCGAACGCTCTCTAGCATCATGGTCATTTCCTTGATGCCGAGCGGCGGGGTGCTGAAGTTGATCCGAACGCGGGAGGCGGCCTCGTCTATGAGGTCTATCGCCTTGTCGGGCAGGAAGCGGTCTGAAATATACCGAGCGGAAAGATGGGCTGCGGCTTCCAGGGCGTCGTCGGTTATGCTGAGGTGGTGGTGGTTCTCGTACCGCTCCTTCACACCTTTGAGGATCTCGACCGTTTCTTCTTCGGTAGGTTCCTCCACGCTCACCGGCTGGAAGCGCCTCTCCAACGCGGGATCGCGTTCCACGTATTTACGATAATCGTCCAGGGTGGTAGCGCCGATGCACTGCAGCTCTCCCCTGGCCAGCGACGGCTTCAGTATGTTGGCCGCGTCTACGGCTCCTTCAGCGGCGCCGGCTCCCACCAGTGTGTGCATTTCATCTATGAAAAGGACGCAGTTCCCGGAGCTTTTTATCTCTTCAATGATCTTCTTGAGCCGCTCCTCAAACTCCCCGCGGTACTTGGTGCCGGCCACCAGCACACCCATGTCCAGGGTAACTACACGGCGCCTCTGCAGGCTTTCCGGGACATCTCCTTTGACAATCTGCTGTGCTAAGGCTTCCACTATGGCCGTCTTGCCCACACCCGGTTCGCCAATCAGCACTGGGTTGTTTTTTGTGCGGCGGCTCAGGATCTGCACCACACGCTGTATCTCTTTGTTGCGACCCACAACGGGGTCCAGCTTATCTTGCCGCGCCATGTTGGTCAGGTCTATGCCAAGCTGGTCCAGAGTAGGCGTGCGGCTGCTTGTGCGGCCGCCCGATTGTGTGCCTTGCGATACACTCTGGCTCAGTATCCGGCTGGTCTCAGCGCGAACTTTGTCCAGGCTGACCCCCAGGCTCTCCAACACTCCGGCAGCCACACCCTCTCCCTCACGCATCAGACCTATGAGTAGATGTTCAGTGCCTATGTAGTGATGGTTAAGTCGGCGGGCCTCATCCACTGCAAGCTCTATTACCTTCTTGGCTCTGGGAGTAAGACCTATCTCTCCGCTGGCGGATCGCTCGCCGCGGCCAATGATGAACTCCACGGCAGAACGCACCTTGCTAAGCTCAACGGAAAGGTTGGAAAGCACGCGGGCCGCTACCCCGTCGGTCTCCCTGACCAGCCCGAGCAAGATGTGCTCGGTGCCGATGTAGTTATGATTGAATCGCTGGGCCTCTTCCTGGGCCAGTGAGAGGACTCGTCTCGCTCGTTCTGAGAATTTTTCGAATCTACTTGCCATTAGATAGCTCCATAATCAGGGATGAGTACGGATAGCGCTATTCACCGGAAGACCAAGTCCCTACTCCGTCCCACTCTTCTCCCACTTGCTTCAAGCTGAGCCCCAGTCTGCGCCGTTCAGGCTCCATCTTGATTATCTTTAGGGTAACCGCGTCACCCTCGCTGACTACCTCCCTTGGGTGCCTTATCATTCGGTCAGATAGCTCCGAAATATGGATCAGTCCCTCTACATTACCTTCTATTCGAGCAAATGCGCCAAAGTTAGTCAAGCTTGTGACCACTCCCTGCACAAGCTGACCGGTCTCATAGTTTTGCGTCATGGCCTCCCACGGTTCAGGCAACAGTCTGCGTATGCTCAGGGCTATCTTCCTTGTCTCCTGGTCTACCTTGAGTACGTAAACCTCTATCTGGCTACCTACTGTTACGATGTCTGAAGGCGATTGGACTTGTTCCCAGGACATCTCCGATATGTGCACCAAGCCATCGGCGCCTCCAAGATCCACGAAAGCTCCGAAATCGGAAACCCCGGAGACTACGCCCGTTCTTACCTCACCTTCCTTCAACTCTTGAAGCAGCCGGTCTTTCTCCTGGTCGCGCTGCTGCTGTAAGGCTTGTTTTTCAGATAGCACAACCCGGTTGCGCCGGCGGTTCAACTCCAATAGCTGTAGGGCTATTGTCTCTCCGACACGTTTTGCCAGCGCCTCTTCTTGGTCTACGTCCGTTCCTCTGGCAACCGGCGCAAGCTGCGATAGAGGGACGAAACCCTGTACGCCCTCCACGTCCACAACAGCGCCCCCCTTGTTGAATCCCCGTATTGTTCCTTTCATAGTGGAACCGGCGTCTAGATGGTCCTGCAGCACCTTCCATCCCCTCTCGCCTCTGGCTCTGTCCATGGACAGGATTGCCTGGCCTTCCTCGCTATCGGGGCGCAGGACGTAGGCATAGACCTCATCGCCAACCTTGAAGCTGCCGGCTTCCTCCTCCGATAGCGTCTTCATCTCCCGGAGGGGGATGAATCCCTCAGACTTATGGCCGATGTTAATCAGGAGGCCGTCCTGGCTAACATACATCACCTCGCCCGCGACCACGTCGCCGCGGCGCAACTCTTTGAACCAGGAAGATTCTTCTAGTAGTTGCCCCATATCCGGTTGGGTGGGTTGAGAAGCTTGTTCAACAGAGGAGGACAATTTCACACCATTTTCACGAGGAATCGTTATTTGTCTAGCTATACATTATAGCCAGACGCTTTTCCGGCTGTAAAGGGAGTTAGCCTTGTATAGGCCAGATTCCCCAGCAATGACGCACCAACTGTACCAGATGTAGGCTTTCTATGAAAGCGTAAGGTGCGTGAACCGTTGGCGGTGAACGGTCTAAAGATGGGGCGTAAAAAATAAGCCCTCTGGCGATGGCTTATTTTCCCGTGCCCTTGCAAGCAGAGTATCGTCAGCGCTGGGGCGTTTCACTTCCGTGTTCGGGATGGGAACGGGTGGTTCCACCCCGCTCTAATCACCAGAGAGCAGGGTTATAGGATAGCAACTCTCTCTGCAAGACGCAATACAAATCCGTGAAGAAAGTGGCCCCCCCCTAGACATGGTCAAAATATCTCCTTATACTGAGGGACAGTCTTGGTGGTGTGGTTTGAAACACAAGGAGGTGATGCCGATGAGTAGTTCCTTATGCAGCTGTTCATTAACCCATCTGGAGACCACTCCAGATTGAGGTAAGAAGAGGGCCCGGACTCCGGGCCCTCTTCTTTTTGTTCTCCTGTTTCACGGCACTGCGCCTCTTGCAGAGTAGATATATACTCTACCCAACAAGACTCCTCAAGGAGGCCGCAGTTGCCCTACGAATTCGAAAGGTTCCTAACCGTACGCAGTGCTTCGGCTCCCGCTTTCTCTGCCAATGGCCAGCGGGTGGTTTTTCTCTGGGATATCACCGGCGTGCCTCAGCTCTGGGCCGTGGACGTCGATGGAGGCTGGCCGGACCAGCTTACCGTCTACTCGGAAAGGGTGATGGCACTGTTCAACTCCCCGGTCTCGGACCAGACGGTCTTTGGCATGGACTCGGGAGGCGACGAACGCCAGCAGCTATACCTGCTCTCCGGCAACGGAGAATCCATCAAGGCGCTGACCGCCAATCCCCAGGCGATTCATACCCCGGGAGCGTGGACGCCGGACGGTACGTCATTCGTCTACGCCTCCAACCGCCGCCACCCTGCTCTCTTTGACATCTACGTGAATCGTCTGTCCAAGGGCGAAGTCCAGATGCTTCTAGAGCACGACGGCACCAACTTGGCAGGTGCCATATCGCCGGACGGTAGTTCGCTGCTCATCAACCGCACCGTGATCAACCACTACAATGAGCTTTACATCTTGCCCCTGGATACGGCAAGAGGAAGGCCCCGCCTTGTAACCAAGGGCGAGGGGCGCAGTACGTACTCCTCGCCCGTATGGTCCTCCGATGGCAAAGCGGTCTATCTACTGACGGACCAGGACAGGGAGTGGAAGAGTTTGGCCAGGCTTGACCTGGATGCAAGAGAGATGACCTACCTCCATTCTGAAGAGTGGGACGTAGAGCTCATGGCCTACGCACCCAAGACGGAGCGCATCGCTTTCTCCGTCAATGCGGACGGATACTCGGAAGCCACCGTACTCTCCCTGGAAGACGGCCGTTCGGAGCAGGTGACGGGCCTGCCCAAGGGACAGATTCTGGACATGGCGTGGTCGCCCAACGGGGTAGACCTAGCCGTTACAGCCGGTGCCGCCACCGTCAACTCGGACGTCTGGTTGGTGAACGGGCAGACGGCACAGGCCCGCCGGCTGACGCACAGTCCCAGGGTGGGCATAGCTGCTGAAACGCTCACCGAGCCGACCCTCGTCCACTATCCAACCTTCGACGGGCGTGACATACCGGCTTTCTTCTACCTGCCGTCCCATGCCGCTAAAGATGGGAACCTACCCGTTGTGGTCTTTGTCCATGGCGGGCCGGAGAGCCAGTCTAGGCCGGTCTACAATCCCGTAGTGCAGTACTTGGCCTACAGAGGATACGGTGTGCTTGTGCCCAACGTCAGAGGCAGTACGGGCTACGGCAGGACTTACGAGCATCTGGATGATGTGGAGAAGCGGATGGATGCGGTGAACGACTTGAACCACGCCGCCAAATGGCTTGTTGACTCGGGCTACTCTAGTCCTCGGCGCATAGCGGTGATGGGAGGTAGCTACGGCGGCTTCATGACCCTGGCCGCCATCACGGCCTACCCCGATTCGTGGGGAGCCGCCGCCGAGCTGTACGGCATAGCCAACTTCCAGACCTTCCTGGCCAATACGGGCTCCTGGAGGCGCGTGCATCGCGCCGCGGAATACGGCGACCCTGAGAGGGACAGCGACCTGCTCAAACGCATTTCACCCATACACTACGTGGACAGTATCAAAGTGCCGCTGATAGTTGTTCACGGCGCCAACGACCCGCGCGTCCCCATCAATGAAACGGAGCAGATGGTGGAGGCTATACAAAAGAGGAACGGCTCCGTGGAGTACCTGCGCTTTGAGGATGAAGGGCACGGCATCGTCAAGCAGCACAACCGCATAAAAGCCTATACGGCAATAGCTGATTTCTTGGACAGGCGCCTGATGAACGGCGGGTAGCTATCTGAATATATCCCGGTCGGGGGGGCGTATCAGATCCTTGACTCCGCTCGTGGAAGCGGCGTACTCGTAGCCCCGAATTATCGCTGCCGGCACCATGTCCACCTTCCCCATCACCAGCTCCGCCGCTGCCGCCAGCTCGTCGACCACGGCAATCGCCGTTACCTGTAGCTCGTATCCGTAGGGATCAGCCGAGCCTCTGTAGTCGCGCAGGGGCGCTATACCCGCCGACCCAATGGCTATGTTGGTAATGCCGTCCCGCCAGGGTCTGCCCCAGGAGTCGGTGATCACCACAGCCACGTCAAGGCCGATGAGCTCCCTAACCTCGCCCGCTATCCGCGCCGCCGAGGCATCGGGGTCTTTGGGGAGCAAGGCGACCATGTTTTCCCCGGGTATGTTGGAGGCGTCCACGCCCCCGTTCACACAGTAGAATCCGTGAATGGTCTCTGTGATCAGGACGCCTCTGTCCATACGGGAGACGCGGCGGCTTTCCATCAAAGCCACCTCTATCAGCCGGGCATCCCTGTCGTACTCATCGGCCCATTGTTGGGCAAGGTGCGAGGGTGTAATGGTATCCAGGTCCACCAGCATACCTTCCGCCTTGGAAACCACCTTTTGCGTGATTACCAGCACGTCGTCCTGCTCTAGGGGTGTTTTCTGACCCTTGGCCGCCTCCACTATCAAGGAGGCAAGCTCCATGCCGGGCGTGATCTCAGGCAAGCCCTCTATTCCAATAACGCAAAGCTCTCTAGCCACTTTGGTACCTCATTGATGCAGTGTCAGCCAATTATAGCTCCCATCGCGTGTTATACTCTGCCTGCAATGGCCGACCGTAAAGGGCAAGACCGCATCCTGCTTGAGGGGCTTTCCTTCTACGGTTTCCACGGGGTGAGACCGGAGGAACGGAGCCTGGGCCAGCAGTTCCTAGTGGACTTGAGCGTCTATCTTGACCTCAGCAAGCCCGGCAATTCCGACCGTCTAAGCGACACGATCAGCTACACTGACTTGTATCAGACGGTGAAAGCCGTTGTCCAGGATGAAACGTATAACCTGTTGGAGGCGGTGGCGCAGATGATTGCCATGAGGGTTCTTGCCTCCTTCCCGGTAGAGGCAGTCTGGACGCGGGTGACAAAGCTATCGCCTCCCATAGAAGGAATTACTTCCAAGGGCGCCTCAGTGGAGATATACCGAGCCAAGAGCTAGCATGCGCTTTCTTTCGCTTGTCTTTTTATCTAGATTTCTTCTGCTGGCCGCTCCTTGCTTGCTTCTTCTCGTCGGCTGCACTCCCGCGACGGTCACGTCAACGCCAACCGCTACCTCCAGTGTAGTGAGCCTCTCCCTGCGTACCGTCCTCGCCTCCTCCGACCTATCGGTTGGCAGCAACCGCGTGGTTTTCGCGCTTATCGATTCGAATAACGCGCCGGTAGGAGCAAGCTCCGCGACGCTGGCTCTGGCACACGAGCAGGATGGCAGAATCGTTCAAAAAGGAGAAGTACAGGCCGGCTGGAGCTCGTGGCCGGCTGGGCCGGGAGGCGTGTTCGCAGCACAGATAGAGTTCGACCAAGCCGGCCTGTGGCTAGCGCAGGTCTCACCCACCGACGGCGCCGCGGAAGGCCAGCTGGCGCGCATGGTTATGCGCGTATCTGAGGAAAGCAGCACACCCGCCCTTGGCTCCCCGGCACCGGCCAGCCTGAACCGTACTGCTTCCAGCGTGGCCTCATTGGAGGAGCTCACCTCGGACGTTGAGCCTGACCCGGACCTTTACTCTATGACCATTGCTGAAGCTCTGCAGGCTGGCAAGCCCCTCGTCGTTGCTTTTGCCACTCCCGCCTTCTGCACCTCTGCCACCTGCGGCCCGCAGCTAGATGTAGTCAAAGAGTTGAAGGAGAGTTACCAGGAACAGGCCAACTTCATCCACGTGGAGGTTTTTGCCAATCCCCTTGAGATGCGGGGCGACTTTGCAAAGGGGGTTGTCTCACCTACAGTCGACGAATGGGGTCTGCCCAGCGAGCCGTGGGTTTTCGTAATCGATGCTCAAAGACGGGTCTCCGCCAAGTTCGACGGCTTTGCTTCTTACAAGGAGCTGGAGCAGGCGCTGCGGCGCGTCATCTAGGCGGCGTCCTCCACAAATGCCGCTATCAGGGTGTCGTCATCCTTCCGGTAGCGGACCCTTACCGGCTCTGCCAGCATCATGTGCTCTCTAAAATGCGAGGTAGTGAAGCCTATGAATCCCTCTGTGGTGAAGGTGAACACCCTCCCCTCTTCGTCCTCTATGGTGAACCGTTCCACCTCCACCACGGACCGTGCCTCCACGTCGGTGACCAGGCCATCCAGTTCGGAAAGCTTGTCTCCGCAGCTCAGCGAAAAGAGTAGTGCCATCGCCAATATGAAAAACACGTATGCGCTTAAGTGCCGTTGCTTCATCCCCACAGGAGAACACTCGATTTCTATAAGACTAGGTTATGGTACATTATGGCAAGGCTGCGCCATATCCGTCTCGCCGCGTGTTGGAACAATATTCCGCGGTTCGCGGCGCAGCTTGCACCAATTCGCGCCGGATGTTGAACGCCGGAACCGGGATAGTAGAGGTGATTGATTAGATGAACGTCTCACACCAAACGGTGAAGAGCGCGGCAGGTGCGCCCAGGGATTCCGCCGCAAGCAGAGCGGGGTTGCTTCTGCTGCTGACGGCGGCCGCCAGCGCAGTTATGGTGTACGCGCGGCTAGCCGCGGACGCTGACCAGTCAACCCTGCTTGAGTCGATGAGGGCAATTGCAGCGAACAAGGCCATGTACAGCCTGAACGGAGTTGCCCGGCTCATCTCCGGAATAACCTTGATTGCAGCGGCGTGGTTCCTGTTGAGGACATGGGTAATTAGAGAGCGGTTTGAGACGCCGGTTGTGCCCCGCCTGTTCTTGGCCTCGGGCGCGTTCACCACAGTATCCGGCGTCTGTGCGCTGGCGTTGGCCGCACTTGCCGCCGGTGGCTTAGAAACCGTGGACGCCACTGCGGAGACCGTTTCCCACCTCAGGTGGCTTACCGGCAAGATAGGCTTTGCTACGGCGGGGCTGGCGCTGGTTGCCGCGGCGCTGCACCGGTGGAAGGCCGATGGCGCAATTGGCCGTGCTGCCCCGGCTGCTGCTGTGATTGGCATAGCCATGCAGCTAATATGGGTGGATGCCGCAACGATAATGCATCGAATCTCAGGCGCGGCCTTCTTTGTCTGGTTGATCGTGGTAAGCGTAATGCTGGTGTCTGGCAGGGTAGAGAGGTGCTTCTCCTCCATGCGCAACTCTTCCTAGAGGGATCGGGGATCAAGCCTACGAAGTCTGAGTGTGGGGGTTGCTTGGTGCGACGCTGCGTCAATACATCCAGCGAAACATCGCGGTACAGCCTGGCTCTAGGAGTTCGACCAATTGACAGCACACCCCCAAAACGCTGATTCCGGTCCCGTTCGCGAGTCCGCGCGCATAACCAGCCTGGACCTCATACGCGGGGTTGCCGTGCTTGGCATACTGTTGATGAACGCTGTTCACTTCAAGTTTGGCAGCGCGCCTTACGCCAACCTCAGCGCGGGCGGCTCGGAGACATGGCTCGACTGGGCAGTGGGCATCTTCGGCGAAATCTTCGTCGATCAGAAGTTCATGGGGTTGTTTTCCCTGCTGTTCGGCGCGGGGATGATTCTCTTCATAGACCGTGCCAGCGGAAGGGGAAGGCGCGCAGTCGTGCTGAACCTGTGGCGAAATGGGCTGTTGCTGCTAGTTGGCATCCTCCACCTCCTTTTGTGGGACGGCGACGTGCTGACGGTTTATGCCGTATCATCGGTCTTCCTGCTCGCCATGCGAAAGCTGCCGAATCGGGCGCTCATCTCCGTTGGAGTTGCAGTGTTCGCGCTGTCCGCCGCATTTGCGCTGCTGGCACAGTACATGGCCGACACGACCAGCACGTCGCTTTCCGGCCTCTGGACACCGGGCGAGATTTCGGACGAAGAGCTGATTGCACTTCCTGTCCTGTCCGGCTATTTCCTACGGGCATTGGGGATGATTCTCATCGGCGCGGGCTTATATCGCACGGGCTTTATGAACGGCGGCTTGCCTGCGAGGACATATCGACTGACCGCAATGGTGGGGCTTGCCGTCGGCTTGCCCCTCGCCGCTGCCGGCGTCGTCGTTACCGCGGTGAACGATTACTCTCGCGAGGTCGCCTTTATCGGTCAGATTCCCAACACGATTGCCACCATCCCCTCATCGCTGGGATACATGAGTCTCATCATCCTCTGGAACAACCGCACGAACAACTGGCTCAAGCAGCGTCTGCGCGCGGTGGGGAGGATGGCGCTCACCAACTACCTGGCACAGACAGTGCTGGGCGTGCTCGTCTTGACAACCTTGCTGGGCGACGTCGGCTTTGTGAACCGGAGTGCCGTCTTGGTGTTCGTGTTCGCAGTGTGGGTGTTGCAGATGTGGTGGTCGCAGGCGTGGCTGAGCCGCTTTCTCTTCGGACCCGCGGAATGGCTCTGGCGAGTCGCTACATATCGAAGCGGACAACCGCTTCGCCGCCCCAAGGCCGCGCCGTGACCCAGTACGACGATTCAATGAAAGGGCCGCTATCCACTCAAACACCCACTTTGCAACGCCAAGTCTGCTTTCGCCAGTGGGGGCGCGGTAGTATTATGGGAATCAGCCAATCTCCTCTTCCCGTTTACAGAGCATTCTAATGGCAAGTAGATTCGAAAAATTCTCAGAACGAGCTAGACGAGTCCTCTCACTGGCCCAGGAAGAGGCCCAGCGATTCAATCATAACCATATCCGCACGGAACACATCTTGCTTGGGCTTGTCAGGGAGACCGACGGGGTAGCGGCCCGCGTGCTTTCCAACCTTCCCATTGAGCTTAGTAAGGTTCGTTCCGCAGTGGAGACCATTATTATTGGCGGCGGTAAGGGTCCCACCACCGGAGAGATATGGCTTACTCGCGGAGCTAAGAAGGTGATAGAGCTTGCAGTGGATGAGGCCCGCCGGTTGAACGATGTCTATATCGGTACAGAACATTTGCTGGTAGGCCTAGTGCGTGAAGAAAAGGGTATGGCTGCCGGGGTGTTGGAGAGCCTGGGGGTTAGCCTGGACAAAGTCCGTGCCGGTCTGAGGACGGTTGATAACAGGCCTACGGTTGAGAATAAGCCAAGGACCATCCGGGATCTCCGCAAGAGTGGATACCAGGTCTTGCCAATCAGGGAAGAGCTGAGGCGCAACCTGGTGAAGAGGTTGCGCAACAAAGAGACCCTTTTCCCCAAGATAGTGGGATTCCAGGACACCGTGGTGCCTCAGATCCAGAACGCCATACTGGCGGGGCAGGACATTGTCCTGCTCGGGGAGCGCGGCCAGGCCAAGTCGCGCATCATCCGCTCCCTGACTACTCTGCTGGACGATGAGATACCGGTCATAGAGGGATGCGAGATCAACGACAACCCGTTTGCCCCAGTGTGCCGCGCCTGCCGCGACAAGTGCCACGAGATGGGAGACGAAGTCGAGATAGCATGGCTGCAGAGGGACGACCGCTACGGAGAAAAGCTAGCCACGCCAGACATCTCCATAGCCGACCTCATCGGTGAAGCAGACCCCATCCGAGTGGCCGAGGGCCGCTATCTGTCGGACGAACTTACCATTCACTACGGGCTTATTCCCCGCACCAACAGGGGGATATTCTCCATCAACGAGCTTCCAGACATGGCGGAGCGCATACAGGTTGGCCTGTTCAACCTCATGGAGGAACGAGACATACAGATCAAGGGCTATCGCATCCGGCTGCCGCTGGACATTTACATTGTGGCCACAGCCAATCCGGAGGACTACACCAACCGCGGCCGCATCATTACGCCTCTCAAAGACCGGTACGGCTCGCACATCCGTACCCACTATCCGCGAGCTATTGAAGAGGAGATAGACATAGTGGAGCAGGAGCGGGCAAACCTTGGGGAGATCGAGGAGATGGTCACCGTTCCGCAGTACATGAAGGAGATCATCGCGGAGATCACCGCTCTGGCCAGGCGCAGCCCGGACATCGACCAGCGCTCCGGGGTCAGCGTACGCGTCTCCATAGCCAACTTCGAGACGGCGATGAGCAACTCGGCGCGGCGCGCCTTGCTGAACGGCGAGAAGTCATCCGCCCCACGCATCAGCGACCTCAGCTTCATCATTCCCTCTTCCAGCGGCAAGATAGAGCTGGAGACCGTGGAGGAGGGAAGGGAGCCTAGAATCGTAGAAGACCTCATCAAGAAAGCCGTGCTCAACGTGTTCAGCCGTTACTTCAACGTCAGGGATCTGGAGGCGCTGATCCTCAGGTTCGACGAGGGGGCGGTCATGGAAACGGGCAACGAGATTCCGTCCAAAGAGTACGCCAAGGCCAGGAGAAGCCTGGACGGCCTCAGCGATGCGTTGAAACGGTTGGAATCGGACGGCTCCCCGGAGCTGGTCGCGTCCGGTACGGAGTTCATACTGGAAGGACTGCATCTGAACCGCAGGCTCAACCGTGATAGAGTGGAAGGCCGGTTCCGCTACCGGGCGTAACCTAATGCTGCTCTGTTCATTCCCATCTGGGAGAAGGAAGGAAATGCGCAACCTCTTAACAACCTTCGCGGTGCTTGGCCTTGCCCTCGTACTCGCCCTCACCGGCTGTAATAGCGGCTCAGAGTCCAGAGAGCATAGCGAAGGCTCAGAGTCCGGCGAGCGTGGCGAAGGCTCGGAGTCCGGCGAGGGTGGTGAAGAATCCGGTAAACAGTTCGCCCTCGACGATACCTTCGACGAGATTCGAGCCGGGGCACGGCTGGTTCTGTCATACGACTCGACCGCCAATGCCTTCAAGGGTACGGTGGAGAACGGAACGGAGGCCACGCTGAGCAAGGTCAGAGTCGAAGTCCACCTCTCAAACGGAATCGAGCTAGGCCCGACCACCCCGGTTGACCTGACTCCCGGGCAAGTCGTGGAAATCACCCTCCCAGCAGGCAGTCAACCATTCACTTCATGGAGCGCCCACCCGGAAGTCGGTTGATTCCTGAACGCCAACACAGCACAGCCGAAATGTAACGACACCGGAGAACCCGGTGCAATGAGGACTTTGCCCAACCCGTTCGTGGCGAGTCTTCCTGCTTCGGACTGTTTGGCAATCATCTGCTAATATGTCGCCCATGTAGTCCATTCTCAAGGAGGCAGCATGGCAGATTCCCTTCCCCAGTTGGAGGACGGCGCGCAGACCGTCTTCTTCAAATCCGGCGGCGAGTGGTGTTTCTTCCGCACCCCGCCGTCTTACACCACGTCCGGCCCGCCCTTGCCCTGTGTCATCCAGTGCCACGGCAACAGCGGCTACGTCCGCGACGGAGAGTACGCCGTATCCACTTCCGATACCCTGGACGACCAGGGGAGGAGCATCTTTATCAGGACGCTGGTCGACGCGGGAATCGTCGTGGCTGGGTCGCATGCTAGGGGCAGCGCCTGGGGCAGACCCGACGCGGCTGCTGCTTACGCCGCCCTGTTCAACTCGCTGATCGAAGATGCCAACGTTGATCCCGAGCGCATTGGGATGCTTGGCGGCGGCCTGGGAGGCTCAGCCCTGTGGAGCGCCGTCACAGGCCCTCTCCTGGGCAAGGTTCGCGCCGCGGCATTGCAGCAGGCTACGCTCAATTTCGACAGCGTCATCCGAGAGCACAAGTTCAAGGGAGACCTGCTGGAGGCCTGGGGTATTCCCAGAGAGGCGGACGACGACTTGGCCGT
Source organism: Dehalococcoidia bacterium (assembly GCA_965261825.1). Lineage (GTDB taxonomy): Bacteria > Chloroflexota > Dehalococcoidia > Lucifugimonadales > QGNO01 > DAOUJH01. Next base: position 135,893 of record CBDHED010000004.1, on the reverse strand, counting down.
GGCCTCCCTTGCCGGCAACGATCCCGTGACCAGGACCCGCATGCTGATATTGGAGCGGGGAGAGGCGGCGGCGTCCCTCCTCCCGGAGGTGGGGTTCTTCCACGGTGACCAGGACGAAAACATGCTCTACCAAGGCAACCCCGTGGCTCTGGCCGGTGTTTTGGAAACATGCGGAGCCAGGCATACCTTCTACACCTACGAGGGAGTGGGTCATGCCACCTACGCCATGGGCAAACCGGTTGCCGAAGACGTCAAAGAGTTCTTCAGCAAAGCCTTTGGCATGGCATAGGAACCGCTTCATGGCGAGTCTTCCTTTTCAGATTGTTTAGCAATCATCTGCTAATATGTCGTTCGTGTAGTCCACTCTCAGGAGTGGTACCCACCATGGAGGCAGTATTGAAGATCAAGCGTCTGATAACAACCGCTGTGGGCCGCGCTGACATTGCTGACCATACTGGCCTGTGGTTCTGCCACGCCTACTCCATGGCCAACCCCAACGCTCCCCACTGTCACGCCCGCACCAACTCCCACTGCCACGCCTGCACCAACCCCAACCTTTCCCACTAATCCGGTGCCCCGTACGGAAGTGCAGACGGCCTTTGACCGACCGCTATCGTCCGGCCTATCCATCGCCGACGTGGTGGAGAACGCCCTGCCAAGCGTTGTGCAGATCGAGTCCAACGGGGGAACGGGATCAGGTTTCATCGTGAACGAGGGCGGGCTGGTGGTAACCAATGCCCACGTTGTAGAGGGCAGTACGCGGGTATCACTACGGTTGGTTGAGGGCGACAGATACCAGGGAGAAGTCACCCGCAGGGAATCCGACGTGGACCTGGCATATGTCCAGATAGACGCCGCTGGCCCATTCGCACCGATCGCCGTCGGAAACTCCGATGCGGTGCGCGTTGGCGCGGAGGTTATCGCCATCGGCTTTCCCCTGGGCACATCCCTCGGACGGGAGCCGACGGTCAGCGTTGGCATCGTCTCCGCCAAGCGAGACGACCGCCTGCAGACGGACGCATCGTTGAACCCAGGCAACAGCGGCGGGCCCCTACTGGACATGTTTGGCCGGGTTATCGGCGTTGTCGTTTCGCGGCTTGAGGAGAGCGGCGGCCGGGATATAGAGGGCATAGGGTTCGCCATCCCCATCAACGCAGTCAGGGCAGGCCTTGGAGAGCAGGTCTCTCCCAGCGGCCAGGTTGTGTCAACCCCGACACCCTTCCCAGCTATAGGCCCCACGCCTGACCTGGAGGCCACCAAGAGCGCGATAGATGCGATAGAGGCCCACCGGCGGGCGGTGGAGCTGGCCACCCGCACGGCTGCTGAGGCCGAAGAGGAGGCCCGGCGGTATGCAGAATCCTTAGAGGCTACCCGCGTAGCAGCGCGTCCCTCGCCTACTGCCACTCCCACCGCTACTCCTACAGCTACGCCGGAGCCTACGGCAACACCGACACCAACACCAACGCTGACACCGACTCCGACGCCCCATCCGCGAACCTTCTGCCGGGAGTGGGAAGCACTGGTGCTTGAGTGGATCAAACAGGGGAACAATTACAGCAGGCAGAACGAGAGTGTCCCTGACCATCCGCATTTGAGTGCTGAGCAGGCACACGGGTTCTGCTTCCCTGCATTTCCAAGAGGGATCTTTCATGCCCCATTACGCACCATATATCTCTACTATAGTATTTGGATTGGCCATGGAGAAAGGGAGCTTTTACCAGGACTTTATGAATATCGACGGGAGGGTGACAACCGGGTGGAGCGCACGAATTGTCGTATCGTCCTCAACGACGACAATGAGACCGAGGTCCAGATGACATACGGCGAACCCTTTACTTTCCAGTTCTACACATACCACGAGGAGGTTACGTTTCATGGGGACTGCGGAGGTGCACTCTACCGTATAGGAGACTGAGGGTTGGTTGGGAGACAATAGATAATTAGAGGGAGAACAATGGCAATCAAGCCGGAAGTGTTCATAGTAGTATCATTAGACTGGGATGACGAGATAGAGCGTAGATGAAGGTACAATACTAACGGAAATATTGCGCTTAGGCGGCAGGAAGAAGCTCACATGGCCATATCTGAGGTTACCATTGGAGTTAGGAAGCAAGAACTGGGGTGGTCACGTGGATGCGCAGGCGAGGGTGATATACAAACTCGCCCGTGGCAACTCCAAGACTTGTTCAACGGAAGAAAAGGAGCAAATCATGGTCACGGAACGAGACTTCATTAGGATACGGCGCCAGAGGTTTTGATATCAAGGAGGTCTAGGTTGCGAAGCTACCGCAAAATTCTTAGAGTCACTGTACCTGATAGCGATACCGGTCTGCCTGTTCACCTTAGACTTCAAGAGTTATACAATGATCCACCTGACACTCCAGGCTTTTACCACTGCCTCTCTTGGCGGACGCTCTGGCCTAGCGGGTCAGCTAACAGGCGCTATTATCACACTCGCCAAGATGGATTTTGGAGAATCCCAGTTTCGGTTGCCCTTGAACTATTGAATCAAGCTGAAATGGAGGGCATGCTTGATGAACGATACGACGACCCTCTAATACGGTACGGTAGGCCTGATATCGTAATTATCGACTCACGAAACTTGGACCGAACGACATATGAAGCAGAAAGACGGTCCATAGTCCATGACAGTTTGGATCATAATTGGGGCGTAGCTCCTATATTCGTAATCACGCATTTCGCCGAATGGCGCAAGATTATGATAGTTGATACAGAGCGAGCAATATGTACTTTCCGATCAACTACAACAGATGATTCTTATCCATCACAAATGAAGCTGACTGGCGGCCTGGCACCTCCGTGGCAATTGGATAGGTCAATGCAGGATGCCAGCAGCGCAATGATGCGGAGATTCCGGCAGACTCTGCTAGAACTCTGAGTAAGCTGAGGTGGGGTATAGTGTCTTCGAAAGTTACCATAGGCATCCGCGGCAAGAACGGGTGTAGCTTTGTGGATGCGCTGGTACGGTAGTATAAACTCGCCCGTGGCAACTATAGGCTTATTCAACGGAAGAAGGGACAAATCATGGTCACTGAGCGCGACTTCATTGGATACGGCGCCAGCCCGCCCCGGGTCGAGTGGCCGGGGAAGGCTCGCATAGCCGTATCCGTGGTGGTCAACTACGAAGAGGGCGCGGAATACTCGATATTGGACGGTGACTCCCAGGGCGAGAGTATGGGGGAGGTGCCGTCGCCGGTTCCTCCGGGAGAGCGCGACCTGGCCAACGAGTCCTTCTTCGAATACGGAAGCAGGGCAGGGGTCTGGCGGATTCTCCGCATTTTTCACCAGCTCAACGTCAAGAGCACATTCTACGTATGCGCCCTGGCCCTGGAACGCAACCCTGAAGTGGGCCCCGCGATCATGGAAGGTGGACACGAGGTGATGGGACACGGCTATCGGTGGGAGGAGTATTTCAAGATGGACCGTGATGCGGAACGCGAAGCCATCCGCAAGGCAGTGGCCTCCATCACCAAGACAACCGGTCAACGACCCTTGGGCTGGTATACCCGCTACGGTCCCAGCGTCAACACCAGAGACCTCGTAGTAGAGGAGGGCGGATTCCTCTACGACTGCAACTCGTACGCGGACGATCTGCCGTTCTACACCAGCGTCGGCGGCAAGCCGTGGCTGGTCGTGCCCTATTCGCTGGAGGTGAACGACACCAAGTACTGGCGGGGAGGCATGTCCAACCCCAACGATTTCTACGATGCCATGCGAAATACCTTTGATCTGCTCTACGAGGAAGGGGCAACGCACCCCAAGATGATGTCCATAGGGCTGCACTGCCGTATAGTGGGGAAGCCGGCGCGGGCCGCCGTCCTCAAGCAGTTCCTGGAATACGCTACTTCGCGGCCCGATGTCTGGTTTGCCCGCAGGATAGACATTGCTCGCTGGTGGCTGGATAGATATCCACCCCAACCTTAGCCAGGTATTGTAAAGGCGGTTCACGAACCCGCCCCTACGGGAGCGCGCGACCCCTCTCGTCATGCCCGTGACGACGGGCATCCAGGGGTGGGAGTGTAACATCCGCACTACGATAACGAGGAGGAGCTATGGTCACGGAACGCGATTTCATTGGATACGGCCCAAACCCGCCCAGGGTGGAGTGGCCCAACGGGGCCCGCATCGCGGTTTCGGTCGTGGTCAACTACGAAGAGGGCTCCGAGTATTCCGTGCTGGACGGAGACCCCCAGGGAGAAGCGCCGTCCTTGGTCGACCCCGGCCAGCGCGACCTTTACATGGAGTCGACCTTTGAATACGGAAGCCGGGTCGGGGTATGGCGCGTCTTCGACATTCTGCAAGAGTACAATGTCAAAGCCAGCTTCTTCGGCTGCGCGCTGGCGCTGGAACGCAATCCCTACGTTGGCCCTGAAATCATCAAGCGGGGCCACGAGGTGGTGGGGCACGGCTACAGGTGGGAGACGTACTACCAGATGGACCGCGATACGGAAAGAAAGCTCATCCACAAAGCGGTGGAGTCTTTCATCAAGACTACCGGCCAGCGCCCTCTGGGCTGGTACACGCGTTCAACTCCCAGCCTGAACACCCGCGAGCTGTTGATTGAAGAGGGCGGTTTCCTGTACGACTGCAACTCCTACGCCGACGACCTGCCTTTCTACACCAACGTCATGGGGAAGAAATGGCTGGTTGTTCCCTACACGCTGGAGGTGAACGATTTCCAGTTCTTCCAGGGACTCATTGCCCGTCCCAGCGATTTCTACGAGATAATGCGTAGCGCCTTCGACAGGCTTTACGAAGAAGGAGCCACCCATCCCAAGATGATGTCCATAGGTCTTCACTGCCGCATGGTGGGCCGCCCTGCCCGCGCCGTGGCCTTGCAGCGATTCCTGGAATACGCCGCGTCTAAACCGGACGTCTGGTTTGCACGTCGTACGGATATAGCCAAGTGGTGGTTGGAAAGATACCCTTGAAAGGCAACCACAAGGGTTGTTCCATGTCGCACCACGTACAAGCAACTCGCTTTGGAAGTTTCGGATATAATGCCTCCGCTAGACACCACCATCAAGGAGGCCTCTTATGACCATGACCATAGTCGGCTACGACCCAGGAACGGGTCAGTTTGGAGGAGCCGTTGCCACTAAGAACCCCGCCGTAGGCTCACGAGTACTGCGCGGCCTGGGCGAAGTGGGCATGGTCGGCTTCAGTTCAAACGAAACCCAGCGCCGCCGCGGCATAGCCTTGCTTCAGCTGGGCTTCCCTGCCCCTGTTGCCTTGGAAGCGCTGATCAAGGTCAGCAAAGGGCAGGGCCAGTACAGCCTGATTGACCGAAGCGGCCTCTCCGCCGCCTACTCCTCGCCCTCCCTGGCTCCCTGGCATGGCAGCCGCTCCGGCAAGAACTACGCTTGCGGCGCCAACACCATGGTCGGCCCCGCGGTGGTGCAGGCGTTGGGAGACACCTTTGAAGAAACGGAAAACAGCGGCCTGCGCTTGGAAGAGCGACTCCTCATGTGCTTGGAGGCGGCCCAGGCCACCGGCGGCGACAACAGGGGCAGGCAATCCGCCGCCGTGCAAGTCCACTGGAAGCGCATAGACGCCAACCCCTACCTGGACATCCGTATTGATGACCATCCCAACCCAATTCCGGAGCTGAAAGCCGTGACCAAGATTTACCGGCAGGCCTATCCTGAATACTCCTCTCAAACCTGGCCTGAGCTCGATGCCGGCGGTCATCCCATACTCTATCCCGGAAGCTGGTAACACGTTGACATAGCCGTATATGTCATTAGAATTGCCTCTATCTTCTATTGGTACCGGGAGGCGGCTGGGCCGTTGCCTGCACCCTGGATGGCATCCCTCTGAAGGAGTGTAAACCGTGCCTGTTGACAAAGAGATCTCCGCTGGTGTTATCAATTCTCTGAGGTGGCGCAACATAGGCCCGCCCCGCGGCGGACGCGTGGTCGCCGTAGCCGGACATCCCACGCAGGAAATGGTCTTCTACTTTGGCGCCTGTACCGGCGGCGTCTGGAAGACCAGCGACGGCGGTACGTACTGGGAAAACGTCTCGGACGGCTTCTTCAAGACCTCCGCCGTCGGCGCAATCGCCGTAGCAGAATCGGATCCCAACGTCATCTACGCCGGGATGGGCGAGGCATGCATAAGGGGCAACGTCTCCTACGGCGATGGCGTCTACAAGTCCACGGACGGCGGCGCAACCTGGGCCAATGTGGGACTGCAAGATACTCGACACATAGCCCGCGTCCGTGTCCACCCCAAGAACCCTGATCTTGTTTACGTAGCCGCGCTGGGCCATGCCTATGGCCCCAACAGTGAACGCGGCGTCTTCCGCTCCGTAGACGGCGGCAAGAACTGGGAGCGCGTACTGTTTAGCAGTGATAACACTGGCGCCATAGACCTCACTTTCGACCCGACCAATCCACGCATACTCTTCGCCACCATGTGGCAGGCCCATCGCACCCCGTGGAGCCTGAACAGCGGCGGACCGGAAAGCGGCATCTTCCGCTCCCTGGACAGCGGAGATACATGGCAGGACCTCAGCGGCAGGCCGGGCCTTCCCCAGGGGATCAAAGGACGCATTGGAATCACCGCCTCCGCCGCCCGCGCTGGCCGTGTTTGGGTTACCATTGAAACGGAACCGCCGGGGGTGTTCCTCTCCGACGACAACGGGGAGACCTGGCAGCTGGTCAGCGACAGCCTGGATGTCCAGGCCCGGCCATGGTACTACCAGCACATCTTCGCCGACCCGAAAGACGCGGAAACGGTATGGATACTCAACTCCTCCGTCTGGAAGTCTACCGACGGCGGCCGTACCTACAACCAGGTGAACACGCCGCACGGCGACAATCACGACCTCTGGATAGACCCTCAGAATCCCCTGCGCATGATTGAGGGCAACGACGGCGGGGCCACGGTCACCTTCAACGGTGGCGACACTTGGTCGACTATCTACAATCAGCCCACCGCCCAGTTCTATCATGTGGACACGGACAACCAGTTCCCCTACCGCGTCTACGGCACACAGCAAGACAACTCTGCTATAAGCGTGCCCTCCCGCACCCACAAGGGCGTCATCCCCTGGGGCGATTGCTACACGGTGGGCAGCTCTGAAAGCGGCTATATCGCCGTTCACCCGGAAGACCCCAACGTCGTCTTCTCAGGCGCTATAGGCAGCTCTCCCGGCGGGGGCGGCAATCTGCTCCGTTACGACCATAGTACAGGGCAGGTACGCATCGTGACGGTTTGGCCGGAGTTCCATACAGGCTGGGGCGCCAAGGACATGAAGTACCGCTTCCAATGGACGTATCCCATCAAGTTTTCCCCGCATGACTCCAACGTCCTCTACGTAACAGGCAATATGGTGTTCCGCTCCACCGACCAAGGCGATAGCTGGGAAGCCATAAGCCCCGACCTCACCCGCCATGAACCTTCTACCTTGGAGCCCTCCGGCGGCCCCATCACCAGGGACACCTCCGGCGCTGAGACCTACGCCACCATCTTCGCTTTCGCGGAGTCACCGGTGGAGAGGGGTCTCTTCTGGGCCGGCTCGGACGACGGCCTGGTGCACGTCTCCCGTGACGGGGGCAAGAGCTGGGAGGACGTTACGCCTGAAGACCTTGGCGAGTGGACGCTGATCACTATGATCGAACCCTCGTCCCATGACCCTGCCGTGGCTTACATGACCGCCACGCGCTACAAGATGGACGACCCCAGGCCTATGCTGTTGAAGACCGTGGACTACGGAGCCACCTGGACGTCTATAGTGGACGGCATCCGGGAGGGCGATTACCTGCGCTGCGTACGTGAAGATACGGTCAACCCTGGACTTCTCTACGCGGGCAGCGAGACCGGCGCCTACGCGTCGTTCGACCACGGAGCGGCCTGGCAGCCTCTTCAGTCCAACCTGCCCGCCGTCCCTGTCTACGACCTTGCCGTGAAGGACGACGATCTGGTGGCCGCCACTCACGGCCGCTCCTTCTGGATACTGGACGACGTTACCCGCCTGCGCCAGATAAGCCAGGATATAGCTGACAAGAGAGCGTATCTCTTCAAGCCCCGCGATACGTACCGTCCCGCGGCGCCCTTTGGAGCCAGGCGTGGTTCGGCGGGGAAGAACTACATGCTTTCCCTGGGTGCTCCCATAGCCTACTACGAGACCAAGGACGAAATGGGGAACGTTGTTCAGAAATTACTCGACGCCGGTGAGAACCCGCCTTTTGGCGTCATCCTCACCTACTATTTGAAAGACGCTCCGGAGAGTGAAGCGACCCTGGCCTTCCGCGACTCCAACGGCGGTCTGATCAAGACCTTCTCCAGCTTGAAGCCTGCGGAGCTGTCCCCATACCAGCCGGAGGACCCCCGCCTGCCTGCCAATCAGGGCGGCAACTACTTTGTCTGGGACATGCGCTATCCATACGCCCGCAAGATTCCCGATGACAAGGCGCTGGACCCCGTGGTCACCGGCCCCCTGGCCCCGCCTGGAACGTACACGGCCACTCTCACCGTGGACGGCGAATCTCAAACTCAGAGCTTCCAGTTGCTCAAAGACCCTCGCGTAGCCGCCAGCCAGCAGGACTTCGACGAACAGTTCGCCGCCGCCTTGCAGGTGCGCGACAAGCTCTCGGAGGTCACCGACGCCATCCTTGGCCTGCGCAGCATCCGGGACCAGGCCCAAGAGTGGGCCAAGCGCGCCGAAAACTCTACCGCTGCTGACACGGTGACCGCCGCCGCCGCGGGCCTCAAGGACAAGCTCACCGCCATAGAAGATGAGCTGATGCAGACCGGCTACAAGGGTGAGCGAGACCGACTCCACATTCAGGCGAAGCTCAACCGTAAGCTCGCCGAGCTGATGAACGTAATTTCAGCCGCCGACTTCAGGCCACCCAAGCAGATATACCACGTCTTCACGGATATCACGGGCCGCATAGATCCCCATCTTCACAGCTTGCAGCAGATCAAGGACAAGGACCTGGAGGAGTTCATCAATCTGCTCCACGAGATAGAGGTGCCGCCGATAGCCCCGTAGAGCGGGCTCATTCTGAGTATAGCCAGCCTACTGCAGGCAGGCCGAAGGGAAGAACGGGTCCCCCTTTGTCATTCTGAGGAGCAAAGCGACGAAGAATCCCAAGCCCCTGTCTGCATAAGCCAGCCAGAGTGTGCTCCACTCCCCCCGCTCACCCTGAGCACGTGGCGATGAGCAGGTACGCGGAGGCGGCCTTCCATGCTGCGGGCGACCCGGAGAAATACCCCGCCCAGATTAGTCGAGGAATAGAGCCTCACTCGCCGCAGAGGCTGTTCTACGTCACCATACCCTACAGCAGGATAGAGGCCCTGGCCAAGACCATCGACCAACCCGAGGACGAGCCCCTTGACCCCGACGAGATCGGCACCCCGGACGAACATGTGACGGTGGTGGTGGACGTGGGGAATATGTATGAGACCAAGCTCTAGGTCGTTGGCTGTCACCGCACCCAGCACAAGCCCACCGACTTCTTCAACCGGCTGCTGGAGGACATCAGGCGAGAGTTCTTCTCCAAGGAGCACTTCTCCCAGGTACTGCCCCCGCTGGAGCCGGGCGTCAGGTATACTGACCTCTTTGAGGACCTGAGCGACGCCTGAGACTCCGGGGGCGTTGACGCCAATCCCTTGGAACCTGCTCCCCTCTATAGCTCAAGGCCATATCATTCAAGAGCAGGTCCGGTGGGGCTTTGCGCGCCGCGGGTATTTCTAAAGGCTCTCAGACCCAAACCAATCGCGGCGGAACCGACACTCACCAGGAGAATGAGGCCTGCCACCGGGTGGGGGCCATGCAACGGATGACCAAACCCGGGAGTGAAGAGTCCGTGATACAACTCTGGGGCGTCAATGGACACCAACTCAATCGCGCCATGAGTGGGAAGCAGGATGGGAAACGTGAAGGGAAGCCGGGTCTGGATGATGTCCAAGAAGGAGCCGATAGAGACCTCTGCAACCAGGATGAGAACTCCCACAATGACTGCAAGGCGAGCGGAGCGAATAATCACGGCTAGGCTCACTCCGACGGCAGACCACGCAAAGCCCGCCAGCCAGACGCCGGCGACAGCGATCGCCAGATTCCGCGTTGAGTTATAGACATACGGGTCTTTCAGGTTTGTCAGGACTGAGGGCGCCATGACCCCCAGAAAAAGCGCCATGCCAACCACCGCAGCTGTCAGAAGGGTCCACAGAAAGACGGGCGCCAGGAAGTACGGGACTAGCGCCAACCGGCGGCGCGACGAGGCGTCATTGGTATCCCTTGACGACAGCGCGGCCCTGCCGCTAATGATACCGAGAACGAGGGCGAACAGCGCTCCCATCGTAACCATCCCCTGGGCAAACATTTGGATCGAATTCGGCGCGTAAAGAATGGAGTACAAGTAAATGCCTGTAAGCCAGTACCGCTCATTATATTCCCTGGTCTGCCTGGCCTGCTCCGGGGTCATCTCGCCCGCTGACACACGCTCTGCCAGTGCTGCATCGATTTGATTGCGCCAGTTCTCAAGCGTGCCGTACTCGACCTGGGTGCTAGAGCCTCCCCAACTCTCGTTGGCCGTGCGGGCCGTGCCTTCAAACACAAGCCAGAAAATGCCAATGAGCGCCAGCATGACGCCCAGAAAGACCCACCTTCTACGAGGCTCCAGAATTGTCCCGAACACTGTCGCAATCATTGCCAGCATCTCGACTCCTTCCACGTGTTCCCTGAACGCCGAGCAAACCAGGTCAGAGATAATCTGCGCCCAGACAACCGGCGTCCGAAATCTCCCACCGTCTCTACGCATCCTGTCCCGAAACAGCTGGACCATCGGCTCCCCGTATTCGCGCCGGTACTCGCTTGGGTACGCCAAGAGTAGCACTCGATACACTCGCTCCCAGATCATGTCAGCCACCCTCCAAACGGAGCTTTTGCCTTGCACCCGTCCGTCTCATCCGGGCGGCTCGGGCGAGTCGCTCCATCCGGGCAACTTCAGCGTCAAGAACGCGCTCCCCAAGGCCGGTGAGCCTGTAGTAACGGCGACGTTCGTCGTCTAGTTCGGGATCAGGCCGTTCGTCAGTCTCTTCGACCAAGCCCGCCTTCAACATTCGTTTGATCGCCCCGTACAACGTCCCCGGACCCATCGTGACCGATCCTCCAGTCAAGACCTCAACTTCGCTCATGATCGCGTAGCCATGCTTGTCCCCATCGGCCAAGGCCAACAGAATGTGCAACTGCGCGACCGGGATGGGAAGCAGATCAGACGGGTCAGGGTTTGTCACTGTGAATCGGCCCTCGTTCAGACTACCCACATTATATCGTCCACGGATATAGTTGTCAAAAAAGGATCGCTCTCACTGTCATTACCATGAAAATAGATAGTTTCAGGACTGGCGGCCTCATTCCCGCTGGTGGTGAGACTGCCTCCTTCCAGCTCATGGTGAGGCCCTCGAACCATGAGCGGACATACCACCGTCGCCTATCCCCCGCTCACCCTTCGACACGCTCAGAATGAGCGGAACCACTATCCATTTTCATCCCCCTTATATGGTCTGCGCAGGGCCATAGTGATTCCGAACTAAGCGGAGCGGAGTGAGGAATCTAAGGCCTCTGTCCACAAGCTCGCGGTGTCTTGTATGGAATGCTTTGGATTCCTCGCGTCATCCTGAGAAGCGCCCCCATCTGTCATTCTTGTATGTGTCAGATAATTCGTTGAAAGAATAGTATGGAGAGGAAGAGCTATTCTGGAGGCGATAGCGCCCAAACCTCTCTGCGAATCTGTAATAAAATGGCTACACTGATGCGAGTCAGTAGATTATCCAACCTTTCTCGAAGCAGAGTCGGCATGGAGAGGAAACTCACTCGTGGATCTGGAAAGGGAAAAGAGACGGCTCCTGGAGCTGATTTTCAGGGAAGTCAAAGACCGCAGAGTGGTGGACGCCATGGCAAGGGTGCCCAGAGAGGCGTTCGTGCCCGCAGCCAGCAGACACCTTGCCTATGAAGACATCCCGCTGCCCATAGGCGAGGGGCAGACGGTGTCTCAACCGCTGATTGTGGCCATGATGGTTTCCATGCTTAACCTCAAGCCCGGAGACAAAGTCTTGGAGGTAGGCACGGGATCGGGGTATCAGGCGGCGGTGCTCTCTTTGCTCGCCAGAGAGGTGATTACCACGGAACGGTTTAAGGGCCTGGCAGATAGCGCAAGGGAGCGTCTGCAGTCTCTGGGCTATCACAACGTCGCGGTGCATCAGGCAGGCGATGTCCTGGGGAGAAGCGAGGAATCCGCGTTCCATGCCATAGTAGTTGCCGCGGCGGCGCCTCGGTTGCCCTGGGTCCTGCTCGAGCAGTTATGCGAAGGTGGCCGTATGGTTATACCGGTGGGCTCGCGGAGCCAGCAGGACCTTCTGCTCGTTACAAAATCGCACGATGGCTATTCCGTGAAGAACCACGGGTCGTGTCGTTTCGTCCCGCTGGTGGGGGCAGGGGCTTGGACCGAACATGAGGCCGGGGATACAAGCTAGGGGAGGCCCTCTTACGAAGGGTTTCCGGAACAGGAGGTTCGAAGGGTGAGTACGCGGAATCTGCCGCTGGGCTACGTAGAGATAGACACGTGGACTCCCAGCAGTTTGTCCGGGAGAGATTGGGTTGCTCTGTTCATTGCCTTTGTGATTCTGGCGTATGCTTCTCTCCAGCTCATGGTCCTAACCCAGTTGGTATTTGCCGGCGCGGATAGCTTCACCATAAAGCAGGATGTTCTCATTACCGGGCTTGTCATAGGGACAGTAGTTGGGGGCACGCTACATGAACTGGCCCACGCCGTCGCCTTCCTAGCGTACGGCGGGCGTCCGCGCTTCGGATTCAAGCCCTGGACAAAGTTCGGTCCGGTCTTCTGGGTGGGAGCCCCGGGCTGCTACCTGGGCAAGGCGAGGTTCGCGGTAGCGGCGCTTGCGCCACTGTTACTCTTGACCGCGCTGTTGTTGCCAACCATGGTTCTTGCGCCCGTGGGCGGCCTTGTCCACGTCGCCGCGTTTGTGGCCTACTTATTGGGAGTCTCCGGGTCAGCGGGCGACGTTGTCATCCTTAGTAAGGCGATGCGGTATCCCCGTGGGGCGCTTTTTGAGGACAACGGCGACGGGTTCACGGTGTACTCAAACCAAAATGATACAATGCTCCACGAGGCCAATCCTCCACAACCATGACCACAGCCACAATTGAGACCGGATACGAAGCCGTAATTGGACTAGAGGTCCACGTTCAGCTCCTCACCAAGAGCAAGATGTTCTGCGCCTGCCGCGCCGGCTATCAAGGTGCTGAGCCTAACTCAGAGGTGTGTCCGGTTTGCCTGGGCATGCCAGGTGTTCTCCCCGTGATCAACAAACGCGCCGTGGAGTTTGTCATGATGACCGGCCTGGCGCTTGACTGCGGCATCGCGGCGGAGACCAAGTTCGATAGGAAGAACTATCCATATCCCGACCTGATGAAGGGATACCAGATCTCTCAGTATGACCGGCCCATAGCCAGCGACGGATGGATGTCTGTCCCGGTAGACGGTTCCGAGAAGAAGGTGCGCATCAACCGCGTCCACCTGGAAGAAGACGTGGCCAAGCTTTTCCACCGCACCGGTGAAACGGGAGAGGCCTACAGCCTGCTGGATGTAAACCGCGCTGGCGTGCCTCTCATGGAGATAGTGGGCGAACCGGATCTGCGCTCGCCGGAGGAGGCCCGGCAGTACCTGGTGAAGCTGCGCACCATCCTGCGTTATCTCGGTGTGTCCACGGCCAATATGGAGGAAGGCAGCTTCCGCTGCGACGCCAACATCAGTATCCGCTCCCAGGGCAGCGTCGAGCTTGGCGCAAAGGTGGAGGTGAAGAACATGAACAGCTTTCGCTCCGTGTTCCGCGCCCTGCAGTATGAATGGGAACGCCAGGCTGTGGTCTTGAAAGATGGAGGGCAGATTGAACAGGAGACGCGCGGCTGGCTGGAAGACAGAGGGACAACCGCGTCGCAGCGCTCTAAGGAGCATGCCCATGATTACCGCTATTTCCCTGAGCCTGACCTGACGCCTTTGAAGATCAGCCGTCAGTGGGTGGACGAGGTACGGGCAAAGATGCCCGAGCTGCCGGATGCCAGACTTCTCCGCTATGTCGACGAGCTGGGACTGAGCGAGTACAAGGCAGGTGAGCTTACGCTGGGCACAAGCGCTGCCAGCAGCTATTTTGATTCCGCGATGAGCTGCGCCGGCGATATGAGTGAAATGGCGAGGCGCAAGCGTGCCGACGTCTTGTGCAACCTTGTTCTGGGCGATGTTACGCGGTTGTTCAACAGCATTGGCGATGAGGTAAGCGGCGATAGACTGGATGCCAAGCACCTCTTTGAAGTCGCCGCTATGCTGGAAGAAGGTAAGCTGAGCACCAACATGGCCTCAGAGGTGCTCGACGCTTTATTCGAGTCACTCGAAAAAGCGCCGGCGGATATTGTGAAGGAGAGAGGTCTGGAGCAAATTTCCGATTCTTCCGCCATACAGGCTGCGGCAGACCGGGCCATTGACGAGAACCCCAAGGCAGTCCAGGACTACATGAGCGGCAAGGAGACGGCGGTCAAGTTCCTGGTGGGCCAGGTGATGAAGGCAACCAGGGGCCAAGCAAATCCCGCGCTGGCCAACCAGGTCCTGCAGCAGAAGCTGGAGAGTTTGAAGAAAGGGTGACGTTCAGGTCAGCTTGACACCTGAAGCGTCCCTGGTAGAGTAGTCAGAGGGAACAAGAACAATGCAGACTTATGTAAGTATTGCGGCAATAGTACTCTCCGTTGTCCTCATAGCAGTGGTGCTGGCACAGGTCAGAGGCGGCGGCACCGGTCTGTTTGGCGCCGCTGAGGGTACGTTTCGCACCCGCCGTGGCGTAGAACAGACCCTGTTCCGTTTCACTATTGTGCTTGGGGTTCTTTTCGTAGTGCTGTCGCTCATCGGCGTCTGGAGGCCCTGGGAACGGTTCTAGGGAGCCATGCCGGGCCCGGTAATCACTCTGCTCAGCGACTTTGGCCTGTCCGATTCTTATGTCGGGGCTATGAAAGGGGTGATCTCCAGCATCTGCCCCGGGGCCAGGGTGGTAGACATAACCCACGAAGTGCCGCCGCAGGATTTGCTCCAAGGGGCGTTCCTGTTGAGTACTGCCTGGCACTTCTTTCCGCCCGGCACTGTACACATAGCGGTAGTCGACCCCGGAGTTGGAACTGAGCGCAAGCCTCTGCTGATACGGGTGCGGGACCACTTCTTCCTAGCGCCCGACAACGGCATCCTCAGCCTGGTTCTGCCCGGCGACAACGCCGGGGCCACCCCCTACCAGCCCTACCAGCCCTACCAGGCAGCCATTCCACAGGGAGTCGAAGCGTTTGCTTTGACTAATTCCGCGTACTGGCGCCATCCGGTGAGCAACACCTTCCACGGCCGAGACATCTTTGCCCCGGCGGCGGCCAATTTGCTGCTGGGCGTTGCACCCGGCGATATGGGAGAGCGCGTGGAGGAAATGGTCAGGCTGGCAGTGCCGCGGCCGCTGTGGGAGGACGGCTTCCTAACCGGCTACGTGCTGCACTTGGATAGGTTCGGCAACGTAGTGACCAACATTGTGATGCAGGACATTGCTGAGATGTCGGGTGGAATTGAAATAGAGGTTGGGAAGAGGAAGATACGTCGCTTCTCGAACACCTATGGTGATGCCAACGAGTTGACGGCTCTCATCGGCGGGCAGGGCTACTTGGAGGTAGCGCTGCCCAATGGAAACGCAGCCCTTGAGCTGGGAGTCCGGGTTCAGGACCGGGTAGTGGTGAGAGTGCTCAGCCCTTAACTACCCTGACGGCGTCTCCCGGTCTCAGGGCGCCGGTATTTACCACTGTAGCGGTTACGCCCCTTCGCCCCAGAAAGGACTTGATGATCTCTTCGTGATACACGTTGAGCGTGGCACAGGGAGCGTTCTGGCTGGTAACCCGTACCACGGCGTTCGCCCCCAACTCTAGAAGATCGCCGGCCTTTAGGTTGGACAGATCGCCGAGGCCGCTGACCTGTATGTTCTCCCCAATGGAACCGGGGCCCAGTTCCACCTGCAGATGGGCGTTTACCGCTTCCAGCGCTTCCTGGGCCACTATTGTTACGTGGCGCGTATTCGGCTCAGGACTGCCGGTCTTCTTGTGCTTGTTGATTTGGCCGGAGTGGAAGTCGCCCTCCACGCCGTGGGTTCCAACCTCTATCTCAGGCTGCGGATACTTGGGCACGCCGCTTTCTGGCCTAAGGCATACGGCTACTACTGTTCCATGCTCCAACGTTTGATGCATCGTGCTTGCCGCCTTTATCAAAACCGGGGTTCAGAGCCCCAGTTTACCAGGATTCATCAGGTTGTGAGGGTCAAGGGCGCGCTTGATGCGCCTGGCGGTGTCCAGCCTGTTCCCCCATTCCTCTTGCACAAGGTGGGAAAGCTTCAGTCCGACGCCGTGGCAGTACTCCATGGTGCCGCCCATTTGTTGCGCCAAGCGGAGCACCGCGTCCACCGTTTCCACGAAACTGTCCTGCCGCGAGTTGCTTTCCAAGCGCGCCCCGGTCATGATGAATGAGAACAGCCCGGGGTTCGTCCAAACGGAGTACTCTCTAACTGCTACGTTGTTTCGGCTGCTGATGGCTTCCACTCTCCGGCGGAACTCAAGAACGGAGGAAACGGGCAGGGCCAGATGTAAATAGTCCCAGTGTCCCCTGTCGGCCCACCATCTTGACCACCGTTCCCTGGGTGATAGGGGAAGTATCTCTTGCTTGTAAGCCTCCCCGCTGTTGTGTCGTGATTTCCAGTACTCCATTGTCTCATCCGGCCCTATGTCGCTGCCCCCGCGCTCCTTGCAGATGCGCAGCGCACGCGTCTCCTGGGCATCTACCTCCTCTGTGTACCCTTCAAAGACCAGGTACAAAAGGACGCTGTCTCCTGGCTCCTCAGTGAGATCGGTCAGAGCCGGGCGCAGGCCAATGGAGAACATCTCTGCCACGGCGTGAAACCCATCTTCGAAGGTATTGAATGAGACTGTGGCGAAGCGACGGTGCTCAGGTAGTGGGAAGACGTGCAGAGCAGCGGCCGTGATTATGCCCAGAGCCCCTTCCGAGCCGATGAAGAGTGCGTTCAGGTCCGGCCCGGACGCCGGTTTGGGCACGGCCTTGGTAGTCATCACGTCGCCTGTGGGCAGGACCACTTCCAAAGCAGCTACCTGTGCACCCATGGACCCGTAACGTGCGGCAAGATAACCGACACCGTTGGTGGAGATGGCTCCTCCAACGGTAGCTATGGGCTTGCTGTAGGGGTCGTGTCCAAGCATGAGGCCATGATTTGCGAGCGTGGCATCCAGGTTCTCCAAGACTACGCCGGCTTCGGCCCAGGCCATCCTGTCCTCTTCGGAGACGGTGCGCACCTTATTCATACGCTGCATGTCTACGACAATGGCCCCTTCCGGAGGTACGGCTGCGCCCATCACTCCGGTGCCGCCCCCGTAGGGGACTATAGGCGTTTTGTGACGGCCTGCTACCCGCACGATTTCAGACACTTCATCCGTGAATTGGGGGAAGACCACTGCCAGCGGCGCACTCCATGCAGAAGGATCCGTATGGTAAGCCCGCGAGGGGTTCAATGCATCGGCGGAGTGGAGGTCAACGGTCTGTTGATCGGTGAGGACCGACTGGCTGCCAAGAGAGCGACGTAAACAGTTCACTGCATCGTGAGGCATGTTCTTATGTTATCAGCCAGGGATAGATCGCGATGGCTAAACTGGTACTCCTTGCTGAAAGCGCAGCTTGTCAGGAGTCCAGCTAACGCACCCGCCATTGGGTGCCTTCCGCCGAGTCTTCCAGGGAAATTCCCAGTCCGGCCAGTCTATCCCGTATGGAATCGGCCAGGCCGAACTGCTTGGCCTCCCTCAACTGGGTGCGTACCTCCACCAGCATATCTATAAAGGGATGCGCCGCTACGTCGTCCCTGGCTTCGGGGGCGGCAAACGTGAGGCCAAGGACTTCACCAAGGTTGCGCAGAATCTGTTGCGCTTCAGCTAGGCTCTTGCCCTCGCCGCGCCCCCGGTTAATGTCCCTGCATAGGTCAAATAGAGCCGCTATGGCCCTGGGAGTGTTGAGGTCGTCGTCCATGGCCTCTTCAAAGCGCTGTTTATGCAAGGTTGCGTCCAGCGGCTGCCCATCCGCGGGCGACGGTAGGAGGGCGGCGCGCATACGCTCCGCGGCGCGTTCTTGCGCCAGGACGTTTTCGTCGCTGTAGGTGAGGGGGCTTCGATAGTGAGAAGAGAGGAAGAAGAGGCGTAAGGCATCCGTGGAAAAACGTTCCAAGGCTTCTTTCAAGGTGATGAAGTTCCCCAGAGATTTGCTCATCTTGTCCTGGCCCATCCTGAGCAAGCCGTTGTGGACCCAGAACCGCGCCATTGGCTTACCGTTGTTATAGGACTCGGTTTGGGCTATCTCGTTTTCGTGGTGGGGAAAGACCAGGTCTTGGCCTCCGCCGTGTATATCTATGGTCTCTCCAAGATAGGCCAGCGACATGGCGCTGCACTCTATGTGCCAGCCTGGTCTGCCTTTGCCCCAAGGGCTCTCCCAGGACGGCTCGCCGGGCTTCTCAGCTTTCCATAGCGCAAAGTCCATGGGGTCTTGCTTGAGCTCGCCTGGTTCAATTCTGGCCCCGGCTCTCATGGTGTCCAGGGTGCGACGGCTGAGTTTTCCGTACTCCTTGTTCAGCCTGACCCGGTAGTAGACGTCGCCGTTTGCCTGGTATGCCATGCCTTTCTCTATGAGGCCGCTGATCATTTCTTGGATTCCGGGTATCTCCTCCGTGGCCCTGGGGTAGACGTGTGCACGCTGAACGTTGAGGGCGTCCATCTCTTCAAGGTAGTCTGCAATGTTGCGCTCCGCCAGCTCCTGAACGGATATGCCCATCTCGGCCGCTCCCGCTATCATCTTGTCATCTATGTCGGTGAAGTTTTCTACGTGCTTGACCTGGCGCCCTCTGTACTCCAGGTAGCGACGCAATACATCGAATACGACGGCTCTCATGGCATGCCCAACGTGGGTGGATGCGTACGGCGTGACGCCGCAGACGTACATCTTCAGCGTCCCGTCAAAGGGCGTCGGTTCTCTTTTCTGTTCGGTAAGGGAATCGTAAAGGTTCATGATTCCGGCTCAATGGAGGCCACGCTGTAACAGGCAATGCCCTGGCTGCTTCCCGTAAAACCCAGGCCATCCGTGGTAGTGGCCTTCACACTTACTCTAGCCGTCTCTACTTCCAGAGAGGCCGCAATGGATTGCCTCATAGACTGGAAGTAAGGCGCCAGCTTGGGACTTTGAGCCACGATTGTAGCATCCACGTTCAAAACACGCCAACCATCCTCTTTGAGAATGGCATTTGTCTTGGACAGCATATCCAGGCTGCTTATGCCTGCGTAGCGCGGGTCTTCAGACGGGAAATATTTACCAATGTCCCCCAGGGCGGCTGCGCCAAGCAGAGCGTCTATGATGGCATGGAGCAATACGTCTCCATCGCTGTGCCCGGCCAACCCATTGCTGCTGGGAATGGAGACTCCCCCTAGGATAAGCGGGCGCTGGGGAACAAGGCGGTGAGCATCATAGCCTACGCCGGTCCTCAAGCTTGCACGTCCTGCCGTTGTTTCAAAAGGGCCTGGACTATTGCCGCGTCCTCCCTGGTGGTGACCTTTACGTTGGAATAGGAACCAAAATAGAGATGTACGGGATAACCGGCCTGCTCCATGAGAGCCGCTTCGTCGGTTACGGTAGCGGCGACTTGATTGAAGGCGTCACGCAGTCTCTGTAGGGGAAAGATCTGGGGCGTCTGAGCGGCCCATAACCTGCTGCGGTCAAGGGTGGTCTCCACCTGTCCGTCGCAGCGCCGTACTTTGATGGTGTCCGTTACCGGCACGGCGGCTACGGCGGATCCCCATCGGATTGCTTCATCTATGCCTTGCTCTATGAGGTCCGGTCCAATGCAGGGACGTGCACCGTCATGCACCACCACCCATTCATGGTCGTCCAGGCATTCGACGCCGTTGCGCACCGAATCCTGGCGCCGTTCGCCTCCGGCTTGAATGCTGCGTACCTTGTGGAAGCCGCGCGCTTCAACAAGGGCCTTCCCCGATTCGATAGAGGAAGGGTGGAGCACCAGCACAACGCTTTCGATAGATGGGGCCGCTTCGAATGCAGACAGGGAATAGGTGAGCAAAGGCAGACCTAGAATATCCATGAGGGTCTTGTCTATGCCGTCCATTCGCTTGCTTTGTCCGGCAGCTACAATCACGGCTCCCGCCCGGCGAAGCAAGGCGTTGTTGGGGTCAGGGCTGTTTTCGTCCCTGGGCATGCCTAGTGAGCTCTGGGTTGGGCAAAGATGAGGCGACCTGCCGCCGTCTGCAGCACTCGCGTCACGGCAACCTCTACGGTGCTGTCCAAAAAGCCTCTACCACCTTCCACCACTACCATTGTGCCGTCATCCAAGAAGCCTACTCCTTGCCCGGCCTCTTTGCCCTGCTGGATCACGTGTACGGCCATTTCCTCTCCCGGTAGCACCACTGATTTAAGGGCGTTGGCCAGCTCGTTGATGTTCAGAACGTGCACTCCCTGAATTTCGGCGACGCGGTTCAGGTTGAAGTCGGTGGTTACAATGGGGGCGTTCAAACTTTCTGCAAGCATGACCAGCTTTGCATCGACCTCCATACCGTTCCAGTGATCGACGTCCAGCACTTGCACCGGCGTGGTGGATTCCTTGCGTAGCTTGTTGAGCATTTCCAAGCCTCGCCGTCCTCTGTTTCTACGCAGGGAGTCGCTGGAGTCGGCAACGTGTCGCAGTTCATCCAGGACAAACCGGGGTATCACTAGTGCTCCGTTGATGAAGCCGCTCTCGGAGATGTCCGCGATGCGTCCATCTATGATGGCGCTGGTATCCAATACTATCTTGCCGTTGGAGACCTCGGAGTGAACCTGAGAGTTGCTGGCTTGGGGGAAGAACAGGAGGAGGTCGCGTTCCCTGCTCACCGCAATGGCCGCACCTGCCGTGGCGAATAACAGGTTGAGGACGATGGGCAGCCACACGCCGGGCCAGCCGGGTATTCTTGAGAAGGGCAAGGAGATCAATATGGCGATAACCAGACCGGCGACAAGTCCCAGCGACGCTGCGGCTAACCTTGCCGTGGAGATGTTCCGGGATGCGCTGACCGTGCTTTGTATGAATACCCTGGATACGTAAGGGGTGGCTATAGCGCCAACGACGACTCCAATCAGCGTGCCGACGAGCCCCAAGGGAACATCGCTGGTAAAGTCAACGGTGTTACCGACAGCAACGCCAAGCGGCCATCCCCCCAATCCCAGTAGGACAGTTCCAATGAGGCGAGGGAAGAGATTGGAAATGGACAAATGATTCCTCCTCTACCACCCCTTCTCTCCCAGCGACAAGATTTGATGATTTCGCCGGGTAACTATGGGGAAAATCTCTCCGGCAAGCCCTTCGCCAAATCCACTCGCAGGCATACGGGACAAAATCAAATAAAAATTACGGCCAAAGTGTAGCAAAGGCACGGTTGCCCTGTCAAAAACGGAGTTGTCAAGAAGCCGGGTCAGGGATTCCCAAGAGGTCTATTCCATAAGCACAACCGTACGCTATGATGACCGCTCGTATCGTCTTTCCCACCGCGGCGGCAGTGAGGAATTTCCAGGCAGGCATGCGCAGAGCGCCGGCCGCCAGTCCCGCGAAGTCAAAGAGGGGGTTTGGTATCAACCCCAGGAGGACTATGGCTACCCAGCCCCGTCTTTCCACCCAGCTATTGATTCGTTGATAGTACCGGCCCTTTTGGAAAAAGCCCTGCCCCCCGTAACCGGCAATGTAGCCCGTCATTTCTCCCAACGCTTGGCCGGTTCCGCCAAGTATTCCTACCAGAAGCGGATGGAGAATGGTTCCCCCCGTACAGACCACCGCAAAGGCCGGCAGGGGAACGAGCAACGTAGCGTTGCCGAAGAGAGAGACGAGGAATACGGCGGGATACCCCAGAGATTCAACGCCGGGTATGCGGTCGCTGAGGAGAAACGCCACTATGACTATGGCGACGCTGAGCGCCAACATCATGACGCTCATCCAAGGCCCCGCGATAGAGGACAATCGCATCCATACGGGGCGTGTTTTATCCGCTTCAGGAGTCACTTATAGCGGACTCCCTGTCCGGGCTATAGACGCGGTCCAGAAAAGCGAGAACGGCTTGATTGAACGCGTCCGAATGCTCCATTTGCGGCCAGTGGCCGCAATCTTGGAATATACGCACCTCTATGGAGGGATACTGTTCAGCTGCATGGCGCGCCTGTTTGACGGGGACTATCTTGTCTTGTCTGCCCCACACCAGGAGGGTGGGCACAGACAGGTTCAGGAGGTCATGGTGAGGGATGACCAGCGACTTCCGCAGGCCGCGGAAGGTGACGCTGCGGCGGATCACGCCAAGCTCGGTACGGCGCGCTTCAGGGATGGAACGGACTCGTATCAGCTCGCGGTGGGCCTCTGGATGCATAGCACTCTTGTCATAGAATATGCGCTGCACAAATCTTGTCTTGCTTTTGCCGTCCAGCTTGTGGAGGGGTTTTCCTATCAGGGGAAGGGATGCCAAGCGGATGGGCAGCCCCAACTCGCGGCCAAAGCCCACCGGTGAAATCAAGACCATGGCCTTGAACCTTTCAGGTTGCCTCAGTACGGACGCCACTGCAAGCATTCCCCCAGCCGAGTTGCCCATTAGCGTAACGTTCCGATCCAAGCCAAGCACGTCTAGGAACTCGGGAAGAAATTCTACGCCTATGTCCAAGCCGTAGGGGATGTCTGGCTTGTCCGTATCGCCATGGCCGGGGAGGTCGGGTGCGTAGACCGTGTACCTGGAGGCGAATGCGGAGACGTTATTGTGCCAGGCAGCCATAGAGGCCCCCAGCCCGTGGAGCAGCACTAGGTCGGCGTCGTCGTCCTGCTGGTTGCTCTGACTAGCCAAGCGGTTGTGCTCGGACTGCGAGGGCGCCGCGCCGCCCTTAGCAACAGCGCCGCTTACTCTGGGCTGTTGAGGCCCAATAGTCGGCTGCGAAATGTCTTTGTTAGGCGTGACCATTTACTTCTCCCTTCCTCAACTTTGTGGCAGTGGTATGCGCTGTCCGTCCCTGCGAATGCCCACAACTACACCGTAGACCTGGACGAAGCTGGTGATGCATGGGTCCACATCGAGGTTGGCATCCCCCTGGGTCTGGTATAGGACATCTTGGCTGCCGTCGAAAGCGCGGATAATCTCTCTCTTGCTGACCACGCGGTGCAGGACGTACTTTTTAAGCAGGTAGTCGCAGCCTCTGAAGATAATCACCGAGCCGACTCTAATATCTTCCTGCGTGAAAACGGTCTCGACCTCCACCCAATCGCCACAGGTCAGCAGCGGCTCCATGCTGCCTGTGCAAGCCGATCTCAAGAACCTGTATGTACGACCCTGCCTGGAGCGGGGGCGTGGGTGTTGCGCTGGGCATAGGAGTCGGCGTAGGCGTGTACGTGGGGGCCGAGGTAGCCGTAGGCACTGGCACGGCAGGGGTTGAGGTGGGAGTAACCGTCGGCGGGAAAACTATGCCAGGTGTCGGCGTCGACGTAGGTGTCAAGGTGGGCGTGGGAGTCGCCAGAGTAGAGCAGCCTACCGCCAGCCAGCATCCCAAGAGAATCAAGAATGATCCTATGTAAACCAAAAGTGCATTTCTCCTTCTCTTAAAGCGAAAAGCCCAAGCCGGACAGCAGACTGAATACGCCGCCGCCGCCGAGCACCAGTGCCAGCCCCGTTGGGCTGCCCAAAAGATTCGACCTGGGGGCGGACCCTGGCCGGCCTTGACGTAGTGTACGCTGCCTGTGCTTCCCAGGTTAACGTACTGATGGCTTAGACCGGATTCCATATGCCAGAACTACACTTTCAATGTAAAGTCTGTTTAGAATCCGTGCTCTTCTAAAATGGAGTCCAGCTGAGCTTTCTCTTCCGGGGCTAGATGCCAGTCGGCGGCTTTGGCATTGGCGGTAACCTGTTCCGGCTTGGTAGCACCGGAGATGACGCTGCTGACCGCCGGATTTGCCGAAAGCCAGGCAATGGCAAGCTCCACCATTGTTCTCCCACGCTCGGCGGCGAACTCTTCCAGCGTCTCTAAGAGATCAAAGTTGCGGTTGGTCAAGGTGTCCTGCGCCCGCTGTGGATTGCCCGCCAAGCGTGTGCCTTCCGGCGCCTGCTGATTCCGCTTGTACTTGCCGGTAAGGAACCCGCTGGCCAGAGGGAAGTAGGGAAGGATTCCCATGCCCAGCCTTGCCGCCGTGGGCCCCTCCTCCTTCTCCACCTCTCGTTTCATCATGCTGTATTCCGGCTGTGAGCTGACGAAAGGCTCCAGATTCAGAGCATCTGTTACCCCCGCGGCTTCCACCATCTGCCACGCCGTGTAGTTGGAGCAACCTATGTAACGGACCTTGCCTTGGTGCACCAGGTCGTCCAGGGTACGCATGGTCTCTTCCGCGGATGTCTTCGGGTCGTAGCGGTGAATCTGGTACAGGTCTATGTAGTCGGTCTGCAGTCTGCGCAGGCTGGTCTCCACCTCTTCCATGAGGTACTTGCGAGAGGTCCCGCTCTGGTTGGGGCCGTCTCCGACACTCATACCTGCCTTGGTGGCCAACAGTACCTGGTGGCGCTTACCTTTGAGGGCTTTGCCCATGTAATCTTCTGAGAGGCCGCCACCGTATGTGTTGGCCGTATCTAAGAGGATGACGTCTTCTTCAATGCACTGGTTGATGACGCGTTCCGTGCCTTGGGCGTCAACTCTTCCACCAAAGTTGTTGCAGCCCAAGCCCACTACTGAAACCTTGAGCCCTGAATTCCCTAGTTGACGGTATTCCATATCTACTCCTTGGAAGGTTCACTGCTTCATGGACGGCCAATCTATCATTGGTTGCCCTGGCGGGCAACTGCGCTAAGAGTCCAAGAAGTGACGCTGTACGTCGGTTGTGGGGAAGATGGCAATGAATCTGGCAGGCTTGTCACTCTTGTTGACCAGGGAGTGCTTGGCGTCACTGGGGGCTAGTATGGTATCTCCTGGGCCTACCTGCTCCACGTGGTCGTCTACTACGGCTTCAAGGGTCCCCTCCAAGACGAGCATACACTCCTCGTGACCCGGGTGAATGTGCAGAGGTATCTCTCCTCCCGGCGGTACGTCCAGTTGGAATACGGTTAGTGCGGTTGCACCCAGGTCTCCATTGACCATGGTCTGTCGCTTGTTGCCTGAAAGCTCGTCCGGCGGTATGTCTCCTGTGTGGATGATTGGCATCTTTGCCTCCGTGTTACATAAGGTGACTTCCAGTATAAACCATGCTTTGAAAGACGTCAGAGCGGCTTTTCTCCAACGTAGACCGCCACCGAGCCCATGCCGACTCTCAAGTAGCGCACGTTTTTCAAACCGGCCTGTACCATCAGGGATGCAAACGCCTCCGCGGTCGGGAACAGGTCTACGGAACGCGGCAGGTAGGTGTACGCTTCACGGTCTCCCCCGATCAACCCTCCGATCAGCGGCACTATCCTGTGAAAGTAGAACCGGAACAGCTTGGGGAATAGGCCGTTTTTGGTGAACTGGGTGATCTCCATCACTGCCACTCTTCCACCGGGCTTCACCACCCTGGTCATTTCCGCTACCGCCAGCGGCACATCCACCACGTTGCGCATGCTGAATCCTGAGGTGGCGCAAATGAAGGTATCGTCTTGGAACGGTAGCGTCAAGGCGTCTCCCTGCAGAAAAAGAGTGTCGCCAGACAGTCGCAACCGGTTCGCCTTGAGGGCGGCAAGCGACACCATCTCTGGAACAAAGTCAACGCCTATGGTGTAGCTCACCTCTTTGCGCCTTGACAAGGAGAAAGCCAAATCGCCGGTGCCCGTGGCCACGTCAAGGGCGGTGCCTTCCAGTCCTTCCACGGCCAGACGCGTCGTCAGCCTGCGCCAGCGGTGATGCATTCCCGCGGTCATCACGGTATTCAGCAGGTCGTATCGCCGTGCAATGCGGGCAAACATGCCGGCCACGTACTGGGCTTTTTCCTTCCCGTGCAGAGTGTGAGGTGATGTATTTTGAGGCATTGGTTTCAAGGGTGCTCGTGAATCTGCCAAGCTATGATATAGTCTGCCCGCGCCCGGTTTCCTGAAAGTCCGCTCATCCGCCCACCACTGCCAGCGCTTCTATCTCGATGAGAAACTCTGGCCGCACCAGTCCGCTGATGAAGAGCAAGGTGCTCGCCGGTGGTGTGCCCTCCCAAAATCCGGCGCGGGCCTGTCGCATCCCCTCTAGGTCGTCCCGGTTTGTCATGTAGACGCGAATGGCCGCAATGTCTTCCTTGGTGCCTCCGGATGCCTTGACCGCTTCTTCCAGATTGAACAGGGCTTGTTTGGTCTGCGCCTGGATGTCTCCTTCACCGACTACGTTGCCATCCTTGCCGATGGAGAGCTGACCGGCTATGGAGACCAAGTTGCCTGCTTTGGCCACGTGGCTATATCCGGTTGGGGTGTGTATGGCGGCTGGATTGATGAACTGTACGGGCATGACGCCTCCCACGCTGGAATGATGCCTCCACTTTATCAAAGAGGCAGATGATCAGGCCACTGAAAAGCGTGTACCCGTGCTAGCTCGTCTCGCCACATCTCTATATTGAGGCCGCCCGCTTCGCTCCACCAGCCGACTCCGGGGCGTCCGCTGTCCTTTCGCACTACCAGGCTCGCTATGTCCGGGTAACCGTTGGGCTGGCAAACGCGTGAACAGAGCGGCGCCACTACTCTTCTGTGAATGCTGCGCTGCAGGTGGGGTAGTCCCACCGCCAGGGCAAGCTCACTGTAGGAGATGGTCTTGCCTGCTCTGGCCGTATCCACCAAGACTACCCAGGCGCGTTCCAAGAGGTCTCCGCGGCTAGCTGTTGCTGGAGAAGGCATTTGCAATAAGGGCTGAGAGTCTTCATCTAATGGCACTTGAATCACTAGCATGTTAGCATACTCATCCCTATAATCTGTGCCGTTTGAAGTGGACGGGTTATTGAGATTATGAGCGAATACGAATTAACCGCAGGCCGCGAGTTGCGGCCGGCAAGCTTCGTCCTTGACCGTGCCATGCTGGACGAATACCTCTCCATAGTGGGAGCGGAGTCACCCGTCTACAGGGAAGATTACGCGCCAACGACTGCTCTGGCCGCTCTGGGGATCAGGACTCTGCTCACGGGCCTGGGTATTCCCGAAGGTGCCGTCCACGTATCGCAGGAGTTGGAATCGCACCGTGCCGCCAGGGTCGGGGAAAGTGTGTCCTGTCACGCCAGGATCGTACAGTCCAGCCAAAGGGGCAAGGGCGGTCACTTCATAGTGTTCGAGTTCACCATTACCGGCAATCAATCGTCGCCGTTGCTGGATGGCCGCACCACGTTGATTGTGTTTGGGGAAAATGAGTAAACCATTGCAACAGAGCGCTTCACTGCCTGAGCTGGTCAGGTCCGTTACCCAGGACCAAATCAACCGTTACGCCGAGGTTTCAGGCGACCACAACCCGGTGCACTTGAATGCCGAGTTTGCCTCCCATAGCACTTTTGGGCGCATTGTGGTTCACGGTATGCTGGTGCTGGCCTTCATTTCAGAAATGCTGACCAAGGAGTTCGGCAAGTCATGGCTGGACTCAGGGCGTTTGAAAGTGCGCTTCCGGGCGCCGGTCTATCCGGGTGACAGGGTGGTTACTTTTGGTGAAGTGACGGGTATCACTAACGGTGAGGACGGCGATAGGGTAAAATGCACCGTTGGATGCCGCAAAGTGGACGGAGAGGACGTTATCACTGGAGAGGCGTCCCTATTTGTAAGAGATCCTTGAAAGGACGTGGAATGTCAGAAGCAGGTAAGTTCAGAGTCGCCATCGATGCTATGGGTGGAGACTTTGCCCCAATGGAACCTGTGGCCGGCGCTGTGCAGGCTGCCAGGAAGTACGGCTGTCATGTTCTGCTTGTTGGAGACCGGAGCGTCGTGGAAGCCGAGCTATCCCGCTTGGATGCGGGCGGTCTGGATATCACGATTGTGCCTTCACAGGGAACTATAGAAGAGACGGACAACCCGGTACGGGCTATTAGGGAGAAACCCAACGCCTCCATAGTGGTGGCAACCAAGCTGATCAAGACCGGCGAGGCGCAGGCCGTAGTGTCTATGGGCCCTACTGGAGCCTCCATGGCTTCGGCCACGCTGCTGTTGGGCTTGCTCCAAGGCATAGACCGCCCGACTGTAGGCGGGCCGCTCTTCGGCAAGCTTTCCCAAACGCTGCTCATGGACCTGGGCAGCAACGTGGACTGCCGGCCCATCCAGCTCCTGGGGTTTGGCGCGCTGGGAGTCGCCTTTGCGCGCACCATGCAGGGCGTTCAGACGCCAAGAGTCGGCCTTTTGAGTGTGGGCGCGGAGGAAGGAAAGGGCAACCGCCAGACCAAGGAGGCCTATCCTCTGTTCAAGGAAAGCGGCCTCAACTTTGTGGGCAACGTGGAGGGCATGGACCTGTTCTTGAACAAGGCCGACGTGGTGGTCTGTGACGGTTTCGTCGGCAACGTGTTGATGAAGTATGCGGAGGGACTGGGCATGGCGCTGCGCCAGTATCTGCCTGAGGCATTGGGTCACTGGCTGCCGTCCCAGGCCTTGGAAGGAATCTCGGGGGAGCTTGCCGCCATAACCGCTCCCGCTGAGGTGGGTGGCGGCGGCCCTCTGTTCGGCGTGGACGGCACAGTGATCGTTGGCCACGGACGCGCCAGCGCCGATAGCGTGGCGGAGGCCGCCAAGCTTGCCAGGGGAGTTGTAGATGCTGGACTGGTTGAGGCGATGAGGAATGAACTGGCGGCGCTCGATATTTCGGACAAGGCGCCAAGATGACCCATGAACGCCCGTTGCAGGGGAAAGTAGCCCTGGTTACGGGCGCATCCGGCGGTATTGGTCGTAGCATAGCTTTGAAGCTCGCCTCGCAGGGGGCGCGCCTCGGTGTGCACTACAACTCGGACAAAACGCGAGCTGAGGAGATCGCTGAAGAGATTCGCCGTGCTGATTCGGAGGCGATCCCATTAGCCGCCGACGTCACCAACTCGACGCAGGTACAGGACATGTTCCGCAGGCTGGAGGACGACTGGGGCGGCGTGGATATCCTGGTCAATAACGCGGGTATCAACAAAGACAGCCTTCTTATTCGAATGTCCGAATCGGACTGGGACGATGTGGTAGAGGTCAACTTGAAAGGAGCCTTCCTCTGCTGCCGGGCTGCTGCCAAGACCATGCTGCGGAAACGCTGGGGCAGGATCATCATAATATCATCCGTAGTTGGTATGGTGGGCAACGTTGGTCAGGCCAATTACGCCGCTTCCAAGGCCGGCTTGGTGGGGTTGACCAAGAGCCTGGCAAGGGAGATCGCATCACGCAATATAACGGTCAATTCGCTCACTCCGGGTTTCATCGAGACCGGCATGGCTAAGACGATGACAAAGGAGATGATGGAGCTGGTCACCAGCCGTATTGCCATGAGACACTTAGGTTCTCCGCAGGACGTAGCCAGCCTCGTGGCCTTTCTTGCCGGCGAAGAGGCCGGCTATATCACTGGCCAAGCCTTTTCCGTGGACGGCGGCCTGGTGCTGTAGCGGCACGTGGGCACGGCGGCGGCGCGATGCAACCGTTGCGCCCTTGCTCACCGGCTGACCACCGGTTCTTTCTGAGGAAGCTCCTTCACCATGGCTTGACCTACGATGGCGCCTGCCGTGTCGACCACTTGCAGAACGGCGCCAGGCTTGATATGGGCGGAACGCACCACGCCCAGTCCCATAGCCTGCCCGGTCAGGGGGTGGATCGCTGCGGAAGATACCCAGCCTGCGTCTTCTTCACCGGCCAGGAGCTTTGCTCCTTTGGCTATGTCACCGGACGGCAGCAGTAGAGAAACCAGCCTTCGTTGTACTTTGTTGTAGTTGTACAGGCGAAGGATCACCTCCTGGCCCGTATAGCATCCCTTTTCAAAGTGTATGTAGCGGTCAAGATTGACCTCCCAGGGATTCACGGCCTCGCTCAGCTCCCAACCGTACCTGGGAATTCCGGCTTGGATGCGCAGCGCGTTGTACGCTTCTTCACCAACCGGGGTGGCTCCAGCATCTACCAGCGCTTGCCATATTCGCCCGGCGTCTGCTACGTCTACGACGATGTCGTAGCCGGGCGAATCCAGGGGGTCTGTTCTGAGCAGTATTGCGTCCACGCCGTTTAGGGACGCCTTGCTGTTGCCGTAAAGTTCCAGCTGGGCCGGGTGCGTGCTGAAGAGGTGTTGCAGCAGCCCCTCGACTTCGGGGCCGTGCAGCGTCAGCATGGCCGTTCGCTCCGTGGCATCTTCCAGCGAGACCTCCTCCAGGAATGTGTAGAGATCTATCCACTCCGCCACGCGCTGCCTAGTGTGCGGGCTTGTCGTCATCAGAAGGCCGTCTTGCGTAGCGAACAGCTGCAGCAGGTCTATAACGCGGCCTTTGTTAGTGGGAAGCACCGTGGCCGCTCCTGTTCCTTCCGGCAGCACGTCCACCTTGTAGGACGACAGCCTGTTGAGCAGGTCCAAGGTGTCCTTGCCCTGGACGCAGAACCTTCCCAAGTATGACCTGTCGATGAGGGCGACGTCTTCCGTGGCCGCCCTATACTCGCTGGCTGCATCTTTGTAGGCGGCGGGTACTTCCCAGTCCGCCAAACCTGTAAAAGATGCGCCAAGCTGCTGGTGTAAGTGGTGTAGAGGCAATCTGTTCATATAAACCCTAAGTATACGAGTTGCGGAGTTTGTAGACCAGCGGCGTTGACACTGCATTGAGCGGCCAAGTACCATTTTCCTATGGAGAACGCAATTGACTGAGACGCTTCATCGAACTGCATTATTTAATACGCACGTCTCTTTGAACGGCAGGATGGTTGATTTTGCCGGATGGGAGATGCCCATACAATTCGAAGGTATTCTAGCCGAGGCACGAGCCGTTCGCTCCGCCTCCGGTTTGTTCGATGTGTCGCACATGGGCCGCATCCTGTTGCAGGGCCCCGATGCGGTTCATCTCTTGAACTGGTTGACCACCGCAAATGTACCCGTTTTGCGGCATAACCGGGCCCGCTACACTCTAGTTTGCACCAAGGACGGGGGCATCTTAGACGATGGGATCATCTACCGGCTGGGTGACGAGGAGTACATGCTTATATGCAATGCGGCCAACAGAGGGGACGTGTGGAGCACCTTGGAGATGTGGCGCGACACCAAGTTCCAGAACGTCATGTTGGATGACCGTACCTTTGAGGTGGGTATGATCGCTTACCAGGGCCCGCTGGCTGCGGAAGCCATGGATAAGCTTGCGCCGGGATTGTCCGAATCGCTTAGGCCGTTTCGCATCACCAGGGTGGAGATAGACGGCATGTCCGCCTACGTAGCCAGGACCGGATATACCGGAGAGGACGGATTCGAGATAATGCCTGGCGCCGCGCAAAGCGCCGCTTTGTGGAACCGGCTGATGGAGATGGGCGCCGTCCCCTGTGGCTTGGGCGCCAGGGACGTATTGCGGCTGGAAGCGGGCCTGATGTTGCATGGGTCGGACATGGACGCCACGGTGACTCCGCTGGAGGTTGGATTGGAGAGATTCGTCCACATGGATAAGGAGTCCATCTATTCAGCGGCCTTGCAACGCAGCCTGGAAGAAGGCCTGAAGCGAAAGCTGGTGGGCATTAGCATGGTTGGCAGGGGAGTGCCCAGGCATGGGTACCGAATACTCAGTGAGGGGTCTGAAATTGGCCTGGTGACCAGCGGGGGCTATTCCCCTTCGCTTGACAGCTATATTGGCTTGGGATATGTTCAAACTGATATGGCTTCTCCGGACGCAAGGCTTGACGTAGATGTGCGTGGCAGGGTGGTGGAGGCTAGGGTTGTTGACCTTCCGTTCTATTCCCGTAGGAGGACCTGATGAACCCCACTGATAGGCGCTATTCCAAGGAGCACGAGTGGGTTCTGATAGAAAGCGAAGGCCAGGCTGTAGTGGGCATTACTCAGTATGCCCAAGACCAGCTGGGTGACGTTGTTTATGTGGACTTGCCCGATGCTGGCGTCACCGTTGAGCAGTTTCAGAAACTGGGAGAGATAGAGTCCGTAAAAGCCGTATCGGACTTGTTCAGCCCGCTGTCCGGAGAGATAGTGGAAGCCAACGAAGAGCTGGAACAAAAGCCGGAGCTGGTCAATGAGGACCCGTACTCCGGCGGCTGGATGGTCCGCATGGCCGGTGTAGACCAGGCCCAGCTGGACAACCTCCTCAGTGCTGAAGAGTACGAAAGCTACCTTTCGGAGTTAGAGTAGTAGTCCGGATGGAGAACGTCCCCCTTCAACACCCGTACATACCCAATACCATCGCCGATCGCCAGGAGATGCTCAAGGCAATCGGCGTTTCGTCTGTTCGTCAGCTGTTTGAGGACATACCGGAAGGCTACCGACAGTCTTCGCTGAACATTCCGCCGGCTTTGTCGGAATTGGAGCTTGGTCAAGAACTGCAAGCGCTTGCCGATGAGAACAGGCATGCACTCCAAGGTCCCTGCTTCTTGGGCGCAGGGTCTTATCGGCACTTTATACCGGCAACCGTACAATCCATTGCCAGTCGAGGAGAGTTCCTCACGGCGTATACGCCCTATCAGCCGGAGGTAAGCCAGGGCACCTTGAGAGCTGCCTACGAGTTTCAGACCATGGTCGGCCAGCTGTTGGATATGGACGTGGCCAACGCCGGCATGTACGACGGCGCCAGCAGCCTGGCAGAGGGCGCTCTAATGGCCTGCAGGGTGAAGCGTCGCTACAAGGTGGCCTATCTGGACACCGTCTCCCCCTCGTATGTTGAGGTGTTGAGGACTTATACCCGTCCCCAAGGTGTTGCGATATATCCGGTGGAGCAGAATTCACTCAGCTTGGAACCGGATACGGCGTGTATTGTTGTACAGAGTCCCAATTTCTTTGGCTATATGGAAGACGTGGAGGGCATTGTGAGGACTGCTCACGACGCGGGCGCTCTGGCGGTGGCCTCCACAGATCCAATAGCCGCCGCCATGTTCAAGCCGCCCGGCAGCTACGGTGCGGATATGGTTACCGCGGAGGGCCAGCCCCTTGGAGTCCCCATCAGCTTTGGCGGACCTTACGTGGGCCTGTTCACCTGCCGGACTGAGTTTGTCCGCCAGATGCCGGGGCGGATTGTGGGGAAGACGGTGGATATGCAAGGACGAACAGCGTATGTACTGACTCTTCAGGCAAGAGAACAGCACATACGCCGGGAGCGCGCCACCTCCAACATATGCACTTCCACCGCTCTGATTGCCCTCATGGCTACGGTCTATACGGCTACGCTGGGCAAGCACGGCCTTAGGGAGGTCGCCCGGCTTTGCTATCACAAGGCACACTACGCCGCCTCTCTCATAGAGGGGATACCCGGCTATTCACTCCCCCTGGAGGGCACGTTCTTCCAGGAGTTCGTGGTGCAGTGTCCCATACCGCCTTCTGAGATCAACGCCGCTCTTTGGGAACGGGGAATCATCGGAGGACTGGACGTCAGCGACCAGGTGCCCAATGGTCTGCTGATCTGTGTCACGGAAGTCAACTCAAAGCACGAGATAGAGGATTTGGCCCAGGCCTTATCGGAGATCGCTTAGCACAATGGCAATTGAAAGCAGAAGGGAAATCGCCGACTCGGGTATGCTGATGGACCGTAGCGTAGCTGGACGCCGCGGCATAATCATGCCCGCGCTTGACGTTGAGGAGCAGCCCCTGCCGGATGCGGGATTATTGAGGGAGGACCTGGAGTTGCCGGAGGTTTCGCAGCCTGAGGTAGTGCGGTACTTCACCAGGCTCAGCCAGCTCAACTACTCCATCGATACCAATTTCTATCCGCTGGGCAGTTGCACCATGAAGTACAACCCCAAGATAAACGACATGGTGGCGTCTCTGCCTGGCATGGCCCATCTGCATCCCATGAATGCCGCCGAGCTTTCTCAGGGGTCTTTGAAGGTCATGTACAGGCTGCAGCATTATCTTGCCGAGGTAACCGGCATGAAAGCTACCAGCCTGGCCTCCATGGCCGGAGCTCAAGGGGAGCTGGCCGGGGTGCTGATGATACGCGCCTATCATGACAGCAGAGGCGATGATAAACGAAAGCTCATGCTTATACCGGATAGCGCCCACGGCACAAATCCGGCGTCGGCGGCTATGGGCGGATTCGAGGTCAAGGCCATTCCTTCCGACGACCGCGGAAACATGGACATAGTCGCGTTGAAAGAGTCGGTAGGCGAAGATCTGGCCGGCATTATGCTCACTTTGCCCAGTACGTTGGGCCTGTTTGAAACGGACATTTTGGAAATATGCGCCGCAGTGCACAAAGCCGGAGGCCTTGTATACGGCGATGGCGCCAACATGAACGCTATTTTGGGCCAGACCAAGCTGGGCGACCTGGGATTCGACGTTGTCCACATCAATCTGCACAAGACCTTCAGTACGCCTCACGGCGGCGGCGGACCCGGTGCCGGACCTGTATCCGTGGGGGACAAGCTGGCGCCGTTCTTGCCTGCCCCGGTGGTGTCTAGGGAAGAATCGTCTCAGTGTGAGCGGTACGTCCTGGGAGCCGCGCCGCATACCATAGGCAAATTGGGTGCGTTCCACGGGAACTTCGGTGTACTGGTGAGGGCCTACACTTACATCCGCTCGTTGGGCGCAGATGGCCTTCGCCAGATCAGCGAAAATGCGGTTATCAACGCCAACTATCTATTGGCCAAACTGAGGTCTGATTACGACCTTTCCTACGATCGTCTCTGTATGCATGAAGTCGTGTTGTCCGCCAGCCGGCAGAAGAAAAACGGCGTGCGAGGTTTGGATATTGCCAAGAGATTGTTGGACTACGGTTTTCACGCGCCCACCATGTACTTCCCGCTCATTGTGGACGAAGCTCTAATGGTTGAACCCACCGAGTCCGAAAGCAAGGAGACGTTGGACGCTTTCATAGACGCAATGCTAAGCATAGCGCGTGAGGCTGAGGAAGACCCCGATCTTCTCCACAACGCCCCGTACACAACCCCGGTATCTCGCTTGGATGAGGCCCGCGCTGCGCGTCAGCCGGATCTCAGGTGGCGACCGGTTTAACCAAGCCGGTGTAAGGTGCAGTATGTCTCTGGCTCTCCTCATAGATTTTGGTAGTACTTATACCAAAGTCACAGCGGTAGATCTTGAAACGGACCGTTCTATAGGTAGGGCGCAGGCGCCCAGTACGGTGGACACGGACGTGCTACAGGGCCTTTTCCGGGCGCTGGAATTGCTCAAGTCCCGGATAAACCTGGACAACGTCTCGCTCAAGCTAGCTTCCTCCAGCGCTGCCGGGGGTCTGCGCATGGTCGCCGTGGGCCTAATTGCCAGGCTGACCTCGGAAGCCGCCAACCGGGCGGCTCTTGGCGCCGGGGCCAAAGTGATCGACGTGTTTGACAGGGGATTGAATCACGGGAAAGTCAGGCAGTTGGAAGAGACAAACCCCGACATCATACTCCTAGCAGGTGGTGTGGATGGCGGGAATAGGGAGGTCATCCTGCAAAATGCCCAGCAGATAGCGTCCTCCAAAGTGAAAGCGCCCGTGGTCGTCGCCGGCAACGTAGACGCAAGCGATGAAGTAGGCCAGATATTGAGACAAGGGGGGCATCAGACATACCTATGCCAAAACGTGATGCCGGAGATGAATACCCTCAATGTTGATCCCGCCAGAGAGATGATTCGCGAGGTCTTCGTCAAGCACATCGTAGAGGCCAAGGGGCTGGAACGAGCGGTTGATTACGTGGGCAACCTGGTAATGCCCACGCCAATGGCCGTGCTCAAAATGACTGACCTCTTGGCCTTGGGCACTGATACGGAGCCGGGGATTGGCGACACAATGGTCGTAGACGTAGGCGGCGCCACCACGGACGTCCACACCGCTGCCAGCGGCCTGCCGGTGGAGGCGGAGGTCAGGATGATGGGCCTTGACGAGCCGTTTGCCAAACGGACCGTGGAAGGCGACCTTGGGTTGCGCGTCAGCGCCAGATCTTTGATTGATGCCGTGAGTCGTAGCATCATGCCCAGGAATATTCGAATGGCGCTGGAGAGCAACGAAGCCCTTCTACGCATGGAATACCTCACCTCCAATACCTCCACTTTGCCCCACGTCTTAGATGAATGGGAAATGGATACCAAGATGGCCGCCGCCGCCTCTTTCATTGCCGCGGAGCGCCATGCCGGCCGGCTGGAAACGGCCAGGACCGACTTTGGCACAACCGTTATGGCGCAGAGGGGTAAAGACCTCACCCAGGTGGGCACGCTGATAGGGACCGGCGGCGTTATTGCCTTTGGGCGCAATCCGGAGATCATAATGGCCGAATGCCTGTTCGATCGCAACGATCCGTTTTCCCTGCGCCCCAAACAGCCACGGCTTATGGTTGACGCCAGCTACATGATGTACGCCGGCGGTCTGCTCTCCACGGTATACCCGGACAAAGCGATACGGTTGGTGAAGGGCTCCCTAAGGCCTGCGGAACTGCCCAAGGAATACCAAGTGACCGGCGACGCCTAGAATGGGTGGAGCTAGGTAAAGAGGAGCTCTTTCCCCGAACCGAGTGTCCAGTAGTACACCAAGTATCCGCCCGTCAGGACCAGCGCCGCGGCGCCTATGGTTTCAACGTGAGGCATGATGACCCGTAGACCGTTGGCCACTGCGGTCTTGAAGAAGACAACGCTCAGGGTAACGCCGATTATTATTGCGCCCATGCCCAGTCCATAGCTGACGAACTGGATCATGCCGGGCACTATCCCTCCCAGGCCGAGCGCACTGCCTACCACCACCAGAAATATGGGCAGCGTGCAGCTAAGTGAGGCTAAACCGTAGCCAATGCCGAACAGGTAGAATCCCCGCACGCCCTTGATTGTCCTTGGCCCTTGAAACCGGCTGGCTGCTAGAATGCTGATGTGCTTTCTGCTAATGAGTAGGAATAGCCCAAGAAGAACTAGAAAGATTCCTACTCCCAGGCCCCAGTAGGGGAAGAACTCTATTATGAACCTTCCGCCCGCCGAAATGATCAGCCCCACACTGCCAAACAGCGTAACGAACCCCAGCGTGGCCACCAGACCCATACCCGTTCCGTACGTGGAACGGGCCAGCACGCTCTTCGATTCGTCTGCAAGGCCAAGATGGTACGCAATATAAGCCGGAAGCATGGCAAATCCGCAAGGGTTGATGGTGGCCACCATGCCGGCTGAGAAGGCGTAAAATATGGGAAGATTATCGAACATCGACTATTCAACTCCTTGGTTGCCCCACCGTCATACCCGCGCAGCTTGCCCCACACTTGATGCGGGGGCGGGTATCCAGGGGTGGTGGCAACCCTCCTACAGTATATTATAATCCGCATTTGGCCGTTAGATTAGCCCTTCTGTATGATATACTTGGGAACCCTGGAAAATGCCGGGCCACGTATCCATTCATAGAAAAGTTTTTCTCGATGAGACGTTGAAAAAGCGCGTTCCACTCGTTGGGAGGAGGGGGTATGCCGGAGAAGTATCGACGCGAGATCGAGGACTTACTAAGTCAAATAGATGGGCAGTACGAAACGGTTGAGCCCAAGAAGCCAAGGTCCAGTCGTGGGCTGTTCAAGGCACTGCTCCGGTTCTTTGCCGGCAAGGGATGGAGTATCACCCCAGGAAGAATAATGCTGGCAAGCGTGGCCTTGCTTCTCATCGCGCTGCTGTTCCATTCCAGTATGCCCGGCCTTCTGGCGCCTCTGATTGGCTGGGGAGCCGTGGTTATCTTCATACTGGGCTATGCCCTGTTCTTCATCAATCCCAGCGGCTCCTATGAGAAGAGATGGCGGGGTCAGCCTATTGACCAGCCGCCTCCCGCCAATCTGTGGGAGAAGCTGCGCAGGAAGCTCCAGCGCCGTTAGCCCTCCCTGTACGCCTCCGCTAGTATCGACGCCACCTCAGGCCGGGTGAACTCCTCGGGCGGAAGCTCCCCGCGGCTCAGCATAGCCCTGACTTGCGTCCCGCTTAAGAAGACATGTGAGTCGTCGTCGTGCGGACAGGTCTTGGACGTACCCATGCTTCTACACTCTTTGCAGTAGAAGGAGTTTTCAAAGAAGAGGGGTTGTATGCCCAGTTCGCCAGGTTTGAACTCGCTGAATATGTGTTGAGCGTCGTAGGTGCCGTAGTAGCTGCCAACGCCGGCGTGGTCTCTGCCTACTATGAAATGAGAGCAACCGTAGTTTTTCCTCACCAGGGCGTGGAATATGGCTTCTCTTGGCCCTGCATAGCGCATGAAGGCGGGATTGACGGAAAGGAGCACACGGTTCTTGGGATAGTATTTCTCCAAGATGGCCACGTAGCATCTCATACGCACCTCTGCCGGTATGTCGTCGTCCTTGGTGGCGCCCACCAGGGGATGAAGCAGAAGCCCATCGACGATTTCCAGGGCGCACTTTTGCAGGTATTCGTGGGCTCTGTGTACGGGATTCCTCGTCTGAAAGCCCACCACCGTCCTCCATCCAAGTTCTACGAACCGCTGGCGCGTTTCCTCCGGTTCAAACCTGTACTCGTGAAATGGCGCTAGCTTGCGTGGCTGTTCCAGGTATCGTACTGGACCTCCCAGCAGAACCGGGCCTTGAGCGTATAGGTTCGCCACTCCGGGGTGGGTCTCGTCCGTTGTGCGGTACACCAAGCGGGCCTCTTTCTCCCCATCATAGGTATATTTCTCCTCGACTATCATCGAGCCTATGAGCCTGCCGTCCTCGTTCCTCAACGCGACCTCGGCGCCATCTGAAATACTCTTCGCCGTTTCCCCGTCCACGGACAGAGTGATTGGTATGGACCAGGCTTCTCCTGAAACCAGGTGCATGGAAGAGACCACTTCTTCATAATCCGCCTGAGCCATGAAGCCCTGGAGCGGGCTGAACGCTCCTATGGAAATC
Source organism: Dehalococcoidia bacterium (assembly GCA_965261825.1). Lineage (GTDB taxonomy): Bacteria > Chloroflexota > Dehalococcoidia > Lucifugimonadales > QGNO01 > DAOUJH01. The sequence goes on along the minus strand of CBDHED010000004.1, from coordinate 96,835 downwards.
ATCTCCAAGTCGGAGGCTTGACGCGGATCAAGTCTAATGGAAGCCAGGCTTTCCGCCCGTTCTAAAAAGTCCTCTCCTTCATCAGGAGTTAATTTACGATTTATGAGAGTCCCGCCATGAGGTGAGACGATTGCTGGTGCTGGTGCGGTAGTCGAACTCAAACTTTCTCCTTCCTTACTCCCTGGTAATCTCTTGGTTCAATTGCACTTGCAGCACAGGCTAGCCCGTTCAGGAGTTTCATCCTTCTGCCACTAGTACAGGAACAGCGGGGCTAGTTGTCTGTGGGCAACCCGGCCAGATGAAATGAGACCTCTTCCGCGGGAAGATATCCCAGTTCTTGGAGCTTGCCCAGGACTTTGCAGTTGCTCTCCTCCACAGACTCGTTGTCTGTGCTAAGAGAGACCTCTGGGTTCAAAGGTTCCTCATAGGGGTCGGAGACGCCTGTGAAATTGGGCAACTCACCGGCAAGCGCCTTTGCATAGAGCCCTTTCACATCTCGCTTGACCAGCTCATCCAGGGGGCAGTCAACGAACACCTCTATGAAGTCTCCGATCTCGTTGCGGATCTCATCACGGACCTCGCGGTAGGGAGAGATCGCCGCCACTATGACGGTCACCCCGTTTCTGGTTAGAAGCTTGCTTACAAAGCCTATTCTCCTGATGTTGGTGTCCCGGTCTTCCTTGCTGAAGCCCAAGCCCTTGCTGAGGTTGGTCCGTATCACGTCACCGTCCAGGACCTCTACCCGTTTACCCAGCCCCTTCAGGTGACCGTATAGCTCTTGGGCTATCGTGCTCTTGCCGGCGCCGGAGAGGCCGGTAAGCCAGATGGTTGCGCCGCGGTTCAGATATGGTGATTTGGTTTGGGTCATGATATCTCCTGAGGGGACAGGTGGAGTCCGCATTCGACTTTAGAGGAGCCTGCCCACCGTCCGGCCCTCTGGTCTTCTCCCGGCTTGACCGCCCTGGTGCACTGCATACAGCCAATGCTCGGGTATCCATTGTCGTAGAGGGGATTGTACGGGACATTGTTTGCACGGATATATTCCACCACTTGTGCTTCGGACCATGCCGCGAGCGGGTTCAGCTTGACCAGCCCGAACCTCTCGTCCCATTCCACTACCTTGAGGCTCCTTCTCGTAGAAGCCTGATCGCGGCGAAGCCCGGCAATCCAGGCCCTTTTGCCATCCAAGGCGCGTAGATTGGGTTCCACCTTGCGGATCTCACAGCAGAGGTCCGGGTTGTGCTTCCATAGCTCCTCGCCAAACTCGTGAGCCTGGTCACGCGGAGACCATCGAGACCTGTAAGCCACTGGCTCTATTTCGTATCGTTGTTTCGTCTGCTCCAGCAGTGAATAGGTTTCAGGAAATAGGAAGCCGGTGTCCAGGTAGAACACGTTAACTTCAGGCTCTATCTTGACCGCCATATCCAGCAATGCCATGCCGGTGACACCGCCAAAGCTGCATGCCAGGGTGATGTCCGGATGGTAGCGTCTGAACCCCCACTCTAGGATTTCCTGTGGACTGGCGTGTTCCAGCGTCAATGCTTCCAGATGAAGGTCTTCCTCCACCCCGGTTTCTGCTTGTATTACCAATTAAGTGATCTCCTCTCCTGCAAAATAAAGCCCCCCTTGGATTGTTCCTAAAAGGGGGGCAGACTTCGTTTGTCGTTTGAATCAGGCGTCAGGCAAACCTTATACGTCCCCCTTTAAGGCAAGAACAGGAGCACATACAAGAACATGTGCAAGTATCAGCGAAACTGAGGAACGGTTTATTCAAACCCGCGTAACCCAAGATCAGACGGCGCATTCGCCTTCTCCGCGTTCTACCTTGTACAGCGTGGTGCGTTCCCAGTCCATGTACAGGTCTATGGTATCTCTGTTGAGTTCGACCAGCTTTGAATGTTTGGCCGTTATCTCCTGCAAGGGCCCCACGCCTACGCGGTCCACAAAGGTGTTGAACGCTTCATTGTCCACGCGAGTATCCTTGTAGAACTGGATGACCTCTTTCAGCATGGTCGGCGCCCGTTTGGCCGGGACTTTCCCTTTCAGTCTCTGCCCAATGCGGGCGTCGCCGTTTTCGTAGCCGCCGCCAACGAACATCTCGTAGGATGGCACCTGCTGTCCGCCGGGTCCTTTCATCGAGCCGCCATGGAAGCCTATGTTGGCTATGTGATGCTGGCCGCAGGAGTTGGGACAGCCGCTCATCTTGATGTGCATGCCGCGAACTAGGGGGTCGGTGATATCAACCTCTTCCAGGAGTGTCCGGCGGAGCTCCCAGCCCAGCCCCATCGAAGAGGTGATGCCCAGCTTGCAGCTGTCGGTGCCCGGGCAGGACGTTACGTCCGAGATCTCATCGACCCCGGACTCGCCAAAGCCGACGTCATTCAAGTCCTCCCATACCCTGCGCAGAGCCGAGTCGGGCACCCAGCGCAGCATCAGGTTCTGACCCTGGGTAACACGCGCCCTGCTGCCGGCGTAATCTCTTGTAATGTCGGCCAGTTTGGGAAACTGGTGATGAAATACGTCGCCTATGGGGATCTTGATCAGAACGGTGTTGTATCCCGCTTGCCTTTGCGCGGTTACGCTGGTTCTGAGCCACTCTTGATATTCTGGGTCGTTGCTGCCGTGCGAAGCATCGCCATTCTCAAAGACGGCGGGATTGGGTGCGTCCAACTCTTCTTCGGGGATGTCCATCCAGGGGGTGGGATCAAAGGACTTCTGTGCCCATTCTCCCTTCAGTTCTTCCTCTACCAGCTTGCGGAATTCGTCTATGCCTATGCGGTCTATGAGGAACTTGACCCTGGCCTTCATCCGGTTCTTGCGTAGCTCTTGCGACTTATCGAAGACTCTCAGGGCTGCCTCGCAGACCTTCAGGTACTCGTCGAACGGCAGGAATTCGTAGAGGGTAGGGGCAATGCGAGGCATAATGGAAAGGCCGCCGCCCATTACCATTTTCAGGCCCCACTGCCCGTTCTTCTTGGCGGGCAGGAAGCCAACGTCGTGAATGGCGGTTATGGCGCAGTCGTTTTCGCACCCGGAAAAGGCGCTCTTGATCTTTCTGGGCATCTTTTGGGTGACGGGGTGCCGCACAAAGTACCTGGCATAGGCAGCGGCGTACGGTGTCATGTCAAAGGGCTCATCCGGGCAGACCCCCGCCATGGGACATCCCACTACGTTGCGCACCGTGTTGCCGCATGCCTCACGAGTGGTTAGTCCCACCTCTGCAAGGACCCGCATTGACTCCGCGGTCCCCTCCAGGCTCATGTGGTGGAACTGCATGTTTTCGCGCGTGGTGAAGTGGCCCTTCTTCAAGTGCGTATGATCTCTGGCGATAACTCCCAGAGCATCGATCTGGTCGGCGTTAAGGCCGCCGTAGGGGATTTTGACTCGGAACATCTGCGCATCGGGCTGGCGCTGACCGTAAACTCCTCTTAGCAGACGCCAAGCCATGAACTGATCAGGTTCCCATCCCCCGTCGCGGAAGCGACGGACTTCATGCTCATATTCGTCTATCTCTTCTATTACTGGGGGGATGATAACTGTTTGTGCGGCTTGAGTTGCCATATCACCTCTCTACTTTTCCGGGTCTCATCACGCGGGCAATAAAAAACCCTCCCAGCTTGGCCAATGAACTGAGAGGGGTTGAAGTGCTTCCCAGAACGCTTACCCCTATTTCATACAGGAACAGGTGCAGATTCTTGTAGACATATTGCTGGTTAGTGTAGCACCAAGCCTGGCCTTGTCAACCATTAGACCACTATCCCGTAACCCTTCTTTATTATGACTAGATTGACAAAAGTTTCGGTACGGCGGATCCCCGGTGTAACGCCAACCTTGTTGCGCAGGAAGTTGCCCAGTTCTTCTGAGCTTGGCAAGGCCGCCCAGACAAAGATATCAAAGGAGCCGGTTGTCAGAGAGACGTATTGAGTCTCCGACAGCTTAGCCAGATTGCTGGCCACTTCATCCACCATGTTCGGGTCGGTTTGTATGCCGACGAGGGCCACGGTGTTGAATCCTATTTTCTCGGGATCCGGGATAGCGGCAACACGGATGATTTCGCTTTGAATTAGATGACGCAAGCGTCTCCGTACTGTTCCCTCGCTGACCCCCACCTCGCGTGCAATCTGTGCGTTGGAGGCCCTGCCGTCTTTTTGCAGGAGCTCGATAATCTTGCGGTCTAAGTCGTCCATTTTTTCATCTTTTTCGTCTCGTTTCATAGTATGGAACCATTCAATGTCAGATATCGTAGTTAGTTCTGACAACTCTGTCAATAAATCGTAGTCAATTGCCTATAAAGGGGACCTTTCACTTCAGAGCGCCACTCATGTTTCATGGCATAAGAGGCACGTCCGTTTTGCCTTGACACCATATTCACCCCTATCATACTATGAACCTCGCGCCGAGGTAGCTCAGTGGTAGAGCAGTGGACTGAAAATCCACGTGTCGGCAGTTCGACTCTGCCCCTCGGCACTGGACACGCTGGTGCATGACGGTCGGCAGCAAGCGGAAGTGGCTCAGTGGTAGAGCATCTCCTTGCCAAGGAGAGGGTCACGGGTTCGAATCCCGTCTTCCGCTCCAGGACAAGCAACGTCGCCCCGCTCAGGGGCGGCTTTTTCTGTAGAGTTGTGGACTCATAGGGCTCTGGAGGGGCAAATGGCAGTGCTATGCGTTACTTCACTGACACAGGGTGAGGGCAAGACGGCCCTCTCCTCCGGCATCGCCCGTCTTCTCATGGAGCAGGGCCGTGCCGTCCACGCCCTCAATCCGCTCCGCGTCGCCGGCAAAGATGACGCCGGCCGGGACTCTGCCTTCCTCGCCTCCCTTACCGGAGCCACGCCGCCCGCTGGCTGGCCTTTGACCATACCGCCTTCCCATGCCGGCAGCAACCTGCCCAAAGATACCGCCCAAGCAATCTCCAACGCCTCTATGCCGAGCCACGACACGATAATAGAAGCTCCTGCCCTCCTTGACGAGGGCATAGACACCGCTCCCCTGGTGCAGAGTCTGGTCGCTGCCCTGGACGCCCGGGTACTCCTGGTGGTGCGCTACTCTCCTGACCTCACCGCACAGCGGATTGTGGAAGCAGCCAGCGGTTTCGCAGACAGACTGGCAGGCGTGGTTGTCAATCGCGTCTACAAGTACCGAACCCAGGACGCCCAGGCCCAGCTGGCCGAAGGTCTCCGATCCCAGAACATATCCGTCTTGGCGCTCCTTCCCGAGGAGCGACGGCTCCAAGCCGTCACCGTCGATCGCATGGCTGAGCACCTCAACGGCGAGTACTTCCTTGGACAGGACAAGAAAGACCATCTGTTTGACAACGTCCTCATTGGAGGAATCGTCCTCGATAACGGAGTGGAATACTTCGGTATTAACCACACCAAGGCGGTTCTGGTTCGCGCCGACCGCCCCGATATACAGATGGCTGCCCTGCGGACACCCACGCGCTGTCTCGTACTCACCGGCGGCCACCGACCCATCCAGTACATTGAGCACGAAGCCAGAGAGGAAGAGGTGCCTGTGATACTCATCCAGCAGGGGACGTTGGAAGCCTCCAGGCAGATGGATACTCTCTTCGACGGGGCCGCCATACACCATACCGACAAAGCGGATGCATTCGCGGACCTGCTTCAGTGCCACGCCGATTTAGAGACTCTGGAACAAGCAATTGGCCTTTAAGGAATAAAGGGGATTGCATAATCTTCGCTATTGACTTTTTCCAGCGGCTTGTGTATATACTCTAGATGTGAATAGTCCCTGGTGTCCGTCCTTTGAGGCGCACTCCAGGTTGGTATGTTTCGTTAAAACGGGATGCTCGTAAGAGCATCCCGTTTCCCCCTGTCTGGAGGCTGAAGCGATTGGCGAACCGTGCGGCGATATTCATTGACGGTGCTTATCTCGACTATCTACTGAAAGAAGAGTTCGGTGGGGTTCGCATTGATTACCGCGCCCTGTCCGAGCGAATGGCTGGTGATTCGGACATCCTTAGAACTTACTACTACCACTGTCCGTCGTATCAGGGAAATCCGCCCACGCAAGACGAGCGTGAGCGTTACTCAGTCCAGCGGAGATTCTTCGAGATGCTGGAGCGACTGCCGCGCTATACAGTTCGTCTAGGACGTCTTGCGTGGCGTGGAGTTGATGATCGAGGAAGACCAAGGTACGAACAGAAACGTGTTGACATTCTGCTAGGTGTGGACATGGTGCAACTCGCCGCCAAACAGAACATCCATGAGGCACTATTGTTCGCCGGAGATAGTGATTTCATTCCGGCTGTCACCGCTGCTAAGACAGAAGGTGTGGTAGTAAAGTTGTTCCACGGGGAAAAACCCCACTCAGACTTGTGGCAGGAAGCAGACGAAAGAACACGGATCACCCAAGACTTTATAGATTCGGTCTTGTTGCGCACATAAATGCAATAATTCCGTTTGGCGTATTTCCAATCCTAAAGCACCCGGCCACTTGAGGCCAATAGTAGGAAGGGTTGCGCATTCAACCGACTCAGGTATAATTACCGTTTGTGATTTCAAATCGGAGGGCGGGTGAGATTGAATGCACTAGGAATACATCTGATACAAGAGCTCAAGCAGTGTGACAGCAGCCTACTGAACGACCTTAATTACGTAAGAGACTCTATGATGCAAGCCGCGCAAGTCGTCGGGGCAACCATAATCGACGAAACTTTTCACAAGTTCAGCCCCATGGGCGTCACCGGCGTGGTGGCTATTGCGGAGTCTCATTTGACAATCCACACCTGGCCGGAGTACTCCTATGCCGCAGTGGATATCTTCTCCTGTAGTGAGGGGTTCCAGCCACATAAAGCAGCCCTGTTCCTCAAAGACAAGTTCCGCGCCGCTGAATCATCCACTACGGAATTGGCCCGCGGCGTCCTCACCGAGCTCGCCGCCGCAGGCTAGTACAGTGCCAACCGTACCCGATCCACCCACCAGGTGGTATTACGAATACATAACGCCCGACCTGTTCCTGGCGTCCAGCCTGTCGAAGGTAGCTTACTCAGGCAAGACCAAGTATCAGCGCGTCGAGATCCTGGAGACCGTACCTTTCGGAAAGACCCTTGTCTTAGACGGACGTACCCAGTCTTCAGAGGCTGACGAGTTCGTCTACCACGAGGCCCTTGTCCACCCCGGCCTCACTTCCATATCCAGCCCAAGGTCTGTGTTCATTGCCGGCGGCGGCGAAGGCGCAACCCTCCGCGAGGCGCTGGCTCACAGCACGGTTGAGCGAGTCACCATGGTGGACCTTGACCGTGAGGTGGTGGAGTTGTGCAAGCAACATTTGCCCAACCATCATCAGGGCGCATTCGATGACCCACGGCTCACCCTAGTTCACGACGACGCATACCGCTATTTGGAAGACAACGACGATAAGTACGATTTCATCATCATAGATGTGCCGGATCCACTGGAAGGGGGGCCGGCACATCTCCTCTACACCCAGGAGTTCTACTCTCTGACCAGACAGCGCCTTAACCCCGGCGGACTTATCGTGACCCAGTCCGGGCCCTCCGGCCCGCTCAACTACGCCGAGGTGTTCACCGCTATCCATCACACCCTTGGCTCGGTCTTCCCCGCCACCGCCCCCTGCCAAGCCCACGTACCGTCCTTTGGACTGCTCTGGGGCTTCATCATCGCGGGAGACAACATAGAAGCCCTACCGGTTCGGGAGATAGACCAACGCATCCGGCAGCGGGTAACCCGCGACCTCCGCTACTACGACGGCGCCACCCACTCCGGCATGTTCACCCTGCCCAAATACCTCCGGCGCGGCCTCGCCGAAGAAAAACGCCTCATCACAAGAGATAATCCTCTGTACGCGGTCTGAGGCCCCAGTAGGTCTGACCTTGCCTGGAGTTAGTATCCTGCCGGGTCTTCCTCATACCAGATGAAATGATAGATAGCGCCATTTTCAGCACTTCAGCCGCCGCCGCAGGGGGCGAACCTCACCTGCAGCCCCATCCAGAACCTCGCAGAGTTCCCAAAGAAGCGCCCCAACAGCAAGGCTGTCTCTGCCGTAATGAACCTCTGCCCGTGCACGATGGAGGACAGGCTCGCATATTCGAGGCCTGCAAGACCTATCCGGTGGTTATTAACGGCAGGACAGTCCATGCCCAGGCCATGGATGGCGCCGAACCCTGCCCGCCCGAGTCCTGTGACCCGGCACCGGAAGACATCCTGAGTCTCATCAATATCGGAGACGTTCGTTAGACCCACCGCCGTGGGTCGGAACTGCTCCTGGCGGCGGACTACCTCCTGACTGGAAGCTGTGTCCGGCCAGACGGCCACAGATTGGACCCCTCCGATTTGGAGAGGGCCCGTGCCCTTTAGGCAGAGAATGGAGCGTGCAGCTACTCGTTCCAGGCAACGGCTCTCTAACTGATGCCAGTTCGAATCTGACTTACCAGGCAGAGCATGTGGGCACTCACGGCGACTTCCGGTGGTAAATGGGACGCCCGGAGAAGTTCCGCTAAGAAGGCGCCGCGCTTCACACGAGCTAGTATGATTTCGGACGCGATGCCTTCCATACTGACGCTCAGAACGGCCACGAGTTCGATCCGCCTCTCTCTAGGATGGTGAGATTTGATTATGAATGGACAAATGATGTGCAATTATCAATTTAATATAACTAAATACGTCATAGATTGCCCTAGGTGTGCCCAGAAGTATCAGATTTGGGCGCTCCATTTAAGTATAGCGTCTAACGTACAATATCAGAGCCATGCATTGCTTTTTGAGAGATTCTTGACCAATTGAATCCGTAATCTTTGACAGCTTACAAACACATCGTATTTAATTCGTAATTAACCCGGGCCTATACAGGAGGCGTCACATGAAATTTTGGAGTGTGTGCCGTGTTGCTGTGATTTTGCTTCTCGTGCTTTTTGTTATAGGCTGCCAGGGGGCTGAGGAAGCTACTCCGACACCAACAATAGCTGGACCACAGGCCGCCCCAACTCCTACCGGCGCTCCAAGTACAGGAGAACCGCAGCATGGCGGCGTCATCAGAGGAGTGAACCAGGCAGGAGCCCAGTCTCTGGATAACTTGTTCACATCCTTGTTTGCTACACGCAACGTGGCAGCCCACATGTATGAGACGGTTGTTACTTTCGATGCCAACTACGCCATCAAGCCCCGGCTGGCCGATTGGGAAATCTCGGGTAACAACACCGTCTATACGTTTACCATCCGACCAGGTGCTAAATACCATGATGGGTCGGCTGTGACCTCCAATGACATTCTGGCCGTTTTGGACCGCTATAGCCAAGCTCAGTCTCCGACATCACTATTTGGGGTCCCTTGGGGAGTTCTAGACAAAGCGGAAGCAGTCAATGATCAGACCGTCCGGCTCACTTTCCAAAAACCTGTTGTGACCATACTAAACGCTGTGGCCGCCATGGCAGGCCAAGTGCCACATATCATGCCGGCGCGCATCGCTTCGGTGACTCCTCATAACCAATCGGTTACAGAATACGTGGGGTCAGGGCCTTACAAGCTGAAGAACTGGGTACGTGGAGACCGTGTGGAGTTAGAACGGTTCGAGGGATACGTAGATTGGGATGAACCTACTAGCGGTTTTGCCGGGAAGCGGCCCCAGTACCTGGACGAGATCTGGTTCATGGAAGTGCCTGACCAGGCCACCAGGCTTGCAGGGCTGGAGGCAGGAAACCTTGACTATGTATTCGAGATCGCTAACGACTTCTATGACCGTCTCAACGACAACAATGACATAGTGGTTTCCATCAACGACCCAGGTGTCAGGCCATTCATATGGTTCAACCACGAGAATCCGCCAACTGATAACCCTGATATCCGCCGCGCTATTGTGACCGCCATTGACACAGAGGCGGCACTGCTAGCCGCGGGTGGTGGTTCAGAATTCTTCTTGGACTGCGGAGTTCAGGCGTGGTGTGTGGATGGCGTTGATCCCATAACTGGCCCCATCAAGTGGGCAGACATCACGGCCGGTATGGACCTCTACGGCCAGAATGATAAGGATCTGGCCAGAAAGTTGGCTCAGGACGCGGGTTACAATGGTGAGAAAATCACCATTCTGGGTGTACAGGACGTGTCGTTCCTGTTCGCTGTAGGTCAGATCATGGAGCAGGATCTCAAACAAGCGGGATTCAACGTCGAATTGACCGCAGCAGACTATGCTGCGCAACAGGCAAAGGCGCATGATGCAACCGGGTGGAGCATATACATTGTTGACCAATCCTGGGCGAACTCAGCACCCGGCCGGTTCCGGAGTGCGCCTGTCAGTAGTTTCATCTCCCGCTACAAGCCTAGCACCCGTATGCAGGAGCTTGCCCAACTTGTCGCCTTCGAGACTGACCCTACTAAGCATATGCAGTGGCTCAACGAGATTCAGAAGTTGGCTCAAGAGGAAGCGGGCTGCTGTTATATGATTGGTCAACTTAAGACCATTTCAGCGCAGCGGACGTGGGTCAAGGGCTATGAGCCGTGGTCGGTGATGTGGCTGGCCAATACTTGGCTAGATAAATAGGCGGAACAGGTTAGAGTTGACACTATTTCCGAGTTCCCCCCCATAAAGGCACGTCCCTGAATTGGATGGATGACGTATTGAGACGCCGGCTCAAGCTGTAAACTCCATGTTTGCGAATCCGTTCTACCCTCCTACCTGTCGGTAACAAGGTGGTGTAGTGAGAGGATATATTGTCCGCCGACTTCTAGCGACTATCCCTGTTGTGTTCTTCATAGTCACATTTGTATTTTTCCTTGTACGCCTTGCGCCAGGAGACCCCGCCGTTCTATTGTTGGGAAGCAACGAATCAAACGACCTTGCCGTTCAGAACATCGAGGCAATCCGCCACCATCTTGGCCTTGACCAGCCGATATACAAGCAATACATAAAGTTTCTTTGGCAGACTGCCAAAGGCGACCTAGGGACATCGGTCTTTACTGGGCAGTCCGTATCCTCACTCTACTTGCAGCGGCTCGAGCCTACCCTTAGCCTGGGCCTTCTTGCATTGGCTATGGCGTTTGGCTTTGCCATTCCGCTGGGAGTAATAGCCGCATGGAGAGCGAACACCATAGCTGACCGTGGGGTGATGGTGTACGTCGCTCTAGGATTCTCAGTTCCAGCGTACTGGCTGGCGTACAACCTCATTTTCGTTTTTGCAGTCAAACTTGGCTGGCTACCTGCAATTGGCTACTCCGAGTTCCATAAGGGCTTCATCTCTTGGATGCACCACCTCATCCTCCCGGCAATTACTGCAGGAATCACCACCGCTGCATTGACCACAAGGATCACCCGCTCCAGCATGCTGGAGGTTCTCCGAGAGGATTACATACGCACGGCACGCGCCAAGGGACTGGCTGAGCATGTCGTCTTGTTTCGTCACGCTCTGAAAAACGCCTCCATTCCCATTCTGACCATCATAGGCTTAGGACTCGTCTCCATCGTCACCGGCATCGTAATTATAGAGGTAGTGTTCGCAATTCCTGGGATGGGGCGAGGTCTGGTAGAGGCAATCCAGCGACGGGACTATCCAATCATACAGGGCCTCATCATAATCACATCTGTCCTGTTTATTATGATCAATCTGCTCACGGACATCTTGTACGCCTATCTTGACCCCAGGATTCGGTACTGATGAAAGACGTCTTGAGGACACTAGGAGAGCAGACTGCTGGTCCCAGCTATCTTACGCGAGTGATGAAGAGAAGCCTGGTGTCACTGCGTACCAATCCAAACATGGCTCTAGGCTTTGCGGTAATCATTCTAGTCACCACGATCGCAGTTGCCGCGCCTCTACTCACCTCACATGACCCCATCAAGATCGAGGTCAGAGATCGACTGCAGCCTCCATCAGCAAGCCACTGGTTCGGAACCGACGATATAGGGAGGGACGTGTATGCTCGAACCATCTATGGCACCCGCGTATCCCTCATGGTTGGAACCCTGGTAGCTACTCTGGACGTAGCTCTTGGAACTCTCCTGGGTCTCATATCTGGGTACTATCGCCGCGCCGATGCCGTGATCATGCGGGTAATGGATGCACTGTGGGCTATTCCAGCGATCCTGTTGGCGCTGGCTTTAGTGGCGGTCTGGGGTGCCAGTGTTTGGAGTGTGGTTATAGCCGCTGGGGTAGTATTCCTACCCACTGTGGCGCGACTCGTTCGGGGAGCCGTGTTGACCTTGCGGGAGACCGACTTTATAGACGCATCGCGGACCATCGGGGCCCAGCCCAGGCGTATCATGTTTGTCCACTTGTTGCCTAATTGTATGGCTCCAATACTTGTGCAAGGTACTTATGTCTTCGCCGTAGCCATCTTGATGGAGGCTGCACTGTCTTTCCTGGGAACTGGAGTGCCACCAGGAACTCCTACCTGGGGCAATGTCATGGGTGACGGCCGTCGAGTGGCACAGATCGCGATCTGGATCCTCTTCTTCCCAGGGCTTTTTCTGACTATCGCTGTACTGGCAGTGAACTTAGTGGGAGACGGCCTACGGGATGTGCTTGATCCCAAGCTCAGAGGCAAATTACAGTCAGGTGTTTGATGGCCTAACGGAGCAAGCGTCCTCAGATAAAGATCTTTATATGATTAGACAGCCCCTCCCTTCATTCCGGTCTGATACCTACAGGAGGTCACGATGTCGATGATGCCATGGTTGCCATAGAGCAGGACAACCCAGCCCTCAAAGACGTACTCCCCAAGGACTGCGCCAGGCCATCCCTGGACAAGACCCCGCTTGGGCCAGCTCATCGATCTGGTGAGCAACATCAAAGATGGCGATGCCGAGGCCCGCTCCAAGGATGTGCTGGGCCATCGCAACATCCTTCGCATGGCCCGGTCTATGCCGTCGCCCGTGAACTCCGAGCGGCGGAAGCCGGTGTCCATTACAGCATAGCCCTCCGTCTCCAGCCACTCCTTGAGGAGGGCTATCTGGGTAGAGCGGCCAACGCCATCGGCCCCAGCCATGTTGTCAACAGTATAAAGACATCCCGCTGTATGGGCTAGCAATCCGTTCGGCAAAGCCGTGCCTCTGCCATCTCCTCCTTCCCCATACCCACCAGCTCGCGCTATCCTCTGTCCATGCGTACAGACTATTCTCAACTCGTCCAGCAGTCATATCTTGGTCTCGGGTGCTTTTGTCAATTGTTGTCAAGACATATCTTGACATAATGGTTGCCCGACCCCATGATGGAGGCATACCAAAGAGGAGAGCATTAAATGGCAGCAACGCGACAGAAGTTCTCCAGCCAGGCCGACCATGATCTGCTGGCTGCACTGCGTGATCTCGCCAGCAAAGAGGGACGGCACTTCCAGGCGGTGCTGGAGGACGCCATTCGAGAATACCTTGACAACAAGGCAAGGGGGAGAGTCCGTCCAGAGGTGATGGCCCACTTCCGTGCCAGCCTTGAGAAGAACAGGCGCCTTTACGAGTTGCTGGCTCAATGACCCATGATTTTCTCTCACTCGAAGAGGTCATCGCGATTCACGACATCCTGATCCGAGAGACTGGCGGCTCGACCGGCTTGCGAGATCCAGGGGCCTTGGAATCTGCCCTGTTGCGCCCCCAGCTTGGTTACTATGACAGCCTCATCCAAGAAGCGGCCGCACTCATGGAGAGCCTTGCCATGAACCACCCGTTTGTAGACGGTAACAAGCGTGTTGCGCTGGCTGTCACAGACTCATTTCTACGCATGAACGGCCACTTCATCGACTGCGACAACGAAGAGACATACGCCTTCTTCATGAAGCTGTTTGAGGGCAACTCCTTCCGGTTTGCGGAACTGGCAGCCTGGCTTGAGGGGAAGGTCCAGCACTTGGCCGGGAGTTGATTGCACTACGGAAAGCAATTGATCATAGTTGCATGAGGAGAAAGGTGTTCTCCTTGCTCTCTCCTATCCCACAACGCTGAGCACAACGTGAGACGGGCGGTCGGCGTCGTGGTGGACCCTGTTCATCGCCGCGCGAGTGTGCGTGTTGCGCCCCAGAGGCTCTCCCGTATTGGGGTTCGCGTCAAAGCGGGGAAAGTTGGAGCTGGACACGTCCAATCTTATCCGGTGCCCCTTGGCAAAGACGTTCGATGTAGGGTACAGCACTATCGTCACCGGGTAGACCTCGCCGGGGCTCATTGGCGACGGCTTTTCCCATGAGTCACGATAGCGCATTCTGAAGATGCTGTCCGATATATTGAGGGCAAACCCATCAGGGTAGTCCTCGTTTGGTGGATAGACGTCTATCAGCTTTGCCGTGAAATCGGTATCAGGCGCATCGGACGATACCCACAGCTTCACCTCTATTGGCCCGGTGATCTCAACGTCGCGTTCCAAGCGATCCGTCTGAAACACCAGCACGTCGTGCCGGGCGCTCAACGGTGCGTTGAATGGTGGCCTGGCCCCGTAGACGTCCTCTCGCTCCCGCTGGTCCCAGCCGCCGGCCGCCACTATCTGCTCCACGCGGGATCCCTGCGGCAGCAGCGACGAGTCGGCAATGAAATCCGGGACCGGGCGCAGCGTCGCCAGCGACGATATGTTGCCTCCCACCGAAGGTACGGGGTCCGTGGGGTCGAACTGATACGTGGTGGAAGAGCTCTGCTCTTCAGGCGCGTCCATGCGCAAAGAGCCGTCGCCGTGGAGATGGTAGCTTACGCTTCCAGCGCGAGAAAGCGGCCACTCCTGCTCGTCCCGCCAGCGGCCCCCATGATTAAGGCGGCCTTCCCTGTTCATCCGGCCGTCGCCGCCCCCCATGACGAAGATGCGCACGGTAGGGTCATCCTCAACGCCGTTGTCCAGCCCTTTGAGCCAGTAATCGAACCAGCGCAGGCGCTCCTCGTTGTAGTCTATAGGAGCCTCGCGCCCTAGGTCTATGCCGCCGGAATGGGTGAAAGCCATCGGACCGTCCCCGTGCGTCCAGGGACCCATGAGCAGACGGTATGGGCCTCTCTTTTTCTGGGACAGGCCGACAAAGTTCTCCAGGTTAGCCCTGGTATAGGAGTCGTACCAAGCGCTGGAAAAAACCGTGGGCACGTCCGCGAACTGGTCCCAATGAAGCTCAAAGTTGACGCTGGGGTCCTTCCACAGATCGTCATAATCACCGCGAGTGAGCAGCTGAATCGCAAGCCGCTCGTAAGCCGGGGCGTGCGCCAGCGGTGTCTGTCCCTTTTTGATGGGCAGTCGCTTGAGAATCTCGCGGGTATCGGACCCGTCCAGCGCCCTGGCTGCCGCGGGGTTACTCTTGAGCAGGGCGTTGGAGTTGGTGCCGGCGTGCCAGTATAGCCAGGTTAGGAAACGCAGTTCCAGGGCACCTCCCTGCCGGAGCGTGCTGGTATAGCCGTTGGAAGCACCCTCGTTGACCCACATGCAGGTCAGCCCCGGCGGGTCTTGCACCGCCAGCGAGTTCTGCGTCCAACCGGCATAGGACGTTCCAGTGGTGCCTATCTTGCCATTGCACCAGGCCTGCTCAACCAACCATCTCATGGTGTCGTAGCCGTCCGGCCCTTCCTGCCAGAAAAAGCCGAATTCGCCTTCCGACTGGTAACAAGCGCGGCAGTCCTGCATGACAAAGATGTAGCCCCTCTTGGCAAAATAACGGCAGTTCTTTTCTACCCTGTCAGGGGCGCGCTTGTTGTATGGCGTGCGTTCCAGGATTACCGGCAGGGGCCCCTCCACGGGCTTACCACCATCAGCAGGGAAATAGACGTCCGTTGCCAGCCCAACGCCATCACGCATAGGCACCGCGACGTCTTCCAGGACCATAACGCCGTATTCAGACTTAGAAAACTGCATAGAGTCACCTCTCAGACAGGGGTCGGCCTGAATATATCACCGGCCTGTTGGAGGGTAAAGGCAGATGCCCCTTCCGTCATGCCCGTGCAGCCTGCCCCGCACTTTGATGCGGGGACGGGCATCTAGGGGTGTGGGGCCGTTCAGCCGTTTTCATCCCTGGACAGGCTCTAGATGAGCAGGCCCCTTGCGGTAGAACCCCAAACGCTTCCATGCCTCTATGTCCGTCTGCATTGACGGTAGAGATATGATTTAAGTGACGCTGGAAGTACCACTTGATGGAACCAATATCCACCGAAACAGCCGTAGGTAAGAAGAGGAACAGGATCTTCTTTGGCTGGTATATAGTGGCTGCGGCAGCACTGCAGGCGTTCTTTACATCTGCTACCTTTTTCTTCGGATTCACCGCTTTCTTCAACCCCATAGCCAACGAGTTTGGCTTCAGCCGGGCGGCAACCGCTACCGCCCTATCACTTCAGCGCACCGAATCAGGAATTGCCGGGCCGTTCGTTGGGTTCATGGTGGACCGGTATGGAGCGCGCGGCGTGATGGTGGTGGGTACCGTAACTACGGCATTGGGGTTCTTTGCACTGGCGCGCATAACGTCCCTGCTCAGCTTCTACCTCTCCTTTGGATTGCTGGCGCTCGGCATAGCCATGGCCACCATGGTAACCACTACTCCCGTAATCAGTAACTGGTTCATCCGCAAAAGAAGCAGGGCGCTCACCTTCGCCTTCGCCGGCGGGTCATTGGGAGGCATTGGCGCACCGGTTCTTGTTTGGGCAATCGGCAGCTACGGTTGGCGTGCTGTTCTAGACTGGATCGGGGTCGGCACGCTCTTGGTTGGGATACCGGTCTCGCTCGTCATGCGCCACCGGCCTGAGCAATACGGCTATCTGCCGGACGGCGTCCATCCATACCAAAATAAAGAAGAGTCGCAGGAAAGAGAAGACACGGTAGATTCGCCTGAGTACAACGAGGTCAATTTCACCGTGAGACAGATGCTGAGGACACCCGCTCTATGGCTCTTGGTGCTGGGAATGGGATTGTCCGGCATGGTGATGTCCACAACCGTGGTGATGATTATCCCCGGCCTGGAGAGCTTCGGCATAGCCACCACCACCGCTGGCTTTGCTGTTCTGGCTTTGGCCCTTGGCAACGTAACGGGTCGCTTGGTTCTGGGGTTTCTTGCCGACACACTGAACAAACGCAACGTGCTGGCCTTCACCTATGTGATGTTCTCCTTGGGCGCTCTTGCATTTGCTCTTATAACAGAGGTGTGGCACATAGCAATCTTCGTCCCACTGTATTCGCTGGCCCATGGGGGCACCGTGCCAGTGCGGTTTGCCCTCCTCGCCGACTATTTTGGTAGGAAATCGTATGGAGCGCTGGTGGGGCTGATCATGACCTTGACAGCGGTATTTGGCGTCGTGGGGCCTGTATTCGCAGGCCTTGTCTTTGACATCACGGGCAGCTACAGGCCGGCGTTCATAACAATGGCGTTGCTGATGATCCCCGCCGTGCCGTCCACTCTGATGGTTAAGAAGCCCAATCTTAAGCGCCCGTAGGGCGTTGGATTCAAGACGTAAAGGTTGCCCCTCAAAGTGACGTGCTGTGTATAATATACATACGTAAGTTGGTTATATCAGGATGGTGACCCAAGAGTCATGAACCTAATAAAGACAGGCGTGCTGTTCATTTTTCTGACCTTTCTACTGCTTCTCACCGGAGCACTGATAGGCGGTGGTGACCCCTCCATAGTGCTGATTTTCCTCTTCATAGCCCTGGCTATGAACATTCTTGGCTTCTGGTTCAGCGACAAGCTGGTGCTATCCATGTCGCGTGCAAAGTTGGCTTCTCAGGATGAAGCGCCGGAGTTGCATAGCGTGGTGGACGAGCAGGTGCACTTAGCCGGAATTCCCAAGCCCAAGGTGTTCATCATGGATTCCGATTCGCCCAACGCCTTCGCCACCGGCCGCAGCAAGAAGAAAGCCTCTATTGCGGTGACCACGGGCATCATGCGCATTCTTAACCGCGACGAGCTCGGCGCCGTGATAGCCCATGAGCTGGCCCACGTCGGCAACCGGGATACGCTGATTATGACCATGGTGGCCGCGGTGGCCGGCGCCATCACCATGATCGCCTGGATGGCGCAGTGGTCGCTTATCTTCGGAGGAATGAGCGGCCGGCGCGGCGGAGGCGGAGGCGGCGCCATAGGATTGATAGGGTTGCTGGTCGTAGTCATAGTCATGCCCTTGGCGGCAACCCTTGTGCGGCTGGCCATATCCCGTACCAGGGAGTACCAGGCCGACCGTACGGGCGCGGCGACGTCTGGCAAACCTCTGGCCTTGGCCAGCGCATTGGCAAAGCTCCAGAAGGGCAGCAATGCACGGAGCATGGACATACCCAAAGAGCGCCTTGAGCCTGTTTCTCACCTGTTCATTGTAAATCCGTTGAGTAGCTTGAGCGGGGCTGGAATGGCGCGCCTCTTCTCAACGCATCCCCCAATTGAAGAACGCGTCCGACGCCTTCAGGCAATAGAGGCCAACAAGGGCCCCAGGATGATTAGATAGCATGCGCCTGTTTCGACACATCGCAATTCCGATGGACAGGGGAACTAGAAGAAAGAGATACATTGAATTGGCCGCACTGATCAAGGCGGCTTTAGACCTTGGTCCTGCACATTCAAAGACATAGGGAGGGATACCCAGTGGCTGGCAACGCTGACTTCGACGTAATCATAGTAGGTGGAGGAGCAACAGGGCTGAGCGCGGCTCTATACACGTCTCGCGCCATGCTCAAAACAGCGATAGTCGAAAGACTTGCGCCGGGAGGGCAAATCCTGCTCACCGACGTCATAGAGAACTATCCCGGATTCCCTGACGGCATCACCGGACCGGAGCTATCTCAATTGTACGAGCGGCAGGCCGTCAAGTACGGTGCTGAGGTTCTGTACGATTCAGTCATTGGACTGAAGAATCTGGATGGCGCGGTGAAGACCGTGGTAGGCGACGAGGGCGAATACAGCGCCAAGGCGATCATCATCTCTTCCGGTGGAGACCACAACAAACTGGAAGTGCCCGGCGAAGATGAGTACTCCGGCAAGGGCGTTTCATATTGCGCCACATGCGACGGCAACTTCTTCCGCGATATGCCGGTTGCTGTTGTTGGCGGGGGCGATTCAGCAATGCAGGAAAGCCTGTATCTGACGCAGATGACGGAGAAGGTGACCGTTCTACATCGCCGAGACAAGCTCCGGGCCAGCAAGATTCTGCAAGACAGAGCAATGAAGCACCCCAAGATAGAGTTCAAATGGAACACGGTTGTAGAGAGGGTCCAAGGCAACGGTCTGATGGAGTCCGTGCTATTGAAGAACACGCACTCAGGCGAGACATCGAGCTTGGATGTGCCTGGTTTATTCGTCTTTATAGGCTTCCATCCCAATACCGAGTTTCTCAGAGGAAGCCCCATAGAGCTCGATGGCGGGGGTCATATCATTGCCAACATGGCAATGGAAACCAACCTGCCCGGAGTTTATGGAGCCGGCGACGTAAGGGCCAACTCCGACCGGCAGCTGGGCACCGCTGTGGGAGATGGCATAACGGCTGCACTCAGCGCGTACCACTACATTGAAGAGTTAGGAGATGAAACCCCTCAAACTCTATAGTGGCTAGTGGCCGCCACAGCCGCCGGAGCCGCCGCAGGCACACCCGCCGGAGCCGCCGCAGGCACACCCGCCGGACTCTATATTGGGGTTGTTGATTACGAAACCGCTGCGCATCAGCCCATCCATATAATCTATTTCAGAACCCTGCAACAACGGAAGACTATCCTGATCAACCACAATCTGGACGCCGTTGGAATGCATGAGCATATCATCCTGGCTGGTCTGGCCGTCTAAGGAAAGGGAATACCCCGCTCCACCATGAGAACTCGCCGTGACGGCTATTCTCAATGCTGCCCCGATTTCACCTTCCTCCTCTATGATCTCCTTCAGCTTGGTTGCCGCCAGTTCGGTAACTTTAATCTCCTCCAAATTGCGGTCTCCTTTCGCTCCCCCAGTAGATAGGGTGAAACGCAGCTTATCCTTGGCTGCCAGTTTAGCACCCCAAGTTGAATAGTGTCAACCGAAGTCGCCTCATGTTGGGAGGGGAGATTGCGGGGTAAGAAGGCTGTCACTACAATGTGGATACGCCGAAGTGGCGGAATGGTAGACGCGATGGTCTCAAAAACCATTGGGGGCAACCCCGTCCCGGTTCGAGTCCGGGCTTCGGCACCAGAATGTCACTCGTTTGCTCTGGCAGAAGAAATCCGGGGCCGACATTCCAGCGTATTATGGTAAAGTAAACGGTCAGCGCATCAATTTGACAGAGGACTATGGTTTATTGTATGTTTCCTCGGCACAATCGTTGCTTAATCAATATAGGGACGATTGTGTTTTTCTGATAAGAATCACTATTCACAGACCAAGCCAAGTAAGATTTTGAGTTCCATTAGGGGGGTGCGCATTATGCGAACAGTTCTCTCGCCTCGTAAGTTCTTAGGGGCTGCCGTAGGCATAGGCCTTTTGTTTGTGCTGGCGTGCGGTTCGGCTGAGGAAGACCCAACGCCGACGCAGCGGCCGGCAGATACGCCTACCTCTGTGGCGGTGCCTACGCTTGTGCTGCCAACGGCGACAGCTACACCAATACCACCACAGCCAGGTGTAACGGCGGCGCCCACCGCGACCAACACACCAGCACCACCGACGCCGACGCCGCTGCCCGGTGATGAGCCGCAGTACGGCGGCAGCGTGACGGTGCCGGGTAACTGCGGACCGCTGGACGCCAACCATAGCCAGACCGGTTTCTGCTGGAACGGCTTGGGATGGATTGGGAACATCTACAACGGACTGATAAGAGTGAACCCCGTAGACCGCGTTACCGTTGAAGGCGATCTGGCCGAGGCTTGGAGCGTCAGTGGAGACGGCACAGAGTACACCTTCAATATCAGACCCGGAGTGGTGGATCACGAAGGCAACCCCTACACGGCCGAAGACGCCGCGTATCAGCTGATACGCTATGAGGAGCGCCCGAACGGCATCAACCCCCGCCGTCAGGGGTGCATCCAGGCATATGTGGCCGACATACTAGATGACAATGGCAACCCGGTAGCCAACCCCGGTGCCGAGGCCATTGATTCTTCGACACTGGTCATAAGGCTGGATGCTCCCCGCGCTGCGTTTGTCTCCTGTATCTCCGGTGCATGGAGCGCGTTCTTGCCGGATACATACACCAGCCAGATTGACGACCCCATGGTAACGCCGGACGGCTACAGGGACCTTGACTTTGCCAAGGGTGAGGCCATTGGCACCGGCCCCTTCAAGGTTGTCAACCATGAAATTGACAACATCACGGAGCTTGAGCGACACGACCAGTTCTTCCGTGATGGGTTCCCCTACCTTGACGGCTACACGTCAGTGTTCATTCCAGATGCGGCAGTTCGGGTGGCCAACTTCCGTGCAGGCAGAATTGATGCCCTGGGTGTCTTTGACAACCAGCCGAGCAAGTCGGATGCAGAGGAGTTGCAGAGGGCGGTAGGCGACGATTTGGTTGCCCCTCTAATCAACGCCATGGGCTGGCGCGGCATACAGTTGAACTTGTCTAATGCGCCGTTTGGCCCCATAGGCGACCCCACCGCAGACAAGATCCGTACCGCCATCCAGATGGGCTTCGACCGCCAGGAGATGAGCAAGCTGAACTACGATGGCATAGGTACGCTGGCTACGCCTTACTTCTTCTACTGGGACTGGATCGCTACGCCGGATGAGTGGTTCGAGGCTTTGCCCGGTTTCGATCCGGATCCAATGGCAAGGGCTGAGCAGCTTGCGCAGGCTCAAGCTCTCATGCAGGAAGCCGGCTACGGCCCGGATAATCCGCTGCCTGTGGAGGCTTTGGTGACTACTGGTTCTCAGAATGAAGCAGAGATCCAGGGCCAGTGGCTGAGAGACAATCTTTACCTTGACGTGACAACCACCAATATGGGTACAACCGCCGCTTTCCGAGCACGCACCAGTCCCGGTGACTTCCAGATGATAGCGGTAGAGAGCATTGGCGCTTCCTTCGCTGACCCTGATGCATTCAATCTGGGTGTGTTCTTCACGGATGAAGAGGGCGGCAGGAACTGGACCAGCTGGGTAAACGAGGATTGGCGTGTACTTATGGACCAGCAGCTGGTGCTAAATGACCCGGCGGAGAGAGGTCCGGTGCTGTTTGAAATGGCTAAGATTCTCTACGCCGATGCTGCTCTGGTTGGTAATAACAGGCCGGCTCTGGTACACGGCTGGCGTGGCAACTGGAGAGGCTATGTGGTGCCTATCATTCACGCCTCCAATATGACGCTGGAGCACGTCTGGCTGGCTGAGTAGCATAGAGTTACTCGATAATAAACGAAGTCTGCGATCATTATAATGATCGCAGACTTCGTTTTAGAGGCTGTGATTCTACGTCCTAGAGTGTAAACTAGGGGGGCTATGAGGAAGTATATTCTGAGGCGTGTGTTGCTTTTTGTGCCTACTCTGCTGGGCGTTGCACTGATCATCTTCGTACTCCTGCGCATCCTGCCGGGAGACGTTGCCGTGCAGATACTGGCCGGTCCCAATGGAGAGGCCGAATATACTCAGGAGGACTTGGATAGCCTCAGAGAAAGGCTTGGCCTAAACGATCCAATCCACATTCAATTTGTGAATTGGATATGGGATTTCGCCAGGGGTGACCTGGGCCATTCGTTCGCTACCAACCGCCCAGTGTGGGGTGAGCTAAAGCGACAGTTTCCCATTACACTTCAACTTGCCGTCCTGACCGCAATTGTGGTTACTCTCATCGCTATACCGATTGGTATTATTGCGGCCGTAAGGCAGGATGGGTGGCTGGACTTTATCCTGAGAACGTTTGCCATTGTCGGGCTGGCGATGCCTAGTTTCTTTGTAGGTTTGCTAGTAATACTGGGGTTGTCGGTATACATAGGGTGGCTGCCTCCCGTCGGCTTCACTAGCCTTTGGGATGATCCTATAACGAGCATCCAGCAGCTTATTCTGCCCGCTGCCGCGCTTGGTTTCAGCAGCAACGGATTACTGCTGCGGATCACTCGTACCCAGCTCTTAGAGGTGCTGCGTGAGGACTACGTGAGGACGGCGAGGGCTAAGGGACTGGCGGAACGCGTAGTCATCATGAAACACGCGGTGAGGAACGCACTATTGCCCGTAGTGACGGTAGGAGGGACGCAGATAGGCTTCCTGTTCTCCGGCACCATTGTCATAGAAACGCTGTTCAACCTTCCCGGGCTGGGCAGAGGGTTAATAAATGCCTTGAACACTAGGGACTTACCAGTGATCCAGATATATATCATGTACTTTGCACTGGTAGCTCTGGTGGCTAACTTGATAGTAGACCTAACGTATGCTTGGCTTGACCCGCGCATCCGCTACGCATAAGTCCGTTAAAGAGGTCGGTTATGGCTACGCGAAACTCAATTGAAAGCACTGGAAGCACAGGGGTATTAGTATCCCGTGCTCCTTCTCCATGGGGCAGGCGGTGGCGAAGTTTTACGCGGTTCCTGCGGTCTAAACCGCTGGGAACAACGGGGCTTGTCTTGGTGCTTTTATTTGCTGTTTTGGCGGCATTCCCCGATGTATTCGCTCCGCAGGATCCAAGGGCGTTCGACTCGAGTAAAATACTTGAGGGGCCTAGCAGTGATAATCTCTTTGGTACTGACTTTGCTGGTAGGGACGTCCTAAGCCGCGTCATTTTTGGAGCAAGGATTTCCATATTTGTGGGGATGACGTCGATGGTCATCGCTGCCGTAGTGGGTTCGATGATCGGAGTCACCAGCGCCTATTTTGGCGGAAAGTTTGACATTGTGGTGCAGCGCTTCGTAGATGCGCTGATAGCGTTTCCCTCCCTGGTGCTGGCCTTGGCCTTGGTCGCGCTGTTCACAGCGTCGTTGACCAACATCATCATAGCAATCTCCATAGTGTTCACACCGAGATTGACCAGGGTCATACGATCGGTGGCGTTGAGCATCAAGGAGATACCGTATATAGAGGCGTCGCGAGCCATAGGGGCCAGCGATGCCCGTATAATGCTGCTGCACGTTCTACCTAACACATTTGCCTCTCTCATAGTGTATTCCACCAGTCTGGTGGGTAGCGCAATCCTGATAGAGGCTTCGCTCAGCTTCTTGGGGGTTGGAATGCCGGTCGGTACCATCACCTGGGGCGCCCAGCTCAGCGGCCAAGTGCTGAGGTACTTCACGGTTGCACCCCACATTGCTATATTCCCGGGGTTTGCTCTAACGCTGGCCGTGTTCGGGATCAACATATTCGGGGATGCCCTGCGCGACGTGCTTGATCCGAGGTTGCGCGGCAGGTAGCTTGGGATGCTTCGTCAGCGAGTATGGTTTGAGGGCAAACTAGTCTAGTCAACTCCTCAGTATTGCAATCGTCCGTAGGACTCCTTCAGGCGCTCTTTCTATTTAGCCTGTAAACCCGAACGATTTGACGGCTCGATCGACTATATACTTACCCAATGCCAGGGATGACGTTGCCGCCGGTGAGGGGGCGTTCAGTACGTGCAGAGCGTTTTCAGTCTCCACAATGCTGAAATCATCCAGCAGCAACCCTTTGCGGTCCACGGCCTGGGCCCTGACCCCGGCGCCGGCGGGAACCAGGTCTTCTTTCTTGATTTCGGGCAGCAACCGTTGCAGGGCCCTGGTGAAGGCAGGCTTGCTCAGGGAGCGGTAGAACTCGCCCAGGCCGGTGCGCCAGTATTTCCAGGCCATCATCCAAAATCCTGGATAGGTGGCTGTGCCCAGAAACTCCGGGATATTGATGCTGGACATGGTATAGCCCTCCCTGGCGAAGGCCAGAACGGCATTGGGTCCGGCTTCCACGCCACCGTGAATCATGCGGGTAAAATGCACGCCTAGGAAGGGGAACTGAGGGTTGGGTACGGGGTAGATGAGGCTCTTCACAAGGTGGTGCTTCTCAGGCTTTAGGGTGAAGTACTCTCCACGAAAGGGAATGATACGCACCTCAGAACGAAGGCCCATTTTCTCTACTATTCCATCGGCGTGAAGGCCGGCACAGTTGATTAGGTAGCCGGTCTGGAAGTCTCCCTTGCTGGTCTCCAGGTTGATCAAGCCGCCGTTTGCGGTGATAGTGTTCACTTTGGCGCCGAGCACAATTTCGGCGCCGTTCCGCTGTGCGTCTTCAGCGTAGGCGGCAGCGACTTCCTTGAAATCGACAATGCCGGTCTTGGGCGAATGCAGGGCCTTGATGCCGTAGGTGTGCGGTTCAAGCTCCTTGAGCCGTTCCTGACCTATCATCTCTAAATCCTCTACGCCGTTGGCGGTGCCTCGTTCGTAGAGGGTTTGCAATCGCGGCAGTTCCTCCTCATGGGTGGCCACGACGACTTTGCCGATGAGGTTGTAGGAGATACCGCGATTGTCGCAGTAGTCGCGCAGGGCGCGGCTACCCGCGATGCAAAGCTCCGCTTTGTACGACCCCGGCCTGTAGTAGAGGCCGGAGTGGATGACGCCGCTGTTGTGCCCGGTCTGGTGTGAGGCGACTCTTTGCTCTTTTTCCAGTACGGCTATGGAGTAGTTGGGATATCTGGCCGATAGCTCCAATGCGGTGGCCAGTCCAAGGATGCCTCCGCCGATTACGGTGACGTGGTGATTTGTGTTCATGGTTAGAGGAGAGTATAAGGCAGATGGCAAGCGCTTGCCTAAAGCTGCCGAGGCGCTTAGCATTATATGGCAGGTATTGCGATGCCCGGTAGTGTAGCGGTAGCACGTCAGCCTTTGGAGCTGAAATCCCTGGTTCGAATCCAGGCCGGGCAGTGGTCAATAGGGTAATGTTAGCGGCTAGAGGGATTGCACTGGCAATAGCAGTAGATGCTTCGTCGTCGGTATCTATCACGTCTTCAGACGTAGACGCTAGGGGCTGCCTACCTCATGAGGCCTGAGCTACGCAACGAAATGCTCCGCATCTTGGCCAATGCCGAAGAGGGCTACGTACTTACGCGCCACTTCGGAATGTCGGCCATTGAGCGTGAGGCCCTTGACCTGCTAGAAGACGCCGGAGCCGTATCTATGGAGTCCGGCTATGCTAAGCTCACCATAGATGGCTACGGCTACTACCAGGAATTGAAAGGGTCGCGGCGATACTGGCTGAGAAAGCATGTGACTCCTCGGGTCATTTTCTGGATCGGGTTCATTGCCGTGATAGTGATAGCAGGTCTGATTCTGAGGTTCCTGTGACCATCGCCTCAGCACCCTTGCTGAGCAAAACGAAGGCCCCTCGGTCTTGAGGTTGGAACCACGCCTAGGGCTGCTAAAATCAGGCCACGTCGAGATAATCGTCCCACGCTTGCATGAGCTCGCGGCGTCGCTCGTGCATATCTGACCTTTGGTACGACGCCTCCGTCGCGCTCCGGGCAGTGTGATTGGGATAGGGTAGGTAACTTTGAACAGGCGGCAGATCCTACAGAGATTGGAGAGGGGATGGAGGGAGCTTCATGAGTCCTTGGACGGGCTTTCCCAGAAGGAGATGATGGAGTCCGTCTTTGACGGTGGATGGTCGGTTAAGGACTTGCTGAGTCACGTGACCACTTGGGAAGAGGAGGCCATCAAGGCCATGGGCTTGATGGCGAGAGGTCAGCCCCAGCCGCGCTACAGACAATACGGTGGGGTGGATGGTTTCAACGCCTGGGAATCGGAAAAGAAGGCAGGCCTTTCGCTGGAGGATGTGCAGAGCCAGCTCATGGAGACTCATCACATGCTGATGTCCGTGGTGGCCGAAATGGCTGAAGAACACTGGGCTACGGAGACTCGCATCAGGCGTCGCTTGAGGATTGATACGTACGGCCATTACCTCCTGCGCCGCGATCAAATCATGGATTGGCGCAGAGAGAAGGGTTCATAGTAGGCAGCGGCGTATGCCGCTGCCTACTATTTTGCGGACTAGGGCACAATTGCCGGCACACCCAGCTCGTTGAGCTGTTCCACGAAGCCGGCGACGTCCTGGTCGATGATCTGCTGAAGCTCTTGCAGATGATGGTCTACCAACCCCGAAAGTTCATCGTATACGCCTAGCTGTCCCTGTGTCGGCCCGAAGTCGCCGGCGGCCACCACCTGTGACAATGCCATGAGCTTGGCGTCAAGGCGCACGGGAGGGACAGTCTGGGCGTAGGGCTCGTGTACGGATGCAAGCTGGTCTTCAATGGGCCATAGCTTGTCCTTGATGGCCTGGGCGGCGGTGGACAAAACGTCCCGGGATGCCTCGCCTCCGGCGCGGCCCACCCATTCGTCGACTTGGCTGCGCACACTGCGTAAGCGGCTCAATCCCGTGTTGTTATCCACCAGCTTGTCACGGACCTGAACCAGCAGGTCAAATTGCGCTGTCAGATCCTCTTTCGTCGCGGAGACGCGGGGATCTTTGAGGAGTTCGAACGACTCTGTGAAGGTCTGACCATCCACCGTCAACCGGACTTGGTATGTTCCCGGCGGCACCAGTGGTGATATGCCGGCCGGCCGGCCGCGGGCGTCGGGGCCGGCGGTAGGTGGGTAGCGCATGTTCCAGACCAGCTTGTTCATGCCCGCCTTTGGACTCCGCTTGAAGGTGTTGATGACGTTGTCGTTGGAATCCAAGATGGCTATGGTAGCGCCTTCGTCCGGGGCGTTCTTAAGGTAGTAGTTGATGGGGACGCCGTCGGGAGGGTTCTGTCCCGCGTTGAGGTAGACCCGTTTCACCTCGCCGGCTTCATTACGCTTCTCATAGAAGGTTACGGTTTCACCGTTTATGCGCTGGTAGTCCTTGCCTGGGATGCCTCCGCCACGGCCGAAGCCCATAGGCTGAGCGATGCGGTACGTGGACCTGGGTTTGAACAGGTGGGCGTCACTGCCGGTAACCCCGTCCGAGATCTGTTGAAGAGGTGTGAGGTCGTCTAGGATCCAGAAAGAGCGTCCATGTGTAGCAGCTATCAAGTCGTTGTTCTTCACGGCCATATCGTGGATGGGAACCACCGGCAGATTGCCTTGAATGGGTTGCCAGTGGTCGCCGTCGTCGAACGACACGAACATGCCAAGCTCGGTGCCCAGGTAGAGGAGTCCCTGTTTAGCCGGGTCTTCACGTATGACGCGGGTGAAGTACTCATCAGGGATGCCGTTGGTGATCTTACGCCAGGTCTTGCCGTAGTCGCTGGTCTTGAACACGTAGGGTGAGTGGTCGTGCAGCTTGTAGCGTGTAGCGGCCAGGTAAGCTGTGGCGGGATCGTGTCGAGACGGTTCGATGGTATAGACCAGGGTCCACTCCGGTAGGTCTTGCGGGGTAACGTTCTCCCAGGAGCCCCCGCCGTCGCGGGTGATATGGACTAGGCCGTCGTCTGACCCTGCCCAGAGAACACCGGGCTCGCTTGGAGATACGGCAAATGCGAAGATGACGCCGGAAAAGTCGGCGGTGCCGCCTGAATCGGTGCTGAGGCCGCCGGATACGACTTGCATCTTGGACTGGTCGTTTCGCGAAAGGTCGGGGCTGATGCGCTCCCAGCTTCCACCGTCATCCGTACTTTTATAGACGTACTGACTGCAGCAGTATAGTAGATCGGGATCGTGGGGGGAGAAGACGGTGGGGTAGGTGAAGTAAAAGCGGTTGATGATGTCCTTGACCGGCGAGCCGGACTGGTCGTGGGGCCAGACGTGGACGATGCGCGTTTGCCTGGTGCCCATGTGGTAGCAGAGCTGCGTGCCGCCTCCTCCCGGCGCCGAGCCGTTGGCACCGGAGAAGATGATGTTGGGGTTGTTCGGCTTCACCGCAATGTATCCGCTTTCGGAGTTGCCCACCACGTCGCAGTCTTTCCAGGGGATTGCGCCTTCGTCGCCGCGGCTGGGGACTTTAATGGCGGTGTTGTCCATCTGCGTGGCGTAGAGGTTATAGGGGAACTGGTTGTCCACGTCCATTTTGAAAAGGCTGGCGGTGGGCTGGTTGTAGAGCATTGACCAGGAAGCGCCGCCGTCCAAGCTTACCGATGCGCCTCCGTCGCTGCCACTGATCAAACGCTGATTGTTGCGGGGGTCAAGCCAAACGTCATGGTGGTCGCCATGCGGCAGGCGCATCTCGAAGAAGGTGCGGCCGCCGTCATTGGACTTCCAGAACTGCACGTCAAGGCAGTAGCAGGTGTCTGGGTCCTGGGTGTCTGCGAAGACGTGAGTGTAGTACCAGGGGCGCCTGTATATCTCCGGCTTGTCCGATATCTTTTGCCAGGTGGCTCCGCTGTCATCTGAGCGGAACAGGCCGCCCTGGGAGTTTTCTATCTCCATCAAGGCCCAGACCCGTTCCGGCCTGGGTGGCGATATGGCCACACCGATCCTGCCCTTTAGACCTTGCGGCAAACCGGGGTTTTGAGTTATCTCCACCCAGGTATCGCCGCCGTCTGTGGATTTGTAGAGGCCGCTGTCCGGCCCACCGGAGGTCATGGTCCATGGCTGACGCAGCACCTGGAAGATGGCTGCGTAGAGGATGCGGGGGTTGCTGGGGTCCATGGACAGGTCTATGGCGCCTGCTTTGTCGCTTTTGAAGAGGACGTGTTCCCAGGTCTTGCCTCCGTCCCTGGTGCGAAATACGCCGCGTTCCGGGTTGCTGCCCCATTCATGACCGGCGGCGGCAACGTAGGCTACGTTGGGATCCGTAGGGTGGATGCGGATGCGCGCGATGTGGCGCGTGTCGCGAAGCCCCATATTTTGCCATGTCTTACCGCCGTCGGTCGTCTTGTAGACGCCGTCTCCGTGAGTGGCGTCGGCGCGGAAGCAGGACTCGCCGGTTCCCACGTACACTACGTTGGGGTCGGAATCGGACACGGCAATTGCGCCAACGGCGGCGGTATTGAAGAAGCCGTCGGAGACGTTTTCCCAGTAGAGACCGGCGTCGGTGGTCTTCCAGACGCCGCCGGCGGTGGCGCCGTTATAGAAGACCAGGGGATTCTTGGAGTCGCCGGCCACGGCAACGGAGCGGCCTCCGCGGAACGGGCCTGCCAGGCGGTACTCTAGGGCGCTAAGGTAGCTTGGATGCACGGTGGAGTGGTTTCCATTCATGCGACACCTCCCGAGGTCTGAAATTGCGGGTAGTTGAAGGGCAGCATGACCTTACAACCAAACGTGCTAAATGAAAAGAGCCTGGGTTAGTGCCCAGGCTCTTGAAAGTGAATCCTTGCTTTTACCTGCCGCGCAGCTTGGGGTCCAGCACGTCGCGCAGGGCGTCTCCGAAAATGTTAATCCCGAAGACCACGAAGGTGAGGGCAAACCCTGGGAACAGGCCTATCCAGGGAGCGCCCGCGAAGTCAAGGAGTTGCTGCTGGTCGAGCATGGCTCCCCAGGTGATCGTGTTGCCTGCGCCGCTAAGGCCAAGGAAACTCAGAGACGCTTCAATGATGATTGCGCTGCCCACCAAAGAGGTTGACACTACAACCAGGGAGGCAAACGTATTGGGAAGTAGGTGCCGGAGCATGATTCTGAGGTCAGACCCTCCGATGGCCCTGGAAGCCTCAACGTACGGCATCTCTTTCACACTGAGAGCGACGGAACGAACAATACGGGCTATCCTGGGCAGGAAGACTATGCTTATCGCCAGGATCACGTTGTTCAGGGAAGAGCCAAGGGCAGCCATGAGCGCCAGCGCAAGCAGTAAGCTGGGAAAGGCGGATAGTGAATCGACCACTCGTTGAATGATGAGGTCGTATTTGCCGCCGTAGAAGGCGCTGGTCACCGCGATGAAGCTCCCCACCGTGCTCGCGGCTATCATGGCGATTATTCCCACGTAGATGGAGACCCCGGAGCCATACATGGTGCGGCTGAGGATATCCCTGCCCAGCCTGTCAGTGCCGAACCAGTTGTCAAGGGACGGAGATTTCAAGACCGTTCTGACGTTGGTGTCGTACGGGTCAAACGGCGCTATGTACGGCGCACTCACAGCAATAAATGTAGCAAATACCACTATGGCAAGGCCGGTGGTTCCCAACGGCTTGCGACGCAGGAAAGTAGTGACCGCTCTTAAGCGGCGTGCCCATGGTGAAATACCCCGGGCTGGCTGAGCTAGGACGAGTTCATCCCTGGCGTTCATCTAGAATCCTCCGCGCATACGGCGGTTCCCAACATCCTCATTCGTATCTGATCCTTGGGTCCAGCCAGCCATAGGTCAGGTCGACGACCAGGTTGATTGCCAGTGACACGAAGGCGAAGTACATGATATACGCCTGGATGGTGGGCAGGTCACGCAGGCTATCAGTCCGCGCCCGATTCCGGGAAGGTTGAAGATCAGTTCGATGACAACGGTGCCTGAGAACAGTATGCCGAATTGAAAACCGGCGTAGGTAACCACGGGCAGCAAAGCGTTGCGTACGCCGTGTTTGATGATGACCGCCTTTTCCGCCAGTCCCTTGGCCCTTGCCGTGCGAATGTAATCCTCCCTCATGACCTCCAGGAGTTGGGTGCGAGTGAGGCGCATGAGCAAGCCGCTGCTATGAATTCCTAGGGCCACGGCGGGAGGCAACAACTGTTGCAGAGTCTTGACCGGGGTTTCCCACATATGATCGAAGCCTAAGGGAGGAAGCCAGTCAAACCCCCTGGATAGGAACAACACCACCAATAGGCCAACGAAGAAGCTGGGTATGGCCAGCGCGAATATGGCGAAGCCGCGCAGGAAGTAGTCGGCCCAGCCATCCTGCTTCACGGCTGCAATGATCCCAACCGGGATAGCGGCAAGCACAATTGTGGTGAACGTTAAGATGCCCAGTTGGAGCGTCACGGGAAACTGCCGCTTGAGTTGTTCAAAGATTGGCTTATTGACCACAAAGGAACGGCCCAGATCGCCACGGATCATGCCCCACATCCAGTCCACATACTGTATGTAGATTGGCCTGTCTAGACCGAGTTCCTCGGTCACACGAATAACATCCTCTTCGGTAAAGATTCCCTCACCGGATGGCCCGGCCAGTATCGCGACTGCCACGTCGCCCGGAATCACCCTCAGCAAAATAAAGATGACCAGCGACACCCCGATCAGTGTCGGGATGAACATCAGAAGCCTTCTTAAAATATACTTGCGCATGAGTTTTAGAACTCAGGTTGTATTGGAGGACGGTGTCTGCGCGGCTTGTTCTAGCCGCGCAGACACCGTCCTCTTATCGAATCAAGCCTTAAAGATTTGGCAGTTGTGGATAGAAGTTCTTTGCCTCGTCTGCCAACCACACATTCTCTATGGAGTAGTTGGATGCGTGGAACAGCGGAGGCGACCAGCCACGCCAGTTGCCGCGGTGGCCCTGCAACAGTCCTGGCCTCACCATGCCAATCCAAGCGGCGTCCTGGTTCCAAAGAATATCGGCCATCTCCCGTAGAAGGGGTGCGCGATCTTCGGTGGCAGTCAGTAGAAGCTCCTGATCTTTGAGCTCTACCCACCTGGGATTTTCCCAGCCGCCGAAGGTGAAGCCACCCTTTTCGAAGGTCTGGTGAATGGAGATTGTGAAGGCATCCGGGTCAACGAAGGATGCGCCTTTGCTCTCCAGACGCAGACCGAACTCTTGGCTCTTGGCTTTTTCACGTGCAGCCGCGCTGCCAGGTGTAGAATCCTTTGTCAGGTCTATGTAGATGTCTGAAAGAGCGTCTACAATTACGTCAGCGCGACAAGTGTCGCCCAGACCGAAGAGCACGGTAGTTGAGATCCTGTTTGAATCGCTGTAACCCGCCTCTTCCATCAACGCTCTAGCCTTGGCAAGGTTCTCTTCCTTCTTCATGGGGTCAGGATCCAGACCGATCATGTTGTCGAACCACTCCTGTTGCGTGTAGACCCAACTGGTCCCGACGAAATACGGAGTTGAGAAGAAGCCGATGCCATCGTGGCATAGCGTGTTCATGTCCCCGCGATTCATCAGGTACTGAACCGCCTGCCTAACCTTTGTCGCCGTCGGGGCGTCAAGTGGACCGAAAGGAGGCCTGGTCACGTTCAACTCGAAGCCACGGAAGCCAGGAGCGGCGACAATTGGGAAAGCCGCTTCCTCCCCGATAGCACTCTGGAGATCGAGAACGTCTCTCAGACCAAAGCCTGTGCTGAAGATCTCAGCAGCGTCTATGCGGCCTACCCTGAAGTTGGCAACGCGAGTCGATGCATCCTGGGATGGTGAACAGGTTAAAGCCGTCCAGATACGGTCGGCCTTCGCGGAAATAACCATCGTGGCGCTCGGCGCGCCAGAAGTTCTCCATCTCGCCTTCAACGATCTTGAATGGACCCGTTCCGACCACCTCTCCTCTTTCGAATTCGAAGTCGCGGTATCCGGTCGCCTCGTCTGCATCTATTACTTTGGCGTAGGTGTCAGGCATAATTCCACCAAATCCGCTGAGGAAGCAGGCGACGAAAGCGCCCTTTGCCACCGGCATGCGAATAGTGAGATCCCTGGGCCCTGTGATTTCTGCCCCGGGGTTCTCTACTGCCATCATGCTGTCGTCTACTATGGGGTTGAGGAATTCGCGCACGCAGCCCCATCTGTTGGCCGGTATCCCGTTCGGTCGTTCTATGACCCTGTAGAGGGAGTAGTAAGCATCTTCCACAGTGAAGGGATTACCATCGTGGTCTATAACTCCGTCTCGAATGGTTAGAATCCAGGTCCGACCATCGTCAGCGATCTGCCACGACTCCGCAAGGTCTCCCTCAAGGGTTAGGCGGTCTTGAAGGTTCGGTCGAATGAATTGCCCGAATAGATTGCCTACGTTGGCAAGCGTACCCCATCCGTATCCGGTATTGCCGTGGTAGGGGTCCCAACGGTTGGCGCCCGTCATGGGCAGGTTGACTACTCCCCCGTACTGGGGCTGATCACCAGGTTCTGGCATCATCGTCGGTACGCTTGTAGCCAAGGGTACGGCGGTCACACCGGGCGGAGGAGTCACACCGGGCGGAGGCGTTACGCCAGGCGGAGGTGTCACACCAGGCGGAGGCGTCACACCAGGCGCAGGCGTCACACCAGGCGCAGGCGGCTGCCCAATGTCAAAGGTTGGCATTGGGGGTAATGGGGTTGCCGTCGGCGTGGCAGTTGGGTCAGCCTCTTCGGACGGGCCGCAGGCAAGGATTGCTAGCAAGCCTATGCCAATGGTCAGTCCGAGAAGCCTTTTGGTATATTTACCTAAGCTCATTAATGCACCCTCCTAAACAAATCAATCCGAGCAAGAACAAATCACCGAGCAAGAACAAATCAATCCGAGCAAGGTGCTTGCCAGACGTTTTCCACCTTATCTCGGATTGACTGATACCAATAACACAACGTTATTGGAGATGCCAACCCTTTTTATTTGTTCATAACAAGATATTGAACATTTCTATATTAGGTTGGGAGCAACCAGTCGTGGAGCATATTTGGCTGTACATCTTTTCGGCACGCGCCGGCGTGGTACTATATGGATCGGCCATCGGGGAAAGTCCCCCCTGTCTTTCTTGTACGTGTTGGGTAATTCTCTGACAGAATTGGCATCAATGAGACACCGATCGGGAGGCGAAGATGCGGCACAACAGCAATGACGGAAGGAAGAGTGTATCCGTCATTTCCCACTTCCCCGTATCTTCCTCCGTCTCCTATACTCATCTACATGAGCCGGAGGAAGCTAAACACCGTGACTAAACCCGCTACTCTGTCTACGGAATTCGGATTTGTTTCCCATATTCTCAAAAAAGTGGTTCGTTTTTAGCCTTGTACTAGACATAACGTCTGAAACAAATACCCCTTGCTCGGTACCTCTGGAACCTTGCAAAATCTGTCAACGAAATAGCTAACACATACAATTTCTATTAGGAGAGAGCGGATGACGTTGTGGATGTTGGTGCGCCACGGTGAGACTGACTGGAACAAACAGCACAGAGTCCAGGGTCACGCCGATGCGCCGCTCAATGCCACGGGCATTGAGCAGGCGAGATGTCTGGCGTCCAGGCTTGCGGACGCGCGGATAGACGCCATCTACTCAAGCGACGTGTCACGTACACGCAAGACCGCCGAGATTATCGCTGAAGGCCGGAGAATAGAAGTACGGGAGCTCTTCGAATTGCGGGAGCGGAACTATGGAAGATGGGAAGGGGTCACACAGGAAGAGTGGCAAGCCACGGATCCTGAAGGTTTCGCTCACTGGAAGAGGTCGCCTGATACTTACACGCCGCCCGGCGGTGAGAGCTTGGACGAAGTGCTAGCCAGAACTTCGTGCGCTGCCGAGTATATAAAGGAGCGACACCTCAACGATGATTCGATAGTCGTGGTGGGACATGGCGCCGCTCTCTTGGTGCTGGCGGTGCACCTTCTGGATCTACCGCTCTCTTACAGGAACAACTTTATCTTGGGCAATACCAGTCTTTCCGTGCTGGACGTCGGCACGGAGCGCACGGTTATCCGGCTGTGGAACGATACCTCTCACAACAATGGGACGTGGTGAACCGGGGCGGGCGGGAGCGTCAAAACTAGGGTAGAGGTTGTATGAGTTGTCCATGAGGAGAATCGCGGCCATATTGGCGGCTTCCATGATACTGGGAGCATTGTCTACGTCGGCTATCTTGGCCTGGTCGCAGCCCGCTGGTACCGGGTTGGACGGCCCTGCCGCGGGGAGAGGGGTGGCGTCGTCGCTGGCGACGGCAAAAACGGCCAACGGCCGATACGCTACACCCCTGGGGTCGATAGACGAGTGCACTTACGAGCCTGATCTCGCGGCATGGTTCGTCAGTGGTCAAATGCCTGAGAAAATTCAGGCCTCGGAGTATCAGAGCGCCTTCTACAAAGCTCTGCGAGACTTAAGGCTTCGCTACGGACTGAACTCCGCGCAGGTGAAAATCGCCGACCTTGAGGTGACTGAACATAGCGAGGCCAGCAGAGAGATCAAGATGACGTTGCGGGCAAACAATGCTATATACGTCTATGATGCCGCCACGGAACGTGTGACGCCTGTAGAGCCGCGGTAGTATACGATACCGACCAGCCAGCAAAGGAGGGGAAGATGCCAGTCAAGGTGCTTATTTCAGTCGATATGGAGGGTGTCAGCGGAGTGGTGCATGCCGACCACACCGGTAGGGAAGGCAAAGACTACGAAATAGGAAGGCGCTTGATGACCCTGGAGGCCAATGCCGCAATAGAGGGTGCTATTGAGGCGGGAGCGGACGAGGTGGTGGTCAACGACAGCCACGGTACGCAGCGCAACCTACTGCCAGAGCTGCTGGACCAGAGGGTGCAGCTTATCACCGGCTCGCCAAAGCCGCAGACGATGATGGCCGGCCTAGACGCCACCTTCGATGCCGCATTGTGCGTGGGGTATCACGCCAGAGCGGGTTCCAAGGGGATACTGGACCACACCATTTCGGGTCGAGTGGTGCAGGAGATACTGGTCAATGGCCAGCCGCAAGGGGAGCTTGGCCTCAACGCCGGCATCGCCGGGCATCACGGCGTGCCCATTGTAATGGTGGCGGGCGACACGACCTGCTGCGAGCAGGCCAGGGAACTGATACCCCGCATAGAGACAGCGGAGGTGAAATCGTCCCTGACTAGGTACGCGGCAAAGGGACTATCGCCCGCAATGGCGCAGGCCCTCATCAGGGAGAAAGCACGACACGGTGTGGAACGCCGTGCCGAGATTGCTCCCGTTGATTACTCGTTGCCGGTGACGCTTACGCTGCGATTCGTCAATTCAGGCATGGCCGACGTGGCGGAATGGGTGCCCGGTGCGGTGCGGCCCGATGCCGTGACGGTTGCCTATACGTCTGACAGCTTTCCGGATGTTTTTCAGTGCCTGCGGGTGATGATCCTTGCTGCGGGCACAATGGCCTGACGCATCACGGCGCGGAGAGCTGTTCGGCCAGCGTAGCCGGATCCGTGGCGGGCATCATGCATACGTAGTTCTCGCAGACGAAGGCGGAGGGCAGACCGTTGATCATGTACTTGTCCTCGAGCAGGGGATACCCTTCGTAACTGTCGGCGCCGTTGGGATGGCAGCCGGTAACCACTTTATTGGGAATGTAGCGGCCAAACGCCTCGTCGAGAAGCGCTCGTGTGCCTGGGTCTTCCGGCGGCCCGACCACGGCTATCTCCTTTGGCGTGGAGAGGTAGAAGTCCAAGGCACACAGCCAGTGCCCAAAGCCCATGGGTGCGCGCGACATGACCATGCGGAGAGAACGCAGCATGGTGACAGCGCGATTTCGGTATTCGGTGTTGCCAGTGAGAACGGCCAGCCGGAGAAGGACGTCGCTGGCTACGGCGGAGCCGCTGGGCTCTGCGTTGTCGAAAAGGTGGCTGGGACGGATGATGAGCTTCTCGTGGTCGCTGCCGGTATCGTAGAACGATGCCTCTTTGGGGTCCCAAAAGAGGTCCAGCATGCCATCCGCCAGGGAACGCGCCTCGTCAAGCCATCGCAGGTCCAAGGTGGCCTCGTGCAGGGCAATCAAGCCATCGACAAGGTTGGCGTAATCTTCCAGGTAGCCGTTGAGGACAGCTTTGCCGTCCTTGAAGCTGCGCAGGACGCGGCCCTGCGGGGAACGGAGAGCGCCGAGTAGGAACCCGGCATTCGCCAGCGCCGCCTGCAAATAGTCGTCGCGGTGCAGAACAGCGGCGGCTTCGGCAAAGCTGCGCAGCATCATGCCGTTCCAGGCGGTGAGCACTTTGTCATCGCGTTCTGGAGGCACGCGTTCTATGCGCCGCTCCATTAGCTTGGCGCGAGCGTTATCCACAACAGTCGCTAGATGTTCTACGCCGATGCCCAGCTCGGTGGCCGCCGCTTCGGCGGAATCGTGGATGTGGAGGATGTTTCTCCCGTCGAAGTTGCCCTGGTGAGTGACCCCGTAGTAGCGGCTAAAGAGTACGGCCTGCTCCTTGCCCACGACTTCCTCAATCTCCCGGGGTGTCCAGACGAAGTACTTGCCCTCTTCTCCCTCGCTGTCGGCGTCCTGACTGGAATAGAAGCCGCCTTCCGGGCTGGTCATCTCCCGGAGAACGTAGTCAAGGGTCTCCTCCACAATGCGCCTGTACTCCTGGCTGCCTGTGATTTGATAGGCGTGGAGATAGAGCCTGCTCAGCAGTGCATTGTCGTACAGCATCTTCTCAAAGTGAGGCACCAGCCAGAACGGGTCGGTGGAATAGCGGTGGAACCCGCCACCAAGCTGGTCGTAGATGCCGCCGTGAGCCATCTTCTCCAGAGTAAGGTCCACCATGGCCAACGCCTCGGTGCGGCCGCTGCGGGCGTAGTAGCGGAGCAGGAACTCCAGGGTCATGGGCTGGGGAAACTTGGGCGCGGCGCCTATGCCGCCATGCTCCTTATCCATTTCGGAATCAAGGCCATCAAAGGCGCGGGACAGTACCTCAGAGGTCAGCGGCTCCTGTCCCTGGGAGATCATCAGGCCGCTGCTCAGATGCGCCACCAACTGATCGGCAGAGTTCACCACGTCATTGCGCTGGTCACGGTATGCTTCCATGATGGCTTGTAGCACCCGCGGAAAGCCGGGTATGCCGTGACTATCCACCGGCGGAAAGTAGGTGCCGCCGAAGAAGGGTTTGCCTTCCGGAGTGAGGAACACGGACATGGGCCAGCCGCCGCGACCGGTTTGCGCCTGCACAGCCTGCATGTATATGGAATCCACGTCCGGGCGCTCTTCACGATCAACCTTGATATTGATGAAGCCGTTGTTCATCAGGCGGGCGGTCTCCTCATTTTCAAAGGACTCGTGAGCCATAACGTGACACCAGTGACAGGCGGAGTAGCCGACGCTGAGGAAGACTGGTTTGTCTTCCGCCCTGGCGCGAGCGAAGGCGTCCTCGCTCCAAGGATACCAGTCGACTGGGTTGTCGGCGTGCTGGAGGAGGTAGGGGCTTGTTTCGTTGATTAGGTGGTTAGGCATTATGGACATCTATTGTCGCATAAAGAAAGTCGCAGGAGAAGGTGCGGACGGCCTCCTACGGCTACTTGACAGCAGGCGCGTGGTTTCTTGACGCACTTAGACAGCCGTGGCAAAATCAGCCAGCGGAGGTTGCAGTGCAAAGAAGCCTGATTCAGCTTATTGGCAACACCCCCCTGTTGCGACTAAGTGCCATGGAAACGGAAGGCTCGGCGGAGCTTTACGCCAAGCTGGAGAGCGTGAACCCGGGCGGCAGCATCAAAGACAGGGTGGCTCTTGCAATAGTAGAGGAAGCCGAGGATGCAGGCCTGTTAACGCCGGGTTCCACCATAGTAGAGGTGTCGGGAGGGAACATGGGGGTATCGCTGGCCATGGTGGCGGCGGCCAAGGGCTACCGATCTGCCATTGTGATGCCGGAGAACGCGCCGCAAGAGAGACGGCGCTTGATCGCCAGGTTTGGAGCATCACTGCATCTCACTCCTTCTGATCTGGGGATGACCGGCGCGAAACGCGCGGCGCAGCGAATGACTAAGCAAAACAAGGGATACGTACTGTTGGACCAGTTCGCCAGTCCTGCAAACCCAAGAGCCCACTACCTCGGAACGGGTCGGGAGATACTGGATGCGTTGGGAGGTCGCGGAGTGGATGCCTTTGTCGCGGGCGTGGGCACGGGAGGTACCATCGCAGGTGTGGGACAAGCTCTGAAAGAGAAGGACCCTTCCGTGCTGCTGATTGCTGTTGAGCCGACCACGTCTCCTCTGCTCAGTGAAGGGCGATTTGGGGAACACGGCATTGTGGGACTGGGCGCTGACTTCGTTCCTGAGATACTGGACCGCGAGTTGATAGACGAAGTGGTCACCGTCAGTACCCAAGACGCGTTGGATACCACACAAGAGCTGGCGAGGAAGGTTGGGACTCTGGTAGGGATTTCCTCCGGCGCCAACGTCTTCGCCGCCATGAAGACCGCGCAGCGGCTGGGCCAGGGCAAAGTGGTGGTCACTGTCCTGCCCGATACCGGAGAGCGATATCCCTCCTTGTACAGCTAGGCTTGGTAAGCCTACAATGTAAGTGATTTTCCTACGTTCAGTCCAATTCCAATAAGGGAGTCTCCATGCAAGAGGAAGCCATTAGGCTGACCAGCTTAGCAAGCTGCGCAGGTTGAGCCGCCAAGTTCAGTCCTGAGGACCTCGGGCAGGTCCTGAGCCAGCTTCCCACCGTATCCCATCCCGATCTCTTGGTGGGTACCCAGACAGGCGATGACGCCGCCGTCTATCGTCTACGGGATGACCTTGCCCTTGTCCAGACCGTCGATTTCTTTCCGCCCATTGTGGACGACCCGTACCATTTCGGCGCTATTGCCGTGGCCAACGCGCTGAGCGACGTTTACGCCATGGGCGGCACGCCTCTGCTGGCGCTGAACCTGGTGGGATTCCCGGTTGGACTGCCCAGGGAGATACTGGTGAGTATTCTGAAGGGCGGCTACGAAAAAGCGGCGGAGGCGGGCGTATTGATAGTGGGCGGGCATACCGTGGATGACGCAGAGCCGAAATACGGGCTAGCGGTCACCGGGCTGATCAAGCCGGGAGACCAGATCACCAACTCAGGCGCCAAGCCGGGCGACGTGCTGGTGCTGACCAAGCCCATAGGCACGGGGATCATCACTACGGCGGGCAAAAACCAGGCTGTGGATGCCGGCGTGCTGGCGGAAGCGGTGGTATTGATGGAGACGTTGAACAGGGGCGCATCCAACGCCATGTGTCACGTGGGAGTCAACGCATCCACAGACGTCACGGGATTCGGGCTGTTGGGACACCTGAGTGCGATGATGCAGGGCAGCGGAACGTCGGCGCGCGTATACTGGTCGAAGGTGCCGTTGATTCCCGGACTGTGGCAGCTGGCCGAGCAGGGCATAGCGCCCGGAGGGACGCAGCGCAACCTGGCTTCGCTGGAACACTCCGTCCGCTGGCACGAAAGCTTGTCGCATACCGTACGGGTGGTGCTGTGCGACGCCCAAACATCGGGTGGGCTTCTCATATCGGCGCCCCGGGATAGGTTGGACGTTCTACTTGAGCAGCTGGAAAGGCACGGGGTTGCAGGAGCAGCGGTCATAGGAGAAGTTGTGGACAGCAAGGCCTGGACAATAGAAGTAAACAGCTAAGGCTACGGAGGTTGCCTCATGTCAGGAACACCCTCACCAGTCACGATTCCTAACGAGATCCTCCAGGCCGTCTATAGCGAAGCCAGGAAATCCTACCCAAACGAGGCCTGCGGCTGGCTCATCGGTTCGGCAGCCCACAACCAGGCCGACGCCATCCGTGCCTGCGTCAACGCCAAGACCCTGGGTATCCACTCCGCAGTGGTTGATCGCGGCCCGGAGACCGCCTACGTATTCACTGCCAAGGACGCCCTGGAACTTGACCGCAGCTTTGACACGGATGCCCCCGCCGTGGTCATCTACCACTCTCATCCCAACGGACGGGCCTATTTCTCTAAAACGGATCGTCAGTTTGCAAAGTCGATGTGGGGTGATGGGCCCGCTTACCCTGTTCAGCAGCTTGTGGTGGGCATTGACGCTTCCCGTGTTGTGGAAGCGGCCCATTTTGCCTGGTCCTGGGAAGCCAACGACTTCATTGAGGTATCAAGGCTCCAAGGGGATGCCGTCTAGCGTTTCCTTTCGTCTATCCACGCAAAGATTTCGCGTTTCAAGCCCGCTATCTCTG
This sequence comes from Dehalococcoidia bacterium, assembly GCA_965261825.1. Taxonomy (GTDB): domain Bacteria; phylum Chloroflexota; class Dehalococcoidia; order Lucifugimonadales; family QGNO01; genus DAOUJH01. The sequence goes on along the minus strand of CBDHED010000004.1, from coordinate 55,422 downwards.
TAGTAGCACCGGAGTAGTCACCGGCTGCCTCTATGCCCGGCTTCAGCCCTGACAAATCCAACGGTACTCTCGTTATTCAGGACGAAATGTCAGACGGGAGTAGAACGATATGAAACGGCTGGTGATCATAGGAGTTGTCGCGGCCCTTACGGCTACTATAGCCAGTCTACCCATAGTCGTCGCCGGGGCTCTTCCCTGGAGCCAGGAGGACACGGATAAAGAGATGTCCCATGCTCGCGGCTGGCTGGGTGTACGGATTGCCCAGATAAACCAGAGTTTAGCGGACAAATACGATCTGACGGTCGATTCAGGGGTTGTCGTGGTACAGGTGCAGGACGGCGGGCCAGCGGACGCTGCCGGGGTGGAAGTCGGCGACGTATTCAAGACGATAGATGATACGCCGGTAGAGGAGGTAGAAGAGGTGGTGGATGTCGTAAGCAACTGGAGCTTGGGACGGAGATCACCATTGCCGTCCTCAGAGGTAGCGGTGAGATCGATATCCAGGTCACGCTGGGAGAATCGAAAAAGCCGGTATTCTCCTTCAAGTATGCAATACCAGGTTCCCTGTTCGGGTTGGGCAAGGGTTTCCCTGACAACTTGGTTCAGGCCGAAGTGGAGATGCTGGATCAGGATGGAAATACCGTTACCGTAGGGGTGATGGCGGGTACAGTCCAGTCAGCTACGGACAATTCACTAACCATAGTTCGCAGAGATGATGAAGAGGTGACGTTCAAGGCAACGGACGATACCAAGGTAATTGTTGGCGGCCAGTCCATCAAATATGTCCGGCCTGGAGAAGGACACTACTGTCAGGGTGGTGACAAAAGAACGGATACCTTTCCATGGTAGTGGCCTGGCCGGGAGACGCATCCCGTGGCCGTTTCTATTTCCGGAGCGGGTTTTATAAACCTGGAATGGAGAGGTTGGGGTTCAGGAGTTACGGCGGGTTCTCAGAAGGGATTGTCCCTTCAAGTAAGTGGATAGACGACTTGCTGAAGAGTAGGTTGAATGCTCAAATGAATGGGGAAAAGAGATGAGCTAGCCCATCAGGGCAATTGCTTTAGGCACCCCTCTAGCCAAGCAGGGCGCTCCGGTTCACTAGGGCGTCCTGCTTGCACGTCTGTCAGCTTTGCAATACAGCTTCAGCTACGGCTTTGCCCATCTTGTCGGTGCCTATGGAAGGCTGCCCTGGTTCGGCCAGGTCGGGCGTGCGGAGGCCGCTTTCCAGCACTCGCTCCACCGATTGCTCCACGGCCGTTCCTTCGTTAAGTAGGCCCAGGGAGTAACGCAGCATGAGGGCCATGCTGAGGATGGCGGCGAGAGGGTTCGCTTTGCCCTGCCCAGCAATGTCTGGAGCGCTGCCGTGAATCGGCTCGTACATGCCGCGGGCACGGCGGCGTCCCGTGGCGTCTGGTACGCCGGCAAGGCTCGCCGAGGGAAGCATACCCATGGAGCCCGCGAGCACGGCCGCTTCGTCCGAGAGGATGTCGCCAAAGGTGTTTTCAGATACGATGACGTCGAAGCGGTTGGGGTTTAGCACAAGCTGCATAGCACAGTTGTCCACTAGCATGTGGTCCAGGGCGACGTCCGGGTACTCCGGCGATAGCTCAATGGCTATCTGCCGCCACAATCGGGACGTCTCTAGGACGTTGGCCTTGTCCACGGAGGTCAGCTTCTTGTGCCGTCCCCGCGCAAGCTCAAAGGCGGCTCTAAGTATGCGCTCTATCTCACGCTCTTCGTACTTTAGGGTGTCGACGCCGCGCCTGCCCCGCGAGGTATTCCACTGCTTCTTGGGCTTGGCGAAGTAAAGCCCTCCAGTGAGCTCTCGCAGCACCAGGATGTCCACACCCCTAACCACTTCAGGCTTGAGCGGGCCGGAGTCTTCCAGGAACGGGTAGACTTTGACGGGACGCAGATTTGCCCATAGCCCCATGACCTTGCGAATGGCAAGCAGTCCGTCTTCTGGGCGTACCTTGGCCTGGGGATCGTCCCATTTGGGCCCGCCCACGGCTCCGAAGAGAAGGGCGTGGCTGCGGCGGCAGGCCTCGGCGGTTTCAGCGCGGAGGGCCATCCCGTGCTTATCTATGGAAGCCCCGCCTACCAAGTCCTCGCTAAGATCGAAGGTGTGGTTGAACTTCCGTCCCACGGCCTGTAATACGCGCACTGCTTCGGTGGTAACTTCGGGGCCAATCCCGTCACCAGGTAACACAGCTATCTGGAAACGCATGGGTAAAACCTCACTTGAATCAATGGCGTGGTGAACTATACGAGATTGTGCCCAGCCTGTAAACCGGGCAGGCGTGCTCAGCTGCTGTCCGGGAAGGTTATGTTGATCCGGAAGGGGGCGGGCTCCAGGGTCTGTTCCTGTACCGCGGAAACGACAACGGCGGTGTGTGAGAAGCCGCTATCCGACCCCTCTATTTCGACTATGGCGGACGCCTCTTCATCGAGTGCGACGCGGCGCACCACCGGCTCGGGCCCCATCTCAATGACGGTGAGTAGGTATTGCTGGGGGACGGTGTAGGGAGTCCGCACGAAGCCGTTTGCCTCCCAGGGGCCACCATCTGTTCCGGTGGCATCCAAAGAAGCCCCTGGGATGGAGATGTTGTCCAAGCAGAGGCCCGTGCCGTGGATAGCGTCATCCGTGATGTACTCAAAGCGAAGGAGCACGTCCATGCCACGATACGAGGTCAGGTCGACGCTGTCTTCAAGCCAGCGTCTGCTGCTCCCGGTATAGCCGGGGCCAAATGCGTTGCCCACGGGGTCCACTGGAGAGGAGTGGTTGCCCTCCAGCACGTCCCAGGTTTCACCGCCATCTGTGGAGACCTCAACGTAGGCGTAGTCCCACCCTTCTTCTATGTTGTACCAGAGGGAGTAGGTCATGGCCAGGGAATCTTGATCAGGCAATGCGACTTCCGTGGTGAGAGTGGTGTCGATGGAGTCTCCACGGTTGCTCCACCAGCAACGGTCTCCACCGGCGGAAGGGCGTGGTACAAGGGATATTTCCGTATACCCCTCAAAGTGCAAGGTGGCCGGGCCGCGAGAGAGTATCTCGTAATACTTCGACCCGTATTGGGGCACCTCATCTCGGAACTGCGCCGGTCCAGCTATGGTCCGCACCTCCGCTATCCGCACCCTCGATTCCGGGTAGCTGTAAGGCCCGCCGCCGTCCCTATCCAGGTAGTTGGCCACCGTCCAGTCGGCGAATACGTTTTGGAAACTCCTGCCAGCGTCCACGTATTGCAGATAAGCCTCCACCCCCCGGATGCTGTCGTCGGGATGCTCCATGAGCATCCCTAGGCTTTCCGTGCCGTACTGCTGCCCAAGGTAATAGAAGAAGAGGTTTGCGCCGCCGTAGCTGTAGATGCTAGAACCGGGGGTGTCCGGCCAGTTGATCAAAGATGTGGAGGGCCTGGAGAGGAACGAGGTGCGGAAGGACGGCACATAGCCGGCGACCTCGGCGCCTATTTCCGCCAATCCTTCATTGACCCAGCTTTCATCCGAGTCGTCGGCGCGAAACTGGATAGCATGAGTGAGCTCGTGAGCCAAAGTCCCCAAGTAGCTCCGACTATTGAGGGGCAAAGAAGAGGTCATATAGATCATCTCACGCTGGTTGCTGTAGGGATGGACAATGGACGGATATTCATCCACCGAGGAGTAGTAGCCGGCCACGCCGGACAGCGGGGCGTGCAGAACGGTCAGGTGAACGTCGTTGTCCACGCCGGGCACAAGCTCCATGCCGAATACTGCGGTCACCCTGGGGTATATCTCTTCTTCAAAAACCCTAGCTGACTCTTCTAGGTCGTCTAGGTTGAACTGTACGCCGTCAGCGATATACCAGTACGCGTGGTCGGTAACCACGTGCAGGGTGGCTTGCAGAGGGTAAACATTGCGGTCCGCAATGTCGGTAACGTTAAAGGTATCCTGCTGTCCAACCTCGTAGGATACAGGCTGAGAGTTCACCACCCGTGGTAAGGGCTGCCCGGACTTGGTGACCAGGCGTTTGGTTAGATCATAGAGATCGCGATCCGGCGGAGCGGGGTAGTGGATTTCCACGGCCGTTGTGGTCGCCGTGGCTGTGGCTGCGGGTGTCGCGGTCGGTGTCGGAGTAGGCGTGGGCGTAGCACGTGGAGTCGGGGTTGGCGTAGACGCGGCAAGAGTTGGGATAGGTGAAGGTGTGGTGGAGACCGGCGTCGCTGGCCGGGAGGTGGGCGCTGCCGTTGGGCTTGGCGTAGGAGACGGGGTTGTAACGGTGGTGCTTTCGCTGCCTCCCAGTGAGCAAGCCACGCTGAGAAACGCAGCCAGGGCTGCAAAGAAGCTACGCTTCATCGCAGTCTGTATGGTCGGCTGCATCCTGCACACGCTGGTTGAACTTGTTCATAGCGGCTTCAATCCCGCAGCGGACAATCCAAGTCACGGCCTCAGCGGCGCGAGTGAGCGTTTCTCCAATTATCTCAGATTCCCGCGGGGTGAAGCGCCCAAGCACGAAATCTACAGGACCCTGCTGAACGGGTTGCCCTATACCAATGCGCAGCCTGGGGAAGTCCGAGCTTTCCAGCTCATCGATGATGGAGTTGGCGCCGTTGTGGCCCGCGGAGCTGCCGCGCGGTCTAATACGGATTTGCCCAACCGGCAGGTCTCGTTCATCGTAGATGGCAAGCAGGTTTGAAGGCGGCAGGCGGTACCGGTGCAGCAGGTAGCGGGCGGCTATTCCGCTGAGATTCATGTAGGTGCGAGAGCGCGCCAGCACCACGGGCTCTCCTTCCATGGTACCTTCGCCTAGCAGAGCGTGGCGACGGCGCTGGTCAAGCGGTATGCCGTACTGCTTGGAGAGGATGTCCACGCACCTGTAGCCAACGTTGTGGCGACTCCCGGCATAGGCAGACCCCGGATTGCCCAGGCCTAGAACTATCATCATATCGCTGACAAGCCGCGCTCCAGGTCGGCTGCGATGTCGTCTACGCCTTCGATGCCAACGGAGAGACGGACGAGTCCATCCGTGATCCCCTGTTCACTTCGTTCCCTGGCGGAAATAGCGCGGTGGGATGTCTTGGTGGGATGGGTTACCGTAGTGGTTACGTCTCCCAAGCTAGGGGCGTATTTAATATGTTGGAATCCCTTGAACAACCTGGAGGCTCCCTGGAATCCCCCGTCTACTTCGAAGGATATCATTGAACCGAATCCGTTTCGCATAACCATTGCCGCGATGGGATGGTCGGGGTGGGTCTCCAAGCCGGGATAGTTGACGGAAAGGACCTTGGGATGACCGGCCAGGTATTCCGCTATAGCTGAAGCGCTGGCGCTGCTCCTGACCAGCCGTACCGCCAGCGTTTTGAGGCCGCGCAGAGCCAGCCATGCCTCGAAGGGGGCCAGGTTGACCCCCATGAGCGAGACCTTGCTCTTGACCGACGCGATTCTCTTGCCGTCTCCGACGACAACGCCCGCCGTGACATCGCCGTGCCCGCTGAGGAACTTGGTGGCGCTGTGCACCACCAGGTCCGCTCCCAGCTCCAGGGGGCGTATGTGGTACGGAGAGGCGAAGGTATTATCCACGACTACGGTGGCGCCGCACCGTCTGGCCGCACCCGCGATCCGGGGCAAATCAGGCACTCTGAGCAGCGGATTGGTCTCCGTTTCCAGGAACACTACACCGGCAGGGCGGGACAAAGCCTGTTCCCAGGCTTCTGCATCCTGTCCGTCTACGAACTCGACATCGATGCCAAGCGGGGAGAAAACCGTGCGCAGAAGGGCTGTGGCCTTGCCGTACAGATCGCGCGCCGCTACCAAGCGCGTGCCCGGCTCGGCGACGGCAAGCAGGGCGACAAGGGTGGCGCCCATGCCAGAGGAGCAAGCCGCGCCTGCTGCGGCTCCTTCCAGAAGCGCAACCGCCTGGGCAAAGGCATCCGTGGTGGGGTTGCCGTCACGGCTGTAGAAGTACCCCGGCTTTCTTCCCTCGAATAGGTCGTCGGTGTCCTCCAGATTTTCGATGGGGAATACGGATGCCTGATAAACAGGGGGCACCATGCTATCTACAGCATGAGCTCCGCTGCCTGCTGTAGCGGCCAGGGTATCTATGGACTCTTCTTGCGGTTTCTTGGACATGATCAGAAGTTCAGTGCGCTATGAGACGGCCTCTTCCACCAAGCTTCCTTCCAGCAGCTTGAGGAACTGTGCTTCATCTAGGATTTGCGTGCCCAGCTTTTGGGCTTGCTCCAGCTTGGAGCCGGGGTCTTCTCCAACCACCAGATACCTGGTCTTTTTGCTCACGCTGCTCCCCACCGAGCCTCCAAGCTCTTTGATGCGGTCTTCCGCTTGTGAGCGGCTCATGGAGTCTAGCCGGCCTGTGACTACCATCTGTAGCCCCGTTAGAGTAAGGCCGCTTCCGTCCTGTGCCGTTGCGTCGGTTTCCAGCTGCACACCGGCTTGGTGTAGCTTCTGAATGACGACCTTACTGCTCTCCTGGGCGAAGTGTGCCGCAATGCTCTGGGCCACCTTGGGCCCAATGCCGGGAACCGAGGTCAGCTTCTCCTCGGAGGCTTGGGCGATGCCTTCCATGGAGCCGAAGTGACGCACCAGGGCATCGGCCGTTTCATAGCCTACGTGACGGATTCCCAGGGCATAGAGGATGTTTGCCAGGGGACGGTACTTGCTGAGATCTATGTTTCTTATCAGCTTGTCGGCGCTTTTCTCACCCATTCTTTCCAGGGAGAGCAGTTGCTCGCTGATTATGGAATACAAGTCGCCGACGTCATTCACAAGGCCGGCGTCAATGACGGCCAGTGCAAGCCGTTCTCCCATGCCTTCTATATCCATTGCGCCGCGGCTGACGAAGTGCATGAACAGCCGGGCAAACTGAGCGGGACAGGCCGTATTGAAACAGTAGGTCATGGCCTCGCCGTCGGGACGCGCCGTTGGAGTGCCGCAGACCGGGCATAGCCGCGGCATTTCGAACTCGCGCTCCTCCCCGCTGCGGCGCGAGACGATAGGGCTGACCACTTGGGGTATGACTTCGCCGGCGCGCTCCACTACTACCCAGTCGTTGATGCGTATGTCTTTGCGGCGGATATCGTCCTCATTGTGCAGTGTGGCCATTTTGACGGTAGCGCCGCCCACGTTCACTGGCTCCAATATGGCGTATGGGTTCAGACTTCCCGTACGGCCCACATTTATGCCAATGTCAAGCAGACGGGTTATCTCCTGTGTAGCGGGGAACTTGTAAGCAATGGCCCAGCGCGGCTCCCGGCCAACGTTGCCCAGATGCCGCTGATACGATAGCGGGTCTATCTTGACTACAGCGCCATCTACGCCGTAGTCAAGGGACTCCTTCTTCTCCAGCCAGTCCCGGTAGTAAGATTCGACGTCTTCCAGGGTGGAGCAGACGGCGTTGGCCGGGTTGGTCTTGAAGCCCAGTTCCTTCAGGTATTCCAGGATTGCCCCGTGAGTATCTGGCACTGCGCCGCCTTCAGCGTAGCCAAGGGCATAGACAAAGATATCAAGGGGCCGGGAAGCCGTGACCCTGGGGTCCAACTGGCGCAAAGAGCCTGCCGCCGTGTTGCGAGGGTTGGCGTAGGGAGCTTCTCCCTGGGCAACTCGCTCTTCGTTTAGCTTCAGAAACCCGGACTTGGGGAAGTAAACTTCGCCCCTCACCTCAAAGCGCCGTGGAATGCCGTTTCCTCTGACTAGGAGAGGGATGGATTTGATAGTGCGGAGGTTGGAGGTGGCGTCTTCACCGTGGAAGCCGTCGCCGCGTGTGGCGCCTCGCACCAACCGGCCTTCTTCATAGGTGAGGGCAACGGCCAGGCCGTCTATCTTCAGCTCGCAGACCATATCGAAGCCGGCGCCTTCCAGCAGGTCCTGGGCCCTTCTGTGCCAGGCTCTGAGCTGGTCCATATCGAAGGCGTTGGCCAGGCTGAGCATGGGAGAGGGGTGCTCTACTTCGGTGAAGCCTTCCAAGGGTGAGGCGCCCACACGCTGAGTGGGAGAGTCGGGAGTTACAAGCTCGGGGTGCTCCTCCTCCAACTCCCTGAGCTGTTTCATCAGGTCGTCGTAATGTACGTCACTGACTACGGGATCGTCCAGAACGTGGTAGCGGTAGTTGTGACCGTCTATCGCTTCTCTAAGCTGCTGTATGCGCCGTTCAGTGGAAAATTCCGCCATGGGCAGTCCTTTCAAAGGCTAAAAGGAGTATATCAAGTGAAGTCCATTGTGCCTATGAGTTGGTATACTGCAGATATCTACAAGTAGGAAGTCTTTGATGGCAAACGTTAGACCGTTCCGCGGTGTCCGCTACTCTTCTGAAGCTGTATCCCATCTTGACAAGCTGATCTGTCCTCCATTCGACGTGATCTCGCCCCAGGACCAAGAGACGCTGAGAACCGGCGATTCTCACAACGCCATACACCTGGAGTTGCCCGAGGGGGAAGCCCCAGCCAGCTATGAAAACGCTGCTGGAACGTTTCAGGCCTGGCAGAGGCAAGGCTTGCTGGTAAGGGATGAGACCCCTGGTTTCTACGTGCTTAGACACAGGTTCTCGCACAGGGGCGTGTTGTTGGAAAGGTGGGGTCTCACTGCCGCCGTTCATCTGGAGGAATACGAAAGCCGGGTGGTGCTTCCACACGAAGAGACGCAAGCTCCCGCCAAGGAGGACAGGTTCCAGTTGATGCAGGCGTGCCGGGCCAACTTCAGCCCTATCATGTCGCTTTACAGCGACAGCAAAGGCAGAATCAAGGAGGCTATGCTGGATCTGGCGGGGAGAGAACCCGACGCCGATGCCCAGTACGGAGACGACCATTTCTCTATGTGGGTGGCGCCTTCAGAGCATCTGAGAGAAGTGGTAAACGACGTTCTGGAGGATGCGTCGCTATTCATCGCGGACGGGCATCACAGATATGAAACGGCGCTTAGATACCAGGACTGGGCGCGTGGACAGTCCGGCTCGTTGGATGAGGAGGATGCTTGCAACTACGTGATGATGACCCTGATTGAGTTCAACGATGCCGGCCTGCTGGTGCTGCCCTACCACCGCACCCTGGGTAATATGGACGCTCCCATGTTGACATCGCTGCGCGATCTGCTGCTGAGTGTGTTTGATATTCAGACATTCACGTCACAGCCGGTCTCGGCCAGTGAATTGGAGGAGGCCGTAAGGGACACGCAGGGAGTGGCGCTGGGACTCTTGGGGCCGGACGGTGAAGGCCCATATCTGCTCAAGCTCGAGAACGAGCGGGTCCGAAAAGAACTGCGCAGTCTGCCGGGAGGAGATGCGCTGCATGATTCTGAGAGATGGGTTCTGCACCAAGTCCTGATGCATGAGCTGGGGGACGAACTGCAGGACCATCTGGAGTATGTGCACGACCCGGAAGAGGCCTGGTCAAGGGTGGTAAGTGGGGAGCAGCAAATGGCATTTTTCCTCAAGGCTTTTCCCTTAGACCTCTTCCGGGCAGTGGTAGCGACGGGGCAGAGGTTGCCGACGAAATCTACCTACTTCCATCCCAAGCTGCCGACGGGGATGGTATTCAACCCATTGGAGGGGAGGCTCTAAGGGCTGGTCTCCTGTTCAGAGGCTCGCCGTTGTGCCAGGTCGGTTATGGCTTTGGCTGCGCGCTGGCTGTAGTCGTTGATGAACTGCTCCAGGGACTGGATCTTGGAGATGGTTTCGCCCTCTGTGGACCGCAACGACTGGAGCTCTGCCAGCGTGTCCTTGGCATCCTCAACCTGGCGCGTCAACTGCAGTGCCTCCAACTCTCTGGTGGCCCGCTCCTTGATCATGAGCAGATGCTTTAGCTCTATCTCTGTTCTGTCCAGCCTCTCCTGAACCTCGCTCATGACGTTGAGCGAGGCTTCCAGGGGAAGGCGCGTGTAAATAGCTTGCTGAGGAGCGCGATTCATCTGCTGACGGAACTGCCTTGAGCTGGGCGTCCAGATGCTTTTCCTTGTTGTTCAGTTCAGCGAGGAAAAGCCGGAGCTTGGCCACGGCGGATTCTATTTGAACCATGGGTACTTCCTACACACCTAGGAGAACTATAACCTCAGCCCTGTCTATATTGGGGATGTCTCTGATTTGCCTCAGCACCTCTTCAGGCATGGGGTCGTCAAGGCCCAACACCATCATGGCCTTGCCCCTAGGCGCTTTGCGTCCTACCGCCATAAATGCAATGTTGATGTCGTGGCTGCCGGTTAGAGTGCCCAGTGCCCCTATCATGCCTGGCTTGTCCTGATGCTCTATGAAGAGAAGATGGGTGCTGCTTGGCACCACGTCCAACACGTAATCGTTGACCTGGACTATGTGTGTCTCGTTCTGAATTCGCGTTCCCATCAGCGAGTAGCTGCCCCGGTCCGTGCTGACCTCGACGGTGATAGTGGCGTGATAGGCCCCAGCCTCGGTGTCAGCCTCTTCCATAATGCGGAGGCCCCGTTGAGCGGCCAGCACACTGGCGTTGACCAGGTTGACGCGTTCCTCGGAAACCCTGCCCAGCAAGCCGACCAGTGCCGCGGACCTGAGAGTGGGTGTACTGTGATTGGCCAACTCACCGGCGTACTTGATGGTCAACGATGAGAACTGGCCCTTGGCGAGCTGAGAGACCAGCGTCCCCAGGACGGTGGAGGTCTCCAGGTAGGGAGCTACAACCTTCTGTACCTCTGGCGATAGGAATGGCATGTTGACGGTGGACTTGGCCGGTCTGCCGTTGAGGACGGCAAGGACCTCCTCCGCCACTTCCCTGGCCACTTCTGCCTGAGCTTCCGTGGTGGAGCCGCCCAGATGGGGGGTGGTGATTACCTTGGGATGGCCGACCAGCGGTGACTCCCCGGGAGGCTCTTTGACGAATACGTCCAAAGCCACACCGGCAATGCTGCCTTTGTCCAGGGCTTTCAGAAGGGCTTCTTCATCTATGATCCCGCCCCGGGCAACATTAATGAGCCTGACGCCGGGTTTCATGACAGCCATCTGGGCTTCACCTATGAGGCTTTCCGTCACGTCCGTCATGGGGACGTGGACGGTGATGAAGTCGGAGCTCTCATACAGTTCTTCCAACGAGGTGAGGTCCAGGCCCAGGCGCTTGGCGTGCTCCGGCGAGACATATGGATCGTAGCCGAGCAAATGCATGTCGAAGCTGGCGGCACGGCGGGCTACCTCCGAACCCACCTTGCCCAGGCCGATGATGCCCAACGTCTTGCCGCGCACCTCCGTTCCAATGAAGAGGCTGCGCTTCCACTCTCCATGCCTCATGCTGGCATTGGCCTGGGGCACGTGCCGAGCCAGGGCCAGCATCAGTGCTATCGTGTGTTCGGCGGCGGTGATAGTGTTGCCTGTAGGGGCGTTGACCACGGCGATCCCTCTGTGAGTGGCGGCCTCCAGGTCTATGTTGTCCACGCCAACGCCGGCACGGCCAATGACTTGAAGTTTGGCGCCGGCATCCACGACGTCCGCCGTGACCTTGGTCTCGCTTCTCACGATGAGACCGTCGTATTCCGGCAGGATACGCTTCAATTCTTCTTTATCCAGGCCGGTGCAAACGTCTACCTCAGCCTGCCGGGAAAGGAGGTCGATGCCTTCCCTAGCGATGGGGTCTGAGACAATGATCCTCAGCGTCACCTGCTTACCGCCTTTGCCGGATGGAAACCGGCCCGGGGAAGGGCGGCGGCCAGCGAGTCCAGAACGTTTTGAATATCGCTTTCCGAGCAGTATCCCAGGTGGCCGATACGAAAGATCTTTCCTTCCAGATCCGCCTGGCCCCCGGCAAGTACAACGTCATAGTCCGTGCGCATGACGCCAATGAGCTTGGAGGCTTCGACTCCCTCTGGTATGGCCACCGCAGTCACCGTATTGGAAGCCACCGACTCGTCGGCGAAGAGACGCAGGCCAAGCGACTTCACACCCTCACGGCACATCCTGCCGATGCTGGCGTGACGTTCGTGGACGTTGGCCATTCCTTCGTCAATCAGCTTGTCTAACGCCGCTTCCAGTCCGAACATAACGCCAACCGCCGGAGTCCAGGGCGTTTGGCCTCGCTGTAGGTATCTCTTGGCTGCTGGGAGATCAAAATAGAAGCGCGGGTTCTTGGCCTCTTCGCATGCGCTCCAAGCCCGCTCGCTGACGCTGATCATGGCGAGGCCGGGAGGGGCCATCCAGCCTTTCTGCGACCCGCTGGCCACTAGGTCTATATTCCACTCATCTACGGGGCATGGGATGGAACCGATGCTGCTGATTGCATCCACAATCAGCAGCTTGTCGAACTCGCCCTTGACGATTCCCGCTATGCTTCCCAGGTTGTTGGTGACGCCGGTGGACGTTTCATTGTGCGTGACAATCACCGTTCTTATGGAGGGGTCCTCCTGAAGCGCTTTGCGCACTTGTTCAGGGTCTATGGCCTTGCCGTATTCGGTGGAGAGGACGGTAACGTCTGCTCCGTAGGTCCGGGCAATCTGGAGAAATCTGTTGCCGAAGATGCCTACCGTGACGACCAGGACTCTATCCCCCGGAGAGACCGCGTTCACCACGGCGGCTTCCATAGCGCCGGTGCCGGAAGCGGTTAGAACGTACAGGTCGTTCTTAGTTGAGAAGAGCTCTTGAAGCTTGCCGGTGATGCCTTCTATTAGCTCCTTGAACTCAGGGCCACGGTGGTTGATCATGGGCTTGGCGGAGGCCTGCAGAATGTCGTCTGGGATAGGAGTGGGCCCTGGAATGCGCAGGTTAACGGTCATCGATTCCCTCCTGAAGCAGTTGAAGCATTTATTGTGAATGGTATCACTTTGAGACCCAGGTCGCAGGCAGGAGCGTTACGGATTAGAGCAGTATTTAGGGACTTTCTTTGGTTCCGCTGCAGCCAAAACCCGATGAAAGCTATCTCAATACTCTGGCGAAGCGACGTCTGCCGACACGGATAACGTCTCCCGACTTCAGGGGGAGATAAACAGTGTCGCCGGGGACCGCAACCTCGTTGACCTGAACGGAGCCTTGCTTGATGAGCCGGACTCCGTCGCTGGAGCTTCTGGCAAGGTTGGCCTGCACGAGAACTGTAGAGAGGCGAGGCGTTTCGTCCGGCGCCAGATTGCGCAGGTCTACCTTCTCGATATCGTCTGGCACCTCACCGCGCTGGAAAGTACGCTCGAAAGCAGCCGCGGCATGGCCCGCAGCCTCCGCGTTGTGAAACTGCCCCACAATTTCAAACCCTAACCGTTTCTTCAACTCCATTGGATTGACGGAGCTGCCGACAAGCGCTTTGCGCATCTCTTCCAGCTCCTCATCAGCCAGGTCGGTGAGTAGCTCGAAGTAGGGTATGACCATGTTGTCGTTGATGGACATCACCTTGCCGAACATCTCCCCGGGCTGCTCGGTTACACCTATGTAGTTGCCCAGGCTCTTGCTCATTTTCTGCACACCGTCCGTGCCGACGAGAATGGGCACGGTCAGTATCTGCTGTGGGCGCTGGCCTTCCATTTCCTGGAGTTCACGGCCCACTAGGAGGTTGAACTTCTGGTCGGTGCCGCCAAACTCTACGTCGGCGTGGATGGCTACGGAATCGTACGCTTGGAGCAGAGGATAGAGCAGCTCGGTGATGGCTATGGGCCGCTGCTCACGGAACCGCTTGCTGAAATCTTCGCGGGCTAGGAACTGGGCAACGGTGAACTTGCTGGTGAGCTGTATCACCTTCTCCAGGTCAAACTTGCCGAACCATTCGCTCTGGTAAACCGCCTCCGTCTTGCTTTTATCCACGATTTTGAATAACTGCTCCATGTAGGTTTCAGCGTTGGCTTCAACCTCTTGCTGGGAGAGCATATTTCTCGTGGCTGACTGTCCGCTTGGATCGCCGATGCGAGCGGTCCAATCGCCCACGATGAGCACTACTTTGTGGCCCAGGTCTTGGAACTGGCGGAGCTTGCGCAGCCCTACTGTATGTCCAAGATGTATGTCCGGGGCGCTGGGATCAAAGCCCATCTTGAGGCGGAGCGGATCGCCCCTTTCTAGGAGATCCTTCAGGTCATTCTCGACGATGACCTCGGCAACGCCGCGGTGGAGGATGCTGTACAGAGTCTTAGAGTCTGGTTTCATGGAAGACCCTGGCGAGCATCTGCCTGGTATGCTCTACGTCTCTTTCTATTTGAAATCGCAGTTCCTCCGTGCTGGAGAAGTAGGCCTCGTCTCTCAGACGCTGCACAAACTCCAGGTGGGCAGTTTTTCCATACAAGTCTCCATTGAAGTCTAGCAGATACGCCTCCACGGTACGATTGGAACCCCCAAACGTGGGGCGTACTCCTATGCTGGCGGCGGCCTGAAACCAGTTTCCCTCTACAAAAGCCATGGCGGCGTATATACCATCGCTGGGCAGGGCTTTCTGGGGCGGTACAGCTATGTTGGCAGTGGGGAAGCCCAGCTCGCGGGCGCCGCGACCGTCTCCATGGATCACCTTACCGGAGACGGCGTAGTTTCGGCCCAGCAAACGGGATGCCGCGCCAGCGTCTCCCCTGGACAACGCTCCACGTATCAATGAGCTGCTTATGGGTACGCCGTCGCTCTCCTCTAGCTGCGCCACCTTGAGAGTGAATCCGCTCATCTGGCTCAGCGCGGCGAGAAACTCCGGCGTGCCCTCTCTATTGTGCCCCATGGCGAAATCGGGGCCTACTACAAGGCCGCGCATGCCGAGGTGCTGCTGAAGCAATTTGACGAAGTCAGCGGCCTTTACCCGGGAAGCCTCTAGGGTGAACCGTATAGGCACAACTAGCTCCATGCCTGCCTGGTGAAGCAGATCTATGCGCTCCTCCGGTGTGGCCAGCCAGTCCACGGAAAAGGCCGGCGTCAACACTTCTCGCGGGTGATTGAGGAACGTAACCACACCAGGTATGCAGCCGTTTTCGGCCGCTTCAGCCGCCAAATAGCTCAGAAGGCGCTTGTGTCCAAGGTGCACGCCGTCGAAAACGCCTACGGTGAGATAGGTGTTGCCGGAAGGCCGGTACTTGGCGAAATCTCCGGAGAAAGGGTCCATGTCAGCTATATGACGCTCGTTCGTAGAGTGTGGGAAGTTTGGCAGGGGAGACGCCCGTACAGGTACATCTAGGCATCCTCCGTACCCCGCGCTCGCAAGTTGGTGGCGCCTCTCAAGTATACGTTGACCAGTTCCCCAGGTTCTTTGTCCGTGTTCACTAGGAGAAGGACGCGAATGCAACCGGGCACGTCGTCCGGTACTGCCATTTCGTGAGTGTTGAACAGAGCCACGTGCTGCCATCCCAGCCTTGTCCTTGCTGCTACGGCGGGGAACTCCGCGTTCAGGTCCTGCGTGGTGGAGAATATGGCCGCGGCAATGGAGTCCTTATCCAGGCCGTTGCCTGCTACAAGCTGTTCCAGCAGCTCCTGGGTGGTTTCCAGAATGGCCTGCTTGGTATTGGCGTCCGCCGTTGTCGCGCCGCGGATGCCTCTGCACACGGTCATGACGCACCTCCGGATAGAGGCTGTTTAGATTGGCGCAGCCCTGAGATGAACTCTGCGGCGCGCCTCACCGCTTCACCGGGCGGCGCGGCGTCTATGACGTTGACCAGCGCGCTACCCACTATGGCGGCATCGGCGAACTGCCCCACCGCTCGTACGTGCTCTGCTTGTGAGAGGCCAAAGCCTACGGCTATTGGCAAATCGGTATGGCTGCGTACTCTCCTCACGAGTCCCTCCGCTTCTTCCGATACATGGTCGCGACTGCCCGTGACGCCGGCGAGGCTGACGCAGTAGATGAATCCACCGGCAAGGCTGCAGGCAGAGGCGATACCACGGTCTTTGCTGGTGGGTGCCAGAAGCGGTATGAGGTCTATGCCATGGGAACGGCATTCGTCCCCCAGCGGCCCCGCTTCTTCAGGCGGCAGGTCCGGCACTATTACACCGTTCAAACCGGATCTCTGAGCCTCCGCGGCAAACCTCTTCAGTCCAAAGGCCAGGAACTGGTTGTAGTAGCCCATGAACACCAGTGGAACCTCCGTACCCTCGCTGCGCAGCCGAGAGCAGACCTCCAGGCACGTCTTCATGGTTACGCCTTGCTCCAAGGCGTGGAAGCTGGCTTTCTGCACGGTGGCGCCATCGGCTAGGGGATCGCTGAAGGGGACGCCCAGTTCTATTATGTCGGCGCCGGCTTGGGCCAGGGCAGGCACCAGCTCCAGAGTGGTCTCCACGTCGGGGAATCCAACGGTAATGAACGGTATGATGCCGGTGTTGCCTGAGCCGGCCAGTCCTTGAAAGGTATCTCTGATGCTTCTTGATTCCATTGCTAACTTCAGACCGGGGCGGTTACGGCGAATGCCAGCGCATTTTGTGCCCCATGCGCAATAGTGGTATTCCAAAGAGAGCCTGTGCGATGGTACAGCCAGGCAAAAAGCATCCCGGACATGAAGGCGGGAACTATGGAGCCGGGCGCGACGTGGCTTATGCCAAACAGGCCGGAGGAGATGATTGCTCCGGCGAGAAATCCCCACCTGTTGGCGAAAGCGGGGAGTAGGAACCCTCGGAAGAAGATCTCTTCCGCAAAGGGCGCCAGCAGCACAACGATGAAGAAGCCCGCTAGTCGTTGCAAAACCGTTTCGGTAAGATCCCCGGGAAGAGGCTCCGGAGCTAGGATCTCTTGATCGAAGAACGTCACAATGAGACCGTATACAGCGGTCAACGCCAGGCTGGCAAGGAACACCAGCAACACCAGCAGGGCGCCGTTGTTCAACGATGGTATGAGCCCAAGGGAGTTCCAGGACTTGCCGTATCTGCGCAGGCCGAACTTCCAAACTCCAAAGATCAACAGCAGTTCTAGCACCACCGAGAGCAGGATGACCACCAGTGCTGGCAAAGATCCGGCGACTAGTGCAACCAAGCCTCCGATGATGAGAAGAAGCAAGGTTCCAACTACAACTAACAGGATGGCCCCAGAGGCGTCCCTGAGATTCCAAGGGACAGCGCTGTATTTGGAAGTTGTTTGGTCTGTGTAAGGACTGTCCATACCGGTATTGTAACGCAGGTTTGAATAGTAGCATGGTGGATATGGAGCGGCAATACAAACCCTATGACGATTCCCCAGCGGTGAATTGACCCGCTATAGCACTTGGACGTACACTAAAGCTACTAAGAAGCACGGTAAAGGGAGGTTCATTAGCATGTCTCAAGCAGTATCGGTGACAGAGCAGACGTTTGAAGAGCAAGTGGAAAAGTCGGCCATTCCGGTTTTGGTGGACTTCTGGGCCGATTGGTGCATGCCCTGCAAGATAGTCGCGCCTATAGTAGACGAGTTGGCGGAGGAGTACGACGGCCGGGTAGCCTTTACCAAGATAGACGTTGACTCTGAACCCAACATAGCAATGAAGTTTGGCATCCGGAGCATACCGACTCTGTTGGTATTCAAGGACGGCAGCCCCGTGGATCAGGTGGTGGGCGCCGTGCCCAAGGCTGTTCTGAAGAAGAGGCTGGAAAAAGCCCTGGCATAATTTCGCAGCTGCCTGGTATAATTCAGAGCCCTCACCGTTTGGTGTAGGGCTCTGTTTTCCTTGGGAGCGGATGGGGCCCGGTGGCTCTCGCGGACTTCAAATCCGTTGCCCCGGCGCTGGCGCGCCGGGGGGTGGGTTCGACTCCCTCGCGCTCCCGCCAAGATTTTACTGGACTCTTCTAGCTAATGCTTCTACGGAGGGCTCGCAGGTACCCTTCACCTCACGTCCTAGCGTACTGCTGCGGTGCAGAGGTGCTACGGACCCCTATGCCAGAGCCTGCGCCCGGTAGTGGCGAGGACCAGTGGGATCATTACGGCGACGAAATCCCAGATGACATCCACAGGGACACTGGCTAACTCACCCTTGTCCAGCGCCAGCAGGTAGAGCCAGTTGCGGAAGTACCAGATGGCTAGCACCGCATTGGCGTAGAACAGGGCGTGTGCGCCTAGCCGTGCGAGGTTGAGCGGTTCACCACCGCCGGACTGCGAGCGCATGTGCTGGAAGTTAGCTGCGAGCGCGATAAGGATAGCCAGTGCAGAGACGTAGTTCATCACATCCCAGACCCGTTGCGGGTTGTCGTACAGCGTGTTGAAGAGGAATTGCGCCAGGTACAGCGCCGCGTACACCATCAATAAGCCGCCTACCATTCGCAAAGCCATGGCCATAACTGCCTTCTCCTGTGTTAGTCTCTACTGCCAAGTATAATACGCCGATCGAGAACATTCCCACGGCACTGCCCGTGCAGGCGGGCATCCAAAGGGCGGCGCGAATGAAGCGATCCTTATCTGAAGAGCAGTAGAAGGATCTGCTGGATGACGAAGATGATGACTATGGCCACCATCGGCGTGAAGTCGAACGTAGCCGTCTTCGGCAAGATGCGCCGTATAGGCGACAGTATAGGCTCGGTCACGGCATAGATAAACTGAACGATGGGGTTGTTGTATGATACGTTGGGAAACCAGGACAGTATGACCCTAGCTAGAATGATCAGGTACATGAAAGTGCCTATAGCTTGAATTAGTTGACCCATGCTTACTCGTTCTCTCCCAGCCGTTTCGCCTTCTGATAAGCGGCCACCACCGCGTTGATCACGGCATTCCTGAACCCCTTCTCCTCCAACACCTTCAGCGCCTCTGCCGTGGTGCCCCCCGGAGATGTTACCATATCACGGAGCCGGGCTGGGTGCTCCCCCGACTCCTTGGCCAGCTTAGCACTTCCCAGCAAGGTCTGTAATGCCATCTTGCCAGCCATGTCGCGGGACATTCCCATGTAAACGCCGGCGTCTATCAGGCTCTCCAGAAAGAGAAAGACATAGGCCGGCCCGCTGGCGCTCAGCGCTGTGCCCATGTCCAGGAATTTCTCGTCGCTGACCTCTATCTCCTCACCCAGTGTTTGCAGGATGGTGCGCGCCGCTTCTTTGTGCGATTCCCCAACCGATACCGAAGCCAGCCAGAGACTCATGCCTTCGCCAATGCGGGACGGCGTGTTTGGCATGACCCGGATCACGTTCCGATGCGCCAGCCCCGCGACCAGCGTTTCCATCTTGGCTCCGGCTATGATGGAGATCGCGGTCTGGTCTTCCCGCAGTGCGCCCGTGAGCTGTTGTGCCACCTCGCTGAGGCTCTGCGGTTTCACCGCCAGCACCACCAGTTCGCCGTGGTGCGCCGCCTCTACGTTATCGCTGGTTACGGCTATTCCGTGCTGCTTGGCCAGGTGCTCGCGGCGTACCTGCAGGGGCTCTCCGGCGCATATTTCCCGCGGCTGGGCTATGCCCTGCCGCAATATGCCGGCGATGATGGCCTCCGCCATGACGCCTCCACCTATGAACGATATCTCCATTAGTGCTCCACAGAAGGGATACTCTATTATAGCAATTAGGACATTGGAAAGCAGGACGCCTATTGCGCCGCCTCAGCGCGGCAGCCCCTTTCCTGAAGCGACCGATGCCGCCAGCTTGATAGCTTCTATCATGCTGGTGGCCTGGGCCACTCCCTTTCCCGCGATATCATAGGCCGTGCCGTGGTCCACGGAGGTGCGGAGCAGCGGCAGTCCCAGGTTTATGCTCACGCTCTCTTCAAAGCCATAGACTTTGACCGGAATATGCCCCTGGTCGTGGTACATGGCAAGCACCACGTCGTACTTCCCGTCTATAGCCTGGTTGAAGATGGTATCGGCGGGTACGGGCCCAATGGCCTCCACTCCCTTGTCGCGTGCATCGTTTACCGCGGGCTCTATGGCGGTGGCCTCTTCATCTCCAAGCAGCCCGCCGTCAGAGGCGTGGGGGTTCAGAGCCGCCACGCCAATGCGAGGATGCTCGAAGCCCCACTGCCTGAAAGAGTCGTGAGTGAGCATTATCTTGGCAAGGACATTTTCCCTGGTCACGGAGTCCGGAGCTCTGCGCAGGGAGCGGTGCGTCGTCAGGTGCACCACCCGCAGAGTTCCCGACATCAGCATAGTGGCCACCTGGGGCGACTTGGTCATCGACTGCAGCATCTCCATGTGGCCGACGTCTTGGTATCCCGCCAGAGACGCCGCTTCCTTGTGTATGGGCGCTGTGGCCATGGCCTGTGCCTCACCTCCCAGGCATAGCTCCGCGGCCGTTTTCACCCATTCCATGCTGGCGCGGCCTGCCTCGGAAGATATCCGTCCCCATACTACGTCTTCCAGGTTGAGGTTGTGCATGTCCAGCACGGAAACCACATCCGGCGACGCGTCTATGCCGCCGGGGCCTTCCACCTCTTCAACCCGAAGCGATACTCCGGTCACTCGCAGGCCTTCTTCCATGATAGAGGCGTTGCCCACTACCAGGGGAAGACAGGCGGCCCGGACTTCCTCGCTGCTCAGCGCCCTGGCAACGACTTCCGGCCCTATTCCACAGGGGTCTCCCATGGTAACGGCGATCACAGGCAGGTTGGACATGGCTTGCTCCATTTGACTTGCTGGGAGGATTATATTGATAGTGATGACCGATTGCCAGTCCGCCCTGCTCGCCCACCGTCTTCCCCAGCTCCCCATATCGTCTTTCCTGCGCAGGCAGGAAACCAGGCGGGGGGGTGGCGGCCCGCGGTCTGAAAGCGGAGCTGGCGGAAAATGACCATGGTTGGGGGGAGATGGTGCACGAATCGTACTGGTGGTTGAGCGGAACTCCTGTCTGGGGATAGGAGTAGGCGTGAGAAGCGGGACATCGGCGGGGTAGACGATGCGGCGAGGGCCATGTAGATTGTGCCTGTAGGGACTGTTTTGCGGCGAATTGTTTCAGACGTTATGTCTAGTTGCAAGGCTAAACGCGAACCACTTTTTTGCAAATATGAGAAACAACTCCGAAAGCCGTAAGGGTGTGACGGTTTTCGTCTGGAGGAGGCGCGGCCTTTGTCCCAGCCCCTGGATTCCCGATCGGGTTGGGAATGACGGGTGAGGAGGTGGACAGGCGGTAGTTTGCGGGTAAGGTTCATGGATACAGGATAATGGGGGGTGATTGCGTGGGGAAGGGGGGTGTGGCAGGGGGGGCGCCTGCCGATCTGCTCGCCGTGCCCGCCTGCTCCGTCGTGGACAGCTTTTGGGGTCTGTTGTATAGTTTCCGCGCCAGGGAAAGGATGCTGGGGCATTCCAGGACGGACCTTCTTGGAAGCCTCTAAGCGGACCGAAAGAAATAGCGGCCCGCAGGAGGCAACGGGCCGCTGATGAAGGGAGGCGTCCCTTGATGGCGGAGGGACACCCCCATGTTGAAGGATCGATGGTCCTACCCGGGAAGGCGAACCGACCGGCCCCCGTGTTAGCGGGGGACTCTCAGGAAGTGAAGGGGATGCCCCGGCAACTATGAGAGATGATTGGAAACAACATGCCGGGCCATCCTGGTCCTGTGCCTCGGCAGCTAAGCCGGGGCACCCCATAACGGGACAGCCTTAACGCTAAGGCTGGGCACCTTCCAGTTTTCTATCTCCTCTAATCCTCCTTCTGAATTGACTCTATAGATAGAACGGTCCATGTCTATGAGAAATCTCTGGCCATCCCTGTAACGCCTGGACTCCTGTCCATGCTGGTGCAGCAGGCAGAACTCCAGGTGAAGCAGGTTGCGCAGCAAGCCCTCCTCTGAGCAGTCCTTGCTATCCACCACGGCTATTGGCGGACAATCGGAGGGAACGGTGCGGCCTTTCAGGATGTCTCGGTTGGCGGTGACCACCCAGCGCCTCTCCTGAATAGCCTCGGTGATGAGGTCGCGGCGGCAGTGGGAGAACGGAAGCGTATCGGGCTCAACCGCCTCCACTTGGGGCAGCCCATTATCTATCAACCAGCGTACCTTGCCGTTTCCTGCCGGCATGTTCCCTCCCTTTGCCGACTGTTGTCTAGCTATTTATGGGGTGCTCGTCACCCTCCGCACTGGTTCCAAGCGCAGGCCTGGCATATCACGCAGCCTTCCTGGAAGGCCACCGGCCCGCCGCACTCGGGGCAGCTGAAGCCCACTGCAGGTACCGGTTGCTTGGCCTCCACCTTGCCGTGGCCGTTTGCATGGCCGTTGCCGTTGTTCACGGAAAATCCCAACTGGGCTCCGTAGCTCTCCTCCATCTCTTGAGCGCCCGGCGTGGCGTGCTTGCGCAATACCTGGGCCAGGGCGTCGGGCACCGATCTCACCATGACCCCCTGGTCCCACACCGGATGACAGGTGATGCCCTGCAACTGGTCCACTATCTCTTCGGCGGGAACGCCGGAGCGCAGTGCCAGGGACACCAGCTTGGCTATTGCCTCCAGGTGCGCCGAATCACAGCTGCCCGCCTTGCCCAGAGCGGTGAACACCTCAAAGGGCTGGCTATCCTGGTCCAGATTGATGGTGACAAACGTGTTGCCGTGGCCGGTGCGCACGCGCTCAGTGATTCCCTGCATCTGAAGGGGGCGCTCCCGTTTGATCCTGGTCACCGCCGCTTCTGCTTGAATAACCGCTCCTTCCTCTTGGCCTTCGGACTTCTCACGCTGCACCTCCAGCACCTGCATGGACTTGGAGCCGTCGCGGTATATGGTGATGCCTTTGCAGTGGTTGTTGTAAGCCATCCAATAGGCACTTTCCACGTCCTTGGCGGTGGCGGAGTTGGCCATGTTGATAGTCTTGCTCACGGCAAGGTCGGTGTGGGCTTGGAATACAGCCTGCATATTCACGTGAGCTTTGACCTCTATCTTGTTGGCCACCTTGAACAGAGCCTTCACGTCGTCGGGGACACCGTCTATGTGCTGGCAGGAGCCTGTCTTCGCCACTTCGTCCATCAGCTCCTCTGAGTAGAAGCCGCGCTGGTGGGCAACGCGGAGGAACTGATCGTTGACCTCTCGCAGATGCTTGCCGTCCAGCACGTTCTTCACAAAGGCAAGGGCAAAGATGGGCTCTATCCCGCTGGAAGCTCCGGCTATGGCGCTGATGGTGCCCGTGGGAGCAATACAGGTGCGCGTAGCGTTGCGGATGGGTAGGTCGTCCTCCGACTGCGGTTTCCAGCCAGGGTAGGGGCCGCGCTCCCTGGCAAGCTCCAGCGACACCTCGCGGGCCGCATCGTTGATGGTGGCCATCACCTTGGCGCCAAGATCCAGCGCCTCCTCCGATTCGTAGGCGATGCCCATCTGTATCAGAGCGTCGTGCCAGCCCATGACGCCCAGACCGGTCTTGCGCGTGGTGTCCACGGCCTTCTTCACCTCGTCCGTGGGGAAGGAGTTGACCGTGACCACGTCATCCAGGAAACGGGCGGCGATGGACGAGGTGTCCCTCAGCGACTCGAAATCGAAGCAGGAACCGCCGCTGCCTTCGATGACGAATTTGCCCAGGTCTATGGAGCCCAGGTTACAGGCCTCGTTGGCCAGCAGCGGCACCTCGCCGCAGGGGTTGGTGCTCTCCAACCTCCCCAGGTGAGGCGTGGGATTGTACCGGTTGGCTTCGTCTATGAAGTAGAGCCCGGGGTCTCCCGTCTTCCACGCCGATTCTATGATCTCTTTCCAGATCTGGCGGGCGGGCAGTGTCCTAACCACCTCTCCGGCTTTGTTGTCCCCGCTGCCTTCCGGCACTAACAGGTCCCAATCTTCGTTGTTCTTCACCGCGTTCATGAAGGCGTTGCTGATCGCCACGGAGATGTTGAAGTTCTGCGCCGTGGCGTCGTCGTCTTTCATGTGGATGAAATCTATTATCTCAGGGTGCGACACATCCAGTATGCCCATGTTGGCGCCGTGACGCTTGCCTCCCTGGGTGATCATGTCAGAAAGAGAGCTGAGCATCTTGAGCACGGCTATGGCGCCGCAGGCCTTACCCTGTGTGGTCTTGATTCCGCTGCCGCGCGGCCGCAGTTTGCTGAAAGAGTAGCCCAGTCCGCCGCCGTACTTTTGAATCATGGCGGAAGCGCGCGCCGCCTCCATGATGCTCTCCATGGTGTCCTCTACGGGAAGCACAAAACAGGCGGAAAGCGTCCCCTGGCCAGTGCCCGCGTTGAACAGGGTAGGGGAGTTGGGCAGGAACTTGGTGGTAGCCATCAGTTCATAGAAGGTATCGGCCCACCGCTCACGGATCCCCGGATCTTCCGGCTCCGCCACGGCCCTGGCGACTCGCAGGAACAGGTCTTGCGCCGTCTCGTCACCTATCAGGTAGCGCGTTTTGAGTATGGTGCGAGCGTTTTCCGTGAGTTGCGGCTCTATTCTGTTGGTGGTCATTTTTAGGATCCTTTCTCTACATGCCCTCAAAACGACTTGATAATACGGAGGGCAGAACCTGAAGCGAAAGCGGGTGTTACCCGCCGCAGTCGCAGGTGCGGCGCTTCTCTTCCGCGCCACTGACTAAGCAGCAAATTGCCGCATAGATTAACGGGTTTGTTATTGCTCATGGCCATGGCGATTTTTCTCATTATTGGGTCAGTTTCTGGCCCTTACGCCGTCCGCTTGTCCAAGAGTAGGCCGAATTGGCCACTGCCAGGGCAGACCCTGTCTCGCTTGTCCGGCAGATAGTGGAGGGGAACATTCATGATTCCCGGCTCCGTGGATAAGGTTTGTGAGCAATGGAGACACTGGATTGTGAAAATACTGGGATTCATGGCTGTTCGCCCTGCCTGGCGGCGCTTTGCTGCTTGGGCGGCCTGCCCCGGCGCTGTGGCCTCCGCCTGCCTTCGTCCAGTGGAAACAATGTGCCCTGGTTCTCCGGCGCCGTCCCTTGTTCCCGAGACGAAAGCATGGCGTCCACCTCGTCCCGGAACGTCTCCAGATCCTCGAAGTCACGATAGACACTGGCGAAGCGGATATACGCCACTCTGTCTAGTCTTCTCAGGCGTTCCATTACCATCTCGCCTATGGCTGAGCTTGGTATATCGGCGCGCCCCAAGCCTTGGAGCTGCTCCTCTACGTCCGATACGATTCGCTCAATGGCCCCCGTGGGCAGCGGCCTTTTGGCGCAGGCGACGCGTATGCTGTTGAGCAGCTTTTGGTGGTTGTACTCCTCTCTGCGAGTATCGCGCTTTAGGACCATCAGCGCCGTGGTCTGCACCCTCTCATAGGTGGTGTAACGCAGACCGCACTGAAGACACTCACGCCTGCGGCGAATACCGTCCCCGGCGTCACGGGTGTCTATAACGTGAGAATCGCTATAACCGCAATAAGGACACTGCATTTCCAAGAATTACCTTAATATACACAAGTTGTGGGGTAAAACTAACGCCAAACCACAAGCCCTAGTGCTCGAACCATAGGTATATACCATATAGGGATACGTGTCAAGGGGATTGCGTCCTTTATTCAGTGGATTGAATAAAGGTTGCAGCAATATGTTGTGGTGCCTTGCAGGAGCTAAAAGTAAGCCCGGTAGGCATCGCACCTACCGGGCTAGAATCGGAAGGCCGTCCCGGGGGAGGGAATCCGGGACTACCCTTGATCGGTCTCCGAGTCGCCAATGATATCCCCTAGAAAAAATGATAATGTACGGGCGCTCGGAGAAGATCTACCTATAAGATTAGAATCCCTGCCGCCCCCTTCTTCGCAAAGTCGGGTGCCGGCGCAGGAATGGCGGTACGTCCAGGTCATCTTCTTCATTTACGGAGGACAAAGAAAGCTGGGAGAGCAGCAGATCATCCTCTGGAATAAAGGATTCCACTCCAGGGAAGCCGGTTGCAATGATGGTGACACGCACTTCGTCGTCCAGTTTCAGGTCCTGCACCATACCAAAGATGATGTTGGCGTTGGGGTCTACCACCTGTTCTATGACTGCGGCCGCTTCGTGTACTTCGTGCAGCGTAAGATCGGCGCCGCCGGCTACGTTGAGCAGCACACCCTTTGCGCCTTCAATGGATACGTCCAGCAACGGGCTGTTGATGGCGTCGCGAGCTGCGTCGATGGCGCGGTTCTGCCCGCGGCCGGAGCCTATAGCCATCCAGGCGGGGCCGGCCCCGCTCATTACCGACTTCACATCGGCAAAGTCCAGGTTGATAGTGCCTGATACGGTTACCAACTCCGCAATGGACTGAACGCCCTGTCTCAGCACTTCGTCGGCCATCTTGAACGCTTGTTCCGCAGTGACGTCGTCTTCACACATCTCCAGAAGACGGTCGTTGGGGATGACAATCAATGAGTCCACTCTGTCGCGGAGCAGAGCTACACCATCTTCTGCCTGCTTGCGACGCTTGTGTCCTTCGAAGTTAAACGGCTTGGTCACCACCGCAATGGTGAGCGCGCCGCTTTCCTTTGCTATCTCAGCCACTACGGGGCAGGCGCCCGTACCGGTGCCTCCGCCCATGCCGCCGGCCACGAACACCATGTCAGAGCCTCGTACCGCTTCGTATAGCTCGTCGCGGCTTTCTTCCGCGGAGTTTCGCCCCATCTCAGGGTTGCCTCCCACGCCAAGGCCGCGGGTCAGCTTGTCGCCAACGCGAATCTTTACCGGCACGTCTATCTGTATGAGGTGCTGTGCATCCGTGTTCACCGCTATATATTCCACGCCAATGACGCGCTCATGGTACATCCGCGTCACCGCGTTGCACCCGCCTCCGCCTACGCCAATAACCTTTACATCTGCTTGACCTATTCTGTCAGGATTGTGGCCCTTGAGGGTTTCAGAAGACATTTGCTCACTCCTAAGATTTAGTTCCGGCCGGCGCCTATGAACCGCGCTAGCCAGTGCAGCCAGTGCCGTCCCTTGCCAGAGCTACCGTTTCCGTTAGTCTTTCTATACGCCAATTGTTCTGTAGGGTGATGGATTCCCCACAGTAGGATCCCAATGCTTGTTGAGTATGTTGGGCTCTTCAAAGTGTCCGGTAGCCCCAGAATGTCTTTAGGCTTTGCTATTCGCACCGACCCGGACATCATGTCTTTCGCCATCTCTTCCAGCCCTGGAATGTTGGCTCCGCCGCCCGTGAACACAATCCCGGCCGGAGGAATTACCCTGAGCCCGCTTTCCCTCAGCTTTATAAGGACAAGGCGCAGGAGCTCATCGGTGCGGTCGTTGAGGGAGCGACTGAGGTCCCTAGCGCGCACCAGATGCGGCCACTCGCTGTCGTATCCCTTTATCTCTACCGTTTCATCACGGTCTACCATGTCCGGTATTGCGTGACCGTGATTTAACTTCGCCTTCTCTGCCTCCTGGAAAGGGATCCCCAGAGACACGACAAGGTCATTGGTGAACTGGAACCCGCCTACTGGAATTACCGCCGTCTGCGCCATGACCCCACCCATGAATATGGCCAGGTCACTCGTGCCGCCGCCTATGTCTACCAGGACAACGCCTGTCTCCTGTTCTTCCGCGCTGAGCACGGCCTCCGCACTGGCCAGCGGTTCAAGCACCATGCTGTTGACTTGGAGTCCAGCACCCTCAACCGCGCGTACCACGTTCTCCAAAGAGGCAGCCTCGCCAACTACTGCGTGTGACTCCACTGTAAGCTGGTGTCCCTTGAGTCCCACTGGATTCCTTACCCCATTCACGTTGTCCACAGTGTAGTTCTGGGGAATCACGTGGAGCAGCTCCTGCCTAGAGCCGACCGTGGGATAGGACTGCTTCACCACCAGGTCCATCTCTGATCGGGTAATGGCCTTTGTAGGGTCCCCGTTCAGGTTGTTCAACTTCCCACTGGTGTGGACGCTGAAGATGTGTGCACCAGTGACCCCTATGCAGGCGCCTGGAAGGTCTCTTTCCAGACCGTAGGAGGCCTGTTCCACCGAGTCTTTAATCGCTGTTTTCATCTCTTCTATGTCCACCACTAGTCCTTTGCGCATGCCCCGTGATGGCTCCACTCCCGTACCTACTATTTCAAGCTCACCATCAGGTGAGACCTGGGCGATCAGTGTGCAGACTTTTGTAGTCCCCACATCTATAGCCATGTATAGGTTGCCACTATTCATTTCTTCTCAGCCCTCCCGGTCCGTTAGTGGGTGCCCTCTGTCAACTTGCCCCAGTTGAGGGAGGTGGTTGTCGTGACGAGGGTTTGACCGGTTGTATTATGTTTTATAAGGGATTGGCCTCACACGATTTAAGAAGTTATCTAGTACGTGGAAGGCGCCGAATTTCGACGGCCTCCCTCAACCAGCTATTGTTCCGTTGCTGCTCCTAGGGACATGCAGGCCCTGAGGCGGGCACTCCTTATCCTGGGGTTTTCTAATATCTCTTCCCTGGTGGGTTTGAACACTTTTCTACTGAGCAGCCGTATAGTGGCCACGTGGCCGCAAACGCACTCCATCCGCTCCCACGGGCAGATGCAGTCGCTGGACTCTCGCCGCATGAATGATTTAACTACGCGGTCCTCCAGGGAATGGTAGGCGATGACAGCCAACCGGCCGCCTTTGGCTAGAATTCTTACCGCCTGTCCCAGCGCTGATTCCAGATTTTCCAACTCTCTGTTCACTACCATTCTGATTGCTTGGAACGTGCGCGTGGCCGGATGAATGCGCCGTCCCCTCCGCGGTGCTACTTTCTCCACTGCGCTTGCCAGGTCTGAGGCAAGCCGGATGGGACGATTGTTCACGATGGCCCGTGCAATGCGCCGCGCCATGGGCTCCTCGCCGTAGGTTGATATGAGATCGGTCAACTCGGTTTCCGAGTAGGTATTGACTATGTCAGATGCCGATATGGGTTGATCTGGATTCAGCCGCATGTCCAGGGGTACGTTCTCCATGAAGCTGAAGCCTCGTCCACCAGATTCGTAATGCCAGGAAGCAAGGCCCAGGTCCATCAGAACCGCCATCACCGGGGTGAATCCGCTGTCTTCGGCCACGTTTTCCAAGTTGGCGAAGTTATCGTTGCATAGCACGACGCGTTCGGCATAGGGACGTAACCTTTCCCCAGCTCGTTCCAGCGATTTCGGGTCGGCGTCGATGCCCAGCAGCCTTCCGTCAGGGGCAGTGGCTTTCAGAATCGCCTCGGCGTGTCCGCCGTCGCCAATCGTTGAGTCCACGCACCGGTCCCCCGGTTTTACGTCCAAGAGGCCCACGACTTCTTCCACTAGAGCAGGTCTATGATATGCAGTCTGAACCATAATATAGATGAGAGCCCTATAATATCTGAAAATTACTAATATCGCTGATTTTTACCACTAAAGCAGAAGATTGTCAAGTCTCTGCATCAAGAAGTTGGTAATTATTCCTAAGCATGTTTGGGGAAATGTACGTAATGCAAACATCTGTTCGTGTGGTGCTTTGCGGTCTGCCTCTGTGATACCATGCCCGTATTATGCCTAATCTGGGCGTTCTCACCGCAAGCGATCTGGGATCACAGGGGAAACGCGACGATTCCAGCGGCCGCCTTATTGAGAAGGTTCTCTCGGCCCACGGTTTCCAGCTCCAACGCTACGAAGTACTGCCCGACGACCAGGCGCTCATTGAGGACAGGCTGCGACGCTGGTCAGATGAAGATGGCTTGGACCTTATTGTCACCACCGGCGGCACCGGACTGACCTCGCGGGACGTCACCCCGGAGGCCACGCTTGCCGTCATCGACCAGCAGGTGCCCGGCATGGCAGAGGGCATGAGGATGCAAACGCTGAAGCACACTCCCCTGGCCATGTTGAGCCGTGCTGTGGTCGGAGCCAGGGGGAATACCCTGATCATCAATTTGCCCGGCAGCACCAGGGGAGTGGAGCAGTGCTTGGAGGTGCTTCTTCCCGTCATACCCCATGCCTTGGATATGCTGAAAGACTTTCCGCCTCCACACTAGGGGCTAGAGCCATTTTATAATCCATAGGGAGTGCAAAACAGACTTAGGCTCCCTAATGATGATTGCATCGCAATCGCGGTATAATTCTGCACATCAAAGCAAGGGAGGCACGACCTTGGCCAGCATTACCGTGCGCAATCTGGACGAAGGGCTAAAGCGTCGGCTGCGCATCCGGGCAGCCGAGAACGGGCGCTCCATGGAACAGGAGGCCCGGGACATCCTGAGGGCGGCCCTTGACGAGGACGCTGCACCGAACAGGAATCTTGGAACAGCAATACATGAACTGTTCAGACCATTCGGCGGAGTGGAATTGGAGATTCCCGCTAGGGAACCTAATACGCGAGCCCCCGCGGTTCAATTGAGGGCTGCATTCATGTTTGTCCTAGATACCAATGTAGTGTCCGAACTGATGAGAGAGCGTCCCAACCTCAAGGTCCTGGGATGGATGGACAATCAACTCACGGATAACTTGTTAGTGACCTCCGTCACTGAGGCGGAGATGTTCGACCTAGTACGCAACCTGACAGAGCTTATTTACCATGGGACATGAGCGTGTAGGGGCCCTGCCACGAACGAAGCGGTGGCAAGATGTCGTGGGCGGCATCGCTGATGCTGCCTCGGTCGATGGAGATGTACATGGGCTGGCAAACGCTACTCTTGAGAACGTCCGCTCCCGTCTGCTAGCTATTCAGGGAGATGCCGGATTCGTTGCCTCCTTCCAGTTCCTGCTAGGCCTTTCACTGTCAGCTTCTCCCAGTGTCGATAGAGCTTCGCTTGGTGAGCTCGCCATTGATCTGGAGACTAACCCATCGCCACTCAAACTTGCGAGCGCTCTGGTCCAGTATGTAGCAGACAACAAGCAGTCAGCCGAGTATGCAGAGATAGCTCGCAAAGCAGCAGTAGATGCTATCTCGACTTGGACGGAACAACAAACTCGGCAGCTCTCTTTTACTGGTGAACATGAGCAAGCCTCCGAAGTCTGGAGAAGAGCAAGCGACGGCAGCGGCTTCTGTGAGGTCGCGCGCCTTTTCTTCGGGAAGTTTGTGGAACGCTATCTCAACCTGCAATTCGTAGTAAAGGTTAGGGACTACAAGTTTTGGTGTCAACCAATAATAAGGGATGCGCTGGAAGCCGTACTCGGATTCGCAACTGGCGACCAAGGCTATAAGTTCACGTTTCAAGCTGGGCATGCCACTCCACCGACGAACCTATTTGACAGAGAAGACTTCTCGATGGAGCATCATGGCGACCTCTCCATCATGCTTTTCTCCGGTGGGATTGATTCCCTTGCCGGGGCCGTCCAACGACTTGAACAGACCAGTGGACACGTTTGCCTAGTTAGCCACTTGTCGCAGGTAGGTACCATCCGAACGCAACGAGGCCTTGCATCCGCTTTGAGAGAAAACTACCCTGGGCGCGTTAGTCCCTACCAATTCAAGACTCATCTTCAAGGCGTGGGGCGTCGAGAGGAAACTCAGCGTAGCAGACCCTTTCTGTATGGGAGTATCGCCTTCGCGCTGGCCACAGCATTTGGCCGCGACCGCTTCTACGTCTACGAAAATGGTGTAACCAGTCTCAATTTCGCTCGGCGAGACGATCTCATCAACGCGAGAGCCAGCCGAACGACTCACCCCCAAACGGTCGGACGCTTGGCGTCGCTATTTTCTCTGATTGCAGAAAGCCCGTTCTCTATAGAGATGCCCTTTTTCTGGTTCACCAAGTCTGACGTGGTGGATTACCTCAAGAACTCTGGCCGCGGACACTTGCTGCCAAGTTCGGTTTCGTGTACTCGCACATACAATTCTGGACCGAATGCCACCCATTGCGGAGAGTGTTTCCAGTGTTTAGATCGCCGCATTGGGGTTTATGGATCTGGTGCCGAAAAGGCTGACAACGAAAGTTTGTATGCAACGAACCTTATCACCTCCAGTATCCCGTCAGCGGAAGGTAAGACAACCGCAGTAGACTATCTGAGACAAGCGGCGAGCTTCTCAAATTGGAACCTTGCATATTTCTACAATCAAATGATCGACGAGCTTCAGATGCTTTTGGATTGGGTGCCAGGCTACGAGGACGAGAACGAACTGGTAGAGAAAGTTTGGGAATTGTGCTCGCGGCATGGGAAGCACGTCGGCCGTGCGCTTCGGCGTATGCGGGATCTTCACGAAGGGGTATTTAGTCCACTGGCCCCGGACTCCTTATTGAAGCTGGTTTCTGATAGGGAATTCCTGAAGGCACCCATTGAACGTTTGGTAACGTCGATTGAGAGTCGACTTGCATCTGCTCTCCCGAAGTCTTTCCAGAGTGTACGCCCAGCTAACGAGACCGACCTTAACGACAAGATTGAAGGGCTCCTCGACACTTGGCGCGAAGACTTGCAGAGAGAACACCCCTCTGTACCCTTTGCTAGAGCCGGTGTGATTCCAGACTTTTCTATTGACCGTGGGCACTTGCTGGTCGAAGGGAAGTACATCCGGGGCAACACTACTCCGAGCAGGGTCACGGAGGGAATGGCCGCAGACCTGACGAAATATCCTCAGGAGGCACATATTCTGTTCGTTGTTTACGACCCTGACTCAGCTATCTCGGACCGCACTCGGCTAAAGCGCGACTTCGAGAATAGAGGGCGATGCACCATATCCGTTCTGCCGTAGGGGTCAGAAGTCATGCTCTTCTACAGATTTACTCAGTCCTACTAGGCCCATCTGAGGAGAATAGAACAGTCAATTGGGCACGACGTGGCAAACTCCTTTTGTGAGTCTGCTTTGAATGGACCCAATCGACCGCCCACGAATACATGAGTTTCCTTTGCTATTGAGTCCGTCTAATGAAGCCTCTTGATTTGTCAAGTTTGGTGGGCCGGAGTGTACCGTACTGCGAACTTTCCGGTGGGAGGTTTCGCTATAGGCATCGCATTGCATATTGTGCAACGGTGGGAGGCGGTCTCAGGTAATGAGCCCCATTCTGGCGGGAAAGCTTGGTTGAAGTCGTCTCTTCCAGCATACCACTGACCGTCTGCCTTGAGTCCACAGACTTGTCCATATCCGCTGCTCAAGGATGCGACGTAAGAGACCAGTTCAATCGCTGGTTCCGCCCCATGACGAACCCAGGCAGAATCTCATGCCGTTAAGCGCTAGCGCCGCCGCCAGATGCCTATGGCGACGCCTAGGGCCACGAGGTTGAGCAGCACGCCTATGAGCGTCAAGACCCATACGCTGATATTGCTGCCCCCCTCGGACACCGTCAGCGTGGTCTCGGACACCGTCGCCCCGGCGGTGTCGTCGTCGGCCACCGTGACCGTCACCCCGGCGATGGTCGCGCCGTCGTACTCGTCGGCGCTCCGGGAGGCGTCGACGGCGTGGGCGATGGCGGCTGCGTCGTTCGCGGCGTCGGCGTCCTGGGCGGCGGACACCCTTACCGTCTGCGCCGTGTCCCAGTTGGACGAGGTGAAGGTCAGGGTCGCCGGCGACACCGTCACGTCGGGGCTGCCGCTCTTGGTTACACCGATCACCACGTCGGAGGCGGGCTGGGCGTCCAGGACCACCGTGTAGGTGGCGCTGCCGCCCTCGGACACCGTCAGCGTGGACGCGGACACGCTCACCGCGGCGTCATCGTCGTCCACGGTCAAGCTCACGCTCGCGATGGTCGCGCCGTCTTACTCGTCGGCGCTCCGGGAGGCGTCGACGGCGTGGGCGATGGCGGTTGCGTCGTTCGCGGCGTCGGCGTCCTGGGCGGCGGTCACCGTCACCGTCTGCGCCGTGTCCCAGTTGGACGAGGTGAAGGTCAGGGTCGCCGGCGACACCGTCATGTCCGAATTGTCGCTCACCGCTACGCTGATCACCACGTTGCCTGATGGCAGCGCGTTCAGGACCACCGTGTAGGCGTCGTCGTCGCCCTCGGCCACTTCCACTTCGGTGAGGGACACGCTCACCCCCGGCCTCTCGTTCACGGTGATATAGAAGCGCAGGTGAACGCGGTCACCGTCGGAATCGGCCGTCGTATAGGTGAACCGCGTCCTGGGGAACGTCGCCCTGGGCGTGCCGGTGATCGTGCGGTCCGAGTTGAAGCGCAGCCCCGCGGGCAGGTCTGGCGACAAGCTGTATCGCAGCCTGTCGTCGCCCCCCAAGAGCGGAGGGCAGGCTCACCGTCCCTATGTCTTCGCCTACTGCGTAGATCTGGTCGTCCACCGTCCGCGAGGCGAACGTCGGACTCCGGTCGGGCTGGTTCTGGGCTACGTCGTTGTCGGTGACGGTCACCCTCACGCCGGAGACTCTAACCGAGTCATACTCGTCGGCGCTGCTGGTGGCCGCGACCATGTGGGTGATGGAGGCCGCGTCGTCCACCGCGTCGGCGTCCTGGGCCGCCCGCACCGTCACCCTCTGCGCCGCGTTCCAGTTCCGCCGCGTCGATGAACGGCATCCGGCTGAGGGAGTCGAGTAACTGACGGTTGGAGATTGCCATACATCGATCATAGCAAAGGACGGGCGTGGTTGGCAGCCATCAAATGACAGTGACAGTGGTCCGGAATTGGGCCGCATGCACCCCTATCAGCCCAATCCCTATTGGACCTGCTGGACGCCCTGGTCAATGACCGGGGCCGGGTGGCGGTAGTCGAGGCTCTGGGGGTGAACTACCGCACCATGATGACCTGCTATGATTCCCGGCACGTGTCCCGGCGGATGCGGCAGGCGTTGGCGGACTTTCGGGCCGCGGGCGTTGGTGACGACGGCGGGGCGGAGGTTGGCGGCGAAGATGGTGCTCTGAAGGATGAGGCCGGACTCCTGGAGCAACGGGTGGCGGCGCTGGAGGAGGAGATTCTCGGGTTGCGAGAGATTGTCGAAGTCCAGGCGTGTTAACTGGAAGAGTTGGAGCGCCGGGTGGCCCGTTTGGAGCAGTCGCAGCAGCAACGGGGCGAGTCTGAAACGGTGGTGGGGCCGCAAGAACCGTCCGCGTGGCCTCCGCCCCAGCGGGGCCACGGGCTGCCCGACGCCTGGGTGGTTACGTTGGAAGAGCAGCCCAACGGGGAACACGCCTGCGGCCCGGCGGCGGTGCTGGCGGCCGAGTGGCGCAGCCTGCGGGCCGGCGGAGATGCGGCGGGTAGCCGGGTTGACCGGGCCAGGGTTGGGGTACGCCGGTGGGAACTGAAGCAGAGATGCTTCGGGACTTTCGCCTGACGCTGCCGCCGGAGAGGGAACCGTTGGATGGATGGAGAAGGCAAGATCATGTCCGGCGGCGGCTGGATGCCCTGGCTGAGGCACGGCGGGAGCTGAACAGGGCCAATCAGGTCCGATTGCTGCGGCGTGTGGTCACTCGGGGTATCTGGTGGAAGTAGCCGTTGCCGCGTTCCAGGCGTATGAACGCAAGGGTTTGGGACGGGATGTTCCTTGGCGTGGTGGTGGGTCAAGGAAGGCTTCGGGGCTGCTTGGGATGAACCGATGCTGGCCCTGACGAAGCAGGTCATCAGCGGCGCCAGGAGGACGCCGATCCGGTGGCGGCATGTCTTTGCCCCGGCCCGCGGTGCCGAGGGCAACGTTGAGAAGCCGCTGGAATACGACGGAGTAGCGGAGTGTGAAAACCGGGGCTGAGCTGGTACTTGCTGAGTTCCATCGGGTGGGTGCAATGACAACCTGGGATCCCGTTCGGGTGATTGTCATCGCCAGTCAAGAAGCGTACGGGGCTAAGCAGGGTTCTTCAGTGAGGAACACCGTATTGCAGCAGTTCCCCATGTGCACGAATCCGGTCCGGGGTAAAGCAACGTCCGTCATAATCTCCTCATTTAGCCGCTGGCGCCCTTTTTCTGAATCCCCCACCACGACGAAGAGGCAGGGAGGGCGTCTGGCACAGAACGGACGGCACCGGGCGGTTGGCGAGCAGGGCGGGACCATTGTGCGTAGCGGCCACCACAGCAATCAGGAGACTGGCATCATCTTGGGATTTGTTTATGCGGCTCTCGCGGTATCCCCATCCTAGCGCCAGCGCCGCAGCCTCCGCAGCCGGCGGGCCATCAGGATTATGATGATAATGGCTATGGGGAGCCAGAACGGCCAGCCCAGACGCACCCCTTCATCAGGGCTTTGAGGCGCTAAATCTGATGGGGCCGCGGCGGACGGCACATCCGCAGTAGCCGTAGGACTGGGTTTGGGAGGAGCGGTGGCTGCCAGCACAGGTACGGCCGTCAGTGTCGGCGTGGGAGTTTCGTTGCCGCCTTGGTCCGGTGGTTGCGTTGGCGCCGGCTTAGCTATCGGCACAATGGCACTATGGCGTGGCGTGGCGATGGCTGGCGCTGACCAGTCGCTGGGGCCGACGACATTGACCGCCCTCACCCAGAAGTGGCACTCAACGCCGTTGGTCAGGCCGCCGATGCTCAGAGTGGTCGCGGCGTCAGCAGTGCCCGAGATCATCGCCGCCGCCCTGAAGTTGCTGTCGGTTGAGTATTCAACGGTGTAGTGCGTAATGCGGGAGTTGCCGTGGTTCGCGGGAGCAGTCCAGCTCAATTCCACCTGGCCGTCGCCCGGAGCCGCCGTAAGTTCCGTGGGCGCTCCGGGTATCGCGTCGTTGTCGGTTACCGTTATTGATGCCGAGCTGCCGGGCGCCCTCACCCGGTAATTGTTCCGCGCCTGAAGTGTGGCGGTAATGTCTTCGTTCGGCTCGTCCACGGTATCGTCTATGGTAGCCATGCTGAGCCTTGCGGTGTCCGCGCCGGCGGCGAGTCGCACCGTTTTATTGCCGGACACGGTGGTGAAGTTCGCGCCGCCGGAGACACGGACCGTCACGGCGAGGGCAGCGCTTGGCGCAGGACTGGCGGTGATAATGAAGTTGGCGTCGCTCCCCTCAGTGATCGGGGAGGTATCCGCCGCGATGGATATGGCTGGCGTCCAGTTGTCGCCACCGCCGGGCGGTCGGCTGTCGTCGTCGGCGACGGTCACCGCCACCCCGCCGACGCTCACGTTGTCGTACTCGTCGGCGCTCCGGGAGGCGTCGACGGCGTGGGTGATGGAGGCCGCGTCGTTCACCGCGTCGGCGTCCTGGGCGGCGGACACCGTCACCGTCTGGGCCGTGTCCCAGTTGGACGGGCTGAAGGTCAGCGTGGCCCGGTCCACCGTCACGTCGGGGCTGCCGCTGGCGGTTACGCCGATCACCACGTTGCCTGATGGCAGCGCGTCCAGGACCACCGTGTAGGTGGAACTGTTGCCCTCAGCAACCGTCAGCGTGGTTTCGGACACGCTCACCCCGGCGGTCTCGTCGTCGGCGACGGTCACGCTCACCTCTGCGGTATCGTCGTCGGCCACCGTGACCGCCACCCCGGCGACGCTCACGGCGTCGAACTCGTCGGCGCTCCGGGAGGCGTCGACGGCGTGGGTGATGGAGGCCGCGTCGTTCACCGCGTCGGCGTCCTGGGCGGCGGACACCGTCACCGTCTGGGCCGTGTCCCAGTTGGACGGGCTGAAGGTCAGCGTGGCCCGGTCCACCGTCACGTCGGGGCTGCCGCTGATGGTTACGCCGATCACCACGTCGGAGGCGGGCTGGGCGTCCAGGACCACCGTGTAGGTGGAACTGTTGCCCTCAGCAACCGTCAGCGTGGTTTCGGACACGCTCACCCCGGCGGTCTCGTCGTCGGCGACGGTCACGCTCACCTCTGCGGTCTCGTCGTCGGCGACGGTCACCGCCACCCCGCCGACGCTCACGTTGTCGTACTCGTCGGCGCTCCGGGAGGCGTCGACGGCGTGGGTGATGGAGGCCGCGTCGTTCACCGCGTCGGCGTCCTGGGCGGCGGACACCGTCACCGTCTGGGCCGTGTCCCAGTTGGACGGGCTGAAGGTCAGCGTGGCCCGGTCCACCGTCACGTCGGGGCTGCCGCTGGCGGTTACGCCGATCACCACGTTGCCTGATGGCAGCGCGTCCAGGACCACCGTGTAGGTGGAACTGTTGCCCTCAGCAACCGTCAGCGTGGTTTCGGACACGCTCACCCCGGCGGTCTCGTCGTCGGCGACGGTCACGCTCACCTCTGCGGTATCGTCGTCGGCCACCGTGACCGCCACCCCGGCGACGCTCACGGCGTCGAACTCGTCGGCGCTCCGGGAGGCGTCGACGGCGTGGGTGATGGAGGCCGCGTCGTTCACCGCGTCGGCGTCCTGGGCGGCGGACACCGTCACCGTCTGGGCCGTGTCCCAGTTGGACGGGCTGAAGGTCAGCGTGGCCCGGTCCACCGTCACGTCGGGGCTGCCGCTGATGGTTACGCCGATCACCACGTCGGAGGCGGGCTGGGCGTCCAGGACCACCGTGTAGGTGGAACTGTTGCCCTCAGCAACCGTCAGCGTGGTTTCGGACACGCTCACCCCGGCGTCGTCGTCGGCCACCGTGACCGCCACCCCGGCGACGCTCACGGCGTCGAACTCGTCGGCGCTCCGGGAGGCGTCGACGGCGTGGGTGATGGAGGCCGCGTCGTTCACCGCGTCGGCGTCCTGGGCGGCGGACACCGTCACCGTCTGGGCCGTGTCCCAGTTGGACGAGGTGAAGGTCAGCGTGGTCTGGTTGCCGGACGTCGCGGCGTCGGTGTCCGCCGTCACGTCCGAATTGTCGCTGCTCACCGTGATCACCACGTCGGAGGCGGGCTGGGCGTCCAGGACCACCGTGTAGGTGGAACTGTTGCCCTCAGCAACCGTCAGCGTGGTTTCGGACACGCTCACCCCGGCGTCGTCGTCGGCCACCGTGACCGCCACCCCGGCGACGCTCACGTTGTCGAACTCGTCGGCGCTCCGGGAGGCGTCGACGGCGTGGGTGATGGACGCCGCGTCGTTCACCGCGTCGGCGTCCTGGGCGGCCCGCACCGTCACCGTCTGCGCCGTGTCCCAGTTGGACGAGGTGAAGGTCAGAGTGGTCTGGTTGCCGGACGTCGCGGCGTCGGTGTCCGCCGTCACGTCCGAATTGTCGCTGCTCACCGTGATCACCACGTCGGAGGCGGGCTGGGCGTCCAGGACCACCGTGTAGGTGGAACTGTTGCCCTCAGCAACCGTCAGCGTGGTTTCGGACACGCTCACCCCGGCGTCGTCGTCGGCCACCGTGACCGCCACCCCGGCGACGCTCACGGCGTCGTACTCGTCGGCGCTCCGGGAGGCCACCACCGCGTGGGTGATGGAGGCCGCGTCGTTCACCGCGTCGGCGTCCTGGGCGGCCCGCACCGTCACCGTCTGCGCCGTGTCCCAGTTGGACGGGCTGAAGGTCAGCGTGGCCCGGTCCGCCGTCACGTCCGAATTGTCGCTGCTCACCGTGATCACCACGTCGGAGGCGGGCTGGGCGTCCAGGACCACCGTGTAGGTGGAACTGTTGCCCTCAGCAACCGTCAGCGTGGTTTCGGACACGCTCACCCCGGCGGTATCGTCGTCGGCCACCGTGACCGCCACCCCGGCGACGCTCACGGCGTCGAACTCGTCGGCGCTCCGGGAGGCGTCGACGGCGTGGGTGATGGAGGCCGCGTCGTTCACCGCGTCGGCGTCCTGGGCGGCGGACACCGTCACCGTCTGGGCCGTGTCCCAGTTGGACGGGCTGAAGGTCAGCGTGGCCCGGTCCACCGTCACGTCGGGGCTGCCGCTGGCGGTTACGCCGATCACCACGTCGGAGGCGGGCTGGGCGTCCAGGACCACCGTGTAGGTGGAACTGTTGCCCTCAGCAACCGTCAGCGTGGTTTCGGACACGCTCACCCCGGCGTCGTCGTCGGCCACCGTGACCGCCACCCCGGCGACGCTCACGTTGTCGAACTCGTCGGCGCTCCGGGAGGCGTCGACGGCGTGGGTGATGGACGCCGCGTCGTTCACCGCGTCGGCGTCCTGGGCGGCCCGCACCGTCACCGTCTGCGCCGTGTCCCAGTTGGACGGGCTGAAGGTCAGCGTGGCCCGGTCCGCCGTCACGTCCGAATTGTCGCTGCTCACCGTGATCACCACGTCGGAGGCGGGCTGGGCGTCCAGGACCACCGTGTAGGTGGAACTGTTGCCCTCAGCAACCGTCAGCGTGGTTTCGGACACGCTCACCCCGGCGTCGTCGTCGGCCACCGTGACCGCCACCCCGGCGACGCTCACGTTGTCGAACTCGTCGGCGCTCCGGGAGGCGTCGACGGCGTGGGTGATGGACGCCGCGTCGTTCACCGCGTCGGCGTCCTGGGCGGCCCGCACCGTCACCGTCTGCGCCGTGTCCCAGTTGGACGAGGTGAAGGTCAGAGTGGTCTGGTTGCCGGACGTCGCGGCGTCGGTGTCCGCCGTCACGTCCGAATTGTCGCTGCTCACCGTGATCACCACGTCGGAGGCGGGCTGGGCGTCCAGGACCACCGTGTAGGTGGAACTGTTGCCCTCAGCAACCGTCAGCGTGGTTTCGGACACGCTCACCCCGGCGGTATCGTCGTCGGCCACCGTGACCGCCACCCCGGCGACGCTCACGGCGTCGAACTCGTCGGCGCTCCGGGAGGCGTCGACGGCGTGGGTGATGGAGGCCGCGTCGTTCACCGCGTCGGCGTCCTGGGCGGCGGACACCGTCACCGTCTGGGCCGTGTCCCAGTTGGACGGGCTGAAGGTCAGCGTGGCCCGGTCCACCGTCACGTCGGGGCTGCCGCTGGCGGTTACGCCGATCACCACGTCGGAGGCGGGCTGGGCGTCCAGGACCACCGTGTAGGTGGAACTGTTGCCCTCAGCAACCGTCAGCGTGGTTTCGGACACGCTCACCCCGGCGTCGTCGTCGGCCACCGTGACCGCCACCCCGGCGACGCTCACGTTGTCGAACTCGTCGGCGCTCCGGGAGGCGTCGACGGCGTGGGTGATGGACGCCGCGTCGTTCACCGCGTCGGCGTCCTGGGCGGCCCGCACCGTCACCGTCTGCGCCGTGTCCCAGTTGGACGAGGTGAAGGTCAGAGTGGTCTGGTTGCCGGACGTCGCGGCGTCGGTGTCCGCCGTCACGTCCGAATTGTCGCTGCTCACCGTGATCACCACGTCGGAGGCGGGCTGGGCGTCCAGGACCACCGTGTAGGTGGAACTGTTGCCCTCAGCAACCGTCAGCGTGGTTTCGGACACGCTCACCCCGGCGTCGTCGTCGGCCACCGTGACCGCCACCCCGGCGACGCTCACGGCGTCGTACTCGTCGGCACTCCGGGAGGCGTCGACGGCGTGGGTGATGGAGGCCGCGTCGTTCACCGCGTCGGCGTCCTGGGCGGCGGACACCGTCACCGTCTGGGCCGTGTCCCAGTTGGACGGCGTGAAGGTCAGCGTGGTCTGGTTGCCGGACGTCGCGGCGTCGGTGTCCGCCGTCACGTCCGAATTGTCGCTGCTCACCGTGATCACCACGTCGGAGGCGGGCTGGGCGTCCAGGACCACCGTGTAGGTGGAACTGTTGCCCTCAGCAACCGTCAGCGTGGTTTCGGACACGCTCACCCCGGCGGTATCGTCGTCGGCCACCGTGACCGCCACCCCGGCGACGCTCACGGCGTCGAACTCGTCGGCGCTCCGGGAGGCGTCGACGGCGTGGGTGATGGAGGCCGCGTCGTTCACCGCGTCGGCGTCCTGGGCGGCGGACACCGTCACCGTCTGGGCCGTGTCCCAGTTGGACGGGCTGAAGGTCAGCGTGGCCCGGTCCACCGTCACGTCGGGGCTGCCGCTGGCGGTTACGCCGATCACCACGTCGGAGGCGGGCTGGGCGTCCAGGACCACCGTGTAGGTGGAACTGTTGCCCTCAGCAACCGTCAGCGTGGTTTCGGACACGCTCACCCCGGCGTCGTCGTCGGCCACCGTGACCGCCACCCCGGCGACGCTCACGTTGTCGAACTCGTCGGCGCTCCGGGAGGCGTCGACGGCGTGGGTGATGGAGGCCGCGTCGTTCACCGCGTCGGCGTCCTGGGCGGCCCGCACCGTCACCGTCTGCGCCGTGTCCCAGTTGGACGGGCTGAAGGTCAGCGTGGCCCGGTCCACCGTCACGTCGGGGCTGCCGCTGGCGGTTACGCCGATCACCACGTCGGAGGCGGGCTGGGCGTCCAGGACCACCGTGTAGGTGGAACTGTTGCCCTCAGCAACCGTCAGCGTGGTTTCGGACACGCTCACCCCGGCGGTATCGTCGTCGGCCACCGTGACCGCCACCCCGGCGACGCTCACGTTGTCGAACTCGTCGGCGCTCCGGGAGGCGTCGACGGCGTGGGTGATGGAGGCCGCGTCGTTCACCGCGTCGGCGTCCTGGGCGGCCCGCACCGTCACCGTCTGCGCCGTGTCCCAGTTGGACGGGCTGAAGGTCAGCGTGGCCCGGTCCACCGTCACGTCGGGGCTGCCGCTGGCGGTTACGCCGATCACCACGTCGGAGGCGGGCTGGGCGTCCAGGACCACCGTGTAGGTGGAACTGTTGCCCTCAGCAACCGTCAGCGTGGTTTCGGACACGCTCACCCCGGCGTCGTCGTCGGCCACCGTGACCGCCACCCCGGCGACGCTCACGGCGTCGTACTCGTCGGCGCTCCGGGAGGCGTCGACGGCGTGGGTGATGGAGGCCGCGTCGTTCACCGCGTCGGCGTCCTGGGCGGCGGACACCGTCACCGTCTGGGCCGTGTCCCAGTTGGACGGCGTGAAGGTCAGCGTGGTCTGGTTGCCGGACGTCGCGGCGTCGGTGTCCGCCGTCACGTCCGAATTGTCGCTGCTCACCGTGATCACCACGTCGGAGGCGGGCTGGGCGTCCAGGACCACCGTGTAGGTGGAACTGTTGCCCTCAGCAACCGTCAGCGTGGTTTCGGACACGCTCACCCCGGCGTCGTCGTCGGCCACCGTGACCGCCACCCCGGCGACGCTCACGGCGTCGTACTCGTCGGCGCTCCGGGAGGCGTCGACGGCGTGGGTGATGGAGGCCGCGTCGTTCACCGCGTCGGCGTCCTGGGCGGCGGACACCGTCACCGTCTGGGCCGTGTCCCAGTTGGACGGCGTGAAGGTCAGCGTGGTCTGGTTGCCGGACGTCGCGGCGTCGGTGTCCGCCGTCACGTCCGAATTGTCGCTGCTCACCGTGATCACCACGTCGGAGGCGGGCTGGGCGTCCAGGACCACCGTGTAGGTGGAACTGTTGCCCTCAGCAACCGTCAGCGTGGTTTCGGACACGCTCACCCCGGCGTCGTCGTCGGCCACCGTGACCGCCACCCCGGCGACGCTCACGGCGTCGTACTCGTCGGCGCTCCGGGAGGCGTCGACGGCGTGGGTGATGGAGGCCGCGTCGTTCACCGCGTCGGCGTCCTGGGCGGCGGACACCGTCACCGTCTGGGCCGTGTCCCAGTTGGACGGGCTGAAGGTCAGCGTGGCCCGGTCCACCGTCACGTCGGGGCTGCCGCTGGCGGTTACGCCGATCACCACGTCGGAGGCGGGCTGGGCGTCCAGGACCACCGTGTAGGTGGAACTGTTGCCCTCAGCAACCGTCAGCGTGGTTTCGGACACGCTCACCCCGGCGTCGTCGTCGGCCACCGTGACCGCCACCCCGGCGACGCTCACGTTGTCGAACTCGTCGGCGCTCCGGGAGGCGTCGACGGCGTGGGTGATGGACGCCGCGTCGTTCACCGCGTCGGCGTCCTGGGCGGCCCGCACCGTCACCGTCTGCGCCGTGTCCCAGTTGGACGAGGTGAAGGTCAGAGTGGTCTGGTTGCCGGACGTCGCGGCGTCGGTGTCCGCCGTCACGTCCGAATTGTCGCTGCTCACCGTGATCACCACGTCGGAGGCGGGCTGGGCGTCCAGGA
This sequence comes from Dehalococcoidia bacterium, assembly GCA_965261825.1. Classification (GTDB taxonomy): domain Bacteria; phylum Chloroflexota; class Dehalococcoidia; order Lucifugimonadales; family QGNO01; genus DAOUJH01. Next base: position 12,109 of record CBDHED010000004.1, on the reverse strand, counting down.
CCACCGTGTAGGTGGAACTGTTGCCCTCAGCAACCGTCAGCGTGGTTTCGGACACGCTCACCCCGGCGGTATCGTCGTCGGCCACCGTGACCGCCACCCCGGCGACGCTCACGGCGTCGAACTCGTCGGCGCTCCGGGAGGCGTCGACGGCGTGGGTGATGGAGGCCGCGTCGTTCACCGCGTCGGCGTCCTGGGCGGCGGACACCGTCACCGTCTGGGCCGTGTCCCAGTTGGACGGGCTGAAGGTCAGCGTGGCCCGGTCCACCGTCACGTCGGGGCTGCCGCTGGCGGTTACGCCGATCACCACGTCGGAGGCGGGCTGGGCGTCCAGGACCACCGTGTAGGTGGAACTGTTGCCCTCAGCAACCGTCAGCGTGGTTTCGGACACGCTCACCCCGGCGGTATCGTCGTCGGCCACCGTGACCGCCACCCCGGCGACGCTCACGGCGTCGAACTCGTCGGCGCTCCGGGAGGCGTCGACGGCGTGGGTGATGGAGGCCGCGTCGTTCACCGCGTCGGCGTCCTGGGCGGCGGACACCGTCACCGTCTGGGCCGTGTCCCAGTTGGACGGGCTGAAGGTCAGCGTGGCCCGGTCCACCGTCACGTCCGAATTGTCGCTGCTCACCGTGATCACCACGTCGGAGGCGGGCTGGGCGTCCAGGACCACCGTGTAGGTGGAACTGTTGCCCTCAGCAACCGTCAGCGTGGTTTCGGACACGCTCACCCCGGCGTCGTCGTCGGCCACCGTGACCGCCACCCCGGCGACGCTCACGTTGTCGAACTCGTCGGCGCTCCGGGAGGCGTCGACGGCGTGGGTGATGGACGCCGCGTCGTTCACCGCGTCGGCGTCCTGGGCGGCCCGCACCGTCACCGTCTGCGCCGTGTCCCAGTTGGACGAGGTGAAGGTCAGCGTGGCCCGGTCCGCCGTCACGTCCGAATTGTCGCTGCTCACCGTGATCACCACGTCGGAGGCGGGCAGCGCGTCCAGGACCACCGTGTAGGCGGCCTGGCCCCCCTCGGCCAGCGCCAATTCAGTAACGGACACGCTCACCCCGGCGGTATCGTCGTCGGCCACCGTGACCGCCACCCCGGCGACGCTCACGGCGTCGTACTCGTCGGCGCTGCTGGCGGCCACCACCGCGTGGGTGATGGAGGCCGCGTCGTTCACCGCGTCGGCGTCCTGGGCGGCCCGCACCGTCACCGTCTGGGCCGTGTCCCAGTTGGACGGGCTGAAGGTCAGCGTGGCCCGGTCCACCGTCACGTCCGAATTGTCGCTGCTCACCGTGATCACCACGTCGGAGGCGGGCTGGGCGTCCAGGACCACCGTGTAGGTGGAACTGTTGCCCTCAGCAACCGTCAGCGTGGTTTCGGACACGCTCACCCCGGCGGTATCGTCGTCGGCCACCGTGACCGCCACCCCGGCGACGCTCACGGCGTCGTACTCGTCGGCGCTCCGGGAGGCGTCGACGGCGTGGGTGATGGAGGCCGCGTCGTTCACCGCGTCGGCGTCCTGGGCGGCGGACACCGTCACCGTCTGGGCCGTGTCCCAGTTGGACGGGCTGAAGGTCAGCGTGGCCCGGTCCACCGTCACGTCGGGGCTGCCGCTGGCGGTTACGCCGATCACCACGTCGGAGGCGGGCTGGGCGTCCAGGACCACCGTGTAGGTGGAACTGTTGCCCTCAGCAACCGTCAGCGTGGTTTCGGACACGCTCACCCCGGCGTCGTCGTCGGCCACCGTGACCGCCACCCCGGCGACGCTCACGGCGTCGTACTCGTCGGCGCTCCGGGAGGCCACCACCGCGTGGGTGATGGAGGCCGCGTCGTTCACCGCGTCGGCGTCCTGGGCGGCCCGCACCGTCACCGTCTGCGCCGTGTCCCAGTTGGACGGGCTGAAGGTCAGCGTGGCCCGGTCCACCGTCACGTCGGGGCTGCCGCTGGCGGTTACGCCGATCACCACGTCGGAGGCGGGCTGGGCGTCCAGGACCACCGTGTAGGTGGAACTGTTGCCCTCAGCAACCGTCAGCGTGGTTTCGGACACGCTCACCCCGGCGTCGTCGTCGGCCACCGTGACCGCCACCCCGGCGACGCTCACGGCGTCGTACTCGTCGGCGCTCCGGGAGGCGTCGACGGCGTGGGTGATGGAGGCCGCGTCGTTCACCGCGTCGGCGTCCTGGGCGGCGGACACCGTCACCGTCTGGGCCGTGTCCCAGTTGGACGGCGTGAAGGTCAGCGTGGTCTGGTTGCCGGACGTCGCGGCGTCGGTGTCCGCCGTCACGTCCGAATTGTCGCTGCTCACCGTGATCACCACGTCGGAGGCGGGCTGGGCGTCCAGGACCACCGTGTAGGTGGAACTGTTGCCCTCAGCAACCGTCAGCGTGGTTTCGGACACGCTCACCCCGGCGTCGTCGTCGGCCACCGTGACCGCCACCCCGGCGACGCTCACGGCGTCGTACTCGTCGGCGCTCCGGGAGGCGTCGACGGCGTGGGTGATGGAGGCCGCGTCGTTCACCGCGTCGGCGTCCTGGGCGGCGGACACCGTCACCGTCTGGGCCGTGTCCCAGTTGGACGGCGTGAAGGTCAGCGTGGTCTGGTTGCCGGACGTCGCGGCGTCGGTGTCCGCCGTCACGTCCGAATTGTCGCTGCTCACCGTGATCACCACGTCGGAGGCGGGCTGGGCGTCCAGGACCACCGTGTAGGTGGAACTGTTGCCCTCAGCAACCGTCAGCGTGGTTTCGGACACGCTCACCCCGGCGGTATCGTCGTCGGCCACCGTGACCGCCACCCCGGCGACGCTCACGGCGTCGAACTCGTCGGCGCTCCGGGAGGCGTCGACGGCGTGGGTGATGGAGGCCGCGTCGTTCACCGCGTCGGCGTCCTGGGCGGCGGACACCGTCACCGTCTGGGCCGTGTCCCAGTTGGACGGGCTGAAGGTCAGCGTGGCCCGGTCCACCGTCACGTCGGGGCTGCCGCTGGCGGTTACGCCGATCACCACGTCGGAGGCGGGCTGGGCGTCCAGGACCACCGTGTAGGTGGAACTGTTGCCCTCAGCAACCGTCAGCGTGGTTTCGGACACGCTCACCCCGGCGTCGTCGTCGGCCACCGTGACCGCCACCCCGGCGACGCTCACGGCGTCGTACTCGTCGGCGCTCCGGGAGGCCACCACCGCGTGGGTGATGGAGGCCGCGTCGTTCACCGCGTCGGCGTCCTGGGCGGCCCGCACCGTCACCGTCTGCGCCGTGTCCCAGTTGGACGGGCTGAAGGTCAGCGTGGCCCGGTCCGCCGTCACGTCCGAATTGTCGCTGCTCACCGTGATCACCACGTCGGAGGCGGGCTGGGCGTCCAGGACCACCGTGTAGGTGGAACTGTTGCCCTCAGCAACCGTCAGCGTGGTTTCGGACACGCTCACCCCGGCGTCGTCGTCGGCCACCGTGACCGCCACCCCGGCGACGCTCACGTTGTCGAACTCGTCGGCGCTCCGGGAGGCGTCGACGGCGTGGGTGATGGACGCCGCGTCGTTCACCGCGTCGGCGTCCTGGGCGGCCCGCACCGTCACCGTCTGCGCCGTGTCCCAGTTGGACGAGGTGAAGGTCAGAGTGGTCTGGTTGCCGGACGTCGCGGCGTCGGTGTCCGCCGTCACGTCCGAATTGTCGCTGCTCACCGTGATCACCACGTCGGAGGCGGGCTGGGCGTCCAGGACCACCGTGTAGGTGGAACTGTTGCCCTCAGCAACCGTCAGCGTGGTTTCGGACACGCTCACCCCGGCGGTATCGTCGTCGGCCACCGTGACCGCCACCCCGGCGACGCTCACGGCGTCGTACTCGTCGGCGCTCCGGGAGGCGTCGACGGCGTGGGTGATGGAGGCCGCGTCGTTCACCGCGTCGGCGTCCTGGGCGGCGGACACCGTCACCGTCTGGGCCGTGTCCCAGTTGGACGAGGTGAAGGTCAGAGTGGTCTGGTTGCCGGACGTCGCGGCGTCGGTGTCCGCCGTCACGTCCGAATTGTCGCTGCTCACCGTGATCACCACGTCGGAGGCGGGCAGCGCGTCCAGGACCACCGTGTAGGCGGCCTGGCCCCCCTCGGCCAGCGCCAATTCAGTAACGGACACGCTCACCCCGGCGGTATCGTCGTCGGCCACCGTGACCGCCACCCCGGCGACGCTCACGGCGTCGTACTCGTCGGCGCTGCTGGCGGCCACCACCGCGTGGGTGATGGAGGCCGCGTCGTTCACCGCGTCGGCGTCCTGGGCGGCCCGCACCGTCACCGTCTGGGCCGTGTCCCAGTTGGACGGGCTGAAGGTCAGCGTGGCCCGGTCCACCGTCACGTCCGAATTGTCGCTGCTCACCGTGATCACCACGTCGGAGGCGGGCTGGGCGTCCAGGACCACCGTGTAGGTGGAACTGTTGCCCTCAGCAACCGTCAGCGTGGTTTCGGACACGCTCACCCCGGCGGTATCGTCGTCGGCCACCGTGACCGCCACCCCGGCGACGCTCACGGCGTCGAACTCGTCGGCGCTCCGGGAGGCGTCGACGGCGTGGGTGATGGAGGCCGCGTCGTTCACCGCGTCGGCGTCCTGGGCGGCCCGCACCGTCACCGTCTGCGCCGTGTCCCAGTTGGACGGGCTGAAGGTCAGCGTGGCCCGGTCCACCGTCACGTCGGGGCTGCCGCTGGCGGTTACGCCGATCACCACGTCGGAGGCGGGCTGGGCGTCCAGGACCACCGTGTAGGTGGAACTGTTGCCCTCAGCAACCGTCAGCGTGGTTTCGGACACGCTCACCCCGGCGGTATCGTCGTCGGCCACCGTGACCGCCACCCCGGCGACGCTCACGTTGTCGAACTCGTCGGCGCTCCGGGAGGCGTCGACGGCGTGGGTGATGGAGGCCGCGTCGTTCACCGCGTCGGCGTCCTGGGCGGCCCGCACCGTCACCGTCTGCGCCGTGTCCCAGTTGGACGGGCTGAAGGTCAGCGTGGCCCGGTCCACCGTCACGTCGGGGCTGCCGCTGATGGTTACGCCGATCACCACGTCGGAGGCGGGCTGGGCGTCCAGGACCACCGTGTAGGTGGAACTGTTGCCCTCAGCAACCGTCAGCGTGGTTTCGGACACGCTCACCCCGGCGTCGTCGTCGGCCACCGTGACCGCCACCCCGGCGACGCTCACGTTGTCGAACTCGTCGGCGCTCCGGGAGGCGTCGACGGCGTGGGTGATGGACGCCGCGTCGTTCACCGCGTCGGCGTCCTGGGCGGCCCGCACCGTCACCGTCTGCGCCGTGTCCCAGTTGGACGAGGTGAAGGTCAGAGTGGTCTGGTTGCCGGACGTCGCGGCGTCGGTGTCCGCCGTCACGTCCGAATTGTCGCTGCTCACCGTGATCACCACGTCGGAGGCGGGCTGGGCGTCCAGGACCACCGTGTAGGTGGAACTGTTGCCCTCAGCAACCGTCAGCGTGGTTTCGGACACGCTCACCCCGGCGGTATCGTCGTCGGCCACCGTGACCGCCACCCCGGCGACGCTCACGGCGTCGAACTCGTCGGCGCTCCGGGAGGCGTCGACGGCGTGGGTGATGGAGGCCGCGTCGTTCACCGCGTCGGCGTCCTGGGCGGCGGACACCGTCACCGTCTGGGCCGTGTCCCAGTTGGACGGGCTGAAGGTCAGCGTGGCCCGGTCCACCGTCACGTCGGGGCTGCCGCTGGCGGTTACGCCGATCACCACGTCGGAGGCGGGCTGGGCGTCCAGGACCACCGTGTAGGTGGAACTGTTGCCCTCAGCAACCGTCAGCGTGGTTTCGGACACGCTCACCCCGGCGTCGTCGTCGGCCACCGTGACCGCCACCCCGGCGACGCTCACGTTGTCGAACTCGTCGGCGCTCCGGGAGGCGTCGACGGCGTGGGTGATGGACGCCGCGTCGTTCACCGCGTCGGCGTCCTGGGCGGCCCGCACCGTCACCGTCTGCGCCGTGTCCCAGTTGGACGAGGTGAAGGTCAGAGTGGTCTGGTTGCCGGACGTCGCGGCGTCGGTGTCCGCCGTCACGTCCGAATTGTCGCTGCTCACCGTGATCACCACGTCGGAGGCGGGCAGCGCGTCCAGGACCACCGTGTAGGCGGCCTGGCCCCCCTCGGCCAGCGCCAATTCAGTAACGGACACGCTCACCCCGGCGGTATCGTCGTCGGCCACCGTGACCGCCACCCCGGCGACGCTCACGGCGTCGTACTCGTCGGCGCTGCTGGCGGCCACCACCGCGTGGGTGATGGAGGCCGCGTCGTTCACCGCGTCGGCGTCCTGGGCGGCCCGCACCGTCACCGTCTGGGCCGTGTCCCAGTTGGACGGGCTGAAGGTCAGCGTGGCCCGGTCCACCGTCACGTCGGGGCTGCCGCTGGCGGTTACGCCGATCACCACGTCGGAGGCGGGCTGGGCGTCCAGGACCACCGTGTAGGTGGAACTGTTGCCCTCAGCAACCGTCAGCGTGGTTTCGGACACGCTCACCCCGGCGGTATCGTCGTCGGCCACCGTGACCGCCACCCCGGCGACGCTCACGGCGTCGTACTCGTCGGCGCTCCGGGAGGCGTCGACGGCGTGGGTGATGGAGGCCGCGTCGTTCACCGCGTCGGCGTCCTGGGCGGCCCGCACCGTCACCGTCTGCGCCGTGTCCCAGTTGGACGGGCTGAAGGTCAGCGTGGCCCGGTCCACCGTCACGTCGGGGCTGCCGCTGGCGGTTACGCCGATCACCACGTCGGAGGCGGGCTGGGCGTCCAGGACCACCGTGTAGGTGGAACTGTTGCCCTCAGCAACCGTCAGCGTGGTTTCGGACACGCTCACCCCGGCGGTATCGTCGTCGGCCACCGTGACCGCCACCCCGGCGACGCTCACGTTGTCGAACTCGTCGGCGCTCCGGGAGGCGTCGACGGCGTGGGTGATGGAGGCCGCGTCGTTCACCGCGTCGGCGTCCTGGGCGGCCCGCACCGTCACCGTCTGCGCCGTGTCCCAGTTGGACGGGCTGAAGGTCAGCGTGGCCCGGTCCACCGTCACGTCGGGGCTGCCGCTGGCGGTTACGCCGATCACCACGTCGGAGGCGGGCTGGGCGTCCAGGACCACCGTGTAGGTGGAACTGTTGCCCTCAGCAACCGTCAGCGTGGTTTCGGACACGCTCACCCCGGCGTCGTCGTCGGCCACCGTGACCGCCACCCCGGCGACGCTCACGGCGTCGTACTCGTCGGCGCTCCGGGAGGCGTCGACGGCGTGGGTGATGGAGGCCGCGTCGTTCACCGCGTCGGCGTCCTGGGCGGCGGACACCGTCACCGTCTGGGCCGTGTCCCAGTTGGACGGCGTGAAGGTCAGCGTGGTCTGGTTGCCGGACGTCGCGGCGTCGGTGTCCGCCGTCACGTCCGAATTGTCGCTGCTCACCGTGATCACCACGTCGGAGGCGGGCAGCGCGTCCAGGACCACCGTGTAGGCGGCCTGGCCCCCCTCGGCCAGCGCCAATTCAGTAACGGACACGCTCACCCCGGCGGTATCGTCGTCGGCCACCGTGACCGCCACCCCGGCGACGCTCACGGCGTCGTACTCGTCGGCGCTGCTGGCGGCCACCACCGCGTGGGTGATGGAGGCCGCGTCGTTCACCGCGTCGGCGTCCTGGGCGGCGGACACCGTCACCGTCTGGGCCGTGTCCCAGTTGGACGGGCTGAAGGTCAGCGTGGCCCGGTCCACCGTCACGTCGGGGCTGCCGCTGGCGGTTACGCCGATCACCACGTCGGAGGCGGGCTGGGCGTCCAGGACCACCGTGTAGGTGGAACTGTTGCCCTCAGCAACCGTCAGCGTGGTTTCGGACACGCTCACCCCGGCGTCGTCGTCGGCCACCGTGACCGCCACCCCGGCGACGCTCACGTTGTCGAACTCGTCGGCGCTCCGGGAGGCGTCGACGGCGTGGGTGATGGACGCCGCGTCGTTCACCGCGTCGGCGTCCTGGGCGGCCCGCACCGTCACCGTCTGCGCCGTGTCCCAGTTGGACGAGGTGAAGGTCAGAGTGGTCTGGTTGCCGGACGTCGCGGCGTCGGTGTCCGCCGTCACGTCCGAATTGTCGCTGCTCACCGTGATCACCACGTCGGAGGCGGGCTGGGCGTCCAGGACCACCGTGTAGGTGGAACTGTTGCCCTCAGCAACCGTCAGCGTGGTTTCGGACACGCTCACCCCGGCGTCGTCGTCGGCCACCGTGACCGCCACCCCGGCGACGCTCACGTTGTCGAACTCGTCGGCGCTCCGGGAGGCGTCGACGGCGTGGGTGATGGACGCCGCGTCGTTCACCGCGTCGGCGTCCTGGGCGGCCCGCACCGTCACCGTCTGCGCCGTGTCCCAGTTGGACGAGGTGAAGGTCAGAGTGGTCTGGTTGCCGGACGTCGCGGCGTCGGTGTCCGCCGTCACGTCCGAATTGTCGCTGCTCACCGTGATCACCACGTCGGAGGCGGGCAGCGCGTCCAGGACCACCGTGTAGGCGGCCTGGCCCCCCTCGGCCAGCGCCAATTCAGTAACGGACACGCTCACCCCGGCGGTATCGTCGTCGGCCACCGTGACCGCCACCCCGGCGACGCTCACGTTGTCGAACTCGTCGGCGCTCCGGGAGGCGTCGACGGCGTGGGTGATGGACGCCGCGTCGTTCACCGCGTCGGCGTCCTGGGCGGCCCGCACCGTCACCGTCTGCGCCGTGTCCCAGTTGGACGAGGTGAAGGTCAGAGTGGTCTGGTTGCCGGACGTCGCGGCGTCGGTGTCCGCCGTCACGTCCGAATTGTCGCTGCTCACCGTGATCACCACGTCGGAGGCGGGCTGGGCGTCCAGGACCACCGTGTAGGTGGAACTGTTGCCCTCAGCAACCGTCAGCGTGGTTTCGGACACGCTCACCCCGGCGTCGTCGTCGGCCACCGTGACCGCCACCCCGGCGACGCTCACGTTGTCGAACTCGTCGGCGCTCCGGGAGGCGTCGACGGCGTGGGTGATGGACGCCGCGTCGTTCACCGCGTCGGCGTCCTGGGCGGCCCGCACCGTCACCGTCTGCGCCGTGTCCCAGTTGGACGAGGTGAAGGTCAGCGTGGCCCGGTCCGCCGTCACGTCCGAATTGTCGCTGCTCACCGTGATCACCACGTCGGAGGCGGGCAGCGCGTCCAGGACCACCGTGTAGGCGGCCTGGCCCCCCTCGGCCAGCGCCAATTCAGTAACGGACACGCTCACCCCGGCGGTATCGTCGTCGGCCACCGTGACCGCCACCCCGGCGACGCTCACGGCGTCGTACTCGTCGGCGCTGCTGGCGGCCACCACCGCGTGGGTGATGGAGGCCGCGTCGTTCACCGCGTCGGCGTCCTGGGCGGCCCGCACCGTCACCGTCTGGGCCGTGTCCCAGTTGGACGGGCTGAAGGTCAGCGTGGCCCGGTCCACCGTCACGTCCGAATTGTCGCTGCTCACCGTGATCACCACGTCGGAGGCGGGCTGGGCGTCCAGGACCACCGTGTAGGTGGAACTGTTGCCCTCAGCAACCGTCAGCGTGGTTTCGGACACGCTCACCCCGGCGGTATCGTCGTCGGCCACCGTGACCGCCACCCCGGCGACGCTCACGGCGTCGTACTCGTCGGCGCTCCGGGAGGCGTCGACGGCGTGGGTGATGGAGGCCGCGTCGTTCACCGCGTCGGCGTCCTGGGCGGCGGACACCGTCACCGTCTGGGCCGTGTCCCAGTTGGACGGCGTGAAGGTCAGCGTGGTCTGGTTGCCGGACGTCGCGGCGTCGGTGTCCGCCGTCACGTCCGAATTGTCGCTGCTCACCGTGATCACCACGTCGGAGGCGGGCTGGGCGTCCAGGACCACCGTGTAGGTGGAACTGTTGCCCTCAGCAACCGTCAGCGTGGTTTCGGACACGCTCACCCCGGCGGTATCGTCGTCGGCCACCGTGACCGCCACCCCGGCGACGCTCACGGCGTCGAACTCGTCGGCGCTCCGGGAGGCGTCGACGGCGTGGGTGATGGAGGCCGCGTCGTTCACCGCGTCGGCGTCCTGGGCGGCGGACACCGTCACCGTCTGGGCCGTGTCCCAGTTGGACGGGCTGAAGGTCAGCGTGGCCCGGTCCACCGTCACGTCGGGGCTGCCGCTGGCGGTTACGCCGATCACCACGTCGGAGGCGGGCTGGGCGTCCAGGACCACCGTGTAGGTGGAACTGTTGCCCTCAGCAACCGTCAGCGTGGTTTCGGACACGCTCACCCCGGCGTCGTCGTCGGCCACCGTGACCGCCACCCCGGCGACGCTCACGTTGTCGAACTCGTCGGCGCTCCGGGAGGCGTCGACGGCGTGGGTGATGGAGGCCGCGTCGTTCACCGCGTCGGCGTCCTGGGCGGCCCGCACCGTCACCGTCTGCGCCGTGTCCCAGTTGGACGGGCTGAAGGTCAGCGTGGCCCGGTCCACCGTCACGTCGGGGCTGCCGCTGGCGGTTACGCCGATCACCACGTCGGAGGCGGGCTGGGCGTCCAGGACCACCGTGTAGGTGGAACTGTTGCCCTCAGCAACCGTCAGCGTGGTTTCGGACACGCTCACCCCGGCGTCGTCGTCGGCCACCGTGACCGCCACCCCGGCGACGCTCACGGCGTCGTACTCGTCGGCGCTCCGGGAGGCGTCGACGGCGTGGGTGATGGAGGCCGCGTCGTTCACCGCGTCGGCGTCCTGGGCGGCGGACACCGTCACCGTCTGGGCCGTGTCCCAGTTGGACGGGCTGAAGGTCAGCGTGGCCCGGTCCACCGTCACGTCGGGGCTGCCGCTGGCGGTTACGCCGATCACCACGTCGGAGGCGGGCTGGGCGTCCAGGACCACCGTGTAGGTGGAACTGTTGCCCTCAGCAACCGTCAGCGTGGTTTCGGACACGCTCACCCCGGCGTCGTCGTCGGCCACCGTGACCGCCACCCCGGCGACGCTCACGTTGTCGAACTCGTCGGCGCTCCGGGAGGCGTCGACGGCGTGGGTGATGGACGCCGCGTCGTTCACCGCGTCGGCGTCCTGGGCGGCCCGCACCGTCACCGTCTGCGCCGTGTCCCAGTTGGACGAGGTGAAGGTCAGCGTGGCCCGGTCCGCCGTCACGTCCGAATTGTCGCTGCTCACCGTGATCACCACGTCGGAGGCGGGCAGCGCGTCCAGGACCACCGTGTAGGCGGCCTGGCCCCCCTCGGCCAGCGCCAATTCAGTAACGGACACGCTCACCCCCGGCGGTATCGTCGTCGGCCACCGTGACCGCCACCCCGGCGACGCTCACGGCGTCGTACTCGTCGGCGCTGCTGGCGGCCACCACCGCGTGGGTGATGGAGGCCGCGTCGTTCACCGCGTCGGCGTCCTGGGCGGCCCGCACCGTCACCGTCTGGGCCGTGTCCCAGTTGGACGGGCTGAAGGTCAGCGTGGCCCGGTCCACCGTCACGTCGGGGCTGCCGCTGGCGGTTACGCCGATCACCACGTCGGAGGCGGGCTGGGCGTCCAGGACCACCGTGTAGGTGGAACTGTTGCCCTCAGCAACCGTCAGCGTGGTTTCGGACACGCTCACCCCGGCGGTATCGTCGTCGGCCACCGTGACCGCCACCCCGGCGACGCTCACGGCGTCGTACTCGTCGGCGCTCCGGGAGGCGTCGACGGCGTGGGTGATGGAGGCCGCGTCGTTCACCGCGTCGGCGTCCTGGGCGGCCCGCACCGTCACCGTCTGCGCCGTGTCCCAGTTGGACGGGCTGAAGGTCAGCGTGGCCCGGTCCACCGTCACGTCGGGGCTGCCGCTGGCGGTTACGCCGATCACCACGTCGGAGGCGGGCTGGGCGTCCAGGACCACCGTGTAGGTGGAACTGTTGCCCTCAGCAACCGTCAGCGTGGTTTCGGACACGCTCACCCCGGCGTCGTCGTCGGCCACCGTGACCGCCACCCCGGCGACGCTCACGTTGTCGAACTCGTCGGCGCTCCGGGAGGCGTCGACGGCGTGGGTGATGGACGCCGCGTCGTTCACCGCGTCGGCGTCCTGGGCGGCCCGCACCGTCACCGTCTGCGCCGTGTCCCAGTTGGACGAGGTGAAGGTCAGAGTGGTCTGGTTGCCGGACGTCGCGGCGTCGGTGTCCGCCGTCA
>CBDHED010000003.1:0-595466 GCA_965261825.1 Dehalococcoidia bacterium | reverse complement strand
TCGGCCAGGTCGATGAGCCGCACCCTGTCGACGATGCCCTCGGGGACGTGCTTCAGGAGCGCCTTCACCAGGTCGGCGTGGGGGTCGATGACCACGATGGCGTCCTGGTCTCTCCCCGCCGCCTTCTCCCGCATCTTGTGGGCGACGATGTGCTCCATCAGGGTGGACTTGCCCATGCGGGTGCGGGCCACGTAGAGGTGGTGGCGGCGCAGGGTGTCCTCCTGGAAGTGGACCTTCCGCGGCCTGCTCCCCACCGTGTTCCCCACGTGGGCGCCGCTAGTGACGCCTCTGTTCGAGGGAAAGAGCACCCTGGCCCCGGACCGGGCCACCATGGGCAGCTCGTCCCCGGCCCCCAGGGGATGCCACAGGGCCGCCAGCTCCCGCACTCCCAGCACGTTCCGGCTCTGGAGCAGACCCCTCGCAGGCGGCAGCGGCTCGGCAATGGGAAGGGCCGGTCGGACTTTGCTCGCCCTGAAGCTGGCCCCGGCGGGGTTGTCGTAGTGCTTGTAAGCCGAGGCGACGTTCCGCAAGAGCTCCCTGGCCCTGCTCTCCACCCCGTGCTCCGACAGGATGGCCGTCACCTCCACCTGGCCCTCGTAGGCGATGCGGGAGACCTTCTCCTTGATCAGCTGCGGGTCCTGGTACTTGCCCCCGGAGCGGGCCTTCTTGATGCACCACCACGCCCAACCCGCGAAGGCCGCAAGGGACGCCACGCCCAGCCCCAGCAGCGCCGCCTTCCAGGTCTCCCCGCTCTGTATCCAGAAGTAGGCCCTCAGCGCCGGCAGGGCCAGCAACGCCAGGACCGTCAGCGTCCCTGCGTTGGTGCGGTCTATCCGGCCCTGTGTCGTGGATGGGGACGTGTTGGGGTCGTACGCTGGCCTGGGATTGGTCTTCTCCAGGTGCTGGCTGGACCAGTCGGGACCCAGGGACGCGAGCTTGATCCGGCTGACCACCCGCTCCCCCTCCTCCAGGTCTGACAGGGAGCCGATGACGGATATCAGGGGGTCCGAGCCCTGGTCCAGAAGGTCGTCGTCCCTGAAGGTGCGCAGGGGCAGGTACTCCGGTCCCCGGAGCCGCATGTCCATGGACCACGCCTGCTCCCCATCCCTCAGCCTCAGGGGGTCGTCCTCGGCGGGGACCTCGTTCACCTTGGCCTGGGGGTAGTGGACGCCCAGCTGCTGGCGCACGAAGGATCCCTCTCTACAGCGGGCCAGGAGAGTGACGCCGCTGGAGTCCCCGGCGATCTCCAGGGAGAATGGTTCAGGGACGGCGACGGAGCCCAGCAGGTTCTCGACCCCCAGCAGGGTCCGCTCCCCGGTGCGGGGAGGCGTTACGGCCATGAGCCTCGTCGCGGGCTTCTCCCCGCCCCTGAACAGTCTTGCTATCGGGTTCAGTTTCATAGGGTCTCCTCCTCTGCACAGCTGTTGCTGTGCGCAATAGATTAGCTCATGCGTTCTGTCACATTATGCCGAATGCCGGCGAGAGCGCGCAAGGGCCGAAAGGCCTTCTCCAATGTACGCCACCAGGGGCTTGAGAAAAGACCCCTCGGAAGCCCCCCCTCGGGAGGGAGCGGGCGTCGGGCCGGCTGAGCCTGAAACGTCAGACTACAATCGCCCGGAGGCGCGTTTGCCAGTGGCAGCCCTGTAAGGGGAATAGAACTGCATTGTAGAATACAATCTGGGGTGATTCTGAACGTGAATCGGCTACGGATGCAGGGTGCGGGAAGGCGAAGTTGCGAGTGAATTTTTCGCGGCTCGGTGTCAACGGGTTTGCAGTTGTTGTAGTCTAGGAATTGCACTTTGAGGTGAGGGAGAGCTGGAATTGAGTGATGACGAGCGGGTGTCGAACGGGGCTGATGCCCCCCTATCGGACGGCCCCCTATTGGACCTGCTGGACGCCCTGGTGGAGAGCAGGGGCAAGGTGGCTGCTGCCGAGGCCCTGGGGGTGAACTACCGCACCATGACGAACTGCCACAACTCCCGCCGGGTGTCCCGCAGGATGCGAAGGGCGTTGCAGGAGTTCCATCAGCAAGAGGCTATTGACGACGGCGGGGCAGAGGTTGGCGATGATGGCGCAGCGGACGAGGCGGGAACACTGCGGCAACGGGTAGCGGCCTTGGAGCAGGAGAATAGTTCCCTGCGGGAGATCATCGAAGCTCAGGCGGAACAGCGGGCGGAGTGGGAGCGACGGTCCGGTGCGGTGGTGGATGAAGAACGTCAACGGGGTGAGGCCGATGTGGTTGATGGCGGCGACGGACAACGACAGGGGTGGCGGCCTCCCGGTCGGGACCACGGGCTGCCTGACGCCGGTGTGGTCACCCTGGAAGAGCAGCCCGACGAGGAGCATGCCTTCGGCCCGGCTGCGTCCCTGGTGGCCGAGTGGCGGGCACTGCGGACCGGGGCTGAAGCGTCAGGCAGCCGGGTTGACCGGGCCAGAGCTTCGGTGCGCCGGTGGGAGTTGGAGACCGCCATGCTCGACGACTTCCATCTAACGCTGCCGCCGGAGACAGAGCCCCTGGACGCCTCGCGCAGGGACGATCATCTGCGGTGGCGGCAGGAAGCCCTGGCGTCGGCTAGACGGGAGATGAGCAGAGCTAAGCGGGTGCGACTCATGCGACGCATACTCACCCTCGGACTCCGATGGAAGTAGGCTCCGGCCCGGCCCTGCTACCATCGGAGCAAGCAATTCGGGATCTGGGTTCCTTCCATTGGGATGGGGAAATTAGAGCACGGGCAGGAAGGTGTGGCAGACGATGAAGCCAGTCATCGGAGAGAGGGGAAGCGTTGAGGACGTTCACCACCTACGACTCATGGCGCTGCTGCACGAGTTGGTGAGGCAGAGAGGACCCAGAGGAGCGGCAACGGCTCTGGGGATCGACCTCCGGACAGTGGTTGCGAGCATGGAAGTGGGAACCCTTTCCTGACAGGTTCAGGAGGCGTTGGAGCGGGGGATAGGGTCCAGGGTTGACTCCGGTGGGGTGGCACGTCAGCGGGTGCGCAACGAATCCTAGGAGCAGCACGTGGGGCGCTGAGGGAGGATGCACAGAAGCAGTGTCGAAGAGTTGGGAATGGCATGAAGTTATTGATAGGTGTACCGGAACACGGTATAATCCTTCTATGATCAGGTCGTTTCGCCATCGAGGACTTAGGCGGCTCTATGAGCGAGATGACCCCAGCAGGATAGGCGCCGACCAACTGGATCGGATTACTCTCGCCCTGGCAGACCTTGATGCCGCTGGCACGCCGAGCGACGTTGATTTGCCGGGGTACAGACTGCACCCCCTCAGGGGCGACCGGAAAGGATTGTGGAGCATTTCGATTTCGGGCAACTGGCGGATCACCTTCCGATTTGAAGATGGCGACGTGTATGACGTCGATCTGGTCGACTATCACTAGCGAGAGGGAAGAGAGCATGGCTATGAAGAATCCACCCCATCCGGGCCGAGGCATCAGGGAAAACTGCTTGGATCCCCTTGGCTTGAGTGTCACCGAGGCGGCGGAGGTTCTGGGCGTTGCCCGTCACACCCTTTCGCGGGTATTGAACGGACACGCCGCGATCTCGCCCGACATGGCCATTCGCCTTGAGAAGGCTGGATGGTCAAGTGCGGATTTCTGGCTGCGTCGTCAGACTTCCTACGACCTAGCGCAAGCGCGCAAGGATGAAGACCGGATACGGGTCGAGCGATACCAGCCACAGCCTACGGCGTAGGAGATTGAAGCCACCCGTCCCGGAGCGTCACTCGTCAGGAGACGGATGACATCAGTTCTCCGGGTACGCAGACGAAACGATCAGGTGTTGTGCAAGACGAATGAGCAAAGGCAGCAAAAGGGAACGCAGACCCAATGAAAGTCACAGATTAAGCATGGATGATTCACTCCTAGCATGACGACCGCCAATCGCAAAGACCGCAGCCACGAAAGCATCATCAACGATGCGCTCGCCCGATTCCTTCGGGAACGGTGCAACCTGTCTGCGGTTGCCGAGACGCTGCATGACGGCAGGCGTCCGGACATCATCGTCCGTCTGTCCGAAGGGCCTGTGATTCTTGAGACCGAGCTTGAACCTGCCTTGACTGTGGAGGCGGACGCCCTCTCCCGCCTTGGCATGGAGATAGACGGTCATAAGGTTCAGAACGTCTTCGCAGTCACGGTTCCGGGAAGGCTGCGCTCGACGGGCCAACAGCACCTGTACGAGCGCATGGCGGGCGCGACGCTAGTGTGGCAGGAGTGGCGTATAGACGGCACTTCCGGCCCCAAGCTCAGTGGGACTGCGATAGAGATCGGGAACGCTGTCGAGAGGACAAGCCCGCCAGCTGGCGACCTTGATGAAGCGGTGGATGCACTCGACGAGGGGGCCAGGCGTGCTGGTTCCCGGCTCTACTCCTCCCCCGGGACGTTGGGCCGGGTCTCGAAGATCTTTGGCGCCGACCCCGGCGACGAAGCAGCAAACATGGCCGCGCTGGTCATCATCAACGCGATGGTGTTCCAGGAGAGACTGGCGAGCAACGAGGTGGCTTTCCAGCCGGTGAGCGCGTCGATGCGAGACGGACGCTTCTCGCGCATGACACTGTTGCAGGTATGGGAGCACATCCTCAGCATCGACTACTACCCCATATTCAGTATGGCTAGGGACGTAGTACGGGAGCTTTCCGAAGTTGAAGCGACTGAGGTGCTCGGCGAGTGCGCTAGGACCGCAGCCGCGTTGCTGGGGATGGGCGCCGTTGGACGCCACGACTTGGCTGGGAGGATTTTCAACCGGCTCATCTCGGAGAGGAAGCTGCTGGCCGCATTCTACACGAGCATCCCCGCCTCCACGCTCCTTGCGGGACTAGCTCTGTCTCCAGACAGATGGTCCCACGTTGCTTGGAGCAACGCAGAGGGAATCTCCCAACTCCGAGTCGTTGATCCGGCCTGCGGGACCGGGACACTACTCATGGCCGCCTATCGGCAGATTGTCCAGAACCACTCGGCTGCGGTTTCCGCCGAGTCCGATGACTCGTCTCTCCATCAAGCTCTGGTCGAGAAGGTCATTGTCGGAGCTGACGTAGTGCAGGCTGCCATCCACCTGACCGCTGCAACCCTTGCGGCGATGTCCCCTTCGGTGCGATTCGAGCAGATGCAGCTTCACACCCTCAGATTGGGGACGGAGGCGCAAGAGAACCTTCAGGGGAAGGAATCCAGGGATGTCTATCTTGGTTCCCTAGATTGGCTGGAATCGTCTGAAATCCAGTCTTTCTTCTCTGCCACTGAAGAGCAGATAGGCGCGACCACTGGCACGGGAAGCATCGTACAGCTTCCCAGGGCCGACCTGGTTATCAGCAACCCTCCGTTCACCCGGCGAGGCAGCGATGGTGGGAAAGAGGATGCTCTGTCCCGCGTGTTCTCCCTGCCGGAGGGCGATCTGGAGTCCCAGCGGGTCATAGCCAAGCGGACCTCCGCTCTGCTGAAGGGCACGGCGGCCAATCAGATGGCCGGACACGCCTCATCCTTCACAATCTTGGCGGACCGAATGGTTAGCCCCGGAGGGCGCATCGCATTGGTGCTACCGGTGACGGCATTGTTCGGTGAGTCTTGGCGTGAGGTCCGCCGGATGTTGTCCTCCAAGTATGAAATCGAGTTCGTAGTCTCTTCCCACGACCCTGTGCTCCTCTCCATGTCCTATGACACCGCCATAGCCGAGGCACTGCTTGTCGCCCATCGGCTCAGGGAAGGTGAGCACCCGTCCGGGCGCGGGAGATTCGTCAACCTCTGGCGTGCGCCGTACCAGGAAACGGACGCGCTGGCTCTCGTCCGGGCTGTGAACGCAGTGGCGTCAACGCCTCTGCTCCGTTCCGATGGGCCGCCGGTTGGGGGCAATCCGCTGGTGGTCGGTGGAGAGCAGTGGGGCGAGGTCGTGGACGGCCCTGTAGGGGAGGGACCTTGGACGGCCGCCCGGTGGAGGCGTGTTGTAACGGGCCAGTTCGCATCCGCCCTTGAGCGTGGGGAGCTTTGGATAGAGGACGGAAGCAGGATTGCCGGAGCTGTCCCGATAGCGACTATGGGGGATGTCTGTAATGTTGGCCCGCAGGACCGCCAGATTCGCGGCTCGCTTGGCGTGTTCGACGCTCACCACGGCTGGAACGGAGATGCTCAGTTCCCTGCAATATGGAGTCTGGATTCGTCGGTTCACCAGAGCATGTCCTCGGAACCGAACGCCTGGCTTTCTCCAAAACCAGGCCGCGATCATCAGCCAATCTGGTCTCAAGCCGGAACGGTTCATATCACGCGGGATGTCCGGTACAACTCACAACCAGTCATGGCGGTTCGCACAGACCTACGGACACTGGGGGTGAGGGCGTGACACACGCTCTCCGTACACGAGGATGATCCTGTGATTAGGTCTCGGCTGGAGATTGCTCTTGGCCTCTGGTGTAACTCCACGCTCGGAATGCTGCTCCACGCTGATCATTCCAATAGCGCGCAGGAAGGTAGAGGACAGGGCAATAAGGGAATGCTAGAGACGCTGACCACCCTTGATGTGCGAAAGCTGGAATCGTGGCAGCTCGACGAGGCGCAAGCGCTCTGGCGCGACTTCAGCCACCGGAAGTTTCAGCCCTTCTACCAGTGCGCCGTGGACCCCGTACGAATTGAGTTGGATGAGCGCGTGGTGCGGGAATTGCTCGGTCTTGGCGAAGACGCCGTGGCATCCGTAGCCAGGCTGAGAACATTGCTGGCGAGTGACCCGTCCATCCACGGCTCCAAGAAGCCGGAGCTGCCAACTTGAATGACCGAGACGATGGGCGCCGGGGGGTTGGAGTTCCTGAGCTTATACCTGCCAGGATGCTCAACGAGTTCGTCTACTGCCCCAGGCTGAGCTACATGGAGTGGGTGCAGGGCGAGTTTGCCCACAGCGAGGATACGCTGGACGGTCGATTTCAGCACCGGCGCGTTGATCAGCCATCCGGCGACCTCACGGAACCGGAACCCGACGAGGATGCCGAGTATGAGAAAATCCATGCCCGTTCCGTCCTCCTGTCGGATGAGACTCTGGGCGCCATTGCGCGCATTGACTTGGTTGAGGCCCAAGGACCGGCGGCCACGCCCGTAGACTACAAGCGCGGAACCGTGCCCGACGTCCCTGGCAACGCCTACGATCCCGAGCGGGTGCAACTGTGCGTTCAGGGCCTTCTCCTGCGCGCCAGCGGGTACCAATGTGACGAGGGCATCCTCTACTTCGTTGCTTCAAAGCGCCGCGTCCGGGTTCCCTTCGACGATGCGCTGGTGGCCCTGACACTGGAGATGCTGGACGCCGCCCGCGCGATGGCCGCTGGCGGCAAAATCCCGCCTCCGCTTGAGGACAGCCCAAAGTGTCCCCGGTGCTCCCTCGTTGGCATCTGCCTCCCTGACGAGGTTACCTTTCTCAAAGGCAGCCGGCACGTGGTGAAGCCGGACGACGTTCGTCGCATGGCCCCAGCGCGGGATGATGCTCTGCCCATGTACGTGACCACCCAGGGCGGGGTCGTGGGAAAATCCGGCGACAATCTCACCGTCAGCGTCAAGCGCGAGGTCGTCGCCCGCGCCAGGCTCCTTGATGTGTCCAGCCTCTCCATCTTTGGCAATACCCAGGTCACCTCACAGGCCACGCGCGAGCTCTTGGACCGGGCAATACCCGTCTGCCATTTCACCTACGGAGGCTGGCTGAAGGGCGTAACTTGGAGCATGGGCCACAAGAACGTCGAGCTGCGGATAGCCCAGTTCCGCGCGGCTGGCGACAGTCTCACGTCCCTCTCCATAGCAAGGGACATCGTCGTCGCCAAGCTACGCAACAGTAGAGTGATGCTTCGCAGGAACCACCCAGACTCGCCTCAGGCTGCTCTACAGGAGATTGACCGGCTTTGCAAAAGCGCCATGTCTGCGGACTCGCTCCAAACACTGCTGGGCATAGAAGGGGCCGCCGCCCGCGTCTACTTTGCCAACTTTGCTCCTCTGATTAAATCTGATCGATCCACCTTCGACTTCCGCACGCGCAACCGTCGCCCGCCCAGGGACCCGGTGAACGCAGTGTTGTCCTTCCTCTACTCGATGTTGATCAAACAAGCCCTGATATCGGCGGTGACGGTGGGGTTCGATCCGTACATGGGCTTTTACCATCAGCCCAAATATGGACGACCCGCACTGGCCCTCGACCTCGCCGAGGAGTTCCGCTCAATAATCGCAGATTCCGCTACGCTTACCCTCTTCAACAACTCGGAGTTGAAGGAGGGGGACTTCATTCGCAGGTCCGGGGCCGTGGCCCTGACTGAGGGCGGACGCAAGGCCGTTATTAGAGCATTCGAGCGGAGGCTGGACACCCTGATAACGCACCCTCTGTTCAACTACTCCATAAGCTATCGCCGGGTCATGGAGGTTCAGGCGCGTCTGTTGGGCCGCTTCCTACTGGGCGAGTTGAAGAAATACCCCGCCTTTACTACGAGGTGAGCCATGCGCAACAGATATATAGTGGCCTACGACGTGAGCGATGCCAAGCGGCTACGCAGGACCTTCAAGAAAATGAATGGGTTCGGCGACCCGCTGCAATACTCGGTCTTCGTTTGCGATCTCTCAATGAAAGAACGAGTCATCATGGAGGAAGCCCTAACCGAAATCATCAACCTCAAAGAGGACAGAGTTCTGGTCATAGACATAGGCCCTGCCGATGGCCGGGGCGCGGAGGTAGTGAAGACCTTGGGCCGTCAGTTCAAGCCGATCCCTATGGAGGTCTTGGTGGTTTGAGGGCATGGCGTGGTATGATGCACGCGATGGCAGAGTACGCGCTTAGCTCCGCATTGCGAGAGCTCCGGTGATGCTCCTCGCACTAGGGAGCGCTCGCACGATTTGAGCGTAAAACATGGAGATGGGAGGTTCCGGCCAACTAACAAGCGGCAAAATCCGGCAAAACTCGTGCAATTCCATCATATGGGTGGCCCTCTATGTCGGAAAATGTTCTCCAGATACTGTATCCATGACCGAAAGGTCATGGCCCCATTGAAGCCCGACCGTGTACGACGTAAACGTCGCATTAGTCGTCCAGTATCCATGACCGAAAGGTCATGGCCCCATTGAAGCATTCACAGCTAGGTTGAGTGCCCATGGTGATGCCGAAGTATCCATGACCGAAAGGTCATGGCCCCATTGAAGCGTCGGAAAAACGATCGTGACGCCAAAAACTGAGACCTCACGTATCCATGACCGAAAGGTCATGGCCCCATTGAAGCGTATGGGTGGCCTGGGGCGGCCGGTGGAGGAAGGTAAGTATCCATGACCGAAAGGTCATGGCCCCATTGAAGCGTCGTGATTATGCGGTTGGCGATCCAGATCTCGGAAGTATCCATGACCGAAAGGTCATGGCCCCATTGAAGCGAACCTGATAGCTGATAGATAATGTGGGGAGAAACCAGCATCTAGGATCGAAAGTTTCTGTACACTTTGAACCCGACTTTCGGATACAAAAGCGACTGGCATACCACGGCGTGTCCAGTGAGCACTCTTAGCATAGCGGTTGGCAGCCAAGCAGATGGTGAAAGGATGTAGATGACCTACGCTGATTTCTTCAAGAAGGCGACGGGGTTTGCTCCATATCCGTACCAGGCTGAGCTTGCTGAGAGACCGGAGTTGCCCAGTCTGGTGCGGGTTCCGACAGGTGCCGGGAAGACGGAGGCGGCCGTGCTGGGGTGGATGTACAAGCGATTCGAGCATCCGAAACCTACTATGCGTGACACCACTCCGCGAAGGCTGGCGTACTGCCTTCCAATGCGGACGCTGGTGGAGCAGACGGTGACCCGGGTTGGAGATTGGCTCACAAAGCTGGGCAGAGTGGACGACGTTGGCCTCGTCACACTCATGGGAGGGGAGCTTCGCGCTCGGTGGTATCTACACCCTGAAAAGCCCTTCATCATCGTCGGTACGCAGGACATGCTGCTGTCCCGCGCCCTGAACCGCGGCTACGGCATGGGCTACAACATGTGGCCCGTCGAGTACGGCCTGCTGAACAACGACTGCCTCTGGGTGATGGACGAGGTGCAGCTCATGGCGAACGGCCTGCCCACGTCAACGCAGATGGACGGGCTGCGAGGCAAGCTCGAGACCTTCGGCCCCGCTCAAAGCATGTGGATGTCGGCGACCGTCCGTCCCGACTGGCTGGCGACTATTGACCATCCTGCCCCCTCGGTGGATCAGGTCGTGAAGCTTGGCGGCGACGACCTGGCGGACGCCTGCCTCGCTGAGCGGCACAACGCCAAGAAGGTCGCGGCCAAAGCCTCGGTGGACCTCACGACGCCCAAAGAGATAGCCGGTATCGTTGCGAAAAAGCACGAGCACGGCACGCTGACACTGGTGATAGTGAATACCGTGGAGCGGGCGCAGGGCGTTTATGAAGACTTGAAGAAGGTCTCGTTGGACACCGAAAAGGTGCTGGTGCACTCGCGCTTCCGAGAGAAGGACCGCAAGGACAAGCAGAAAGGCGTCGCCGCACCCCTCAATGGTCAGGGCAGGATTGTCGTGGCGACGCAGGCGATAGAGGCCGGGGTGGACATCTCGGCACGGACGCTGATAACGGAGATTGCGCCATGGGTGTCGATGGTCCAGCGTTTCGGGCGGTGCAACCGCACCGGCAAGTGCGAGCGTGGCGACGTCATATGGTTCGACATGGGCAAGGATACCGCCCCGTATGACGCGGAGGACGTTGACCACGCCCGCGGAATCATGGAGTCCCTGGAAGGCAAGTCCGTTGGGCCTGCCGCTCTCGAAGAGTTGGGCGATAAGATGAAGGACGCCGACCACCTAGCCGTCATCCGCAGGCGCGACGTAGTGGGCCTGTTCGATACTACGCCCGACCTATCAGGAAGTTACTTGGACGTGTCACAGTATGTCCGGGGGGCCGAGGAGACGGGCGTGTCGGTGTTCTGGCGTGATGTTCCGGAGAGCGGCCCGGATGAAACTGCGCCGCGGCCGCGCCATGACGAGTTGGTGAATGTGCCGATCGGCGGCTCAAAGGATGGTCCCAAAGGAATTAAGGACTACTTGGCTAGCGAGCGCAGGGCGTGGAGATGGGAATTCCTGGATAGCCAGTGGCAGGGGGTTCACCTCCGTGATATTCATCCCGGCATGACGTTGATGCTGGACGCGAATCAGGGCGGGTACTCGCCGGAGACCGGATGGGCGCCTTCCAGCAGGGAGCCGGTGGAGCTTGTTCTATCGGACGAAGACCCGCAGCCCGAGGACGGCTGGGGGTCCGACACCACCAACACCTGCCAGAGGAAGTGGGTAACCCTGAGCGACCATTCTCGCCATGTCGAAGCCGAAGCGCGTATGATACTTGATGCGCTGTCGAGATGGCTTACTGAGCCGGGCATTTGTGAAGCTGTGGCGATGGCTGCTCTCTATCACGATACGGGCAAAGCCCACTCTGCATTCCAGGAGATGCTGCGGAAATCCCTGCCGGAGGACTCCACCCCGCTTGGCGAAGATGACCTGATGGCAAAAAGCCCTGGCTACGGGAAGTTCGGCGGGGACCGCCGGCACTTCCGACACGAGATCGGGAGTGCTCTGGCACTACTTGAACATGCCAACGTACCCGACGGTAGGTTACGCGACCTGACGGCGTACTTAGCGGCAGCGCATCATGGCCTGGTCAGGCTTGGCATAAGGTCGCTACCGGGGGCGCGAAGTAGCAATAGGGACAGCAACCCAGATGCTGCCAAGCTGCTGGGGTATCCGATATCGGAGCCGGAGACGCTGCCTAAGGTGGACTTGGGCAAGGAGTTGCGCGTCCCCGAAACGACGCTCGATATGTCGATCGCTCAGATGGGGATAAGTGAGAACGGGCTACGCTCATGGCTTGAGCGTAGCTTGGGGCTGTTGGAATGGCTGGGCCCGTTCAGGATGGCGTACCTGGAGGCGATAGTCCGCGCCGCCGACATGCGGGCTAGCAAGAAGGAGCAGGAGGCCACGGAATGAGCCACGGGCTGGAGTTGCGGGGCTGTGCCCCCGAGCCGCTGATGGCCTACCTGAAGGCCTTGGGCATCTTCCGGTTGGTGGCAGAACAGAAGGACAAGGACGCACGCGCCTGTTGGGAGAACGATACGTTCATGCTGAGGTCAGCGTTGGACCGGGACGCGCTGGTGGAGTTCTTTCTGGAGAAGTACAAGCCTACGCCCATCGTGTCGCCGTGGAACGGCGGCAGCGGTTTCTATCCGAGGGACAACCAGGATGCAATCACCGATCTTTGCTCGTCAGATAACGCACGGCTGCGACCCTATCGAAATGCTGCTGCTGCTGCGAAGGTCGTCAAGGTGATGGTGCCTTTGATCAAGAAGTTTCAAGAAGCGGAGAAGATGGAGGCACCTCAGGCAAAGAAGGTGGCAAGAAAAGAAGCTGCTAAGGCCAGGGGCCAGGCAAAAGACGAGATTCTAGCCCAATGCCGCGCCAGCTTATCCGATGGTGCACTTGACTGGCTTGATGCAGCTTATGTACTCACCACCGACGGAGTGAAATATCCTCCGTTGCTTGGCAGTGGAGGCAATGATGGCAGGCTAGACTTCAGTAACAACTTCATGCAGAACGTGGTCTCAGCATTGAACATCAGCAACTCAGGCGGTGGTGCGGCCACCACCCAGAGACGGCTTGTCGCAGCGCTATTCAACGAGGGTTCTCCGGAACTTATGAAGCGGTCGACTGGATTCTATAACCCCGGTGGCGTTGGTGGGGCGAACGCATCGGTGGGATTCAATGACGACGCGTTGACGAACCCTTGGGACTATGTCTTCATGTTCGAGGGCGCATTACTGTTCGCAGGTGCTGCCGCTCGTCGGCTGTCGCCACAAGCACGGTCAAAGGCGGTGTTCCCGTTCACGGTTGATGGCTCACCTGCCGGGTACGGAACATCAGCGGATTCCGAGTACGGGAGCTTGACCGAGTTCTGGGCTCCGATTTGGAGTCGATACGCAAACCTGAAAGAATTGATCCATTTGGTATCGGAAGGGCGTGCTCAGATTGGCAGGCGGCAGGGGCTGACAGGTACGGATTTTGCAAGGGCGGTCGCTGGATTGGGAACGGCGCGAGGGGTTTCGCAGTTCCGACGTTATGGGTTCCTTGAGAGGAACGGGCAGTCTGATCTTGCTGTCTCTCTAGGTCGATTCTACACGCCGGATGACAAGAACTCTGCGGAGCGTTCCAGGCTTTCCAACGTGCTGTTCGATCTCGACCTATGGCTAGACATCCTTCGGCGCAATGCGTCCGGCAGAAAGCCGCCTGCAGGATTAGGCACTGCTCTGAGGCAGATAGAGAGAGCCATCATCGAGTTCTGTCAGCGCGGGGCGTCGCGTGATTTGCAGGACGTGTTAATCGCCGTGGGGCGCACCGAGCGGTGGCTGTCCAGGTCCAGCCTCAGCAAAGACAACGACAAGAGCAAGGCCAAGGGAGTCCCCCCCTTTGGAAACCTCTCTCGTGAATGGATTAGCCATGCCGATGATGGTTACCCCGAGTTCAGGCTGGCCTGTGCCATGGCGTCGGTGCTTTACGAGTCTGCACAGGGGGAGCGCAGGGTTGGGCCAATCCGTGAGAACCTGGAACCTGTCGCTCCCGACCCCAAGACCCGACGTCTAGAATGGAAGATTGACAGCACGTCGTTCGTCTGGACTGCAGGCGACCCACTGGTCAACATGCTTGCCGTGCTGGAGCGCCGCTGCCTCGATGGGCGGATGGGAGGGCTACAGGAAGAGGGTAGTCCGCCTCTTAACGCGGCATACTCGGCCCGACTGAGTGATATTGCGGCGTTCCTGAGCGGCAGTGTGGACGTTCAGCGCGTAGCTGACCTAGCCCTGCCGCTGTCGTTCGTGAGCTATCGGCGGCGCCAAGAACGAGAGGATTCTCAGCGACAGAAACCGCTCAATGCTCCGTTCGACCTCCCGGCCGCTTACGCAGTTATGAAGCTGACGCTGCTGCCCGGCAGGTTCGTATGCCCTGAGATCGGAGTCGATGGTGAGGGTATCGACATTGCTATGGAGCCGTCCATGCTGGCGATGCTTCGCGCTGGGAGAGTGGGTGCCGCTTACCGAGTGGCATACCGGCGATTGAGGGCGTCGGGACTGCGGCCGCTGTCCGGCGACCCCGGCATACGCGACGGGTCAGAGCAGGGCCGCCGGTTGGCCGCCGCGTTGCTGTTCCCTCTGGACGAGAGCGCATACAAGGCCCTCGCAGAACGTGCGCTGCGCAAACCGGACAAGTTCGAGAACGAATAGGACTCCAAATCATCAAGGAGGATTCGACATGACGATTGATTGGCAGAAACTGCACGACGTACCCCGGCTTCTCATGGAGGCCGAGTTGAAGCCCATCCAAGGCACACGGTTCCAGCCGACGGGCTTCCCTGATCTGGGGGCCGCTACGTACGAGGCCCCCGGCGAGGACGGCAAGGTTGATATGGTGTTGGTTGAGTCTGCGCAGTCGATGGCCAATCGGATGGAAGCCGTCTGCTGGGACGAGGCGAGCGGCTCGCCACATTTCGCCCTAAAGGGGATACCGTACGTGTCGGTGTCCCTATGGGACAGCGGCGACACCACGAACTCGATCCTGGAGGCCCACAGGCTCAACTCGCCGTACATCATGCGTGACGAGGGTTTCGCAGACAAGCTCAGGGCCGAGGCAGGGCTGCCGGGCCGGAAGGAGGAGGAGAAAGTCGGTGAATTCAATCGCCGCGCTCTCGCAAAGACCGTATTCAAGTATGACCCAGGCTCTGTGCTGCACGGGGTGTTCTTGGAGAAACTGCTCGGTCTTGCCCGCCTTCAGCGATGCCTATCCGGGTTCATAGAGGCTTGCAACTCCAACGTTGCGGACAGCGGCGGAGTCAAGAACGACCGGATTGCTCCCGCGCCAACGTCCCTAAGACAGATCGGGTTGGATGTCACCGCCAAGGATGGTTACGGCAACGTTCCGTTCCCCCGGACAGAGTACACCGCCAAGAGCATCACCGCCTACTTCAACCTGGACCTGGCGCAGATCAGGGCGTACGGCCTCGGGAAGAGTGCTGAACGGTTCCTGGTCACGCTCGCGTTGTGGAAGGTGCGGAAATTCCTGGAGACCGGCCTGCGGCTGCGGACCGCCTGCGACCTGGACACGTCACGCGGCCTGGAGGTCACGCGACCCAAAGGGTTCGATGTGCCGGCGACCTCTGAATTGGAGGCCGGCCTGCCCGGTCTCATCGAGGCGTGCATCTCCGAAAACCTGTTCGCGGACCCGCATGTCACGCCGCTCACGTTCCAGAAGAAGGGGAAGTAGTCGGCCATGCTCGCCATCAAGTTCACGTTCGCGGCCAACCGCTACCACGCCACGCCGTGGGGCCGGCACGTCAACGAGGGCGTATCGGAGTGGCCGCCGTCGCCTTGGAGGATACTGCGGGGCATAGTCGCCACTTGGCGGCGGACCCTGGCCGCCGACGTTCCGGCCGACCGCGTCGAACCCGTACTCCGGGCGCTGGCGTCGGAGTGTCCGAAGTTCCACTTACCGCCGGCCTCCACGGGACATACGCGGCATTACATGCCTGAACATAAGACAGACTCTGATCGGGAAAACCGAAAGACGACGCTGGTTATAGACTCGTTCGTTGCCATTCAGCGCGACGCTCCCCTGTTCGCCGTGTGGCCGAGCCTGGACTTGAACTCGCAGCAGCGAAACGATCTGGAGCGCATCCTCCACAACATGCCGTACCTCGGACGCGCCGAGTCGTGGGTGAGCGCGGAGCTCGCGTCGGAGCATCCCGACCCCAACTCCTACGCATTGGAGTTGGGCGCTTTCCCCGAAGGCGATTGGGAAGTCGTGCGGACGCTGGTTCCGCACAGACAAGTTGGGCTGAGAGACCTAGAGGTCGAGACTTCCCAACTTCGGAGCGCAGGGCGCATCGACCCCGAGGGCGCGCGCTGGTGCCAGTACATCCGTAAGCGCGACTGCTTCACGGCGTTCCGAACCGTGCAGCCACAGCAGGCCGATCGCGGTGCTAGGGTCACGGTCGTCCGGTTCGCGATGTCCGGCAAGGTCTTGCCGATGGCCTCCGACACGCTGCGTTGGGGTGAAATAGCGCGGAAGGCTGCCATGTCCCGGTACGGTCATCAGAACGATGGGGCGAAATCTCCGATCTTGTCCGGGAAGGACGTGTCAGGGAAGCCGCTGGAGGGGCATCGTCACACCCTCTACCTGTCCACGGACGAGGATGGCGACGGACGGCTGGACCATCTAACCGTTTGGGCAACTGGGGGAATGGATTCAGAGGAACTCCGTGCGCTCCTCGCGATACGGGAACTCAATCGCGGCGGCGGGCGGTCCCCACTTCGGCTGGTGTACCAGGTACACGGGAGCGAAGAGGACTTCCAGGGTGTCTCACGCTTGTTCGGTGAGTCCAAGACATGGCGGTCTCTGACGCCTTACGTCCTGCCTCGCCATGTTAAGTACCGAGGGCCGAGAGACGCGGAGGGACGTAAGCGCGTCGTGGACAGTCCAGAGGAGCAGATCATGCGCGAGGTTGCCATTCGCTGGCCCGATAGACGGGTGAAGGCGGAGATAAAAGACCCACGAAGGCCCATTGCGCCCATGCAACCGGGACGCTCGGACGGGTTCCGTCCCTTTGACTTCTTCAGGTACAGGGATAGAGGCTCCAACGGAGGAGGGACTTTCAATTTCGAGCTGGAGTTTAGGGAGCCGGTGCTCGGCCCCATCGCCCTAGGGTTTGCGTGCCATTACGGGCTGGGGCTTTTCGTTCCGTCGGAAGCATAACAAGTATACAAACACTGTTAAGACTCGGCTATGGGCTAGCCGGTCAGTTCATCATCCCGAAGCAATTGGCCCCGTGCTTGCCTAGAAGTTGAGGCCCTGCCGCATGGTAGGTGGCTGAGTCTGGATCCGCTGCCAACGGGTCGAAACCACACCCGACGGTGAAGTCGCATATGCAATCGGGCCACGGATACTATCTGCGAGTTGGCAGTGCCCCTACACCGCCAGCTTAAATCGCAGCGTGAAAGTTCTTGATTTTATCAAGTCTGGTGGGCCGTCAGGGATTCGAACCCTGGACACGCGGATTAAAAGTCCGCTGCTCTGCCTGGCTGAGCTAACGGCCCATGAAGACAGTTGAATTGTACAGCATACTGGCGCCACGCAAAAACTGATACAAGTGTCATGCGTGTATTAAGGAGGGTTCTGCGCAGTAAATCCCACCGCCAAGACGCCAGCAACACCACCTGATTTTTGTACGGCCTGAGCAGGGTAAGATGGGCAGGGGATGGAAGAACAGGTTATAGAAGTGTCCCTAGAATGCCTCTATCTCCGACAGCGGCCAGTAGGATACAAAGACCTTTCCGATAATGTTTTCCAGAGGCACCGGGCCCCAGTTCTTGGAATCGTTGCTCTGCAGCCTGTTGTCGCCCAGTACAAAGTACTCCTCAGTCCCCATGACTTGTTCACTCATACTGATAGCCCGGGGGGCTTCCAAGGTGTACGACTCTTTCAACGCTGTGCCGTTGACCAAGACGTTCCCATCCCTGATCTCCACAGAATCGCCTGGAACCGCAATGACTCGCTTCACAAAGTCCCGGGACGGGTCTACTGGGAACCGGAAGACTACAACATCGCCTTTCTGCGGAGAATCGAAGAGATACGACTCTTCGCCGCCCAAATCAAAGAAGGGGATGTACCTTGATAGGTTGGCTAAATTGATTTGCGAATAGGCCAGCTTGTTGACCAGTAGATACTGGTTCTCATCCAGCGTGGGCCTCATACTAAAGCCATCGACGCGGACATTTTGTATGGTGCCTTGCAGTCCGGCGAAGAGTATCAACGTCAGCAGGACCGTTTGTAAGATTTCGCGGAGTGTTCTACGCATATCCTCAGTTGCAGCCAGCTTTCTTATTCTAGCATGGGTTGAATTGAACGCACCAATCTACCACTGCTAACATAGCTACGTTGCAAAGTGTCCGGAACTCTCTGCCCTTCTCAACCCGGCCAAAACCCGACACTCCTGTATTGCGGTCATTATACCGCATGGGTAAAATGTTACCTGTTCCCTACAGCAGGTAAAATTGGTACTCAGCGATAGAACCATCAGAGAAGAGATAGCCGGCGGTCACATAATCATAGACCCCCTGGACGAATCGTCTATTCAGCCGGCATCCGTAGACTTGCGCCTGGGATACAAGCTGAGAGTGTTCCGCAGTCACAGGCTTCAGGTCATCGATGTCAGGGAGCCTATGGAGCAACTCACGGAGCTCGTAGTGATAGACGAAGCCAACCCCTTTGTTTTGCATCCCGGCGAGTTCGCTCTGGGAGTTACCCTTGAATCGATATGCCTTTCCAATAGTGTCGTGGGACGTCTGGATGGAAAGAGCTCCCTGGGGCGTCTTGGTCTTGTGGTGCACTCCACGGCAGGCTTCGTAGACCCCGGTTGGGAGGGGAATCTCACGCTGGAGCTGAGCAACCTGGCCAACCTGCCAATAAACCTCTACGCTAGAATGAAAGTCTCCCAGATATCATTCATGCGGTTGACTACCCCTGCGGAGAACCCCTACGGATCTGCCAAGATAGGCAGTAAATACAGGGGACAAGACGAACCTACGCCAAGCCGGTACTACTTGAATTATGCCGCAGACAGTGGCGAACGCGGGGAATAGGCCGTCCCCCTTCATGTACCGTGCCCTGGAACTGGCACGGCAGGCCCTTGGCAGTACAAGCCCCAACCCTGCTGTTGGCGCCGTCGTTGTGCAAGACGGCCGGATTGTGGGTGAGGGCTTCACCCAGCCTGCCGGCCAAGACCACGCCGAGATTGTGGCCTTGACCCAGGCAGGAGAAAAAGCTCGATGCTCTGCAATGTACGTTACCCTGGAACCCTGCCCTCACGAGGGTCGGACACTGCCCTGCACGGAAGCTATCCTTAGAGCAGGCATATCGGAGGTGCACTTCTCCACAATAGATCCCAACCCTCTGGTCTCAGGCAAAGGGTTGCGGGAGCTCCGGGAAAGAGGCGTCAAAGTCCACACCGGCCAGGGTGAAGACCTCAGTCGCAGGCTCAACGAAGCGTACTTCAAGTACATCACCCATGGAACGCCGTTTGTTACGGCAAAGTTTGCCGCCAGCTTGGATGGCAAGATCGCTGCCCGCGGCGGGGACTCACACTGGATTTCGTCTGGCGAGTCCCGGCAATGGGCACACAAGATAAGGGCAGCCTCGGATGCCGTAATGGTGGGTATTGGGACATTTCTTGCCGATGACCCGCTGCTCACGGCAAGAGATGAGAACAATGTGCCGCTATCTAAGCAGCCACTTCGCGTGATAG
Organism: Dehalococcoidia bacterium; assembly: GCA_965261825.1. GTDB lineage: Bacteria > Chloroflexota > Dehalococcoidia > Lucifugimonadales > QGNO01 > DAOUJH01. Next base: position 576,140 of record CBDHED010000003.1, on the reverse strand, counting down.
TGGATAGCCGCCTGCGCATCTCCTCGACAGCCAGGCTCTTCAGTCAACCCGGGCCTATTCTCATTGCAGCCAGTCATCCAAACCCAGGGGCGGTTTCAGAGATCAGGGCGCTCGGTGCGGATGTTGCCCTTCTGCCAGCGGAAGACGGACGTGTGGATTTGGAAGCTTTGCTTTCTCTGCTCGGCGAGAGGCAAGTCACCAGCTTGATGGTGGAGGGTGGTTCGGAATTGTTGGGCTCCTTCTTTGACCTGAACCTTGTGGACAAGGTTGCCGCCTGCATTGCACCTGTCATAATAGGAGGCGCAGCTGCAAAGCCGGCCGTGGGAGGTCATGGCAGCAGCACCATGGCTGATGCCTACCGCCTACGCAACGTAGAGGTGGAACCAATAGGCGGCGACTTGATAGTGACCGGCTATCCGCACCGCGGCGAGTAACAGGATATACAAAGGGGGCTAGCTTGTTTGCAGGAATCGTAGAGGAAGTCGGCAGAGTGGTTGAGGCCAAACCGGACCGCCTGGTCATTCAAACTGTTGCCGTCCTGGAAGGCACCAGGGTTGGCGACAGCGTGAACATAAACGGGGCGTGCCTTACCGCTGTGGAAGTAGCGAATAACCGCTTCACCGTGGATGTCACGCCGGAAACGCTACGGCGCACCAACTTGGGCCTGCTCAAACCCGGAGACGCCGTTGACCTGGAGCGCGCCCTTTCAGTTGCCGACCGCATCGGCGGGCACATCGTTCAGGGCCACGTAGAAGCAACGGGGAAGGTGATATCCGTAAAGCCAGACGGTGATTCCCTGGTGATGCGATTTCAAGCTCCTACCCAGGTAATGCGTTACGTTGTAAGCAAGGGGTTCATTGCCGTGGACGGCATCAGCCTCACCGTAGTAGATCGCGATTCTTCCTCGTTCTCGGTATCTGTGATACCATACACACGTGACCACACCGTGCTAGGAGACAGACAAGCAGGCGACCAGGTCAACCTGGAAACCGATATAGTTGCACGGTACGTAGAGCAGTTTATCAACCCGGATAGAGCCTCTTAGAAGTTACCAATACAGAGACATTTGATGCCTTTATGCACCGTTGAAGAAGCGGTCGAAGATATACGACAGGGAAAGTTCGTCATCATAGTGGATGACGAAGACCGCGAGAATGAAGGCGACCTAGCCGTAGCCGCCGAGTTCGCTACTCCAGAGGCCATCTCGTTCATGGCCAACCACGGACGCGGTCTCATCTGCATGCCTATTATCGGTGAGAGGCTCGATAGCTTGGGCATCGACCTCATGGTAGGAGGGAATACGGCTCGACTCGGCACTGCTTTCACTGTTTCCGTCGATGCTGTCGGAGGCACTACCACCGGCATATCCGCAGGCGACCGCGCCGCGACGGTGAAGGCCCTCCTCGACCCCAATACCAAGCCCTCCGACTTGGCCCGGCCGGGCCACCTATTCCCACTCCGCTACGCGGAAGGCGGCGTCCTTGTCCGAGCCGGGCAGACTGAAGGCATTGTAGACTTGGCCAAGATGGCCGGGCTTTACCCCGCGGGCGTCATCTGCGAGATCATGAACCAGGACGGCACCATGGCCCGCCTTGGAGATCTCGAGGAGTTCGCAGAGAAACACGACATCAAGATAATCAGCATCGCCCAGCTGGTGGCCTATCGCAAGCAGCACGAGACCCTGATCACGCGTATCACCGAGACCAAGCTCCCCACTTTATACGGGGACTTCACTGCAATTGCATACAAGAGCGCTATTGACGCGGAAGAGCACGTTGCTCTTGTCAAGGGCAACGTCGCCTCGGAAGAGCCCGTACTGGTCAGAGTGCACAGCCAGTGCCTTACCGGCGACACCTTCGGCAGCCTTCGCTGCGACTGCGGCGAGCAGGTCCGCAAATCCCTGGAAATGATCCAAGAGGACGGCCGCGGTGTCCTTCTATATATGCGCCAAGAAGGTCGGGGCATAGGGCTGCACAACAAGCTGCGTGCCTACCAGTTGCAGGACAGCGGACTGGACACGGTGGAGGCCAATGAGAAGCTAGGATTTCCCCCCGACCTGCGCTGGTACGGCATTGGCGCTCAGATTCTGGTGGACCTTGGCATTCGCAATATTCGTCTTCTCACCAACAACCCCAAGAAAGTGGTCGGCCTGGAAGGTTACGGACTCAACATTGTGGAGCGCGTCCCTATCCAGATACCCCCCAACGACGTCAACAAGCGATACCTGCACACCAAGCTCACCAAGCTGGATCATCTCTTGCAAACGGAGCCTATGGAGCCAGAGGCCCAGCGACCCGTCACTCAAGATCGGTAGCCATGGTCCGGGAGCTTAAGGGCAACGACAACGGCAACGGCCTGCAGATAGCCATTGTGGTATCTCGCTTCAATGAAGCGGTCACGTCTAAGCTGCTGCAGGGCGCATTGAACGGTTTATCCTCGCACGGCGTCTTGGAACAGGACATAACCGTGTCGTGGGTGCCCGGTTCGTTTGAAATCCCCGTCGTGGCACAGAACTTGACCGACACCGGTGAATTCGACGCTATAATTTGTCTGGGCGCCGTCATCAGGCACGAAACAGACCACCATTTATACATCGCTCGGGAAGCTACGCACGGTATAGCCAGCGTATCGCGCGAGACGGGTGTGCCTACCATCTTCGGCGTCCTGACCACGGATAGCGAAGAGCAGGCGATGGCCAGGGCCGGCGGCAAAGAAGGCAACCGTGGCTATGACGCCGCTCTTGCCGCCATAGAAATGGCGACTCTGATGAGAGAAATCTCCGGCTTGGGGTGACCATGAGCACCACTGGACGCTCATGATGAAGCACAGGTCGCCTTGGCGCGCCAGCCTTGGCTGTTATACTCCAGTATAAGGCGCAAAGTAGGAGTCACGCTGATGACCATCTCCGGCGCAGAGCCTCTCCTGTCGAGGACACCTCGAGGGATGCGAGTTATCGGGTTCGTGTTCATGATGGCTGCTGCTTTGCTGGTGGCATGCGACGCTACCCCCTCACCCACAATCACGCCAACACCAACTGCTGTCCCTCCCACAGCTACACCAACACCTCGCCAAGCCCCAGTCACTACACCCACGCTGACGCTTCAGGATCAGCTACTTCAGGAGCTTGTAGCTGCAAGAGCTACGGCTACGGCTCTGACGCCGACACCAACGCCGACGCCTGAGGGAACTCTGCTCGTACCAACGGCTACACCCACGCCTACGTCTGGAGCACCGACGCCAACTCCAACTGCTGTCCCTCCCACAGCTACACCAACGCCTCGCCCAGCCCCTGTCTCTGGATTACCTCTGAAAACACCCCGCATTTCGCACCAGGCGCTGTTGTTAGACGACGGCCGCATGCTGGTGAGTAGCGGATTCACCGGTATAGGCGGATTATTCGTTCCCTGGCCATCGGACTCGATTGACATCTACGATCCCAGGATCGGCGGGTGGTCAAAGATCCTATTGGAAGATCAGAGGATATCTCTAGTCAGGGCGTTGAAATTACCGGATGGCACAGTACTCTTCGTAGGTGTGCGTGAGGATGGTGCAGATGAACAGGCCACAGGCGCCGCGTACGGGCTCAATACCACCGACCTCTCTTGGAGGCAGTTCGCCGACTCCCCGACTGCGAGGGCCTTCCACAGAATGATCCAACTGAGCGACGGTCGAGTGATGGTGGCCGGTGGGATCGACCGCAATGATGAGGCGTCACCATTCCTATCGCTCCTTCGTGAGCCAATAAACACTGTGGATATCTTTGATCTGTCTGCCAACACCTGGAAACAGGCTGCGCCCATGAACATGGCCTCTCAAGAACTATGGCTGTTCTTGCTGAATGACGGACGGGTGCTGGCGATAGCAGGGGAGAGTGAGGCTTCGGGTGACTCACCGGTCCATGCCCAGATTTATGACCCTGACTCCGATACGTGGACCGTCGTCGACAGTTACGACCCCTACTACCTGCCGACGGGAGCCGTCCAACTCTCCGACGGCAGAGTGCTCGTAGTAGGTCAATTGAACGAAAGGGAAACGACCCTATTAGTGACAACAAGCGGTGAGTTGTCCCAAGTGAAACTGCGAGACGGCAGGGTCTATTATGGCGAGCGAATTCGGGAGGTTTTCCCCGATTCCAAGGTCTATGATCCTGCTACAGACACGTGGACGGCTACGGTTGGGAGCCTAGGAGGTCGGACATCCGCTTCGTCGCCTCTCTCCTGTTTTGCGGATACTTGTGGAGGTTGGACATCCACTTCATTGACCCTGTTGCGGGACGGTCGTATTCTCATGGCGGGCGGAGGAAACATTTTTACGGAAGACGACTATCGGCCGTATTTGACAACAACAATCTACGACCCCGATTCCAATTTGTGGTCGCCGGGGCCAAACCTAGCCGAGAGACGCTCATATCATTCGGCAACCCTGATGCCCGATGGCTGGGTTTTTCTGCTGGGAGGAATAGGACTAAGGGAAGTCGGCGAGGACAGCGAGGTATTATATCCACTCAATACTCTAGAGGCCATTGATTCGATGGCAATGCCGCTAATGGATGCGGTTGCCGTGACTACTCCGAGATCTGAGGAATACTCCTGCGAGGCGATTCCAATACCCGAGCCGTCCGCAGACCTCGCACTGGCTGGCGAGTCGTTGTCACCCAAAGATATCCTCGGTGCGGCCAATGCCGCCATGAGCGCATTGGACTCGTACCATGTCGAGTTGCGCTCGACGGTAGTAAGAACGACGTTAGAGTTTGGACCCGACAGCCCCTTGGCCAGCCCTACCGCAGAATGTATACGAGGAGTGATCGACTTTCAGTCACCTGACCGGGTACGGGAAGACTATTCCGTATACGATCATTGGAGTGAGGTTTTTCTCTCTGTTGGGTACATTTTTGTCGGTGCTGCCTCCTATGGAACTGATCCCCGCACTGGAGAATGGAAGAGCACAGGTAGCTGGATCCCAGAAACCCCCGCGAACCCCCTCGGTCTCATCGGTGATGACGCTATAGCAGACTTGCACGATGCCTCCATCGATGGAATAGAGAGGCTGAACGACGTTGACGTTTATCGAATTAGTGGGACAGTTTCTTCACGAGTCTTCAGTAAAGAGATCCCCTGGAATGCTTACTTTACGATTCACCGCCCACTCCAAGTGGTCTTTTGGGTGGGGGTTAACGATTCCCTTGTCAGAAAGCTCTCCGCTGAGGGCGGTGTCGAAGGCGAGCAGTTTAGCCGGCACTATTCCATAACCATTGAGTACTCGGCTTTTGGGGAGGAAGTGGTCATAGAAGCGCCCGAGGTGGGTACCGCGTCGTAGGCCAAGACCAACGCACGATTCACACCACACTCACTTTGATCGACCGTCTCCACTAGATTGGCCATTCTTGGCCAGTTCCGTCGTGCCCAGCCTCCATCCGTCATTCCTGTGCAGGCAGGATCCTAAGCAGGCGACCCAACGGGCAAGTCCACCTGGTATTTGCTGACCAGGTCATTTAGGAAGGCGACCGTCTTCTCATCCGGTTCTGTCAAAGGCAAGCGTGGCTTGCCCACGTTGAAGCCGGCATAGTTGGTGGCGTATTTCACCGGAATTGGGTTGGAGACTACGAACAGCCCCTTGAACAGCGGCAGCAGCCTGCGATGCTCCAGTGCGGCGCCGTGCACGCTCCCATCCAAGAGCATCTGCATCATCGCCTTGATCTGTCGTCCCACCAGGTGGGATGCAACGCTGACCACGCCGTACCCTCCCAGGCACATGATATGGAACGTATCGACATCGTTGCCGCTCCATACGTTGAATCTTTCCGGCGCCCCGTCGATGATTGTGGCAATCTGCTCGAAATCCGCACTGGCCTCTTTGACGCCCACAACGTTGTCTATTTGGCTCAACCTCAGAGTTGTATCCGCCGTAAGGTTGGTGATAGTGCGGCTGGGTACGTTGTACAGAATGACCGGTAGATGAGTGTTCTCCGCAATTGTCCTGAAGTGTTGATACAACCCTTCCTGGGTGGGCTTGTTGTAGTAGGGAACCACGTGCAAGACCGCGTCAACGCCCGCCTCTTCAGCGTCTTTGGTGTACTCCACCGCCTCGCGAGTGTTGTTGCTCCCCGCGCCTGCCACCACAGATCCCCTACCCTTCAGCGCACTGCTCACCTCGGCGAACATGCGGCTCTGCTCTTCCCTGCTCAATATAGGGGACTCACCCGTGGTGCCCACTACCACAACACCGTCGCTCCCGGACTCCACCAGAGCCACGGCAAGGCGCTTAGCCTGTTCATAATCTACTCGCCCTTCATCATCGAAGGGGGTGACCATTGCCGTGATGAGTCTTCCTATATCAGCCATCTCAAACCTTCCCCGAAGAATGGGGCTATTTTAGCATATCCCCATCTACGGTGGGCAAATATCGCTTAGGAAAGACCCAGGATACCTTCGAGACCTACTTCAAACCTGCGACGCTTGGCAACTTCTTTCACCGCCAGCAGCACGGCGGGCATGAACGACTCACGGCTAATGGAATCGTGCCTGAGGCTCAACGTTTGCCCCAGCGCTCCGAAGACCACCTCGTGATGGGCCAGGCGTCCTGGCATCCGCGTACTGTGTATGGATACCCCGTTGTAATCTCCGCCCCTGGTACCGGCCAGCGGTTCCTTTTCCGGGTCGGGGTGCTTGAAACTCTTATTCTCGGCAATTGCCCTTGCCAGAGCCAGCGCCGTCCCTGACGGAGCGTCTATCTTGGCCTCGTGGTGTGCCTCGTGTATATCGGCGTATTCAAAGAATCGGGTGGCAATCCTGGCCAGATGCGTCAATACCACGGCTCCAAGGGCAAAGTTCAGCACCACCAATACACCGGCTTCATTGCGGAGACTGAGCTCTCTTAGTGCTTCCAACTCAGGTTCTCCTATGCCGGATGTGCCGATAACCACGTGGACTCCACTTTCGGCAGCCATGCGCGCCGCCTCCACGCTTGCCGTGGCTATGGAGAAGTCTATCAGTACGTCTGCTTGCACGCGTGAAAGCAAGTCCGTTACGTTGTTTGCATACGGGATTGCGCCCGAGCCGTCCGGCAAATCGATGGCATCTCTGCCTGTCTCTAGGTCAACGCCTCCCGCTGGCTCAACCTCCCCGTCTGCGCAAAGAGCGGCCAGCACCTGCTGGCCCATTCGTCCTAACGCTCCATGCACTACTACTCGCAGCGCCACTCTGTACACCTCACAGTCTTAGCGTCTTGGTCCGCGACCCTGACCGCCCGGCCTTGGTCCACGCCCGCCTGGCCTTCTGTCGGCGCCGCCCTGAGAGTAACCGCCGCGCCGTGGGCCGTAACCGCCGCGGCCGTTGTCACCGCGCTGGGAGCGATCGTCGCCAGAACGGCCTTCCACTCCGTGGGGCTTCTCTTCTCCCTGCTCAGAGTCTTCGTCGGCATAGGCGGCGCGACGAGAAAGGTTTATCCTTCCCATCCTGTCCACCTCCACCAGCATAACGGTTACTTCGTCGCCCACCGTTACCTCGTCTTCAACCTTGTCAACGTGATGCTCGGCCAGCTGGCTGATGTGCACCAGCCCCTCTTTGCCGGGCATGATCTCCACGAAAGCCCCAAAGTCCATGATCCTGGTCACCTTGCCAGTGTAGATCTCGCCTATTTCCGGCTCTCGGATCAACCCTTCCAATGCCTCTCTGGCCGCCTTGGCCGACTCTTCACTGGTGGAACCTATGGTCACGGTGCCGTCGTTCTCTATATCTATGGTGGCCTTGGTTTCCTGAATTATGGCCTTTATAGTCCTGCCTCCTGGCCCAATGACCGCGCCTATCTTATCCACGGGGATCGTTATCTTCTGCATACGAGGAGCGTAAGGGCTGAGTTCCTGTCTCACCTGTGGCATTGTTTCCATCATCTTGCCCAGAATGAACAGACGCCCTTGACGCGCCTGCTCCAGCGCCTTGCTCATTATTTCAAAGTTGATCCCCTTCACCTTGACGTCCATCTGGAGCGCCGTCACGCCGTCGTCCGTTCCGGCAACCTTGAAGTCCATGTCTCCCTGGAAGTCTTCTATGCCCTGGATATCCGTGAGCACGGCGTATTCTCCGTCCTCGCCCATGATGAGGCCCATGGCCACGCCGGCTACTGGCTTCTTTATGGGAACACCGGCGTCCATGAGCGCCAGAGTGCTTCCACAAACGCTGGCCATGGACGTGCTCCCGTTGGAGCTCACCACCTCCGACACCAGCCTGATGGTATAGGGGAAATCTGCCACGTCCGGGATCACGGGAAGAAGCGCCCTCTCGGCAAGCGCGCCGTGTCCTATCTCGCGCCGGCCCGCGCCGAACATGCGGCGCACCTCTCCCACGGAGTACGGCGGGAAGTTGTAGTGATGCATGTACCGCTTGGTCTCATCCGGACTCAAGGTGTCGAGGTTCTGAGTCATGCTCAAGGAGCCTAGCGTGGCTATGGAGAGGACCTGAGTCTGACCGCGTTTGAACATGCCCGTACCGTGAGTCCTGGGCAGCACGCCCACTTCCGTGCTGATTGGCCGTATCTCCTCGGGTCGGCGCCCATCGGGGCGTTTGCCTTCGCGTATAACGTTATCGCGCATTGTTTTCTTCAGGAGCTTCTCAAACGCTTCCGATACAAGGCCTGCGCCGTGTTCTTCTTCGAAACGCCCCACGGCCTCCTGCTTCAACTCGTCCAGTGCAGCGTTTCGTTCTCCCTTTGCTTCCCCTTCGTCAAACAACTCCTTCACCCGTCCCTGCAGCATGGAAGCCACCTCCGACTGCAGAGCAGCAGAAGGTTGGGAAATCGGAATATAGTGGACTTTTGGCTTGCCCACACTTCGGGCTATCTCCTCTTGAAGCGACACCAGTTCCAGGTTGACTTCCTGTCCCAGGGCCATGGCCTCCAAGAGTTGCTCTTCAGATATCTCACCGGCTCCCGCCTCCACCATGACCACGGCGTCACGGGTACCTGCTACCACCAGGTCCAGGCCTCCACCGCTTATCTGTTTGTAGGTGGGGTTGACCAGAAGCTCGCCGTCCATGTACCCCAGGCGGCAAACCCCTATGGGGCCCTCGAACGGAATGTCCGACATGGTCAGCGCAATAGACGCTCCTATTATCGAAAGCGTTTCGGGAGGGTTCTCATGGTCTACCGATAGTACGGTGGTGATGACCTGTACCTCGCTGCGGTAATCCTTGGGGAACAGCGGCCGTATCGAGCGATCCGTCAAGCGGGCCGCCAGGATGGCGTCTTGCGTGGGTCGGCCTTCCCTGCGGAAGAAGCTTCCGGGAATCTTGCCCGCCGCGTACAGCCTTTCCTCGTAGTCTACGGTCAGCGGGAAGAAATCTAAACCTTCCCTTGCCTGGGCTCTGTTCACGGTGCTGAGGACTATGGAGTCCCCGTACCGGACCAGAGCTGCCCCGTTGGCCTGTTCTGCATATCTCCCAATCTCAACAATAAGCGTACGTCCACCAATTTCACGTGAAAAAGTTTCAACCATGGGAAAAAGACTCCTTTATATCAGGAGCGGGCGCCCAGGAAAGAGAAAACACCCCTGGGGAAGGGGTGCTACCGTCGTAGTCCTAATCTTGCTAGGATATTTGCGTAACGTCCCACGTTTTCGCGGCTTAGGTAAGACAGCAAACGGCGTCTACGTCCCACCAGACTCATCAGGCCACGTCTACACTGGTAGTCCTTGTGATGAGACCTCAGGTGGCTGGTCAACTGCTTGATACGCTCCGTGAGTAGAGCTACCTGAACTTCCGTTGACCCTGTGTCCTTTTCGTGTCCGCCGAAATCCTTGAAGATCGCTTGCTTACTTTCCGTTCCTAGCATCCGCTCTATTACTTTATACCCTCTCTATTCTTGTCAACAACGAATATAACATACTCGGTTCATCACGGCAATTCCATTCTCTGATTCTTCCGATGTTTGGAACATTTGGCGAAAAGCACCCGCCCGTGTATGCTCGTACGCACCCCCTTGAAGCCTTGTGACTTCACGGAATATGATGTTCCTCAGCTATGTATGCACTCATCCTTGCCGGTGGAAAGGGCGAGCGGTTACGTCCGCTGACCGATACCGTGGCCAAGCCCATGGTAGAGGTCAACGGCAAGCCCATTCTCTGGCATCAGGTAATCAAATATAAGGAGCTGGGCATTACCGATTTCATAATCCTCTGCGGATACAGGTGGGAGAGCATAAGAGACTATTTTGGTGACGGCTCCCGGCTGGGGGTCAACATCCAATACTCCGTGGAAGAAGCGCCTCTTGGAAGAGGAGGAGCTCTCAAACAGGGCCTGGCCTACGTTCCGGATTCCGAGTCGACCGTTCTGGCTTGTAATGGGGACATACTCACCAGCGAAGACTTGAAGCTTATGATTGAACCGCACAGAGAAACCGGCGCTCTGGCCACCGTCATGCTAACCCCCTACCCTAGCGCTTACGGCGTAGTGGATATAGACGACTCCAACCGCATCACGGCATTCAGAGAAAAGGGGGAGCTGCCTTTGTGGATCAACGCCGGTATCTATCTGTTGGAAACGGCAATCAGACCGGAATTGCCCGACCTGGGCGACCATGAAACGACGACTTTTCCACGCCTGGCGGACGAGGGCAAGCTATTTGCCTATTGCTCCAGGTCCTTCTGGAAGGCTGTGGACAACCACAAGGACTTGCGAGAAGCCGAAGAAGCCATCCTGCTTAACCATCAGGACCGGTTGTGAGCTACAGCAGCGTTCTCGTCACAGGCGGCGCGGGCTTCGTTGGTTCTCACCTCGCCGACCGTTTGCTTGAACAGGGTCTTCACGTAGCTGTGGTGGACGACCTCAGCAGCGGGCGCAGGGGGCATCTGGACCCCAAGGTTTCCCTTCATCAATTGGACATAGGGGCAGCAGAGCTAGCAGACGTCTTCCGGCAGGAAAAACCCCAGGTTGTGTTTCACATGGCTGCCCAAGCTAGCGTGGCCAGGTCCGTTGCTGACCCGGAGGAAGACGCCAGGGTAAACGTAATGGGCACGCTGAACCTGCTCCGGATGTGCAGCAGTTTCGGCGTTCACAGATTTGTGTACAGTTCAACGGGCGGCGCCCTTTACGGCAATCCAAGTCGGCTTCCCTGTTCGGAGACCCACGCCGTCAGACCTGTCTCTCCATACGGCGCCAGTAAGCACGCCGCGGAGAGCTACGTCCATGCTTATGGATCGTCGGCGGGGTTCATGTACACTATCCTGCGCCCCAGCAACATCTACGGCCCACGCCAGGACCCTTACGGTGAAGCCGGTGTCATAGCTATTTTTACTCAGCGGATGCTGGAGAAGAAAGAAGTGACCATCTTTGGCAGCGGCGAACAGGAACGGGACTTCGTCTACGTTGGAGACGTAATAGAAGCCAACCTGAAGGCTCTTGAGCAAGAGACCAACGAAGAATACAACATAGGCGCAGGCTACGGCACAACCGTAAACGAGATATTTGCCATACTGGCGGAAGCAACCGGGTACAAGGAGCGGCCTGTTTATGGTCCACCGCGTGAGGGCGACGTATTCAAAATTTCCCTGGACAGCCGGAAGGCGGAACATCTGCTTGGATGGTCTCCGCAGGTGGACTTGGCGACGGGGCTGAGACTCACCGTTGACTACCATCGAAATCATGGATCCTAGAACCGAAACCGCTATATCCATTGACGACCCGGCCAGCTATGCACGCCATGATCCATCCGGCTTGCACGACAGAATCGCCGGGCTGCCCGACCAATGCGATCAGGCCTGGCGAGAAGCTAAAGCCCTAGAACTGCCCGGCTTCTACGCCGATAGCCGGTCTGTGGCTATACTCGGTGTCGGTGGTTCTGCCATCGGCGGCGATATTCTCGCAGGCCTGATCAGCCAGGAGAAGACCGCGCCGCTTTCGGTAATTCGAGACTATAGCTTGCCGGGCTGGATAGGCGACGATACTCTCGCCATCGTTTCCAGCTACTCCGGCAACACCCAGGAGACCCTATCCATGTACCGGCAGGCAAGAGACGCTGGTGCCAGAGTAGTCGTTATCACAAGCGGTGGCGAGCTGGGCCGCCAGGCGGGCAAGGATGGCGTCCCCATCCTTGATATACGGTTTGCCGGAGAGCCCAGGGCCGCCTTGGGATACACTTTCGCCGCGCCCATGGCCATCCTTTGCCGGCTTGGTCTGCTTCAGGATAGATCGGCGGACATGGAGGAGGCCGGCCTTGTGCTCAGAGAGCTGCGCACGTCCCTTACCGCCAACGTTCCAACGTCCCAAAACCCGGCCAAGCAGCTCGCGGTGAACCTGTTCAACAGACTCGTTGTAGTTTACGGAGCCGGCCTCCTCTCCGGGGTGGCGCGACGTTGGAAGGTGCTCCTCAATGAAAACAGCAAAGCCTGGGCCTTCGCTGAGGAGATACCTGAAGTCAACCACAACTCCATTCAGGGCTTCGTGAATACTGGCCTGGCTCCCCATGGCATCGCCGTCGTCCTCTTGCACTCTAACCTCCTCCATCCCTGCACCTCCCCGCGCTACCGTCTGACCCGGGATCTGCTCGACCGCCATTCCTTGCCCAACTACCAGGTTGAAGCAATTGGAAAGTTGCCCCTGGCCCAGGTCCTCAGCACCACCTTCATTGGAGACTTCGTCAGCTACTACTTGGCCGTACTCTACGGCATAGACCCGTCGGCAACACCCCTGCTGGATCAGATGAAACAGCGCCTGAAGGTAATGGAGGGGTCGTAGCCTGACGTGACTTGGTATAGTTCTACGGCGGTAATATAATGACACCATGCCTTGGGAGGTTGAAGTAACAGACCAATTTAAGCAGTGGTGGTACGGGCTTTCAGAGCAACGGCAGAACGCAGTGATCAAATCCGTTGATATGCTGGAGGAGCTAGGCCCGACTTTACCATTTCCCCACTCCTCAGGTGTAAACCTATCGCGCCACGGGCATATGCGGGAACTTAGAGTGCAAAGCGGCGGGAGACCAATCCGAATCCTGTACGCGATGGACCCTAGGAGAACGTCGATACTTCTGATCGGAGGCGACAAGACCGGCAACAGGAGATTCTACCAGCAGTATGTCACAATGGCCGACAGTCTCTACGACGAGCATATAGAGGAGTTACGAAAGGAGGGATTGATATAATGAGTGGCCGTCACCCGTTCAGCGAGTTGACCAAAGACTTCACGCCGGAGCGCCGTCGTCACATCGACGAAATGAAGGATGAGTTGAAGTTGAGCATGGCTGTGTTTCTGAAGCTCAGAGACGTTTTCTCCGAACTGTACGTGGAGAAGAAGCGAGACCATACGTTTGCCTTTGAAGCGTGTGGCTACAAGGGAGCCACAATCTATCTGCGTAAGTCTCACACAGGACTGAATCAGGCACGCATCCATTCTGGGCGGTTGGATAATTTCCCCAATCCTGACAACCTTAAAAGCTACCTTAAAACGAACGAGGTGCCCATAGACCAATCAGGGTCACACCCGGATTTTCTGGTCGGGCCTGATCATGTAGATGCCGTCATAGCCATATTGAAGGAAGGGCTTCCCCAGCTGAGCACCGTGGAACCGTACGGAAAGAGGAGCAAGGCCTTGCTGGAACCAGCCTCTCCATGAGATGCAGCGGCCCGCCTGTTCCAGAGTAATGCTCGTGAGGTGCAATCACCGGATGACCAGACACAAGCTAAATCGGACAAGAACCATGACCATGAGAGGTAGCGCCCCTGTTGTATGCTGAAATCGTCGCCAGCGGAACAGAGTTGCTCATGGGAGAGATCCAGGACACCAACACCTCATGGCTGGCGTCACAGTTGCCCCAGTTCGGCTTGGAAGTACGTCAGGCAACCCTGGTCGGCGACGATCCTGAGCGTTACGTGGAAGTCCTGCGTCGCTCCTGGCAAAGGAATCCGTACACGTTCACTACCGGCGGCCTTGGCCCCACCAGTGATGACGTTACCCGTGAAGCCGTAGCGCAGGTCTTCAGCGAAGAGACCTACGTAGACCCGCAGCAACTGGAGCATCTCAGCTCCATATTCAGGTCTCGCGGTAGTGAAATGCCGGCCAGCAACATCAAGCAGGCCTGGCTCATCCCATCCGCCAGAGCTATTCCCAATCGCATGGGCACGGCGCCGGGTTGGTGGGCGGAAAAAGACGGCAGGGCCATCATAGCCATGCCGGGACCTCCCCGTGAGCTCAAGGACATCTGGCAACGGGAGGTGGCTCCCAAGCTGCGCCGGAGGATAGAAGGGAACGTGGTGCTTACCAAGACCCTTAAGACCATCGGCCTATCCGAAGGTGCAGTCGACGAAATGGCTGCCCCTGTTCTGGCCAGCGAAAATCCATACGTTGGAGTCTATGCCAAGCCGGACGGTATACACCTGCGCATCATCTCACGCGGCCCCGACCACACGGAGGCCAACAAGCTGCTCCTCTCCGTGGAGAACCGGTTGCGTCACATTTTCACCGACAGCATCTGGGGAATAGACGAGGAGACCGCGGAAAACAGCGTAGGCCAGCTATTAAGGCGTCGCGGCCTCACCCTCGCTACCATGGAGTCCTGTACAGGCGGCCTGCTTGCCGACTCCATTACCAACGTTGCCGGCAGCTCCGGGTATTTCAAGGGGGGTATAGTCTCCTACACCAATGAGTTGAAAATCGCTTACGGCGTACCCGCGCGCCTCATCGAAGAGTACGGCGCGGTTAGCGCCCAAGTTGCCGAGACCATGGCTGAGGCCGTCCGCATCGAACTTGACGCGGACTACGGCCTAGGCATTACGGGCGTGGCCGGACCCGATCCGCTGGAAGACAAACCGCCGGGCACCGTCTACATAGGAGTAGCCTGTTCGGGGGGAATGGAGTCCGCCTACCATCGCTTCCCTTCCACTAGCCGGTCTCTAGTCAAGAACCGTGCCGTTATCATGGCTCTGCTCGCTCTGAGAAACGCGATAGCCGGTGACCGGGCATAGCCGGGGACGGCAATGACCTGCGGTAGGCGCGCGCCGGTGCAATTCCAGTCCACTGATTAAACATATGACCCTCAATGAAAAGGAGTGAGATGCCTGTTCAGCGTTACTCAGTAAACCAGTATCCCGTGCAATCCTTGATAACTTGGATCAAAGACGGCGAAATCGCGATTCCAGAGATACAACGCCCCTTTGTATGGAATGCTGCCAAGGTACGTGACTTAATTGATTCTCTTTACAACGGCTACCCCGTAGGGTATCTCATTGCCTGGAGGAATCCTGGAGTCCGCCTGAAGGACGGGACTCAATCAACCGGTAAGCGTATCTTGATTGACGGTCAGCAGCGCGTGACTGCCCTACTGGCCGCTTTGCTAGGGGAGCAGGTAGTTACCAGAGACTACAAGCGGACGAAGCTATCTATAGCCTTCCATCCCGGGGAAGAACGCTTTGAGGTGACCAACGCCGCCATCCGTCGGGACCGGGGATGGATTGCTGACATCTCCACTTGCTTCGCTCCCGACACGAAGATACTTCAGCTATTGGACGAGTATTGCAATGCGAACCCAGGCTTCAACAGAGACAACGTATACGAGTGCATGGAGAGCCTTCGAGGTATCCGCAATAACTCCTTGGGCCTTATTGAGTTAAACGCCGAACTAGACATAGAGACAGTCGCAGACATTTTCGTTCGCATAAACTCCCAGGGTGTCACGCTGAACGCAGCAGACTTCGCCATGTCCAAGATGGCCGCCAGCGAACAGTACGGCGGCCACCTGCTCCGAAAGTGCATCGACTACTTTTGCCACTTGTCGGTCGCGCCGGAAGATTACAGCGACTTGGCCAAGGATTATGACTTCGCATCTACGAAATACTTCCATGCAATGGACTGGCTGAAGCACGAAAAGAGCAACCTCTACGACCCCTCATATACTGACATGCTCAGGGTAGCCTCCACATCAAAGTTTAAGCGTGGACGTTTAGAAGACCTGGTTGCTTTGCTCTCAGGCCGCAATTTTGAGACTCGCACCTTTGAGGAAGCGATCGCAGAGGAGTCCTTCCATAAGCTCGAAGATGGGATTTTGCGCTACATGAACGAGACCAACTTCAAAAGGTTCATTATGATATTGCGATCGGCAGGGTTCATAGATGCTTCATTGATCAGGTCCCAGAATACCGTGAATTTTGCCTACATCCTTTTCTTGATCTTGCGTGAGCAAGGCACGACGCCGGCTCTGATCGAAACTCTAGTACGCCGGTGGTTTGTAATGTCAGTCCTTACCGGTAGATACACAGGCGCGCCAGAAACCGCGTTCGGTTTAGATGTCCGCAACATTGACACACAGGGCGCGAGCGCGTATCTGGACACTATTGAACAAGCGGAGCTTTCGGATGCCTTCTGGAGTCTTGGACTTACCCAACAGATGAACACCTCCGTAGCCAGTAGTCCCTATTTCAACGTCTTTCTGGCAAGCCAGGTAAAGAGTAACGACAATGGATTCTTGTCAAAGGACATTACGGTGCAGAACCTCATTGAAGGCCAGAGGCACGTTCATCACGTCTTCCCTCGTAATTATCTACAGAAGAACGGCCTCCCAGCAAGCCGATACAACCAGATTGCCAACTACTTAGTGATGCAGAGCGAGATCAACATCGCCATAAGCGACGATCCTCCTGCAACATACTTCGCTCAGTTATTGGAACAGTGCAATGGTGGTAGCGTTCATTACGGTGGAATAACTGATGCCGACCAGTTACAAGCCAACTTCGCTGCCCACTGTATCCCCTGTGGGATGGAGGACAAAGGCATAAAAGATTACGACGAATTCCTGAAAGAACGGAGAACGCTCATGAGTGCCAAGATACGGGACTACTACCGGACACTCTAGCAAAGCCACGATAGTCCTTCAATGGTACGCAACCAAAGAGGTCCCCGGGGTTCACGGGGCCTCTTTGGTTGCGTCTATAGTTGGTAGCGGGGGTTGGATTTGAACCGCATTGGTTGTGGGTTAGCGAAAGTGTTTGACCGATCGGCAGAATGACAGGCCTTGCGAACAATTGGGGCCGGACGCCCTCACACCGTCAGCTTTCGATACAACGTAGGCAACCGAGCCGGCAGGGCATTGATGTCGTCCAGCACCTCGTAGCCCATATCCTGGCACATGGTCGCCAGGTAATCGTGCCCAGCCTTGTCTACGGTCAGGCAAAACGGCGTGATGTTCTTTCTCCTAGCCTCCGTCAGCGCCATCTTGGTATCGTGTACCGCGTACTCCTTTTCCACGCCCTCGCGGCTATATCCCCTGTCCTGCGGCCGGCCGTCGCTGATCAGAAATAGCAGCTTGGTGCGGGAGTCCTGCTTGTCCAGCTTGGTCACGGCGTGCCTTATAGCGGGTCCCATACGCGTGGCGTGCAGCGGCGTAACGCGGTCAATTCTCTTCTTGACCCGCTCCGATAGTTTTTCGTCTATGTCCTTGATGATATAGAACTCAACGTTCTCCCGCCCATATCCGGAGAAGCCGTATATGCCGTACACGTCCCCTATTGTCTCCAAGGCGTTGATAAGCAGCACCAGACCCTCTTTCTCAAGGTCTATTATCCGCTTATAGCTGCGTTTATGACCCTCGACCCGTCTGCTGCGCAGCCAGGCCATATATTCCACCGGATCGTCCGGCGCATCCCAACTGTCCCGCCTTGTATCGTCTATCGACTCCGCTGTAGATGCGCTCATGTCTAGCAGGAACACCACAGAAACGTCTCTCTCTACCTTGTTGCGGCGCCAATGCACCTTGTCGGACGGCGACTCCCCCGCCCATTTGTCTATGATCGACTCTATAACCGCATCCAGATCAAAGTCTTCGCCATCGGGTAAGTGCTTGGTCTTACGGTATACCTCCGGAGCCAGCATCTCAAACTGCCGTCGGATCCGGCTCGCCAGGCTTGAATGAGTACGCAGGGTATCCACAAAGAACTGCGAGTCTCCTTCTGGCACCCACTTCTCGCGCACAACGCACCATCGCGGCTTGTAATCATCGGCGCGGAAGTCCCATTCGTCATACAGGTAGGTCTGTGGCTCCCCGATCTCAATGGGATACCCCTCTTCATCCACGTGCGGAATCATTCCCTGGCCTTTCCCTGAATCAGGGGTTTGTCCGCTTCCTATCTCCTGCACTATGTTCTGAATCAATGCGCCCAGCTGCTCAGGAGAAGCCTCCTCGGAGCTCTCCACCATATCCAGCTCCGCGCTGTTGGCCAGCAGCAGCTCCAACTCTTCCTTGGATAGGTTCGAGACTCCTTCTTGTCCTTGTGTTTGTCCCTGCTGCATTCGCAACGCGGACAGCAGCTGGCTTAGCTCAGGTTTGAAGTCGCCGCGGTAGTCCACCTGAGACGGCGAATCGTACTCTTCCTCCGTCCCTGTCTGCATATCGCTGGGTAGGGAAACTTCGTCGGAGCCTTGGATTTCCTCCAGGATGCTTCCCAACTCCTCGTCCGTCATCTCATCGTCTTCTACGTCAAGCTCAGTCCACTCTTCTTCAGGGAGCTCCACGTTCGGCATCTCCACAATGAGGTCGTATATGCGTATGGTTGCCTCCGTGGAGTCCTCCACGGAAGCATTCTTGACAAGGAGCCGTTTGAAAATCTTTGCCGTTGCCTTGGCGTGATCCAGGTACTGCTTTGGCGCAGGCAGGCCTTTGCTCTGCTGCAAGCTCAGCCGCACCAGGAATTCCACCATGGCTTCTTGCAGCGGCATCTCCTCTATTTCCGGCCTATCCAAGAGAGCGTCTTGCTGGACATGCGTGTAGGCCGGAGCAAGCCCCGGATACTCGCTGCGAATCCTGTGATCAAGCCTGCCATCCTCCACCACAGTGAATATGTCCAAGGCCAAACGGCGATTATCAAATAGGTTGAAGAACCGTTCCATATCAGTAATAAAAGCTCGCTCAACCCTGACCGAATCCTCGCCAAGCAGCGGCTGCTGCATTGGGGGAGAGGCTTCCTTCCCACTTGTCTGCTCGGCTTTTTCCAAGCGGCTATCGGCAAACAGCAACGACGGCCTCTCGAAAAGAAAATCAAAGCTGCCGAACTCTATGTGAGCTGCCTGGTGTGTACACACAACCTTGAACAGGGAAAAGTTCTTATCTTTGGTGTCGTACTTGTCCATTTCGCCGGGCAGGTATACTACGCTTCCTTCCGTGGTTGCGTGGTCCTCTGAGACCCACCCTATCCTCTTGGATAGGAGCTCTCTGGCAGGAGCAATCTCCACTCCCGCCCCGGCCAGGGCCCGGCAATACATGCCCAGCAGCCCTTGGACCTTGCTTAGCTCTATTGCCGTGGACAAGCTCTCCAGCACCGCCTCCGACGTATTGGACTCGACTTTGAAGTAGGCCAGTCCCCCGTCAGGGTTCTCGCTAAGGATGGTCACGCCCCTATCGAACCATGCTCTAAGCTGGTCCTGGTTCATCCTTTCCAGCAGTTCGGGAGCGCTCTTTAGAAAGGCCGCTACAGCGTCGTGGGACATGGGCAAAAGCACTTCCGCCATGCCCAGCAGTTGGCTCTGCCCGGCGCCGTCTACCCGTGACATTGGCCCAACCGTTTCATTGATGAACAGGCTGATATTGGATATCCCGCCTCGTACCATCGCTGCCGATATGTCCAAGAAGCGGCCGCGGTGGTTCTCGTGCAGAGGCGCCACTATCTTGGAGGCTGATTCGAAGCTGCTCTTCACTTCTCGCCAGTTGCTTTCAGCTACAACCTGCGACAAATTGATCAACGACATCATGCCATCGCCGAATTGCGGCAGCACTTGCTGTCCCAGGACAAGGCAGTCCGCCGCCACTTCTGTCGACTTCTGCGAAAGTGAATTTATCAGTTGCGCAAATTTGCCCAACTCCTGGAATGTCATGTGGTCCAGCATTTCAGAACTGACTTCAAAGAACTTGGCGGCCAAGGCCCCCGACTTCCATGTCCCTCTGTACAGTCTCTGGCCAAGGTTTGCCCATTCTTGAACGTATGCCGGCTTCAATTTCCCGGCGCTCTTGGTGCTGGCCCTGAAGAACGCGGTTCCCAGGGTGGGAGAGTCCAGGCAGAGAGCGGCGCCGCTTCTTGCCCAGTCGGAGAGCTGGGATGGGTTCAAATAAGGCTTCACCTGAGGAGTTGTCCGGTAATACTCGGAGGCGGTCTCCCAAGACCTCACGCTCTGCTGGGCTATGTCCAATCCGTGCTGCGCCCAGTCCACCAACTCCATCTCCGAGAGGTCACGCGATATTGCGTCAACGGCACGGCGGAACTCTTCACGCACTGAAGGCTGGAAGCGCGACAGTTCTTCTTCTATTTGCTGTATCCGTGGGATCATCCGGTCTCCACCTCTCCGGCCAGTCCCAGATCACCCACCGCATCCAGGAACTGCTCCAGTATTCGGGCAGTGGCTCCAAATATCTTATGTTCTCCAAAGGAGTAGACCTTGGAGTGCGCCCAGTGAGCATCCTCTACATTTCGCCCGTCCATCAGCGACGACACCGGCGCCTCCAACACCTCCGCAACCTCATCTTTGCTTGGTCTAAACTCGTAAGGATAGGGAATTGTTCCCACGAACGGTCTTATTACGAACCCCGCTCGCGTGGTTGTCTCATCAAGCTCTCCCAGCACCGTAACCGACGCAGGGCTTATCCCCATCTCCTCGTTGGTTTCCCTGAGCGCCGTTTCCAACAAACTGAGGTCCCCTTCATCCATACCGCCGCCAGGGAAGCAAATCTCCCCCTTGTTGAACTCAACCTTGTGAGTCCGTTTATTGAACAGAACCGTGTATTCGCCGTCCTTGCAATACAGAAGCAGGAGTACCGCTGAACGCCTTAGACCAGGCTCCGATATCCTCCGCGTCTCTCCGCTGGACAGCGCCAAGCGCACCCGTTCAAGTTCCATGCTAACCGGGCGCGTCGTGGTCTCCGCTAGTCTATTCGAAGATGGAACTGACAACCTCTTGAATGCTCTCCTGGACTTCAAAGTCGTCGGTCACGCCCCAGACCACCGCAATCTGGCAAGCCCTTCTGGGTGTTATGCCATGGTTGATGAGCTTGCCGGCGTAAATCAGCAGCCTGGTGCTGGCGCCTTCTTGCAGGCCATGTTCCTTGAGGTTGCGCACCTTTTCCCCCAGCTTGGCCAGAGCATCCGCCATCTCAGGCGATACACCGCTTTCATGTTGCACAACCTGGGCTTCAACTTCCTTGTTGGGATAGTCGAACTCCAGAGAGACGAATCTTTGTCTTGTACTGTGTTTCAAGTCTTTCAAAGCGCTCTGATAACCGGGGTTGTATGAAATGCAGAGCAAGAAGCCATCCGCAGCTTCTATCACTTGGCCGCGCTTCTCGATGGGTAGAAAACGCCTGTGGTCAGTGAGAGGATGAATCAGCACAGTAGTATCTTTACGTGCCTCTACTATCTCATCCAGGTAGCAGATGCCCCCAGCTTTCACCGCCCTGGTTAAGGGACCGTCTATCCACTTTGTCTCCTCGCCTTCAAGAAGGTACCGGCCCACTAGGTCGCTGGCGGTCAGGTCCTCATGGCACGCTATGGTTACCAGCGGTATGGCGCCGTTTTCGTTCCCCTGGCCTCTGTTGCTCTTCACGGTGGTAATGGGACGGCCCAGGCGCCAGGCCATATGCTCGACAAATCGAGTCTTGCCGCATCCCGTTGGCCCCTTCAGCAGCACGGGAATCTTGGATTCGTAGGCAGCTTCAAAAAGCTCTATCTCATCTGATACGGAGACGTAATACGGTTCCTCTTCCATCACGTATTCCTCTATGAGGAACTCCCTGTAAACGCTCCTTGTCCCTTTTGCTAATGTCAACTATGCCTCCCTTGCATTCGGCTGCACCAGAGCTCTTTGAGGCGAATCCTCAAAGCCTCAAGGTCGCCTGTATTCTCTATGACCTCGCCGGCGTATCTGGCCCTCTCTTCGTTCGATAGCTGAGACCGCAGACGTTTTCTGATCTCCTCCTCAGCCAGCCCGTTTCTCTGGTGAATACGCTCCACCGCCACCTCTTCAGGCGCCTCCAGCATCCACACCTCGTCGACTAGGGATACCCAGCCGGCCTCGACCAGGATGGCCGCTTCCAGGACGGCAACCCGAGCGCCTTTGGCCTTCAGTTCCCTGAGATGCTCTTCCATCATCCTGTGCATCCTGGGATGCATAATGGCGTTCAGCTTGGCCATGTCGCCGGGATTGGAAAAGACAATTGCTCCAAGCTTCTTGCGGTCTATCTGGCCGTCTGGCTGCAGGATATCATCGCCAAAGGTTTCCACAACCTGGTTCCAAGCGTCGGAGTGAGGCTCATATGCCTGATGGCCCACTTGGTCGGCGCTGATGACTTCCGCACCCATCTCCTGGAGGATGCGGCTTGCCTCTGTCTTGCCTGAACCAATGCCGCCGCTCAGGCCTATGGTTATCATTCTCCCCCCGTCCCTGGCGAAAACGTAAAGGCCATTGTAGCAATCGGCTTCACGTAGGGTCAAGGAAAAGCCCGCCGCCGGTGTACAGCGTCTATCCGAACGAGAGCAGAACGCAGGAATTTGAAATGCGGCAATGATGTACTATGCTTGCATTGAATAAACTGTATATCTGTATATCATTAGGGGCAAAAATGAGAGAGTTCACCACAACCGTCACCCAGCGTGGCCAGGTGACTATTCCCGCCGAGGTGCGGCGGGTGCTCGGCGTCAAGCACAGGGACAAGGTTGCCTTCACCATTGAAGACGGTGAAGTGCGTCTAGCGCCGGCTTCTTTCAGCTTGGAGTCGGCCTATGGATCCGTAAAGCCCTCCAAGAAACCTGAAGACTTCTACAAGGTTTCCCAAGTTGCCAAGGACGCCAAGGCTGAGAAGATTGCACGAGAGTTGAGCAAGGCTTCTTGACTTTGAAGATGCTCTGGCTGTAGCACACATGGAGCATCGAGGACTGACAGAGATAGTAAGCTACGACAGAGACTTCGACCGGGTCACGGGACTCCGAAGGATCGAGCCGTGAATCAACCCATCCGCCCTGGACATGCACCTCATGATTCCACTTAAAGATGGCGTCATTCTTTGGAGTCACACGTCGAATGCTTGTTGAAGGTTCAGAGAGCCCACAATCGGCTTCGCATAGGGCAAGGAAAGCTTATTCTCTCAGCGAAGTGCAAAACGTTCCGGGTTTCTCAACGGACCTCGCTTAGCCCTGACTCTCAGCTTTGCATTCAACTCGGCGTGATTTAAACTGTAGCTAGAAATGGGAACATTCAAAGCACGCTTGGGTATAAGTGACGGGAACGGCGGCGCTCCGCAATGGATCGAAGCGTTGGTAGACACGGGCGCTGCCTACACTGTACTGCCGTTCTCCTTACTGCACGATCTGGTGGGTATTCAACCCAAGAGAGAAATGGAGTTCACGCTTGCCGATGGTAGAAAGATGGTATTGCCAATGGGAGAAGCACGTCTTTATATCGAGGACAGAGACGCTGTCAATCCCGTTGTCTTCGGTGAAGAGGGTAGATACCTAATCGGAGCGACAACGCTCCAAGTGCTTGGATTGATCCCCGATACTACTAACCACAAACTGGTCCCCGCACCCGATCTCCTTATATAACGTAACGCACTACGCTCAAACCGTCTCGAATTGCAACGCCGACAGATTCAGGTTGGACGAGCGCTTCGAGAGATGAAGCATCTCCACCCCTACTACTTCGTTCGCTTCGTTGTAGTCGAGCACCACACCCGGCGAGACCTCCTCGGACTCCACTATGGGGGAGTCGTCGAGGCGCAGGTAGAGAGCGTCTGCTTCCTTGTCCACGTTCAGCTTCATAGTTCACCTCTCATGCTTCTATCAAAGAATACGCTCACCACGCGCCAGGGTGCAACCTGGGTGTTGACGGCAACACGTAGAGCGCGGTAGCCGTGTTCCGGTATGAGGCGAAAGAACCTCTCGATATCGGGGTCGTTGGGGTCTGAAGTGCGAAGGGACGGTTCCGCCACCGTTGACTCCACCCACTCCCTCGGAATCATGCGTTCCTCCATAGCGTGGACCGCGTGTCTGGTGTAGTCCAGCGTCAGCGATCCCATGCTTCCTTCCCTTCTGCCAAGTCCTACCCAATCCCTTCCCGCCTCAGCGCCCGCCAGGAAATCCACCTGCGTCTTGTCCCCTTCACCGAGTTGTAGGCGTTGCACAGCAGCTGCAAGTTCTCTATGTGGTCAGTATCTATGGTTCCCAGCAACGCAGACAGGGCCCAGCGTCATCTACTAGCCTAGCAAGTGGTGTTTCCGTTCCAGGGTAAGGTCGGAACACCCAGCGCTTCTTAGCACAGTGTGCCGCATCACGCGGGTCGTCCGGGTTATGTATACCTACACACATGCTTTCTTCGTCCGTCATACCACCCTCTGGCATACTCTCCAAGAGAAAGGGAGAAACGGTCGCTTTTACGCTGTGGTTGTCAAAAGCAGTAAAAAAGAACCGTATCGCCCAGCGGTGCAACTCCTCTTGGGAGTATGTATATTCGGTCTTGGTCTTCCTATCGAATACCCTAACTGACCCATCCTGGCCATCCACGAGACATACGCCATGAAAAAGGCGGTTTCTAAACTGATATAGCTCCTTCAAGTCTTCACTCTCGTCAACCTGATCAGCAAACCACGCACCCATATCAAGTGGACCCGGGCTTCTCTTTCGGTTCTCCACATCCTTTAGAGTCTTATAAACGGCCTCTTGATGCCCAGCGTGAGCAGCTATCACGCCAAGATAAATATACGTAGTCTGTTGGGCAGGAGTTAACTCCACATCCGGCATCTCTATCCCCTACCTAATCCCCTCCCGCCTCAGCGCCGCCAGGAACTCCTCTTGCGTCTTGGTCCCCTTCATCGAGTTGCAGGCGTTGCATAGCAGTTGAAGGTTGTCGATATGGTCGGTGCCGCCCTTTGACTGCGACACGATGTGATCAACGGTGAAGTTGCGAAACGGGAAATCGTGCCTGCACCCCGCACAGTGCCCCTCCTGCTTCCCAAAGAGCGTGTGCTTGTGCGTCCTGTAATGAGGCAGCTCGCCAAGGTCAGTCCGCATCGGCACGTCGTCACGGTAGACGGTGCCGAGACTGAATAGGCCAAGTTCCTTCCCCATACGGACCTTGACGAGATCTCTAGCCTTAGCCGATATGTCAATGCCCACCCACTGGCGCTCCAGCTTCTCAGCGGCTATAAGGGCAGTGGCGCAGCCGCAGAAGGGGTCCAACACCACGTCGCTTGGGTTGGAGGAGGCGCTGATGATACGCTCCAGCAGCGCGAGGGGCTTCTGAGTGGGGTAGCCTATTCGCTCCTTAGCCTGGGCGTTGACAACATCAATGTCTGTCCACAAGTCGCCAGGAATGCGACCTGCATCCGGTGGCAAGTAACGCTTAAGCGCCGGCATGCCGCCTCTTGAGGAGTAGTGAATCATTCCCGCTTCATCCAGTGCGTCAAGCCGCTCGTGGACGCCGCTGATGCTTAGATAGCCAGGCAACAGCTTGTCAAGATACCGGGCGTATGCCCCGGTCTTCGGGACCGCCCAATGTCGCCCAATAGTACCGGGGTCGAAACCGCGCCATGCTGTGCCCGATTCCCCATCGCTCGTACCTGCACCAGTTAGGTCACCAGTTCGGTATCTCCCATTGTCGTCCTCGTACCGATACTTTGACGCGAGGTTTTTCTCAGTAAGTGGTATCAGCACAGCGTCGCGATTCTGTTTACCGCCGCCGTACATTAGAATGGTGTCAGACTCGGATCCAAACAGGCGGTCGTTGTGCGCCGAAGTACGCTTCCAAGTGATTTCCGCCCAAAACTCTCTCGCTCCAAACACTGCATCCATCACCAGCTTCAGATAGTGGCTGGCCGTGGGGTCACAATGCAGGTAGACGCTGCCAGTCGGTTTCAACAGTCGGTGCATCTCCAAGAGCCGCACCGCCATCATGATGAGGTAGGACTGCATCCCCTTGCCGTGCGCCTCTCTCGCCGCATCTATCACGCGATAGAGCGGAGGATTCGCCTCCGCAATCTCTCCGTGCCACGCAAGGTCAACGTCGGACAGCGTCCATGTGTCCTTGAAGGCCGCGCCCGCCGCCTCTGAGCCGATGGGTGCGGCGTAGTCCCGGTTGGAGTTGAACGGCGGGTCCAGGTAGATCAGGTCCACGGACTCGGAGTTGAGGCCGCGCATGACATCCAGGTTGTCGCCCGTCCACAGCGTGCGGTTCTTGAAGTTGGGTGTCGTCATAGCAGTGTCACATTTTACCACAGCGCCTGGGCTGAGCAGAGAAATCAAGGCCTCACCCCCTTCGTCATTGCGAGCGTAGCGTAGCAATCTGGCGGTGGGAGAAAGTTTACCCTGAGCCTGCCGAAGGGTCATTCTGAGCGGAGCGAAGAATCCCAGGCCAATGCGCAAGCAATAACCCCCCTTTCCCACGAGCCCCTATCGTCATGCCCGTGGCGACGGGCATCCAGGGGCGGCGGGGTGTGGACCCTCACAGCCGCTCACCCCGCACTCGAAGCCCTGCCACTCCCTCCTTCCCCATGCCCGCCGTCTCGCGCTATCCTCTCTCCATGTCCAACATGCCTTTCATAACCGCCTACCTGGAGCCGTTGCGAAAACCTGCCATGCACCTACGAGATTCGGATTTGTTTCCCGTATTTGCAAAAAAGTGGTTCGCTTTTAGCCTTGTACTAGACATAACGTTTGAAACAAATCACCCGGTAGACTGCCATCAGGCTGAAAGAGGCTACAACCAGGCGGCCCATGTACGCCGGACACCATCCTTGGACGAGCAGCCCCTGTACCCTCCTGTGCTACAATTCCTACATCCTCCCTTTGAGAGGCCCGTTTGACCAGCCGATTACGTAGCCTCCCCAGCATTGACGCCGTCTTACAGCAAGAGCCGGTGCAAGAGCTGGTTGCAACCTACTCCCACGAAGCCGTTGTCACCATTGTACGCCGCCATCTGGACGGGATTCGCAACTCCCTTTCAGGCGGTGACCCCGTTCCGGATCTCTCCCAGATCGTGGAAAGCGTGTGCACGGAAGCATCCCGGCAATGGACAACCGGCCCCCGGAGAGTCATCAACGCCACCGGAGTTGTCCTGCACACCAACCTGGGCCGCGCCCCCCTGAGCAAGCCGGCTCTTCAGGCCATGAACGACGCGGCTAGTGGCTACTCCGACCTGGAATTCGAACTCCACCGTGGGCAGCGTGGATCAAGGCAGACCCACGTCAATTCACTAATCACCCAGATCAGCGGAGCAGAGGCGGCTCTGGTAGTAAACAACAACGCCTCTGCGGTTATGCTTGGCCTTGCTGCCTTGGCCCGGGACAAAGAGGTTATAGTGTCTCGCGGTGAAGCCGTAGAAATAGGCGGCGGCTTCCGCATTCCGGGTGTCCTTGCTCAGAGCGGGGCGCGACTTGTCGAAGTGGGCGCTACCAACCGCACATACGTCTCTGACTACGAGCCTGCCATAGGCGAAGAAACCGGCGCTATTCTCAAGGTGCATGCCAGCAACTTCCGCATTATGGGCTTCACACACTCGGTGGAGGCCACCGAGCTGGTAGCTCTGGGCAGGGAGCGTAATCTGCCGGTCCTCCACGACCTCGGTTCCGGCTGCCTGCTGGATGTGTCCCGGTTCGGCTTGACGCATGAACCCACCGTGCAGGAGAGCATCTCTGCAGGATGCGGGTTGTCCTTCTTCTCCGGCGATAAACTCCTCGGCGGGCCGCAGGCCGGCATAATCGCCGGCAGCAAGGACCTTGTGCAAAAGCTGTCTGCACATCCGCTGGCCCGCGCCGTGCGAATAGACAAGCTCAGCTTATCCGCACTGGCCGCCACACTTCTGCACTACCTGAAAGACGAAGCCGTCACGGAGATCCCCATCTGGCGTATGATCTCCGCCTCCGAGTCCCATCTGAAGGAGCGTGCCCTGGCGTTACAGGAAGCCATTGGCCCCATAGCCTCCATTGCTCCGGGGCGCTCGACCATCGGCGGGGGCAGCCTTCCTGGAGAAACCCTGCCCACCTGGCTTGTTGCGCTCGACAGCAACCCGGATGCAATGGCGGACGCTCTCCGCCAAGCCGACCCGCCTGTAATTGGCCGCATTGAAGACGACAAGCTAGTGCTGGACCCCCGCACCATAATGGCCGAGGAAGAGGACGCAGTGGTAAAGGCGGTAAGGCTGGCGTTGGGAATGGTATGAAGTGGAGGGCCTTGCAGCGGGTTCGAATTTCGCTTTGGGAACCGTAGGTTCCTTAATGGCAGGTGAGCTGCTCTAATATCTGCTACTTGCCGGATCGGAGGAAACTTGGACACCGTCGTCGACGGGTTGGTATTCGACTTGGACGATACCCTGCTCGATAGGCAGGCTACTTTCCTAAGAGTTGCTGGCAACTTCTACGAAGAGCATCTATGTGCCACCATGTCAGTCAATCGTGACGATGCGGTGGCGATGATGGTTCGTTGGGACGCCGACGGCCATTCCAACAGAGAAGAGATGCTTATGTGCTGGCTCAACGAGTGGCTAGAGGCAGGTCTAGACATGAAGTCTTTGACAGAATGGTACCGTTCTGCAATGGATCGACAAGTCCAGCCGGACATGGAAGTTAATCAATTCCTTACCGATCTCAACGACCAACAGGTGCCGTGGGGCATCGTCACAAACGGATCAAGGAATCAGCACAGCAAATGTCGGGCGGCGGGCTTGGATCAACTTGCCCCATTCATCATTGTTTCCGAAGAGGCTGGCTATGCCAAGCCTGACCCTAGGATATTCCGCGATGCCTTGAAAGCGACCGGACTCACGAGTCCCAAGCAGATCATGTTCATCGGAGACAATCCTCTTGCCGACATCGATGGAGCCAAGCGCTTCGGAATGAAGGCCGCCTGGATCCGGCGAGGTAGGGAGTACCCAGTCGATCTCCAACCCCCAGATCACGTTATCGACTTCGTCACAGAGGTGCGGCACATTGTCCTAGGAAGCGCGAGTTCATTGAAGGCATCATCTTCGAGTGCGGACGAATGACGGACTTTGTCGTGTCACTGCAAGTATCCAAGCGATCAGCTGCGGAAGCCTATAATCAGATCAGCTCCGGCTGCCATCTTCAGAGAGCTTCCTGCCTGCTGAACCTATCCCTATAGCCTTTCCAATTTCTTGACCATCACCCATGATGGCACCTCACCATCCATTACGGGGTTTCCATGTCGTCGTAATCCCAGCCGCTCGTATAGCCGGATCGCTTTCTCGTTATCGATGGCAACTTCGAGATTGACTTTATCGAGGCCTTGATCGGCGGCCATAGCCTCGACAGCCTTCACCAGAGCCGTTCCTACGCCACGATTCCGGTAAGCCTCTCCAACGTCGAGCGCGAATAGACGTAATGTACCGGGTCTCTGAAAACCGCGTCCGCCTACGCTGACTGTCCCCACAGCCTGTCCGTTCAGTTCGGCCACAAGCATTTCGCGCGATACCCGAGTCGACTATCCTCAGGCCGTCGTCTGACCTTTGTCGCATCAACTCCGAGCCCAAGAGCGGCGGTCAGCGCTGCAGTGTCGCACTTTCACACCTTCCCTTGAGTCGAATCCTCTGATGCCGCCTATGAGTCTCCCTCCTGTGAGACCCGGGTCGTCTGCACTGACAGGCGAGTCGATTTCAAGGGTGACGCGCAGGGAATTCCCTTCCTGTACCTCAGAGGACGGCTGGACGCTAATCAGCCTGACCACGGGCAATTCTTGCCCTCCCAGTCTGTGGTCCGGCTGCATGAGCAGCGCAACGACAGCAATCCCGATGACTAGGGGGATTCGTTTGGCGTCAAGAAGCTTCAGAAAACGCAGCAATTACCGCAGTCGACCCCCGTGGTTACGCGTTTGGCGAGCACTTCATGAACGGCTCAGAGGAGTACTCCGTGTCTAGTATAGTGATGACTCAGAGCAACCGCTAGCGATTAACCTGCGAGGGTTACCTCTACTTCGCCCCCGTTTCACAACAAAACTGGACAACTATGAAGAAAGTACTCAGCTTCCCCACGCGTTTAGATGTTATAATGGAGTCAATGTTTTTCTCTGCAATTAGAAAGCGATCTGTTGCTTTAGGAGCCCTTCTTCTGCTGTTCAGCATAGCCTGCAGTAGCGAAGTGGGCACTACTCCGACAGCGACTCCTACTAATGAGCCAGCACCGACTCCTGACGTTGCAACACCCGTTTCAGCGGACCCTCCTATCCCGGGAACAGGAAATCGGATTGGCGACATGGCCCCTAATTTCACCCTGACAGAGGTGTCCACGGATCAGCCCGTCCAGTTGGCCGGGTTGACAGAACAGGGACGCCCCGTAGTCCTCTTCTTCTTCACCACTTGGTGACCGACTTGCCGCACCGAGTTACGGTTGCTAAAAGACGTTTACCCGGAATACCAGGACTCCGTGGACTTCTATGCGGTGAACATAGATCTGGGTGAAGACCTAAGTTCCCTAGTCAGGTTTAGAGATGGACAGAATCATCCCTGGCCTGTGGCGCAGGCGGCTGCTGGCATGCTACCGGAGTACAACATCCAGCAGCAGTCCACCAAGGTGGCCATAGATAGGGATGGAGTGATAGTGTTCCGCGAAGGTTTTGGAGTAGAGCCTGCGGAGACATGGAATCAACTGTTCCGTGAGCTTTCCCAGGCCTAGTGCCAGTGCACAAACCCTGACTATGAGGCAGGGTTTGTGCGGATAACGTCATGCTGAGACTTCTTAGCGTCACCAACTTCGCCACCATAGAGCATATTGAAATGGAGTTGGTACCCGGCCTTAACGTGCTGACAGGGGAGACCGGGGCCGGCAAGTCGATCGTCGTGGATGCGCTGAGCCTTCTCCTGGGAGGACGCGCCGACGGCGGTATGGTACGCTCCGGGGCACGCCAGTCCAGAGTAGAGGGCATCTTCCTACTCAACGGAGATATCGCTCAGAAAGTCAAATCTGCCCTGGATGATTACAAAATTGAGAGTAGCGAAGAGGAGCTAATTCTCGCTCGCGAAGTCAACCTGGATGGGCGCAATACGTGCCGCGTAAATGGGCGAATCGTACCTCTCAGGCTGTTGAACACCCTGGCCGAACATCTGGTGGACATCCACGGCCAAAACCAGCACTTATCCCTATTCCGTGTACGTGAGCACATGGACATACTGGACAGGTACGGTGGGCTATGGCAACTCCGGACACAGGTAGCGGAGCAGGTCCGCCAGTTATTGGAGGTGCGACGGGAGCTAGACCGGCTTCAGAAGGAAGAGCGGGATATTGCCCAACGGATGGATTTTCTGAGGTATCAGGTAGCAGAGATCGGCGCTGTCAATCTTCGCCCGGCTGAAGATGAAGACCTGTCCCTTGAGCGGGACCGCGCCGCCAACGCGGAGCGAATTATCGAACTGTCCGACCACGCTTATCGAGTTCTATACG
Source organism: Dehalococcoidia bacterium (assembly GCA_965261825.1). Classification (GTDB taxonomy): domain Bacteria; phylum Chloroflexota; class Dehalococcoidia; order Lucifugimonadales; family QGNO01; genus DAOUJH01. Next base: position 544,748 of record CBDHED010000003.1, on the reverse strand, counting down.
ATGGTTTCGACCGGCAAGCATCAGTCTCGGACCTTATGGGACAGGTGGCCAGAGACATTGCCCAACTGGAGCAATTGGACCCCTCTTTGAGCAGGGATATTGCGTCGCTAGATGCCTTGACTCACCAAGTGGAAGAGTTGGCGCGTACACTCCGGAGCTATCGTGACAGCATCGAATACAATCCGGACCGTTTTCAGGAGCTTGAGGAGCGCCTGGACTTGATCAGGGGTCTGAAGAGGAAGTACGGCAGCACGATTGAAGAAGTCTTAGCTTTTGGTGAGAAGGCCTCCGAAGAATTGGAGAAGCTGTATCAGAACGAAGAACGCGTGGAGGAGCTGAAGGCCCTAGAGGTGGAACTTCGAGGACAGGTCGGCAGGCTGACAGGTCAGCTCTCCGAGGCCCGACGACATGCTGCGAAGCGCCTGGCTAATGCCATCGAGGATGAGGTCGCGGAGCTGGCCTTGGCACAGGCACAGATACGGGTGGATATCCGTCAATCAGACTCGGAGGACGGCGTGCCAGTTGAAGCCGGCGAGTCCGGCCTACACTCCACATCTTTAGACGGAGAAGGTGTCAGGCAATTCTCCTTCGACGGTACAGGTATAGACTCCGTGGAATTCTTGGTCTCGCTAAACCTGGGTGATCCGCCACGGCCCCTGGCCAGGGTCGCCTCCGGGGGAGAAGCTGCCAGGCTGATGCTCGCCATAAAGACTATCCTTTCTGTCGCCGACCGGATTCCGATTCTGGTGTTCGACGAGGTGGATGCAGGTGTAGGAGGTCGAGTTGGCGGTGTCTTGGGCCAGAAACTATGGGGTTTGTCCAAAAGCCACCAAGTGCTATGCGTAACCCACCTCCCGCAGATAGCGTGCTACGCAGACCTTCATGCCAAGGTTATAAAGCTTGCTTCAGATGATAGAACTGCGACCTTAATGGAGACTCTAACCGATGGATCCAGGGTAACGGAGCTTAGTCAGATGCTCGGTTCCGACAGTGGTGTATCCCGCAGCAATGCCCTCGAGATGCTGGAGCATGCAGCGACGTGGAAGGCAAACCCAAGAAAAGTCAGCCAACGTGAGGAAGTCTAATCGTGACAGACCGTAAGTAATCGCGGTATTCTGAGAAGACACAGATATTTAACAAGGAAGAGATCAATTGATAACGAAACTGAGCTTTGTCGTAGTGGTGGTTGCACTTGTGGCACTCTTGGCGTGTGGTAGCGAGCCCACGCCCACACCGACAGCTACGCCCACGCCGGTACCCACGCCGACACCGACAGCTACTCCTACGCCTACTGTGCAGGCACCTGAACCGGTCACCGATTCAGGTGGAATAGCGCCTCTGCCCCTAGATGACCCCATGGCGATTGCGTCGGAGTTGTCAGAGTCAGAGTTGGCCTGTATTGCAGGAGTGGCAGATGTGGGGAGCCTTATGCAGATCTTCACTGCTCCGGAACTGGCATCACCCGAAGAACAAGCACAGGTGATTGGCTGTTTTGATGACGAAACGCTGTTGCGCTTGTTTCTCACTGGAATCTTGGCGGGCTCCGGCCCGCTGAGCGTTGAGACCTCTCAATGCATCCGCACGGGGATGGAAGGAGTTGACCTGGCTGCTGTGATGCTGGCAGGGACAACGGGGGACGAACAAGCAGCCATGGCTGGGAGCTTGTCTGCCTTGATCCTGTCATTGATGTGTCTGAACGAAGAAGAATGGCAGGGTGCCGCTGTCAGTCTTGGCGCTGCTCCAGAAGAAAGAGAAAACCTGCAGTGTGTTGTGGATGAAATGGGTGGGCCTGAAAGCTTCGCCGAGACGCTAGCTGCAGGGGACGAAGCGTCATTCTTCGCGCTGTTCGGAGCGGTAGCTCAGTGCGGGTTGCAGTTTGAGGGTGGCCCAGGCTTCGGATAGACTCCTCCGGCTTCCCCGGTGCAGTCCCACCCTCCGTGCGCCGATCCCCGTGACCTCGGCAAGCGAGATGCTGGTGGAGTAGGTGGTGTTCGGCAGGGTCGCGCTCAACCCGGAGAGAAGATTGCCCATGCCATCGGCGTTGAGGGCGCCCTGCACCACCCGGAAGTCGGTATCGCGCGGGCGGCGGCGTGAGATGCGCTGGATGGCCACGCCGTCGCCGATGGTCTCGATAGCGCCCACCAGTTTCACGACGATAAAGGCAGGTAGCAGCGCCCAGAATTCGGCGCCAGGCACCAGGTCGAAACCGGGCCATTCGCGGAATGGTACGCCAAACCAGGCGGCGTCAACGATAGTCCCGACGTCGTACAGACCGAAGGGAGCTCCAACCGCACACCCCGCGGCGATGCCGGCGACTGGAGATCATAGTCGCAGAGAAGGCGGCGCACGGAGCACCATGGCCACTACGACAGCTAGGGTGAACCCGGCGGCTAAAGGCGCGGCGATAGGGTCTGTCCCCTCTGGCACGTTGTTTAGCGAGTCGTAGATCACCGGCGCCACGGTGGCGGCAATCAGCATTATCACCGTGCCCGTCACAGCCGGCGTGAAGATGCGCCGGAGCAGCGATAACCTGGCCGCTAGCATGAACTGGAACAGGGATGAGATGACGACAAGGCTGGCCAGTGTCGCTGGACCGGCCAACTTCAAGGCCGCCACACAGACAGCGATGAAGGCCCCGGACGTACCCATGATCAGCACGTGCCCAGAGCCGAAGCGCCTCCATCGCGCGGCCTGGAGCACGGTGGTCAGGCCGCAGACGACCAAGGCGGCGAATACGCCCCACACCAGGTAGCTCTCGGACGCGTCCGCGATGCGAACTACTATAACCACGGTGAGCACCACCGGCGCTACAATGAGCATCGCAGCCTGTGCGCCTGCTCCGAGCGCTATCAACGGCGGTGGGTTCTCTTCGGGTTCGTAGCGGACGTGCTCATTAACGATTGCAGCGGCCATTGCTTATCCCTTGCACACCGGAGGTGCCTTCTCAGATACGGTGCGGTCTTTCCAATTGTACTAACTTGTCAGTCCACCGTTGACCCGCCAGCGCGCGCCCACTTATACTTGACGCCGGCCGCGCCAGTTGCGGCCTACATCTTCGGAACCATCCCCAAGGAGGAGTCATGGCAATCACCAGATCCGCGCACGCCGTTTGGAGCGGCGACCTGGCATCCGGAACCGGGACGGTCACCGCATCGTCCTCAGGCGCGTACAACGAGCTTCCCGTCTCCTGGAAAGCGCGCAGCGACGAGACCGCAGGGCCCAACACGAGCCCAGAAGAACTGGTTGCGGCGGCGCACGCAAGCTGCTTCTGCATGGCGCTGTCGGCTCGGCTGGGACGCGACGGCAAGGTAGCGACCAAGCTCGAGGCCGAAGCCACCGTGACGTTCGAGGTCTTCCAGGGCGGCGCCAAAGTCGCCTCCAGCGCACTCAAGGTAGTAGGCGAAGTGCCGGACATGAGTGAGGAAGACTTCCGACAGGCAGCGGAGGACGCCAAGAACGGCTGTCCCATTTCTGGAGCCATGCAGGGCAACGTCGAGATCAGCGTGGAAGCGTCGCTCGCCTGAGGCATAGTTAAAGCAGCGCAAACCCCCATCATTTCCTGAGATAGCTCACCGCGCTCGCCTATGTCATACTCGTCCGTCCCTCCTCAACTTCACCTGCGCCGTCTGCCCGTACAAGAAGCCATGAGCAGGCTGGACAAGTACCTGGACCAGGCGTTCATGGCCAACCTCCTTAGGGTACGCATTGTCCATGGCAAAGGCTCCGGCGCGGTGCGCAACGCCGTCTGGCAACACCTGGAAGCTCATCCCCTGGTCAAGAGCTTTTGCCTTGCCGACTACGGCCAAGGCGATTATGGAGTAACCGTCGTTGAAATGGAACGCCGTTAGCTCCGTTCTCTGTTCCAAACCCTGATATGATTCGTACGTGTAAGCTGCTAAGAGCCTGTTGGAATTACCATGGCCCTCTTTGAACATCAACGACAGCAAGCAGAGAGACGCAACGCGCCCCTAGCTGCGCGCATGCGACCGCGCAATTTCGATGAGCTTGTCGGCCAGGAGCACATTGTTGGCCCTGACAAAGTGCTCCGCCGCAGCATAGAAGCAGACAGGGTGCCCTCCATGGTTCTCTGGGGGCCGCCCGGCTCCGGCAAGACCACCCTTGCTCTGATCATCGCCTCAGTTACCCAGTCCCATTTCGAGCAGGCTTCCGCCGTCACCTCCGGGGTCGCCGACTTACGGCGCATCATTGGGGAAGCCAGGGATCGTCTCGGCATGACCGGCCAGCGCACCATACTGTTCATCGACGAGATTCACCGCTTTAACAAGGCGCAGCAGGACGTCATACTGCCCCACGTAGAGTCCGGCGCCATCACCTTCATTGGAGCCACCACTGAGAACCCCTCCTTTGAAGTCATCTCCCCACTGCTCTCCCGATCCCGCGTTTTCCCAACCCAGGCCCTTACGGAAGAGCACATCGGCCTTATCGTCGATCGTGCCTTGAACGATCCCGACCGCGGTGTAGCGGAAATGCGCCTCTCCCTTGAACCTGATGCTCGCAGCCTGCTCATGACCGTCTCCAATGGCGACGCTCGAATCGCCCTCAACGCCATTGAACTGACGGCCACGGCCACCAGGCCGGACGATGGGGGTGAACGCGTCATCACCCTGTCCACAATGGAAGACGCGTTACAGCAGCGTGCCCTGCTCTACGATAGAGCAGGAGATCAGCATTACGACACCATATCCGCCTTCATCAAGTCGGTTCGCGCCTCCGACCCCGATGCCGCCATCTACTGGCTGGGCCGCATGGTAGAAGCGGGTGAAGACTCCATGTTCATCGCCCGGCGACTCGTAATTCTCGCCGCCGAGGACGTTGGCATGGCAGATCCCCAAGCGCTCACCGTAGCCGTGGCCGCTCAGCAGGCGGTCCACTTCATCGGCATGCCGGAGGGGCGTATTCCCCTAGCCGAGGCGACCGTCTACCTGGCCACGGCGCCCAAGAGCAACGCCGCCTACGCGGCCCTCAACAAGGCAATGGAGGACGTGCGCATGAGCCGCAACGAGCCGGTGCCCTTGCATCTACGCAATGCCGTTACGTCTATGATGAAGGAGATGGGCTACGGCAAGGAGTATAGATACGCCCACGAGTTCCCCGAACACTTTGCCGGCCAGAAGAATCTACCGGCCAACCTGGAGGGACGGGTCTACTACCAGCCTTCCACTCAAGGTTATGAAGAAATAGTTGCCGAACGTATCCGGCGCTGGTGGGGAGACCGTGAGAAGAGAAGCGAACCGGTATCTGACGACGGCCCTCCACAATAGATATAGAATGTGTCTATATCATGAAAACAAGTCATTTAAACTACTTGACAGCTCGATGCACATCTGTATAATAGAAATGAGGCTTGAAATAAAGCCTTAATCTAGGAAACGGGAGGTCCAGATAGTGCTCTACGAGTTGTATCATGCCTGGCATTTCCCTTCTCCACGCCTCGCTGAATCCGGTGAGCTAGTCTAAAAGGCAGGCGAAATCAAACTCAGCGAGGACATATGGAAGCCGGCGGCTCTGCATATCACAGGGACGCGGCCCAAACCCTCACTGGGGTGGCCTATCCGGTCGTGAATACCGGAACGCAGAGCCCAAGGTGAAAAGCTGATAAGGCAGCACTGGCCCGAGTATTCACTCGGGCCAGTGCTTTTGTTACCCCGGTAATCGCAAGCTGCCGTCCTCTCCCAGTTCAAATCCAGGATTCCAGGCCACTTCCCAGGCGTAGCCTTCAGGGTCGGCAAAATAACCTGCATAGCCGCCCCATGGCTTCTCCTCTGCAGACTTGAGAAGCCTAGCTCCGGCTTGTTCCGCCTCTGCAAGCACTGCATCTACATCCTCTTTGTGGCGAACGTTATACGCCAGCGCGATACTGGTGCGGCCACCGTCGCCGCTCTCTAGACCTAGATCCTTGGCCATCTCCTCCAAGCTGTAGAGAGAAAACACCATACTGCCAGCTTGGAAAAAGGCTATATGCTCGTCACCTACCGAGGATGCACTCCATCCCAGCCGTTCGTAAAACCTCCGGCTGGCCGCTACATCGGCTACTCCCAGCGTGACTATACTCAGCCTCTGCTCCATTCTGTCCCTCCGTCATTGTTGGCTACGCGGGCATTGGCAACCCTTCACTCCAGCGCCTCTCGTATCCTACGGCCCAAGAAACGCCGCATGCCAATCACGTAGCCCATTATGACCGCGCCCCCCAGTCCTACCGCCAGCGGCGCCGAATAGATGCTGGCAATTATCCCCTCTATGAACCCTCCCAGCGGTGTGAACCCAAAGGTAAGTCCATACAGTCCCAGCACCCGTCCCCTCACCGCATCCGTCGTCAGCAGTTGCAGCATCGTGCCCATTGCTGCGTCGTAAGACATCAAAGTGGCGCCCACCAAGGCCGAAAGCGCCAGCGATACGGCAAACCAGGGCGATAGCGCGAAAAGGAGTATCGAAATACCGGCCCCCATGGCGGTGAACATCAACAGCGCATGCTTGTTCTTGAAATCGCCGAGGCCGGCGACTATGACAGTGCTTGCCGTTGCTCCGACCGCATTGGTCGCCGATAGATACCCCAGTCCCGTCGCGCCCACTCCCAGCACGTCCCGTGCCATGACCGGCAGCATGACTAGGAAAGAAAACCCGAACATCTCCATCAGAACGCTCATTAGTAGTAGAGAGCGTATCGGTGCGCTGCTCCAGGCGTATCTCAACCCTTCCATGGCCGACCGCCAGAACGGCTCCACGACGCCTATCGACGTGTAGTTCCCCCTTACCATTAACAACATCAGGCCGCCCAGCCAAGCGCTGAATGCCATGAATAGATAGGCGTATTGCACGCCCAGGCTCTCGATGGAGGTCCCGGCCACCACCGACCCCACAATCCTCGATAAGTTTAGGGCTATATGCTGGGACGCAAGGGCGTTCAGTATCACTTTGCGCCCCACCATGAGATAAACCATTGAGTTGCCGGATGGCAGCCGGACCGCCATGAGGACTCCCTGCAATACCGCGGAGACCCCCATGTGCCACAATTCCAACCTGTCGGCGAAGATCAACAGCGCCACTGCCATCGCCACCAGCCCGGACAACACCTGCACAGCGATCAGTACCTTGCGTTTGTCCCAGCGGTCCACCACCACTCCGCCAATCAGGCCAAACCCCACGTGGCCCATTCCCATCAACCCTGCTACGAACCCCACCCAGAAAGGAGAGTTGGTGATCTCGAGCACCAGCCATCCCTGCGTAATCATCCCAATGGTCATGCCCATAGAGGAGAAGCCGGCACACAGCCAGTACCATCTATAGTTGCGGTTGGCTATAGCAGCAAACAGGCGAGGAACCCTCGCCTGTTCTTCGGGACGCTCCACGCCTGTCGGTTGGTCAGCCTGCACGGGCAAGCTCTCCGGTCACCGCGTCCAACACGTTCAACGTCTCATCCACGTCTTCTTGCGTAATACCGTAGTGCGTCACCATCCGCACTCCAAGTCCTACCGTATAGGATGCAAGCACCCCGCGCTCCTTCAACGCCGCCATGAATTTTATGGCATCCCCGTTCTCCACTCCGAATATGACTATGTTGGTCTGTATAGCCTCGGGGTCCAGGGAAAGTCCGGGCATCCCGGCCAGTCCCTTGGCCAGGCGCCTGGCGTTCTCGTGGTCCTCCGCTAATCTATCGACCATGGTTTCCAATGCCACTACGCCCGCCGCAGCGATGATCCCTGCCTGACGCATTCCCCCACCGAGAACCTTGCGGCTCTTCCGCACACGCGCTATCGTCTCTTCACTGCCGCATACCAGCGAGCCCACGGGGCAACTCAACCCCTTTGACAAGCAGAAGCTCACCGTATCCGCAGGACGGGCCAGGTCTGCTACGGGTACGCCCAGCGAGACGGCCGCGTTGAAGATGCGCGCTCCGTCTATGTGAAGCGCGGCATCATTGCCGTGCGCTATGGCTCCAATGGCCTCCGTGTACTCGGCGTCCAACACTGCGCCGCTGCACCTGTTTTGCGTATTCTCCAGGCATACCAAGGCCGTCCTTGGCTGGTGGATGTTGTCGGGCCTTATCGCCGCTTTGACCGCCTCCGGGGCCATCATTCCGTCCGAGTCGTTGGGCACAGTCCGCACGTTGATTCCGCCCAGCGCTGAGAAGCTGCCCACCTCGTTGTGGAATATGTGCGCCTCCGTTCCCATTATGGCCTCTTCTCCGCGCTGGCAATGGGTCAGCCCCGAGACCAGGTTGGCCATCGACCCGCTGGTCACGTAGACGGCTGCCTCTTTGCCCAACCGTTCCGCGGCCATTGCCTCCAGCTTATTCACGGTCGGGTCCTCTCCAAAGACATCGTCGCCCACCTCCGCTTCGGCTATGGCCTTCCGCATATCCGGGGTAGGATGGGTTACGGTATCACTTCGCAGGTCTATGATTCGCATAGCGGCTCCCTTGTAAGAACGGTTGTTGTCAGGTTGCATTCTATCAGGGAGCACTATTTGCTGCACAGGAATCTCCCGGCAAAGACCTGCCAGGGAATCCGTGCCTGTTAAAGTGATTTGTTTCCAACGTTATGTCTACTCCAAAGCTAAATGCGAACCACTTTTTTGCAAATATGGGAAACAAATCCGAATCTCGTAGCTGCATGGCAGGTTTTCGCAACGGCTCCAGGTAGGCGGTTTTGAAACGGCATGTTGGACATGGAGAGAGGATAGCGCGAGATAGCGGGCATGGGGAAGGAGGGAGTGGCAGGAGCACGCCGTTGCTTGTGGCGAACGGAGGGCTATTGCTTGCGCATTGGCCTGGGATTCTTCGCTCCGCTCAGAATGACGGTGTGTGGGCCGCGGCCACCGTCGTTCCTGTGGAGACGGGAACCCACCCCGCCCCTGGATGCCCGTCGTCACGGGCATGACGATAGATGCTGTCCTGGATGACCGTCCCCGCATCGAGGCTCCGCGGGCATGACGGTAGAGGCTCATGGCGACGGGGTTGGCGTTGAGGCCTTGATTCCCTGTTCAGGCCATGCCTATTTCTTGCTGTGGTAAGGTAGAGGCCAAAAGGCGAGAATATTCACATCGGCGGCAGCCAGAGATAGCACACCAACGGGATGCTGCCAGAAAGGATGATGGCCCAATGGAAATTGGGGGATTTCTGTACCGCCTGGCGGCCGTGGCAACTTTCGTGGTAGTGGCGTTCGTACTGATCTCCTACTACTGGACAAAGCGCAGCCCGGAACAGCACCAAAAGTTCAAGGAAGCGCTTAGCTACGCGGTGAGGGATACGGGTAGGAAACTGCCTGTGATAATCCTGGTAACGGCCATTGTAGCCTTGGTACTCGCCGTGATCCTGTAATTCCGGTGTTGGCGTTGTGATGCCGCTATGACGAACCCCAATTCCAAGAACCGCACTCTCTGGCCTTGCGCTCCCTAGCTGCAGACCTCGGATACAGGAGCTTGGAGCTACTGTTCAAGCTCTTGTCCTGGCATTGGAGGAGATCCCTGGCAGCGTGGGAGTCCGCGCGTCAAATGAACCAGCCTTCGGTCTCAGACTTCTCTATCTGGGTGCCGGGCTCGTGATTGCCCTTTACCTTGTCCCACACGCTTTCCAGGAGTTAGGCGTGACGGGTGGAATCTCCTACGTGGTCGCTCTATTCGGTGCCGTTTCAAATGCAACGTTTTTCAGGATTGCGAGAATCGGTCGAGCCGACTATATCCCTCTAGGACTGGTGGCTCCAATCGCCATCTTTGTGGGAGTAGCAGGGTCAGCCGCAATCCGTCCCCTGCTCAGCGACGCAAAGAACGCTGCCCTAGCCCAGGACCTCGCTGGCGCGCTTATCATCCTAGCTATCTTCGGGGTCTTCTCTGTCTTGTTTCGCCAATGGCGGAGTGGGAATCCCTATGGGTGAGGTCGTGAGGAGATATCGCTGATGGGTGAATGGGCTACAGACCCACAGAGTGGATCGTCAAGCGTATAAGCAGGCTCAAGGGCTTCAGAGCCTCATCTGGGCAATCGTACCACCTACCGCCAAACGTTTATCTTGGTATATAATCCCCTAAGGAAAACGGTAGTACAGTGTAGGTAGCGCCCGTATCTACCGACGCTTCGTTCCATTGCGGAGCGCCGCCGTTCCCGTCACTTATACGCAAGCGTGCTTTGAATGTTTCCACTTCTAGCTACAGTTTACCATGTCGAGTTGAGATGCAAAGCTGAGGCCATCTGTTCTGCCAGTTCCTCTCTAGCCCCAGTCCGGGTGACAAAGCGCCGGTGTCTCTGATGACGCATCTTCCTTCATCGCTTGGCGCGCGGACCTGCTCCTGTGATAGAATCTCCTATGCACTGCCATACGGCGGTATTGATGAGGTAAGGAGAACAACCTAGGAGAGAACTCATGGAGAGGCGATCATTACCCCTCCAGATTGAGCTTGAGAGACTATCCTATCGAGCAGATGTCATGGAGGCAGCGCTCGTCGCTATTCTCAGGGCGGGTAGAGAGCAGGGTGGACTGCATGATGACCAGCGGGATGAGTTACTAGCGCTTCTCCAGAGTGACGACCTGGCGGATGAGCCCAGAGCCGCTCGTTTGGCTGAACTACGCAGCGTCGTCGCTGATGTGCTCGAAGAGATGATCGACCCCGATGATGGCCTTGAAGTTGCCCCAGAGATCCGGGAACGCCTAATGCGGTCACTCAATATACCGACCGAGGAGCTGCTGACTCCTGCCGAGATGTGGAGGACGCTGGAGGAGTAACAGCCCCGTGTCTCTTCTATATCACCCCGAAGCCCTTGCAGGTATTCCCAGAGACAGAACCACTAGTACCCAGCTGAAGGTGAAGATAGGCTGGCTATGGAGGAATCGGCACGGTGTCCGGCACCTGCCCCTTTCCGGAGACCTCGCTGGATTCTACAAGCGGCGAGCCGGCAAATACCGCATCATCTACACATTCGACGCCGACCGTGATGAGATGGTGATTCGCTTGATCGGCCCACGGGACACAATCTACAAACAATAGGATTCACCCAAACTAAAAGCCCCTTACGCGCGGTTTGCCCTTCCACCTTCCCATCTTAGAATTTGCCATGCAGCCTAGACTGGTATGCTAGACTTGGAGATTGAATCGGGTCACAACGCAATGCAACTTTCACAAGATCCAGAGCAAGAGGACACCCCCCAGGACAACGACTCCACCACCTCCATGGAAACGGAGGTGGTGGAAAGCGCCGGTGTCTCCGAGGAGACGCCTTCCTTCAGCGCATGGCGCGCGGACCTGCTCCTTGCCGCCCTGATCCTGGTTGTCTTCATCACTGACCAGATGACAAAGGCATGGGTGAGGGCCAGCCTCATAGAAGGCGCGTCAAGGCCAAGAGAAGGGTTCCTGAGGATCACCCACGTCAGCAACACGGGCAGCGCCTTTGGCCTGTTCCCCAATCAGACCCTGTTCCTTCTCATTGCGTCTCTGGTGGGCATAGCCGTACTGCTCATCTTCTTCCGCAGGCAAGCAGGCCGGGGTTTCATGGTGCGCGCCAGCCTGGGACTCCAACTCGGCGGCGCGGCGGGCAACCTTGTGGATCGCATCACCCTGGGCAAAGTCACCGACTTCATCGACGTTGGCGCCTGGCCGGTATTCAACCTGGCCGACGCTTCCATTGTTACCGGCATCGTCATACTGGCCTGGCTACTCCTTCGTTCTCCCAAGGCCACACCTGTGGCGGAAGATGCAGAAGAAGCGGAAGTGGAACCCGAACCCGTCGCGGAACCGATGCAGCCGCAAGCCCCGGCCGAGCCAGAGACTCCTCCGTGATCCAGGCGTCCAACCATCTGGTCGATTCCGATGAAGGACAGCGACTGGATACCTACGTAGCAAGCCTGCTCAGCCAGATGTCCCGTTCCCAGGTGCAGCGTTTGATCCAGGACGGGCTGGTCAGGGTCAATGGATCCCCTGCCCGACCGTCCACCAAAGTCAAGCACGGCGACTCGGTTCACATAGAGACCATGTCCCAGAGCTTGGAAGAGAAGCCGCTCCCTGAAAAGCTGCCCCTGAGAATAGTCCATGAAGACCAAGACGTAATAGTGGTGGACAAACCGCCCGGCCTCACGGTTCATCCCGCACCCGGACATCCGCGGGGCACGCTGGTAAACGCGCTTCTTGCCCGCTATCCTGAGTTGGAAGCCGTGGGAGAACCGTCACGCCCAGGCTTAGTACACCGTCTGGACGCCGACACCTCCGGGCTAATGGTCGTCGCCAGATCGCCGTCCTCCTACGCAGACCTGAATCGTCAGCTTAAGGAGCAGTCATTCAGCAAGGTCTACCTGGCGCTGGTGAAAGGCCGCCCGCAGCCCGCGGAAGGCGTCATAGACGCGCCGATAGCCCGCAATCCGCGCTCGCGACAGAAAATGGGCATTGTTGAGGGTGGGCGCGCTTCCCTAACCGAGTACCGCACCATTGAAGCACTGGACGGCTTCACCCTGCTGGAAGTACGGCCTAAGACGGGAAGGACGCATCAGATACGAGTGCACATGGCGGCCATGGGTCACCCCGTGGCCGGCGACTCCAAATACGGTGGACGGGCAAATTTCCTCAGACGCCAGTTCCTCCACGCCTGCAAGCTGGGCTTCTTCCTGCCCTCCGTAGGGGAACCCGTGGAGTTCACCTCCAAGCTGCCGCCGGACCTGCAAGAGGCCCTGGACTACCTGGGGGCTGATTCCGCCCGGCGCTACTAAGCCACCTGCTGCTGGGCGCTGTTCTTCCTTGCGGCCTTGGTGTTTAGCTCACCTTGGATGAACATCATAGCCAGCGGCGGCGCCAGCCAGAGAACAAAGACAAAGGTTGCCCCCAGCCCTTCATCTCCTCCCTGCTTGGAGAACTTCTCCACCTCCAGCGCGTGCCACCAGATGGGGAATACGTTAACCACCGGTATCAGCGCAATGAGCATCCAGGCCAGCGGGTTGCCCTCCCGCCTGTTGTACCGCATCAGCTCGCTGGAAGTCGAATAAAACCAGTACAGGCCGTAGATTCCCAACGTGACAATGAACAGAAGCGGTACGGCCACTACGTTGCGATGTTTGATTATAGGTGTATCTTGCTCCGTCATATCTTTGTATCCTAACGAACTGGCAGGCCTATTCTAAAGAACAAATCCTGTCATAGCAATTATGCAGCATGCTATTCTAGTAGAATGAATAACCACCCGGTCCGTGTCCGCTATGCCCCGAGTCCCACCGGCTACCCGCACGTGGGCAATATCCGTACCGCCCTCTTCAACTGGCTATACGCACGTCACACCGGTGGCTCGTTCATCGTGCGTATAGAAGATACGGACCAGGCTAGGAGCATAGAGGGAGCACTGCAGAACATCCTTGAGTCGCTGCACTGGCTGGGCCTGGATTGGGACGAAGGGCCGGAGGTAGGCGGATCATACGGCCCGTATCTACAGTCGCAGCGTCTCGACCTCTATGGCAGCGCCGTTCGGAAGCTGGTGGAACAGGGCGACGCCTATCATTGCTACTGCACTCCGGAAGAGTTGGACCAGATGCGCAAAGAGCAGCAGAAACAGGGCCTGCCTCCCCGCTACGACAGGCGCTGCCGCGACCGCGAATACGCCAAGGCCAAGGCCGAATCCGGTGTCGTCAGGTTCGCCACGCCGCTCCAGGGTTCGCCGGTCACCACCCACGACCTCATTCGCGGCGAGGTTACCGTTGAGCTGTCCGTCATCGACGACTTCGTCATCCTCAAGTCGGACAACTTTCCCACCTACCACCTGGCCAACGTGGTCGACGACCACGAGATGCGCATCAGCCACGTCATGCGCGCCGAGGAGTGGCTTCCGAGCACGCCGCGCCACCTCCTCCTCTACGAGGCGCTGGGCTACCAGCCTCCGGCGTTCGCCCACATGCCAATGATCTTGGGCCCGGATCGCGCCAAGCTCTCCAAGCGTCACGGAGCCGCCGCTTTGCTTGAATTTCGTGACCTGGGCTATCTACCAGACGCCATGCTCAACTTCCTTGTCCTCCTTGGCTGGTCCCTGGACGACAAGACGGAGGTCTTCTCCCGTGAAGACCTAGTCCGGCACTTTTCCCTGGAGCGCATCGGCAAGTCTCCCGCCATCTTCAACATGGACAAGCTGGAATGGATGAACGGCGTCTACATACGCGGCATGTCTACGGAAGAGCTGGCAGAACATCTGGGCCGGGCGCTGCAAGCCTATATAGCAAAGCACGCGCCGCCGGGAACCAGCCACCTTGATCAGGACTACCTGATGCGAATTGCCCCACTGCTCCACGAGCGATTCAAGAAGCTGTCGCCGGAAGAGGTCTGGGAACTCACCTCCTTTTTCCTGGTCGAAGACCTGGAGTACACCATTCCTCTGACCCCCAAGGGACTGGACAAAGAAGGTGCCCTCAGCGCTCTGCAGGCCGTTGTCCAAAAGCTGTGCCCCATAGCGCAGTTCGATGTCGCCGTTCTGGAAGACGTCCTGCGCTCCCTGGCGGAGCAACTCGACCTGAAGACGGGTACGCTCTTTGGAGCTGTGCGTATGGCCGTGACCGGCAGCACTGCCGCGCCACCACTTTTCGACACCCTGGCCGTACTAGGCAAGGACAGGGTCATGAAGCGACTGAGCAAGGCGGTGTCCACCCTGGAGAACGGCTAGGACGGGCTGGCCGTATGCCAATATGCCCTGTGTCTTTCTGGGTATTAGACGCCTACAGACGTCTCACGCCTAATTCCTATTGCATCCCGTATGCTCACTGCGTGATCCAATAGGAATGCTAGGTTGCGAAAGGCCACAATCGAGGGCAACTTGGAGTACTCGTGAGTAGCCATCCATAGTTTAACATATGCAGGGAACCAATATGATGGATTGCCATGGCAAAGAAGAAACGACGACGATCTAAATCAGGGCGGAAACAGGTTCTCCTACGGCAACCCAATTCAGCACCTCGACCGGAGTCAGAAGCAAAGGAAGACGTTGATACAAAGATGAGGGAGGATAAACCGTCTACTCTCAGCCTAGCAATTCGCGTCACTGGGCTTGCCCCTATAGCGTTGCTAGTGGTCTTACTGGCATCACATAATCTCTGGCCCTGGAGCATCCCGCACTGGTTCCAACCGATAATCTACAAGGAAGTAGCAGTCCTGACATTGAGCGCAGGACACGCAGGGATTATCGGCCTGCTGATAAACAACAAAGGACGTTTCACATTTAGCACCTACGCACTGTTTATTGCTGCCGTGGCGACGGCCCTCGCTGGACTTCGAACCATTGGTGAAAGCACACCAGGTGTTGTCATTGCCATGATGCTGTTCTTGCTGACCGTGCCTGCGGTATGGGCCGAAGCGTTGAGTGTCAAGATTCAACAGGTTTGGGTCTTCGTGCGATCTTGGAGAGGCATCTCGATCATCTCGTTTGTTGTGGCGTTGATCGGGATAGCCTATTACCAATCTCGCGACGAGGATTACATTAAGAACTATATACTAATACCCTTCGGGATTCTTGCTGGAATCGCCTTAGTCGTATTAGTCATCTGGCTATTGCTTAAACTGAGCTACAAGTACGTTCCGACTTTGTTCGCTTGGCTCATATCTCGAGTAGCGGCGGTCTACAGACGCGTAGCACGACGTTGGGGTAAGCCGAGAAACTGAACATGACAGGCGAGGTCCGGCATCAAGGGGGTGCGACCTTTCCGCCGGACTCCACCCTGAGCAGCGGTTTGCAGCCGCCCAGTCAGGAATTCACGGTCGTTAGAGCTTAGCAACTCGGAGATGCCAGTCAGTCACGGCCTGATATGCATGCGCAACCCTAAAGACAGTAGCTTCTTGAAACATACCCCCTGTGATTTGTAGCCCTAAAGGCAAGCCCATTGAGCTGAAACCGCAAGGCAGCACTATGGAGGGTACCCCTACGAGATTTGAAGCGGACGTCAAATTAGGAGAATTCAACATTCGGTCCAAGACATCGTTCTTGTTCGTAGACTTGGAGGGAGGTGTGATCTTGGGCGCTGGGCCGGCGGCACCAGGGTAGACTAGCACATCGAACTTAGACAGGAGGCCGAGGACGTCCCTTCGGATCAGGTTCCTCAATCTGTAAGCCACACTCACCACGGAAGCTGGCATCAATGCTGCCGTCAGGAAACGTGTCCTTGTTGCGTAGTCGTACAGTTCGGGATGTTCCTTGAATCGGGCAAGATGGAGGTTCACGTTATTAACCTGATCTGCGACACCACTAGCAATGCCGACGTATTGAATGTTGGGCAGCGAAACCTCTTCTGCCTTTGCTCCCTGGTCATTCAGCACCTTGACAGCCGTTAGAACGGCATCACGCATCTCCGGATGTATCTCTTCGTGATATAGGAGCTGCTTTACTACTCCAACTCTTACCCCTCTAATGTCGCCGGTTAGGAATGCTTCGTAGTGAGGAACGGGTCTTCTGCTTGTGGTGATATCCGAAGGATCGTGGCCCGCAATGACCTCCAGCAACCAGGCACAATCTAGCACGGTCCGTCCCATTGGACCGATGGTATCCAAAGACCAGTCGAACTCGGTCATCCCGTAGCGACTTACTCGCCCGTAGGTGGTCTTCAAGCCAATAACCCCGCAGCAGTTCGCCGGTCCCCTTATGGAACCGAGGCTGTCTTCGCCTATTGTAACGGGAAGCTCGCAGGCGGCCACGGCTATACCAGAACCGCCGCTCGACCCCCCGGCAGAATAATCTAAGTTCCATGGATTAGTGGGAATGCCATACGGGTAGTAAGTTCGGCCACCTCCTCCAATGACCGTCAGATTCAACTTGCCCATCAGAATAGCACCAGCTTCTTTAAGCCTAGCGACTACTGTGGCATCGTAGTCAGGGACGAAGTTCTCTCCGTATGGCTGTGCCGTGGTGGTCTTTATCCCCTTTGTGTAAATCTGGTCTTTAATACCAATAGGAATGCCGTGCAAGGGTCCACGGTAATTCCCTTTCAGGATTTCGGCTTCTGCTTTCTTGGCTGCGCTAAGTGCTTCCTCCCTGGTTACGGTTATGAAACCGTGCACTTTGCTATCAACGGCGTCTATTCGATCCAGATAGGTCTGCGCAACCTCTACCGGGGATATGTCTTTCTTCCTAACGGCATTGCTCAAATCGGCAACGGTTAGCGGCGCGGTCACATCAATAGGCCGTGCGACACTGATTGGTTGCGCTTGTGCTTGTAGGTTCTTTCCCGGGATCGCATCCTCGTCAGACCAGTCGATGTCCGCTACCCAAGGGATAGGATCGATGTCTCGCCAGAGCGACTCGTCAAGCTGGGCAATAGCCTCAGACGCGGCGTTGTACTTTGCTGTGACTTCATCTATCTCTTCATTGCTGATTGGGACATCAAGCCAAGAAGCCAAGACACGAATTTCACTTGAAGTAAGGTTGGTCATCGCTCTTGCACCTCAGCCATCTTTCTATTTTGGTTCGTGAGACCACAGCCGATTATTTGCATCAACTCAGCCTACCTAACGGCCCCTAAGTTTGGGATCTAGCACATCGCGAAGTGCATCACCAAACATATTCAGACCAAAAACAACTGCGGATAGAGCCAATCCTGGTGCTAAGGCCATCCACACAGCACTCGAGACGAATTGGCGTGTATCCCCTCCAAGCATCCCTCCCCACGAGATGGTAGTAAACGGTACACCTATTCCCAGAAAGCTCAGGGATGCCTCTGTAATGATAATTGAGCCGATCGACGACGTGGCGACAATCATTAATGGCGCGAATGTGTTAGGTGTCACATGTCTTAGCATTATTCGCACGTGAGTAGCTCCTATCGTCTTAGCAGCATCTACATACGGCGTTTCTCTAATGCTTAGAACAGTGGCACGTATAACCCTAGCCATACGCGGAATTTGCACGATTGCAATGGCCAGGATGATGTTGGTCACACCTGGATCCATTGCGGCAATAAGGGCAAGAGCTAATATCAGGGATGGAAACGCGATAATACTGTCCACTATTCGCTGAACGATCAAGTCGAATTGGCCACCAATATAACCGCTAGTCACGCCCAAGGCTAGGCCCACCGATCCAGACAGTAGCATAGTTACCAACCCAACATATATTGACACCTTTCCCCCGTAAAGGACCCTACTCAACACGTCCCGACCCAAGGTATCGGTACCAAACCAAAACTCTCCGTTGGGTGCTTCTAGGCCGTGAGCAAATCTGGTTTCCCAGGGGTCATAAGGAGCGACCACGGGAGCTGCTATCGACAATGCCGTAGCTATCAATACTAGGCTAATCCCGACTGCTCCCAGTGGCTTCCTCTGAGCAAACCTCCAGACTGTACTAAGCCCCAGCACTACAAGAGGACGCCTGACTCTTATCGATATTGCGACCTGTCCACTTTCACTAAGCGACATCGCCCCAGCTTCCTATCCGTGTTCCAAAACAACCTGAGTGTATAACTCCCTGAAAATAGATCATTCGTATTGGATGCGAGGATCTAATATCGCATAGCTGAGATCCACTATCAGGTTGGCCAAGAGAGCGATAAAAGCCAAGTACATCACGTAGGCCTGCACTACGGGAAGATCCTTTGAGATGACCGCCTCGATAAGATTTACGCCAAGGCCAGGGATACTGAAAATTATCTCGGTTGTGACAGTGCCACCGAGCAGCACGGCAATCTGAAAACCCAGTACGGTTATGACTGGCAGCAAAGCATTGCGTAGTGCGTGGCGCAAGATAATTACGCGCTCCGGCAACCCCTTGGCCCTTGCGGTACGCACATAGTCATCCCGCAAGACCTCCAGCATCTGAGCCCGCGTCATGCGTAACATTACTCCACTACTTGACAATGCTAAAGCAGCAGCTGGGAATATCAGTTGCTGGAAAGACTTCCATGGGCTTTCCCAAAGGTTCGCGAAACCCGGAGGCGGTAGCCAATGCAACAACACAGACAAGCCGATAACTACCAGCAAACCTACAAAAAAGCTTGGCATAGCAAGACCTGCGATAGCTATTGTGCGCAGAATGTAATCTGGCCACTTGTCTTGATATACAGCAGCGAGTATTCCGATGGGTATCGCAACTGCCGATACCAGGATAATGGAAAACGCGGTTAACTGAAGAGTTACAGGGAATTGCCGCTTCATCTCCTCAAAAATTGGCTTCTTGAGAACCCACGACTCGCCCGGGTCGAATCGCAACAGGCCCCACATCCACTCGACATACTGAACATAGATGGGCCGATCCAAGCCGAGCTCCTTAACTACTAATTGTCTGGCCTCTTCTGTGAATGATGCTCCTTCGTCGCCTGCTGTTAATATTGCTGCCGCAACGTCACCTGGGATGATACGTATTATCGCAAAGACCGCTACAGACACTATCAAAAGGCTAGGAATAAACAAAAGGAATCTTTTGATGATGTACTTCCGCATGACTCACCTTAAATTCTTTGTCTTCGTGTTAGATCGCCAGTCTATAGCTTATTGTCGGCGCATTTATATAGGCGGTTAAACAGTAGATGCGGGCCAATTGTTACCTCAGATTGAGTTGGTCCGCATCTACATATAGTACATTAACGCTTACACGGCGGCCAGCGCTTTCCAAGAATTGAGCAACCGACGGACGCCAGCGCCCGAGAGTCGTAATATTTGGTCAACTCAACTCTAAAACTCTATGTCTCCCCTCACGAAGATGTCGTGTTGTTCGAGAGTCTCTGGCAGAGCCTTGGCATCGTTTGAGAACCACAAGTTCTCAAAGTTAACTGTTAGCACGTGGATTGGCTGGGGGCTCCAGTCCCGCCAGTTGCCACGAAACATGTGGTAGGGTGTCAGCACGACGGTAGGAAAGAAAGCAGAGTCTTGGTGGATGATATCTACCATCTGACGAAGGATCACACCACGCTGTGTCTTGTCGGTGATAATTGACTGTTGCTCATACAACGCTATCCATTCGTTATTTCTCCAGCGACCCCAGTTTTCGTTTTTGTATTCTTCAAAAGGTAGGTACTTGTTGCCGTCGTATATCTCCGGATCTAGCAAACCGTATCCGGTAGTATCGTACAAGACGTCAAATCTACCTTCTAGCTGGTCTTCATATCCAGCACCACTCTGTGTAACCCGCACGGTAGGTTTAATGTGTATTTTTTCTAAGTCTTCCACCAACAATTCGCCGTGTCTACGACCCGCCGAGAAGGAGGAAGTTACGATCTCAAAGGTAAGCGGGTTATCCGGCCCGTAGCCCAACTCTTCCATTATGCGCTTCGCCTCGGCTTGGTCTTCCGCTTTCTTGTTGGGATTGAATCCCGGCATCTGCTGCCACTCTTCCAAGCTCAAGAGCCAGTCCCAAATGTAAAGGTAGTAGTATGAAGGGTAGTAACTGCCTTGCAGGACTAGCTGCCCATATCTTTCCCTGTCAAGATAGAGCTGGATGGCCCACCGAATTTTCCGGGCAGTTGGGTCATCTTGTGGGCCTAGGGGAGGCCGTTGCAGATTGGCAACGAATCCTTCCCAGCTGAAACCAAGTACCTTAGGTACGACGACTTCATCGCCGAATTCTCTTTTAAGGGCAACCGCATCCTTCACAGTAGGCCCAGAATAGCCGAACCACCCATCTATCTGGCCTGCCCTAAATGCAGCAACCTGGCTAGAGACTTCAGTGATGTGATAGTTGATTACCTCATCGAGATATGGACGCCCTTCGTTCATGTATTGCTCGTGGCGTTCAAGGATCGTCTCGCTCCCATCAACGTGCTTGACAACTTTGAATGGTCCAGTGCCAATCCATTCACCCTTCTCATAATCTAACTCTCGCCATTCCCCGCTTTCGTCAATTGGCTTGAAGTACTTTGCTGGTCCCAAGTACGCCCAGCCTTGGGCAAGACAAGCGGTCCACCAGGCAAAGGGAGCATTAAGCCTCACAGTTATTTCGTTTGGGCCGCTAACTTCTACTCCCAATTGGCCTCCAGGTTCCATGGGAACTCCGAAAGCAGCGTCCTTTTTTACAGCTGTTCGGAAGCACGGAATACGCCGGAAGTTAGCGTCATTGGGCCGCTCTGACCACCGCCAGAGGACATAAGCAATATCCTCGGCACCGTATGTCTCACCCTCATGGTCGACTATGCCATCGCGGATTGTGTACTTATACACAGTTCCGTCTGCGCTCGCCGACCAAGACTCTGCCATCTCCCCAATGAGAGTTCTCCGGTCATTGAGGTCAGTTCCCAACACCTTGCTATAGACATTGGAGATCAAACTGAAGTCCTGGCCAGTACCCGCCAACCTGCCGATATCCACGGATCGAACTCTTCCGGACATTCTTATACTACCCCCATACTGGGGTTGTTCAGTCGACGCCGGAGTTGGTGTCGGTGTGCTGGTCGCGCCAGGTGCAGCCACGGTAGGTGTCGCGACCTCTTGAAGTACCAAGGGAGTCGCAGTTGGCGTAGGTTCAGTTCTCACGGTCGGCGTTGGTGTCGCTTCTTCGCTAGCCCCACAAGCCAGAGCAACAAGCATACCGACAGCTACAACTCCACCTACTGCGCTTCTCATCACCCGCGTCAGATTGATTTTTTGCATGGGTAACCTCCCGCATGTGCAGACTACATCATTAACCATAGTTGTCGTTGCGTGTTGGAACAACAGTGTTTGATAGGTAATTAGACGGCGGATTACCGAAATACGCTAGGCGAGGTTGACATTTCGCAAAGCGAACCATACAATCCAAGTGTGCATCGAAAGGGGAGAGATGCAATCTTCTATTGGGACGAAATGCAGCGACGAATGCAGAGTCTACGTCGTTATTCGAAGCCCCCTTTTGGCAGAAGCTATTTGCCAAGCCGTGGAGCAGATGCCAGGGTTCACCTCGGTCGGTCAGGCCCATGGACTAGATGAGGCTATAGCTACAATGGCAACAAGTCCCCCCGATCTGCTTATATCGGGGCCTAATGCGGAGGACTTCAGCCTACCACTGCTCGCAAGCCGTACGGAAAACACACTTGGCTACCAAATCCCAATCGTGGTTGTCACGACTCAATCTGGCCACGATCCGATATTAGTCTCACAAGCAGTGAATTCGAACATAGCCTCCTACGTTTCGATGAATATTGACGGAGACTCGTTGCACAAAGTCCTTTGCCTGGTAGATAAAGGATACAAAGTATTTGGACAGGAAGCCTTTGCTATTATGCGATCTGCACTTAATCACGTGCCAACGACACATTTGTCTTCCGATCAAGAAAAGTCCTTGACCTCTCGCGAACAACAAGTTCTCAGATTGATGAGTTTAGGTCTCGGAAACCGAGAAATAGCTGAGCGGTTAGGGATAGGACTACGGACTGTAGAGATGCATGTATCACATATCATCAATAAATTCGGAGTACACTCGCGAACTGAGGCCGTGATTCGCTCCTTAAAGCCAAGCCCTCCCGATTTCGAGATTGACAAAACCGCAGATTAAAAAATGAAGTAGGTTGTCGGATTCTCTAAGATCCGGACGTTTCTGGCAAGATGTTCTGAACCCACGTCTTTACTTCTGGAGCACCACATTTTGGCAACTGCTGGCCAAGGACGTTCCCAGCCTACGAAGTATCCTCTACACCTACCTGGGCGTTACCCCATTGCCAGCCTTGCCCGCTTTCGCCTATAATTGCTTATCAACTAATGGTCAATTGCAGCCAGCTAAGTAAGGAGTCGTCGTCATGACCTATATCATCGCAGAACCCTGCGTTGACGTAAAAGATCTGTCCTGCGTGGATGTATGTCCTGTCGACTGTATCTACGGCACCGACGACCCTGAAGACCGCATGCTGTACATTCACCCCGACGAGTGCATAGACTGCGCCGCCTGCGAGCCGGTCTGCCCGGTCAACGCTATCTTTGCCGAGGACGACGTTCCTGAGCATTGGGCGGACTGGACGCCTGTGAACTACGACTACTTCAAAGACGTCGCGGCGGCCAGAGCTGTCGTGGACGAGCTCAAGCCACGCGAATAGCTCCAGCGTCCATGACTGGTCCCATACCCCAACCCGTAGACGTTCAGCTTCTACCGGACGCCGTCCATATCCGCTGGGACGATGGCCACGAAACCTTCCTTGAACACCGCTACCTGCGCTCCCAGTGCGGATGCGCCGCCTGCGTCCATGAGATGACCGGCCAGAGGCTCATCTACATCGCGGATATACGCAGTGACGTAATGGCGCTGGACTGGATGCAGATTGGCCGCTACGCCGTGCGCTTCCTGTGGAGCGACCTCCACGACACCGGCATTTACCCGTATGAACTCCTTCGTGCCCTATGCACCTGCAACGAATGCGCTCCCTCCCCTACCCGGCAAGATCCGTAGCACTCTGATAGAATCCGTCACATCTCTTTGACCAAGGAGGGGCACATGAAAGCTGCCGTTCTCTGGGAAGTAGGACAGCCCCTGTCCGTAGAAGAAGTCGAACTGGACCCGCCAAAGGCGGGTGAAGTCCATGTCAAAGTAGGCGCCGCCGGCATATGCCGCAGCGACCTTCACGTAATGCACGGCGCCGCCGCCGCCAGACTACCCGTCGTGCTTGGCCACGAAGGCGCCGGAATCGTCATGGATGTCGGTGAGGGCGTCACCTCCGTAAAGCCCGGCGACCGCGTAATCCTCTCCTTTGTCCCCAACTGTGGACGCTGTTTCTTCTGCCTCTCCGGAAGGGCCAACCTATGCGACGCGCATGCCGCCGCCGGCGCTTTCCTCTATGACGGCACCACCCGCCTTCACAAGGGAGACCAGCGTATCAGGCATATGGGCAAGGTGGCCTGCTTTGCGCAGGAGACCGTTGTACCCGAGACCGGTTGCATACCGGTTGGAGACGACGTTCCATTGCCAGTAGCCGCATTCATCGGCTGCTGCGTTACCACGGGGGTTGGAGCGGCCATGTACACCGCCAAGATAAGCCCGGGACAAACGGTGGCCGTGATTGGCGTGGGCGGCGTGGGTCTCAACGTGGTACAGGGAGCACGGTTGCTCAACGCGTCCAAGATCATCGCCGTAGACATCAATGAAGGGAAGCTGGAGTTCGCCGCACGGTTCGGCGCCACTCATACCGTGAACCCCACCATGCAAGACCCCGTGGAGCGCATCCGCGAGATCACGGACGGCCTGGGCGCCGACTTCGTATTCGAAGCGTTCGGCTCCACGGAGACCACGGCCCAAGCCTACAACTCCACTAGAAAGGGCGGCACCGCCGTGATCGTCGGGTTGGCTCCCATTGGGGAGCTCGCCGGCATAGAGGCGATGTCCATTGTGCGACAGGAGAAGACCATCAAGGGCAGCTATTACGGCGGCTCGCGCCCCTACATAGACATGCCGACCATGGTGGAGCTCTACCGCTCGGGCAAGATCGACGTCGATTCCATTGCCACCCGTCAATACAAGCTGGACGATATCAACAAGGCCTACGAAGACCTAGAGCAAGGCGAAGTCGGGCGCGGTGTCATAACGGAGTTTTAGCAGTCAACATCGGATCGGCTAGACACCTGGAAATGGTGCAGGCCATTCATCTCGCTAGAAAATTGGGACGGTGGACTTGATGACGATGTGTCTCAGAAAGAGATGAAGATTGATAGGAAATAAGCACCTAACGCCTCAACTGAGTTTGATAAGTATCTATTAGGGCTGCTAAGTTGCTAAATACCCTGCCGTCTATGTACAACTGCCGACCGTCATGTATTGCTCTAAGTATGCTGTCACGTTGCCACTGACCGGCTTTCTGTGCACGATTAGAGATTACGGAAGACCCCGTCAGTAACGGTACATCCTGTGTCTGAGAGAGTTCATCTACGGCAGCTTGGCCTCGGGGCCGATTCTGATCCTCTTGATTAGACATATCAGCGCAATAAAGGAATCCCTCGCTTCGATCCAAGAGTGCAGTAAGTTCTTCATCCGATTGATCTCGCCTCAATTCGCCGTCAATATAGTCCATAACTTTGCTGGTCTCGAAGTTCCCCGTTATAAGTGAGCGATAGAATTCAGGCCTCTTGAATTTCATAGCTATGAGGATAACGAGCAAGAACGGATGGGTGAATGTGCGCGGCTGGAGGCTTCTTGTCAGAAGCGCAAGCAACCGTATGCCGTAGTCAATGTCTCTAAGAGACAGACCCAAAGCGCTCCACAATTTGGGTAAGAGTTTTCTGTAGTTATCGTAGTCGTACAAATGTACTCGGTCACTGGCCTTGTTGCTGAGACTCTGAAATACATGGCCAAGCTGGAATCTGTCGATCAGCTGCGTGGCAAATCCATGTGAATCTGCCTCCGATAAATTGAACCCAAAGTCAAAGAAGCGTCGCAGATAGACATCCGTGTTGATATCTCCATAGATTGATGACAATGATTTGCAGAGTTCGTCTTGATTAATGCCAAAGACGAACACAAGATACCGAACATCGAATATGTGCTTGACTCTTTCCAATAGCTCAATGGCGAAGGTTGGGCGGCACCTGTCGAGTTCGTCGATGATGAAGACAAGGGGATGTTTGGTCTCCTTGAATACTGCTTCAGACAACTTCGCTAGGCTTTCTTTCAATTGATCCTTCGTCGCTCTTTCATGGAGGTACTCCTCTAGCAGATCTCGCTCACTTTGCGCAGTGTCGAGCGTTATCCCGGTCTTGTTGGACAAAATGCTCAGTGCATTCTTCTTGAGGAGCGTCACTGCAGTTGTGGCTATCTGTTGAGTTAGTGTTTTGAGGTTGCCTTCCTTGAAGGTTTCCGACATCTGACCAAGTATGGCAAGGAGAGGGTCATCGCAAAAATCGTCTTCCCAGGCATTGAAGTAGATAGCCTTAAATTGCTGGTTTTCCAGGTCCTTCTGCCAACGTTTTAGCAAAAAGGTCTTGCCTGTTCCCCAATAGCCGTGGAGGCTAATGGCCAGCGGCGGCTCCTGCGTCGCAATGAGGTTCGTGAGCCGCGTGGCAACGTCCTTTCTGACAAGAAGATCATCCGCCCATGGGTTACTGGGATCGACCACTGGCTCGGTGAGCTTGAGTGGCACAGACTTCTGCGCATCTAGCGATTCGTTCGGTTGTCTGACCATGTGAAATATCCTTGCTCTGTGACCCGCAGGTTCAACCGCTTGGTTTTGTTAAACGTATTGCGCGCTGCCTGACGGGCCGCTTCCATCTCTTGTTCACCGCCGGGGGCAGATCGCAATTCGCCTTGCTCGAACCTATCGAGAATATCTCGTTCTTCTGCACTCAGTTTGTCCTTTATCATGGCTGTGCCATTATATCGTACGATGTGTACATATCGGCAGCGTTTTTCCCAATACCTGCCGTCAGCAGCCCCCAGTCTCCCGCTCCAACGCAGGATGGTTTCTCGCAATGACGTAAGGGGGCTTGCCTCCACAGGGCGTGGTTCCCCGCCTTCGCGAGGAAGACGGTGTAGGTGCGTGGAAGGCGGACATACGGACAGGCAGGCGGGTTTAGCTCTGGGTTATGCGGAGGCTGCAATCAGCGCGGAAGGCGGGATAGCGGTCTGCACAGCGAGTATTCGTGGTGCTCACCGTTGGCGCCTGAGCCAGGCAAACATTCTCGATTGGCCGCTTCCTGTTTCAGACCCTGAATATGCGCCTTAGCCTGTCAATCAAAGCGCCGCCCTTCGCGACATTGCCCATCCTGGCGATCACTACGGTTGCGTTATCAGAACCGCCCTGCTCGTTTGCCTTGTCCACCAGCGTTTTAGCCGCTTCCTGGGGCGTCTGCTCCCGCAGAACCCTGGATATCTCCTCGTCCGCCACAAGGCCGTGAAGGCCATCCGAGCAGAGCAGAACGGTGTCTCCTTTCTGCAGACTCAATACCAGCACGTCCACCTCCACGTGCGGCGACGTGCCTATAGCCCTGGTCAACAAGTTCCTGCCCGGATGCGTATGCGCCGCATCCGGGGCAAGCTTCCCTCTCCTCATCTGTTCTGACGCCCAGTTGTGATCGGCGCTTACCTGGTGGAACTGACCCTGGCGCAGCAGATATACCCTGCTGTCCCCCACGTGACCAATGACAAGCGAAGACGCAGCCACCATCGCGACCGTGAGAGTGGTCCCCATGCCCCTTGTTTCGGGGCTGTCCGCGGCCTGAAACACGTCGCGGTTCAGGGCATGCATCGCTTCACCCAGCAATCCGGCGCGTTCCCCGTCGTCCATGACCTTTTGCTGGCTCGCGTCTTGCAAACGACTTAGCAGCTTCTCTATGGCCATGGCAGAGGCCACATCACCCGCCGGACGCCCTCCCATCCCGTCGGCCACGGCGAGCAAGGCATCGCTTCCCAGCGGGGCATCAGGGGCCAGCAAAGCGCAGAAGGAGTCCTGGTTGGAGCTCCGCACCATGCCTACGTGTGTCTCATATCCCAGAGCGGTTACCGCCGCCGAATTGCCCAGGACCCTAGCTCCTCAGCAGGTACCGCTTGGGGAATTTGGCCACTACCGAATAGAGGGTGTCCACCATGTTGGCCAAGCGCACCTTGGCTACCTGGGAGCATAGCTGGTACACGGCTATGCGGTCGAAGCCGTAGTCCGCCGCCAGCCAGGTGACAAGGTCGTAGAACGCGATGCGCGCAGCATCTTCCATGGGCCTGGCGCTGCCTATGGACATCAGGTATTCGTCGTTTTCTACGCGGGGTGTGGGGGTGGCCTTGCCCTTGATCACGTCCACCGTCAGTGTGCCCGTGGTGGGGATCTCCACCGCGGAGCCGCAGACCTCGGCGTCTCCCTGTGCGGCGTGGCCGTCGCCCAGGTAAAGCAGTGCTCCCTTGTGGTGCACGGGCAGGTATACGGTGTTGCCGGGGCAGACGTCGGCGGCGTCCATGTTGCCGCCGTGGAACCCAGGGGACAGCGTTGATATGGCTTCGATGAGGGGGGCGGTGCCGATGGTGCCGTAGAACGGTTCGATGGGTATGAGGGGTATGTCCAGGTTTTCGTCGTGGATTACGCCGTCTTCAGTGATGCGGTGAATCAGGATGCGAGGCTCCAAAGGCTGGTTGAGCACGCGCGTCCAAACCGTGCCGCAAACGCCGCCAAATTCGGGCGCTATGATGCTTGCTCCGTAGTCGCGGGGAATCTTGATATCGTCTATACGAACGGCGAGCGTATCTCCCGGCTCAGCGCCGTCCACGTAGATAGGCCCGGTGCAGGGGTTGACGTAGGGCATCTGAATGACGTCACCGAGGTTGACGTCGGCGGAG
The DNA here is from genome assembly GCA_965261825.1 of Dehalococcoidia bacterium. Lineage (GTDB taxonomy): Bacteria > Chloroflexota > Dehalococcoidia > Lucifugimonadales > QGNO01 > DAOUJH01. The sequence goes on along the minus strand of CBDHED010000003.1, from coordinate 516,598 downwards.
TGGAGCCTATCGCCAAAAGCGTCCTTGGTGGTGATTTGGAAGGTCTGGCCCGGCTGAACGGTGGCAATCGGTTCTTGATAAGGCCCCATTACGTAGGGCAGCTTGTCTTGCGGCGGCGGCATGATGTGGAGCATGACACACCTCTCCGGTGAAGTTGGGTGCATGTTACAAACTAGGGCCGCCGGATGCAACGCAACGTTTCGCCAGGCGGATATGACAGGCTAGGACGAGGTTGGAGCCGCCGCTGCGGATGCCTTCTCCCCTGCTCCATCCAGATCGAAGATGCTAAAAAGAAGGTCCAGGAACGTCTGCACTATCGCCCCATGCGCGGCTTCCCGTCTTACCATGACAGAGGTGGGGAGCACAACATCGTGGCCCTCTTTTAGGCGCACGGTAGCCAGAGTGCGAGCTTCCAACTCGCGGCGGAGCGAGTTGCGGGGCAGGAAGGATATGCCAAGGCCGCGCTCTATCATGCGCTTCGTGGCGTCTATGCTGTCCAGGTCCATCTGGACGTTGGGCACAATGCCAGCATCGCGGACGACACGGTTGATCAGCACGAAGTAGCTGGACTCGCGGTCGTAGAGGATGAGAGGTTCATGGGCTACGTCGTAGATGCTGGCTTCACCGGATTGAGCGAAGGGATGGGACGGATGGGTCACCAGGACAACGTGTTCGTCGTAGATGTGGCGCGCTTCTATGTCCGGATGAACGATTGTACGAGAAAGGCCGACCTGTACCTCGTCGGAGAGGAGCATCTCCAGCACTTCCGATGATCGCCCAGTTTTAATAGCCACGTCTATGCCGGGATAGAGGTTGTGGAACCGCTCCACTATGTCAGGCAGGACGTAGGCGCAGATGGCCCTGGCCGATCCGATGTGCAGCTTGCCGCTGGAAGCTCGCTGGGTGGCGTCCAGGGCGTCGCGGGCGTCCCTGAGAGATTCCAGGGCGCGTGAAACGTAGGGAAGGAAGGCCTGGCCGGCGTCGGTGAGGCGGACGCCGCGGCCCATTCTATGGAAGAGAGGCCCCCCGGTGTCGCGCTCAAGGGACAGGATGCGTGCGCTCAGGGAGGGCTGCGTCAAACCCATGGCTTCAGCGGCGCGGCTGAAGCTCTTGTATTGCACCACGTTGAGAAACGCTTCCAACTGACCGATTTCCATGCCATCGCTCCAATATTATAGGTGCCTTCTATGTCAAGCATAGGAGAAATCTATTGTACAGCAATGAGTGGACTAGGCCAATTCTGAAATGGGGGATTGTGATGGTCTAGCGGAGTTGTCAGGGAGCCACGCCTTCTTCTCCAGGGTAATCTGTCAGCGCGGTGCATTTATTCGGCTCTACACTGGCGTTTGAATACGAGATGCGGCGTAGGAGTTGTGTTATGCGGTATGTTGGAGCAACATCGGGTATTCTGCTGCGCCGGATGGGTAAGAACGATTGGCTTCTGGGGTTGGTTTTCGGTTTCCTTGCGGCCATTGCCGCCGCTTTCTTCCTGTTCTTCCTGTCCTCCAAATGTCGAGGCGACTTTGAGCGAAATCTGCGCCCGCTACGACACCAATGGCGACGGCGAGGTCGATGTAGACGGAGTGATGGCCTCGGTCGACGACTTCAACGCTGGTCTGATTACCTACGAAGACTACATTGCCGTTATCGACTGTTTCTACTACCCCGACGACACTCCCACGCCCGTACCGCCTACGCCTACCCCTACTGCTACAGCGACTGCGACTCCAACGCCCACTGGCACGCTGACTCCTACTGCGACTGCAACCCCGGATACCCGTCCAGTTTGCGGGGCATCGGCAAACAGTGGTGCGCAAGCTCCCAATTGCCGCCCTCCCACCCCAACTCCTATTGTGTATGCACACTACAAGTACATTTTCAATAGCCGGTTCTCTGGGATAGATGAACTGGCTTGCGCTGTTAACCATAATCTTGGGGAGTACTACAGTACAAATACTCAGTCACGTGACGGTAAACCCGTAGACATGCCGGACGGCTCACGGCACACAGCCGGGCTTGAGATACAATTCAAGGACTATCTGACCCCTGTAGACTCTCTTGCCCCTACCAATTCCATCTGCATTAAGGCCATCTCGTACAGCTCATCTACAAATCCTGGTGCTACGTTTAGTTGGTGGGAAGGCGTAATTTACAACCATGAAGAAGCGCTGGATGTCTTGAATCATGGTCCAATACAGACTGCCTTAGAAGCGGACAACACAGATGTATTGAGGCTTCTAGCGCCCAATGCTGCACAGGACAATGAGAACTACATGTGCCCAAGCCCATGTAAGGGCGGAGAGATATGGCATGATCAGTTCATCATAAATAAAGCCGGTGCTCCATTGCAGATGATTATGATGTTCGGAGAGCACACCTTCGAATCCGTCGGCGGGCCAAGGCAGACGGTCTATACGCATGCAGTATATGCACCCGGGCCTGCGCTACCTCAGGACTTGGTAGGACAGCAACAGCTGTTCCTAGACTTTCTAAAGCAAGGTTGGAAGAAGATAACGGCCCCTGAGTCTACACCCATACCTCCCACTCCTACGCCTGAATGTGACACTGCTAGTGGCAATTCTGGTTCCAGAATGATTGTGAACCCTTGCTTAACACCCACGTCGAGGCCTGTACCACCAACGGCGACGCCTACGCTCACGCCTGTGCCACCACCACCAACGCCTACGCCTACACCAACCCCTGATTGCGATGCCAGCGGAGACTCAGGGCCTAAAACCAATAGTCGGATTCCCTTCAATCCATGCCTCACCCCAACACCAACGCCTACTCCTGTGGTGATACCCGTACCGCAAGTGCCGACACCTACTCCTATACCCCCGGGTGCTCCACCAACACCCACTCCAGTAACGCTTGACCCATGTAGAGGCGGCGGCGGCGATTCAAGGGCTAACAGTTGCAATACGCCAACGCCTACTCCTGTGGTGATACCCGTACCGCAAGTGCCGACACCTACTCCTATACCCCCGGGTGCTCCACCAACACCCACTCCAGTAACGCTTGACCCATGTAGAGGCGGCGGCGGCGATTCAAGGGCTAACAGTTGCAATACGCCAACGCCTACTCCTGTGGTGATACCCGTACCGCAAGTGCCGACACCTACTCCTATACCCCCGGGTGCTCCACCAACACCCACTCCAGTAACGCTTGACCCATGTAGAGGCGGCGGCGGTGATTCAAGGGCTAACAGTTGCAATACGCCAACACCGACACCCTGCCGCAATTGCGGAGGAGGAGGTGACAATGATTAACATTGTTTGCCTTGATTGGCGGCGATGATACGCTTCCATACCGCGCCGGAGATAGGGAGTTCATAGCGTCTGGGATGATTAAGAGCGTCGGTTTCTGGGTGGTTATGGGCATAGTTGCTCTGGGCTTGGCCTTTGGCGCTATTGGGGTATGGAGTTTGATCAGAGGCACCAGTGAAAGTGAGCCCTATGAGTTGAGCAGCGCATGCCATGATGTCAAAGACTTCGACTTCCACATAAGAAATACTGGTCCAGACCTGGACTACACTTTCGAAGGTGAAATCTCCGGCGATGATTTCAAAGGATATTCCGTTGTGGAACACCACATGTCAAAAGAAACGAGTCACACTGATGCTGTGGGATTGAATGGTGAGATCTGGGAGCGGATTGACGGGAAGGACTGGGAGCAAAATGAGCACTTCAGTGTGTCAGTTTTATATGGATTCATAGACCCCCTCTATGGTTCGTTTAGTGCCTCGATCATTTGCCCGGGAGCATCAGGAGTGGAGTGGGCTGATTCAGCCAACCTAGTAGAGCCGGGTTATTACCGGATGCACAAGAATGATGTTAAATGGGAATACTGGGTAGGTGATGACGGCATACTCAAGAGGACTCTGAGGACTTCTAACTTTGGTTATGCGGATATCACCATCTCCGGCGTGGGCGAGCCAAACGTTATAGAGAGACCACCAGGGGTATGAAGAGGTTCTTCCAAAAGGAGACCGCACCGTATATTGTGTACTTTCTGGTGGGAGCGGTCATACTCTTTGCATTGGCCGCCATCATCGCCTACCCCGACGCCTTATACTGGACCCTGTGACTGCGACAATGACTCGCCTACTAACTAGGCATAAGAAAGTGCTGCTGCCTGCCGTGCTCCTGGTAGGAATACTGGGAGTCGCGGCATGGTGGTACGTTGCCGACCAACCGGTCGAGCTGCTGTATGGCGCATGCCAGGACATCAGCCAGGACGAGTCCTATGACTACAGTGTCAGGTTCACCGGCCCGTTATGGCATGGAGCGGACCCCGACATTCGACCCGTCGGTACCTTTTTGGGAAGCACCAGCGTCGCAGGGGGTGATGTCTACTCGGAGATGAACTACCAGGAGGACCCTCAGAAAAGTTATCGTGTCATGGTGGTGGACGACGTGGTGTATCGATTCTGGGGGAGATCCGGGAGATGGAGTCAGTTTACCGACCTCTCGCCCGACTACGCCAGGAGAGAGGTCGCGGCACTGACGACAATCAAGCCCAATTCTCTCTGCCCGCCTGACGGCGCACAAATCATCGGAACGGCTGAACATGAAGGCGTGACTGTCCAGCACCTGCGCTTTTTTTCAAAGCACACCCTCCAGGAAGGAATGTACGGCATCATAGAGCAGACGGTGGACTATTGGGTCGGGCCAATGGGGCGGGTCGTAAAGGTTAAGCATCATTACCTTTTCGATGACCTTACTATGGGACTTGTTAGATTCGACAAAGAGGTAGTTGTCTCAGGCGTAGGTGAGACCAACACCATAATCCCGCCGGAGGACTACAAAGTGATTACGAGACCATAAAAGATGCGGAGCAAGTTTTGGGATGATGAATAGCGATAGGATTGGCCGGATACTCTGGTGGGGAGGGCTGGCTGTTCTGCTGCTGGGCATAGGCGAATGCGGCTATTCTCTGGTCGGCCTTGTGGGCGTCTGAGCCAGGCGATATATCCAAGTCTGTGGAACAGAGCTTGGGTATATCGATAGTCGTTATCTTTCTGATCAGCCCTATAGTGATGTTGGTAGGCGCTATCTTCAAGGCAATTGCCTTTGCGGAAAAGCGCTTTCAGCAAGACCAGGAGAATTAGCCTATGAGCATAGATAGAGTTTCCTGGGCGCTGGTAGCAGTAGGGTTGGTTGTCCTACTCTTGGGCATGGGCGGATGCGGCTATGCCCTGTGGGATGTGGCGCTTACTCAGGATGTCGGGACTGACGAGGAAATCCAGAAGGCAGAACAGACGTATGCTCTATGGCTACGGCTCTTTATGCTCAGTCCTGCGGTGATGTTTGTGGGCGCTGTCCTCAGAGCAGTTACGCCGCCCAAAAATAGGGCAAAATGATCGTTTTTAGCCTTGTTTTGCACTTGTCTGCGACCAACTAGCCCGTCTAGTACTGCCTGTACCGGTTTACAATCGGCATGCGGCGGTCGCGCCCAAGCCATCGCCCCCTGCCATCTCCTTCTTCCCCATCACTCGCCCCTCTTGCTATCCTTGCCTCACCATGATAACTACCCGCACTCACACCGCCGCCCCCACCGTCTTGCCCGCGCAGGCGGGCATCCGGGAGCGGCGGGGCGGCGCCCGTTCCGCCCGTTTTCTTCACGGAATCCTGCCCTGGGATGACGAATTTCCGATTTGTTTCTCATATTCGCAAAAAAGTGGTTCGCGTTTAGCCTTGCAGTTTGACATAATGTTGGAAACAATTCCCCTTCTCAGGCACAACCACCACTCCACCGTTAACCGCTATCTCACGCCTAACAACCGTTTTCACGACACACAAAAAACGACTTATGTCAAGCAACAACCCCAGCCCTACCCTGCCATGGACCCCATCACCGGCAGCTGCGCCTCAGGGTCAGGCCCCTGCCACAGGTGGCAGGCTGCCTCCTGGCCGCGGCGCACCTCTTTGAGACGCGGGTCGTCCGCGGGACATCGCTCGAAGGCGTGAGGACACCTGGGATGGAAGTGGCAGCCCGACGGCGGATTCGCCGGAGTGGGCGGTTCTCCGCTCACCGACGCCCTGCGGCGGAACCGGTTGGAAGGATCAGGCTCAGGCACCGCCTTCACCAGCGCCTGCGTATACGGGTGGAGGGGATTGGAGATGACCGATTTGCTTGGGCCCGTTTCTACAATGCGGCCCAAATACATAACGGCAATACGCTCCGAAAAGTGGTAGGCCGTGGCGATGTCGTGGGTAATGTACAGAAAAGCCGTGCCGTGCTTCTCCTGGAGGTCGCGCATCAGATAGAGGATCTCCGCCCGGCTCGACGCGTCCACCATCGACACCGGTTCGTCGGCCACTATGAGGCCCGGCTCTAGCACCAGAGCTCTGGCTATAGCCACCCTCTGCCGCTGTCCCCCCGACAGCATATGTGGAAACTGGCCGGCGAACTCACGCCCGGGGCGCAACCTCACCTCTTCCAAGGCTTGGTGCACTGCTTCCGTTCTGGGCCTGACGTCAATGCCGTGAATAATCAGGGGTTCTTCCACTATCTGCCCCACAGTCATGTAGGGGTCCAGGCTGGAGTAGGGGTCTTGAAAGATGGCCTGGGCACGCCGCCGAAACGGTTTCAGCTCCTTCTCGCTTCTCCTGGAGATGTCCTCTCCGTCGAAGACGACTGTGCCGCCGCTCAGCTTGATCAGTCGCAGGCAGGCCCGCGCCAGCGTGGTCTTGCCGCTCCCCGACTCACCGACTATAGCCAGCGACTCTCCTTCTTCCAGGCTGATGGATACGCCGTCCAGCGCCCGCACCGGCACCGAGCCAAGCAGTCCCTTCTTGGCGCGGAACTCCACCGACACATCGTGCGCTTCCAGCAGGCTCATGCGCCGCCCTCCACCAGCCAGCAACGCGCCTGGTGGGAAGGGCCTGCACCTATGAGGTGCGGCTCTTCCACCGTACACCTTTGGAAGGTGTACGGACACCTGGGGTGGAAACGGCACCCCGCCGGCGGTTCCCGCATGTCCGGAGGGCTGCCCGGGATGAACCGGGGACGTTCTTCCTGGTGGATGCGAGGCATGCTTGCCAGCAGCATCTGCGTATAGGGGTGTCTTGGCTTTTCCAGAATTGACGCCGCCGGCCCCATCTCCGCTATCCGCCCCGCGTACATCACGCCTATGGTTTCGCAGATGTCGCTGGCCAGTGCCAAGTCGTGGGTGATGAAGATGATACCCAGCCCCAGATCCTTCTTCAGGTCCTTCAGCTGGTCCATAATCTGCGCCTGTATAGTAACGTCCAGGGCCGACGTTGGCTCGTCCAATATGAGCAGTTTCGGCTTCAATATCAGCGACATGGCAATGGACACGCGTTGCTTCATGCCGCCGCTCAGTTCGTGCGGGTACCTATCGAAAACGTCCGAGGGCAGGTTCACCAGGTCGAAAAGACGGCGAGCCTCGGCCTCCGCTGCCTTCTTGGACGTGCCGTTGTGCACCAGCGCGGGCTCTATCACTTGCTGGCCCACCTTGACCACCGGGTTCAGCGACTCCACTGCCCCCTGAAACACCATTGCCATCTTCTGCCAGCGTATCTCCTTGCGGAACAGCTCTTCTCTCAAAGTGGAGATGCTCTTCCCTTCCAGCTCTACCGATCCATCTTTGAGCAAGGCGTTCCCCGGCAACACTCGCACCAGCGACAGGGCAAGGCTGCTCTTTCCCGCCCCCGATTCGCCGACAAGTCCCACCGCCTCACCCGCCTGGACCGCAAAGGACACCTCATCCACCGCGGTCAGAGTTCCCTGCGGCGTTCTATACAGCAAGCTCAAATTGCTGACGCGCAACAGCGGCGTGGATGTAGTCATGATTGTCTCGCAGTCTGCAACCGCGGGTTCACCACCGGCTCCAGTCCCAGGGTTATCAGCACAAAGGTCATTGCCGTGGCCACAATGAGCAGACCCGGCGGAAGTATCCACCACCAATAGCCAACGTATACCGCGCCGGTGCGGAACCCGCTCTCCAGTATCTGACCCCACGTCGGTATAGATGGGTCACCCAGGCCAAGGAAGCTCAGCCCGGCCTCGGCCAAGATGGCGGCAGGCGTGAAAAATATCATCTGGGCAAAGACAAACGGCGCTATCTGGAACAGGATATGCCGGAGCATTATGCGCATCCTGGACGCTCCCAGAGCTCGCGTGGACTCCACAAGCTGCCCGCTGCGTATCTGCAATACCATCGAGCGCACCACTATGGTCAGACCGGGCCAACCGAACAGTATCATGATCAGCACTACCAGCCACAGCTTTTGGCCCAGGATGAATATGAGGAAGATGAGTATGGGAAGCAATGGCACGTTGCTCCAGATATCGGAGAACCTCTGCACGGCCACGTCCGTCTTGCCTCCCATGAATCCACTCAGAATGCCAAGGAAAGCTCCTATAACCGTGGCGAATACGGAAGTGACAACGCCAATGATCAGGGCCACCGGAAACCCGAAGAGCAGCCCCAGCGCCAGGTCTCGTCCCAGGGAGTCCGTTCCCATCACGCCGAAGACGTTGCCGCCCAGCACCAGCTTGACCTGGCCCACGGAATCACCCGCTTCTCCCATGACGGCCTGGGCGTCGAACTGATACGAACCGGGCAGAGGCTCGAAACGAAGCGTTTCTCCAGGCACAGGCGTACCGAAGACTATCTGCTCCACCTTTCCTTCCAGGTCACTGGGAGATACGTCCAGAGCGAACTCCTGCCTCAAGAATGATGCCAGTCTCACCAGAATATCGCCGTCGCCGCTGAGAAAGACCCGCAGTGGCGTATCCTGGAAGCGAACGTACGGCGAGGTCTCGCCGGGTCTGGGGCCCCGCACCACCTGCTGATGCAGCGTTATGCGGCGGCCATCGGGACGGGTCACGTTAAGCGTAACCACCGGCGGCCTGTCGCTGAACCGGATTTCCGATACAGATAACGCGGAGAAGGTTGGGGGCCTGCTGCTTTCGTACTGGTAGTCAAACGAGTAGCTGCGTCTCACACCGCCGTCCGCGGCGGGCTGTGAAGCCTGGAAGACGGCGTGCGATACGGCATCGCTGCCCAGAAACAGGCTTGTCCAGGCCGGCGGCACCGACTTGGGGTAGTCCGACCATTCCGCCGGGTTGTTCCATCTCTGGGAACCAAAGTCCAAGGGGAACCGCACCACGACAAATAGGGACGCCAGCACTATGGTGGCCAGGAAAACCACCCCTACCCTGCCGGAGCCGCTGCTCAACAGTATGCGCAATATGTCCTTTGCCTTCATAGCTAGGTATACCTGATGCGGGGGTCCAGTACCAGGTATAGGACCTCCAGTATGAAACGGGCCAGCACGTAGAGTAGGGTAAACATGAATGTCAGCGCCACGATTACCGCCTCATCAGCGGCCAGAATAGCGTCGTAGTAGAGCCGTCCCATGCCCGGCCAGTTGAATACGGTCTCGGTGAGTATGGCTCCACCCAGCGATGCGGCAAGTCCAAGCACCAGGTTCGTTACAATGGGCGGAGCGGCTACTCGAAGGATATAACGACGCATCACTCTGCTTTCCGGCAGGCCTTTGGCCCTGGCTACGGTGACAAAGAACTCCTGCGCCGTGTTCAACACCATAGTCCGCACCGTGTAGGCCCACGCTCCCAGTGATACTAGGACAAGGGTTATCACGGGCAGGATGGCGTGGTACAACAGGTCCAAAAAGCGGGCTATGCCTCCTTCCGGAGGCGGGGTACTGTGAAGCCCGCCAGACGGCAAGATCCGCAGTTGGAAGGCTAGAAGCAGAATCAGCAGGATCCCTGTCCACCAGGCGGGTAAGGCGTATGAAATGGCGGAGGCGTAAGATACGCTTCTATCCAGCTTGCTGCCTATGCGCGTCGCCAGCTTAACCCCAACGGCCAGGCCAACCACCGCCGTAATCACCGATGCCGTGGTGATGAGCAGCATGGTATAAGGCAAGCGTTCCAGCACCATGGTGAGCACCTTGGGGCTGCCCTGGAAGCTGCGCAGAGTGCGCGCCTCCCCAAGGTCCAGGAGAATGAGACGCCTGACCATATCCGGAAGGCGCTGGTGCCAGGGTCTGTCCAGGCTGTAGAACTTCTCGCGCTCTTCACGCTGTGTCCGGAGCACCTGTTCCAACTGCTCCGGGTCTCGTATGGTGCGCGCCAACCCTTCCCGGATGCCGCGCATCTCCTGGTTTACTATGGCGGTGAGAATGCGGTCTGAGAAACCGGTGGCGCCGAGGGCAACGACCAGCATCACCAGCACCACAATGAGGACTCCAAATAGGGAGAGCGCTCTGAGTGCCAGCGTAAGTCCTAAAAACATGACGCTGAACTGCTAAACTACCCGAATTGCAGCGGTGGGCCTGAGCAGGAGAACCCTCCGCCTCCCTCTGCAGGTGTTGCCGTTGGCGCCGCTGTAGGTGTAGAGACTACAGTAGCCTGTGTGGGTACTTCGCCGGAGAAGGCCTCTAGGTCAACCCGGCGTTCGGCCAGCGACGATACCAAGTCGCTGGAAGCAACCAGGAACAGCTGATACAAGCCGTCGCTCAGCTGACCGGTCACTTCAGCCGGTATCTCCAAGCTGTACTGATTACCACTGGTGCGCTGGGCGTCTCCCATGGTGACCACGTCACCGCTGGCGGGGTCCAGCAGCAAGTACTGCAGGTCTATGATCCCAGGGCCCTCCAAGGTCACGTCGACAGAAGCAGCGGAGCCGATACCGATGCCAGGCGCTTCAATAGTGTTGAACCGGATGGCGGGAGGAGCGCCTCGGTACCAGTCGCCGGGCTTGAATGGGTAGCTGGGGTCGCGGAAGGCCAGCAACTCGGCGAACTGGGAAGGCGGGTCGTAGCGCACCAGCTGGAACGGGCCGTTGCTGATAATCGCCAAGTCGTATTGCTCGATCCAATCCAGGGCGGCTTGGTATCTCAGGCTGGCTTCCTCCTCCGACACAGAGACGCCGCCGCTTTGGAAAATACTCTGCGGATAGCGGTTGTCGTTGCGCAGTTCAATCAGGGCGCGGCGCAACAGACGCACGTCATTGGGCATGACTAGGTTGATCCAGGGAACACTGAAGCGCTGGGCGGCGGTATCGCTGTAGGCTGCTCTTCTATCTTCGAAGACCAGCTTGTCCAAGGCGGCTATGACCTCCCAGGGCATACTCAGTCCCGACATGTTGGCGTACTCTGCTATGTAGTCTTCCACAAAGTGCCAGTAGTCCACGTAAACTTCCAGTCTGTTTTCGTCCAGCACCTTGATGCCGCGCACCGTTTCCAGGAACGGCTTGCTGGTCACGGCAAGAGCGAACTCTATCTTAGACTTGTCCTCGTCCAGCGCACGGTCGAAGCCCTGGGATATGGTGTAGAGAACGTCGGCCATTGTAATTGGCTGGCCGTGATGCCACTTGGACTGGAAGAACTTGGAATAGTCAAAGATCACCTTGCTCGTGGCCTGTACGCCGCTGTCTACGGAGACGAACTCGTCATTCGCCGCATCCCATAGCTTTGCATCGCTGGGCACGTCCAGCTTGCCCTCTGGGCCAGCGGTGGTCACTTGGTATTCGGCGCGGAATGGTACGGGCACGCCGGTGAACGGGTCGCGCCATAGAGGCGGGTCGTGGACGTTGTTCCAGATATCCACGCTGTATAAGTCGCCAAAGCCGCCCACCGGATTCCAGGTGGTGCGCTCCGTCCACACCCAGAGGTTTCCCACCGTCAACGTGTCCTTGCCCGGTATATGCGCCTCACGTAGAGTCCAGATGGATTTGGGTCCCGCCGATATATCCTGCGTTACCCCCTGTAGGTTGTTGTCCGTGGGTAGGCTGTTTACTATGGTCGCCAGCCAGACACGCACCGATTCCTGGAGAGAGATCTCCGTCATCTCCTCATATATCCTATTGCGTTCCTCCACGCTCCGGAAGTTTCCCTGGAAGAGATTCTTCCCCAGCTCGTCCAGGTGCTCGTTTTCGTATTGCCAGAACCCCACTTCCTGCCAGCCCGGCATATTGCCCAGCCAGGGAGCAATCATACTGTTCACCGTACCGTAGTCGAATCGTTCCGCCGCGCCGCGGCCCCAACCCTCCGTGTAGAGGTGCCACTGGAACACCTGTGGGTCGGTGCCGTAGACGGAAAGTATGGCCGGCGCAAAGTTGCGGTAGGTGGGTACAACAGTAAAGCCCAATTTGTCCAGTTCGGCACGGATGAGGTCTCCCACCTCGCGCCGTTCGTCTTCCACTCGGATGATGAACTTGACCTGTACAGGCCTATCGTTGTAGTGCCACTTATCGTTTTGCAAGGCGGCGCCGGCACCCGTCATCGCTTGCGCCACAAGGTCGCGGGCGAATTCGGGGTCATAGGTGATGTCCTGCCCTTTGAGCTCGTCGTACACCGTCAAGTAGTCGTAGTCAAAGGGGCCCACGTGGGCCAACATGGGCTCTGCCAGCCCCTTGTATATCTCCTCTGCAATGAACCGCCTGTCCACGGCGTATTGCAAGGCTTGGCGCACCTCACGGATGGAGAACGGGTTGAGCTCTCCCTCTGCGGCGGGGGCCGGATTCAAGATAAGGGATATGGAGGTGGCCGGCGCCTGGTACATAGTGATGTCGGTAGAATCTTGCAACTGGCGAGCCGCCTCCGTCTTCAGGCTGAACAGATAGAAGTCCATGTCTCCGTTTTGCAGGGACTGGCCTGCCAGGTCAACGTGAAACGACTGGAAATGGATGCGTTCAGAGGCAGGGCCGGGTCTATCATGCGGCGGTTGGTACTCATCAGGACTTTGAGCCAGAACGCCCGGCGCCAGTTCCAAACCAACTAGAAGCCCTATCACAACCAGAGCCATTTTCAAGCGGTTATCTATGCGCATGACACGTCCGTCAAGTGGAAGTAGCGGCAGGCCTGGAGCGTCTCAGCATGATGACAAGCAGCGCCCCTACGCCAATTATTGGAATCAGTCCGGCAGCGAACAGTAGACCTATCAGCAGTGGCGACACTCCCCCATCGTCTCCGTTCTCTTGTATTGCTTTCAACTCTTCAACAGCGGTAACCAGGTTCCGGATATCTTCGCTGAGGGTCGCGCCTTCCTCACCGCTGTCCAGGGCTTCCAGGCGCTGTGACAGCTCCTCTATTCCGTCCGTTGCCTCCTGGATATTGTCGAATCCAAAGTCCATGAAGAATGATGAAGAAGCCAAATTGCCGGACTCTTCTATAGCGCGTACCGTGTGCGCCCCCTCTCCCGATATGGGTACAAAGATCTGGGAGGTGAACCGGCCTTCGTCATTGGTGCGCGTGGTAGAGACTATTACCCCCGCCACTTCTATGAACACGTTGCGGTCCGGCTGGAAGTTGAACCCTTGTATGACCACGTCCTTTCCGCCGGGTCCGGAGGGCGGCGAGATGAAGATAGACGGCGACGGCATGAGTTCCTGCCTGGCGAAGCCTATCTTCTGGTTCAGCCCGCCGAACTCTCCCAGCCGGCTGTCCGCCCAAACCATGTATACGTCGTCTTCAGTAGCCTCTATGGCAAAGTAGTCTCCAATGAACTGCCCTCTGGGGAACGCCTGGTTGGGATTGGACGGGAAGTCTGTGACCCTGCTATTCAATCCCCAGGTCTCTCCTCCATCCTCTGACGTGGCATAGTAGATGTGATAGCTCACGTTTTGAGGGTCGTCTCTGAAGTCGCCCCACATAGCGTGCAGGTTGCCTGCAGGGTCTATTGTCATCTCCGGGAAGAACTGGAAAGCGTTGCCCTCGTCGTCGTTGACTTTGATGCGGCGGCTCCAGTTCCTCCCTTTGTCCGTGGACTTCACAAAGAACACATCTCCATCGTCGTCTGGGTTGTCGGAAGGGACTGCCATCCAGAGCACGTAGACTTCGTCGTTGTCTCCCAAGGCCAGCTTGGGGAAAGCGGAAGCCCAGGAACGGAAGACGTGGTCCCTAGAGCGGAACTTTGGCTCCAAGAACCCGCTGGCCCTTCTGGGAGTTTGGAAGGACTCACCGCCATTTTCAGACCTGGCGACGTGTATCTCGCCAAGGCCTTCAAAGGAGTCGTCATTGGTGGAGTCCATCCAAGCAACGTAGACGGTGCCGTCCGGAGCCACGGCAACGTCCGGCCCTTGCACAATTTGGCGGCTGCTGACCGCCTGCCCGGTCTCTTCCTGGCCCGGAGGGGCATTGTTTGGATCCGACTCGGTGGCCTCCGGCGGGTTGACTAGTATGTTGAAGAGGGCCCTGGGGCTTACCTCAATGGGATCGCTCCAGGTTACGCCGCCGTCCTCTGAACGAACAAGCTCTATCACCGTTTGCAGTGTGCCTGGGCCCAGCGCGGGCAACTCATCGATCCAAAGGACGCTAGCGGTCTGGATGAAGTTTGTATAGACAACGTAGATATTGTCTTTGGACGGGTCATCCGGGTTTGGTCCAATTGTCATCCAGGGTTTGTCCAGAAATCCTAACTCTATCTCCCCACGAACCCGGCCGTCGGTGCTGGGCAGCAACCTAGATGAGAAACGGGCCCTGGATGTTTCCAGAGGGTCTACCCAGGAAAGACCACCGTCGTCAGAACGGGCTATCGAGATAGCTGAAATTACCGCCGTGCCCAGCAACGGGCCGATGGTGAACTCCTCTATGTCCAGTGAAATGGAAGCAAAGTAGGCGTTCCCATTCTGATCGAATGCCACAATGGGGTCGCCCGCAGAACCAAGGGCCTCCCTGGGATATTTGGCTCGATTCGGCCCTTCCCAGGTGGCTCCTCCGTCTATGCTGGAGTAGCTCACCATGTTGGGGAAGTTATAATCGATCATGCCCACCAGAAGGTGGTCCGGGTCATTGGGGTCCACCGCTATGCTCGGTTCGGTTTGGAAGGTGAACTGTGAGAAGTCGCTGGGGATCAATATGTTGCGGCTGAACTTCGCCGATGGGTCTCGGAACGGCACCAGCGCTGCTCCACCACCCCCAGCTTGCTGGGGTGGAGATCCTCCAATAGACGTGGACGGTATGGATAGGTTGCCGTCCAATCCGATACCCAGCGTAGGGTCCTGTCCCGTGGTGACCAGCCAGCTGCGCCCCGAAAGGCGGTCGCGGATGCTGGTTAAAGGCATCATCAACTCCCCGGGATTTATCTGGGTCAGGTCTATCGCACCTTCATCGGCGCTGGAGGTCAGAGGCATCAAAGCTAACGCAAGGATGAGGACTAGGCCAAGCTTCAGTCTAATGATCAAGAGCGGCACTCCCTTTTAGGTACATCTCTCTTAGCCAGCAGCATACGGTCAAGCATATATGGTATCATACCCTCAACCGACAACCAAAAGATGCGACATCTTACAATAGCGGATTTTGCCGGCGTTCTCATTGAATAGTTGTTGTGCTTAGAATCCCTGTTGTGTTAAATGAAGAAATTCCCCGGAGGATAAGTTGAGAGTTTATCTTACTGCCATAGCGCTGCTCATGCTGGCAGCCCTTGCCTGCGGGCCTGAGGTGTCGAGCCCCACAGCAACGCCCACGCAGACACCTGAAGAGTCGCCCACGCGCACACCCGCATCTACATCTACACCTATACCATCGCCAACGCCCCGGCCGAGTCCCACGTCTACACCAAGCCCCACGCCTACGCCCGTCAGCCAGGCGTCACCAACGGCAACGCCCATGGCCATACCCACGCCTGAGGACGAAATTACCATCCCCGACTCTTTCCAGACCTTGATAAATAGGAACTTTGGATTCCAACTCAGGTATCCGCCGAATTGGAACGTGGTTACCCAAGTAGCCCCCCCGACCATGGCACTGATGGGCGACCCGGACGGCTCTCCCCCAGTGGTCCAGGTGAGCCTGTTCTATGACACGGCAATAGTCACGCCGGATGCCGCTGTGGATAGTTTGCTGCCCAACCTGTTCAGTCGCCCGGGGTTCCGTACTCTGGATGAATCCGTGGTCAATCTCAACGACGGCTCTACCGGTTTTCAGACCACTTACCAGTGGCGTGGCGAGCAGGGAGAGGAGCAGGGCATCCTTTTTGCCACCGTGCGGGACACCCAGAACTTCTTTATTAGAGCCGAGGCTCCCAACGACGACTTGGAAGCCAGCATGGACGACTTGCAAGCGCTTATAGCCAGCTTCCAACTGAACGAGCCGCGGCCCTTGGACATCCCGCGCCAGGAAGCGCTCACTCTCTACTTTGACGACGGTCCATTATTGCTGGACCCCTCCATCGCCCATGAAAGCCGGTCCATCCAATACATCATGCAGGTGTTCTCCGGCTTGATCTCATTCAACGAAGACCTCGTGCTCGTGCCCGAGCTGGCCAGCGAATGGTCTATCTCCGAAGATGGCAAGGTTTATACCTTCACTATCAGGGATGGAGCAACGTTCCACGACGGAAGACCGGTTACCGCCGGTGACTTCAAGTCTTCCTGGGAACGGGCTGCCTCTCCGGACTCGCCCTCCACCACGGTGGGCACCTATCTGAATGATGTGGTGGGCATAGACGAGTTCACAAGCGGCGATGCTGAAGAGATCAGCGGCATTCAAGTAATAGACCAAAACACTCTCCAAGTGACCATAGACGACGCCAAATCCTATTTCTTATCCAAGCTATCCCACCCCGTGGCTTTTGTGGTAGACCAGAACCAGATAGATGATAGCCAAGGGAGCGATATACCTTGGTGGGCGGAGCCCAACGGCACCGGGCCCTTCAAGCTGATCAGCTGGGAGCCCCGTAGAGTAATGGTGCTGCAGGCCAATGATGAGTTTTACGGAGGGACGCCTCCGGTACCTTACCTGGTTTACAAGCTGTACGGCGGTACACCGCGCCTGATGTACGAATCCGGCGAGATAGACGTGGCGCGTGTCTTCGCGGATGAGCTGCCGCAGGTGAACAGCCCTGACTATCCATTGGTCGGTGAACTGGTGGAGACTTCTGAGCTTAGCGTCCACTACATTGGCATGAGCTCTGACAGGCCACCATTCGATGACCCACTGGTACGCAAGGCCTTCCTGTTGAGCGTCGACAGAGAGGCCCTGTTGGAGGACATCTTCGGTGAATCGGTGGAGATGGCCAACGGGTTCTTGCCGCCTGGCCTGCCAGGCTACAACCCGGACATAGCCGCCATCCCGTTTGACCCGGATGAAGCAAGACGACTCTTGGAACAGTCATCCTATGGGAGCGTAGAGGCTCTGCCTGACGTGGTCTACACCGCCTCCGGAGTATCGCAGCCGTCCATAATTGTTTCGCAGCTTATACAGATGTGGCGGCTCAACCTGGGAGTGGAAGTGGGCGTCCGGCTAGTGCGGCCCGACGCCTATTTCTACGTACTGGATCAAATTGATAAAAACCTGTTCACCTATGGCTGGATAGCGGACTACCCCGACCCGCAAAACTTCCTGGACGTCCTGTTCCACTCCTCGACGGAGAACAACCAGGGCGGCTACAACAACGCGGAAGTTAATTCTCTGCTGGAGCAGGCCAGAGTGGAGCAAGACCCCTTGCTGAGGACGGCACTGTACCACCAAGCTGAAGCCGTGCTCGTAGAAGATGCCGCAGCCATCCCGCTATATCATGGCCGGAGCCAGATGCTGGTCAAGCCTTACGTCAAGGACCTGCTCTTTACTCCATTCGGCATGTTGGATTTGAGGGGCACGTCCCTGGACAGGTAGTCCATGGGGCCAATGGGGATTCAGGCAATGGATTGCCCTCCATCTATGGCCCAGGTCTGCCCGGTGACGTACGCGGCCGCATCGGATGCCAGGTAAACGGCGAGCAAGCCAACTTCACGAAGCCGCCCGATACGGCCTAGAGGCACTCGACTACCTTCTGCCTCATCTCTCCGTTTGAATTCTTCGACGGTCATTTGCTCGGGGTCAGGGAACATACCTGGTGCAATAGAGTTGACCCGTATACCGTACGGCGCCCATTCCAGTGCAAGCGATTCCGTGAACCGCATAAGTCCAGCCTTCCCTGCATCATAAGCCGAACGAAATGCCGCGGCTCGGAAGGAGGCAAAGCTGGAGATGTTGATCACCACTCCACTGCGCTGTTCAAGAAAGTACGGGCCTACAGCACTGCAACATGTGAAGGCAGAGGTCAGGTTCACATCCAGGATGTGGCGCCATTCTTCCTCGCTCATTCCGCTTGCGCCGTGCGGTAGATTGGCTACTGGCATACGGATAGAGTCGCCTACGCAATTCACCAGGATGTCAATGCCGCCAAATCCTTCAATGGCTTGACTGACTACCTTGTTCATATCTGCCAGCTTGGTGGCATTCCCCGTGAGAGCCAGGGCTTCTCTGCCCATAGCTTTGACCTGTTCCGCCACAGTGTTGGCGTTGTTTGCAGTCAAAGAAGCCACCGCCACGTCTACTCCAGCCTCCCCCAGCACTAGGGCTATTCCTTTACCAATTCCCCTGCCCGCGCCGACCAAAAGGGCTCTTTCCCCTTCCAAATTGTATTCTGGCAACTCCATATGACGACTCCTTGTTGTTGACCCTCCCAATTGGGTCTACAATGCCTCTGGCCGGTTGCCTTCCTGACGTTCAGCAACGGCATTCTAATTCTACTTGACCCGGCCAGCCCTATCCATGAGCTTGATTCCAGATAGAACGGCAAAATCTGAACCCTCGGACGCAACCGCCCCACCCAGAGAACAGCGGTGGCGTAGGCGCACCTTCGAATCGTTCCAGTCACCCGCCTACCGCTGGTACTGGGGCGGAATGATGGGCCAGACGGCCGCCATGAATATGCAGATGGTAGCTCGCGCCTGGCTGGTATACGAGCTGACCGACCAGTACATAATGCTGGGCTTGATGATGCTGGCCAACGCCGGGCCCATGCTTCTGCTCTCCCTGTTTGGGGGTGTCATTGCGGACAGAATGCAGAAGAAGCGGATACTCCTATTGGGCCAAGCGGCTTCGGCCGGCGTAGCGCTCAGCGTAGCCATTGCTATGTTCATGGGGGTTATCAGCCTGGAAGATGGGACAGGGGTGGGCTTTCTTATAGCAACCTCCGCCGTACATGGACTGGTCATGGGTTTCATGATGCCCTCCCGACAGGCCATCATCCCCGAACTTGTGGGTTCGCGGCGCCTGATGAACGCTGTGGCGTTGAACGCGGCGGGTATGAATATCAACAGACTGGCCGCCCCCGGAGCAGCGGGGCTGCTCATAGCTTTGTTTGGCGTGCAAACCGTCTACCTTGCCATGACCGGAATGTACATTATAGCTATCGCTCTCATAGCCATGCTCCCCTCCACTAGCACCTTTACGGGCCGCAGAGGCGCATGGGCAGACTTAGTGGAAGGCTTACGGTATGTGAAGAACCACAATCTGGTGCTTGCATTGCTCACGTTAACCATGTTGAGCGTTTCTCTTTCAATGCCCATCATGCCGTTGATGCCCGCCTTTGCCAAAGACATCCAGATAGTTGCGCCGGGCAGCTATGCTTGGATTGCATCCTTGCCGTTCATTGGCGGACTGCTGAGCGATCTACCCCAGCTGTTCACCGAGTCCAGCTTCCGGCTTGGACTGCTGATGAGCATCTCCGGCGTAGGTTCTCTTGTTGGCTCGCTGCTCGTAGCATCCATGCGGGACAGGAACCGCGGGGCTATCTTCCTTTGGAGCACGCCTTCTCTGGGATTGCTGCTTGCTCTATACGCTTTCACAAGCTCGTTCGAGCTTGCCTTGCTGATATGCATTGGCATAGGACTGGGACAGTCGGCGCGCATGGCGCTGAGCAACGGGCTGGTGCAGCAAAGCGTAGACAACGAGCACAGAGGACGCGTCATGTCCTTCTACATGATGGAGATCGGCGTGAGCAACGTTGTTGTATTCGCCGTAGCGGCGCTGGCGGAGACCATCGGCATTCAATGGGCAGTGGCCGGTTCGGCGCTGCTGCTCGTTCCTGTGACGCTCGTCTACTATGTATTCATCCCTTCGGTACGCCGTTTGCAATGAGCATGCCTACGATGAAAGTAAATGACCTCGGAATCGCTATGGCCTCGTGGTGTCCACGTAAGGGGATGAAAGAGTACGTTCTTTCGTCACTCCCGCGTAGGCGGGAGTCCACACGCAGCCACTCCTGGATTCCCGTCTTCACGGGAATGACCGCCGGTTGTTGTTCTCGCCCCAAAGTCCCTATTTTCCATAGCAAATGACCCCGGAATTTTCTATGAGATGCATCATTCACGCTGATCTGGATGCTTTCTATGCCTCCGTGGAGCAGATGGACCGGCCTGAGCTGCGAGGCAAACCAGTAGTCGTGGGCGGAAGCCCCTCCGGCCGCGGCGTCGTCGCTTCCTGTTCGTACGAGGCAAGAAAGTACGGTATTCGTTCCGCCATGCCAATGGGAATGGCTTTACGTCTATGCCCGCAGGCTATCCGCGTCTCACCCCGCTTCGATAGATACAGCGAAGTTTCCCGTGAAGTGCTGGCCGTATTCCACTCGATTACGTCCGTGGTGGAACCGATGTCCATGGACGAAGCCTACCTGGATGTCAGCAATGTTGTGGGAAACGGCATTCCGCCGGTGGAGATGGCGCGTTCGCTGAAGAAACAGGTCAAAGACGAGACAGGCCTTACCATTTCCGTCGGGTGCTCCACTTCCAAGACGGTGTCCAAGATAGCCTCAGATTTGGAAAAGCCGGATGGCTTGGTGATAGTGGAACCAGGCCGGGAGCGCGAGTTCCTGGCGCCTCTGCCAGTGCTGAAGATTCCGGGCATAGGCCCCAGCAGCGAACGCCGTTTGATTGAAAAAGGCGTAGTCACCATAGGAGACCTGGCCAGGCAAACGGAACCGTGGGCCAGGGAGGCATTTGGCAAAAGAGGGCCGGTACTGTTAACCATGGCTAGAGGCGAAGACCTTTTCCCCGTTGTTACCGAGCACAACGTCAAGTCGGTCAGCGCTGAGGACACTTTCGGCGCCGACACGTCCGACCCGGACGAGCTTGCGGAGCGCATATCGCGCCTCTGCCAACGCGTTGCCCACCGTTTGCAGAAGTCGAACCTCAAGGGCAAGACGATAACCGTGAAGCTGCGTTTGTCCGACTTCACCACCTTCACCAGGTCGCTGACCCTGCCCTCACCCATGAACGAGCCCGGGGACATCCGGCAAGCGGCCATGCATTTGATGGATAAGGAACTGGCCCCTGATAGGAAGTTCCGCCTCCTGGGAGTTGGCGTATCCAATTTCGCCGAAAGCGATCAGCTTTCTCTGTTCGCTCCAGCGCCGGATGAAACAAGACAGATAGCTTTGTGATCGGGGAAGAACGCGAGTGCAGTTACCCGCTCATTTCCTTCGACACGCTCAGGATGAGCGGATTCACCATCCTGTACTTTGATCTCCCCAAATGTCAGGGGGCTTTGTGGTCAGAGGCTTTGGATTCTTCACGTCGCTGCCGCTCGTTCAGAATGACAGTTGGCTAAGCCCAGCTTACTTTAGAGAACGCCGGTTCCTCCCTGGTCATCATCTCCAACAGAGCGGGTTGACCCTGCTCAGTAGCGTTCAACGCCCGTTGGATTGCAGGCCTGATCTCGTTGGGACTCTCCACCCGTTCAGAGTATAGGCCCATCGACTCGGCGAACTTGGTATAGTCGCCGCCCAGCAGGTGCGTGCCGTACCTATCCCTGGCGGCGGGCATTCTATCTCCGTAGCCTCCCATAAGGCCGTTGTTCAGTACGACGGTGATCACGGGCGCATTGGCTCTTACAGCGCTTTCGAAATCTAGGCCTGCCATCCCTATAGCGGCGTCGCCCATGAGATGCACCACCGTTTTTTCCGGCGCGGCCAGCTTGGCCCCTATTGATATGCCCAAGGAGTAACCAAGCTGGGTGGAGTTCCCCCAGCCCATGTATCCCTGAGGATGCGTGGCCTGATAGAACGGCGTTATCTGGTCGCGGGGATTGCCAGAATCGTGGGTCATGATGGTGCTGGCCTTGTCCAGGGTCTGGTCCAGCTCCCAGATGACGCGGTAGGGATTCATTGGCGTCTCTTCCGAGGTGAGCTTGGGCATCCACTCTCTGAGCCAGCGCTCCTTTGCCGCTTTGATTTCGTCTTGGACCTTGCTCCGATCACTTCTACTGCCCGGTATGGCCTGCCTCTTCACCTCTTCGATCAACTGGCCAAGCACCAGCTTGGGGCTGCCCAGGACAGCATAGTCCAGGGCATGTTCATTGTTGAGGTCATGCTGGTCGCTGGTGCACTGGATCATAATCTTGCCCTCAGGGACGGGGCAGGCCATGAGTGATGCATAGAACGTTGAGCCTATTCCCAGCACAAGGTCCGCTTTCTCCAGGAAGGAGTCCACCATGCCGGTTGCCGTAGCGGCTCCGTTGCCAATCGACAGCGGATGGTTCTCGGGGAAGGCGCTCTTGCCCGTGGTTATCGTCATTACCGGCGCCTGGACCAGCTCGGCAAACTCACGCAACTCATCCCATGCGCCAGACTCCACGACGCCTTGACCGACGTGTATTACCGGCGCTTCCGCTTTGAGCAGCGCCCGCACCACATCCGCCACGTCCTTAGGATCGCCGGCACTTTGATGGCCCCCGACCGGTCTGTAGTCGAACTCCTCTTCGCTTATCTCCTCGGTATAAACGTCTGTAGGCACTTCCAGCACAACCGGGCCGGACCGTCCCGTTCGCAGATACTTGAAGGCGTACCGCATCATTTCAGGGATGCGCCTGGCCATGTTGAGCTCGGCCGTCCACTTGGTGATGCCCTGGTAGTGGGACACTGCGTTGAAGGTTGGGCTTACGCCGGTCCGTCCGCGATCCGTACCGCTGGGCAGCACCAGGATGGGTATTGAGTCCGCATAAGCGTGGGCAATGCCGCCAAAGGCGTTCTCTATTCCAGGCCCGTATTGAGTGGCCACCACTCCAATCGCTCCTCCGCCCGCAACTCTGGAATAGCCGTCGGCCATGTTGACCGCACCACGCTCCGTTCTGGTCAGGATAGGTCTTATACCTGCTCGCGCTGCTTCATCAATGAGCGGGTTGGATGGGAAGCAGAACAGATACTTCACCCCTTCCATCTTCAAGATATTGGCAATGGCTACAACGCCTTTCATCAGGGCCTCCCAGCTGGATATCGTTGGTGAGATTATAGGAAGGTTACAGTCCAGTCAACACAGTTGACTGACAGCGGCAAGTGGCACAGAATACTAGCAACATTGCAAGCGACGGGAGAAAATCATGCGTGTCGCCCTAGGCATGGACCACTGGGGGTTTCTCTGGAAAGAGGAGATCATAGCCCATCTCCAGAAGGGAGGTCATGAAGTGGTAGACAAGGGCGCCTATCACCACGACCCCAGCGATGATTATCCCGATTACGTAGAGCCGGTGGCCCGCGCCGTGGCCTCGGGTGAGGTTGAGCGAGGGATTGTGGTATGTGGCAGCGGCGTAGGCGCTTGCATTACGGCCAACAAGGTATTTGGAGTGCGCGCCGCGGTCTGCCACGATACCTATTCAGCACACCAGGGCGTGGAGCACGACGATATGAACGTGCTGGCCATAGGCTCCCGCATTGTGGATATGGAACTGGCCAGGGAACTCCTGGACGCCTTCCTCAAGGCCAGGTATTCCGCAGAAGAACGCCATGAGCGGCGGCTCAACAAAGTGAAGGCCGTGGAAGCAGCCAACCTCAGGCCTGCTGACTCTTCTCTTTGAGCACCTCCGCTACTCTATCCAGAATGCGGTGCGCAACCTCGTACTTGGTCATCCTGGGTATGTCCTCCATTCCACCGGCCGCATCCAGAATTGTGACCTTGTTGGTGTCCGAACCAAAAATGCCCTGCTCTTCCGAGACATCGTTGGCCACGAAAATGTCGGCTCCTTTGGACTGCAGCTTGCTCCTGGCGTTGCTGAGCAGGTCCTCGGTCTCGGCGGCAAAACCCACCTTCACCGTGACGCCTTCCACCTCGGCCAGGATGTCTGGGTTCCGCACCAACTGAATGGACGAACTCTCCGCCGCGCCTTTCTTGATCTTCTGTTCAGCAGGCGAAGCGGCACGGTAGTCGGCCACGGCGGCAGCCATGATAACAACGTCCGAGCTTCCGCAGGCGCTGATTACTGCGTCGCACATATCCCAGGCGCTTTCCACTTTCTGCACTTCTACAGCCGCGGGGTCGGGCAGTCCCGTGGGAGCGGTTATGAGCAGCGGAAGCGCGCCCCTATCGCGGGCGGCCTCGGCAATGGCGTAACCCATTTTCCCCGACGAGCGGTTGGTCAGCACACGCACGGGGTCTATGGCTTCTCGAGTACCGCCCGCGGTGACTACAACTCGCCGTCCCGCCAGGTCGCCTCTGCCGCCGAGGACAGCCGCTATGTGGCCCAGGAGTTCCGGCACTTCCGCCAAGCGTCCCTTCCCTGTCAGCCCGGAAGCCAGCCTTCCTTCGGCAGGGCCCACGATGGCAACTCCACGTTCCTTCAGCTTGGATAGGTTCTCCTGCACGGCAGGGTTGTGGAACATGTTGGCTTCCATTGCCGGCGCCAACACCAGCGGCGCCCTGGTGGCAAGAATCGTGGCTGAAAGAGCGTCGTCGGCCAGGCCAAGGGCTATTTTTGCTATTGTATTCGCCGTGGCGGGCGCCACCACAACCACTTCGGCGCGCTCCGCCAGCGCTACGTGTTCCACGCTTAGCTCTGATTCCGCGTCGAACAGCTCTGTGACCACCGCTCTATGACTGATGCTGCGAAAAGTCAGGGGGCTGAGGAACTCTTGCACCGCCCTGGTCAAGATGACGTCGACCTTTGCCCCTGCCTGTACCAGCTTGCTGCACAGGTCCACGGCCTTGTAACAGGCTATGCTTCCCGTGACGCCCAGCACTACAGCCCTGTCTTGAAAAGGAGACTTCATTGGGGTTCTCCCTGCGCATGCCGGGCGTTGTTTATTTCGTAGATTATCTGTAGGCCTATGAGAGTCAGGTCCAGATTGACGTGGTCAAACACACTGGATTCCGCCGCTATGAGAGGAGCCTGGCCCCCCGTGCCGATCACTTTACAGTTCCCGCTGTTCAACTCACGCTTGAACCGCCCTACCATTCCTTCTATGAGGTCCACGTTGCCCAGCACCAAGCCGGCTTGCAGGGCGTGGGTGGTGTTCTTACCAATGGCCGTCATGGGCGCTTCCAGCTCCACGCGCCGCAGCTGCGAGGTGTTGGAGAACAGCGTCTCAGCGGATAGCCGCAACCCAGGGGCTATGGCGCCGCCCAGGTACTCCGCTTTGTCCGACACCGCATCCAGCACTGTGGCGGTACCGCAGTCAACAATGATGCACGGCCCGCCGTACAACCGGAATGCCGCCGCCGCATCCACTATACGGTCGGTGCCCACGTCGCGCGGGTTGTCGTAGAGGATCTTGACGCCCGTACGTACGCCTGCACCCACTATCAAGGGGCTAACGTTGAAATATCTTGTGGAGAGTTCCGTGAATGTCTGGGTCAGTGGCGGCACCACGCTGCAGGTGGCAACCGCCTGAACGTCCCTTACGGAGATGTCCTGAACCGCGAGGAGATTGAGGATGGTCAGCCCGTATTCATCCGGCATTCGCCGTGGGTCTGTGGCAAGCCGCCAGGTGGCCTTAAGTTCGTTGCCCTGGAACACACCCAGGGTTATGTTCGTATTGCCGATGTCGATTGTCAGTAGCATATCGGTCGCCGCAGATGTCGCCGCCGTTTCAAGACACATTATAGCAGGCGCGCCAGAAATGGATAGATGGGCGTGGTTGTGAGCAGGGGCTTCGTTGTGGAGGTGCCTAAAAAGAAGAGTCCTGAGTGACTTCCGCTCGGTTTAGCTCGGGCCAATCGGCCTCCCGGTTGCCCGACGAGAACCATCCAGTCTTTGCCTCGCCATCCCTTCGATCACTCAGGACAAGGGTATCCTATCACCATGCCAAACGAGGCTGTCAACCCCTTTTGCAACGAATTTTAGATGACTTTCCGGGCCGCTGATTATCTCGACCAACTGCGCGCCACGGCAAATACAGTCACGGTTAGCACCATGGAGGCAGCGAGGAAGAACACCCATGTCAGGCCCACCTCGTCGGCCAGTACGCCCGCTATCGCCGGAGACAACGCTGAAAATATCACCGAGGAGCTGAATACCAGGGACACCGTGGTCGCGGGCATCTCTCCACCAACCAGGTCCATTGCCGACGCTATCAGAACGGACATCAGGGCAAAAGAGAATGCGCCCATGAGAAGCACGGCTAGAAACAGCAGCGCTCCTGAACCTGCGAAGGGAATGGTCAAAGTTATCAGCCCAAGGGTGGTCAAGCTGGGTATGATCACCAGCTTTCGTGAGTACTTGTCCGAAAGGAATCCCAGGACGGGCTGCGTGCCAATGCCTACCACCTGCGACCCGGAAATGAACACCGCGGTCAAGAACGACGAAAACTCCAGCTCTACCCGCAGGTATATGGGTAAGAAGGTCATTGTTATTCCCTGGGCGGCGCTGAACCCCGCGGTGACTATCAGTACGGTGAGCAACGCTCTCTGGCGCAGCATCCCAAGCAGTGTTTGCAAGTAAGCCTGGAACGATAGCGAAGTTGTATACCTTCCCTGCAGATTCCTGAGAACCAGCCAGACCACTACCCCGGTGATTACGGCGGGAACTACTCCACCCTGCAACACCGTGCGCCAGAGCACTACGGTGAGAAGAGACCCCACGAGCAGTGGTCCGAGCGCCTCTCCTATGCTACCCCCCATGCCGTGTAGAGAGATTGCAAAGCCTCTTCTTCTGGGGAACCTTTGCGAAAGCGCCGCAATAGCCGGAGGATGCCAGAATGAAATAGCTACTCCCGCCACGGTGGCGTTGACCACCAGCAGCCAGTAAGCGCTTACCGAGCCCATGAGCATGTGGAACACGCCCACCAGCGTTATGGATACGGCAAGTATTGTCCTCCATCTGTCGCTGAAGCGGTCCGCCATGTACCCTGCCGGCAGGTTTGCCAGTCCGCTGCCCGCATTCCTGATTGTGGAGAGGGTGCCAACCGCCGCATTGCTCAATCCCATGTGAATCTGCAGCTCAGGCAAGATGATGAACAGGCCTGAATTGAAAACGTGTTTTACGGCATGTCCCAGCACCAGTACAGAGCCCAGCAGCATGCGGCCCGGCTCCGATACCTGCTTGGTCGAAGCCTCAGCTCGTTCCACGTGTCTCCTTGAGTGCTCTCATCTGCTTGGGAATCTCCGGCAGAAGGTCGGAGGCCATGAGCCCCGAATCGCCGATGTCGTGGCTGATCCGTTCCGCGGCTGCGGCGTGTAGGTAGACGCCGCAGGTGGCCGCATCGAACGGAGAGAGCCCCTGCGACAGCAGTCCGCCTACCACTCCCGCCAGCACGTCGCCCGTGCCCGCGGATGCCAGTACTGGGTTGGCAAAGGGACTGACGCGCGTGTACCCATCAGGCGACGCCACCACGGAAAAAGCCCCCTTGAGCAGGACGACCTGTCTCCAAGCAGCGGCGTGGGCTTTTGCGATGGATAGACGGCGCTCCTCTATTTCGCTTATAGGCAAGCCGCACAACCGTGACATCTCGCCGGGGTGGGGAGTCAGCACCGCTCGCAGCTTCATGCGATCCGGCCAGTCGTTGAAGGTAGCCAGCCCATTGAGCGCATCGGCATCAATGACCGCGGGTGTGCCCAGTGCATTGTCGCCCAGCAGCAGCTCATTGAGGAAGGCGAAAGTGCTTTGGCTCTGACCCAGCCCACACCCGACGACCAGGCTGGTATAGCCGGGCAACGCCGCCCGTACTTTGCCTAGGGCTTTCCTGGATATACCGCCGTTTGCAGTTTCAGCTAGTGGTAGAAACGTGGCCTCGGTCAGCCTGGCTGCCGCTATGGGATAGACGCTGTTCCCCGTGGCCAGAGTCACCAGCCCGGCCCCGGCGCGATAAGCTCCACTGCACGCCAGAACGGGTGCCCCCACGTAGCTGCTGGAACCTCCTATCACCAGAGTCCGTCCGAAAGTGCCTTTGTGCCCGTCCCTGGGCCGGTCCGGCAGCAGGGCACCCACCAGTTCAGGAGTAATGATTTCCAGACGTACGTCGCCGTCCAACCCCTTTGGCACTCCTATGTCCGCCGTCAACAGCTTGCCGGTTACGCTGGCTCCGGGAAAGATGACGTGACCAGTCTTGGGATTGGACAAAGCTAGGGTCACGTCCGCGCCGGGGCATGCGGGATCTACCCCGCCGCTGTCAGCATCGAGGCCGCTGGGCAAGTCCACCGCCAGGATGGGGGTACGGTAATCCCTCCGTGCTTCCGACAACCGGAACAGTACGTCACGTAGCCGCCCCTCTACCGGTCGTGCGCGCCCTGTGCCCAGTACCGCGTCGATTGCCAGGTCTGCTTGTTCTAAGTATCGCTGAAGTAAGGCAAGGTCGGGGTCCTCTTCCAGGAAGGCAACCGAAACCCCTGCTTCCCTTGCCAGGGTTAACTTGTAGTCGGGCTGCCTGCGCTTGGCGCAAACGTAGGTCAGCACTTTTACTCCGGCGCAATGAAGTAGACGAGCCGCCACAAGGCCGTCGCCGCCGTTGTTTCCCGGTCCTACCAGAACCAGCACGCTCGCATCCCCTGAACCATCGAGCATATCGGTCGCCTGGTCGGCTATAGCCTGACCGGCGTTCTCCATGAGCTGGTCGGTAGAGACGCCGGCTCTTTCAGAAGCGGTCTCCAGGGCAGCCATCTGTTTTGCAGTGACAATTTTCATATAGAGTTCTTGGCTTCTATGACTACGGATGCTACAGCGTACTCCCTGGAATGCGATATGCTCAAGGCTATCTCCGTCACTACCAATCGCTCACTGAGCTTAGCGGCCCTACCGTGCAGCCTCACCATGGGAGCACGTCCGCGCTGGCGCACCACTTCTATATCACGCCAGCCCACGCCGCGCACGCCGGTTCCCAATGCCTTCATCACCGCCTCCTTGGCGGCGAAGCGCGCCGCCAGCAGCTGCGGAGGCCGCCCCCGGCAGTAATCCAGCTCCTCCGGTGTGTATATGCGGCCAAGGAAACGGTCGCCCCAACGTTCTACGGTGGCGGATATGCGGCTGATTTCGATGATGTCTACGCCGACAGTAAGCATGGACGGATTATATTACCATGAGGCTCAGCATTCATTAGCAGACTAACGATGCACTGGCTGCTATCTGCCATGCCACCTGGCAATTTGCATCTTCTCATTCCCTCTGGCTTCCCGAACTTCATTCGGTTAATCTATTCGTAATTGTATGAGCAAAGGAAACCGCGTGGCAGCTTCCATTATCAGCGGAAATGACATAGCGCAACAGATCAGGGGTGAAGTTGCCCTGAACGTTGAGTCATTGAAGCGGGACCACGACATAACCCCCGGTTTAGCCGTGGTGCTCATCGGCGACGACCCGGCATCAGCTATATACGTGAGAAACAAGGAGCGCGCCTGCCAGAAAGTCGGCATATACTCCCGCACTTTCAACGTGCCCGGAGATTGCAGCCAGGATGAGGTGACGCAGCTGGTGAGCCGGTTGAACCAAGACAAAGATTTTCACGGCATCCTTACGCAACTGCCCTTCCCGCCTCAGATCAACGAATCCGAGATTATACAGATACTGGATCCCGCCAAGGACGTGGACGGTTTGCATCCCTACAACGCCGGACTGCTAGCCGCGGGCGTACCCAGGTTTATCCCCGCCACTCCCTACGGCGTACAACAGATGCTCATTCGCACCGGCAATGACCCTGCGGGCAAACACGTTGTCATCTGCGGCCGCAGCAACATTGTGGGCAAGCCCCTGGCCGCTTTGCTATCACAGAAGCGCCCTGGGGCCAACGCCACGGTCACCGTATGTCATACGGGCACGGACGACTTGCGGCAATACACTCGCCAGGCCGATGTTTTGGTTGCCGCCATGGGCAGCCCCCGCGTAATCAAAGCGGACATGGTCAAGGAGGGCGCCGTGGTTATCGACGTGGGGACCAATCGCGTCGAGGACGCTACTCGCAAAAGCGGCTACCGATTGGTGGGAGACGTGGACTTCGAAGCCGTGTCGGAAGTCGCCAGCGCCATCTCGCCCGTGCCCGGCGGCGTCGGCCCCATGACCATTGCCATGCTCCTGGTCAACACCATGGCGGCGGCCAGCGCTGGCGGCCAGTCCCATTCTATGTGAGGCAACCCGTGGACTTGATAGGCAAGGCATTGTTGATAGCGGGAGGTATTCTGGTTCTCCTTGGCCTGCTGTTCATCGGCCTCAGCGGCCTGCCTGGTCTGGGACGACTCCCCGGCGATAGAGTATTCCACCTGGGTAACGCGACCATTCACTTTCCCATAGTGACCATGCTCCTTGTCAGCATCGTTCTCACCGTAATCCTCAACCTGGTCATCCGCCTCTTCCGGACCTGAGATGCGTATTAGCCAGTTCGAATGCTCGCTTCCTCAAGAGCTGATTGCCCAGACCCCATTGGAGCCTCGCGACCACTCACGTTTAATGGTACTCAATCGCTCTAGGGAAGCCATAGAGCACCGTAATTTCTACGATTTGCCTCTTTTTCTAGAATCGGGCGACCTTCTTGTGTTCAACGACAGCCGGGTCATGCCGGCCCGGCTCATTGGCAGGATCGCGGGCAACGGCGGGGGAAGCGGAGCTTCTTCTCCTGCGCCGGGAGAAGCCCGGTCTGTGGCAGTGCCTAGCGCGCCCGGGCAGGCGTTTGCGGTCCGGAACGCACCTTCTCTTTCAGGGCAAACTGGAGGCCCGGATAATTGAATCTATGGAAGCCGGCTTGCGCCTGGTGGAATTCAACGATGAATCTCTGCTAGAGAAGGTGGGCCAAGTGCCCCTGCCGCCGTATATCTATGAGGCCCTGCCAGACCCGGAACGGTATCAGACGGTGTATGCCAGGCGCTTGGGCAGCGCCGCCGCTCCCACGGCGGGCCTCCACTTCACCGAAAGGCTTATGCAAGAGCTCCAGGCCAACGGTGTCCAAATGGCTTTCCTCACCCTGCACGTTGGCCTGGACACCTTCAGGCCTGTCGATGAAGAGGATCCCAGGAAGCACAAGCTCCACACCGAGTACTGGGAGGTATCGCCGCAAGCCGCGGAATCCATCAACTCCGCCCGGCAAGAAGGACGCCGCATAGTTGCCGTAGGCACAACCAGCGTGCGGGTACTTGAGCAGACCGCGCTCTTGATGGAAGAACAAGAACGCGATGCGATCCAACCCGGCTCGGACTGGGCCGACCTCTTCATACTGCCCGGGCACCGGTTCCGTGCAGTGGACGCCATGATCACCAACTTCCATCTGCCGCGTTCTACTCTGCTCATGCTTGTCTCCGCCTTCGCCGGCTGTGAGCGCGTCCTTGCCGCATATCGGGAAGCCATCGAGCAGAGGTACCGCTTCTACAGTTTTGGCGATGCAATGCTAATCCTGTAGTAGGGTAGGTAGTGTCTATAGGTATTGCGTGGGTGTCATTCCGTTTCGGAGTCCACGGAGGGGGCGGGCTGTCCGAGCTTGTGCGCCCGTATGACGGCCTTGAGTGCCAGCCCGGCCAGACCAGTGCCGATGCCTCCGGCGAGTGCGATAGGGCAGGCAACGTAGGCGAATACCGCCGTGTAGCGGAGCCCTGTGAGCACTACGCCGTCGTACGTCCACCCCAGCCCACCAGACATCAACAGCAACCCCATCATGACACCGAAGGTCACTAGGAAGATGCCAGTCCTAACCAAAGTTCGGCTAAGCTGCTGCATGTTTGCCCCGCGTTCCGTGTGGGAACCCGTGTCCGTAACGGTTCGAGTTTACCACGCTTGAGACACTACCTACTTCTGCTTGCGCGGATTCCAACTGCCGTCGTGGGCCTTTAGGTGGCAGGGGCGGGCAGACCACGAGGGTCTTGCGCTGTCGCGCCGCCATGAGTTGTACCCACTTGGGCTTTTCCCGTTGGCCTTTCACGTTCAGGTCGCGTAGTGCTCGGACGTGGTGAACTTCGATGCCCTCCTTCGCCATGTGTCGGGCTTTCCCCGGCTCGGACTACTACGAGGGCTCCGTTGCCATAGGGGTCTCCCCCCGTAGGCAATCCCGCGTTCCGTTGACTTTGGGGGTGGGGTTCGGCTAGGCTCAGCTCACGATGAACAGTAGCATGAGGACTCTACTCATAGCCTTGGGTGTGGTGGTCGTGGTCATCCTTGCAGCAGTTCTGCTACTTTTTGTGTATTACGACCTAACCTCTGTATCCGGCGGCTGGTTCTCCTATAGCCCCCTCAGCGCGAGCGTTGGTATGGAGTCTCGGTTCTTCTCCGTTATTGTGTTTCAGTTGCTGAATGCGCTGTTCATCGGTGCGGTTGCGGTTGCAGTCCTCGTGTTCGGGTACTACCTATTCAAGGTGAGAACACCTCACGAGGGTGCGAGGCGGCGGGCCGAGAACAAGGTCAGAATGTCCGCCCCCATTCTCCGGGATGACATCGTGATACTGGCGAGAACGAACTCCCAGTTGTTGGATGATGCCATAACCCTACGTTGCGCCCAGATTGAACGTGGGCGCGACACCGATGCCTAAGCTTTGTCCAGAAGAGACCGAACGTTGTCCCCCGTTGTCATCGACAGAGGACGTATCTAGCGCGACTGTAGGTGCCCCGTTCGTCCCCTTGAATGACCACATTGGTCATCGCCCACCCATCGGAGTTGCATTGGCCCAAAGCTCTAGCCAGTGCAATGAGTGGCGCCGGGTTGCAAGCGTTCTACCGGCGGGTGAAAAGAACACCATCTGGGAACTGAGGTTCAAGCAATCAAGCCTTCACCGTATCGCGCGGGTCTTGCGGAACCGGCCCTACAACGCTTTCAGACCGTAGCCGCTTTACCGACATGCTGCTTTCCCCCTAGGCTTTCGCTTTGAGGTTGGTCGGTTGACCCAGGAACTTTCTCCGAGTTCCTCCCAACTGGGTTGGGTATCCTAATGCCGCGTAACGCGGCGCACGCCTTGCGCTTTTCACCCGTCACCGTATTCCTGGTGCCTGTCGTTCGCATCTTCACCCCTTCCGCAAGCCCTGTGACCGGAGTATAGTTAGCAGCGTAGTTGAGCATGCGCAATGAGGAGTATGACCGCCTCTACCAAGTGGCTCATTGGAATGGGCGCCGCACTCGGCGTCCTCGTTGTCGTCGCTGTTATTGGCGCGCTGATATCAGGCGGCGGGGAGCCTGAACTCTTTTCCGAAGACATCCCGGAAGGAATCACTCAACGCTACGTGCTGGCCATGATAGACGGCGACTTGGACGAAGCATGGGGATACCTCTCGCCTGAGTTGCAGGCCGGTTGCGCATTGGAAGATTGGCGAGAAGTGGCTAGACGTCAGAGCCGCCTGGAAGACTCCCAGATACTCCTTGACGAAGTGAACCGGATCAACGACACAGAGGTCACAGTATCTCTGAACCGGCGAAGGTTCAGCCAGCCCGATCCTTTCGACCTCTCATTCTCACCGGAAGAGTCAACACACCACTTTGAGGATTTTCGCCTCAAAAAGCAGGAAGACAACGCGTGGCGTATCTCCCAGCTTCCCTGGCCTATACACGAATGTCCCCGAGAGAGGCTGATAGAACCTGTCCCCATTGTACCAGGGTAGAAGCAGGCCACAGCGATGGAAGGTAAATATGAATACCACTAAGCGGCTTTACTTCTACGGAGTGTCGTTCGTTACGCTTATTGTTGCGGCCAACGGCATAGCACTCCTTATTCTTTTCCTCATTGAGCTGATTGCGGAGCGTGCCATCACCGGCGGCAGCGAGGATCAGGCCAGCCTGGGCCTCGCCATGGTGGTTGTCGGCGCTCCTTTATGGATGCTGCACTGGAGCTACACTCAGAGGCAAGTAGCTAAGCAACCCGACGAGT
Organism: Dehalococcoidia bacterium; assembly: GCA_965261825.1. Classification (GTDB taxonomy): domain Bacteria; phylum Chloroflexota; class Dehalococcoidia; order Lucifugimonadales; family QGNO01; genus DAOUJH01. The sequence continues at coordinate 482,808 of CBDHED010000003.1, read as the reverse complement.
CCGCTTCTACGCTACGCAAGCTTTACCTTTACGGCGTCCTGTTTACAGCCTCTCTGGTTGTCTTTGTAGTTGTTAATTCCCTCCTCTTCTGGGCCATGGGCCGCAGCGGCGACTTCAGTGCCCATTTTGTCGGGCAGGCGCTCATTTGGGGTGTCATCTGGGCTTACCACTGGTCGGAGGAACGCCACGATCAGGGTGCCCTGGGCAGCCTCACCCTCAAGCGCTGGTACGTTTACGCCACCAGTGTCTACGTATTGATCGTTCTCCTCGTAGGAGCCGCCGGCGTGTTCACGGTGCTTTTCCAGTGGGCCTATGACAACCTGTTTCAGACCCGTGTCATCATCAGTGACGGAGGAGTATGGAACAGCACCATGCAAGAAGGCATTGCGTCTCTGGTCGCCGGCGGCGCTTGGTGGGGCTTTCACTGGTTCTACCTAGCGCGCGGCGACGTCGAATCCACGTTGCGACAGGTCTATTTGAACCTGTTCGCCTTCCTTGGCGGCGCCATCACCGCTCTGGCGGCCATAGGCACCGTGCTCTACACCGTGATCCGCTGGTTACTGGGAGAGACAGAGTTCCCCGCGGCCTCCGACCACTTCAGAGTTGTCACAGAGGCCGTGCCTTTCTTGTTCGCCGGTATAGTACTCCTTATTTACCACTGGCAGGTGCTCCAGGATGAGTCACGGCTGCTGGCTGGCCGGCTGGCCGGAGCCAAGCGCTCCTTTGGATACATCATGTCGGCCATTGGCCTGGGCACCGCGGCGGTGGGAGTACCCCTGATAGTGGGTGCACTTATAGGACAGGTCCTGCCCGAATCGAGCGATTCAATTGCCGGCGCCGAACCCGTGCGAGACCAGCTGGCCTTTGCCCTTACTGCCCTCATAATTGGGGCGCCGCTGTGGTACTGGTACTGGCCCAGAATGCAGCGCACCGTACAGGAAGGCGGCGCAGCGGAGCGGGGCGCACTGGCGCGACGCATCTACATCTACGGCGTTCTGGGAGTGCTTGCCCTGGCGGGGATAGGGAGCCTCATAGGCTTCCTGACCGGTCTGTTCAACGACCTGCTCAGAGGTGACTTGACCATTGATTTCCTGCGCAATGGCAGGTGGATGCTAGGCATTATAGCGGGCTCCGGGGCACTGTTGCCCTACCACTGGCAGGTGCTCCGAGAAGACCAGCGCGAAGGCGGCGAATCGGTATCAGCTCTGAAATCCGTGACGCTTCTGGCCGGTGGGGAATCCGCCAGCGAATTAGCGAAACACCTCAAAGAGGCGCTGGGCGTCCGTGTACGGCTGATGCGTGGCGTGGATGAGAGCGGATCGTCCACACTGAGCGACGAGCAGATGGAAGCGCTGCTGGAGTCGATAGGCTCCGTCGACGCGGAGAGGCTGCTGCTAGTGGCCGATGAAGGCCAGGTCAAGGTTTACGGGTACAGGTGATGCGGCCTTCTCATACTCCTAGTAATCTCAATGGCAGGGGGCAACTGAACACAACGTTGACTTGTCATCTATCCGCCATCACAATACCCTATCGATAAAGTGGAAGATTTTGTAGCTCGACTGTTTGTACTTAGCTATCTGGCGTTCTTCGGCAGCTTGGGATGGCTGGCAGCCTCGCTGATAAAGCGTCGTGACTTGCGAAAGCCCGCGACAATGGTGGGGATTTCGCTAGTGGTTCTGTTGGTAGCCTTTTTGTTCCAGTGAGGTTTGCCTTGACTTTGGGTTCCCTTCAGCGTATAGAAATTGACGGTGTGCGTTTAGGAATGAAGCAAACGGAGTATAGGGCATGCTGGATGTGCTGATACATAACGGAAGGGTCATAGACGGGACCGGGAGCCCCTGGTTCCATGCCGGCGTTGGCATAGAAGAGGGCCGTATCCGCATCTTGAGAGGAGACCTCTCTTCAATAGAAGCGGCCCGCAATATAGATGTGGACGGCATGATTGTCTGCCCTGGGTTCATCGATATGCACACACACTCGGGACTGATGCTTCTCCAGCGGCCCCGCAATGAACCCAAGATCCACCAGGGTATTACCACGGAACTCATCGGCGTGGACGGCAACTCCTATGCTCCCTTCACATCAGAGGAGGACTTCGATCAGTTTCTACTTCTCAACGCAGGCATCGACGGCAGTCCGCCATTGCCAAAGCGCTGGTCGACAGTGGACCAGTATCTCTCGTTGTTCAATCGCAAGGTTGCCAACAACGTAGCGTACGTCATTGGCAACTCACCGCTGCGTATCAGCGCAATGGGCTGGGACAACCGCAGACCAACCGGCGAGGAGATAGAAACGGAGAAGACCCTGCTGAGGCAGGGCATGGAAGAAGGGGCCTTTGGCATGTCCACGGGTCTTACCTACCCGCCGGGCAGCTTTGCCGACACCAATGAGCTCATTGAGCTATGCCGTGAGGTGAACAGGTTGGGGGGCATCTACGTGACACACGTGCGCTATACGTTGGGCGACCAGTTCATGGATCCCTACAAGGAGGCAATCCATATAGCGCGGGCAAGCGGTGTTCCCCTACAGATATCACACTTCCATAGCCCGTTGCCCGGAGGAGCAAGCAAACTCCTGGCCCTCCTGGATGAAGCGCTTGATGAGGGTTTGGACGTGACCTACGACTCCTACTCGTACCCCTATTCCAGCACTCGTCTGGAGTCTGTGCTACCGGAATGGGCGCATGAAGGCGGGGTAGACCATCTGCTGGGAATTATGCGTCACAGGAAGAGCCGACAGAGGATGGCGGAGGACCTTTCGGTGCGTGCCCCCTCTTGGGACTCAGTCCTGGTAACCAACTTCACCAAGCCCCACAATCGCCGCTGGGAAGGCAAGTCCGTGGCCGCAATTGCCGATGGGCTGGACATGAGCATACTGGACGCCATCTGTGATCTCCTGCTGGAAGAGGAGATGGACCTGTGCTACACAGCCGACAACGGCAATCCGGTCAACATCAGGGAGTTTTTCAAGCACCCCAACCACATGGTGGGCAGCGACGGTCTCCTGATAGGAGACCACATCAACCCAAGAACCTACGGCTGCTTCCCACGGGTACTGGGAGAGTTCGTCAGACAGGATGGGCTCCTCACCCTCACCGATGCGGTACGAAGAATGACCTCTTTCCCCGCGCAGCGGCTGGGCCTCTCCGATAGAGGCAGGCTGGCCGATGGTATGATGGCGGACGTAGTGGTATTCAATCCAGAGACGGTGGGAACCAAGGCCACCCTCGAGGACCCCAAGCAGCTCCCGGACGGGATACCCTATGTCTTGGTGAACGGGCAGGTTGTGGTGGACAGAGCTGTACATACCGGGGCCTTGCCCGGAGTAGCTCTAAGGCACAAGGTGAACACCGTTTAGACAAACTCTGATAGTATCTGCACGTGCTCCGGTTTGCTTCCCACAAGTGATTGCGGGATTAAAGGCAGCTTGCGGACGGAGACGATACGAATAAGAATCGCGGACATATTAAGGAGGGAGCAATGGCCGCTTCTAAAGTGGATACCATAGTGCACGGCGGCACTGTAGTTACGGCAACTCATACTTTCCAAGGGAGCGTGGCCATAAGGGGCGAGAAGATTGTGGCCGTGGGCCCCGACGACAGCCTGCCAGACGCAGACAACTATATCGACGCTTCCGGAAAGCAGGTCTTCCCCGGCCCCATAGACGCCCACAGCCACTTTGACAACATAGACCCCTATGAGCTTGGCATCGAAGCAGGAGCACTGGCCGGCCTCACAACGGTGTTGCCCTTTGCTACGTACGACGTAAAGAATAAAGAGACCATCCCCCAGGCCATTAACCGGCTCAAAGAGCGTCTCAGCAAAGAATCGGTGCTAGACTACTCATTCCACTTCATCCTGGACAGTCCTGAGTACATACTGGAGAGTCTTCCCGAAGCGCTTCAGATGGGGGTCACGTCCTACAAGCTGTTCATGACCTATAAGAAGTCGCTGACCCGTATGTGCAGCGACGCGTTCATCGCCAAGGCAATGGACGTCATCGCAGAGCACAACGGAATCATGCAACTCCACTGCGAAAACGGCGACGTTATTGATTACTTGGAGGACAAGCGGATCGCTATGGGGCTGACCAAGCCCACCGACTTCCCCGCCAGCTGCCCTATCTGGGTGGAGGAAGAGGCGATAAACCGCGCCATAAACCTGGGCAAGATGACGGGATGTCCCGTCTACGTGGTGCACCTCAGCACTCAAGCCGGTCTGGAGCGCATCAAACGCGCCCAGGCGGAAGGACAAAAGGTCTGGACTGAAACATGTCCCCAGTACCTACTGCTCGACGAGTCCGCCATGGAGACGCTGGGGCCGCTGGTCAAGATAGGTCCGCCGCTCCGTCCCGCGGACGGGGTCAACCAGGAGGCCATGTGGCAAGGCACGGTGGAGGGCTACATCTCCAACATAGGCAGCGACCACTCCCCCGGCTCCAAGGACCTGAAGGAGAAAGGCCGCGAGAACATCTACGTCGCCGATGACGGCACCCCCATACCTTTCGGGGCACCGTCCATCGAAACACTCGTCCCCCTGGTCTACAGCGAGGGCGTGGCAAAGAGAGGACTCCCCCTGACTTGGATGGCTCGCGTCCTGGCGGAGAACCCGGCCCGTATCTTCGGAATATACCCCAGGAAGGGGGTCATCCGACCAGGCTCCGACGCGGACCTGCTCATATTCGACCCGGACGCGGAGAAGCCCATCACGGCCAAAGACCACATAGGAAATTCCGGCTATACGCCCTATGAAGGCTGGACGCAGAAAGGCGCTCCGTGGATGACACTGGTGCGGGGCAAAGTAGTGTTGAATCAAGGCAAGTTGGAGCAGGGGCCCGACCACGGCGAATTCATCAGCGCCGGACCGCCAACGCCCCCTCTCGGCGGCCGCGTCAACTAGGAGGTGGAAATGACTGACTACCTGGACACCCTGTCACAGTTCGTTGCCAGCACAAGCTATGAGGAGTTGAGTGAAGAGGCCCTGACGGCGACACGGGACGTTGTGCTGGATACGGTAGGCGCTATTGTGGCCGGCTATCAACTGCCGGAGAACGCCGCCTTTGCCAAGCTGGCCTCGGAACGGTCCGCGCCGCACATCTCTACCATCCTGGGCACCCCCTTCAAGGCGGAGCCCATGTGGGCAACCCTGGTCAACGGCACCGCCGGCGTGGGCCTGGAGATGGACGAGGGCAACCGCTACGGCGGAGGTCACCCTTCAATCCACGTAATGCCCGCGGCACTGGCGGTTGGAGAAGAGACCGGCATAAGCGGTAGGCAGTTCATGGAAAGCCTGCTGCTTGGATATGAAGTCTCGTCGCGTTTGGGCAGCGCCAGCAGGCCGCGCCCGAATGTCCATTCCCACGGCCACTGGGGCACACCTGGGGCAGCCGCAGCCGTGGCCAAGCTGAAGGGCTACACGGCAAGCCAGGTGCGGGACGTCATAAACCTCTCGACGTCCATGAGCCCGGGCAACAGCTGGACACCCTGCTTTGAAGGCGCCACCATCCGCAACGCATATTCGGGCAGGTCTGGATTCCAGGGCATCCTTGCCGTTCACATGTACGAAGCGGGTTTCACCGGCATTCACGATGCTCCCGCCGATATCTTCGGCACGATTCTGGGCGATGACTTCCATGCGGACGACGCCGTGCAGGGCTTGGGTGGAATACACCGCATACAGCAGAACTATTTTAAGTTCCACGCTTGCTGCCGCTACAACCACCCTACCCTGGATGCCGTTTTGGACATACGCGGCAGGGAACAGTTTGCCCCGGAAGAAGTGGAGGCAGTGGACGTGGTGACTATAGGGGGCATACCGCTGGGAATGGTGGGTCCCTACCCGCCCAACATGCTGAGCGCCAAGTTCAACATCCCCTACGCGGTGGCCTCGGCTATCGTGCGGCATGGCTCGGACATCACGGCCTTCTACCGGAACGCCGTGTCGGATCCCGCCATCCAAGACCTATCCGCCAGGGTGAACGTGACCTTGAACCCTGAAATGACCGTGCGGCGCGACGACCAGCCCTGCGCCGAGGTAACCGTCCGCCTCAGGGACGGCCGCACCTTCTACGAGACCACCAACTCAATAAGGGGCGATGCCGGGAATCCGGCGCCGCACCAGCAACTGATAGACAAGTTCCTCTTCCTCACTCAGGACATCCTGGGACTGGAAAGGGCCAGAACCGTAGTCAAAGCAATAGACCGCCTGGACGATATGCCGGACGTCAGAGAGCTCACGGCGCTGCTGGGCGGAAAGGAATAAGGAGGGAAGAATGGGTACAAGTCTGGACGGCCGCGTAGCCGTGGTAACTGGCTCTGCAATGGGCATGGGCAAGGTTACCGCCAAGGAACTGGCGGACCGGGGCGCCGCAGTAGCCTGCTGGGACATCGTCGGCGACAAGGTGACGGAAACAGCGGAGGAGATTGCAGCGGCAGGTCACAAGTCCCTGGGGCTGCAGGTAGACGTTACCGACATGAACCAGGTGCAGCAAGCGGCCCGGCAAACCGTGGACGCGCTGGGCACGGTGGACATACTGGTCAACGTCGCAGGGAGCAGCCTGGGTGCGCCTCCAGGCATTGACCAGCTATCCGAGGAGGACTGGGACGCCGTGGTGAGCCTGAACATGAGGGCCTCCTTCCTCACCGCCAAGACCTTTGCCGGTGATATGAAGAAGAAGGGCTGGGGACGCATTGTGAACATCTCCTCGGGTGCGGGACGGAGCAACAGCCGGAGCAAGATCATCCCCTACGCCGCCGCCAAGGCCGGTCTGCTCGGACTGACCCGCCAGCTGGCCGTGGACCTGGCGCCGCACGGCGTCAACGTCAACGCCATAGCCCCCGGCGCCATAGCCACGGTGCCGAACGCCAACTGGAAGAGAATGTCCCCCGAACAGCAACGCGATGCGCTTCTCACCATTCCTGCGGGCCGCTTCGGCGAATCAGAGGAGTTAGCGGGGGCGATAGCCTTCCTGGTTTCCGACGACGCCAGCTACGTCGTCGGTCAAACACTGTGCGTCGACGGCGGCCACTGGATGTTCTAGGGCAGTATCGCCTGTCAGCACATTTTCCCCAGGCTGAGAGCCTGGTTCAACTCGAAAAATGCGTCCGGCCCATCCCACACCGTTGAAGAGATGAGCCGGACGGTTGGAGGCATCTTGAAGCTGGGCGTTACCTTCCCCCAAACTGAAATAGGCACGGATCCCGGCGCTATACGGGAGTTCGCGCAGGTTGTGGAGGGACTGGGGTTCAACCATCTGCTGGTCTACGACCACGTGCTGGGCGCGGATACGTCTCACTACAAGGACTGGGGCGGCACGTACACCAAGGAGGACATGTTCCACGAGCCTTTTGTACTGTACGGCTACCTGGCCGCCGTCACCTCCTCCATAGAGCTGACCACGGGCATCATCATCCTGCCTCAGCGCCAGACGGCCCTGGTGGCCAAGCAGGCGGCTGAGGTGGACCTGCTGAGCGGAGGCCGTCTGCGCCTGGGCATCGGCATTGGGTGGAACCACGTGGAGTTCGAGGCGCTGGGCCAGGACTTCCACGTACGTGGAAAGCGCAGCGAAGAGCAGATAGAGCTCATGCGCCAGCTCTGGACGAACGAAGCGGTTACTTTCAAAGGAAAGTGGGACAAAATAACCGCAGCAGGTCTCAATCCCCTGCCCGTGCAGCGGCCCATTCCCATCTGGTTGGGAGGAAGCTCAGAGCAGGTGCTGAAGAGGGTGGCCACGCTATCGGACGGGTGGATCCTGACGGGAACGCCAAACGAGGCTACGCAACAACGCCTGGAGCGCATCCGAGCCTACGCCGAAGAGGCGGGCCGCGATCCGGCAACTATTGGGATAGAGGGAGGCGTGCGAGTTGCGGGAGGCGGGCCAGACGTCTGGGTGAAGACCCTGGAAGCATGGCGCGCTCTGGGTGCAACCCATATCTCGCTGAACACAATGAACGCCGGCTTGAAGACAGTCGCCGAGCACTTGGACGCGGTGCGCCGCTTCCATGAAGCGGCTGGTGAGTGAATGTATCGACCTTTAGGAGGTAATGATGGCTAGTCCAATAACACCGGATCTGGTTTACCAGCTTGTCAACGTCTCAGGACCCGATATATCGCCGCGTGGAGACAGGGCAGCATTCGTCAAATCATGGGTCGACGACGATGCCGGAGAAGAGCGTTCCCAGGTGCAGATGATAGACCTGAACAGCGGGAGTGCGGCCTCGTTTACCCACGGCTCAAAGGACAGCAATCCGCAGTTCTCTTGCGACGGTGAATCGCTGGCGTTCCTACGCCCCGACGACAACGAGCGCAAGCAGGTCTGGGTGATGAAGACGAATGGTGGAGAGGCCGTTCAAATCACTGCACTGAGCGGCGGCGTCAGCGACTTTGCCTGGGCGCCGAACGGACAGCGCATAGCGGTCGTTTCCAACGTTGACCCCGACCAGCCGGAGGATGACCACGATGCAAAGAAAGCCCCCATGGTGAAGGTGGTCAACCGTATCAAATACAGGCACGACGTGCTGGGCTGGCGCGGCGACGGCCACCGGCAGCTCTTCGTCGTGGAGGTTGGCGGCGAGGCGCGTCAGCTTACCCAGGGCGACTACGAGAACTATGCGCCGGTCTGGTCGCCGGATAGCTCCCAGATCGCCTTCATATCGGAGCGTTCGCCGGACAAGGACCTGTTCGACTATTCCCAGGCCTACGTGGCGCAGGCCAACGGCGGTGAACCCGATCTGTGGTCCGCCGGATTGCACACGGTCGCTGCTCTTGGATGGTCGCCGGACGGCAGCAAGCTCGTCGCCGTTGGTTCCGACGTCGAAGCGGGCAGCGCCAGCTATCAGGGCTGGCTGTACGTAATTCAGCCCGGCCAAGACCCCCGGCGTCTAACTGACGACAGCATAAAGCCCGTGGCCGGATTCCCGCCGCAGGGGCCGTTTACCAAGATGCTGTGGACGGATGACGGCGTTCTCTACTTCCTAGCCGATGCCAGGGGAGAGTCGTTCCTGTGCTCCGTACCCGTAGAGGGCGGTGAGGTAAAGCGGATATACGGCGGCGGCGCCCAGCTCACGGCGGTCTCCCTGAATGGGGACGCTTCCAAGGCTGTACTGCTTTCCGTATCGCCAGACTCACCAGGAGACATCCACCTGGTCGACGTCGCCGGCGACAAAGGCGATCAGCTCACCGACTACAACCGCGAATATCTCCAGGAGCACCCGCCGGCCAAGCTCAGCAAGTTCCAACTGGACAGGGCAGGCTTTGACATAGAGTCTCGCGTTTTGCTTCCACCCGGCTTTGACGAATCCAACGTCTATCCCATGGTGTTGGAAATTCACGGCGGGCCTAACGGCGTCTTCATGGACGCTTTCAGTACGCTACACCAAGTTCTGGCCACCGCCGGATACATTGTGCTGGCGGTCAACCCCAGGGGTTCCTCCACCTACGGCGGTGACTTCACCATGGCCGTCCTCAACGATTGGGGAGGAGAGGACTACCTTGATATCATGCAGGCCGTAGACGAGATGGTATCCAAACCCTACGTGGACGAATCTAGGCTTGCAGTACACGGGTACAGCTACGGTGGCTACATGACCAGCTGGACGGTGGGACACACCGACCGGTTCAAAGCGGCGGTGGTAGGAGCACCCTGCATAGACCTCTCCAGCATGGCGGGCACATCGGACATAGGCATCAGTTTCGGAGAGAAGCAATGGGGAGGCAGGCGCGACGTAGTATTCGACGAGATGATGAAGCGCTCCCCCATAACCTACGCACCCCAGGTGAACACGCCGGTGCTGTTGCTGCATGGAGAAACAGACTACCGCTGTCCCATAGGACAGAGCGAGCAGTATTTTGTCTCCCTGAAGAGACTGGGCAAAGAGGTGGAATTCGTGCGATTTCCCGGAGGGGCACACGGCTTTCGCAACAGCGGTCATCCCAAGATGAGGAAAGAGTATCTGCAGCGCGTCCTGGACTGGTTCAACAGGTACCTTGCCTAGACAACGAACCGGAGACTGATTGGACTCACCAGAGACCGGGCCCGCTGAAACAACAAAGCCACCCAGGAAAAGGGCAGCCAGACGTCCCGTTGTAGAGGTCCTGCAGGACAGGAACTACCGTCTCTTCTTCCCGGCCGGACTGTTCACCCAAATGGGACGCTGGATGTGGTTCCTTGTCTCCGGTTACCTGGTGCTCCAGCTCTCCGATTCCACCTTCCTCACACAGATGGTGGGCGTGGCCTCCACGGCTCCCCTGCTCCTTGTAGGCGTGGCCATTGGTGTAATCGCCGACTCATTCGACCGCAGGCGGCTCCTCCTGGTGGGCCTGGGAGTGAACCTGGTCACCTCGGCAATAGCAGCCTTCCTTGTATTTTCGGGCAATGTGAACGAATGGCAAATCATCTTGCTCGCCTTTGTTATCGGCGCATCTCTTACCATGGACCAGATCACCCGCCGCTCCTTTGTGCCGGATCTGGTTAGAAGGGAGGTGCTTGCCTACGGTATAGCACTGGATACAGTGAATATGACTGCCGGCATAATGGCAGGCCCATTCATCGCCGGGCTTCTCCTAGACTTCCTGCCCGAACGAGCTTTTCTCAACGTGGCCTGGGTGTATCTGGCGGCAACTCTGATGTTCTCTACCGCGGCTGTTCTGGTTTACGGCGTCCAACCCCAGAACCTGCCCCGGCGGCTGGGCCTTAAGCCAAGCTCTATCTTCACATCCGTCGCTGACGGATTCCGGGTCATCGCCGGAAACAGGGCCATCATCGGTGTGTTTGGCATCACCATCCTGTTCAACCTCACCTTCCCGCCCCACACGCCGCTCATTCCCGTCTTCGCCCAGAAGGTGCTGCAGGTTAGCCCCACCGCCATGGGAGTACTGGCCGCCGCCAGCGGCCTCGGTGCGCTCATAGGCACCATCTTCATCGTCAGCAGGCGCGAGATCGCCAGGAAATCGCTATACTACTACAGCGGCACGCTTGCCTGCATGGTGTTCCTCTTCGTCTTCGGCGTCTCCAACACATTTCCTCTTTCATTTGCAGCGCTCGTTCTCGCCGGAATGGGCATGTCGGGCTTCGGCACCATGCAGGCTACCCTCGTGTTGCTTTCGGTCAGCGAAGACGTGCGCGGCAGGCTGATGGGCATCCAGAGCATGGCCATTGGCGTATTACCGTTGGGATCACTCATCATGGGCGCACTGGCAGAGATATGGTCGCCTCAACAGGCGGTGGCTGCCGTGGCTCTAGTGGGCTTTGCCCTCACCGTAATATGGGTGACGTTTGCTAGGGAGATGAGACGCCTATAATTGGGCTATAATGTGAGAGTGATGCCCATTCGGAAGGTAGATTTTCTGTGGCTGGTGGGGATACTGGCGATCGTATTGATTGCCTGCCAGCCCACGCCGTCGATACCTACTCCAACAGCGACGCTTATTCCCACACCCACGCCGCCTTAACCGCGCCTACCCCCACACCTACTCCAACACCTTTGCCCGCACCACGGCCACTCCCATACCTGCGCCGACGGCAACAGCTACTCCCACATCTATTCCCGTTCCAACTAACACTCCCTTTTCTATGCCCATAACAGAACTGTCGCCCGCAGAAGTGTACGAGCAGGTTTCCCCTTCGGTGGCGTTCATTGAGACGGCGACGACGACGGGTAGTGGCGTTCTGATTGACGGCGGCTATCTCATCACCAACTACCACGTGGTATGGCCTTATGAATCGGTCTGGGTTGTCTTCCCTGACGGAACTGAGCTGGAGAATGTGCCGGTAGTGGGATGGGACCCGATGGCGGACTTGGCAGTCTTGGGTCCAGTTGCTGTATCGGCACAGCCACTTCGGTTGACAGATGGGGAGGACGCGGCCCTAGGTAGCGAGTTGCTTCTAGTCGGTTATCCTGCCGAAGTAGATCTGTTTCCACAGCCTACTATCACTCGTGGCATCCTATCTCGCTTCCGAGAGTGGGAGCGTCTGGGGATTACATATTTTCAGACCGATGCAGCTATCGCAGGTGGTCAGAGCGGTGGGGCGCTAGTCAACTCTAGGGGTGAGGTAGTCGGCATCTCCACGTTTTCTTTTAGTGAGGCAGGATTTGGGTTGGCGGCATCTTCGACCGACATCATTCTCATAGTGGAGAAACTCATCCAAGGCGAGTTCACATCAGGGCTGGGCGACCGTCGGCTGCCAGTGGGGCGTGGTAGCTTAGAGGTTGAACTGAATCTGCGTAACTACTGGGACACGCGTGCGTTTGTGCTGGACGCAGAGGCAGGAACCATACTTGACGTCAGTATCGAAGGATCAGGCGATGGATGGTTCCACGTGTCCGACTCGTTTGGCCCAATACTAGAAGTGGATGACGGATACACGGGCGGCGAATACGGCTCCGTAGAGATATTGACCAGCGGTATCCACTTCCTGCAAGTCGCGATGGCATCGGGTGATACATCGAGCTTTGACTTATCCAGCAACGTCAGGCTGAAGCCGCTCAACGATCCTGACGACGGTCTGACTGTCGCGGTGGGTGAAACAGTCATCGGGAGCCTTGACCACTTTTCTGACTGGGATTGGTACACTCTTCACCTGGAGGAGGGAGCTACGGTACGGATTTCAACCGATTCCCTCAACATAGACACCTTGATTTACGTCGACTTCCCCCAATCCCGTGACAATCAGGTCGTATCCGATGACGACAGTGGCAGCGGGTTGTTTGGCTTAAACTCCGAACTTGTCTATCGTGCACCTCACACCGGAGAGTATTTCATCGCCGTCGCAGATGCGGAAGGCACTAGCTTCGGGGGCTATTATTTGTCGGTAGAACCTGCTAGGGAAGGTACTGAAACGGTCGTTGTGCCGCCCAACCCCCAATTAGTCGACAGCCGCTTTGGAACCATGGTGGTTTTTGAGGACCCCTTGGGCTACTTCTCAATGCAAGTGCCGGAAGCCTGGCTAGAAGGGCAGGTGGATGAATCTCAAGGCGAGGTACTCTATGCATTGGATCCAGGCACAGGCAGCGACATCTTGATCATCGCGGAGGATGTTCTTGCTTTCGGAGTGGGAGAGCTATCTCTAACCGAGTACGCCGACTTGCTTGAATCTTTGATACTCATACCTGCAGGCGCAGAGAACATTACCAGGGAAACAGTGCAATCAGCACGAGGACTTTCGGTTGTCAGATTCGAAATGTCGCTTTTCACGCATCGGGTGATTCGGTTTGTCCATTTGTCCGATGACAATATAGCTGTCAGCTTTACTTACTCATTCCCGATCGACCAATTCGACTCAGGAAAGCAGCTGGCAGAGTACACGCTCAATAGCTTGCATGTGAATTGATCCTGAGAGGTCGGTGCGCCCTCGGGGTCAGCCGGGCGTTCGCAGCCGCGCGGCAGGCTGATGGGCATCCAGAGCATGGCCATTGGCGTATTACCGTTGGGATCACTCATCATGGGGGCACTGGCAGAGATATGGTCGCCCCAACAGGCGGTGGCTACCGTGGCGCTCGTGGGCTTTGCCCTCACCGCAATATGGGTGACGTTTGCCAAAGAGATGAGACGCCTATGATTGAGCCGCGGCAGAGAGACGATGTAGGATGAGCAGTACGTTGAATTGGCGATTCTTGGCCGTTGGCGCTGTGGTAGTTATGTTAGCAGTGATGGCCGTCGTTGCGGGAGTCATGTATGCTCAAGACGCTGACGACCAATCCAGGCGGTCAGAATCCAACTCCTACGAGTCCCAGCCATGGTTAGACCCGCGGGTGGTCCGGCAGATGCCCCTAGTCAATGCTGCTGAGGATATTCAAGAGCTTACGCGCACGGCTGGGCTAGCGGGCTTTACAGGCATTAGGCTTGATAACGACAAGAATGCAGTAGTGCTCTATTGGAAGGGTGAACTCCCGCCCCAAATGTCAACTTTGGTAGATGAGTTGCGGGCCAACGTCCCGATTCACGTTGTCAGTTCCCCCTACTCACTTGAGGAGTTCGAAGCAGAATCCAGGCGGCTCGTCCAACTTCTCACAACCAATGGTGTGAACGTGTATGAAGCAGGCCCAACCGGAGATTTCTCAAGCATTCGTCTCAAAATTAACATAGACGACGACCGCACCGATGCGCAGAAGATTGAAGTGGCTAGGCAGACCATCAGGAGTAACTTCCCCCTCGAATTCAAGGTCGGTGGTAAGGCAACGCCGTTCTAGGCTGTGCACTAAGAACTTGATGGGCTACCTCTACCATAACGCCCCGAACTGCGAACTCCAGAGAGATGAGACGCCTATGGATTAAGCTATAATGTGAGAGTGCACCCTCTGAACACAACCCACTCTCACGACGACGCAACCGGGCATGACGGCGTACTGTTCCTGCCCGGTCATTCCGCGCAGAGCGGCGGAGACGGCATCGGCGGCTGGCAGTGGACCGAGCAGGCCGGACTGATCACAGTCCTGCCTCTATTATTCCTCTTCCTATTGCAATCAAAGGAGCTCTGGCGGCTTAGAGTCGCAGAGCCTATACCTCTGCACGAACCTCCCCGTCTCGCCGCCTGACCCGCCATCTAAACAGGCCGGCCTTCTGTTGCATGCCGAGCCTGCTACCGCGATTGTTGATTTCACGCTTATGAAAACACGAGTCCGTATAGCTTTGTTTGCTAGCCTTGCCTTGTACCAACTACTGTGGGCAACGCCTCTCTACGCCAACGGTGTGACCAACGTGGAGCTGTTCCGCAAAGAAGAAGGCGCATATCAGTTCGCCGTCTTCTCCAGGGACGCCACCTCGGCTGTGGGAGAGGTGTTCCTATCCGTACATCTATTGCGGGACAACGTGCCGGTGGAGGCCGCTGAGGTCGTGGCGCGAGCATCCGGGCCTGAAGGCTCGAGCGCGAGTCAGGTGGCCGGGGAGATTGCTCCAACGCTTCCCATTCACTACGACCTTAGAATACCGGTAGACGCTGTCGGAGATTGGAAATTCGAGGTCGTTGTGCAAGTGGAGGAAACCACTCTGCAGGGAAGATTCTCCATACAAGTAGTAGACGCTGCAATCAACTGGGAAGTGGTTGGCGCCATCTTGGTTGCCGTGCTTCTGATACTCCCTGCCTTGGTGGCTACCTACCGGAGCTTGCGGACCGGTAGAAAGAGTTGAGGTTTGTTTATGAGCAAAAGAGTTTACCTGCTGTTGCTCTGGTTGACGCCGTTGACCTTGCTGCTCGCTGCTTGCGGCAGCAACACGGAACCCCAGACCCGCATTTTCGATTTGGACATAGCCGGTGGCTCGCTGGACGGCGAACATAGGACGCTGATAGTAGACCACAACGACGAAGTCGTGCTGCGCATTACCAGCGACCAGCAAGGCTCCTTCCATCTCCACGGTTACGACTTGGAAACATCCCTGACGCCGGGAGAGACTGCGGCCCTGGCCTTTACCGCCAACGCAACCGGCAAGTTCGACTTCGAGATGCATACCGCATCCGCCGGTCACGAAAGCACTGGAGACGGCCACAGCCACGACTCCACCGAGATCTGCACTGCCGAGCTACCACCCGGCGCAGCCGAACCTCGCATCAATTTGACCACTGCAACCGGGCCGGAGGCGGGTATGCTGCACCTAGAGGTGGAACCGGAGAACTTTGTGCTGGGCACTGATCCGGATGCTTCCGATATGCCGGTAGGTCACTGGCATCTGTACGTCGACGGCGACCTGAATAGCATGTACGCGGAGAGTGAGGCTTCGGTAATGCTCAGCCAGGGTGAGCACGATATAATGGTGACTCTGGCCGACACCTCCCACTGCGACTACGAGTTCCAAGAAATGCGGACGGTGACCATAGAGGAGGGTGCCGATATGGACCACATCGACGACCAGCAAGCTGCCAGTCAGGATATCCTTCTGGGTTCCCTGGAAGTACATCCCCGCTAGGAGGACGATTTGCCCAATCGCAGATTTAACTGGCTTCTGGCGGTAACCGCTGCCCTTGTCCTGGGACTATCCCTACAGCCGGCTTACGCTCACGGCTTCGGGCAGCGCTACGATTTGCCCGTCCCGCTCTATCTGTACGTCAGCGGAGCCGGGATTGCCGTTGCCCTCTCCTTTGCAGCCATCGGGTACTTCTTGAGAGGGCAGCGCGGGCGCGGCGGCTATCCCACCTTCAATCTACTGCAACTGCGGGCGGGACGGCTGCTGGCGCATCCCATACTTCTGCTAGTCGTCAGGGCGGTCTCCGTTGGACTGTTCCTGCTTACCGTGGCGGCGGGCGCTCTGGGTAGCCAGGCGCCGGTCGAGAATCTGGCGCCCACCATGGTCTGGATCCTTTGGTGGGTGGGCATCGCCTATGTATCGGCGCTGCTGGTCAACGTGTGGGCGCTGATCAACCCCTTGAAGATCATCTTCGACTGGGCCGACGCTCTCTATCGTCGTTTCAATCCCGGAGACCAGCTTTCCATGGGACGCAGCTATCCTGAGAAGCTGGGCGTATGGCCGTCATTCATTCTCTTCTTCGTATTCGCCTGGGTGGAGCTGGTCTATCCGAACTCGGCCACACCGAGAAACATCGCGTTCTGCATCGTGGCTTACTCCATGATCACCTGGACCGGCATGGTGATTTACGGCAAGGAGGTCTGGCTGAGCAAAGGAGAGGCCTTCTCCGTCGTGTTCGGGCTGCTGGCAAGGTTCGCTCCCAGCGAGGTGCGGGTGCAGGATCCGGCCCGCTGCAAAGTCTGCCCGGCGCAGTGTGAAGCCTCCAGCGATGGATGCGTCGACTGCTACCGCTGTTTCGCCGTGGCCGGTGAAACCTCTCGCCGGCTGAACATCCGTCCATTTGGCGCAGGGCTGCTCCGCGACCAGACGGCGTCACCGTCGCTGCTGGCACTGGTCGTACTCGTTCTAGCCACCGTCACCTTCGACGGATTCACCGCTACGCCGGTATGGGTGGACATAGTGAGTGCGCTGCTTCCCATATTCGATTTTCTAGGGGGCAACAGGGTCACGGGAGTAGAGACCATGGGTCTACTGGTGTTCCCCGCCCTCTTCCTCCTCGTCTACTGGGCCTTCTCCCTGGCCATGGCTTCCGCCAGCGGAAGCGCCGCACCTGCTCAGACGATGGCCAGGTTGTTCGTTTTTTCGCTGGTGCCCATAGCCCTTGCCTATCACCTGGCGCACTTCCTCTCCTTCCTGCTCATCCAAGGGCAGCTAATCATACCCCTGGCCTCGGACCCCTTCGGCTATGGGTGGGACCTGCTGGGCACCGCTGAGTTCAGTCCCAACATCGCGATTGTGGGGGCAAGGTTCGCCTGGATCACCTCGGTTATCTCCATTGTGGCCGGACACGTCATTGCCGTTTACGTAGCCCACGCAGTAGCCCTGAAGCGGCTGCCCAACCGGGCGGCGCTGCGCAGCCAGTATCCCATGCTGGTCTTGATGGTGGGCTACACCATGGTAAGCCTCTGGATACTGGCGCAGCCCATCACCGAGTTCACGGGAAGCTGAGGGAGTAGGCAAACTCGTATCGTTTATACAGGCGGTAGGAGGGTGAATGAACTTCTCCTATTGGTTGTATGAAGCTAGTTCTTCACGCAGCGTTGCTTTATCGTATGTGACACCCGTGCCAGTTTGCGTTACCGTACCTTCGTCGACGGTCCACCTTCCTCTCGACACCCCTTGGATCTTGTAATGACTTTCTCGTTCGACTAGGAACAACACATAAGTCTGTCCCACATCAAACTCTTGCAGCGCGAGTTCTTCATCTCCGCTTCGTCAGACGTTTCCTCCAGGCCTATGCGTTTTGATCGTTATCTCAGAAGGACCATTGCCCCTAAACGATTCCCTAACTTCGGCCACTACAGTATCCACACGGCGCACAGGTTCAGACATTGTGGGAAGAAGCCGACTAGCGAATTGTTCACAGCAAGGTTCCGTGCCGGTCTGCTTCGACGTTACCTCAACCAAGACCACGAGGTCGGATTTCGTAGCGAGCCTCTCAATTGTTAGCTCATCCCTGTGTCCACCTATTACTGGGGTTTGGGTGTAGGTGGTGGCTGTCGACCCACGTGTCCCAAGCTCAATGACAACAGCTACAACCGCCGTTATCAGTAGGAGAGAACTGATGATCAACAAGTATCTCACTCTCATGTTTATCTCCTCAATGACCGTCTACTTGGCTATCCATAGTGAGGACATCGTGTGGAACGGGTATCCGGAAGCATCCGCCAGAAAGCACAGGCCGCATGACAGAACTGGTAACGGTACTGTGATGAAGCCTGCCTGCGGCGTGTATCCCAGGATAGCCTCGTAAGCCTCCTGGTCTTCCCAGAATGGGGCGCGGGGAGCAGGCCGCCTATCCAGAACCCAATCACCGCCACTGCGTTGCAGAGAAAGCCCAGCCAGATGACGTGGCGCGCAAAGCGGTATCCATATACCTCGGTGAGTATGTCGCCAATTATGTAGGTCATGGGGAAAGGACGATTGCCGCCGGCAAAACGCGCCCACCCACCTCTATTATCTTTCGGCGATGATATTTGAGGTGATGAGCAGGGCGACAAACAGCGCCGCCAGGGTGACGAATACGCCGTGATTCGTGGCTGAGTGTCGTTCATGGTCAATGCCTCTCCGATGGCTCCAGTCCCAGCATCCGGACCATGGCACGGGTCCCGTACTTACGGTTCACGTTCAAAATCAGCGCAGTGATGCCTTCCACGTAGCGGGCAGCCCTCAAGGCGCCTCCGTCGACTGGTCTCAGGCTGGGTATCAGCCTGGCCAGTTCCATGGTCTGCAACCTGGCCTGCTCGTCATCCGAGCATACCAACACATCGCCTTCGAGGGTGCGGCGCGGCGACCAGAGGTCGACGGCGCTGACGTTTTGAAATGCTGCCGCGACCCGGGACTCCGGCAGCAAACGCCGTGCCTGCTCAGCCGCCGAGCCTTCAGGCACCTGGATCAGCATCGCCGAGCCCTCATCGAACGCTAGAGGGGCCACCGTGGACACAACCAGCTTGCCTGCCAGCACCTCTGCCAGCGGCTCCAGTAAGGTTTTCTGAGCCTGGTATGGACAGGTAATGAAAATCACGTCGGCTTGCTCAGCCGCCTCTCGATTGCGAGCACCCGAGACACCTCCCACCGAGCCCCGCTCTGACACCGCATTAGAGGCCTCTTGGGCACGGGCAGCCTGGCGGGACCCAATCACGACTCGCTTACCCGCCAGAGCAAAGCGCAGAGCCAGCCCCCGCCCTTCAAGGCCGGTGCCTCCAAGGAATCCAATCACGCTTGTCCGCCTACTTGATCCAACTTGGAGAAAGTATAACATCCACTAAGGACGGGACGTGCTGACATGCGTACATACGGGCATACGGACACCCCTTCCGCCATTGCGAGGAACCAAGCAATCCGGCAGTGGCCTAGGGCGTCCTCTACCTGGCGGGTAGATACACCTTACCCCTCATAGGTTCCTGCATTTGCAGTACCCCCACCCCACCTCCCTCCATCCGTCATGCCCGTGACGACGGGCATCCAGGAGTGGTGCTTGGGGGCAGACCTTGTGATAAGCTCCATCCATCCCGCCCCCGGAGGGCTGCCCTTGGCGCAAGACTTGACCCGGATGAAGTCCCGGCTCTACCCCGAAAACACGCCGCCCCTAGACGCCCGGCAGATAGAGCAGTATACGCCCGCAATTTCCCCGAAATGGCAGACCGTGGACAACAGCAAGCTTCGTCGTCTCTTTGCCTGGGACAGCTTCAAGGAAGCAATCTTCTTCCTCAATGCCATAGCCTACCTGGCAGAGCAGGAAAACCACCACCCCGACCTGACCGTCAGCTACAAACGAGTCACCGTTGAGCTGACCACTCACGACGTGGGAGGTCTCTCTTTGAACGACTTCATTGTTGCCGCTAAGATTGACAAGCTCATAGAGAGCACCGAAGAAGGCAGCCAGCCACCGGAGTGACCCATGATCATCGACTACAAGTCCAAGCCCCGTTCCGAGCCAACTTACGACGTCTTTACCGAGAAGGACATCATGGTGCCCATGCGGGACGGAGTGAACCTGGCCACCGACGTATACAGACCCGCCTCCAACGGTAAACCGGTTGAAGGGGCATTCCCTGTCCTCCTCGAGCGCACCCCTTACGACAAGGAGGCCCGTGGCGCCGCCGACCTTGCCTCCTACTTCGTGCAGCGCGGCTACGTTATGGTGCGTCAGGACAACCGCGGGCGCTACAAGTCGGAGGGGACCTTTACCAAGTACGTGGACGACGCCAACGACGGCTACGATTGTTTGCAGTGGATAGGAAGCCAGGACTGGTGCAACGGCAAAGTGGGCACCTACGGCACCTCATACGGAGCACATACCCAAGGTGCCATGGCCTCGACGGACCCGCCCTTCCTCGGCGCCATGGTCCTCGACAGCGGCGCTTTTTCCAACGCTTACATGTGCTCCTGCCGGCACAACGGCGCATTCGAGTTGCGGCAAGTGACCTGGGCATTCAACCAGGCGCTGGTCAGCAAGGAAGCGTCGGAAGACCCCGTGATCAAAGCGGCGCTGGAATCAACCAAAATCACCGACTGGTTCAGCCGCTTGCCATGGAAGAAGGGCCATTCGCCTCTGAAGTGGGTGCCGGACTACGAGGAGTACCTGCTGGAGATATGGACGCACAGCGAATACGACGACTACTGGAAGCAGCCCGGCCTCTGCGCCGAGGAGCACTACGATACCTGGTCGGACGTGCCACAGCTTCATTTCGGCAGCTGGTACGACTCCTATACTCGCACCACTTGCGACAACTACGTGGCGCTTTCCAAGATGAAAAAGGCGCCGGTGCGCCTGCTCATGGGCCCCTGGACCCACGGCCAGCGTTCCCTCAGCTACTCGGGGGAGGTCGACTTCGGCGAGCAAGCAGCGCTCGACGGCAACCTGGCGCAGGACTACGACGACTTTCGCCTCGCCTGGTTCGACGCCTGGTTCAAGGGACTGGAAAACGACGTAGAAAAGCAGCCTCCCGTCCTCATCTTTGTCATGGGCGGCGGCGACGGCCGTATCAACGCACAGGGCAGGCTCAACCACGGCGGTCAATGGCGTTTCGAAAACGAATGGCCGCTGGCCCGCGCCAAGTACGCCAATTTTCATCTCCACGCCGACGGCTCGTTGAGCGAGGAGACCCCGGCCGCAAACGTACCGCCCAGCCGCTACCAGTTCGACCCCGACCATCCCGTGCCTACCATCGGTGGCAATATGTCATCGGGGCCCGGCATCCTGGACCCCGGCGCCTACCACCAGGCGGAACACCCCGACCGGCTGGGCAGCCGCGAACCATACCTGCCCCTATCCTCCAGGCACGACGTGCTGGTTTTCCAGACTCCTCCTTTGGAGGACGACATGGAGGTCACCGGCCCAATCACGGTCAAACTATGGATATCCTCATCCGCCGTGGACACGGACTTCACGGCCAAGCTGATAGACGTATATCCGCCCGGTGAGGACTACCCGGATGGTTTCGACATGAACATCACTGACAGCATCATGAGGGCCCGCTTCCGCGATTCATGGGAGAAACCGCAGCTGATGACCCCGGGCCAAATCTACAAGCTGAGCTTTCCTCTCTACCCAACCAGCAACCTGTTCAAGAAAGGGCACCGTATCCGGGTCGACGTCTCCAGCTCCAACTTTCCACGTTTTGACGTGAACCCCAATACGGGGGAACCCCTTGGCAAGAGCCTGCGGAAAGAGGTGGCGGTAAACGCCGTCTACCATGACCGGGAGCATCCCTCCCACGTGGTGCTGCCGGTTGTTGGGGGTGGGCAAAAGAGCTAACGGGGCAACGGGCAGGCGGGCATCCCGCCTTTCGTCATTGCGAGGAAACGGAGCAATCGGGCGGCGGGGTGGGGCGTTCCCTATGCGGAGAGGGGCTCTCTTCCGTCATTCTCGCGCTCTCATCTCGTCATTCTCGCGGAGGCGAGAATCCAGGCAGGGTGGCCGGGGCGGGAGGACTCCAAAGATGGCGGCCCCTCTCCACCCTTGGGTTCCTGCCTTCGCAGGAACGACGGAGAAGCCCTGCCAGGGTTGCGAGTTATACCCAGCCCATGTCTGCGGCCAGCGAATCCACGTCGTACCCCTCTTTCCTCGCGCGCAGGTCCATGTAGACCACCACGGCCCCAACATAGGAGACCGGCGCTACAACCGCAGTCCCGGCCGTGGTGAGCAGATTTCCCACAGCTCCCGAAACCAGTAGACCCGGCAGAGAAGCTGCGAATACGGCCACCATGGTGATCGAGACGTAAACCATGCCTATCCCCAGAACCCTGAGCCAGTTGCTCCTGACCAGGTCCCAACTGCGAGACAGCGCCTCCATGGGGCGTTTGCCTTCTATCATCACCGCCTGAACGTAGAAGAACCAGGCGACAAGGAGGAAGATCAGTATGGGAATACCAATGACAACGAGGATCAGCAACACCGCCGCACCCACTGCCGCCGCATATATCAAGGTGCTGGCCAGAAGAGATGGGCCAAATCTGAGAGCCGCGGCATACCCGCTGGCGGCCGTACCCCTGTATCCCAGGTACCCTCCCACCACAATATAGGTGGTAGCGGCACTGGCCAGCACGCCGGCGAGAAAACCTAGGACGAACACCGTTATCACTACCTGGACTCCATCAGATAAGAAAGCACCGATGAAAAACGGTATATGGCCAATCAATGATACGCCGAGCAGCAGGAGAAAGCTGTTTTGGTAGATTCTGAACGTTTCGCTTAGCAGAGCGGCTAGGTCTTTGGGAGAGAACCCCACCGTGTTCGGCGTGAGATTCGGCACGGGCGGCAGGCCGTAGGCGTCCAGCTGAGCAGATTCTCCTTCAACGGTCAGCTTCACACCGCACTGAGCACAGTATTCGGCCTTTTCGCCGTTGTAAGCGGCACATCTGGGACAGTTCAAAGGCAAGTCCTTCTACCCAGTATAGCGGTTGGCCTAAGCAGACCAACTCTCATAGCCGTCGGGCCGCGCCCCATTGATCTCCCATATAAGATGGCAGGATGAGCGGACACGCCACACCAAGCCCGCCCATTTGGTTCGACAAGCTCACCCTGAGCACTGTCGAAGGGAGTGAGCGGGCAAAACGTGCCCCCAAGCCCTTGCCTTGCCACAGCCATAGGGAGTGCAATCTGCTAGATAACCCCCTCATCGCGCATTGCAGTGAACGCCTCTTCGTAAGCGGCCACCGTGAAATCTATGTCCGCTTCCTGGTGCGTCGCCGATACAACCATCGTCTTCCACATGGGGTCTACTCCGGCATTGAGCATCCCCAGCTTCAACGCGCCAATCTTTTCCGGCGTCATGGAAGCCCTTATCTTATCGTGGGGCATATCGTTGATCGACTCCGGGTCCACCGGCGTGCCCATGGTCAAATGGACCAGCGAGGCCACCCCATAGGCGCAGCCCGGTATCTCCAGGCGCGCCATCACCTGGTTGACTCCATCTTTCAGCCGGGTGGCCATCGCCTCCGCATGGGCATTGACGTTGGTGGTGGCAACCAGGTCCAGTGCCGCCGCACCCGCCGCCGCCGATACCGGGTTGGCGTTGAAGGTGCCCGGGTGTGAAACGCGACGCGACGCGTCCCAACTGGGGTCGCCGCGGCGCTGGATCATGTCGACTATGTCCGCTTTGCCCGCTACGGCTCCTCCAGGCAGGCCGCCTCCCAGTATTTTGGCAAGAGACGTCATGTCAGGCGTAACTCCAAACCTGCCCTGAGCGCCGCCTGGCGAAGAGCGAAACCCCGTAACCACCTCGTCGAATATGAGGACTATCCCACGGCGGTCCGTCAGCTCGCGCACCTCCTCCAGGAACGAAGGATGTATCGGCGACACCCCCATGTGCGCGCCCGTCGGCTCCAGAATGATGGCCCCAGTGTCATCGTTTTCGTCCAGCGCCTTCTCCACCGCTCCAATGTCGTTGACCTCTGGCAGCACTACCATGCTTTGCCACGTCTCAGCGGGAATACCCGGCCCGGACGCGTTTCCGTTGGCCATGGCATAGTCGTGCCAGCCGTGGAAGTGGTCGAAGAACTTGATGATCTTGCTCTTGCCCGTGAAAGCGCGAGCCAGGCGCATCGCCATCAACGTAGATTCCGTGCCGGAGCTGGTGAATCGCACCTTCTCCGCCGATGGAATCAGCCTTACCACCAGCTCGCCCCACTTGATTTCCAGCTCCGTGTTGGCGCCCAGGTGAGTCCCTTTGGACACCTGCTCGGTCACCGCATTGACCACGGCGGGATGCGAGTGCCCCAGCAGCAGGGATCCATGCCCGGAAACGTAGTCTATGTACTCGTTCCCGTCCACGTCCCACTTCCTTGGTCCCTCGGCGTGGGTGGCGTAGATGGGAAACGGCGAAAGAAACCGCGTCTCGTGCGTAACGCCGTCAGGGAATAGGCCTCTTGAACGCTCCTCGTACAGCTTCCTGGAAGTCGGGTGAAGCTCGTAGAAACGTTCCGTGATAGTTGTCATTGGTGTCCTCCGTATCGTCAAACCGGCACTCTCGGCCCCGGCGACTACGCACATTGTAGAATAGCGACGCTCACTTGGAAAGGTGCGGAGCGCACCTCCACCTCCGACATTCTCACCCCCGTCCGCCGTCATTCCCGACCCCGATCGGGAATCCAGCCGCGCCCCCTGTCATTCTGAACGAAGTGAAGAATCCAAAGGGTCTCATCCCAAGACAGCGCAGTTTTGCCCGCAATCGCTTGGGATTCTTCGTCGCTTCACTCCTCAGAATGACGGCGCGCTCTACTGTCATTCTGAATGCCCCCTGTCATTCTGAGCGCAGCGAAGAATCCAAAACCTCTAGCCACTCAGCACTCAGGTCTACCCACTTAGAGTTCTCCGATTCTATTAAGGCGACCTTTCTGTACCGCTTCCATCCCTTTATCTGCTTCTCGCGAGCTATCGCAGACTGAATATCTGTGGTGGTCTCGTAGTACACCAGCCACCGCAGGTTGTATCTGCTTGCAAAGCCCGGGGTAAGCTTGTTCTTGTGCTGGTACATCCTTCGTTGGAGGTCGCTGGTTACACCGACGTACAGCCTGTGGGTCTCGTTTGTCAGAATGTATACGTAGTATTCGCGCATTGCTTTGGGATTCTTCGTCGCTTCACTCCTCAGAATGACAGCCGCGCCCCCTGTCATTCTGAACGCACCTCCGCCATGCCGTCCACTATCTCCATGGTGCGGACGCTGACCGTGCACACCCGCTGCAGCAGGTCGATTACCCGCTCCTTGTAATCGGCGAAGCGGTAGGTGTTGAACTTCTCCGCGATGGTGGGGTCCCTGGGCTTCTTTTCCTTGTACTGGTCCAGTACCCACTCCAGTGCCGAGCGGTTGCCCAAGCGGTAGCGCCAAGCGTCCGGCGGAACACCGGTAAGGGTGGTCTTGTCATCCAGCACGATGCTGCCTTTTACCTTGTCCGGCTTCAGAATGACGCGCTTTGCATCTCCCAGTTTGTTGATTCGCCGGAGGGGATATGGTTCGGCGGACTCAAAGCCGACGTGCAGGTCAAGGAGCTCCTGTCCCATCTGCGTCCATAGGTCGAAGTCGTGGTGGAGGGGCAGGCGCGGGAACTCCCGCGTAAGGTCCACGGCGTACTGATGGCGGTATGCCGGATTGTGGAGCACGGCGTAGGTGTAGGCGAAGATGTGCTCCGCGGTGATGCCGCGACCCGGGTATTTGTTTTTGAATTCTTCGCCCCACTCCTTCTTGTAGTGGTCATTGATGCGTTTGATGCCCCAGGTAGTGATGTTCCTGGCGCGCCTCCCCTTAGACTCGTAGCGGTATAGTGGCAGGCATTGGGTCTTTTCAAGCAGGTCATGAGAATGAACTCGGTCCGTCGCAAGTACCTGAAACGGTTTGCTGGAGGCGAGGCCGGAGAAACATATTACTTTGTTCTGGAATTTGCCGCCGTGTGGAAATATACGTGGTTGCTGATACCTGCGGTGGGTGATGATGGGAGCGTAATAACAGTTCTTGGCAACAAACGGTCTGTATAACGCCGTGATTATATTTGCCTCCTTAAATTCAAGTTTGTGGCCTTTGACCAAGTGAGTCTCCAACTCCGCCGTCCATTTAATAGACCTGTTCACCCAATCTCCGATTGAACCGGCATCAGGTTTTTCAGTATTAAATCTATCTATCTCGTCCCTATAAGTTCTGGAAAAGAAATTTACCTTGTCAGAAACGGCGCTCTTGTCAAAATCAAACGTCCATTCGTCACGAGCCGTAACAACCCCCAGCGAGTATAGCTTGAAGACAGCCCTCTCCTCGGAGGCGAACTTGGCAAACTTGGTCTCCTTGGTGGCCAGGGGCAGCAGGCTGTCAAAGTCGCTGTTGGACTGGTTGAGCCAGTTGTCCTTGGAGTCAGGGGTAATTTCCTCAAACACTATTTCATCAAGCTTGGCCCCGCGCAAATAGGCCAGCTTGTCCTTCGCGATCTCGGCGTCTTCACGGCGGGCGTAGTGAATCCCACACTGGCCGAGCTTGGATTTGTCCCTCACAAAGAAGCCTATGGCAACGCCGGTCTGTATCCCAAAGACGTTATGGGTGGTGCCGGATATCTTGGGATTACGGCGCACGTCCGAACCCAAGTCCAGAAGGTATATGTCGCTAAACTCCTCTGATGCTACCTTCCGAAAGCCGTCGTCCTGTCGGGTGTCTATGTAGGCGCGGTTCGTAATGAACGCAATAATCCCGTCGTCCGCCAGCCGGTCGGAGGCCCAGCGAATGAACCGCTTGTACATATCGTACTGCTTTGTCTTCTGCGCCTTACTTTCCTTAACGTAGGTGTCACTTATCCGCCGGTCAATCTCCGGGTAGGCGCGGTTCCTGTTGTTGTCGTTCTCGTTCTGCTGGTTGGCGTTGTACGGCGGGTTGCCGATGATGACGCTGATGTCCTTCTCGTTCTGCAGCTGCACCCGCATCCAGTTCTCCGTGGAGAAGCCACCCAGGTTGAAGGACCGCTGTCGGGCCACCGCCCCGCCCGTCGCTCCCTGCCACTCCATGTTGTCCAGCGTATCCACAAACACCAGGTTGGGGAATTCCAGGTAGCGCCCCGTCATCTCCCTGTAGGTGTACTCTATGTTCAGGTTGGCGATGTAGTAGGGCAGAATCGCCACCTCGTTGGCGTGGATCTCGTGGCGGTACTTGTCCCGCAGGCGCTCCAGGGCGTCCGGCTCGCCGCTCTCCGCCAGGTAGGCGATGAGGTTGGTAACGAAGGTGCCCGTGCCCGTGGCCGGGTCCAGTATCTGCACGTTGTCATCGGCCAGGCGGCGGTTGAAATGCTTCTGCAGCAGGTGGTCGGCTCCCCGGATGATGAAGTCCACTACCTCGTTGGGAGTGTAGACCACGCCCAGGCGGTCGGCTGCGGCGGGGTTGTAGGACTTGTAGAAGTCCTCGTATATCGCCTTGAGGAACTGCTGCTTCTCGGCGTAGTCTGCTATCTCGTCGGCGGCCCGTCCAATGACGCCATAGTATGCCCGCAGCCGGTCGATTGCCTCTCGCCTCACCTCGCCGGTGAAGAAGGTGTCTGCCAGTGCAGTGAGATGGTGTGCGATGTTGTTCTCGCGGTGGAACTGGTCCTCGCTGAAAACCCGCAGGAAGATGTCCTGGGTGAGAATGTGCTGTAGCAGCATTTCCTTTACGTCGAAGTTCGATACCTTCGGACCAATGGCTTTGTGGCACAGCTCTAGGAAGGCGGCGGCGGCCTCCTGATACTCAGGATTGTTGGCCTCGGCCTCCTCAACGGCCTCCCGCAGGTTGCCTATGACAGTGGGCAGGTCCGCCTTGAACTGCTGCTGAGCCTGGCGGAACTCCTCGATTTCAGGAAGCTCGTAGTCCAGGAAGGCGCGTATGAGCCGGTGAAGCTCCCCGGGGCGGGACATGTCGACGCGCATCGCCTCTTCACGGTTCTGGAAGAGGACGGCGATTTGTGAGTCCTCAAAGATGATGTTGTCCCTGGGATAGCCGCGGTTGAACTTGCGCTGTATCTCGGTGTCCAGGTCGTCGTGGCTGTCCTTGGCTTCCCAGTAGCCTCTGCTCATGCGCAGGGAGTCCTTGACCGTGCCGTCGGGACGGTTGCCAAGGGATGCGCCCAGCACTTCTATCAGAGCCAGCTTCTCCCGATGCTCGCGGCAGTAGGAATCCAGGCAGACGGCAAAGGCGCGCCGGATGTTCATTTCGCTGTCGGAGCCGCCGAACTCGATGAGACGCTGCTTGTCGGCCTGGTAGCGCTCTATGTGCGGATAGCTGTGCATAAGTCTACATATACTACTACTTCAAACCTTGCTCAAACTCGCGTTGATTATTGTACAGAGAGGCGCTGTGCTCTTCCAGTCTCCACTCTCGTCATCCGCCCCTTCCCCACACTGGCGGTCTGCCCTTATCATGCACCCATGAACACTACCCGCAACTTACCGACTGTCCACCTCCTCACCCGTCATTCCTGTGTCCTTTCGTCATTCCCGACCCGATCGGGAATCCAGGGGCGGGCGGAGAGGAGTGGGTTCCCGTCTGCACGGGAACGACGGTAGAGGGGGCTTGGCGGAGGGCCACGGCAATCCCAGACGAAAACCGTCTCACCCTCAACGGAATCCTGTCCTGAGCTTGTCGAAGGATCGGATTTGTTTCCCATATTTTCAAAAAAGTGGTTCGCTTTTAGCTTTGGAGTAGACATAACGTTGGAAACAATTCGGCTCCCCTACCCTACCCCGCTAATCGCCCTGAACGCTGTGATAGGATCAACGGATGGATCTCTCACCGGAAACCCAGCAAGCCCTGCAACGCGCCGCCCAGATACTGGGCGCATCTCGCTACCTGGTAGCCCTGTCCGGCGCAGGCATGAGCGCGGAGAGCGGCATACCCACCTACCGCGGGCCCGGCGGCCTATGGACGCGCATCGGTGAGCCCGACCCTCGCAGCTACGACGTCTTCATCGCAGACCCCAAGGCCTGGTGGGAACGAACCCTGGGGCTTCGGGAAAGCGAGGAGCAGCCGGAACGCCTCGAGTTCCGCCAGGCCATAGAGAAAGCAGAGCCCAACCCGGGCCACTACGCGCTGGCAGACCTGGAAGCAGTAGGGCTGCTCAAGCACACCATCACCCAGAACGTAGACGGCTTGCACAGGGAGGCGGGAAGCAGAAATCTGTCGGAGATACACGGGAACCGCACCCTTCTCCGCTGTATGGACTGCTCGCTCAGACTGCCTCGCTCCGAGTTCAGCTTCGACGAAGTGCCCCCTCGCTGTGCGGAGTGCGGCGGCATCATCAAGAGCGATGGCGTCATGTTCGGCGAGCCCATACCGCGCGACGTGCTGGAAAGATGCTTCCAGGAGACAGACAGATGCGATTGCATGCTAATCCTGGGAACGTCGGCCACCGTCTATCCCGCCGCCGGCTTCCCCATGCAGGCCAAGCAGCGCGGGGCCTACCTGATCGAGATCAACGTTAACCCCACCCCTCTCACCGAATGGGTCGACGTTTCTTTGCGCGGCCCCACCGGCGAGATACTGCCTCAACTGGCGGCACAGATGCGGGAGCTGTTGCACGAACGGCGCTGAGCTACATAGCACCCTTCAGATCGTCCCACACGGGATCACAGGCCGCGATCTCCTCCGGTTCCAGCCTCGCTTCCGCCGCCGATATGCTTTGCTGGAGTTGCTCAGCGCTGCTGGCCCCCACAATAGCCGATGTGATTGCCGGATTGGCCAGCACCCAGCTCAACGCAAGCTGAATCAGCGTATGGCCGTACTTTCCGGCTATCGCCTCCAGCTTCTCCACCGCCTCAAAGTTGCGCTCGTACCAGTAGATATCGCGGTAGACCTCCCGCAGATCGAACCGCGTACCTGAGACAGGCGGTTGTCCGCGCTTGTGCTTACCGGTGAGCAATCCCGCCGCTATTGGATTGTACGGTATCACGCCCACGCCTTGCGAAAGGCAGACCGGCAGCAACTCCTCCTCTATGCCGCGGAACAGCAGGTTGTAGCGAGGCTGCACCGTCTCGAACCTAGCCAGTCCCTTCAAGTCGCTGATCCAGAGAGACTTGGTGAGCTGCCAGCCAGCAAAGTTGGAGCAGCCTATGTAGCGCACTTTGCCCAGGCGCACCAGATCGTCCAGCGCGCGCAGGGTCTCATCCAAGGGCGTGTCCGCGTCCCAGGAATGCACCTGGTACAGGTCTATGTAGTCGGTCTGAAGGCGCATGAGGCTGGCGTCTACGGCGTCCATGATGTGCTTCCTGGACAAACCGGCGTCGTTGACGCCTGGACCCATACTGCCGCGCACTTTGGTAGCAATCACGGCCCGGTCCCGGCGGCCCTTGAGCGCCTTGCCCAAATACGTCTCCGAAAGCGTCTCCGTGTAAACGTTGGCAGTATCGAAGAAGTTGATGCCCGCGTCCCACGCTGTGTCCACAATGCGCAGCGACTCTTTTTCATCGGCCTGGCCGCCAAAGGTGAGGCATCCCAGGCAAATGCGAGATACTTCCATACCGGTCCGACCCAGGTTAACGTAGTCCACAAGCGCCTCCTAGCAATGTTCTTATAGATTTACATACCACTAACTAGAGTACCTTTCTCAGTAAGTATCTACTATGACCAGGCGGCAATTCTTCAAGCTCACCCACTATGGCAAAACCTCGCTTTTGGTAGAAAGACAAGGCTTGAAAGTCATGTGTATCCAGATGAGCATATGTGCATCCCCGCTTGATAGCCTCTTGCTCAGCCGTATTCAGTAGAGCTTGGCCACCTCCAACATGTCGATGGTCTTCCATTACCCAAAGAACCTGAATGTTGAGATACCCCCAATATGTACAGCCGAGGAGGCCGCCGACAACTGAATTCGCTTCATTTCTCAGGAACACTGCCAACCCTTTATAGTTGTCTTGATCGGCATAGTGCAGGTTATATTGTTGGAGTCCTTCCTGTACAAGCGTAACATCTTTATCGTCGGGAGTTTCTTCTATCTCAATCGTGTACGCCTCGCTCATCTACAACCCTCCCTTTAAGCATCGATATATGGCAATATAGCACGCAGGACTCCAATGGTAAGAAAGCAAGTTGAGGATTGACAGCCCTTCATATGCGGACTAGAATTCGCCGACAAATTGAGCCTTAAGCTAGAACCTATCTACTACTTCTTTAACAAAGCAAGGCTGGAAAACAGGAAGGTCTTTCCATCAAGGCCATGCAAATTGAACTTTCGCCGCACCGCCGGGTGGCAGCCAGGATAATCGGGAATTAGCGGTGCAACCTAACTCCACAAGAAGAAGGCTGGGAGACCGTGTACTGCGGCAGGCGCGTAGGCAAGAGCTCCAACCTGTACACATTGCCCCTGCAACGCCGAGAAGGCCCAGCCGCAGGTTTACCTCTCCGCTTATTCTCCTCTACAGCTTCGGCAGCCTGATAGCCGTGGGCACCTTCCTGCTATGGCTTCCCTTCTTCAATACCACCGGCGAGTTCACTCCGTTCCTGGACGCCCTTTTCACCGCCACCTCGGCAGTCACAGTCACCGGGTTGGTGACGGTGGACACCGCAACCTTCTGGAATACGTCCGGCCAGGTGATCATAGCCGCCCTGATGCAGATAGGCGGCCTTGGCTTCATGAGCACCGCGACGTTCCTGCTGGTCATTTTCACCCAGCGCATAACCCTGACCAATCAACTCTTCATGGGCGACTCCCTGGGCGTTAGCCACGCCGGCGGCCTAGTCAGGCTGACCATCCAGGTGGTAATACTGACCCTGATCATCCAGGTTGTGGCCTTCCTAGTCTTGCTTTGGCGCTTCCTCCCTCAATATGAGGTAGGAGAAGCTACATGGCAAGCAGTCTTCCTTTCCATATCGGGCTTCAACAACGCCGGGTTCAACATACTGCCGGAATCCAAGAGCCTGGCCATATTTCGAGAAGAGATATGGGTCATAGGAACCGTTACAATCCTCATCATATTGGGCAGCATCAGCTACACGGTCCTTGTGGAGATGATACGCTACCGCAAATTCAGGAAACTCAGCGTGGACAGCAGGCTGGTTCTGGTGATGACCTTCCTTATGTTCTTCATAGGAACCGTGGTGGTGTTCGTTTCCGAGTTTCGCAATGAGGCGACCCTCAAAGGCTTGCCGTTCAGCACGCAGATCATCGATTCCTTCTTCCACACTGTCAGTGGACGCACCGCAGGGTTCACTACAATAGATTTCTCACAAACCAGCCAACACACCAACGTCTTCTTTACCGGGATGATGTTCATTGGCGGGGCCTCAGGCTCTACAGCCGGGGGCA
This sequence comes from Dehalococcoidia bacterium, assembly GCA_965261825.1. Classification (GTDB taxonomy): domain Bacteria; phylum Chloroflexota; class Dehalococcoidia; order Lucifugimonadales; family QGNO01; genus DAOUJH01. The sequence continues at coordinate 450,550 of CBDHED010000003.1, read as the reverse complement.
TCAAAGTGAACACCGTAGCAGTGATATTCATAGCCATCCTGACCACTATCCGTGGCCGTGCCCAGCCTGAGGCCTTTGGCCGCGAGATACCTTTTGGACAGATCCAGCGGGCATTGACCGTGGCGGCCCTGGGGGTGACGGTGGTATTCTTAGTTGCGTTTCTATTGGTCATAACGGAAGGGCTGGCGTTTGAAGACCTGATCTTTGAGACCATTTCCGCATTTGGCACCGTAGGATTATCCACAGGAATAACGCCGGAGTTGACACCATGGGGCAAGTCTATAATCATTAGCACTATGTTTGTGGGAAGGATAGGCCTGCTCACCATTGCCCTTGCCCTGGGACAACGGCAGAGGCGGGCCATATACCGTTATCCACAAGAGCGGGTTAGAATAGGTTAGATAGCAATTATGGCCAACCAAGCTGCAGTCATAGGCCTGGGACGATACGGCATAAGCCTGGCTCAAGAGTTGTACCAGTTGGGATTCGACGTCTTGGGCATAGACACGGACGAACAATTGGTGCAAGACCTTGCGGGTCAGCTTACCTACGTAGTAAGAGCCGACGCCACCAGCGAGTCTGTACTGCGGGACTTGGGCGTTGCCAGCTTCGACCTCACTGTTGTCGCTATTGGCACAGACATCCAGGCCAGCATAATGACCACCCTACTCCTCAAGACCTTGGGCGTGAAGCAGGTGATAGCCAGGGCCAACAACCCGCTCCACGCACAGACTCTGGAACGCATAGGAGCGGACTTTGTAGTCTACCCTGAGCAGGAGGCGGGCGTGCGCCTGGCGCACACCCTGTTTAATCCCAACGTGATGGAGTACGTTGGGATTACCAATGACTTTGGCATAAGCAAGTTCAAACCGCCCGAACACATGGTGGGAAAGACGCTGGAGGATGCCGGCCTCGGCGGCACACGCGACAGATACGGTATAGCCGTTCTGGCTATCCGTAGGCGCAGAGAGCCTATTCTGTTCCCTTCCAAGGATGAAGAGGTAGAGCCCGGGGACATCCTGTTTGTGGCTGGCAGAGACGATCTTCTCAATAGGGTCAGGCTTGGAGAGGCCCCGCCTTCGCGAGCGCGCACACCATCGAGGGTGAGTTAAGCTTTGAGTTCGTAGCTTCATCCCGTTGATTCAACGGCTATATGAAGACTATGAATCAAGGCAGTAATCTACCGCCTATATCGGACTTGGACACATAAAACAGGAATAGAGGAGGGTCATGCGAGCGCATAAGGTTCTTGTGCCTGTTCATGGAGATGAATGCGATACCGAGGCGCTCTCGCTGGCATGTGACTTGACCCACGACAGCAAAGGCATGGTATACGTAGTCTACGTTATAGAAGTGCACCGTGAGCTCCCTTTGGACGCAGAAGCTATCCTGGAAGAAGACAGATGTGAGACTGTCCTCGAGCGCATGGAGAACCTGGGCAAGAAATTCCACGGCAATATACAAGCGGAGATACTCAGAGCCAGAGACGCTGGTCCGGCACTGATCCAAGAGGCAGAGGAGCGAGAAGTAGAGGCAATAGTAATAGCCCTGCCCTACAAGACGCAGCACGGCGTCTTCAGCTTGGGCCGTACGGTGCCATATATCTTGAAGAACGCCGGATGTCCGGTTCTCCTATGGCACCCATCAAGATCCTACCACGGCCTGGGGCACAATGGTTCTTGATCGCCGACCCTGTCATTCCGAGTGGAGTGAAGAATCTTCTATGCCTACCAATAGCCCCGCTCCTCCATTGCATAGACGCCTCTGCCCAGACGTTCCCACCGATCGGGCGCCCACCACTGCCATGGAAGTAGGCCATTGAACATAGTTATTTCAGGTTGCAGCCGTGCCGGGGCCATGATTGCCCGTAGACTGGCTTCCCAAGGTAATGCCGTCACCGTTGTAGACTCTAACGAGGAGAACTTGCGGCGCTTGACTGAATCAATCGAAATCAGGACGCTGCTTGGCGATGCTACCCAGGACGAAGACCTGCTCATGGCCGGCATAGAGCAAGCGGAGGCTTTCCTTGCTGTAGAGACAAGAGATGCCAGAAACATACTGGCGTCGCAGAAAGCATTGCACACCTTCGGCGTGGAGAACGTGATATGCCATATCGCCGACCCCGCCAGGCAACAGATGTACGCAGAACTGGGATTGAAAACGGTCAGCACGGCCAGCGTACTGTCTGATATGATTCTGGAGGGGCTGTACAGCTAGCTATGTATGTAATAATCGTAGGCTGTGGAAAAGTTGGGTACCACCTAACCAGGGCTTTGCTAGAGGCCGGTGAGGAAGTGCTGGTCATAGAACGCGACTCACGGCGCTATGCTTACGTTGTCGACAGGCTGGGCAGCGTAGCCATAAGCGGCGACGGCTCAGAAGCCGTCGTCCTTGAAGAAGCCGGCGCCAGCCGCGCCGATGTTCTCATTGCTGTCACCGGTCTGGATGAGGACAATCTGGTAGCTTGCCAGATTGCCAAGCTAAAATTCCAGGTACCACGGACAATAGCCCTAGTTAACAACCCCCAAAACGACGATCTGTTCCGCAAGCTGGGTGCAGACGTGATAGTCAGCCATACCGACATAATACTGAGCCAGGTAGAAGAGGAGCTACCCCAGCATGGACTGGTGCATCTGCTGCCGCTGCCAGGGTCTAAACGGCATTTGGTTGGAGTACAGATACCTCCCGATGCGGAAGCGGCCGGTAAGCCCTTGGAGTCGCTGGAGCTTCCCCAGGGAACCATAATAGCCCTACTAGTAGACGAAGAGGGGGAACCGGAAGTCCCTTCTCCTGAAAAGATCGTGCAACCCAACTCTGAAGTCATAGCGGTGACCACTGCCCCTGACGAAGAGGCATTGTACACCGCTCTAACCCGCGTGGCGGTCCATTGATGTCACACCGGGTAGCCTATCTGGGCCCGGCGGGAACGTTTACCGAAGGCGCTGCCCTCAAACATGCACCGCAAGCCCAACTAATACCCTGTCCCAGCATTTCCGCGGTTGCGGAAGCAGTGAGCAATGGCAGGACAGAAGAAGGAATTGTACCCATTGAGAACAGCCTGGAAGGATCGGTCAACGACACCCTAGACATGCTAATCAACGAGTCGTCCCTGTTCATTTGTGGGGAGCTTGTACTGCCCGTCCAGCACTGCCTCCTGGTTAGAGACGGGATGAACATTTCCGATATAAAGATAATCTACTCACATCCACAGGCTCTGGCGCAATGCCGCAGGTATCTGGAGTCGCATTTCCCCGGCGTTTCCGCCGCTGCGGCCTTGAGTACCGCCGCAGCAGCAAAGCGGCTGAGTGACACACGGGAGCCGGCGGGCGCCATAGGCACAATCCGCGCCGCCGAGCTTTATAAACTGGACGTGCTGGCCCACGGTATCCAGGACAATCCCAACAATGTGACTAGGTTCGCGGTGCTGGCGCATTCAGACCAGGGACCCACGGGCAACGACAGGACATCTTTATGCTTCTCTTTCACCGATGACAGGCCTGGACTGCTGTACGGCGTTATGAAGGAGCTTGCAGAGCGCGGTATAAATCTGGCCAAGATAGAGTCCAGGCCCACGGGTGAGAGCCTGGGGAAGTACATCTTCCTCATAGACCTGGACGGGCACAGAGAAGAAACGCCGATCAGAGAGGCGTTGCAGCACCTACAGGAGCAGGCGTCTTGGTTCAGAATTTTCGGCTCCTACCCACGCTACCGTCGCATAAGCTGACTTTGCTCGAACCCATACCGGTATTCACTGACACACACTTCTCGCTTTTGCCCCAGGCTGTCTTACCACTAGCTATGAGTCCTGCAGAACGGCTTGCTAGAATTAAGCCGATATGATCCCGATAAGACTCACCGTAGAGAACTTCAAGTGCTACAGGCAGAATGTACCGTCGCTGCATCTTGGCGGCATCCATATCGCGTGCCTAACGGGGGCCAACGGTCACGGGAAGTCGTCTCTGCTGGACGCAATCGCTTGGGCTCTGTGGGGAGACGCCGTACACCGGCCGCAGGAAGAGCTGGTGCATACTGGTGAGCAGGATATGCGAGTTGAACTGGAGTTCATTGCGGAAGGACGCACCTACGGAGAGGGACAGGGGCAACTGTACAGGGTAATACGCAGGTACTCCAAGGGGCGCGGAGCACGGGCCGGAAGCACCGATTTGCAGCTGCAGATAGCAACCGGCAGTCCAACTCTGGCAACGGCCGCCTCTCCTGACGGTCAGATGATCGACAATTCCAGCGCCCGTGCTGACCCAAGCGAGGCAAGCACGGTTGCCGCGGAGCAGTCGACGGCCGCCCTGCTGAACGTCGAAGACGAAAGAGGCACTAGGTGGAGGGAAGCCGGGGGCAGCACAGTGCGAGAAACAGAGGCGGCCATACGCCGGTTGGTGCGCATGAACTTCGATACGTTCGTGAACAGCGCCTTCTTGGTGCAGGGTCGCGCCAATGAGTTCACCACGAAACGCCCCGCGGACAGGCAAAGAGTGCTAGGAGAGATACTGGGGCTGGGCTTCTATGAACGGCTCATGGATCGGGCGCGGCGTAAAGTCAGGGAGATAAGCGCCGAGTCCCGGTTGCTGGAAGGCCAGCTACAAGCCTGGTCTCAGCAGTTGGAACACAGAGCAGAACACGAAGTCCAACTGCCTGAAGCGCGATCTAAGCTTGCGGCAAGCTCAGAGACGCTGAAGCAGGCCGAGGAGTTGGCCAATTCACTGCGTGGGCAGGCTGAATCGCTCAGGGTGCGTCGAAAGGAGATGGAAGACCTTGCATCTAGAGTTGCCTCGGAAAGTGAGGAATTGCGGCACCTCAGAGAACTGACGTCGTTGCATAGCAAGCGGATCAGTGAATGGGAGAGGCTGTCCGAACGGCGGGAGGTAATCCAAGAGGCGTACCGGAGGTTGACAGAGGCGCGCCTCAAAGAGCAGGACGCCAGCCAGCGGCAGGTGCCTTTCGCCCGCCTACAAGAACGGATGAAGCCGCTGGATCAGCGAGCCGGGACACTGTCCGCGCTGGAAACGGACGTTGCACTGGCAGAGCAAGAGCACTCCAGTTTAGAGGAACGAGAAAAGGCACTGGAAGCACAACGTCTCGAACTCCAGAACCTGGAAGTGAAGCAGCAGACCCTGACCACGGAAAACCAGCGCCTACGAAGCGAGATGCAGGCGCTGCGTAGCAAGGTGGACATGCTATCTGAGGAAGAAGCCAAGTGCCCCCTGTGCGGTACAGACCTGGGCGAAGAGGGTAAAGCTCATATCCAGGCCGAATACGAAGCGCAGGGCAGAGTGATGGCACAGGAATACCGGCAGAATGAGGCCGTGTTAGCCCAGGCATCGCCCAGGCGGAAAGAGCTCGCGGTGAGCGTAGCTGGCGAGTCGGAGTCGCTGCAGCAGGCGAAGCGGACGCTGCTGGCACGCCTAGCGACCCTGAAGCAGCAGATGTATGAGGCGCAGAAAGCACCGCAACAGTTGGAGGTGATACGCCGTGAGCTGGCGGACTTGGGCTACGATCCCGAGGCGCACCAGCGCCTCAAGGGAGAGATCGAGAAGCTTCTCCCCGCCGAGAACGAATACCGACTGCTGGAACAGGCGGAAAGTGCTCTGCCAGAAGAAAGAGACAAACTCAACCGGGTCGTGGCCTCGGCTGTTCGGCGGGAAAAAGATATCGCACAGGGTGAACAACAAATAGAGGCTATCCGAAAAGAGACGGCAGCACTTGACGAACTGGAACGTCAATACACCGCTTCGGAAGCGGGAAGGCGGTTCCGGCAGGAAGAATACCAGTCGCTTATAGGACAGGTGCAGCACCTGGAACTCATGCTTAAGCAATATGCTGAAACCGACCTTAGAAGGATGGAGGCAGAGGCCAAACTCAAAGAAATGTCGGAGAAGCGGGAACTATACGAGCAGCTGGTGACAGCTTTCGGCAGGACGGGGGTCCAAGCGTTGCTGGTAGAATCCGCTTTGCCGGAGCTGGAAGCAGAGGCAAACAGGCTGTTGGGGCGAATGACGGACAACGCAATGCACCTCAAGCTGGAGACGCAACGACTCGCCCAGCGTGGCGAGCCCGTGGAGACGCTGGAAATAAAGGTGGCGGACGCATTGGGAACGCGCAGCTACGAGACTTTCAGCGGAGGGGAGGCTTTCCGAATCAACCTGGCACTGCGCATCGCGCTATCCAAGCTGCTGGCGCAACGGTCCGGAGCGCCACTGCCCACGTTGTTCATCGACGAGGGGTTCGGCACACAAGACACTACGGGCCGCGAGCGGATATTAGACGTTATTCAGTCTATAGCCGACGATTTTGAGCGGATACTGGTCATCACTCACATGGACGAGATGAAAGAGTCTTTCCCTGTGCGCATAGAGGTGGAGAAAAGGGATGACGGCTCCACGTTTGCTATAACGTAGCGCTGGAACGCGCTACTTACGGGATGCCGTCCCAAGCAGTCGCCGGCCCGTGGGGCATCCGTCAGCCAGCATGCACGACTGGCAAAGCGGGCTAGGAGCCTTGCACACACGCCTGCCATGGGTAATCAAGCAGACGTGAAAAGCGTAGACGTCGTCCGGGGGAACCGCAGCTTCCAAAAGGTCGTGGGCCTGGTCAATGCCGGTCTTCTCGCCAATCAGGCCTAGCCGTTTGCTGACCCTGTAAACGTGGGTATCCACCGCCATCGCCGGCATACCGAATGAGAAGCACAACGTAACGGCGGCTGTCTTCTTGCCCACACCGGGGAGAGACGTCAGCCATGCCTTGGCTTCAGAGAGGGGCAGATTCTGAAGAAAGTCCAGCTCAAGGCTTCCCCGTTCCTCAACGATCCGATTGAGCGCCTCTTTGATACGGGGCGCCTTCTGCTGGGCCAGCCCTCCGCTTCTAACGGCGTGGGCTATCTCCTCCACGTCTGCCTCAACCACCGCCTCCAGCGAACCGAAGCGTGCAATCAAACTATCGTACGCTCTTTCCGAGTTAATGTCAGAAGTGTGCTGGGATAGAATGGTGGTGACAAGTTCGGCCACAGGCTCCCTGCGTCGTTCCCAACGCAGGGGACCGTACTCAATGAGGAGCCGCGTGAGCACCTCCCCGGCAGTCACGTTTCTAGCCGTCTTTCTACCTTTTGACATATGAAGATTGCCCGCGAACGGTGGAGACTGGTATCGTCCTCGGATGCCGGACTTCCAGTATAAGCGGCCCGGTATGCTAAATGAAGCCCGCCGGTGGAGTTGACCTCCCCACTCTGCTGTGTGCTAGACTACCCACCGGGGTTCCAGAAGCTCTGTTTGCGCAATGGGGGCTGTAAGGACCTACGCTTCAGCAGTTGGGGGAGTCATGCAGGAGCAAGCCGGTGGAATACAGGATGTGGAGGGTGGGTGCGGCTGTCTATTCTGGCCCGCGGTCTTTGTGATGATGGTGGTGGCGGTAGTGGTGGGCGTCCTGATTGCGGCCTACCTGATGGACCGGGGGCTGCCCTGGTATACGGGCTAGGGGATGGCCAGGGAGCACATGATGGCCAGCAGACCAAGCCCGGCGAAAGATGAATCAGGGTGATGTATAGGGTGATCTGTACGTTCTTGTCCATGCTGTGAGCAGGTGCGATCGGCTCTTTGGAAGCCAGAAAGGTCAGTGTCCTCATGAATACCAGTGGATCTATAAGAGACCGCATGGAACAGGCCCTCAAGGGGCACAATGCCAGATACGTGGAAGTGCGCTTGGAGCAAAGCGAGGGCACCAGTCTGGTGTACCGCGGCAAGTCCCTAGAAGAGATAACCAGGTCATCAGGAGTGGGCGGCAACGTGCGGGCGCTGGACAAGGGTGGCTGGGGCTTCGCTTCATTCAACGACGTATCGGATCTTGGAGACAAGGTAGCCAACGCCATAAGCCACGCACGCAGTGTAGGTGGAGAGAGAATCGATATATCCAACGTAGAGCCTCACTTCGATACGGTATCCCCATCGATAGGTGAGGACCCTCGCCGCGTCTCACTCGCCGAGAAGAAAAATATCTTGGACGGCTATGTGGGGATTATGCTGGAGGTCCCGGGCGTGCAGACCTCTACAATAGGCTACGGCGACAGCTACAGAAAGACGTACTTTGCCAACTCTGAGGGCGCTTACATAGAGCAGGAGCGCATAGACGTCAATATGCGCCTAGCCGCAATAGCCAGAGATGGAGGCGACGTGCAGCAATCCGGGATAAGCGTTGGCTCACTGGGCGATTTCTCCTTTGCCCGTTCCCTGGAAGGAGACGCCAAAGAGGTGGCGCAACGAGCGGTCGACCTGCTCAAAGCGCCCCAGGTAAAGGGAAGCGAATATACGGTAATCCTGGACCCCGTACTTGCCGGCGTGTTCATCCACGAAGCTTTTGGGCACCTCTCTGAGGCCGATCACGTTTACGAGGACGACCGGATGAGGGATATCATGTACATGGGCCGGCGTTTCGGGGGCAAGCACCTCAACGTAATAGACGGCGCCGCGGTGCCAGGCCTGCGGGGCAGCTACGCATACGATGACGAAGGCACACCAGCCACACGCACACACCTGATAAGGGAAGGCGTGCTGGTTGGTCGCCTCCACTCCCGTGAGACCGCAGTTAAAATGGGAGAAGCGCCTACCGGCAACGCCCGCGCCATCAACTACAGACACCCTCCCATTGTACGCATGACCAATACGTTCATAGAGCCAGGAGAGGCCTCGGTCGATGACATCCTGGCAGACGTCAAAGAGGGCGTATACGCACGCAACTGGTACGGCGGCATGACCAGCATGGAGATGTTCACCTTCTCCGCCGGTGAAGCTTTCATGATACGGAACGGCAAAGTTGAGGAGCTGCTGCGTCCCGTCATGCTTACCGGCAACCTGTTCACTACCCTGGAAAACCTGGACGCCGTAGCCAGCGACCTTGACATGAACCAGGGAGGCGGATGCGGCAAGGGCGGGCAGAGCCCGCTTCCCGTATCCAACGGCAGCCCACATATACGGATTCAGAAATGCCTGGTAGGAGGAGCATAACCATTCTTGAGGAGATCCTAGAGCGCGCCCTGAAGTCGGCTGAAGAAGCGGAGGTATTCCACGTATCCACACGGGAAACGCCCGCTATCTTTGAAGCCAACAAGCTCAAGCTGCTGCAGACCCGTGAAACGGAAGGGGTGGCTCTCCGCATCATCAAGGACGGTCGCATAGGCTTTGCCGCCACAACCGACCTCTCTGACCCGCAACGGCTGGTCAGCGCCGCACTGGAAGTGGCTACTTTCGGAGCGGAGGCCAAGCTGGAGTTCCCTTCCGAGTCCGACTACCCCTCTGTAGACGTCTACGACCCTGCTCTGGAAGCATACCCGGTGGACGACATGGTGCAGACGGGACAGACCTTGATTGATGCCCTGCGATCAGAGTATCCGGACGTACAATGCGAAGGCCGCGTTGGCAAGACCTTGGGCAGCCAGACGATAATCAATTCACGAGGGGGGAAGGTTACCTACACCGCCGGCTCATGCGGCGTCTACCTCCACGGCACCCTGATACAGGGCGAAGACATGCTTTTCGTAGGTGATGGAGAGAACTCCTGCAGCCCCATAAAAGACACGTCGTTTGTGCTGAGTTCGGTGAAGGAGCAACTCGAAAACGCAAGGAGAGTGGTTGCCGCGCCATCCGGCTCTTTGCCGGTGATATTTACGCCTCACGGTGTAGCCGGCACACTGATAGGCCCTCTGCTTTCCGGGTTTAGCGGACGCACGGTGCTCCAAGGAGCCTCTCCTCTAGTGGGTCGGCTGGGCGAACGTATTGTCAGCGACAGCTTCTCCATCTGGGATGATCCCACCTTGCCCCTTGTCCCAGGCAGCAGCCCCAGCGACGACGAGGGTGTGCCCAGCCAGCGCAAAGCGCTCATTGAGCAAGGTGTAGCTTCCACGTTTCTCTACGATCTGCAGACGGCTGGAAAGGCGGGAGAAACCAGCACAGGCAACGGTTCCCGCGAGCTGACCACGCTTCCATCGCCCTCATCTACCGTACTGGTAATAGATGAAGGCAACGTAACCTACGCCGACATGATCAAAGACGTTAAGGACGGTATTGTTGTTGAGCAGTTGCTCGGCGCCGGGCAGGGTAACGTGCTGGCGGGCGAGTTCAACGCCAACGTGCTACTGGGCTATAGAATTGAAAACGGCAAAATCTCAGGCCGTGTCAAAGACACCGTGATTTCAGGAAACGTGTATGACGTGCTCAACGGCCTAGCTGCCATAGGCAGCGAGTCCAGGTGGCTGGGAGGAAGGTTCAAGACACCTCCCATCTACTGTCAAAGCGTCTCAATCTCAGCCAAGAACTGATTGTGGCCAGATGACCCTAGAGCTTTATTTTGAAAAGATCAGCACGGAACCGACCCCCTTGAGGTATGGCGACTTGGCCCAGCTGTCCAGCCTCACCGATAGCGAGATATCGTCCATGGGCCGTCTGTGGGCATCCGTACCCGTAGAACGGCGGCGTATGCTGATAGAGCGCCTGGTCACAATGGCTGAAAACAACATTGACCTTGACTTCACCTCAGTTTTCAAGCATTCGCTGAACGATATAGACCCCATCGTGCGGGCTTTGGGAGTGAACGGTCTCTGGGAAAGCAACGATAGGAAGCTGGTGAGGCCGCTCATAGCTCTTCTGCAAGAGGATTCCCACAAGGACGTGAGAGCCTCAGCCGCCGTGGCTCTGGGTAAATTCGGAGCGCTGGCGCAAGGCGGCAATCTATTGTCCAGAGACGGGGAGCGCATCAAAGAGATGCTGTTGAACTTATTGGAGGAACCGTACGAAGACCCAGACGTGTGGCGCCACGTGTTGGAGGCGGCTGCGGTTTTCAACACGCCAAGAGTCCATGATCTGATTGGGAGTGCATACGCCAGCGAAGAGTCGAAACTGCGCATTAGCGCCATTTTTGCTATGGGGAAAACGGCAGACATGACGTGGCTTCCAACCCTGATCAAAGCCGTTGGCGACGACGACCCCGCTATTCGATACGAATCGGCAGCAGCCCTCGGAGAGCTGGCCGAAGAAGAGGCTGTACCGCACCTGGTACGCTTGATCAAAGACCACGATACACAGGTGCAACTGGCATCCATAAAGTCAATGGGCGCAATAGGAGGCCAACTGGCCACGCGCACTTTGCAGAAGTGCCTGAAGTCCAATGACGACTCTATCCAAGAGGCGGCGGAAGTGGCCCTGAGCGACTTTGGGGTAGAGGACGACCCAATGAGGTTCGGCTTCTAATGTATACACCATGAGCAAAAGGAAAGCGTGTGACAATATCCAATGAGAAGAGGCCAATCCTGATCGAAATCACGTTCCCTGCGGTGCAGCAAGACTTATGGGGAAAATGGACGACCAAAGAGGGCATTGAGTCCTGGTGGGGCCCCGAGGGAATTATCTCCACAGTCCTCACGCTAGAGTTTCATGTGGGCGGCCTTCTTGAGATAGTGATGCGTCCCAACGATTCCGAGGGCGATGAAAGCTCAATGGTCGAGAAGATCACCTTCACCGAGATCACCCCGATGACAGGCCTTTCGTTCACGGACAGATTCCCAGGGGCGCCCGACGTTGAACCTTACGACGTGATTTGTGAAGTTGCGTTCCAGCCTGCGACGGAAGGCACAAAGATGACGTTCACCTCCAGCGGGATGCACCGAGATGATTGGACGGAATACGCAACTTACGGCTGGAGAAGTGCTTTTCAGAAGCTGGCCGCGTCCCTCAGCCCTTGAGTGAACAACTCTGGCCGGATGGACGGGAACACCCGCCCCAGCCTGCTAAATCGCGCCTTGCTGGCGCAGCTTGATCAGGTCTTCCTTATCGTAGCCCAGTTCACCGCTGTACACTGCGGCATTGTGCTGTCCCAGAAGGGGCGCGGGATACCGCATGCTCCAGGGACTCTCAGGCATACGGAAAAGCTCCCCGGGCAACCTGACTTTCCCCATCACCGGATGGTCCACTTCCGTCCAGAAGCCGCGTTCTTCCAATTGAGGGCAGTTCACTAGGTCTTCAGAGGTCTGCACTACCCCTCCCAGCCACTCGTTGGACATTATGCGGTGGTAATAGTCAAACTTGCCGACCTCTTTCAAGGCGGGCATCAAGACGGAGTCCCGCTCCTGCGAGGTCTTGGCCTCGGCCAGGGCGTCGCCTATTTCAGGCCGTCCAATGAGATTGGCGTACTCCTTCCAGGCTTCGGCGCCGCTGAGCGCCCGTCGCGGCGGGCGCAGGGTGGGGCTGATGAAGCCGTCGCCAGTGGGGACTATTCCCTGCCAGCCCGTGCTCTTGAGGTTGTTGGTATCCGCTTTGGGCGCCCTGCGGTCTACGGCACCAAGAAAGGTGTAACGTATCACCGGCTGATAGTGATGTGCCGCCGCTGTTTCCGCCAGCGATACATCAAGGTGCTGGCCATGGCCGATGACATCCCGCGCATACAAGGCTATAGATGTGGCATAGGCCGCGGTGATCCCTCCCAAGTACAGGCTTTGCGGATGACCGTGTTTGAGCGGCTCGCGGTGATGTGCGCCGCTGGTGTACATCATGCCTCCCGCCGCCTGATAGGCCAAGTCGTTGCCTACGTAGTCCCGGTACGGGCCGGTTTGTCCAAACGGCGTGACGGATGTTAGCACCAGGCCAGGATTGATCTCGGAGAGAGCGTCGTAGCCCAGGCCCAAGCTATCCAGATAGCCGGGCGTAAAGCTTTCCAGAAGGACGTCTGCCGTCTTGACCAGGTCACGCAGTACCCTTCTGCCAGCGTCGGTCTCCAAGTTGAGAGTAACGCCACGCTTGTTGCAGTTGAGGCAAAGGAAAAGAAGGCACTTTTCAGGATGGGGGTCATCTTGATAGAACGGCCCCATCTGACGCGCCGGGTCGCCTCCGCCTGCCGGCTCCACTTTGATTACGTCGGAGCCATAGTCGGCAAACAGCCTGCCGGCGTACGGGCCGGCTATTTCAGTAGACAGGTCAATAATTCGAAATTTACCAAGTGCTGAAACAACCATGCTATTCATACCTCAGTGTCTTCATGAAATCTGGGTCAATCTGAGAGAGTGTACCTTCTTCCAGGGCCGCCTTTGTATCCATGGGTTTTCTTCCGCCGGTATTGGAGGGCCGCTTGCCCATGACATCGAACTCGTAGAGACGGGCCACGTCAGCTTCGCTCAGGCCAAGCAGCTCTTCCATCACGTATTCGTTTTGTTCCCCCAGTTTGGGGGCCGGTCTGCGGATGTAGGAGGGCGTATCGGTCAGCTTCCAGGGACGGCTCACATAAGCCCGCTTGCCTATACCCGAATCCTGCGGATGGGCAAACCTCTCGTAGAAGTTACGCGCTTCCATGTGAACGTCGGTTAGAAGCTCGCGAGTGTCTTTCGTGGGGTATGCCGGAATGCCGTTCCGCTGCAATTCCTCCATGACCTGCTGGGCGTCCTGGTCCTCAGTCCACCGGCTTATCATGGCGTCCAACTCGTCTTCGTGATGCTTGCGAGAAAGGGCGTCACTGAACTTGGGATTGTCGACCAGCCCATTCCCCGTCAAGCGGCACAGTGAGTCCCACTGCACGTCGGTCTCTACCCCAATAGCTATCCAATTATCGTCGCCGCGGCACGGGTAAACACCATGGGGAGCATGTATGGGATGGCGGTTGCCCATGAGCTTCCCGTCACGTCCGTTGACAGAGAAATCCAGGATGGCGTCTCCCAGAGTGGAAACGCCTATTTGGTACATGGCAAAGTCAACCCACTGTCCCCTACCCGTCTCATTACGGTAGTGAAGCGCCGACATGATAGCGAACACGGCCATCCAGGCCACGTGCAGGTCGAACCAGGCGGCACCGACACGGCGCGGGGTGCCTTCGTCCGGATAGCCGGTGAACTGACTGAGACCGCTGATCAACTCCAGCATGCTGCCGATACCCGCGTATCTCCTCCAGGGCCCGGTATGCCCAAAGCCGGTGTTGGAAAAATAGATGATGTCAGGTTTGATGCTGCGTATTTCCTGATAGCCCAGTCCCAGCCTGTCCATGGTGCCGGCGCGGTTATTCTCCACGATCACATCTGTAACCCGGGCCAGGTCTTTGTAAGCCTGGACGGCCTCCGGCGTCTTCAGGTTCAAGGTTAGACTGTATTTACTGCGGTGCAAGTGCTGGAAGCTGGCGTCGCGGTTCCAAGGCTCTTCGCCCGGGTCGTTGTCTACGTAAGGCCCTGTCTCGTCGCGGGTCAGGGTATGGCTCTCTACCTTGATAATCTCCGCGCCAAGATCGGCCATGATGTGCATCGCGGTTGGCATCGCCACCGCCGTTGTACTGTCTATGATGCGCAGTCCAGCTAGGGCGTCTTGCATATCATCCTCCTAATACCAATCCCTGCGAAAAATATTGTAGTTGACGTACGGTGTCTTTGCGCCATGGGGCACCGGCAACCTCACCGGGCCGTCTTCTCTAGAGGGCAGATACACTGTCGCCGAACCGGGTGCCTGCGGCTCGCCGACCTGGTTGGTGCCGTCTATGCGAATGCCCACGGCATGATACTCGTGCTGGCCGGGAGTTCCGCCCGGTTCGTCCGCCCCGGTCTGCACCTCCCTGTACTTCTTCATCACTTCACCGGTGTAGACGGTAAAGTCTCCGTAGTAGACGGGGCGGCGCATTGCTATATACATACGGCGTATGAAACCGTCGTCGCCCATCCAGTCCGTGAGGAACCGCTGAGGAATCTGCACACGCTGGACTCCAAAGTCAAATGGCGCCGGCTGTCCCCGGTAGATGGCCAGCAGGGCGTCCTCGTGCTCGTCGCCGTGGGAACGCGGCCAGCGCGTTACGGGATGGACCCGCGCCCATTCCGTGTCGTGCTTCGCGTAGTGGAAGAAGGGCTCAAACGCAGTGCTATCGTGGAAGTAGTCTTCGCTGCTTTGCGTTGCGGATTGCATGGAGTGCTGGCAAATCTGATCCTGCAGCGTCCAGGGGGGCAGCACCATGGGGCCAATCGTATCGCCTACGGCAACGTCTTCCCAGTACAGCTTTTCCGCTCCGCGGCGTTTCATCCCCTCTATCTTAGACAAAAACTCGTGGATCTGTTCCGGGCTGTATTGCGATGCCTTGCGTTCGTACATCATATGCTCACCCAAACGCTCCACAGGCATGGAGCGAGAGGTCTCCATAGTCTCCTGGGGCACCATGATCTGCGTACCGTAGCATTTGGCCGGCATATCGCCGTGATAGTCCCAGTAATACACCTCTGATATGAGAAAGAGGAGCGTCCCCTGCATGCCGGATCTCTCGATGAACTCCTTGGTTACCTTGGACGAACGAAACCTGGCGCCTGCCCTGAGCACATCGTAGAACTCCCAGGCGGTGCCCGAAATAAAATTCGCCATGGGATACCCTTCGGGACGCTTCGCGCCGTGCGCTGATGGATAGCGCACCAGGGCCAGAATAGGCCCGGGGGCCAGTTGAGCGCCGTATCGGCTCTTTCTGCCGTACTCCGGGTCGTTGAAAAGGGGGTTGTCGTCGCCAATGCTAAGCGTGTACTTGTGAATGGTCTTGGGATCCAGTAGGAGAGGAGATTGGAAGGGAGGGCCCGACTGTTCATACGGCGAGGGTGGAGCAGGCGGTAGGTTTTCCATCACTTCCTGCTCCAATTGCTCCCTGGAGCGCTCCATGAACTCGGCGATGGCTTCTTCAAAGGTCTGAGCAGTCATATGATGAACCCTCGAGGCAAAGCAGATTTGGCAAGTGACCCCTTTGGGATTATTCCACGCTTTAATTCTATGTCAACCCTGCAAGGACATGCGGACACGGGGAAATAGGGAGATTCCACCTGGCAAAGAGGGCAGGCCTCCGCCTCACCGTCGGATTGCTTGGGTTCTTCGCAATGACGGAGGGGATGTCATCCATGTTCCATAAACACAAACCTTTCGAATGCACGTCCTTGACTGTACTTTCCGGCTATACTTAGAATTGAAACGCCCTTGGAGGTGTAATGGCTCGGAAGGGACGCATAGAACATCATGTCTCGGCGGGGGGTGTAGTCTACCGCCAGGCCTGCGGCGGCGTGGAGATCGCGCTGTGTCACAGGGTCTCTCCACCTTTGTGGGCGCTTCCCAAAGGCACTCCGGACAAAGGCGAATCCATGGACCAGACGGCCCTACGTGAAGTCAGAGAGGAAACGGGTCTGGAAGTGGAAATCCGGTCTCCTTTGGGAAGCATAGAGTACTGGTTTGTGCGCAGCCAGGACCGGGTGCGCTGCCACAAGACGGTGCACTTCTATCTGATGGTTCCCACCGGTGGAGACTTTTCTGCTCACGACCCCGAATTTGACGATGTTCACTGGTGGCCGGAAGCAGAGGCCTTGAATATTATGACTTATTCCAACGAAGTGGAACTAGTGAAAAAGGCGCTTCGGATTGCCCACGACGGGGCGACGCCGGGATGAAGCCCCAAGTCATACGCGCCGGGAAGGTTATCCTCCGGCCCAAGCGCTTCGAGGACGCGGAAGACGACTACGCCTGGCGCTGCGACGAAGAGCTGGCGGGGCTGGACGCCACAACACCGCTGATGCAGCCGTTTAGACAGTTCCTGAGATACTACGAGGATGATCTGAAACACCCGTCTTCATGGTCGCTGCGGCTTGCCATAGACGACCTGGACGGCAAGCACATTGGGAACGTGATGTGCTACGACATCAACGCGCATTTTGGAGAAGCAGAGATCGGTATCATGATAGGCAACCGGGACTACTGGAACAAGAGCTTTGGATACCACACCATGGTGGGCCTCATAGACCACATATTCCGCACCACCGACCTCAAGCGTCTCTATCTGCATACCCTAGACTGGAACATACGAGCACAGAGCAGTTTCCGAAGATGCGGCTTCCGCAGCGTGCGCACGGTACGCCGCAATGGACGCGACTTTGTCCTAATGGAACTCACCCACGATTACTGGCTGGAAAACCGAGAAGAAAAGAGCCTCCCTCTCAGGGAGGCGGAAGCCCTCCCTGAGCGCCGTCAGCATGTTTGAAGCAGGGTCCCTGATCACAGAACGGTCTGCGAGAGGCGATAGGCGTGTCATCAGAACCGCTGACGCACGAGATAGAGCGTGGAGTCATTGTACGCTTCGCCGATGCTATAGCAGACCCCAATCCTCTTTACCGCGATGAAGCGCATGCGCGGCATTCTGGCTACGGGGGAATCATAGCTCCCCCCACGTTCCTTCGCACACTGCGGCCGGGCCCGCCAAAGGTGCAGTGGCAAAGCCCACTGCACAACCTGCTGGACGGCGGAAGTGAGTGGCTATACTTCGAGCCTCTGCGAGCAGGAGACCGAATCACCGTTGTTGAGACGCTGATAGACGTGAAGGAGCGCACCGGCAGACTGGGGCCCATGGTCATACTGACGCGTGAGCTTACCTATACCAACCAGCTGGACCAGCTTGTCGCCACCCAGCGCTGGACGCTGATTACCTACTAGCAAGAGGAGCGGGGCAAATTGCCGTACTGGGAAGACGTAAGAAAAGGGATGAGCATCCCGCCGCTGCAAAAGCAGCCCACCACGCAGATGCTGGTGATGTATTGCGGCGCCTCCGGAGATTTCTACCAGATTCACTACGACTCCGAGTTCGCCAGGAGCCGGGGACTGCCCGGCGTTGTGGTGCAAGGCGGGCTGAAGAATGCATTCCTAGCGCAACTGGTCACCGACTGGATGGGCGATTCCGGAAGGCTGAGAAAGCTCAGCTGCCAGCACAGGGGCACGGACTTTCCCGGCGATACCCTGTATTGCAAGGGGGTGGTGACCAGGGTATACAGAGAGGATACGCGATTCCTGGTCGATTGCGAGGTTTGGCTGGAAAACGGCAAGGGTGAAAAGACAACGCCGGGCGCAGCAACAGTCGAGCTGCCCTCAAAGTCAAGCCCGCGTTATCCCGGCTGACACTCGCTTTGCTACTTCAGGTATTCCCGCACGGTTTGCAGGTCCTTATCGCCCCGGCCGCTCAGGCCAACCACAACCAGGGAGTCCTTGCTCAAAGTGGGCGCCAGCTTGGCCACGTATGCCAGAGCATGAGCAGGTTCAAGGGCGGGTATGATTCCCTCCGTCCGGCATAGCAATCCAAACGCCTCCAACGCTTCTTCATCGGTGGCCGCCACGTAAACGGCGCGCTCCGTATCCTTCAAGTAGGCGTGCTCCGGCCCAACGCCTGGGTAGTCCAGTCCAGCGGACACACTGTGAGTCCCCAATATCTGGCCGTCGTCGTCCTGCAACACGTAGGAGTAAGAACCGTGCAACACTCCGGGCCTGCCCGCCACAATGGAGGCGGCGTTTCTACCGCTCTGGGCGCTCTCTCCGCCGGCCTCCACGCCCACCAGCCTCACCTCCGCATCATCCAGGAAAGGATGGAACAGGCCTATGGCGTTGCTACCTCCACCAACGCAGGCCACCACGTAATCCGGAAGCCGGCCCGCCGCTTGCAGTACCTGCCGCCGGCACTCGTTGCCTATCACCGATTGAAAGTCGCGCACCATCATGGGATAGGGATGGGGGCCCACGGCGCTGCCCAGCAGGTAATGCGTGGTGGCCACGTTAGTCACCCAGTCCCTTATCGTCTCGTTTATGGCGTCTTTGAGAGTCCTGGTGCCGCTGCTAACCGGCCGTACATCGGCGCCGAGAAGCTCCATGCGGTAAACATTCGGCGCCTGACGCCGGATGTCCTCCTCACCCATGTATACCACGCATTCCAGTCCCAGCATGGCGCAGACGGTGGCGGCGGCCACGCCGTGCTGCCCGGCGCCCGTCTCTGCAATGATGCGGCGCTTGCCAATGCGTTTTGCCAGCAGTCCCTGGCCAATAGCGTTGTTTATCTTATGAGCCCCGGTGTGAGCCAGGTCCTCCCGTTTCAAGTAGACCTGCGCTCCGCCCAAGCGCCGGCTCAAGTTGGCGGCATGGTATAGAGGAGTGGGGCGCCCCACGTACTCCCCAAGCAACGACGACAGCTCGCCTTGAAAGGAGGCGTCCTTTTTTACTGTTCGGTAAGTCTCCTCCAACTCATCGAGAGCGGCCATCAGCGTCTCCGGTACAAAGCGTCCGCCATATTCCCCAAATCGTCCCCGTTCGTTGGGTAGTGTACTGTGCATAGTCATCTCTACTCCTTGGCCGCTCCTGCCCCCTGCACAAAGGCCTCTATCTTCTCAACGTCCTTGATTCCAGCCGTCTCCACTCCGCTGGATACGTCCACGCCCCAGGGTTGCACTTGCCTCACGGCCTGAGCCACGTTCTCCGGGTCCAGGCCCCCGGCGAGTAGAAAGCGCCGGTCCGCCGCCAGAGCACGGGCAATCTTCCAATCGAACGTGGCACCCGTGCCGCCATAAGCGGGGCCTACGTCCGGATGCAGAAGCGGCAAAATCTCCGCCGACTCCAGTTCAGCAAGCAGTGGTCTCAACCTGTCGATCGCCTCTTCATCCGGCCTCTCCGTGGGAACGTGGACGGCCTTGATCACCGGTCTGGAAACCAGCCTGGCGTACTCCAGGGACTCGTGGCCGCTCAGCTGCGCCATATCCAGGTCGCACTCTTGCAGGATGCGGTCAACCTCATCCTGCGGCTGGTCTACAAAGATACCGACCAGCCTGGGGCCGGTGCGATCATACCTGTCACGGAACGCCTGCACCATCTCTCTTGCCTTGTCTTCCAGCAGACGGCGGCGCACCCCTGGCACAAAGTTAAGCCCGACAAAGCTGGCACCCGCTTCAGCGGCGGCCAGTATGTGCTCCGCCTCTTGAACACTGCAAATCTTGACCTGCGTCATGGGTGGGCCAGCTCCCGCACCTTGGCCGCCACGTCGGAAGCCGTAACCAGTGCCTCGCCCACGAGTACGGCGTCTACGCGCGATTCCTTGAGTCTAATCACGTCTTCCCGTGAGCCGATGCCGCTCTCCGCAACCACCACCTTGCCTTCCGGAATGAGCGGCCTCAGCCTCTGCGATAGAGTAACGTCGGTTTGGAAGGTCTTCAGATCCCGGTGGTTGATGCCGATGATTTCTGCGCCCGCTTCCAGAGCCAAATCCAGATCATGTTCCGAGTGTACCTCCACCAGCGCCTGTATCGATAGCGACTGCGCCACACCAAGCAGCTCCTTGATCCGCGGCGTATCCAGCATAGCCACTATGAGTAGAATAGCGTCGGCGCCGCTGGCGCGCGCTTCCAGAACCTGGTATGGATCAAAGATGAAGTCTTTGCGCAGCACGGGCAGTCCCGCCTGTCGCACGGAATCCTTGACCGCTTCCAGATGCTCCAAGCTGCCCTGAAAGTAATCAATCTCCGTGAGTACGGAGACGGCAGCAGCTCCGTTTTCCGCGTAGATCCTGGCCAGTGATACAGGATCGTAGTTCTGATGAAGCAGTCCCCTGGAGGGAGACGCCTTCTTGGTCTCGGCAATGAGCCGCACTCCCGGTCCCCGGAGGGCCCCGGAAAAGTTCAGCGGTAGGGGCGTATCTTTGGCACGCTCTTCCAGTGAAGACAAGGGCTCTTCCTGCTTGCTGCGGGCCAGCCTTTCGCGCTTTTTTTCTACGATCTGGTCGAGTATTGCCGCGCTCATCGCTAACCTTCGAAATCGTACCAACGGGCGGTGGGACGTCCCTGGGCGCCGTCAACCGGGATATTTGCGCCGTTTATCCAGCGCGACCGCTCAGACAACATGAAAGCGATGACATCGGCGACTTCCTGGTCAGTACCAAGACGCTGCCAGGGCAGGTCCCGCTTCATCCATTCGTCGTATTGCCCGGGGTAGCTCTGTTTGAACCGCTCCCAACCGCCGCCGCGAAACATTATGGAACCAGGGCTGACTGCGTTGACCCGGATGTTGAACGGGGCCAGCTCCCAGGCCAGTGACGACGCCAGAAATATCTCGGCGGCCTTGGCGCTGCCATATTGGGCTTGAGGGCCGGGCTTCCAACCGGATATGGAGGATACTATGACAACAGAGCCGCCGCGTTCCTTCATATAGCCCACGGCAGCCCTGATGGCGCGCACCGAATGGAGCAGGTTCAGGTCAAGCGTTTCGCTCCACTCTTCATCGCTGGCTTCCAGCAAACCTCTGCCGCGCATGCCGCCCACGTTGCACACCAGAGCATCCAGCTGTCCAAAGTGCGCCGCACCTTCCGAGATGAATCGCTCTATATCCTGCCTGCTGGTTACGTCCGCGGTGATGCCCCAAGAGCTCGACGATATGGAGCGCAACTCGTCCAACGTCCCGGCAAGCGTCTCTTCACCACGGGCGCAGATGCCGACCCGGCACCCTTCCCTAACCAAGGTCAAGGCCGTGGCCCGGCCAATTCCTCTGCTGCCTCCGGTTATAAGGGCGGTTTTCCCGCTGAGTCCCATGTCCATCTAGCTCAACTCCTGGGTCAGCGCAACCAGAGCCTCTAGCTTTTCTTTTGCCGCGCCACTGTTTATCGCTTCACGAGCCATAGAAACGCCGCCTTGGAGGTCCTGTGCCTTGCCCGCCACCGTCATGGTGGCGGCGGCGTTGAGAACCACCACGTCCTGGGCAGGGCCTGGAACACCTTGAAGCACGCTGTGGAAGAGCTCTAGGTTGCGTTCCAAGCCGCCGCCGCGTATATCGTCCAGGGAGGCCCGTTTCAAGCCGGCGTCCTCCGGAGTAACGCTGTAGAAGTTCACCTGCCCGTCAGAGAGCTCCCAGACCTGGGTCGGGCCTGTAATAGATAGTTCGTCCATGCCGTCTTTGCCGTGTACCACCATGGCCCGCTTTGATCCCAACCGCCCCAGCACCCTGGCCATCTTGTCTCCGTATAATGGGTCGGCAACGCCAAGCACCTGTGCGCCGGCACTGGCCGGGTTGGTCAGCGGACCAAGGATATTGAACACGGTGCGTATACCTATCTCACGTCTGGGAGCAACAGCGTGGCGCATAGCGGGATGGAAAATGGGAGCAAACATGAAGCCGATGCCTATCTCTTCAATGCACTGCTTCACACCATCAGGGCTAACTTCCACCTTGACCCCGCTCGCCTCTAGGATGTCGGCACTGCCGCAGACGCTGGATGCGCTGCGGTTGCCGTGTTTGGCCACCTTGGCGCCTGCCGCCGCCGCCACGACGGCCGCCGCCGTGGAAACGTTCATTGTGTTCTGGCCGTCGCCACCGGTGCCTGCCGTATCTACAAGGTTCTCTCCAGAGACGTCTGCGTGCACCTTAAGAGAGTTTTCACGCATTGTCTGGGCCATGCCGGTGATCTCGGGCACGGTCTCACCCTTGATGCGCAGCGCCGTCACGAAAGCGCCGATCTGGGCGGGCGTGGCCTCACCATCCATGATCTCGTTCATCACTTGGGCGGCGCTCTCCTGAGAAAGGTCCTGGCCTTCTACCAATTCCGCAATGGCTTCACGAATCATGTTTCACCGTCTATTTCAGCTAGAGTCTTGCTATCTTGTAGCACCTTCCAAAAACCACCTATGATTGCCATTATATCGGCTCTTCATTATGCCGTCGCTCCTCCCGTCGACAGGGAACAACGGGGCTACCTACCATTCACCCCTCCAAGAAGTTACGCAGAATGTCCTTGCCGCACTGCGTCATTATCGATTCAGGGTGGAACTGGATGCCCTCTATGGGGTACTCCTTGTGCCGCAGGCCCATGACAACGCCGCTATCCGAGGTAGCGGTGACCTCTATCTCCGGCGGCAGCGTCTCCCCATACACCGCCAGCGAATGGTAGCGAATGCCCTGCAGCGGGTTAGGCAGTCCCATGAACACACCCTTGCCGTCATGGCTCATCTGCGATGTTTTCCCGTGCACTATCTCTCCGGCATAGCCCACGGTGGCGCCGAAGGCATAGCCTATGCACTGGTGCCCCAGGCACACGCCGAGCAGCGGCGTATGCCTTCCCATCTCACGCACCACGTCGTTGGAGATGCCCGCTTCCAGCGGAGTACACGGCCCCGGCGAGACAACGATCTTCTCCGGTCTCAGCTCCTCGATGTCTTCCAGGGTCACAGCGTCGTTGCGCACCACGTGGACGTCCGCGCCCAGTTCGCTGAGGTACTGGTACAGGTTGTAGGTGAAACTGTCGTAGTTGTCTATGAGAAGAATCACGTTACTCTACCCTCCGCGATGGCAATAGCCCGCGCCGGTGCGGCCAGCTTGTTCTCCGTCTCCTGCCACTCCGACTCCGGGTCGCTGTCGTAGACAATGCCGCCGCCCGCTTGCAGGTAAGCGATTCCATCCTTCATTACGATGGTCCTGATTGGAATGGCCGTGTCCATGTTGCCCTGAAAGCCAAAATATCCTACCGCCGCTCCGTATGGGCCGCGTTTCTCCGGCTCCATTTCGGCTATGATCTCCATGGCGCGTATCTTAGGCGCGCCGGACAGCGTCCCCGCCGGCATGGCGCAACGCAAGGCATCGTACATGGTCTTGTCGGAGCGGAGGCGGCCCTGCACCTCCGATTCCAGGTGCATGACGTGCGAATAGCGCACCACGCGCATCAGGTCGGTGACCTCGACCGAGCCCGGTTCTGCCACACGGCCCACGTCGTTGCGGCCCAGGTCTACCAGCATGATGTGCTCGGCCTTCTCCTTTTCATCGTTGCGCAGCCTCTCCGCCAGCGCCTCGTCCTCTTCCGGTGTTTCCCCGCGGCGGAGCGTACCCGCCAGGGGGTAGTTGTAGACCATGCCGTCTTCCACGCGCACAAGCGTTTCCGGCGATGCGCCAACTATGTAGAAGCCATCCAGCTTGAGAAAATACATGTAAGGCGACGGATTGAGCATGCGCAAAGCGCGGTATATGTCGAAGGGATCAGCGGAGGTGGGTCGAGCCACTCGCCGCGACGGCACGACCTGTATGATGTCGCCGGCGACGACGTACTCCTTGCAGCGGCGCACCACCTCCATGTACTCCTCTTTGGTGAAGTTGGAAGCACCCTCAAGGAGTCCGTTGCTCCTAGGCTCAGCGGGCTGCAGTGCCAGCGGCTGGCTCAAACGCCCGGCGATTGCTTCAATGCGGTCGACCGCCTCTTGATAGGAGGCTTCCAGGTCTTCCTCGGCATGAACGTGCGAAACCAGCTTGATGGAGTGACGCAGGTGGTCGAAGACGACAACGGTATCGGTGAACATGAGCACAGACTCCGGCACTCCGATTGGGTCGGCCTCAGGCGCGGGCACCCGCGGCTCATGGTAGCGGAACGTCTCGTAAGACAGATAGCCGATAGCGCCGCCCAGGAAGCGGGGAAGGCCTGACACGCTCACCGGTCTGTATACGGACAACTCTTGTTCGACAGGCAGCAGCGGGTCAATCTCGCCAGCGTCCGTGCCAGGGCCGGTCTTGAGCACACGGTACGGCTCCGTGCCAATGAAGCTGTAGCGGGCCTGCCTTTCGCCGCCTTCCACGCTCTCCAGCAGGAACGAGTACGGGCCACGGGCTATCTTCAGGAACGCGGACACAGGTGTCTCCAGGTCGGCATTGATCTCACGGTACAACGGCACCATGTTGCCTTCCTGCTCACGGAGCAGAGTCTTCACCTGTTCAAGGGTTGGCGTGTACATTGTTGATCCTTACAGGCTACCCTATCGTAGGAATGAGCTTGCGGAAATAAATCGCGGATTCATCGTAACCTAGCGCTAGATAGAACGGCGCCGCTCTCCGGGTTGCCAGCGCTACCAGCTTGGATTCCCGCGATGACGCCCACTGCTCGAAATCGTCCATTAGGTCACGCCCAATCTTCCGGCCTCTATGGTCTTGATGTACGGAGACTTCCTCTACCCAGGAAACCGGTCCGTTGGCAAAGAACGTCCAGTGATCGAAGCCCAGCAAGTAGCCAATGATCTGCTCCGATTCCTCGGCCACGAGGATCAAAGCGTCGTCTTGTTGGGACAAATGGGCGAAAGCCTCGGTGAAAGCACTAAAACGAGGACGGAAGGACATCGCAAAGTCCTCGGTAAGTGACAACACTTGCCTTTGATCCCCAGAACTGCTTCTCATATATGCACCATCCGTCTATCCCATAATCGCAACTTGTTGTATCTGTAAGCTGCCGCAGGCTTTGGATTCTTCGTCGCTGGGCTCCTCAGAATGCCACATTACTCCTCATCGAAATATAGAATCCCCATCCTCTCCCTGACCTCCCTCATTGTATCCTCGGCCACTTCCTTGGTTCGCCACGTTCCCTCCAGCAGGGCTTCTCTTACCAAGGCAGGACGTTCTTCGTAGTAGGCGCGTTTCTCCCTGATAGGAGTAAGGAAGCGGTTTAACGCCAATGCCAGCTTCTGCTTCACCTCAACGTCGCCGACTTTGCCCTTGCGGTACCGCTCTTTGAGGTCCTCCACCTCCGCCCTATCCTCATTGAAAGCATCGTGATAAGCGAAGACAGGATTGCCTTCCGGGTCAGCGGGAATATCGGCGCGCACCCGTTTAGGGTCGGTGTACATGCCACGCACCTTCTGTTGCACCGCCTGCTCATCGTCCGATAGATAGATGACGTTGCCCAGGCTCTTGCTCATCTTGGCCTGGCCGTCGGTGCCGGGCAGCCGGGCCACACGGCCCACCATGCTTTCCGGCTCAGGAAACATCTCGCCGAACATGCGGTTGAAGCGGCGCACCACCTCACGCGTCATCTCTATGTGCGGCACCTGGTCTTCACCCACCGGCACCAGGTTGGCTTTGGGCAGAGCTATATCGGCTGCCTGGCTGACCGGATACGTGTAGAACCCCACCGACAAGCCTTCAGCCTCCAACCTGCCCCGTTCGGCTTTGAGGGTAGGATTTCGCTCCAGCCAGCCCAAGGGGGTGACCATGGAAAAGAGCATGGCCAGTTCGGCGTGCTCAGGCACATAGCTCTGGATCACGAACGTGCTCTTCTCCGGGTCTAGACCCACGCTCAGCCAGTCCAGTCCCACCTCCATCACAGAGCGGCGTATCCCCTCGGTATCGTCCAGGTGATCACCCAGCGCCTGGTAGTCCGCGATAAGGAAAAAGCAGTCGTACTCTTCCTGCAGGCGCACCCAGTTTTCCAGCGCGCCTACGTAATGCCCCAGGTGCAAAGCACCGGTGGGCCGCACGCCAGTGAGGATGCGTTTCTTGCTAGTACTATTGGTCATACATTTACACCTCTGGCAAGCCGGCCAGCGCCGCTTCCACCTCTTCGCGCGGATAGGAGTAGTCTTCCAGTCCTCCGGCCAGGTAGGCGTCGTATGCCGACATGTCGAAGTAGCCGTGGCCGCACAGGTTGAACAGTATGTTCTTCGCCTCGCCGGTCTCTTTGCACTTCAGGGCCTCGTCTATGGCGACTTTGATAGCGTGCGAGGGCTCAGGGGCGGGAATGATTCCCTCCGCCTTGGCAAATTGCACGGCGGCGGCAAACACGCCTATCTGGTGTTCCGCCCGCGCCTCTATTATGCCCTCGTTGCAGAGCTGGCTAATCAACGGCGCCATGCCGTGATAGCGCAAGCCGCCAGAGTGAATCCTGGGCGGCACAAACGTATGGCCCAGCGTGTACATCTTCACCAGCGGCGTCAGTTCCGCGGTATCGCCGAAGTCATAAGTGTACTTGCCACGCGTAATGGTCGGCGCCGCTTCCGGTTCCACGGCAATGAACCGGATGTCCCGTCCTTCCAGCTTATCCTTCACAAAGGGGAAGGCTATGCCGGCGAAGCTGCTGCCTCCTCCCACGCAGCCAATGATCATGTCGGGGTAGGCGTCCAGCTTCTCCAATTGCAGCTTGCTTTCCTGCCCAATAACCGTCTGATGCATGAGCACGTGGTTCAACACGCTTCCCAGCGAGTACTTGGTGTCCTCATGTGTGGCGGCGTCCTCCACGGCCTCGCTGATCGCAATTCCCAGACTCCCCGGCGAATCGGCGTCTTGACCCAGGATCTGCTGCCCCGAATGAGTGTCCATGCTGGGACTGGACACTACGCTGGCGCCCCAGGTCTCCATCATGGAGCGGCGATACGGCTTCTGCTCGTAGCTTATGCGCACCATGTAGACCTTGCACTCGATGCCAAACTGCTGGCAGGCAAAGGCCAGGGCGCTGCCCCACTGCCCGGCGCCGGTCTCGGTGGCTATGCGCTTTGTACCCTGCTGCTTGTTGTAATAGGCCTGGGCCACCGCGGTATTGGGTTTGTGACTACCCGCGGGACTAACCCCTTCATACTTGTAGTAGATGTGGGCCGGGGTATCCAGCGCCTTCTCCAAGCGCAGCGCCCTGTACAGAGGAGTAGGGCGCCACAGCTTGTAGACCTCACGCACCTCGTCCGGTATGGGAATATAACGCTCCTGGCTAACCTCCTGGCCTATCAGGTCCATGGGAAACAGCGGCGCAAGGTCGTCTGGGCCTATGGGCTGCTTGGTGCCAGGATGTATCACCGGCGCCGGTGGCGACGGCATATCTGCCATAACGTTGTACCAAGCCTGCGGTATATCTTTCTCCCCCAGTAATATCTTGGTGTCCATTTGGTCCTCCCTCATTCTTGAACTGCGCCTCAATGCAAAGAAGCCCCGTCCATGTAGGGACGGGGCTTCTCCGTGGTGCCACCCTTTTTCATCCCGAAAAATATCGGGACCTCTCACAGCGCGGGGCCTTTCGGCATGCGCCTGAGCCTGTAACGGTGCTCCTCCGACAACGCCTACTCCCTAACGGTTTCGGGCTGCGGCTCGGGGGTCCATTCAGTCCTTGCGCTTGGCGCCGGCTCCCACCTCACCCGGCTCTCTGGGCCTCGCTGACGACTTACTATTCCCCTTCTCGGCCTTTGCTAACTTTTAGCAATTCAAAGTATAGGGAGCGCTGGAAGAGGTGTCAAGGACGCTTTCCTTACCCTATGCAAGCTCGGAAGCGCACCTACGTTGCCTTCATACAGAAAGCGGCTTGAAGCCTACTAGTTCACCTGTAACCAGCAGTCTATGGTCGTAGATTAACGCTGGCACGCAGGTCACCAGCGTCACAGTGGCTCCGTCCGACGGATACAGACTCAACTCATCCTGG
The DNA here is from genome assembly GCA_965261825.1 of Dehalococcoidia bacterium. GTDB lineage: Bacteria > Chloroflexota > Dehalococcoidia > Lucifugimonadales > QGNO01 > DAOUJH01. The sequence goes on along the minus strand of CBDHED010000003.1, from coordinate 422,581 downwards.
TAGATCACAGACGTTGATTTAGCCTCGTACAGGTAGCTGCCCGCCGGGCCGTCCAGCACAACGTAGACGCGCTCACCCTTCCTCAGCTTATCCGGGATAAGAGGAAGGTTTCTGAACACCGAACCCTCGCCGCGCAGCGGACTCTGCAGATGGCCGAACAGCCACACGTTGCCCAGCTCACCGGCATTAGCGGTCTCCGGAATATGGCCAACCACTCTGTTCGGCGTTGCGTACTGGCGTGCGTCGCCAAGGTCTATTATGCCCAGCTCCTGAATAGGCGCCTCCAGCCCTATGGCGGGAATCCCAATGGACGTGGCAGCGGGCATCTCTCCCACAGCGGCAATCTGGGCCTCGTCAAGGGGGCGGAACCCATCCAACAGGTCATCCTCTATTCCAGAGGAAGGTTGCGCTGTCCAGGGGTCGTCCCAAGCGATGAACGGGAGGTTCTCGCCGGGGTAAAGGCGTACACTGCCGGGGTCCGGGAAGGAGGCCAGACCGTCTGGCTGCTGGACAGGCTCCTGGGAAGCATCCTCGCCTCTTATCTCCTCCAGTGTCAGGTTTTCCGGCTCGGTAACGATGACCGGTGAGACGACATCACCATCGACCTCCAGAGAGCTCAGCCCCCGATTCATCGACCAGCCAAGTATCAGGTAAATACCCACAACCGAGATAAGCAGAACACCAATGGCTATGGATGCCATGGCGGCAAAGCGGCGCGATCGGTGGGTCATGACTGCCATTTCATAAAAGCGTGCTGCATCGCTCGCAGCTCACCGGGTTTGCTCAGTGTCCACTAATGATAAATGCAGGTAGACGCAAATGCCAACCACAGTTACAAGAAACGGCTTGTTTCAAGCAGCACTGACTCTAGCCGTATGCCGGCCGATACCGATTAGCGAATCCTGGAAACGTGGTTGATACCACTGTGAATCGGCTCGTTAAGATAAACGTCGCCGTTTCTGATCTTGATATTGAAACCGCAGTCCGGGTTGGTGCACACCCAGGCTTTGTAGTGTATTGGGGCACCCTGGCTCCCAAAATCCGATAGGGGCACCAGAAGACCTGTTGAACATTGCTGACAGCTGGGGTATGTAGCCTCCAAGTTGTACCTCCTCATCATCCTTAGCAATCGTGCAAAGTTTGAGAAGTATATCACAACCTCCGCACTATGCAAGCAAATGCCAGCGGCAGTTTATGGCAATAAACGCCCTGCGAGTGTACACGGCCCCTTCCTTTCCCAGAACGCTCTCCATGAGGCTCAGTCCATCTACGGGAAGGTCGCAGGGCCCCATCCCCCCTACAGCTTGCAACGTCTCTTTCACTTTCTCCGCCTGAACTTCAGACAACTCGCCACTGACACGACCCAGCGTCAAATGCGGCCTGAATCTCCTGGTTTCTCTATCCACTCCCAACGCTTCCAATGAATCCTCCAGCCGGGACTGAACGGTTAGCAACGGCTCCAACTCGCCCTGAAGTCCCAGCCATAGCACACGCGGCCGCCTGGAACTGGGGAAGCAGCCCGCGCCTTGCACCCGTAGGGTAAAAGGGCAAATCCCCTCTGCTGCTCGGCGCATGCCGCTTTCTATGGTAGGTATTGCATCCTTGGATACGTTGCCCAGGAACTTGAGTGTAAGGTGGACGCCCTCCGGCCTAGCCCAGCGCACACCGCAAGGGAGCCCCTCCTTGAATATGCGGAGCGCCTTATCCGCGTACCGGCGAACGGCAGGCGTCAACTCCACTGCAATGAACAGCCTTGAAACGCCGGCGTCTCCATCCCTTTGCATCTTCTACAGACCCAGCAGCCGCTGTGCGTTTCTCCCCAGGATCCGCTCCTTCTCTTCTGCGGAGATATCAGCGGCTCTAATGTGTCTCATCAGCCGCCCCGGTCTCAGCAAGGGAAAGTCGGAGCCAAACAATATCGAGCCGGGGCGGGCCACCTTAGACATCAGCGAATAGATGGAAGCGCGGTATAGGAACAGCGACGCTGCACTGTCGAAATAGGCGTTGCTCAAAGCCCGCTTCACTTCAGGCATCAGGGAGTAGAAGGGCAAGCCGCCTCCCCAATGCGAGCAAACTATGGCGACGTCCGGATATCTCTCTATGAATTCCATCAACACGGCCGGCGTCACCGTGCCCTTACCCGGATACACGTGTCCCACCGGTTCGGAGGAATGGGTGAGCAATACCATGTTCCGCGACTTCACGCAATCCAGGAACGGATCCATCAAAGACGAATCCCCTAGCTTGAACCCCTGGGTATCGGGGTGGAGTTCTCCCACTCCCCTGGCCCCCGAGGCGGCACAGCGGTCGATTTCACTCAGCGCGCCTTCACCCCAGGCGGGGTTCACCGAGCAAAACGGAATAAGCCTGCCGCTGTAACGCGCCGCCGACTCCAAGAGATAGTCGTTGGCCTCCCGGGCTATACCTCTATCCGTCCAGCCCACACCCATGATCACGGCGGCATCCACCCCGGCTTCGTCCATGGCGGAAATCAGGTCGCCGGTGGTTGCCATAGGGGCGTCGGGGTTGGCAAACAGCGCCGCCAGGGTGGCGTCCCGCTTCAAATGAGTACTGCGCCCCTTCACAATCCGGGGCGGGAATACGTGGGTATGAAAGTCTATGATCATCTCAAGTCTGAAGCATACTCCATACTATATGGAAAACGGTAGCGTACCCCCTTACAACGGCCTTTCAGGCTGTTATAATCGCTATGTTATTCTCTGTGGGAGTATGCGTTCTTATGACACCCGACCGTGGGCATGCGCTGTCGTCACCTGATCTGGCCAGACCGCTTTCATCACAAGAAAGATCGCACCTCAGGGAGACCGCCCGCAAGATCCGCCGCGACTTGCTCTTCAGCATCGCGGAAGCAGGCAGCGGCCATTCAGGCGGGTCCCTTTCCGAGACCGATATTCTGACCACGCTGTATTACAAAGTGCTTCGCCACAATCCGCAAGACCCCCACTTCCCGGATAGAGACCGCTTCATCCTCAGCAAGGCACACGCCTGTCCCGGCCTCTATACGGTGCTGGCTCACAGGGGGTATTTCCCGCGGAGTGACCTGAGCACTTTCCGAAAAATAGACACGCACTTACAGGGCCATGCCAAGATAGGCACGCCCGGAGTTGAGATGTCCGGCGGTTCCCTGGGCATGGGGCTTTCATTCGGCATAGGAGTAGCGCTGGCGGGCAGAGTCGACGGCAAGAGCTACCGCACCTACGTCCTGCTGGGCGACGGCGAGTGCGACGAAGGGCAGGTCTGGGAAGCGGCGATGTCAGCGGCCCATTACAAGATAGATACACTGACCGCCATTCTGGACCGCAACCGCATCCAGAACGACCGTTTCACTCACGAGGTCATGGAACTGGAACCGCTGGCACAGAAATGGCGCTCCTTCGGCTGGCGGGTCCTGACGGTCAACGGGCACAGTATTCCGGCCCTGTACAGAGGATTCCAGCGCGCCGGAGAAGTCAAGGGGCAGCCCACGGTTATCATAGCCAACACCGTCAAAGGCAAAGGGGTCAGTTTCATGGAGAACAACCCCAGCTTTCACGGCAAGGCCCCATCCTGGGAACAGGCGGGACAGGCTATGTTCGAGCTCGGCTTCTCGGCAGAAGAAGCCAAAGAGGCCATGACGGAGATGGGCTACGCGGAACAGAGCATTTCCGCACTCATCAAAGAGATGGAAACAAGCAGCCTAGTCACCACTTAGGAACTGATCATGACCACAGCAGCTACGCGTGAAGCCTTCGGCCGTACACTCTTGGAACTGGGAAAGAGCCACCCGGACGTGGTAGTCCTGGGCGGCGACCTCAACGTTTCGACCCTCGCCTCTCTGTTTGCGAAAGAGTTCCCCGACCGTTTCTTTGACCTTGGCCCCGCCGAACAGAATATGATGAGCATGGCATCCGGCTTCGCCATGTCCGGCAAGATCCCCTTTGCCTCCACGTTCGCCGTTTTCGGTACGGGACGCCCTTACGACCAGATACGGATCAACATAGCCCAGATGAACGCCAACGTGAAGATAGTTTGCACTCATGCCGGCCTGCTCACCGGCGAAGACGGCATCTCCGCCCAGGCCATAGAGGATATAGCTCTCATGTGCGCTCTACCCGGGTTTAACGTAGTAGTCCCCAGCGACGGGCCTGAAACTGAGGCCGTGGTCAGGCTTGCCGCCAGCACGAAAGGACCCTTCTATATCCGCCTTTCACGGCCCGCCATTCCCGTGATCCACTCTAACGGGGCTGAATTCGCTTTGGGGAAGGCGGAGACGCTCCGCCCCGGGGACCACTTGACCATCATTGCCTGCGGCGTAATGGTATCCACGTCCCTGGAAACAGCGGATACCCTGTCGCGGGAAGGCATAGAAGCCCGCGTTGTCAACATGTCCACCCTTCAGCCTCTTGACCTGGACGCCGTAGCCGACGCCTGCCGCACCGGAGCCATAGTCACTGCCGAGGAGCACTATATTCACGGTGGACTGGGCAGCCTCGTTTCGCAGGCCGCCGCCGGAATCCACGCCGTCCCCATAGAGATGGTGGCGGTCAGGGGCTATGCCGAATCCGGAAAGCCCCAGGAGCTGTTCGATAAATACGGCCTTGCCGCTTCCGATGTAGCCAATGCCGCCCGACGCGTCCTGAGCCGCAAGAGCGCCTGAGAGCCAGAAGGGCTCATCCACCAAGCCCGCGCTTCCCCATTTGACGTTTGGCATTTGACATATCCCCTCATTGCTGTTAAACATTGGCCTAACGGAGCTAGCGCTGCTCACAGCAGCGCCGATGGCTAAACTCCGTCAGCGTTCTATTTCATGCTGGCCTTTCCACAGCTGTCTTGCGTTTCCGTTGCGCTTGTTGAGGCAACTTGGGTGCCATGCGGTCACAAAAGGAGGTTTAATATATGAAAGGAGTAATACTGGCGGCTGGGTTCGGTTCAAGGCTTGCCCGCCACCATAGCGTCAAACACAAGGTGCTCCTTCCCGTAGCAGGCCGTCCGATCATCGACTATACCTTGGAGGCTTTCGCCGAATCGGGAATCAACGATATAGCAATAATCACCGGACACCAGGGAGAATACTTAGAGCGCTGGGTGGGCAACGGTTCACGGTACGGACTCAAAGTTCAATTCATCTTCAACCCGCACTACAGGATGGGCAACGCCCTATCTGTTTACGCAGCCCGCCACTTCAGCAAAGATGAGCCTATTATCCTCTCCATGGCCGACCACATGGTCTCGCCAGATCTTCTTGCGCCTCTGTTGGACGTCCAAGGAAAGTACAGTGCTTTGGCCGTTGACTTCGACTTCTCCTTACGCCAGATGGAGGAAGGCACTAAGGTACTGGTGGAAGAGCAAGGTTTCATAGTCTCCATAGGGAAGAACTTGGAGCACTGGAACGGCATAGATGCCGGGGTTTTCAGGTTCTGGCCCGACATCTTCGAAGCAATCGACCAAGAACTCTCCGAAGAACGAGAACAATACGAGCTTAGTCACGCCGTCACTCGTCTGATCAATGAGGGCGGCACTTTGCAAGCCTGCGATGTCTCCGGCAGCTTTTGGCATGACGTGGACACGTGGGAAGACCTGGTATACGTAAGGAAAGCTGTCTCTGGAGATAATGGCACAATCACCGAAAGAAGGGCTGGTATCGCGTTACCTTAACCGAAGGCTTTCGCGTCCCCTGGCCACCCTATTGGCCAGGACGCCCCTCACCCCCAACCACGTATCGTTCATCAGCTTTGTGATTGCACTGGCTTCACTGTGGCTGTTCTTTGCCGGCTACAACATCTGGGCAGGCATCGCCGCCCAAATCTCGTCTGTAGTGGACGGCGCGGACGGAGACTTGGCGCGCATCAAGGACATGGCCAGCCCCTTCGGCGGCTTCTTCGATGCGGTGTTGGACCGCTATGCCGACGTGGCCATTCTGGCCGGCTTCACCTACTGGGCACTGGAATTCGAAGCCAGGACGGTGGATTCCCTGGTGCTCGTTCTAGGTCTCCTCGCCATCACCGGTTCCCTTATGATCAGCTACTCGCGCGCCCGTGCCGAGGCTACTCTGGGAGGAGCGTTTCCAGGGCTGGCCGGTTCCCTTGCCTCCAGAGACGCACGGTTGCTTGTGGTCATGGTGGGGGCCATTGTGGGACAGGGCGCCGCCACCCTCCTCCTCCTCGCCGCAGCAACCAACTTCGTCGTAGTTTGGCGCATCGCCGTAGCCAGAAGAGGCATCAACTAGGGAATTCCTATGCTGATTGTGCAATGTGATTTCGATGACACGATAGCCACGTGCAACGTCAGCCATCTACTGTTGCAAGCCTTCGGCAGTGAGGGATGGAAATGTGTACAGGCGCTCTACGATGCCGGGGAGATCACTGTTGAAGAGAACAACAGGCGCCAGTTCGCACTGCTCAATGCAAATAGAGCAGCCATAACGGATTTTGTACTCGCCAACGTTGAAGTGCGCTCTGGCTTTTCCCAGTTCGTAGAGTACTGCTTGGACAGCGGTATTCACTTCACTGTAGTGAGTAACGGTATAGACTTTTATATACTCCCTGTGATGCACAATCTGGGCCTGTCCAGCGTCGAGGTGCGCTGCGCCCGCAGCAAAATCACCCCCAGTGGGGTCGTATTGTCCTACCCAGACCCGTCCGGCTCGGATTGCTCACAGGGTTTCAAATTCTCATGGCTGCGCTGGTATAAGAGCCAGCGCCGCTCCGTAATTTATATAGGCGACGGCAAGTCCGACATTCCAGCCGCGTCAGAAGCGGACTATGTCATCGCTAGGAGCACTCTCTACAGTCACTTTCAGTCGAGTGGGCTTCGCTGCTTCGAATTCGAAGACTTCGGCGACGTACGGAAGGCAGTGGAACGTATAGCCTCCAACAAGCCTATTACCTGAATACCGTCTCCCCCTCTCCATGGAGAGTTATAATCTAACCAGGCTAGACTCAGTCGGGTCGGCTGCCCTTTATCAATGACGGAACACAGTGAGAATATTACCCCTGATTGTGAGCACCACCACCTTCTTGCTATACTCGTCATGCTGTTTGTTTAGGAGAATCGCATGAAAGTAGGCATAATCAACGTCACAGGATACTCAGGCTCAGAGTTGGCGCGTTTGCTCTGGCGGCATCCGGAAGCCCAGGTGTGCTCCGTCACCGGCCGCAGTGCGGCGGGCAAGCGCGTCCCTGAGGTAATGCCCTACCTCTGGGATATCGACTTGCCCATAACGGAGTCCATAGAAGGCTCGGTAGACGTTGTATTCTCCGCCCTGCCCAGCGGCGCCAGCGCTGCGGCACTGGCTCCTTTCGTGGAGCAGGGCGTCAAGGCCATCGATATCGCCGCCGACTTCCGCATCCGCGACGCCTCGGCATTCCAGGCGGCGTACAAAGTAGACCACCCGGCCCCCCATCTCCTCTCCGACGCGGTCTACGGCCTGCCGGAGATACACCGCGAGAACATCAAGAACGCCAAGCTGACCGCCAACCCCGGCTGCTACCCGGAGGCCTCCATCCTGGCCTTGCTGCCCGCCGTGCGTGAGGGCATTATCAACGACGACGTTATTATCGACGCCAAATCAGGCATATCAGGCGCGGGACGCGGCGGCCTAGCAACGAATATCATGGACCACTACGCCGAAGCCAACGAAAATGTTGTGGCCTACGGCTTGGACGGACACGGCCACCAGCCTGAGATTGCGCAGGAGCTGGCCGGTCTCCGTGAAGCAGAAAGCGCCAGGGTCACATTCATACCCCACCGCATACCGATGACACGCGGCATCCTTGCCACCTGCTACGCTCCGCTGGTCGATGGGATCAGCAAGGAGCAGGTGCGCCGGCTTTACCAAGAGTCGTATCGCTCGGAGCCTTTCGTGCGCGTCACCGATCTGCCTCCGCAGACCAAGCACACACTGGGAAGCAACTACTGCCTGGTCTACCCCACCATTGACGAGAAGGCAAGGCGCTTGGTGGTGGTGAGCTGCCTGGACAACCTGGTGAAGGGCGCCGCGGGCCAGGCCGTCCAGAACATGAACCTTATGTTCGGCCTGTCGGAGACCACCGGGCTGGAGAACCCGTCTCTCTATCCCTGATGGGCTTGTCCTGTGCTATAGTTTTACATCGTATCCACAATGCCCCCATGGTGTAGCGGCCTAGCACGCCACCCTTTCAAGGTGGAGATCAGGGGTTCGAATCCCCTTGGGGGTACCAGTAAATTGAACGTCAGGCGGCCCCTCAGCACAACCTGAGTCCAAGTCTTGCAAGCTCGTCCGGGTTGAGCGGAGACCACTAGGAGGGATGCAAAATGTCCGCGGATAGAGGCGCAGCAAAGGTGCTCTACTTATCGGAAGAGGAGGTCAGGCCGCTGATCACGCCGGGCGAAGCCCTGGAGCACGCCGAAACGGCCTTCCGGCTGTACGCCCAAAGCCTCAGAGGTCAGGTCCCTTCCAGCTTTTCACCAATGGTGGCCTACCACACCACCGTGCCCAACAGCGACGTCGACTTCAGATCGGGCTCCATGGCCTCGGTTCCAACCCTATGCTCGACACTGGGATTCGGATATGCCGACAACCCCTCCAGGTTCGGCCTATCCAGCATGCACAGCTTTGCCGTTCTCACCGACGTAGAAACAGGGGTTCCCAAGTGCATAATGGCTCAGGGCTCCTTCTTCATCTCTTTCCTCAGAACGGGCGCCGCCGCCGCCATAGCCTCCAAGTATCTGGCAGTCCCTAATGTGCGCAGCATAGCAATGGTAGGCGCGGGAAACCTTGCCAGGCACACTCTGCGGTGTCACCTTGCCCAGTACGGCTCACCTGAAGAGATCAGGGTATGGAGCAGGACCAAGGCCACCTCGCAGCAGTTCGCCGACGATATGGGCAGCGAACTAGGCGTCACCCTGAAGCCCGTCTCCTCGCCGGCGGAGGCGGTGCAGGGCGTCGACATTGTCTACTGCACCACCCGCTCCAAGGACACGGTTGTCCAGAACGAATGGGTGTCACCTGGAACCCATCTCAACGCCTTCGGCTCCGACGCCCCAGGCAAAAGGGAGCTGGACCCCGCAATACTGGGTCAGGCCAAGGTGGTGGTAGACAGCCTGGAACAGTGCAAGATAGGCGGCGAAATAAGCACGGCCATAGCCCAGGGCATGATGAACGAGGACGACGTATACGCTGAGCTAGGGGAAATAGTCAACGGATGGAAGCAGGGAAGAGAAAGGGAAGATGAAGTGACGGTTATGGACTCCACCGGCTTAGCCGCCCTGGACGTAGTGGCATTCAACCACGCTTATGAGAAAGCGCTGGCACAAGGCGTGGGAATCGAATTGGAGCTTTAGCCTGGTTGACCGGAGCCGGCACTTCTTCATTCACTAAGTGTTATACTGGACAAAACTGAGAAGTGAGCGGCAATCATGGAAAAAGCAAGCTACAATCCCCTATCCCCTGAGGAGCGCTTTGTCATTGAGGGAAAGGGAACCGAACCACCCTTCTCCGGCGAGTACGACGACTTCTACGAGGCCGGCACCTACATCTGCTGCCGCTGCAATGCAGAGCTTTATCGATCAGTAGACAAGTTCGATGCCCATTGCGGCTGGCCCGCATTCGACAAAGAGGTACCGGGTGCCGTGGTCCGCCTGCCGGACCCCGATGGCATGCGCACGGAAATAGAGTGCGCCGGCTGCGGCGGCCATCTCGGTCACGTGTTTGTTGGAGAAAGGTTCACACAGACCAATACCCGTCATTGCGTGAACTCCCTCTCCATGAAATTCGTAGCAGCCAACCAGGAATAGCAAGGGGCTTTGGGCAGCTTCCCCCCGGCGCGCTTCTACTGCTTGGCCTCCAGCCAGCCCTCATAGATGAGCCAGCGGCCGTTGTCTATGGCCACCACGTAGGCAAAGCTGCCGTATCCTGCATCCCAATCATCCTGGTTGACAGAGAACAAGGGGAACGCGCCGAACTCAACTACACCCGTCTTCCCCATCACGCTCTCTGTATCCCCGGCAGCGAACAGCCTTGAACCCTCCTTGCCGGGCAGAATCTGCGATATGCCCGCTCTGACCGTCACCTCTTGGCCGTGCACAAACCGTGGCTGCCTTTGCTCCACCCTTGCCTCCAGAAATAGGTTGGCACCTTAATTCCGTCTATAACGTTATGTACTAGACAAAGCTGATGACCGCCAAGACCGTCGCCTACTCACGCCTGCAATACAGTGACAAACCGCGCACCTGTCAGTCTGAATGTAGCGAAGAATCCTGTATGCTTACTAACAGCATCCAACTGTCACTAGAGCACACGGAAAGAGGAGTCAAATGACCAACCCAAATAGCGAACTTCTCCTAAACAGGCTGATTGAAGCAAGCGACATCTTGATCACCGCCCTGAACCGCGCCTTGAGTCAAAGCATGGTCTCACCCGTTGTCTCCATTGGACAGACGCAGGATAGAATAACCCTTGTCCAGGAATGGAAAGAGGACTGGACAGGAACCCTCAATGAGCTCTCCGACAGCGGGTGAGAAACCCTGCATTCCTGCTGAGATAATAGAGAAAGCGCCTTCTATGCGGCGCTTTCTCTATCTATTCAGCTGCTAGGTTTTCAATTACCAGCGTGGGCCACCACGCCGGCCGCCGCCACCGCCACTACCACCGCCGTCGAACGTTCTCGGGGTTCTTGGCCTGGCTTCGCTGACCGTCAGAGCGCGCCCGCCGATCTCTTTGCCATGGAGCCCCTCTATCGCCTTGTTGGCCTCGTCGTTGCTCGGCATATCCACAAAGCCAAACCCCTTGGAACGGCCGGAGTACTGGTCACGGACAACCGAGACTTCTCCCACACCTCCAAACTCCTCAAACATCTCCCGGAGCTGCTCCTCTGTTGTCTCGTATACAAAATTACCTACGTAAATCCTCAACGTTTCTCTCCTTGTAGCTATAGCAACATTTCCGTTGCTGGTTTCTTACTGAGAGGTTCTTTCGCCTCTCCTTCAATGGGTTGCGGCCTTCAGCGCACAACTGCGTCTGCTTGGCCTGGATCCAGCGGCCTGACGCAGCTGCGGCAGGTCAGATTCATGGTTCAATAGATGATGTCGGACTCCTTTCCTGTAGTTGGCCGGTCTAGTCCACTGATGCCAGCCTGAGAGGCGATTCAAGGCGCAACATGGGTCAACCCATTCTGAGCGAGAGAACGCTGAACTTTTCACGGCTAGGGACACAAACACTGCCACGTTTATGATTATACCTAAATAATCTCACTTTGCCATCCCTCAAAAGTCATCGCTTCTTTTGTGTATAATCCCCCCAACTACCCGGGTGCCTGCGCACCTGTTCACGAGGAGCAAACATCATGACTACCGACAACCGTCCCCTGGTATGGCTTCTAGGCACGGGAGGCACCATCTCCCAGTGGGGCTCGCCCCGCCTCACCTTCGTAGAATACGGCACCGGCGAGCGATTGGACGTCCACGGAAACCTGGAGCGGATCCCGGAGTCCGAGCAATTTGTTCGCACCAAGGCGGAGCAGCTCTTCTTCGTCGACAGCGGCATCAGGACCCCGGAGCTGCTTCAGCTCTCCAAGCGCATCAACGACATCTTCCGAGAAGACCCGGAGGTCGCCGGCATAGTGGTCACTCACGGCACCTACACCATGGAGGAGACCACCTTCTCTGGCTGCACATGACCGTGCAAAGCGACAAGCCAGTGGTGGTCACGGGCTGCCAGCGGCCCCCTTCCGCAATGGGCACCGACGCCGACAACAACCTGCTCGGCTCCCTGATACTGGCCGGCTCTCCGGAAGCGCGTGGCAAGGGCGTCATGCTCTGCCTCAACGATGAAATTAACGCCGCCCGCGAGGTGACCAAGACCAACTCCCACCGCTTGGAGACATTCCAATCCCGGGAGCTGGGCTTCCTCGGCTACCTGGACTCAGATCTGCAGCCCGTCTTCTACAGGCAATCCACCCGCAAGCATACCCACCAGACGGGTTTCGACGTGAGCGGCATGACAGATCTCCCCAGGGTAGACATCGTCTACGCCTACCAGGACTCGGACGGCGTAGCCGTTCGCGCCTTCGTAGAGGCTGGCGCCGAAGGCATCGTGCTGGCCGGCTCAGGCGCCGGGGGCGGCGGGCCCCGCGGCAGCAATGACATCCGCCAGGCGCGTCAGAAGGGCGTCATGGTGGTAGCCGTCAACCGAACCGGTTCGGGGCGAATGATACGCTCCAGAATGCAGAGGGAAGACGGCATCATCGCCGGTGACAACCTAAGCGCACAAAAGGCGCGCATCCTGCTCCGCCTAGCCCTAACCAGGGCCCGCGACCCGGAAGAGATACAGCGCATGTTTGACGAGTTCTAGGTAATCTCTCAACCCAAGGAGCTTCATATATGTCAGCCTACTTGATAGCAGAGGTAGAGGTCACCGACCCAGGAACCTACGAGGAGTACCGCGGCCAGGTGGCGGCTACGGTGGAGAGATACGGCGGGCGCTTCCTGGTAAGAGGCGGCGCCATCCATGAACTGGAGGGCGAATGGACGCCCAAGCGCCTGGTAGTGATAGAGTTCTCCGACATGGCCAGCCTCAGGGAATGGTACCAAGCAGATGAATACCAGCGTCTGAAGAGGATCAGGCAACGCTCCTCTACCGCTACGGTGCTGGCGGTGGAAGGAGTCTAGACACGAGGCAGCCGCTTCCACGGCCCAGTCATGCTCATATAGTTGGCATGCAGACTTGACGCGCAGCCCACCGTCGACGGCGGGGATGCTCCCGCTTGACTACCGGCTCCCTCCGGGAGCCTCAGCCTACTTTCAGCATCCCGGCTGGCCGTGGTTGCCGCAGCAACTGCTCAGCCGCACCACCTTTCGCATCATGTTGCGCGCCGCCACCCGCGAATGCTTCCGCCAAGGCAATAGCTCGGCCAGGTTCCTGAAGAAGGACCGTATAGAGGGCGCCATGGCTAGCCGTTGCTCCATGCCTGCTTCATCCAGGCCGTCGATTCGAATCTCCCTGGCAATTCTCACCTCCATGCTCGCTGGCCCCATCGCGTGCGGCGGCCGGGCGACCTTTATTATAGCAAAGTAGTGCGGAGAGAACGCCGCCCCTTGCCTGTCGGCTCGCTCTCCCCTACCCTATCAGCTAATAGAACGGCCATGAAGATACTGGGAATAGAGACCTCTTGCGACGAAACGGCCGCCGCCGTAGTGGAGGACGGCCGGACCCTCCTATCCAACGTAGTCGCCTCCCAGGTGGAGCTGCACGCGCGGTACGGCGGCATAGTACCGGAGGTGGCCTCCCGCCAGCACGTCCTCCAGATACTGCCCGTCGTAAATGAGGCCATGAGCCGGGCCGGTCTCTCCCTGAACCAGCTCGACGCCGTGGCGGTGACCCATGGACCAGGCCTCGCCGGATCTTTGCTCGTCGGGGTCAACCTGGCCAAGAGCCTGGCCTTCACCAGCGACACGCCTCTGTACGGAGTCAACCATCTGGCCGGTCACATCTACGCCGCATGGCTATTGGAAAAGGCTCCGGAGAAACAGGCGCGTTTCCCCATGGTCTGCCTCGTAGCCTCCGGAGGGCATACAGAGCTCGTCCTCATGGAAAATTACGACAGTTTCAGGCTGCTGGGCCAGACCAGGGACGACGCCGCAGGTGAAGCGCTGGACAAAGCGGCCCGCATCCTGGGTCTCGGCTACCCGGGGGGACCCGCCATCCAAGAGGCGTCCCGGGGGGTCGAAACGGAGGAGTACCTGCCCAGGGCCTGGATGCCTGGCACCATGGACTTCAGCTTCAGCGGGCTCAAGACGGCTCTTCTACATAAGACTCAAAGATACGGACTGTCGGAGTCCGTCCCAGAGTGCGATGCACCGGGTGAACGGGTGAGGCAACTAGCCGCCGCCTTTCAGGAATCCGTCGTCGATGTCCTGGTGCGCAAGACCATGGCCGCCGCCAGGGAGACGGGGGCGCACGGTGTAATCATGGGGGGAGGCGTCACCGCCAATCTGTTGCTGCGGGAGCGCATGGCGTCCGCCGCGGACGGGCTCCCAGTTATTGTGCCGCCGCCCGAGCTCTCAGTGGACAACGGCGCCATGATAGCCGCCTGCGCCTACTTCCAGCGCGGCGGCTTGGCACTGAAGGGTTGGGACCTAGATGTCGTGCCGTCCTTGGGACTCGGCTGACCGGGGACTCCCCTCGATGGCAGGGTCATCGGTGGTCGAGGGGTCGCCGACCAGAGGCGCTAGCGACTTATCTCCCTCTTCGCCAGCAACGGTAGCCGCCACGTCAGAGGGGGCTTCGTCCGCTGTGGAAGGACCACCGCTCAACGGCTCCACCGGCCTCTCTCCCTCTTCATCAGCAACGGTAGCCGCCACGTCAGAGGGGGCTTCGTCCGCTGTGGAAGGACCACCGCTCAACGGCTCCACCGGCCTCTCTCCCTCTTCGTCAGCAACGGAAGCCGCCACATCAGAGGGGGCGTCGTCCGCCGTGGAAGGACCACCGCTCAACGGCTCCACCGGCCTCTCTCCCTCTTCGTCAGCAAGGGAAGTCGCCACACTAGGGGCCGTCCTGGGCCGGCTCCACCAGGGAACTATCCTTGTCGCATCGTCCTTCCCAGTGCGACTTTGCTGCGCCACCTGCACCTGGAACGGGCCGTTGGCCACGAGATAGGCGTCTCTGAGCGCCGCTTCGCCGCGCAAGGCCAGCGAGACCTCGGTGGTGCGCGCTCTGAAGGTGATGCTGGGTGAATCCTCCGAAACGAAGTAGCTGGAGGCGGTGAGCGCTCCTAGCGCCACCAGCACCGCCCCTATGATCCAGGGCAGGATGCCACCCCAGCCCAGCACGGCAGCGGTCCAGGATACGCCAACGGCAGCCAGCAGCATCAGCCCTCCGCTGACTAGAGGTCTAATGCTCTTGGCCAGATCAGTCACCTCCACCGATTCCACGCTGTCGATGGGCAGCAGTACCCGGCGGTGCTTCCCATCTTTGCGGGCAAAGCAGATGAGGCGCTGGTTGGTTACCACAATGAAGTCGTCCTGCGGGGGAGCCCCTTGCAACAGGCCGTACCTGCCGTCAAGTGTGAGGCAGACCTCTTCACCGTCCAGCAGCCTGATCCCACCCACCTCTGTATATTCTGCGTCCATAACGCCAATGATACCAAATGTGGCAAAGGAGTGTGATTCAGGCGGCGGCAAACGCTCTGTAAGCTGCGCCGCGCTCTCTAATCGCCTCCACGTTGCCCCCGGCCAGCATCTCCCGGTACATCTGGATCAGCCCCTGCTGCGCCACGGCCCCCTTTAGCAACCTCCTCTCAACTTCCAGGAGGGATGCCATCTCCTTGGTCATTTCGTTGTCTGCTAGGCGGGGCGCTCTCCAGTAGAGCCGCAAAGCGTCCTCCGCCAGCGAGCCGTCCTCCACCAAGACGCTCCAAGCGTGAAAGAAGGGCAGGACGTGGTTCACCGCCATGTCCAGCGCCCTGCTCTTCCCAATGAGCGTCCTGCTTCCTACACTAGCCGTGAGCGCCCGCACCAGAGGCCCCAGGCCGTCCCCCGTTACGGCGGGCCTCAGCCCGCTAACCAGGCCGATGTCCAGGAACTGCGCCGCCAGCACTGCCGCGCCCTGGATGCGAGGCAGCGGCTGGTTGCCCGGTCTCACCCCGGCGAAACACCACTCACCGGGATCCATCCCCTCACCACGCGACGCGATCCGGGCCGTGCTCCCGTAGTCTTCCAACCCGGCGGTCACCGCCAGGACCCACCTCACCCGGGATGCCCTCTGGGCCCCGGACAAACCTTCAGCGGCCTGGCAAAGACGGCGCCAGGGCACCAGGCGCGCCAGCTTGAGAAAGGCATCGCGGTTTCTGCTGTAACCCAGGGACTCCATGATCCCGCGGTAGAGCAGTTCGTCGGCGTCCTCCTCTAGCAGTTCCCGCAAGTAGCCGTTGCTTCTCTTCCTGAACCGCCTCTCTCCGGCCTCCTCTATGGCAAGAACGAGGTCCGCCTTCTCCAGCGACCTCCATTTTCGCAACAGCGGCAACTCCAGCGGAGCTTCCACCTCGCCGTACGGGGCGGACAGCGAGGTCACCGGCACCTCCATTCCGTCCTGCCGTTCCGTGGCGCCCTTGGACCTCCGCATCATCACCACGTGCAGCACCACATTGTTGTAGTTGGAGTCTTCATGATGGCCGTGCTCCCTCCAACCCGAATCGGTCAGGTGCACCTCTACGTCTCCCCGCTGCGGCGGCGCCCCATCCACCTGGATCATGGCGTCTCTAAAGTCGGGGCCCGGGCCGCCGTTGCGCCTACCCGGGTAGAGTACGCGAACCCGCCGGCCATCCGCGGTTGACAGGGAACGCCGCTGAGCGCGGGTCTGCCAGAGGCGAGCCAGCAGGCGCTCCGGTATCAGGGGCAGCTTTCTCTTTGCCAGGGGCGCCACCTATCTGCTTGAACCCTTGCCAAACGGCGGCCGCTCGCTTTCAGCGCCGGGATCCTTATCGCCTCCGTCCGTCCCGTACTGGAAACGGGAGCGCTCGGCCAGTATGAAGAGCAGCTTCTTGGAGGCACCCCTTGGCCTGTACAGGCCCGTTTCCCACTCGCTGACCGTCTGCTGGCGGGTTCCCATCTCTTCGGCCATCTCCTGCTGTGTAGCTTTGAGGTGTCGGCGCAGGGCGCGGATCCTCTCCTTGTTCCACTCGCTCTCCACTTCCGTCTGCCTCCTAATTTATCTCATTCTCTTGCATGTTACACGTTTCCGTGTAGAATGCAAGGGGCATGTTAGAGGCAACCCAATCCGCAATTTCCCGATGCATGGAGACGGCCGCTTGGCTGAGCAACAGGTCACCCTATGATGGAGGCCACTCGATCCTTGAAGCCGGCAAGGCCTTCCAGCATCTCCCAGAGCGCCTGTCCCCAGGGACGGTCCAGTCCAGCCGTCTCCATGCGGATCAGCCTGCGGCCCACCTTTATGTGAGATCCCAGCTCACGCTCCAACGCGTTGCGGGCGCCGCCGACATCGTCAAGCAGCCGCACCGCGACGTGGCGGGCTTCTCTGGTTACGGACTCGGCTCCCGCCTCCGTCGCCAGCACCCTTATCCTTACCGTGTAAAGTAGGCTGTGCACCTCCCTAGGCGGCATTCCGAACCTGTCCCACATCTCTTCCTGCACCTGCGCCACGTCTCGCAGCGTCCGCGCCTTCGTCAGCCGCTGGTACAGGCCCAGCCTGGAAGCCAGATCCTCCACGTACGACTGGGGAATGCGCGCCGGCAGTCGCAGGTTCAGGGAAACCTCCCTCTTCTCATCCTCCCACAGCTCCGGCAACTCGCCTCCCTCCCTGACCTCCTCAACGGCCTGGGTGAGCAAGCGCTGGTACAGATCGAAGCCCACGGCATGGATGTGGCCGCTCTGCTCGGCGCCCAGCAACTGTCCGGCGCCCCTGATCTCCAGGTCCTTCATGGCGATGCGGAAACCGGCGCCCAGTTCGGTGGCGGCGAGGATGGTCTCCAACCGCTTCTGTGCCGCCTCCGTGATACGGCGGCCGCGGGGTACCAGAAAATAGGCGTAAGCCCTCTGGGTGCCCCTGCCGATGCGCCCTCTCAACTGGTAGAGCTGGGCAAGCCCCAGGGTATCGGCGCGGTCCACGATTAGGGTGTTGACACCAGGCAGATCCAGCCCCGACTCTATGATCGTGGTGCACGCCAGCACGTTGAACTCTCCCCTGGTGAAGGAGTCCATGACCCTCTCCAGTTGCTCTTCAGGCATACGGCCGTGCGCCACACCAACCGAGGCTTCCGGCACCAGCCTCCTCAGAGAGTCCACCACCGAAGCCAGGTTGTGAATCCGGTTGTGCAGATAGTACACCTGGCCCCCTCTGTCCAGTTCGCGCAGGATGGCCTCGCGGACGAGCTGGTCGCTCTGCTCCGATACGTAGGTCTTTATGGGCAAGCGTTCCTCCGGCGGCGTCTCCATGGTGCTCATGTCGCGAATTCCGGATAGAGCCATGTGAAGGGTGCGTGGAATCGGCGTCGCCGTCAGGGTCAGCACATCGACCTGAGCGCGCATTCTCTTCAACCTCTCTTTGTGGCCGACGCCGAACCGGTGCTCCTCATCGATAACCACGAGGCCCAAGTCTTTGAACATCACGTCCTTCTGCAGCAGGCGGTGGGTGCCGATGCAGATGTCCACCCTGCCTTCCGCCAGTCTTCCCAGGACTTCCCTCTGCTCTCTATCGGTGCGGAACCTGCTGAGCACGTCCACCGTGATTGGATAGGGGCCAAGGCGCTGACTGAACGTGGCATAGTGCTGCTGCGCCAGCACGGTGGTGGGCACCAGTATGGCCACTTGCTTGCCGCCGGCCACCGCCTTGAACGCAGCCCTGAGGGCAACCTCCGTCTTGCCGTAGCCCACATCGCCGGCAACGAGTCTGTCCATGGGCCCGGCCCGCTCCATGTCCGCTTTGACCTGGCCTATCGTGCTTGCCTGGTCAGGGGTCTCCACATAGGGAAACGAGTCCTCCAGTTCCCTTTCCCAGGGCGTATCAGGGCTGAACGCAATCCCTGGAGTGACCTCGCGCTGGGCGTACAGGCTGAGCAGCTCCTGGGCCATCTCCTGCACGGAACGCCTCACACGGCGCTTGGCTCGCAACCAATCCTGCGTGCCAAGCCTAGTCAGCGTGGGGCGCTGATCGCCAGGCGCCGAATAGAGACCAACGCGGTCGGTGTGGTCAGTTGGCACGTACAGCTTGTCTCCCTCCGCATAATCCAAGACCAGGTACTCCCTCTGCGAGTCGCCCTCTCCCATAACAGTGGTGCCGGAGAAAAGCGCCACGCCGTGGTCGGTGTGCACCACGTAGGAGCCAGGCTCTATCTCAGCAGTGAGCGGAGCATGGGAAGCCGTCCGACGCCTGCGCAGCCGCGCCATCTTGGCCGTGCCAAACACCTCCAGATCCGTGAAGAGCGCCGTGCCCCCTTCGCCAGGCTCCAGCCATCCTTCTGACAGCGAACCGCGCAGGATGGCAACCGACCCCGGCGCAGGCGGTCCGGCCAGCTCCTCTAGCATTCTCGCCCCCAGCCCGCTCTCCGCCATTATCTCGTGGAGCCGTTGAGCGTGGTGAGTCACCACGAGGACGCGTTCCCCTCGACGGCGGCGTTCGTCCACATCAGCGATGAAGAGGGGTAGCTGGCTCCAAAAGGAAGGAGCCTGCACAAAGGGAAAAGAGGAGGTCTCCCCACCACTCCAATGAGACAGGCGCAACGTCCTGGAGGTGCGTTCCAGCCTTTCTCGTATCTCCTCCCGCGTAAAGTACGGCGAGGGGAATCCCCCAGGCAGCTCACCCCGCTCCAGTTTCGTCTCACGCAGCTCAAAGCTGCGACTGTCGAACTCCCGCAACGTATTTTCGATTTGGGAGTCGTCGTCCAGAACCACCAACGTGTTCCGGGGCAGAAAATCAAGGAGTGCGGAGCGGTTGAAGAATCCAGAGTAGAAGCCGCCCTCCTCTACGTAGTGGCCAGCCGTCATCAGCGAAAGCTCCTCTTCCATGCGGTCCCGCACCCTGTTAGAGCAGGGATTGAAATCCAGAGCTGTGAAAGCCCTTCCAATCTCATCCGGTTCCGCCAGTGAGGGAAGCAGCTCCTCCGCCGGAGCGACTGTAACTCGCTCCATTTGCTGCAATGAGCGCTGGTTCCCAGGATCGAAAGAGCGGATGCTCTCCACGACGTCACCCCAGAATTCCAGCCGCGAGGGGTAGGCGTCACCGGGCGGGAACACATCCAGGATCCCGCCGCGCCTGCTCATGCGGCCGGGCGCCTCCGCGATACGCTCCATGCGGTAGCCGATAGCCGTCCACCTTTCGATCAACGACTCCATGGAGACATTCTGACCGCGGCGCACGGTGAAGTCACCCTGTTTGAAGACCTCTGGACCTACCGTCTTCAAGGCGAGCCCCAAAGCGGACGTCACAACTAGCGGCACTTCCCCCGGATACACGCCAGCCAGCGATGAAAGTACGCGAAGCCTCTGGTGCATGCTGGTGCTGTCCACTGCCAAGCGTTCGAAGGGCAGCGCCTCCAACTCAGCAAAGCTGTGGATGGCGGGGTCTTCATTGAAGTAGACCAGCAAACGGTCATAGAGACGCCTTGCGTCCTCCGGCCTGGGCGAAACGACCAGCACCGGCACGCTCAGTTCCCGCCACAGAGTCCCCACCAGCAACGGGGCTGCCGCTTGCAGTATGGAAGCAGCCCCGTTTCCATCTATCAACTGCTCTTTGAGCCGTCGGAACCGGGGCATGCCCTTGAGAAGCTCTGTCAGTCCAACCAGCATATCTTTCTCAAACCACAACGCCTAAACGGGCTGGCGGCAGAAGCCGCAGCCCTCGGTTCGACGATTGTAACAGGTGTACCACCCTTTCGTCATGCGCGCGCCAGCGGGTATCCAGGTGTGGCGGAAGCGTGGTTCACCTCGTGCGCGGCGGTACTTCCATGTCTCCATGTACGCATGGGGGCGTCCAGCTTAGGAAGTTCAAAGGTTTGTACCAGAAGTTGGCACGGTTTAAGCAAGCAGTCCAGAACCTAGTGTTTGAAACCGCTGGCCGGATCGACAACATCACGCAAACTGGCAAGCTCATTCAACAGGACCTCAAGCCTCTGGTTCATGTCCGCATGTAGGAATCGCACGCTTACCTTCACGCTGTGGAGCTCAGTCCGCAACGTTGTCAACTGTTGCTCCAGGTCTGACAGCCCTTTCTTGTGTGCTTGCTCGCTAGCCATCGGGCGCAACCCTATCCCTTGCAACCGATCTACGTCAAGCAGAGTGCCTTATCATCCCGTGCCTTGCGCCGGCAGACATCCAGGAGGGACACAGGCGCATCTCCTCTGGTGCGTCCGTACTTCCCATCTCTCCATGTCCGTCATGCCCGCGTTGACGCTGTACGCAGCCTCGGCTACAGTGTCTTCGCATCGTAGGAGGTCCAGCATGGCAAAGGAAACGATTGGATTTATCGGGCTGGGGATCATGGGACTTCCCATGGCCCGCAACCTGCTGAAAGCGGGATACCCGGTCGTGGCCTACAATCGCACCTCATCCAAAGCAGGGGCACTGGCAGAGGACGGAGCCACAACCGCGGCAAGCCCCAGAGAGGTCTCCGAACGAGCATCCGTAATAATAACGATGGTCACGGACTCCCCGGATGTGGAGGAGGTGGTACTGGGCCAAAACGGAGTCATCGAGGGCATTCAACGCAATGCAGTGCTCATCGACATGAGCACCATCTCTCCATCCGTGACCCGCGCCATTGCCGAAAGGGTGGAAGAAAGAGGCGGACGGATGCTGGACGCCCCGGTCAGCGGAGGCTCTTGGGGCGCCATAGAAGGCACGCTATCCATCATGGTGGGCGGCGAGAAAAGCGTGTTCGATAGGTGCCTGCCCGTTTTCCAAGCCATGGGCAAGAACATAGTGAACACAGGGCCGAACGGCATGGGACAGACTACCAAGCTGGTCAACCAGATCCTAGTGGCCGGGACTATGAACGCGGTAGCGGAGGCGATGGTCTTCGCCGCCTCCTCCGGCGCCGACCTGGAGACCACCATAGAGGCGGTGAAGGGAGGAGCGGCGGGCTCGTGGCAGCTGCAGAATCTGGGCCCGCGGCTGGTCAAGGGAGACTTTGCTCCCGGGTTCATGGTCCGCCTGCAGCAGAAAGACCTTCGCCTCATATTGGAAGGCGCCAGAGAGATGCGGCTGTCGCTTCCGGCAACGGCGCTGATCAATCAGCTTTTCAGCGCACTGGAGGCCTCCGGCAACGGCGAAGAGGGCACACAGGCGCTAGTCAAGGTCCACGAGCGACTTGCCGGGATCGAAGCGCGGGTAAAGTAAACGCCGCGGGCAAGGATGCCAGACTCCCTTTGGTCTTTTCAACCGAACGGCCCTGCATGACCGTGCTCATGTAGCCTGCAAACCGCATCTCTTCCATGACCCGCAATCATGGTATAAACTCCCCCTGACCGCCGGTCGCACCACGGCGGCAAGAGGGAGACAGGATGACAGCGAAACAGACCTTGACCTCGGAAGTCGTTGACTATATCCAGGGTCTTAGCTACGAATCGATACCTGAGGACGTACTGCAAGAGTTGCATCGTTGCCTGGTGGACGGCTTCGCCGTGATGCTCTCGGGAAGCCGTGCCGCCTGCTCACTCATCGTCCAGCAGTACATCCGCGACAGCAACGTAGAGGGCCGCTGTTCAGTGGTAGGCAATGGTCTGGCCACTTCGGCGCAGCTGGCCGCCCTGGCCAACGGCACCGCCGGTCACGCCGACGACTTCGACGACACACAGCTGGCCCAGACGCCGGATCGCATCTACGGCCTGCTCACCCATCCTACCGTGCCGGCCCTAGCCCCCACTCTGGCCGTGGCCCAGGAGACGGGAGCAAGCGGCAAGGAACTTCTCACCGCCTTCTGCGGCGGCTTCGAGGTGGAATGCAAGATAGCCGAGGCCATGAATCCTCAGCACTATATCCAGGGCTTCCACAGCACGGCCACCATAGGGGTATTTGCCGCGGTCACTGGCGCCGCCAAGCTGTATGGACTCTCAGCCGAGCAAACCAGGTATGCCATCGGCATCGCGGCCTCAAAGAGCGCCGGCCTGCGCGTCAACTTTGGCACTATGACCAAGCCCTATCACGCCGGAGCGGCCGCGGAAAACGGTATCGTGGCGGCCAAGCTGGCAGGTCTCGGTTATCAGGCAGACCCCAACGCCCTAGACGGACAGTGGGGCCACTTCCAGGTGACGGGAGGAGGCGTAGACGAGGAACGCTTGCTGGGACGGTTGGGGAACCCCTATACGCTGAAATGGCCCGGCGTCTCGGTGAAACCGTACCCCTGCGGCTCGCTGTCGCACCCCTCCATGGACACCATGCTTGATCTCGTTCTGGAAAACGACATCAAGCCAGAGGACGTGGAGGAGGTACGGCTGGGCGCTGGTTACAACATACTGAACCCGCTGCGCTACAGCGACCCCCAAAACGAGCTGGAGGCGAAGTTCAGCCTTCAGTTCTGCCTGGGCATACTGCTCCTAATGCGCCGTGCGGGCACCCAGGAGTTCACTGATGAGGTGGTGCTGTCACCGGAAGTGCGTGAGGTGATGAAGAAGGTCAAGATCTATCACAATCCTGAGATCGAGGCAAAGGGCAGCGACCGCATCCGAAGCCTGATAGAGATTCAGATGAAGGACGGACGGACAATTTCGCGCGAGGCGGAGACCTCGCGGGGCACTCCCGAGCGCCCCATGGGGATAGAGGGCATGGCCGCAAAGTTCACCGATTGCGCCGAGGGCGTCCTGCCCAAATCCAAGATCAGTGCCGCTCTGGACGTCATCTACCACGTGGAGGATATGGCGGACGTGTCCAAGCTGGTGGAAGCGGTGACTGTATAGCCAATGGCCGTAGTGTCGAGTGTTCCAGGGATACCAACACCCGATGCAAAGGGTCTGAGAATGGAGATAAGCCATTGAGTAGAGAGGTGGTCATCTCTGTGATTGGCGCGGGCAACAATGCGCCCAGAGAGGCGGTGGAGACAGCGGAAGAGGTGGGCCGCGAGCTGGCCAAGCGAGGCGCCGTCGTCGTTTGCGGCGGACTCAACGGAGTCATGGAAGCCGTATGCCGCGGCGCCAAGTCCGAAGGCGGCGTCACCATTGGCGTGCTGCCGGGCGACGACCCTGAATCCGCCAACAGCTACGTTGATTTCCCAGTCCCTACCGGCATGGGCCATGCACGGAACACCATTGTGGTCAAGGCGGGACTGGCCGTGATTGCCGTAGATGGCGCCTACGGCACCCTGTCCGAGATTGGCCACGCCCTTGCCGAGGGCAAAACGGTGATTGGGCTGAAGACCTGGCGAATCTCGCAGGAAGAAAACGAAGAGCAGACAGCCATCATTCGCGCCGGAACTCCCCAGGAAGCGGTAGAGCTTGCGCTTCAAGCCGCCGCCAAACGGACCAAGGCGGGGGCTCCGTGACTAACATCCAGCGCATACACGCCCGCCAGATACTCGATTCCAGGGCAACACCCACCGTGGAGGTTACCGTCCTGCTCCAAGACGGCTCCACGA
This sequence comes from Dehalococcoidia bacterium, assembly GCA_965261825.1. Classification (GTDB taxonomy): domain Bacteria; phylum Chloroflexota; class Dehalococcoidia; order Lucifugimonadales; family QGNO01; genus DAOUJH01. The sequence goes on along the minus strand of CBDHED010000003.1, from coordinate 398,529 downwards.
GCACGGCCGCCGTTCCCTCGGGAGCCAGCACCGGCGCTTACGAAGCTATCGAGCTTCGTGACGGCGATAGGTCGAGGTTCGGGGGGAAAGGCGTACTGGAAGCGATATCCAACGTGAACAACCGCATCGCCCCGGCGCTCACCAGTCTGCCAGCCGGCGATCAAGAAGATATAGACCGCCGCCTCATAGATATGGACGGCACCCCCAACAAGGCCAACCTCGGCGCCAACGCAATTCTGGGTGTATCGCTGGCCGTGGCCAAGGCTGCCGCAGCCAGTCACGGCGTCCCCTTGTACCGCCATCTCAACAATGGTCAAGATCCTCTGCTCCTACCCGTCCCCATGCTCAATATCCTCAACGGGGGCAGGCACGCCGCCAACTCCACCGACCTGCAGGAGTTCATGGTTGTCCCCACGGGTCTCCCCTCCTTCAGCGAAGGGCTACGCTGCGGCACGGAGGTCTATCAGGCGTTGAAGAGCCTACTACACGATCGCGGGCTGTCCACCAACGTGGGTGATGAAGGCGGCTTCGCACCGTCGCTGGCATCCAACAGAGAAGCGGTTGAAGTTGTGCTCACGGCCATCGAACGGGCCGGGTACAAGCCCGGCTCCGATTGCCACCTGGCCCTGGATGCCGCGGCTACCGAGTTCTACCAAGACGGCCTATACGTACTGGAGCGGGAAGGCGTGCGTCTCTCTTCACAAGGGATGGTGGACATACTCAGCGACTGGGTAAAGGCGTACCCCATCATCAGCATTGAAGACGGCCTGGCTGAAGATGACTGGGAGGGCTGGGCCATACTCACTCAACGACTGGGAAACAACGTACAGATAGTGGGAGACGACCTCTACACCACCAACCCGGAACGGATACAGAGAGGCGTCGATTCCGGTTCCAGCAATGCCGTCCTCATCAAGCTGAACCAGATAGGGACGCTCACCGAGACTTTGCAGGCGATACGGATGACCAAAGACGCCGGCTGGTGTGCCGTAATCAGCCACCGCTCCGGTGAAACGGAGGATACTACCATCGCAGACCTTGCAGTAGCCAGCGGAGCAGGACAGATCAAAACAGGCGCTCCCGCTCGCAGCGAGCGCGTGGCCAAGTACAACCGTCTACTCCGTATCGAAGAGGAGCTGGGCAAGGAGGCGCAGTACGCCGGGCGAGAGGCGTTTTCCGTATGATCCAGGCAACTGCTAGCAGTATAATAGAGACGTAAGAGGAGTATTCTCAACAGCCGGTAAAGTAACACATTGCAGCTAGGAGGCTTCATGGCAACTCGTATAGGCATCAACGGATTCGGACGGATTGGCAGGCAGGTCTTGCGGGCCATACTGGAACGCCACCCGGATACCCTTTCCGTCGCCGCGGTCAACGACCTGACCGATGCTAAGACCAACGCGCACCTATTCAAATATGACAGCACCTACGGCCGCTACCCGGGGAGTGTGGAGGCAGACGGCGACTCTATGAACGTGGACGGCAACCAGATCGCCGTGGTGGCGGAGCGGGACCCGGCCAAGATCCCATGGAGCGACTTCGGCGTGGACATCGTCGTCGAGTCTACCGGCGTATTCACCGACGCCTCCAAGGCGGTCGGCCATCTCCAAGGCGGCGCCAAGAAAGTGGTCATATCGGCTCCTGCATCGGGCGAAGACATGACCATCGTGCTGGGAGTCAACGATGACCGCTACGACCCGAAGCGTCACAACATCATATCCAACGCATCCTGCACCACCAACTGCGTGGCTCCCATGGTCAAAGTGCTACACGACAACTTCACCGTGGAACGCGGCCTGATGACCACCATCCACTCATATACCAACGACCAGCGAATCTTGGACCAGGCGCACAAGGACCTGCGGCGCGCACGCTCCGCGGCGATCAACATCATCCCGACCAGCACCGGAGCGGCACGCGCCTGCGGACTGGTCATACCCGACCTGCAAGGGAAGGTGCACGGCATGGCAATGCGCGTCCCCACGCCCACCGGTTCGGCGACGGACCTGGTCGTCGACCTAGGACGCAAGGTGTCGGTGGAAGAGGTTAACCAGGCGTTCAAGGAAGCCGCAATGGAACCGTTGAAGGACATCCTGGAGTACACGGAAGAGCCCATAGTGAGCAGCGACATCGTCTCGAATCCCCACAGCGTCATACTGGACGGGCTATCCACCATGGCCATGGACGGAACCATGGTGAAGGTGCTTGGTTGGTATGACAACGAATGGGGTTACTCCTGCCGCACGGCAGACCTGATTGCATTCATGGCGGAACGAGGTTGGTAGGAAAAGGAAGAGGCCATTGAGCTCTGAGTGAGGCTTTGAGCAGCCGACACATGGATTGCCTTGCTCAGAGGCCGCCTTCAATAGAGGACTCGGTATCCCGGAGCGGCTAAACACGTCCGTCTGCTGTATGTCTGCTGTATGTCCGCAAGCCATAGCTAGCTGATTGGCCTGATACAATACTCCCACTATGCATCCGGCTTCTTCCTCAACCTCGCCGCTCCAGCGAATCCAGACCGCTTGGCGCTGGGCGATTCGTCCGGGCGGCGGCGGATGGTCCGTTCCTCCGCTCCTTGCCCTGATCCTCCTGCTAGCGTTCCTAGTCCGCATCTATGGCGTCGGCTGGGACCAGAACGGCTTGTTCCACCCCGATGAACGATCGGTATACCTGCGCACGGACTGCATGTACCGCCTCCTCGTGGAGGCCCCCGGCTGGGAGTCTTGTACGCAGGACGATCCGTTTCAGCAGGCTGAGCCCGGGTTCCCCAGTCTTACCGTCTTCCTGGATGCGGACAAGAGCCCTCTGAACCCCCACTGGTTCCCGCTGGGAAGCATCATTCTTTACGTGATGGTTGGCATCAAACTGCTGGCCTCTCCCTTCTTCACCATGGAGCTTCGCGACCTGGCCATGGCGGGCAGGCTGCTCTCCACCCTGGCCGACGTAGGCACCGTCGCCATGGTCTACCTGCTTGGCAAGCGGCTCTACAGCAAGAACGCCGGATTGCTGGCGGCCGCTCTTGTGGCTTTTGCGGTGGTGCATATCCAGCACTCCCACTACTACCGACCGGAGACTTTCTCCAATCTGTTTACCCTGGCTTCCTTCTGGTTCATGATGCAGGTGCTGGAAAAGAACCGCATCCGCGATTCGGCGTTCCTTGGCTTATTCATCGGCCTTGCTTTTGCCACCAAGATAAGCATGGCCCCGATTCTGATCTCCCTGGCGGCATTATACGGCCGCCTATTCCTCGGCGCTCTGCGCAAACCGGCCCACGCTACTCTAGCAGGCGCAGGCAGAGCCGATCCCCCGGACAGGCCGGCCCTGATGGAGAAGGCCGCTATGCGCGCTTTGCTGGGCGGTTTCATAGCCATTGCCGTCTACCTGTTATGGACACCCTACTCTGTCCTGGCTTTCCCCGAGTTTCTCTATTGGAACCTGCGTGAGCTGGACATCGTGCGCAACGCCGGCTCGGTGCCCTATACGGTGCAGTACATAGGAGCCCCCAAGCTGGGGTACGAGCTGCGGCAGACCATCACCTGGGGGCTGGGATATCCCCTTGGCCTTTTAGCTTGGGGGGGATTCCTGGCTGCCATAGTCATCAACTTACGCCGTCCCAGATGGGGCCAAGTCCTCATACTGCTCTGGGCGGTCTCCCTCCTCATCATCGTCGCCAGGGTAGACGTAAAGTTTCTACGCTACACGTTCCCCCTGATGCCAGTCATCATCTTGATGGGTGCAGGCACAGCGCTGATGGGAGTCGACTGGCTGAAGCGGCACAAACCGGCAATGCTCAAGGCAGCTCAGATAGCGCTCGGGGCGATACTGGGAGCAACCGTCTTCTACGGCCTGGCATTCCAAGCCGTATATTCTAGTCCGCACACTGCCGTTCAGACATCGCGGTGGATCAACGCCAACATCCCTGAGGAGTCGTTCATCCTGACCGACAACCACTGGGACGAAGGAGTGCCAGACTTGGGCCGGTATCGCCTGGCACAAGTCCCTATTTTCGAGGGAGATACCATACCGAAAATAAACTCCATGGCGGCAAACCTATCGGAGGCCGATTACCTGCTGTTCTACAGCAACCGCACCTATGGCGCGGTCGCCCGTGCCCCGGAAAGATATCCGTACAGCAGCAACTACTATGCCCTTCTTTTTTCTGGCGCCCTGGGCTACCAGCTGGACGAGAGCTTCAGCGCCTATCCGTCCCTTCTCGGCATATCCTTAGTAGACGACCCGTTCCGCAGAGCGGGCATTCCCATGCCCAACGGACTGGACGGACACCAATCGTCCCTCCTATCCGTCAACATGGGGTACGCCGACAACGACCACATCACCTACGACCATCCGCTCGTCATGCTCTTCAAGAATACGGGCCGCCTGGATAAAGATGCTCTGGCCAGCATGATTCTGAACGTTGAGCCGGGACCAGACCGCCCTCTGCAGCTCCTACTCACTCAAGACGAGCTTGCGGCCCAGCGCAACGGTGGCACCTGGTCGGAGATATTCAACCCCTCCGGCCTGAGCAACCGGCTGCCCATTCTAGTCTGGCTGGCGCTGTTGCAGTTGGCCTCTCTGGCCATTCTTCCCATTGGCTTCCTGCTATTCAGAGGACTCCACGACAGGGGTTATCTGCTTTCCAAGACCATGGCTGTGCTGCTACTGGCCTACCTACCCTGGCTCCTAGCCGCGCTGAATATACTGGATTTCACACGGCTCTCGATTTACCTGGGGCTGGCGGGCATGGCTGCAGCCGGCGCTTTCATAGCAGTTACCCGCCGCGACGATATCCTTGCTTTCCTCAAGGCCAGGTGGCGCATACTGGCGCTGGAGGAGGTGCTGTTCCTAGCCGCGTTCTTGGTCTTCCTTGCTCTGCGCTGGGCCAATCCCGACCTCTGGCATCCCTTCAGGGGTGGCGAGAAGCCCATGGACTTTGCTTACCTGAACGCCGTAATACACTCATCCTCCATACCTCCCTACGACCCCTGGTTCGCCGGCGGCTACCTCAACTACTACTACTTTGGCCAGTTCATACTGGCCACTTTGATCAAGGCTACCGGCATACTGCCTGAAGTGGCCTTCAACCTGGCGGTGCCGTTGCTCTTTGCGCTTACCGCAGGCGGCGCTTTCTCCATAGTCTACAATCTGACTTCCGCCATGCGACAACGAAGCATCACCCGGCTGGATGCCCATCGCCAGGTGCATGGCGAAGAGACTCCCTTGAGCTCCGGATCAGGTCCTTCTTGGGGCCCTGTCGCAGCCGGAATCGCCGGGATTCTACTGGTCGCCGTGCTGAGCAACCTGGGAGCAGCGGTACAGCTTGCCAGGGCCGGACTGGACAAGCTGCGGGACGGCACCAGCTTCCCCATGTTCGACTACTGGGCACCCAGCAGGATGATCCCGGACCAGATAGCAATAACCGAGTTCCCCTTCTGGACCTTCCTATTTGCTGATCCTCACGCCCACATGATAGTCATTCCCTTCACTCTCCTGGCGGCGGGACTCTCCCTGAGCCTGGTTCTTGATCCCGGAGCATTGTCCTCCGGCTGGAAACGCGCCGTAATGCCGCTGGCTGTCCTCGGCATAGCGGCAGGTTCCCTTGCCGCCATCAATACCTGGGACTACCCCACCTACATGGCTCTGGGCATAGCTGGCATATTCATAGCCTGTTACGCCCATTACAAGAGTCTGTCCCTTGCCTTCCTCAAATCAGCGTCTCTCAAGGCGTTGTTTGCCGTTGCCGTTAGCTACGTCACTTTCCTTCCCTTCCATTCCAGGTTCGTCGCCTTTTCCGCCGGAATCCACAGCAGCAACTTTCAGACCCCCATGCAGTATTATCTGGGCATCCATGCCCTCTTTCTGTTCATCGTCGTCTCCTACCTGGCCTATGAGAGCTTCAGGTATCTAAAGCTGCAAAGGATGAATGAAGGCGGAGAGGGTTCGGCAAAGCCGGTGTCCAAGTTGGTATGGCCTCTTTCTCCCGGCCGGATAGCTCTCGCCGTCGGCTCCGCCCTCTTCCTCTTCATGCTTGCCGCATACCTCACCGCCGGTGGTTACGGCACCGTAGCTTTTCTCTTTGCGCTAACGGTGACTGCGGCGGTGCTGGGAGTGCGGCGTCTCCTTGACCGGGGCGATTCATCACTCCACCACCTCTTCATCCTTGTCCTGGTCATAGGAGCGCTTGGGCTGGGCATCACGGTTGACCTAGTCACGGCCAATAACGACATCGACCGTATGAACACCATCTTCAAGCTGTATCTGCAGGCCTGGGTGCTCTATGCACTGGCTTCAGCCGCCATTCTCTGGTATCTGATGACTTCAGCGCGAATATCCTGGTGCAGCATGACCTGGGGCAAGGGCATTTGGGCAGGCTTGTTAACGCTTCTGGTGCTGAGTGTTTCCATCTTCCCCGTACTGGGCACCAGATCGCGCCTTGCCGACAGGTTTGACACCGGCTTCACCAGCCTCAACGGGGCCGCCTTCATGGAGAAGACCGAGTACAGCGACGCCGAAGGGCCAATAGAGTTGAAGCACGACTGGGACGCTATCCAGTGGCTACGAAGAGAAGTCCAAGGCTCTCCAGTAATAGCCGAGGGCAGCACGGAGCCTCACCGGTATCGCTGGGGAGGGCGTTTCTCCATATATACGGGGCTTCCTTCCATCGTCGGCTGGAGCTGGCACCAGATACAGCAGCGCCACGGGGAGCAGTTCGCCGTGGGCGAGCGCCTGTCCGACCTGAATACGCTTTACACCACCACGAACGCAACCACCGCCGCCGCCGTTCTTAGACGCTACAACGTTGAGTACATCATTGTAGGTGAGCTGGAACGGCTGTACTATCCGGCGCCCGGCCTGGCCAAGTTCGAGACCCTGACCGACCAAGGCGTGGTCAAGGTCTATTCGAACGCACAGGTGGACATATACCGGGTAGATGATGGCCGGGAAGACGCCGCAGCCTGAACTCCCGTTTGCAAGAGAACATGCGAAAACCCGGCCAAGCCTCAGGTTATGGTGAGATGAAACAACTCGGCGGGGTTGTCCCGCAATATCTTGCGGGCCAGGGAGACGGCCTCCGCCTCCTTCATGTATCCCTCGGCCACCTTTTCGGAAAGGACTCTACTCACCACTTCCCTGGTCATCTTGGCGTGGGCGTACGCCATCTCTACAGTGATGGCGTACGCCTCCAAAGGCTGCTATCTTGTTGCCGGGGACGGTCTCTATCAGCTCATGGAGCAGGGCTCTGCTTATAGACGGAGATATGATCTCCAGCCATGTCATATCCGCATAAACGTTGGCGAAGTTCTTTGCCAGGGTGGCCCACTCGTGCACATAGGGATAACCTCCATGGAACAGATCGAAGCGGTCCTCGCGGTATTCCATAAACAGATTCACCAGCAGCGTTGGGTTGGAGTTGTAGATGATGCTCTCGTTGCTTTCATGCAGCCCCGTGTGTATCTGCAGTGGTATGCCTGCTTCCACGGCCTGACGGATAACCTGGTGCATCATGAAATCCTGGAGCGGCTTTGCTTCCCTCCAGGAAGGCCCCTGGCCCGTATCCGCAGCTATTCTGTTGAAGGCTGTCTCCGCCTCCTGGCGCGTGACCTTTCGTATCGCAATGGGCGCCGGTAAGCCAGTGCGCTTTTGATTGCCACAGCCCCGTTGTCAACCGCCCGCTCCATGGCTGAACGCATGGCTCCCACCAAATCATCCAAAGAATGGACCGTCACGTCTTCCTCAGACTCGATGCGACCAAGTTCCGCCCTAGTACGTACCGAGATTATGTAGTCCATACGCATAGCGGGCACGAAATGTTCTCTGTCCACCGCCGTAGTATGTATATCGACTATGGACAGGTCTATCTTGGCCATCTCCTTCATGACTTTGCGATACCAGTTCTGTCTTCGCGACTCGGCGATGGCCTGGGATAGTGGCGCGTAGGTCTCCCTGCTGAGGTCCTCAAAGCCGAAGATATCCTTGACAGCCAGCAGAGTCTGCTTGGCGTAGGCGGTGTTGCGTATCCTCTCCCAGTATGGCTCCAAGGCTTGCCAGCGCTCTTCCAGGGAGAGGTCGTCACGCTCCGGAGGAAGGATCTCCTTGCCTTCACGGAGCATCTCATTGAACACCAACTCGTAGCGATACATGGGTAGTCTGACCGACTGGAGCAATGGCAGAGACATACCGGAGGACACCAAGTCGGTGGTGTTGTAGTGAGCCAGCAAATAGCCGAAGTCCACCGCGTACTCATCACGCAGAGTTTCGGGCATCAGATGCTCATGCGTATCTACAATGCGTATCTCGTTGACGGCGTTCTCTATGTTTTCGTTGACCAGCACCATGACAACGACTCCCCCTATCCAATAGCTCCGTTACACTCCATTTGGGCAGTCTGCCTGCATTGAAAGACCGGATATTGCTCACGGGTCATCTCTTGGAACCTCTTGGCGGGTGCTGCGCCACCATAAAGCAAGTCGATAATGAAAGCAGCATGGACCTGGCCTCAGCATTGGCTTTGCCGTTACGCTCAGTTTGGAGTACCCTATAGGCCTACTAGGATAATTTTGCAGCGAGGACTGTGGCATGGTGAACCTGTTCATGGAGCGGCCTACCCAGATCAAGGTGCTGGGCATATCCGGCAGTCTGCGCCAGGCATCATTCAACTCCTCCCTGCTCCGCGTTGCTCAGGAGGAGACGCCGGCGGGCATGGAGATAGCTGCGCATGACGTGGCATCGTTGCCTTTCTACAACCGGGACGTGGAAGAACAGGGCGACCCCGACTCGGTTACCGATTTCAAGGTAGCAATACGTGAAGCGGACGGCGTGCTGTTTGTTACGCCTGAATACAATTTCAGCCCCAGCGCCGTTCTGAAGAACGCCATAGACTGGGCATCACGAGACAGGGACCCGCGCTCCCTGTTCGGCAAGCCGGTGACCACCATGGGAGCCGGGGGATTCGCCGGTACGGCACGGGCGCAGATGCACCTGCACAATGTATTCGCTGAGACGGGCTCCTATGTGATGACCAAACCCGGTGTTTACGTTGCCTACGCACGCCAGAAGTTCGACTCTGAGGGCAATCTTACCGATGAATCCACACGGCAGGCGGTACGCAACCACCTCAAAGCCTTTGCCAACTGGATATTGCTGCTGGGCAGGCCCAGAGACTAGCCATTGGTCCAAGACCCCAAGTGTACATATCCCATCTGAGATTGACCAACTACCGCAACTTTACCGGCCTGAGCCTGGATCTGCCGCCGGGTCTGGTAGTGCTCAGCGGGGCAAACGCCCAGGGCAAGACCAACCTGCTAGAGGCGGCCTATCTGCTAGCCATTGCCAAGTCCTACCGCACGAACGTGGAAAGAGAGCTCATCACCTGGGCGTCGCAGAAGACTCCTGAAGCAGGCGCCGCCGGTACGGAGCAGACCATCGTCGACGGGGAAGTGGAGCGCCGTGACGATAAGGTGCGGATCATCGTCGGCCTGCATGCCGGCTCCAGTGAAGGAGCCTGGGGCGTCCTGGTGAACAAACGGATCAAGGTCAACGGCGTCTCTACGTCGGCGTCGGGATTGGTTGGTTGGGTCAACGCCGTGTTGTTCACGGCCTCAGACATAGAGCTGGTGCATGGCTCGCCTTCGCAGCGCCGCCGCTTCCTGGATATCTTGCTTTCACAGATAGACCGGGGTTACCTGCGAACCCTACAGAGGTATCAACGTGTGCTCACTCAAAGGAACCACCTGCTGCGCCTGATCAGAGAAGGAAGAGCCTCCGGAGAAGAGTTGAGGTTCTGGAACAGGGAACTGCTCAGGGAAGGCGCTTCGCTGATAAATCGTCGAGGCGATGCCATCGGTAGACTGGCTCCACTCACGTCGCATGCTTACGGCGCTCTGTCCAAAGGCGAGGAGCTATCTCTGAAGTTCCGGCCCTCCCTGTCGTCCGAACAGTTTGAGCAGTCGCTCGCAGAACGAAAAAATGAAGAGATACGCGCCGGCATGACCCTGGCCGGTCCACACCGCGACGACCTGGAGATTAAGCTGAACGGCATGCCCGCCGGTACGTATTCTTCCAGGGGCCAGGCAAGGTCTATAGCGCTGGGGCTCCGTTTGGCTGAGGCGGTGTTTCTCAAAGAGCAGCGCGGCGATGAGCCGGTGCTCCTCCTTGACGACGTCCTCTCTGAGTTAGATTCATACCGGAGGCACAGCGTCCTTGAAGAAGCCGCCAGATACCAGCAGACACTGGTCACCACTGCGGAACCCGCACTAATCGGCGATTCGCTGGCGCGTAATGCATCGCTCTTCCAAGTAGCCGCGGGGAACGTGACTCCTGGCGCGAGAGCAATGGGTTGCCCACAGCAGAATTCGCTGGCTTGGGAACAGAGTGAATGGAGAATATACGGACAGGCAGCATGATGGCGGTGCTGGCCGCCCGTGTTGCAAATAACCTAGACTTCTAGCCTGCTTCCTTGACAGCGAGCAAGTGTCACAATATCATCTTCTCGCCTTTACCGCTGGGAACTCAACGAGTCGCCTGACTCAGAAGGAGGGGTCAATGACTAGCTCCACTCCTATGGACGTGAAGCAATGGGTCGCTCTTGCCGATGCTAAAGAGGATGCTCGTGGCTCTGAGATGAAGAAGAGATACTCTGAGCTGGCAGGGCTATCTGAGGAAGCGAGGCTCAAGCAAATCACGGAACTGGCTCGCGCCGAGCACGAGATGCCGGAGGATAAGCTCCACGACTTCACCAAGAGCCGCCTCCTTACATGGATAGACATGGATCCAGGCCAAGCCCAAACAGTGGCTCACTCTTATGATGAGGCATTGAAGGCGCTGCCCGGCACCCTGGCAATGCGCCGGGTGGGCGCAGTACAGACCGTTGCCCGTGACATGCATCCGGATGAGGTCGAGAAGCTGTACAACCTGATTCCATCCATTCTCAGAGAGATGCCCCGCCAGGTTGTCACCTCACTCGCCACGGGCGCGCAGAAGAAGCCAAGACCTCCAAAGCGCCAAAAGAGGAAGTGGTTTAAGCTGTGGCTGGCTTCTTGACCGGAGTCATCAGCTAGAAGCGAAGCCACGGCAACAAATCAATCGTCTTGCAATATCTTGCCTTGATGTTGGACTAGTCCACATTTCTCACTTGGAAGGCCATGGCATCCGGAACAACACTGGGAATTGATATCGGCGGCACCAAGGTGGGGGTGGCTCTTGTCGACGTACACGGCAACGTCCTCTCTAGCGACCGCTTTCCCAGTGGAATAGAGCTCGCACCGGACGATTTCATAGCGCAAACGCTGCTCCTTGCCCAGCGGCTGCAGAGTGCAATCGGCAGAGAAATCGATGCGGTCGGAGTGGGCGCCGCCGGACAGATAGAGCCTATAACCGGCATAGTTCGTGAGTCCCCCAACCTGGTGCAGTTGGGCAACTTCCCTCTGAGAACCAGATTGGAGGAGGCGTTCAACGTCCCCGCCTTTGTCACTAACGACGTTCGGGCCGCCGCTTTTGGAGAGTGGCAACGCGGCGCCGGCCAGGGAGTATCGGACCTAGTGGCGCTGTTCGTGGGCACCGGTGTCGGCGGTGGAATCATCCACGCCAACCGGGTCGTTGTAGGCGCAACCGGGACCGCCGGAGAGATCGGTCATATCACCATCGACATAAACGGCGTCCCCTGTCGCTGCCGTAATCGTGGATGCCTGGAGTCTCTGGCCGGCGGATGGGCCATCGCCTTGCGGGCACAGCAAGCCATCGCATCAAATCCAAGCGAGGGAACCGCCATTCTTGGCCTGACCGGCGGCAAGACGGACACGATAACTGCTTCAACCGTCTCCCGGGCGTTTCACAACAGCGACCCACTGGCCGGGCGCATAATGAAGGAGACGGCGCGCGCGCTTGCCGCAGGCATTACTTCCATGGTCCACGCATTCAACCCTCGTATGGTTGTGCTCGGAGGAGGGGTGATAGAGGGAACGCCCGAACTGTTTGGCATGGCAAAGGAGCAGGTGTTTCAGAGCGCCCTCTTGGCGGCTACGGGTCCTCTTGAAATCGTCAAAGCCCACCTGGGCGGGGATGCCATTGTGATTGGCGCCGCCTTGATGGCGCGCCGCAGCCTGGAAGGCAGTATCTAGCCACTACTCCCCTTCCCGTGTCTGCTCCGCCTCACGGCGGCCAAGGAATAGGGCCACAAAGAGCGCCGCTATTACCAGCATCACAGGCTGGAAAGCAAAGACAGACCTCAATCCAGTTATGGAAGCAATGGTCCCTCCGATCAGCGGCCCGAAGCCAAACGCTCCCGCCGAGACGCTCTGCATAGCGCCGAAGCCGGTGCCGCGCCGTTCCGGGGGGACGGCAACACCCATCAGGCCGCTCACGGAGCCGATGAGCACGCCCTGAAACGCACCCGCCACGGCAAGCAGGCCATATAGAATAAACACCGAATCGACGAAGACAAATGGAGTCAGGGATAAGGCTAATCCCAGGCAGCCCACAACCATCATCTTGGTCAAAGAGACCCTAGGGCTGAGCCACCCGGCTGTGTAAGAGGCTATGGCCCCGGTGAAGCCTAGTATGGCAAAGGAGATGCCGGTGCTCGTTGCACCCCCTCCGGAAGTCAGCGAATCCAGCAGCACAGGGAGCACGGGAAACATGAGCACAGGCGCCATCTGGACCATGAACATGACAATCAATATGGGGCCCACCGCACGAGAACCCACCAGCTTGAACAGTCCCTCCAGTGCTTCATGCCTGAACACGAAACCGCCGTCGGCCGGCTTTTCAAAGTTGTCGCGGGCAAGAAACACCACCATAAGGATAGATATGCCCAAAGTGGCCCCCGCCACGTAGTAGGCGCTGCGGAATCCGACCGTCACGGCCAGAAGGCTGCCAAGCAAAGGGCCAATGGTGTTGCCAAAGAGCATTGCCGCCTGCAGGCTGCCCATTACGAAGGGAACGCGCTCCCGGGGAGTAGTGGAGGCAACCAGCGCCATGACCGTAGCGAATACGCCGGAGGCGACTCCGTTCAGCACTCGAAGTACGACAAGCTGGCCAACGTTGGTGACGAGTCCGGTCAGCATCAGGGACAACACTCCGCCCAGCATGGCGCGCAGCACGTTTTTCTTCCTGCCGTATCGGTCGCCGACCATGCCCCATATAGGCCCAAAGGTGAACATGGAAATGCCCATGAAGCCGCTGGAGATGCCTGTCCAGAAAGCGGCTCCAGCAGGATCAGGGACGCCCAGGTCCTGCTGGATAAACAGGGGCACAAAGGGGAAGGTAAAGCCGAAGCCCATTACCGTAACGGATTGGGCAATCCACATCACAGTCAGGTTCCGCTTCCAAGATATAGGCTTGGAAGCTGCGTCCACAGCGGTTTCAGCAGCCGTCCGGCGCATACTTACAGGCAAAGTCCTCTACGGAAAAGCTAGGAAAGAGGCGTCTCGGTCTCAGGGCGTGCGGTTGAACGCGATGGGGCCGTGGCATTTCTATTATACGCACAATATGCAAGAGGTAATTCTCCCTGACTGCTCAAGGGTGGCTTCACCGCCAACCTGCCCCGTGCTACAATCGTTCGGACAGCATGGCCACCACTGAAAAGAAGAAGCAAGAGTTCCCCAGGGCATACGACCATCGTCCCGTGGAGGAACGGTGGTACAAGTTCTGGATGGAGGGGGGCTACTTCACTCCTGAGATAGACCACTCCCAAGAACCGTTTGTCATCATCATGCCGCCTCCCAACGTAACGGGCGAGCTTCACATGGGGCATGCCCTCACCGACACACTGGAAGACATCATGGCCCGCTGGCATCGCATGCGCGGCGAACCCACGCTCTGGCTGCCCGGAACCGACCACGCCGGCATTGCCACGCAAGTTGTCGTGGAACGCGCACTCCAAGACCAAGACGAGGTAAGCCGTCACCAGCTTGGGCGCGAGCAGTTTGAAGAGCGCGTTTGGGAGTGGGTGCGCAAGTATGGCGGCATCATCACCGAGCAGATCAAGCGCCTGGGCGCTTCCTGCGATTGGACGCGAGAACGGTTTACCTTGGATCCAGGTCCCAGCAGAGCGGTACTTACCACCTTTGTCAATCTGTACAAGAAAGGTCTCATCTACCGCGGAGAGCGCATCATCAACTGGTGTACGCGCTGCATGACTGCGCTGTCCGACCTTGAAGTAAAACATGGCGACTCAGAGGGAGAGCTTTACCATATAAGGTACAAGATTCAGGATAGCAACCGTCACCTCACCGTAGCCACCACGCGTCCCGAAACACTGCTGGGAGACACGGCGGTGGCGGTCAACCCCAATGACGAGCGGTACAGAGACGTCATAGGCAAGAACGCGTTGCTGCCGGTGCTGGGCCGGCCGATCCCCGTCATCGCCGACGAAGCAGTGGAGATGGAGTTCGGCACCGGCGCTCTCAAAGTCACGCCCGGCCACGATGCCACCGACTTCGAGGTGGGTCAGCGCCATGATTTGCCCATTGTCAACGTAATGAATTTGGATGGAACCATGAACCAGGAGGCCGGGCCGTATGCAGACCAGGACCGGTTCGCCGTTCGCAGAGGGATATTGCAGCAGATGGAGCAGGAAGGCCTCTTGGAGCGTACCGAACCGTACACGGTAGCGCTGGGCAGGTGCGACCGCTGCGACACCACCGTGGAGCCTATGGTGAGCATGCAGTGGTTTGTCGATATAAAACCGCTGGCCAAGCCTGCAATAGAGGCGGTGGAAGACGGGCGAATCCGCATTGTTCCGGAGCGTTTCACCAAAGTCTACATGAACTGGATGGAGAACATCCGCGACTGGACCATTAGCCGCCAGCTATGGTGGGGGCATCGCATACCTGTGTGGTACTGCGAAGAGTGCCTAGGGAAAACAGTTGTGGTGGAAGAGCCAAACCGGTGCGAGCACTGCGGTTCCTCCAAGATCTGGCAAGACCCGGACGTCCTAGACACCTGGTTTAGCTCCGCGCTCTGGCCGCATTCCACGCTGGGCTGGCCCGATAACACCGATGACCTGCGCTATTTCTATCCCTCCTCCGTGATGGAGACGGGCTACGACATTCTGTTCTTCTGGGTAGCTCGCATGATCATGATGGGCCTGGAAAACACGGGCGAAATCCCGTTCAAGACAGTGTATCTCCACGGGCTGGTGCGTGACGCCGAAGGCGCCAAGATGAGCAAGAGCCGTGGCAACGTTATGGACCCGCTGCAAGTCATCGATACCTACGGAGCCGACGCCTTGCGGTTCGCCCTCACCACGGGAACTTCTCCGGGCAATGACACGCGTCCCACGGCGGACAAGCTGGAGTCATCGCGTAACTTTGCCAACAAACTGTGGAACATCAGCCGCTTTGTCGTGGGGCTGCTGGAAGATGCGGACGATCTCTCCGGATGGTCACGAGTTACAACGCCGCGGCACCGTGAGGACAGGTGGATACTCAGCAGGCACAACCGCGTCACCGAGCAGGTGGGCAAGTTGATGAAGGAGTTCCAGTTTGGAGAAGCGGAGCGCGAGCTTTACGACTTCACCTGGAGCGAGTTTGCCGATTGGTACATAGAGATGACCAAAGTGCGTCTGCGCAACGGCGACAGGGAGCCCCTGGCAATACTAGCCCACGTTCTGGAGCGCACCCTTAGACTGCTGCATCCCTTCATGCCATTCATTACTGAAGAGCTTTGGCAACGGCTTATCCAGTTTCTACCCCGCGAAGGATATCAGCCTCAATCCATCATGGTAGCGCCCTACCCGGAGACCTACCCCAAATCAATAGACCCCTTGGCAGAAGAGGAGGTGGGCCTGGTCAGCGCGGTGGTGCGCGCAGTGCGCAATATACGCGCCGAGTTCAAGATTGAGCCGCAAAAAAGGTTGGAAGTGCTGATAGCCTCTGACTTTGCCTACCACGTGGTCTTTGAAGAATCGGAGGCTATCAAAGCTCTGGCCCGTATCGAACCTCTCCACGTCATGAGGTCGGATCAGCACCCCCCGGCTAATCAAACCGTATCGCTGGTGGTGGGCAGCACCACGGTTTACATACCCATGGGAGACGTTGTGGATCTGACCGCGGAAAAACGCCGCTTAGAGCAGGAGTTGCTGGCATCCAAGGACCTGATCTACCGCTCAGAGCGCCGCCTCAAAGATGAAAGCTTCACCTCCAAGGCTCCCGAGGAAGTGGTAGAGAGAGAAAGACAACGTTTGGAGGCAGCCAGAGAACGTCAAGCACGCATCCAAGAGCTGGTTCAGCAGTTTGGGAGATAGCCGGGCCCGTGGAATCTATTACGTCAGGCCGTTCATACCGGAAAGTCTAACTAGACCCTTCTTGGTGTCGCTGGCTACCCTTGCACTCTCGGACGAATTCACGCGGCGCTTGAACAGCCAGTAGGTGAACTCCTTCAACTCGGTGATGGTGATGGAATCGTCGTCAGGTCTAGTCATTTCCTGGCGGAATGCATGCAGCAACGATTCCTGGGTTTCGCCGTAGACACGCCGAAACGCCACGTCGTAGAGGTCCTCTGAGTCGGGCAGGCCTTGCGAGCGGCGCTCCTTGCGCACCGTTTCCTCCACCGAGAGAAGAAGCGCTTCTTCCACAATTACGCCGTAGTAGTAATTGAGGTGGGCTCCTCTCTTCTCCGGGCCAATCAGGTTCTCAAACTGGTACCAGAGGTCATCGCTGGGCAGGGATCCTTCAAACAGAAGAGCCGTCCTCTCCTCGGCGGGAACCAAGCCATCCACTTCACTGAGCAAACGCCCCGCCAGGGTCAACCAGTCGAAGGCTTCCCCCAGCAGCAGATACTGGTAATCGACTCCGTCCAGCCGTTCTTCCGCAAGGGGCCAGGCAGCAACGGCCTCCAGCAAAGCCCTGGGCCATGGCGTGCCCTGCTGGATGGCCAACTTCAAGCACTCTACAACTTCCTGGGCCATCTGCTTCTGTGCACTAGTGCTTTTGGATCTCTTCTCAGGCATATTTATTGCGATCACGCAGACGGCGAAGCATGTTCCCGGCAGCCTTTGCCCCAAACCCGGGCAGTTGTTCCACGCGGCCGTCTTCAAGGGCTTCTTCCAACTCCTCCACGGACTTGACCCCCAGCTCCGTAGTGAACCTGAGGGCGGTCTTGGGCCCAACCCCGGGGACGTCCATGATATCAGTAAGCCCGTTGGGGAACTCCGCCTTCAGCTCTTCGTAGAACCGCAAACGGCCGGTTTCCAGCAACACGTGGATCTTCTGGGAGATGGCGTCGCCAATGCCGCTTATCTCTTTGAGGTCTTTGCCTTCACGTACGTACTGCTCAACTTCCACTGGAAGATACTGGATGGCCTGTGCAGCTCTCTGATAAGCCCTCACGACAAAGACGTTCTCGCCCTTCAACTCAGAAAGAGCGGCGATCCCATTGAAGATGGAAGCTAGCTCCAGGTTGTTCATGGCACAGGCGATAGCTCAGAGTCAAGGCGAGGGACAAAGCGTATACCGTACTCTTCCTCAGAAAAGGTGAGCGTTTTGTTGTCCACTAGGCCGCTGGGCAGGATAAGGTTCAGGACATCGTCAAAGAGGAGATCACTCTCCCGCAACTCGGCCACGGGCTTCTTGGGAATCACTACCCAGAAACCGGTAATCGGAGTGGATTGGTCTTGAATCCGCCAGTTAACCGTCTCTTTTAGATCATCCATATCCTCAGGCCAGTATACCGTCACGTTAGAATCAAACATGGATATTCTGCCAGTGTCTATGAAGCGCGCCTCATCCGGCATTCCCTGGCCCAGAGCGACCTTGAAGGCTTCAGGGGCGTTGATGGTAGTCGCCGTGGTGCCTGCTTTGATCCCCAGTTGCTGTGCAAACAGACCAGGATTCTCTTCTATGCGGTACATGCTTTACATCCTCCGCAGAGAATTATAACAACAAGAGAGGTCTCTGGGTTAGCCCCGTCCAAGGAGTCGACTTCAACCGGCCCCAGGTTCTCCCAACGAGCGGCATCAGACCGCGGCGCCGTGGCACCTCTTGTATTTCTTGCCACTGCCGCAGGGGCAGGAGTCATTACGGCCCACTTTTCTCGCGCCGTTTGCCCCTCCAGCGGAGGTCGCTGCCGTTCCCAGTACGCCGGCCATCACGCTGGGCTTGGAGGCCACAGTATTGGCCTGGACTGCCCTGCCTCGCTGGCCACTTCTAGAGGCTCCGTTTTGAACCGGCACCATGTGATATATGGTATGCACAATATCGTGCTGAATGCGGCCCAGCAGGTCATCAAACTGCTGATGTGCTTCTTTCTTGTACATCACAAGCGGGTCACGCTGCCCGTAAGCCTGCAAACCTATGCCCTGGCGCAGATTCTGCATAGCGGTAAGGTGCTCCACCCAGTGCGAATCGATTATGCGCAGCATTACCACTCGCTCCAAGGCGCGCATTTGTTCAGGCCCAACTTGTACTTCACGGGCCTCGTAGAGAGCATCGGCGCACTCTTCCAAAGCGTCCAGCGTCTCCACAGGCTCCATCTCCTCAAGGCTCTCCAATCTGAGATCCTTGGGCAAAGGCATGATGGTGAGCAACTCCGCTTCCATCGCATCAAGCGACCAGCTCTCACGGTCACGACCTGCCGTGTTAGTCGCCACCACCGAGTCCAACTCACGGTGTATCATCTCTTGGATGTTATCCTTCAGATCGGCTTCCGATAGCGCTTTGCGCCGGTCACCATAGATAACACTGCGGTGGGCATTGGCTACATCGTCGTACTCCACCAGGTGTTTCCTGATGTCGAAGTTGGTGGCTTCCACCTTGACTTGCGAGCTTTCGATGGCCTTGGAAACCATACGGGACTGAATGGGCACTTCCTCTTCCAACCCGGCCCACTCCATGACCTTCTTGATCCTATCTCCGCCGAACTTGCGCATCAGTTCGTCTTCCAGCGATACGTAGAACCTGGTAATACCGGGGTCTCCTTGACGGCCGGAGCGGCCTCTGAGCTGGTTGTCTATACGGCGGGCTTCGTGTCGTTCCGTGCCAAGTATGAACAATCCGCCCAGCTCAACCACCTTGTCATGCTCTTCCAACCATTCGTCAGCGTCGCGTCCTTCTGGCGAACCTCCTAGCACAATATCCGTGCCCCGGCCCGCCATGTTGGTGGCGACCGTTACAGCTCCCAAACGACCCGCCTGGGACACTATGGACGCCTCTCTTTCATGTTGCTTGGCGTTCAATACTTGGTGGCCAATGCCTCTTCTCTTGAGCGTCTCGCTCAACTTTTCTGAGACATCTATTGACGTTGTGCCCACAAGCACGGGACGCTGCTCTTTGTACAGCTCCTCTATAGCGTCGGTTGCGGCTTTGAATTTGGCCTTCTCATTCTTATAAACCAGGTCTGTGAGGTCCTCTCGAACCATAGGCCTGTGGGTGGGAATAGCTACCACGTCCAGCTTGTATATCTTCCAGAACTCCTCCGCCTCAGTGGCGGCTGTTCCGGTCATTCCGGCCAGCTTGGAGTACATGCGGAAGTAGTTCTGGAGAGTGACGGTAGCGTAGGTCATACTCTCCTGTCTAACTTGGATGTTCTCCTTGGCCTCTATGGCTTGATGAAGGCCTTCCGAATAACGCCGGCCCGGCATGAGGCGTCCGGTGAACTCATCAACGATGATCACCTCGCCGTTCTGCACCACGTAATCACTGTCACGCTGATAAGCTACCTGGGCTCTGAGCGCATTTTCTACATAGTGGGTCAGGGCGTAGTTTTCCGGATCGTAAAGATTGTTCAGGTTCAGAAGCTTCTCTACTTTGGATATACCTTCTTCCGTGAGAACCACGGTGCGTTCCTTCTCTTCAAAGACGTAGTCCTCTTCCCGGATGAGCCGCGGCACCATCTTCGCCATCGTGTTATACAGCTTGGTGGACTGGCGTGCAGCGCCGCTGATGATCAGCGGCGTCCTGGCCTCATCGATGAGGATGTTGTCCACTTCGTCAACTATGGCGTAGTGCAATTCGCGCTGCACCATCATGTCCGCGTTGATCACCATATTGTCTCTCAAATAATCGAATCCAAACTCGTTGTTGGTGCCATAGGTGATGTCCGCCTGGTAGGCCTCTCGCCGGCTGATGGGACGCAAATGCTTCAGGGCCAGGCCGTCACCTTCGTAAGCCGGATCGAACAGGTAGGATGCATCATGCTGCAAAGAGGCCACACTCAGCCCCAGAGAATGGAATATAGGCCCCATCCATTGGGCGTCGCGTTTCGCCAGGTAGTCGTTTACCGTGACCAGATGCGCACCTTTGCCTTCCAAAGCGTTGAGGTAAAGAGGCAACGTGGCCACCAGGGTCTTTCCCTCGCCTGTTTTCATCTCAGCTATCTTGCCTTGATGCAGCACAATGCCGCCCATGAGCTGCACGTCATAGTGCCTCATGCCTATGGTCCGTTTAGAAGCTTCTCTGACGGCGGCAAAGGCATCGGGCAGCAGATGATCCAGAGACTTGCCCTGCGAGATGAGGGTTTTGAGATCAGGCGTGGTGTGTTCAAGCTCTCCGGCGGAGAGCTTCTCAAACTCAGGCTCCAAATCGTTTATGTCCCCAACAAGCGATCTGAACTTGTCGATCTCGCCCTCGTTAGAGCCTGTTATCTTCTTGAAAGCGCTGGTTAAGATGCTCATGATTATTGCAAACAGCCATGCAATGGAAGGCTATACCCAACTGCCCCAAACCTATCTACTGGAACATCGCTCCCACCGACAGTCCTCCATGAATCCTGTGTATAGCCTCTCCAAGCAAAGGAGCCACCGACAAGACGGTTATCCTTTCGTGCCTTCTGCCGTCCGTCATCTGCATGCTGTCAGTGACAATGAGCTCCTTAAGGCGGCTGCTGCCTATCCTCTCAACAGCATTGCCGGACAGCACGGCATGGGTGCAAGAGGCGTAGACTTCGCGGATGCCCCGCTGCTCCAGAGCTTCTACCGCAGACAGCAATGAGCCGCCCGTATCTATTTCGTCATCCACTATGATGGCTATTTTGCCTTTCACCTCACCTATGACGTTCAAAGTCTCCGCTCTGTCTTCGTTGCCGATTCGCCTCTTTTCAATTATGGCCAGCGGCGCGCCAACGCGTTGAGCCAAATCTCTGGCCCGCTTGATGGCTCCCAGGTCTACTCCTATGACCACGGTGTCGGGCAATTCCTTTCCTTGAATATAGCGCGCCAGTATGGGCAGCGCCGTTAGCTCATCCACCGGTATGTTGAAGAAACCCTGTATCTGTCCTGCATGCAGGTCTACAGTAAGTACCCTATCGGCTCCTGCCGTGGAGACCATGTCCGCTATCAACCGGGCGGTAATGGGCACCCTGGGCTGGTCCTTCTTGTCCGTTCTGCCGTATGCAAAGTATGGAATAACGGCGGTCACTCTCCCGGCGGAAGCTCTCTTGGCGGCATCTATCATTATGAGCATTTCCACGATCTTGTCGTTCACCGGGTAGGAGAACGGCTGCACAATGAAGACGTCCCGCTGGCGTATGTTCTCCTTGAACTGCACAAACGTGTTGTCATTGGTGAACTTGAATACGTCGGCTTGTCCTACAGAAATGTCCAAATACTGGCAAATCGCTTCTGTAAGGTTGGGATGCGCCGTGCCGGAAAATACTCTTAACTCATCAAAGTTAGGCATTACTTTCCCTTATAGCGTATCAAGATTAACCGCCAATGCCTCTCACTGCGGACGATTCTCCATATCATAACACAGCCAGCCAGCCCACCAAGTGAACCCACAGGAGTTTGACACTCCATATTCAAGGGCAGAAAATGTGGCTTTACAAAAAGGAGAAGGCCATGCAACAAGCAGTTATAGTTAGTGGAGCACGCACGCCCATAGGCAGGTTAGGCGGCGCATTTAAATCGTTCGGCGCCCCCGACCTAGGCGCGGTCGCTATCAAAGCGGCCTTGGAAAGGACGGGTATAGACCCCGCTGAAGTAGACGAGGTAATACTAGGCAACGTCCTTCAGGCAGCCGACGCCGGATATGCCCCTCGTTTGGCTTCGCTGAGAGCGGGCATCCCAGAAGAAGTCCCCGTCATAGCCATCAACCGGCAGTGCTCATCAGGGCTGGAGGCTATAAATCTAGCCGCTCAGCTAATTCGTACGGGCGATGCAGACGTTGTGGTTGCGGGCGGTACGGAGAACATGAGCATGTCCCCTTACCTAATGCGCAACGTACGCTGGGATGGACTGCGCATGGGCAAGGCCAATATTGACGATTCTTTGATAGAGGGGCTTAGCTGCCCGGTCAATAACTACCACATGGGCGTCACTGCTGAGAACGTGGCTTCACGTTTTGAAGTGACCAGAGAGGACCAAGACCAGCTGGCCCTCCTCAGCCATCAGCGAGCGTCGCACGCGGTGGATGCGGGTCTTTTCGAAGAACAGATAGTGCCGGTCAGCGTACCGCAGCAACGCGGCGACCCCGTTTCTATCGACCGGGATGAAGGGCCCCGCAGCGATGCCACCTTGGAGAAGCTGGCCGAACTGAGGCCCATCTTCAAAGACGGCGGCACAGTCACCGCAGGCAATGCATCCCAGATCAACGACGGCGCTGCCGCTGTGGTGATGATGTCTATGGAAAAGGCCAAATCCCTGGGACTGACGCCCAGACTGGAATGGGTATCTCGTGCCGTGGCGGGAGTTGACCCTGCTTATATGGGTACCGGCCCGGTTCCCGCAGTGCGCAAGGTGTTGCGGAAAGCGGGGATGTCCCTTGGCGATATAGACCTTGTAGAGTTGAACGAGGCCTTTGCGGCTCAGGCTCTCTACTGCATAAGGGAACTTGATCTGGATATGCAGAGGACCAACGTGAACGGCAGCGGCATATCTCTGGGCCACCCCATAGGAGCCACCGGCGCCGTTATGACTGTGAAATTGATGGAGGAGCTATCCTTGCGAGATGAGGAGACCGGCCTGGTCACTATGTGCGTGGGCGGAGGACAAGGCTGCGCCACAATTCTGAGGCGGGTGAACTAGCAGGAACAATGCGCCCTGCAAAGTCCGCCTATTCACGCTTTCCAACCCCCCTCTGCGCTGTTATAATTCCCCAGTTGCCCCGAGCTCGGGGCTATCTTAGGTTAGGGGTACTTCATGCCGGCATACGCCGTCATCGGTGGACAGTGGGGCGACGAAGGAAAAGGGAAAGTAGTCGATTTTCTGGCTGAGCACAGCCAGTACGTGGTCCGCTACTCCGGCGGCAACAACGCCGGTCACACCGTCATCAACAACAACGGAGAATTCGCCTTTCACCTGGTGCCTACAGGCATCTTCTGGCCCCAGGTCACTTGCGTCATAGGCAACGGGGTGGTTATAGACCCTGACGTCCTGATCCAGGAGATAAAGGGGCTGGAAGAAATCGGTGTGGACAGCAGCCGCATTGCAATCAGTGACCGGGCCCACATCATCATGCCCTATCACGTGACGCTGGACAGGCTTGAAGAGGAAGAGCGGGGCTCCACGGCCATAGGCACTACGGGCAGGGGTGTTGGCCCCGCCTACGTAGACAAGGTCGCCCGTTCAGGCATCAGGATAGGCGACCTCTTGGAAGTGAACAATGAAGACGTGTTCTTGCCACGCTTGCACAGCGTTATCAAGCAAAAGAACGCCATCATTACCAAGGTTTACGGCGGCGAGCCCATAGACTGGGAAGAGATGTACCAATATTGCCACGGCTGGAGTGAACGCCTCAAACCACACATACGCGCCACGGAACGCCTGCTCATAGAGGCGTTGAAAGACAACTCTTCCATCATACTGGAGGGCGCCCAGGGCACCATGCTGGACATAGACCACGGGACTTTCCCCTATGTAACCTCATCATCGCCCACCATAGGGGGCGCCGTCGCTGGCCTTGGCATACCACCCCAGTCACTCGGAGGTGTGTTTGGCGTATTCAAAGCCTACTCTACTCGCGTGGGTTCCGGCCCTCTGGTCACCGAGCTCACCGATGAGATAGGCGAGGCTATCCGCGAGCGCGCCCAGGAGTACGGGGCCACCACCGGACGCCCCCGGCGTTGCGGATGGTTCGATGGCGTAGCCGCCAGATACAGCGCACAGCTGAACGGCTATACGTCCATTGTGCTAACGCGTTTGGATATCCTGGATGGCTTTTCAACAATCAAGGTCTGCACGGGCTACCGCTTGAACGGGGAGGTGATCCGTGAGTTCCCCACCAGCATCGCCGCCCTGGAGCGCTGCGAACCGGTCTACGAGGAATTCGAAGGCTGGAGCGGCACTACCGCGTCCACTACGGACATCAGAGACCTGCCGGAGGGCGCCAGAAACTACGTGAAGCGCCTGGAGGAACTCATAGGCGTGCCTGTGGACGTGATCTCCACCGGGCCACGGCGTGAAGAGACCATTACCATTAGACCCATCATAGGTAACGACTAGAGAGCGCTACCCCGATGCTCCATAGCCGGTAGGGAGGAAATATGAAGCTGGCCTACTTCGACGATTTTAGACTGGGCGTAGTCAGAGGCGAACACGTATTTGACGTAACTAACATCGTGCAGGACATCCCGCACGTGGGCCCTCATGATCTGGTCAACTACCTCATTGAAGCGTTCGATACATACAGAGAGCGCTTGGAAGAGGCGGCTGCCGGTTCTGAAGGGATCCCCATCAGCCAGGTTGCGTTCCGCCCGCCGCTGCCCAGGCCCGGCAAGATCCTATGCATGGCTATCAACTACCTGGAACACGGGCCGGAATCTGACATGCCTCCTATCAACGGCTTCCTCAAGTCTCCCAACTCGGTCGCCGGAGACGGCGACACCGTGGAGTTTCCCTCGGCCCAGGCTTCCATATTCGAACACGAGGCTGAACTGGGGGTTGTCATCGGTAAACGGGCCAGCAGGGTGAGTCAAGCTAATGCCTACGACTACGTCTTTGGCTACGTCAACATAGTCGATGTGTCGGCCCGCGACCTGGGCAACCCGCCGTACGACAGCTACTTCCCCATCAAGTCGTGGCACAACTTTGCTCCCATGGGCCCTTACCTGGTCTCCGGCGACGAAATCAGCCAGCCCCAGAATACCCACGTCCGGCTCTGGGTCAACGGCAAGCTAAACCAGGACTTCTACACCAACACCATGGCTCACAAGATACCGGAATGCATAGAATGGGCATCCACCATCACCACTCTTGACCCCGGCGATATCATTGCCACTGGGACTCACCATCTTGACCTAGGACCGCTGCAAGACGGTGATGCAGTGGAGATGGAAACGGAGGGCTTGGGCAGGCTCAGTTTCAAAGTAGCCGACCCTCTGAAACGTGAATGGCCCCGTGAAACACGCGCCGAAAAAGCCGCACGGGAAGCAGCAGGGAGATAGACAGTGAAACTCGTTCTTTTCAACAACACAAGACTGGGTGTGGTTACCAACGGAAACGTTGTGGACGTCACAGACGCCGTTCAGGGTATTCCTCACGTCACAACACAAGACTTGGTCAACGGCGTGATAGCCGGGTTCGACTCCCTTAGAAGCAAGCTGGAGGATGCCGCATCATCCTCCCAGGGAGTACCCATGGAAAGCGTAGCATTGTCACCTCCGCTGCCCAGGCCAGGCAAACTCATCGCTATGGCGGTGAACTACATGGAGAACGGTGCTCTTAAAGAGAAGCCGCCCATCCATGCTTTTCTCAAATCACGCAACGCCGTCATTGGCCCGGGAGACACCATCATCCTGCCAGAGGCCGAGGCCAACGTATTCCATCACGAGGCCGAACTGGGCGTAGTCATTGGCAAAGAGGCCGCCAATGTAAAAGCCGAACAGGCTTTTGACTACGTGTTTGGCTACCTCAACTTCATCGACGTCTCGGCAAGGGGGCTCGGGGGCGGCAACTTCTTCTGGGTCAAGAGCTGGGACACCTTTGCTCCTATAGGTCCGTACATCGTCAGCAAAGACGAAATCGCGGATCCGCAAGACCTCCCCATAAAGCTATGGGTGAACAATGAAGTCCGGCAAGACCTGTCCACCAGCGATATGGCCCATGGCGTGGCCCGATGTGTGGAGTGGGTCTCGTCTATAACCACTCTTGACCCAGGCGACATCATTGCTACAGGCACCAACCATCAGGGCCTTGGCGCCATTCAGGACGAAGATGTCATCGATATGGAGATACAGGGTCTGGGCAGGCTAACCGTAAACGTACGGGACGATCAGAAGCGCGAGTGGCCCCGCAACGTAGACCAGCGTTTCGCAGATAGAATGGCGGGACGGGCCTAGGTTGCGCCTCAGCACGGTTCTCTTTGATTTCGACGATACTCTCGTTGACTCACTACAGGCGCGTGTGAATGCACTTGGCTTGGTTTTCAATCGTGCAGGCATAGATGCCGATCCTGAAGCATTCATGCACGGGCTGAAGGGGCGTCAACTGAAAAATGTATTGGATGACCTGGAGACGCGGGACGGGCACAATCTGGGGCTTTTCGAAGCTTACAGAAGCACCTACTGGAACAAACCGCCGGGCACACTTGAGCTGTTTCCAGGCGTGGCAGAGATGCTTCAGGAGCTGCACCACAGAGGCGTCAAACTGGGGATAGTGACCCAGAAGGGACGCGACGTTGAGATAAGCGGCCGGCGGGCGGGCGCCTGGCACGAGCTGGCAGAGCTGGGCATACAGCATATGTTCCCGGTTATGGTGGGCTTTGAGGACGTGACCCGTTACAAACCCGACCCTGAAGGAATACACATGGCACTGGACCAGATCCAGTCGGACGCCTCAGCCTCGATATTCGTGGGTGACGGCGCCGCCGACATAGAAGCGGCTCAGGCTGCAGGATGCTGGAGCTGTCACGCTGTCTGGGGTATTCCGCAAGCACAGCGTGTTCTGGACGGCATGAGGCCGCATGCGGTGGCAGAATCGCCCCAGGCGCTGCTTGATCTCGTTCTAACATTTAGTCAGGAGGTCGTGAAGCATGGCTGAAGAGTCCAAGGAACAGCCCTACAAACGGGGCATGGTGGTTGTAGCCCATCCGGATGACGCCGAGTTCGGTTGCTCTGCTTCCGTGGCCAGGTGGGTCAGAGAAGGCATCGAGTTCGTCTACGTTCTTTGTACCGACGGCAGCAAAGGCAGCTCCGACCGCAGCATCACGACAGAACAACTGGTTGAAATACGCAAGCAGGAACAGATAAGTGCGGGCAAGGTCCTGGGCCTCAAAGACGTGGTCTTTCTGGGCTATCCCGACGGTTATCTACAGCCCACTCTGGACCTGCGTCGCGATATCTCCCGTGAGATACGCCGGTTCCGTCCTGATATCCTCATCACAACCAGCCCCACGCGTACGCTGACCGGCACAGGCTACCTGGGACATCCCGACCATTTCGCGGCGGGTGAAGCCGCGCTATCCGCCGTCTACCCGGCCGCACGGGACCACCTGACCTTCCCCGAACTGCTGGAACAGGGTTTAGAGCCTCACAAAGTACGCGAGGTCCTGATCATAGGGCACGATATATCTAATAAGTGGGTAGACGTCACTTCCGGCATAGACATTGCAATTCAGGCGCTGCTGGAACACAAGAGCCAAGTCAGCGCCACAGCCGGGGAGCGCATGAAAGAGTGGAAGCGCCAGGCAGGCAAAGAGCACGGAATGGAATACGCCGAGGGCTTCAAGAGCTTCACGTTGTCCTAGCTCAGCTGCCTAATCGACGGCCTTGTTGCTAGCGCGCTCCGCCCGTATCCGCTTGTAGTCCTCACGTCTCCAGCGATAGGGCAAGCTGACAACCGTCCCCGCTTCTCCGGCTGTTTCCAGAACGCTCAGTGCGTCTTCCAGTATCACTCGGTGCTGGTCCGCATTGTTCGGCTCACCCATGGGCCGGCCAAATGGGAAGCGGACGTGGGCAACGCGAGGGGGATGAATCTTCTCCGCCATCTCCTTGTACATCATGACTAACACAGTGGAGATGCCCTCCGCTTCTATTGCCCTTGCTATCAGTCCGCCGGACCGGTTGCACACCGGTCAGGTAGACGTGAGCACCACAGCCTGAACACCATCGGCTTTCAGGCGTTTCGCCACTTCGGGAGCGGTCTCAGTGCTGAGCAGATCGGGACGTTGTATATACCCCATGAACGAGTAGTTGGTGCTTGCAAGACTCCCTATAACCCCCTCCTGCTCCAGTTCCGCCATCCTGTCCAGCGGGAAGACGCAGTTAATGTCCTCACGAGGTCCGGAGAGGTCGTAATGCAGGTGAGCCAAGCGGAATTGATTGCGTGGAACGTCCTTGGAAATCGCCCGACATGACCAGTCCCCCTGGCCTTCCGGCCCGTCCGTCTGGTAGGGTTCCTGGCCCTCCACGTAAACGCCGCCCGTGGTGATCAGGGCAAACTTAGCCTGGTTCAGCGGCACCGCAACCGGCGACCATGGTATTCCTTCTACATCGACGCCGCGAGCCCGTGCTCCGGCCAGGGCCCTGCCCCGTTCTTCCCATTCTTCCAGGTAGTCCCATAGTGCCGAGGCGTCTCCCGTTTCCCTGCTTTCAACGGCCTTTTGCAACAGTCCGTTGAGAAACTCCGCCTGCTCGTCCTCCCTCATGTGCGTGCCCACGTAGCGGATAAAGGAGAAAGCCGCCGTATTTGCGGGTGTCCTCAATATCTGCCCCAAGAGAGCTTTAACGTTTGTTGATTGCTCCGTCATATTCACCAGCTCAAGCCAAGATGCCTCATCATTTTAGCAGAAGGTCTAACGGCGTAAACCATCCTTTATCATTGGCGCTCGCGTTTCGGCGGCGTCATTTTAAGACAAATACCCCAGGGGATGCTCGCCGTACTAGCACCCCCCTACCCTGCTATAATAGACGCCTTCGTGGGAGGATGCGATGCGCATCATATCTTGGAATATCGCCAGGAGAGACGAGCCGTGGCGCACCCTTGCAGATATGGATGTGGATCTGGCCTTGCTGCAAGAGGCCAAGGAGCCACCTCCAGATGTGGCTGGTCGGATCGAAGTTGACCCAGCACCTTGGGAGATCGCTGGGGGTTATGTCAAACCCCAGCGATGGCGGGCGGCCATCGCGAAGTTCTCTAACCGGGTTGGCGTTCAATGGATCCACTCCAAGCCTTTGCCCAATGCCACCGCCAGCGACTTTGCGGTCAGCCTGCCAGGATCATTGACGGCAGTCAAGGTAACCCTGCCGGACGCCGACCCCATCATCCTGCTCTCCATGTATTCCCAGTGGAGGTATCCTCACGACATGGTCGGCAGTAGCTGGATCATATCCGACAGCTCCGCCCACCGCATCATCTCTGACCTGTCCGAGCTTATTGGCCGCCAAGGTGACCACCGCATCATTGCCGCCGGAGACCTGAACATCCTCCATGGCTATGGTGAGTACGGCAGCCCGTACTGGGCAGAGCGTTACCGATCGGTGTTCACCAGGATGGAGGCCTTGGGACTCGAGTTTTGCGGGCCACAGGCGTCCCACGGTCGGCAGGCCGACCCTTGGCCCGAGGAGCTTCCCAAGGACAGCCTAAACGTCCCCACCTACCACTCCACCCATCAGTCGCCCATATCGGCCACTCGCCAACTGGACTTCGTATTTGCATCTCGCGGCCTCGCGGAAAGGGTACAAGTCCGCGCTCTCAACACACCCGACGAGTGGGGCCCCAGTGACCACTGCCGTCTTGAGATTCAGGTTCTGTAGAACCGCGGCTTCCTTGACTAGCGTGGTGCGCCGTTTCATACTCAATTAGCCCGCCGGCTGCGCATTTGATACGAGGTGTAGCGATGATTATCGTCCAGCTGATTGGCTCCCACATCCGGCGTCTGCATGAGGCGGCTGGAGACCGCCACAGCGACCCACGCCGAAGAGAGACTTGGAGAGTTCCCGGTAGGGCACCAGACGGGAGACCAGCTTCCAGTTCTTGGTGATGACTATCTCGCCTCCGCCGTCGGCCACCTCGTTCATTAGTTGAAGGCGTTTGGGCTTGAACTCCGATGCCTTTATAGTCCGCGTGCCGCTTGGTGTGTCGTTGTTTGCATCCACTACGCTGTTCATCTAGATCAGACCTGATCTGATTCTGTTACACCAT
This sequence comes from Dehalococcoidia bacterium, assembly GCA_965261825.1. Classification (GTDB taxonomy): domain Bacteria; phylum Chloroflexota; class Dehalococcoidia; order Lucifugimonadales; family QGNO01; genus DAOUJH01. The sequence continues at coordinate 368,519 of CBDHED010000003.1, read as the reverse complement.
GGTCACGTTGTGCACCCGCCCGGCGCAGCTAAATCAACGGCGCCACTCGGCGATGTTCCACAGCTCACTGTCCCAGCCATTGATTCGAACGCCCCTGAGGGTGTCCAGGTGAGCGGAAACGATGCCCCGGTTCACCAGGGGTATCTCGTAGTAGCCCTGTACCAGCATGTCGTTCATGCGTTTGACAAGGTCGGTGCGGTCAGAGCCGATGGGGGTGTGGGAAAGCTCCTCGACCAGTTCATCGAACTCAGGATTGCAAGCCCGGGCGATGTTGCTTCCACCCCAGTTGTTGGCACGGACCGGGACCTCGCCGCAGGTCAAGCCAAAAAGATATTGCTGGGGGTCGATGTCCGGGCCGGTGGCGTACATCTGGACGTCGGCGAAGAATCGGGAGTAGACCGCCTCCTTGTCTTCCACGGGATCACCCCCGAAGAAGACAGCGGCGTCGTGGTGGATTATCTCAGCCTCGATTCCGATCTGGCGCCACCAGCCCTGGACGAGGACCTGGGTCTCCTGGCGGACGTCGTTGGTGGAGGTCTGGTAGCTGATGCGCAGGGGAACGCCGTTGTATTCGCGGATACCGTCACCGTCAGTGTCCAGGACGCCGCTGTCGTCGAGGAGCCTGTTGGCGCCTTCGATGTTCTGGGCTATACAGCCGTCGTTGGCAGTGGAAACGTAGGTCGGAGGGCCGACGATGAGGTTGCAAGCGGGCTCGCCGGCAGAGCCGTAGAGACGCTCAGATATGAGTGCGCGGTCTACAGCCATGGACATGGCCTGGGCGATTGGCGTAAAGGTCAGCAGGGGATGAGGGTTTGCGCCTGCCAGGTACTCAAAGCGGTCCTCGCCGAGGGCGCGGTCGGGGTTGGTCTGGTTCAATACTATGCGCTCCACCAGGCTGGAGAACGCGGATACGACCTTCCCTTTGCCCATGGCTTCCATGTTGGCGAGGGCCGTGGGGTCTATCTGGAGATTCCAGGCGTAGTCGGCTTTGCCGTACTCCAAGACAGCCTGGGCTGCGGACAAGGCATCGCCGCCACCCTGGAGGACAACGCGGTCAAAGTAGGGCGTCTCGCCGTAATAGTGGGGGTTGCGCTCGTAGACGGCCTTCTCATCGGGCATGAACTCGACTATGCGGTATGGCCCCTGACCAAAGGGGGCGTAGTTCTCCTTTTCACATGCTGCGGCGGCAGCGCCAACGCAATCGGCGAACTGGGCCCTACTAAGGATTGGGACGCCGGTCCCAACGAAGGCGGTATAGGGATACGGGGTAGCGTCGTGGAAGGTGACTCTCACGGTCAGGTCATCCAAGGCTTCTATAGAGGTTACGTCGGCGAAGGCGCTGGTAGCTGTACATCCTGTGGCTTGGTCGGTGCAGTAGCTCCAGGTGAAGACCACGTCATGGGCGGTAAGGCCGCTGCCGTCAGACCACTTGAGCTCGTCCCTGAGCTTCCAGGTGATGGAATTCAGGTCAGGGGAGATGCCCCCGTTCTGTAGGGTGGGAATTTCGGCGGCAAGCGCCGGCACTAGAGCGCCGTCTGGATTGTACTTGGCCAGTGGTTCCAGGGTGATAGCTCCCGCGTCTCGGTCCTTGAATCCACCGGAAAGATAGGGGTTGGGAATGGAAGGAGCCTGCCAATAGACCAGGGTTAGTGTCCTGTCGTTTTCGGCGGACTTTCCGGGTAAGGCAGGCAGCACTTGGTACCATCCTGAGCCAAAGAGCAGGCCGTCCCTCCTTACCACCCAGGCATGCTTGTACTCCTGGTTTCCGGTCGCAGGGTTGACCATGGCGATCTTTCGTCCCCTGCTAGTTCGTCCACCGCCCTTGCGACGAAATTACCCAACGGGACACCGCACGCGTAGAGGACAGCACCCATGCCGGGGAACGCTCCACGTTTTTGCCAAAGCCTGCCGAGTTCATTGTCAATCCAAGCTTCTTGCTTCTGGATGTCTGCGTCGAATAGTTCTGCGGACTTTAACAGGGCGTTCCGCATCGACAGCAGCGCTTCTATCGCGGCGTCGTCTCCAACATGCTCCGTTCCGTAGGAGAATTCAGTAAACCGGTCCGGTGGAGCTAGAGCAATCACTTCAGCGGGGTCGAAGGCCCCGCCGTCGTGTGACTTCTCTAGGGCCTCGTGGTAGGGCAATATGAAGCCGTCCTCGAATCCAGGGCGAATCGAGTGGCCCATCATCCGCTCCCACAGGATACTCCGCAGCTTTCCGTCAGGTGACCCGTCATATCGATACTCCGTGAGTGGGCCGACGGACTTCACGCGGCCGACACCCAGGAGAAAGCGCCGACCTGGCATGTCGTCCACTAGAGGTATCTGTTTGGCATAAAAAAACACGAGAGATGTCTCCTCCTTCACGTGTCCCCAAAACGATTCAAGAAGAGTTCTCTGGTTTCTGTGGTCCTGCCACCAATTTGTACGGAAGTCGAGGCGGGGTTCAAGGCCTTCATCCACTTCATCAAGAGGAGAGTGCTCCCGGAGTTCCCCGAAAGCATTCTTGCTCATCCATCTAAATGGCAGAGCGGGTGCGGTATATGGTCGATAGTTGAGGGGAGTGGGTCTGAAATGGCCGTGGGTGTCCGGGTTACCTCCCACGTATGGGTGGACATGGTTCCTCAGCAAGCCATGCGGACTCATGAACGCTACCCTCTCCACGAGACAGGGAGGGACCTGCTCCGAATGGAGGTCTCTGAAATGACTGCCCGCGACACTGGCTTCTGCGGCCTCGTCTTTGTTCTCAGCTATGCGGGGCAGCTTGAGACACGCTGAGTTGTTTGCGGGGTCAGCGCAAACAGTACCCTCCCACCCTCTGTCGTGCCAGGGAACCCTTACTGAGACATGTCGGATCGGAAAAGACAAGTTTGAAGTCGTCACGTCGGCAATCTCCTTTGCGCTACGTCGGCATTGTCCTCACACAACCCCGTCCGAACAGACGATGCGAATGACCTGCGGCTCCGCAGCTTGTGAGCGATCAGTGTCATCAGCCGGGTTGAGGCGATACCGTTCCCGGAGAGCTTCAAGGCGGGTCAGGAGTACGGAGCCCTCAATCCTCAGATTCCTGATCTCGCCCAAGGCGCTCTCAACCTGTGGAGACACATCCCCTAGGAATATCTGCCGCAGCACTTCGATGCGGCTCAACAGTCCCGCGTCCTCATGGGCCTCGCGCATGGCGATGCCGAGGTGACGCGAGACATAGCGGCGCGCACGTGTGTCTCGCGGCCTTCTGGCCCTACCCAGCCGTCGCTGGAAGTCCGTGCTGAATGCCTCGAACGCGGCCATGACGCGCTCGTTCGTGTCTGCGGGCAGCGACTGGGCTGGCGTGTTGGGGCTGCACTCAGCCGCCGCGATGAGTTGCGCTGGGCTAATGGCGCGGGGTTCCAAGCCGCTGCCGACCGCATAGCAGCTTCTCACTCCGCCAGCGCTTAGAAGGACCAGTGTTTCTCCCTGTCGCGGATCGTCGAATGGCGAGGATACGGACGCCATCGTCGCCGGCGACATGAGCGGCGCCTGTGACCCCTCTATCCCCAACACGTTCTGAGCGTAGCTCTCGTTGGACGTCTCAACCTGCACGGTCCTCGCTTCAAGCGCGGATCGTATCCCGTCAGACAGCCGAGTGATTGTTTGCCACAGGTCCGGGTCATCTTCTTGAATGCGCTGTAGCAGCGTGATGGCTCGCTGATTCGCGGCCACTTCGTCCATTCCGTCGTCCATCTCAGGCAGAGTCTTGCCCTCGTAGATGCGATACATCGCACTCGCGTTCAGCCGTTCGGCATCCGAAAGTAGCTTGCTGTCCAATCCTATGAGGTCGTGGAACGACTGAATGCGCCGGTGCAGACGTTCGGTTAGCGACAACTCAGCATCCACCGCTACGTCGGGCCACATGTTGTGCAGGTTGATGACCTCGTGCTCCGTGCCGATGCGGTCGATCCGACCGAACCGCTGGATGAGCCGTACCGGATTCCAGTGCAGGTCATAGTTCAGCACGCAGGCGCAGTCCTGCAAGTTCTGACCCTCGGATACGATGTCCGTCGCCAGCAACACCCGTATTTCTGGACCAGGCAAAGACTCGCGTGCCCCCAAGTTCCAAGTTGGAGAGAATCGCTTTACTATCCTCTCGGCATCATGGCTCGTGCTGCCGGTCAGCCGCGCGATGTCTGCCTGTCGGCCGCCGGAGTTCAACTCCCTGTAGAGATACTCCACTGTCGTCTCGGCCTCGGAGAAGACCAGTACCTTCCCCGCCTGCACTTCAGGCCGGGCCAAGAATTCCCGAAGCGCACGCAGCTTGTCGTCGTCCTCTGGCCCGATGTCCTTCACACGCCCGAGGATGTCCTCCAACACGTCGTGATCCGCATCGAGGTCTCGTATCCACCTGTCGGTATCGAAGTCGACGGCACTGTGGACCAGCTTGTCGCGCTCGCTGCCCGCCTGCTGACGGCGCTGCTCCTCCTGTTTGAGGACTTCCAGCAGGTCGTCCACGTCGAAGGACTGCCCGGCCAGCAGACGCGTCGCCGTACTGCCTATGGGAACGAAGTTGGAGGCCAGCGCCTCCCGGAAGTTCCGGTTGCTGGTCATCAGGGAGCGGAGCGTGGAGCGGAACGCCTCAATGCTGGACTCTAGCCGCTTCAGCAACAGAACGCCCATCAGCCGGGCGATTCTGTCTCCCGCCCGGAAGAGGTCGCGGTACTCTGGCTTCGCCTTGGCCTCTTCTTCGATATACTCGGTGGCCCGATACCTTGCTGCCTTGTGCTCGCGCAGCAACGTCTCCAGCTCTGACAGTGGTCCCGCCTTGGCGTACACCTTGTCCATCCGGTACTCCACGTTGTCCAAGACCGGGTCGGGAAAGCGCACCGGCTTGCCGTTCACGAGCGCAGTATCTCCGTACAGGTCCCGTATGTCCCTTCGACGGCGGCGGATGAACACCGGCAGCAGTACCTGATCTATCTCCGCCTTGGGCACCTTCGGCTTGTCGGGAGGCAGCGGAGGCGCTCCAGCCGATCCCAAAGCCTGCCACGTGCCGAACTCCGCCTCGTAGTTCTCGTACAGGACACGGTAGGCCAGCCACTCCTGGGCATTATGGAAGTAGCCCTCCAGGCTGACCGGCTCGATGTTCAGGCCGTGCTCCGTGTCGTGGAGGAACATCCGGAGTTGGCGGTAGATGTCCATGGGACCCAGGTTCTGCGGCGTAGCGCTGAGGAGAATCACCTTATGGTCACCCGACTCCAGGTAGTTGGCGAGGCCCCTGGAACGCTGGTTGATGTTGCGGAAGTTGTGCGCCTCGTCCACCAGTACCGGCCCGCGATTGCGATACGTTTGATCAAGGAGGATGCCTTGCCCGGGCTGAGCCGCGTCCACGTACCGCCCCAGTTCCTCGTCGAACTCGGCTTCGGCGGGGGCGGCGATCATGCTGTGAGAGACGACTTCCGCCCCCAAGGCGAAACGCTCGTTGAACACCTCCCACATGGGCTTCAGTCTGGCCGGGCAGAGAATGAGCGGCGGCCCCTCGTTCGGGTAGCTCACTCGAAGCTGGCGCAGCAGCTCAGCGCCGATGAAGGTCTTACCCAGGCCCACGACATCGCCGATGTAGCACCCTCCGTAGGCCTCGACCATGGACAGCCCGCGGCGCACTGCGTCCAACTGGAAGTTGGCCAACTCCTGGTCGCGTGGCGGAACTGTCAGCTCACCGCCTCCTACGTCGGTGTGGTAGAGCTCGTAGAGCGCCTTCAGGTAGACATGGTACGGCGGTGTCTTCGCCAAGACCCACGACCGTTCCAGTTCCGTCACCAGCGCGTCACCAATGTCCTCCGAGTCTGTCCACAGTGCATCGAACCAGTCGCGCAGAGCCTCCATTTCCGCGTCGCCAGTGACGCGCACGTTGAGCTCAGTGTTGCCGGTGAACCCAGCCAGCGTGAGGTTGGAGGAGCCGACCACCGCCGCTCCGGGTTCGGCGTGGTTGTCGTACCAACATAGGTACGCTTTGGCGTGGAGGGGACTTCGCAGGTAGGCCCGCACCTCCACCCTGCCGAGAGTCACCATGTCCTTCAGCTTGGAGACGGCGGCTTCTGTGGCCCGCTCCTGCGGGAGCACGGCCACGCCCTCGGCGACGCTGGCGACGGTCTCCTGGGCAATTTCGCTTCGCTGGCTGCGGCGCACGAGGGCGTCCGCGTCCAGTCGGGCACGCAGGGCTTGGTGCTGCTGAAGGCCGAGAGCGACCTCCTCCACCACCTGCCGGTCCGTGCGCCCCACCAGGATGCGCACCTTGTTCAGTCGCGCCAAGTCGTCGGCGACGGCCCCGAAGCCGCCGATGAAGAAGTAGCCGACAGCGATGTCGGCCCTGTCAGAACTGCCCAGCATCTCCTTCAGGCGGGCCAGCAGCGTGGGGTCCGTCGTGGAGTGCAGGATGTTCAACGTGCTGCACCTGTAGGGGAGCAGTGAATTGGCATCATGCCTGCCCCCCTCTGAGCAGAGCGACGAATCCCGCCTGCTCGAAGTCCCGATCGTAGGCCAGCGCCTCAGCCATACCCCGTTCCTCCATAACAAGAAAGCTCGCACAGTCAGTGAGGCTCCACGACTGGTCACTCCGCGTGGCGTACCGCTCCGCCGCAGCCCTGAATTGCGCTTCAGTCTGTGGTATCACTTCGATGTCAGGATCGTTCTCAAGGTCTTCCAACAGTTGGGTGACATGGCGTCGACTGCCCTCACCTGACTTTGCCATCGCGTTGAACGCTTCGGCCAGCACCATGTGCGTCGTAACAATTGAAACCTGGCCCAGCCCAGCAGCCACCGCTGTCGCTGTAGCGTGGTGCTGGTCTCTGGGGTATAGGAGGGCGATCCAGTAGCCGGAATCCGCAAAGACCGTTCGCATCAGTCCTCTTCCTTCGGGTGGCCATAAAGGTAGTGCTTCTTATTCTTGGCAAGGTCGATAGGAAGGCCATCCCAAGTGTCTGGGGGCAGTGCCGCTTGGCGTTCTTGGACTTTACGGAGTATGCGCAGCAAGGGACCTTCCTTCTGCTCTCCGATATCCCTTGACACCTGCTCGACCGACACCACTACGTCCGCGCCCTCTTCTAGGTCGAGGGGCTCCAACGGAATGAGAACGCCGTTGGCGTATCGGGCCTTTATGTTGGCAATCATTGTCTATTCCTCTCGCTCACCTGCTTCTTGAGATACCCAGGCATCGCGCGTCTGTCCTCCCGGAGTGCGACGTCGGGATGTCCTCGTCATCGCCGCTCCGACGGGCTGGCGTTCATGACCCGTCGCCACTCCTCGGACGACCACACCTCGTTACCGATGGACCTCAGAAACCTGACGGCCTCAGGGTTGCGACAGAGAGTCTCCGCCAAGTCCGACGGGATCTTTCCGGCTAGGGTTATCAGCCTGTCGGCCAATTCGACCTCATCCTCGTCCAGGGCCTCCGCGAGTGCCTTCGAGATGTTTCTCAACACAGTTTCGCTGGGTGGCTCGACACGTCCGTTCTCGATCTTGCTGAGGTAGGTGAAATCGACCCCCACCCTCTCTGCCAGGTCTCGCTGACTCAGTTGGGCCTGCTTGCGAAACGTGCGCAGACGCTCAGGGAAATCCATATTGCCACCCCCTGGACAGTATTGTACCTTGAGTTGATTTACAACGGCAATGGGAAGTATGATGAATGACGATATTGAGCGATATCTGTCCTTGGTCTCACCTATCTAAAGAGGGAATGGCGTATGCCCATCAGGAGCCGAGAAGACGCGGTCGAAGTCCAGGACCGTATCCAGCATATCTTCGCTGCGCCTGCGAGCGATCGGGGAGCCGCCGTGCGTTCACTGTTCGTTGAGGTGCTCGATTTCAACCCAGCATCTGGACACGTGGACTTGGGCGCCGCTCCAAGCAGTATGGCCCTGCCTACTTCGGCGGAACGTGTCGCCTACTTGGACGGTGTGCAAGTAGCGTATCTCGCGCTAGAAAAACCGGAGTCGGACCGTGTGGGCAAGGGTGAGGCGGCCACCGCTGCCAAGCTCATCAACCAGCAGCTGGACGGGGACCTACTCCTCGTCGTCACCAATTCCTCCGCTAGTCAGTTGCACCTCGTGTATCCCAACTTCGACAACGTCCGACCGGTCCTACGCCGCATGGTGGTGGAGCGTGACTTGCCCCGTCGCACGGCGGTCCAGCAAGTTTCCAACATCTACTGGAAGCACCGGGACACTGGCAGCATCCAGATAGCCTTGGACGAGGCTTTCGACGTTGAGCCCGTCACCAGGGAATTCTTCCGGGAGTACAGGCGGGTCTTCAATCTAGTGGAGCAAAGCGTTACTGGCTTCGGTAAAGAGGGTGAGTCCAAGCGACGGTTCGTCCAGACACTCTTCAACCGGCTCATGTTCATCTATTTTCTGTCCCGTAAAGGATGGCTCACCTTCGAGGGTGACAGAGAATACCTCAGTGCCCTGTGGAGTGACTACCGGAACAAGGATGGAGACAATTTCTACGATGAGCGGCTGTGGCCGCTATTCTTTCATGGTCTTAACAAACCGCATCCGAACGAAATGGGCAACGCCGGAGCCTACCTGTCGGAGATCATAGGTCACGTGCCCTTCCTAAACGGCGGACTGTTTGAGCGGAACGAACTCGACATCCGAGACGGCATAGTCGTCCCAGACGAGTGCATCACCGAGATCTTCACTAAGTTGTTCGACCGCTTCAACTTCACCATTTTGGAGTCCACTCCCTTTGATGTGGAGGTGGCGGTCGACCCGGAGATGCTGGGGAAGATGTTCGAGGAATTGGTAACGGGCCGCCACGACACAGGGGCTTACTACACGCCGCGCCACGTGGTGTCTTTCATGTGCCGAGAGGCCCTCAAGGGGTACCTTGAGGGAGAAGACACTGGCCTCACGCCCGAAGCTATTGCCCTATTCGTGGACAGCCACGTTACCGAGGGCATCCAAGTGGCAGAAGCGCGACGTGTGGCAGCAGCCTTGGAGCACGTGACCGTGGTAGACCCAGCCTGCGGGTCGGGGGCCTATCTGCTGGGAATGATGCAGGAGCTCATCGAACTCCAGACCGCCCTTTACAACGCCGGTGTGGACGCCAAGGCCCTCTACGACCTGAAACTGGAAATCATCCAGCGAAACCTCTACGGGGTGGACATAGACGATTTTGCCGTCAACATCGCCATGCTCAGGATGTGGCTTTCGCTCGCTATTGACTATGAGGGAGAACGTCCGGAACCGCTGCCCAACCTGGATTTCAAGGTGCTCTGCGGAGATAGCCTACTTGGGCCAGACCCTAGCCCGGGAGTCGAGGTGCAGGGAACTCTGGGCTACGATGCCGACGCGGTACGACGGTTGGGCAGGTTGAAGGCGCAATACATGCGCGCCTCTGAAGGCCCGGACAAGGAGGAATTGCGCTATGCCATCCAGGAGGCCGAGTCCGCGTTGCGTAGCTCCCTGGGTGCAGACGGGAAACCCGCCGGTGCCATTGACTGGCGCGTGGAGTTTGCGGAGGTGTTCGCCCAGCGGCGGGGATTCGACATTGCCATCGCGAATCCACCTTACGTGCAACTGCAAGGCAATCAGGGCTTACTAGGCAACCTGTACAAGGGTGTCGGATACAAGACGTTTGCCCGTACCGGGGATGTCTATCAATTGTTTTACGAGCGGGGTTGTCAGACACTCAAGCCCGCCAACGGCCTGCTGGCCTACATCACCTCCAACAGCTGGCTGAAGGCAGAATACGGCAAATCCACACGCCAATACTTTGCAGACCAACACACCCCTCTTCGTCTGCTGGAATTGGGCAAGGATGTGTTCGACTCGGCAATTGTGGACTCGGGTGTGCTTGTGGCAAGAACCGGCGGCTCCGGAAAGGAATTCCCGGGTGTAGACATGGACCGGCTGGCTGAGGCGACCGTTCCACCGGAGGAGAGGCACTGGGGCCTCGTGCGTCCTGATGGCGCTGCCCCCTGGAGCATCCTTTCGCTCTTGGAACAAAGCGTGCTTGACAAGATGCGTGCCAAGGGAACGCCACTGAAAGATTGGGATATTGCAATTAACTACGGAATAAAAACCGGATTCAACGATGCCTTCATCATCAATAACCAGACTAAGGAAGCGCTAGTCGCCCAGGACCAACGCTCCAAGGAGATCATCAAGCCTGTGCTGCGGGGCAAAGACATCCAGCGCTTTCGGGCGAAGTGGGCCGACATGTGGATTATCGACACGCATAACGGGTACGATGGTGTTCCGGCGATAAACATTGACGACTACCCTGCTGTCAAGGCTTACCTCGACGGCCATTATGAGCAGTTGGAGAAACGGTACGATAAGGGACGAACTCCGTATAACCTCCGTAAGTCTGGTTATCGATGATGAAGGCGTCGTTGAGCCCGGTAGTTATTCCTCGATAAATTGCATATCCACATCCTACGGTGTGACAGCGTAACCGCATCCGCAGGGCAGACCCGTCCGTCTTGACGCGCCTGAGTATCGGTGCTGCGACTGCCCAACTTCAAATCCCTCCTTACAACTTCCGACCCCTCATACCTTAGACCACCGGTGGACACCGCATAGGCTCATGCCTGCGAGTACGCCGAGTGCTTGTCCTCAAGCGTCTGCTTGAGCCTCCGGCCCTCCTCATCCAGACGGTAGGTCCTCACATCGGTCAGTCTCAGTACGCTCTCCGAATCCCGTGACCATATGGGACAAGCTGATGGAGACGATACTTACTGAGACACGGAGGACGATATGGATGCTTTGGCATTGGCAGATAGGGACTTGCAGATAGAGGCAATGTCTTCGGAGTTGTCGGACAACACTCGAAAGGCATATCAGAAAGGGTGGAGTAGGTTCATGGACTACTGTGTTGCAGAGGGGATTGACGATCCTCTATCGGTTCCTCCCGATAGGGTCGCCCGCTTCTTTGTTCGTCTGGCAACTGGTGCTAGTCCGAAAAGCGGTGTAACACCTTCGATGGGCACGGTCATGCTCTACAAGAGTGCCGTGAACAAGAAGTACCTTGAGGCTGGCAAGCCGTCACCCACGAGTCATCCGATAGTTCGTGCGACGCTCAAGGGGTTGGCTCGGCTCAAAGGCTCCTCTAGCCGCAAAGTCGAGGCTTTGCGAGAGTATCACATTAAAGCCATGTTGCGAGCGTGTCCCAATACGTTGATTGGCAGGAGGGACGCCGCAATCATTGCCGTCGGATTCGCCGGAGCTTTGCGCCGATCAGAGATATGCGATCTGATCGTCGATGATGTTGAGTTCCTTGATTCGAGAGAGAATGATGAGGATCGTATGTGGCTTACGATACGCCAGTCCAAGACTGACCAACACGGCAAAGGACAAAGGGTGGCGATCTTAGATGGAAGAATCATTCGTCCGATAGAGCACCTTCGACTGTGGCTGGAGGGCTCGGGCATCGCCAAAGGGCCGCTTTTCCAGACAATGAAGCGAGGAGGGCATTTGCGAGGAAAGGCGATGCACCATAGCGATATTCCTCGTATCCTTAAGCACTATGCAGCACTCATCGGACTGGACCCGAAAGATATAGCAGGCCATTCGTTGAGGGCGGGCTTTGTCACCAGCGCGGCTGTTCACCACGCGCGATTGGATAAGATCATGGAGGTTACTCGGCACACCAACCCGGCAACGGTAATGCGATACATACGTGACGCAGATGCCTTTGCAGATCATGCGGGACAGCGTTTCCTATGAGCCGGGACGCCTCATGCTGTCCAAGCAGCCTGTATGATAAGTCATTGGGTAGACGAGACACGGAAGCCAAGGCCGAAGTGACCAGCATTGACCCCTGACAGGTGGTCGGGTTATCTCCTCATCGACTTTAGGCGGGCCTGCTATCGCCAGTTCCAGAAACGCAAAAAGGCCCCATACATGGAAGGCAGGGGGGGCAATCGCTACGTCGCCGACTGCCTCCCCCTGCGTGTTGCGGCCTAGCGACCTGCGCCGACCGGCTCCTCCTCTCGCTCCTGTTCCACCGCCCACTCGAACAGGGACAGTGACGGTGCCTGGGTCTTGCGGCCCCTGGACTTCACCGGCTCCTCGGCCATGAATTCCGCCCAGGAGAACAGCGACTGCTGCGGCTCCGGGGCCTCTGTGTGGTGGCCGTTACCGCTCCCGTTGACCGGGGCGGGCGCGTGCCCGTTTCCGTTCCGGCCGCTGGCCGGGACAAGCTCGACCGTCGGCCCGAACACGTCCTCGTGGTGGCCGTTGGCATTCCCGTTGCCGTTGACCGCAATGGTCTCCGGCTCCACTTCGACGACCTTCCAGCCGTCGTCAACCAGCAGCTCCTCGGCCTCGCTCTCGGCGTCCCGTGCCTGGGCGAACACCTCCTCCATCGTCTCGGTGTCCTCCTCGTCACCGCTGACGATCTTGCGGGCCATGGCCATCATCATGTCGTCGCCGTCGTCCCCGTATGCGGCGAGGCCGTCCTCCGGCAGCTCTCCCTCGACGGCCAGGGAGCTCTGCATCTTCTTCGCCACCAGCTTCAGCGCGTCGGCCTGCAGGGTGTTCCGGTAGGACATGAACACCACCTTCACCGGGCGGGTCTGCCCGATGCGCCACGACCGCCGCGACGCCTGCCGGACGACGTACACCGAATAATCCGTCTCGTCCCAGCAAATCGTCGGGAAGTCGATGAGGTCCAGGCCGGTCTGCACCAGCCTGGGGTGGCAGATGAGGACATCTATGCCCTCGTTCACCTTGTCGGCCACCCACGCCTCACGGCGGTTCGGGGCCACCGCGTCGGCCTTCATCACCGCCACCTTGAACCCGTGCCGGGTGAGGATGTCGTCCATCCGCCCGGTGATGTCCCGCGTCCCCGTGTGGGTGACGTAGACCAGCACCCGCCTTCCCTCCAGCCGCTCGGCGGCCACCAGGTCGACCAGCGCCTTCTCCTTCGGGTAGAGCTTCTCCTCGGAAAGCGGCGGGACCGCGACGATGACGTCGCCCGTCCTGGGGTCGAACACCGTCTCCCCCTTGGTGCAGCCGTCCGGGTAGGCCAACAGGGTCTGGAGGTAGGTCGCCAGCAGCCGTTTGGAGCCGCTCTTGAGGGCGGCCGCCAACTCCTTCTTCAGCTCCTCGAACACGGTGTTGTAGGCGCTGCGCTGGGAGTAGCCCGTGGCGTCCTCCTCCGAGTCCATCGAGGACACGAGGATCTTCTCCTCGTAGGGCGGCAGCCCGGAGGCAACGTCCGCGAGGCGCAGGAACACCGTGTTCCCGATGATGTGGAAGAGGGCCGAGGGCACGAGGCCCGGCCTCTCCCGCACCACCTTGCGGTACTTGCGGCGGCTGCTGTTTCGCCCGTCCTCCACCGCGTCGTCGTCGGGCTTGCCGACGGTGACCTCCTCGAAGCCGTACCGCTGTATCCAGCGGTGCTCGTCGGAGCGCCCGAACTCCGTCCTTATCTCCGGCGAGAACCTGTAGAGCAGGTGGAAGATGGTCGAGGAGTACCCTCCCAAGAGCGTGCCCGTAAGGGACAGGGACTTGCCGCACACGTCGGCGAGGATGCCGGCGGCGATGCCCTGGGCCGAGCCCCGCCCTTTGTACTCATGCACCTCGTCGGTCACGAGCAGGTCGAAGAAGCCCTTCATCCTGTGCTTGATGTAGTCGGCCAAAGGGTATCGGGCAGGCCCGGATCGGTCGGCCTGCCACAGCGGGGCGTCGCAGGCGTCGCAGGTGTGCTTGCGGCGGTTCAGGTCCGCGAACGTCAACGGCACGCCGTCCTTGTCGACGATCTGCGCCGTGCAGTCGGGGCAGCAGGGGACCCGGAAGGGCTCCCCCGTCTCCTCCTCCCGCAGGAGCCTTCCCTTGGATGTCGCCCACCGCTGTATCACGGCGGGCATCCAGCGGTAGGACAGCTTGGCCTTCTCACGGCTCATCACCGCGAAGAGGGGGCCGGAGCCTATGGAGAGGCGCAGCCGCTCCAGGTCGGTGATGGACTCGACGATGGCGGCGCGGACGCCGGGCACCGTCTGCTCGATCTCCCGCTTCCACTTCGGCACCAGGTGGGGCGGGCAGATGATGAGCACCCGCTCGAAGCCCGCCATGTATGAGGCGGCGGCGCCGATGAAGGTCTTTCCGGTGCCCATTTCGCCGACGACGGTGGTGCCCCGGTGGGCCTTGAGGGAGAGAGCCGCGCCCCTGATGGCGTCGGCCTGCGCCCCCAGGGGCTTTCGGAGCAGCCTGGGGAGCGTGCCGCCGTTCTCCGAGGGCCGGTAGAGCGGCGGGTAGGACTCGACCACCCTCTTGGCTATCGCGTCCTTGAACGTGTCTATGAAACCTCCGAGGTTCATGTGAGTCGTCCTCCTTTTCGTGGTGGTTAGAGGACGACGCCGGAACCGGACGCACGTCTCCATCAGTCGCCGCCGCCAGGCGGAGAGCGACGGGAGACGGACTGCACCGCCCCAGCGGGGGCGGTCGGGTTCCGGCAACGCCCCCAGGCGAATGCTTGAACGTGCGAAGGCCCGCCCACGGCGGGACTCGCGTATGCGGCCCGGTGTGGGCCGTCCCAGGCTGCTCCGAGGCAGCCGCCCATCATGCGGTGCGTCACGGAGCCCTACGCAGCTACCGTCTCCGGCTGCTTCAGCATGACGGAGTAGCCCCGCTCGACGACGTGCGTCACCGAGACCCGGCCCATGCCGTCGTACCCGGCGCGGTAGGCGAACTCCGCCTTCGCTCCCCAGGGCACCCGGCCGCCGACCCTGACTGTCCCGCCGCCGGCCTTGTCGCCGCGCCCGGGGCCACCGGCGCCGCGCACCACCATCCCGCTCCGCTCGCCCTTGCGCCAACCCAACACCTTCACCTCGGCGGGCATGACGCGCTCCGCACTCGTCGGCTGGAACAGGACACCGTGCAGCCCCTTCAGCACGCCCGCCGACGGGGAGGACTTGCCGTTCATGATGTGGGAGAGGTACGAGGAGCTGATGCCCGCTCGCCGGGCGACCTCGTTCTGGCTGAAGCCGTGAGCGTCCATCCGGCCCCACATCGCCTCCCGGTCGATGCTGGCGGGCTGCGCGGGAGCGACCTTCACCGGAGCCTCCAACACCGACTCGATCCGCGCCTGGACTTTCACGCCCATGCTCCCGCGGCCCCTGGATATCTGCGACAGGTAGCCGTGGGACACCCCGGCCCGCTCGGCCAGCTCCGTCATGCTCATGCCCAGCTCCCTGGCTCGCTCCCGGATGTAGCTGGACTCCCCGGCCACCACGCCGACCTGTCGGTTGGCGCACTTGGCGGGCGCGATCTTCGCCGGAGCGTGCAGCGCCGACTCGACCCTGGCCTGGACCTTGACGCCCATGTGCTGGCGGCCCCGGGCCACCTGGGTCATGTAGCTGTAGGAAACCCCGGTCCGCTCGGCCAGGTCCTTCATGGTCATGCCCATCTCGCGGGCGCGCTCCCGGATGAAGCTGCTCTCGCCGGTCACGACGCTGCCCTGGCGGTAGACGATCCCCTGTCCGGGGACCTCTCCCAAGACCGCCGCGACCTTCTCGCGCATCTTCGGAGTCCACGGCGTACGCCCCGTCGAAAGCCCCGACAGGTAGCCCGCGCTCACGCCCATCATGGCCGCAAGCTCCTTCATGGTGAGCCCCCGCCGCCTCGCAGCGGCCCTGAGCTCGCTCTCCGCTCCGGCCGTCTCCTTGGTCCGATTGGTCTGTGCCGTTGTTGCCGTCGTCATGTCGCTTCCTCCTGTAATGAAGAAGCGGGACGGCCCCCTTGTCGGAGACAGTCCCGCTCGATGCCTTGTCCCGGTGGTCGGGACTGTCTCCTTGGGTGGCGTTGTTGCCGTGGCGAATGGCCGGTGCGGCATCCCGGAATCAAGTCCGGGGCGGCCTCTGTGGAAGGCCGTGTGCGGGGCAAGCCCCCGGGATCAAGTCCGGGGCAGGCTCCGTCGTGCATAGGGCACAGGTCCCACCCCCGGCCGGAGTCGAGGAGAAGACCTGTGCGACGCGTGTGGGGTTGGGGGAAGAGGGATGGAAACCCGCAGGGGAGCGGGCGGAGGAGGCAACGCCCCCCGTGCGGGGCGCTGCCTGGTGGAACGGAGCGCCCGTGCAAGCAGTCGCAAGAAGGCGACGACCCGGGGTCCAAGCAGGGCACTGAGGCGCCCCGTTTGCCTCACGAGTCGTCAACCGTTGCTTGGGCTACGCCAGCGCAGAACCACTCTTCGGTCAGGGCCGAGGGCAAGCCTTCGCCAAGGGCCTCAGCCCCCGGAGGCTGCGCCCCGAGACGACCTTGCCGGGCCGCCAGCGCATCCCCAGGACCGCCGCGACCTCAAGCGAGCCGTCGTCCCTGGGAACCAGCGCGGCGGCCTGTCCCGCGCCCTGACTGTAGACCAGCGCGTCCCGGTCCCCGAACCGCCGCTTCACCAGATCCGTCCACTCGGCGTAGGCCCACCGAGCCTGATGCGGCTCAGCCTTCGTCGTGTCCGTGCCGGCGAGGACCGCCAGCGCCCTATCCACGTCCCCCGCCTGCCTGAGCCGCCGCGCCTCGTGGAGGCTCTTGGCCACGCTCGGTGTCTCCGTCGCCTGTTCCGCCTCCGGCTCCTCCTCCTTGAACAGCGCCGCAATGAGCCGGTCGACGAGCTCTTCGAGGCTGCGCCTAGGCCGAACATCCGTCATCGTCCGATTGCCAGTTGCCAATGTTGCCGTTGTCATCACGACCTCCTTCTGTGTTGTGTTGCCTTTGGATTGCGCCCGCTTGCGGGCAAAGAAGAAGGGCCGTCCCCGGATGGAGACGACCCTTGCGTGTTGGGATGGGTATGAGGGAGCCGGAGGACCTGTCGTCAGCGGCGACGGACCCTCCCTACCGGACGCCGAGCCATGAACCGCCGGAGCAGCAGCGCTCCGATGCCCAGCCCGACGAGGTTCAGGACGAAGAGCTCCACGTCGCCGGTGATAAGCGGCGCCGCCACGACCAGGGGGCGACCACCGTCGGCGCCCAGACCCGCTGTCGCTTCCACCACGGTTGCTTCTCTGGGGCCTTGACCGCGGTGTCGCTCACAGGCTCGAAGGCCGTCCAGATGGGCAGCCCGATGAGAGCCTCAAGTTCGGTTATCACCACGCCGGCCGAGCAGCCCCCGGTGTGGCAGCGCACGTCGATGCCGTTGCCGTCCGGTCGCTGCCTGAACGCCAACCCGTCCGACTTGCCGCCGTGACAGATGGCCGTCGTCGTCCAGAACCAGCCCCGCTCGAAGCTCACCCGGTGCGGAAGCAGGTCTGCGATCCGCTTCGCGCTCGGTCCCGTGTACCGTTCCGTCATGTGCGCTCCTCCTTCGCCGTTGCCGTCCGTCCGTTCAGTAGCCATACCGTCGTTACCTCCTTGCTGCTGTTGACTCCGTGAATCCGTGTTGCCGTTCCGCCGCCATACGCAGTCCGACCACGAGACGAACGCAGGGAGACGCCGTGGTGAGAAAGACGCAGCTCGGCCAGGGTCACATCACGGGAACGGACTCAGGGGAGCTGCTGCTACCTGGGGGATGAAGAGGACGCAGCTCGGCCCAGGGTCACATCACAGGGAATGGACTCAGGGGGAGCTGCTATGAAATGGGGGGAACCGACCGGCCTGCAGAGCAACCACAGGACGGCGCGGTGAGAGACGCAGCGAGACCCGGGAGCTACGTCTGTAACGTCCTGGGAAGCTGCGAGGGAAGCGGCCAGCCAGCTAAGACCTCATCGCAGACCGGCGCGTGGTGAAGCTGCGGCCAGTTCCACAGGAACCATGCCGCAGACGTGAGGAACCGGCCAGTGTGCAGGGCGCACTCCGACCAAGGTGTCCGAGGGGCCGAAGCGAGAGACGCTCCAACCGCTGCGAATTGTGTCCTCCGGGGCGGCCTTCGGGAGAGCGAGGCTCAATCCTTCCGGTCTGACCCCTGGGCGGCTGTTCGGAGAGCAAGGCTCAATCCTATGCAGCCGGTCCCGGATTCGGGGGACGGGAATCCTCCAGGTTTCTAGGCACGAAACACTGGAAAAGCCAGAAACTGCGTCAATTATCACCCGAACAACCGAGCGAATGGAAGGCTTCAGACGGGGTTTGGGGCCAACCCGCACCAAATCACACGCTGCTACGTAGCTCCCATGTCGCTCCGATGCAGCAACCGCCGAAAACCGGCCCCGGAGCCGGCTCCGGGGCCTACTTCCGCCACAGCCACAGGGTGAGGACCGTCCGCACCCAGCGCAGCAGCTTCCGTTTCCTCAGCGCCACCCGAGTGTCGGCCAGCGCCTTCCAGCGATGGTTGATCTGACCCTTGCGTCCGAAGCCCCGCAGGGCCTGGGTCTCCGGGGGCAGGGTCAGCCCGTGCTCCTCCAGCATAGCCAGCTCCAGCACGAGCAGACGCTCCTCCGTCGTGAGCCACGACAGGCTCTTCCCCTGGTGGGGATGCCCGGCCTGCAGCCGTCGCCACTCCTCGACCAGAGGCCACGCATCGCCGTAGACCTCCGGGTCGGCGGCGGCGGGCTCCTCGGTGAC
The DNA here is from genome assembly GCA_965261825.1 of Dehalococcoidia bacterium. Classification (GTDB taxonomy): domain Bacteria; phylum Chloroflexota; class Dehalococcoidia; order Lucifugimonadales; family QGNO01; genus DAOUJH01. Next base: position 350,056 of record CBDHED010000003.1, on the reverse strand, counting down.
CACCTCCGGGTCCAGCCTGCGCAGCGCCGCCCGCTTCTTCGAGCGCAACCCCGCCATCGGAGGGGGCGGCCCTGGTCTCCGACCGGCCCGCCCCCTCCTCGTGCTTCCCGCCCTGCGCCTGGGCCTGGGTACCGTCCTCGTCACCGCCCTCCACCTGTCTGCTCTCACCCCCGCCTTCCACATCTGCCGCAGGAGGCGTCTCCATGCCGCCCTCCAGCGCCGCCACCCGCTCCTCCAGCGCACCGACCGCCTCCCGCAGCCGCGCGACCTCGGCGTCGTCCGCCCTCCTCAGCAGCAGCTCCAGCGCATCGCCCATGCGCCCCGTGATCTCACCCGACTCCTCGGCCCGCGTCAGGGTCTTGTGGTTGACCCCCAGCAGCTCGGCGGCCTCCATCTTGCCCTCCTGCCGAACCAGGTCCCGCAGGAACTCGCTCAGCCTGAGCCGCCGTAACCTCTCCGCGTCCACGCTCCCGTTGCCGTTCCCAACCCGCTCATTCATGGTCGCACCTCCTCGCAGTCATGTCCTGTAGGGGGCTGTCCTGTAGGGGGTTTCGACCCCCGATTCCAACCTCCCCGTCCAATTGCTCGCTCCGATGTCGCGCCACCCCCGACTTCCCTTTTGGGCCGCTGTCGGAACCACCCCTTTCACCAAAGTGCTCGCAGGCTCGGCCTCACTTCCCTTCCTTCACGCCCGTTTCACGTTGCCCACAGCCCAAAACTTCCCTTCTGGGCACCGAAGCAAATCCCTGTACACGGGTATGACACCACATCCGGCCCATTCCTTCCCATGCCCTAAAAGGGAGGACGCGCGAGTCCTCCCATATAAGGCATGGTGTCCGGCCCCGCGACTTCCCAGACTCGATGGCAGAACAGACGGCCCCATCAGCGAAGAGGAGGCGAATCGTGGGAGCGCAATCGACGGTCCGAGGGTCCCTTGGCAGAGCCAGGAGGCTGATGCCCCTGGCCGCCGCGCTGCTGCTGGCAGCGCTTCTGGCAATCCCCGCAAGCAACATCGCCCAAGCCCAAGCCCCGCCCGGTAACGAGCTAACCCTCGTCAACGCCGACCGGGAGTTCGTGGAGCGCAAGGGCGGCGGCGAGTTCGTCGCCCGCCCCGTCTTCGACCGGGAGATCGCAAACCTCTTCTACGCCGTCCGCGACGCCGACACCGGCGACTGGATAAGCGCCATGTACCGGGTGAAGGGCGGCGAGAAGAAGCGCAGCGACGGCTGGGAGTATTCCTGGGAGTACCCCGACCTTGACGACCACCCCGAGCTCGACCGCGACCGGGCCTACCTGCTGGTCATGCTGGCCGAGGCCGAGGACGGACAAGAGGGGCGACTTCTACGCCGTCGTACCCATCCACCAGCCGAGCCGCATCTGGGACAAGATTCTGTCCGCCCTCAGCCCGGCGCGCTGGGCTAAAGCCTTCGCCGGGTGGATCATCGAGGGCACCCACGGGACCCTCTGCGGAGTTGTCGAGCGGGCGTCGGGCGAGGACGCCGACAACTGCGGGGGCGGGTAGACGCATGGGCGACATCCTCACCGGAACCCCTCCCAACCTCACCTACGACCACTGGCCTGGTGCAGCAGGCGTGGATGGCCGTCTGGGCCATCACCTCCGCCGCCCTGGTGGTCATCCTCGGCTGGATGGGCCTGAGCTTCATCATCTCCGAGCACCTGGGCCGCTCAGCATGCGGGGTGGCGGGAGATGGTGCCCCGCCTTGTTTTGGGCCTGGTAGCCGCCGCATCGTCCCTGTGGTGGTGCGCCCTGGTCCTGGACGTGGCCGACGCCGTTTCCGGCTTCATCGCCTTCTCCCTGAGGCGTCACCCCCGGAGACATGCTGCGCTCGACCCTGAGCACGCTGATGACGGCGGTGCAGGCGGGGAGCGTGGGCATGGCACTGCTGCTGGCGGCGCTCTACCTGGTCTACGGCTTCTTCGTCCTCTATGTCATCGTGCAGATGATCTTGCGCCTGGCCCTCATCGACATCCTGCTGGCCCTGGCCCCCATCGCCCTGGGGCTGTGGATTCTGCCCCACACGGCGGGCTGGGGCCGCCAGTGGCTGCGGCTCTTCATGACGACGGTGTTCCAGCAGGCGATACAGCTCATCGCCCTGGCCCTGGGCTTCGGCTTCCTCAAGGAGTTCGCGGCCATCGCCGCCTTCGAGCCGGTGCAGGACCTGATCTGGAAGCTCCTCATGTCGCTGGGCTTCATCTACATGGCGACCCGGGTCCCCTCGATGCTCGGCAACCACGGGACCTTCGACTCCTGGCTCTCGATGCTCTATTTCGGCATGAACCTGCCCGCCTCGATGGTCAGGTCGGCCAAGACCATCGGGCTGCTGGCGGGCGGGGCCGCCGGAGGGCCGGGAGGCATGGCGGTGGGGGCGATGGCGGCCAGCGCGGGCCTGTCGGCAGCGGGGAGCGGCCTCAGCTCGGCGGCTTCTATGGCCACCCCATCGGCAGGCGGGGGAGACGGAGGCGAAGCCCCCCGGAGCAGCGGCGAGTAGCCCCGACAACGACGACCCCAACGGAGTGCGGGCGCGGCCTGCGCCCATCGACAACAGGACGAAGGAGGTGAGAGCGATGTGCATTTAGGAGAGCAGCGACAACGGAACAGATAGAGAGGGACGGAGGCCGGGCGGGAGAACGCCCGGCAGTCGAGACAGAGAGGAGACAAGACTATGGAAGCACTGACTCAGACCATATCGAACCTGGTGGGCATCCTGCTGGGCATCGTGGGGGTCGTCGGCGTGGGCTTCTTCATCTACGGGGCCTACTTGTACCTGACGGCGTCGGGAGCGCCGCACCAGATGGAGCGCGGCAAGAGCGCAATGATGACGGCCCTGGCGGGCATCGTGCTGGCGATGGTGGCCTACGGCGTCGTGGAGCTGGTGATGAACGCCGTGGTGGGTTCCCCGGTGGACCCCAACGTGCCCGACCCGACCGCCCCGACTCCCGCGCCCACACCGGACAAGTAGGCGGAAGGGAAGGAGAAGAGCCATGAGAGAACACGAGGTTCCAACCCACGTGCAGGCCGAGGACAAGGTCCTGCTGGGGTTCACATTCCCGCAGGTCGTGGCGATGATGGCGGTGTGCGCCCTGTCCTACGGCGCATACCGCTACGCCCCCGTCGGGCCGTCCGAGGTGAGGATGGCCCTGGCCGTCTTCCTGGGCCTGGCGGGGCTGGTCGCCGTCGTCGGGAAGATAGGCGGTCGGCGGCTGCCCCTGGTGGCCGCCGACCTCTTGAAGTACCGGCTTGGGGCGAGGCTCTACGCAGGGCCGCCGTCCGAGCTGGTGCGGAGCGAGCCGCCCGCGCCGGCGCAGCCGGTGAAGAGCGGCCCCGGCCCTCTGCGGCTGATGGCGAGGCGGGCGGGTAAGACCCTGCGCCGCCTTCGCCGCAAGCGCGGGAGCCGGGAGCGGACGGGCGGGCGGATGCCCTTCCGCCCCCACCGCTGGTTCGGCAAGCCCAGGCGGACGGACAAGGACAACATCAACGGAAACGGCAACGGGGACGGGAGCCGGAAGTCCCGGCAAAGCAAGCCCCCGAAGAGCTTCCTGGCAATCGCGGCCGTCGTCGCTCTCGCGGCGGCGGCCGCCGTCCCCAGGCGGCCCTTGCCGACGACCACGAGCCGTGGCGGGACGAGATCGACTTCGAGGTGACGGAGCCGGTCGAAGGGCGGCGGCTCTTCGTCGAGGGACTCACCGTCTCCGGCGACCGGGCCGCCGTCACGCTCAGAGCGGCCACCGCCCTTGACATCCGCGTCCGCGCCTTCGGCGGGCCGGAGGGCACGTGGCTGCGGTTCTGGGGTTCGGCCTCCCTGGACGAGGGGGAGCGCATCGACTACTCCCTCCCCCTGGACGGCCCGAACCCGTCCTTCACCTTCTCGTGGGAGGACACGCTGGGGCAGGCCGGGGCCGTCACCGTCGAAGGCGGACAGATCCCGTACCCCCTTCCGGCCATCGATGGGGAGCTCTGCGACCTGCGGGTCGTCTCCCTGGGCTGGAGTCCGGGGGCCGTCGAGGGAGCCGTCGCCTCCGAGTGCGTATCCACCACCCTGGAGAGGGTGGAGCTTCAGACGGTGGCCGGACACGCCAGCGTCACCGAGACGGCGTTGATGGGCGCCGAGGTGACGGGCATCGCCGGGACCCTCACGGTCGCGGGCGGCGGCTCCCAGGCGAGCGTCGCGTTCGTCCCCAACGGCGAGACCCGCTTCCGAGTGGCCGTCGGCGAGGGCGCCGCCGTTCACGAGGTGAGCGTCGAGGCGGACCTGGAGGCGGCCCTTCGTATCCCGCTGCCGCCCCTGGTGCAGTTGACTCACCACCCGGAGCGGACGGAGCAAGTCACCAGGACCGTGCACCTCCATCGCCCGGGGGACAGCGACTCCGACAGTGAGACGGCAATGGCCACCTGCGAGGACGGCGCCACGGCGTCCGCCACCGCGACGGCGTACGCCTACGTCCCCAGCGCCACCATCGCCAAGCAGGTGACGGTGGACGTGCTGCACAAGGAGCACGTCAAGGCCGAGACGGTGGAGCGGTCGCCCATCAGCCGGAGCCGTGACGAGGGCCTGGCCCTGGCGTCCGCCGTGGGGTCGGACGCCCCCTTCGAGGTCCTGGTCCTGCCTGAGCCTGAGCCGGTCGAACCGCCCGCCGAGCAGGAGCCCGCAGACGGCGACCCCGCATCAAGTGCGGGGCAGGCTCTGAGCGACTGGTTCGACCTTCTGGGATGGGAATGGCCGTGGTGAGGCGTCTACTGACGGCAACCCTTCTGATCGGGACCGCGCTGGCGACCACCGGCGCGGTCCCGCCCGAGGAGCAGGCCATGCTGGACGCCTTCGACCGGGTGCTCACCGCGATGGCCTACGCCGCCTCCGGGCTCTGCCTCTTCGCCATCGTCTGGGCGGGCTTCGTCCTGATGGCCGAGGGAGCCGAGGAGCGGGGCGGCGGCAGGGCCAAGAGCGCAGTCGTCATGGCGGTGGTCGGCCTGGTGCTGGTGCTTCTGGCCAAGGCGGTCGCCACGCTGCTGAAGAGCGGCCTCGTCCCGTTCCCCACCACCTAGCGCAAAGGAGAACACCGAGTTGAAGAAGCTGATTGAACGAATCAAGAGACGCGGAGCGGAGAGGCCCCCGGAGGGCGACGAGGCTCCGCAGGACATTGCGGAGGCCAACGCGGATGCGGCCTCCGAACCCACGGAAACCCAGCCTCCCGCTCCCAAGCCACCGCCCGATCTGCCCCTTTTCTTCATGCTCTCCCACCTGGAGGAGGACGGCCCCGTGCGCCTGGACGGGGTGAAGCTCGGCGTGTGCGAGGTGATGGGGCTCGAGCTGGACGAGCCGAAGCTGGGGGCCTTCGCCGGGGCGCTCAACGCCTGCGACTTCCCCGTGCAGCTCCTCATCCGTCAGCACCCGCCGCGCCTTGGCGGGCTGCGGGAGGAGCTCAGGGAGGCCCAGCCGCAGGACCTTCCCCCGCAGACGAGGGCGGCGGCCGAGTCGCTTCGCAGGCTCTTGACCGAGTTGGAGGCCCGCGACGGCATCCTCGACCGGCGCTTCTACGCCGTGTGCGAGTTCGGGCGGTTCGACGAGCTGCGCGGCCTGCTGGCGCGGGCCGGGCTGTCCGTCCACACACTCAGGGGCCGCCAGCTTCGGATGTTCCTGGTGTCCGCAGCCCTGGGCGGATCGCCAACCGAGTTCGACGAGGAGGCCCCCGTCGAGGTGGAGATAGGCCGCCGCGATATGCGCATAGGCGAGATCCTCGTGCGGTCGCTCCACCTGGGCAAGTGGCCCCGGTCGCTGGCCCCCGGCTTCCTTCAGAGCCTCATGGCCGCAGGCGCGCCGATGGACCTGTCCATCCACCTGGGGTCGATTCCCGCTGAGCAGGCGGCCAGGACCCTAGAGTGGCAGAAGGTCCGCTTCGAGTCGGCGCAGTCGCTGTCCTTCAAGCGCGGTCGCACCATGTCCCCGGAGGCGGAGATCGCCCTGGAGGACGTGACCCGGCTGCGGGACGAGGTGCAGCGGGGCCGCGAGCGGCTCTTCCACGCCTCTCTATCCATCACCCTTCACGCGAAGGACGAGGCGTCGCTCAAGGAGATGACCCAGCGGGCCAAGGCCCACTTCGCCGCCACGCTGGGCAAGCTCGATCCCCTGGCCTTCCGCCAGCGCGAGGGCATCCTGTCCACCCTGCCCCTGGCCCTCAACGCCGTGGCCGTGTGGCGGACGCTGGACACGTCCAGCATAGCCCGGCTCTTCCCCTTCTCGCCGCCCGACCTGGACACCCGCAGCGGCACGCTCTACGGCATCGACATGCGGGCCTGCGCCCCGGTGGTCTACGACCCCTGGGACGGGACGCACCTGAACGCCAACACCGCCGTCCTCGCACGGTCGGGCAGCGGCAAGAGCTTCGCAACGAAGCTGGGAATGCTGCGGGGCCTTACCAGGGGCATCACCGCCTACGTCATCGACCCCGAAGGCGAGTACGCGGACATGGCGAGGGCGGCGGGCGGGCGCGTCCTCTCTCCCGGCATTCCCGGCCAAGGCATGAACCCCTTCGTCATCGACAAGGGCGACTCCGAGGAGCTTCTCCAGCGCATCGGCAGCCTGCGCCGGCTCATCGAGGTGATGGTGGGGGAGCGGCTGAGCGCCGAGCGGCGGGCCGCCCTCGACCACGCCCTGGCAGGCTACTACGCCCAGCCCCGCGAGCGCACCGGCTTCCGGGACTTCTACGAGTACCTGCAAGGAGACGAAGCGGGAGGGGAAGACATGGCGAGGCTGCTGCGGCCCTTCGCCACCGGCAGCCTGCGCAACCTCCTCTCCGACGAGGGCGACGACCTGCTGTCCAACGAGGCCCTGATCACCGTCTTCGACCTGCGCCTGCTGGAGCCGGAGCTTCGCCCCGCCGCCGCGATGGTCTGCACCGAGACGGTGTGGGCCGCCGCCGCCCAGGACCCCAAGCCCCGACTGCTGGTGGTGGACGAGGTGTGGTCGATCATGCAGCACCCCGAAGGCGCGGCCTTCATGGTGAGCATGGCGAAGCGGGCCAGGAAGCACCGGCTGGGGTTGCAGTTCATCACCCAGGACGTCCAGGACCTGCTCAGCGAGGACACCTCGCGGGCCATCACCGGCCACTCAGGGCGGGCGCTTCTACAGAACGCCGCCTTCAAGCTGCTCTTGCAGCAGGACGCGGCAGCCATCAGCACCGTGGGCGACGCCTTCGACCTGCCCGAAGACCTTCAACGCTGGCTGCTGTCCTGCCCCAGGGGAGACGGGCTGCTCTTGTCGAAGGGCCACCGCTTCCCCGTCCGCATCGAGGCCACGCCGGAGGAGACGGAGGTGATCGAGTGGCGGCCCGGTCGTCACTAGGAGCGACCGAACGACCGCAAGGCGAGAGAACCGATAGAGAAAGGAGCAAGCGAATGAAAGTGAACCCCATCAAGTGGCTGCTGAATAACGAGGCCAAGAAACCCCCGGCGCTTCTGGCGGTGACGCCGCCCAGGACGGGGGAGAGAACGCTCCTGGGAGTCGAGAACATGCTCGGCTCCATCGCCGTCCCCGAACCCTTCTCCCTGGAGCTTGCCGGGGACGCCGACGGCGTGACGCTCTTGGCCCGCTGCCTGGACGACCAGGTGGTGCGCGCCCAGATCGCCGCCCGCTATCCCCAGGCCCAGATACAGGAGATTCCCGCCGAGGACGACCCCCTGCGCCTGGCCGAAGACGAGCAGGCGTGGAGCATGACGCTCCGGGCCGACGGCCCCGAGTACGTGCCTCTCCGGGTCTTCCGGGACGACGACCTGCTCGACCCCGGCTCCGACCCCCTCATCGCCCTCATGGGCGCGCTCTCCAACCTCAACGAGGGGGAGCGCATCGTGGCGCGGCTGATGCTGCGCTCGATGGGACCCGACTGGTCGGAGTCCCACCTGGAGAAGGCCCACAAGCGGCCCGTGGAGGATAGGCGAGACCCCGCCTACACCTACCAGACCAAGCCCCTCCAGATGGACGGGATTACGATGGCCGTCCTGGGCGTGGCGGCCCTGGCCGCCGTCAGAGGCTACCTGTGGGTGCAGGCGGGAGAGACCTGGAAGGCCGTGCTCATGGGAGCGGGCGTCGCCCTCGCCCTGGCCGTGGGCGGCTGGGCCTGGCACCGCTTCAAGAAGGCCCGCAAGCGGGTCTTCGACCCCATCCTCATCAAGGAGAAGGTCTCCCGCATCGCCTTCGACGCCGAGATTCAGGTGACGGCGGTCCTGCCCCGGAGCACCCGGCCCCACCGGGCGAATGAGCTGCTGGAGCCGGTGGCCGCCGCCTACCGCGGCTATGACAACCCCGCGGGCGCGCGCCTCGACGTGAGCCGGGTGCGGCCCGCCGTGCCCGACCCCTCGATGCTCCACCCGTCAGGCCCCGGCCTGTTCGGGAAGCGCAGCGTCATGGGCGTCCGCGAGGCGGCCTGCCTCTGGCACCCGCCGGGAGCCAGGGACGAGACGCCACTGGTGGCCCGCGCCGGGGCCAAGGTGCTGCTGCCCACCGCCCGCAGCGTCAGCGGCGGCGCCCATGTCGGCGACACCACCACCGGAACGCCCAGGAAGATTCACTTCCCCGACGACCTGCTGAGACGCCACCACCTCTACGTCGCCCGCACCCGCATGGGCAAGTCCACCCTGATGCACCATATCGTCGCCCACAAGATGCGGGAGAAGGCCGAGGGCAGGGACGGCGACGCCATCGTCGTCGTGGACCCCCACGCCGACCTGGTGGGCGGCCTGCTCCAACACGTCCCGGAGTCCCTCATCGAGCAGGTGCGCCTCATCGACCTGGCCGACGAGCGGGGCGCTCCCGGCATCAATCTGCTGGACACCCGCATCTTCGCCGACCGCGACCGCACCGCCGATTCGGTCGTGCGCATCGCCAAGGGCCTCTGGGACCAGTGGGGGCCGAGGATGCAGTCGATCCTCGAACAGACGGTGAAGACCCTTCACGAGGCCAATGAGAGGACGGACGCGGGCGAGCAGTACACCATCCTCGACGGGCTGCGCATCCTGGCCGACGACGGATTCCGCGCCGAGGTGCTGGCGAAGGTCAACGACCCCTACCTGATGCAGTGGTGGGCCAGGGACTTCTTCGGCTGGCGGCGCGAGACCCGCGCCGACGCCCTGGCCCCGGTCCAGACCCGCCTCTCCTACTATGCATCCTCCAAGCGGGCGCGGGCCATCCTGGGCCAGCCCCGCTCCACTATCGACATGCGCCGCACCATCCACGACGGCGGCATCCTGCTGGTCTCCACCGCCCAGGGCAAGGCGGGCAGGGACGTGGCCGCCCTGGTGGGCGCGTCCCTCCTCAACCTGGTGGACGCCGTGATTCGGGAGCAGGGCAGCCTGCCCTTCGAGCAGCGGCGCGGCGCGCTGGTCGTGGTGGACGAGATGCAGTCCATGCCCGGCGTGGACTACGAGAGCATGTTGTCCGAGCTTGGCAAGTTTGGGGCCAGCTTCGTGCTCGCCACCCAGAGCCTGGCGAAGCTGGACGACCTCTCCCCCACCATGCGCGACACCATCCTCGCCAACGTGGGATGCCTCGCCGTCTTCCAGGTGGCCGGCAACGACGCCCGGACCCTGGTGTGGGAGCTGGGCAAGGAGCGGGTGACCGAGGACGACATCACGTCCCTGCCGGTCCACCAGTGCTACGTCCGCGCCACCGTGGGGACGGAGCGTATGGACGCTTTCTCCATGAAGGTCGCCAAGCCGGAGACGGGAGACGCCGACACAGCTGAGCGCATCCGCGACCTGGCCGAGAGCTACCTAACACCGGCCAGCGACATCGAACGGCGGGACGCGGAAATGCAAGACCTGGTGGACAGGTACCGCGAGGAGCTGGAGAAGCTCAGGAAGGGCCAGGACACCGAGACGGCGGAGAGCGGCGGCCAGCCCCAGGAACAGGCCCGGCGCAAGCAGCGCAGCAAGCGGGACCAGAACCCTGGGGACGACTCCCCGGAGACGCCGGACGGGGCCGCGGACGAGGAGCTTGAGGAATGAGGCCGCTCACCGGGGGGAGGCGGGAGCTGCTTCGCCGCCTCGCCGCCATGCCCTTTCTCGACCGGCTGGAGATGGCCGCCCTCTCCGGCTGGTCCCAGAGCGCGGTCTACGAGGCCGCCCGCCAGCTGGAGGACGCGGGGCTGATCGCCTCCGTACCCCACGGGACGGAGCTCGTTGCCCCCACCCGCAGGTTCCACCTCACCGCAGACGGCCTGCGCCGCTTGGCCCAGGAGGAAGACCTCACCCCGGATCGGCTGCTCCGCAGCTACCCGTTGGCTGCCCGGTGGCGGCGCGTCCTCCTGGAGAGGCTCGACGCCGTGGCGGTCATCTACCGCCTGGCCTCCGCCGTCGCCAACATCCACCACCCCATCCGCTTCCGCTGGTACCGCGCCATGCCGATGGACGCCGCCATCATCCTTCCCGACGGGAGGACCATCGGCATCGTCCGGCAGGGCCACGTCACCGACCGCACCGGCTTCGCCAAGCGGATCGGGCGGCTCAGGGACGGGCCGCAGCCCGGCGGAATCCTGCTCGTCCTCCCCGACGAGACCCGGCTGCGCTACGCCCGAGGGATTCTGCGCCGGGCGTCCACGCCAACGGTCCTCGCACTGGAGCGGGCGGCGGCGGCAGCGGCCACCGACGACGCGGTGTGGCGGCTGTCCTCGGTCAACGCCGCTGTTAGCCTCAGAGACGCCATCGACCGGATCGAACGCAGGGGCGCGCTCCCCGCCGAGCGGCCCCTGGCGCGGGTCTCCATGCCCCAGGACATCGACGAGCGGGGGAGCGAGCAGGGCGTCCCCGAGCACATGCTGTCCGCCCTCCTGAAACCCGCCGAGAAGCGCGCCCTCGACCTGCTCTCCGACTGGCCCTGGCTCGCCCTGGGCGACCTGGCCGGGTTGCTGGGCGTCACCAACCAGCGAGCCTCCCAGCTAACCACGGCCCTTGAGGGCTTCGGCCTGGCCGCCCGCGTCCCCTCGGCAGAGCGGCGGCTGGTGCTCACCGACGCAGGGCTGACCCTGCTGGCCCGCAGGGACCGGGCAGCCGTTGGCGGAGCCAAGAAGCGGTGGAGCGCCGCTCCCCCAGACTCCGGGGCCGCAGCCGACTGGCGCAGCGTCTCCGGCAGGCGCAGCCGGCAGCTCCTCCGCGACATGCAGCACACCGCAGCCGTCCACGGCTTCGTAGCGGCCCTCTCCCGGCAGGCCCGCGACCTGGGCTGGGAGATCGACCAGCTCGACCCGCCCCGCAGGGCGTCCCGCTACTTCCGCTACTTCGGCGGGAGGCGCTCGGTGCACCCCGACGCCTTCGGGATGCTCAGGCGCGGCAGGACCGCATGGCCCTTCTTCCTTGAGTGGGAGCGGAGGGCGGTGCGGCCGGTCACCATGGCGGCGCGGCTCGCCCCATACCTGCGCTACTACTCGTCCCACCGGCCCATCGACGACCACGGCGCGCCGCCCGTCGTCCTGGTCGTCTTCGACGACGACATCGCCCAGACCCACTTCCTGAGAGTGGCCCAGGGGGAGATGGACCGTCTCAGGACCGCCGTGCCCCTGCTGGCCTCCAACCTGGAGCTGGTGGAGCGGGAGGGGCCGCTGGGACGGGCATGGCTCGCCCCGGGCGGCGGGTTCGAGCCGGTGCGCCCCCTGACCGACATGCAAGGAGAAGCAAAGCCATGAGAATCTACTACATCGACGAGTCCGAGGGTCCCCGATACTACGTCCGCTCCGCCCTGGGCGTGAACGCCGAGCGATGGAACGGCCTGCATGGACGCATCCAGGACTGGCGCACGGCGTTGGCGGGCGACTACAGCGTCCCGACCAGCCGGGAGCTGCACGCCTGCGACCCCGTATCGAGTACGGGGCAGGCTCTGCTGGCCGGACGGGGCAATCTGGCCCGCATCGACAACACCGGCCGCAGGCTCACCACGGAGCAGGGAGCCGAGATCTTCATGGACGGCCTGCGCATCATAGAGAACGCCGCCCAATCCCTGGGCGGCATCGAGGTCGTCAACGTCTGCCTGCGCAAGGCCGACGTGAAGGGCTACGAACAGGTCAGCCTGAACCGGCTGCTCAACCGCATCAACACGTCCGTCGCGGCGGACGGACGCTACGCCCACCTCATCTTCGACGAGGGAGGGGAGCGGATGGTCAGGCGGCTCTACGGCAGGCTCAGGAGCCGCAACCCCGTGCCCAGCAGGTACGAGGTCTGGGAGGACGGCGAGGCGACGAAGGACATCCCCATAGAGCGGATCATCGGCGGCCCGTCCTTCCGAAGCTCCCAGGATGACGACCTGCTACAGATGGCCGACCTCATCGCCCACGCCCTCCTCAAGCAGGAGGAGGAGCCCTCCCAAAGGGTGACGGAGCTGGGCATCCACTTGGCCTTCGGGATCCTCGACCACGCCCTCAACCGCAGCGCGTCGAGGCGAGACCCCCAGGGCGTCGTCAGACGGTGAAGGGGATTCCCTTGGCGGGACGACCGAAACTGGCGGAGGGGTTCCGTTTGCTTTTAGCGTATCGCAATTTAGACCGTGCCGATCAACCGCCAGTGCGATTCTTTGCAGCCGCAGCCATTATAGTAAGACCGACTCACTGGCCGAGGATTAGGGACGGGTGAAAACTCTATGCCCCGCCGCCCTAGAAACCTGACAGGACCGCCAGCCCCCCAATCTTGATACGAGTACCACCTGCTAGGTTGGTGGGCAAGCGCCGCTAGGCAGGTGGCTAGACGGTCCCTCTGCCTCGGCGTCCACTCGTTGGGTGGGAGAGCAGTAATTTCTCTAATAGCACTTACCCCTCCCATATTCAGCTTGCCAGAGTCATTAGTTGTCATACTTCCTCCTTCACATAAGGCATACGCTAGAAGCAAACGGAACCGGCGGAGGGTATAACTGCGCCGACGAATAGTTCAGAGACGCGGCGCCCTACTCCAAATCTGGACTGCCCTCTCGGCAAGCGCCTCACCCCGGGTCTTGATCGCGTTCTCGTCCCAACGATCACACTTGAGAATCGCGTGGGTCAACGAAAACTTCGCACTTTCCAACAACGCCTTCTTCTCGTAGAAGGAGGCGTTTCCCAATTCCGGATTGTAACCCGTCAGCGTAAGGTTTCCAGGTGTGTGCAACCACTGTGAATGGATGTCGACCGCACGAGGACCCAGCATTTCCCCCCAGTCAGTCGTCAGGGTTTGGGGCATCACATGCTCTACGGTGATTTCCTCGGTGATCTGGGGGGATTCCTTGTGGCCAAAAGACTCTTCCAATGATCCTAGGATCAGCCGGGTCCTGGCTAGGCGCCGGGAGTAAACGTGGTATCCCACGAACGCGTGGTTGAACTCCTCGTCAGTCGGCCAGTGGTTGGCGAGCAAATACTCGCCTGATGAAGCAACGAAGTCCGACGAGTCGATTTGCCCCGACATACGACCGAAGATGCCACGTAGTCGGTTCGTAGGCACGTTACAGACCGCTCTACGCACTACGAAGGACTCGATCATCTTCATAACACTTGCTAGGTCGCTGGTGCTGATCCTTCCTCCGTCTACCCAATCCAGCGACCGCATCAGGAAGGGGTAGGCAACATTGACCTCCCAGGTATTGAGCCGTTTGATCTGTCGTAGCAATGAGCCTTCCGGCTCTTCATCTCCAATCCCGCAGAGCCAGCGATAGTATCGGGCGAACTTGGAGAACTGTATCAACATCTCGACTGCCCGAGGAGTGTCCCCAGAGCCGAAACGTTTCCTAACCTCTTCAAACGTTTCGCTTTGTCTTGGGAGACTCCCGTCCATCATGAGGTGATGCCAGAAGAAATCGTCGAGACGGTTGCCCGTTGCCTCCTGCATCGGAAACCAGTACCGGTCATATGCGTCTTGTGTCTCTTCCTCTCCCGAAATGCTCATGAAGATGAGATTGCGAATGAGGTCGGAAGAGCCGAGGTGCATACCGGTGTTGTTCAAGCTTTCAAAGATTCGATGAGGACTGTCTTCAGTTTCCAAAGTGACGCTTACCAAATCGAGGCGGTCAGTGATGCACAACTTCAATTTGCGCAAGTCTAGGGGATGCTCCTCCAAGTCGCCTTCAGCGATTCTTTCTGAGAAATACCTGAAGGCGGCGGTCACTTGCCCACCTTGGTTAGCAACTTCACCATCGATTGAAGCGCGAAAAGTCTGGCGGTCTCTCTGTGTGGGGCGAAGCTTGAGGAAGTCATCACTAGCAGGCGCAAACTTATTCACAAGACAGGTTTCCCATATCTCGTCCACAAGATCGGGGAGTGACGCTACGTGGGATGCTGACTTGCGAATACAGGCTAGGATGATAAAGAGCGTCGTCAACCGCTGCTGTCCGTCAATCAGAAGATATTTTGTCGTGAATCCAGCCGCGTCGATAATGGGCTGGGTGACAACCGCTCCTATGAAGTGATTCCTAGGCTCTTCCATCCCGTAGATTTCCAACACATCCGTCCACAGTCTGTACCACTGGTCTTCGCCCCAGCTGTAAGTTCGCTGAAATAAAGGTACGCGATATTGAATCTTCCCATTCAAGAGTTGTTGAAGTGCTACTTGGCCCGCTTTCATCGGTCCCCTCCGAGTCTGTCGCCCTCCGATTCCGGGTCGCCGTAGAGCATCAGATTGAGGCCACCGGGGACGCCGCGCGCCAGCCTCATAATGGCCAGGTAGTTGAACCCCTTGGGCTCCCCTCCCCTGAGCCACCTCCGCACGGTGGGCTCCGTCACGCCGAGAAGCTCGGGCCAACTCCTGCGGCGACAGCTCGGCCATCTTCAACAGGCGTTCCAGCCGCTCCCCGAAGTCCTCGGGAAAGGGGGTTCGCCGTTGCTTCCTAGTGCTCCCTTCACGTCCTTCGACAGCCATATCGCCACCTCCTCGGTCTTTGTCTGTGATTGTCTCCTCGTCCAAACCCCGCTTTGCAGGGCTTCCCTTCGGGATGGTCCAGACCTAACAATACCACTACGAGCGCCTCTCCTCCAAGACAAAAAGAGAGGGCCGGACGGTTTATCCCGCCCGGCCCTCGTTGCGTCTAATGAGAACCCGTTGCCTTTGCCCCGCTCGCCCTCAGTCCTCCCCCACGGCGGTCTCCGGCTCACCCACCGACGGCAGTAGGATGTGCAGCAGCCCCATCCCGGCCGCCAGGTCGAACAGGTTGACCAGGTGGCCGGGGCCGGGCTTGGCTCCGGCCTTCCACCGGCGCACCAAGCGGGCGTTGACCTTCAGGATGCGGGCCAGCCCCCGCCAGGTCAGCCCGGCAGCCTGCTTGAAGCGTTCCAGCCTTTCAGGGAAGTCCTGGGGGAACTCCTCAGGCTCCACGTGGTAGACCCATTCCTGCCGGCGTCCCACCGTCCTACTCCCTTACCGTCAGGGAGTAGGGATCGCCAGTCAGCAGCACCGACAGGCCTCCGGGAACGCGGCAGGCCCAATGGATCATGGCGCACATCTCGTCCCCGGTGGGTATAGCCCCGCTGCGCCACTCCCCTGGCCGCTCTTCCGGTAGGCCCAACCAATCGGCGAACTCCTCAAGCGAAATCCCCGACAGGTCCTCCAGCCGTCCCAAGTACGCCGGAAAGTCCTCCGGAAACGGCCCGGCGCGAAAGTCCTCGATGCGCTCTCCTTCGTCCATGACCATGCTCCTACCTCCTTTGATGTTCCTACACTTCTCCGTGTCGGTGTCGCCGTCCAGCATCAGGTCGAAGCCCCCGGGAACGCCCCGCGCCACCTCCATGATGGCCCAGAAGTAGGCCCCCGACGGCGGCCCGCCCCTGCGCCACTTCAATAGACCGCGCTCGGTGACGCCGAGAAGCTCGGCGAACTCACCCCACGACAGCCCGGTCATATCCTTCAGGCCCTCCAGCCTCTGCCCGAATTCCTCGGGAAAGGGCGGCGGGCGAAGGTCCAAGGTCCGATTTCTCTCGTCAGTTGCCATTGTCACTCCTCCTCGGTTTGAAGATCACGATCACGTCCTCGTCCAGCAGCTTCGCCAGACCCTCCGGTGACCGGATCGCCAGCCGCACCAGGGCCAGCATCGCGCCACCGTTGGGACCGCCGCCCTTGATGCGCCAGCGCATCAGCTGGCGCGGGTCCACGCCCAGCGCCACGGCCATCTCCTCACAGTTAAGGTCGAACAGCGTTCTGACCGCCTCCAGCCGTTCGGGGAAGTCATCGGGCATCAGGGCAACGCCGGGCGGAATGAGCGGGGAATCGGACGAGGTGGGGACTTCGCTACACATGGACCTGCTCCAGGATGAACAGGTCCTCGAATCGGGTGACGCCCAGGGCCTCCATCAGCCGCTTGCGCATGTCCGCCGAGGGGCAGCGAGTCCCGGACATCAGCTGGGACAGGTAGCCGGATGAGGTGCCGACCAGCCGCGCCAGCTCGTTCTGGGTCATGTTGAGCCGGTTCAGAAGCTCCCACACGGCGTGGGGGTTGAGCTTGACTCGCGATGAGGGTTGCCTGCGCTTCACGCCTCGTCCTCCTTCCGAGCCGACTGCGAGCCGTCCCCGTCTGCGCCGTTGCGGTACAGGTGCGGGTTTGCCAGGTAGTGGCGGGCGATGATGCGGGCCAGTATCCGCAGGCCCTCGATGCGCTGCCGCTCCTGCCTGTCAGTCAGCTTTCGCTTCGACTTCTTACTCACGCGATTCCGTCTCTCTGTTGGGGTTCGGGAGCGCCGCGAGGGTGTGGCCCTAGCGGGCGTCGGTGATGTATACTCAGACCGAAATACGATAATGCGTTCTGTTGGCATAAGTGTAGCAATATCGGTTAGGCAGAGGCAATGGCCAAGAGGCGTATTTCGGCCTTATGAGAAGGGTTCATTGACAATTGCTCGCTCTGATGTAACAATTAGTTAGCTGTCAGTTAGCCGGAACGTAGCAGGAACACCGTTCGCGTAACTGTCCGCACCTATGGCGAGCAAGGGAGAGACATCATGGACGACCATGACGACTACCGGGAGGTGGACGACCGAGAGGCAATCGAGGGCAACGAGGAGATCGGGCCGCTGCTGAGACGGCTGCGGGGAGACCTCAGCCTGCGGGACGTGACCCGGCGCACCGGCATCTCCAGCTCCTACCTCTCCCAGATAGAGCGGGGTGGCCGAAAGCCCGGCTCGAACATGCTCCGCAAGCTGGCCGCCCTCTACAACCTGGATGAGCAGGAGCTGATGAAGCGGGCTGGGCGCGTGAACCAACCCGACCCCTACAGCGGCGAGGCGATGGAAATCGAGCGGGCCTACCAGTACGTGCTGGCCGACCCCGTGTTCCGCGTGGGCACCCGGCCCGACGGCCCCATCACACTGAAGACCAAGCGGTTCATCGTCGAGATGTACGAGCGATTCGCCAACAAGAGGCTGCTGGAGTGAGCATGAACAGGACGAGAGAGGACTTCTGCCGCATACTGCTGGACGACCGCCCCCAAAAGGCCCTGGACCCGGAGACCCTCGCCGCCCGCTTCGTGCGCTACTTCGACGTGCCAGCCCGTCCCACGATGGAGCAGATCAAGGCCCTGCTGAAACGGGCCGGGTTCGGCGAAGTATCGGGCAGTAGGCACATGGACGCGAAGGGCATTCACTACAGCGCGCCGGGGGGCGGCTACGACATCCACTACCGGGAGGACCTGTGGGAGGGAACGCAGGACTACTCGGTGATCCACGAGACCTACGAGATCATCTACGAGACCCTCTGCGACATGGAGTCCGGCTCTCCGCCCGACCGGAAGGTGTGCACGCAGGCCGAACGATTCGCTGCGGCGGTGCTGATGCAGCCGAGGGCCTTCGAGCCGCTGGCCCTGGAGTGGGGGCTGGACGTGCTGAAGTTGCAGCGGGCTTTCCGCTGCTCCTACGCCGCCGTGTCCATCCGGCTGGCCGAGGTGCTGCGCGACCCGCCCCTCATGGTGGTCCTGTACGCGAGGGAAGACGGGAGAGATTCCAAAGACCGGGCCGATTCGCCTGACCTCCGGGTAAAGGTCGCCCGGCGGACGCGGGGATTCGGGACGCCGGCCACGTTCCCCATCTGTGGAGAGCGGGGCGGCGTCCCCCGTTGGGGCAGGCCCGTACCTCCCGGCTCCCTGGCGGAGCAGGCCGCCCGCTATGGCACGGCGCGATACGCCTTGGGCGGCGGCTACGCCGCTCTCGCCCGGCCCGTCATCAGGAATGGCAAGCTGGCGAGGGTGGTGGTCATCGCCGTGCCCGAAGACCACTCCGCCGTCCTCGGTCCCCAGATGGTCGCCTCGGACATGCCGGGGCGCAGGCGCAGGCCGGTGGCGGCTGGCCCCTGGTAGCGTTGATTCCCGTGCCCTGATAGTGTATAGTAAGACATAGCACTATATCAGGAGACAAAAAGAGAGCATGACCACTCCCAGGCGATCCAAGACTCTCACCTTCTCCCTGCCCCCGGAGATGGAGGCGCAGGTGCGGCAGGTGATGAAGCAGGACGACCTATCCGTGAGCGAGCTGCTCCGGCAGGCCATCCGCCTGTTCATGGAGGAGCGGGAGTGGCGCAGACGGGAGCGGCTGGAATGGCTGCGCTCCCGCCAGAACGACTAGGAAGAGACAAGGAGGATAGACTGATGAACGACCGACTAGACCGCACGCCAGTGGCCCTCTACGCCAGGGTATCCAGCGAACGCCAGGACGTGGACTTGTCCGTGGCCGCACAGCTACGGGCGCTCAGGGACTACGCCGAGAAGAACGACTACCTGGTCTGCCGCGAGTACGTGGACGAGGCCGAGAGCGGGCGCATCGCAGACCGGCCCCAGTTCCAGAAGATGCTGGACGCGGCCGGAAAGCCCGAGGCCCCCTTCAAGGAGATTCTCGTCTGGAAATTCTCCAGGTTCACCCGCAAGCGCGAGCACGCCGTCGCCTTCAAGTCCATGCTGCGCAGGCGGGGCATCCGCGTGGTCTCCATCACCGAGCAGGCCGAGGACACCGCTTCCGGCAGGTTGTTGGAGGCCATCATCGAGGGCGTGGACGAATTTTACAGCGAAAATCTTGCCCAGGAGGTTACGCGGGGGATGCGGGAGGCGGCGTCCAGAGGCTTCTGGATGACCACCTACGCCCCCTACGGCTACAAGCGGGTCCACGTCCAGGACGGGCCGAAGAAGCGCCCCAAGCTGGAGCTGAACCCGCCCGCCGACGCCGTGGTCCGGCGCATCTTCGACATGGCCCTCCAGGGAAAGAGCACCCTCGACATCGCCAAGACCCTCAACGCCGAGGGCATCCCCACCTCCAACGGCAAGAAGTGGCTCAAGACCACCGTCCACTTCGTGCTCACCAACGAGGCGTACGCCGGGACCGTGGTCTGGGGAGAAAAGGCCAAGGACGGCCAGCCCCCCGTGCGTGTCGAGGACGCACACCCCGGCATCGTCTCCAGGCAGGAGTTCCGGCGCATCGCCAGGATGATGGAGTCCCGCGCCCCGAAGAAGGTGAACCCCCGCCGCATCTCCAGCCCCTACCTGCTCAGCGGACTGGCCAAGTGCGAGACCTGCGGCAAGGCCATGACCGCAGCCGAGGCCAAGAGCGGCAAGTACACCTACTACATCTGCCACTCCCTCCTCAAGCGCGGCAAGGGAACCTGCAAGACCCCCAGGCTCAATGCCAAGAAATTCGAGAAGATCATCGTCGATGAGCTTCGCGCCAACATCCTCACCGAGTCCAACATCCGAGACTTGGTGAAGCTGCTGGACGAGGAGATGGACGGCGTGGCCCGCGACCAGCGGGAGAAGCTGGAGAGTATCGACGGGGAGCTTGAGGAGGTGAAGAAGCAACTGGGCCGCGTCTGGCACTTCATAGCGAAGAGCGACAGCGTGGACGTGGCCGAGGCTTCGGACCTCATCGTGGAACTCCGGGAGCGCAAGGAGACCCTTGAAGTCGCCGCAGAGGAGGCGAGGGGGCTGCTCAAAGAGAGGCGGCAGCTTCTGGACAGCGCCGACACCATCGCCACCTTCGCAGAGGAGATGAGCGAGTTCCTCAAGACCAGCGAGCTGACCGAGACAAGGGCCTTCGTCCACTCCTTCGTCAAGGAGGTACAGGTCAAGCCCGGCAGGGCCGCCATCATCTACTCCATGCCCACGCCGGAGGACAGTCCCATAGGGGGAGCGGACGCCGCAGAGGTCGCCCTAAACGGGCGAGTTATGAATTCGGTCTTACATGGTGGGCCCGGCTGGATTCGAACCAACGACCAATCGGTTATGAGCCGACCGCTCTGCCACTGAGCTACGGGCCCGTGATGACGCTGGCTTTCATGATTGCTCAACCAGACGGGGGTTGTCAACGCTGAACCGCACGCTTGCCAAGCAGATCTCACCGCATATCTCATGCTTCTCGACGAGACCTAAAGCAGACCAACGAGGCAAACGGGGTCAGGACTCGCTGAGCTTCTTTACCGCTTCCAGCGACTCTTCGGCGTGTTGCTCCATGCTTTGAGCATCCTGGACGATGTGCCTGACCACGCCCTCTTTGTCGATGACGAACGTGATCCGGCTATCGCCAATGGTCTCCTCATTGAAGACCCCCAAAGCCCTGGCAGCCTCAAACTTGGGAAAGTCGGACACCAAAGGGAACTCAAGGCCGCAGTGCTCGGCGAAGGCACGCTGGGACGGTGCGGCGTCAGTGCTTGCACCCAGAACCTGGGTGTCCAGCCGCTGGAAGTCCGAGAGAAGGCTCTGGAACTTCCGCAGCTCCCGCTCTCAGCCGCCGGTGAAAGCCCTGGCGTAGAATGCTATGACAACGTTCTGCTTGCCTTTGAAATCCGCCAGCCTGATTTCCTGACGGTCTCCGGTAGTGAACCCGACGTCCGGGGTATGGTCACCTATGTTCATAACTGCACCTCGTGAGCTTTGCTAATGAGCGCCCAGCCTATAGGCCGAGCGTTTTCCTGTATTCCGGGTCCCAGTAGCCGTATACACCCTTGGACACCATATCGTCAAGGCTGCTTGTTGGAATTGGACGCTTATCAGCCGGGCTATCGGCGGTCACGTTCTCTTCAATCAGCTTTTGGTACTCCTCCTCGGAATGGGCAAGCTCTTCCACTATGTAGCGGTGGTTGCCCTCGCCGAGCTTGGGGCCAGGACCCTTTATGGAAACCGGGGTGTTGCTCAGCTTCCAGGGCCGGCCCATGAGCACCCGCGTACCCAGGGTGGGATCGTCCGAGGGCACTTTCTCCAGGAAGCCGCGCTCCCAGTAATGCACATTGGTGTTCATATCGCGAGAGTCCATAACGGGCCCTGCGGGTACACCCGCGTCCTGCAACTTTTCCATCACATCCCACTTGCTATGCTTCTTAGTCCACTCTTTGATGATACCGTCAAGCTCATCGTGGTGCTTCCAGCGGTTCAAGTGGCCAATGTACTTGGGATCGTCCACCAGGTCTTCCCTGCCCATGGTGCGGCAAAGCGCTTCCCACTCATGGTCGTCGCGCACACAGAGCACGGCCCAGCCGTCTTCACCCGCGCAGGGATAGCAGCCCTGCGGAGCGAACCAAGGATGGCGATTCCCTATGCGCTTGGAGTTGTCCTTGCCGTTGGCTATCCAGTCCATGAGGAACTCGCTGATGTGGAACACGCCCAACTGATACATGCCAATGTCCACCCACATACCCTTCCCTGTCTTCTTGCGGTGCCTGAGCGCCATAGAAAGGGCAAACAGACACGTCCACGAAGCCACAAAGTCCACATAGGACTGACCCACCTTGGAGGGGACGTCTCCGTTGTATCCGGTGAGGTGGGTCAGGCCGTGGGTAGCCTCCTGAGACGTGGCCACCGCGGGATAGTCTGAGTAGGGGCCTTTGCCGTGACCGTATCCGGTGTTGGACATCATGATGATGTCAGGCTTCATCTCCTTCAGCTTTGGCCAGTCCATGCCCCAGTTGCGGGTAACCCTGGGTGTGAAGTTCTCCATGAACACGTCCGCCGTGAGCACAAGCTCCTTCAGAACCTTGAGCCCTTCAGGGTTGCGCAGATCAAGCACTAGGGACTTTTTGCCCCGGTTCACAACGTGGAAAGTAGGCGTGCGGTTCCAGGGGTCTGCGCCGGGGTCGTTCTCTGGATAGGCACCGGAAAGCATACCGGTGCGTATAGGCTCAACGCGAGTGGGGCCCTCTATCTTGATAACCTCAGCACCAAGATCGGCCATTACCCCCGCCGCATAAGGGAACGCAAAGATGGCGGAGGTGTCTACTATTCTGATTCCTTCCAATGGCAGTCTACCCATTCTTTGCTCCTTGGTTCTATGCGTCTGAGTGCGTCTTAGATGATGTTCAACTCACGGAGTCTTATGAGATCCTCCTTAGAGTAGCCCATTGTCTCCGTATAGACCTCTTCATTGTGCTGGCCCAGTAGAGGCGCGGGCATCCTCTGCTGGAACGGGCTCTCCGATATATGGAAAAGCCTAAACGGAATCTTGGTCTTGCCTATGACGGGGTGATCTATATCCTGGTAGAACTCCCTGTCGGCAAGCTGCGGGCAGTCCATAAGGTCTTCCGGAGTCTGCGATATGCCGAACAGCATGCCGTATTCCTCTGAAGCCGTCTTGAACATCTCCTTCATGGTGCGGTCTTTGACAGCATCCACAAGGATAGAGTCGAACTCTTCACCGTGGTCCAAACGCTGGACCGGGTTGGCAAACCGCTCTTCCGCCAGCTCAGGCTTGCCATAGAACCGCACTTGATCATCCCAGGTGGCCCTGGCTCCGGTCTGGCTCACGAAGTAGCCGTCTTTACAGGGCATAATCTGGGTATACGTGGTGCCCTTGGGATTGCGACGTCCCTGGACAGCTCCGCTGAAGGAGAACAGAGGCTGGTTCACTACTAGGGACGCGTTCACAGCCTCTTGCGCGGAAACGTCTATGTGCTGGCTTTCACCATCGAAGTCCCTGGCAAAGAGGGCGAATCCAGTGGCTATGGCTCCATTGAGCCCGGCCTCGTACTGCGACTGGAAACCGCCGTGCTTCAGGGGCTCCCTGTCCTTGGTGCCGCTGAAGGCCATGATACCGCCCATGGCGTACGCCACTATATCCTCGCTCTTGTAGTCGCGGTAAGGACCGGACTGCCCGAACCCAGATATAGAAGTCATGATGACTTTGGGATTCACCTTCTCCAACTCCTGGAAACCCAGTCCCAGAGATTCCAAGTAGCCGGGCTGGTAGTTCTCGATTACTACGTCCGCCCCTTCCATCAGTCTCTTGAGCAACCTGGCTCCGGACGATGTCTCCAGATTAAGGGTAATGCCCCTTTTGTTGTTGTTGAGCACAATGTGTATGAGGCTCTTTTCCGGGTGGGGGTCGTCGTTGAAAAACGGCCCCAGTGACCTCAGCAACTCGCCTCCCGGGGGCTCGACCTTTATCACGTCGGCACCAAAGTCGGCGAGCAGCTTGGCGCAGTAAGACCCTGAGATCCCCTGGCTGATATCCAGAATCTTGATGTCGTCCAGAGCGGCAGGTAACATAAACAGGCACCCCCTGTCATGGATTCATGCGTAACCGGCGCCATCAGGCGCACTGGTTGAAGATACGGCCATCTTACCCAACCAGCCTTGCTACGCTGGGCTACTATATCCAACGGCCAGTGAATTGACAAGCATGGTCATTGACCGCACTGGCCGATAGTCGTATGGTGCAACTAACTACGACTTCCCTTACCAAGGAGCCGGTTTAACTTGCCCGACGACTCCTCCGACACGCCACAGGTCCCCGAACGTCCGCCGACAACACAGGGCACGGAGGCGACCGTTCCACAAAGCTACCGTCGCCGGCCGGCGCGCTACGGGAAAGACCTGACCAAGGGAAGCATACGCCGCAACCTCTGGTGGTTGGCCTGGCCCCAGATGGTTGAAAACGTCCTCAATGTTGTGGACCAACTGGCGGACCTGGTGTGGGCGGGGTTCATCAGCGTCAGCACCATTGCCGGTGTGGGTATAGGGCAAAGCTACAAGCAGCTTGTAATGACGGGGCGCTTGGGGCTGGACACCGCTCTGCGAGCCACGGTGTCCAGAGCCATTGGCGCGGGGAACCCGGCGCTAGCCAACCACTTTGCCCTGCAGGGATTCACTCTCAGCGCGGGGTACTCCCTAATCATGGTTCTGATTGGAGTATTTCTCACCGTTCCCCTGATGCGCGTGCTGGGCCTCAGTGAAGATATCATTGATTCCGGGTCGCTGTATCTCAGGATCCAGTTCATTGGCACCGGCGCCATGGCGTTCCGGCAGACCAGCGGTTCCGCCCTGGTGGCCTCCGGGGATGCCATAACGCCAATGAAGGCGACCATGCTGACCAGGGTCACTCACATAGCCCTGACCCCCTTTCTTATCTTCGGGTGGCTGGGTCTTCCTGAAATGGGAATCGCCGGCGCGGCCATGGCAGACCTGCTGGCACAAAGCCTGGGCACAACCTGGAACCTACGCGTGCTGTTTCGCGGCTCGTCCCGCCTCCACCTTTCGCTGAAAGGCTACCGGGTAGACTTTCCCGTCTTGGGTCGGCTGATCAGAATAGGAGCACCGGCATCTGTAACGGGAATGGAGCGGTCGATAGCTCAGCTGGTGGTGGTAGGTCTGGCAGCTCAGTTCGGCACATTAGCCGTGGCCGCATTTTCACTGGGACGGCGCACCGAGAACCTAGCGCACCTAGGCAGCGGAGGCCTGGGACGGGCTTCCGGCGTGCTCGTGGGTCAGAATCTGGGAGCAGGCAAGCCGGAAAGGGCCAGAATGACGGTGAATTGGGCGTTATTCTTTGTCTTCACTATTGGCCTGGCCCTGACAGTCCTGCTTTTCGCCCTGGCGCCGCTCTTAGTCAAGCTTTTCACCCGCGATGCTGAGCTTGTGGCTCTGGCAACCACCTGGCT
The DNA here is from genome assembly GCA_965261825.1 of Dehalococcoidia bacterium. Taxonomy (GTDB): domain Bacteria; phylum Chloroflexota; class Dehalococcoidia; order Lucifugimonadales; family QGNO01; genus DAOUJH01. The sequence continues at coordinate 325,215 of CBDHED010000003.1, read as the reverse complement.
GCGCATCCAGGCATTGAGCCTAGTTTTCCTTGGCGCCGGACAGGTCTTGGGACAGTCGTTCAATACGGCCGGGGATACCATGGCTCCAATGCTGGTCACTCTGCTCAGCATGTGGGTGCTGGAGATCCCTCTGGCCCTGATGCTGACCGGAGCGACCCATACCTTTGGTCTGTTCGGAGGGTCCTTTACCCTGCCTGTGCTGGCGCATCTCAACGAGTTCGGCATAGCTTGGGCGATTGTGATCGCCATGGTGGCCCGTTTTGGCTTGTACGTGCCGTATTTCATGGCGGGCCGCTGGCTGCGGGTCAAGATAACGTAGCGTCCTAGCCAACCACGGGGCAATGCTATAAACTAAGGTGTACCGCAGCGGGGGTAGCTCAGTGGTAGAGCCCCTGCCTTCCAAGCAGGCTGTCGCGGGTTCGAGTCCCGTCCCCCGCTCCAGTATTAGCCATTTGCACGCCTAATACTGGCATCGCTCTCAGTAAACTCAAACCTGGGAATTGTATCCTTCCACGACCACAATATTGGCCTTCGTCGCCCGCCGGCGGATGTCGTCGAGGGCCGTGTATTCGGCCGAGCCAATGTACCCCTTTGCCGCTCTGAGGTTGTCGAACTCCAGGATCACGAAGCGCTTCGGCACCCAGTCGCCCTGGATTGCCTCAATGTTGCTGGTGCGCACGAGGATTCGTCCGCCATGCGCAGCGATGGCCGCGGGGACTTGCTTGGCGAACTCGGAGTACGCCTCGGTGTCGATGATTTCAGCGTCCATAACAACGTAGCCCTTCATTGCACCACTCCTTTCACGTGAGCCTGCACAATCCTAGCGCAGGTTGGCTCGGCTGCGTGGGGCACCCCTCTAGCTCATTTATCTGGCGCCTTCGACGTCAATAGTCATGTCCCCCTGTTCCACCTGTTCAAGAGACCTTGATTGACCCCATTGTCAGTTGCGGCAAGACTGGCTTTGCAAAAGAGGCAGGCGGTTTACAGGTAGTGGTACTCTAAATAGATAACGTTTGAGGGCAAGGGCTTACTTGGACCAATCAGCCAGTTCAGTCACAACCGTCGATAGGAAAACATCCCCCGGCATGAGCCGGGTTGTGAAGCCTCTTCTCATGGGTGCAATGCCCTTGAGGCTGTTGAGCTCTTTCATCCATGGCTTGTATAGCAACAGGCTCCTGGCTCAGGTCAAGCAGCATCCGCTTCCCCAACACGTAGCCATGATCCTGGACGGCAACAGGCGTTTTGCCAGGTTGCAAGGATTGGTCGACGTTGCCGAAGGTCACCGCATTGGCGCCGACAAGGCCGCCGAGGTGATTCAGTGGTGCGACGAACTGCGGATACCCGTGGTCACCCTGTGGGGGCTGTCCACTGACAACCTGAACCGTACCCCGGAGGAGCTTGAAAAGGTGTTCGCCTTGGTTGGAGCCAAGCTGGACCAGTGGCTGGTTGACCCTGCAAACAACCCCACCAAGCGGCAAGTCAACGTGATTGGACGCGCCGACAATCTAAGCGAAGACCTGCGCGACAAGATCAAGCGAGTGGAAGAGATGACCGCATCCGCAGGGCCATGGCAGTTGAACATAGCCATGGGCTATGGAGGCCGCGACGAGATACTGGACGCATTGAGGAGACTGCTGCTGACCCGGAATGAGGACGGAGCCTCTCTATTGGAAGTAGCGGACGGCCTATCGGTTGAAGAAGTTCGGCAGCATCTCTACGCGCCGCACGTGCCTGAACCCGACCTTATCATCAGGACAAGCGGAGAAGCCCGCTTGAGCGGCTTCTTGCTCTGGCAGAGCGTATACAGCGAGCTATACTTCTGCGACGCCTTCTGGCCCGCCTTCCGGAAGATAGATTTCCTCCGAGCCCTAAGGAGCTACCAGGGAAGACAGCGCCGCTACGGGTCTTGACATTCAAGCAGGCCCTAGCCTCCCGTGTACCTAGGCACCCCCAGGCCAAAGTCGTTGGTGCTGTCCAGCACCGCCATCGTCTGATGCACGTCCTGCACAACGTCTACAATGAACTTTTCCTGGCTTATGGCATCCTCCAGCCCAAAGTTGGTCATCACCGCTATGGCGTAGGGCCTGTTCCCCAGGTAGACAATTCCCGCATCGCAGCGCACCCGTTCCATGCCGCCCGGCTTGTTGGCGACTACCAGGTTGGAGGGCACCGCCCGATTCAACGGCGCAGACTTAGGCTTGCTGATGATGCGCAGCACTTGCTCCGTCACTTTGGGTGAGGGCTTGCCCTGATGCAGCATCTCCAGCATTGCAACGAGCTCGTTCGGAGTTGATACGTTCTCATCGCCCCTGTGTATAGCCTCGCTGTCCATCATCTTGCGCCTCAACTTCGTCGCAGTAAGGCCCATCTCCCGCAGCAGCGCGTTGGTTTCCTCCATGCCTGCCCAATCGATGCAGAGGTTGGTTGCCGTGTTGTCCGACACGATGATCATCAAAATAGCGATGTCCAGCACTGAAACATCAGGCTCGTCTTCCATGTATTGGAGCACTCCACTGCCCGCTCCACGCTTCTCAGGAGTTATCTTGATGCGCTCACACAGGTCTATCTCGCCCGCTTCAGCGCGGCTCAATAGCCGCGTCAAGATATGTATCTTGATGGTGGATGCAGTGGGAAACTCATCGCCTCCGTTCACCGACAACCCGTCTCCGCGAGTCAGGTCTTTCACCGAAACTCCGGCTACTCCGGCGAAACCCTCTATCTTGCGGGTCAGCCGCTCCTCCAAACGCTTCCATAACCGCTTGTTGCTCATAATCTCCTCCTAGTGCCGGCCTCCGGCAGGGTGGTTACTTCCAGGAATTGTTTCAAACGTTATGTTAACTCCAAAGCTAAAGCGAACCAAACTTTTTGGAAATATGGGAAACAAATCCGAATCTCGTAGACGAACGGTAGGTTTTCGTAATGAGTAGCGAAGCAGGGACGGCGTGCGAGATGCGATTTTGTATGATGTAATCATGAAGTGCATGTTAGCAGTAATGATGGCCGATGGGAAAGTGGGGGACGGCAAGGGCGTATGACGGAGTCAGATGTCCACGGCCAAGGGATTACAAGGGAAGCCTACGCCCTTCCTCTCGGAGGCTTTTTCGCCGCTGCTGTGCATCCGGCATCACCTTTGCCACCAAGCTCCAGAAGTCCGTAGAGTGGTTGCGGTGGGTCAGATGCGCCAACTCGTGTACGACCAGGTACTCAATGAGGGCCGGCTTCAGCATGACGGCACGCCAGTTGAAACGCAGCGTGCCATCCGGTGCGCAACTCCCCCAGCGCCATCGCTGGTCACGGATGAGTACACGTGACATCTCTCCACGGCCCAACCGGGGCCACCAGCGTTCCACAGTCTTCGCCAGTCGCTCGGCGGCGCGTTCCTGATACCACTGGACGGCGGCATCGCGAATCGATTGATAGCGGTCCTCACCACTCAGGGACTCCGGCACGGCAACCCTGAATAGCCAGTGGTCAAAACGGACGCTTGTAATGAGTACGTTGGCGGTCTCGACGTGTATGCGGAGGTTGCGGCCCAGGTATGGCAACGTCTCCCCGTTCACGAATCGGTTAGAGGCGGCGTCCAACGTCGATTGGGAAGCGTGCTTCAGTATCCATGGCGCCCGTTTCCGCACTATGGCCCGCAGCTCGCTGTCGGGTGTGGTCATTGGCGCCAAAACACGTACGCCACCGCCACTCAGGATTATCTGGACTGTCTTCTTGCGCCGTTTGCTACGGCGAACCTGGTAGTCGATAGTCGTGTCGCCAAAACGGATGTTGTTCTGCTCACTCATCACCGGAACCACAACTTGGTTGTATTCGTTGAGCATGGCAGGGTGGTCATGTGTTCGCCTCACCCGGTCAAGGCGTCGATCTTGGTGGCCAAGAGACCAAGCGCCTCTATGTTCCTATGAACTCGATCGGCATCCAGGGGGAGTAGGCGGCCCAGCATATGACTATAGGACGGTTGCTTGGCAACAAATTGAGCATCCACGACTCCAGCATTATGGGAATAGATGTGACGTGCCTGGAAAAACCACTTCATATCGTCCCAGACCGATTTCCCAATTAGCTGCTCCACACCTGGGACTCCTGCTTCTTGCAGCCTCGTGTTAAGCGCCTCTATGTCTTGGAATAGATTGGACTTGCCCTTGGTGTGGACGATAGAGCTATGCCGCTCTACTGCTTTTCCGTAGGAGTCAAACGCAGCGATCGCGCTGCCTAACGCATCTTGTACGAACTCGCGTCGGAGATCAACGTCGAAACTCTCGTCCCGCGATAGCACTAGTTTCTTCTTCGCTGCTTCAAGTGAAGCCAGACAGGTTTTCAGTGCGTTGAGTTGCTGACAGTCAGGGCAGGAAGCGAATACGCCGTAGACAGCAAACTCTAAGCCACAGTTGTCGCAGGTGACATCCGTCTCCAATTGTCTTTCTGAATAACGATGGAGTCGGACACCCGTGTGCTTAACAGAGAAATTGAGCCGGATTAAACCTCCACGCTGACGGCGATTCAACTTCTTGATGTCATTGGCAAACGCCCTCAACGAAGGCTCTACAATCTTCTTGGCTGCGACAGTTTTTGCGTATTCAATCTGGTCGGTAGTGAAAAAGTTGCTTGTTTCTCCTCTAACGCCACAGTAGGGGCAATAACATGTATCGGTGTGGAGGCCTGTTCCGAGTTTCAGTTTGAAATATCTGCCGCAATCTCTGTCAGGGCATTCACGCCCTATCATTCCTTTATCATCAGGTTCAATGGTGACAAGTATCTCTTGAGTCACGGTTCTACTCCCACCCGTGCCCGCCCTGTGAACAGCGCGTCCGATGGTAGTTGTTTGCAACGATTTTAGAGCATTTGTTTCATTCCGTGCAAGCGTGGGTGAATTCACAAGTACGAAATTATCGTTTGCTGGAGCAATGAAGACGCCTGCCTATGTAGCTGAAGCTGCGGAGCTTCCGGAGTGCGCCTCCCACGACGACACACAGTAAGAGTCGCTGAAACGCATCAATGAGGCGGTGGCCTACTGCAATCGGGTTGCGACCTCTCCCCTACCCCATCCCCTCCGGCGTCCCGTGGCGAGGATGGGGTGGCGGAAGGACGGATTCGCGTTCGTATAGGACCGACCATTCAGCTCGTTGCCAGCCTGACTCAGTTGGTCAAGCGTCGTGTGGTATGATGTCTTCGTTACCTCTCGAAAGTACAGAAACGCTGTTCTCGATTCATTATGGTGCAGATGAAGGTCGGAAAGCTGCCCCCCCATCTACTACACCGGCTCCTTGAAAAGACACCCATCAAAGATGCCCGGGTGCTGCTCGGCCCTGCCATTGGTGAAGATGCAGCCGTCGTCGACATGGGGGATGACAATGTGCTGATTGCCAAGACTGACCCCATAACCTTTGCAACGGACGATATAGGCTGGTATTCGGTACACATCAACGCCAACGACATAGCGGTAACAGGGGGCACTCCTCGATGGTATCTGGCGACTCTTCTTGTCCCCGAGCATTTTACGAGCAACGACGTCGACAAGATATTCGACCAAATCGTTTCCGCATGCAGGGTTATAGACGTATCTCTTATAGGTGGTCACACAGAGATCACGTATGGTTTAGACAGGCCGGTGGTTGTTGGCTTCATGTTAGGCGAGGCTTCGAAGGCGGATGTCACCCCTACCTCGGGAGCTAGACCCGGTGACTGCATAGTCTTGACCAAGGGCATCTCCATAGAGGGGACAGCGGTGCTGGCAAGAGAGGTGCCTGAGATATTAATCGAGAGAGGGGTATCCCAGGCTACCATTGAGCGGGCTAAGGATTATCTGTACTCCCCTGGCATCAGCGTGCTGAAGGAGGCTAACAAAGCTCGCTCCGTCGCCACTGTTAACTGTATGCACGACCCCACCGAAGGAGGTCTGGCTACAGGGCTTCAAGAGATAGCGAAAGCCGCCAATGTTGGAATGAGAATAGAGAAAGACAAGATACCCATCCTACCCGAGTGTAAAGAGCTGTGTGACGCCTTGGAGATCAATCCTCTCGGCTTGTTGGCTTCGGGGGCTCTGGTCTTGACTACTCCCGCCATTCAAGCGTCAGGGGTTGTAGCTGCTTTGGAGAGTTCCGGGGTAGAGGCCTACAATATAGGGGAGATCACTTCCGCCTCTGAGGGCATCAAGATGGTGACCTCATATGGCGAGGAAGAGTTGCCATCCTTTCCGCGGGATGAGCTAGCCCGGTTCTTTTCCTCTCACGTTGACGCCAAAGCGCCTGCTGAGGGTGAGTAGGAATGGGGTACAAGCTTGTAGCCTTGGACCTGGACGGCACCATATACGATCACAAAGTCCACGATGGTATACCCCCCAAGATCAAGAAGGCGATTAATTCAGTCAAAGAGGCTGGGGCGGTGGTAACCATAGCCACTGGGCGTATGTTCAACTCGACCCTGCCATTTTGCACCCAGCTAGGACTCACCAAGCCCGTCATTTGTTACCAGGGCGCCTTGATAGGTGATCCGGTAAGCAGGCGCGTGCTGTGGGAAAAACCCATCCCCCTAGACCTAGCTCGAGGCGTGATCCGAACCGTAGAAGAAATAGGGCTTTCACCGTATATCTTCGTTCGTGACAGGTTCTACGTGAAAGAGATGACCCCTCGCATAGAGCAATATGAGAAAGTCATGGACATCAAGGCGGAAATCGTGGGAGACCCGGAGGGGCACTTGCAGGAGCAGCCTACCAAGCTGGTGGTAGTCGGAGAGGAACCCGAGATATCTGATGTAACGCCTAAAGTCAAGGAGGCCTTTGGGTCTTCTATATCGGTTATCAGGACATACGACCACCTCTGCGAGATAGGCCACCCCGATGGCAGCAAGGCCAAGGCCTTGGGCTACTTGGCTGATAGGTTGGGAGTCAAGCGCGAGGAGGTAATAGCGGTAGGTGATAGCCCCAACGATATCGATATGATCGAGTGGGCCGGTTTGGGGGTGGCAATGGCCAGTGGCTCGTCAGAAGCTCTAGAGGTAGCGGATATGGTTGTCGACTCGGTTTCTGAGGACGGTGTGGCCGACCTGTTGAACGGACTGTTAGATCAAGGTAGGGTAAGCTCTCTTGTTTAAGGTGTTCTCTCCTTAAACCCATTGGCGGCAAGAGGCAGTCGTGTCCACCGCTTGCTAACGCAGAGGCCCGGTGATGATATAGTCGTTGGCCTTGCGATCCGCCAAGCCGTGACAGGTCTGACACCCTTCCACCCTACCCTCCTTCTCCACCGTTCCGTCTGCCAGGACCTTCAGCCAGAACCAGTCATTGTGCTCCGGGTTATACCCTTCCTTCTTGTACATCACCGTGTTAGCGGCGAACTCCCCTCCCAGCAAGTAGTTCTCCTTGACGATGATGGCGTTCTTGGGCATGCTGCCCTTCTTGCCGGTGAGCGCATCGTAGGCCGCCGGGTTGAGGTAGGTTGTAAGGAGCACACCGTGGGGCTCCTGCCCAGTGTACCTCTCTCCCAAGCCGGGCCACAGCTTCCAGTCTTCGTTGTTCTGATAGTCCACCTCTTCGAGGTAGGCGAGCACCGAAGCAGCCGTCGTGTCCGGCAACTCAGGCTCATCCGAGGTGCACGCCGTCGCGGCAAAGATGCCCACCACCAGCACTAAAACAGATGCTAACTTAATCGGGCGTCCGAGCACTATCATCCCCCATTACCAGAATGCTGATTCCTAAGATTAGGCAGCGGCGTGAATTATATCATGGAGCGGCTCGTAGTCTTCGGCACAGGTCAGGGGGTTCTCGCTTGTCCACCGAACGGGTGTTCGTTAGAATAGGTTTAGTGCGCAGCGTGATACAATGTTATGAGGTGTGGAAATGGCAAATTGGGAGAAGTGTTCTGCGGTAGAACGAGACCCTGACAAGCTCAGTGGAGCGTGGGTATTCCGCGGTACGCGAGTGCCAGTGTCCGCCCTGTTTGAGAATCTCAAGGACGGCGCAACAGTAGAGCAATTCCTTGAATGGTTCCCCGGCGTGGAGAATCACGCAGTGGAAACCGTTCTTGTCCATGAGGTGAAATCACTGGCGGATGCGACGGGGTCTTGAAGATACTTCTGGATCAAGGAACTCCCGCTCCGCTCCGTCGTTTCCTGCAAGAGCATTCAGTCGATACCGCCTTTGAGATGGGGTGGTTCGACCTCCGAAACGGGGAACTGCTGGACAGAGCCGAAGAGAGTGGCTATGAGTTGCTCATCACTACAGACCAGCAGTTGCGCCATCAGCAGAACCTTGCAAGTCGTAAGTTGGCTATACTTGTTCTTCTATCAACCTCATGGTTACGCATTCAAACCAGAGTTGATGAGATAACGGAGGCAATTAACCAGATACAACCAGGCGATTACCGAGAGCTATCGGTATGATACGCATCCCAATCATTCTTCTGACAAAACCGACTTCATGGGAAATCAGAGTGGTGTCTTTTGACCGACTTCAGTGAAGGAGACTAGCAGATCAACGTGACTGTGAGCCACGGCCCCACATGGGGTGGCGGAAAGACGGATTCGCTTGGGTGTGCCACGAGCGCTGGCCGGACGCAGTCGCTACCTCTGCCGCTTCCACTGGCGGTGGAACGGACTGCCTTCGCACCGGCGAGCTCGTCGCCAGGCCGTTCAGGTAGCTTGCCAGGTCCAGCAGTGCCGCCAGGTTATGCACCGGCAGCAGGTCGTCGACATAGGGCGCGGCGGCGCGCATTCCCTGCGTCAGCGGCTCGTAATCCTCGGCTCCAGCCAGGGGATTCTCACTTGTCAGTCGAACGGATGTTCATTAGAATTGGGTTAGCTAGAGTAGCGAACGCAGGTGTTGGCACAAGTATGGAGATTAGTTTGGAAAACGATCTGATAGATATCATTAAGCGCTACTTTGATGCAGAAGAAATCCACTACAAGGACAATGGAAGTGCTAGTGATTTTGCGGCTCTATATTTTGAGATGCGCGCTAGAAGAATTGTTCCTAGGCCGCGTGCAGTGCACTTCTCCGATGAGATCCATGATTCTCTAGGGGAGCTTACTCGCGAAAAAGATGCGCCCAAAAAAGAAGCGGCGCTAACCGCTTGGCGCGCAACATTCAAGATCTGGTATCTCCTTACAAATGGCCAGACTGTTCTGCCATATCTGAGTAAAAAAATAGGAAACTCAGCGTCAAGAGATGGGCTTCTATGGGATTACGGCATGCATCATTTCCACCTCAACTTGCAACTCGACGAGTCGGGGTTTGTCCAAAGATCCAGCTACCTACTCCTAGCAATTGTTACCGAAGAGGACGCATATTTTGTGGACGTAAGGCGACATGAAGATCTACGAGGGTCTCGTTGGGTTAGACAAGACCTCCTGAGGATAGTAGCGTCCAACTGGCCGAATCTAATGGAATCACGAGCGCTTGGAGGAGTGAGGGGCTCGTCCCTTACTGAAGACGAAGAACGAGAGTTAAGAAGAAAGAGGATTAACTACGCTCGGGTGTATGGAGAAAAAGCCATCGCTCCACTGGGCGGAGGAATGATGGGTAATGGCAGTAGCCTTATGTGCAGGTGGTGGGGAATGAAGCTTGTGCACGAGCTTAAGTGGCACGAATCATACTTGCAGAGCAATTATAGGGAGGTGAAGGCTGCATTTCATGCTAAAGGAATTGATGCTATTTCCGAAATGCGGTTTCAACCCGTCTCTTTGGACAGCCTAGAACTATCCCCAGAAGCCATTGAGTCGTTGCAAACGGACGATTATTCAAGTAGCGACTTATACAGAATGGGATTTGTGATTGTTGAATCACAAACGGGTTTGCCTATACGGCTTATTTAGCAATGCTGGCCTGGCTCTCTACCGCAGCCAGTGCTTAGATCCGCTGCTACCTCTCCCCTACGCCCCGCGCTCCTGTGAGCCACGGCCCCACATGGGGTGGCGGAAAGACGGATTCGCTTGGGTGTGCCACGAGCGCTGGCCGGACGCAGTCTCTACCTCTGCCGCTTCCACTGGCGGTGGAACGGACTGCCTTCGCACCGGCCAGCTCGTCGCCAGGCCGTTCAGGTAGCTTGCCAGGTCCAGCAGTGCCGCCAGGTTATGCACCGGCAGCAGGTCGTCGACATAGGGCGCTGCGGCGCGCATTCCCTGGGTCAGCGGCTCGTAGTCCTCGGCACCGGCCAGGGGGTTTAGCCATATGAGGCGGCGGCAGCTTCTTTGCAGGCGCGCCATCTCTTCGCTGAGCGTCTCCGGCTCTCCCCTGTCCCAACCGTCCGACACGATGAGCACGATGGACCCCCAGCCCAGCGTCCTGCGCGCCCATCTAAAGTTGAACTCCCTAAGCGCCGCTCCGATGCGTGTCCCACCCGACCAGTCCGGCACCGCCTTAGCGACCTCGCTTACGGCTTGGTCTATGTCACGCTGTCCGAGCTGCTTTGTGATGCGCGTAAGCCGCGTGGCGAAGAGGAACGCCTCCACCCGGCTCTCCAGTCCTCCGTAGAGGCTGTGGATGAAGTGAAGCAGCATGCGGGTGTAGCGCTCCATAGAGCCGCTGACGTCGCAGATGACCACCAGCCTGCGGGGTTTCTCCTTGCGCCGCCGGGTCCTCAGATGCATGAGCTCGCCCCCGTACTGCGCGCTGTCACGCAGCGTGCGCCGCACGTCCAGCGCGGGCCCTCTTCCCCGCTCCTTGCGACGGGTTAGCCTCAGGCCGGGACTCCACTGGAGCGAGGCCATCAACTGCCTAGCCTGCAGCGTCTCCTCACGCGTGAACTCGGCGAAATCCTTCTCCCGCAGCACCTCCCGCGCGCTGAAAGTCCGCGTCAGGTCGATGCGGTCGTACTGCTCATCCGGGTCTTGGGCTTGCGAATCGGAGCCGTCGGAGGATTGCCCCGGTGGAGGCGGGCCAGCTTCCACCCTGCGATAACGACGCTGCTCGCCCATGGAACGCAGGTCCATCGATGACATACGGTCTTTGCGCTGGCGCCAAAACACCTCGAACGCCTCGTCGAATACCGGAAGGTCTTCCCTTCTATGCACCAGGAGGGTGCGCAGAGCCGAGCACACGTCCACGCGGCGCGTCATGCCGATGTCCTCCAGCACGTGGACTGCATCCACCATGCGCCCCTGGTGAACGTTGAGGCCGAGACGCCTGAGAAGGTGGCCAAAGAGCAGGAGGTTATGGAGGATGTGTCCGGACCGGTCGCTAGCCACGCCTGCCACCGCGCCGTGTCCCGCGATGCAACGCCCGGTTGAGCAGAGCGCGGGTCTGCTCTCCCCTCACCATCTGCACGTCCTCGCGGTACTTCAGCATGACGCCCAGCGTATCGTCGATGACCGACGGGCTAAGTTTATTCTCGTTCAGGCTCACCAGCGCCGCCGTCCAGTCGAGGGTTTCAGCGACACCGGGGACTTTGTAGAGCTCAGTTGCACGCAGCTCCTGTACGAAGGAGGTTACCTGCCCAGCCAGAATCTGACTCGCTGCCGGGACCTTGCTGCGCACGATCTGCATCTCTTTGTCGAGATCCGGGTAATCGATCCAGTAATACAGACACCGGCGCTTCAGAGCATCGTGGATTTCACGCGTCCGGTTCGAGGTGATGACCACCACCGGCGGCTCATCCGCCGTGTACGTGCCAACCTCCGGGATGGTTATCTGGAAGTCGGACAGCATCTCCAGAAGGTAGCCCTCAAACTCTTCGTCGGCGCGATCAAGCTCGTCTATGAGCAGCACCGTCGGCTCCGTGCCCTCAAGGGCCTGGAGAAGGGGGCGCTTGATGAGGAACTCCTCGCTGAACAGCTCCCTCTCGGCATCCTTCCGGTCAACGTCGCCGGAGGCCTCCAAGAGCCTGATGTGCAGCAACTGGCGGGAATAGTTCCACTCGTAGACCGCCTGGCTTACGTCCAGCCCTTCGTAGCATTGCAGCCGTATCAGGCGCGCGCCAAGCGCGGAGGACAGCGCCTTTGCCACCTCCGTCTTGCCAACACCCGCCTCCCCTTCCAAAAACAGAGGCCGCCTTAGCTGCAAGGCGAGGTAGATTGACATAGCCAACGACCGGTCGGCCACATACAACTCGTTGCGAAGTGCGGCCTGCAGTTCGTCGACCGAAGCCGGCATGGAAGCGACGGGAGTTTGCTCCAACTTCTGCGTCCTCCTGGTTCTGCGCCTATCCCGGGTGCCCCGGAATAGCCTAGCTCGCCCGCGACGCGGCGATTCCGAGAGCGCGGCGCAGGTACACCTCCGACATCGCTTTCCTGTACTCTTCGGAGGCGAAGATGTCGCTCATGGGATCGCCGGTCAAGTCGCTTGCAAGCGCCGCGGCAGCCGCGTCCATCGCGCCATCGCTCAGATCTGACCCAACCAGCGCCGCCTCAACCGACGACGCCCTAGTTGGCGTAGTCTCGACACCGCCAACGACCACGCTGGCCGAGGAGCAGGTTCCCCCCTGCGTCGAGACGATGACCGCCGCGCCAACCACTGCATAGCGCGAGGCGGGATGAGGGAACTTGAGGTACGCCGACCCAGACCCGGAAGGAAGGGAAGGAACCGACACGCTGGTCAGTATCTCGTTCTCCTCCAGTACGTTCTCCAGCAGACCCGTAGCAAAATCGGACGCCGCAATGCTGCGCTCGCCGCCTGGACCGCTCACGTTATAGGTCGCTCCAAGGGCGGTCAGGGCCGTTGGCGGGTCGGAAGCCGGGTCGCCGTGGGACACGTTGCCCCCGATTGTGCCGCGGTTGCGCACCGCGGGGTCTCCCACCACCCCTGTAGCCTCCGCCAGCACCAGTGCGTGTTGCTTGACGAGGTCGCTCGATGCGATCTCCGCGAATGTCGTCAGCGCCCCTATGGTCAGGCCGTCGCCGCTGGCGGTGATTCCCTTGAGCGCCGCTATGTGCCCAATGTCCACCAGTGCGGCGGGCGCCGCTAAGCGCAGTTTCATCATTGGAATCAGGCTGTGGCCGCCGGCCAGCACCTTTGCGCCTTCGTTGCCGGCGAGCAACTGCACCGCTTCGGATACCGAGCCGGCACGATGGTACGTCGTTTTAGCTGGATACATGGCTAGCCTCCGTTCTAGGCGTCCTGGATAGCCCGCCACACCTTTTCGGGCGTCAGCGGCATATCGATACGGGTAATTCCCAAGGGCCTCAGAGCGTCCATCACGGCGTTGTAGACCGTGGGTGTAGATGCGATAGTCCCGGCCTCTCCCACGCCCTTCACCCCCAGCGGATGGTGCGGCGAGGGCGTCGTGTTGGACCGTACCTCTATATCCGGTAGGCCGTCGGCCCGCGGCAGTGCGTAGTCCAGCATGGTGCCCGTAAGGGGCTGGCCGTCTTCATCGTAGACGACGCCCTCCCACAACACCGGGCCCACTCCCTGAGCCACTCCGCCATGCACCTGGCCCTCAACGATCATGGGGTTTATCTGCACACCGCAGTCGTCCACGGCGTAGTACTTCTGCAGGTCTATCTGGCCCGTGGCTGGATCCACCTCCACGACCGCCAAGTGCGCGCCGAAGGGGTAGGTGAAGTTCGGCGGGTCGTAGAACGCGCTCGCCTCCAGGCCCGGCTCCATGCCCTCCGGCATGTCCCAGGCAACGTTGGCCATGAGCGCAATGTCCTGTATCGTCTTGTGCTGGTCGGGCGACCCCTTTACGAAGAATCGGCCGTCCTCATACTCGATGTCTTCAGTAGCGGCCTCCAGCAGGTGCGCCGCCAGCGCCTTCGACTTCTCCTTGATCTTGCGCGTCGCCAGCGTCACCGCCGCGCCGGAAACCGCCGTCGTCCGGCTGCCGTACGTTCCCCAGCCCATCGGCGTCATGTCGGTGTCCCCATGGATGACCTCAACATCGTCCACGTCCACACCCACCTCCCCTGCCACAATCTGGGCGAAGGTGGTCTCCTCCCCCTGACCGTGCGGCGAGGAGCCGATCATCACGTTCACCTTGCCCGTGGGGTGGAAGCGAACAATGGCGCTCTCCCAGAGACCGCCCTGGAAGCCAACGGCGCCCGCCACCTGCGAAGGCCCAAGGCCACATATCTCTACGTAGGTGGAGACGCCGATGCCCACGTAGCGGCCCTCCTGCCGCGCCCGCTCCTGCTTATCTCGCAGCGACGAGTAGTCCGCGGCGTTCAGGCAGGTGTCCAGCGTTGCCTCGTAGTCACCGCTGTCGTAGGTGAGGCCCGTAGCAACGTCGTGCCCGTTCTCGAACTTGGGAATCAGGTTCTTCCGGCGCACCTCCACCGGGTCCATTCCCAGCCTCGCCGCGAGGAGGTCGACCAGCCGTTCTACCAGCGTGGTAGCCTCCGGACGGCCCGCGCCGCGGTAGGCGTCAACCGGAGTACCGTTGTTGAACACGCCGTAGATGGTGCCGCTGATGTTGGGTATGTCATAAGCGCCGGAGTACATCAGCCCGTGCAGGATGGTCGGGACGCCCGGGCTCGCCGTCGAGAGATATCCCCCCAGCCCGGCGTACACCGTGGTGCGGAGCCCCGTTATCTTTCCGTCCGCCGTCGCCGACATCTCCACCTCTTCGATGTGATCGCGCCCCTGGGTGGTGGCCAGGTAGTTTTCGCTCCGGGTCTCAGTCCACTTCACAGGGACTCCCAGACGCATTGAGCAGAACATCGTGATGGCCTCATCCGGGTAGAACGCGATCTTGCTTCCGAATCCCCCGCCAACCTCCGGCGCTATCACCCGTATCTTGTGCTCCGGGACTCCCGTCACAACCGAAGTGAGGAACCGCGCGATGTGCGGGTTCTGGGACGTGCTCCACAGCGTCAACTCTCCGGTCGGGCCCACCCACTGAGCGATAGCCGAGCGCGGCTCCATCGGGTTGGCGATGAGCCTCGGCAGCGTGATAACGTCGCTCACGGTGACGCCCGCATCCGCGAATGCCGCATCCGTGTCGCCGCCGGCCACCGCCCACGTAAACGCTATGTTGTTCGGAACGTCGTCGTGGAGCTGAGGCGCGCCTTCTTGCGCGGCCTCCTTGGGGCTGATGACCACGTCCATCGGCTCGTATTCCACCACAATGTGCTCAAGGGCGTCCTCGGCCTGGTAGCGGGTCTCCGCAACAACCACGGCAAGCGCGTCCCCAACGTAGCGCACCTTGTCCTTGGCAATGGCTGGATGCGTCGGAGTCTTCAGGTCAGAGTTGGGTATCAGCCACGCGCAGGGAATGCCGTTCAGCACTCCCTCCGTGTCTGCTCCGGTGTAGACCGCGATGACTCCCGGCTGGTTGACGGCGCCGCTGGTGTCTACGGACTTGATGACCGCATGAGCGTATATGCTGCGAAGGATTGCCGCGTGCGCCATGCCCGGCAGCTTGATGTCGTCCGTGTACGAGGCCCGGCCCGTGATGAGCCTGGGGTCCTCACGACGACGAATGCCTGAACTGAATACTCGTGTAGTCATGGCTTAACCGCCTCCCATCGTGCCGGCAGCCTCTTCGACGGCCCGCACGATATTCTGGTATCCGGTGCACCGGCAGATGTTGCCCTCCAGACCGTGGCGAATCTCCTCGCGCGTCGGCGAGGGATTGGTCCGTAGCAACTCCTCTGCCGCCATTATCATTCCAGGCGTGCAGAACCCGCATTGCAGGCCGTGTTTGTTCCAGAACGCCTCCTGAAGCGGGTGAAACTCAGTCCCGTCGGAGAGGCCCTCTATTGTCTTGATGGAGCTGCCCGACGCCTGAACGGTGAGCACCGTGCACGCCTTTGCAGTCGCCCCGTCTAGCTGAACGGTGCAGGTGCCACACTGGCTTGTGTCGCATCCCACCTTGGTGCCCGTCAGTCCTGCGTTCTCGCGGATGAAGTGAACAAGCAACTGGCGCGGTTCCACCTCCCCGCTGTAAGCCTTTCCGTTGATGGTAACCTCAACTGGGACATTCACAACGCATCACCCCCTTGACTTGCTTCCGGGCATTCGCGGAACCGTGCCCTAGTCGGGGGCAGTGTAACAAACGACGCCTTTGGTTGACAAGGCAACTCACACGCTACGAAATCCCTTTCCATTCATGGTGAGCTTGTCGAACCATGAACGCTATCCGCTCATATGGTTCCCTTCGGCTACGCTCAGGATAAGCTTAAGCTCTGAGCCTTGCCGGTACTTGATACGGGATGAGCGGGCTTTGTATCCCCCCACCTCTGGATGCCCATCCCCGTGTCGGGGCACGAGGACAAGCCTACACGGGCATTACGTGAGGAACCCCGTAGGGGCGGGTTCGCGAACCGCCCCTACACCCTGCCCATGGTGAGCCAAGGCAGTGGCTCGTGGGCAAAGGCTTTGGATTCTTCACTTCGCTGCGCGTCCGTTCAGAATGACAGCCAAAGGGAACACCCCTCGCACTGCGCATGCGCTCCGTGCTATATTTCCTCCATGAAGATGAGCGGCACATACAAGTTCGACGCCCCGCGGGAGCGCGTCTGGGACGCTCTCTTGGATCCAGCAGTGGTGAGCGAATGCATACAGGGCGTCCAGAAGTTCACCACTGTGTCGCCAGACAACTATGAGATCGAGGTAGGCGTAAGGGTGGGCATGTTCTCAGGCTCATTCACCGGCACAATGGCAATATCGGAAAAGGACGCTCCGGCATCTTACAAGATGGTCGTCCAGGGCGCAGGGCCGATGACGAACCTGACGGGCGAGGCCTTGATCTCACTGGCGACGGAGGACGAGGCGACAATGCTCGCCTTTGACGGAGACGTGAGGGTGACCGGCGCACTAGCCAGAGTCGGTCAGCGCTTCATGAGCAGCGCGGCCAAGTCCCAGTTCGACCGCTTCTTTGGGTGCCTGCGCGAGAAGGTGGCATAGGGACAGCACAAAGCTATGTCCCTAGAGCTTAAGACTGGGTTGCTGGCAGGAGCAAGAAGAGAAGTATGTCAAAGGGGCTGATATGCCTAGATTGCCAACTTGACATCACAAGACAGCAAGCGTGTAAGTCTATATTATAGATCCGAAATCTGACGAAATTGAACGCGTGTACATATAGAGCAGATGGAATCTCAACTTGGAACCCAGTATGAAGTAGCATTATCCTTTGCTGGTACACAACGGGATTACGTTCGAGTTGTAGCACAGGCGCTCCAAAGTCGTGGAATAGCGGTGTTCTACGATGAATTTGAGAAGATTTCGCTCTGGGGGAAGTCCGCGACAGAGGAGTTGCAAGCTGTCTACGAACACAGAGCTAGCCGAGTAGTGATTTTCATATCTAAAGACTGGGTTGAAAAGGCTTGGCCAAGGCTTGAGCGTAGAGCAGCCTTGAGCCGAGCCGTTCAAGAAAAAGATGAGTACATCCTACCGGTCCGATTTGATGATACACCAGTTCCCGGCTTATCTGAAGATATGATATATATGGAGGCCGAAGAATATCCACCTGCCGCACTTGCTTCAATGATTGCCGAGAAGATGGGGGTTAAGGCATTCCAAGGCAAGGCCTCAGATGAACCGCGACCAAGAATGACCTCTCTTGGCGGCGAAGTTGTGTTCAACTACAGCAACCATAACGGACAGTACGTAATTGGGCGTGAGACTTTGGAATTTGAAACCAAGTGGAGCAAGGCAAACAACGTTTCAATTCATGTCTACAACGATCCTTCCTCGATTAATGGCATCGCTCTCGCTCCCAGGGAATTGATTGCCGTCTCACAGGTAGTCAATGCAGAATCTCTAGACTACACGTCTCGCTGTAGAACTCCATATTCGGGACAGATTGTGCTGTTCCGGAATCTTCACGGATTCTACGCGGCCGTGCGTTTGCTGGAGATAAAGGACGATAGCCGGGGAGACGACCATGATGAGCTACGTTTTGAATACGTAATTCAAGCGGATGGGTCGAACGACTTCACCGCCTTTGGTACCGCAGAGTAGACAATCTAATCCGTAACGGGCATTTGCACCTCACTGGCATGGCAGCAATCCCCCCATATGAGTGCGAAACATAATCAATGCAAGTCCCTGAAACCAAGCCCTGCGACGATCCTGAATCTCTGTGGGTGTTACAAGTAGAATTACTGGATATGGCTCAGTCTGTCCTTGGACGCCGTGATCAGTCCAAAAGGGTGTTCCAGCCGCAATTCACTGATGGCGTTCCACAGATACGCAACACTCCGAGCTTGGACGGGGCCTATGCCGAGTTAAGTCAAGCGGCGGTGGACTCCTGGCCAGAGGTGATTTTCGAATTGGCTCACGAAACCGTTCACTTGCTCAACCCCATTCCGGGAAATACCAACAACCTTGAAGAGGGAGTCGCGGTCGCGTTTTCACTACACGTTCAATCTTTGTACGGCATCGACATCCGGCCCTCTATCTCAACCTACCTTTACGCATTTCAACTTGCAAATATGCTTCCGGGAGGGCCGCTTGAAGTGGGAAAACGAATCCGCGAACACTTAGGTGCTCTGAGCAACGCCACAGAGCAAAAACTGGGTGAATTGTTTCCTGATGCCGACGCAGCCGTGCTAAGGAGATTGGCAGAGCCATTCATTCGCAACGCAGGCTGAGAGGAGTTTGACTCCTTCACCTCCATAAATCCCATCACCTGAACAAAAGGCAATACATCTTCACACTTACAGCACAATAGTGATCTCATTCGAGTGTGTTCTAAGGCAAACTTCTCTGACCACCGCCCTCCCCTTCATCGTTGTGACGCCTCGGGAATATGAGGCCATCTGTCATCGTATTCTTCCCCCAGAATTGAGAGAGATTGAGTATAGAGTCCTCAACGCTCCGAATCTCACAAGGGGACTCCCCGAAAGGTTGGAGTAATGTCACACAAGATAGCTGGAATTCGCTTGCTCGGAGCCTTGTGCCCTGGCCTCCCTCACGGCAGAGACCACCGCGGCCTACGTCACCTTTGACGGCGACATGCACTCGCCGGCGCCACGGCCTTGCCTAGCTCATGCGTAGCCATGGTCACGGAACCAGCGCACCGACTTCTCCAGAGCTTCCGCTACGGAACTCTGGGGAAGCCCCAACTCCGAGACCGCCTTTGTGCAGAAAACCGCCATCCTGTGCCGCGCGAGCAGCGCGGCTTCCAACGAAATGTACGGTTGTCGGCGCAGGATCACGCCCTCCAGCAGGGTATCGACGTAGGCCGCTGCAAGCACAAGCGGTAACGGCGCCTTCAATCGCGGCGAGCGTCTACCAGTGATCTCACTCAGTACGGACAACACCTCCGGCAGCGTGGTGTTCCAATTACCCAGCAGATAGCGCTCACCCCGGCCTCCGCGCTGCCATGCGGCGATGTGTCCTTGGACTACGTCCTCCACGTCTATCAGGTTGAGGTGCACGCCAATTGCAACGGGCATCCTGCCTCTAATGAAGTCCAGGACAATGCGTCCCGTAGGCGTTGGCTTCACGTCCCACGGCCCGATGGGAACTGTGGGGCTGGCTATCACCACGTCCTGGCCTCGTGCTACGGCAGCGAGCACCTCTTGCTCCGCCAACCACTTCGTGCGTCGGTATGACCCGCGAAGGTCTTCCTGCAATAGCTGTGTATCCTCTGTCGCCAGCGAGTCCGGTGCTGGCCTGCCGACTGCTATCCACGTGCTGGTGTGCACCACCCGCTCCACCCCCGCCGCCTCCGCGGCGGTCAAGATATTCCGAGTGCCCATCACGTTCACTTGAAAGTGCTTCTTTGGATCTCTGTCCCAAAGCTTGGTCAGTGCCGCCGTGTGGAAGACCACATCGCAGCCACTTGCAGCGGCTAGGAGGCTTTCCGGGTCCTCCAAATCGCCCAGCGCCTGGTCTACGGTCAGCCCCTCCAATGCTAGGTGTGGGCCCTGGCTCCGGACCAGTGCTCTGACCTCCACATCTTCACGGACTAGCGCCCGGACAAGGTTGCCTCCCACGAACCCAGTCGCGCCTGTCACCAGAGCTCTCATAAGTCAGGAGCCTCCTCTTCCGAGTTGAGATAGCAGCTAGGCACAGGTGCGCACCCCAACGTCAAGTGTGCAAGGACTTCGGCGACGATCATCCAAGGTTCCACGTCTGCCTCTCAAACTGGCGGCGCGGCGCGGCGGAGCGCGACAACGGGAATTTGACGGTCGGTAGCGGCACGGTAGCCTGCGAAGCGTGAATTTGCCGCAGTCACTTTGTCGAACAGCGCGGCGCGTTCCTCGCCCTGGGTTATACGGGCCTCGGCAGCGAAGCGCTCGCCTTTAATTTCGATGGAAACATTCGGGTCCGCCGCTATATTCAAGTACCACACTGGGTGGTGGTCCTGGCCGTAGTTGGAAGCAACGACAACGAGGTCGTCCGGCTCTTCAAACTGGAAGTACATCAAGGGCGACGACCGCGGCTTGCCGCTCCTGCGGCCCCTGGTCACGAGGATAAGAACCCAGTGACCTTCCAAGCGGCCCAGAAGGCGTCCGTTGGTGAGGCGGAACAAGAGCCGGTGCAGCGGGACGAATAACCATGCGATGATGAGGCGTCTATAGGCCGGTATGGCGGACTCCTCCACGGGATTACGTCTATGTCAGCATAGTTGCAGACACTGTCAAGGTGACCGGTAGCCGCATGATGCCGTTTGAACGGAAGGCTTGGGGCACCTATGTGGCAGTGTGGAGGTCGAAGCGATTAAGGCGGAGGAACGAGATGTCATGGCCGGTCTCTCCCCGCGTGGCCAAGTCTGCCATGATCTCACCCATAACGCTGCAGAACTTGAATCCGTGGCCGGAGAACCCCGCAGCAAAGAAGACGTTCGGGGAGCCGGGTAAAGCATCAATGATGAAGTGCCCATCAGGAGTATTCGTGAACATGCAGGGCTTCAGAGACAGCGTCGGCCCGTTTGCATCAGGAAAGTAGCGTGCCAAACCCTCCCGCAACACAGCCTCATCCTCATCCCGAAAGTCTCTCTCCAGGCCATCGGCGGTCGTCGCCTCGTACAGGTGGTGGTACTTGCCGAACTTCAACCCCGGGATACCGAACACGGGGAGAGCATAGTAATGCCCCTCCTCAAACTCACCGATCACGACCGGGCAGTTGCCAAGCGCAAAGAGATGCGGGTGTAGCGGCTGGAACCAGCCGAGCACCTGTCGCTCGGGGACCAGCAGGTGGTCCAGTGACGGCAACAGCGGCCCCGCCCAAGCGCCGGCGGTGATGACCAACGCCCCTGCCTCGTACAGTCCGCGGTTGGTCTCGACTCGCACGGCACCTCCATCGCTGCTCCATTCCCGCACCGCCTCGTGGGCTCTCACTTCGCCGCCACGCTCCAGCGCGGCGAAGACGTAGTTGACTATGCACCTTTCCGAGAGCACGAACCCGCCGTCGGGCTGGTATACCCCCATCCATCTCTCCGGGAAGCGGAATCCCGGGAAGCGCCGAGTCAGCTCGGCGCTGGTGAGCACCTCGTGCGGTAGGTCATGCTCACGACATGAGCGCAGGGAGCCGGTAAACACCCTGCCGTCCTCATGGCTGGTGTCCAAGGAGCCGGTGGTGTACAACAGCTTCTCGCCGCTCATCTCCTCCAGCTCATGCCAGCGCTCGTACGAGCGCCGCAGGAGCGGCACGTAGGACGGTTCCTCGAAGTAGGCCATCCGGATAATCCGGTTTACGCCGTGCGACGATCCGGAATCGTTCGGTATGCTAAAACGCTCGAGGCCCAGAACGCGCATGCCGCGACTTGCGAGCTCGTATACCGTGGCGGAACCCATTCCGCCGACACCAATAACGATTACATCATATGTACCGTTTGTCTTCATGATGCTGGAAGGCTAGAGGAACGTCTTAGCACAGCGAGCAGTTCAAGATCGCGGCTACTTCGCCGTAGACGTTGACCTAGATGGTTGGCTGAGGTGCATGTCATCTCCCAAAGCGAGCAGCTTCCTCAGAACCTCCCGTTGTATCTCCCTCACTGTAAGAATGGGCCCCTGTACCAGCAAGATGGCCGCCTTGTACGATAAGGTATTCGTCCCTGATGGGCCTGCCTTCAAACCAACACTCCAAGATTTCCCTTACGCCGGCGGCGTAACGAGCTTGAGCGGACAACGAAGTTCCTGATGTATGCGGGGTCATTGCATGGTTGGGCATGGTGCGCCAGGGATGGTCCTTAGGCGGCGGCTGTGGAAACCAGACATCACCTGCGTAACCGGCCAACTGACCATTGTCGAGTGCCCTCACGATAGCGTCTCTATCGCAAATTTTCCCCCGTGCCGTATTGACCAAATAGGAACCGCGCTTCATCTTGGAGATCAACTCATCATTGAAGAGATGCTCCGTTTCCGGATGCAGCGGAACATGAACGCTGACGACATCGCAGACTTTGACCAGAGACTCCACGTCGGAATGGAAGGTAAGCCCCAACTCTTCCTCCGTCTGAGCGGGAAGCCGGTGACGGTCCGTGTAGTGCAGTGCTACATCAAAGGGCTTCATACGCTTCAACACCGCCAGTCCAATACGCCCGCTACCTATCACACCTACGCTCATTCCCTCGATATCGTAGGAGCGGGATATAGCGTCCGCTATATCCCAACCGCCTTGCACAACCAAGTGGTATTGACGAATGTAGTCTCTGACGAGGGCAAGTATCTGCATAACCGCGTGCTCAGCGACGCTGATGCTATTGCAATAAGTGACTTCACAAACGGTTATGTTCCGATCAATGGCCGCGTTCAAATCAACGTGGTCAGAACCGATCCCGGCGGTAATTGCCAGCCGTAAGTTAGGGGCTTTGGCAATCCGATCCGCAGTAAGGTAAGCGGGCCAGAAAGGCTGCGATATTACCACGTCAGCATCGACGATTTCCTTTTCGAAGGCCGAATCGGAACCATCTTTGTCGGACATAACGACCAAGCTGTGGCCACGGCTCTCGACGAATTTTCGCAGTCCCAAGCCACCTGAAATCGATCCGAGGAGTTCTCCAGGTACAAAGTCGACCGCGCTTGGCGAAGGCATAGTTTGTCCACCCGGGTATGCTGCCAGTACAGGTATATCCTCTCTCGCGTACCGTGGTGGATAACCCTCAACGGGGTCACCATAAAGTACACAGACTATTTTCTGTTTAGACTCCATCTGGTTCTCCAATCTCCACTTGCTGCGGAATGATCCAACTGCCCATCTTGAATCCTGGCGGCCAGTCACTCAAGCCCAGTCTATCCTGATTAGGTACAACTATCAATTGAATCGATGTGGCTTCAAGTGACCAGCCCCGTCTCAATCATTTTCGCATAGTCCGTAGCTTAGATAAGCGCAGCAAGCCAGAGGCTTAGCGGGAGGGTTCATCAGCTTCCTGCTCGCAGAAGAGCCGCCGCTCGCTTGGGTAAACACCGTCTATCAGCACCCTGTGAACGTGACCGTTAACGCAGTCATTCTGCGGATAGACAACGTGCGAAAAGTGAGAGGTTCCCAGCAGATAACCGTTGCTGAGCGTGTCGGATACTAGCTCTTCGGATTCGCTGAAGGGAGTAAACGGGTCGGAGTGGTTGCCGATCACCAGTATCGGCACTCCTCCCCCGTCGAGAGGCACCTCCAGAGGGTCAGGGGCGAACTGATCATAGAACGGGCATGCGCTGGGGAACTGGGGGTCTACTAACGCCAGTAAGGGGAATATTTCCTCTACGGCGGTGTCAATAACTATGGAGTCATCCAGCCGCGTGGCGCGGTCCAATTCCGGGTATATGACCCAGTGATCCAGGCAATTGACGTGGGAAGTGATTCTTGCAGCCGTGGGTTCCGGGCCGAACTGTATGTTGGCGAAATCCAGAAGAGTGGAAGGGTCGTCTCTTTCGTAAAGTTCAAACAGACCTTGCCACAGACTAGGCCATGTCTCTTCACTGTACAGGGTCGAGACCACCCCGAAGAAGCCTGCCAGTGGATGATCCGCCGCAGCATTGACAATATCCAGTTTCGCAACCGCCTGACTGAAGTAGCCGACCGGGTCTCCGTCGTTGTAAATGGGGCATAGCGGATCAGCGCAGGCGATGAGCGCTTGTTCAAGAAAGTCCTCAATGGGTGCGACCTCCTCGATTACCTCATCAACCCGTTCCTGCTGGGTGGCGGCGGGGTCAACCGAGTTGTCGGCGCCGTCGACAACCATTGCCCTAACTGACTCGGGGAAGATGGTTACGTACCAGACCCCCAACGCCGACCCATAGGAGAACCCCAGGTAGGAGACCTGATCCGCCCCCAAGGCCTTCCGTATTTCATCCATGTCGTTGGCGACGTATTGGCTGTGCAGCAGGCCGCCGACCGGCCCCATTGATTGAATACACAGGTTG
Source organism: Dehalococcoidia bacterium (assembly GCA_965261825.1). Classification (GTDB taxonomy): domain Bacteria; phylum Chloroflexota; class Dehalococcoidia; order Lucifugimonadales; family QGNO01; genus DAOUJH01. Next base: position 301,032 of record CBDHED010000003.1, on the reverse strand, counting down.
GCTGCCGCTTCACCGGCCGCTATCTCGTTGCGAGTGTCTATGTCCCCGTCAATCTCGGCAAGCAGCCCGATCTGCTCACCGGGCTCTCCGCAAGCGAATTCGGGCTCGGACTCTCCGACCCCGCGCGGGTCGAAGCCGACTATGTCGAAGTGGGCGACGAGTTCACCCGGGAACAGTCCGAATGGAAGAAAGTGGACCAACCTAACACCGCTTTCGCCTGGCCCCCCGGGGTTCACCAATAAATAGCCTATCCGTTCACCCGGAGACGTGGCACGGTGCACATTGACCGCGATCCTGATGCTGCCTGCCTCTGAGTCGCGGTAGTCCGCGGGAACTTCCACAAACCCGCACTCAAGCTCGAATCGTCCGCACCTGAACCAGTTTATCCGCTCTCCTGGCCGGGCAGGCTCAGGCTCGACTGTCGGGGTAGGAGTAGCCGTGGGAAGGGGTAGCCGAGTGGGCGTTGGAATCGAAGTAGGTGTCGCCGTTGGCACTGCCGTAACCTCAGGCACCGGTGTGGGTAGCTGAGTCGGTGTTGGAGCAATGGATGGGACGGGCGAGGGCGTTTGGGTCAAAGCAAGTGTTGCCGGCTGCTCCGTGGTTAGCTCTGGTATTGGTGTTTGAGATGGCGTGGGCACGGGGTCGCTACAGGCCATGCTGGCCGCAATAGCCAAAGCCACGGTACCGACGACGAAACAGTTCTTCAATTCCACACTTTCAGTGTCTCCTCTTCTTTGCAGCCCCGCAACCCTGTTTGATGGAGTTGTAGTGCTGTAGAGCGAGTTATTGAACCCCTGCCGGGATCATCTGGACAAGGTTTCCGGGGGCAGGTTGCCCAGGGCTCCATGCTGCGTAATGGAGCCGTCGCCGGGGAACGAACGGGCTGCCTTGTAGCCCCTAGCATTGGACTATACAATGCCGTGGCACACTGAAGAGGCACTGCGAGGAAAGATGGAGCTAGGCGACGTACTGGTCTCCGAGATAGAGATAGCGCGCGCGGTCGAGGAGATCGCAGCCAAGGTATGCAAGGACTACGATCTGTCCAAATTGGTCCTGGTGGGTGCTATGGACGGGGCGGTCTGTTTTCTAGCAGACCTGATGCGGTCGTTCGCGATGCCGGTGGCCGTGACAACGGTGCGGATGAGGAGGTACGAGGGCACGGAGGGGGGGAAGATAACCGTGAGCTGGCTGCCACTACGTGAACGGATAGAGGGGCGGGACGTCCTCGTTGTGGAAGGCGTGGTCGACACAGGGGCTACTTGCGCCCTGTTGGTGCAGAAACTGCGGGAGTTGGGGTCGGCGTCTGTCAACATTTGCGCCCTGCTGAACAAACCCGCCCGGCGCGCGCATGACGTCGAGGCGACCTATTGCGGGTTCGATGTGCCAGACGTCTTTGTCGTAGGCTACGGCCTGGACTACAGGGGTGCGTATCGGAGCCTCCGAGACGTTCATGTGCTGAACGGAGGCGCAGTACAGTAGTTATACGGTCTGATCCGGGTAGCGACACTGCTATGAGACTGACATGTGCAGGGTACCCTGCACCGGGGTAGAGTCGCCCTTCAGGGCAAGATCAATAGAGCCTTCCGCTCTGCAATCGCCGGAACCACAGCGTCATGAGGGCGAAGACGCCCAGGAGGATGGCCGCTCCTACGAAGTCCTCGGCCAATGCCGCGTTCTTCGCATTGCCAAGGAGAGGCCTGATTGCCAAGGAAGCGATCACACCCACCAGAATCAGGAATGGGGCCGTCAGACCAAGCGGGACGTACTTGACGCGCCCCACCCTCACCGTCCTGAAGAAGGTGGCGTCCAAAATCGCCAGCAGCAATGCGAACAGGTAGGAGACTCCACCCACCACGCCCAACTGGCCAAAGGCGACCGGAACCAGTGCGTTGGCGATGAAGAGTCCGAGAATGAGGTAGAGGAACCTGAGAGGTCGCGCCGATTCACGCCACGCTGACCGCCATGCGAAGCGAGTCTTCTTCCAACGCCAAGCCAGGAGCTTGCCGAGCAGCTTGAGTGGGAATATGGCAAGTTTGGCAAGGAAGGAAAGCATTACCGTTCAAGTTTGGATATATGAAATGTGGCATGCAAGCCCTTCTCAAGGGCTTGCATGCGTTTTGTTTTCGGCAGTTTTTCTGTGACCTATATGCCTGGACGATGCGCGTGGGGGATGGCAGGGGCGTATGACGGACTCATTCGGCAGGAGGCATCCCAGCCGGCAATGCCACCCGCCGCCAGATTGCTTCGGTTCCTCGCAATAACGAAGGGAGGGCAGACGAGAGGGGGGGCTGATATCTTCGTCGCTCGATTCAGGAGAGACTCTCTCTTAGCCACCCCGTCCACTCCCTGGATTCACTCAGTCCTGTTGGTCGTTAACACCTTTGGAACTACCCTGGAAGATTGCCTGGGTAATCATCTCTCGAGGTGAAATTGGCCTTCCTATACGACTGCCAAACACAACCTTATGTTTGGATAACAAGCTCTTTAACAACGGGTTGAATTCCTCATTCTTGCCGAGATGGGGCCCCTTGAGAAATGTGTTCAAGTTCCCTTCGTAGGTAGGCTCCTTAAACAACGAGTCCTCAGATTCTTGGTGCAGATACTCATCAACAACTTCAATTGCTGAATCGACCAATCCTTGGAGTGCCACTTGATTTTCTTCCTGCAAAAGCGCCATGAGAGCATTGGTCAACTTCGTTGCCGAGGACGGAGGGTCGGCGCGGATCAGGGTTTCCCTCAAGAAGTCAAGAGCTACAAAATAGAATAAGAACCGGGTCTGGCGACGGCTTGGGGTCTCTGCTACACGACCGAACTTGAACTGGCTCGCCAGTTTTTGGAGGCGATAAGCGGCATAGAGGTCGTTTATTCCAAATGGCTCTTCGCCGGAGGTGATACGATTGAAAATGGTTCCGCCAGGGACGAAAGCGTTGTTCCTCCCAAAAGCCGAACCAGGTTCGCGCAGCCAACCTGCCCCGTAAACCTTGATCAGATCATAGGCATTAGCAAACTCAGTGAACTGGTGAGAGCTTGGGTGGGATTTCTGATAAGCCTTTTGCGAATCCCAACCGCCTCTTTGGATCTCAAGGAATACCCCATGTCGGGCAGCCATTGCACCCGCCCAAGCCTTGAAATCGCTACGTAACGTGATGAAGTCCTGGTCACGCACAGCAGTCTGTGAATTTGTAAACCGAGTGATCTCCGTTATCTGAGCGCTGCTACCTTTGACTACCTTGGCTACGACTACGCCTCTATCAGCACGAGCTTGCCACTCGTCTATCGATGCGCTCTGTCCAGTGCCTCCGGCGTCAAGTTTCTGTCGCATAACCTCCCAAATTGTCCTAGTGGTTTGGCAACCGTTCACCACATATGGGTCAAATAGTACACAGGAGCCGTCCGCTTTCGTAGAGTAATCAGACACCACAATTGTTATGCCGTTATTGTATAGGCCAAACAATTCTGGGCTGTTACGTAGTGTTTCGTCGATCCTTTTGTTGACTTTCCTACGGCTTCCCAAGAATTGCCGTACATTCTTTTCATATAATTGGTCCAAGTTGCCAGTTTTGTCTCGGTACCCCTTTAGAAACTCGTACAAATTTGTGAGGGGTATCGTGCCCACCCGAAGCCCGGCGCTCGGGTCAACAAAATTACCCTGAATCGTCAAGGAGATAGCCGAAGGCGGGGTTGACTCTCTGGCTTCCCAGATTGTTTGGAGAGAAATGTCCTCAACTTCAAATAGATCAGGGAAACGTTCCTTGCCAAGCAAACGGATGTCCTTCAGCGCCTGCCGGTCTGATTCGTTCATGGGGTCGGTCGTGGCGAACACTAAAATAATGCGATCACGATCAGAAGCTTTCTGTCGGAACGTATCTATTCGTGTGATCAGTTGCCTGACATTCTCGGAAATGTGAGGGCTATCACCGGCCAGCGTCGCTATTAACTTTCGGCCGTCGCCGAAAACTGTTTCACGCCCCTTGAAAGCTTTCCCGTATTTGCTTTGAACCAGATACCAAGTATCCCCTTCTACTGATGTGTCAGCTTGTTCACCATCGCCAGTTTCAGCGCGGTGTAAGTAGGCGATGTCAATGCCGCCGTCACCACTCCCATCGCACAACATTAGGTCTTCATCGTCATCGTTAACGCCGAGCCATTGTGTAACCAATTTCAAGGCAAACCTCTGGCCTTTCTCAAAAGGAGAAAGGTTCCCCTCCGCGAATTCTCTCAACCACTCTTCGCAGAACTCGTCGAAGGTCACCTCTTCTTGATTTTCCTGGTCTGGGAGGAAGTTAGTCATTCGTAGGCTCCTTTGTTCACAGCGTGTTGTGGTTCCCTTTGAAGGATAACATATGTCCGCCTACTCCCACCTTGCCCATACGTTCTCTCATCCTATATCCTCTCCTGGCCGTGGCAAGGAGGCAGCCATGTCTACAATCGATGATCTGCTGGCCCAGGTAGAGGCCAACCGTAACGAAATAATCGAGCTGGAACAGGACCTGGTACGCATCCCTTCCGTCAATACCGGCTTCATGCCCACCGGCAACGAGACGCCTGTCTGTGAGTTTGCCCAAGGCTGGCTGGCCAAGGACGGCATTGCATCTGAGATCCTGGAGTCCGCCCCTAATAGAGGCAACCTCATCGCCAGAATGGAGGGCCGCTCCGGCAAAGCCGGTCTCCTCTTCATGTCTCACACGGACGTCGTTCCCGTGGAGGAAGAGGCCAAGTGGCGCTTCGACCCGTTCAGCGCCACTATCGCGGACGGTCGCATCTTCGGACGGGGCGCGTCCGATTGCAAGGGTCTGCTCGCCGCCCAGATCTTTGCCGTTCATCTGCTGAAGAGCAACGATATAGAGCTTCAAGATTCGCTGGTGCTGGCCTCCGGCGCGGATGAAGAGCATGGCGGCCGTTACGGCTTTGGCTGGCTGGCCGACAACCACGCAGACAAGCTGGCGGCTCCCTTCGCCGTCAACGAAGGCGGGGGCAACGCCGTAGACACAGGCAGCGGCGGATTCGCCTATGTACTTGGCGTCGGTGAAAAGGGACGCCTGCAAGTGGAGATCGACGTCAAGGGCTCCAGTTCTCACGCCTCCGTTCCCTGGCAGGGCACCAACGCACTCTACCGCCTGGGACAGGTACTCAAAAGCATTGAGTCATACGAAGCAGAGCGCGACACATCGACCAGCCTCTTCGAGCATCTCTCCGCCTTCGCCATAGAGCACAAACCCTCTCCGCAGAACGTGGACGAGATAATTTCAGAGGTGGAACCGAGCAATCCGCGCCTGGCCTCGGTCCTCCGTGCACTGTCCCGCATGACACTCACCCCTACCATAGTCCAAGGAGGCATAAAGTCCAACAGCGTGCCGGAGGCCATCCGCCTCACCTGCGACGTGCGCACCCTGCCGCATCAGGATGATAACTACCTGAAGCAGCAGTTGGACCAGGTACTGCAAGGCATACCTGGGACTTCCTACGAGATAGACTACATGGCGGTGCCCAACGCCTCCGACTTCGATACCGTATTCGCCGAGCAGATACGCGCCGCCTCGGCCAGGGCGCTGGGACTAGACGACGTGCAGATGGTGCCGGGCATCAGCACGGGCTTCACCGATTCTCGGTTCACCAGGCCGCTGGGCACAGTCACCTACGGATTCTCAGCCATGCACCCCGACGATGACCCCATGATCAGCTTTGTCCACGGCACCAACGAGTCCATTGGCATAGACTCCCTGATCAACGCCAGTAAAGTCATGGTAACCCTTGCCTACAATATGCTGGCGGTGAAAGAGTAGCGGAGAAGCACCCGTAAGCCGGAGCCGCTCCGGATTGCCCCTAATGGTCGTCGTGGTCGTCGTCGTGGTCATCGTCACGCTCTCCGGAGGCGTACTCTTCCGTCCGGGTGTCCATCTCTTCCGGCGTGACGAACCCTCGCTCTATTGCCAGCTTTTCCAGTGACGCCAGCCACTGTTCATAGTAGGCGGTCCCGGCTGTGTTTTTCTCGATCGCGGCAATCTCTTCTACAAGCTTGTCTCTGAACTCACGCCAGCTGTACAAGCCGTCCTCGTTCATGGCTACCGCAATGCCGAAAGCACGCCCCTCCCATGGAGCTTGGAATACCAGCTCGCCGTTGCTCCTGGGAAGCGCCGCTTCACCATCCATATTGGCTATCTGCCTGTCGGCGTCTGTGCTCATCATCCCTCCCCTCAGGCCACCCCTGCAGGAGACTTGGCTCTGGCAACACCTATCATGGAGTCACGAGTGACAAGGTCCACCAGCTCCGATTCGCTCATTTCATCCGTGCCCGATGGACGCTCAGGCAGGATCATGTACCTGACCTCGGAGGTGCTGTCCCATACCCTCACCTCCACGGAATCGTCCAATTCCAGTCCGAACTCTTCCAGTACGGCCCTTGGCTCTATCACAGCCCGGGAGCGGTATGGCGCGGACTTATACCAGGTCGGCGGCAATCCCAGTATCGGCCAGGGATAGCAGGAACAGAGCGTACACACCACCATGTTGTGGACTTGCGGCGTGCTCTCCAAGACCACAATTTCCGCTCCCTGAGCGCCTTGGAATCCCATCTCAGCTATGGCTTCCGTCCCACTCATCAGCAGCCGCTTCTTATACTCGGGGTCGCTCCACGCCCTTGCCACCACTTTCGCTCCGTTCAAAGGTCCAATGTCCTGTTCGTAGGTGCGCACTATCTCATCGATGGCGCCGCTGTCTATCAGGCCTTTTTCCACCAGCAGGGACTCCAACGCCTTGGCCCGAAGCGCCGGATATGGCTCAGGCTCAGGATCGTGCTTTCCATGGTCTCCACTCATGCTCCCTCCTTGACCGGTTCCAAGTAGCTTTCCCACATATCGATGTAAATGCTATGGTTGGCTTCCGCGGAATCTCCCCATACCTCCGCGGCTTCAAAGCGAACGGCATAGACCGGCTGAGGCTTTGCTTCAGTCCCAGCCGCTACCGTATCCTCAAAATCATGCACACCGTGGTAGATGACTATCTCACCCCTTTTGCCGCGTATGTACCTGGGCAGACGCGTATGGCCGAGCGGATTGAAGCTGCGCACCTGCACCGCATCTCCTATCTTGAACCTTGGCTTAACCCCTATTTCCTTGTGCAAAGGCTGACGGGTATGGATACGGCGCATAACCTCAGCGGTTCGCTGAGGATCGACATGCCGAGGAACCTCCGCCTGCGGGTTCTCCTCATAGAAAGCCGTCTGATTGCCCAACTCTTCAGCCGTGACTACGCCATTTTCTATGAGCAGGCTCTCCACTGCCAGCAGCCATTTTTCGTAGTAGCTGGAGGCGAGATACGTGGCCGGGGGTATCCGCTCGATAGCGTATCTGAAGCCTCCCGCATCGGTCACCAGGAATTGCCTCAGCTGCCTGGTCATGCCATAGACGCGACCCTCCCACTTTTCATGGAAGACAGGCTCATTCTCCTCGCGCTCCACCGGGCCAAAGCCATACATTCCACCCATGTCATGGATTCCGTTCATCCGTTACCCTGCCGGAACAGTTTGAAGGGATTCTATTACCGGTGTTTCAGTTGTCAACCTAGTCCGCCGGCTGGGCGCTTTCCACGGTCGCCGGCGTCTTCTTCTGGGGAGGAACGGTGAACAGCATGAGCACACCACCTACGACAAGGGTGATGAAGAATATCTGGTACGGCAGCACGTAACCTCCCGTTACGTCGTAGAGAACTCCGGCCATGACCGGGCCGCCCGCCACGCTGATCAGCTGCGCCGGCATGGTGATGCCGCGTATTGCTCCAATGAAGCCGCGGCCAAAGTAGTTTGCCCACATAGTGGGCTGTACGACCCCGGTGCCACCCACCGATAGGCCGTACACCGCGGCAAACAAGAAGGCAAACGGCGCGCTCTGCGACACCAGCAGAATGGCCAGGCCAAGCGCCGAGAAGAAGAATATGGCCGCCATCATGTACCTGATGGGAAACCTATCCGCCAAGCTGCCCCAGAGCAGCCTGGCCAGTGCCGCGCCTATGGCATGCGTGGAAAGCACGGCGGCCGCCACCGGCGATGATAGGCCCCGTTCCCTGAGAAAAGCGAATTCGTGGAGGACGACTCCTCCTACCGCCGTCAGGCCAATGGTGAAGCCCGCCAGCAGCAGCCAAAAGGTCAGCGTCCTCACCGACTCTCCGGGCCTCCACTGCACCTCCGCGGCGTGGCTAGGTATACGAGCGGGCTGGCCTGGGAGTCCTGGCTCCTCATCCGTATCGCCGTCGGGTTGCAGTCCCAGGTCTTCAGGTTGGCGCCGCATTAGTGACGACGCCGGTATGCCTATGAAGAGGATGAGCAGTCCGAGAAACCACCATCCCGCCTGCCAGCCGTAGGTCACGACGATGAAGACCAGTATAGGAGCCACCACCATGCCCGCCACCGGGTTGCCCATTGTGGCTAGACCCAAGGCCCTACCCCTCCGTCTTACAAACCACTTGGGTATCACCGCCGTTGCCACCAGGTCTCCCACGCCGGTGAAGGTAAGCGCCCCCGCTATGCCGTAGACAACGTAGAACTGCCAGACCTCCGTGACCTGGGCCACGGCTATGGTAGCTATGCCGCCGATGAGCGCCGAGAAGAACATGAGCCAGCGTGCGCCGAAGCGGTCGATCAATGGCCCGAAGATGGGCCCCATGAAAGCTGCGCCCAGGGGACGGAGCGCCAGTCCCACGGAGACCACACCGCGACCCCAGCCCAGGGCATCGCTCATTGCGGGGTATATCACGCCGAAAGTGAAGCTCTGGATGCCGCCGGCCGCCACGTTGCCGAAAAAGCCAGCGACGACTATATACCAACCATAGAAGAACCTGGGTTTCTTCATTGGGAACACCCGGTGATGCAAGATGGAGAGGCCTACCCTACTCTATCCGTAGGCACAAATGCAAACACGATTCGCCGCTCCCCATTTGCCACCCTGCCCAATCCGCAAGTATATTGTGTGCGTGAGCACCGGTCAGCCCGCAACCCGGCCTCCCCAGCAAGCCGTGACGGAGGCGAACCCCTATCGCTGGGTCATTCTCTTTTTGCTCTGGCTCCTCTACGCCTCCTTTGGCGTGACCGCGGCAACCATCCCACCCCTCGTCGATCCAATCATCAAAGACCTGAACATGTCCTTCAGCCAGATGGGCCTTATCCTTGGCGCGTGGCAGTTCGTCTACATCTTTACCGCTTCGCCGCTGGGCGCCGTCGTCGACCGCCTCGGTGTGCGGAGATCGCTGGGCATCGGCATAATCATAGTCTGGGTCTCGCTGGTGCTGCGCGGCCTTGCCGTGGACTTCTACACACTGCTATTCGCGGTGGCATTGTTCGGAGTGGGAGGCCCCATCATCTCCATAGGCGCTCCCAAAGTGGTCTCTCTGTGGTTCCAGGGAAACCAGCGCAACCTAGCCGCCGGCATCTATACCACCGGGCCGCTCAGCGGCATGGCCATAGCCCTGGCCACCGCCGCCGGAGTGGTCATGCCCCTCACGGGAAGCTGGCGCGGCATATCTCTAATCTATGGAGCGGTTCTACTGGTCATCATAGCGGCCTGGTGGCTTTTCTCCCGCGACGCTCCCCTGCCCGCTTCAGAAAGCAGCCATGCCTCCTCCGACAAGGAATCCAGCCTGACCGTGATCTATAAGCTGCTCCGTCTACGAAACGTCCAGGTCGTACTGGTCATGGCCTTTGCCACCTTTCTCCTCAATCACGGCCTCAGCAACTGGCTACCCACCCTTCTCCAAGAAGGAGGAATGACCATTACTCAAGCCGGCATCTGGACCGCTTTGGGCACCGCCATTGGCGTCTCCGGGCTGCTTGTAATACCGCCGCTGGCCAGGCACGGTTACCGCGCCCTGACCATGGCGCTGCTGCTTGGCGTAGCTGTGGTGGCCACACTGGGATTGGCCTACACCACGGGCCTAGTGCTTATCATTGCACTGATAGCGTCCAACGTGGTGAGGGGGCCCATGATGCCCATACAGACCCTCATATTGATGGAAACGCCTCGCATAGGCGCAAAGCGCATAGGCACGGCCGCGGGGCTGTTCTTCGCCGCCGCCGAAATCGGAGGGTTCGGAGGGCCCTTCCTCCTCGGCTTCATCCGTGATCTCACAGGCTCGCTCACCTCGGGTGTGTTGATTCTGGCAGTGGTATCCGCGGCGTTGATATTGATCTTGCCGCTGCTGAGAGAAAGCAAGCCTGGGGAAGCCACCCCGCGTAGAACCTAGTCAACCGGGCGTGGCAGGCTGAGAGAGCGGCCGGGCCCCTGGGCGGTTCGCGAACCGCCCCTACTGAAACCGTCTGTTTTCATAGCCACGAGAGCAAGCCCGGGCGGGGCAGACGAGCTATCGCTTCAACTCTTCGGCAAAGCTGAACAGCTCAGGCAGTCCCCCGGTGTGCATGAAAAGCACTGTATCCTTAGAGGTCAGCACTCCCTTGCGCACGTGGTCTATCACCGCCGCAAGCGCCTTGCCCGTATACACGGGTTCAAGGATGATCCCTTCTAGCTCGGCCATCAAGCGTATCGCTTCGACACACTCCGGGCTGGGGTCGGGATAGCCGGGCCCTATGTAGTCGGATGTATCGGTAAGGTCCTCCCAGTCCAAGCGCAGGGGGATCTCCAGCGCCTGGGCCGCGGTGTTTGCCCAGGTTACCGTGTCGGCAAAGTAAATCGACGGCGGGGCGACCTGCACACCGGTGATGCTCCAGGGCAGGCCCAGGGCCTTTGCGCCAAGCGCCAGCCCTCCATGCGATGCCCCGGCTACTATGTAGACTTTGACATCGGCAACGCCCATTTCATCCAACTGCCCCATTATCTCCAGGGTAGCGTTGAGGTAGCCCATAGCGCCCGATCCACGTGACATTGGCTCCGCGGTATGCAGGTAAGGCTTGCCTCCCTCGCTTTTCACCTGGTCAGCCAGCTCTTCGGCCAACCGCCTACCCTCTTCCATGTCCCTATCCTGGGTAAGGTGCATCTCGGTGCCCATCAAATCAAGCAGAAGCATGTTCCCCTGCACCGGTCTGTCCTTGCCTCCCACAACCACGCAGATATAGCGCATGCCCATCTTCTTGGACGCCGCACCAATGATCCTGGAATTGTTCGATACCCAGAGGTTGGCGTTTACGGACGTATCGCATCCTTTGGCCAGGGCATCTCCCATGCAGAACTCCATATGGCGCACCTTGTTGCCGCCGAACCCCAGCCCCGTAAGGTCGTCCCTCTTGATCAAGATGCGCGTGCCGCCCAGCGCATCGCTCAGCCTGGAGAGCTCTTCAACGGGCGTTGGAATATTGGCCAAGCGCACCCTTGGCGCCTGCTCTATTGCCGACTTGATGTCTTCACGCGTCAACAAGGATGTAGTGTCCACTGTTCCTCCTTTTGCCTTGCAATAACAGTATCATCCTACCCCCATTCCACTGTCAACGAGAACGCACAGCTTCCATCTGCTATAATCGGCCGACACCAAGGAGCCGCCATGGACACTGCTATCAGGAAGCACATAGAAGACCACCTGCCCGAGTATCTGGAAGACCTCAAGCGCCTCTGCGCCCAGCCCAGCGTGGCCGCCCAGAACCATGGCCTGCAGGAGTGCGCCGACCTGGTGAAAGCTATGCTACAAGAAGCAGGCTTCCAGGCTAGCATCATGCCTACGGAAGACCCGCGCTTCCCAGTGGTCTACGCCGAACACAACGGGCGCTCCTCCAAGCAGTTGCTGTTCTACAACCACTACGACGTTCAGCCCGCCGAGCCGCTGGAGCTGTGGGACTCGCCGCCATTCCAACCCACGGAGCGTGACGGACGCATCTTTGCCCGGGGCGTATCCGATGACAAAGGACACCTAGCGGCGCGCATTGCCGCCGTCAAGGCCATGAAGGCCGTCCGCGGCGAACTGCCTTGCCAGGTCAAGTTCTGCATCGAGGGCGCAGAGGAGATAGGCAGCCCAGGCTTCGGTTCATTCGTGGACAAGCACCGTGACCTTCTGAAGGCGGACGCCTGCATTTGGGAAGGCGGCGGCGTCAACTGGCAGGGAAACCCCCAGATATATCTGGGTCTCAAGGGCATTCTCTACGTAGAGCTTGAATTACGTTCCGCTTCCCGGGATTCCCACTCGTCTTGGGCCACCGTGGTACCCAACCCAGCGTGGCGCCTGGTCTGGGCTCTGTCCACTCTAAAGGACCAGGACGAGCGCATCCTCATCCCAGGCTTCTACGACCAGGTCCGCCAACCTACCGAGATGGAGTTGGCCGCCGTAGCCGGAATGCCTCCGGAAGAAGACAGCCTGCGCCAGGAGCTTCAGGTTTCCCGCTTCCTCTGCGATGCGGAAGGCATCGATTTCCGCAAACGCCACATGTTCCAGCCAACGTGCACAATCTGCGGCATAGAGTCCGGCTACACCGGCGAGGGCACCAAGACCGTCCTGCCGGCCACCGCCAAGGTGAAGTTGGACTTCAGGCTTGTACCGGACCAGAGGCCCAAAGATATCCTGGACAAGCTGCGCAACCACCTGGACGCCCACGGCTTTTCAGACATAGGTATCAACTACTGGGACGGAGTAAACCCATCCCGCACAGCCATGGACTCGCCGTTCGTACGGCTGGTCTCGGAAACGGCCAGGCAGGTATACGACAAAGAGCCCCTGCTCACGCCCGGCCTTGCGGGAAGCGGCCCCATGTACTACATATCGGAGGGTCTGGGACTGCCCGTAGCGTCGTCCGGTGTTTCCTTCCCCGACGATAAGATACACGCCCCCAATGAAAACGTCCGCATAGACTACTTCCTGAAAGGGATTCTCCACGCCGCCGCTATTCTCGACGAATACGGAAAAGATGGCTGAAACCGGCCGCTCGGAGCCGGCCTCCTCCGTAGACCTACCCTCTGTCCTCTCGGAATACCGTGACCTTGTAGAGAGCGCTCTCCGAGAAGAGATTTCCCAGCAGGACATCGCTCCATATACCTCACTGCGCTACCACATGGGCTGGTGCGATAAAGACGGCAACCCCAGGCATGACGCCGAAGGCAAACGGCTGCGCCCAGCGCTGCTCCTTCTCGCCTGCCAGGCTGCCGGCGGCGCCACGGAATCCGCTCTGGCCGCCGCATCCGCCATAGAGCTGGTGCACAACTTCTCGCTGATCCACGACGATATAGAGGACGGGGACGTGCAGCGGCGCCATCGTCCTACGCTGTGGGCCATATGGGGTGAGCGCAAAGCACTCACCGCTGGCAGCGTGATGTTCAATCTTGCTTTCCTGGCTCTATCTCAATCGCAGAAAGTCCCCGGGGAACGTCTCCTCTACGCTTCATCCCGCCTCACCCAAAGCAGCCTGGAGATGATCGAAGGCCAGTACCTGGACATATCGTTCGAGCAACGCCTGGACGTCACCACCGGCGAATACCTGGACATGATTTCACGCAAGACAGGCGCGCTCATCTCATGCGCCCTGGAAGTGGGCGCCTTCATAGGCTCCGGTGACCATAAAATGGCGTCAATGCTGGCCAAGGCGGGCCGTTACCTGGGTGATCTTTTCCAGATACGAGACGACATCCTTGGGGTCTGGGGCGATCCCTCCGTCACAGGCAAAGCCGTGGGAAGCGACATCCTGCGCAAGAAGAAGACGTTCCCCGTTGTCCACGCGCTTCAAAACGGTGACGACTCTACTATCAGGGGCGTCAAGGATGTTCTCGGCAAGGAGTCCATTGGTGAGGCCGACGTTCAACAAGTGCTGGGCATGCTTGAAAAGACAGGCTCCAAGGAACGCGCCGAGTCTCTCACGGAGGAACTGGGGCGCCAAGCCATGGAGACCATCGGTGCGGCGGAGCTCTCTCCTGTCCACCATCACCACCTCAGTGAACTGGTGGCCTTCCTTTTGACCAGAACAAGGTGAGCCTTGCAGCAACTTACTCAGAGTGTCACATATGTTTCATAACACAACACCGTGTAGAGAATACCCCATTGTCAGCTCGAATGCTTCTGCCATAATGCACTACTGGAATTGACATGAGACCGCACCACCAGATTACAGCCGATAGCGCCTGGCTCTACCGTTTATTCACTTTGGGTCCATCGCGCGTCTCGCTGACCGGCGAAACGATTCACATTGAACAATCCCCTGGTGACGTACGGGTCAAAATACCAGTCGTCACCATCAGCTCAATTACGGTCCGACGGTCATGGTTCTGGCACCGATTGATGATTCGCCAGAGCGACGGCATCAAGCGGTCTATCGGAGGACTTGACCGGAGGGAAGCCGAGCTAATCCGCGATGCTGCGCTTGAGGAAGCTGCGCGCATCCACAAGTTAGCCGTGACGGAAGCCGTCAAAAGAGCCAGGGTTCTGAGTCCATGGCTGACGCAGCTAGATGAGGAACTGCGTCAACTCTTCGCGGGCGACCGATATGCCAGATACCACGACTCACTCAAACTCCACGAAGCTGTCGCTCCGACTCTTCGGGAGAGTGAAGGTCTCATCCGAGAGCACCTTGAACAAGAAGCGAGGGAGGCGCTAGGCCGGATTGAGTCCCTCGAACCAGTTGAGAGTTTCGAGGTGGCAAGAAGGAAGGCAAACAGCCTCTTCGTGTCCAACCACGCCCCTAGTGTGCAGGCCGCCGCCCTCACGGCAGTGCCGAACCCCCTTACGAACGAACAGGCCGAGTCTGTGGCCACAGACGAGGACGTGACCCTCGTCCTTGCTGGTGCGGGAACTGGCAAGACCTCGGTCGTTGTTGGCAAAGTCGCCCACCTCGTGCGCAACCAGGGTGTTTCTCCACACGAAGTCCTTGTGTTGGCGTTCAACAAGAAGGCGGTTGCCGAGATATCGGTCCGTCTTGCGGGCGACCTCTCCGCAGCGAACGTCCATACCTTCCATGGGTTCGGCTACCGCGTCATAGCCGACGTCGAAAAGGGCAAGCCTACCTTGGCGGAGGAGTTCGAACTGCCCGACACCCTCAAGGATATTCTCAACGAACTCTTGGATGATCCTGAGCACTCGGACGCCACAGCCAACTTCATCGCCTCCTACCACGGAGCCTACGAATCGGCCTTCGACTTCCACACTCAGGACGAATACAACGCGTACATACACAGTGTCGAGCTTCGGACCCTGATCGGCGTAAGGGTTAAGAGCTTTGAGGAGCTGGAGATCGCGAACTACCTCACGAAGCATGGTGTGAAGTTCTGCTATGAACGCCCTTACGAGGTGTGTACCCAGACGCGGGAGTACCGCCAGTATCGACCGGACTTCTATCTCCCCGACTACGACATCTACATCGAACATCACGCGCTGGACGAGCGTGGCAACCCGCCGCGTGGTTGGAAGGGGTACAAGGAAAGGGTAGAGTGGCACAGACTGACTCACAGAAGGTACGGCACGAAACTCATCGAGACCTATAGCTGGCAGCACCGGGAGGGAATCCTCCTCGACAAGCTGGGGGAGCAGCTTGAAGGGGCAGGGGCTCGGTTAGAGCGCGTCTCACAACGAGAGTTGGTGCTGGGACTGGCCCGGAAGCTGATTGAGTGGTTGGCGAGGCTGATGGCAAAGTTCCTGAACCACGCCAAGAGGAATGGCCTGTCGCCCGAAGAGTTGCGCGCCCGCGCCAGTAAGCAAGGCACGCTGTGGCGCAACGAGGGATTCCTCAAGGTCTTCGAGCAGGTGCGTACCAGATACGAACAACGGCTCGGGGCCGAAGGGAAGCTGGACTTTCATGACCTGATAAACAGAGCCGCTCACTACATTCGCGAAGGCAAGTGGGAAACGCGCTACCGGTACGTGCTGGTCGACGAGTTTCAGGACATATCTGCGGGTAGGATGAAGCTGCTTCAGGCCCTTAAACGCGACGACACAGTCTACTTCCTGGTGGGTGATGACTGGCAGTCAATCAACCGCTTCGCGGGAAGTGACGTGGGACTCTTACGGAACTGCGACGACTACCTGGGCCACGTACAAACCCGGACGCTGAGCAAGACATTCCGATTCGGCGACGGCATTCTTGGTCCCTCGACTGAGTTCGTGCTCAGCAATCCAGAGCAGTGGAAACGGACGCTGACATCTGCGAGCGTAACCGACGACAGGGGTATCGCCGTCATTTACGCCGACGATCCCGCCGCCGGTCTCCAGCGCGCCCGGGAGGACATTGAGGCTTCCGAACGAGGCAACGGCCACTCTGTCTTAATGCTGGGGCGCTACAAATCGAGCCGTGCTTTGCAGAACAGGTCGCCGTGGGCGGAGTTTAGCACGGTCCATAGTGCTAAGGGGCGCGAAGCGGATTATGTCGTCGTGCTAGACCTCAAGGACGATCGCCTAGGCTTCCCCTCGCGAATCGAGGACAACTCCCTGCTTGAACTCGTGTTGCCTCCAACCTCCGGGAAACCCTACCCGTTTGCAGAGGAGCGGCGACTCTTCTACGTGGCGATGACCCGCGCGCGCATCGGCGCATACCTCATCACCGATCCGGTCAGGCCCTCGGCGTTTGTTACCGAGTTACGCGAGCAGTCCGGCAGCCTAAGGCAGCTCGGTGCGCTAGCGCCGAAGTGTCCAGGCTGTAACAGGGGTCGCCTTGTAATGAGAAACGGTGGGAGAGGTGAGTTCTTGGGCTGCACTGAGTACGGGTCCGAACTATATTGCCGATACACGGAGAACATTGAGACCGCTGAGTAGCCGGCACCCATGTTTCATAACATAACATGGCATCTGGTATAGTTTGCCCAATTAAAGCTCAAGTGTTAGTATAGATTGTTGACCTTATAGGTCAACAATTAGAGTTTGGGTTGGTAGCCCAGAGCCGCATCGATAGCAGTTGCTTGGCTCACCGTTCACGCAAACGGCCGAGGTAAATAATGACCACAACAAACAATGCCGCCACAGAGACCAACAAAGTCGTCAAGGACGTTGCGGCGCAGGACTACAAATACGGCTGGGTCACCGACATCGAACAGGAGTCCGCACCCCCCGGCCTGACCGAAGAGACGGTACGCTGGATCTCCGCCAAGAAGAACGAACCGGAGTTCATGCTGGAATGGCGCATGAAGGCTTTTCACCATTTCATGAAGCTGTTGGAAAGGGAACAAATCCCCACATGGGCCAACGTTCACTATCCGCCCATAGATTTCCAAGCCATCTCCTACTATGCGGCGCCCAGAGAGACGCCGTCCTACGACAGCCTGGACGAGATTGACCCTGAGATACTCAAGACTTACGAAAAGCTGGGCATCCCCTTGCAAGAGCAGAAGCGCCTCGCCGGTGTTGCCGTGGACGCCATCTTCGACAGCGTTTCCATTGCCACCACCTTCAAAGAGACGCTGGCCAAGCAGGGGATCATCTTCTGCTCCATGTCCGAAGCCATCCGGGACTACCCAGACCTGGTGCGAAAGTATCTTGGCTCAGTGGTGCCGTACACCGACAACTTCTATGCGACGCTGAACTCCGCGGTCTTCTCGGACGGCTCTTTCTGCTACATACCCAAGGGCGTGCGCTGCCCCATGGAGCTGACCACCTATTTCCGCATCAACGCGGAGAACACCGGGCAATTTGAACGCACCCTAATCATTGCGGACGAAGGCAGTTACGTTAGCTATTTGGAGGGCTGCAGCGCCCCCATGCGTGAGGAGAACCAGCTTCACGCCGCCGTCGTAGAGTTGATCACCCTGGATGATGCCGAGATCAAGTATTCAACCATCCAGAACTGGTACCCCGGGGACGAAAACGGGGTGGGCGGCATCTACAATTTCGTTACCAAGCGGGGCAAATGCCTGGGCAAAAACTCCAAGATATCCTGGACACAGGTGGAGACCGGCTCCGCGATTACCTGGAAGTATCCCGGCGTGCTCCTGCAGGGCGATAATTCCATCGGCGAGTTCTACTCGGTGGCGCTGGCCAAGGGTCGCCAGCAGGCCGACACGGGCACAAAGATGATTCACATGGGCAAGAACACCCGTAGCACCGTCATTGCAAAGGGCATTTCCGCGGGTCGGGGACAGAACACCTACCGCGGCTTGGTGCGGGTCATGCCCTCCGCCGACAATTCCTGGAACTTCACCCAGTGCGACTCGCTGCTCATTGGCGACCAGTGCGGCGCCCACACCACTCCATACGTGGAGGTGCGGAACAACTCGTCCCACCTGGAACACGAAGCTTTCACGTCCCGCGTCAGTGAAGAGCAGCTCTTCTACTGCAACCAGCGCGGCATCTCCATAGAGGACGCCCACTCCATGATCATCAACGGCTTCTGCAAGGAGGTGTTCAAGCAGCTTCCCTTTGAGTTCGCCGTAGAAGCGACCAGGCTGCTGGAGGCGAACCTAGAAGGTGCCGTGGGATAGATGACATTACTGGAAATCAAAGACCTCTACGCCGGCGTGGGAGATATAGAGATCCTCAAAGGGATCAGCCTTACCGTCAACGAAGGCGAAGTGCACGCCATAATGGGGCCCAACGGCTCAGGAAAGAGCACCCTGGCCAACGTGCTCGCCGGTCACACCGGCTATAAGGTCTTTTCCGGCGAGGCCGCCCTGGATGGCCAGCCGCTCCTGAATATGCTGCCTGAGTTCCGCGCCAGGGCCGGCATCTTCCTATCTTTTCAGCACCCCGTGGAGATTCCAGGCGTCCGCTTTGACCAGTTCCTCCGATCCGCCTACAACTCATTGCGCAAGAGCCGGGGCGAAGAGGAGCTTGACCCCATCAAGTTCAACCGCGTCCTCAGGGAAAAGCTGGCCAGCTTGGAGACGGACCCGGCGTTTGTGCAGCGCAACGTGAACCAGGGCTTCTCCGGCGGCGAGAAGAAGCGTATGGAGATCTTCCAAATGGCGGTGCTAGAGCCCCGACTTGCTATCTTGGACGAGACGGATTCCGGCCTGGACATCGACGCGCTCCGAGAGGTGGCCGCCGGCATCAACGGCTTCCGCCGCTCCGACCACGCCATACTGCTGGTTACCCATTACCAGCGCATTCTGAACTATCTGACCCCGGACTTTGTCCACGTACTCATAGATGGGCGTATCGTCAAGTCAGGCGGCGCCAGCCTTGCTCACGAAATCGAAGCAAACGGCTACGACGAGTTGGAGGAAGCCGCCAGATCCGTCAGCAGTTGATCACATGGCAACACAGCAACTAACCAGCCTAGAGAACTACATTACCGCCTTTGATTCCTTAGAGAAGGACTGCTCCCCTACCCACTCTTGGGTGCAAGAACTGCGCAAGTCGGCGTTCGCCAAGTTCAACGAACTGGGCTTCCCCACAGCGCGGCGCGGCAATGAAGAATGGAAGTACACGGACATTCGACCCCTTGCCAGGCACGCCTTCCAGCCCGCCACCCACTCCAATTCCGTAGACCCTGCACAGCTACGCCCCTACAACCCTGGCAATGACCGATGGCACCTTGCCGTGTTCGTGGACGGCAAATTCAACCCGCAGCTGTCCTCCCTCGGTTCTCTGCCCAGTGGCGTCAGGATAGAGAGCATAGCCTCGGTGATATCCGGTCCCGGTTCCATGGCGGAGCAGCACGTGGCGCGGCACGCGGCCTATGAAGACAACGCCTTTGTCGCTCTCAACACCGCCTTTCTCCAAGACGGCGCTTTCATCCACCTAGACAACGGCGCCATGCTGGAAGAGCCCATCCATCTTCTGTTCATAACCACCAGCCACGATGAAGAGATAGACGTCTACCCTCGCGTTCTTGTTCTCACCGGCCGGGACGCTTCCGCCAGCATAGTAGAGAGCCACGTGGGTCTTTCAAACGGCATCTATCTATCCAACGCGGTCACGGAAATTGTGCTTGGAGCCGGCGCTTCCCTGAGGTACTACAAGATGCAACGCCACTCCGACAAGGCGTACCATATATCCAATACGGAAGCGGTGCTGGCCAGGGACAGCTACTTCTCATCGGTCAATATAGACCTGGGGGGAGGCCTGGTGAGGAACAACCTCAACGCCCGCATGACGGAAGAAGGAGCTTCCACCGTGCTCAACGGGCTTTACATGGCCACAGGAACACAACACGTGGACAACCAGGTAATCATAGAGCACATAAAGGGCAATACCACGGCCAACGAGCTGTACAAGGGAATACTGGATGGCAAGTCCCGCTCCGTGTTCCATGGCAGCATAATAGTCCGTGAAGACGCCAAGGGCGTCAACGCATACCAGGTGGACAAGAACCTCCTGCTCTCCAAAGAAGCAGAAGCGTACACCAAGCCTGCGTTCTGGGTGTATACGGACGATGTAAGATGCGGCCACGGCGCCGCCTGCGGCCAGATTGACGACGATGCGATGTTCTACCTACGCTCTCGCGGGATGGACGAGACCACCGCCCGCAATTTCGTCATCCACGGCTTCGTGGCCGAGGTCATCGACAGCATCAATCAGGACCAGCTGCGCGACCACGTCAGCGGCCTTGTCCATTCCAAGCTGGAGGACTGGCTCGTGGCATCATCCCCGGAAGAGTAACCGGGGGGAGCCAACCGAATGATAATATGCAAATGGAAGGATTGGACTCCCTATACCAAGAAATAGTCCTGGACCACTACAAAAGCCCGCGCAATCATCACCTACTGGAAGAACCGGACCTCAAAGCGGAAGGGTTCAACCCATTCTGTGGGGACCGGGTGGTGCTCACAGCAAAACTGGACGACGACGGCCTGGTTTCAGAGGTGGGCTTCGCCGGTGAAGGGTGCGCCATCAGCCAGTCGTCCGCCTCTATGATGACAGAGGCAATCAAGGGAGGCACCGTCGCGAATGCCAGTGAAATGGTGGCGGTTTTCAAAGGCATGATGCAAGGCAAAGAGCTAAGCCCTGAGCAAGAGGAGTCTTTAGGAGAGCTGGCCGTACTGCGGGGCGTACGGGAGTTCCCCATACGCATCAAATGCGCACTTCTGACTTGGAGCGCGCTCCAAGATGCCATAGCAGAAAGCGCCGCCGGCTAGAAGCATAATGTTCAACGCTAGAGAAATACGCAAAGACTTTCCCATCCTTTCCAGGAGCGTCAACGGCGTGCCCCTGGTCTACCTGGACAATGCCGCCACTTCACAGAAGCCCAGGCAGGTTATAGAAGCCCTGGTAGAGGTCTACCAGAGCTTCAACTCCAACGTGCACCGCGGAGTACATACCCTGAGTATGGAAGCCACCGACCACTACGAAGCCGCCCGTCGGAAAGTTGCCAGTTTTATCAATGCTCCCGCCGTGGAAAGCATAATCTTCGTCCGCAACACCACTGAGGCTATCAACCTGGTGGCAAGCACCTGGGCCATGCAGAACATAGGCCCCGGCGACGAAATACTCACCACTGAGATGGAGCACCACAGCAACCTGGTACCCTGGCAGAAAGTAGCCGCGATGACGGGCGCAACGCTGCGTCACATACCTGTAGCAGAGAATGGAGTTCTGGATACAACGTCTTTCGACGACCTGATCAATCCTCGCACCAAGCTGGTGGCCGCGGTGCACGTATCCAACTTCCTGGGCGCAGCCAACCCCGTAGAAGACCTGGCCCGGCGCGCCCATGCAGTAGGCGCGGCCATCATTATCGACGGGGCTCAAAGCGTGCCCCACATGCCGGTGGACGTCACCAGCATAGACTGCGATTTCCTGGCCTTTTCAGGGCACAAGATGATGGCCCCTCCCGGTATCGGCGTTCTTTACGTCAAACCTTCCGTACTGGAAGGCATGGACCCCTTCCTCCGCGGCGGCGAAATGGTGCGCGAGGTCTGGTACGACCACGCTACCTGGAACGACCTTCCCAACCGCTTCGAAGCGGGCACACCCAACTTCGCCGACGCCGTGGCCCTTGGCGCCGCCATAGATTATCTACAAGCGCTGGGGATGGAGAACGTACGCAAGCATGAAATGGAGATAACCTCCTACGCCCTGAGCGAGTTCAAGGCGCTGGAAGAGGATCTGGACATACTCGGCCCTAGAGATCCCGCCATACGCGGCGGCCTGGTCACCTTCAACAACCCTCACGTTCACCCCCACGACCTTGGCACCTTCCTTGACCAGAGGGGGATAGCCATCCGCACCGGTCATCACTGTGTGATGCCCATGCACCGCAAGCTGGGGCTTGCCGCCTCGGGGCGGGCCAGCTTCTACGTCTACAACACCAACGAGGAAGTGGACTTCCTCATCCAAGCATTGAGAGACGCCCTCAGGTATTTCAACAATCGTTAACCTGCCTCCTCAGCTACCCTAAGCCTGGCCCAGTAGAAATACTCGGACGCGGCAAAGTTCGGATGAAACCCCTCTACCTTGTCCTGCCACGCCCACATGCTGGCGCCCGTCACCGGCATGAACAGAACTGCCTTGTCCATCACGTACTGTTGGATCCGGCGCACCGCCTCACCCCTTCCCTGCTCTAGCACGGACTGTTCCTCTATCAGCCTATCCAGCTCCGCATCGGCGTAACCCGTTCTAGTCCACCTCCCCTCGCTGTGTAGCAGGCCGAACAGAAAGGCATTGGGACTGTCCACGGGAGGGACCGGCCCCAGAAAAGCGTCGAACTCCCCATTCTGCCAGAGCTCTTCCGCGTAAACCCGCGGGTTCACTATCTCCAACGTCGTGTCGAACCCGGCTCCGTCCAGCATCCGCTTGTACTGATTCGCCAGGGCAAGGTGCATATCGCCATAATCCGCCACCTTCAGAGTGAAGCCAACCGGCAGATTGACCCCTGCCGCGTTCAGAAGCTGCTCCGCTCCGGCCTGGTTTGCCAGGTAGGCGCTCAGCTCCGTCCTGGGCAAGAGCCATTCCGGAGACACCACCGGTACGCCCAGCGCTACCTCCACCCCACCATGCCATGCGTTCTCTATGGCCTTCCAGGGCTCTATAGCCTGGAACAGCGCCTGACGTACTTGCTCCACATGGAAGGGCGAGCGCGCCGCATTCAACCCCAGGAGTAGGCCGTTGCCCTGCTCCTGGAATATGCCCCTTTGCACTCCTTGGCTGCGTTCAAGGCGCGCAAAGCCCTCGGCATCTACGCGCGCCAGGTCTACTCTTCCCAC
The DNA here is from genome assembly GCA_965261825.1 of Dehalococcoidia bacterium. Lineage (GTDB taxonomy): Bacteria > Chloroflexota > Dehalococcoidia > Lucifugimonadales > QGNO01 > DAOUJH01. The sequence continues at coordinate 278,056 of CBDHED010000003.1, read as the reverse complement.
CTGCACCGCCGCCGTCATGGTGAAAGCCTCCGGAATAACAGCCACCTCAAGCAATTGAAGTCCGGGAACTCCCGGCTCATAGTAGCCTGGATTCGCCTCAAAGCTTGTCGCGTCCAAGCTGAACTCGTTAAGCAGCCAGGGCCCTGAGCCTAGGGTAGGCCCATCTTTGAGGTCGCCGTTGAGGTCAACGGCTTCCCTGGACACGATCTTGCTCATTCCATTGGCCAGAGAAAGTAGAAAGTCCGCATCCGGATACCGCATGCGGACCGTGACGGTGGATTCATCTGTAGCCTCCACCGATTCCATGGCCTGCAGCAGAGAAGCGCCCGGCCATCCCGGGGTGCGAATCCGTTCCAGGCTGAAGGCTACGTCGGAGGCGGTGACCACCCTTCCACTGGAAGGCTCCCCGTCCTGCCATTGCGCCTCTTCCCGCAGATGGAACACGTAGGTAAGCGGATCGGGGTGTTCCCACCCGCTGCACAGATCGCATTCCACCTGCATACTGGGCAATGAGACATCGGCGCCCGATCTTATTCTCAACAAGCGGCTGTAGGCTATTCCCGGCCCCATTGCCAGCAACGCCGGAGACACGTCCTGGTGCACGTCCTGATGAGGCGCCCGTGCCGGAGAGGCCAGAACCAGACTGCCTTCAGGCTCGCCGACAAGTGGAGTAGCGGTCGGCGGCGGAGTCTGCGTTGGCGTCGAGGTCGCCCGGGGTATTGCAGTAGGCGTGGGCAGGGGCGTTACTGTCGCGGTGGGTGTCGGTGTGGTGCAAGCCCAGAGAACAGCCGCGATGCTTGCGGCAAGAGACTTCAACAGGTTGGATATCAGCCGTCTTGTGCGGCCTGCTATGATTCCAGGGCCTCCCACATCACCGGTCCTTCCTCCCCTTATTGCCATTCATCGCCATGTCCTGAAATTTGCCAAAGAGCCGTATGCCTTCTCTGGGCAGCACTATAATCGCCACCAGTGTTGACGGAATGAACAGGATTATGTGCATGATGAAGCCAAATACCAGCGCCGGTTCACTGAGTATGCCCAATCGTGCCATTGTGAACACCACCGCTCCATGGAACGTTCCAATGCCGCCGGGGGCCGAGGGGACTATGGAAACAAAGAATACGCTTCCCATAATGAGCACAATCATCGCGGCCACCGGGATGTCTATACCAAGGCCTTGGGCTATTATCCAACCGCTCAGGCTGAGAAGTCCCCAGTGGGTTAACGTGGACATAAATGAAAGGAATAGGCGCAGCGGTGAGCTCCCCAGAGCTTTAACAGCGGCCAAAGCTTTGCGTAGAAACGGCAGCCTGCTTGACCCCGGCACTGCATCCATCCCCTTGGCCACGGCAAAAAGCACCACCAAGGTGAAGAATGCCAGGATGATCACGGTGCCCACCTGGATGCTGAAGCCCCGCAGCTGCGGCAGGGCTATGATGCTGATGGCGAGGATGACGGCCACCGCGAATACGTCCATCAGATGTTCCACCACCAGCGTGGCAAGCGCGGTTGCCGTATTGACGCCACCCCTCCTTACCACCAGGGCCAACTGCACAGGCTCGCTCACCAGCCGCACCGGCGACAGATTGTTTAGACCTATCCCCGCGTTCTGTATCATGAACAAGCGCAAGAAGCTTAGCTGTTCCCCTGGCAGCAGTATGTACCATCGCATGGCTCTTGCCGCGATACCTACCAGGAACACGCCCAGAGCCAGCAGGAAAAGATATATCGGGAAAGCCCTCAGGGTTTCAATGAGACTCTCCCAGTCCAAGCCGCGGAACAGCAGCCAGATCAAGACCGCGCTAAGCCCCAATCCGACTAATATCTGGGCAAGAAGAAGGTACTTCCGAGATCTTCTTGGCTTCGCTACAGAAGCCCCTGGTTCAATTCCTGTTTGACTTGGTTCTTCTATTCTCTGCATGCCCATGCCGTACTTCAACTATAGATACCTCGCATGTGACGATATTTGCCTGTCTTGGAAGAGCATTGAGACGACTTCCACAGACCATGCTGCTCATTTCTGCTGATTTTGTCATGCTCATTACGATTATCCCTCATTCCTCGCTGCAAAAGCAGAACCCATTATACCTAAAGCAACACGCTGGTGAATACGTTTCTTATCTGTACCATGATCAGTATTCCCACCAGTCCCGTCCAAAGCCCCACCGAGAAAGGCATGTCTATGCTCCGGCTGATTGCCTGCGACATAGCCAGCACGGTCCAGCCCAGTATCAATGCGTTGAGCATCAAGGCAAACGACTGATTGCTGGAAGCCACCACTATCGCGATGGTGAATATGCCTGGGGCGTTGGCATATCCCACGGTGCGGAGCATATAGGTGAGGACGGTCTTCCTCCTCACCAATCTGCCTATGACCGTAGCGAGGAGGCTAACCGCTATCCACCCCGCTACAGCTGCGGAGAGGCTCCTTAACAGTATTGCCCCGCGACCCGCAAGTTCGTTGTCGCTGGCTACGCCAAGGATCAAGCCCAGCGCTATAGACATGCCTCCCAGAAGGACTATACCGAGGGCTTCCAAGGTCGCCGTCTGTCCTTCACGCACGTCTTCGTACAGCTGCCCGTCAAATTTCATGACTCTTGCCATACGCTTAATCATGCTCCGCTCCAATCCACATCACCGTCTCACGCCGCCACAGCCGGGTGCTCCAGGTGCCAGCCGGTAAGCGACTGGTAGATGCGAGCCAGGGCCAGAACGGTATTCTCCCTGTAGGCCCTTCCCGTGAATCGCAGGCCCGTAGGCAGACTGTGGTCTCCAAAGCCGTTGGGCACCGAAATAGCGGGCAGTCCGGCCAGGTTTGCCAATGCGCTGACCGTATTTCGGGGAGCAGGCGACACGTCGCTGCCCTTCTCCTCTCCAAAGGGCACGGAAGTCAACGGCTTGGTAGGGGAAACTATGGCGTCATAGTCGGAGAGCAGGTCGTCTATCTCCAGGGCAACTTTGCGCCTGATGCGCAAAGCTCGCAGGTAATCACGGGCCAGGACGGCGGTGCGTGCATAGCCGCCATAGTGGTTCCCAGGATCGGTAAGCTCGGCGACGACTCCGCTCTCTATCAAATCTTCGAACGCGCTGACCGATTCGACTTGGAGAATCGTTTGATTGACGGCCTCGTAGGGGAAGTCCGGCGCCTTGATTTCAGAGATGTCCGCTTCGGCGGAGAGTACCCGCAGGGACTCTTCGAAATTGGCGCACACATCCGCCGGGATTCCCCGCGTATCATCGCCAACTACGGCAAGCCTGGGTCGGGCGCTGAAGGAATACTGGGGATCGTATTGGTATTGCCGCTTCGTGGTGGAGGGATCGGCCGGGTCCCAGCCCGTGATGACGTCCAGGACAATCCCACAATCATCAGCGGTGAGTCCAATGGGGCCTAGCTTGTCCAGTGTCCAACTCAGAGCCATTGCTCCATAGCGGCTCACTCTGCCGTAGGTGGCTCTCATGCCGGTCACGCCGCAGCTGCTGGAAGGCGAAAGTATCGACCCGCCGGTTTCCGAGCCCAGGGCGAAGGGGACGAGCCCCGCGGAAACAGCGGCTCCGGACCCGCTAGAAGAGCCGCCTGTCCAGTAACCGCTATTCCAAGGATTGATCCCCGGCCCGCTAAAGGAGGCTTCGGGGTAGCGGTAGCCGAGACCGCCGGCCAGCTCGACCATGGCCAGCTTGGCTGCCAGAACAGCGCCGGCATCCTCCAGTTTCCTGATTACCGTCGCATCATAGTCAAAGGTCTGGTTGCGGAAGGGCGCCGCGCCCCAGGTGGTCGGTATGCCGCCGGAGGTGGCCAGCAGGTCTTTAACGCCGTATGGGATGCCATGCAGAGGGCCCCTGTAGTTTCCCGCCTTGATCTCCTCGTCAGCGCGGACGGCTAGCCGCTTGGCTCGCGCGGCTGTGACGGTTACCACGGCGTTGTACCTGGGGCCGTAATCCTCCAGTCTATCCAGGAAAGTTGTGGTCAGTTCCAGGGAAGAGACCTGCCCTCTGCGCACCAGTTCGGCAAGGTCGCGCAGGGGAGTGAACACAATGTCAGACTTCATCTTCATTCGAATACGGCTGGAACAGAGCCATCGGCTCATCGCTGTTGCCAAGCTGTACGGAGCGCAGCTTCACGGCGGTCTCCGCAATTCCGCGGACTATCTTCCTTACCTCGTCGGTCTCCTGGCTGGTTAGCCGGTCGCCGTACCGGTTCAGTATCATCTGAAACAGCTCGTCTCCGGCTTCCTCGGTCTTGCTCATGCCTTCCCTCTTGCTAGAGCCAACCCTCTGGGGGTTGCTAGTTTCTGCCCCTCAACCTTGGATCCAGAACGTCCCGCAGGGCGTCTCCCAGTACGTTCACGCCAAATACCAGAAGGGTCAGGGCTACTCCCGGGAAAAGGACAATCCAAGGCGCGGCAGTGAAGAACTGCATGACCTCCCCGCTCAGCAGGCCGCCCCATGAAACGAGGTTCGTTGTGCCCACACCCAGAAAGCTCAGCGATGCTTCGATTACGATGGCGCTGCCGATCAATCCGGATGATACGATGATCAAGGAGGCGAAGGTATTGGGAAGTATGTGCCTAAACATGATCCGCAAATCAGCCGCACCAATGGCGCGGCTGGATTCTACGTAGGGCATTTCCTTGATGCTGAGCGCCACGGATCGAACCACCCGCGTGATCCTTGGCGTGAACACAATGACCAGCGCCGCTATCACGTTGTAGAACGACGAGCCGAAGGCAGCCACCAGGGCCATAGCCAGCAGCAGTGAGGGAAAGGCGGTTAGAGCGTCTATGAAGCGCTGCACAATCAGGTCGAACTTACCAACAAAGTAAGCGCTGGTGACGCCCAGGATGGCGCCCACAATGCTGGCGCCCAGCATTGAGACAAGCCCAACGAAGATGGAGACTCGAGATCCCCATATCGTCCGGCTGAGCATATCGCGTCCCAGCATATCCGTGCCGAACAGGTGCTCCGACGTGGGTGAAGCGAGTATGTTGTAAGCGTTTATATCAGCAGGATCGCGCGGCGAGACCGAGGGGGCGGTTACTGCCAGCACTACGAACATAACAATCAGCACTACTCCTATTGCTCCCAGTGGCTTAGTGCGCATGAAACGGCTAAAGGCGCGGAGGTAGATACGCCACCTAGCTGGAGCCTGCGCTCTCAACGGTTGCTGGAGTATGGTCCCTTCAGGCTGTCTGGCCATGTTGCTCCTAATTGTAGCGGATCCTTGGATCCAACCAGGCGTAGGTGAGATCGACAATCAGATTCACCGCCAGCGCCATTGCCGCGAAATACAGGATGTACGCTTGAATCAGAGGCAAGTCCCTGGCATTGAGACCTCTCACCAGCCCCAGTCCGACACCGGGTATGTTGAACACGGTTTCTATTACCACCGTCCCCGACAGCAGGCCGCCAATTTGAAACCCGCCGATTGTCACTATGGGCAGCAATGCATTGCGTACGGCGTGCCGCCAGATGACAATGCGTTCCGCCAGGCCCTTTGCCCTGGCCGTCCTCACGTAGTCCTCTCCCATCACCTCCAGGAGCTGCGTCCTCGTCATCCTCAGCAACAGGCCGTTGCTGCTGAACCCAAGGGCTATGGCGGGGAAGATCAATTGCTGAAAGCTGGTCGCGGGATCATCCCACATGTTGACGAAACCCACGGGCGGCAGCCACCTGAAATACAGGGAGAGACCCAGAATGAAGAGAATAGCCACGAAGAAGGTGGGCGCCGCCAGCCCCAGTATGGCCCAGCCGCGGAGGACCACGTCCAACCAGGAGTCGCGTTTGATGGCGGCCAGAATACCTATTGGTATGGCTATAGAGCTGACTACCAGTGCGGTGAAGAAGGCCAGTTGGAGCGTAACCGGAAACTGCCTCCTCCACTCATCCGAAATGGGGCGGCTCAGCAGATAGGAGTCGCCTAGGTCTCCTCTAATAACTCCCCATGCCCAGTCCAAATACTGGACAACAATGGGACGATTCAAACCCAACTGCTCGCGGAGCGCCTCCAACTCTTCCAGCGAGTAGGCGCCCTCACCTGATGGTCCACCTAAGATAATGGAGGCAATGTCACCGGGGATGACGCGCAGGATTATGAAAATGACGATGGACACCCCAACCAGCGTCGGAATGAAAAGAAGAACTCTTCTAATGACGTACTTTCGCATATCCCACCAGATAATTTATGGCCGCCAGTGATGGCGGCCATAGATTATCACATACGCTTAACCGGCAGTTACATCATGTCGCTCAGCCAGACATTCTCCAGAGAGTAGTTGCCTGCGTGGATAAATGGCGGCACGTAGTCATGGATGTTGGTCCTCAAGCCGTGAACCAGTCCGGGGCGAAGCGTCCCTACAAAAGCTGCGTCATCGTAGAGGATCTGGGCCATCTCAGACAGAATGGGGCCTCTTTCAGCCGGAGAGTCGAGCACCAGTTGCTGCTCGAACAGTGACTCCCACTCCGGGTTGTCCCAACCTGTGGGGTTGTTGCCGCCCTTGGTGTTGGGCGTGAACGGAAGCAGGTTGAATGCGTCAGGGTCGGGGAAGGCTACGCCATTGCTGAACGCTATTTCCAGCGTGAAGTCGCCGGAGTCTCTCCTGGAGTTGCGGGTAGCCAGGTCTACGAATCCCTCAACCGTGCCCTTGATGTACAGGTCGCGTTCGTAGTGGGCAAGGATGCCTTCGCACTCCGTCTTGTTTGAGGTCGAGCAGAGAATGTTTATCTCCAACGGGTTGTCCGGACCGTAGCCCAGACCCGTCATCAGGCCCTGCGCCTCCGCGATCAGGTCTGCCTTAACCATGGGATCGGGGTTGAATCCAGGCAGCTTCTCGTACCACTCCTCTGCGGTATTGATCCATTCCCAGCCTATGAAGTAGGGAGTGGAGAGTATGCCCGTGCCGTCATACGACAGCAGATTTATCTCCTGCCTGTTGGTGCCCATCTGGATTACCTGACGCAGCGTATCTGCCGTCGGGTCTCCTATGGGGCCAAATGGCGCCTTGGTGACGTTGATGGTCTGACCTCTCCATCCCAAGGCATTGATGATGGAGAAGGTGAAATCTTCAGGAATGTCTGCTACCAGCCGTTCCGCGTCGCTGCGCTTGGGCTGTGAGTCGAAGATGCCAGTCAAGTCAATTCGCCCTGCCCTGAAAGCCGCGATACGGGTTGTCGTATCGATCATCTGAACCATTTCGACGCTGTCCAGATAGGGAAGGCCCTCACGGAAGAAGTTGGGGTTGCGCTCCCAAACCTCCCTGCTGTCAATGGTGCTGCTGGTGACCATGAACGGGCCGGTACCCACCTGCTTATCTGGTGCCAGATCACGCCACTTGCCGCTGGGGTCGGTGTCTATGGGCCTGGTGTGCGTGTCGGGACCAAAGAGGATCCAAGCGCCAGAGAAGCAGGGGACGAAAGCGCCCCTAGGCGCCTTAAGCCGCACCGTCAACTCATTGGGGCCCGTTATCTCCGCTCCCGGGTCGGGCAGTGTGTTGCCATTGTCATCCTCAATGGGCTTTACGTATACGTTTACGCATCCCTGCTGCCTGGCTTGGAGCCCGTTGGGCTTTTCAATGTACCTATACATCTGCCAGTAAGCATCCTCTATGGTGAACGGGTTGCCCTCGTGGTCAACCACGCCGTCCCTGAGGGTGAACTTGAATTCGGTTGCACTTTCGGCAGACCAGGATTCCGCGAGGTCGGGCTCAACCGTAATGCGGTCCTTGAGGTCTATGCGGATAAGCTGTCCGTAGATGTTGCCTACCTTCCCTATCTGACCCCAGGAGAAACCGACCCGACTATTCAAGTCGAAGCGCCATGCGCCGGACCCGTAGGGCGCCACCAGGGTGCCACCATACTGAGGCTGGTCACCTGACGGCCGCGGAGTAGGTGTGGCGGTTGGCTGCGGCACCGCTGTCACACCCGGCCGCGGTGTTGGCGTGGCAGTCGGAACTACAATATCCGGGGTAGTAGGCGTGAACTCTGGTCTAGGAGTAGCAGTGGGTGTAGGAGCAGTAGGGGTAGGCTCCTCTTCCGTCGCCCCACAAGCTAGAGTAAAAACAAGACCCAGAGCCAAGCCTAACCCCAATAAATGTCTCGATTTCATCGAACCCTCCCTGAGCTTAAACAGTAGAAATGTCTACAAATGTCTATATATGACAACATACGTTCATATCTATGTCAATAGATTCACTGCAAGTGGACTGCGTATGGCTAAGTTCAGGCTTATTGGGCGATAACTGACACTAGGTTCTTGACGCAAAATGCACCACAAGGGATGCTAGGTTAGCCTCGGCCAAACCCTCAATGTCGAGCTAAAACCTACAGGTCAAAGGAAGGTTGGCTTGGCAGAAGAGGTGTCTTTGGTATATGCAGACTCCTCTTACGGATATTACCCATCCGCAGGCGACCGCTACGATGGAAGTCAAAGAGAGTTACTGCTAGAATCCTTGGCAGTGGAGGTAACGATGTCCCTTGCCGATACAATTGTCACCAAAGCCTTACCCTCCGAGCTAGAATCCAATCGCACATGTGAGTGTCCACCCTCACATCTAAACTGTATGACAGCGAAAGAATGGATCAAATGCCAGCTTGGGGTTTGGCAATTCAACTACTCTGGGAGGGACATTCGGGACAAGCGAGTCCATCCGGCTACTTTCCCCATCTCTCTGGCTACTCGTGTCATAGAGTTGTTTACTCACAGGGGAGAACTGGTGTTGGATCCGTTCGTAGGCAGCGGCACAACACTGTTAGCAGCACAAGACACCGGAAGGAACGGCGTAGGTTTTGATCTCTCGGAAGAGTACATAATGTTGGCCCGTTCACGACTAGGCATGTCAGCAGACCCCGCACAGCAACTAGCAGTTGTGGACGATGCAAGACACATTTCAAATCACTTACACACAGACTCTGTGTCTTTGATTTTTACCTCCCCACCTTACGCCAACATGCTGAACCGTAAGCGGCTTAACAAGAGCCGGAGGCAACGAAAGAACTACCAATACCAACAGGTAGAACAGTACTCTCAAGACAAACGCGACCTAGGCATATTGCCGCTGGATACCTATACCGAGGAGATGGCTTCCATCTACTTAGACCTCTTCCCGTTGCTGAGGCCCGGCGCTCATTGCGTCATCAATGTTCCCGACATGTGGTGGGACGGCCAACGCGTGACGATTCACGTATCACTTATTGATGCCCTGCGGCAGATTGGCTACGAGTTCCGCAACACCATCATTTGGGACAGAACCAACATTGTCAACAAGATCGGTATCTTCGGATGGCCCAGCAACTACATCACTATGGGAACAACTTTTGAATACTTGCTGAACTTTAGGAAGCCCCCCAGTGATTGATCCAACTAAGCGCATTTCTCGCCTAATGCGCAGGGTCCGTCAGAACCGGATACCTTCCTCGCAACAGATTGTGCAGGAAACATTTGTCCGTCTAGGGCTGGTACAAGGGTCTATAACTCCTGAACATGTCATCAGTGGTATCAATGAGCATTTGCGTTCTCTATGGCAAGAGACGCTCCTAACTCTAGAGCACTACGAACAAAACGCCTACGCTACAGGTATCCCAGAAGAACTCATCGGAGAATTCCCGCAGGATTTCGCAATCGCTGAGCGTGAGGCTAGCCAAAGGGGATTCCACAGTGGATTCATTCGTCTGTTTAGTGATCTTTATCCATGGTTTCGTCGAGCTTTTCTCAGCGTCAGCCAAAGCAGAATGACGCGTGGAGGCAAGGATTTCGAGTTACAAATCGAGGGTTTACTCCAGTTGGGTGGAATCCCCTTTCACAGGCAGGAGAGCAGGAATAGGACTGACCTTATTTTGCCCAATCTTGAGCTACATCAGCAAAACCGAACCCTTTCCATGGTAGTTTCAGTGAAACGGACGTTGCGAGAACGCTGGGCAGAAGTTGCAGAAGAGCTATTCAACCTTCGGTCTCCAAACGTATTCCTCTTCACTGCTGATGAGAAAGTTACCGAAGGTCATGTCGCGCAGATTTGCAACCAATACAACATCTATTTGGTTCTTTGGGATGAAGTAAAGAATTCCCGCTTCCCGAATGAGCCTCTTGTCTTGGGCTATACAGAGTGGGCAACAAAGCGCTTAGGTCAACTTCGCACTTGGTGGTAACACAGGGTTTATCAATCTGAGTCATTGCCCCAATATGCGGTGATGGTAGCCATAGGAACTTGTAAACCGGTACCCAGTATTGTGTACCATAAGCGGCACCCATGCCTTTAATGATGCGTTTTGTGGCTATCTGCTCAGGTCAATAGAGAAAAGGACAGCTAGGCAGATTTGACGGAGGGCACACCCAACTCGTTCAGCACCTCTACGAAGCGCCGCAGGTCGTGCTCCTCTATCTGCCCCAGACTGCGGGTCTGCAGGTCGACGCGCGCGCCTACATCCCGGAACACCTCGTAGGACTGCTGCGTCGGCCTCTCGTCAGCGCTGGCAACTATCACACTCAGGCCAGCCAGCTTGTCGCCCAGCTTCATCGGCTGGCCGGGAGCAGTCCTGGCCAGCTCCTCCTCAATTGCGCTCAGCTTCTCTTTGATTCCCTGTGCCGCCTGTTCCACGGCCTGGTATGCTTGCGTTCCTTCAGTGCGGCCCACCCAGCCTTCCAACTGATCACGAATGCTCTGCAGCCGGCGCACCGCTTCCTGGGACTCCGAAAGCTTGTCCCTGATTTCCAGAAGCAGTTGGAACTCGGCCTCTATGTCGTCCTGGCTTGCCGTAATCAGAGGGTTTTTCCTTATCTCTAAGCTTTGCGTCCACCTCTTCCCCGCCACGGACAAAGCAACCGTGTACGTGCCAGGAGGCGCCATGGGGCCCCTCAGCGTGGAGAAGTATCCTTCCGCCCCCACACTGCTGGAGTGCTTGACCGCGTCGGGATACCGCATGTCCCAGATGAACCTGTTCAGGCCCTGTCTGGCCGGCGCCCGTAGGTCATCTTTGTTTTCACTGCTCAGTGCACTGGAAAATGACTTGATGACTTCGCCGCGCTGGTCCTCAAAAGTGAGGAGCACCTCGCCCTCCGGCTCTTCTTTAAGGTAGTAGCTGACCGTGACGCCGTCCGACGGGTTTGCCCCGGCGTCCAGGAAGCGGCGGATGGGCTGTCCCTCCGGCGACGTGGTCTGGTCCCAGCTGAAGATGATGGCTCCGTCTCCCCTATCGTAGTTGCGCCCCTCACTGCCGCCGAGACCTCCTCGCCGCACGGGGAACCTGTACGCCGTCCTTGGTTGGAACAAATGCGCCTCGGCTTTGGCAAGTTCATCCGTTATTTCGTGCAGAGGAGTGAGGTCATCCAGTACCCAGAAAGAGCGTCCGTGGGTAGCCACGACCAAATCGTTCTCCTTGATGACGAAATCGTGAATGGGGGCTGCCGGCAGGTTCTGTTGCAGCGATTGCCAGTTCTCCCCATCGTCAAAAGAGACGTAGACGCCGGTCTCAGTACCGACATAGAGAAGACCCGGCTTGGAAGGGTCCTCGCGGATGACCCTGGTGAAGTTGCTGTCCGGCAACCCGCCGGTGATCCGTTGCCAGGTTTCGCCGTAATCCTGCGTTCTGTACAAATACGGGGTGAAATCGTCGGATTTGTAACGGGTGGCAGCAAAGTATGCCCTCGCCGCGTCATGAGGCGACGGCTCGACTATGCTGATCAAAGCCCATTCAGGCAGATCGGGAGGCGTTACGTTTTGCCACGTCTCCCCATTATCCCGTGAGACGTGCACCAAGCCGTCGTCGGAGCCCGCCCACAACACCCCCTTCAGCACCGGCGACTCGGCAAAGGTGAACACCGTGCCGTAATACTCGACGTTGGTGAACTCCTTTGTAACCGGCCCACCAGGCGCCTCCATCTTGGAAGTGTCGTTGCGGGTTAGGTCCGGACTGACGACGTCCCAGCTGGAGCCTTCGTTGGTTGTACGGAAGACGTGGTTGCCGGTCACGTAGAGAACGTTTGGGTCGTGTGGAGACAGCACAATGGGGAACGTCCACTGGAAGCGGTACTTGACGTCCTTGGCACCCCATCCCATAGCGGCTTCCGGCCATACCTTGATATCCCGGCCCTGTCCCGTACGATGGTCATACCGGGTGACCCTTCCGTTGACGTGGTGACCGGCATAAACAATATTGGGGTCGTCCGAGCGGACTGCTATATAGCCGCTCTCTCCTCCTCCAACGGCATACCAGTCGTTGCTGGTTATGGCGCCGCTATGCGACCTGCTTGGTATGGTTATAGTGCTGCAGTCCTGCTGTGCTCCGTATATCCTGTAGGGAAACTGGTTGTCCGTGATCACGTGGTAAAACTGCGACGTAGGCTGATTGTCAAGCCGCGTCCAGGTCTCTCCGCCGTTGTAAGAAACGCTGGCCCCTTCATCGTTGCCGTGGACCATGCGGTCGGGGTTGGCGGGGTCTATCCACATGTCGTGGTTGTCGTCGTGTGGGGTGAGGAACCTGGTGAAGGTACGGCCGCCATCGGTTGACTTCCAGTTACGGTTGCTCAGAACGTAGCAGGTATCCGGATCTGTGGGGTGGGCAAAGGCGTGCGTGTAGTAGAAGGGCCTGCTGAGCAACTCTCCCTGAGCGGAGGTCTTCTCCCAGGTTTCACCGCCGTCGTCGGAGCGGAACATCCCTCCGCCCTCCGCCTCTATCAACGCCCAGACGCGGCCCTGTCTGGCCGGAGAGGAGGCCACGCCTATGCGGCCCATTACTCCTCTTGGCAAACCCGGAGCGGCGGAGATATCTTCCCAGCTATCTCCACCATCCCTGGAACGCCACAACCCACTGTCGGAACCACCGCTTCTTATGTCGTAGGGAAGACGTCTGGCCTCCCAGATCGCGGCGTAGAGCACCCTGGGGTTGGTCAAGTCTATGGAGAGATCGACGGCGCCGGCGTTTTCGCTCTTGTAGAGCACCTTCTCCCAGTTCTTGCCTCCATCCCTGGAGCGGAAGACGCCACGTTCTTCGTTGGGACCAAAGGCATGACCCATGGCAGCCACGTACACCGTATCGGGGTCTTTAGGATGAATTCGCACCCGACCGATGTGGCGCGTGTCTTCCAGTCCCAGATGCGTCCAGCTCTTCCCTTTGTCCGTGGACTTGTAGACCCCGTCCCCGTGGGATATGTTCCCCCGGAGACAGACTTCACCCATCCCTACGTAGATTACGTTAGGATCGGCCTCTGAGACGGCTATAGCGCCCACCGCTCCCGTCTTGAAATAGCCGTCCGATATGTTTTCCCAGAAAACGCCTCCGTTGGTGGTCTTCCACACGCCTCCACCGCAGCATCCAAAGTAGAAAGTAGCCAGGTTGCCGGGATCACCCGCCACGGCAAGAACGCGGCCGCCTCTGAACGGCCCCACACTCCGCCATTCCAGCGCCTGTAGCAATGAGGCATCAACCGTTGTCATGCTTGCATCCTCCTCCGTATCTTCAAGCCGTCACCGGCTCGATGTTCAGTCCGTCAATTATCCGGTTGAACTCCGGCACGTCCTGCTCCAGCGCCTTGTTCAGCAGGTTGATCTGTTCGTCGACCCGGCCCGCGATATCTTGGTAAGTTTCCACGGCTTGCTTTGTAGGTGCGTAGTCCGCACTGGCAATCACCGAGTTCAGCGCGGGAAGCTTGGAGTAGAGCTTCACGCCTGCATCCAAGCTGGGCGCTCCCGGAGCGGGCACATGTATCAGTTCGCTTTCAATCTCGCAGAGCTTCTCTTTGATGGCCTGCCCTGCTTCCTCCGCCTGCTTCGACTGTTCACTACCGCCAAGCCGTTGCAACCAGCCTTCGACCTGACCGCGGACCTTCCGCAACCGCACCACTGCACCGGATATCTCCGATGTCTTGTCCCTGATCTGCATGAGAAGACGGTGCTGCGCCTCCAAGTCCTGCTGCGTGGACGAGTTCAGCGGGTTCTTCCTCACCTCGCACCACTGGCTCAACGTCTGGCCGTCGACCTGAAGCCTCACCTCATAGCTTCCTGGAACCGCCACGGGCCCGTTCACGCTCTCATCTAGCCCGCCCACCGTCTCGTCTCCGGGCACGGTCTCCGCGTCTGCAGAGCGCATGTTCCACAGGAACCGGTTCATGCCCGCTTTCTTGGGCAAGAACGGCCCCTTGTAACCCGAGCACTCTTCCTTGCCGCGGAACGTGTTCACGGTGTTGCCTTCCTTGTCCAAGACGGTCAGCGTCACTTCTCCCGCAGGCTCCTCCTTGAAGTAGTAGTACACCACCACTCCATCAGGAGGGTTCTGACCCGCGTCCATGTACATCTGCTTCACCACGTTGCCTTCGGCGTCTTTTTCCGTATACCAGGAAAAGATGACCGGGCCAGCGCCGCGGTCGTAGTTCATACCCGCCACCGATGAGGCGTCGGGGCGCAAAGGCCGCCACATGGGGAACCTGTATCCTTCTCTTGGTTTGTACAGGATGGCCGGGGCTTGTAAAGACTCCTCGCTGATTTGGTGAAGCGGGGTAAGGTCGTCAAGTATCCAGAAAGCCCTGCCATGCGTGGCGACCACAAGGTCGTTGTCTTTGATAACAAAGTCGTGGATCGGCACTACGGGAAGATTCAGTTGCAGCGACTGCCAGTTGCCTCCGTCATCAAAGGAGACGTATATGCCGGTTTCAGTACCCGCATAGAGCAGTCCACATCTTGCAGGGTCTTCTCTGATCACTCTAGTGAAGTCGTTGTCCGGGATGCCGTTGGTTATTTGCGTCCACGTTTCTCCGTAGTCATTGGTCTTGAATAGATACGGGCGATAGTCGTCCAGCTTGTAAGCCGCAGCCGCCACGTATGCCGTTGCCGCATCGTGAGGCGATGGGTCTATTATGCTGACCAGCGACCATTCGGGCAGGCCGGGAGGCGTTACGTTCCGCCAGTTCTCTCCGTTGTCGCGCGAAACGTGCACCAGGCCATCGTCGGATCCCGCCCATAGCACCCCTTTCTCCACCTTCGACTCATCAAAGGCGAAGATGGTGCACGGCGGCAATCCCTCTGCCGGGACCCCTTCCGATGCGCTGCCACGCTTCACGTCGTTTCGGGTCAGGTCAGGGCTGATTTCATCCCAGCTTGCTCCGTCCGTGGTGGAGCGGAAAACGTGGTTCCCGGCCGCGTAGAGAACATTGGGATCATGGGGTGAGATCACTATGGGGAAAGTCCACTGGAAGCGGTACTTCAAATTCTCTGGAGCAAGATTGCTGGCCCGCTCCGGCCACACTTTAACGTCCAGCCCCTGCCCCGTCCTTCTATCGTACCTGCTCATAGGGCCGCCGCCGCTGTGTGCCGCGTACACTATGTTGGGATCGTCCGGTCTGACCGCCACATAGCCGGCTTCACCGCCGCCCACACAGTACCAATCGGTCTGGGTTATCGCGCCCGTGGCCGACCGGCTGGGAATGCTGATAGAGCTGCCGTCCTGCTGAGTGCCGTAGACCCTGTAGGGGAAGTTGGTGTCCGTAGTCACGTGGTAGAACTGGCCCGTGGGCTGGTTTTCCAGCCTTGTCCAGGATGCCCCGTCGTTGAATGAAATGCTGGCTCCCTCGTCGTTGGCATGGATGATACGCCGCGGGTTCTTGGGGTCTATCCACATATCGTGGTCATCGTCGTGGGGAGTGGTGAACCTGGTGAAGGTACGCCCTCCATCGGTGGACTTCCAGTTGCGGCCACTCAGCACGTAGCAGGTATCGGGATCCGTGGGGTGAGCAAAGACGTGCGTATAATAGAAGTGACGTCTGCGTAGGTCGGCGTTGTTAGAGGTAAGCGCCCACGTCTTACCTCCGTCATCGGACCTGAAGAGGCCGCCGCCGTCGTGCTCTATCAGGCACCAGACCCTGCCGCGCTGGGCTGGTGAAACGGCCACGCCTATGCGTCCCAGAGGCTTGCTCGGCAAGCCGGGGCTATCCGTTATCTCCTGCCAGGAGTCCCCTCCGTCAACCGAACGCCACAGTCCGCTGTCCTCACCGCCGCTTACCACGGTGTATGGGTAGCGCCTAGCCTGGTAGATAGAAGCGTATATGATTCGCGGATTGTTGGGATCCATGGAAAGGTCTATGGCCCCAGCGCGCTCGCTCTTATAGAGGACCTTGTCCCACGTTCTGCCCCCATTCTCAGAGCGAAACACCCCCCTCTCTTCGTTGGGTCCAAAGGCGTGCCCCAGCGCCGCCACGTAGACCAGGTCCGGATTCTGCGGATGCACGCGCACTCGTCCAATGTGCCGGGTGTCCTCCAGCCCCAGATGCATCCAGGTCTTCCCCGCGTCGGTCGATTTGTACACGCCGTCGCCATGTGTGACGTTGCTCCGAATGCAGGCCTCCCCCATGCCAGCGTAGATCACGTTTGGGTCCGAGTCGGAGACGGCTATTGCGCCAACGGACGCCGTCTTGAAATAGCCGTCCGATATGTTGTGCCAGAACACCCCGGCGTCGTCCGTTTTCCACAGCCCGCCCGAGCAGGCGCCGAAATAAAACGTAGCCTGGTCTACGGGGTCTCCGGCCACGGCCAGCACACGGCCGCCGCGGAAGGGTCCAATGGAACGGTACTGCATTGCCTGATAGAGGGCGGGGTCAACGGACATTTTCTTTCACCTCTGCAAGATTCAGCCAGAAAGCTCGCGGGATATTGGCCGGACGTGGCAGATGATATTGGCTGCATGCCAGCGAGTCAACAAAACGTCCTCTATCCCAAACTATGTCCGCATGCCCGCCTCCGCCTCTGCGCGGGCATTTACGAACAAAACGGCCATTGTAATCCATCCTTGCCATGGTGATTCCGTATATAATAGACGCCAACTCTTGTATGAAAGGAGGCGCAGCTTGGCAAGTTTCATCGGTTTGATGAAGTACAACGAGTCTTGTAAACGCTCAGGCGAAGAGGAGTTGACCACGGGACGTGTGGCGAGAGCCGTAGCCGAGGAGATTGGGAGAGGGCGGGCTCACTACCTGACTATGGTATGGAACCACGGTGAAAACCGTGACCTGGATATGCTCTTTGTTCTGGAAGCCCCTGATGCCGATATCGCTCACAATATCTTCCGCACCCTGGGAGATAGACAGAATGCAACGATAAGCGTCATGCCCGCCATGATTAGATGGGAAAAAGAGCTGGACATACAGGGGAAACTGTAGGAGGAGGACTTCAATGACAATAACCCTAATTGGTCACGATCCCAATACCGGTCAGTTTGGCGGACTGGTGGTAACCAAGAATCCCGCGGTGGGTTCCCGCGTACTCAGGGGCATGGGCGAAGTGGGAATGATGGGCAGCAGCGGCGTTGAAACACAGCGCCGGCGCGCCATAGCCTTGTTGATGCTGGGATTCCCCGCCAAAGAGGCCATGGACGCCTTGAAGAGCGTGAGCGACGGGCAAGGCGCCTATTGCTTACTGGACCGCGCCGGTACGCCCGCGGTCTGGGTATCTCCGGGGTACGGCTCCGGCAACGTTGGCGAGAGATTAGGCCCGAACTACGCCTGCTACGCCGGAACCAAGTACGGTCCAGAAGTCGCCAACGCATTCGGAGACACCTTCGAGGCCACCGAGGGCAGTGGGCTTCCTCTGGAAGAGCGTCTGATCAGATGCCACGAAGCCGCCGACGAAGTCGGGGGCGACGCCAGGGGCAGGCAGTCCGCCGCCATCCAGATTCACTGGAAGCGTTCCGATGCCAATCCCTTCCTGGACGTGCGCGTGGACGAACATCACAACGCCATTGCGGAGCTGCGCGCCGCAGTCAAAGCGTACCGCATGATATATCCCGAATACCACGATAGGACGTGGCCTGATCTGCAGGGCACCAGCGGGTTCCCCATACTGTATCCAAACATGATCTAAGGAGGTTCCAATGCCCGACTACGTAGGATTGCTGAAGTTCAGCGGCCCCAGGTTCGGAGAGCAGCAGCTTGCCGCGGACGATATAGCCCGTGAGCTGGCGAGGGCCGGCGATATTGAGGCTCGAGGTGAAGCCGTGGCCGATCCTGGCCTGGGCGGCGGAACCTTCATCGGCGTTTTATGGACCAAAGGTGACGTCGATATGGTGTTCATCTTCCACGGCAGAGAGGACTCCGACGTGGAAAAGCTCTATGAAAGACTGGCAGAGAAGACCGGCTCAACCGTAACGGTTGTTCCTGTAGTGACAGAGGCACAGAAGGAGCGCGTGGTGGCGGGCAAACCCATATAAGGAAGTCCCCTAAACTCTGGCGCCCAACTTGCGCCTGGACCTGCCCCTTCTCCGTCCCGCACGAGACTTCATCTTGTTCATCTCGTCTTCAATCATAGTCAGGTCCTTCTTGGGAATTATGTGTAGGTCTCCAATAAAGGCCAGAGGCCACCACTCCGGAATCCACTTCTTCACGAAGTCCATCCGTGGAGCCACCTGGTGCGCATCTATGAACTGCTCCTCTTCCAAGACCACGTTGGGCTCTATCTTCACCCGGTACTGGAAGTCCTCTTCAGGGTTGTAGTCCTTCCACAGTTTGCTATGGTCTTCAAAGAAGGTGGACGTGACCGTGGCCGCAGCGGCAAACACCTGCATGCGGCTGATGTAGAACAACATGCGGTCGCCCACTTCTATGCGCTGAGCTTTCTTTCGCTGTGAGCTTTTAAGCCCTTGGACTTTGAACTCCTGCTCCTTGGTCACCAGATAGTTCTCAGGAGTGAGCACTACCATCCAGTAGTTTCTGGGCAATTAACGTCTCCGGATTAGGTTAACGGCTACGGCTTATTCTAGCACGACTCCAAACCCCAACCAACCGTACCCTAAGCCGCCACCCTCATCACGTTGTACATGTGCAGGTACAGCTTCCACATCTCCCTTATCAGCTCAGGAAACGGCACCTGTCGCGTTGGGTCAACGTGCTGGAATATGGAGAACTCCGTGTAGTACACGCGTCCTTCCGCCAGTGACTCCGCCATACGCTTAGATTCCACGGCTGGAATAGCCGTATCCTCCCTATCGTGCATCAGCAGCACCGGCGCTTTCAACCGGTCTATCCTGGTTCTGGGAGAAATGGATTCCAGCTCCTCTAGGAAGCTCACCGGCATCTGCCGCAGCAGCTCTTCCGCCTCGTCCCTGTCCACGCCGGACAGCAAGCGGTAGGCCGCCTGGCCATACTCGGAAAGTGAGCCCTGCAGATCTGCCGAAGCGGTCTCTCCTTCTAGGAATACTCGACGCAGAACCTCCTGCTCTTCCGCATCCGGCAACGCCTCTATGAGGTGCCGCGTAAAGACCTCCTGGGTATCGTCCCTTGGCTGCCAGGGCTGTATAGAACCGTTGTATTCCCGGCTCTGGCTCGCCACGGATACCATGAGGTCGCGCGCATCATAGTACGCCCCGAACAGGTTGGCATATGCTACTCTGTCACTGATCCGTTCATCCTGTGCCGCCAGTGCGGCAAAGGATGCCCCAACGCAGAACCCGGCAAGCCCTATCTGCTCCTTGTCCACTCCTTCCATGTCTTCCAGAAACAGGTATGCCGACACCACAATCTCTACGGCCTCCGGTTCCATTCTCCGTGAGGTCAACATCACCTCCGACCACGGTATCAGAACAACGATCCCGGAACGCGCCAGCCCGTTGGCCAGGCCCACTATCCTTGGGTCGTCGCGGCCTGCCGGTATCACCCCGAAGAAAAGCACCACGGCCGGGTGGGTCTTATCGTCGTCCGGTATGTAGAGGTCCATCTCTATCTGCCTGCCATCCTCTGCCTGGAACACGCCCGGTTTGTACAGCGGTTCCTTTGCCAGAAGCGGTTGCAGCTTCACCGGTATCCTGGAGACTATTTCCGGGACGAACAGCGCTGTCCTCAGCGCCGTATTCCCCTGTTCTGATACACCCACCCACGCCGATAGCGCCACAACCGCCGCCATCAGCACTAGCGAACCTCTTTGAACCACTCCTTTCATACAACCAATAATAGTCCTTCATTTGCCAGAAGCCAAAGCCCTCACTGTTGAATGTCACACACACAACTACTCATTGCATACGTCATGGGCCTGGGATAAAATGGATTCCCCATGCACCATTTCGCAACACCTCTTCCCCTTGGAGAACCCCTTTGATAACAACAGTCGTTGGCAACTACCCAAAGATAGGCCCTGGGACCAAGGCGCCAAGCCTGCGAGGCGCCATAGGCCAGCATGACCAGGGCAAAATCACCCTGGAAGAGCTACACCGCGTAGAGGACGAGGTAACAAAGGAGGTCATCCAGGAACAGGTCGATGCCGGTATCGACGTTGTCACCGACGGCCAGATTCGCTGGGACGACGGTCAGACCTATATAGCACAGAAGATCAACGGCTTCTCCATCAACGGCCTCATTCGCTACTTTGACTCCAACACCTACTACCGTCACCCCATCGCCGAATCTAACCTGGAGTGGAATGAACCCATCCTGATCCGCGACTACAAGTTCGCGCAGCAACACAGCAGCAAGCCGGTCAAGGCCGTTGCCACGGGCCCCTACACTCTAGCCAAGCTCTCGCAAAGAGGCGTCTATTCCGATCTCAAGACAATGGTCATGAACGTAGCAACTGCTCTGAACAAAGAGGCCCTCGCACTTCAGGAGGCGGGCGCTCCCATCATCCAGTTCGATGAGCCTGCCATTATCATGCACAGGGACGAACTCCCCCTCCTTAAAGAAGCGTCGGAAGCGGTCACCCAGGGACTCACCTGCAAAACGGAGGTGTGCGTCTATTTCCGCGACGTCTCCGGCCTAGTGCCCGGTCTGTATCAACTGCCTTTCGACGTTATAGGCCTCGATTTCGCATGGGGCCCCGCCAACTTCGACCTGCTTGACGGTTTCCCCCAGGACAAGGAACTAGCCATAGGCCTGCTAGACGCCCGCAACACGCGCCTTGAGCAGGTGGATGAAATAGTAGCGGCCGTGCGTCGGGTTGCAGAGCACGTCAGTTTGGACAGGCTCCACCTCAGCCCCAGCTGCGGCTTGGACTTCCTGCCCAGGCAGAACGCCAGGCAGAAGCTGGCCAGGCTTGTAGAAGGCGCCCGCGCCGCCCAGGAAGCGCTGTCCTAGAGACAGCGCTTGGCCGTTTGGATACAATTACTTATACAGCGGCACGCCTCTCCATCGCGCAGCCGGCTCTAACAGAACAGGGGTAATCAACGTGACAAAAGGACTTCTCACCACCTCCGTAGGCAGCCTGCCCAAGCCTTCCTACCTCACCAGGGCGCGCTCCCAGTTTGCCCGCGGGCAAATAGGCCAGGACGAGCTCCAACAGCTGGAGCGCAAAGCCACCGAGCACTGGATCCGCGTCCAGGAGGAGATTGGCCTTGACATCATCGTCGATGGCGAGATGTACCGCGGTGACATGGTCACCTACTTCTCCGAGCACATGCAGGGCTTCAAAATCAGCGGCCTGGTCCGCTCCTACGGCAACCGTTACTACCGCAAGCCCATTGCCGTTGGCCCCGCATCCAGCAACGCCGAGATGACGGTCGATTGGTGGAAGCACGCCCAATCCCTCACCGACAGACCGATCAAAGGGATGCTCACCGGGCCCTACACCATAGCCGATTGGTCATTTAACGAGCACTACCCCTCCCGCGAAGCGTTTGTCATGGACCTCGCCGCTGTCGTCCACAATGAGGCCGTGGCTTTGCAGAAGGCCGGCGCTAGGTATATCCAGATAGACGAGCCCGCCATCTCCACGCGCCCCGACGAAATGGAGATGGCGTCTCGCGCTCTGGGCATCGTAACCGACGGCCTTGAAGCCTACACCTTCACCCACATCTGCTACGGCGATTTCCTCGCCGTATACGACCAACTGGTCAACCTGCCCGTGGACAATCTGGACCTTGAGATGTCCAACAGCAATTATGACCTCCTAGACGAGTTGGAAAAGCGCCCCACCGGCAAGGGGCTTTCCATGGGCGTCACCGACGTTCACAGCCATCTGGTAGAGGACGTGGAGCAAATAAAGAAGGGCATCATGAGGGGCCTACAGGTATTCCCGCCGGACCATCTGTTCATCGATCCCGACTGCGGCCTCAAGACCCGCACCGAAGAGGAGTCCATAGCCAAGCTGCGCAACATGGTCAGCGCCGTCCGGCAAGTCAAATCCGAAATGGGAATAGAATAGCAATCTGCAGCGACCTCTCTTGGGCAGAAATGCCCATTATGAGCTTGCCGCTATACACCAACCCCGCTCACCCTGACTTGCCATGCATCCATCAATTCAGCTTTACGGCTAGGCCCCCAGAAGCTCCCGGACATCCGCGAATACGCCTTCGAACATCTCGCGGGTTAGCCTGCCGGTGTTGGTGTTCTGCTGGCTGGGGTGGTACGACGCCACGAGGATCACGCCGTCCGGCAGGGGATGCACGGCCCCGTGGGCGAATCGCGGCGCGGGTCTCGGCGTCTCCCGGCCCAACTCCCTTCGGGCCGACAGGTAGGCTTTGAAGGCGCTCTCCCCCAGAGCCACTACGACCCTGACCCCGGCGAGCAGCGACATCTCCTCCAGCAGGTAGGGTCGGCAGTTGGCCTTCTCGGTGGGCGTGGGTTTGTTCTTCGGCGGGACGCACCGCACCGGCGCCGTTATGTAGGCGTCCTTCAGCGCAAGGCCGTCGTCGCGGCGCACGGATGAGTGCGAGCTGGCGAAGCCAAACTTGTAGAGGATCTCGAAGAGCCAGTTGCCGCTGCTGTCGCCTGTGAACATACGGCCTGTGCGGTTGGCACCGTGAGCGCCCGGGGCCAGCCCGATGATCAGCGCCCGCGCCTCCGGGTCTCCAAAGGAGGGCAGGGGCCGGCCCCAGTAGTCCTGGTCGCGGTACTTGGCGCGCTTCTCCCTCGCCGTCCGCTCCCTGTGCTCCACCAGCCGCGGGCACAGCCGGCAGTCTATGACAGTCCGGTTCAGCGTATCAAGGGCTTCGTGGATGCTCGTGGTGTTGGTGTCTCCTTCACTCACAATTGTGTTTAGCTACCTCTTGAAGTGAAAGAAGCTTCTATCTCGGCACGGATCTTCTTCCATGCCTCTTCAAGATTACTGGTGCCCGTTTGCCTGAGTATTTCATCTTCATATTCGCCCATCAACGGAGTCTGGATTCCGTTGTTCTTAGCACCTAGCAAGTAACTTATGCCGTCCCTACATTTCTTTCCGGCCTCAGCACGCGCACTTTTAATTGCCAGCTTGGCTAGCTTGCTCGCTGTAAGACAATCAATGTTTGGACAGATGCAAGTGTAAAATACAACTTTCACGTTGGAAAAATTCTCGCAACGTTTTATGCGGACAGCATTTGGCCTAGTTGGATAAGATATTCCACTCCCCACTTGGTTTGTTTCTCGACGGTAAAGCATATCTTTGGCTTCTTTCTCTGTCGTTCCGTCCTTCAGTACCAAGATTTTTGCCTTTACTTTGGCACCTCCCTGAGACGGCACTAATGTAGGCGCACCGTCCCTAGAACTACTACTTCTGGCAAATTCAACTTCGAATGGAGTTTCGACACTTCCTACGGTTGTTTCCATCGAGGATTTGATTTCCTCACCCATTTGGTCTATTAGTGAGCCATAAGCTAAAATTCCTATGTGATGCATGGCTGCTCCTCCTAAAGACTGCTTTGAATGGCGCTACCGCTCCGCCTGTCTCGCCCCCATGTCCGCCCTTGCCGCCTCTATCTCCTCCCTCACCATGGGGTCGTCCTCCTTCAGCGTCGCTTCTTCCAGGAACTGCTCCGCCGCCCTACCTCCGATGCGTCCCAACGCCCATGCGGCGTGAGACCTAACCATGGGGTTGCCTTCCAACAACGCCTCTCTTAGCGCGGGCACCGCTCGAGCATCTCCGATGTTCCCCAACGCTACACAGGCGTTGCGCTGCATCCCCGCCAGCTTTGCCCGCTTGATGGGACTGTCCCTGAAACTGGCGGAGAACTCTTCCTGAGACATGCTCAACAGAGGAACGAGCTCCAGCCAGGAAAACCCCGTGCGCTTCAAACCAGTCATCGACTTGCCGGTCACGCCCCGGTTTACGGGGCATACCTCCTGACAAATGTCGCATCCAAACACCCAGTCGCCAACCAGGGGGCGAAGACCCCTTGGAATAGCTCCCCTGTTCTCTATGGTCAGGTATGAGATGCATCGGGGCGCGTCAATGACGTACGGCGCCACTATTGCACCCGTGGGACACTTCTCAATACAGATGACGCAGCGGCCGCAGTTCTTCAGCAGAGGTTCGTCAGGCTCCAGTCCCAGGTCCGTAACCAGCGCTCCCAGAAATACCCACGACCCATGAGATGCGGTCAGTATATTGCTGTTCTTGCCGAACCACCCTATCCCCGCCCTGCGTACGACCGCTCTCTCGAGAAGGGAGCTGTCATCGACGAAGACGCGGCTCCGCACGGGCGCACCGGCTATGTCCGCTAACCGATCAGCCAGCTTCCGCAGACCGCCCTTCATGGCTGTATGGTAGTCCGTCCACTGGGCGTACCTTGCCACCCTGCCCGCCAAATTGCCGGCAGGCTTCTCCTCTTCTTGCGGCAGATAGCTGACGGCCACGGCGATGATGGACTTAGCGCCGGGCAATAGCTTCTCCGGGTCGCTGGCGCGCTCCACCCGTTCTTCGGTGAACCAGGGCATCCCCTCCATGTGGCCCTTCTTGATGCTGTCGACAGCCGACTCCGCATCTTGGGGAAAAGGGTCCGCTGTTGTAACTCGTACAATCTCGAACCCCAGGTCCCTGGCGTGGCTCACTATTCGACTCTTCAGGCTCTGAGACTCTTTCAAAGTAATTCAATCCGAACCAGCGGATTAGCCCAAGTGCACTATCTCCACGTCTCCCCAGCGTTGTCCGAGGTACTCGGCGACCAGCCGGCGGTGACAGTGCTCCGGCTTGTCCTCGCTGCAGAGCAGGCATCCTCCGGCGACGGCCTCCCTCATCTCAGGCCCTCCAATGCACCGCTCCTCCATCAGGGCCAGGAACTGGCGTTGGTAGGTATCCCAGTCCTTGTGCTCCTTTCGATAAGCGCCCAGCATCTCCTTGGTGGGCGCAAGCTCCGGCAGGTGGACATACTCTATGCCGCAGACCTCGCTCAGCAGGTAACGCAGATCGTCCTTCTTGGCAAAGCCCGCCAGCTGCGAGACGTTGTGTAGCCGGACGTCCACCAGGCGCTTCACGCCGGAGCCCTTCAACAGCTCGAAGAAGTCCGCGGCGGACTTCTTGGTAAAGCCGATGGTGTATATCCTCACGGGGTCTGCTCCCAAACACCGGCATCGCCCGTAGCGTGGGGCGGGCTTCCGCCGGCGTAGGCCACCTTCCTGGCGCGGCGGGTCAGCGCATCCGCAATCACTTCATCACGGGAGCGGAACAGGTCGCCGTTGGGAGGCAGCTTCAGGTCGTCCATCAGCCTGTCCATGGCGGCGGTGTGGGTTTCCAGCGCTCCGTCAGAGAGGATATGCTCTACAGCCACGCCGCGGTCTAACAGCGTCCCGGCGATGAGCAACGCGCGATGGCAGTCCAGTGGGTCTTTCTCGCTGCACATGAGCGCTGCACGATATTCGTCGGCGTGGCGGGTTACGTAGCTGATGCCGTCCTGGAACGATTCTGTCTCAGCCAGCCGGTCATACAGAACGCGCCCGTCGGCGTCATAGCAGGAGCGGTCCGCGGGTCTGCCGCCAAGCTCTCCGCCCAGGAACGTGTATTCGATACCGACCGCTTCCAGGGCCATTTCCAGAGCATTGTGATTGAATTGGGGGGTGTAGCGGCTGTAGGGCGACGAGCGCACGTCTATCACCTCATCGATGCTGTGCTTTCGCAGGAGCGACAGGAACGCCTGCGGCGCGTGGTTGGAGTGGCCTATGGTGTATACCGGGTATTCCGTTTCGCTCACTCTAAGCTCCGTTCCCAGTCGGGATGAATGACGGCGGCGATGAGCTTGTAGCTGTAGCCATCATACGGCTCACCGAGGCTGACGGTGAGATAGCTTTCGCCCACCGGGTAGTCGCCGTCGTCCAAGTCCTTGTACCGTTGCTCGCATACGGGGTCGGTGACGCGAAGGGAGTAGTCGGTTTGGGCGTAGCGAAAACGTCCCCGCACTCTCCGACCGGAATCATGGGTGCGTACGGACAACTCCGTCCGGTCGACCCTGATGAGCCGCAGTGAACTGGGCAGCTTAATCGCGATAGAGGACGGGATTCTGTCGTTCTCTCCTTCAGCGCTGCTATAGCCGCTCACCCACAACTGCGCCTCACGCGTAGTGAAGTGCGCAAGGTCACTCGGAGCCAGGCGGCGAATTAGCTCCCAGCGTCGCTCCGGGTCAAGCAGCCAGTTCTCCCGCTGGTATTCTTGAGGTCTGGCCTTGATGACGGGCACGTCGACCACGTCCAAGACGCGGGGTTCGCTTCCGTCTCGATACTGCCGTTCTTGCTCCGACACCGCATCATTTGGCCGGTTGCTCACGGGTCTGACCCACGGGCCGGGACGTCCGCCCGCCAAGAACTCTCTGCCCGCGACGCAGCGATCACCCCCCTTGCGCGAGTTGGCCAGGCACGCGATGCGCTTGACAATGTCTGCCACAAGCCGCTCCTAACAGAACGAGTCTAAGCCAGTATACTCCACCCTGCATGACCGCCCAAGATTGCGTGTCCGATAACCGTGTCAACAGAGCCAGGCTGGAAAGCTTGCCGGGCTAGGATCCCGGCGGGCGGTAGGTCACGTTGCGGCGCGTCGCCTCGTCAACCGTCTCCGGCGTCACCAGGACCGTCGCCCTGAAGCTGATGGCGCCTGCGGACGCCACAGTTATCGAAGCCGCTACCGCCGCGGCATCGTCGGGCAGATCCACGATCATGTACAGGTCGTCTCCGCCAAAGGCGTAGTAGAAGGCCTCCAGGGTTCCGCCCAATTCGGCGAACATCCCCTCGAACATGGCACGGCGCCCCGTGCCGCCCTCGCGCTTCAGTCCCGCGGTGCCCTCGGCGGTGTAGTCTGCCTGGAAAAGATACTTCGGCATGATTCATCCCTCCAATTTCATTAAGGTTGTATTGTATCAGGCGACTAGGCCAACTCAAAGAGCCACCTGAACCGCCATGCCCTTCCATCATGCTTCAAGACCTCCCAGAGGCAAGCGCTTCTCCCAGATTGTCCGCTTGCCCCTTTGCAGCACAGTCGTTATCATGCCGGCTAAAGACCCTGAACGGGGAGGCCATTATGACCACAACCCAGACCTTTGAAGAAGCCCTCAATGAGTTCAGAGAAAAGACCAACGATCTCATGGAGCAGGAAAACATGGAGTGGGTGCCGCCTCCGTCTCCATACGACCAGTCGGGCCCGCCCTTCATCTCTCCCATAAGCCTCTCGCCGGAGTTCATCGCCAAATATGCCCACGCCATCGGCGACGACAACCCTCTCTATACAGACCCCGAATATGGCAAGCAGACCAAGTACGGCATGCAGATTGCACCGGGCCCCGTCCTTGCCCTCATTCGCGGCATCTCCGCCCATGGCGCTCAGCGTCCTGAAGGGTATCCCGTAGCCAACTTCTTTTCAGGGACTGCCTGGGAATTCTTCGACGTGGTCAGGCCCGGTACGTCTCCCTTCCGCTCTACCAAAGTGATGAAGGAGTTCTTTGAAAAGCAGGGTTCACGGGGCAACCTCATGTTCCTTATCACCGAGCTCTACTTCTGGAACTCCCATGGCGACCTGCCCGGCAAGGCCTACGGCACCCTGATCATGGTGCCCATTGAGACAATGGGCGGCTCCCGCTCCATGAGCGTCGAGCGCCTGGGCGAACACCTGATGTACGAGCGCAAGGCTTCTCAGTACAACATCGAGCAGATAGAGGAGTTGGTCGATCAAATGGCCTCGCTGAAGCGCCGCAGCGACAAGACGCTCTACTGGGAAGACGTAGAGGTCGGCGAGAAGCTGGGCCCACTGATCCTGCCGCCCTGGACATTGCAGGATATGACGGCGCCGCGTGCCGTCGGCGCCGGCCTGACCGCAATGGCCAACGCCTTCGAGCCCGCCTTCAAGTGGGCCAAGGAGGAGGGCGAATACACCCGTACCCATCCCATCACCCGCTGGCCCTGGACTCCCGGCGCAGAGCACGAAGACCCCGTCCTTGCCGCCTACCGCGGCCAGTCAGGCTCCTTCGACTTCGGTGTGCAGCGCACACAGCTGACCCAGCGCCTCCTCACCGACTGGATGGGCGACGACGGATTCATTCGCCGTCTGCAGATCGCGATCAGGAAGCCCGTTTACTACGGCGACGCCACCATATATACCGGTGAAGTGGTTAAGAAATTCAAGGAGAGCCAGAAGGGAGAGGACGGCCCCGGCGCTGTTCCCGGTGAACAGGAATACCATGCCGTGGGCATACGCATCAGCGGCGTCAACCAGGTAGGCGAAACGCAGGCTCCAGGCACCGCCTGCGTTTATCTGCCCTCACGAGAGGCGGGATCGGTGAAGCTGCCCGTTCCCCATCTGGCACGGCCACCTTACGTGCCGTACGAGACCTTCTACCGCGATTGGTTCTAGGCGTTGGCCAGCAGCTTCTCCATGGCTGACCAGAGGTCTCGCGTGTTCTCGGGCACAGGCTCGTAGAGCGGGGGCCGCGTGTTGCCCATTGGGCGACCCACCACTTTCATGGCTTCCTTGACCAAGATAGGCATCGGCTCGCGGTTGACCACGCTCATCACCGGTATCAGCTCCAGCTGGCGCTCCACGGCGCTCTCCACCGCGCCCGACTTCCAGTCGGTATAGATGTCGACCAGGAGCTCAGGCAGCGGAGAGGCCATTGCCAGGATGCCGCCCCTTCCTCCCGCGGCTAGCGTCGGCAGGAAAATGTCGTCCATGCCTTGAAGCAGCGACGCCCTGGGATCCATAGCTTGGCCCATCTTCACCAGGTCGGTCATGCCTCCCGAGGCGTCCTTGACGCCGACCACGGAGCTCACTGCCGACACCAGCTGGCAGCTCTCGGCGGCGGTCAGGTTGACTCCGGCGCGCTTGGGGGCGTTGTATATGACCAGCGGCAGCGACGTCTGATCAGCTATCCGTTCCAACAGCCGTTGGAAATGAAAGACCGTTGCCTTGTAAAAAGGCGGCGGCGTCAGCATCATTGCACTGGCGCCAAGCTCCTGGACGCGGTTGGCAAAAGCAACCAGCTCCTCTTCCAAGGGCACAAAGCACCCCACAATGAGGGGTGCACTCCCATCTACCGCCTGTACAGCCGCTCTCACTACGCGCTCCCGCTCCTCCCAGGTAAGGCTCAGCGACTCGCCGGTCCCGCCCAGCACGCAGATGCCATGTACGCCGGCTTCCAATTGGTAGCTGATCTCTTGGGCCAGCGTTTCTTCGTCTAGCTGAAGGCTTTCAGTGAATGGCGTTAGTAGAGATGTGATTACTCCTTGCAGTAAGGTCATGGCATTAGCTCCTCCAGTGTACTGGGCAACATTGTACGGTATAGCTTACCTAGAAGCTCCGCAGGTACTCCTTCAATGATATCTCTACCAGGTTTCGCATCATACCCAGCATGGCCAACGTCCCCTCCAAAGGTACGCCGTCCATGGTCAGTCCCGCCACGCCAAAAGAGCCGTCCCGTACGTCATAGTCCAGCGCCATCTGCTCAATGTCGCGTTCCGCTTGCTCCGTATGCAGAAGCGTGGTGTCCCGGTTGTACAATGCCAGCGCCGCGACAACGGCATAGGCGCCCCAGTTGGATATGGAAGTCACGTATAGATGATCCACCGGCGTGGCGCACATAACGCCCCGGCCGCATTCGCACCTGCACTCGGTGGTCCATGGAGCTATCTTGGCCACAGCATCATACACTTTGCCGAACCCCATCTCATTATGGCCGTCGGCGCAGCTTATGGTGATGCCTCCGTTTTCCTCAACCCGCCGGAAGATATCGTCTATCTTGGCTCGCGTACCGTCGCGGGTGGTGCCCGTGATTGAATGCAAATGCCCCCCGGGGTTGACCCCCGCCTTCTCCACGGCGATTGCCACGTCCAATCCGGACGAGGCATCGAGGTTGCGCTCCGGCGAGTCGATGTCCAGAATAGCCAGGGGATAGGTCTGCCCGTAGTACCGCATGAGGGCGTTGATTATGGGTTGAAGCTGGGGGTCGATAAAGATGCTGACGTCATGCCCTATTTTGCGCAAGGCATTGGCAAGGACTATGGTGCCCAGCGGGCCGTCGTTCTCACCATTGGGATAGTGGTCGGGCGAGCTGGCGCCAGTAAACATGCCTATCTTCTTAGACCCCTGGGCCGCCAGTGCGGTGGCTATGTCCATGGATATGGGATTGTGCCCCTTGGCCGCGTAGTAGATATAGTCGGAAATCAGGTAGAACTGGGCCATGCCTTTGGGCCGCATTTTGACCCGCACCAACCTGTCTAGGTTGTCGTAAGGGAACTGCTCTTCTGTGGGCAACCAAGTCATCTTTGCACCTCCCCAGGTTTTGGGCTCATCATAGACCAGGAAGCCCCGGTTTGCCATTGAAGCTGCAGCCGGCAGCTTCTTGCCCGCTCAAATGGTTCGACAGGCTCACCATGATCGGGCATATAATGTTCGCAATCTCCCGCTCGTTTCCTTCCATCCGGCTGTGCTCAGGTGAGGGCACCCCACCGCCAGATTGCTTCACTAGGTGACTGGCTCGCAATGACAAGAAGAGTCAGGCAGCCAGGCTAACGCCCCTCTCCGTTCTTGCCGAAGCTCTGATTGCTGTAGATGCCCAACTCCCGTCCTTGGTGTACGTGTACAACGAACTCTTCCCTGGCGACGCCAACCACATCCAGCAGCTCCTCATCTATAGTCTGGACAAGCTCTTCAATAGCTTCTCTGGTCAGGCTTTCCGATACGCACAGGGTGGCGTGGACCATGTTCGAGGCAAAGTGCATGTCTAGGTGGCCTATGGGCGCCTCATCCTCCAGAATGTGGAACGCCTCCGAGTAAGGCGTGCGGCACTCGCGCTCGAAGAAATAGTCAGGCATTGCTTATCCTTCCTAGGCTTTGACTTGGCCGTTACCCAGTATTGTCCACTTATAAGAAGTGATCTCTCTCAGGCCCATGGGACCGCGGGCGTGCATCTTGTCGGTGCTGATAGCTACCTCTGCGCCCAGGCCGAACTCAGCGCCGTCCGTGAAGCGGGTGCTCGCGTTGACGAACACGGCCGCGGCGTCCACTTCATCCAGGAAACGCATCGCCGCCGAGTAGTCATTCGTAACTACGGCCTCGGAATGGCCTGAACCGTACTCCTCTATGTGCAGCAAAGCTTCGTCCAGGGAGTCGACCACCTTGACCGCGGCATCCAGCGATAGGTACTCGTTACCCCAGTCGCATTCCTCTGCGGGAACAATGCGCGGCTCCTCCAGGGGCCCCAGAATGCTCATTGCGCGGTTGTCCACGTGGAGAGTGACCCCGGCCTTAAGCCATTCACCGGCTATGTTAGGCAGGAATTCCGGCGCTATCTTTGAATGGACCAGAAGCGTGTCCAGAGCATTGCACACGGACGGCCGTTGCACCTTGGCATTGAAGGCAATAGCCACCGCTTTGTCCAAGTCCGCAGCGGCATCGACGTAGGTATGGCACACGCCAACGCCTCCCGTCACCGCCGGCATGGTAGCCTGTTCCGCAACAAGACGAATCAGTCCGGACCCACCCCTGGGAATGAGCAGGTCTATGTATTGATTCATTCGCAGCATCTGGGTCACCATTGCCCGGTCTGTATTTTCCACGAACTGCACGGCCTCAACCGGCAAGCCCGCTTCAGCTATAGCGTCTCTTATCAAGCCAGCCAGAGCCCTATTGGAATTGAAGGCCTCCGTACCTCCTCGTAATATGACGGCATTGCCAGCCTTGAGGCAGAGAACGGCTATATCCACGGTGACGTTTGGCCGGCTTTCGTAGATGGCTCCAATAACCCCCAGAGGCACCCGCCGTTTGCCCAATATGAGACCGTTGGGCAATGTCCGCACGTCGAACTGCTCTCCAACGGGATCGGTCAGCCTTTGGATATCTCGTACGTCTTCAGCCATGGCGGCAAGCCGCTCGGGAGTAATCAGCAAGCGGTCCAGGGGAGCCTCGACTGGGCCCTTGTGCTCGGCGGCTTCGTAGTCGGTGCGGTTGGCCTCCAGCACTTCTTCCTGGCGGGATAGCAGGGCGTCCGCAATGTTCAGCAACGCCCTGTTTTTAGCCGGAGCGCCCAGCTTGGCCAGCATGCGCGCCGCGGTCCTGGCCTTCTCTCCCAGGGCAATCAGGTCTTGAGATACGTCTATTGCAGTCATTGTTATGCCTTTTCTATCCCTCAGTAGATAGATAATCTTAGCACCTTGCCATCTCTATAGCAGGGCCAGATTGTTGCGATGCACTACTTCTTCACCGTACTGATGGCCCAGGGTTTCCTCTATCTTGCTTGACTTCAGACCCCTTATCGCGTCCACTTCTTGGGCCGAATAGTTACTGACGCCGCATGCCACGCGATTACCGTCTTTATCGACAATGAGCACCACCTCCCGGCGGTTGAAATTGCCGTGCACTTCCGTAACACCCACCGGCAGAAGGCTGCTGTTCCTTGCTTTCAGAGCCTGCGCCGCGCCGTTGTCCACCAGGATTTCACCCCTGGCAGAGAGCCCGCTGAGAAACCAGCGCTTCCTGCTCTCTACTTTGCTGGCCGTAGGTCTGAACACGGTGCCCACGGCTTTTCCGTCGATGACCTGCTGCAGGACGTCCGGCGTCCTGCCGCTGGTTATCACTACCTCTACGCCCCAGCGCGTCGCTAGGAGCGCCGCTTCCACCTTGGCCTTCATGCCGCCGCGGCTCCAGGGATGCCTCACCTCATTCTGGGTCAAGGTATTGAGAAGCTGCTCCGCGTTGGCGCCGTCCATCACAGGAACAAGCTCGGCGCTGGGGTCCAGGGCGGGGTCCGCGGTATAGAGGCCGGGAATATCGGTGAGCATAACCAGCATATCCGCGTCGACCAGGTTGGATACCAGTGCGGAAAGGGTATCGTTGTCACCAAAGACTTCATCACCAAGCTCTTCGCTGTTTACCACGTCGTTCTCGTTGATGATAGGCACCACACCCATGTGGAGCAGCGAAAACAGCGTATCCCTAACGTTGAGATATCCCTGCCAGTCGTCGATATCAGAGCGGGTGAGAAGCGCCTGGGATACGACGATTTTGTGTCGGGAGAACATCTCTTGATAAGTGTGCATGAGCCGGCTTTGACCGACCGAAGCCAGGATCTGTCGAAACGGAACATCGCGTTGCTGCTTGAGCCGCCCCAACGCCTCGCGGCCGGCGGCCACCGCTCCCGAGGTTACGAGCAAGACTTCGTTGCCCTGTCCATGAACATTGGCTATCTGGTCGACCAGCGACCTCATCACTTCAAGGTCGAGCGATTCTGAGCCACCGGTGAGCACGTTGGTGCCCGCCTTGGCAACTATGCGGAGCTTGCCCCTGGAAGCCTGGCGTCCAACTTTGGAGTTTTCCACTGTCAATCTGCCAACCTGATGGGAAATCTGCATGAATTATACCGCCTGTACGTTTGAGACGGAAGGGAGGTCGCCATTCGTCATTGCGAGGAACCGAAGTAATCCGGCGGTGGCGGGACCCACTACCAGTCCCCCTTCCCAACGCGCAACGTTGACACTACATCAGACCCTGCGTAACATGGTCAACCCATGACAAGGTTTCCGGGCCAGAACGTGTTTCCCGATACCTCCTCCATCAATGAGCAGGGTCATCTGGTCATCGGCGGGTGCAGCGTTGTGGACTTGGCCTCCGAGTACGGAACCCCTCTCTACTTGATCGACGAGGAGACGGTACGCAACCGCTGCCGCGCCTTCCGTGAAGAGCTCAAACGACGCTATCCGGATAGCCGGGTCTTGTACGGCTCCAAAGCCTTTGCCAACATAGCTCTGACCAGGATCATCGTGGAGGAGGGCCTGGGCATAGACGTGGTCTCAGGCGGAGAGATGGAGGTGGCAAAAGCGGGAGGGGTGTCTCCTGGAACCGTCTACTTCCACGGCAACAACAAGAGCCGCTCTGAACTGGCGGAAGCAATGGCTTGGGGTGTCGGCCGTATAGTTGTGGACAGCTTCCATGAGATCGATCTGCTGGAGGAGGTAGCTAAGGAGGCGGCGCGCACGCAGGAGATCTTGATCAGGGTGTCCCCCTCAGTTGACCCGCATACCCATAGCTACATATCGACCGGCACCCTGGACAGCAAATTCGGGTTCGCCATCGATACCGGCGACGCCGAGAAAGCGGTGAGGAAAGCCATGTCGTCACCGCATTTGAAGCTGATTGGGCTGCACTGCCATATCGGCTCGCAGCTATTTGAGATCCAACCGTACCAGAAGGCTATACGCATTGCTTTGGAGTTCGCTTCAGCCATGCGGGAAGAGGGGTTGAACCTGGAGGAGTTCAGCCCCGGCGGAGGCTTCGGCATTGCATACACCAGGGACCAGCGTCCACCCTCAGCGGGGGAGTTCGCCGAGGCCCTGACTTCCTCTCTGTTAGAGGCCTGCGACGACCTTGACCTGGGCAGACCCAGGGTGTTCATAGAACCCGGGCGTTCCATAGTAGGTCCGGCGGGCGTTGCCGTCTATACCTGCGGAGCCAGCAAAGTCATACCGGGCGTAAGAACGTACCTCAGCGTAGACGGCGGTATGGGCGATAACATCAGACCTGCTCTGTACCAGGCCTCCTATGAAGCGGTTGTGGCCAACAGGATGCTTGTGGAACCATCGTCCAGGGTAACCATTGCAGGCAGATACTGTGAATCCGGCGACGTGCTTGCAGCAAACGTAGACCTTGCTCCAACGGAACCCGGAGACCTCATAGCTATGCCTGCCGCGGGCGCTTACGCCATCCCAATGTCCAGCAACTACAATATGACGCCAAGGCCGGCCGTGATACTGGTCAAAGACGGTTCGAGCAGGTTGATACGCCGTCGTGAAACCTACCAGGACATCATGGCCGCCGACGTGGTGTGAACCATGACTGAACAGCTGGGCAGGATAGAGCGACCCGAAGCGGAACGGTTCCAGGGAAAGCGTAAGCTGCTGCTGATACCTCTTGTCTTCGGCGCCCCGGAACAGCTGCAAGAGGGACAGACTCTGCTTCAGAAGTACTGGGTACAGATGCAATCGCAGGTGGAGTCCCTGGAAAACCGGCTGGGCACCGTCAAGCGCATCTTCCATGAGAACATTGCCGCAGGGGCAGAGGAGGGACTGGCCAGGCTGCAAGCCATGGACGAGCGCTCCTACAAGTTTGTGCAGTCCAAGTGCAGAAGCAAGGCTGTCCTGGAGGCTACCGAGGACGAAGGTGTCCTGCTGGAGGTCGTGGACTTGCAGCGCTGCCTCATGCTGCCGCTGCTGAGCAGCAGGCTGACCGCCAAGCTCCACGAATGGTACTTTGAAGGTATGAACCGGCGCTACGAACATATCGGCAAGCGCATAGATGAATCCCTGGGAAAAAACGAAGTGGGACTGCTGCTGATAGGCGAGCGTCACCAAGTTCAGTTTCCTCAGGATATCGAGGTATTCTACGTATCGCCTCCGGCGCTTGACGAGTACAGGCGCTGGTTCCAAAACTGGCTGGCGGAGAGCCAGAAGCAGCCCTCAGCCCCAGCCGAGGGTGAAGAGACGGAGACAGGGTAACGCTAGTCAGCACCAGAACTGTCCCCAGTCTTCACTTGTGTGCGGATAGCGAGCCGCCAGTAGATCAACGTGCTGCCGGGTCAGGCGGGGCAACGGCAGATCTAGAACGCGCTGTCCCCACTCCTCGGATGCGCCGTGGACCCCGCTCAAACGGCTAGCAGTCCCCTTGCGTTGAGCCAGCACCTTGAAGTCGCCCATTCCGCCGGGACGAGCCAGCTCCAGCATTGCCATCCGGTTGGCGTCGCGCTCCCTCTGGCCGAGGTTTTCAGAGTGCAGACTCTCCATGAATTGAGGAAGTCCCAGATTGTTCAGAAATTTGGCCTGGCTCAACAGAGGATAAGGTTCCAAGTCATATCGCTGGCCCAGGGAAGCTACCGCGGTGAAGTCCACATGGGTCGTAATATCCTGCTCTCCTATGTGCTGATAGGGGTTGCCGGTAAGGGTATGACGGTAGTAGCAGCGGAGCGTGCCCTGCGACCTCCGGATGTCGTATAGATCAGTTGAGGGATGACCGTAGTCAATGGTAAGCACAAAGCCGCGCTGTAGCATCATGGCTGCCTGTCTTGCCCAGGGCTCCAGCTCAAGGCACACCTCGGCTACCTGGCCTTCCGCCAAGTGAACATCCTCGCTCTCCAATCTGGCGCGGATATCGTCCGTGGAAACGTTGTCCAAGAGCTCTACAAGCCGGCCTTCTTGCTGGGTCAAATAGATTTCCAGAAGCTTCCCGTTGCGGACGGTTACTCTATGTACAGGGAAGGCATCCAGGAGCTCGTTGGAAAGTATGCATCCCACAATGCTCGAAGCGGCTGCATCCTCCATTGAGGATGGCGCAACGCCGCCGGCTCTATCGACGCCTATATATTGCAGCGCTCTATGGAAGGATGGATGGAGGTGCTGGGAGAAGTCCTGAATGTCTCCGGCCAGGTGACCGGTGCCGGCCCCCTGCTCTACGACGGTAAACTGAGAGGGTTCTCTTAGAAGCCGCCACATCTCCTCCAACTGAAGGGAAATCAATGCGCCAAAGGCGGGATGGGCCATGGGGGCGGTGTAATAGTCTTGCGGAGGAGTGACGGCTCCGAGACGGGGATAATAGCCGCCATTGGGCCAATACAAAGCAAGCTCCATGAACTCGGCAAAGGTAATCTTGCCATGTTCAGAGATCCTCTGAAACAAGATGTCCTGTAGTGCGGGCCGGGTCATGCAGGCGTTAGGGCGTATGAGAATTGACTACAGAGCTACCTCCACTCTGAAGGCATCAAATGGATAGCAAACCCGTGGCCTCAGTCCTAGCTGTCTTCAACTTTGATGATGGTGCCCTTGTTCCAAGAGGACGTCTCAATGGAGTTGCGGAACTCTTGGCGCGTACCGCACTCTTTGCAAACGCCGTAGCTGGTGGGTCCGTTAGGGGGTTCAATCAACCAGAAGTGGACACAATCTTCAGTGGCGCTATCCTTGACTGAAACTTGCCCAATGGAGTACGAAACACCACTTGTATCATCCATGGATACTCCCTCCCTGAGATTCAACGTGGCATGGTTGAATCCCAACGCAGTCTACTTTCCAATCGCCGATGTGTCAATGGATTACTTGGGTAGCTGAGTGAAATGACGCCCCACAAAAGGAGCGACAACGGCACCGACGTAGAGGCAACAACGAGCAATGGCGCTCGACCGATTGGAACGCGACGAACTGCTATCTCCGGCTACGGTAAATGGAGGTGTCCTGGAATACGGCGGCCCAGTAGAACCAGAGACCTTCGCCGTGTATCAAAGGAGGCATTCTCTTGCCCTTCAGGGGACCTTCTACGGCTTGACCCAGCATATTCCACCTGCTGTTTGTTTGATGGTCGACGAACCCGTTGTTGCCGGCGCTAAAGGTAAGCATTTGACCATCGACCAC
Organism: Dehalococcoidia bacterium; assembly: GCA_965261825.1. Classification (GTDB taxonomy): domain Bacteria; phylum Chloroflexota; class Dehalococcoidia; order Lucifugimonadales; family QGNO01; genus DAOUJH01. The sequence continues at coordinate 240,555 of CBDHED010000003.1, read as the reverse complement.
GGGGACAAAGACCGATGCCGAGCCCACGGCCCGCGAGTACTGCACCGATGACTTGTCCAGAGTGGAGAGAGTTCCCGGCTGATAGAAGATCACGAAGTCCCTGCCCTCAATAGAATCGTGGACTACCAGGTCTTTGGCCAGCTCAGAAAACGGATGTGCCCGTGATTCGTTGTCCGTGTTTATTCCAATAACGCGCTCGGCCGGAGGAAGCCGCCCGTCTAGGTCGCCGCTGAACAGGAACGGCTTCTCTGTAGTGTCGTATTCATAGTACGGATTGTGGTAGCTCTCGAAGGGGCCCTGCAAGACTTCGCCTTCCGGGAAGGCAGCTTTGAAATCCCTGAAGGCAACGACCTGAAAGGGAAGGGTAACCAGTGAAGTCCCAGTCATGACACCAACTATGGCTTCCGCGGTGCCTTGCTGCCACCAAGACTCCGTTTCCCAGTCCCACATAATCAGGTTGCTGTCGCGCAGCAATCCGGACACGCCGAAACGGAATGTTCTGTCATCTATGCTGCGGTTGAAAACAAACGAGGTGTCGCATAAGGGGCACCAAGTGACCGCTATCGGCGTGCCTCCCAATACATCGTTGACTATCTCATGAGAAACGAGAATAGTTTTGGGATAAGCCTTGGCCTCCCCGTTGATCTCCACCACGATGACGGGTTCAAGGTCGTTTAGAACATCCGATGCTTCGCTTAATGAAATGAACTCGGGCTCGTAGATGGGCGGTATGGCATCTCTGGGAATAACCAACCTGATCTCGCTGAACGGAACAGCGGCCTTGGTATAATCCGTGGCCCATTCGTACTCGAAGAAAACGTTGCTGAACTTCTCGCGGATTTGCCGGAGTGTTGGAGTTGGCTGAGGGGTCTTGGCGAACTCTTCCAAGAACTCTTGCATGGTTTGTGTTGGTGTAGGGGTGGGGGTATGGGTAACTGTAGGAGTAAGAGTAGGCTGAAAGGTGGCTGTAGGGATTGGTGTTTCCGGATGCGGTGATGCAGAAGCCGTATGGGTGGGAGCTGGCGATGGATCAGCCAGAGGAGTGTGAGTTGGCGCCTCTGATGCACGGCCACAGGCCGCCCCTAGCATTACCACGGACAACGGTAAAAGAGGGGCTATCAGGTATTTGCCAGCAAGCATTCGGATCGCTCAGTAAGATCAGGCGGTTTAGATGACGGTTGCCCCGTGAACAGGTGTGGGTTCCTACGCTTGAGCCTGATATTTAGTCGGGCATTTGACAATTATGGTGTCGCTGTCAAATATCCCGTCCTGGTTGAGAGACCCCTCCAGCACGATATCCGAGTGCTCGTTGAAAAACAGCTCCGGCAAGATCCCGTCGTAGGTCGCCTGAAGAACTGAGTTGTCTCCCGCCAGAGAAAAGTGGGCTACCGTGCCTTCTGTCTCCCGGTAGAAGGAGTCGGACAAGAGCTTACCGCTGATACGTACAGTTGCGCCTTCCTGGACGTCGCCAGCCAGGGCCTCGCCGACGGTGAAGTAGTAAACAGATGCGCCTTGAAAGGCATTGAAGGCCAGGAAACCAACGGCCATAGCCAGCAAGGCGACGGCTATAATGACTTTGCGCTGGCCGGAGAAGAAGCCTTGGGGCGACGCATTAGCCGGTCTGGGTTCGTCCTCATTCATGGCCTATACGGAGAAGGAGGTTCCGCAGCCACAGGTAGTCTTGGCGTTGGGGTTGCTGAACACAAATCCCTTGCCGTTGAGCCCGCCGGAGTAGTCGAGAACGGTGCCGGCAAGGAAGATGTAGCTCTTCTTATCGATCATGATGGTCACACCACGCTGTTCTATGACCCTATCGGTGTCGCGCTGCTCGTCGTCCACGTCCAAGTCGTAGGTTAGGCCGGAGCATCCTCCGCCCTTCACGGCTACCCGCAGCGATATAGGCTCATCCTGGGTCTTGCTAGTGAAGTCCCGGACGTGCTTGGCCGCGCTCTCTGTTATGTCTATCGTTAGAGGTGTGATCATTGGTTTTCCCTCACCAAGCTTTTGTTTGTTTAAGGATATTTCAACAGGGGGTCATAGTCAACACAAGGTGCTATAATCCACGTACTGTTCCGCCCGGTGGTCCTGAAAAGCTTGTAGAATGTAGATATGAATCCAAGTCTGGCAATAGTGGACTACGGAGCAGGCAATTTGCGCAGCGTGGCCAAGGCTTTCGAGCACCTTGGCTTTTGGGCCGAAGTTACGCAGAACCCCAAGACTGTGCTTGCCGCCCAGGGCGTTATCCTGCCTGGAGTCGGCTCCTCAGGGTCGGCGATGGCTGCCCTGGAGTCGCTCGGCTTGGTAGAGCCGCTGAAGGAGGTGGCGAACAAGGGCACTCCGCTCTTTGGCGTATGTCTTGGCCTGCAGCTTCTCATGGATGGCTCCGAGGAAGACCCGCGCCCCTGCCTGGGTATAGTTCCGGGCTGGGTTAGGCGCATTCAGCCCCCCCTGAAAGTCCCGCACATGGGCTGGAACCAGGTGGAGTTGAGCGGGGAAGACGCCCTGTTCCATGGGGTGGAATCCGGTTCCAACTTCTATTTCGTGCACAGCTACTACGCCGACCCGGAAGACGAGTCGCTTGTCAAAGGGGTAACCGAATACGGCCTGGCCTTTTGCAGCGTGCTGGCCAGGGGGAACCTTGTCGCCAGCCAGTTTCACCCGGAGAAAAGCGGACCAACCGGCCTCAAGGTGTACGACAACTTCGTGCGCCTCATGGTCATGGAAGGGTACCGGGTCTAGTGGAGGTTATCCCAGCCATAGACTTGCGTGGGGGGCAAGTCGTCAGGCTCTACCAGGGTGACTTCAGCCGTGAGACGGTCTACTCCGGAGATCCTGTGGCCATGGCTGCCGAGTGGCAGAACGCAGGAGTAGCCCGGCTCCACGTTGTCGATCTGGAAGGCGCACGTCAGGGTCGCCTGGTGAACACGCGGGCTATAAAGGCTGTCCTGGAAGCAGTGCGGGTGCCGGTCCAAGTCGGCGGGGGCGTCCGCTCCATGGAAACGGCAAAAGGTCTGCTGGAAATGGGAGCGGCGCGAGTTGTCTTTGGCACCGCCGCCGTGAGGGATCCCGACCTGATAGAGACCGCCTGCGCCAAGCTAGGCTCCGAATCCGTGGTGGTAGGCGTGGACGCTAGAAACGGCAAGGTTGCGGTCCAGGGCTGGCAGCACACGGAGACAAATGAGGCCGTTGACCTGATGAAGTCCATGGTGAGCCTGGGAGTGAACCGTTTCATCTACACCGATATTGAAGCTGACGGCACGCTGGCAGGCCCCAATCTGGGTTCAGTGGCGGCCTTGATGAAAGAAGTTGCCGCGCCTATCATCAGCTCAGGAGGCATCGGCTCGATGAAAGACCTCTTTGCCCTATCGGAAACGGGGGTGGAAGGCGTCATCCTGGGCCAGGCTCTGTACCAGGGCAAGATAGACTTGAGGAAGGCGGTAAGCCTGTTCAGCCAGAGAACAGGGTAGAGGCATGCTCACCAAACGGATTATTCCATGCCTTGACGTGAAGGCGGGACGCGTGGTGAAAGGGGTCAAATTCAAAGACCACCGTGACGCGGGAGACCCTGTTGAGCTGGCCGAGTTCTACGACCGTCAAGGCGCCGACGAGGTTGTCTTCTACGACATTACCGCATCCGCAGAGGAGCGCGGCATCATGCTGGATGTGGTGCGCCGTACCGCTGAGAAGCTGTTCATCCCCCTAACCGTTGGCGGCGGACTGCGCACTGTAGAGGACATGAACCGCATGCTCAAGGCCGGCGCCGACAAGGTTTCCATAAACACCGCCGCAGTGGGGAACCCTGCCCTCATCCGTCAAGGCGCTGAGGCATTCGGCAGCCAGTGCATTGTGCTTGGCATGGACGCCAGGCGCGTCTCCGGCAACCCCTCCAGATGGGAGGTCTATACCCATACGGGAGCGGACGGAGGGCGCGCCAGCGGCCTGGATGCCGTGGAGTGGGCCAATAGGGCCGTTCAGCTGGGTGCAGGAGAGATAGTGGTCAACAGCATAGATACCGACGGCACCAAGGGAGGCTACGATTTGGAGCTCCTGCGCTCCATTTCGGATGGCGTGTCCGTTCCGGTGGTGGCCAGTGGCGGCGCGGGCAGCCTGGAGCATTTATACCAAGCCGTAGCGGAGGGACATGCCGATGCGGTGCTGGCGGCCAGCATCTTCCACTTCGGCGAATACTCCATATCACAGGCCAAGGAGTACCTGGCACAGCACAACGTGCCTGTCCGCCGTGGCACGCCATGACCGCCGTACGCGCTGTCGTCTTTGATATGTACGAAACGCTAGTGGTCAACACACCTTCTCTATGGATAGCCACTTTCCAAGATATATGCCGCGGCCAGGGTCTTCCCCTTTCAGGCCAAGAGCTCTGGGAGCGCTGGAAACCTATCGAGATGCAGTTCCGCAAGGACCGGCTCCAGCCGGACGCCGATGGCAATCTGCCTCCGTTCAAAAGCTATCGTCAGGCTTGGAAGGAAGCCTTTGAATCGGTATTTCTTCAATTGGGGCATGGCGACGCAGACGCCGCCGCCGGCCGATCCGTCCTGGATCAGGGTCTTCGCCAGCTGTTTCCCGAAGCCAAGCGGGTGATAACGACGCTCCGCAATACGGGTAGGTTCAAGCTTGGCCTGCTCTCCAATGCAGACGACGATGCTCTATTCCCTTTGCTGGAGAACCACCGGCTTTGCTTTGACAGTACGGTCACGTCCGAGGGCGCAAAAGCGTACAAACCTTTGCCCGGGCCTTTTCTTCTTGTACTGGAAGCGCTTGGCCTACCAGCGGAAGCTTGCCTATATGTCGGCGATACCCAGCTGGACGACGTGTACGGCGCGAAGAACGCCGGCATGCAGTGCGCCTGGCTCAACCGCAGAGGGACGTCGCTGGACCCCAGCCTGCCATCACCGGACTATGAGGTGAACGACCTCAGCGGGCTGCTCAAGATTCTAAACCTATGACCGAGGTGTAACTATGACACTCAAGCTAGACCAGCAAGGACTCATCCCGGCGGTTGTCCAGGACGTTGATAGTAAAGATGTGCTGATGCTGGGATACATCAGCCAGGGGTCTCTGAGGCGAACGATGGAAGGCGGCGACGTGGAGTTCTACAGCCGCAGCAGGGAAGACCTCTGGCACAAGGGTGAGATGTCAGGGAACTTCCTCCACGTTAGGAAGGCCTTCCAAGACTGCGACGGCGATACTCTGCTGTTCCAGGTAGAACCCGACGGCCCGACCTGCCACACTGGGAACGTCAGCTGTTTCTTTACCACCCTTGAGGAGAGTCAACCCGGGGTGGAGCAGCCTGAGAAAGGTTCCGGCATCCTGGAGGAGCTGTTCGCCGTTATACAGCAGAGGAAGAAGGAGATGCCGGAAGGCAGCTACACTACGGAACTGCTCAGAGGCGGACCAAGCCGCGCCGGGCAGAAGGTTGTGGAGGAGGCCGGCGAATCGGCCATTGCCGCCGCCCAAAACGATACCGACCAGGTCACCCGTGAAGTGGCCGATTTGCTTTATCACAGCCTGGTATTGCTTGCCGCTTCCGGCTCATCACCGGAAGCCGTATGGGCGGAGCTCCGCGCCAGGCGGAGGTAAAACCGCCTGGCGTCATGTCCGCCATCTCACCAACCGACTACGGCATCGTCCCCTTTTTGCTGGTTGCCAACAATCATATCGCTTAGATAATATAGTTTGGAGGCTAGGAGGCGGGAGAGGCTACGACCTATGAGGCACCGGAGGCCCGTTCGACCGATAGGTTTTTTGCTGCTTGTGGGGATGCTGGCTCTCGTCTTGTCGATTGCCTGCGAGAACAGGCCGCCGACGCCTACCCCTACCGCCACCCCGCGGCCGACGGCTACCATGCCTTCTCCAACCCCGACGCTCATTCCTACCCCCACACCTACAGCCACGCCGACGCTTCAGGACCAGATACTTCAGGAGCTTGTAGATGCAAGAGCTACGGCTACGGCTCTGACACCGACACCAACGCCGACGCCTGAGGGAACTCTGCGCGCACCAACGGCTACACCCACACCTACGTCTACAGCACTAACACCTACGCCTGTTGCCATCCCAACTGCCACGCCGACGACTACCGCTACCGACCGTGCTGCACTGGTGGCGCTGTACCAAGCCACGGGCGGCCCGAACTGGGCCAACAACGGCAACTGGATGAGCGATAGGCCCCTGGGTGAATGGTACGGTGTCACCACCGACGGTGACGGGCGCGTCACCGGGCTGGACCTCGCCTTCAACCAGTTGAGCGGGGCGATACCTGCGGAACTGGGCAGCCTTTCTAGCCTGGAGAGCCTGGAGTTCTTCGCAAATCAACTGAGCGGGCCGATACCTGTGGAACTGGGCAACCTATCCAACCTGCAGAAACTGTGGCTCTCCGATAACCAGTTGAGCGGGCCGATAACTATGGAACTGGGCAGCCTATCCAACCTGACGAGTCTGAGTCTCAGGGACAACGAGTTGAGCGGGGCGATACCAACAGAACTGGGTAGCCTTTCCAATCTGCAAAACCTGAATCTAAGGGACAACGAGTTGAGCGGGGCGATACCAATGGAGCTGGGCAGCCTATCCAACCTGAGGGAACTGTGGCTTGACGAGAACCAACTGAGTGGGCCGATACCAGCGGAGTTGGGCAGCTTATCCAACCTGACGAGTCTGGGTCTCGGGGGTAACCAGTTGAGCGGGCCGATACCTGTGGAACTTGGCAGCCTATCCAACCTGAGGAGTCTGGGTCTCGGGGCTAACCAGTTGAGCGGACCGATACCAACAGAACTGGCCAGCCTCACCAACCTGCAGGGTCTGTCGCTCTCCGATAACCAGTTGAGCGGGTCGATACCGACGGAACTGGGCAGGCTAGCCGGCCTGGAGATACTGCAACTCTACTTCAACGAGTTGAGCGGGGCGATACCTGTGGAACTGGGCAGCCTATCCAACCTGACGAGTCTGGGTCTCGGCGGTAACGAGTTGAGCGGGCCGATACCTACGGAACTGGGTAGCCTTTCCAACCTGGTATGGCTGGACATCAGTGCTAACAAGTTGAGCGGGGCGATACCTGTGGAACTGGGCAGCCTTTCCAACCTGCAGGGTCTGGACCTCGCCTCCAACCAGTTGAGCGGGCCGATACCGGTGAAACTGGCCAGCCTATCCAACATGCAATGGCTGTACCTCTATGGCACTGAACTGTGCGCGCCCGCGGACGACGAGTTCCAGAGGTGGCTGTGGCACGTAGATAACACGTTTGGCGTTGTCAACTGCGAGATGCCCGACGGCACGACTATCGATGCCGACCGTGCTGCGCTGGTGGCGCTGTACCACGCCACGGGCGGCCCGAACTGGATCCACAACAGCAACTGGCTGAGCGATAGGCCCCTCAGTGAATGGTACGGTGTCACCACCGACAGCGACGGACGTGTCGCCAGACTGGATCTCGACGGCAACCAGTTGGGCGGGTCGATACCAGCGGAACTGGGCAGCTTATCCAACCTGCAGGAACTGTGGCTCGACGACAACCAGTTGGCTGGGTGGATACCAGCGGAACTAGGAGACCTCACAAACCTGCGGGAACTGGACCTCAACGACAACTCCACCCTATTAGGATCCTTGCCCGGGTCGCTCACCAGGCTGACTTCGCTCACAACTCTGAGGCTGGATGGCACTGGACTGTGCACCCCCACGGATGGCGCATTCCAAGCATGGCTGCAGGGTGTGGAGAACAAGTCTGGCATTGTCAATTGCGTAGGCCCGGATACCGAATATCCTCCCGAGTGCGGTCAGTTGTGCCGACCTGACTTCTGGGAATCGCCGAGTATAGAGGACATAGAAGCTGAACTTGAAGAAGGGGTCAATATCAATGCAGGCCTTTACCCATATTTCAATTCCCCGCTGCATCTAGCCATAGAGCATGACGCGGGCATCGACATCATAGAATTTATGCTTGAACGCGGTGCGAACGTCAATGCAAGTGGATATACTATTATCTTCGGCCACCATGGGGACGACTGGCGCAAAAGTCACCGAACTCCACTGCAACTGGCGGTAGAACAGTACAACATAACGCCTGAGGTTGTTCGTTTGTTGCTGGAGTATGGCGCGGAACCTAACCCTCCCACAGTCTACGATACGAACGACGAATCGCCCCTGTACTATGCGACGAGGCTATGGTATGGCGGACACCCAGCCATCATTGCCTTACTGCTCGAATATGGAGCGGACATAAATGCCAAGAGCTACGATGGTCTGACGCCTTTCCACAGAGCAATGGCCGGAGCTCAACCGACTCTGGTTGAACTGTTTCTGGATCATGGAGCGGATATTCATGCAAGGACCAATTTTGAAAACTATGGGCTTGGCGGCCGCTTTGCTACCCCTCTACATATAGCGGCAGAGTTTAATCCGAACATCGAGTCGATTGCAGTGCTTTTGGATGAGGGCGCGGCTGTCAACGCAAAGGATGCAGATGGGATGACTCCACTACACCGTGCGTCAGGAGACCTGTTTACAGGACGGACTGAACAACGGAACATCGAAGTTGTCAAACTTCTCGTGGCGCATGGAGCAAAGGTCAAAACAGAGAATGGCCGCGGAGATACTCCCCTACATTCGGCGGTACAACACTCTCAAACAACGCTCGTTGAGCTACTATTGAGTTATGGAGCTGACGTTAACGCAAAGAATGTATACGGGGATACGCCCCTGCACTGGGCAACAGAGAGAGACTCACGGCCTGAGTTGATCGCAATTCTATTGAATCATGGAGCCGACACTAACGCGAAGTCCGGAACTGGTGTAACGCCTCTTCATAAGTTATTGCAGCGCAAATCGGCGTTACCTGAGATTGTCGCGTTGCTGCTGGACCACGGAGCCGATGTCAATGCAAAGACCGATTATACAACCTATTGGGCGTATCCCAATCAGCTTACGCCTCTACATTATGCAGTAAGGACAGGTCCTGAAGTTGTCACGATGCTGCTAGAACGTGACGCAATCGTCGACTCAAAAGACGGGTATGGTAGAGCCCCCTGCGAAATAGCGCAAGAAATCGAAATCCGCCGGCTGGTCTGCCGCTAATGAGATAACAAAGAAGACCGGCCTGTCGCGTTGGAATAACTACGGCGGGCTAAGCGGGCGGTTCCAGGTCCAACGCCTTGTCATCCGCTGGCGAATCAAGGTTAGCTTCGGTGTCCTCACCCCTGTCCGCAGCCAGTGCCGTTTCCATGGCGTGTATGGCTACTTCTATCTGGTCGTTCTGCGGCTGGCGGGTAGTCAGCCTTTGCAGGGTCAGGTTCGGCACGGTGATCAGCTTCACCAGCAGGTTGCGCTGGTGCGAGGCGCTGAAGCGGATGGTCTCGTAGGCCAGCGCGGCGATCAGGGGGATAAGCACCAGCCGCGAGGTCACCAGCCAAGGTAGAGACGGCCTCCCCAGCCAAACGAAGACAATCACGGCTACGACCATGACGGTAAGCAGGAACGCCGTGCCGCACCTGGGGTGCGCCGTGCTGTACTTCCGTACGTTCTGCACTTCCAGAGGGTCTCCGGCCTCGTAGGCTTTGACCGTCATGTGCTCCGCGCCGTGATAAGCGAAGACTCGTCGTATGTCCGGGATGAAGCCCACAATCCACACGTAAGCCAGGAACACGCCAAGCCTGACGACTCCTTCAACCAGGTTGCTCAGGATGTGTGAATCGACCACACGCTCGAAGAGGATGCTGGCGAACAGGGGGAGCAGGAAGAACAGCCCTACGGCCAGTCCCAGCGAAACGGTAAGCATGAACGCCAAGCTCCAGCCACCCAATTCCTGGCCCTCTTCTTCAAGCTGTACGTTGGTGGAATAGGCCAGGGCCTTCATGCCCAGGGTCAGAGTCTCGGCAAGGATCAGTACGCCGCGCAGCAACGGGAAACGCCTGATTTTGCCCGTGAACATAGTGCTCAGCGGGGTGACTCTATGGGTCAACTCGCCGTTGGGACGCCGCGCCGCGACTGAGGCGAAGCGCCGTCCCCGGATCATCACTCCTTCAATTACGGCCTGTCCGCCGTAGAGGTAGGGCGCCGCGAAATCAGAGGAGGCGTTGGGTTTTGACGGATGTGGGGAGGTCATGGAGCTCCAAGCTACAAAGGGGCGGTAAGTACCGCCCCTTTGTATTCCTTAGACTGCCTTTTTCTACTGCAGGCCGTACCGTTTCTTCAATCTATCCACACGCCCTTCGGTGTCAACAATGCGCTGCTCGCCGGTGAAAAACGGGTGACATTTGCTGCAGACCTCTACCTTCAGATCCTTCTTGGTAGAACCGGTGGTGAAGGTGTTGCCGCAGGAGCAGGTTACCACGGCGTCTTGGTAGTATTGAGGATGTATTGCTGTCTTCATTTTAGTCTCCCATCTGCAGCGGATCTACGTTGACACGCTTGCGCTGTTTGGTCGCGTGATCAAACCTGACCTGTCCGTCCACTTTTGCGAACAGGGTGTGGTCTTTACCCATACCAACGTTCAAGCCGGGCCTGATCCTTGTGCCGCGCTGCCTTACCAGTATGCTTCCGGCGGATACGGCAGCTCCGCCGTATCTCTTTACGCCGAGTCTCTTGCTGTTGCTGTCACGCCCGTTGCGGCTGGTGCCGGAGCCTTTCTTATGAGCCATCGCTTGTCTCCTCCGCCGCTTTCTTTGTACTGCGTCTACGGCGCGCCGGTTTGGCCTCTCCGGAAACGATCTCTCTGATGCGAAGCCTGGTGTGCCGCTGGCGGTGTCCGGTCTTGGTGCCCTGCCGGGTCTTGGATTTGAACTTGAACACTATGAGCTTTTCGGCCTTTCTCTGCTCCTCCACGTCGCCGAGCACCTTTGCCCCCGATACGAGGGGCGTTCCCACGGTCACCTTGCCGTCCTGGGAAAGGAGCAAGACATCCGACAACTCAATGGCGGCACCTTCTTCCGCGGGGAGCTTCTCCACGTCTATGAGGTCGCCGGCGCTTACGCGGTACTGCTTTCCGCCTGTTCTTACAACAGCGTAGTCCATTAATATACATCTCCCAAACTATTAGATTCTATTGATGAGGAAGGAGCGTGTCAATCAGCGTGTGTAGGTCGACCTGCTCCCTTAGGCGCCGGCGGCCACCTTCTCTTTGGTTAGGCTAAAGGTCAGGCCTTCCTGGTTTGCATCTACTACCACATGGTCGCCGGTCTTGCACTCTCCGGCCAGTATCTTCTTGGAAAGCGGGTTTTCCACGTGACGCTGGACGGCGCGTCGCAGCGGCCTGGCTCCAAAAGTTGGGTCAAACCCGGAGTCGGCCAGCCACTTACGGGCTTCGAGAGTTAGCTCGGCGGTCACGCCATGTTCGGCCAGTCTTTCCCCCACTTCGGCCATCATGAGGTCGACGATCTCTTCGATTTCCTCCTGGGTCAGTGGGTCGAACACCACTATCTCATCGATTCGGTTGAGGAACTCCGGTTTGAATGCTCTCTTCAGAGCATCATTCACAGACGATCGCAGTCTTTCTCTCTCTGATTCGACGTCCCGGTTGCGCCGGAAGCCGATAGCGGCCCGGTTTAACTCGGCGGTGCCCAGGTTGCTGGTCATGATGATCACGGTGTTGCGGAAGTCCACGGTGCGACCGTGGTTGTCGGTGAGCCGCCCGTCCTCCAGTATCTGGAGCAGGACGTTGAACACGTCCGGATCCGCCTTCTCAATCTCGTCGAACAGCACTACCCTATATGGTCTCCTGCGCACCGCCTCGGTTAGCTGCCCGCCCTCTTCGTATCCCACGTATCCGGGCGGCGCGCCGATGAGCCGGGACACGGCGTGCTTTTCCATGTATTCGGACATATCGATGCGCACCATGTTCTGCTCATCATCAAATAGGAAGTGTGCCAGTGAGCGGCCCAGCTCGGTCTTGCCCACTCCGGTGGGGCCAAGGAAGATGAAGCTTCCCACCGGCCGCTGAGGGTCACTCATTCCAGCTCGGGCGCGCCTGATTGCGTCGGAGACGACTTCGATGGCGTGGTCCTGTCCAACTATCCTCTGGTGCAGACGATCCTCCATGTGCAGCAGACGCTCCGCTTCTCCCTCCAAGAGCTGGTACACGGGTATGCCAGTCCACTTGGCGATCAGATCGGCGATGATTTCGGCGTCGACCACGCTGTTCACATGGTGCTCGCTGAGGAAGTCGTCCCTCCCTTTGTCGTATTCCGCCTGGAGCTTGAGCCGTTCAGACTTGAAGTTGGCAGCCTGCTCGTAGTCGGAGCGCTGGGAAGCGGCCGTTTCTTCTTCAGCCATCTGTTTGATGCGGCGTTCCTTGTCCTGAAGCTCTTTGGGCATTGTGTGTGCGTCCAACCTTAGCTTGCTGGCCGCTTCATCTATGAGGTCGACGGCTTTGTCGGGCAGATGCCTTTCCGGGAGATAGCGGCTGCTCAGCTTGACGGCAGCTTGCAGGGCGGAGTCCTGTATCTTCATCTTGTGGTGCGCCTCGTAACGGGGCCGCACCGCCTTGAGCATCTCCATGGCACTTTCTTCCGACGGTTCCTCCAGCCAGATGGGCTGGAACCGCCGCTCCAACGCCGAGTCCCTCTCTATGTAGCGGCGGTACTCGTCGGGGGTGGTAGCGCCTATGGTCTGGAGCTCGCCCCTGGCCAGGGCAGGTTTCATCAGGTTGGAAGCGTCTATGGCGCCCTCGCCGCCGCCGGCACCCACGACGTTGTGTATCTCATCGATGAAGAGGATGACCTCACCCTGTGCGCCCTTCACCTCGTCTATTACGGCCTTCAGCCGTTCTTCAAACTCACCGCGAAACTTGGCACCGGCGATGAGAGCGCCCATGTCGAGGGCAATTACGCGTTTGCCGCGGAGGACCTCGTGCACGTCTTCCGATACGATGCGCTGCGCCAGCCCCTCTGCGATGGCGGTCTTGCCTACACCAGCTTCGCCTATGATTGCGGGGTTGTTCTTGGTGCGGCGAATCAGGGTCTGCATCAGCCTGCTGATCTCATCGTTGCGCCCCACCACCGGGTCCAGCTTGCCCTGGCGAGCCAACTCGGTAAGGTCTATGCCGTATTTTCGCAAGGCGCGGTACTTGCTTTCAGCGCGCTGATCGGTGACACGGGCGTTGCCCCTGATGTCGCGCAGGGCTTGATATACCTTCTCCTGGTCTATGGCGAATTCCTTGAATATCCTGGCCGAATCGCCATCTGGGATCATCAGACAGCCGATGAGCAGATGTTCAGCGCCTATGAACTCATCATTGAGCCGTTGAGACTCCTCTGCAGCGTTCTCAACGGCCCGCACCGCCCTAGGAGTGGCGTAGACCTGGGTAGGTGTTACTTCCATCTTAGGGCTCTGTTCCAAGGCCTGTTCGACCTTGCGCTTCATGGCATCTATGTCCACGCCAAGCTCTTCCAATACCTCCACCGGTAGGCCGTGCTCCAAGCGGAGCAGTGCGATGAGGATGTGCTCAACGTCCCACTGCGAATGCCTGTACTCCCTGACCGCTTCCTGAGAGTTGCCGAGCACTTCCTGGGCCTGTTCTGTGAGACTTTCTGGTCTTAAAACCATCGTTTCCTTCCTCTGCTATCCTGGGTTCGGCGTGTATTTGAACCCGCGCCAACTCTTACGACCGATCATTTCCGCTGCCTTCGGTCAGAGCAGGCGTACGACTCCTGAGCTGCAGTCTGTTCAACTCGGAGGCGAGGCGCTGCAACTGGGCCTCCAGCTCTGAGATGCGCTCGGTAAGGCGCAGGGCCACCTCGGCTCCCGCCAGGTTCATTCCCATGTCGTCCATCATTGTTTTAATGCGGCGCAACCGTTCCAGGTCGCGCTCGGAGTAGTAGCGGCGGTTACCCTGGGAGCGAGAGGGCACGACCAAGCCGGCACGCTCATAGTAGCGGAGGGTCTGCTGGTGAACGCCCAGCATGCGCGCCGCCACGCTGATTACGTATATGGGTTCGTCGTGAGCATTCATGTATTCCTCATTTGGCGGTGCGGATCTCTTTGAGCCTGCCAAAGAGATCGCGTTCCTGCTCTGTGAGATTGGTGGGGAGCATGACCTTCAGAGTTGCAAAGAGGTCTCCCCGCTGATCCGGTTGCCCCAGATGGGGCATGCCCTGCTCCTTGAGCCGGAACATCTGGCCGTTCTGGCTTTCCGGCGGTACGGTCAGCATGACCTTCCCCTTAATGGTCGGCACCTCCTGCTCGCTGCCAAGGACAGCGTCGAACAGGGGAAGAGATAGGTCCAGGTAGAGGTCCGCGCCTTTGCGGGTAAACCTGCGGTGAGGAGCGACCCTTGTCACCAGGTATAGCTCGGCGTCACCGGCTGTGACGTGCACCCTGGAACCGGTATCGACGCCGGGCGGGACCTGTACCTCAAGACGTTTGCCCCGGGACCCAGGGAGCTGCACTGTTCTGGTTGCTCCGCTGTAGGCCTCCTCCAAGGAGACGTCCGCCGTCACCTCTACCGTAGAGCGCTGAGCGGTGCGGGCTCCACCTCTTCTGCCGAACATATCCCCGAAGATGGCTCCGAAGCCGCCCAGGTCAGAGAAATCAACGGTTGCGCCCGTTGGCCCTGTGCGCGCCCGGAATCCGTCTGGGGGGAACTGGTCGGCGTATTTCCAGTTCTGGCCGAACCGGTTGTATTTGCGGCGTTTTTCGGGGTCGGAGAGGACTTCGTAAGCCTGGTTGACCTCTTTGAACTTGGCCTCGGCGGATTTGTCGCCGGGGTTCACGTCGGGATGGTATTTGCGGGCAAGCCTTCTAAAAGCCTGCTTGACCTCTTTGTCGGAGGCGTCACGCTTGATACCCAGGGTCTGGTAATAGTTGTCGCTCATCTCCATTTACCCTTGGGATAATTATAGCCGCTTTTCCATTTTGCGTCAATTGACATTAGCAACATTGTTTATAAATAGCTTGTGATTTATATTGACAATAACGTTGTTATATACTGGCTCATCAGATTGGCGAACTCCGGCTAGGAGCCGGACAGCCACTCCCTGAGTGCCCGGATATGGTCGGGGCTCGTGCCGCAGCACCCCCCAATTATCCGCGCCCCCTGCTCACTCCACCCCTTGGCGTATTCCAGGTACTGCTGTGGGTTCATGGCATTCGCCCAGGGGGTTGGGCCGCCGTGGCCAGGGGAATGGGCGTAGGCTCCGAAAGTTCCCGACCAATTCTTCTTGACTATCTCCAGCCCAGGCCCCGTGTCATCCACCGGCGTGTGCATTATGAATACCGATGCGATGTCCTTGTCCTTGATGGCTTGCATGGCGTCTTGAAGGGTCTCGCCTCCGTGTCTATCGTCGATGCCCAGATAAAGCTTGTCTCCATCCCGGACCAGGGAGAGCCCGACCCACACCGGAAGACCCAGCTCTGCTGCCGCTTCTATCACCGCCAGCGTGTCCGATATCCGGACCAACATCTCGCCCACCGCCACGTCCGGGCCGCCTTTGGCCAGCTCCCCCAGCTGCTCCCGGTAGGTCTCCAGAGCTTTCTCATAGGGCACCGGAACTTCCGCGTGCTCCTTGGGAGTCATCGTAGATACGGAAGCCGCAATGACCACAGAGTCCTCCGCGCCGGCATTTCTTCTTGCCTGTACCGCCGCTTCAATTCCCAGCTTGTTGGCCTCGGCTACCTTGTGCTCTAGGCCGCCCTCTTCCAGCATATCGCGCCCTGTGCCAAAGGTGTTTGTGATGATAATCTCGGCACCCGCTTCTATGTATTCCTGATGAATATCCCTCACCAATTCGGGATGGGTGAGCATCGGACCACCCGACCAAGTTGTAGGGTTTGTCAGCCTCCGCTTTTCGAGTTCCGAGCCCATACCCCCGTCCATCAAGATAGTCTCTCCCGCTGCCAGGCGGCCCTGCAATTTTTCAAAGTTGCTCATGTTTCTCTCCTGGTGAAATCCGAATTTGCCGTTCCATCCGGGCACGGGCTATGTAATTCCGACTTCCGATACATCTGACTGACTCCTTAGCATGACACCCGCGTCACCGACGGACTCCCGGACATCTCAGGAGTGACGAAGGACTGTGAGAGCGAACGGGCCGAACAATGACAGTGCTGTCTACTACAGGCGGCTTGGGATACTTCGTCGGCAGGGGTAGTTTGAAGACAAACCGGGTCTTACCGACTCCTCAGCATGACACCTCCACCTCAGCGCTATGCCCCCCTACCCTTCTTCCTCCAAACCTTCCCCGGTGAGGTGGCCGTTTTCTGAGATGGTCTCGTGGCCGTTGCTAGAGATGGCCTCGGTGTCGACTATTAGGGAGACGTCTCTACCCACGGCGGCGCGCGGCTTGGTATCTCGGACGTGTCTTGCCTTGGGCTCCATGGAGGTGATGGAGACCACTACGTCGTCCTTGGGGAGAGAGACGATGCTGACGCCTTGGGTGCGACGGCTGAGCTCTCGCAACTCGTTGAGGTTGGTGCGGGTGACCTGGCCCTTCTGGGAGATGATCATGATGTCCTCCCCCTCTTTGACCACGCGGGCGGTGGCCACGGGTCCGCTCTTGGAGGTGATGCGGAAGGTCTGCAGACCGAAGCCGCCCCTGGATTGCTGGCGGTAGTGGTCCATGGAGGACGGCTTGCCGTAGCCGCGCTGGCTGATGACAAGCAGGGCGCAGTCCTTTTCCACCACGTCCATGGCAACCACTAGGTCGGCGTCCTTGAGCCTCATGCCGCGCACTCCACCGGCCATTCGAGAGCTTCGCCTGACCTGCAAGGAGGGGAAGCGGACAGACATGCCCTGCTGACTGACCATGATCACATCGTCCGACTCCGAGGCGAGTCGTACGGAGACCAGCTGATCGCCGGGCTCCAGGTCCATGGTCCTGATTCCGTTGGAGCGGATGTTGGCCAGGGCGGCAAGGGACATGCGCTTGATCTCCCCCATGCGGGTGGAGAAGAGGATGTCCTCGCCATTATCGAAGGAGGAGACGTCCAGGATGGCCTGCACGGACTCGTCGGGGAGAATATTCATTGCCTGAACTAAAGGAACGCCGCGCGATACCCTGGAGGTGTCCTTGTGCAAATCATAGACCTTCTTTCTGTAGACGCGCCCGGTATTGGTGAAGAAGAGGAGGAAGTCGTGGGTGTCCGCGACCAGGTGGTTGTGGATTACGTCGCCTTCGCGGGTGGTCTGGCCGCGCACGCCCTTGCCGCCGCGGTGCTGCCTGCGATACGTCTCGGCGGGGACGCATTTGATGTAGCCGCGCTGGCTTAGGGTGACGACGATCTCCTGGTGCGGGATGAGGTCTTCATTGCTGAAGTCGCCGGCTTCTTGCGCGGTAACCTCGGTGCGGCGCTGGTCGCCGAACTTCTCCTTGAGCTTTCTGATCTCGTCGGCCACGATCACCAGGACTTTGGAAGGGTCGGCGAGGAGGGCTTGGAGCTCCGCGATGCGCTTGTTAAGCTGCTTGAATTCGTCCTCTAGGCGCTTGCGCTCCAGGGCGGCCAGACGGCGGAGTTGCATTTCAAGGATGGCCTGGGCTTGCTCTTCATCAAGGACGTATCTCTCCATGAGCGCCAGGCGTGCGGCCTCTACGTCCGGGGCATTGCGGATGAGCTGGATGGCGTTGTCCAAGTCGTCAATGGCTTTGAGGAGGCCTTCCAGGATGTGGACCCTGGCCTGGGCCTTGCGCATTTCAAACTCAGAACGGCGGCGGGTTATTACTATGCGGTGATCTATGAACTCCTGAAGGACGGTGTTGAGGGGCAACGTTCTGGGCTGGCCGTCCACTAGCGCCAGCATGTTGATGTAGAAGGCCGACTGAAGAGCGGTGTGCTTGTAGAGATTGTTCATCACTCGCTGCACCTGGGCGTCGCGGCGCAGTTCGATGACGACGCGCATGCCGTGGCGATCCGATTCGTCTCGTACTTCGCTGATGCCGTCTATCTTTCGCTCTTTGGCAAGGGTGGCTATCTTCTGAACGAGGGCAGCTTTGTTGACCTGGTAGGGAATCTGGCTGACCACTAGCTGATAGCGTCCGCCGCGGGCCATCTCCTCCGCTTCCATTCTGGCGCGGACAACAGCGCGGCCCCTTCCCGTCTCATATGCCTCCCTTATGCCCTGCTGACCGAGGATGATGGCGCCCGTGGGAAAGTCCGGGGCGGGCACAATCTGCATCAGCTCATCGATGGTGGCTTCAGGGTTATCGATGAGATGGAGGATGGCGTCGCAGATCTCTGAGAGGTTGTGCGGGGGGATGCTGGTGGTCATGCCGACGGCGATACCGGAGGAGCCGTTGATAATGAGGTTGGGGAGCCTAGCAGGCAGTACGACGGGCTCGTTGAGGGAGCCGTCGAAGTTGGGCGAGAAGTCCACGGTGTCCTGGTCGATGTCTACGAGCAGCTCCTGTGCGATGGGAGAGAGCCGTGCTTCCGTGTAGCGCATGGCGGCGGGCGGGTCGTCGTCGACGCTGCCGAAGTTGCCCTGTCCGTCGACAAGGGTGTAGCGCATGGAGAAGTCCTGCGCCATACGCACCATGGCGTCGTAGATGGGACTGTCGCCATGAGGATGGTACTTACCCATGACTTCGCCGACGAGCCTGGCGCTCTTCTTGTAGGATGTGCCCGGCCGCATGGCGAGCTCATCCATGGAGTGGAGAATGCGCCGCTGTACGGGCTTGAGACCGTCCCTCACGTCTGGAAGGGCTCGTGAGACTATGACGCTCATTGCGTAATCCAGGTAGGAGTTACGCATCTCATCTATGATGCGTACGGGTCTGATGGTTTCGCTAGTCATAAGGTGTCCTTAGCCGGAAATAATTTGCCGAGAATTAGCTTTCAGGCTCAATAAGTAGTGGTTTCAACTGAGCGATTCTACCATATGCGGTGTTAAAGTTACAAGAATTGTGGTGGTTGTGAGAAGTGCAAAATTCCTACGTGGCCACACCTAGAGTACGCGTGGTGGTTTTGTACACACGAAACTAATTCGTTGGGAATAGTTAGAATGTCCAGCAACCGAACAGCACGCCCACGAGACGGACAGTTTCCTCTTCTGAGTCTACTCCTGGCGGCATCCCCTCCTCCATGAAGCCGTCGAGGAAGACATCGGCAAGCTCGTTGGGTTCCACGAATGCCTCCATGACGCCGCCAACACCAAATAAGCGCTGCATCATGCACTCGGTTAGCGCGACTGCTGCTTCCTCGGCTGTTGTGCCTTCTTGCCATGCAGGTAGGAACGGCGTCTGAGCGTCCTGGGCAAGACTCCCAAACAAGCCCGTAAAATCGCTCAAAGCGTCTAACCCCGGGTCTGGTTGGACACTAGAGAGCTCGGATAGAGACTGCTCGATAGCATCAAGGCGGTTCTCTATGCCGCTCAGGTCTACGGGGTCGGTGTCTAGGGCGTCCAGTCGTCGCTCTATGCGGTCTAGGTCGGGGCCGTAGTCTCTGGGCGGTTCCGCCTGCCTACAGGCGAGACCGGAGATCAAGACGACGGAGAAGATGGCAACGATTATAGCTGGCTTCATAGCGATGTTCCTTTCCTAGTTTGCCCCTTTCCGGGCAGACAGTTCTGGTAGATATGGTAACTTGCCCAAGTCGGCCTCCGCACCTTGTTCTGAGATCTATTTAATCAGCCTTCTCCGCATGCCGCGAATGCTGAGGGGAATGAAGACGACGGTGAAGGCGATGAGGATGGCCAGCGAGAGGAATGTGTGCGTCCCTATCTCGCCGTATGCAAGGGAGCGCATCAACTCCGTGGCGGAGGTCAATGGGAGAATCCAGGCCACCCTCTGTATAGCTTCGGGGAGTCCGTCCACTGGATAGAAAACGCCGCTGAAGAAGAACATGGGCACAACATATAGAGTAAAGAAGTTGGTGAGGCTGTTGATCGAGGGCGCCACAGAGGCGGCGAGCATGGCCTGTGAGCCAAACATGAGGCCTATTAAGATGGAGACGGGCAGGGCCAAGAGGGCATACGGAGATTGGGTGAGGCCAAAAGCGAACGACACGGCGAGCAAGACGGTGGCGTGCATCAGGGAACGGGTAGCCGCCCAGAAGAGCTCTCCGCGGACCAGCTCGTCCACGCTGACGGGAGTGGCCAGGATGCCCTGGAACAGGCGCCGGGTCTCCATGCGCATGTAGGTGCCGAAGGTGCATTCGAAGGTGGCGCCGAACATGGCGTAGCTGGCAAGCAGGCCGGCGGCGACGAACTCGGTGTACGAGCGGCCCCCTATATCGCCGATGTAGGTGCCCATTCCCAGACCCACTGCCGTGAGTACGAGCAGGGGTTCCGCCACTACGCCGCCAAGCTCGGTTTTCCAAACGCGTAGAAAGGCGTCCCTGTTGCGCTGCCATACCCTGAAGGAACGGGACAGGCTTCCCAGAACCCCACCCCTATCCGCAACTCCATACGCGACGGTTGAGGTGTTCATTCGTCCCTGAGATCCCTTCCCGTGAGGCGGAAGAAGACGTCCTCAAGGTTGGCGGGCCGACGCTCAAGCCACCCGTTGTGAGCTGAAGCCAACCGCTCCAGCGGTTGTCCATCCACGCTGTAGAGGTAGAAGCGGTCGCCGCCGTCCTGGAAGGGTATGTTCATATCAAGGAGCTGTTTGGTTACAGCATCGCGGGCTTGGGCGGTGAACCTGACCTCGGCCACCTCATTGCCCACGTGCTGCGTGACCAATTCGGCGGGGATGCCGTGGACGAGAATGCGTCCGTAGTCCATGATGACAAGCCGGTCGCACAGAGTGGCGGCTTCCTCCATGTTATGCGTGGTGAGCAGCATGGTCGTTCCTTGCGCTTTGAGCAGCCTCAGCTTTTGCCATACCAAGTGCTTGGCCTGCGGATCGAGTCCCGTGGTCGGTTCGTCCAAAATGAGGATGGCGGGTGAATGAAGCAGCGCCCTGGCAATGAGCAGCCTACGCCGCATACCGCCGGACAGATTATCCACCTCGCTGTTTGCCTTGTCGGTAAGCTGGAAGATATCAAGAAGCTCCCGTGAGCGGCTCTGAGCCAGTGGAGCCGGCATATCGTAGTAGCGGGCGTAGACTCGGAGGTTCTGGATTACGGTCATGTCGCCGTCCAGAGTGTCCTCTTGGGGAACCACACCCACTATGCGCCTCACCATCCTGGAGTGCTTGACTACGTCAAGGCCGCCCACCTCCAGATGACCGGACGTAACCGGCGATATGGCGGTAATCATGCCTATTGTGCTGCTCTTACCGGCACCGTTGGGGCCAAGAAAGCCGAAGCACTCCTGGCGGCTTACGGAAAAGGAGATCTGGTCCACGGCGGTGAAATCACCGAACCGCTTGGTGAGTTCGTTGGCGTGGATAACGGAATTCATAGCCGGAATGGTAACAAGGCCAACCGCTAGGAGCAATCTTCAACTGAGAAGAGGAGAGCTAGGACAGCTAGCTCTCCTCTTCTTCGGCATGGGCATAGGCCTGGCGGAGGAAGGCAACCTTGGAATAGTGATTGGCGTCATCTTCGTCATAATCCCATTCACTGGCGTTGCTCTGGTCCAGGATGTCTTCATCCTCATCCTGCAGATCTATGTCGACCGCGGCTGCGCTGGGAGCCTGCTGTACACGAGTTGGGAAGGAAGCAATGCCAATCTGGGTGGAATGCTGGTACACCTCGCGGAGCATGACTGTCACTTCGCCTCCACTGAGACGGGTGACGACCGCCTGGTACCGGTTGCCGCCGTTGATAAGCCGGATTATGCGGTTGGTCAGGCGCGGGGGTATGAGTCCCAGGTAATCCCCGTTGCTGTCCAGCGCGGCAAGCCTTCTCTCCATGATGTGCAGCGTTACGGCGTCGCCGGCGGACAACTGCGCCAGGACGTAAGGGGCGGCGGGTCGCTCCAAGACCACGGTGCCCGACTTTCCGCTCTCCTCCAGGAAGTACTGAGGGGCAAACTGGCGGGCTTTCTTGGGCTGGTTGGCCGCGTTCTTGAGATGAGCAAGGCGAACCAGGTTCTTCTCGGCAATGGAGTTGCTGGGTGAAAGCTGGAGCGCCCTGGTAAAGGCGGTCCTAGCTTCATCGTACTTGCCCAGCTCCACGTGTGCCTTGCCCAGCCGGTTGTAGGCCTCTATGTCCCGGGGAAACACTTCAATGATTCCCTGGTTGACGGTTACCGCCTCCTCCCAGCGGTTCTCCATGGCCAGGGCAATTGCTTCCTTGGACTTTTCTCGCCTTAGACTAGATTTGTACTCTGCCTGCTTGAATAGAGTCATAAATCCCTTCTCCCTCTAGGGGACAAGGGATTGTAAGCGTAAAATGTTGCGCTGTGCAATACCTTAGTTTGCGCAATATCCGTTTTAATGCCTGGTGCAAGGGTAAAATGTATGCACGCCGACGGACGCTGATACAGGCATGATCAGCCCGCACACAGATGGAAGACGGCCTTTACACAGCGTGGTCAGCTGAGGCGTGGGGCGCCAGCCTGCTACTCCTCTTCCAGGGTGCTGGTGTCGCCTTCGGGGAGGCCTAGCTCACGGGCTTTGAGGAGACGCCGCATGATTTTGCCGCTGCGGGTCTTGGGCAACGAGTCGACGAAGTCTACCTCGCGGGGAGCGACGGCGGCGGCCAGCTTGCCACGCACGAAGCGCGTGATCTCCTGGCGGAGCCGGTCGGAAGGTTCGTAGCCCTGGTGGAGGGAAACGAAGGCCTTGACCACCTCCATGGCAATGGGATCGGGCTTGCCTATGACACCGGCCTCGGCGACAGCGGGGTGCTCGATTAGCGCGCTCTCGACCTCAAAGGGGCCAACGAGGTGCCCCGCGGTATTGATTACGTCGTCGGCACGCCCAACGAACCAGAAGAAGCCGTCCTTGTCCATGCGGGCGCGGTCGCCGGTGATGTACCAGCCCTTCTTGAAGCGTGAGTTGTATAGAGACTGGTTCCCCCAATAGACGTGGAACATGGACGGCCAGCCGGGACGGATGGCCAGGTGCCCTTCCTCGCCGGGGGCTACCTCGTTGTACTCCTCGTCCAGGATGCCGGCTTTGATGCCGGGAATGGGCCGTCCCATGGAACCTAGGCGCACCTCCTGAGCGGCGTAGTTGGAGATGAGGATGGCCCCGGTCTCGGTCTGCCACCAGTTGTCGTGTATGGGCATGCCGAACATCTCGACGCCCCAGGAGACTCCCTCCGGATTGAGCGGCTCGCCGACGGATGCTATGAAGCGAAGGGACGAGGTGTCGTAGCGCTTGGGAACGTCGTTGCCTGCCCTCATGAGCATGCGAATGGCGGTGGGGGCCGTGTACCAGACGGTGACTCCGTACTTCTGGATTACGTCGTACCATGCGGAGGCGCGGAAGCCGCCTTCGTAGATGACCTGGGTGACTCCGTTGCTCCAAGGGGCGAACATACCGTAGGAAGTGCCAGTGACCCATCCAGGATCGGCGGTGCACCAGTAAACGTCTTCCTGGTGGAGGTCAAGCGCCCACTTGCCGGTAGCATACTGCTGTAGGATGGCAATGTGGCGGTGGACGGCGCCCTTGGGCTTGCCAGTGGTGCCAGAGGTGTAGTGCATTACCGAATAGTCGTACATGGAGGTGGGTTCTATGGCCGGTTCGTCAGAGGCTGCCTCCATAAGGTCGTCGTAGAGGAGGTCGCCGTTTTCAATGGGCGTGGATTCACGGCCCAGCTTGTTCACGATGATGACGTGCTTCAGGTCCGGCAGGTCTGGAATAATGCCGGAGATGCGCTTGCGCAGATCCGGTGAGGTGACAAGGGCCACGGCGCCTGCGTCCTGGAGGCGGTCCTTCACCGGGTCAGGGCCGAAGGCGGAGAAGAGGGGCCCGACGACGGCGCCAGCCTTGAGAATGCCGAACAAGGCTATGTAAAGCTCTGGGACGCGATCCATGAAGATGAATACGCGGTCGCCCTTCTGGATGCCAAGATCTCGCAGGGCGTTGGCGAACTTGTCGGTGTGACGCTTCATGTCGGCGAAGGTATAAGTCTCTTCCTCTCCGTTCTTGCCAAGCCAGAGCATGGCAGGCTTGTCCGGGTTGGCGGCGGCGTGGCGGTCGATGCATTCGTGGGTTTTGTTGAGGGCGCCGCCGGGGAGCCAGTCCAGGTCGGAGAAGAGAGACTCCCAGGTGAACGTACTGCGCGCTTCCTCATAGTTGGAGAGGTTGGGCTTGACCTTCATTTCGTCGATTCCCGGCTTGGCGATGACTTCTGCGTCCATGCTGCGCCTCCTTGACGTTGAGTCGAGCGGTAGTTGCCGGTATGCTTTCACGAAATCGTTCCCAACCGAGCCTGATGGGACGGTTCGCGGGCAGTGTTCAACCGGTCCAATGCAAGTGTAGTGGACGTGGAATTGGGGCGTCAATCAAATGTTGGGTTTGAGGAAGAGGGCCACAGAGGATAAAATACACTACGAGGGCAAGGATGCCCGAAGGGTAGTGAAATGAGTAGACATTCAGGAGCAGTCAATGGGTGATGTGCATCGCAGCAAGGGTTTAGAGCAGGCGGCCGGGCGCTGGAGGGAAGTAGACATACGCTCTCTGCTGGCGGAGTCGGCGATGGCGATTGGAGCAGGGTCTCCCACGGACGCCGGCGTGGCGTGGACGCTGACCACAGAGGTGGAAACGCCGATAACGATGGCGGGCGGCATACCCGACCCTGCCACGCTGCCGGCTAAGGCTCTGCAAGAAGCGCTGGCAAACGCCGTCCTGGAGACGCCGGAGGAGACGTTGCGCTACGGCGGCGTGCTGGGCTACGAAGGGCTCCGCGAGGCGATGGCGGAGCGTTGGAGCCGGATAGATGGGCTGACGCTGACGCTGGACAATTTCATTACGAGCAACGGCAGCGCCGGGGGCATAGACAACGTGTGCGACGCTTTCCTGGAGCAGGGCGACGTGGTGATAGTGGAAGCGCCGTCTTTCTCGGGGTCCATACGAACCATACGCGGGCACATGGCGGAGATAGTGCCGGTTCCCATAGACGATCAAGGCGTTCTGGTAGACGAAGCGGCCCGTGTCATAGAGAAGGCGGAGGCCTCCGGCAAGCGGGTCAAGCTGTTTTATACGATAGCCGATTTCCACAACCCTACCGGTGTAACCATGTCCGCGGAGAGGCGGGAGGCGCTGATACAGCTTTGCGCCGAGCACCAGGTGATTATCCTGGAGGACGCGGCCTACGCCGACATCTATTTTGGCCCGGCGCGGCCGCCATCGCTGTACGGCATGGCGGGCGGCCAGGGTGTGCTGAAGGTGGGCACTTTCAGCAAGCCCATCGCTACGGGACTGCGCATAGGCTGGGTGCAGGGACGCGAGGACTTCATAGATGCGCTGAGCCGGGTTAAGTACGACATGGGAAACAGCCCAGTGCTGCTGCGGGCGCTGGCCGAATACGTGGGGTCTAAGAAGCTGGAGGAGCACCTGGAAGAGATGCGACCACTGTACAAAGCGAAGTGCGAGGCGCTGTGCCGCAGCCTGGAGGAGCACTGTTCGCAGTACGTGCGGTTCACCAAGCCGTCCGGCGGGTTCTTCCTCTGGGTGGAGTGCATAGGCCCCAAAGCTCGTGACCTGATGCGAGAAGCCGCCGAGCTGGGGCTTATCTTCCCGGCAGGGGCAACGTTCTTCCTCCAAGGAGACGACGACGATACATCCCACATACGGCTGGCATTCAGCACGGCAAGCGTGGAGGAACTGGAGCAGGTGGGACCCCGCATGCGCGAGGCGTTTGTGCGGGCAATGGGCGAGGGGTGAGGAGAGCCTTTTAGGTCTTACTCAATGCACTTGTGTAGTATTCCGATGAGCCCACTAGGGCTTCGTTGACACGGGCAGAAGGCCACGCCTAAAATGGCGCCAGTTTCCTCTTGATACACCCTTGGGAGGTGCGTAGTGGCTATTCCCCTAGTTTCCAGAGCAACGGTAATGAGCAACCGCGGTATTGTGGCGTCCACGTCTCCGCTGGCGGCTTCGGCAGGACTGCGCGTACTGTCGCAAGGAGGCAACGCCTTCGATGCGGCGGTAGCGACGGCAGCGGTGGAGGCGGTGACCGTGCCCGGCATGTGCGGACTCGGGGGCGAGGTGTTCGCCATTCTCTACGAAGCGAAGACGGGCAAGGTGCAAGGACTAACGTCGACGGGGGCGGCGCCAAAGGGAGCCACGCCCGGTTTCTTCCGTTCCAAGGGCTACCAACACATGCCTTACGAAGGCCCGCTGGCGGCTTCGCTTCCCGGTGAGGTCGCGGCGTACCAGTTCTTAGCCGACAATCTATGCACCATGCCGCTGGGCGCGTTGCTGGAACCGGCCATAGGGTACGCGGAAGAGGGACACCCCATCTCGCCCAGGATCGGGCGGGTCATAGCAGCAAGCGCCGAGCGCATGCCCAGGTTACCGGCGCTGGCCAAGATTTTGATGAACGGCGACCGTCCGCACCAAGCGGGCGAAATGCTGGTGCAGAAGGACCTGGCGGGCACACTGCGGCGAGTGGCGGAGGGCGGCGCCGAGGAGTTCTACCGGGGAGGACTGGCGCGGGACATGGCCAGACGATTCCAGGAAGCGGGCGGCCTGATCACTGAGGAGACGCTGGCGGACCATGAAGTCGAGGTTTACGAACCTCTGGCTACGCAGTACCGCGGCTACACGGTGGTAGAGAACCGTCCCCCATCGCAGGGGATGCTGATACTGGAGATGCTGAACATCATTGAGGGGTTCGACCTGGCGGGCATGGGGCATCTCAGCCCGCAGAGCATTCACACCATGATCGAAGCGAAGAAGCTGGCTTTCGCCGATAGAAACGCCTACCTTGGCGACCCACGGATGGAGCAGGTGCCCCTGGAGGTGCTGCTGTCGAAGGAGCATGCGGCAAGGCGCGCCGAGCTGATTGACCCGGACAGGGCATCGTTCGACGTGAAGGCGGCGTCGCTGGTGCCGGCGGGCACCGACACCAGCTACTTCTGCGTGGTGGACGGCGAGGGTAATGCGGTGTCGTTCATACACAGCCTGTACCAAGGATTCGGGTCGGGGTTTGTGGCTGAAGGCACGGGAGTGGTTTTCAACGGCAGGCAGCGCGGGTTCAGGCTGGAGGAGGGTCACCCCAACACGGTGGCGCCGGGGAAGCGCCCCATGCACACGCTGAACGCGTACATGGTGCTGAAGGAAGGTGCGCCGTTCATTGTGGGAGGCACGCCGGGCGCCGACTACCAGCCGCAAGGCAACGTGCAGATGATCACGGGCATCGTAGATTACGGGCTGTCGCCGCAGGAAGCGGTCGACGCTCCAAGGTGGTCGAGCATACCCGGCACCGACCCCGCAACCTTGGACGATCCCGAGCAGGTGCAGATGGAGCCTATGATGCCGCGTGAGATAGCGGAGGGGCTGGAAGCCAAGGGACACAGGGTAACGTGGGGACAGGAAGGGATAAGCCACGGGATTGTGCAACTCATACAGGTGGACGGAGAGACGGGTGTGCTCAAGGGAGGGTCTGACCCGCGAGGCGACGGACACGCCGCGGCGCTGTAGGACCCTGGCGCTACGGGACTGTGGACAGGCTGAGGGTTGCTCCTTGACATAAGTGGTGTTTTGGGTGTTCTGAAAGCGCTTGACAGGCGTGAAATGGCGTTAACGGTGGAGTGGTGGTTGTGCCTGAGAAGGGGATTTGTTTCCAACGTTATGTCAACTCCAAAGCTAAACGCGAACCACTTTTTTGGAAATATGGGAAACAAATCCGAATCCTTCGGCAAGCTCAGGACAAGTTCCTTCGATATGCTCAGGACAGGCTTTCGTTGTAGGGCAGTAGGTTTTCGTAACGAAGGCGGGTAGGCTAGAACACGGTTTGTAGGCATGGACAGAGGATAGCGGGAGCGGGTTGGCATGGGGAAGTAGGAGATGGCGGTGATGCCTCAGTAAAAGGTGAAGGCTGGATGATTGCAGCATTCCACTCACCTCAGAGGCCGTAAGCCCCCAACACGAACGCGGCAAAATACGTCAATAGCACGAGTACTATGCTCCATATAGCCAGCAACTTGAACGGTGTCAGGTGGCCTTGAACAGGACGGGCAGCCAATAACGGATCAGCCATGCCCCTAGCCATTCTATCTCGTAGACGCATGTCTCTGATTGACTTAATGCAGGTAATTACATTTACCAGCAGTATTATGCCCCAGAATACGCTCCCCATCGCCATGATGGCCGTGTTGAACTCGTCGAACACGAAAATATGCAGAAGATAACCGGAAACAAAAATTATGTTTAATCCAATAGCGCCTATAATCCATAGCCCGAAAAGGACCGCATATGCAGCTACCACGAAGCGCCTAGAGAACGGCGGCCTACCCAGTATCATTTCCGCCATCAAGTAAAACCACGGCACAGTCAATGAGATAGAGTGTTCAGCGCCGGCTAAGACATAGCGCCCAACATTGTGCCCCTTAATGCCAGCCACGATGCCGCTGACCACAGCTGCCGGAAGCGCCCAAACCAGCCCAAAAACTGTAAGCAGGAACGGTACAAACAATAGTACTACGACCACATTAAAGAGTGTATCGGTTTCCAAGAGATCGATCATGACAGTCACACCCTTCTGTAGATCAATCTGGCCCATGACTGAATATAGAAATGGGCCAAGTCTTCAAACATGTCTTCCCCTCACGACGAAGTGTACCATTAGGTGGACGGAGAGACGGGTGTGCTCAAGGGAGGGTCTGACCCGCGCGGCGACGGACACGCCGCGGCGCTGTAGGGGGATGAGGAAGTGTCTCACCCCGCTCACCCTGAGCGCGGGGCCGAGGAAACGTGACATCCGAGGGATGGTTTCCGATTCTTCGCATAGTCGAAGCTATCAAACCAAGCAGGTTCAATGTTAGTTTTCATTTTCGTTATCTGTGTCTTGGTTTTCGTAATTAGCAGTATAATTACTGTGCACTTCCTCATCCAATTTCTCAGAGGAAAGTAATTGCAGAGCCAATGGTCTTGAAGACCGGTAAGATCAAGAACTCCCATGCTGAGGTTCAGGCTGATATTCGGTATACTACACAAAGCCTACGGTGCTGTTTGAAGGATTGGGGAGCATCCACCTATGTTATTCTTGAAGGAGTAAACCCACAAGGCAATGATAAGCGAGACGATTCCCCTCTACATACGAGACTACCTGCTTGGAGCAACGCCTCCCGAGAACTGTTGCGTCCCGGAGGGTTCGCTTCCCGCCTTGGTCGAAGGTGACCTCAGGCAGGCTAGAGTAGCCACGGTCGGCATCAATCCGCATAGCGGCCTGAGGCGTGACAAGTATCCCTCCTTGGATGAGGGAGGCGCAGAGATGGCATGGAATGACAAGCAGCAGTACTTCCAGAAGAGGCGCTATCCCTAATTTCGGCCGTTTAGAGCGGGTGCTCAAAAAGTGCGGCGTCTCTTATGGCGGCAAGTACGACCTAGAGAACCACTACTCCGACCGACTGGCCTGTTCACTAGACCTTGTCCAGTGGCCTACCAGCCCCCTGTGGGGAAAGATTCCCAAGGAAGCTCAGGCCAAGTTGCTCAAGGACGGCAAGCCATTCGTGGAGCTAGTCTTGGAAAGGAACTCTTCAATTAGGCTGCTGTTGGGTAATGGCCACACGGTGGTTCGCGAGTTAGAGCAAGCATTCTCAGTCCAACTAGAGAGTTGTGGACAGATTGAGGGGTTCCGCCTGTTTATAGGTGAGGTGCAAGGCGTGAGATTCATCGGCTGGAACTCTTTCCTCTCTCGGCGTGGGGTAACTGTCTCACAAATGGAGGCTTTAGGAGAGCGAGTCGCCGAGTTGGCGGATACGTCCCTGCCGAGTGCAAAGAACCGTCCCTACTCCACCCCCTAGATGGCCGCCAGATCGGGGGCGTGTGGTTCGACAAGCTTACCATGAGCGAGGGGGTGCAGGCGAGTGCGCAGAGAGACTACTCGCTCACGCAGCCGGCATTTCCGGTCAGACATCCCCACGGTACGTTTTCCACATTGACCAGTTGGCTATGCGCTAGAACTAATACTCATTGAAGAGTAAGGTAGCGGACATACCATCCCTGGAGGATGTCATGGCGGCAGGCAATATGGAATCCCACAAAGTGGCTATTTTGCCGTGCGGCACAGTGATCGAAGCGATGAATGGGGGATCCGTCGACATAAGCCGGCGGCCTGCGCCGCTCCTCTTCCTGGAGAAACGGCGTAACGATCCCTGCGTAGACATCTGGACTGCCGGCGGGGTCAAGCTCAGCGTAGACATCGACCGTTTGCGGAGCGGCCTTGATTCCCTGGAAACCCAGTGCCCTCACGAAAGGTAGCCGCTAGGCTTGGCAAGCAACTCGAACGACACCACTGAAGCCTCGCGAGGCCCGTCGGGCGCCGGGTGGCGGGAGTACCAGGGCTGGCGCGTAGTAGGAGTGGCGGCGCTTTTCCATGGACTCATGGGCGGCCTTGGCCACGTAGGTCTTTCGGTCTACTTCCTGCCCCTGGCCCGAGAGTTCGGAGTGTCCCATACCAGGATGTCGGTGGCGTTTTCCCTCCGTACCCTGGAAGGTGGCCTGGAGGGGCCGATAATCGGGTTTTTGGTTGATCGCCTGGGCGGCAGAATGATGGTGCTCATAGGGGTGCTCCTGGGCGGCGCCGGCTACGTGTTGATGGCCGCCACCAACTCTTACGAGCTCTTCCTGGTGGTCTTCCTGGGCCTGGTGACCGTGGGGCTCTCCGTACCCCATCACGGGCTGTTCGCCACCATCAATCAGTGGTTTAGACGCCGGCTGGGGCTGGCTATGTCGCTTGCAATCAGCGGTTCGGCCGTAGGAGGGTTCATCTTTACTCCTATGGTGGCCTGGATAGTGCTCAATGAGAGCTGGCGGCAGGCGTCGGTCTTCTCCGGGCTCCTTCTACTCGTTCTGGGACTGCCGCTGGTGCTCATGGTAAGAAGCCCCAAGCCTGGCGAGACGGAGCCGGAGGACTCGATCCCCGCCCCGGCGCGCGCCACCGTGGGACAGAGCCAAGGTCCAGAAGCGCGCAGGCAAACGGCCAACGTTGACTTTTCCATAGGAGAGGCGCTACGCACCAGCACGTACTGGCTGCTGGCCGTCTCGATAGGCTTGCGCCTCACCGGCCAGCAGGTCCTCATTGTGCACATAGTGCCCATACTGGTGTCGCGGGGCATGAGCGAAGGCGTGGCCGCCGGTCTGGTTGCCCTGATGTCCCTGCTCAGGTTGCCGTCCGTGATAGGTTTCGGTTTGGTTTCAGACATGTGGTCGCGTCAAAGGGTTGCGTCGCTTGCCATGTTTTGCGGTACGCTGGCGGCTGCGGTGGCCATATGGGGCCCGGACGGATTGGCTACGGGGGCGCTCTTCATTCTGTTCTTCGCCCTGGCCCAGGGCAGCAATGCCATCACCTGGGCCCTTGTGGGGCAGTACTTTGGCCGTGCGAAATTCGCATCCTTGCGTGGCGGCATGAGCCTTGTTCAGAGCGTAATGTCCGCGGGCGCACCCATCGCCGCCGGCTGGGTCTTCGATACCACGGGCAGCTACAGCTATGCGCTGGTCGGAGTAGGGCTGTCGTATTTCATGTCGGGGGGCATCTTCTGGGTGCTGAAAACACCCACGCGGCGTACCGCCGCTGAAAAGATGACGCCCTCTATAGGAGATTGAGGCGCCGGGCCTTGCAGTTGACTTGTTGGTTGAATAGCGATATAGAAAGGGCAAGCAATTGCAAAGGAGGAGTAAATGCCGAAGAAAACCATATATGAGAAGAAGGGAAGCATTGCCTACTTGACCGTGAACAACCCTGAAAAGGCGAATGTGATGGACTCCCAGATTGTGGAGGAGATGGGAGAGTCGTACCGGGACTACTGGGAAGACCCAGATTTGCGCTGTCTGATAGTGACAGGGGTTGGCGACCGCCATTTCTCGGCGGGGCACCACATTCAGCCGCCGCCTCCCGGGCAGACGTGGGAGGAGAGGAGGCAGGAAGGGATCGAGCGGTTCATCTACCCCAAGGCGGGAACGGTGAACGGACGCGAGATAGCCGTAGTCAACGGCGGGGTGGACTTTCCCCAGATTTATAAGCCGGTTGTGGCGGCCATAAACGGCTGGGCAGCGGGAGCAGGCTTGTACATGACGCTGACCACTACGGACATCCGCATTGCCTGCGAGGAGCATGCCAGGTTCTTCTACGCCTTCACCACAAACCTGGGCGGCATAGGCAGCGGGCCATCTGCTACACGTGTGATGAAGCAGTTGAACTACGCCCACGCCATGCAGTTCCTGCTCATGGACGAACCGATAGGGGCCAAGGAAGCGGTGCGCATAGGCTTGGTCAACGAATCGGTGCCCCACGATCAACTGATGACCCGCGCCGAGGAGATAGCCAACAAGATAGCGTCGCTGCCTCCGGTGGCGGTGCGCTTCCTCAAAGAGTTCCTCATCCGCGGCCAGGACTTGTCGCAGGACCAGGCGTGGCACCTGCAATGGGTCTACAACCACCTGGCCAGCACTCATTCCTCGGATGCCCTGGAGGGTGCGCAATCGTTCTTGGAGAAGAGGCAGCGCAATGTAAGCGGCGGCATCAGGTCATAGAGTAATCCAAACGCTGAGGGGGAAAACAAAAATGGTTATAGCAAGAGCGTTGGACGTAAGTTACGACGTCATGTCTGAAATAGCGGGGGAGCCCGTGCAGGGAGCCGCCCGGTCAAAGGTGCTTTTCGAAGGAGAAGAGACTGTCCTGGAGAAAATAACATTCGAGAACGGAGCGTTTTCGTCGGCTCACCAGCATCCTTACGAGACCATTGGCCACATTCTGAAGGGCAGAGCCGAAGTGACCATAGGGAACGAAACCTACAAAGTGGGCGTGGGAGACACCTTCCGATGCGCAAAGGGGGAACCGCACCACCTGAAAGCGCTGGAGGAAGTGACGCTGCTGGAGGCGCACGCCAGGGCCTAGTATAAACCTTGCCCTTAAGGTCGGGGCTTTCAGGTAGGACTTAATAGAACCTGAAAGCCCTTGACACCTGCATTGTGCTTGTGCTAGAAAGGGTGGTTAAACTGGGGTAACCCACGTAGCGCTGGGGGTGGCTGTGCTTTACGAATCACAGAGCGGCGACATGACAATGGCCCTGACCGGTGAGTCTCTAATCACCAGAGGACTCAAGCCGTTCCGCGAGGACGGCTTCCTCAAAATGGTAGAGATGCTCCGCAATGCGGACGTGACATTCACGAACGCTGAAATGCTGTTCCACGACTTCGAAGGCTCCCCCTGCGAAGAGTCCGGCGGCACTCACATGCGCTGCGACCCCCGTTTCCTGGATGACCTCAAGTGGGCCGGAATCAACATTGCCGCCTGCGCCATGAACCACGCTTACGACTACACAGAGACCGGCGTCCTTGTCAACAAAGCCAACTTGGACGAATACGGTATCGTGAACTCCGGCACGGGCCGCAACATGACGCTGGCCCGCGCTCCGGGGTATCTGGACACCCCAAAGGGGCGTGTTGCTCTTATTTCAGCAACGGACCACGTAAATGTGCCCGCAGGCCGCGCCGCTGAAGAACGGCCCGAAATCGGCGGGCGCCCCGGCGCCAATATGATCCGCGTGCAGCCTATTCACACCGTGGACAGGGAGACTTTCGATCGGCTGAGGGAACTGGATTCCAAGCTGGGATTCGACAGGGATAAGCAGGCAGCGCGGTCCGGCAGGTTTCCCATTCACAAATACCAGGAAAGCGATACCGAGTTCTACTTTGGTTCCGCCATTGGCGGGGGACGAAGCTCGTTGCTGTTCCGGGTTGGTGAAGAGATAAGCCGCACCACCGTGGTGGACGAAGAGGACTGGGAGGGCAATCTGAAGTGGATCCGGGACGCGAGTCGCATGGCGGACTGGGTGATGTTCAGCTTCCACTGCGGCTTTCGCGGGGAGACTTCCGACGATCCACCGGACCACTTGATCAAGATGGCTCACGAGGCAATAGATAACGGAGTGGACGTGTTCATTGGCCACGGGCCGCACCGCGACAAGGGCATTGAAATATACAAGGGGAAGCCCATCTTCTACAGCATAGGCGACTTCGTTCTGCAGAATGATACGCCGGTTTTCCAGCCATCGGATGCTTATGCCAGATACGGGCTAGGCTGGGAAAACACACCATCGGACTTCTACTTCACCCGCAGCCGCAATGAGACCGTGGCACAGGACATAAACCGGGAGAACTGGCAGAGCGCGGTGGCGGTGGTCAACTGGAAGGGCAAGGACCTCCAGGACATAGAGCTTCATCCTATTGATCTGGGTATTGGACTTCCCATGGGACAGAGGGGCCGACCCGTGCTGGCAGAAGGAGAGGTCATAGACGAGGTGCTGGATAGATATCAGCGCTGTTCCAACCGGTTCAATACCAAGATACAACGAGAAAATGGAATAGGTCTCATTAAAGCCAATTAGGACTTCCTAAAAACTAACTACTTTACGGGGGTGCACATGATTTCAAATATACGGTTCAAGAGTTTGGTGGGGCTAGCCTTGGCAGTAGGGCTTCTTTGGAGCCTGGCTTGCGGCACCGCGGAGGAGGCCACGCCGACTCCAACAGCGACCGCCCCGGCTCCACAAGCGACTACAGCGGCTCCAGAGCCAGCGGCAACGGCTACGCCCATGCCAGACACCAGCATGGATCCAAAGTACGGCGGAATCATCCAGCTGACTGATACAGTGCGAAGCCTGGACATTGGCACCATTGCCGGCAACCCTGGTGAGTACAACCAGATGCAGGGCTGGATGAGCCAGCTCATCCGCGTCAACCTGAGCGACCGCAAGACAATTGAAGGAGACTTGGCTGAGTCCTGGACGGTGAGCGATGACGGTAC
Organism: Dehalococcoidia bacterium; assembly: GCA_965261825.1. GTDB lineage: Bacteria > Chloroflexota > Dehalococcoidia > Lucifugimonadales > QGNO01 > DAOUJH01. The sequence continues at coordinate 205,812 of CBDHED010000003.1, read as the reverse complement.
CGAGTATACCTTCAAACTGCGGGACAACCTGGTAGACCACTCAGGAAAGCGCTGGACCGCGGATGACGTTGCGTATGCGGTATGGAAGATCATTGCCAGGCCGGTAGACGACCCTCTACGCCGCATCCTCTGCTGGGAGCAGGGCGCAGCCGAGGCTGATCCCAACGGTCCGGCAGCGGGAACCGCCGTAGAGATTACAGGTGAGTTGGAGTTCATAGTAAGGACGCACTCTCCAATTGCCTGGTACCCCGCCTGCATGGCGCAGCACTTCTCCCTGATTGGCCCGGGTGACGGGTACAGGAAGATTGTAGCGGAAGGTGAGTTCCGCGAGCTTTCGCCTGAAGACGGCGAGCTCATCGGCACAGGCCCGTTCACGGTGAAAGAGTACGACCGCGGCAATAAGATCACCTTTGAGCGGTTCGATAACTTCTTCCGAGAGGGTCTGCCTTACATTGACGGATTCGAGATCACCAACGTACCAGAGCTAGCTACCAAGGTGGCGGCGGTGGCCGCCGGGCGCTCCGAGGGATGGATCTACGGCCCGTGCTGTGAGCCCAACCTTTCCGACATAGCGCCTTTGAAGAGGCAGTACGGCGAGGAGTTTGTCGTACCCCAATCTTTCGCCTTCGGCACCGCCAGCTACATTGTAAATATGCAGCGAGCGCCTTTCGGACCGCAGGACGACCCCACGGCAAAGCAGGTCAGGAAAGCCGTGCAACTTCATATAGACCGTCTTGTTGAAAACGAGTTGATCTATGAGGGGCTGGGATTCCAGATATTCTTCTACTACTGCGGTTTCGACTGGATCCACACCTGCGACGAGTGGTTGGAGTTCCCAGGCCATACTGAGGACGCGATGAAGAAGGAAGAGGAGCGGGAGGAGGCCAGAGAGATCATGCGTTCTCTGGGCTACGGCCCTGACAACATGCTGGAGATCGAGTTGCTCACCGGCGAGAGCGGCAGTAGCCGCCGCGGCTCGGAGCTGCTGCAGGAAGAACTGAAGGATATGTACATTGAGGCCAAACTACGTGTGCCTCCCGGTGGCGAGTCGGTCTATGACGACCAGTTCGCCGGCAGGTTCGACCTGGTGTACGACGTGTCCGGTTACGGCCTGGAAGACCCGGTCATCTTCGACCAGAACAAGTATCTTCCAGTGGAAGACGGTTCCGAGAACTACGGGCGCTGGCTCAACCAGGAGTGGCTGAATCTTTACGAGCAGCAGCTAACCGTCAGCGATCAGGCGGAGCGCGGCAGGATTTACCGTGAGATGGTTGCAATACTCTTTGAGGACCTGCCGATCTTGCCGATGAACCGGTTCCGCCCGCCGCATCCTTACATGGCCTACGTACGGAACTGGACTCCGAAGCGGCTGCATGCTTCTTCGGCCAGCTTGGAGCAGGTATGGCTAACTCCTGATGATAGAAAGCCGTGGCCTGAGCAAACAGCGACCGACATCTTTGATACAGGGAAATACGAGCTCAAGTAGGAGTTGATTCAGTGCAATGATGGCGCCGTCCTGATAACGGCGCCATCATTGTCTATTATGCATCACCCGCATCAAGCCATATCGAGAGCAATATGCGTACCTATATAATCAAGAGGCTACTTCTATTTATCCCCACGATCATCTTTGTTTCAATGGCTTTGTTTGCCATACTCCGTATCCTCCCCGGTGACGTGGCGGCGGTTATTATCCAGGCGGGTGATCCTGAAGTCACTATTACAGAAGAGGACAGGCTTCGAGTTACCGAACAGCTTGGCCTTGATAGACCCATTTACGTTCAATACCTGGATTGGATATGGGGTGTAATTCGCTTTGACATGGGCAATTCTTACCTGCTCAACCGGCCCGTTATTGAATTTGTGAAAAAGCAAGTGCCCGTGACTTTGCAGGTGGCGTTCTTCTCAGCGATCCTGGTTGCCATTGTTTCAATACCCATAGGAGTGCTGGCGGCGATTTATCAAGACAGGTGGCCGGACTATATACTACGCGGCTTCGCCATTGTTGGGCTGGCCATGCCAAGCTTCTTCATTGCCCTACTGACAGTGCTCATCCTTTCCAGGTACTTCCACTGGCTGCCGCCCTTCGGCTTTGTCCATCTCTGGGAGAATCCCTGGGTGTCCTTCCAACAGTTAATCTTCCCCGCACTGGCCATTGGCTTCCACAGCAGCGGCACGATGATGCGAATGACCAGAGGTCAAATGCTGGAGGTGATGCGCGACGACTATATACGAACGGCGCGAGCCAAGGGACTGGCCGAACGGACAGTAATCGTCAAGCATGCCTTGAGGAACGCTTTGTTGCCCGTAGTTACTTTGTTCGGCTTTCAGGTGGCGTTCCTGCTGGGCGGCACGGTAGTCATCGAGATCATCTTTGCCATTCCGGGCATGGGCCAGCAGCTCATTGAGGCTACTCTGCTCAGAGACTTCCCCATAGTCCAGACCTACGTCCTCTATATAGCTATCATTGCAATGACCGCCAATCTCTTGGTGGACTTGACTTACGCCTGGCTTGACCCGCGGATTCAGTATTCGTAGACTCCAGGTCAAGGAGATAAGTTATGGCACAGTCCGTAGAAGTTCTTGCAGATGTAAGGCCAAAGAGAGGCTTCCTCTCTAGTACAGCCTTGAGGAGTTGGAGCTTCTCAAGGCGGAAGCCTTTGGGCGCCGTAGGACTGGCAATCGTATTTCTCTTTGTATTCATAGCTATCACGGCGGATTTCATTGTGCCTTTTCCGCCAACCGAAATTCACCGCCGAAACCCGGTTGAGGCGCCTCTGACAGTACATGCTGCAACCGGGAAGACCTTCTGGTTTGGAACGGACCAGCTAGGCCGTGACGTTCTTAGCAGGACATTAGTCGGCGCCAGAGTATCACTTTACGTTGGGATAGTGACTATGCTCGTGGCCGCCACGGGTGGTCTGATTCTTGGCGTAAGCTCCGCGTACATAGGGGGTAAGTTCGACCTGCTCATCCAGCGTGTAGTTGACGGTGTCATAGCTATGCCGACACTGATCCTGGCGCTGGCCTTGGTGGCCGCTTTGGGACAGTCGATAAACAACGTGATTCTGGCTATTGCCATCGTGCAGATTCCGCGTATAACCCGGGTTATACGCTCGGCGGCGCTGAGCATCAAGGAAGTCCCGTACGTGGAAGCCGCCAGGGCAATTGGCGCAACCGATGTTCGTGTAATGTTGAGGCACGTGGCGCCCAATACCATGGCGCCTCTCTTGATTGTAGCCTCCTCCGCCATAGGAGCCATCATCATCACGGAGTCCACACTGAGCTTCCTTGGTTTGGGAGTGAATCCGGAGACCCTTACCTGGGGCGCGCTGGTGAGTGGAGATGCGCGGAATTACTTTGCGGGGGCGCCCTGGACGCTGCTGGGGCCCGGAATAGCCATCTCGCTGGTGGTCTTCGGTATGAACATGTACGGCGACGCGCTCAGAGACGTTTTGGACCCCAAGCTGCGGGGCCGTTGATCCGCTTCTCAGTGGCTGATTTCAGCGACTGAGAAGCGCCTAGATTCTCTCCCGTTCGGACGGGATTTGTTCCTCTCAAACGCACCAAAGGAGGCTTCTCATGTTGTACGAGGCAGAAAAAGGCGATATCTCTATTCTGGTAGCCGGCGACGCCATGATCACCAAACGGATGTCCCCGTTCAGGGAACCCAGCTTTCTCAAGCTGGTAGAGGTCATCCGCGGCGCTGACCTGAGCGTGGTCAACGCAGAGATGCTGTTCCACAATTTTGAGATGAGCTGGCAGGGCAAAGACAGCATCTCTTACCAGGTATCTGACCCGGCCAACCTGAAGGAACTGAAGTGGATGGGGTTCGACGTGGTGACGACGGCAAACAACCACGCCTTCGACTATTCCGAGGAGGGACTGCTGGCAACGCTGCGCAATATGAAGGAGCACGAAATACCCCAGGCAGGCGGCGGCGTGGACCTGGACCACGCCCGTGCCCCCTTCTACATGGACACGGCCCGCGGACGGGTTGCCGTGATGTCGGCAACAACAACGTACTCGGAGCAGTCGCCGGCGCGCGCGGGTCGGCACGACTTTGCGGGCAAGCCTGGAATCAACGCCGTGCGGCACAGCGTGACCCATCACGTGAAGCAAGAGCACTTCAAGGCGCTGGGTGACCTGAAGGACTTGCTGGGCATATCGCTTCGGGAAGAGGCGTCGCGCAAGTTCCAGCCGCAGGTATCGCATCCGCCCAACAACGATGCGGACCTGAGCTTCCTTGGGGGATCCTTCCACCTGGACGACCGGTATGAAATAACCACGCACATCAACCAGGAAGACATGAGGGGCGTGAGCAACTGGATTCGCGGTGCGGGCAAGCAGGCGGACTGGCTGGTGTACGGAGTCCACTGCCACGAAAGCGGCAACTACGGCGAATATCACGGCGGCCACCGTATATCGCCGGCGACACATCTCATAGAGTTCGCCCACCAGGCCATTGACCAGGGTTGCGACGTTTTCTTTGCACACGGGCCCCATATGCTGCGAGGCATAGAGATATACAAAGGCAAGCCCATCTTCTACAGCCTGGGCAACTTCATCTTCCAAAATGAAGCGGTACAGTGGGTACCGGAGCCGGCCTACAGCGGCCAGAGTCTTGACATGGACGCAACACCCGGGGACTGGGGCCATGAACGCTCGGGCGGCGGCGTGTATGGATTTGCATCTGACATAGTGCACTACCGCAGCGCCGTGTGCACGGCCAATTTTTCGGACGGCAAACTGAGAGAGATACGCATTTACCCCATAGACATGGGTTTTCAAAAGGTCATTGCGCAGCGGGGCCGGCCGGTGCTCGCCGAAGGTGAGTCGGCTCAGTGGGCTTTGGAAGTACTGAAAGAGTCATCCAAGCCGTTTGGCACAGAGATCAAGATAGAAGGCGACGTGGGGATAATAAGTCTTTAGCTCTGCCAAGTGGAGAAAACGGAGGCGAGATGATTTACGACGCTGAGCATGGCGATATATCGATAGCCGTAGCCGGGGATGCGATGATATCGCGCCGTATGCAAGCTTTCAAGGAGCCCCAGTTTCTCAAGCTGGTGGATATACTACGCAAGGCCGATGTCAGCATAGCCAATCTGGAGTTCCTCTTTCACGACTTTGAAAGCTCCTGGCAGTGGACGGGGGGCACGTATACCCGGTCGGACCCCAAGAACCTGGAAGAGCTGAAGTGGATGGGGCTGAATGCCGTGCTCACCGCCAACAATCACTCCTTCGATTTTTCCGAGGGTGGTTTCTTCACTACTCTCAAGCACCTGGAAGAGATGGACCTTGCACACGCCGGGGGCGGCAAGGACATAGACCACGCCAGGTCGCCGGTATACGTGGACTCGGCGCGGGGCCGCGTAGCCGTGATGTCGGCATCGAGCACTTTCACTGAAATATCGCGCGCCGGACCCGGCAGGCACGATTTCCCAGGGAAGTCAGGAATCAATGCTCTGCGACACGAGAAGGTCCACTATGTGGAGAGAGACGTGTTCGACGCGTTCCACAAAGCAAAGCATGAGCTGGGTTACGAAGAGGCGGAGGAAGCCGGCGCCAGGTTTGGGTTTTCAGGGCGGGAGGCGCAGGCGGATAAGAGCAGCCAAGTGCATTTCATGGGGGGTGATTTTCACCTTTCAGAGGAGTTCAAGATCGAGACAGCGGTCAACAGGGAGGACATTGCCGGCATAGGGAACTGGATCCGCGGCGCGAAGAAGCAAGCGGATTGGGTGGTGTACGGTGCGCACAGCCATGAGAGCGGCAGCAGCGGCGAGTATCACGGCGGTTCCCGCGTTTCACCGCCGGATTTCCTCATCGAGTTCGCCCGCTGGAGCATCGATCAGGGCTGCGACCTCTTCGCCGGACACGGACCTCATTACCTGCGCGGCATTGAGATATACAAGGGGAAGCCCATTTTCTACAGCCTGGGCAACTTCATCTTCCAGAACGAGACCGTGGACTGGGTACCGTGGGAGGGATACCGGCGGTTTGGGCTAGATTTTGACCAGACGCCGGGAGACTACTTCGATTCTCGCTCCGACTCCAGTGCCCGTGGCTTTCCCTCGGATCCCGTGTTCTGGCAAAGCGTGGTGGGCGTATGCAACTACGAAAACCGCGAGTTGAAGGAGGTGCTGCTCTACCCTATTGACATGGGCTTTGGCCGGCCCATACCGCAGCGGGGCAGGCCGGTGCTTGCGGAGGGACCGGCAGCTCAGGAAATCCTGGCCTGGTGCCAGGAGGTATCCAAGCCCTTTGGCACTTCCATTGAGATAGAGGGTGACGTGGGGGTTATCCGCCTGTGATTATACGGTGAGGATTGGCCTTCTTTCAGACACGCACATCCCGGAGGCGGCCAGTGAGCTGCCTTCCCAGTTATACAAGGCCTTTCAAGGCGTAGACCTTATTCTCCACGGCGGCGACATGCACGTCATAGACGTGCTGGACTGGCTGGAGCCTCTGGCGCCTGTTCTAGGAGCCAGAGGCAATGGAGACGGCCATCCGCTAAGGCCGCCGTTTCCAAAGAACGATCCACGAGTCAAAGAAGCCCACGTGCTTTCCCTGGCGGGTCTCAAGGTTGGTCTGACCCACGGATTCCCCTTACCTGAAGACGCTCCCTGGACCACGCTGGACAGCCTCATGGAGCGCAAGCTGGGAGAGCACGTGGACGTGATAGTGTGCGGGGACACGCATTTGCCGCTGGTGGAACTGCGGGAAGGGGTGCTTTACGTCAATCCGGGCAGCCCGACCAATCCGGGGCACTTGAGCAGATTGGGGCAAATAGGCCTGCTCACCATAGAAAACGGCAGGGCCCACGCGGAGATAGTGGAACTCTCCACCATTCAGATGTAGAAGGCCTTGTTTCTTTTCAAGTAAGTGCCTGGAAAGTTCACTCTAGCCGGTCAAATGGCGTGAACGAGGCAGAGGCGGGTTGCGTTCAAAGCGCTTGCCAGTAACGCCTGCCTTCCAACCTAGCCAGTCTGCCAATACTGCGGCCAATGGGAAGATGGCCTGCAGCCAGGGTGTATCCCTCCTGTTCCAACCTGTCCAGCACGGCGTGCCGGGTGCGCCGCGACGACTCTTTGTCCATGTCCGCCCCCGAGTTCCAATCCGTCTCGGTGACTTGCACCGAGCCATGGAAGAGGTCGCCGACCACACAGGCTTTCTCTCCTCCTGAGTTGATCAGGACGCTGACGTGGCCGGGCGTGTGGCCCGGTGTAGCCAGGGTGACAATCTCCGGGGTGACGGCGTGATCGTCGTCTATGAGGTCCATGAGGCCCATCTCACTGATCGGCATCACGTTCTGCTGTACGGCAGCGGGTACATCGTCCTTGGTGAAGTGCTCCCAGTCTCCCCTGGGTATGAGATACCTGGCGTTGGGGAACGTGGCTTTGCCGTCCGCAACGTTCCAACCAATGTGGTCTCCGTGAAGGTGGGTTATGACCACTGAGTTGACTTCATCAGGCGTGACCCCAACGGCTTCCAAGTTATCTATAAGCTGTCCGTTGCCAAGCCCGGTATCCACAAGCACCGTCTGCCCGGCGGAACGTAGGACCCAGGTGCAGAAGTTGGTACGGAACTTGCCGTTTTCGTCCAGGTGGTCCTCTTTGTACGGCTCCCAAGCCTCCAACGGCACGTCCGGATAGAACTGGTTAGGCTCAAAAGGCGGAGGCGCCGCATCCAAAACAACGGCAACGCTTACGTTACCCACGGTGATCTTTTCAACCATATTGCTCCCCCTTTGCTTGGTCTACACCGGTTATACGCCGTCCGTGTTTCCAGGCACTCTGAGCCCACCGGTGAAGTTGCGTTCCCTCTTTTCGTTGAAGGCGTTGCGCCCTTCCTCCGGGTCGGTGGTGAGCTGCATGACCAAGTGCTGCATCAGGTGCGACATCTGCCAGGCGGCATCGAAGGGCAGGTCTGCGCCGCGGATGAGGAACTCTTTCATCATGCGCACGGCTACGGGCGCCAGGCTGGCGATGCGGGTGGCCAGCTCTTCGGCGCGTTCCAGGAGCTTTTCGTGCGGCACCACTTCGTTGATGAGACGAATGCGCAGCGCCTCTTCAGCGTCGAAAGGTTCGTCCATGAGCAGAATCCTCATTGCGTCCACGTGGCCGATCTGGCGAGGCAGTCTAGCCGCCCCGGGGCCGCTGCCCAGCCAGCCCTGGTTCATTAGCATGTACTGGAAACGGGCATTCTCCCTGCTGGCGATGCGTATGTCCGTGGTTGTGAGCATCATGTAGAAGCCTGCGCCAACGGCCCAGCCGTTTATAGCGCCTATCACGGGTTTCCATATTTGGGGAAAGTGACCGGCGCTCCGCCCGTCCACGCCCGTGGGATATTCGTTTACCGATCCGTAGATGGGCTTGTAATCAGAGGAGGTGTTCTGGGAGTTGGCCCAGAATATGCGCTCCACAAATTCGCGGCGGCGCTCATCCTCGGTCTGGCCCGGCCTTGGCGCAAGGTCATGGCCGGCGCAGAAGTGGCGGTCCCCCTTGCCAGTGATGACGGCGACCCGTACGTCCTTGTCCTCCCATACCTCCTTCCAAGCGTCTCTGAGATCCATCATCACCTGGTCGTTGAGGACGTTTGCCTTCTCCGGGTTGTTGAGAGTGACAAAGGCTATGCGATTGCGCTTTTCATAGATTATACCTGCCATGGGATTCTCCTCCTGTTTGTTTAGATCACGCTTTGGCGCTTTAGCTGGATGAGCTCTTCTTCACTGAATCCAAGCTCACCGCAATAGATCTCCTTGTTGTGTTGCCCCAAGAGAGGCGTATGACGACGCAGGCTCCAAGGGCTTCCAGTGAGACGGGAGATCTCCCCGGGCATCTTGATCTTGCCAATTACGGGGTGCTCCATATCTGTGAAGAACCCGCGTGCATTGAGGTGCTCCCCTTCCACCAAGTCCTGAGAGGTCTGCACAACGGCGGCTACCCAACTCTCGGAGGCAGCCTTGTTGAAATATTCAAACTTGCCCCAGTCGTTGAGGATGGAAAGAAGTATCCTGTCCTTGTCCTCAGGTATGCGAGCGGGGAACATGATGGGTGGGAAATCCGGGTCGTCCACATCGGGACGGCCAAGCATCTTGACGTAGTCTGAATATGTACCGCGCTGGACGCCGCGTTGGAAGGTGGCGCCAACGTAGCCGTCCTTCACCGGCACTATCCCTTCGAAATGAGCGCCGCCCTTGGGTGAACCGGCATCCACCTTGGGAGCGCGCCGCTCTATGGAGCCGCCAAAGCTGTAGCGGGTAGGCGTGCTGTGGTGATGGGCCGCTACCACCTCTCGCAGGGACAGGTCAACGTGCTGCCCTTTGCCCAGCCATGCCCTAGCGAACAGCGCCGCAGAGGTGGCGTAGGCGGCGGTGATGCCTCCTATGTAGAGGCTCTGGGGGTGCCCATGCTTCAACGGTTCCCTGGCGTAGGCGCCGCTGGTGTACATAATGCCGCCCATAGCCTCGTAGATGAGGTCATTGCCCGGATAGTCACTGTAGGGACCGTTTTGCCCGTACGGTGTAAGGGAAGTGAGCACTAGGTTGGGATTGCACCGTGAAAGCTCGTCGTAGCCTAGTCCAAGGCTGTTCAGGTAACCCGGGGGATGGCTCTCTATGAGTGCGTCGGCGCTTGCAACCAGGTCTCTGAAGATCCGTCTTCCGTGTGCTGTTCCAATGTTGAGGGTAACACTCCGTTTGTTGGTGTTCAGGTATAGGAAGGCAAGACTCTTCTCCGGATGAGGCTCGTCATGGAAAAAGGGGGGCAGACTACGCGCCTCGTCTCCCTGCAACGGCTCCAGCTTGATTACGTCGGCTCCGTAGTCGGCGAACAGCTTGGTGGCAAACGGTCCGGCGATGCCGCCGCTCAACTCTATGATACGGAACCCTTGTAAAGCGGTGCTGTCCATCAAGCTATTCCCAGAATGTGTTTGTAGTCGGTGTCGTATCCTCGCAGAGTACCGTCCTCCACCTCTTTGTCCAAGTCTTGGGGCGTACCGGGTCTGCCCATAGGCTCCGGCTCCTTGCCCAGAGCGCCGAGCTCGTAGAACCGTGCGATCTCAGGTTCGTCGCGACCCAGGAGGTCACCCAGGACGTATTCGTTGTCTCCGCCAAGTTCTGGACCCGGGCGGCGTATATAGCTGGTTGTGTCCGACATGCGCCAGGGACGCCCCAGGAGCATGCGAGTCCCCATACCGGTCTGGGAAGGGAACTCCACCTTTTCGAAAATATCGCTTTCCTTCATGGCGGGGTCGGTCATTACTTCTTTGGGATTGAGCACGGCTCCCGCCGGCACTCCGGCTCTTACCAATGCGTCCATCAGCTCTATGTGCTCGTGATCTTTGGTCCACTCATTGAGATGGTTGTCCAGTTCATCCTGGTTATGCCAGCGGGATAGGACATCCGAAAAATCATCAGACTCCGCCCAAGAGGGGGTGCCCATCACTTCCTTGAGGGCGTCCCAGTGGGCATCCGTCTCTGCGGAGATAGCTATCCAGTTGTCATCGCCTTTGCAGCGGTACGCTCCATGAGGCGCTTTGGACGTATGGCGATTGCCCATGAGGTGGCCGTTGCGGCCGTTGGCGATATAGTCCAGGAGAGCATCGCCAATAGTGGACACGCCCATCTGGTACATGGAGTGGTCTATCCACTGGCCTTTGCCTGTGCTGTTTCTGTGGTGAATGGCGGCAAGGATGGAGAATACGGCCATCCATCCGTTGGGCGGGTCGAACCATGCCGAGCCGACACGCCGGGGGCCTTCATCCGGGTAGCCGGTAAACTGGCTCACCCCGCTGGTCAATTCGAACATTCTGCCAATGCCCTGGTAGTTTCGCCAGGGGCCAGTGTAGCCAAAGCCGCTAAAAGAGAAGTAGATGATGTCCGGCTTGATCTTTCGCAGTTCTTCATATCCCAGGCCCAGGCGCTCCATGGTACTCGGGCGGTTGTTCTCGGCCAAGACGTCACTGACTCTGACCAGGTCTTTGAAGGCTTCCACCGCCTCCGGAACTTTGTAGTTCAATGTAATTCCGCGCTTGCTTCTGTGCAGAGCGTGGAAGCTGCCATCCCGGTTCCAGTGCTGCTCTTGGGGAACAACGTTGTCGGCGTAGTTGACCTGGCCGCCGCCGCCTCGCCCCCTGGTATGGGTTTCAACCTTGATTACCTCTGCGCCCATGTCGCCCATGATGTACATGGCTGTAGGCATGGCCAAGACCGTTGTGGAGTCTATGACGCGTAGGCCGGAGAGCGGACCGTCCATTATGTGCTCCTGATGAGGGTATGTTCAGCCAAATCTATCGTACGTAAGGTATCCTCGCTCGTCACGGTTGCGGCCCGTTGTGCTGCCACGCACCTCGCCGGTCACCGTGCGTTGGCGCTTTTCCAAGAACGCTTCCGTTGCATCATCGCTGTCGCTGGAGTGCTGGCTCACCAGGTGGTTGAACACCCATTGCAGGTGCCAGGCCTGGTCGGTAGTCATGTCAGCGCCCCTGATGAGGAATTCCTTGAGGAAACGAACCGCTATTGGGGGCATCTCACAGATGCGGCGGGCAAGCTCTTCACAGCGAGACATCAACTGATCATGGGGCACGGCTTCGTTGATCAGGTCCATGCGTACCGCTTCGTCTGCGTTGACCGGCTCATCCGTAAGGAGCATCTTCATGGCGTGAACGTGAGGGACTTGCTTTATGAGCCGAGCCGCGGTCGGCCCGCTGCCGATGCCGCCTCTATTGGATAGAAGAGCGAAATAGAAGCGGGCATGCTCCCGGCAGCCGATGCGTATATCCGTAGTGGTGAGAAGGGTGTAGAGGCCTGCGCCTGCAGCCCAACCGTTGACCGCGGCAATGACGGGTTTCCATATCTGCGGAAAATCGTGCCCGCTGCGTACGTCCACCGACGGCAATCTGCCGTTTATTGAAGCAGACGGAGGCCAGATGAACTGGTCAACCCTGTCTTGCCGTACGTCGTCATGGGTCATGCCAGTCGGAGGAGGCTGTATGTTGTGCCCGGCGGAAAAGTGGCGGTCGCCAATGCCGGTGATAATCATGACCCGCATATCGCGGTCTTCCCAGAAGTCCCTGTACTCCTCTCCCATCTCCCCGATGACGACGTCATCCATTACATTGGCTTTCTCCGGGTTGTTGATGGTGAGATAGGCAATGCCGTCTTTCTTTTCATAAATGGTCTTCTTGACCACTTGTTCCCTCCCCTGGGCGACGTTTAGAGGCGAATTGGCGTCTTGTCAACAGTTCAGATGAGCCAGTTGCGACTATGGGAATGGCGCCAAGTGCAACATATCAACGAGGCACTGCTGAGTCAAGGGGTGGCTCTATGCCCGGGTGAACGCCTCGTTCTTCCGCGCTTGTACGCACGGGATACTGTTACCGTAGTAACTCCGGCGTTGGGGTTGGCGCCTACGCCCAGCAATGCCTCTACTACCTCCAGGCGACTCTGATGTATGGCAATCAGCAAAGGTGTCTCACTGTACTGATCCACGGATCCGGTCGTGGGGCGTTCTAGCACGTGTCACTGCCCACCTTGCCGGGTCTAACACGCAGGTCTTTCAGAGTTTCGACATCAAATGGGTCTTGACCAGCCTCCAACTTCTCTATCCAGGCCAGGCGGCTGGGGCTGTAGTATGCCTCACACTCTCCTCCTGCTGACGCGCTCGCCCAGTCAAGGAAAACGCGAAAGTCTGCCGAGGCGTCGGTGTACCTGCCCATCAAGGCGTAGACAAGGCCCCGGCTATCCCTCGCCTGGCCTTCAGTGTCCTCCTGCAGCGCCAGCTCACAGAATGGGAGCGCCTGTTCCGGCAGTCGCTGCACGCCGAACTGCCAACAGAGAGTGTTGTTCACGGTGAAATCCGATGGGTCCAGTTCCTGAGCACGTCGTAGGTCGGCAATGGACTTATCCATATCCCCGATGGCGGAGTGGACCAGGCCCCTGTTGAAAAACGCCATCGGGGAATCGGGGTCAAGCTCTATAGCGCGAGTGAACTCGTCCAAGGAGCGTTCCAGGTCTCCGTCCAGCCCTCGTTGCAGGTAAACGTTTCCGCGGTTGGCGTAGGCGGCCGCAAAGTCGGTTTGAATTTCTATTGCCCGCTCCAAGTCCTCGAAGGCGTGGTCAAGGTCCCCGGGTGCGTTTCTGCGTGTGTAGACGACGGCCCTGTTGACCAGGGCCCCGGCAGACTCCGGGTCGAGTCCTATGGCTCGATTCAGATCTTTGAGAGCTTGGCGCAGGTCGCCCGTCTGGTCCCGCTCCATGAAGGCGACGGCGCGGTTAATATGTGCGGAAACGGCATCGGGGGATATGGCCGTAGCCTGGGTCAGGTCGGCGATGGCCCTACTGGCGTCGCCGTCCCTGCCTCGTTCCAGGTATGACAATCCGCGGCTGCTGTAGACGTCTACCGATTGGGGGTAGACAGCCAGGGCCTTGGAGAACAGTGAAATGGCCTCATCCAGGTCTGCCAGGTTCTCCTCCCTGGTAGGCGCGCCCAAGGCGGTACCAAAGGCTTGCCAGAGCCGCCGGGTCCACGGGCGGCTGGTCCAGTGCCTGTATGAAGACTAACTTTGCCGTGTCGAAGTCCTGCCGCTCCAGGTAGAGCTGGCCCAGGGTAAGCAGTGCTATTGAGCGCACCTCGTCGGCTAGGTCAAGGTTGATGATGGTGGGCAGTTCCGCAGGGGAGGAAGCAATGTCAACTACGCTCTGGCCAATGGCTTCCCTCTGCTCCTCAGGCACGGTCAATGTGGCCTTGACGCGGCCGCTGTCGTACTCCCCCCAGATGACTATTGTAGCGCCGGAGCGGCGAGCGGCTTCCAGAGCCGTATCCTCGCTCCCTATCTCCTCCGGCCAGTCCGCGGTCCTCACACCGGCCAGCCCGGCTTCGACTATCTGCCGGTCTATCTCGGCCTTGATGCGCCCCCTCACGTTGAACCCCTGCTGCCCTGCCGTGTAGTTGACGAAGGGCGCCACAACCAGGAGCGACTCCCCGGGAGCGGCGATAGGGACCGAGGAGTCGTTCAGTATCCGGACTGCTACCACGGCGATTGCGACAACAACCGCCACACCGGCCACCGTTGCTGCGATAATCAGGGACTTTCTACCCTTTCGAGGTCTGGGGTAGGTCTCCGTTGTTACCTCGGCCTGCTCAGCCGGGGTAGGCACCGCCAGCGAAGTCGTTTGGTCGATTGCGGCAGGGGCGTCCGGCGAGAACCCAGCCGCGAGCAGCAGAGCGTCTCTCTCCGCGGGAGTCAGCCGCAGCAGGTCGGCGCAGTTGATCACATCCTCCCGGTAGCGAGGGCGGGACGTTACCCCTTCCTTCCACCTGATGAGGGTGAGCCGGCTCACTCCGACCCGGCGCGCCATCTCCGCGTCCCCAATGCCGACTCGGGCCATGTATTCGGTTAGGAGATCGGCGAAAGTTGACAAGTGTTACATCTCTGCTATGCAATACAGTCCAAATGTAGCACAACTGTAGTCGGGAATGTACACGCCTCCTTGGCACACTGGAGCCGTCCACAGGACAGAAAAAGAGAGAAGGAGGATTACATTATGGAACGCATTATCAGGACAACCGGTATAGCCCTAGGGATGGTTCTGCTGCTACTGGCGGCAGCGTGCGGCGCGCCATCTGAATCAGAGCTTTCAGCTCCCCACGGATCACAGCCGGCAACCGCCCAACCTGGCCCTCAAGGAGCCCAGGGCCCAAGTGGATCAGAGGCGCCAGCCCTCCAAGCACCGCCTATAACTCTCCCCCAATCACAGCCGACGCCCGCCCCTGGTGCACCACCGATAACCGCTGCCACTCCACCCCCTCCTGGAGTAATGCTTACAGCTCCCTCCCAATCACAGCCGACAGCGGTCCCCATGCAGGAGGGTTTCAACAACATAGGCGGCTCCGCCACCGTTAACGATGAGCCGTACGACGTGACGTTCTTCAAGCACTACGGAGTCAACCCCTTTATAGATACGGAGGATGACCACTTTTCGACCTTCGCCGTAGACGTCGATACGGCTTCGTACACGGTGGCGCGGCGTTCGTGCAGGACGGCAATCTCCCGAACCCCGACTCGGTACGCGTAGAGGAGTTCGTGAACTACTTCGACCAGGGATACGAGCGGCCGGAGGAGGGAGAATTCGCCATTCACATGGAAGGTTCGCCCTCGCCCTTTGGCATGGAGAACCACTGGCTGATGCGAGTGGGTCTACAGGGCAAGTCCGTCAGCAGCGAGGAGCGAAAGGACGCCACCCTGATTTTCACCATCGACGTGTCCGGCTCAATGGGCCGGGAGGACAGGCTGGGGCTCGTCAAGCAGTCCCTGAGGCTCCTGGTTGATGAGCTACGGCCCACGGACAAGGTAGGCATAGTGATCTACGGCTCCCGCGGTTCTGTGTTGCTGGAGCCTACCGACGGCGAGGATAAGGCTAGGATCATGAGAACCATAGACTCGCTGCATCCAGAAGGGTCTACGTATGTGGAGGATGGGCTGCGTCTGGCGTACCGGATGGCCTCCAG
Organism: Dehalococcoidia bacterium; assembly: GCA_965261825.1. Taxonomy (GTDB): domain Bacteria; phylum Chloroflexota; class Dehalococcoidia; order Lucifugimonadales; family QGNO01; genus DAOUJH01. The sequence continues at coordinate 190,303 of CBDHED010000003.1, read as the reverse complement.
CGAGGTGGAGCCCGGACGCATAACCCGTGTCATAGTCCTCTCCGACGGCGTCGGCAACGTCGGAAACACAGGAGCGGAGTCCATTCTGCGGCGGATCAGGGAGAACGTCGAACAGGGCATCACCCTGACCACTGTGGGATTCGGCATGGGCAACTACAACGACATCCTGATGGAGCAACTGTCCAACGACGGCGACGGCTCATACCACTACGTTGATACGCTGGCAGAGGCCCGCAGAATATTCGTCGAAAACCTCACCGGGACGCTGCAAGTCATTGCCAAGGATGGCAAAATTCAGGTCGAGTTCAATCCTGACGTGGTGAGCCGCTACAGGCTGCTTGGGTACGAGAACCGCCGGGTGGACGACCAGGACTTCAGGAACGATGCGGTGGACGCCGGCGAGATAGGCGCTGACCACAGCGTAACCGCCCTATACGAGCTGAAGCTGAAGGACGGTGCCAGTGGACTGCTCAGCACTGCCCGAGTGCGGTACGAGGACCCGGACAGCGGAGTGGTTTCCGAGATCTACCGAGAGTTCAACCGCGAAGATCTGGAGTCATCCCTTGAGCAGGCTTCACCCAGGTTCCAGGTGTCGGCCGTGGTGGCCGAGTACGCAGAGATACTCCGGGAGAGCTACTGGGCGCAGGAGGGAAGTCTGGAGCAAGTGATCTCTCAGGCCAGGCGCATCCAGCAGCTTCTGCCCGAGGAGATAGACTTTGCGGAGTTCACGGATTTGGCGGTTCGGACGGAGAGGATCCAGTTGCTGCAGAGCAGCAGGTAGCCCGGAACAGGACTCTGCCTGCCCTTGCGACAGTGGCGCATAGGAGACCTGCAGAGTCAGATAAACGAGGGACCCGCCTCAGGGTGGGTCCCTCGTTTGTCCTAGGATTGCTCAGGTTCCTCGCAATGACAACGGAGGTGGAGGCCTGTGCCCCGTTGCAGGTAGACGATGCCCCCTATCCCCGTACGGCCATCCCCCTCTCAATAAAAAACTTGGCAGTAACTCCACCTGACCACTGTTCGCAGTGAGCCAAGCAATATATGATGGGCTCACCGTTCAACAAGTGAGGTTGGGACATGCCATACGTTACGAACAAAGGGGTAAGCGTTCACTACCACGTGGAGGGGGAAGGGCCGGCGCTGGTGTTGCAGCACGGCCAAGGCGATAGCATGAAGGAATGGTACCGGGCCGGCCACGTAGAAGCGCTAAAAAGCGAGTACCGGCTTGTAATCGTCGACGCCCGGGGACACGGGGAAAGCGATAAACCCCACGATGCGGAAGCGTACGATATCAAGCACAACGTGGCGGATATAGTGGCCATTCTGGACGAGCTGGGAATAGATAAAGCTCATTACTGGGGTCACTCCATGGGAGGGCGCATTGGATTCGGCTGCGCCAAATATGCCGCGGAGCGATTTCACTCGCTGATCGTCAGCAGTATGTCACCATACAAGCGGCCCAAGGAGGAGCGTGACAAGTCGATAGAGCAGTGGCTGCAAGGAATGGATGCCGTGATAGCGGCGAGGAAAGCCGAGGGAGCGTTGACCGAAGAAGACGAGGCGAAGACAAGGGCAAACGATCCGCTGGCACAAGCGGCCTCGTTGACGGCGGTGCGCGACCTGCCGGACCAGACGGATACGCTCCAACACATGACGATGCCCAGCCTGGTCTATGTTGGCGAGCTTGATACTTTCTGGCGCGAAGGTCTGGAGAGGTGCGTCGACCAGATACCTAACGCTACTTTCGTGGTATTGCCCGGGCTGGACCACCAAGAGGCGCTGGAACGGGGCGACGTAGTGCTCCCGCACGTAAGGCAGTTCCTGTCAAGCGTGGAGGAATAGCTGCCTCCCACCGTACAGTGGAGAGGAGCGCCCCTGCCGTTCCGGCCTATATGACCGGGTGCCTCAAGTGCCATTCGGTGGCCTGCTCGTAAGCATAGGCAACCCGGTAGAGAAGCGCCTCCTGCAGGCGTTGCCCATGCAACATCAGCCCAATGGGCCACGTATCGTTATTGCCAAAGCCACAGGGCACGGATACAGCGGGGTGCCCGCATACGCTGGCCATGCCGTTTCGCCATACGGCGCGTGAACGTGCAGGCACAGTCCTACCGCGAATGACGGCGGTCTTAGCGTCCCATGCGTCGCCGTAAGTGCTGCCGGTAGGCATGGCTATGACGTCCACTTCCCTAAATATCGCGTTCACTTCCTGCCTGAGACTTGTGAGCTTAAGAACGGCCTCAAAGTGGTCTTTCAACGGCCGCTGAAGGGACGCTTCCAGATTGGCGCGCACTTCAGGCCAAGCCGACATCTGCTCTTCAGTAAAGTGCTCCAGGTAGTAGAGGGCGCCGCCCCCTCCCACGGCCTGCATAAGGGCGCGCGATTCCCCGGACAGGGGAGCGTTCACCTCTATGATGGAAGCGCCCAGTTCCTCTAGGAGGCCGATGGCTGTTCTAACCACCTGCTCCTCCTCCTCACTGAGCCAATCCTTCCATACCCAGTCGTCCACGGGCATGCCAATGCGCAAGCCTTTGATGCCATCCGTCAGCCAGGCTCGATGATCGTATGGGGGCTCATTGATGCTTGCCGGGTCCTTGGGGTCGTACACGCCCAGAATGTCCATCATGATGGCGTTGTCTTCCACTGTCTTGGTCAGCGGCCCAGCCTGGTCAGTGGTCAAAGGCGACGCCTTGACTCCGAAGCCGCTGATGCGGCTCTGGGTTGGACGCATGCCCACGAGTGAGCTGTTGCTGGCGGGATGGCGCACCGACCCACCTGTATCGGCGCCGATGGATGCAAGCCCCATGGAGGCTGCGGTTGCCGAACCGGACCCGCTGCTGGAGGTGCCCGGGCTCCTTGTAGGGTCCCAGGCGTTGCGGCAACCAACGGGGCCGCCCGTGTCTCTCTCTATCCCTATTCCGGGATCCACCTTGCCCATCAGGATGCCTCCTGCCTCCTCCAACAGTGCGTGGATGGTGGAGCTTTCCTGGGGCATGTAGTGCTGGGCCGGGCCGCTGGGCCCTCCGAAGGTGGTGGGAATCCCTTTGGCGTCCATCCAGTCTTTCAGGGTGTACGGTATGCCGTGCAAAGGGCCGCGGTATCTGCCTTCCATAATATCTTTCTCGGCCTCTTTGGCGCGCTGCAAAGCATACTCCGGCGTGGGAGTTATGAAAGACAACAGAATGGGCTGGAGCCTTTCCATCCTATCTATAGTGGCTTGGGTCAGCTCCACAGGCGATAGTTTGCGTTCCCTGAGCAGTTTGCCGGTTTCAGTGATAGTCGCGGAGTCTAGGTCTACTGTTCCAGTGGTCAACTTCATCCCTCCTCATAGCAGCCGTTCATGCTTTATTGGTCTCCCAGAAAGGAGAGCCTGGCTTCAAAGGGGTGCGATCTTCTTCGCCAAGCTCTCCCCGAAATTACGGCCAGCTTCAGCCAGCCTAGCTTGATTATTGAACACCATAGTCAAGGTTGGGATGACGCTTGTGCCAGGGCGTAGCTTGCTCGTAAGCCCAGGCAATTCGGTAGAGCAACGCCTCCCGCAGCTCGCGTCCCTGAAGCATCATTCCAATTGGCCAGCGATCGTTGTTGCCGAATCCGCAAGGGACGCTGATGGCGGGATGGCCGCAAATACTGGCCAAGGCGTTGCGATACACGGCACGCGACCGGGCGGGTACCGTCCTACCGCGGATGACGATGTTTTCAGCGTCCCATGCGTCACCGTACGTGCTGCCCGTGGGCATGGCTATTACGTCTACCTTGCGCAACACCTCGTTGGCCTCTTGCCTAATTAGGGCGCGGTGATGCTGCAAGCGGAGATAGTTCACCGCCGACTCCTGCAAGGCCTCATCGAGGCCGGTGCCCACCTCCGGCCAGGCGTCCAACTGCTCCCTGGTGAATTTGTCAAGGTATATGAGGGTACCCGGCGCCCGCGATGAGAACGAGTTGGAACGAGCCTCAGCGGCCCTGGGAAGAGCCACTTCTGTCACAGAGGCGCCCAGTTCCTGGAGCACGGAGATGGCTTTCCGGCAAACGCTTTCCTCTTCCTCCGTAAGCCAGTCTTTCCAGACCCAATCATCCACGGGTACGCCTATGCTTATGCCCTTGATGCCGTCCTGCATCCCGGATTGGTAGTCGTAGCGCGGCTCATTGATGCTGATGGGGTCCTTGGGGTCGTACACGCCCAGGATGTGCAGCATGATGGCGTTGTCCTCCACCGTTTTGGTCAACGGCCCTGCCTGGTCCGTAGTTACGGAGCTGGCATGGACTCCAAAGCCGCTGATGCGGCCGTGCGTAGGGCGCAGAGCGACCAGGTTGCTGTTGCTGCCGGGATGACGCACCGATCCGCCGGTGTCGGTGCCTATGGAACCCAGCCCCATGGAGGCCGCGGTGGCTGAGCCGGACCCGCTGCTGGAGGTCCCCGGGCTGCGAGTGGGATCCCAGGCATTGCGACAGCCAACGGGGCCACCCTGCCCTCGTCCTATCTCCGATACCACTTTCCCAAGGAGGATACCTCCGGCTTCGTCCAGCAACGTGTGGATGGTGGCGCTCTCTTTCGGTTTGTAGTCCACACCCCGCGGGTCGCCCCACGTGGTGCGGACGTTTGCCGTAGCCACCACGTCTTTCAACGTGTAGGGGATGCCATGAAAAGGTCCCCGGTAACGCCCCTGGGCAATTTCTTGCTCCGCCTCACGGGCGCGGAGCATGGCATGCTCAGCGGCAATAGTGGTAAAGGAACCCAGAACGGGCTGCAGCCTCTCTATGCGCCGGAGAGAGGATTCCACAATCTCCACAGGTGAGACCTCACGCCGTTGAATGCGGGGTGCAAGTTTAGTGATAGTAGCGTTGTCCAGTTCAAACTCAATAGCGACCACGATTATGTCCTCCTACCCCTTTGTCAATGTACGTTTGCAAGACAGGCTCCCCGCTCAACGCCCTCTAAGCTTGGGATCGAAAACGTCCCGCAGGGCGTCAGCAAAGATAGCCGAGCCGAAGACTACCAGAGTCAGGCTCACCCCTGGTCCAAAGGCCATCCATGGAGCCGAAATGAAGAGCTGCCTGGTATCTCCCCCCAGCAGACCTCCCCAGGAAAGTGTGTCGTAGGGGACGCCTAGACCCAGAAAGCTCAGGCTGGCTTCAGCGGTGATGATTGACCCCACCGCGGCAGAAGCCACCACGACCAGTGGTGCGAAGGTGTTGGGCGTAATGTGTCTCAGCATTATGCGAAAGTTGCTAGAGCCAATGGTCCGAGCCGCCTCTATATATGGCATTGCCAAGATGGTGAGGGCGGATGATCTCACTACGCGAGTAATCCGCGGCGTATTGACTACGGTAAGGGCAAGTATTACGTTTTCCATCCCGATTTCGAATGCTGCGACCAGAGTCAAGGCGAGCAGCAAGGATGGTATGGCGACAATTCCATCAATGAACCTCTGTACAATGAGGTCGTACTTTCCGCCCAGGTACGCGCTGGAGACCCCGAGGAACATCCCTATGGCCGTGGCCATCAGCATGGTTGTAAGGCCTACGTAGAGGGACACTTTTGTGCCAATAATGGTGCGGCTGAATACGTCCCGTCCCAGGTTATCCATACCATACCAGTGCTGAGCGGTTGGACCCTGCAACGCTATGTCCAGCCTGGTCTCGAACGGGTCGTAGGGTGCGATAATGGAGCCGGTGAAAGCGATCACGGTTGCAAATACCAAAATGGCCAAGCCGGCGGCGCCCAGCGGTTTTCTGCGGGCAAATCCCCAAAGAGCAACGACCGGCCTCAAGAGTCTCAGCTGCTGGCTTTGCAGTGCGAGTTCGCCGGTTGCGCCTTCCGTGCTCATAGGCCCCCTGAACTGAACGGCTGGTTACGCATACCTAATCCGTGGATCCAACCAGGCGTAGGAGATATCTACTATGAGATTGACGAGCAGCGAGATGAACACAAGATAGAGAACGTAAGTTTGCACCACGGGGAAGTCCCTCAATAGGACGGCCCGCACCAGCTGTTCGCCCATGCCGGGTAGGCTGAAGATAACCTCTATCACTACGGTGCCGCCCAGTAGGATCGCCACCTGGAATCCTATGACGGTAACCACGGGGATCAGGGCATTGCGCATGGAGTGGCGCGTTATCACCAATCGCTCGGACAAGCCCTTGGCCCTGGCGGTGCGGACGTAGTCTTCACGTAGTACCTCCAGCATCTGGGCCCTTGTCATTCGCAGCAGCGTTGCAGTTCCCAGCAATCCCAGGGCAACCGCGGGGAAAAACAGCTGAGTCATGGAATCCCACGGCCTTTCCCAGAGGTTGTAGAACCTGAGAGGAGGCAGCCAGCCGAACCCGGCAGCAAGGATCAGCACTATCAGTATCGCGGCAAAGAAGCCCGGCATTGCACTAGTCAGGACAGCGGTGCCCCGCAGGAGGTAATCGGGCCACCTATCCTGGTAGAGGGCGGCGAGTATGCCTATGGGGATAGCAATGAGGACAACCAGGGTGAGGGACGCCACGGCGAGCTGGAGGGTGACGGGGAGCTGGCGTTTGAGGTTGCGGGTAATTGGCCTGTCCGTATTCCAGGAGTTGCCGAGATCAAACCTGGTCACTCCCCATATCCAGTCGATGTACTGGATGTGTATCGGCTTGTCCAACCCGGTCTTTTTTCTCAGCTCCTCCTTCATATCCTCGGAGATCACCACGTCGGGGTCTCCCCCGGTCAGAATCAACTCCGCCACGTCACCGGGCAGTACGCGCAAAGCGCCAAAGACGAATACGGAAACCCCCAGAATGGTGGGGATGAAGAGCAACACCCGCTTGATGATGTAGTTTCTCATGGTCCGGTAGGTTCGCCGGTGGCGGTTACTTGATTATAACCCATAGTCATTTCTAATGCTGAACCACCTGCGAAGTTGATCGCAGGTGGTCCAGCATTAACTCTAGCCCATTAGGCCTATTGAGGGAACCGGTCAGGAAACCTGGTGAAGACGTCGTACTGCTCAAGCACCTCTTGGCTGGCCTCACCGCTGGGATGTATCCAGACGTTTTCAATGCTTGAATTCTGAACGTGCCTTGTCTTGGGCGTCCAGCCGCGCCAAGCACCGTTGAAGGGATGTATGGGGGTTGCACGGCTGCTTGGCAATATGCCGGCATCCTCGTACAGGACATCGACTATCTCTCTGTAGAGGCGTCCGCGCTCCGCCTGGTCTACGGTGGTGGCGGCCAGGCTGTGCAGCCTGAGGTATTCAGGGTTGTCGTAGCGGTTCCAGTTGGAGTTCTGGTAGACCTCAAAGGGCAGGTATAGCTGGTCGTCGTACTGCTGCGGGTCAAGCAGTCCGAAACCGCGGACGAAGAACACCATCTGCGTGGTATCGTCTCCCATCTCGCCCTGGCCAATCTGGCTGACCCGTACGTTTGGCTTCAGATAAATCTGGGCCATCTTGGGAATGGCGGCGTCAGCCTGGCGGCGCGTGCTGCCGCTGGCGGACACGGCCAGGTCGAACTCCAGCATATTGTCCGGGCCGTACCCCAGGGATTCCATCAAACGCTTGGCTTCCGCTATGTCCGCTTCCTTGGTGTCGGGATTGAATCCGGGGAACTCTTCCCACTGCTCCGGCGTGTATATCCAATCGAAGCCTGGCAACTCGCAATGAGCACAGCCGGGGTAGTAGTAGTACGGTTTCATGTACATGCCCTGGTATCCCGCCTGCCCGCTCTCGTCCCTGTCGTACCAGAGCTGCATAGCCTTGCGGATGGTGCGCGCCGTTGGGTCGTCCAGCGGACCAAATGGAGCACGCCTGAGGTTCACCATGATCCCCGCCTGCCCGTAGCCTACCGCGATGGGCATAACAATCTTGGCTCCATGGCTTTTCTTTATGGGAGTCAACTCGGCGCGGAATCCGTCGCAACAGGTATTGGCAATCAGGTCGTTCTGCCCGGCCAACATGGCGGCGATCACCGTGGAGCGCTCAGTGGCGTGGAATATCTCCACCATGTCAAGGTATGGCCGTCCTTCTTTGAAGTACCTTTCGTTCTTTTCGTAAACGGCCCTTGACTCCTCCAGTAGATCCACGGCCTTGAAAGGCCCGGTGCCTATTACCTCATCTTTATCGAAGTCCAGGAGTCTCCACTCGCCCGTGTCGTCGATTGCCTTGTACTGCTTGGCAGGGCCGAACATCACGTATCCGCTGCTGACACAAGCGGCAAACCATGAAGTGGGACCTTTGAGTCGAATGGTAACCTCGTTCGGCCCGCTAACCTCAGCGCCGCCGGCGCTGGTGGGTTCCTTTATCGCCGTCTTCATGCAGCCGCCGCCCTGCGAGTAAGGGGCGTCGTTGGGCCGGTCGACCATGCGGTGCAAAAGATAACGTACCTCTTCCGCACCGTATGGATCTCCGTTGTGGTCCACGATCCCTTCACGAATCTTGAACTTCCACTCCGTACCGTCCGCGCTTACTGTCCAGGATTCGGCAAGATCGCCCTCCAAGCTTACACGGTCCACGATGCTTTCTCTGATCAGCGCCGACCAGACGATTGGGCCGATGCCATTGGCAGGCTGCAGGCCTCCACCAAGGTGGGTAAGCTCAAAGGATTGTGCCCGTATTCTGTCGGCAATCCTTGCCACGCCGCCGTAGACCGGTTCATCGGCCATTGGCGGTTCAGGTGTAGGCGTGGCGGCGCTGACGGGCGCGGCAACCGTTGCCGTAGGCGTCGGTGTTGCCTCCTCCGTGGAGCCACAGGCCAGCAGCGCAATCAAGCCCACTGAAATGATGGCGGTGATCCACAATCTATTGCGGAGAATGCGATAAGCGTCCATACAAACCTCCCACTGCATCAGCGTTTCACCCTGCGTTGCGGTGATGAAAAAATAACGGCAAAGCTATTCTGCACGTTAGTTAAACTAGCCCATCTTTGCAATACGTACCGATACGTATGTGTTTTTGCGAAAAAGCGAAGTATAGCTGCACATTTTTGACATTTCACAAATGCGTAGGTATTCTGCCCCCAAGCTTGAGCATTGTCCATCCAAATGGAGGGGTGCCATGAAGAGGAACGGTCGAGCTGCTACGGGTTCGTGCGGGGTAGTCATCCTCATCAGAAGCACCATGATGCGGGAAGCGATTACCAGCTTCGTGGATGAGATGCCCGCCTTCGCCGTACTGGGTGAGTCCAACAACTTTGACGAGGGTTACGAGCTGGTCAAGCTGTTGCAGCCGGACCTTGTAGTGGTGGGAGCAAACCCGGATGACTTCAACCCGGCAACGCTGGCAAGGTGGTTTGCCAGCGACGCAGGGCTCTCTTCCAAAATCGTGGTTTTGACGACCAGGGCGCGCCAGGATCCCGTATTGGTGAATGAATGCTTGCAAGCCGGCGTGCTTGGCTACCTCTCACTGGATATTGAAAGAGCGGCCTTTGAATGCGCCCTGCGGGCTGCCGCGCGGGGAATAACGGTTCTGGGAGCGGAGGCCAGAGCAAGCGTCGATTTCAGCATGACTCACATCTCCGGTGCTGCGGGACACAACCGTGGCTTTGAATCTCTTTCGCCAAGAGAGCAGGAGGTGTTACGCCTGATGCTTCTGGGACTAACCAACACGGAAGTGGCCTCTCAGTTACACGTCAGCCTGAGAACGGTCCAGCTTCACGTCACACACATCCTGCTAAAGATGAACGTCCGCTCCAGAACGGAGGCGATCATCGAAGCGTTGAAGGCGGGTGGGGTACTCAGCCATGCAGAGCGGGTTAATTTGCTTTCCCAACATCCTCAGTAGAGATTGCAGGCTTGGCAAACGCCTTGCCTGCTTGGTGCTCTACAAATCACACCTTTCGAATCGAACCCTTGACTAGTTCCGCAAACGGATATATACACGGATATATTAAGGTGCGGATTTCGGAGGTGAAACTATGCCCATGAAGACGATTTACGAAAAGAAGGAGAACGTTGCCTATCTAACCGTCAACAACCCGACGAAGGCCAACGTGATGGACTCCCAGGTCATGGAGGAGATGGGAGAAGCCTACCGGGACTTCTGGCAGGACAAAGATATGCGGGTGATGATCCTAACCGGAATTGGCGACAGGCATTTCTCTGCCGGTCATCACATCCAGCCTCCGCCTCCCGGCATGTCCTACGACGACGTGCGGCATCAGCAGGCTGACAACTTCTTCTGGCCAAGACCCGGCACGGTGAACGGGCGCGACATTGTGGTCTTTGGGGGAGGAGTTGACTTCCCACGCGTGTGGAAGCCCGTGATAGCGGCAGTCAACGGATGGGCCGCCGGCGCCGGGCTTTACATGCTGCTGAACACCGTAGACATTCGTATAGCCTGTGAGGAACACGCCCGCTTCTACTTCGCCTTGCTTTCCAATCGGGGTGGAATTGGCAGTGGGCCTTCCGCAACACACCTGATACGCCAGCTCAACTATGCTCACGCCATGAAGATGCTTCTGACCGATGAGCCGATAGACGCCAAGGAAGCAGAGCGAATTGGCCTTATATATGAGACTGTGCCCCACGACCAACTGATGGCTCGCTGCGAAGAGCTTGCCCAGAGGATATGTGAGATGCCACCCGTAGCGGTGCGAATGCTCAAAGAGTTCGCTGTCAAGAGCAGAGATCTGCCTGAACAGGCAGCCTGGGACATGCAATATACCCTGAACTTCATGGTAGGCCAGTTGAGCAAGGATAGTGACGACGCCACACCGGCTTTCTTGGAAAAGCGGCAGCGGCACGTCACAGGGGAGACGCGTTCCTAGCAGGAGTCCAGCGCGACATCAGGGTGGGCGCACCGGCTGAACGGGCTCACCCTGGGTTCAGAGGGAGTTCAGATTGCTCCCACCTGTCTAAGCCCAACAAGATCGTCCTTGCTGCGGCCCAGCTCTCCGCAGAAGACGGCCCTGTTATGCTGGCCAAGGAGAGGGGCGGGAAATCGAAGGCTCCAGGGAGAGCTGGGCAATCTCACCACTTCTCCAGGGAATTTTACACGGCCAATAACGGGGTGCTCCACCTCCGTGAAGTACTGCCGTTCCTCAAGCTGCGGGCAATTGGCCAAGTCCTGCGGAGTCTGTGCCGCCGCCGCCAGCCATTCGTTTGTCATCAACCTGTGGTAGTACTCCATCTTGGGCATTTCTCTTATCACAGGCAGTAGTATCTCATCGATCTCCTGTGTACTGGTTGCTTCGGCCAGGGCATCACCAATTTCCGGATGCCCCAGCAAGCCGGCATACTCAGGCCAGGGTTGAGGCCCGGAGCGAGAATAGAGCCTTTGTGGAGGGCTGATGGAGGCCCTAACGTACCCGTCCTTTGCCGGGACAATGCCCAGGAAGCCGGTGCCCTTCTCCTGGCCGGTATCGCTCTTGGGGGCGCGCCGCGTTACTCCCCCTGAAAAGGCATACCTGGCCACAGGTTGGTAATGGTCGGCGGCCATGACCTCCGATAGAGACAGATCAACGTGCTGTCCTTGGCCCAGTGTCCTCCTGGCAAAGAGCGCGGCCGAGGTGACGTAAGCGGTTACTATGCCTCCTAGATAGAGGCTTTGCGGGTGGCCATGCTTAAGTGGTTCCCTGTGGTATGCACCGCTGGTGTACATCATGCCGCCCATGGCATAGTGGACAAGGTCATTACCCTTGTAGCTCTTGTACGGCCCCGTTTGGCCAAACGGTGTAATAGAGGTCATCACCAGCTTTGGGTTGATCTCTTCCAGGTGCGGGTAGCCCAACTGCAAGCTATCCAGAAATCCCGGGGTGTAGTCCTCCATCAGGACATCCGCCGTCTTCACTAGGTCAAGGAAGAGCTTTCTACCGGCGCCGGTTTCAACGTCCAGGGTTACTCCCCGTTTATTGCAATTGAGATAGAGAAAGAGCAGGCTCTTTTCAGGGTGAGGGTCGCCTCCGGCGAAGGGGCCCATCTGCCTTGAAGGGTCGCCCTGAGGTGGTTCGACCTTGATCACGTCTGCTCCATAGTCCGCCAGGAGCTTGCTGGCAAAGGGTCCCGCTATGCCCCTAGTCATGTCCACGACGCGGAACTTCCCGAACACGCTACCGCCCATCACTCCACCCCCAAGCGCTTCTGGTAGTCGGTGTCTGTATAGGCAAGGGTGCCCTCTTCCAAGCTGGGAGCAGGGTTAGCAGCGCCAGGCCTGGGTCGAGCAGGGGCCGCTGGCGTTCGCGGCGATGGAGGCGTCTCCTGATGGGTTTGCCTGGCCAGTACTCCGGCTTCATACAGCCGGTCCATCTCTTCCTGCGTGCGCTTCAGGACCTCTTTCATGACGTACTCGTTGTCCTGTCCCAGCGTGGGGGCCGGGTCGCGGAACCTAGACGGTGTCTTGGAGACCTTCCAGGGCCTGCCGATTAAAACCCGGGAGCCAAGCCCGGATTCCGGCGAGTGGGTCAACTTTTCATAGAAGCCCCTGGCCTTCATGTGGGGATCGGTCATGAGTTCAGCCGTGTTGGGGACTACCGAGGCTGTTACGCCGTTGCCTTGGAGCAGATGCATAAGCTCATAAAAGTCCCAGCCCTTTGTCCACTCAGCGATATGGCCATCTATTTCATCCTGGTTGTGATGGCGCGATAGAGCATCTTCAAACTTGGGGTTGTCCGCCCATTCCGGGCGGCCCATAGTCTTGAGCAGGGCGCGCCACTCCTCATCGTTCTCTACGGCTATGGCTATCCACTTGTCGTCGCCGCGGCAGGGGTAGACACCGTGCGGGGCATGCACCGGATGACGGTTCCCCATCTGCTCCCCTATATTGCCGTTTACAATGAAATCAAGTACCTCCGCTCCCAGGGTTGAAACGCCAACCTGGTACATGGAAAAGTCTATGTGCTGCCCTTCCCCGCTCTCCTCACGCCAGTGGAGCGCCGCCAGTATGGAGAAGACCGCCATCCAGGCTACATGTATGTCTATCCAGGCGTTGCCAACCTGCCTGGGCCCCTGGTCAGGATAGCCAGTGAAGTGGCTAACTCCGGCAATCAGCTCCAGAAACGTTCCTATGCCGGCATAGCGCTTCCACGGGCCGGTCTGCCCAAATCCGGTGTTGGAAAGGAGGATGATGCCCGGCTTCACCTTGATCAGCTCACTGTAGCCCACGCCCAGGCGGTCCAGGGTTCCGGCGCGGTTGTTCTCTACCAGCACGTCGCTATTGCCGACCAGGTCTTTGTAAAGCTGGACTCCGCCGGGGGCTTTCAGGTTGATGGTCATGCTTTTCTTACTGTGGTGAAGGTATTGAAAGCTCTCATCACGCCGGCCGGACTCCTCCCTGGTAGGGGTCTCTATCTTGATCACCTCGGCCCCCATGTCGGCCAGGATGTGCATGGCCGTAGGCATCGCCACGGCCGTCGTGGAGTCCAGAACGCGTATTCCGCTGAGCATCCCGTCCATCTTCATAAGGAAGTATCCTTTCCGTGCCCGTCGGTACTCAGCCTAGTACCAGTCTCTATAGAAGGTCTCGTAAGGCACGTAAGGAGGATTGCCCTTGTGCGGTACCGGCAACTGGACCGGGCCGCCCTCACGAGATGGCAGGTACACAGCAATAGTACCCTGCATCTGGGTCTCTCCCACCTGGTTCTTGCCTTCCAGTTTCAGGCCCACCCCGAAGTATTCCGCCTTGCCGGGCTGCCCTCCAGACTCGTTGTCGCCTTCCTGGGACTCCTTAAACTTCTTCACCACTTCAGCGGTGTAGAAGGTGGTGTCTCCATAGTAGACGGGCTTGCGCAGGGCGCACTGGTATCTCCTTATGAAACCGTTGTCTCCCATCCAGTCGCTGATGAGCCTGTGGGGCAGCTGAGACCTGTGCTGGCCGCCGTCGAACGGCCCTGGCTGGCCTCTATAAGCCGCCATGAGAGCGTCCTGATGCTCATCTCCGGGTCCGTGGGGCCAGCGGGTTACGGGATGGGCAAAGCCCCTGCCGTAACCGCCTCTCCCTTCACGGTTATGGTGATACACCGGTTCGAAGGCCAGTTCGTCTCCTGAGGTCCCGTACCTTCCCGTAGCGGCAGCGGACACCACCCGTTGGACTGTCTGGTCAAGCAAGGTGAACGGGGGTACTACAAGAGGCCCAAGTCTATCCCCGACCTGTACGTCCTCCCAGTACAGGGTCTTGGAACCCCTGCGGGTACTACCTTCCAGAAACGACACGTATTCGTCCATCTGCTCCCGGTTGTACTTGGAAGTGGAACGTTCGTACATAAGCTGCTCGCCCAAGCGCTCCACGTTCATAGTCCTTGTTCCACCCATGCTCTCGATGGGCACCAGAATCAGGGTGCCGTAGCACTTACCCACCAGGTCTGCATGAGCATTCCAGTACTTGATCTCTTCAATGAGGAAAAGCAACTGTCCGCGGGAACCCGATTTTTCGAAGAACTCGCTTGTCTTCTTGGTATTCTTGAAGCGTGCGTCACCAACCCTCAGCACGTCGAAGAACTCCCAGGCCAGCCCTGAGAAGAAGTCTCCCACGGGATAGCCTTCAGGGCGTGTTGGCCCCTGGCCACCGGGGCTGCGCACTAGGATGAGGGCCGTATTTGGCGCCAGCATGGCGTCGTACCTGGTATGCCTTCCGTACTCAGGGTCTGTATAGAGAGGATTGGTGTTCCCTATGCTGAGGGCGTAGTTGCGCACCGTCCTTTCATCCAGCCTTATTGCAGCCTCGTACGGAGGCTCGCCGATGGGGTACGGGGTCCCCGGCCCCGGCGGATGCCCTTCCTCCCGTTCCTTCCCCACCGACTCATAGCAGCGCTCTATGTACTCTGCTATGGCCTCTTCAAATGTCTGTGTCACCATGAATCTCCTCCCCGGTTGACGCTGAATTACGCTGGTTAGAACCAGTCTCTATAGAACGTCTCATAAGGCACGTAAGGCGGCTGTGCCAGGTGCGGGACCGGCAGATGGACGTGGCCGGTCTTCCTAGAGGGCAGATACACCACAGCGGTACCCTGGGCTTGCACTTCTCCCGTCTGATTGACGCCTTCCATCCTTATTCCGACGGCATTGTACTCCACGTCTCCGGGCGCTGCACCCGGTGCGTTTTCCCCGGTCTGCCGCTCCGTGAACTTCTTGGATATCCAGCCGCGGTAGATAGTCACGTCACCATAGTAGACGGGACGGCGGATGGCAGTTTGATAACGCCTAACGAAACCGTCGTCTCCCATCCAGTTGGTGAGCAACTGCTGCGGTATCTGGAAGCGCTGCACTCCGTGGTCAAACGGCCCGGATTGGCCTCTGTAGGCCGCCAGCAGGGCATCTTCGTGCTCGGAATTGGGGGTCCAAGGCCACATGGAAACAGGATGGGTGCGAGCCCCGCCTCTATGGGATTGCAGGCTGTGATATATCTGCTCGAACGCCAGCTCATCGTCTCGGGTTTCGGGATTGCGTCCCATCAGTGAGCGGGCCAGGTTATTGGCTATCTGGTCCTGCAACGTCCAGGGCGGCAGCAACAGCGGATCCAGCTCCTGGCCGACCTCCACGTCTTCCCAGTACAAGGTCTCCGCTCCCCGCCGCTTGGGCTTGCCGATCATATCCATGTATCCCGAGATCTCGTCGGGCTCATATCGCTGTGTGCCACGGTCGTACATCATCTGCTCGCCCAGTCTGTCCACGGACATAGCCCTGGAGCCGCCCATGCTCTCGGTGGGCACCATGATCAAAGTTCCGTAAGCTTTGGCGGGCAGATCGCCGTGGGCGTTCCAGTAGAAAAGCTCGCATATGAGGAAGATAAGCCCACCCCGCGACCCCTGTTTTTGGAATACCTCGCGATCCGTCTTGGAAGACCGGAAGGGTCCAGTGCCCGTATGGATGACGTCGAAAAACTCCCATGCCGTCCCTGCCACAAAGTCGGCTACGGGGTATCCTTGCGGCCGCATCGGCCCCTGGCCGCCACCGGCCCGCGCCACGACCATGATGGGGCCGGGAGCAATCTGGGAGCCGTAGCGAGTCCGCTTGCCGTACTCCGGGTCGGTGAAAAGGGGATTATCGTCGCCTATGCTGAGCGCGTAGTTGCGGATGGTCCTCGCGTCGAGCCGCAGCGGTGATTCGTATGGCGGCCCGGACTGGTCGTACGGGGACGGCGGCCCGGGAGGCAGTCCTTCAATACGCTCTTTGCCTATCTGCTCCTGGCATCGCTGCAGGTACTCGGCAATGGCTTCTTCAAACGTCTGTTGTCTGGTCATATATCTCTACCCACTGCGAGAATGAGGCTGCAGATGCCAGTGGAGGGTGCGCGCCACTGGCATCTGCAACCGGAACCGGGAACCTAGTATACAGTGGCAGTTCACTAAGCGAGGCGCCAGTTTCCACCGAGAGGCAGCACTTTGAGAAACTCATCTTCCGCGTAGTCTGGGGTCTAAAATATCTCTTAGCGCATCCCCGTACACGTTAACTCCAAAGACCACTGCTGAGAGTGCAAGTCCGGGGAAAAGCCCAATCCAAGGCGCGCCGGCGAAGTCCTTCAATACATCGCCGCTGAGCATGCCGCCCCAGGAGATCACGGTTACCGGCACTCCTGCACCCAGGAAGCTCAGGGATGCTTCCAGAAGAATGGCTGAACCAAGCAAGGTTGTGGACACCACCATCATAGGGCCAAACGTATTGGGGAGTATATGTCTCAACATGATGCGGAAGTCACTTGAACCGATGGCACGAGCGGATTCGATATAGGGAGTCTCTTTGATGCTAAGTGATTGCGAGCGGATCACCCGCACACCCCTGCTTGAAAAGATAATTATCAGGGCCACCATGACGCTGGTCAGAGAAGCACCAAATGCAGCCATTAGAGCCAGGGCTAGGAGAAGTGATGGGAAAGCGCTTTGTGCATCTACGAATCGTTGGACAATGAGGTCAAACTTTCCGCCGAAATAGGCGCTGGTTACACCTATAAACGAGCCGATTACCGTCGCTGCAATAGTCGTTACCAGACCAACGAATATAGAAATGCGAGCTCCATAAATAGTCCTGCTAAGAAGGTCCCTACCCAGACTGTCAGTTCCAAACCAGAAGGTGCTGCTTGGGGCCACGAGCCGGCTGGTTCGGTGAGTATCCCATGGATCGAACGGAGCGATTGACGGGCCAATCACAGCCACTATTACAGCAAAGATGAGGATGTATAGCCCGGTAGCACCCAGGGGCTTCTTCTTGGTAAGCCTCAACAGGGCCATAGGATACTTTGACCACAGCGTATATGATCGTCTTCGCCGTCTTAGGATTGGCTCAGTTATTTCGGTCTGCATGCAACTGATCCTTGTGAGAACTGCTCACTGTTACACTTTTTGCTATCCGTAACGTATCCTGGGATCCAACCAGGCGTAAGTCAGGTCCACCAGAAGGTTGGCGACCAGGGCGATAAACGCAAAATACATAATGTAGGCTTGGATCACATTCAGATCCCGAACGGTAAGCGCCTCTAGGAGCCCTCGTCCTACTCCTGGGATGTTAAAAATCCGCTCAATTACAACCGTACCAGAGAACAGAAACCCTATCTGTGTCCCTGCAATGGTCACTACCGGCAGTAGGGAGTTGCGCACGGCATGCCGCCAGAGCACTACTTTTCCGCTCAGTCCTTTGGCGCGCGCCGTGCGAATGTAGTCTTCACGCAAGACCTCTAGTACCTGGGTGCGAGTCATCCTGAGCAGCGTACCGCTGGAACTGAATCCAAGTGCAACGGCCGGGAAGATCAGCTGCTGAAAACTGATCGTAGGATTATCCCATACGTGGACAAATCCGAATGGCGGTAGCCAGTTGAAGAACCGGGATAGCACCAGGATTACCAGCAGGCCAACAAAGAAGCTTGGCATGGCAAGGCCAACGATAGCTGTACCGCGAAAAACATAATCGATCCAGGAGTCCTGCCTAACCGCAGCAAGGACACCGATAGGGATTGAGATGCTCCAGATCACAATAACGCTTAAGAGTCCCAGCTGTAGAGTCACAGGGAACTGACGCTGTAGCTCGCCAGCTACTGGCCTCTTCTTGGCTGCTGAATACCCCAGATTGCCCCGTGCCAGGTCCGCTACCCACCGCACGAACTGAACGTATATGGGCTTGTCCAAGCCAAGCTGCACACGCAAACGATCCAGGTCTTCTTGAGTGTACGACGCCTCGCCGCTCGGTCCGGCCAGGATAAGCTCAGCCGTGTCTCCGGGCACAATTCTCATCAGAATGAAGATAGCTAGAGCTACGCCTGTCAGGGTTGGAAAAAATAGCAAAAGCCGTTTGCCAATGTATTTTTTCACCTGCTCCTCCGTCACAAGACCCGGGGCACATTAGTTGGCACAGTGTACGCAAGTGCCCCGGAGGAGGTTCAATGACCCCCAGGGCACTTGCGTGTCTCCAGTCTACGACTTGTCTATCCAGACACGCTCGAAGTTACGCTGAATGAAGTGGTAGGGTGGTGATATCCACCCTTTGATATACGTCCTCCACCCCTCATTCATCTCGGGCCGGACAGTGCCGATGCGCAACGAGTCTTCGTGCCAGATCTGTGCCATCTGCCGCAGGATAACGGCGCGTTCTTCCAAAGTTTGAGCCAGCGCCTGCTGTTCATGCATCGCCAGCCATTCGGGGTTCGTCCAGCCACTTACCCGCTGTCCACCTTTGCCCCACTCAAGGTTGATATCTGTATTGAAGGTGTCAGGGTCAGGGAAGCTGGCACCGTTCATGAATGTGACAATATCAAAATCGCCTGTGCGGGATATCGCGGTACGCTCAGGTGAGGTTACAACCTCTATGTCCATATAAAGGTCGCGCAACTGCCTGGCCACCACCTGGGCGTAGGCGGGCGTCACACCCGTCGGACTCGCCAGGAAGGTGAAACTCAGCCTGTTGTCCGGACCGTAGCCAAGCTCTTCCATGATCTGCCTGGCCTCTGCCATGTCTCTGGCCTTGGCCTCTGGGCTGGGGTCGAAACCCTGGAAATTGGCCAACCACTCCTGCTCCGTGTGTATCCAGCTCCAGCCCACGAAGTATGGGAAGGTGAAGTAGCCGTTCGAATCGTAGACCAGTTCGTTGATCTCGCCTCGGTCGATGGCTATCTGAATCGCCCAGCGGAGTTTCTTTGCATTGGGATCCTCGGCAGGACCGAAAGGCGGTCGGCGAACGTTTACGTCAAAGCCGCCGAGACCCATGGCCAGGACCCTGTCGAACTGCACGGTATCTCCGAGCACGCGTTTCATCTGGTCTACCGTCGCGTTAGAGACTACGTACGGGCCAACGGAGTTGGAGTTGAAGTCTATCCTGCCGGTGCTAAAAGCGGCCTCCCAGGTGCTCTGCTCGGGCATTACGAAGACCTCGATCCCGTCCAGATATGGGAGCCCCTCTCTGAAGTAGTTATCGTACCGCTCCACGGCGAAGAAGTCGTCCAAACGCATGTCCTTGAATTTGAAGGGACCTGTGCCTACGTATTCAGCCACCGTCAGATCCCTGGTCTCTCCACTAGGGTCGGTGTCTATGAGCTTCACATACTTGGACGGCTGAAACACCACTGCGTGGTTAGCGATGCAAGGAATAAAGCTCATCGCAGGCGCTTTGAGGCGCACCGTCAACTCATTGGCGCCGGTGATCTCGGCTCCACCGTTGGGCAACGCCTGCATGTTCTCGTCCCAGACATCTTCTAGATAGGAGCGAAGGCACGACTGGCGAAAAGCCTGCACGCCGTTGGGACGTTCTATGATACGGAGCACACCCCAGTAGGCGTCATCCACGGTATATGGGTCGCCCTCATGGTCCACCACTCCCTGGCGGATCTGGAACTTCCATACAGTACCATCACCGCTTACAGAGAACGACTCGGCCAGGTCAGCTTCGACCGTGACCCAGTCCTGGTTGTTGACTCTGACGAGCTGGTTGAAGATGGCGGCCTCGCCTATCATGGCCCCGTAGTTGGACCCGGTGTTTGCAATGGTATCCAGCGTATGCTGGGCAGAGTTAGCGAAACGAAGGACGCCGCCGTACTTCGGCTGGTCGCCAACCGGCACCGGTGTGGAGGTGGCTGTTGGTACGGCAGTAACGCCGGGCAGCGGAGTCGGTGTCGCCGTTGCGAGTACCGGCACCGCAGGCACCGCAGGCACGAATAAGGTAGGTGTCGGAGTGGGAGCCGAAGAAGTCGGAGTGGCTTCTTCGGCGGTGCCACATGCCAGCATCAACAGCAGAGCGGCACCTATCATCAAGCGAACTAGTAACTGCGGCATTGGTTTCAACATCATGACTCCTCATCACTCGTCGATTCCGACACTAGCAAATCGACCCACCTCGTTTTAACAGGGGTATACCAACAACCAAGCTGCACCCTCTGAAGTTCCTAACCTTAAAACGCACTTCGGAGCTTGTCAAGTCCTTTGCATCGTGATTAGAATCACAATTAATCAGGTGTACGATTTCCCTCGGTCAGGTCATGATTTCCGTCGAAACACGGAATTGTGATTCGATGAATCACACCAGCCAGGCACACCTCCCTACCGGTAGGCTTCAAACCCTTTACCCAGAAGCGCCGATGCTATCTTCAGCTTCATAATCTCATCGGTGCCTTCGTATATACGGCAGACCCTGGTATCTACAAGATGCCTGCCCGGCCTGTACAGGAACGACCATCCCCTGCCTCCCAGGATCTGAACACCCCTATCGGCGGCATCCCAGGCGGCATTGGTAGCGTGAAACTTGGCCTCGGCTACCGCGGTATCGGCAGCTTCGAACGATTCGTCGTCGCCTTCTTCCTCAAACCTGTCCACCAGATGAGCGGCCCTCCTGACCATAAGCCTGGACGACTCCAAGTTTGTCTTCATTATCGCGATGTGCTCTTGAATCAGCTGATGCATGGCTATTGCTTTCCTGTGCTGTACCCTCTCCTTGGCAAAGCTCAGGGACTCCGCCAAGCAGTCGGATATGGTGCCAACGCTGCCGGCGGCAACGCTCAGGCGACCGTTCAACAATGAATACTTGGCAATATTCCAACCATCGTCCTTCTTGCCAAGGAGGTTCTCCCTGGGGACTCGATAGTCGGTCAACTCGAACATGCCGGTGTTAGTGGTTGGCATGCCCATCTTTGCGGCCAGGTCTTCTCGCTCAATACCCTCTTCCCGGGTATCGACAAGGAAAGCGCTTATCCATCCATCCGATCCCCTGGCGAACGTTACTATGACATCGGCAACGCCTGCGTTGGAGATGAGGTACTTGACTCCGTTCAAAAGGTAGTGGTCGCCCTTGTCTTCCCAGTTCATCGTCATAGAGAGTGGGTCGCTCCCCGCATCCGGCTCCGTGAGTGCAAACGCCAGAATAATCTCCCCTCTGGTTGAGGGGAGAAGGTACTTTTGCCTCTGAAAATCCGTCCCAAAGTGCTGCAAGGTCTTTTGCCCCAGAGAGGAATGTCCGGAGAAGAACGTACGGATGCCAGCGCCTTCCGCAGCGATCCTTTCCATGGCTTCCGCGTACAACAGACTGCTCAAACCCCGGCCACCGTACTGCTCCTTGACGGGCATGCCCAGAATGTTCGATTCCCGTGCAAGGGGAATCAGTTGGTCGTTGTACTTGTGTTCAAGGTAGAATATGTCTTCCAAAGGGCGAAGATTATCGCAGAAGTGTTGGACGTCTTCTAAGGTTTTCTTGTCTTCCGCTCTCATGGGCTGCAACACAAACCCGGGACTAGTTAACATTAGGCCAACAACTACCTAATTATGCATGCAGAGAAAGAATATTCAATCGGTGCTCCCGTGGAGGAGGTCTGGAAACTCACTTCTGACCCCAAGGGGATAAGTGAATGCATCCCTAACATCAAGAGCTTCAAGGAAGAAGACCCTACGCATTTCGTTGTCAAAGTGGGCCATTCCTTCACTTTCTTGAAGGGGACGGTCACCCTGAACTTTGAAGTGCTGAGCATGGAGAATCACCTGACCAGAGTAAGGATAGACGGCAAGTCCATTGGCAGCGCTTTTGAGATTCTGACTGAAATGAGGTTAGAGGAGCATGTGGATCAGACAAAGCTGATATGGAGCGCGGAGATGAAGTCAAGCGGGCTGCTGGCAGCGATACCCGACACTATTTCGAAGGGCGCCGCGGTCTTCCTGGCAGACAGGATCTTTGGCTGCTTGGAAGAGCGAAGCAGGTCCGGGAAGTGTAGCTAAGCTCGCAGACAGGCAGATCATCCGGGAGGAACAGAAATGAGGGACAGCAGCAGACTTGATGGAAGGGTGGCGATAGTCACCGGGGCCGCTCAGGGTATTGGCCGAGGCATTGCCCAGGTCCTTGCCGAAGCCGGCGCCACAATAGTCATCGGCGACCTCCAGGATTCGACGGCGACTGCTGACGAGGTGGCTCCAAAGGCAGCAGAGCAAGCCACATTGTAATGGACACCAGCAGACCGGAAGACGCCCACCGCCTGGTTGAGCTTTCCCTGGAGGAGTACGGCCGCTTGGACATTCTGGTTAACAACGCGGGAATAGACGCACCTAGAGGCAACGCGTGGGACCTGCCGATAGAGGAGTGGCAGCGGGTGATAGATGTGAACTTGAGTGGCGTGTTCTACTGCTCTCAGTCCGCTCTCAGACCCATGCTGGAAGCCGGCGAGGGGTGCATTGTGAATATAAGCTCGCAAGCTGCACGGGTCGCCAGCGCCGGGGGGTCGCCTGCCTACAATGCGGCCAAAGCAGGTCTAATTGGGCTTACGGCTGCCTTCTCCGCCCACGTAGCGGACAAGGGTGTCCGGGTAAACGCAATCATGCCGGCGGAAGTAGAGTCGCGGGATTTCGGATGGTCGCGGGAAGAGCGCGAGGCAAGGGTCAAAAGTTACCCCCTTGGGCTTGGCACCCCGCGGGATGTGGGTCAAGCCGTGTTGTACCTGGTCAGTCCGGCTTCAAGATGGGTGTCTGGGACTGCATTGCAGCTCACGGGCGGCTACCAGAGGGGAGCGCCATGGCTCTAATTTAGAGCCACGGCCAAGGGACGGCCCGTCTCAGAGTGGGAATGGGGAACTCTCCCTGATCTATCAGCTCCTGTAACCTGTATAGAGTCGCATCCACTTCAGGCTTGCTGAGCAGCTTGCTCAGGCCTTCGGCCAGCCCTTCCGGCGCATCGAAGCTATCCCTGAGTGACTCCAGCTCTTCCAGCAGCCAGTGCGGCAACATCTGCCCGGCAAAGTCCCATATCACCGTCCTCAACTTGTGTTGATCGTGGAAGGTGATCCCATGGTCAATCAGCCATACGCCACCGTCGTTGCCCAGCAGGGTGTGAGTTGCCTTTCTATCCGCATTGTTGGCAACGACATCGAAGGCGCAGACGCGCAACATATCCTCTATGAAACGTTCGCGCAGGGTGAAGTAATGCTGTCTTCTATCACACTCTACGTAGAGCTGCACCGAGCCTTCTCCAAATGCCCCGTCGCGTATCACTGTGGGCGGAACGTAGCCCCAACCCAAGGCTTCGCTGAGCAGATAAGACGCATACTCCCTGAGGTAGAGGGTACCTCCAGAAAAGTCCCACAGAGGCATCTCGCCCCGGCGAGGCTTGTAAATCACCTTGAGGTCTTCACCGCCCTTGGAAACCGTGGTTAGAAACGTGTAATTAGACCCATCCGGTGTCAGCCTGCAATCGCCCATTTTGCCCCTGGCTAGCAGGTCGAAGAGTTGAGGACTAAATCGATCACTCCTGCTGTTGACCGTCACAGATGAACTCCGTTAAGTAGCCATCACTCCATGTCCGTTGTGCCTGGGGCAAAGGTGCTTTTCCGCGTCCAGCGGAGCCCCGCACAACAGGCAGCGCGGTCTGCCGGCGGCGCATACTTCGAAGGCTTGATCCGCCAGAGAGTCTATTTCCCTGTACGTGGCCTCGAGATTTACCAGGGGAACTGGGTCTTCTTGATCAACGTGGTGTGCCGCCAGGAAGAACATGGCGGACGTCTGATCATATCCAATCGACATCTGTCCGGCTGTTAGCTCGATGACAGGCGGGTCCGGCACACCGAAGACGGCTTCATTGTAGGAATCTTCAGAGGAGCTGCGTTCCGCTTCCTCTTGATATTCGAAAAGCAGCCGTTTCACCTGCACTCCAAGGTTGAAAAGCTGCTCCTTTTCCATCCATATCAGTACGGCCTGGCCGTTTCTGGCTTCAGCCGCCACCTGGAAGTACCTTGAACCGGGTTCTCCAATGGACTTGGCCGTAAGTTTGGCTACGTGTCCTAGATTGTATTGCGCTTGGGGCATGTTCTCCGTACCTGGGACGTTTCCAAGCTATTCTAGCAGACCGTGCACAGTGTCATAGAATTTCCCGTTGGCGGATATTTGTTTCCAACGTTATGTCAACTTCAAAGCTAGAACGAACCAAGTTTTTGGAAATATGGGAAACAAATCCGAATTCCGTCAGGGGTTAGCACGTTTTTCGTTGCGGGCTTGGGGACAAGACATGCCCCGGCGATTATTCATGGGCCAATGGGAAAGGGAGAGATGGCGGAGGGGCGTGGGGTTATAACACTTATGGAATTACCCCCCTGTGTACCAGTGCGGGCGGGTAGGATAGACCCACTAGCTAGCCAAGTCTACTTTGCCCAGCGGGTTGGTTGGCGTGGCGGCTTAGAATGAAAGGTTCCTAATGTAGACATGCGGACAATCCCCAATATCTCTCTACAGGCAGGGCACGCAAGAATCAAGCGGGCTTCCGCGTTCAAAGTCACGACACTTGAAGAGTGCGGGCTAATACACGTTTGGCAGAATGGACATTTCGGTCGTTCTACCGCTCGCCATGATTTTAGGATTTCTTTTCAGGCGCGCTCTCAACAATCTTGACTGGTGCAGCTCCAGGCGGCTTACCATTGCCTTCGGTCTTAGGTGGCGCTATTCTCCGCGTTGATCCTCTCGTACCTTCTTCTTTTCTGAAAAAGTTCTTAACCATATTGTCCACCTCAAAGTCCTACTTGGACTATATCATGAATCGTAGTTGCCGCCCAACCCTCTGCGGAATTAGAGGAACGCTTAGAGTTACAGAAGAAAGTGTACACAAGGATTGTCTTTAGACTGGAAGCAACTATGAACTCGTAGACCTCTTGATGGGTCTCCCCAGGTTCTATAATTAGGGTGTTCTTAGGCCAAGTGCGTTGGAACTCGTCTATCACACGCCATTGAATGTCCGCGTACTCCCCGCTTGTAAACGCTTGGATGTACAGGCTTTCTAACTCTGAACCTGTAATCGGACGTACTTGTTGAAAGCGGACAAAAGCCTTGGTAAGTATTACTCGCACCTTCGAATTATTGTTCAACATAACGGTAACAGCGAGGTGAACGTAATCGCTGTCCGTGAATCTGTGGGAAACTTCCTGCGAGAGCGATAGATGCGGTTCAAAGGGTCTGAATAGACGAAACTTGAAAATGGCAAAGCCGCCCGCAACTATTAGTGCTATTAAGGCAATAACCGCTTGAACAATACTAAACCAATCCGCAATGGTCGAAAGGATCATAGATAATCCTAGTACCTAATGTTAGTAACTAGACCAACGACTTCTTTGTACGGTTGTTTCGAGTGCTGCCAAGAAGACGACTAGGCTAGTATCGAAGCCCTGGAAAATGTCCATGGTTCAAGCCCCCCTTTCTTGACATTCACTCCATTCTAACACGGCTGCTTCAGCAGCCATTCCTTCAGTTAGGGCTGGTTGCACCATAGAACAAAAATACTAGTCCTTACGCCTACCTGCTCCGCAGCGCAGCCAGAAACTCTGCCTGCGTCTTGGTCCCCTTCATGCTGTTGCAGGCGCCGCACAGTAGCTGCAAGTTCTCTATGTGATCGGTGCCTCCCCTGGACTTGGGTACGACGTGGTCAACGGTGAAGTTGCGGAACGGGAACAGAACTTCACACCCAGCGCAATATTGACCATGCCGGACCAGATGATAGAATCGCAGGGTCAGGCCGGATTGAGCAGTCGATTCAAAGCTATCCCCTACCCCGCTTAGTCCGGCAGAGACAATAATTAGCCTAACACAAGGCGTTAAGGAGCGGAGCAATGACAACGCAGACTTTTGAAGAAGCAGTTGCAGAGTTTCTATCCAGGTCACGGGAGCAGATAGATCAAGAGTCCGATGAGAACCTGCCCCCATGGATGCCCGCGCCGTATGACCACGCCGGGCCTCCCTACGAGTACCCCCAAAGGTTCAGTTCTGACTTCATCACCAGGTACGCCTTGTCAATTGGGGACAACAACCCCCTGTTCACCGACCCGGAATACGGCAAGACAACCCGCTACGGCAGTCAGATAGCGCCGGGGCCGGCGATGGCTCTGGTCCGCTACCCCTCAGTGCACGGTGCGGTGCGTCCCGGCGGCTACCCCCTTGCCAACTTCATTTCCGGCGCGGCGTGGGAGTTCTTCGACACCATCCGGGAAGGGACGAAGTTCCGCTCCTCCAAAGTGACCAAGGAGATATTCGAAAAGCCGGGCTCCCGGGGCAACCTGGTCTTCTTCATCTCAGACAACCACTACTGGGACTTCCACGGCGACCTCCTAGGCAAGTGCTACGGCACACAGATATACGTGCCAATGTCCAGCATGGGGAGCAGCCGCTCCATGCCAGTGGAACGGCTGGGCGAGCAGATGCTGTACGAACGGAAGACGTCTCAGTACAGCAACGAGCAGATAGAAGAAGTGCTCAACGAGATCAAAAACGAGCCGCGGCGCGGCGCGGAGACGCGTTACTGGGAGGACGTGGAAGAAGGCGATACCGTCGGCCCCGTGACCTTGTCGCCGTGGACGCTGCAGGACCAGGTCTGCTATCACTCGCTGAGCTATGCAACGGTATCGGGGCCCCTTGCCGGGGGTGACGAGCTTTCTTTTGAACCTATGTACAGGCGGGCGCGGATCAACCAGGTAGGCCACGTACATCCCATCACCCGCTGGCGCGGCCCGGGCAACGAGCACGAAGACGCCCTCACCGCTGTCTACCGCGGACAGCCGGGCCCGTTCGATTTCGGGGTGCAGCGCACCCAGATGTGCGAGCAGCTGTTCAGCAACTGGATGGGTGACGACGGCTTCATCCGGCGTCTGGTCATTGCTCTACGCAAGCCGGTCTACTATGGAGACGTGACCACCTACACGGGCGAGGTTGTGAAGAAGTTCAAAGATGTCCAGGAAGGCGATTCCGGTCAGGGCGCAGTCTCAGGAAAGGTGGAGTATCACGCCGTGGGCATCAAGTACCAGGGACTCAATCAAGTCGGCGAGGCCCAGGTCATCGGCACAGGTACGGTTTATCTGCCGTCCAGGGAAGCAGGGCCTGTCTCGCTTCCCGTTCCCCATGCGCAGCGGCCTGCTTTCGTTCCCTACGAGACGTTCTACAGGGATTGGTACTAGGACTGTCTTTAGATAACCGCAGCTCATGCACAAGCGCACCATCAGGCTGACTACGGAGTCTTTCCTCCAGCGACCTGCCTTGGATACCGCTGTATCGCGGTCCTTATTGCTGAAGGTTGCTGATGAAAAAGAGCCTGAGACGCTGCGGCTCCACAGGCCTTCTGCAATCGTTGCCTTCGGCCGGCAAGACAGCAGGTCGCCCGGCTATGCAGCCGCTGTTCAAGCGGCCAGAGAGAACGGATTCGAGGCGGTGCAACGGCTGGTTGGCGGCAAAGCCGCCGTGTTCCACGAAGACACCCTGGCCTTTGCCTGGGCATTACCGGACCGGCAGCCCAGAGAAGGGGTAAAAGCTCGCTTTGAAGAGGTAGCCGGGATCATGGAGGATTCTTTTCGAAGGCTGGGAGTGGACGCACGAGTAGGCGAAATACCCGGCGAATACTGCCCTGGGGCTTATAGCGTCAACGCTCGCGGCGTGAAGAAGCTCATGGGAGTCGGTCAGCGCCTTGTCCCCAGCGCCGCCCACGTTGGAGGAGTGGTGGTGGTGAACGGGAGAAGCCGGGTCCGGGACGTGCTGCTGCCCGTATACAGACATCTGGGGTTCGATTGGGACCCGGAGACAGCGGGCAGCATTGGAGATGAGGTTGGCGCTGTAACCTACCACGATGTCCGGCAGGCCATAATCGACGCCTTCTCCGCCAGATACGATCTGGAAGAAGCCCCGCTCTCCGCGGACACGGTAGAGCTTGCCAGCAGGTTGGAACCGGACCACGTTGTCCCATAGGGATGGCCGCCGGTCTTACGGCCAGCCGGCCGGGCGGAGACCGCATATTTGTGGCTAGTGTTATAATGGGCTGGCTGTTCATTTTCAGCCAGAATTGCTTGTGAAACTACCAACCACCGAAAGGACATGAATGCCACAGTATCTTGAAGAGTTCAATCCCCCGGTCAGGCTCCTACTCGGGCCAGGGCCCAGCAACGTAAACCCTCGTGTACTTCAGGCTATGGCCGCGCCCTTGCTGGGTCACCTTGACCCGGACTTCCTAAAAGTCATGGACGACGTGCGGGACATGCTTCGCGTGGTCTTCCAAACCGACAACGGGATAACTCTACCTGTTTCCGGTACGGGCTCCGCGGGTATGGAGGCCGCCGTAGTCAATGTCGTAGAGCCGGGCGACACGGTCGTCGTGGGCATCAACGGATACTTTGGCGAGAGGCTTGCTCAGATAGCAGAGCGCGCCGGCGCTACCGTGGCCCGCGTTGAGGCGGAATGGGGCCATCCTCTGGATCCCGACGCAGTCAGCGCGGAGCTCAAGAACCACGCCTCGGTAAAAGCCGTAGCCATGGTGCACGCCGAAACTTCCACGGGGGTGCGGAGTCCGGCCGAGGAGATAACCAGGGTTGCGCATGAGCACGACGCCCTGGTCATCATAGATACGGTGACATCGTTGGGCGGCTTGGAAGTGGCCTTGGACAGGTGGGATGGGGACGTGTCGTACAGCGGAACCCAGAAGTGCCTGGGCTGTCCGCCTGGTCTATCTCCCCTCACGCTGGGAAAGCGCGCCGAAGAGGTGCTGTACAGCCGCAAGACACCGGTGCAAAGCTGGTACTTGGACATGTCACTGCTCAAATCCTACTGGTCCGAGAACCGCGCCTATCACCACACGGCCCCCATCTCCATGATCTACGGGCTGCGGGAAGGTTTGCGCGTGGTGCTGGAGGAGGGCTTGGAAGCCCGCTTTGCCAGGCACGAGCACAACGCCGCCGCCCTGCGCACCGGCCTGGAAGCACTTGGGATGAAGCTGTTCGCTGATGAGGACAGCCGGCTGCCCACGCTAACCACGGTATGGGTCCCGGAGGGGATTGACGAAGCCAAAGTGCGCCGGTCACTGCTCATAGACTACAACATAGAGATAGGCGGCGGCCTTGGTCCTGTTGCCGGCAGAATCTGGCGCATTGGCCTGATGGGTGAGAACTCAAATCCGGCAAGCGTACTGGCTGTACTGTCCGCCCTTGAGGAGTTGCTGGATAAGGAAGGGTACGAGGTGGCGCGAGGCGAAGGCGTTGCCGCCGCCGAGCGGGCTCTGTCAGGTTAGATCTACTGGCTACTTCCGGTGGATGAACATGAGCGATATCCGACCGATCAACATCCGTGCTGAGTTCTCATCTGACAGGAAATACCGCTATCTCTGGGAAGCCCAGATAAGCAATCAGTCCAGCAATGGAAAGCCCGTCACTTTCCTGATGCTAAACCCCTCGACCGCCGACGAGATATTCACTGACCGTACGATCGATATATGCCTGAAGTATGTCACTCAATTGGCTAAATGGAGGTACAGCGCCCTGCGAGTGGTAAACCTATTTGCGTACCGTACAAAGGACCCGAATGATCTGCTTACGGTCTTAGACCCTATAGGCCTTCATAACAACAGTGCAATCCTACATGCCGTTTCAGACGCGCTGCATATAGTCTGCGCCTGGGGAGACAATGGTCGACTGCTTAACCGCGCCGATGAGGTTCGCAAGCTGCTGAAGCGCCATAGAGAACGACTCTATTGCTTGGGATGCAACGGGAGTGGCGAACCTACGCATCCGCTCTCTCGCAAGAATAAGCTTGTCCTTAAACCCTATGACCCCTGGAGTTGTCCTGCCTAGCCGGTGCGGCCTCCGTCTACCCTGAAGGTGGCTCCGCAGACCCACTCACTGGCGTCGGAAGCGAGGAATATGGCTGCGCCAACGTGGTCCTCCGGCACACCGAGACGTCCGATTGCGATGCGGTCGGTAAGGCGCTTGACGTTCTCCTGGTCCTGGTATCTTTCTTCTTGGGGCCGTGTCACCGCCAGCGGCCATATTTCGTTGACGCGGACGCCTTTTGGCCCCCACTCCGCGGAAAGACTCTTGGTGAAGTTGGTGATGCCCGCCTTGCTGATACCGTACGGCGTGCGCCGGGGTGAAGGCTCGTATCCGCTCACCGAGCTCACGTTGATAATGCTGCCTTTGCCCTGGTTTAGCATGGTAGGCCCCACAGCCTTGCACATGAAGAAGCACGACTTCACGTTGTTTCTAATGACCTCATCCAGTACGTCCTCGGTCAACTCCTCCACCGGCTTTTCGTAGTAGAGCCCATCCGCAGTACGCATCCCGCCTGCTCCGTTGAACAGAATGTCTACGCGGCCAAACTTATCCAGCACTCTGCCTACAAACCCGCTGGCCTTGTCTTCATAGCCTATGTGAGCCGTGTCGAACAGCGATTCACGGCCAAGGTCTTCAATAGCGGCGCTGGTGGCTTCCGCCCTCTCCGGAACCTTGTCCACTATAGCCACGTGAGCTCCGGCTTGAGCGAAGCCCAAAGCGACTGCTTTGGAGATTCCGTGACCGCCTCCGGTCACTATAGCCACTCTATCCGTCAGATCAAACATTGAAAGCTCTGCCATGTACTCCTCCTTATATATCAAGCAGACTCACGCCGTAGTTGTGGTTTCAACTCACGGCCTACAAGCCTCCATAGTTGCCGTTACGGGCCCTACTCCTGGGCGGGTCACTACCACCCGCGCCACTGCTGTATCCAATCCTTGAGACAACTTGCGGAAGGCCTCGGCCGCACCGGACGGCTTGCCAAAGTAGCCTACGCGCAACGCCATCTCCGGCGGAAAGGCCTCTATTATCCTGTCCTCCGGCACCCCGTTGTTCCTCATTTCATCCAGGTCAGAAAGCAGATCGGCAAATCCCATTCTATCGAAATGTGCTCTATATCCCAAACCACGCGGTCTCCGAGTTCCGGGCTGCCCCAGCGCGTAACCAAGCATAGCGGCTACAAAGGCACGCCTGGCCAGGTCTTCGTCTTCATCCAGGCACATCCTTATATACTCGACGACTTTCACGGAACCCGGTTCGCGGCCTGCCTTCGCCTCACCCTCTGCAACCCTTTCTCTGCTCCAAGCAATTTGCTCAGGCGTGCACCAGTTCAATGCGACGCCATCAGCAAGCTGGCCGGCCAGTCTCAACATCTGGGGCCCAAGAGCACCAAGGTATATGGGCGTACGGGGCGAGGAATCAAAGGCAAGCTGAACGCCACTCAGGTCCACAACCCTGCCCTCGTAGGTAACCACCTCACCCGCCAGCAATCCTCTGATGGTTGTCAGGTATTCCCTCATCAGCTGCACCGGCGAGGCCTCCGGCACACCAAAAGCGCGGCGTGTCTCCTCCTGGTACAACCCTCCGACGCCTATTCCAAGCAGGAACCGCCCTCCCGTAATCTGGCTCAGCGTTCCCGCACTCATCGCCAGCGCCACCGGCCCGCGTAGAGCCACCGGCGACACGGAAATGCCGGTGGTCAGCCCGCCGTCCACAACACCGGTGGTAGCCGCCCATCGCAGCTGGCAGAGATGGAAGGAATCTAGGCCAGGCCCCTCCGGCGTCCATATACTGGAATAGCCCAAACGCGCTGCTTCTCTGGATACCTGCCCCTGGTCTTGAAGAGACAGACCCAAAGAACCGTCTATACCAACTCCTATGTCCATACAATCTCCTTGCAATAACGCGGTTCACTGTAGCAGCTTGGGCCGCAGGTCTCTTCCTCTAAGGGCAGGATGATCCGGGCCGTACCTGTGCGCCCGGAACACCCAGTTGGCGCGTTCCACGCCAGGACCAGAAGAGAAGAACGGATTTACGTACTCCCAGACTATATCCTTATCCGGACTAACTTCAAATAACCGCCCGTGTGCGCCTTCGCAAATGAGCGTGTTGCCGTTGGGCAGCCGCTCCGCTCCACTGATGTGATAGCTGTAGAAAGAAACGGGTGGGTCGCCCTGGTACTCCCAGCCGATTTGGCCCGTGGACAGGTCAACCTCTATCACCCTGGAATAGTCCATGCCCCGGCGGTGCGACCCGTTATCGAACAGCAGCAACCGCCCGTTGTCCAGTGGCGATGCATGGTGCTGATGCGATACCTCGCCTGGGCCCCATTTCCATTTGATCTCCCCGCTTTCTCTGGACACTATGACGATGGCGCTGGTTTTTCTGAAGCTGACCAGGATATCGCCGTTTGGCATGACCGCCAGCGAGTTTCCATGAGTCCACTCCTCGCGGTTCTCCAGCGGGCAGATGATATTCTCCAAAGGATCCAGGCATTCCCAGGAACGCCACTCGAAGACCACGTCTCCCCCAGGTGTAACCTCCCGTATCACGTCGCCAAACATAGCCGCCGGGTCGTCGTCCGTCTTGTATCCGCCCTGTATACGGGAGGTCAACTCCTCTGGCATGCGCTGCCAGAAAAGGAGCAAGGTATTGCCACTGGGCAGTCTGACGAAATCGTGGTGAAGGTAGGGGTCGCGGTATTCCCAGACCACGTTGCTATCCCAATCGATCTCGATTATCGCCGCCGCCGCGCCGCCGGCATGGCCGGGAAGGTCGGCGCTTTCTGGCGGCCTAGTGCGGAAGAGCAGGTTCCCGCCGGGAAGCAGGTGTCCGTACCTGATACCCTCCTCATGCCGCCAGCGATGGCATATGCGTCCTTCCAGGTCTATCAAGTTGGTGTATTTACCGGACTCGCCAGGCTGAGCGCCGCCTCCAGCATTGGCAAACAGGGTATACCCCGGATAGCACAGTTGCGGCGCAGAGAATATGAGGCCCATGGGATGATGTCTGGACCAACCCATGTCTACTCCAAGGCGTAAGCCTGATCCAAGAGGTCTATTACGTGACTCACCCTAACCGGGCTGGCTGCTTCCCTAAGTCCCGTCTCCATTTGAATTGCGCAACCGGGGTTGGCCGTGGCCATCACTTCCGAACCCGTGGCCAGCACAGACAACACCTTGTTCCTCTGAAGCCGGCGCGACATCTCCGGCTGCAACGTGCTGTACAAACCGGCGGCTCCACAACAGCGGCTGGAATCTTCCATCTCCACCAGTTGCAGCTCGGGTATCGACTGAAGCAGGCGGCGAGGCGCCTCCATTATCCGCTGAGCGTGGGCCAGATGGCACGCATCCTGGTACGTTACCCGAATGGGCATCTTTCCCTTGGGGGGCTCCCAGGGCAAGCCGACCAAGAACTCAGAGATGTCCTTAACTTTGGCGCTGAGGACTTGCGCTTTCTCCGCATATTCAGGGTCGTCGTGCAAAAGGTCGTCGTATTCCTTCATTGTGGAGCCACACCCCGCCGATGCCACCACCACGGCGTCCACGTCTTCACCCAAGAAAACATCGATATTACGCCGTGCCATGCTCTGTGCCTGCCGCCTGTCTCCACCGTGCAGATTCAAAGCGCCGCAGCAAACCTGGTCTTGGGGCACTGCCACCTGGCAACCGTTCCTTGTAAGCACGCGTACAGCGGCTTCCATTGTCGGGCCATGGGTCAACGGCATAACGCAACCGGAGAGCAGGAAGACCTTGGCTCTGGCTTTGATGCGGAGGGCAGCAACATCTCCCGGCGGTTTGAAAAACTTGCCAGGGATCTTTGGCAGTTGCCTGTGGAACCTGTCGGCCATTCCAGGGACCCGGCAGAGCAGCCGGGGCAGGCCGGTCCGCTGGTATAGCCGCAGCGCCGTGCCCAAAGTATACAAGCGCCCGGGGTAGGATAGGAGATGGTGAAAGGCAAGATTCAAAGCGAATCTCTTCCATAGCGGCGCTCTCTTTTGCTTGGATATCTCTTCCCGCGTTGCCTCCATTAGTCTGCCGAAGGGGACGCCGGAAGGGCACACCACTTCGCAGGCACGGCATTGCAAGCACAAGTCCATATGCGACGTTACTTGCCTGGTATAGGAGACGCGGTCTTCGCGCACCGCCTTCATAAGTGCAATACGTCCCCGCGGTGATTCGGTTTCAAGGCCGGTCTCCAGATATGTGGGGCAAGCATTGAGGCACAGACCGCAATGTACGCACTTGTACAGGTCTTCGTCACGGGGTCCGGCAAAGACGGGATGGCCTGGGGCCTGTTGCCGCACCACCTCAGATACCTCCCACGTATCTGCCGGGATTGAGAATACGGTTGGGATCCATTCTGTTCTTCAATCGCCGCATCAGATGCAGGGCCGGGCCCGGGTCACCCCACACGTCCAACTCAGCCTTTACCTGCAGAGGCGCCTGCTCTACCAACGCATAGCCATCGGCGGATGCAGCTATACTCCTAAGGCTGGATACTACGTTTCTCATTTGATTGCAAGGAGCCACAATCTTGCACTTCACAACGCCCCGCGCCGGCCCGACGGCCATTTCCAAACTGTAGCCGTTTTGCATGCAATATTCGGATATTGCGCCGATCACGGGCTTGGTCTTAGATGGAAGGTGCCCCAAGCTGAGCAGCATCTCTTCTTCCGCACTGCCGTTCCATCCAAAATCCGTAACGGCGTCCCAGAGTGCTCTTGCTTGATCTTGGGCAAGGGTGTTGACGTTCTTAGCGCCAGCCTGCTCCAGCAAGGACTTTCCCTTCTCCAGTCGAACTTCTACAGAGGGGACTGAGCCCAAGAAACGGGCGTAGACCCGGTTCCGTCCGTCGCTTCCCCTGATGAGCTCTATCGCCTGACCGGTGTATGGAGAACGAGCGATCTCCTGGCAGACATCTACCGCCTTGCCCAAATCGTTGAACTCAGCGGCCAGGGTCCTGTCCTCTTTGGGCAATGGAATCACTTTGAAAGTGGCCTGCAAGATTATGCCCAGCGTCCCCAACGCACCTATGTGCAGTTTGGGTAAATCGAACCCGGTAACGTTCTTGACTACGTTCCCCCCGCTCTTGGTAACAGTTCCAGCGGCGCTTGCAACCCTCACTCCCAGTACAAAATCACGGGCACCGCCGTAGGAAAGGCTGAGCGGCCCGGCCAGGTTTGCGGCAAGTATGCCGCCCACTGTCCTCCTACCGGCCAGCGGCGGATCCAGCGGCAGCCACTGGCCCTCTTCGGCGAGCCGCTCCTGCAACAGTCCGAACGTAGTCCCCGCGCCAACGCTTATCGTCAAATCACCGGGATTATGGTCGATAGGGTTTGGCAGCATTTCGGCGCCAACCACAACATCCAATCTTTCCGGCAAGTTCCCCAATCGATCGGCGTTTCCCGACCCTTTGGGCGCTACAGCCCAACATTTTTCATTTGCCTCTTTGAGCAAGGCCGATAGCTCTTCTTCAGAAGTGGGGAAAACGGCCGCTTTGGGAGTGAGGCCTTCCACCGCGTGACGGGACAGATCGGAGTCAGGAACAAAGGAAGTCCCATCCATGACATGGACGAGCATTCCCCGCATTTGGGCAGGAGACGTCATTACGTCCAGGCTCCGGCGCCAACTCTGCCCACCGCCGCTTGCTGCCCGGCATCCAGACAGGACACGCCGTCAGGGAACACCTTGCCGGGATTGAACAGACCCCTGGGGGCAAAGGTCTCTTTTAGCTGAAGCATTGCATCCATATCGGCGTCGCTGAACATCAGCGGCATGTACGCCTTCTTCTCCAGTCCTACACCGTGCTCGCCAGTAAGGACTCCACCGGCGTCCACGCACACTTCCAGTATTTTGCCGCCGGCCTCTATGACTCGTTCGGTTTGGCCGGGCTGCCTTTCGTCGAAAACAATGCAGGGGTGCAGGTTGCCGTCTCCGGCGTGGAAGACATTGGCAACGGCTAAACCGTACTCCTCACTGATCTCCCCTACCTTACGCAACACATCCGGAAGCTTTGATCTTGGCACCACGCCGTCTACCAGGTAATAGTTCGGGGCCAGGGTACCCAGCGCGCCCAGAGCGCCCTTCCTTCCCGCCCAGAGCCGTTCCCTTTCCGAAGCCTCGCTTGCTTCCTTGACGTCGGTGGCCCCCGCATCAATGCAAATCTCTCGCACCACGCCGGCTGATTCATTCACCTCCACCTCCAGGCCATCCACCTCTATGAGCAATACCGCCCCAGCGTCCTTGGGGTATCCAAAGTTGATTGCAGTTTCCACCGCCTTTATGGCCAGGCTATCCATCATCTCCATTGCAGTAGGTATCAGTCCTCCGCCGATCACCGCGGATACAGCCATGCTGGCCTGTTCGATTTCGCTGAACACGGCAAGCATTGTCTTCACCGACTGCGGAGCGGGCAGCAAACCCACCACCGCCTTTGTAACCACCCCCATCATCCCCTCTGATCCAACGAACGCTCCTACTAAATCGTACCCGGGCCGGTACCGGTAGGGGTCGCCCAGCCACACCACAGACGCGTCCTCCAACACCACCTGCAAGGACAGCACGTGGTTTGTCGTCACCCCGTAGCGCAGGCAGTGAGGTCCTCCGGAGTTCTCGGCTACGTTTCCGCCTATGGTGCAAGCGCGCTGGCTGGAAGGGTCCGGGGCGAAATAGAGACCGTACATGGAAGCAGCGACGGACAGATCAAGATTCACAACGCCGGGCTCAACTACGGCTATTCTATTCTGGGGGTCTATCTCCAGAATAGAACGCATCCTGGTCAGCGCCAACTCTATCCCGCCTTGGCAGGCAATGGCGCCGCCGGAAAGCCCAGTCCCAGCGCCTCTTGGTATAACCGGCAGGCCTTCTCTACCCGCCAGGTCCACAATCCGTGACACCTGCTCCGTAGAAGCAGGAAACACCACGGCCGCGGGTAATCCCCTATCCACGGAACCGTCGTACTCGTAGACCAGCAGGTCGTCGGGGTGGTGAATCACCGACCGCTTGCCCACAATGTGTTCGAGTTGTTTCACCAAGCGCGGCTTGTCCATACTTGCGTCCTAGGAGCAGCGGACATGGTAACCTAAATCACGCTATCTGGCATTAGTTTGCTTTGAGACCAAATGTTGCCTTACCATCGGGTTATGGCTGATGAAGAGCCCGAGACCAGATCAGACCGGCGCGAGCAGAAACGGCAAAGCAAGCGCAAGATGCGCATTACCGGCAGAGGCGTGCGGTTGCTGCAAGAAATCACTCGCCGCCGCGCCGAGCGATTGAAAAAAGAACATGGAGAAACAGGGTAATGAGGAGGCTCCAATGACGTTGACAAAGCAAGAGCGAATACAGGCGGTACTTGAAGGTGAAACGGTTGACCGGCCTCCCATCAGTGTGTGGCGGCATTTCTACGATAAAGAAACGACTACCCAAGGTCTTGTAGAGTCGATGCTTGGCTTCCAGCAGCAATACGACTGGGATTTCATGAAGGTGAATCCGCGCGCTCAGTATCACGTTGAAGACTGGGGAGCCACATTCCAGTATCCAGCAGACCCCAACGAGGGCCCGACTGCGCTGGATGTGCCGGTTGGTTCACTAGAACAATGGGATTATCTTGAACCTCTGAAAACAACTACGGGTGTCCTCGCTGAACATCTGAAGGCCCTGAGCGATATCAAGAACGGCCTAGCCGGTGATGTGCCTTTCATAATGACGGTATTCAACCCCATCTCCATTGCGGGACGCCTAGTGGAGTCAGAGGGTACTCTAGTAGAACAGATGCGGCATCACCCAGACAGAATTCACTCAGCCCTTGAGGTGATCACCCAGACCTTTAGCAGCTACGTCAGCGAAATATTGAACGCCGGTGCTGACGGTATCTTCTTCGCGACCACGTCCTGGGCTACCACGGACCTCATCACCAGCGAAGAGTACGCGGAGTTTGGCCGTCCCTATGATCTACGCGTCCTAAGCGCGGCCAAAGATGCTTGGTTCAATGTACTTCACGTTTGCCGCAGCCACAACATGCTGAGGGACCTTATCGATTATCCTGTTCAAGCCTTCAACTGGGACACGCAGGACGCCACCAACCCCTCTCTTGAACAAGCCCGTACTTTCACAAGCAAACCTCTCATAGGGGGTGTTAGTCGCGAAACACTCCTGCACGGCCAACCCGGGTCAGTAGCCGGCGAAGTCAAAGAGGCGATCGCCCAGACTGAGAGCCAGAGCTTTATGATCGGCTCCACATGCTCAATTTCGCCACGCTGCCCAGGGGCAAACTTGGAAGCGTTACGTAAATCTATATAGGGATTGATGGCAGGACAAAGCCAGGAGGAACGAGCGGGTTGAAGCAGTACCCTTTGAGGGTACTGCTAAGTAATCGCCAGTCTGTGGACGAGTTCAAGAATCCTCCCACTAGCCCCGCCCACGCCTAGCCACTAGATGGGAGCAAAATACTCATGGAAGATTATCACACGTTGAATCGTACAACCCCGGCTGGAGAGTGCGGGATAAGCCCAGACTTGGAAGCCGGTCTCAGAACCGTCCTCAAAAGTGGCCGATCCCCCCAGCCAAACTTCGTGGTACAGTTCACGGCCATCTCCCAACTTACGTGTAGGACCACCCATCCGAACTCCTCCTCCAGTATCTGTCACAGTAACTTGCATCGCCTCTCCTGCCTCTTCGATTCCGAGCTCTTTGATAGTACCATCACCCTTTAACGCCCTCTTGACAAGCTCGATGGTGTCCTCTACCAGTTCCGGATGCAGGGTGACATCCTCACTTGGCATTATAGGAAGCGATAGCCCAACGTATTCCACCTCATCCGGATCAATCTTCCACCTCACTTCCACCTCATCCGGATCAAAGGAGGGGCAGGTCTCATACCTACCTTTGGTAGGCGTCGGTGGTGGTACGGGCGTAGCCGCTGGAGTTGGCGTCGGTGGCGGTACGGGCGTAGCCGTCGGTGTGAGCGTTTCAGGCATCCCACCCAGACAGCCGGAAACTCCCAGCACTGAGGCCAGAATAATCACTCTTAAGCCCAACCAGCTAAGGCGGTCTGTCACTAAGGTCATTGGTCAATCTACCGTTTCATTTACTTCACAGCCCGCAACACCACTACCGGCCAGCTGAAGTTGATGCCGCCGCCTTCAGGCTCTATGCCAAGAGCATCCACAACAGTTTCAGAAGCCGATAGGAAGTCCCTTCTCAAGGGTTCCACCTCTTCCTCCGGGGTCGCCGATCGCTTCACCCAGTCGTTGAACTCCAGGTGAACTCTGGCCATCTGGAGGTGGGTTACCGCCAGCCCGACTTCTTGTAGCATGGCGCGCCACTCCGACTGCTTCCTATCCCTAACGTGGGTTGTATCGCGCCTCAGCTCAACATCGTTCATCCACGCCGCCACAGCGTCCTCTTCAGGAGCGCAAGTGTCGCTCAACAAGAACACCCCGCCGGGCTTGAGCACGCGACTGATCTCCCGCAGCGCCAGGGGGAGTTTGTAGAAGTGGTGCGCCGCCTGCCGGCACGTCACCATGTCCAAAGAACCACCGGCAAAGGGCATGTGCTCTGCCTCAACAAAGGCAAGTTCTACGTTGCCCAGATTTCGCTCGCCGGCCAGCTGCCTGGTCTGTTGCAACATTCCGGCCGCTATATCGGTGGCGAGCACCCGCTCCACGTATGGAGACACGGCAAACGCGGTGAACCCTGCCCCCGTGGCTATGTCCACGGCAACGCCGCGGCCACCCAGTGATGCGTACTCTTGCAATACATCCAGTCCCTCACTGTGGGCGTGCACGCCGGTGCTTACCGCGTAATGCTCCGCCTGCCTGCCAAACTGCTCGGCGGCACTCTGCGATGATCCGTTCTCTCCAGTCATAATGCTCCCTCAACACAGCGTTTGAGCTAGCAAAGTTTGGTAAATAGGCACAAAAGAGGCGAGAAATTCGCTCCGGTGTCACTTTGGATGGACTAGGGATAAAACGTGGCGGACGGGTGTGCCAGCCACGCGATATCAACCCAAACGCAGGGTACCAGAGAAGG
Organism: Dehalococcoidia bacterium; assembly: GCA_965261825.1. GTDB lineage: Bacteria > Chloroflexota > Dehalococcoidia > Lucifugimonadales > QGNO01 > DAOUJH01. Next base: position 150,375 of record CBDHED010000003.1, on the reverse strand, counting down.
CATCTCTACACAATGCGGCGGGATTTCGTGCCTAGAATCGGCGTCTTAAAGACAGGACGCAATAGCAACGAAAAAGTGCGGTACTTATGGGCGGTTGATTGGATGAGGCCAGACTCTAAGAAGTAGCCGTGAGCGATACTCCACCGGTTGTCTTAAGGCGTGGTGGGCTAGTCTGCTCCTTCCGTGCCGGTCACGGGCGGTCTTGGGCTCAAGCTGTTTCGGTGGCTTCGGACGCGGCGGCTGGAACGTTTCTACGCAACAGCCTGTCGATCAGGCGCGGGATGCTGTCGTTGAAGAGTGTGTAGACGATGGGCAGCACCAGCAAGGTCAGCGCCGTGGAACTGGTGAGTCCGCCTATAACCACCGTCGCCAATTCCGCACTGATAATCCCCCCGCTCCCCTCCGTTTCCACGGCCAGGGGCAGCAGTGCAAAGCTGGTTGTGATGGCCGTCATCAGGATGGGGCGCAGCCGCACTCGTGCGCCGGAGACCAGCGCGTCGTAGACACTCAACCCGCGGGTCCGTTGCTGCTCCACGAAGGAGATCAGCACGATGGCGTTGGTGACCACGATGCCGATGAGTAAGAGGACTCCCATCATGGCCGCCAGACCGAGCGCTCGGTCGGTTACCACAAGCGAGACCATAACGCCAATGAGCGCCAGGGGCAATGTAAGAACGATGACAAAGGGGTTCCGCAGGCTGCCGAGGCTGGCCACCATAACCAAGTAGACTAGTACGATGCCCACGGCCATAGAGATGAATATGGCCTGGAAGCCCTCCTCAATGTCCGCGAAGATGCCGCCGCTGGTCACGCTCACGCCCGGCGGCAGGTCCAATGCTGCGATCTTCTCATCAATGAGAATGCCCACCGCCTGCGCGTTATCCGAGACTATGTCGCCTGCGATGCTGGAAGACCGCATTCCGTCCGTTCGAGTGATTGAGACCGGCCCTTCCCGCAGGACGGGTTCCGCCACGTCACCGAGCGGGACGGTGCCGGCAGGGCCCACGATGATGAGCGACTTGAGCTGTTCGATGCCGCCCGCGGCCCGTGGGTCTCCGGAGACGAAAACGTCCACGGTTTCGCCGTCAACGTTGATCGTGGTGACTCGCTGTCCGATGAGGTACTGGCTAAGTTGCAACCCGACTTGCTGCGTCGTCAGTCCAACGAGCGCCGCCTTCTCCTGGTCCACCTCCACGACCACCTCTGTCCGGGCCTCGGTGACGTCGCTTTCCAAATTGATAACACCTTCAATTGTTGCTATGGAGGCGGTCAATTCCGCGGAAACCGCAGCGATGTCGTCGTAGTTGGTGCCTGTGACGGCGATCTCAACTCCCCCGACGGGTGGCCCAGCCGAGACCTCCGATATTCGCAAGGTCTGCCCAGGCTTGGCCAACTCTTCACGCAACGTTTCCGCAATGTCCTGCGGGGCGTCTTCCGAGAGTTGGACAAGAAAGCTTGCGCTTCCAAGCCCGGCGGGGATCCCGGCAAACTCGGGGTCAGCGCCACCAGCGCCGATGGTTACGCTGTACACTTCCGAGAACTCTCCGAGCCGGGCCTCAATGCCCGTGACCGCCTCAACGGTCTGTTCCACCCCTGAGCCTGGGGGCAAGCTCAATTCAATTTGCAGGAACCGGTCGCCGCCGCCGCCAAAAAGGTTTACCGGAATGATCGCCAGGAGGCCAAGGCTCCCCAGGGTCAGGATGGCGGCGGCCAGGAGCGTTACGGCGCGGTGCCCAAGCACCCACTTGAGAATGGTGATATACGTCCGTTGCAACCAAGTCTCTTGCATGGGGATATCGCCTTCGTCGCCGGCGACATCAGGCAGGTCACCCGGGCGCAGCAGCAGGGCGCCCAGCACCGGCACAGCGGTGAGGGCCACCATCAGAGAGGCCAACAGCGCAAAGGTTACTGTGAGTGCGAAGGGGAGGAAGAATGAGCCCACCAGCCCCTCTATGAAGGCCAGCGGCACAAAGACGACAACGGTCGTCATAGTGGACGCGAAGATAGCCGGCCCCACCTCCACCGTGGCCTCCAGCGCGGCGCGCCAGCGCTCTCGGCCGCCCTGTATGTGGCGGTACACGTTTTCCAGCACGACAATGGAGTCGTCCACCACCCGGCCTACAGAGATGGCAAGGCCGCCCAGTGTCATGAAATTGAGGGACATGTCCTGCCAGTACATGAGGAGTATGCCGGTGAAGACGCTGAGGGGTATGGATAGCCCTATGACGGCAGTGGGCCTAATGGTGGTAAACAGCCCTCGCACAATGGTCGGACGGATGGTGAGCATGAATGCAAATACCACGGAAACGGCAAAGAGGAAGCCAAACACGCCTTCTCTCACCAGATTGTCAATCTGTCTCTGAATGTCCGGGCCCTGGTCGGTCACCACGATGATGTTGACGTCGTCAGGTATTCCCGTGATGGTTTCCAGGCTCTCGTTCACCAGGGTCGTGACATCCAGGGTGTTGGCATCCGGATCCTTTGTGACAGATACGGAGAGCCCGGGCTGCCCGTTGATACGGGAAACGCTGGAGGGCCGTGCCGAGCCAAAGGAGACCGTTGCTACGTCCGACAGCCGCACCGGCCCCGATTCGTTGATGGCAACGACGAGGCTCTGGAGCTCATCAACCGAGTCCAGAGAGTGCGTGGTCTTGGCGATGACCGCCTGCCCGCCGTCGAAAAGCAGGCCCGCCGGCAGCGTCACGTTGTTCTCGCGTAGTGCGGAGGAGACTTGATAGAGGGAGACGCCGTTGGCCGACAACTTGTTCAAATCCGCTACTACCGTTATGTTGCGCTCCACGCCTCCAGTCAGTCGGACCTCCGTGACCCCCTCAATGTCTTCAATCTCTGGGATGATAAGGTCCTCCGTCAGCCGCTGGACTTCGGTAAGTGGCCTATCGGAAACGACGCCGAACTGGATCACCGGAAAGTCGTCAGGGTTGAAACGGCCCACGGTGGGGCTGTCGACGCCTGGGGGGAAGTTCAAACCGTTAAGGGAATTCTCAACGTCGCTCGCCGCAGCAGCCATGTCCGTCCCGAACTTGTATGTCGCGAAGATCACGGCATTCCCTTCAGAGGACGTGGACTGGAGAAGTTCCAGTCCATCCGCGCCAGAAATGGCCCGTTCGATTGGGTCCGTGACTTCTCGAACCACCGCGCCAGGATCTGCGGAAGGGTAGGAGGCAAATACCGTAACCAGAGGAAACTCAATTTGCGGGAAGAGCTCCACCTGCATGGACCGGTACGCAAGAATGCCGGAGGTCAAGACGATAATGATGGCCAAGAGGGCAACCGTCGGGCGGCGTAATGCCAATGCGGTGAGGAATGTCACAGAGCAACTCCTGCTGTTCTACCCCCTGCGGGAGAGGGCTGATTGTTAGTGGGCGTCTGACCCCAAGACTTGTGAAATCTTTATCAAAAGAATAACACAATTGTAACTGTTCAGAGATGATGAGGTATCCACGGAAGTGGCCAAATGTGAGCTCCCTATGCACGGGGGACGATAGTCTGGTGCTTGACTACCCATGCTATCCCGATAGCGGCGCGGGATCTCGGACTGTTACGAGCATTACTCTGAGGTCATGCTAGGTCGAAGCGGTCGAGATTCATGACCTTGTTCCACGCGGCCACAAAGTCGCGTAGGAACTGCTCCTGCCCGTCGTCACACCCGTAGAGTTCCGCGATCGCCCGCAACTCGGAGTTGGAGCCGAATACCAGGTCGACCCTGGTGCCGGTCCACTTGACCTCGCCGCTTTGGCGGTCACGCCCCGCAAACTCGTCCTGAGACGAAGAGGTAGCGCCCCACTCGGTGTTCATGTCGAGCAGGTTGACGAAGAAGTCATTCGTCAGCGCCCCTAGCCTGTCGGTGAGGACTCCATGCGCAGACTGCCCGGTGTTCGCACCCAGGACGCGCAGGCCGCCAACCAGCGCAGTCATTTCCGGAGCAGTGAGCGTCAGCATGTATGCCCGTTCCACCAGCAGTTCTTCCGGCTTCCCTTCCTGCCCTGCCTGAACGTAGTTTCGGAACCCGTCTGCCTTGGGTTCTAGCACCTGGAAGGACTCCGTGTCAGTCCACTCTTGCGTCGCATCCGTGCGGCCCGGGGCAAAGGGGACCTGCACGTCATGACCGGCGTTCCGTGCAGCTTGTTCGACGCCTGCGCATCCGGCCAGGACGATCAGGTCAGCGAGAGAGACCCTCTTCCCGCCACTCTGCGAGGTGTTGAACTCCGACTGAATGCCTTTCAGCGTCTGTAGCACGCCACTTAGCGCCGCCGGGTCGTTCGCCTCCCAGTCCTTCTGCGGCGCGAGGCGGATGCGCGCCCCGTTCGCTCCGCCACGCTTGTCGGTGCCACGGAACGATGCTGCCGACGCCCAGGCAGTCGAAACTAGCTGGGAAACGGACATATCGGAGGCAAGGACCTTCGCCTTGAGGCCGGCGATGTCCTGCTCTCCGATCAACTCGTGGTCTACGTCAGGGACGGGGTCCTGCCACAACAGCGCCTCTTCCGGAACCAGCGGTCCGACGTAGCGACTGCGGGGCCCCATGTCGCGGTGGATCAGCTTGAACCACGCACTCGCGAAAGCGTCTTCAAATTCCGCCGGGTTCTCCAGGAAGCGCTTTGAAATCTCTGCATAAGCCGGATCCATTCGCAGGGAGATGTCCGTCGTGAGCATCATGGGAGCGTGCTTCTTCGAGGGGTTGTGCGCGTCCGGCACGGTGGCCACTGAAGCTGCATTGGCGGGAGTGTACTGCGATTTCCCGGCGGGACTCTTCGTCAACTCCCATTCGAGGCCGTGCAGGTTCTCTAAGAAGTTGTTGTCCCACTTCACGGGGTTGGTGGTCCATGCGCCTTCCAGGCCGCTGGTGATGGTATCGCCGGCTATGCCGCTGCCGTGGCTGTTCCTCCACCCGAGTCCCTGCTCGCTTATGCCGGTTCCCTCCGGCTCTGGCCCAACGTTGCTCTCAGGAGCAGCGCCATGCGCCTTGCCGAAGGCGTGCCCGCCGGCGATGAGCGCAACCGTCTCCTCGTCACTCATGGCCATACGCTTGAACGTCTGACGGATGTAATTCGACGCAGCGAGGGGGTCAGGGTTGCCGCCCGGCCCCTCTGGGTTGACGTATATAAGGCCCATGTGGTCGGCCCCAAGGGGTCCCTGGAGATCTCCATCGTCGTTGTGGCGCTCGTCACCGAGCCACGTTTCCTCAGAGCCCCAGTTCGTCTCGTCAGCCTCCCAGATGTCCGAGCGCCCGAAGGCGAAACCGAAGGTCTTGAGGCCCATCGACTCGAGAGCGCAGTTGCCTGCAAAGATGATGAGGTCGGCCCAGGAGAGATTCCGACCATACTTTTGCTTAACCGGCCAGAGTATACGCCGCGCCTTATCCAGGTTCCCGTTGTCGGGCCAGCTGTTGAGAGGCGCAAAGCGCTGGTGGCCTGAGCCTCCACCGCCGCGACCGTCGCTGATGCGGTATGTGCCTGCGGCATGCCATGTCATGCGGATGAAGAGAGGCCCGTAGTGGCCGTAGTCTGCCGGCCACCAGTCCTGTGAGGTCGTCATCACCTCCTCGATGTCCTTCTTCAGGGCATCGACATCAATCGCCTTGACCGCCCTCGCGTAGTCGAAGTCCTTGTCCATCGGATCAGACTGTGGAGAATTCTGGCGGAGAGCCTTAAGGCTCAGTTGACCTGGCCACCAGTACTGGTTGGAAGTCATTTCGCCTCTCCTTTCGCCAATGTGTTGTGTATGGTGTGCAGCTTTACTAGGATTGTGGCAGACCTGCAATACGGTAGCCTCAATCGTCAACCGTTGAGAAGCTTTTCGAAGCCCTTGCAGCCACTCGCTGGTGTACTCCATGACACTACGTTTATGACTGCACCCTCCTACGAGCATGCGCTGCTGGGTTTGCATGGTAGCAGGTTGGCTGGCCCTGGACAATCTCAACAAACAGAATGACGGCGGTTGCGAGCTGGGTCCGTCGAGACGACTGAACACGTGGTTGTACGGCTGATGGGCCGGGCCATACCGAAATACGAACCCTTCATGGCAGAGACGCAATAGCAACAAAAAGTGCGGTACTCATGGGCTATTGATATGGATAAAGCCGGGTAGGTAAAGCGGGGCGACGAAAGGGGTGTGCCAACTAGCAACTGGTGCCCTACGACCCGTTCGATTCCTCTTTGGTGGGCCTAAGTGGACGGTAGACAGAACCGAGTCGTCAAGGGCTACTTGCCCATGGACCTAATCCCTAAAACGCCTCGCCATGATGCGTCTTATGGTGGCAATGAGCTCCGTTACCAGTTCACCGTTGAAGTCGTATGTGCCGAAACCATGGACGATAGCGTTTCTGTACTTTCGCATACGGGTCAGAGCGTCGTAGTCGTTCCTAGAGATGACCCCACGGTATATCCCCTGGTCGAGAACATAACCGGGCGAGGTGATGCTCCTGCTGGATACCCCCTGCGCTGTAAGCAGTTCTCTGATGACGGCTTCAGAAGCCGACCATGCGAGCAGGAAGGCCCCCTCCGGTAATTCCGCTTGGAGAGATCTCTCGGCTTCTTCGAGCCTTTGCAGAATCCCATCGCTCTCAAACGAACGTGCGCCTTCGGGCGAGTCCACCTTTTCCGGTTCACCCACCAGAACCAGCTCAAAAGTCCACCCTGGCATCGACTCGATGAGTCGCGCCAGCTCGCTTATCTTGGGGTCGGCGGCCAGTGACGCTCTGGACTTCACTTCTATGACCCTCGCCTCATCGCCCTTCCGAACAAGCAGATCGGCTCTGAATCCCGGCATGAAGTCCAGCGGCGCTTCCAACAGGACCTGGTAGCCCTTGCTTCGGTACTCTTCTGCGGTCTTGTGCGTGAGTAGGTATTCGGAGTCGGTTGCGTCTCTCACCAAGATGGCACCTCCAGGCTCAGTGCTTCGTTCACGGTGATGTGGAGAAACTGCTCGGATCGTCCGAGCGTTTCCAGCAGAACGGGTGACGGGTTCTCAAATTGCAGGTCTCTATCCCGGGTTCTCTTGCGGCAGACGAGGTCGGTTATTTGGTCGTCGTCGGCATAGACCAGCCCCTTCAGTGCGTCCAGGATTGGCTTCGGCATATTGTCGACATCCAGAGACTCTCCTTTGAAGTAGTAGGTGATGCCCACCATGACTTCTCCGGCGAAGGGCGGTTCAGCGTCCCACTCTTCTCCCACAGCATTCCGCACCACCCGCTTCCAAGCTCTCAAGCGGCGGCGGTCAGCCTGCTGGGATAGCGGAGTGCGCTCTATAACAACCTCTAATGGTATCGGCATATCATATGTACTAGACGTTCGTTCTATGGGGATTCCGTATTGGGTTATTGGTCATCATGAACCATACGCGCAATCGGTATGCTTCCCTATATAGACCGGTAAAGGCAGTATACGACATGCTTGGTCGTGGGTGTCTACCTCTTATCCGGATTTGGACCCATGAAATGAGCTCCATGACGGAGGACTGGACGCCTCCGCCGAGGCCGAGGACGGTCAGTGTCGGGGCACTCATCGGTCAGCGACGCGGCCCCCTGCTTCCGCATGTACCATGACGACAGTCTTGCCATTGAAGGATACGCGGGGAATCAGTGGTTCTTGGCCTATTCCAGCGTGATACTCAATGATGATGAGATAAGAAAGCCTACTTTGAGCTTGAACATGTTACGAGCGAGGAGGTATTGGCCGTCCTGTCTGCCTCTGGTAAGGTTCCATGAATAAGATGGCTAGGTACATCACATGGAGCTTAGGCTAGGGAGGGAGCTATGGGGACTTTCACAACTCGACCGGTGATTCTGGGGACGCGAGGAGTGGTAACCTCAGGACATTACCTGGCTACGGCTGCAGGCTTCCGTATCATGGACCAAGGCGGCAATGCCATAGACGCGGCGGCCGCCATGTGTTTCTGTCTGAACATACTGGAGCCAGCCAGCTGCGGTATTGGCGGCGAAGTGCCTACGCTAATCTACTCGGCGCGTGAAGGTAGGACGTATGCCATCAGCGGCATGGGATGGACGCCAAAAGCGTTTACCATTGACTGGTGCCGTGACAACGGCATTGACCTCATCCCGGGAGACGGGTATTTGCCCGCCTGCGTGCCCGCTGTAGTGGACACATGGGCTGTAGCCTTAGCAAGGTGGGGCACCATGTCGTTTGCCCAGGTGCTCCAACCCGCGATTGATCTGGCCGAGAATGGATTTGTCCTCTACCCGACACTGCAGACCAGGCTTGCCGAGTACGCCGATAGTTTAGGAGAGCTTTACCCGACAACCGGTGAGGTTTATTGGCCCTTTGGCCGAGCCCCTGAGTTGGGGGATGTAATCCGCAACCAGGACTGGGCCGATGTGCTCAAGACGATGGTCCGTGCTGAAAAGGAGGCCCAACACAAGGGTCGGACGAGTGGCATAGAGGCAGCGCGTGACGCCTTCTATAAGGGAGACATTGCCGAACGCATTGCCAGGTTCATCAGTGAGAACCCGGTGGAAGACGCCAGCGGCAAGTCTCATAGGGGACTGTTATCTTACGAGGATATTGCAGAGTGGCACGCACAAGTAGAGGATCCAGTGACCTATAGCTTTCGAGGACTGGATGTACACAAATGCCCTCCCTGGACGCAGGGCCTGGTTTTCCTTCAGACGCTCGCAATATTGAACGGGTTCGATCTCAAGAGCATGGGCCACAACTCCGCTAACTACCTGCATACCTGGATCGAGTCGGCGAAACTGGCGTTCGCTGATCGGGAAGCCTACTACGGCGACCCGATGTTTGATGAAGTGCCCGTGGCCAAGCTTCTTTCGGAGAGATACGCCGCAGCAAGACAAGAGCTTGTCGGCGCTCAGGCCTCCACAGAACTTGTTGCCGGAGACGTTGGCCGGGGAAGTCTCTCCTACGATCTTCTGGACGTAGCTCTAGACAACAGAAGAGCGCTTGGCCTGCCGGTGGCTGAAGCGCCCCAGTCCGGATCGACAGAGGGACACATAAACGACACGACACACCTGGATGCGGTTGACCACGAAGGGAATATGGTGAGCGCTACGCCGAGCGGCGGGTGGCTGCGCTCGTCCCCCGTCATCAAGGGATTGGGATTTCCGCTGGGCACCAGGGGGCAGATGTTCTACCTGAATCCAGAGCGGCCCAACGCATTGGCTCCACACAAGCGGCCCAGGGCAACACTGACGCCATCCCTGGTAACCAAGAGAGGAGAACCGTTTATGGTGTTTGGTACGCCAGGTGGAGATGCCCAAGACCAGTGGACGCTACAGTTCTTCATGAACTACGTGGAGTTCGGCATGAATCTACAGGAGGCGTTGGATGCACCCACCGTGCACTCCAACCATTTCCCGTCTTCCTTTTATCCCAGGGCGGCGTACCCCGCAAAGGTCATCGCCGAAGGTCGCATCCCCCCGGAGGTTATCGGTGAGCTGGAAAGTCGAGGCCACCAGATAGACATCGTGGGGGACTGGGCCAATGGAAGGGTGATGGCGATCCAATTTGACAAGGAGCGGGGCACAATCTCAGGCGCCGCCTCGCCTAAAGGGAACACTGCTTACGCCTTTGGCTGGTAGCTCGGTCGCCGTCTCCCCGCTGATCTAACGCGATTCAACGGTAGCCGTCACGCAGCAGTAGAGAGGCGAAGTCCGTGGTACGGGCTTGCCGCTTGTTACCATGGAAGAAGAGTAGCGGCGCTAGTAACGCGGGGACTGCCAAGCCGGCTACCTCCGGTTATACTGCTCTGGGTCTAACGAGCCGCCGTTCAATACCAGTCACGATAGAAGGTTTCATAAGGTACGTACGGGGGATTCCCAGGGTGGGGCACGGGTAACTTAACTGGCCCGGTTTCTCGCGAGGGCAGATATATGGCTGCGGTGCCCTGCATCTGGATCTCTTCCAGTTGATTGGACCCTTGCAGTTTGATCCCTACAACGTTGTACTCAGCCTTACCGGGCTGGCCCCCAGGCTCGGCGTTGCCCTCTTGCACTTCTTTGAACTTTCTTACTACCTCACCCGTATATATGGTGGTGTCTCCGTAATACAGCGGTTTGCGTAGGGCGGTCTGGTAGCGCCGAATGAACCCATCGTCACCCATCCAGTCTGTCAGCATTCTGTTGGCTGCTTGCGTGCGCCTGACCCCCCCGTCAAAGGGTAACGGCTGTCCGCGGAACGGGGCGGTTACGGCATCGGGGTGCTCATCACGGGGACCCCAAGGCCAACGAGTAATGGGGTGCGTGCCCGCACCTCCAGGTCTCTTCCGATTCCGATGGAACACGCCCTCAAATTGAAGGCCCTCATGAGTCAGATCCTCACCCTCCTCATACTGCCTGGGGCCTTGCGTGGCGCCAGAGACCACGCCACCTGATATCTGGTCTAGGAGAGTGAATGGTGGATGGACTAGAGGCCCCAGTTTGTCTCCTACCTGAACGTCTTCCCAGTAGAGTGTATTCGCACCACGTCGGTAAGACTGGTTCATCGTCGCAAGACATTCGTCTACTTGCTCACGATTGTACTGGGATGCCTTACGTTCGTACATTAGCTGTTCGCCTAAGCGCTCCACGGGCATGGCACGACCGCCGCCCATAGCTTCAATTGGGACCAGAATAAGCGTCCCGTAGCACATGGCTATCAAATCGGCGTGGGCATCCCAATACCGGTTCTCCGCGATGAGGAAGAGCAAGCGTCCTCTTGAGCCTTGCTTTTCAAAGAACTCCGTGGTGGTTTTGGTGTTCTTAACACGAGCGGCACCAAGCCTGACAACATCGTAGTAGTCCCAGGCGACTCCGGAAAAGAAATCGCCTACCGGGTATCCCTGGGGTCTGTTTGGTCCTTGGCCGCCGGCGCCTCTTACCAAAATGAGGGCCGGGTTAGGGACTAGTTGGGAGCCGTAGCGCGTCCTCTTGCCATACTCTGGGTCGATGAATAGGGGGTTGTCATCACCGTGAGCCAAGGTGTAGTTGCGGATTGTCCGGGAATCGAATCTTAATGCCGCTTCATATGGCGAGGACCAAGGAAACGGAGTCCCCGGGCCGGGGGGCCTATATTCGTCTCTCTCTTTTCCAATTGCCTCCTTGCACCGTTCGATGTACTCGGTAATTGCCTCTTCGAAAGTCTGGGTCAACATTCGTTCCTCCCCCTTTTCTCCGAGCGTACGCTATTCTCCAACTGAGATACGGACCCAGAGGTTCTCTAGGTTTGTCATGGGTATTCAAGACGGTAGCGTTTAGGCATCAGGTGAGCGAGCTTGTACCACTGATTCAGAGCGCTGTCAAGGCAATGATTGAGGAATACGACAGAGATGTTTTTGAGTATCAGTGGCTACAGAGCTTAGAGCTCTTATTTCCTCAAAGGATGTGTATCCTGCATTAGCTTGATGCCCACTCCCGTGAGATCGCTCTAGGCAAGCGGGTCCCCAGGGAGTTGCCAAGGGGTTCAGCCGGGTTCACGAAACCGATCTATGACTATCTCCGTACCTCACTAGAGCTATGTAGCGACGGTGTGGTACGTGGCCTCGGCTCCATCAGGCCCGGCGTCGGCGGAGGCGCGTCGCCGTCACGGTGAACTTGCCTCTCCTCTCTATGCCTGAGACGTCGAACTCGATGCTCGTGGTCTCTCGGAACCCCTGACGAATTTTACATCTTCAGCCCCTGCGGGCGTACCATCTCTATACAGCCTGGCCACGTAGTAGAGCCTGGGGTTGAAATCCTCGCTGTTGAAGGGGTAGTTCCACTCGCAAGCAAATGCATACGATGAGTGTCGCGGGCTCTGCTAAATGACGCCTAGCTGCCTAAGGTTCACGACATCCTCATCTGTGTAACCGAGCTCTCCGCAGTACACCGCTCTATTGTGCTGCCCCAACAACGGAGCGGGAAAACGAAGGCTCCATGGCGATTTGGAGAACCTCACAATCTCACCGGGAAATCTTATCTTTCCTACAACAGGATGCTCTACTTGGGTGAAGAAGCCACGGTCTTCCAACTGAGGGCTGCCGGCCAAATCTTCCGGGGTCTGCGCCACTGCTGCGTCCCACTCCTGGGTCATCAGGTTATGAAAATACTCGAACTTGGGCATCTCCCGGATGACGGGCAAGAGGAGTGAGTCTATATCCTGGATGCTCTCGGCGTCTTGTAGTGGCTGTCCCAACTCGGGATGGCCAAGTAGGGCCGCGTAATCTTTCCACGGCGTCTCCCCTGACCTGGGGTAGAGGCGATTCGGGGGGCTGACCGACAGACGCACATAGCCGTCCTTGGCCCGGACCATGCCGTTGAATCCAGTGCCCTTGGGGTCACCGGTGTCGCTCTTGGGCGCTCGGCGGGTCACTTGACCGGAGAAGGCGTAGCGCACGGCGGACTGGTATTGATCGGCCGCCATAACCTCTGCCAAGGATAGGTCTATATGCTGGCCTCGGCCAAGCATAGTTCTGGCAAACAGAGCTGCAGTGGTGGCGTGTGCTGCAACCATGCCACCCAAGAAGAGGCTCTGAGGGTGTCCGTGCTTCAACGGCTCTCGGTCATAGGCGCCACTGACGTACATCTGCCCACCGAATGCGTAGTACACCAAGTCGTTGCCTTTGAAATCCCGATAGGGCCCGGTCCGACCGAAAGGTGTAATGGACGTCATCACGAGCTGGGGATTGAGGTTCTCCAGTTCGCGATAGCCTATACCTAACCCTTCGAGATAGCGGGGCGGGTTGCTCTCCACGAGTAGGTCGGCGCCCCTGACCAACTCGCGAAATATCTTCCTACCGGCCTCTGTCTCCAGATTCAGTGTGACCCCGCGCTTGTTACAGTTCAGGAAAAGGAAGGTCAAGCTCTTTTCAGGATGAGGGTCGTCCTCGTGAAAGGGCCCCATGCGCCTTGACGGCTCACCACCAACCGGTTCCACTTTGATCACATCGGCGCCGTAGTCGGCGAAGAGTTTTGTGGCAAAGGGGCCGGCGACCTCGGTTGCTAGGTCTATAACACGCAGCTTATTAAATGGCCCTGCTTGCGTCATTCGATGCCGAGTTTCTTTTTATAGTCAGAGTCAACGTAGGCCAAGGTACCGTTCTCCACCGACGGCGCCGCGTAGCCGATATGGCCTCTACGCCCTACGGGTCGACCTGCACTCTCTTGTTGTGGCTTGGGAGGAATCTTGGCGGCAACCCCGTTCTGGTAGAGCCGCTCCAGGTCTTTGTGGTACAAACCGAGGAGCTCTCCGAAGACATATTCGTTGTGCTCACCGAGGTAGGGAGCGGGTCTACGGAAATGAGATGGGGTATGGGACGCTTTCCAAGGACGTCCGATGAATAGCCTGGTACCGTATCCCGATTCCGGGGAGTGGGTCATTTTTTCGTAGAAGCCCCGGGCCACCATATGCGGGTCCGTCATTAGTTCTGCGGCATCAGGTACTATGGAGGCTACTATGCCTTTGTCTTGGGTTAGCTTCATCAACTCTCTGTAATCGTATTCCTTGCTCCAGGCCGCGATGACGGGTTCAAGGTCGTCTTGATGATGCCAGCGGCTCAGGCTGTCTGCGTATCGCGGGTCATTCGCCAACTCAGGCTTGTCCATCAATATACAAAGTGCCCGCCACTGGACATCGGACTCTACGGCGATGGCGATCCATCTGTCTTCGCCCTTACAGGGGTACAGGCCGTGTGGTGCGTAGTATGGATGACGATTCGCCATCTGCTTTCCAATCCTACCGTTGGAGAAGTAATCGAGAAGATCAACACCCATCGTGGTCACACCGACCTGGTACATGGCGAAGTCGACATGCTGCCCAACTCCCGTTTGGGCACGATGGTAAAGCGCGGCAAGCACGGAGAAGACGGTCATCCACGCCGCGTGAATATCGATCCAGGCCCCTCCAACCTGCCGCGGGCCCTGATCCAAATAGCCGGTGAAGTGGCTGACTCCTGTGGTTAGTTCAAGGAAAGATCCGATCCCAGTATAGCGCCTCCATGGGCCTGTCTGGCCGAAGCCGGTGTTGGAGAGCATAACAATGGTGGGGTTTACTTTACGCAGTTCATCATATCCCAGTCCCAAACGGGCGATGGTACCGGCCCTATTGTTCTCTACAAGGACGTCACTGACACGCACTAGGTCTTTGTAAAGGTCTAGGCCGCCCTCCGCCTTGATATTGACCGTCACTCCCAGCTTGCCGTGTTGCAAGTACTGGAACGCGTCATCCCTGGCAGCGGACTCCTCTCTGGCGGGGGCTTCAACCTTTATCACCTCGGCCCCCATATCGGCCAGGATGTGCATCGCCGTTGGCATTGCTACTGCCGTGGTGGAGTCGAGCACACGTATCCCGGTGAGCATCCCGTCTAGTTCCATCAAGCCTTAGACGCTCCAATAAACTGGGTCTAGTACCAGTCCCTGTAGAAGGTCTCGTAGGGGACCGCAGGGGGTCTGGCCACGTGCGGAATAGGCAGTTGCACCATGCCACCTTCCCGGGAGGGCAGGTAGACCGTGGACGTGCCTTGGACAAATACCTGGTCCTCGTGGTTGCGTCCCTCGTACTTGATGCCCACCGCGTAGTAGGTCCTCTCCCCGGGGACAGCGCCTTCGCCGGACTCGCCTTTCTGCACTTCTTTGAACTTCTTTGTCACTTCACCGCTATAAACACCAAGGTCTCCGTAGTACATGGGCCGGCGTAGGGCCATCTGGAGACGGCGAATGAAGCCGTGGTCGCCCATCCAGTTACTCATCAAGGCTTGAGGTATCTGGGATCTCTGACCACCCCAGTCAAAGGGGAGAGACTGGCCGCGGTAGGCCGCCATGAGGGCATCGCCGTGTTCGGCACCCGGGCTCCAAGGCCAGCGGGAAACCGGATGCGTGTAAGTGACGCCTCCCCCACCTTCTTGTCTGATGTACTTCCGCATCCTATATCCTGCATCAAAGCCGTATGCCCTCTGCGGTCCGTTGCGGATCAAGTTGGGACCGGCGTAGTCCTGGTCAGTCCAAGGAGGAAGCACAAAGGGCGTCAACTTATCGCCCACGTTGACGTCCTCCCAGTATAGAATCTCTTTGCCCCTGGGGCGTCCCTTCTTCACCATGTCTAGGATCTCTTCAACCTTCTCTTCGTTGTACTTGC
Source organism: Dehalococcoidia bacterium (assembly GCA_965261825.1). Classification (GTDB taxonomy): domain Bacteria; phylum Chloroflexota; class Dehalococcoidia; order Lucifugimonadales; family QGNO01; genus DAOUJH01. The sequence continues at coordinate 135,295 of CBDHED010000003.1, read as the reverse complement.
CGGGCTCTCGTTCATACAACATACGCTCACCTAAGCGTTCCACTGACATTGCCCTGCCGGTGCCCATCTCTTCACGGGGCACCATGATCAGGGTACCGTAGCATTTCCCAAGGAGGTCACCGCGCATGTCCCAGTAAAGGAGATCTGTGATGAAGAAGAAGAGATTGCCGTGAGCTCCGGGTTTCTCGATTATCTCCTTTCCTGTAGACGTGGCTTTGAATCCTGTCCCCACGCGCACCACGTCGAAGAATTCCCAGGCAGTTCCTGAGTGGAAGTTGGCAATCGGCCACCCCCCCACTCGTCGAGCACCGTGCCACATGGCGTTTCTGGCGAGCAGCATTGCCGTTCCTGGCGCGATCAGGCATCCGTGGGGACCCTGCTTGGCGTACTCGGGGTCGGTGTAGAGGGGATTGTTGTCCCCAATGCTAGCAGCGTAGGCCTTAACTACCTCTTCGGTCAAGAAGAACGGACTCGTGTAAGGAGGCCCTGATGTGTCGTAAGGCTGGGTCATGTCGGGGTATAGCAGCATGTCTAGAGGATAACCTTCACCCATCACCTCTTCGTCTACCTGGGCCCTTGAAAGCTGCCTGAACTGATCTACCAAGCCCTCGAAGGTTTCACCTGTTGTAGTCATTGTTTCTCTCCCTTTTCCGTTTCACGGTTTTGCCATGCTCTTATGACCAGGGGTTGCCAATGGGTAGCCCCACAAGAAAGCCACGTTCCGGAAGATAGACCACTGCATTACCATCAACCAGTGCATCTCCTAATTGATTGCGGCCTGATAGCTTGACCTCAACGGCGTTGTACTCTTCCGTACCGACGTTTTCCTTGAACTTCTTTGTGACCTGCCCATCAAGCCACAGAGTGTCCTCGTAGAAGAAATGGTTGGGCAGGTCAAGGGACATGCTCCTCAGAAATCCCAGGTCGCCCATCCAGCTGGTCAGCACCTGGCTTGCCAAGGCGAAGCGCATCAGGCCCCTAGTCACCGGCATCTTGAATCCTAGGCTTTTTATGGAAAGGATGTCTCCGTAGGCCTGCTCCACGTCGAAGTAAGGCCACAAAGTGCTGGGGTTGGTAGTAATCCGGCCCGGCCTGGCCACCAAATAGTCGTGAGCTGTGACGCCGATGAGAGCGGTGCTGGGCTTGGCTTCGGCAAGACGCCATGATGAGATCTCGTTATAGGAGACGGGCCCCTTGACCAGGGAAGGGAGCATGTCTCCTTCGTTTACTTCACTCCAGTAGAGGGGTACTTGGCCTCTATGGGGCTGCATAGCGTCAAGATCGTCTTCCAGCTTCTTGATCTCTTCGTCGGAGTAGACGTGGATGTCTCTGTCATCTATAAGCGCTTCGCCAGGCTCGTAGGACACCAAGGATACTGTACCAGTGGCGGAGGCCAGGGTGCCGCCATAGACGGTACTAGAAGTTGCAGTTGAGTCCACCTCGGCGGCATCTCTGCCGCTCAGCTTACCGCCATCCCGCACCGCGGTCACCTTCAGATCGCTAACCAGTGGCTGCCCCAAGCGGATCACATCGTTCCATTGCGCCGATGCCTTGGTACTGAACCTACGCAGTCCATACGCTTTTCCCTCATAAGCGGCTCCTGAGTCAGGAGTGCGTATGGAGAAGATGTAGCTAGGGGGCGCGATCAGGGTATTGTATATCGTGCCCACTCCCTTCGCCGCGTCGTTGTAGAGGGGGTTGGTATCGCCCAAAGCGCTACACAGGTTCTGGATGGAGGACCAGACTGCGGACTTCACCCCTTGAGGCACGTCCGGCGCACTTTGGCCGATCATTGCCTGGGAATCGTTTACGAATTCGCTCAATCCGTTTGCCATCGGACTGCCTCCATTCAACTGAAACGGATACGGCCACTTTTAGCCAGTAAGTCGGCTCTTTTCCGCAATCTATACGCCTTGCTCACTGGTGTCAATTACTGGATGTTTCTCAGATTGAGGCGAAGTGGATGGGCTACTCTTCTGGTGCCTATCCGGCTAAGCGGTACTCGTGGGTTCCTTGCCCTATACAGGCACTTTTACACGCCGGACTTCGTGGCAGAGGAAAGTTGAGACCCATTTGCCTCCTGAGCCCAGCCGGTGGTTTCTTGCCACACTTAGAAAGTAGTACAATCTTGCTGTATGGATAATGATCTCGATGTTAAGTGCACAGTCGTAAGGCCAGGCGAGCTTGAGGTGGAGGTCGCGTCTACTCCAAAGTCACGGAGGGAGATTTCTGGCTCATAGTGCCCGTCTGCGATGGCGCAAAGGTAAGTGAGCACCATATAGCCCTCTATCCCTTTTACCTCGAACATCGGCGGAATGTCCTCTGCGCTATCTACGCGCTCAAACGTTAGCGTGAATAGCTTGACCATCCCAGGGTTGAGATCAACATCCGTAGGCGCAGGAAACAGGGCAGGGCGCACATTGGAGCAGTATTCCACAATCTCGTCCTGGATGTACTCGTTCTCGGTTAGGTCGCCCAGCTCCACAGTAGGCTTGTGCTGGCCTGCGGCAATGGGGCACATCTGGTCGATGACCTCGACGATGGCAAGGTCGTCAGTCTCTAGGGCGTTCAACGCAGGGATACTTTCGGCGTCTTGGAGCCCTGCTGTATGCCCTGGACGATAGCCATATTCAGCGCGGGGGCGGTTGGGGTTGGAGTTGGACCTGAACAGCCAGCCATCGCCAGGACTAAGAACAATACCCAAACGCCCCTCATTTGGGTAGCCAGTCAGTGGGCACCCACGTCAGCAGGTGGGCACATCGCTCCGTGCTGTGAGAGTCAGGAATCTGAGCTCCGCAATTTGACCTTACCCCGAAGTTAAGTATCATTGGCTAGTAGAGTCCAGCCAAAGAGCCAGCAAACTCTTTGGGCGTTTTACCCTTCAGGGAACTGTGGGGACTGACCTCGTTGTAGTCCTGCCGCCAGTTCTCTATGATCTCCCTGGCATGCCCTTACACTCATGAAGGAAGTTGATGTTCAAGCATTCGTCGCGTAGCCGGGCCGTTGAAGCTCTCAGCAAAAGCGTTCTCTACCGGCTTGCCAGGACGTATAAAGCTTAACTTGATGCCCCGCCGATAGGCCCACTCATCCATGGCCTTGCCTGCGAACTCCGGGCCGTTGTCCACAGTGATCACCTCAGGTTCAATGCCAGGATATCGAACGAAGCTGGCTCCGCGGCCTCTGCTCAAGTGCTCGGCAACGGCTTCCTTCCCACTCAGGCCGGTCTTGGCAAGCTCAACGGATGGAATTGCCACCATACGCCCCGCGTGCCATGCCCAAGCCGTGATGCTGCCCATCACCTTGGAGACAACGGGAGCGGCGAGGCGGTGATAGTGCATCCGCTGCTCACGTGACTGCCAGGGCGCCCAGCGGCGCATCATGGGACCAAGGTCTACCAATGCCGGGGCATCGATATCCCTGGCCAGAATGGGAAGGAAAGCACACGCACCGCGCCACCCCTTTATCTCATGGGGCCCCGACCCTCAGGTCCCGTTCCGCCCAGGGAAGCCGATTATGCCCGGACTACTGGACCTGCGGGCGCACTTCGTCGTCCACCGTCACGCCCATCGCGCCGTGCAGCTCCCAGGGCCGAAAGCCCTCCACGAACCCCTTGGCCTCCTCCATGGACGCCATGCCCTTTTGGGCCCGCCCGGGGTTGTAGCCGAAGGTCTGGGCGAAGGCGTCGAAGCCCCTCTTGGTCGCCCTCACCCCGCCTACCTCCTGCTCCTCGCCGTCATCCATTGTCAGGATGAGCCTCTGTCCCTTCCTCACTTCACGCCAATACACCTGCATGAGCAATAGTCCTCCAGCACTGCGTGTCCGCCTGGCATATCCCAACACAACCTCTATCTGCGGGCTCTTGTCCGTTCCTTTGCACAACCGTCACTGCTAGCAAAATGAACCGCACGCCCCCAACTCCGTCGTTCCCGCGCAGAGCCTGCCCCGTACTCGATACGGGGCGGGAACCCATCCCCGGTCCCTGCCTCCGATCATGTGGCAACGGAGATTCCCGCGCCTATCCAGAAGGCGGGGGGCCAGCCTGTTTGCGTCGTCTCCGCCCCTGACGAATCCGCTCAGTGCCTGTCTCCAGCCTCCGCCGCGTAATCTACCGACATCCACTCTACCGCGCAAGGCCGACCTCGTTTCTCCTAGGTACAATATGTAGTGCTCTAGCAGGCTGCGGAAGAATGAGCTTTGCGAGGTGGATGTAGCGGATCAAGTTGGTCCTGCCCCATTCTTTGTACCAGTTGTAGTGTTAGTTTCGTGGGTCATTGAACCGCTGCTGTGGCCACGAGGGCAAAGGTCTCCGGGGCGAGGTTGCCCAGGGCACTGTGGGGACGTTCGCTGTTGTAGTGCCGCGCCATCCATCTATTTTCTCCCGAGCGTCCTCCAAAGACAAGAACCAACTTTCGTTGAGGCATTCAGCCCGAAGCCTGGCATTGAAGGCCTCGATCATAGCGTTGTCTGTAGGCTTGCCTGGCCGGCTGGAGCTAATTCCGTCGAGAGTGAGGAGACAACTGTGACAAGTAATAACCCCTTAGGCGCTACAGTTTATTGTACGCCAGCTTACACAGAGTGGATTGGTGAAGCGTCTGTCGGTTCCGGATGCCCTATACAGGCACTTTCACACGCCGGACTTCGTGGCGGAGGAAAGTTGAGACCCCCTTGCCTCCTGAGCCCAGCCGGTGGTTTCTTGCCACACTTAGAAAGTAGTACAATCTTGCTATATGGATAATGATCTCGATGTTAAGTGCACAGTCGTAAGGCCAGGCGAGCTTGAGGTGGAGGTCGCATCGGGTGCGATGACGCGGCTGGCCGGCGTGTCGCAGGCGCTGGTAGGCGCCGAGGGCATTCATCTTGCGATCGCCACCATTCCGCCCGGTTGCGCTTCCTCGCCTCACTACCACGTAAACTGCGAGTCCGCCATTTACGTGCTGAAGGGTAAGGGGCGGTTCCTCACCGGAAAGCGGCTCGATAAAAGCTTGGCGATAGCAGCGGGCGACTTCATCTATGTGCCGCCGGATTCGGTACATCAGCCCGTCAACGACAGCCTGACGGAGCCGATGGAGCTGATTGTAGCGCGCAACGCGCCGGTGGAAATCGTCGTCGAGCACGACCCCTCCGCCGAGTAGCTCCCCTACGCCCCGTTCGATTCCTCTTTGGTGGGCTGACGTGGAAGGTTGAGCGTATCCGACTAGTAACAAGGCGAGGGGGTCAACAGTCTAGTTCGACGAAAATCCACGGTCGGGACTATCAAATGCTCCTAGAATCATCGGTTTCTGAGGAAGCAGATGCGCTAGCCAAATGAGGTCTTCTCAGGAAAAGGAGAGCCACAATGGCAATGCCAGCGACCGCGGCGAATGTCAGAAGAGCGTTTGCGTAGCTGTCCGTCATATCGAAGACCCATCCGGCAAATACAGGCGTGGCAAGTCCAATCATGCCCACGGTTTGGAGAAGGCCGTTCAGAGTGGCGAATGCCTTACGGCCGAAGTACTCCCCTATTATCGAATGATTTACTGGCGCCGTGCTTTCCCCCAGGGCCATTAACAAAGCAAAAACAAGCAGAGCAAAAATGCCACTGAAATTCACTATAACTAGCATAGCTGCAACTGTTCCCACATGTCCGAGGAGCAGTATTGGCGCTTTGTTAAATCGATCTCCAAGCCAGCCAAACATCAAGATCAATGGAACTGCTGTGAAAGCCAGCAACCCCAGAAGGTTGGCGCCTGCTTGCTCACTTAAGCCCTTCCAGACAAAGATAGGTATGATGTGTACCCGCACTCCCTGATTTAGGGAAAGTCTGACCATAGTGCTGAAAGCTATGATCCAATAGGATGGGGTATGTAACGCCTCTTTGAACGTGAAGTCTGCTGGCAGCTCCCTGGTTGCTGTCGTTTCGGCCTTCGAATGGCCTCGCTCGCTCGACACATCTCCAAGTCGCCCGCCGTCTGGCAACAGCCCCATAGACTCTGGTGTTCTACGTATGAACAGTGCAACAGGAAGTGTGACTATCAGAGTAACCAGTGCTGCGAAGACAGCGCCGTTTCTCCAGCCATGGTTCAGGACGATGAACGCAATAATGGGGGTAGAAACGGCGGTTCCCAAACGTATTGAGCCTGAGAACAGACTGAGCACTCTGGTTCGATAACGAACGAACCAGAGGTTGGCGACTGCATGCATGGCATGGGCGCCTGCTATGTTAGAAGAAGGAGAGATCATTAGGAGGTAGATGAGGGCATACGCCCAGTAGTTCTGGGCCGTGGCCAACAGCATGAATCCAAGGCTTCCCATAGTGATGCCTATTACTGTAGGGAGCCGTGGCCCAAAGCGGTCTATAATCCATCCAGCTATAGGTGCTTCTATACCACCCTCTAGGCGCGCTATTGAGAAGATAAACGCTAGAGCGGCTCGACTAACACCTAGCTCTTGGTACACCGGCAGGAAGAAAATCGGCACTGTGGCTTGACGCACCGACCCGAATCCATTGACCACGATTCCGATAGTCGCCATCCACCATCCATAGTGAACCCGCGGGACGTGTTCTGCTTGAGTTCTATTTGTTCCCAAGTTCTTCCCTCAACGACGAGACCTCTCCCTGGAGGCACACCAAATCCATGCCTCAATTTTAACAGCATAGCCGCTCAGGGGATGCTTCGCCATCCTAGCAGGCGTTCCGTCCATGAATCCAGGAGAGCTGACGTTCGCCGCAGGAGCTTCTCATGGAAGGCAGCCTTGCCCCCACACTTGCGGCCAATAGATATAATGGTCACCGGGTTGGGAAAATGCTATTTGCATCAAACATCAGTAAAGTCTATTCAGACAAGACTCTGTTCAGTAGTCTCAACCTCGCTGTGGCCGCCGGGGACCGCATTGCACTCATAGGCCCAAACGGCTCCGGGAAGACCACGCTTCTGGACATTCTGGCGGGCGATACCTCACCGGACTCAGGGAGCATATCCAGGCAGCGCAACGTTTCTCTAGGCTATCTCAAGCAGGAGCCTGCGCCGTTTACGGGCAAACCTCTCCTCCAAGAGGTGTTGGACACGAGCCCCGACGTTGCCGAGCTCATGGACAGGGTTACCGCCACGCAGGAGGCTCTCTCAACGGAATCTGACCCGGCGAAGCAGGCCGAGCTGATGCAACGCCTTGGCCGGCTTGAGATGGCGCTCGAGGCCGCAGGCGGGGGCGACAGGGACCACGAGGCCAAAGCCATCCTCTCGGGCCTTGGATTCAAGGAAGGGGACTTTCTCCGGCCCATGGGCGAGTTCAGCGGCGGCTGGGTCATGCGGGCAGGGCTGGCCAGGCTGCTGTTCAAGAACCCCGACCTCCTGCTCCTGGATGAGCCGACCAACCACCTTGACCTTGATGCAAACCTGTGGTTCGAGAAGTACCTGGCCTCCTTTCGGGGCGGGGTGATCATCACATCTCACGACCGCGCCTTCCTCAATCAGGTCGCAACCAAGGTGCTTGCCATTGAACAGGACGAGGTGGTCCTGATGAGGGGCAACTACGACGATTACCTCATTGCACGAGAGCGCTCCCTTAAGATCAGGCAAGCGGCTGCGGCCAGGCAGGAGCGCGAGATGAAGAGGCAGATGCGATTCGTCGAGCGTTTTCGAGCCAAGGCAACGAAGGCCAGCCAAGTGCAGAGCCGGTTAAAGCAGCTCAGGAAGGTGAAGTCTGTTGAGCTGCCAAGGATGACGAAGAAGATTCGCTATGCGTTCCCGGAGCCTCCACGGAGTGGCTACGAGGTCATCTCCCTGACCAACGTGAGCAAGTCCTACGGGGACAACACGGTCTATGATGGCATGAAACTGGCGCTGTCACGCGGCGACCGCGTTGCCCTGGTTGGACCAAACGGCGCCGGCAAGACTACGATGCTGAAGTTGCTCGCGGGCGTCCTTCCACCGGACAAGGGGGAGAGAAGGACCGGCCACAACGTGGTATCGGCCTACTACGCACAGCACGTCATCGAACTCCTCAATCCCGGCAATACGATCATCGAGGAACTGCAATATACGGCACCGAGTGAGCCGGAACGGAACCTTCGCACCACCCTGGGCGGCTTTCTGTTCAGCGGAGACGACGTCCGCAAGCCGATATCCGTACTATCGGGTGGAGAGAAGGCGCGGGTGGCCCTGGCCAAGCTGCTCTTCCAGCCCAGCAACCTGCTCCTCATGGATGAGCCTACGAACCACCTGGACATCGCTTCCAGGGAGGTGCTCGCGGACGCTCTTGAGGACTACCACGGCACGATTTGCCTGATAACCCATGACCGGACCCTCATAAGGCAGGTTGCCAACACTATCATTGAGATTGATGCCGGACGCCCCACCGTATTTCCCGGCGACTACGATGCGTACCTGTATCGGAAGCAGACCGTGTCCCGTGAAGGGAGAGTCGGTGCAGAAGTAAACGGAGCGACAGGTGCGGCTTCAGAACGGGCCGCCACGAGGAGACATTCGGGACGGTCCCGTAGCGCGGAAGAGGAGCAGCGTCGGTCGCTTGCAAGAGAAGCTCGCAGATTGGCGACGCGTATAGAGGAGATAAACGTTTCGCTTTCCAGCTACGAGGCCCACATAGCGGAATTGGAGGCCATGTTCTCGAGACCCAGCCACTTCGACGGCCCGACTCAGCTCGCGTTGGCAGGAGAGCAGTACCGTGTGCTCAAAGAGGAGGCAGGGTCGCTTTGGGAGGAATGGGAGAGGTTGTCGTTGGAGGCTGAGAACATAGACGTCAAGCTGGCGGAACTAAAGGCCTCCTAGGTCAGCAGGAGCAAGTCTACTTTGGTAACTAGACTTGACTTACTAGCCCATTCTCCCCAACCGTTCGCCGAGTTATCCAGCGACGTACAACCGGAATATCTCTATTATCTGGGCTTTGCCGATTTTACCGTTAACGTAGTCCCTGAAGGCCGCTATCACCTCAGCCTTGTCGATAACCCCGTTGTTGTTGACGTCGTATTGGTCGCCGACGGTGCTGTCAGTGCCAACGGTGACGGTGATGGTGACATTGAGTGTGCCAAAGTTGAACGCGTCGTCACGCGCCACCACGGTGACCTTGTATACGTTGTCGCGGCCTGAGTCGGTGGGGTTCTCGTAGTCTGGGGAGTTGGCGAAGGAGAGGACGCCCGTCTCACTGATCGTGAAGTCATCGTCGTCGAGACCTGACAGAGACCAAGTGATGTCGGAGCGCTCCGGGTCGATAGCCCTGTAAGTGTACAGGGAGGCGGCGCCGTTCTCACGGTAGGTAAACGTGTCGGGGCCCGTGACTACCGGAGGCTCATTCACGTTCTCTACCGTGACGGTCACCGCTAGGTAGCCGTAATGCCGCCCGTCGAAGCACGGACCGAGAAGTTGTAGATGTTGTCTGAGTCGGAGTCCGTGGGGTTCTCGTAGTCCGGAGGATCTTTGAATGCGAGGTAGCCCTGGCTGTCTATAGAAAAGAGACTTCCGTCTTTTTCCCCCACTGACCACGTAAAGGCGTCTCTTTCTGGATCGCTGGCCGTGTAGAGGGCAATGCGCCCTGTGTGGTTCTCCCGAAACCTCAGAACATCGTTGCCTCTCACCACCGGAGGCTCGTTCACATCCGCGATGAGAATCTCCACTTCAATGGTGTCCATAAGTCCATCGGGGTCTTGTACGGTGAGCTTCACCTCCTGCGCGGTGGGAGTTTCGTAGTTCAGATTTACCCCGGTAGCCAACCGAATCTGTCCTGTCCCGACGTCGACGGTATATGGCCCTCCTTGCTGGACCTCGATTTTGTAAGTCAGGGTGTCGTTGTTCAGATCCGTCGCTGATACCGGATCTCCCACGGCCGTCCCCAGACCAGAGTTTTCCGGCACAGACCGTATAGTCTTCAGTCCTTCTTCAAAGAAGGGGCCACGGTTGCCGTCGGCAACGGTGACTTCTACTCCGCTTCCCAACCGATACCCTGTACCAGCGTAAGTTGATAGGTGCCGAATCGTGGCGACATCGTCAAACTCGTCGTTATCCTTCACCCCGGTGACCGTCACCGCTTGAGGTGTGTGCCAGTTGCCGTTTGTACCTACGGTGAACCTCAGGGATGAAGGGGAGACCGTCACCGAATCCGTGTCAGTGCTCATAGGCGTAATGGTAAAGCTCCTGGATGGCTCCGATTCCGGAACGATTGTGTACGTGGTGGTTTCACCCTCGTTGACGCTGATGGATTCCTGGGAGAGGACAAGTCTGGGGAAAACCGAGTCGGTTATGAGAGCCCGTACTCGTGCCACCACGTAGTAGATCCCATTGATCTCTATCTCGTGGTACACGGTTACCAGTTCGTCCGCTGCATCGCTGTCCGTCTGGGCCGTGAGAGTGATCTGTTGTGCTTTGTCGTAGTTGTCTTTGGTGAAAGTCAGAGAGGAAGGCGAGACCTGCAACGCGCTGGCAGTGCTGCTGTATGCATTAATCCTGACGTCATCGGCGGGCTCCTCGGTAAGCACCACTGAATAGGTGGCGGTGTCACCTTCAACCATCCTGACCGAACCGGTCACCAAGACAGTGCCGTCATCCGCCAAGGTCACCCCTGGTACGTCGTCGTCCTGTACCTCCACCGGCAGCCACTCCGAGACGTAAGTCTTGCTGCCAATGGTCACCTTGTGTTGCACAACCGTGAATTCGTCCTCGGGATCGTCGTCGCTCACAGCAGTCAGCGTCACCGTCTGGGTGCTGGCCCAGTTGCCTATTGTGAAAATCAAGGTGTCCGGCGACGCTGTAACCACTTCATCCCCCTCAATGGTCAAGTTTACCGTAGCGTCATGGGAGGGCCTACTAGACAACTTGACCGTGTAGGTCGTTGCCGTTGATCCATCCTCCGCCACCTCAATCGAGTCCTCGGACAGGGTCAGGTGTGGCAGAGCAATGCTCTGGACACAGGGCGAAAACTCCGAGGTGCTGCCATCAACGGTAACTGTGGCGGTCATGTACCTGCCCGACGGTGGGTCGTACTGGTTCAACGTGCCCCTGAACGAATTTGCCAAAAAATGACGGTCGCCGTAAGTTGCCGACACCACCCTGGCAAATCCTATCCACTCCTTGCCTTCGCCGTTGCCCGAACCGTCGCAGGAATCACTGGCGTAGAAGTCCACCGTGTATTGGTTGTCCCGAGTAACGTAGAGTTCAAAGCCGATGGAACCGGCATCGCTGCTCAACCCCGCTGATGTCAGCACCGCGTAGTTCTGCAGGTTGTTTGGGCCGGAGTCCAAGTCGCGGTCATCGTTGGCCGTCACTCCGTCGTCGTTCAGGTCTATACCCAGCCCTCCGTTGGAGTACATGGAGTTCTCCCACACTGTGTTGCCCGTTGAAGAACTCGATATAACCGTGACCCCGTCGTTGCCGTTGTGAGCGACGGTGTTTTTCTCAATAGAGTTGTCACTGGCACCCCTGCCTATGTGGACGCCCGAGCCGCTGTTCCCTATGGAAATGGCGCTTTCGCTGGTCCCGATATAGTTGTCCTCCAACCGGTTGTCGGTTGCACCAGAACCGTCAATGGAAACACCGTGTGAGTCGTTGCCTGCGATGACATTGTTGGATATGGCCACGTTGCTGCCTGATATGTGAATACCGGAACCGGTGTTGCCCAAATCTGTTGCGCCGCTGGCATCTGGACCGACGATGTTGCCGTCGATTATTGTGCCGTCGGCGCCGCTCAAAATCGCGACTCCATGGGAGCCATTGCCTGATATCAGATTGCGCCACAGCCTCACTCCGTCCGCGCCCGCAACCAGTACCCCGGCCTTGCCGTTGCCCAGATCACCGGTGCCGAGCACATTGGTCCCGATGCGGTTTTTCTCGATGAACTGTTTCCCGCCGGGCCACTGCAGCACAATACCGTTGCCTTGGAACCGGTTGATCACCAACCCCCGCACCCAGCTCTCCGCGCCGGTTATCTTCAGGCCGTCGGCATTGATCCCGGCGTTGGTCCCGTCCAGTTGGATGCGGTAGTTGCTGGCGCTGGCGCCTGGCTGGCTGAAGCCGTCAATGAACACCGTCCTGGCAATGGTGGGAAGGGCCGAGGCCGGCCTTATGGTCAGAGTCCCGATGCCCGTAATGTCGAACTCGATGAAGCTACCGTTGGTCAGGTTCGCCTCCTGTATGGCTGCTCTCAGGGTGCAGTTGCCGCTGCCGTCGTCGCAAACACCGTCGCTGGTGTTACTATCTGCCCCGTCCCCAGTGGAGTTCACCGTGAAGGTTACCCCAGACAACTGGTCCAGGGATTTCACCCCGGCCAGAGCGTCCGCTCGTCCGTGTCCGAACTTGTTGTCGTGGCCCGGGTCACCCAGATCAATGGCCGTATCCCTTATCTGTTGAGTAACAGTGTCTGCCACCTCTTTTTTGGTCATACTCGGGTTGGCCAGCCGTTGCGCTTCCACCAGAAGGGCGGCGATGCCAGCCACGTGGGGCGCGGCGGCCGAAGTGCCTAAGAAGTGGTTGGAAAACCCTCCCGAGCCGGTTACGGATACTCCATCCGAGGCGACCACGTCAGGTTTGAGGCGCGTCTCTACGGTTGGATAATAGATCCTCGACGGTCCCTGGTCGCTGAAAGACTCCAAGTCATCGTTCCCAGGGTCGTCTTCATTGACTGCCCCAACCGCTAGCACTCCCGGCACGGCGACGTGGTGGACGATTCCTCCTTCCTTCACGCCATACTCCCGGGGGACACTGCCAAAGAAGAATAACTCCAGCCGCCTGTTCTGGTCAGTAGTGCGGAACTTCTTGATATTGACATCAACTTCGCCTGCCCCAAACAGCACCACCGCCTCTAGCGGATCGTCGTCGCCATTCTGAGGGTCGGTGCTGCCATAGCAAAGACCGTTTCCGAGGTTGAAGAAGGTAGGCCGTATCCCCGCACGGCAGACGTACAGGTCGTAATCGTTGTTGGAAGCCCCGAACTGATCATTCCACTGTAGAATCATTGAGGTAAGAAAGAAGAAGTTTAATCTCATGGCAATGTCGGTGCTCCCATCGAAGGCATGAAAGCCGTCACCGGCATCGACGAAATCCCCTTCGTAGTGCTCCTGTGCATAGTTACCAGCGGCAGAGACAAACACCACTCCACTGGCTACGGCGTCGGCGGCAGCCTGGGCAACTATGCCGTCCTCAAAAAAGGGCTCGAAGTAATATCCCAAGTCGTCAACTATGACGTCCGCCCCCTCTCCTTCAAAGGCATCGTTGGCCAGCCACAGAATGGCTTGCACCATGCCTAGGGAAGACTCGGAACCGGAAAAGGCCAGTTCGGCATCGGGAGCGATGTCATGAACAATTTCCAGGAGCGCCGTGCCCTCGTGGCCATCACTGTCTTGGTTGGGGTTAATCTCGATCTTGGAAGGCAAGTCCCCGCTAGACCACGCCGTGGGCCACGCGTCCACTCCGTCGGAAATTACCCCGACCTTCACTCCCTTGCCTGTCAACCCGCTGAAAGCCCGAACCAAGTTGGCACGGTGAACGGCATCTCCCTCGGTGAGAGTCGAGCCTCGTTTGGTGTAGCTGTAGTCGGGAGGCGTAATTTTCCTTACGGCGCTCAGGTTTGCTACCGTCTCTAAGGTATCCGGGTCAACCCATGCCTGGATAATCCCCCACTCCGCACCATCAATCTCCACCCGTTCCACCGCGTCCCGCACCTGCTGTAACGACCTCTCGTCGGTTGACTTCAGGTGGATGTACACCTCTATGTTGCCGCTGCGGTCAAACCGCACCAGGTCACCGATGGTCTGGGAGGCTTCAAGATCGTTCTTGGAAGCGTTGCTGAGTAGTTCCTCGCCGTTAACAGGTTCCCCAGAGTCGGTGGCGGCTGATCTGCCGTCTTTGCCCTGGTTCCTGATAACACTATCCCTGGTTACTGCTAACTGTTGCGTCCCAGTGCCGCCAGCCTCGTTGATTGAATCTAGGAGCAGCTGGCTTATAGCCGAATCCTTCTTTCCGGAGAAAGACACACCGTCGTTCTCCTGCTCCGGCGGCTCATCTGCAAATAAACCCACGGGCAACAGGCAGGCCAGCGCCAGGATGACCGATATCGCTGCCAGTCTAATCATTGCCATGGGAATCGGCCGACCGGTTGACGTTAGAAACTGAGCGGAAGTGGCCCTTGAGCCGGAACCCGGCCCGCGCCAATTGAGACATTCCATTTCGGTGCATCAGCATTTCATTCTAGGCTCACAATCCGGCCTAGGAAAAGGACTGCTCCGGTGGGCCGGTCTCGTATCAGGAATATGAAGGGGCGGTCGATGGTCATATCTATTACTTCGTCCTCGGGTGTAACCGCCTTGGTGATGCCCACAACAACCGTAGTGGCAGCGGCGGCCTCAGTGCCCGTCTCGTCCACTGAGATGAAGGCCTTGTGCGCCACCTCCGAAATCAAAAGGCACGCTTCGTCCCTCGCCAGGCAAGAGAACCCATTCATTCTCTGGAACTCGGCCAGTCGGTCGTTGAAGGCGTTGGGCATACCCATCTTTGCCAGGACATCAGCAAGATCCAGCCCTGCCTCCAACTTGAATTTGGGCATGGTCAACCGGATGCGCTTGTCCTCCATGTCGTGAAGAACGTCGTCGACGAAGGTGGAGTCAAGAGAGTCTTCGAAATCGCCGAACCGTCCTTCATCCGGCAGCAGGACGTTCATGGACATAGAGCCGCCGTAGTACGGCAGTTCCACCATCTGGTATCCGTCGCCTTTGGCATAGCCGAAGCTGCCTGTCTGACGCATCATGGGAACTCGCCTCTCATCGCCGTCAAGCGCATAAAACGGTTGGTTAGAGGTGGCTCGTTCGTCAAAAGGCAGCTGCCACACCGCCTTGAAGTAGACCGCGTTGGCCAGCACCAACCGAGTCAGCGGAGTGATGGCATCCGACGACAGGATGTCCTCGATCCTGCCGTCAGTCTCCGTCGCAACCCACTTGTTGATCTGATCACGAACATGCTCCGGCTGCCGCCGGAAATCCACCTCTCGGACCTCGTTACCGTAATTCATGGCCAAGGTGTCTAGGTACGTGGGCAGAAAGGGGTGGCCCCACTGCCCCCAAACCGAGTTGGCGATCCTCATCTCGAATCCGCCGTCCTTATCTCCAAGAGTGCGAGACTTGAGGGCCAGATCCAGGGCATTGAACGTCGGGTGCAGTCGGTTCTGGGTAATGTAGAACCCCAGAGTGTCTCGCATCTGGGTCTCGGTTTCACCTCCGGCCCCGGCATAGGCCATGGCCATGGCTATAGAAATGCTGTACGGGGAATAAAATATGTTAGCCCCTGCATCGGCAACTGTCCGGTACAAATTGAGAGCAAAGGCAGTGTTGCCCTCCACAACAGCGGCCAACTCTTGCTCGTGTACCACCGGAGAGCTCTCACGGGGCAAGACCGAGGGTATTCCCAGATCCACCAACGGGGTCTGCACGGGATTGTTCGTAGGCGTCGCAGTTGCGGTGGGAACCAGAGGTTGCGTTGCTGTAGGTGAGCGGAGAGGCGTGTTGGTAGAAACGGGGTCGACCAACACATCATGTTGGACATCCCGGCAGGCGACCACGGCCAACATGATGATACCGGCAAGAAATAGGGCAATCGCCTTCATCAATGCCTCTCCATGTCGGCGCAATTCCGGGGGGCCAGGGGAGATCGTGCCTTCCCGCTACCTCCAATCTATCCTCGGGCGTCCTGCTTTCGTTGGATAGTATATATCATTACGGAACAGATGGGGCTATCCTGGCCCCGGCGCATACTTCAACCGTTCACGCGGCGCTAGTATACTTGCAACTTAGGGACTTCGTCAGGTCTATACAGCTTCACACCAGGCCAGCGCTGGAGTTGCCTACCTGACACTTCCTTGCTATGTTCCGTTATCATGAGCGAAGCAGTTGCGCGTCCTCCCCAGCAACGAGGACTGAAGAGGAACTGATGTCAGAGGCAGACCAGGTGAAGCAGGGCGCAGCCGCCCTGGCCGACCTCTTCGAATCGGATTATGAGCGCATCGCCCGTTACATTGCAGTACGTATCGGCAACACCGGACACGCGGAAGAACTGGCCGGAGACGTGTTCGTGAGAGCCTTGGAGAGAATAGACTCCTTTCAATGGCGTGATGTGCCAATGCAGGCCTGGTTGTTTCGTATTGCCCACAACCTGGTTGTCGACTACTTGCGAAAGAACTCACGACGCAAGGTCACCACCCTAGACGAAGCCCTGGATATCGCCTCTTCGGACAGCCCGGAAAACGAAACTCTGCTCACCATACAGCGAGAAGAGATCATGGCAGCCATCTAGCCAATAATGCGGGACACATCCTTGAGCTGGGGCAGGGATAGATTCCCGCCGCTGACCACCAGCACAACCCGTCTATTACGTATCTCTTCCTTGACCTTTATGGCTCCAGCCAGCGCCGCGGCGCCCGCCCCTTCAGCCAGGGTATGAGCGCGCTCAATCAAGTGCAGGATGGATTCCTTGATCTCCTCGTCGCTGACCAGCACAAAGTCGTCCAGCATGTCCCACAAGATTCTCTGTGTCAACTCGTACCCTGAACCCGTGGATAGACCTTCCGCGAAAGTGGTGTTTTCCGCTCCCGTGATCTTTCGATTCTTCCAGGACAAGTAACCCCCCGGCGCCTCTTCCGACTGCACGGCTATTACCTTGACGTTCGGGTTCACCGACTTGGCTGCAATGCAAGCTCCGGATGCGCCGCTTCCACCTCCCAGGGGTACAAATATGTACTCCACCTCCGGAAGGTCCTCCAGGATCTCCAGAGCATAGGTTCCCGCGCCAGCAATCAAGTCCGGCTCATTTGCCGAGTGTATATATCTGTAGCCGTATTCCTTCTCCAGGTTTTCGGCATGTACCTTGGACTCATCAAACACTTTGCCGAAAAAGACTACATCTGCTCCCAACGCTTGTACCGCCGCCACCTTGCTGGGATTGCTTCCTTCCGGCATCACAATAACGGCCTTGATTCCCAGCGTAGACCCGGCATACGCTATGGCCTGAGCGTGGTTCCCCGTAGAAGCCGTTACCACGCCTCGCCGTCGATCTTCATCACCAAGGTTGTGCATTGTATTGATGCCTCCCCTGGCCTTGAACGCACCCAGGGCATGGTGGTTTTCATGCTTGAGGTGGACCTCAGCACTCAACATTTCACTGAGCCTGGGATAGTGGTGCAACGGGGTACGCGGCAGGTAACGCGACACCACCTGTCGCGCCCGAAATACATCCGCTAGAGTTGGGATCCTCATGAGAACTGTAACCCTCCGTTGAGTTCCACCGACTATTTGTGGCCTCTAAACTATACCAAATCTGACCCACCAACCGTTAATCCTTATTCTGTCAAGAGTTTAGGTACAGGTTGATAGCCTCCTTTGGGGTAAGCATATTGATGCCCATGTGAGGGCGCCGAGTGTTGTAGGTGTCCAAGAAGCCCTGATACCAGCCATTCAGTTGTGTGTGGTCTCTAGCCGGCCTCTCCAACCGGAAGAAGAACTCCTCCTCATCGGTGCGGAAGCTGCGCTCTATGACCGCATTGTCATTGGGGGAGCTCTTGTGAATGTAGAAGTGCTCCACTCCCACCTCCTCACACTTGGCGTGAAAGCGCTTTTGGAACTCCAGGCCGTTGTCGGTCTGCACGTAGCAGACGGGAAAGGGCAAGGCCTGGGTGGCATGGTACAAGGCCAGGAGCGCCCCATCCGTGTCGACCTTGGGCAGGATCAGCCCCACCTTGTAGCGGGTGGAGATATCCATAGCGGCATACAGATAGCAGGTGTAGGGCAGCCCGGAGAGTTCGGGAGTGACGTACTTCACATCCATCTGGAGGTAGCCCAGTCCGGGACAGTTACTGGGGCGCATGACCTGACCGTTCTGGAATCGGGGTCGTCTTCGCTTGGCGCTGGGACGGACCAGCCCCGTCCGGCGCAAGTACCTGTGAATGGTGGACGCCGACACCTCTATTCCTTCTGTCCTCGCTACCACTGCCAGTTTCTCCCCACAAAAGCCCGTGGCTTCCCTCCATCTCCTTACGCGAGCCCCTGCCACTCAGCGCCCTCTTGCGATGCTTGGGCGCCGTGGACAGGCGCTGTAGTCCCCTCCACCGAACGTAGCCCCAGGCTTGTCGACCTCGATCCACCCAGCGCTTCACTGTACGCCGGTCTATCCCCAACCGTCGCGCCGTTTCTGAATAGTTCTCTCCACATGCTTTCCACGTCTCTATTATCGTTCTGATCTCTACTCTCGCCATGTCTCATTCTATCGGCCCTGTACCATTTGTTGTGACAGAATAAGTTAATCTTGACCATAAGTTCTACCTGTGCTACGCTCAACTACAGCGGCCAAGACGGAGACGAGTAAGTCAGTTTTCCAGCATAGCGAGTCCGATAGGGTGGAAGCGGACGTTAGGAGCCTGGCTGAAAATCCCTCCTGAGCCTCCCGCCGAAATTCTGTTTCAAGAAAGGGACAGGGAAAGTAGACCGGGACGGGATTGTCTCCCGTTATGACGGACAGGGGTGTGACTGCGCCTCAAAAGAGTGCCCCGGTTGAAATTGGGGAAGAAGAGTGGTACCACGGGTGAAAGGCTCGTCTCTTATGAGACGGGCTGTTTTTATTTAGACCAGTGAGCAGGACATAATGAACAAAGTTGAACTCTACGATACGACTTTAAGAGACGGCGCCCAGATGGAGGGAATCTCCCTCTCCGTAGCGGATAAGATCAAGATTACGCGCAAGCTGGACGAGCTTGGCGTAGACTACATAGAAGGTGGGTGGCCCGGTTCCAATCCCAAAGACGCGGAGTATTTTCGCCGGGCCAGATTCCTCAATCTATCGAACTCCACGATAGTAGCTTTTGGAAGTACACGGCGAGCAGGCGTTGCCGCCGGCCAAGACGCCAATCTGAAAACGCTTATAGAAGCGGAGACTCCGGTGATCACCCTCGTGGCCAAAAGCTGGGACATGCAGGTCACGCGAATCCTGGAAACAAGCCTGGAAGAGAACCTGGCCATGATTTCGGACTCCGTTGCTTTTCTAAAAGATAATGGACGGCGCGTGTTTCTGGATGCTGAGCACTTCTTCGATGGATACAAGGCTGACCCGGAGTACGCATCCCAATGCATTCGCGCTGCCGCTTCCGCAGGTGCTGAGACCATAATTCTCTGCGATACCAATGGAGGGACACTGCCTCACGAGGTGCAAGAAATCGTATCCAGGGTGAAGCAGCAGATCGACGTGCCGCTGGGCATCCACGCCCATAACGACTGCGAGGTAGCGGTGGCCAACAGCCTGGCAGCAGTGGCGGCAGGTGTTAGACAAGTACAGGGGTGCATCAACGGATACGGGGAGCGTTGCGGCAACGCCAATATCCTCTCGGTTGCGGCCAACCTGAAGCTGAAGCTAGGGATCCCGGCCATTAGTGACAAGCAGATGGAATCACTAACGGAAGTACACAGGTACATAAGTGAGATAGTAAACATGCCCCCGGTGGGTAACCAGCCCTTTGTGGGGAATAGCGCTTTCAGCCACAAAGGCGGCCTGCATGGCTCTGCAGTGGCCAAGCTGGAGGATAGCTATCAGCACATCCGGCCTGAACTGGTGGGCAACAGCATGCGAATGCTGGTTTCGGAGCTGGCCGGACGCGGCAACGTAGTCTACAAGATCAAAGAGCTTGGAATAGACGTGAAGGTACTCCCGGAAAAGGCGGCCCTGCTTGTGGAAGAGATCAAGGAGAAGGAAAGCCTGGGCTATCAGTATGAAGGGGCTGAGGCTTCCTTTGAGCTACTTGTACGGCGCACCGTAGACGGATACAGCCGCCCATTCCAGCCCATAGACTATAGAATAATCATTGAGCAAAGATACGCCCCTGACATAATCGGCAGCGAAGACCCGCTTTCAGAAGCCACGGTTAAGATCAAGGTGGGCACGGAAGTCAGGCATACCGCGGATATTGGAAACGGTCCCGTAAACGCCCTGGACGGAGCTTTGCGCAAAGCTCTGCTCATAGACTACCCGGAATTGAACGCCATCCGCCTGGTGGACTACAAGGTCCGTGTGGTAGACCAGAGCGGCGGGACAGGCGCCGTAGTCAGAGTGCTTGTAGAGTCCACGGATGGCACGCACACCTGGCAGACCGTGGGCGCCTCACCTAACATAATCGAGGCTAGCTGGACTGCAATGACCGACAGCCTAGAATACTGGCTGCTCAAGTACGGAGAATAACCCAAGAAACTATCAGGCAACAAGATAGCTAGTATTTGAGCAGTAACGGCAGGCATACGAGTTTGCAAGCATCCCGGAGGCGTTTTGTGGCTAAGTCCCACGCAATTCCGAGCATCTTTACCAAGAGCTTGGTAAATGAAGTAACCCCTGCTTTACTTGGAGACTCTCTCCCCTTCTAGATATCAAGTGTCCTTCGATTCTGCAGTCTGTGAAACGGCGCTCTCAGCATAGCGGAAATCACAATGTGAAGCGCCTTGCATTATTGTCTGAGTTCTAGTCAGCTTGATTTCAGGATTAAACCCCTGTGACATGGCGAAGTCACGTCCACAAGAAAGCAAAAACCCTAGATCGGGAATGCCCAGTTCTTTATACATTTCAGCATACCGGCAACGTACTACGTTAAATGAATAGTTCTCTTCATCTTCCTTAATCGTCTCCGTCTCTATGGCACCGTTTCTTGTCCACGGTTCCTTGGCCTTAGCAAAGGTCTTCAAGTCGTTATCGCCCGAACGTTCAGCCAGAGCCTTACCCTGTTCCTTAGCGATCTCTACAATGGTGCGGCCTATGATCTCTCTAGCCGTCTCTTCACCAATCTCCCTGGCGAATGCCTTGAACACAGGACCCAGGACGCCCGCTTCAATCCGGCGTCTGTCAAGAACGCTCATTTCTTCTATATTGAAGGTCATATCGCTTCTCCAGTAACCAAGCCTGCATAGAAGGCTTCAAACTTGACTCTCAACTAACAAGCTATCTTATCAGATGAGGATCCAACCAAAGACGCCGACGGTGACAAATCCGGCAACGTATAATGAACAGCGCGAAAAAACGCGAAACGCGAATAGTTGCGCCTTGCAAAGTAATGTGCTAGCATCACCCAAGCTTTTTTCAGGCAGGCCTGAAGCAGCCGTTAAACTCTATTCCAATGGCTATTGAGAAAAAGACCAACGAACGCTTGGCGGAACTACGCAAGCTTCGGGAACGAGGCCGCGAAGGCGGCGGTAAGAAGCGCATCGAGCAGCAACACGCCAAGGGCAAACTGACGGCTCGTGAGCGGGTTGACCTATT
The DNA here is from genome assembly GCA_965261825.1 of Dehalococcoidia bacterium. Lineage (GTDB taxonomy): Bacteria > Chloroflexota > Dehalococcoidia > Lucifugimonadales > QGNO01 > DAOUJH01. The sequence goes on along the minus strand of CBDHED010000003.1, from coordinate 114,044 downwards.
CCTTGACGAAGGTTCATTCAAAGAGCTAGACCCGTTCGTGACCCAGTGGTCCACCGGCCCCGGAAAGGATGGCGACCTTCATCCCGGGGATGCAGTCGTCGCAGGTTACGGCACAGTGCACGGCCGCCTTGTTTACCTGTATTCCCAGGACTTTACCGTTTACGGCGGCTCATTGTCAGAAGCTGTCGCTGAAAAGATTTGTAAAGTCATGGATATGGCTATGAAGAACGGCGCTCCCGTGGTGGGTCTCATAGACTCAGGAGGAGCCCGAATTCAGGACGGCGTAATAAGCCTGGCCGGCTATGGCGACATCTTTCTCAGAAATACCCTGGCATCCGGCGTAGTGCCCCAGATTTCGGTCATCCTGGGACCTTGTGCGGGCGGCGCCGTCTACTCTCCCGCCATTACAGATTTCGTTTTCATGACAGCTGGCAGCGGACAGATGTATATCACCGGCCCTGATGTCATCAAGGCCGCCACCGGCGAGGTGGTCGACCACGAGTCCCTTGGCGGAGCCGACACACATGCCCGTCTCAGCGGCATGGCGCACTTCACGTTGCCCACAGAGCAAGAGACTCTAGAGGAAGTGCGGCGTCTCCTCAGCTTCTTCCCTCAAAACAACATGGAGGACCCACCTTCAATCATCTCCTTTGATGACTCAGCCCGTACGGATGATGTATTGGCCGAGATGGTCCCCGAGGACCCAATCAAAGCCTATGACATGCAAGACGTCATCTTCAGAATTGTGGATGACGGCGATTTCATGGAAGTCCAGCGGCTCTTCGCGCCCAATATAATCGTAGGTTTCGCACGTATGGCCGGCTGTCCCGTTGGCATAGTGGCGCAGCAGCCGACTTACCTGGCGGGCGTGCTGGATATAGACGCCTCTGACAAAGCATCGCGCTTCGTGCGCTTTTGCGATGCTTTCAACATTCCCATCGTCACCTTAGTAGACGTACCGGGATACTTGCCAGGCTCAGACCAGGAACACAGGGGCATCATTCGCCATGGCGCAAAGCTCATCTACGCGTATGCGGAGGCCACCGTCCCCAAAGTGACGGTGATCACTCGTAAAGCATACGGCGGCGCATACATAGTCATGGGCAGCAAGCACCTGCGTGCGGACATCAACCTGGCATGGCCTACGGCGGAGATAGCCGTTATGGGGCCGGAAGGCGCGGTAAGCATAATAAACCGTGTACAGATTGCCGAGGCAGACAATCCTGAGAAATTGAAGACAAAGCTTGCCAAAGAGTACCGCAAGCAGTTTGCCCATCCTTACATAGCCGCCGGGCGTGGTTACGTTGATGACATAATTGATCCGGTGGAGACCCGTCCCCAAATTATAAGAGCCCTGGGTATGCTGAAGAACAAACGGGATAGCCTGCCGCCAAAGAAACACGGCAGCATTCCTCTATAGATGAGCTCATGATTGAAGACAAGCGGCCAGAGGACACCAGCGAAATCTCTTCGTTTTGGGCGGCTATCAGTACCATTGTCAAGGCTGCGCCGGGAAGCCGCCAGCATTCCCTGATTAATCAGAAGAGCAACCCCTGGAAGGCAGGGCATGCCGAATCCCTGTCCCAGAACCTACTATGGCAGGGACTTGGCTGGGGTCGCATATAGTCCACGCCCCTTCCGTTGCTCTAATCCATTTTCCTGATATAATCCGGGCTAGCTGAAAGCAGCTGATTCTATACTTCCAATACACGTTGGAAGCGCTATCGCTTTGCGACTCCTGTCGCCTAGATCCACGGACGGAAAAGCCGTCAAAGTACAACTCACTTTACATTGTGCTTGTTTGCCCGAAAGGAGTTAGGTTTGACCAATAACCAGGTTGTTGAAAAGGCTAGGGAGCACTTTGGAGTCATAGTCCAGCAGCAGTTGGACCGGGTAGAACGACTCAAAACGGAAGACGCCGGCACCGACTTCTCCAAAATCAACCCCATCATCATCGGCGTCATAGGCGGCGACGGCATCGGACCCGCCATCACCACCGAGGCGCAGCGCGTCTTGGAGTATCTTCTGCGCAGCGAAGTAGACAGCGGCAAGGTCCAGTTCAAGGTGATCGAAGGCTTGACCATAGAAAACCGCGCCGAAAAGCTCCAGTCAATCCCTGGCGACATACTGGAGGAGATCAAGACGTGCCACGTTACATTGAAGGGCCCCACCCACACTCCTGAAAAAGGCGACGGCTGGCCCAACCTGGAAAGCGCCAACGTTGCCATGCGCCGCGAGCTTGATCTCTTTGCCAACGTAAGGCCGGTACGCGTCCCACAAGAAGACATAGACTGGACTTTCTTCCGAGAGAACACGGAGGACCTCTACGCTGTAGGCAGCCAGGGGATCAACATTACCGACGATCTGGCCATAGACTTCCGCGTCATAACCACGCAAGGTTCGGAGCGCATAATAGAAGCCGCCTTTGCCCATGCCGCCAAGACAGGCAAGACCAGCGTCACCGTGGTAACCAAGGCCAACGTAGTCAAGACCACCGACGGCAAATTCCTGGAAGTAGCGGGCAGAGTTGCAGAGCGTTACCCCGGCATCAGCTGGGAAGGTTGGTACATAGACATCATGACGGCTAAGCTCTTGGACAAAGCCCGTCGCTCCAACTTCCAAGTGTTCGCTCTGCCCAATCTGTACGGCGACATCCTCACTGACGAAGCCGCCGAAATCCAGGGTGGCGTGGGCACCGCGGGCAGTGCCAATATCGGCAGGAAGAGCGCTATGTTCGAGGCCATTCACGGAAGCGCTCCCCGCATGGTGCGTGAGGGCCGCGCTCAATATGCGGATCCCAGCTCAATCATCCGCGCCAGCGCCATGATGCTGGAGCACATAGGCTACGGAGATTTGGGCAGAAGGCTCAACATGGCCCTGGAAGTGTGCGGTCAGTACGAGCGAAAGGTGATAACCACAGGCAGAGACAGCGGCGCCACCGCCCAGGAGTACGGCGATTACATAATGGCCACTGTGGAGGACCAAGGCCTTGAATCCAAGTGGCAAGGGTACGTAAACGCCAGCTGAACGTATAGATTACAACCAAACAAGGAGTATAGACGGAATGCGTAAGAAGATAACCGTAATTGGAGCGGGGCAGGTTGGAGCGACCACAGCGCAGCGCCTTTTTGAGCGAGGCTATGCCGACATTGTGCTAGTAGATATTGTTGAGGGGATGCCTCAGGGCAAAGCCTTGGACATTCTGGAGTCGGGACCTGTCGTCGGCTCAGACGCCAGCATTGTTGGCAGCAACAGCTACGACGTAACCGAAGGCTCCGACATCGTTGTCATCACTTCAGGGGTGGCCCGTAAACCCGGCATGAGCCGCGACGACCTGCTGCTCACCAACATGAACATAGTGGGTGCAGTAACGCGGGAAGCCGCCAAACACTCCCCCGACTCTATCATCATAGTAGTGACCAATCCGCTGGATGCCATGGCGCAGCACTCATTCGAGGTAAGCGGCTTCCCCAGGGAGCGGGTCATAGGCCAGTCCGGCATCCTGGATACCGCCCGTTTCCGGACGTTCCTATCCCAAGAACTTAACGTCTCCGTCAGGGACATACAGGCCTACGTATTGGGAGGGCACGGTGACACCATGGTGCCCATAGTCGGCTATACCACCGTAGGTGGCAGGCCAATCAGCGAGTTGGTGTCCAAAGAGAGGTTGGATGCCATTGTGCAACGCACTCGTGACGGCGGTGGAGAGATCGTCGCCCTGCTCAAGACGGGCAGCGCCTACTACGCGCCGTCCGCCGGAGTGGCGGAAATGGTGGACTCCATTGTCCTAGACCAGCACCGCATCCTTCCCTGTGCCGCCTATCTGCAGGGCGAATACGGGGTCAACGGCTACTTTGCAGGGGTACCTGTTAAGCTGGGCGCATCCGGCTTGGAAGAGGTTGTAGAAATCAAGCTCTCCTCCGAAGAGCAAGCCATGCTGCAGAAGTCGGTGGATGCCGTGGAAGAGCTGGTGGGCGTCATGCACAGTTCCGCCACCTAGAGGTCCGAATGTCAAGAAAGCCACAAAGCGCAGAAGAAAAGAGCCTCCTAGAGAAGGCCCGGCGCAACATGCCCGCCGGTGAAATGGGGAACGGCCCCGGCAACTTTGAAGATAGCTTCATTGTGAAGGAGGGGAGAGGCTCCAAGCTTTACGACTTCAGCGGCAACGAATACATCGATTACCTGCTGGGCTCCGGCCCAATGGTGCTGGGACACGCTCATCCATCCGTGGTGCAGGCTGTTCGCGACTACCTGGAGCGGGGCAGCACTTACTTCATACCAAATGCCGCCGCAATTCACCTGGCCGAGGAGATATCAAACGCGGTGCCCTGCGCCGACCTGGTGCGCTTCACGACCAGCGGCACGGATGCAACCTTCCAGTGCATGCGCGCCGTCCGCGCCTATCGCAAGCGCGACAAAATACTCAAGTTCGAGGGCGGTTTCCACGGCACCAGCGATTACGCCTTGCAAAGCGTGACTCCCAAGAGACTCCTTGAATTTCCACAACCTGAAGCGGGTTCTGCCGGTATACCAAAAGCCGTTGCGGAGACCATGCTCATAGCTCCCTACAACGACCTGGAAACCACCTCCCGGATCATAGCCGACAACCATGACGAGCTGGCGGGAGTGATCGTAGAGCCAATGCAGCGCATCCTTACCCCCATAGACGGCTTCCTACAAGGACTCAGGGATATCACAAGCCAGTACGAGATTCCTCTGATATTCGATGAGGTGGTCACCGGCTTCCGCATGGCTTACGGGGGCGCCCAGGAGTTCTACAACGTGATACCGGACCTGGCCGCTCTGGGAAAAATCGTTGGCGGCGGTTATCCCCTGGGCGCAGTGGCAGGACGAAGTGAAATCATGCAATCCTACGACGCCTCATTGGCCGAGGAGGACGGTTTCATTCCACAGATAGGCACCTTGAATGGCAACCCCATCGCTGCTACTGCGGGTTTGGCCACGCTGGCCGAAATGCGTAAACCCGGCACATACCAGCGTCTACACGGCAGCGGCAACGCGCTCAAAACGGCATTCCAAGAGATCATGGATCAGGCTGAGATCCCGGTCAGCATCGTTGGCGACGACACCGTCTTCGACGCGTACTTTACCAACCAGGAGATCACCACGTACCGTTCAACGCTGAATGCCGATGGCGCCATGTTGAAGCGGTTCAACAGCCTGCTCCTAGAGCGAGGCGTCCTCAAAGGCGGGCAGAAGTTCTACATGTCATTGGCCCACACAGACGACGACATCCAGAAGACCATCAACGCAATAGAAGAGGCTGCCAAAGAGCTGCAAACGTAGCCCCTACCCCATCCTGAGGCGCTGCCAAACTATTAGCAGCGCGGCAATGCTCTTGCCGTCGTGCAGTTCCCCGTTCTTCACCATTTCCACCGCCTGTTCCAGTGGGATGGTGACTCTTTCCACCTCTTCATCCTCATCAGGGTGGCCGTCTCCTTCTTTCAAGTCCGTGGCCAGGAACGTATACATCTCTTCGTCGGTGAAACCAGGAGTAGTGAAGTAGCTCCCCAGAAAGTCTAGTTTCCCGGCTTTCAACCCCGTCTCTTCACCAAGCTCTCTATGGGCTGCTTCCGCAGGGTCTTCGCCTTGATCCATTCTACCCGCGGGCACTTCCAGCAAAGAATCTCCCACGGCTTTGCGGTACTGCCTGACCAGGTGAACGTTCCCTTTGTCATCCACCGGCACAATGGCAACCGCCGGCCCGTGCTCAATGATCTCCCTGGTAGCCTCTATTCCACTGGACAGGGCAACCGTGTCCACTCTGAGGGACAGTATCTTCCCATCAAATATGCGCTTGCTGCTCACGGTGGGTTCCGGGTTGTCAGCCATGCCGCTCCTAATGAGTGCCAGGAGGCACTTCCCAGGGATCAAGCCCCAGCTTCCGCACCAGCTCCGCGTAGTAATAGCCGGGTGGATTACCTCTGAGGAACCGCGCCGCGGGTGCACCCATGCTGACCTCTACGCTGTCCCCATATTGGACTTCAACATCTATGAATCCATCGATTGCCAGTACACCGGTGCTTTGCGATAAGAAGCTCATCTTGATTCGGCTGGTCTGAGGTAGAACCAGCGTCCACGACATATCAAGGTGAGGCGCAACAGGCGTCATCAGGATGTCCCTGGACTGTGGATGGAGTATCGGCCCTCCGGCTGACAACGCATATCCCGTACTTCCCGTTGCCGTAGCCACAATCACCGCATCTGCACGGTAGGTGGTCAACGGTTCGTCATCCACGGTAATCCCAGTCATGGACAAGCGCGCCACCTCTCCTCTGCCCATTACTACCTCATTCAAAGCCTGGTAGGTCCGGGTATCCTCTCTCGTGTTAGACCTGCGTACTGTAGCTTGTATCATGGCGCGTTCTTCTATCCAGCCGCTGCCATCCAGATACTTATCCAGTTTCTCTAGTGCTTCGTCAACGCGAAGTTCAGTCAAAAAACCAAGCCGGCCCATGTTTATGCCCAGAATAGCTACCTGTTTGGGAGCTGCTACATGAGCTGTTCTCAGAATGGTGCCATCGCCCCCCACCGTGATCAGCAGATTGACTCCGGCATGCCAGTCGCCTTCCCTGACCGCTTCCAACTCCTCGACGGCAGCCACCAGGGTATTGCTTCCCAGGCCAAGATGAGCGGCTATTGTTATGGCAAGCTCCTTGGCCTCCGCAATCTGGGAGTTGTAGACAATACCAACCGTGTCTCGGGAAATCATAGCCTTGTCCAAGATAATGCAGCGGTCCCTAGCAGTCTACCCAGCCGGCAGAAGAGTGCGAACCGCGCTCTCCGTGATTTCAAACAGCGGCCCAGGCAATATACCAATGAGCAAAATCCCTATTGCAGAGACGGCCACGGCTACCAATACGGGAGATGAATAGGTTATGCGCTCTTCTGATTCACCAGTCCCCAGGTACATGGTCTTTACAACCCTGAGATAGTAATAGGCCGATACCACGCTGTTGAGCACGCCGACAACCGCCAACCATACCAAATCACTGCTTACCGCTGCGTTGAACAGATACAGCTTGCCCATGAAGCCGGCTGTGGGCGGAATGCCGATCAGCGATATCATGGACAAAGCAAGTACACCCGACAAGACGGGAGAACGCTTTGCCATTCCGGCAAGATCGTCTATTTGATCGCTGCCAGTGCGGTTGGCGATGGCCATCACGGCAAAGAAAGCGGCCAGATTGGTGACGGCGTAGGCCGCCAGATAGAACAGCACACCGCTCGGCCCCAACCCGTCTACGCTGCCGCCGGGCGTACTTGCCGCTACGGCGGCTACCCCCACCAGGATATATCCGGCTTGGGCTATGGTGCTGTAGCCCAACAACCGTTTCACGTTGTTCTGCAAAATTGCAACCAGGTTGCCAACCGTCATCGAAAGCACCGCGAGTACGGCAAAAAGGATACTCCAGTCCACGTCTACGCCGCCAAATGCTACGTAGAAGACGCGCAGGACAACTGCGAACCCCGCAGCCTTGCTGGCAACTGACAAAAAGGCGGCCACCGGCGTCGGAGAGCCCTCGTAAACGTCTGGCACCCACATCTGGAACGGCACCATGGATATCTTGAAGCCGAAGCCGACCACAATCAGCGTAATGCCCACAAGCATGACATTGCTCCCGAAAGGCACGCTGCCGCTGCTGATGCTGCCCGCTATAACATCCAGATGTGTGCTGCCGGTAAACGCATAGACCAGAACCATGCCGTATAGCAGCAACGCCGAACTCACCGCGCCCAGCAGAAGAAACTTCAGACCGGCCTCGCTGGACCGTTCGTCCCTCATGAAAGCCGCCAGCGCTGCAATGGGCAAAGTCGCCAGCTCAAGGCTGATGTAGATGGATACAAGCTCCTGGGTGGCCGCCACTAGCATCATTCCCACCGCGGATAACAGAATTATGCCGTAGAACTCACCCTGCGATCGGTGGAACCTGTCTGCAAAATCCCTGGACCCCAGCACTACGAGCGCTACGATGCTCAACACCAGGAACTTGAAGAACAGAGCAAATTTGTCCACAACCACCGTATCAAAGAGACCGGTCAGTGCACCGCTGCTCTCAGCGCTGACGTCAATCCACAAGACCACGGCGAAGCCCGCCGGCACCAGCAAACCCAGGACAGCGATCAGGGAAAGGAGTCGCTTGTCGCGCAGCAACAGGTCAAGGACGACCACCGCACCACCGACGGCAGCGAGCGCAATTTCCGGAGCTATCAGATAGATGTCATGCGCTGTCATATGTTCTTATCCAAACCGCGAGGCCACCATTGGATTGAGAGTAGAGGAGAACACGTCTGTAATCAGAGCAGGGTAAATGCCCACTATAACAATCGACGCCACCAGAAGGACTACGGGGATCGCCTCCACCAGGCTGGCGTCTCCAACTTCGGAGAAGCGAGGCTTCTCCGGTCCAAACATTACGCGTTGGATCATCCATAGGATGTACCCGGCCGTCAGAACAATGCTGAACACGGCTATAGCCGTCGGCCAGGACCATACGGAGAACGCGCCCAGGAATACAAGCACTTCCGATACAAACCCGCTGAGGCTGGGCAAACCCAGGGAGGCCAACCCGGCCACTATCAATGCGGTAGCCAGGAACGGCATACGTGACGCCAGCCCGCCCATGTCCGGGATGTAGCGAGTGTGAGCCTTTTCATATACCTGGCCCACCAGCAAGAACATAAGCCCGGTTATAGTCCCGTGGGTAAACATCTGCATGGCGGCTCCGTTCAGCCCTACCGCACTGACCTGACCCGCCGCGCCCAGAGAAGCTATCCCCAGCAGCACCAGCCCCATGTGGCTGACGCTGCTGTATGCAATCAATCGTTTGAGGTCGGTCTGGCGCAGGGTCACCATTGCCCCGTACATTATGCTGACCACCGCGAGCGTCACCAGGAGCCAAGAGTAGTCGCTGGTTATGCCGGGGAACATGGATGTATTGATGCGTATCAAGCCGTAACCACCCATTTTGATCAGGACGCCGGCAAGCATAACGCTGCCCGCCGTGGGCGCGTCGGTATGTGCGTCGGGCAGCCATGTGTGCACAGGCCATACCGGCAGCTTTATGGCAAACGCTACGAAGAAGAGGAAGAAAACCATCTGGGCAGGGATCAGCAGATCCGTCAGATTGCGGTTGCCCAGTTCCGTCATATCAAAGGTGCCCGTGGAGAAGTAGAGCACCAGGATCCCTATCAGCATAAGCGCTGACCCTGCGATGGTGAAAATGAGGAACTTCATGGCCGAGTACTCTTTGCGTCCCGTACCCCAAACGGAGATCAGGAAGTACATGGGCACCAGTTCCAGTTCCCAAAAGATGAAGAACAGCACAAAGTCCAAGGACATGAAGACACCCAACACGGCCGTCTGCAACACCAGAAGCCAGAAGAAGTGCTCCCTTACCCTGACTTCCACCTTCCATGATGCGAATACCGCGGACAGCCCCAGCAGTCCGGTTAAGAACACCAGCGGCGCGCTCAAGCCGTCCACGCCCAGGAAATACTGGACGTTCAAGGATTCTATCCATGTGGCCTTTTCAACTAAGTGGAGGGCGTCCGTTCCGTCCCGGTACACGATGAAAAACACCACGGACGTCAGAACCAGCTCAACGATAGTTACGCCGGCCGCAAACAGACGGACTCTGGGCCCCTTGATGAACAAGAGGATAAGCAACGCCCCTGCCAGGGGGAGAAAGAGCGCGGCGGTTAGCAACGGGCTCTCCTCATATGTTTATCTACCAAGTACAAGATAAGCTCCTATAATCAGCAACATTCCCAACGAGACAACGACGCCATAGGCCTGGACCTGACCGTTCTGCAAGGGTGCCACGGCTCTTCCCGCATTGCGGCTGACAAGGCCTATGAATTCGACGATGCGGTCCACCACCTCCCTATCGAACCAGTCGAGAAACCTGACTCCACCTTGATAAAAGATGCGAGACACCAAGACTCCTTCGTACAATTCATCCATGTAGTACTTTCTAAAGAGAAGCTCTCTAACCGGGCGGAACACTCGCCCCACTCTCTGAGGCGATATGACTCCGATCTGGTACATCAATGTAGCCAGTGCTATTCCCAGCAACGCCACAGCTGTTGAAGCTCCCGCAATCATCAGGCTGAAGTCCTTGACGTGTCCTCCCAAGAACTCAACGAACCAGTGCGCCGGTATGTTTGCCAGGCCGTTCAGTGGGTTGACAAAGTAACCTGCTACTACTGAAGCAACCGCCAGTATGCCGAGCGGCAACACCATGACCCACGGCGATTTTGCCAGATGGACTTCATCGTGCCCGGCATGCTCCGGGTCCTCCTTTTCAATACCCCCACGGAATTTGCCATGGAAAGTCATGTAGATGACACGAAACATGTAGAAGGCCGTGAGGAAAACGGTGGCTAAAGCGAGCCAGAAGACCACCTGGCTAACACCGTCTCCGCCATGCCAGGCGTCCAGAAGGATTTCGTCCTTGCTCCAGAAACCGGCCAGAGGGAAAATACCCGCCAGGCTCAATGCGCCTATCAAGAAGGTGAAATAAGTCCACTTCATATGCCGGCGCAGGCCGCCCATATACCGCATATCGAATGTGCCGGTGGCGTGGTTCACACTGCCAGACCCAAGGAATAGGAGTGCTTTGAAGAACGCGTGAGTGAACAAATGAAACATTGCCACTGCCGGAACGCCTATGCCTACGGCGGCTACCATATAGCCAAGCTGGCTGATCGTGGAGTAGGCCAAAACCCGCTTGATGTCGTACATCACCAGAGCCATTGCGGCGGCAAATACCGCCGTGAATCCACCAATCAGCGCCACCACCGTAAGAGCCGTGTCAGATTCAGCAATAAGTCCAAAGAACCGCACTATGAGAAATACGCCTGCTGCAACCATAGTAGCGGCATGTATCAGAGCGCTGACCGGAGTAGGGCCCTCCATAGCATCGGGAAGCCAGGTATGCAGAGGGAACTGAGCCGATTTGCCCACCGCACCTGCGAATATGCCAAGCGACAGCCAGGTAACCGCGAAGCTGGTCAGGCCGCCCACGGAGCCAAGTATGTCGGGGATTTCAAACGGATTGAGCCCCTGAGACAGGTAGAAGTCCTTCTGCACAAAGAGGTAGAGGATAGCCAGCAGCAGACCCACGTCTCCGATGCGGGTTATCAAGAACGCCTTCTTTGCCGCCGCAGCCGCAGCCGGTCGCTGATGCCAGAACCCTATCAGCAGGTACGAGCTCAAACCTACAAGCTCCCAGAATACGTATACCTGGAGAATGCTTCTGGCCAGGACAATGCCGATCATAGAAGTGGTAAATATCGACATGTAGGCGTAATAGCGGGAATACTCGTGCCTCTGCATGTAACCAAGCGAATAGATTTGCACCATCAAGCTCACGCCGGTAACCACTACCAGCATGATGGCGGTGAGCGGATCCATGAGGATCCCTATCCTGATCTCCAGTTCGCCAATAGTCAGCCAAGTATGTGAGTCCCAGCCGATTGCATCGTGGTGGCCTATTGTGCTCGCCAATGCCCATACCGATAGTGCAAAGGCAAGCCCTATGGTGAGTATGGTGGCATACCCGCTGAGGCGCTGGTCCACACTCCGTGAGAGAGGACGAATGACAAGTACAATCAGGACAAGAGATACAAGAGGTAAGAACAGGATGGCCCAAGCTATAGGTTCGGTTATCATAGGACCTTCACAGCTTCCTCAAGATTTCATCTGCAACGTGTTCCCTTCCCCGCGGCACCATCACCTTGAATGGGCTCTCTTCCGCCCAGTCCAGGATATCTCCTTCCGGAAGTATTCTGGCGGGAAGCCCCTCCCCTTCCAGGAGATTCTTCCACATCTCGGCAACAATCAAGTTTGGCGCTTTCAAGTAATCAACCCACACAATGTCACCGCCTCATCAAGTTGACCTGTGTTACGTCCACTGTGCGCCTTGCCCTGTAGACGGCAATGATAATAGCAATTCCCAGAGACACTTCTGCCGCCGCCACTGCAATGATGAACATGGCGAATACTTGTCCCGTAAGTACAAACTGTGCCACGGTGTCAGCCGTTGACGTAGGGTCAACGCGCAGCCCGGCGGGTGTAACGTACCGCGCCGCAGCCACGGCGGCAAGAATGACGCCGTTGAACATCAGCTCTATAGCCATGAGCATGGTTATGGCGTTCCGCTTGGTTAGAACGCCATACAATCCAATGCAAAACAATATGGCCGACAGTATGAGGACTCTCTCCAGCGTCAAGACTGCCGCTCCCGTACGAGGACTATGGCGCCGATTATCGCCGCCAGCAGAAGCAATGAGACCGCCTCAAAGGCCAGTACCCACTCTTGGAGCAGCAAGCCGGCCAGCCATTCCGGCGTAGAGGAGAGCACCTCCTCAACCTTCACCAGGCTGTCGGCTGACAGCGTTCGTTCCAGCAGGTCCCACTGAGTATCTGCGATTACAAAAACGAGAACGGCTAGAACAAGACCGGACCCGATCAGAGCGGGCACGCGAAGGTGAAGGCTGTTGGAAGGATTCCCCACCTCTATATCCTGTGTGAGAAGTACACCGAAGATGAGAAGCACCGCTATTGCACCTATATAAACGAGCACCTGCACTACGGCAAGGAACTCGGCGTTGAGCAATACGAACAGGCCTGCCATGGCGCCGAAGGTAACTACAAGCATCAGAGCAGCCCTAAAAAGGTTCTGGAATCTGAGCACAAGAATTGAAGCAGCCACACTAATTGCGGCAAGCAACCAGAAAAGGACGTCCTGGACCATCAACCGGCCTCTTCCTTTTCAAGAAAAGCGTCTCTTGGTTCCAGGGGCCTTTGCGGCATGTGGTACGGCCAAGGCTCACGCCCCGCGTTTTCCCAGTCCAGCACCGGATCTTTATGCGGATCGTACCCCTTGTTTTCAAGCTGGGGTCTGAACCAAGTGCTGGGCTTCTTATCCGCTTTTCGCAGCCTGTCCACCGTTATGACCAAGTCCTTGCGGCTGTATTGCCCTTCTTCAAAGCCGCTCCCCATGAACAGCGCGTCATATGGACAAGCCTCAACGCATAGCCCGCAAAACATGCACCGCGCTATGTCTATGTCAAAGACGTCTATTTCATATGCCTGGCCTTCAGACATATATTCCCCGCCGGGGTGCGTCACAATGCGTATGATCCCCAAGGGGCAGTATTTGGCACAGCTGGCGCAACCCGTGCACCTCTCTTCATACCAGGTGAACTCCTCACCTCGGAATCGCGGATGCTGTGCAACACGCTGCTCCGGGTACCGGACGGTGAACGGCTTTCTGACAAAGTTCTTCATGGTCACCATCAAACCCTTGAAAATTCCTATTCCATACATCTAAGACACCTCTACAGCGGCTGTTCTCTGCGCCACCGGTGTGGATTCTTTAGCATTCAACCCAACAAGTCTGCCCAAAACGGCTATTCCCAGCAGCGCGACCACCAAATTGATTCCACCCATGATCCACATATCCGCGGTGGTCAAAACTCTTCTGGTTACACCGTCCACTACAACTTCTTCTCCAAATATCAATACTTCCACTGCTACCACAAAGATGTTCAGCAAGCTGAGCGGCAACAGGAACTTCCAGGCAAACGCCATGATCTGATCGACGCGCAGTCTGGGCAACGTGGCCCTGAACCATACGAAGATGAAGGCAAAGAGGAAGACTTTGAGGAGGAACCAGAGGTGTGAAGGAAGCAGCGGCCCATCCCATCCTTTGAGGAACAACGTGGCCAGCAGCGCCGACGTAATCAGGACAGCGCCGAATTCGGCTGCCTGGAACATGCCGAATTTCATACCGCTATACTCGGTATGGTATCCGGCGATTATTTCGCCTTCCGCCTCTACCTGGTCGAACGGCGACCGGTTCATTTCAGCGGAGGTCCCGGCCAGGAATATGAAGAAAGCCAGGGGCTGCACTATCAAGAAGGGTACCTTCTGGGCCTCCACTATACCTACCAAAGACATGGTGCCTGCCATGAGGATGATTCCAACCACGGAAAGCACCACGGGTATCTCATAGCTGATGAGCTGCGCCACCGCCCGCATTCCTCCAAACATGGCATAACGGTTGCCGGACGCCAGCCCAGCCATGAACATGGCCAGTGTGTTCACTCCAGTTACGGCAAACACGTACAGAATGCCAATGTTCAGGTCCGCTACAAACGAGTTCTTCCCAAAAGGCAACACGGCCAAGACCAGTATTCCCGATCCCATCATTATTATGGGAGCTAGGTTGAAAACCCAGCGGTCCGTACCTTCCGGCATGGTGTCCTCTTTGGTCAACAGCTTCACCCCGTCCGCCAGCGGCTGCAGTATTCCAAAAGGCCCAGCTCGATTGGGTCCGAGGCGGCCTTGGAATCGCCCCAGCAAGCGGCGCTCTACGTAGGTAAAGAGCGCGGCAAAGACAAGGTAAACGTTGACTATGAGCAGCACTACGCTTAGTCCGGCCAGGGTGAAGGCAAGCCACTCCATGCCGGCGGGTAGTATCCCATCTTTAATGGCAGCCGCCCCTTCAGGAGTGCAATAAGCGGCGTTCCCCGGGTTTGCCCCCCAAAAGCAATAGACGTTCCTGTATATGGAGTTGCCTGCCAGCAGCGAGTCCATCAGCGGTCAACCTCGCCCATGTTGATGTCGATGCTTCCCAGGGTAACTATCATATCAGCCAGCTTCCAGCCTACCAGCATATCCCTGATCGCAGACATGTTTATCAGAGAGGGGGAGCGTATCTTGCACCTATAGGGCGATATGCTACCGTCGCTGACCAGATAGAAGCCAAGCTCGCCCTTGGGCGATTCTACCCTGCCGTACGAATCCCCGGCAGGAGGACGGTACAGATAGGGAACGTCCGCCTTTACCGAACCCGGTTCTATCTGCTCCAGGCACTGCTCCAAGATGCGAAGACTCTGCCTCATCTCCTGCATCCTAACGTAGAACCTGTCGAAGTTGTCACCCTGTTCCCCTACGGGGACGTCAAAGTCAAATCTATCGTAAATTTCGTATGGCTCCACTTTTCGTAGGTCCCAGGGGAATCCCGTAGAGCGGAGGACTGGCCCCGTAATGGACGCGTTCAAGGCCTGTTCCTTGGTCAGTACGTTGCCGCCCTTTGTTCTGATCAGCAATACTTCATTTCCTATCAAGAGTTGCTCATATTCATCTATATAGTGGGGCATCTCCTCCAGGAATCTCTTGAATGCCGGCCAAAAATCGATGGGCGTGTCCTGGAATACGCCTCCCACCCTCATATAGCTCACTGTGATTCTGGCTCCGCACAGCATCTCGAATAAGTCGAGTATCTTCTCGCGCTCCCTGAAGCAGTACATCAGAGGAGTGGCAAATGCTCCCAAATCGTTCAGCAGGAAGCCTGTAGCTACAAGGTGGCTGGCAATGCGTTGAAGCTCTGCCGCCATGGTCCGGAGATATTTGGCCCGCTCCGGCACTTGCACTTCCGCCAGCTTTTCGCAAGCAATGACGTAAGCCTGGTTGTTGGTCATGGACGCCACGTAGTCCAGGCGGTCTGTCAGCGTAATGACTTGAGTATACGTTCTCTCTTCAGCAAGCTTCTCCGACCCGCGATGGAGATAGCCGAATACAGGCTCCAAGTCCACTATGACCTCTCCGTCAAAGGTGACGCGCAGGCGAAGCACTCCGTGAGTGCTTGGATGCTGAGGACCTATGTTTACTGTAACCGGCTCGCTTAACGTCATAATCCCTGCTACCTGGGTTGCTCCATGTAATCCCTTCTCAGCGGGTGGCCTTCGTATCCTTCCCAGAGCATAATCCGTTTGAGGTTGGGGTGGCCTTCAAAAGCCACGCCCATCAGGTCCCAGATTTCGCGTTCTTGAAAGTCGGCTCCTTGCCATACGCTGGTAACTGAAGGCAACGATGGGTTTTCACGTCCGTACACTCTGGTCTTCACCACGGCACTGAGCATGTTGATGGTGGATGTCACGTGATAGACCACCTCAAAGTGGTCTACGTAGTCCACCGCTGAGATAGAGTTCAGCATATTGAACTCCAACCCCGGGGTCTTAGCCAAATGCCGGCAGACGTCCAGTACAGATTCGGGTGAGACCCATACCTCGGTTTTGCCGCACTCCTGCACAGCGGACGGAAGTATCTCCCGGATACGCTGCGCCAAGTCTTCTCCCCGCAGGGCAGTAATCATCTACTACCGACCTGCCGGTTTTCTAGTTAGACTGTATTTCTTGATCTTCTCGTGAAGCTGCATAATACCGTAGAGAAGGGCATCCGGGCGTGGAGGACAACCCGGCACGTAGACGTCCACGGGAATTATGTGGTTCACGCCGGGCACCACGCTATAGGACTGGTAGTAGGGCCCGCCGCTGGTGGCGCAAACCCCCATGGAGATGACCCACTTGGGCTCTGCCATCTGGCCATAGATGCGCTTTATAGCCTCTCCCATCTTCCAGGTAACGGTGCCCGCCACAATCATCAGATCAGCCTGACGTGGCGACGGACGAAATACCTCCATTCCGAATCGCGCTATGTCAAAGCGGGACATAGCGCTCGCCATCATTTCAAAGGCACAACAGGCCAGTCCGAAGGCCAACGGCCATACGGCAGAACGGCGTCCCCAGTTCAACAGCGCATCGACCGAGGTTACCACTACGTTTCGCCCGAGGTCTTCCGGCACTTCCAACAACGGCTCATCATAGGGCGCGAGGGAGGTATCCTTGAGGTGCTGTATTCTGGCTCCCTCTTCTCTATCCAGTTGCCACGTTGTGGTGTAGAGAGGGATAGTTTTAGAGTTCTGGCTATTCTCCAATTCAGTTACTCCCATTCCAGGGCGCGTTTGCGCCAAGCGTATACCAGTCCAATCACGAGTATCAGAACAAAGACCAACATCTCAAATAGGGCAAATAATCCAAGCTGCTGGTACTGCACCGCCCAGGGAAAAAGGAAAACCGTCTCTATGTCAAAGATGACAAAAAGAAGGGCGTACACGTAGTAGCGAAAGTTGAACTGCGACCAGCGGCGACCACCTATTGGCTCTACGCCGCATTCGTATACCTGTCTCTTGACGGGATCCGGCTTTCTAGGGCGGACGCGGATAAAAGAGGCCAGCCAAGACAGGATCAGCATACTTGCCGGGATGATTATGGAGAATACAACCAAGAGAGCCAGAAGGCCGTACTGTTGAAAATAGTTATCAAGCATGCTTTTTCTCTACAGTATCCCTGGTTAAAACCTGCTACACCATATCATGCGGAACATTTGGCTTTCAAGTGAAATTGAACACAATCAAAGACGTGACTTGGAAGGTTTGTTGACATCCTAAATGCAGAGTGCCACACTAAAACCGAGGGTTGTACGGCCTTTGATTTTAGTCCCGGATGGACTCCCAATGGCGCTCCTTGAAATAGAAAACCTTTACGTCCGTTTTGATACCAAGGGCGGGCCAATCAACGCGGTGAACGGCGTTGACCTCACTGTGGAAGAGAATTCTATTGTAGCTATGGTAGGGGAAAGCGGTTCTGGCAAGTCCGTCACGGCTCTGTCCTCCGTTGGTCTTCTGCCATTTCCAGGGCGGATAACGGCGGGAAGCGTGAGAATGGGGGGCACTAATCTCATGGAGCTAGGCCAAGAGGAGATCCGAGCCGTTAGAGGGCCCCTCATAGGCATGGTCTTCCAAGATCCAAGAGCCTCGCTGAATCCCAGCATACCTATCGGCGTTCAGGTGCAGGAGGTGCTGCTCACGCACACGGGCATGACCAAGCGTGAGGCCCGCGAACGCTCTGAAGAGCTGCTGGTGGAAATGGGGTTGCCCGACGCGTCACACGTGCTTACGCAATACCCCTTCCAGCTAAGCGGCGGCATGTGCCAGCGAGTCATGCTAACCATTGCTCTGGCCCTCAGGCCAAAACTTCTCATTGCCGACGAGCCCACTTCCAACCTGGATTCCACTCTTCAAGCCGCTATCCTCAGCCATCTCCGGCACCTCAGAGAGGAGTACGGCACCACCATTCTCCTCATAACCCATGACATGGGCGTTGTTGCCCAGATGGCGGACTCCGTAGCAGTCATGTACGCTGGAACCATCGTCGAACGGGCCGGCACCATCGATCTCTTCAAGCGGCCCGCGCATCCGTATACAGTCGGTCTGTTTCAAGCGCTGCCCAGGCTGGACGACGCGGAACGCCAGCTTGTCTCCATGCCAGGAAGGCCGCCTGAGCTGGACGCCCCACCGGAACACTGCTCCTTCCTGCCCAGATGCCCTAGCGCAACCAGCATCTGCCACAACAGCCCCAGGCCGGCCCTGCGCCTGATCGCGGACAATCATGCCGTGGCTTGCTTCAACGAGAAACGGTACGACTAGCCTCTGCCCTGACCCGTGACGCTTGAGCCAGCTCTACAAACAGTGTTTCTATGGCAAGGTCGTCGCTGAGCTGGCCTCTTTTGATGGCTAAATCCGCCTCCAGCAAACTAACGTACATTGCCACCATTTTCTCCTTGCTGTGCTGGCGCGCCTGTTCCAGGGTCCTCTTCACCGCGAACTCAGCCGTCAGTCCCAACCGCCGCGCCATTTCTGAACCAGGTACGCCCTGTCCGACCAGGTCTTTGGCCAGCAGCATTAGGCGCAGTTGACGCGCCAGCATGGCTATGATGTAGCCGGCGTCCGCTCCGCCTTCTTGCATCTGCTTTATGAGGCGCAGGGCATTGGACGTCCTTCCTCCCAACACCATATCCACCGTTCTGAATATGTTGGCTTCCCTTGAATTAGCCACAAGAAGTTGGACCACCTGATGGTCAATGGTCTCGCCGTCTGCATACAGAGCTAGTTTCTCCAACTCTCCCTGCATCACCCACAGATCTCCACCCACCAGATCTATCAATTGCTGTACGGCTCTGCCGGTAATCTTCAACCCCATCTCATTTACTCGACTTGCCAGCCACCGGCTGAGGGCATCCCCGGTTAGGATGCGGAACTCCTTTACCTCAGCTAAGTCGCTTAGTTCCGACAGCAACGGATTGCCCCTGCGCAGTCTTCCTTCCAAGAAGACCAGCAAGGTAGTGGGGGGTAGCTCGCTCAGCGACACGGCCAAGCCCTTCCACTCTTCAAAAGGGTCGTTCTGTCTTCCACCTGCCGCTCTGCTTCTCCGTGCCGGCCGCACTTCTTCAAAGCGGGCCAGCAGTCCTGCGGCAATCACCAGACGGTGCTCAGCCAAAAAGGGTACAACGTTGGCTACCTCCAACAGGTGGGGCAACTTTAGGTCTGGGCCTTCCAGAACCGTAGTGTTGGCGTCTCTTATGTCAAGCTGGCCTATCTCTTCCCGCAGAGCATTCAAGAACGCCTTCTTGGAAAAGTCGTCTTCACCGTGCAGAACGTAGATCACGGAAGCCCTCTTTCTTCCGGCGGAGAGATTTTCGTTGACACTCCAGATACCTTACAATACTCTTAACTAATACAACATGTTCATCAGACAGTGATTACCATCTCCCCAACAAGACCGTCCCGGTAGTTGCTTTGTTTTGCCTGCTCTTTTGATTGCAAAATGAACCCCACTGCAAGTGGAACCTTAGGTAAATATGAAATCATAGGATGGTTGAGCACCTCCGGTATCGCTTCTATCCTCCGTGCGCGCGATACTGAAACCGGCTCTGTCGTCGTTCTCAAAATACTGCACGCCTACTTCACCCAGGAGCACGAAGCGCTGCGCATCTTCCTGGAAGAGATGGTGCAGGTGAGCCATCTTCAACATCCCAATATCGTGCAGGTGCGCGGTGTCGAGCATGTCGAAGAGGACACCGCCATTGTGATGGACTACGTATCATGGCCTACTCTCAAAGCTCGGAAAGCGCAGACGATGCCCGTAGGCGAGGTTATACACATCCTGAAGCAGGTGGCTTCGGCACTGGACTTCGCCCAGGCCAAGAAGATACTGCACCGAGACATCAGACCCAGCAATGTCTTCTACGACGAGAAGTCCGGCCAGGTAATGTTATCCGACTTCGGCATAGTGAGGCTGGTGGAAAGCACCCACGCCCTGGTTAGGACTACTATAAACATACCTCTACCCGGGTATTCAGCGCCCGAGCAGAATCAGGGCCTCCACTACAACCCGTACAGCGACGTCTATTCACTGGCGGTGCTTGGATACGAGCTTCTAACCGGCGGCCCTCCCTTTGATGCTCTGACGCCTCACTCCGTCCTTTCCAGGCAGCTCAGATACGTACCGGAGGCACCGTCGCTCTTGGTGGCGGGTATGCCTGCCGCCGCCGACGAGGTCATTCTCAAAGCACTGGAGCCCAAGCCTGAAAACCGCTTTGCCACCTCAACCGAGTTCGTGGAAAGCCTGGTCCAGGCGGTTGGTCCCGAACTTGCCCAGAGGCCACCCGTACAAATGGCCGGAGATGAGGCAGTAGCCAGTCTGGAACAAACGACTGTCGTTACTCCCGACGTAAGCACAGAAACCGCTGAGCGTATTTTTTGTCCGCACTGCGGCACGGGCAACTCCGCTTCTTCTAGGCGTTGTTCCAACTGCTGGGGCTCTCTCGCCGCCCAGCCGGTTGTTTCCGTAGAGGAAGAGGAGAGATTGCTGGAGCGTTACTGGGGCAAGCTGAGAAAGCGCAAGCGCATCACCTGGATAGCCATTATTACAGCCGTAGTAGCGTTTGCGGGATGGTGGGCGTTCAACCTGATAGAGGCGCGCCCGCCCTTGCCGGGGCCTGCTAGCTCAATCACCGCGGTATCCGGCTCCGACGAATGGGTAACTGCGCAGCGCGGCAACTTCCACACCGGCCATGTCCCTGGCCCGGCCTTCAGTCCGTCTGGCGACGTGGTGTGGCAATTTCAAGCAGAGGGACAGATCCTGGGAGCGCCCGCTGTAGCAGACGGCCTGTTGTTCGTTGGAACCAACGACCGGCGCATTGTGGCCCTGGATGCGGAATCTGGCAGTGTGGTTTGGGAATACGCCCTGGATATACAGCCCAACTCGACGCCAACCGTGGCCGGCGACTTCCTCTACTGGGGACTTCGCGACGGTAGGCTTATTGCCCTTGACTACAAAACCGGCGACCTTGCCTGGGACTACAAGACGGGCGCCGCCATCTACGG
Organism: Dehalococcoidia bacterium; assembly: GCA_965261825.1. Classification (GTDB taxonomy): domain Bacteria; phylum Chloroflexota; class Dehalococcoidia; order Lucifugimonadales; family QGNO01; genus DAOUJH01. The sequence continues at coordinate 92,943 of CBDHED010000003.1, read as the reverse complement.
CGCCCCCACCGTCGTCGAAGGCGTTCTCTACGTAGGCTCATCCGACGGTGGAATCTACGTGCTGGACGCATTGACGGGAGAAGAGCGGTGGCAGAGGATAACCGAGAACTGGGTGGTGGCCTCGCCAAGCGTTGACCAAGGGATTCTGGTTTTTGGAGGGCAGGACCGCGAGCTGTATATGTTCGACGCGAACAACGGCACACTCCGTCATCAAGTGGACCTTGGCAGCGGCGTGGACAACTCCACTACTATTGTTGACGGCATCGCTTACGTGGCGACTCGCAGTGGTACCTTGGTGGCCTTCGATTACACGCAAAAGAGCTCAGCGTTTCAGAAGGCGGTGTGGAACTGGTGGTTCCAGCTTTGGATCTGGAACGTAGCGCCAATACCGGACCCCATTCCAGGGTTGCAGTGGGCCAGACGGCTGCGTGAGACCGTTGTGGGCGACATGGCCACCGACGGCACCCGCCTATTTGTCAACACAACTAATGGCGTACTGCGCGCCTTGGACCTGAAGACAGGAACTACTCAGTGGGAGACGGAAGGCCTGGGTACGCTTTACTCCTCTCCCATTGTAACCGGTGATACCGTTGTGCAAACCTCCACTGACGGCACCGTCTACGGCCTGAACGTCTCCAACGGCGAAGAGAAGTGGCGCATCTCCGTTGATGGATCGGTTATATCCTCGCCGGTGCTGGCGGGCAACAAGCTCTTCGTCCCTACCATAGAAGGCCGGTTGATAGCCGTTCAATAGCATCTCCATGGAACTCGGCATTATCGGTCTGGCTAAGAGCGGCAAGTCCACCGTATTCAACACACTCACCCGTGGACGCGTCTCCACTGCGCCGGGTGCGACCGCCAAGTCGAACATCGGTACCGCCAAGGTGCCCGATGGGCGTCTCAGCGTACTTGCTGGCATATTCAGGCCGAAACGCGTCACCAACGCCGAGGTCCAATATATCGACTTGCTCAACACACCGGAAGGTCTGGGCAAAGACCAGGGCATAGGCGGCGAATACTTCAATGTTCTGCAACGCGTGGACGCATTGGTTCACGTGGTGCGCGCCTTCGAAAATCCCGCAGTCCCCCATATCCAAGGAAACGTAGACCCTTTGCGTGACATCGCTACTTTGGACCTGGAGCTCACCTTTTCCGACGTGGCGATTTTGGAACGCCGCTTGGAGAGGCTGGACGCGGAACTGAAGGGCGCCAAAGCCCAGGAACGCGACCTTATCAATCGTGAAAGCGCCATTTTGAAGAAAATCAATCAGAGGCTGTTGGAAGAGACGCCATTGAGAGAGCAGGAACTCACGGACGAGGAGAAGAAGCAGATCAGCGCTTTGCAACTTCTCACTGCCAAGCCTCTACTTGTGCTTCTAAACGTAGGAGAAGACCAGTTGCCCAGCATCACCCAGTTGGAAGCCGACCTTCAGCAAAAGGTCAACCGGCCAAACGTGTCTTGTATTGCTCTCTGCGGACGTTTGGAAGAAGAGCTGTCCCAGATGGACGAAGAAGAGGAAGCCGAATTTAGGAAATCCCTCAACGCGGGCGAGCCCGGCCATGACAGGGTTGTTCAAGGGTCGTACCGTCTGCTTGGCCTTGTCTCTTTCTTAACCGGCAACCCCAATGAAGTCAAAGCGTGGCCCATCATCCAGGATACTCCGGCGGTACAGGCCGCCGGGCGTATTCATTCCGATATGGAGCGCGGCTTCATCAGAGCAGAGGTAATCCCCTACGACGACCTAGAGGAGTGCGGCTCGCTGGTGGAGGCCAAACGCAGGGGCCTGCTGCGCTCGGAAGGTAAGGGCTATCCGGTCAAGGACGGCGACGTGATAAACTTCCTGTTCAACGTTTAGCCCGGCTTGCAGAGCGGTACGCAACTCAACATAGAACCAGCGCCATGACAGTCAAGCAAACCCAAAGCCTTCAGATAAGCGATGCGTTCAAAGCAGAGACCATCTCGCTCTATATTCACATCCCGTTCTGCGAGACAAAGTGCCCTTATTGCGACTTCAACACGTACGCAGGCATAGAGCCGCTGATCCCTGAATACGTGGATGCCTTGATCAAAGAGGCGCGCTTTTGGGGGGACGCTCTATCCCTGCATCATTCGCCAACCGTCAGCACCGTGTTCTTTGGAGGAGGCACGCCTTCCTACGTACATCCAGGAGACATCGCCAGCATCTTGGACGAAGTTCGTTCCGCTTTCCATCTCTCAACCGCCGCCGAGATCACTTTGGAAAGCAACCCCGGAGACATTGGAGCAGGGCGGATTGAGGCCTGGCTCAAGGCGGGCGTAAACCGTCTTTCCATTGGAGTGCAGAGCCTAGATGACGGGCTGCTCCAGCTGCTGGGACGCCGCCATACCGCCCGGGAAGCGCTGGACGCTCATAAAGCAGCGCGCAACGGCGGATTTACCAATATCAACCTAGACCTGATGTACGGCCTTCCCCACCAGACGCTAGATCAGTGGCGTGCCACGCTAGGGAAAGCGCTGGAAGATAGACCGGAACACATCTCCATGTACAGCCTCACCCTGGAAGAAGGCACTCCTCTGGAAGCGTCGGTGCGCCAGGGCAAGGTACCCTACCCTGACCCTGACCTTGGCGCCGATATGTACCAGCTTGCCGGGAAACTGGGAGAGGATGCCGGTTACCATCACTACGAGATCTCCAACTGGGCGCTGCCTGGCCGTGAGTGCCTGCACAATCTCACTTACTGGCGCAATCAGCCCTACCTTGGCATTGGGCCGGGAGCTCACTCTTATCTCAACGGCTACAGATTTTCCAACCTACGCTCGCCTAGGCGGTACATACAACTGGCCGGCGCCCTGACCTCGGCCAAAGTCTATCCCGCTGCCTTACAGGAGTACGGTATGCTGGACATGGTAGAGACAATAGACGAACGGCTTGAGATGGCGGAGACCATGATGCTGGGGCTGCGTCTCAGCGAAGGCATATCGCAAGGAGCATTTCTACGTCGTTTTGGCGCCAGCCTTGTGGAAACGTACGGCCCGCAAATCGACGATCTGCTGGGCTTGGAGCTGGTGGCGTGGCAAGAAGACCGCCTAGTCCTTACTTCAAGGGGCAAGCTGCTGGGCAACGAAGTGTTTCAAAGGTTTCTGTTCCCCTAGGCCCGCTTACTCGCTGTCCCCGCCCTTGAATATGCTATCCTTCTTCTATCCCTAACCGTTCAACCGTCGCTATGTTTGTTATCGGCACCGCTGGCCACGTAGATCACGGCAAATCCGTGCTGGTCGAGGCTCTCACCGGCATAGACCCCGACCGCCTCGAGGAGGAGAAGAGGCGAGGGATGACTATTGACCTTGGTTTTGCCTGGATGACCTTGCCCAGCGGCCGCGAAGTCAGTCTGGTAGACGTGCCGGGCCATGAACGGTTCATCAAGAACATGCTGGCCGGCGTGGGCGGCATCGACCTGGCGCTGCTGGTAATCGCCGCCGACGAATCGGTGATGCCACAGACCCGCGAGCACCTTGCCATCCTAGACCTTCTCCAGGTCAGCCGGGGACTCATCGCCATCACCAAGAAGGACCTGGTGGACGACGACTGGCTAGAGCTCGTCGAGGCCGAAGCGGAAGAGCTCCTGAAAGGGACGGCACTGGAAGGAGCAGGCATATTTCCCGTCTCCGCCTTTACCGGAGACGGTATGCCCGAGCTAATGGCGGCTATAGACTCTCTCTTGGAACAGACCCCGCCACGGCGCGACATTGGACGGCCCCGTCTCCCCATAGACCGCTCCTTTGTCATATCCGGTTTCGGCACCGTGGTCACGGGCACCCTAATGGAGGGCACGCTCTCCTTAGGACAGGAGGTTGAGCTTGTACTAGCCGGGAAAGTTTCCCGTATTCGCGGTCTTCAAACTCACCGCAAGGGCGAGGAAACGGTGCAACCCGGCACACGTACCGCCGCCAACCTGGCAGGGGTATCACACGAGGAGGCGTGGCGCGGCGACGTGCTCACGATTCCTCGCTGGCTGAAGGCTGCTAGGACAATCGACGTGCAGCTAAGGTTGGTGGCGAGCCTGCTCCGTCCCCTCAAGCACAATACAACCGTTACTCTTCATACAGGCACCAGTGAGACCTTTTGCCGCGTGCTGCTCCTGGACCGCGACCAGCTTCATCCCGGCGATACGGGGTGGGCCCAACTGCGCTTGGAACAGCCTGTGCCCGTGGTGAAGGGCGACTACTTCATAATACGTTCCTCAGAGACCACCCTGGGAGGAGGCAACGTAGTGGGCGCTCAAGCTCGCCGGCATAGGCGGAGCGACGCCTCAACTATAGAGAGGCTGGAAATGCTGCAGGAGGGCAGCAGCGGAGAGGCGCTGCTGGCTGCTCTGGAAGCCCATGGCCCGCTGGATATCAAAACCCTGGCCCAACAGGTCAACCTATCCCTGGAAGAGACACGGAACTGGGCCGCGTCTCTAGCCGAGGAAGGAAATATCCTTTCCCTGAACCCAAAGCACGGCGGCACCTCAATCTTGGTATCGTTATCTCTATGGTCCAGAACCAAGGGGAAGGTGGAAGCATTCCTTGCGGAGTACCACGCGCAATATCCCTTGCGCCGCGGAGCTCCGCGCGAAGAGGTGAGGAACCGGCTGAGCTCACTGCCGCAAACATCCCAGCTTCTGCTTGAAAAGCTGGTTCAAGAAGGTACGGTGGTGGAAGACGAATCCCTCTTCAAGCTTCCCCAACACCAGCCATCGATCAGTGATGCGCAACGGCGCGAACTTGATGAATACGTAGCGCTCCTTGAGTCGGACCCTTTCTCTCCACCCAACGCCAACCTGCCCCGTCCAGACCTGCTCAATATCCTGGTGGAAGAAGGGAAAATCGTCAAAGTCAGCGACACTGTTGTCTTCACTTCAAACGCCTATCAGGATATGGTTGACAGCGTGGTAAAGCACCTTGAAAGCGAAGGCAAGATAACCGTCGCCCAGGTACGCGATCTGTTCAACACCAGCCGCAAATACGCCCTTGCCCTCATGGAACACCTGGATCAGCGGCGCATCACTCGCCGCACCGGCGACGAGCGAGTGCTGAGATAGCATGCCACTGAACCTGGACCACGTCTCCGCCCAGGTGGAAGCCATGAGCGTCAGCCTCCAATCGCAGAGTGCGCAACGCCTCAGACACATCGAACAGGCCGTCGATGCCCTGCGCTCCGTAGGAGTGGGTATCTGCTACCCCTCTCCGGCGACGCCAGCCGGTTACCGCACCATTGCCGTGGACGGTTCGCACATAGACGTGAACCGCCACATGGCGGTGCGCTGCGCCCTGATAAACATAAGCAAGGTAGTGCTTCAATATGGGGCGTCGGCGGGCGCCAGTCTGGAGAGCTATCCCAAGCTGTACGCATCCTCCGAGGAGCTTTTTATCCGCGACCCCAACAGCACAGACCGTCGGCCGCTGGAAGGCGCACTCATGGGCATGAGGCGCACCGTTGAAGAGGTGACGGCTCTTGCTGAACTGGCCGAAGATGTCCGGGACGATACCCCTACCCTTGCTCTAATCGATGGCTCTTTGGGCCTGTGGGATCCGGCGTTCTCCACCTACCCGGATTACGTGCACCAAAGCCTCCTGGCCGGAGGAATTCTCTCCGCGCTGGATAGAATGCGTGCCCTGGCCGCCAAACATCCCCTGGCCCTGGCCGCCTACGTCAGCCTTCCCAGAAGCACCACTGTGCTCAACACGCTGCCCCTAGGACACCTGCCTCAAGACGAGGTAAGCCAACTGACCGATAGGGACATTTTCCAGCAGGTCCTATCCGAGGGTGAAAGGTCGTCGCTGTTCGAAAGTACGTCATCGATTGTACGCGAATACTACGGCGGTCACGCGGTCTACTTCTACTATCTGAATACAGGTGACGAGATAGCTCGCGTGGAGGTCCCCGCTTGGGTAGCGCACAATGATGCCATGCTGGAGATGTCTCATGCCTTGATACTCGACCAGTGCCGCAAGGGATTCGGCTATCCTATTTCCATAATGGAAGCCCACGAGCAAGCGGTCATCGGCGGTGCGGAAAGGGAAACGTTCCGTCAAATGGTAGAGGATGCGCTAGCGGAGCATCACCTGCCCGTTTACACTTCCCAAAAAGACCTCTCAAAGAGGCTAAGGCTGCTCTGAGATGAAAGTGGACATACGCGAAGGCGAATACGTAGACGCTTACTACATGGCGAGGGTGACGCCTTGATGCAGCCATCTACAGAGCCCCAGTCCACCGGCCGTCGCATCGCTGAGGTGGTGGAGTCTTTCAGCAACGGCTTCACTGCCCACTGCTACCGCCTCTATGAAGCGCCTCCACTGGGCGCGCTGGTCCGCACCGGCGGGGAGCAGCCCGTGTTTGCCGTGGTGCGCGGCATCACCACCTTGCCCATGAACCCAGCAAGACGACCCGTGGCGCGCGCCCAGAATGAAGAGGAGGAAGAAGAGGTATACTCCAACAACCCTCAGCTTCCCCACCTGCTACGAACCGACTTCCAAGCTACCATTGTGGGGCATGAAGCCAATGGAGTGCTGCGGAAGCACCTCCCGCCCCATCCGCCGCGTATTCACGCGTTCATATACAGCTGTTCGTCGGAAGAGGTCCTCTCCTTCAGCCAGGACCTGAACTTCTTCCCGTTGATTTTCTCAGAGGGAGGTCCGTTAACCGATGAAGTGGTGTCCGCCTTCCTCAGACAAGCCGCCTCTTTGCATTCCGACTCCGAGGCCTTCCTGGCGGCGGCAGGCCGCCAGTTGGCGCGCCTTTTTGGACGCGATGCGCGCCGCTTGGACGCGCTGTTAAGGAGTCTGCACCCATGAACGACAGGAACGGGGCGTTTATGGGAACGGTCATCGGCGGATCCCTGAACAGGGGCATAGAGGTGAGATTAGACCCTTCGTTTCCCGTGGAAAGCGTCAAAGTGGGCGGATTCGTAGCGATCCAGGGACAATCGCAGCGGTTCTTCGGCATCGTCTCAGACGTTACGCTAGAAACGGCGGATGCATCCCTGCGTGGCATGCCTCCGGAGGCTTGGGACGATTTCACAGCCTCCGTAATGTCCCATACAAACGCCTATGCCATTGTTACCGTGCTGCCTCAGCTTGTCCTTGGCGGCAGTCCCCTGGCCATGATCGAAGGGCCCCAGCCGGCGCGCGCCATACCACCCCACTTTTCCAAGGCGCACCAGGCTTCCGAGGAGGATGTGATTGCCGTGTTCGGTGCGGAGGACGAGCGACACATCTGGGTCGGCAGTCCGTTGGACATGGAGGACACGCGCATCCACCTAGACTTGGAAGAACTTGTGAAAAGGTCCAACGGCGTCTTCGGCAAGAGCGGTACCGGAAAATCCTTCCTCACCCGCATCCTTCTGGCGGGAATTCTGCAGAAGGATGCGGCAGTAAACCTGGTATTCGATATGCACAACGAATACGGCTGGCAGGGAACCAGGGAGGGCGGCCCTCCAGTAAAGGGGCTGAAGCAGCTCTTCCCTTCCAAGGTAGCCGTGTTTTCCCTAGACCCCAAGATGTCCCAGTGGCGCGGCCTCACTCCGGATGCAGAGGTCACGATAGGCTACAACGAAATAGAGCCGCAGGATATTGAAACCCTGGCTGAAACGCTCAACCTCACGCCGCAGGGGGGCTCAGCAGTGTACAGCCTGGTGCGCCGCTTCGGCCAGGAGGCCTGGCTGGACGAGTTCCTCAAGCGGGAGTCACGCGAGGAGTTGACGGCCCTGGCCGAAGAAACTTCGGAGGTGTTCCAAGTTCTATTCACCCTCCACAGACGCCTGCGCACCCTGGGACGCATGGGCTTCCTGCTGCCCAAGTCGCCCGACGACGCCGTGCGCCGTATCCTCGACTATCTTGACCGCGGTATACACGTGGTGCTGGAGTTCGGGCGCTACGGCAACGACCTGCCCGCCTACGTTCTGGTCGCCAACCTGCTCACTCGCCGGATTCATGATAGGTACGTGCGGCGCACGGAGGAGGCAATGGGCGATAGAACCAGGGAACCCAAGCCGCTGGTGATTACGGTGGAGGAGGCACACCGCTTCCTCACTCCGGGGGTGGCCTCTCAGACCATCTTTGGCGCCATTGCCAGGGAGATGAGGAAGTACAGGGTAACGCTGCTCATCGTGGACCAACGCCCCAGCGGCATAGACGAGGAGGTGCTCAGCCAGCTTGGCACGCGGTTCACCTACCTGCTGGACAACGAGCGTGACGTGGACGGCATCCTGGCCGGGGCGCCGGGCGCCCGCGAGCTTAGATCCGTCCTATCCAGGCTTGATTCACAGCAGCAAGCATTGCTGTTCGGTCACGCTCTGCCCATGCCGGTGGTGATACGAGCCAGAGAGTACGGTACAGAGGAATCCTACCGTGATTTCGGTTTTCGCGATGCCGCGGCGCTCCGGCGCCAGGTGGAGGCGGATAGCCGGGACCTGTTCGGATAAGTTGTCCGTCTCAATTCAGCGTACGGCAAGACATAATTGCCACTCCATCCTTCTCCATACACACCTTCTCGCGCTATCCTACGTCCATGTCTAACAAGCGCCGCCTACCTGGGGCCATTACAAAAACCTGCCTCTCATTTACGAATTTCGGATTTGTTTCCCATATTTGCAAAAAGGTGGTTCGTTTTTAGCTTTGGAATTGACATAACGTTGGAAAACAAATCACCCAAACAGACCCGGCGATTCCGCACCCTCCGTTCCTACAGCTTACCTAGAAGTCGCTGCGGGTAGGCTATATACTGGAATAACCTATGCGCATGCTTGAGTACATGGAGCGGAACAACTTCGAGCAGCTAAGCGCCTACACCGATCCGGAAGTAGGTTTGAGAGCGCTGATTTCCATACACGACACTACCCTGGGTCCGGCGTTGGGCGGAGTACGCGTCTGGCCCCATTCCACCGAGGAAGCGGCGGTAGAGGACGTGCTGCGGCTGGGTAGGGCCATGACCTACAAATCGGCGGCGGCGGGGCTTCACTTCGGCGGGGGCAAGGCGCTGATCATCGCCGACCCCCGCAAGGAAAAGACGGAGGCTCTGATGCGCTCCTTCGGCAGGTTCGTGGATACGCTCGGTGGACGCTACATCACCACGGAAGACGTGGGTATGACGCTGCTCGACCTAGAGTGGATAGCGCAGGAGACCTCGCACATTGTGGGCCTGCCCATCTCCATGGGCGGGAGCGGTGATACCTCCAAGATGACGGGCTTTGGCGTTCACCAGGGAATGAAAGCCTGCGCCAAGGAGACCTGGAACTCCGATTCGCTGTCCGGTAGCACCATTGCCATCCAGGGCTTCGGCAACACGGCGCGCGCCCTGGCTGAGCAGCTGATTGACAACGAGCAGGACGTGAAGCTGATAGTCAGCGACATCTACGAAGGAGCTTTGTCCAAAGCCAGGGAATTCGGAGCAGAGACCGTCGGCGTGGAGCAGATTTACGGCGTGGAGTGCGACATATTTGCCCCGTGCGCCTTGGGCGGCGTGCTCAACGGCAACACCATACCGCGAATCAAGGCGGCCATAGTCTGCGGCTCCGCCAACAACCAGCTCTCAGAGGACGACGACGCCGTTGCTCTCCAGGAAAGAGGCATCCTGTACGCCCCGGACTTCATAGTCAATGCGGGCGGTGTAATAAACGTTTCCTCCGAGGTAGGCATGACCTATAGCGAAGAGGCAGCCATGGAGAAGACGGCGCGCATCTACCAGACGTTGGAGAACATCATAGCGGCTTCAAAAAGCCGTGGGATCACCACTGCTCAAGCCGCCAACCAGCTGGCAGAGGAACGCATCACTTCTGTACGTAAGGTCAGAAAGGGTTACCTGGAATGAAATTCAAAAATCGTTACATTCTGCTTGCGACTCCTGTTATCATGTTACTGGCTTTGGCGTGTGAGTCTACGCCCACACCATGGCCTACACCACCACCAAGGCCTACATCAACACCAACTCTGGAGCCAGAATTGACTATAGATCCTCAAAAAGAATACACGGCTACACTGCGCACAGAGAAAGGCGATATTGTCATAGCCCTGAGGGCGGACAAGACGCCGATTACGGTTGACAACTTTGTGAAGCTGGCAAGAGACGGTTACTACAACGACACCACTTTCCACCGCGTGATTCCCAGCTTCATGGCACAGGGAGGAGACCCCACCGGCACCGGTTCCGGCGGGCCCGGGTACACCATCCAGGACGAGTTCACCGACCTCACCCATGAACGTGGCGTCATCTCCATGGCCAACACGGGCCAACCCAACTCAGGAGGCGCACAGTTCTTCATCACCTTTGTGCCAACGCCTCAGCTGGACGGGGCCCATACGGTTTTCGGAGCGGTCATAGAGGGCATGGACGTGGTCGACTCTCTAACGCCGCGCGACCCCAACCAAAACCCGGACTTTCAAGGCGATACTCTCATAGAAGTGCTGATAGCGGAGCAGTAGCGGCATTAAAGTCCTGCGGATACCGGCGCCAATCAGAGGGCATGAAGCCAAAGGCAGGTAGAGATTTCTCAATGAAGCGACGGCGGCGGGGTCTTTCGAAGCATAGTTCTCGTAGTGTCAGCACTAGGTTGAAGTTGCTGATCTTCTTTGCCGGCTTGTTTGTTGGTGTTGGTATAGGTGTGTCTTCGGCAATCTATGTTTTAGAAAGAGACTCTGAAACAGTTGCCGGTTCGTTGGACTCCGAGCCTTCCGGGTTTGGTCGTTTCTTTGGAGAAATTGGAGATTTGTTTGGTTTAGAGCCTGCTTCTTTAGATGAGATGGAGTGTGGGGATCTGGTTTCAGGTGTTCTTAATTCAGTGAATAATCATTGGTATGTTGGAGGCGTTTCGTATAAGCAGGTTGATACGATAGCTCCGTCTTCTCTTGAAGAGGTTTCGCGCTTTTCTAATTCGGAATTCAGCGATATTTCTTGTAGAGGTAATGGTAGAAGTGTTGGTGACCATAGGTTGACTGTTCAGTTTGATGCTACCGAGTATCACGATGATGGAGAGCGCTCTTTTGATATTGAATGGCGCCTCTCAAATGGAAATACGGCGACTTTCGGCCCTGACGGGACGATAGTTTTAGAACGATCTAGTTTAGGTCTAGGTAGATAGGAGATTTCTCAATGAAACGACCAGTGGCAGGGTCACCCCCCTAGCTTGCACGTGTATTGAGTGTGAGAGGAGCATTTGGGGGAAAGTCTGCCGGGCGGCCGAAGCCCAAGCGTCGCCGTTTCTTTGGTTTATAAACAGGTCAGCAGTCGCTCCTCGGTGCTACCGGTAATCGGTATGCTCCAGGGTAGAATCGTCAATGCCGAAGTGGTGGGCCAGCTCGTGAATCACTGTAGCCCTGATCTCTTTGACCATGGCTTCCCTGGTGGAGCATGCGGCTTGTAGGGGATTGCGGTAAATGGTTATGCAGTCAGGCAGCACCATATCGTAGTGAGAACGCTCGGTAAGGGGAATGCCTTGGTAGAGGCCAAAGAGATCATGCCGGCTCTTTAGACCCAGATCTCTGATCTCTTCTGGGCTTGGCCAGTCGTCCACTACAATGTCGACATTATCCAGCCGTTCCTTGAACTGCGCGGGCAGCCCATCCAGCGCCCTCAGCACCAGCTTCTCGAACTCTCTGTGTGATACGCGAATCATGATCACCCGGCAAGGCCGGCCTGTAGTCTCAACTGCTTGAGCTTATCCACGTTGGCCTTGTCAGGACCTTTGCCCTCCAGGCCCGGCACCTCCAGAAGGAACGGGACATCTTTGAACGCAGGATGACCCGCAACTGCCAGAAACGCCTGCTCCCCCATGGATCCCATACCTATATTTTCGTGCCTGTCAACCCCTGAAGCGAACTCCGTTTTGGAATCATTTGCGTGCACGGCAACCAGCCTGTCCAAGCCTATCTCTCTATCGAACTCTTCCATGGTCTGCGCCACGCCTTCAGCCGTCCTCAGATCGTAGCCTGAAGCAAAGGCGTGCTGCGTATCCATACAGACCCGGAGTTGAGGACTGTCTACCGCCTCCAGTATCCGGGCTATCTCATTGAACTTGGAACCTATGGTATTACCCATCCCGGCGCTATTTTCAATGGTCAGATATACGTCGCTGGGAGAGTTGGCCAGAACCTCCTCTAAGCAGTCAACCGTCTGTTTGAAGATAGCGTCGTAGCCGGCCCCTTTGTGACTCCCGCCATGGAAGATGACTCCCCTTCCACCCATGGCGGAGGCCAAGCGCATGTAGTTGATCAGCGACTGTACCCCTTTGCGAACGTTCCCTTGAATATCCGTGCCCAGGTTAATGAGATAAATGCCGTGCAAGAAAACGGGCCTTATGTCACTGGCTTCCGCCTTCTCCCTAAAGACGGCCAGTTGCTCCTCTGGGACCGGGTGAAAGGCCCAGCTCTGAGGAGACGAACCAAAGCACTGGATGGCCTCGGCGCCTATTTCAACAGCGCGATCGATAGCCTTGTCGAAGCCGCCGGCGGTTGATACGTGCGCTCCAATACGCATAGTAGAGTCCTGACAACGTGATTAACTAGCTGCGACTCATTATTGAAGGTGTATTTAGAAATGTCAAAGAGTTTCCGCCCGACACTCTGACAGGGAGGGACACTGCTCAGGCCGAATCCGGCGGAACGCATCGCAGCCAGCGCCTCTTGGCAAACTCATCCTGGAAATCGTCCACTATAGCGGCATATTGCACGTTGGCCGCGAGAAGCAGCCTGTTACCGATCAATATGTTGTTCTCAATGAATGCGTCCATCACCGCGATCATGTTTTCAAGGTAGATTTCCATCCGCTCGTAATATGTCGTCAACTCTTCTGAAGGCGTGAGGCCGGGGTCTTCCTGCATCAGCCGCTGCCAGCGCTCCTTGAATGCATTTAGCTCCTCCATGGCTAACTCCGGCTTGGACTGGTCTATCTGGTTCAAGAAGATATTCCAATCGCGGCTGATCAACCCTGCCTCACTGCCCAAGCGCGCCACGTCGCACAGAGCAGCACCCTCGATCTCTTCCACGGTCAGATTTTCCAACAAGTCCTTGGTAAAGCCTCCCCAAAGAGCTTCAGAAGTAATCCCCAAGCTGTCCAGAAACATATCGCCATCTTCAGGCTCATCTTCTCTATGGCTTTCCATCAAATGGACCAAGGCCTGGGTAGACGTAGCTTGTACCATGTATTCCACAAGCTGCCAGCTTTCCGCATATGCCAGCTCCAACTGCCGAAGCTGCTCCGCCTCTTTCCAAGAGAACTCCTGCAGCTCTTGCAAGTCCAGCAATTCGCCGCTCTGCAAAGCACGCCGCACCCGCCCCCTGGAATCCAGAACGCGGAAACGAGCTTGATCAGGGTCTGTTTTCATCTGCACTCTGGCCGCAATATACTCCGCCGCACCTTCACTGAGCCAGGTGGGCAAGTTGGGCGTAGCGGGATGGGTCAGCTCATGAGCTACGTTGCGCAGCAGCTCTTGTCCCCTTGAATTCACGTAAACCTTAGCTTCAGAGACCTCACCATCTCTTAAAATATGCGAACTCAATCCGGCGAGGAATACGGGATTAGTAAATTTGCCTCCCTCCACAAAGTGCTGAAACTGCTCGGGAAGCAACACGTATATCTCAGGAAGTGGGGGGTCTTCAATCATAAACTCTCTTCTAAGCATATCTTTGGTGCGGAAATAGGTGCCCACCACCTGCTGCAGAGTGACGAACTGTATCCAAGGCTCGTAATGAAGAACGGCGCCATCCAGCAGAGCTTCCCTAACGTAGGGTCTGCCATTGATTACTATAGCCCCCGAAAAGCTGGTCTCATCTGGAGTAGGGGTGACCTCTTCAATCTGGTCAGGTGTTGGAGTAGGAGATGGGGTCGGCTCAGGGGTGGGTGGAGCGCAGGCAGCGGCTATCAGCGCCAGTGATATCACGGCAAAGGCGAAGACCGGCCCGACCGTCTCTCTATTATGCAAACGGCTCATTTCTTCCAGAACGCGGGTAGGCTCAAGGTTCTTTCACCTATTAACGTATTGCGGAGGCAAATGAAAGGTTGACAGGCCAGGTCACAATACTCCCAAAGACTCCGGCGTCTGCTCTTCTATGCCCGGCATCACGTAATAGCTGGGCGCCACGGTGGTGAACTCCAGGCCCGGCTCGTCCGGAGCTACCCCCGTGATGTTCAGCTTCATTTGCTCTAGGTACTCTATTTCACCGTTCACCAGGCGGAAGGGCTGGTCATGGCCGGGATAGATGACGTCTGCCTCCTCAATGACCCTGTCCAGGCTCCTGATGGCCTGCTCCTGGTTCCAGAAGACCACGGGGTGCGTGCGGGACAGCGCCTGATTTGCAAACAGCAGCACGTCGCTGGTGAGTATGCATTTGCCTTGATCCGTCTCCACCAGAAGGCAGATGCTGCCCGGCGAATGACCGGGAGTGTGCAGGACGCGCACACCGGGCTCTATCTCGAATCCTTCCTCAACCTCTTGGATCCTTGGGTGACGCTCTATCATGGCGCCTGTCCATTTTGGCGTCGACCAGTCGTTCCTGTGGGGGTGTCTAGCATACTTACGCTCCCAGGAGTGCATGAGTAGCGGGGCGTGCTCGAACAGATCGAAGTTCTGGTTGTGATCCCAATGGGCGTGGCTCATCACCAGCAAATCTATATCCGTCGGCGACAGGCCGCGTTTATCGAGCGCCTCCTGCAGAACAACGCGACGCCCCACGTGACCCACGTCTACCAGTATGCGTTTCTGCCCTTCGATGAGGATGATGCTGCAAAAGCCGACGATTCCCTGCTGTGTGTTCATGCGATACTCGTGAAGCAATATGTCAAGCTTTGGCATAGCGCCTCTCCTTGGAGTCTTGTATTACGGTTCCATTGTCGGTTTGGCAGCGACTGTGGTCAACCGTCGGTCGATATGGTAGGCTCCACCCGTATCAATGCTTTGGTGACAGTATGCCCGACTTAACGCCTGACCACGTCAAGATACTAGCCCATTCCCTGGGTTTGAAGGTAGACGAGGAAGACCTGACGGAAGTTACACACCGTCTCAACGTAATTGTGTCCGGGGTGGAGCGGTTTTCGCATTCGGGATTGGACTCCGTAGACCCTGTACCCTTCCCCCCCCTTGAAGAGGCGCGCCATGAACAGTAGCCATCTCACCGAGTTGACCGCCTCTCAGCTTGCGGGTCTCATCGCCTGCAAAGAGCTCTCCCCTGTTGAGGTGACCAGCGCTTACCTGGAGCGCATAGACGACATCAACCCAAAGCTCAAAGCTTTCATCACCGTGTGCGCTGAAGAGGCGATGCAGGCAGCCCAAGAGGCGGAGCGCGCGGTGGTCAACGGCGATTCCCTGGGATCTCTACACGGGCTGCCCTTGGCGGTGAAAGACCAGTTTGAGACCAAGGGCATTTTGACCACGGCCGGGTCACGCATCCTGGCGGACTATGTGCCAGACCACGACGCTACCACCATAGCTAGGGCCAGAGACGCCGGCGCAATTCTCATTGGCAAGCTCAACATGACGCAGTTCGCCGCCGGCGGCGGAGACCCCTACCCCTTTGGCGAAGCACGCAACCCCTGGGATCCGGAGCGCACGCCTGGTCTCTCCAGCAGCGGCTCCGGCATTGCCATTGCCGCTTCGCTTGCCGCAATAACCCTGGGTGAAGACACCGGGGGCTCTATTCGCATGCCCGCATCGGTCAATGGCATCGTGGGGCTGCGTCCCACCTGGGGCCGCGTCAGCCGGTACGGCATGCTTCCCTTTTGCTGGTCCATGGATACCGGCGGGCCAATGACTCGCACAGTTGAAGACGCCGCGCTGGTGATGAACGCCATCGCAGGATACGACCACAACGACCCGCAGACCTCCAGGCTGCCCGTCCCCGATTACACCGCGTCGTTGACCGGCAACCTAGACGGGATCCGAATTGGCGTGCTCAAGGAGCTTCTGCAGAAAGAGGCTACCCACCAAGACGTGTTCAATGCCGTAACTGCCGCGGCAACCCGACTCGAAGAGATTGGCGCCTCCGTAGAGGAAGTCTCGCTTCCCACAGTGACCGACATCGCCATCGTGGCGGCGGCTATTTCTGAAAGCGACGGCGCCTTTGTGCACAGAGAGTGGCTGCGCACCAGGCCGGGCGATTACGGCCAAAACACCCGGCGACGCCTCATCGCGGGCAGCCTGATACCCGCCCAGATTGTGCACAAGGCAGCAAGGATACGCACTCTGTTCCGGGAAGAGTGGCAGGGGTTATTGGGGCGGTTCGATGCGCTGATCAGCCCCACCATTCTTAACCCGCCCGGCAAGATAGAGCACGTGGACGGAGTCACTTCTCGTGAAGAGGCAGAGCGCAGGTTTGGGCATCGCGGCAGCGTCACGTTTCCGGCCGCTTTTCTAGGCGTGCCGGCGCTGTCCGTGCCCTGCGGCTTCAGCTCAGATGGTATGCCGGTTGGCCTTCAAATCATGACGGGTCTCTTTGAGGACGGCCTGGCGCTGAGAATAGGCCACGCTTACCAGGAGAGCACGGAGTGGCACACCATGAGGCCGGACGTATAGCCATGACTCAGTTCTTCTTTGGCACAGGCAAGTACACCTATCAAATCATAGAGCCGTTCGGAATATTGCCCGACGGAATGAGCTGGGGCAACGTCAGCCACGTGGCTGTGGACTCCAAAGACAGGGTCTACGCCTTCCAACGCAAGGACCCGCCCATTGTGGTCTTCGATAGCGAGGGTAATTTCCTGGACAGCTGGGGCGACGGCCAGCTAATAGATGCTCACGGTATCTTCGTCACTCCAGAGGACGATCTGTTTCTAGTGGACAGGGACATGTATGAGGTCCTGAAGTTCACCCTGCAAGGAGAACCGCTGCTCCGTATAGGAGTCAGGGGAAAGTCTGCCCTGCAAGCCCCTTTCAACCATCCCGCCGACGTGGCCGTGTCACCTAGCGGCGACATCTACGTAGCGGACGGCTACGGCAATTCCATGGTGCACAAGTTTTCCGCCAACGGTGAACACGTCCTTTCATGGGGCGCCCCCGGCGGAGAGCACGGTCAATTCACCACGCCCCACGGCATCTGGGTGGACGGAGAGTCGAGAGTTTACGTAGCCGACCGGGAGAACAACTGCATCCAGGTCTTCGATGGGGATGGGAACTTCATCACCAGTTGGGGCAACTTCTATCATCCCATGGACATCTGGATGGACAAGCAGGATACCTTCTACGTCACAGACCAGGTGCCCAGGTTTACAGTGCTGGACAGAGATGGCAACATACTGGCGCGGGGCCGCGCGCCAAACGCCGGCCACGGCATCTACGGCGATTCGGAAGGCAACCTGTACCTGGCGGCCAGCCTGCGCGGCATAGTCAAAATGGCAAGGTTGCAAACCTAGGGGAGAATCATGACGCGACTACTGTTCGGCACCGGTGATTACGTATATGAAGTAGTCCAGCCTTTTGGAAAGCTGCCCGCCGGGATGGATTGGGGAGCAATCAGCCGCGTTGCCGTCGATTCGCAGGGACGCGTCTACGTGTCGCGGATGGGCAATCCTCCCATCCTAGTCTTCGACAGCGACGGCAACTACCTGGCAGGCTGGGGCGGCGATTCCCTGGTAGACCCGCACGGCATGCTCTTTACCTCCAACGATGAGATGATTGTGTGCGATAGGGACGCCCACGAAGTGCTGAAGCTCAACCTGGAAGGCGAGGTATTGCTCAGAATTGGCGCCCGTTCAAGGGCGCACTGGCAAGCGCCATTCAACCACCCTGCCGACGTGGCTGTGTCAAGCAACGGGGACATCTACGTGGCCGATGGCTACGGCAACTCCGCAGTGCACCGGTTTTCAGGGGAAGGAGAACACCTTCTGTCCTGGGGTAAGCCCGGCACCGGGCCGGGAGAGTTCAGTACGCCGCACGGTATATGGGTCGACACCGAGTCCAGGGTCTACGTGGCCGACCGCGAGAACAGCCGCGTCCAGATCTTCGATGAAGATGGGCGCTACCTCAAGGAGTGGATAGACCTGTATCACCCCATGGATATATGGATGGACGGCGACGGCGTGGCTTACGTCACCGACCAGACGCCGCGGTTCAGCGTCATCAGCCCGGAAGGAGAGCTTCTGTCGCGGGGCAAAGCTCCCGATGCCGGTCTGGGCCTATTCGGCGACTCCAGGGGAGACCTCTATTTGTCTGGCACTTTCCCAGGAGCCGCGCCCGTATCCAACGGCATCGTCAAGTTCATCAGGCAGTAGGGTACTCGTTTACGACTGCTTCAAATTGGCCAGCTTCTAGAACCAGTCCCTACGGAAAGTCTCAAAAGGTACGTACGGCGGCTTGGCTGGATGTGGAATGGGCAACCTAACCGGCCCCCCCTCTCTCGATGGCAGATAGACCGTTGCCGTGCCAGGGGCCTGCTCCTCGTCCACCTGGTTATTGCCACTTATGCGAATGCCCACGGCGTGGTACTCGTGTTCGCCGGGCACTCCGCCGTCCTCTCCCTTCTCGGTGACCTTGTACTTCTTGATCACTTCTCCGGTGTAAGTGGTGACGTCCGAGTAGAAGACGGGCCTTCTCAAGCTGGCCTGCTGCCTGCGGATGAATCCATCATCGCCCATCCAGTTGGTGAGTAGCTGCTGAGGGAACTGGCAACGCTGCAATCCGAAATCGAAAGGCAGCGGCTGGGTGCGATACGGTGAAAGCACAGCGTCCTCATGCTCGTTGCCGGGCGTCCATGGCCAGTAGGTATTGGGATGGATGCGGGCGCGGCCGGGCCACCGCCGCATATTGTGGTAAGCAGGCTCAAAGCTATAGACGTCTCCGTCCATCTCTTCACCAGCAGAAGCGGCATAGGTGAGGAAGTGATAGGCAAGCTGGTCTTGCAATGTCCATGGAGGCAGAATCACCGGGCCCAACCGTTCCCCAACTTCAACGTCCTCCCAGTAGAGCGTTTCAGCTCCGCGGCGGAACTTGTTCTGCATCTTTTGGATGACGTCCTCAATATCATCGGATCTGTAGCTGGAGGCGCCGCGTTCGTAAAGCATGCGCTCACCAAGGCGCTTGGGGTCCATGGACCTGGTGCCCCCCATGGTCGCGGTGGGTACCTGTATCTGTGTGGAGTAGACCTTGCCCAGAAGGTCTCCATGGTAGTCCCAGTAGTTCAACTCAGTGATGAGAAAGAGGAGAGCGCCCTTTGAGCCCTGCTTTTCCACAAGCTCACTGGGTACTTTGGTTGTACGGAACTTGGAGCCAACTCTAATTGCGTCAAAGAACTCGAAAGCGGTGCCGGAGTAGAAGTTGGCCACCGGATATCCCTCAGGCCTCCTGGCGCCATGGCCTGTAGGGTAACGGATGGTAGAAACCACTACGCCCGGAGCAATCTGGCAACCATAGCGGGTGCTTTTCCCGTACTCAGGGTCTGTATAGAGGGGATTATCGTCGCCCAGGTTTCTAGCAAATGCCATGATCGACTGGGAGTCCAAACGCAATGCCGCTTCAAAGGGAGGCGGCCCCTGCTCAAAGGGAGCAGGCGGCCAAGGCGGGATGTGCTCCATGATCTCCTCGCCTATTTGGGCCCTAGACTTTTCTATATACTCCGCAACAGCTTCTTCAAAAGACTGACTAGAGGTTACAGTCATGTTCTTCCTCCCCTGTCCTTACCGCACGGACTGGAATGGCAGGATTATATTTTGGCCTTTGCGTGGTGTCAAAGTAAGCTCATGTGGTGGGTTGGCCAAGCAGCTTCCAAGACCCGGACCGTCCCATGTTGTAACGGCCGTCTACCTCTATGATCAGAGGCACCATCAAGTCCAGGAGGTTGGCCCGGCTCAGAGGCCCACAGTCCACGGCGCGAAAGCCGAGGTCTTCTATCAGGGAGGCCACGACTTCCTTTGCCTCGCTATCGTCGCCGCAAAAGAAGACGTCCCGGGCCCTGCCGGTAGCGGGGTCGGTGGGTTCCCCCAACGTGCCGGAGAAGGTGGCCTTGAAGGCGGGGATCACTTTAGCCCCTGGGCCGATGGCCTTGGCCGTACTCTGCGCGCCGGAGCCCTCTGCCGGTAGGTTGTCCATGGGGTTGGTGATGTCGATGACAATCTTCTCCTTCAGCAGATCGCGGAGGGGAGTTACGACGTCCAGGACTGCGCCGTACGGTACGCCGATGACCACTGCTTCAGCGTTGTGGACGGCATCAGCGTAGCCGGCAATCCCAGCGCCAATCCCGTCGGCGGCGGCTCTATTTGTACTGGGGTCTCGCGAACCAAGGGTCACTTGGTGACCCGCTTTGATCCAGCCCCTGGCAAGGCCTGTGCCCATGCGTCCCGTGCCCAATATGGCGATGTTCATTGCGCCTCCTTGTGTTCCGTATTCCGCTTAGCATAGCGGAATTGCTTGCAATGGGTTAGAGTTTAATAGCCCTCTCCAAAAGGAGAAATAGCAATGCCTAACATCGTCTACGTGTTAACCAATCCGGCGATGCCGGGAATCGTGAAAATCGGTATGACCGATAAGCCTGATGTACAGCGGAGGATGGGTGATCTGTACACTACAGGTGTGCCGCTTCCCTTTGACTGTGTCATTGCCCGAGAAATTGAGGGTAAGGAAGCTGCTGAGATAGAGCGTGCGCTGCACACGGCTTTCGGGCCAAACCGGATTAACTCCTCTAGAGAGTTCTTCCAAGTGGAACCTGAGCAAGTCGAGGTCCTGTTACGGGTGATGCCAGGCAGGAATGTAACGCCACAGGACGCCGATCAGTCGACCGATCTCCAGCCAGATGACAGGGAGGCCTCTACAGAGTTCAAGAGGCGTCGGAACCAAACCAACGAAATCGAGTTCCTAGAGTCTCTTAACGACAACGGAAGAAAGGTCTACGAAAGAGTGCTGGCACTTGGAAAACGGGACAGAATGAGAATCAAATGGGGCCTAAAGGGGTTCTCACTCAACGCGGTATCCAGCGGGGCTATGGTCGTGGTCTGCTACGGCTACCCACCGTCTGCGTACAACCAGAACTACACGGACTTCGACTTGGTGCTAAAGAAGTCAAACGTCCCACAAGATGTGGTGGAAGCACTGAGAACCGATGCGCTGAATACTCGCCTGTTCGCGCCTGCGGGCAAGGGCAATAATCTTGTGTGCCAGACCGACCGGAGTTGGGAAGAACCCCAGTTGGCTGTGCTGACCGGGTGGTTGAGCACAGTCGTAGTGCGAATCCGTGAATTCGAAGCGGTGAACCCAAGCTAGGCAACCAAACTGAACTACCGAGTGCCTGCATAGTGACCGCGCCTTTACAGTGTCAGGCGCCGAACATATAATTAATTTTCGAAATCCGTAACTCTATTGCAAAAGGTGTATCGTGGCTCTGCTCAGCCTCCGTTTCCTGCCTGACCCCGTCCTGCGTGAAAAGGCAAAGAAGATGCGCAGTATCGACAAGTGGACCCAGCGCCTGATCGACGACATGCTGGAGACCATGCCGCATGTAGACGGCGTTGGCCTTGCCGCCAACCAGGTGGGCGTGCTGCAAAAGGTGGCCGTGATCCAGACCCCGGAGATGGAGGAGCCGCTGGTCCTGATCAACCCGGAAATAGTGGAGCGACAGGGTGAGCGCGAGGTCGACGAGGGTTGCCTGAGCATACCGGGGTACCGTGGAGAGCTGACTCGCTCCGAAACAGTGAAGGTGCGGGCGCTGGACAGGAACGGCAAGCGCCACACTGTGAAAGCAGACGGCCTGCTGGCGCAGGCGCTGGAACACGAGACCGACCACCTGAACGGCGTTCTCTACATAGACCACCTGGAAAGCCAGGACAAACTGTACAAGCTGGAACCCAAGGATTACGAAGAGAGTGAAGAGGTCGAACCCGCCGGTTCCAAGGCAACCGCGGAGAGCGCCTACTGAGGCGGGGCCGACACTGAAATAAACCTACTATTGCAATGAACCCACTGAGTACGCAGGTCAAATCGCTAATCCGGCGAGTCATAGTCCATATTCCTGAAGAGGAGAAGCCTCACGCCGTGGGCGGCTTTCTGCGCGACGCGCTGCTAGGCAGGCCCACCAAGGACCTGGATGTAACCGTGCGTGGAGATGCCATGGAGGTGGCCCGCCGGTTGGCCGGCGAGATGGGCGGGTCGTACGTGGTGTTGGACCAGCCGCACCAAATAGCCCGCGTGGTGCTGCAAATTGAGGGGGAGTGGCGGATAGACCTGGCCTCTCTGCAGGACGATCGAGAACAGGACCTGGCAAGGCGGGACTTCACTATCGACGCCATGACCACGCCCCTGTCCAGCCTCCTGGAAGAAGGGTGGACGGAGTGCTTACTTGATCCGTTCGATGGCAGGAGAGATGTCTCTAACGGTGTGATCCGCGCCATAGGAGACGGCATCTTCCAAGAAGACGCCATACGTCTGCTGCGAGCGGTACGCTTGGGGGCCTCCCTGGGATTCGACATCGAGGGCGAAACGGTTCGTCTCATCCAGCGTGACGTAGCGTTGCTGGACAAGGTGTCGGCGGAGCGAGTGCGGGACGAGTTTCTGGCCATACTGGCATCCAGAGAGGCGGTGGAGCACGTATATCTCTTGGACAAACTGGGACTGCTTTGCCGTGTGCTTCCCGAACTTGAAGAAGGCCGGGGGGTAAGCCAGCCCAAGGAGCACTACTGGACCGTGCTGGAGCACAACATAGAATCGGTGAGGATGGCGGAAGGCCTGCTGACCCGCTCGCTGAAGCCTGATTGGGCACTGGAGGAAGTGCCCTGGGACAACAAGCTGGAAGGACATTTTTCTGAAACAGTCTCTGACGGGCACACCCGGGGCACGTTGCTCAAACTCACTGCGCTGCTGCACGACGTGGCCAAGCCGGCGACCAAGATGGTGACGCCGGAGGGGAGGACACGCTTCTTTGGACATCCGGAGCAGGGAGCAGAGACAGCAAGGAAGGCGCTGGGTCGCCTTAGGTTGAGCCGCCGCGGCAGGGAGATGGTGGCGACGCAGGTGGAGCACCACCTAAGGCCGAGCCAGCTGAGCCAGAAAGGCGAGATTCCTACTCAACGCGCCGTGTACCGGTTCTTTCGTAGCCTGGGAGACACAGCAATCGATACCCTCTATCTCAGCCTGGCGGATTACCTGGCGGCACGGGGACCGGAGATTGAACGGGAAGAGTGGAAGAGCTATACGAAAGTAATACGCCATGCACTGGAAACCGGCTTGCATCAAGAAGAAGAGGTCTCTTCCCCCAGGTTGGTGGACGGGTACGAGGTGATGGATGCGCTGGGACTGAAACCGGGACCAATGCTGGGAAAGGTACTGAACATGGTCGAGGAGGCTCAGGCCACTGGAGAAATCGGCAGTAGAAAGGAAGCTCTTGCCCTGGCAAGGGAGGTAGCCTTGGCTGGTAGAATAGAAGGCAATCATGCGTAGAGTAAGCATTTGGCGCATTCTTATCATCATTGCGGTCATTGGGATCTCCGCGTACTCGCTGACGTTCCAGAATATTGACGTCCGTGCTCTGGGGAGTCGTTTCGAGCGCGGCAGCGACGCTATCTTGGGAATGCGCCTGGGATTGGACCTCCAGGGAGGCAGCCATCTGGTCTACCAGGCGAGAGGCTCGAAAGAGCTGACGATCACCTTCGAAGAAACGGTGTCCGACTTGGAAGCCGTGAATGCCGTGTTTAATGACATCGGCAAGACGGAGGCCTCGGTGCGTCAAGGCAGCGAGGACAACGTTGCCATAGTGCGGGTGAATACGATAAACCCCGCCAGCTTGGACGCCCAGGGCAACGTGGTCAAAGAGGACGACCAGGACATCATCCGCAACGCACTGGGCGAGCAGATAGCCCCGGTAGAAGTGATGACCATCCAGGACATACCGGCCAATCCGACCACAGACCAGATGGACGGGGTCCTGGACACCATCGCCCGCCGCATTAACCCGTTTGGCGTGACCGAGCCGGTGATCCAGCTCATGGATAACAACCGGATACTGGTGCAGCTGCCCGGGGTGGGCGACGTGGAGGAGGTGAAAAAGCTGATAGGGCAGACAGCGCGCTTGGAGTTCAAAGAGCGCAACTGCCTGCAGGTCACCAGCTTGACGTGGCCCAGTGGAGAAGTGACATACCCCTGCGAGCTTCCCGACAACCACGTTGACCAGGAAACGGGGCTGACGGGAGAGGACCTGGCGCGGGCCTACGCCGGTACGCACCAGACCAAGGGCACCCCCATTGTGAACGTGCAGTTCAACTCCCGGGGTACGCGTCTCTTCGCGGACTTGACAACACGGCTGTCGGGAACCAACAACCGCTTTGCGGTGTTCCTTGACGAGAATGAGATAGTGGCGCCGGTGGTGAACCAGCCCATTCTGGCGGGAGCCGCCTTCATAGAGGGGCCTACCTTCACACCGGACCGGGTACACACCATATCCATTCAGCTCGAGTCGGGTAGGTTGCCCATTCCGATCGAGGTTGTGCAGGAGCAGGACGTCGACGCGGTTCTCGGGGCGGAGTCGCTACGAAAGAGCCTGATTGCAGGAATAGTAGGGCTCTGCCTTGTGCTGCTGTTCATGGTGATGTACTACAGGATGGCCGGCTTGGTGGCTGCGGTGGCGCTGCTCATCTACACGGCGGCGGTGATCAGCGTCTTCAAGATGGTGCCCATAACGTTGACGCTGGCCGGCGTGGCTGCCTTCATTCTATCAATAGGAATGGCGGTAGACGCCAACATCTTGATATTTGAAAGGATGAAGGAAGAGCTGCGATTGGGCAGGACGCTGACCTCGGCCATTGACATAGGATTCAGCCGGGCCTGGACTTCCATAAGGGACGGCAACGTGTCTACGCTGATCATCTGTGCCATCCTGTTCTGGTTCGGACAGCGTTTGGGGGCCAGCCTGATAGCCGGTTTTGCCCTCACGCTTGGCATTGGGGTGACATTGAGCATGTTCAGCGCGTTGACGGTGAGCAAGACGCTGCTCAACCTGCTTAACTTCTCGCCGCTGGGCCGGCGCAGAAGGATATTCAGTCCTGAGAGGCTGCCCAAGGCAAGGACGCCGGCGGCCGCCGGCGCAACTGAAGAGGGAGGCGACAGCTAGTGAACATTGTAGGCAAGCGGCGCTGGTTCTATTTGCTGTCGGCGATGATACTGATTCCGAGCATCATCTCTCTGATCATTCCGCCGTCGCTGTTCCTGGGTATAGAGTTCACGGGCGGCTCTACGATTAGCGTAGCATTCGAGGAGGATGTAGCGGAACAGGGTGTGAGGGACGTTCTGTCCCGGCTGGATCATGGGGAGGCGGTGGTGCAGCCGTCAGGCGGAGGGGAGTTCTTCATCCGGGTGTCGCGCCTGCGCGAGGGGAACGCGGAACAGGGCATCACACCGGAGCGGGAGACCATAGAGGAGGCGTTCGAGGAGTTGGCGCCGGTGAGTCGCATGGACGTTTCCTCGGTTTCAGGAGTGGTGGCGGCGGATACCGTACGCAACGCCTTCATAGCCGTGGTGGTGGCGGCCATTGCCATTCTGTTCTACATCACATGGGCATTCCGGCAAGTGCCTAATCCGTTCCGCTACGGCGTGGCGGCTATAATAGCGCTGATCCACGACGTGCTAATTGTCCTTGGCATCTTCTCGATACTAGGCAAACTGATCAACCTTGAAGTGAACGCTATGTTCATCACGGGACTGCTGACAATCATTGGCTACAGCGTCAACGACACCATTGTGGTCTTCGACCGCATAAGGGAGAACGTGGCGCGATTGCCCGCGGAAAGGCTGGAGAAAAACGTGAACACCAGCCTGCTGGAGACGCTGGGACGATCGCTGAACACCAGCGTGACGCTGCTGATCACGGTGATGGCGTTGTTGTTGCTGGGTGGCGATACCATCCGCAATTTCCTGCTTGTGCTGCTAGTAGGCCTGATCTCAGGCACCTACAGCTCTATAGCGGTAGCCAGCCAGGTGTTGGTCTCCTGGGAAGCAGGCGAGATAGGCCGTGCCATGCGACGCTTCAAGCTGTTCCCGGCTAGGTCTCGCGCCTAGAGGGGCTCAGAGCACGGTAACCGGGTCAACGTCTACAACCCAGCCATCCCGCAGAGCTACCTTGTCCAAGACCCTGTCTAGGAGAAGGCGCGGCTCCTGCCCTCGCAGCAGGATGTGCCAGCGGTAACGCCCCCTAACGCGCGAGTTGTAGGCCGGGGCCGGGCCCAGGACGTCTACTTCCGTCATTGCCCAGTCGGTACGCTCCTTGTGCAGGAGCCTTCCCAGCCGCTCCGCTTCGCGCTGGCTCCGGCCAGAGTCAAAGTGGGTGTAGATGAGCCTGAGCAGGCGGGCGTAAGGAGGCATCCTCTGGACTCTTCGGAAAACCGCTTCTTGCTCATAGAAGGAGGCGTAGTCCTGCTCGGAAGCCAGCACCACGCCATAGTGGCGAGGGCTGTAGGTCTGCACGAGTGCGGTTCCCTGCCCCGGCCCACGTCCGGCGCGTCCGGCGACTTGACAGAGCAGTTGGAATATCCTCTCTCCGGCTCGGAAGTCTGGTAGATGGAGCCCTATATCGGCAAGGACGGCGCCTACCAGGGTAACGGATGGGATATGCAGTCCCCTGGCCACCATCTGGGTACCCACCAGTACCTGGGCTTCACCGTTGGCGAAGCGCTCCAGGATGGCATCATGGCCGACCTCATCGGCGGCGTCCCTATCCCATCGCAAGGAGGAAACTCCGGGGAGGAGCGCTTCCAGCTCTTTGACAACGGTCTGTGTGCCGAGTCCCAGATGGCGAATGCGATTGAGCCGGCAGTTTGGGCAGCGCGCCACTGTTCTGGAGCGCCGGTTGCACTGATGGCAGACAAGCCTCTCCGGAGAAGTATGGTAGGTAAGCGGGGTATCGCAGCTGCGACATTTCATTACGTGCCCGCAGTCGCGGCACTGCACAATGCCGGCTGCACCGCGGCGGTTGAGGAAGAGGATTGCTTGATTGCCCTCATCCATAACGCGGCGCAGGCCATCTTGCAGAGCGCGGCTGAAGATGCTCCGGTTGCCGTCCCTCAGTTCCTGGCCCATATCAACAATACTTACGCCGGCCATGGAACTGCTAAGACCAATACGGTACGGCATCTGCAAAAGGCGCAGGCGGCGTCCGGTGAGAGCGCGGTGATAGGTAACGACGTCCGGGGTTGCGCTGCCAAGAACCAGGACGGCTTTGGATGCCTGGGCCATGCGCATGGCCACGGTGCGTGCGTGATAGCGGGGCTCCATATCCTGCTGCTTGTAGTTCCATTCGTGCTCCTCATCGAGGACTACGAGACCGAGGGGCTTTAGCGGTGCGAAGAGGGCGCTGCGCGAGCCTATCACGACATCGAATCGACCGTGGTGGACACCCCACCAGGTGCGCCTGTGCTCGGCCGGAGAAAGGCGACTGTGTATGACGGCGACACGGCCCGGGAACCTGGCGCGGAACCTCTGCAGCATCTGTGGAGTGAGCGATATTTCAGGCACAAGGAGTATGGCTTTCCTACCGCTTTCAAGACAGCGGGCCAGCGCCTGCAGATAGACCTCTGTCTTGCCGCTGCCGGTAACGCCCTGAAGAAGAAAGGCCTCATGTCTATCCTGGGAGATGGCTGAGTTTATGCTTGTCAGTGCTTCCGCCTGGTGGGGGCTGGGTATTAGGAACGGCTCCGACGCCTGGGATGGCTCCGAGTCTATGGTGGCGGAGTCCGGTATCTTGGAGCCACGCCACTTCCAGGTACGGCGCACCACTCCCCGGCTGACGAGCCCATCCAGGATACGGCTGCCCTCTGCACCCAGGGCGCGGCGCAACAAGCTTTCCTGTGCAAGGCCGGTTCGGCCCTTGAACTGCTGGAGCAGACGCGCTGCAAACTCATCATCTAGCTCCTGCAAGGCTTCTTCCGCGGGCTTTTCAAGATAGGCCTTCGTGCGGCTTCGGAAGCCCGGAGGCAGCATGAGGCTAATGGCGGAGTACAGCGAGGCCATGTAGTAGCCGGCGATCCATGCGGCCAGGTCCAATTGCTCCTGGCTGAGGAGGGCGCCAGCAGGATCGGAGGCGTTGATGGGACGGACGGGGTCTATGGCCGTGCTGCGGTTGAGCCTGAAGACCACGCCATCAGCCATGCGGGGTCCAAAGGGCACCTGCACCATCTGGCCAAGAGAGACGGACATCCCCTCCGGCACAGAGTAGGTGAAGGTGCGCACGTCCCTGACGGGGGCGTCCACGGCTACTTCAGCGTAAGGAAATTGAGGCATCAATACCTTCCGATGAGTCTCCCACGATGATAACCGAGGCAGCGGGTCAGAGGTAAGCGAAAAAAGTCAGGTAACCTTCACTGTTAGAGAAAAGGCCCCCGCACCTTCCAGAAAGCTGGGGATGGTTTTGAAAGCTAGCGGCGGCGCTCTTTGATGCGCGCCGCTCTGCCGGTGCGTCCCCTCAGATAGTAGAGCTTGGCCCTTCGTACGTCGCCGTGGCGCACAACCTGTACGCTCTCCAGTCTGGGTGAGTAGACGGGAAACGTCCGCTCCACGCCGATGCCGTGAGTAACGCGGCGCACGGTGAAGGAAACCCCGGGTCCCCTGCCCTGCCGGCGAATCACTACGCCTTCAAAGGTCTGGACGCGCTCGCGTTCTCCTTCTCGGATGCGCATGCCGACTCGCACGGTGTCGCCGGGGCGGAACTCCTGGACTTTGGGGTTTGGCTCTACGGGTACTACGGTTTCGATGTTCATAGGAATCCGATGGCGAAATTGACAACTGGTCTAGTTTAGCGTGAAGGCTGTCGTCTGTAAAGATGAGGGTGATAGTCCCGAGGAACCGACACCGGCTACAGTTCTCTGAAAAACGCAACCTTCTAATTGTTAGCCTGCTCAGATTCTAGGCAGTGTCCACGAACTCTACCCCATACTCCTTGGCAATCTCGACGAAGCGGCTGGGGTCTGCAGCCATCTCCTCGAACATCCCCTCGATACCGCCGGGAACGAAGAAGAACACCATCCTAGCGTTGGCATTGGACTCATTCTTAAAGTGGTGGGGAACGCCGCGCGGGACGTGTACGAAGGCGCCTGCCTTCGCTACCATTCGTTCGCCTTGCGCCCTGAAAACCAGCTCTCCTTCAGTTACGTAGAAGCCTTCCTCTTCCCTAGTCTGAATATGCGGCGGCGGCCCTCCTCCGGGAGGGACTACGGCTTCAACGAAAAAATAGTGCCCGTCTGTATCCTCCGAGGTTGCCATAAAGGAGTATTCATCGCCTGCCCCGTAGATGACTTTCCTCTCATCTTCAGGACGCACAATCTTGGCCCAACTCATGTCCATACCTCCGGATACTATAACTCGCATGAAACGCCCGTATGCCTGCGGTCTGGCACACCACTATAACGCAAGTCGTTATCAGGGTCGATGCGCTGGATACTGCTATATCTTATCCTACCTGGCAGAGGAAGGCATCACCACGCCGGATAGCCAAGGAGGCGTGAGGCGCTCCACAATGGGAAGACGTACACAAGGGAGGTACATCAATGGTTGCCACACGCGAGAAGTTTTCCAGCCAGGCAGCGCCGGAGTTGCTTTCGGCCATGCGGGAGATCGCCCGCATGGAGGACCGCCACTTACAGGCAGTGCTGGAGGACGCCATGAACAGCTACATCGAAGCCCGAAGGCAGCGGAACGTCCGGCCTGAGGTGATGGCCCACTACCGGGCCAGCCTGGAACGGAACCGGTTGCTGGCTGAGCTGCTGGCCCAATGACCAGCCTCTTTCCGAGCTTCGAGGAAGTCATTGCCATCCATGACGATCTGGTAGAGCAGTTCGGCGGCTCCATGGGTCTGCGGGACATGGGGGCATTGGAGTCTGCCCTCCTGCGCCCCCAGATGGGCTACTACGACGGACTTATGGAAGAGGCCGCAGCCATGATGGAGAGCCTTGCTATGAATCATCCCTTTGTGGACGGCAACAAGTGAGTGGCTTTCTTCACTACGGCGGCATTCCTTCGACTAAACGGCCACTTCGTCGACTGTGACAGCCGAGAGGCGTACGCGTTCTTCATGCAGTTGTTCGAGACCAACTCGTTCCGCTTTGCCGAGCTGAAAGTGTGGCTAGAGGAGCACGTCAAACCGTTGCCAGGGTCTTGAAAAAGGGCCGCATCCCTTCATCCGAAGTGGCCTACGCCTAGCTACTCCGGTAGCCAATCTCCCGTAAGAACTCTCTGTCCTCCTCTGATAGGTCTGCCTTCCTCAGCAGGTCCGGCCTTCGCTGCAGCGTGCGTTTTAGAGACTGCCGGCGACGCCACCTGGCGACGGCCTGATGGTCGCCGGAGAGCAGGACCTCGGGGACGCTCCAGCCGCGGAATTCGGCGGGGCGAGTGTACTGCGGGTGCTGCAGCAGGCCGGAGGCATGCGAATCTGCGACGGCCGATTCATCCGAGCCCAGCACGCCGGGCAGGAGTCGGGCAACGGCATCGATGACCACCATGGCTGCGATCTCACCGCCGGTGAGCACAAAGTCGCCGATGCTCAGCTCCTCGGTGGCAAGATGCTCGCTTATTCGTTCGTCGAACCCCTCGTAGTGGCCGCAGATCAAGGCGAAACGCTCCTCCCCAGCGAGGCGCTCGGCGTCGGCCTGCCGGAAGACCCTGCCCTGTGGCGTGAGCAGGACCACAGGACATCGAGGAGGCGCGCCAAGAAGAGACTCGACCGCCTGGAACAGCGGTTCGGGCTTGAGCACCATGCCAGGGCCGCCGCCATAGGCATAGTCATCCACGGTATGATGACGGTCGCGGGCGTGGTCACGGAAGTTGCGCAGATCTATGCTGAGCAGGCCACGCTCCACGGCTCGCCCCAGAATGCTGCCTTGCAAAGGCCCCTGGAACATCTGCGGAAAGAGCGTGAAGACGTCGATTCGCATGGCGGCTAGCGGGACAATGCCTGGCGGAGCGCATCCGGCACCGGTATCGGTCTTCCATTCTCCAAACTCACGGTGACAAAGGTCATGCTACCGGCAGCGGCGGCGACGCCGTCCTCCTTTTCGGCGACGTAGCTGAGGGTGACCGACGTATTTCCTACTCTCTCCACGCTTACGCCCATCTGCAGTAGCTCGTCATGAAGAATGGGGACTTTGAAGTCGCAGCTTACGTGCACTCTGGGCAGGTCGAGGCCCATTTCGCGGAAGCGGGCGCTGGTGAACCCCAGGGAACGCATGAATTCGCTTTCCGTCACTTCGAAGAAACGGAACATGGCGGTGTAATGTATCCTCCGCGAGGCATCGGTATCAACCCAGCGAACGCGAACCTGCTGGCGAAAGCTAGGTTGTTTCTCTTTGTCTGTCATCTGCACTCCTAAACAAGGTACCAGTCGAATCTGCCGAGGCCAACCCCCAAAGCAAAGAGGACCCCATACCACCAGTGGAAGCTGGCCGATTGCCTGAGGCCGGTGAGGAGGGCGGGACGGTCGTTGCCGTATCGGAGGGTGCGCCAGGCCTGGTAAGCCTTGGTCAAGGCAATGAACGGCAGAAGCAGCAGAAGGCCCATGCCGCCAAAGACGGCAAGCGTTGCGGGCAGGACGAATCCCACCGCCACCAATGCGGTCCAGAGCAACCGTCCAAAAGGACGTCCCCAGAGGGTGACCGGTGTGCTTTTTCCTGAGCTCAGGTCCTCCTCCATATCCCGCAGGTCGTTGGCGACGAGGATGGCGGTGGTCGTACAGCCCACGCCAACAGCGAGCAACAATAACTCCACGGTCAGGGTCTGCGCGTGTACGTAGTAAGTGCCCATCACCATGACCAGTCCCATGAAAACGAAGACCATAGGCTGTCCAATTGCATAGGCGCCCAAAGGCTTGGGGCCTCCGGCGTAAAGATAGGCCGCGGCCAGACTTGCCAGGCTGACAACCAGGATGGGCCAGCCGGTAACGGCCACGATGTAGAGGCCAGCGATAGAAGCGAGGCCAAAGGAGGTTAGCGCGCCCAGCTTCACTGCCCGCACCGAGAGCAGGCCCAGCGATATCACCTTGTAGGGTGCCATCATCTTGCCACCTTCCTCGACGCGTCCGTGATCCGAATACTCGTCGACAAGGTTGGCGCCCACCTGCACCAGAAGCGACGCCACAAGGACGAGGACGAACAATCCGAAGTCGGCCTGGCCTTCACGAAAGGCGAGCGCAGAGCCAACGAGGACGGGGACTACGGATGCGGGCAAGGTGAAGGGACGCGATGCCCTGTACCAGGCATCCAGCTTGCCTCGTACAGAAATGGTCGACGCAGTTCTTTGCACCACTTTTTGATACCTACCAGGGATGATGGCGAAAGCTGCTGAAGTCAGGAGCGCGCTTCTCCAAAAAGGCGTTGCTGCCTTCTTTGCATTCGTCCGTGGTGTAATAGAGGGCGGTAGCGCCGTGTGCCAGGTTCTGTATGCCGTAGACGTGGTCGGTGTCCGCATTGAAGCCGTGTTTGAGAAACCTCAGTGCGGTGGGACTCTTCTCCAACAGCTCCCTGCTCCACTCCATAACGGTGGACTCAAGCTCTGACTGAGGCACTACGGCGTTGACCAACCCCATTTGGAGCGCTTCCTGGGCCGGATAGCGACGGCAGAGGTACCAGATCTCGCGCGCCTTCTTCTCGCCGACGATGCGCGCCAGGTAAATAGCGCCGAACCCGGCATCGAAGCTGCCGAACTTGGGGCCTATCTGCCCGAAGACGGCTCTATCCGAGGCGATGGTCAGGTCGCAAAGTACGTGGAGCACGTGTCCTCCGCCGATAGCGTAGCCGTCAACCATTGCGATGACGGGCTTGGGAATCTCGCGGATCAGCCTGTGGAGATGGGTGACCTGCAGGCGAACGCCGCCGCCTTCGTCCTGGTAGCCGCCTTCCCCGCGGGTTTTCACGTCGCCGCCGGTGCAGAAATTGCCGTTTTCACCGGTGAGCACCACAACGCCCACCTGGGTATCGTTCCAGGCGTCCTGGAAGGCGTCCCGCATTTCGTCGATGGTGAGGGGGCGGAAAGCGTTGAGAACCCGCGGGCGATTGATGGATACTTTTGCCACGCCGCCTTCCTTTGTATAGATGATGTCCTGATAGTCGTCCATAGGTTCCTCCAAATGTGGGTTAGATAGCTCCTGCATTGCGCAATCGTGTGACCTCGTCCCCGGATATACCCAGCAAACTGTCCAATACCTCAGAGGTATGCTCGCCCAGCCTGGGTGAAGGCCCGGCGGGGCCGGTGGCGGCTTGGCTGAAGTTGAACGGTGTATTGGCCACCTTCCAGGTCCCCTCGGAGCTATGCGGTATGGCGGCGATCATGCCGCGGTGGTTGACCTGTGCGTCTGCAGCTACGTCGGCGATGCTGTTCACGGGGCCGCATGGGATATCCGTCGCCGTGAGCACGGACAGCCAGTGCGATGCGGGCTTTTCCCGAAACAGCCCCTCCAGCAGAGGAGCCAGAAGAGCATCGTAGCACTCCATACGGTCGCGGTTGGTCTGGAAGCGCACGTCAGCGGCGAGGTCTGAGCGGTCTATGGCCATGCAGAAGCGATGCCATACGGCGGGATCGTCGCTGAGCAGGGCCACGACAAAGCTGCGGTCGCTGGCCTGGAATATCTGGAACGGCGCGGCGACGGGGTGCCTCGCGCCAATGGGGCCCGGGACTGCTCCAGTAGCGAAATAGCGAGAGAGGGCATTTTCCATCATCATCACCTGGCAGTCCAGCATGGATATGTCTATGTACTGTCCCTGCCCTGTGGCCTCGCGCTGGTAGAGAGCGGCCAGTACGGAGAGAGCGGTGAATACCCCGGCAATGCTGTCTCCCAGAGATGCGCCGGGGCGAACCAGCGGGCCGTCCGGCTGGCCGGTAACGCTGATCAGCCCGCCCATGGCTTGCACCACTATGTCCAGGGCGGGACGCTGGGATTCCGGGCCGTCCTGCCCGAAACCGGAGATGGAGGCGTATATAAGGCCGGGATGCAGGCTCTTCACTCTTTCATACTCCAGTCCAAAGCGAGCCATGGTGCCCGGCACAAAGTTCTCAACGAGCACGTCACAGTGAGGGAGCATGGAGTGGACCAAATTCTGCCCCTCTTCCGAAAACAGGTTCAACGTGATACTTTTCTTACCCCGGTTGATGCTTATGAAATATGCAGCTTCATCTCCCACCAAGGGTCCCAAGTTCCGTGCCGGGTCGCCCTGCCCCGGGCGCTCTATCTTGATTACATCCGCGCCCAAATCCGCCAAGATCATGGTGCAAAACGGTCCAGCCAGAAGCCTGGTCAGGTCAAGGACTCGTACACCGCTCAATGGTCCGGTCATTCCACTCCTCCAATCCAGTGTGAAGATATGAAAGTAGAGCGCGTTTCCTGGCAAGGTTTCTCTATTCCCTTCCGCAGGCCGTACGTTACGTCGCAGGGCGTATTCGGCACACGGCATGGGCTCCTGCTGTTTCTCCACGGAGATGATGGGTTCGTAGGCGTGGGAGAGGCATCGCCGGTGGGGGCAGGCAGCCGGGAAGAGGTGGAGGTTATTGGGGCATTCCTTGGGGAAATGGCGCCGCAGCTCCTGGGAGTCGAGCCGGGGTCAGGCACGGGGATTCCTCCCCTGCCGGAGTGGAACGCGCCACCCGTTCTGCGGTTTGGGATAGAGGCGGCTCTCCTTGATCTGCGGGGCAAGGTGCTGATGCGCAATGCCAGCCAACTGTTGAACGGGTCTACCAAATCCCTGCCGGCCAACGCTCTCATAGCAACGGAAACGCCCAGAGAAGCCGCCATGGAGGCCAAGGATGCGGCCGGTGCCGGGTTCGGAAGTATCAAGCTGAAGGTGGGGCGCGAATCCGCAAAGCAGGATGAAGCGCTTGTTTCAGCGGTGCGCCAGGCGGTTGGAACGGAAATCAAAGTGCGCATAGACGCCAACCGGAAGTGGGGCCTGCGAGAAGCCATCGCCGGGCTGCGCAGTCTGGAGCAATACGACATCGAATACGTGGAGGACCCGCTCAAGGGGCAAGACGCGGCCAGCCTGGACGAAGTGCGACGCTCCGTTGCAATCCCGGTGGCGGTAGACGAAGCGCTGGGCGCCGCGGACAGAATGCAACGCCTGGCAGCGGCGGATAGCGCGGACGTACTGGTAATCAAGGCGGGACGGCTGGGCGGACTGAATGAGGCGCTGGAGCTGATGCGACTGGCGGAGGATAGAGGCAAGGGGCTGGTGGTGACCTCTTCCCTGGAATGCGGAGTTGGCCTGGCGGCAAGCGTCCACTTGGCGGCGACGCTGACGGCACACCCCTTTGCCCACGGGCTGGCTACGGGGTCGCTGCTGGAAAGCGACCTGCTTTCGGCGGTGTCGCTGCCCTGGAGGGGCAACGTGATGACTCCGGCTGGTCTAGGCCTGGGCGTATCGGTGGACGGCAGCCTTCTGGAGAGGTACAGCATAGACGTAGCGGGCTCCATCACCGGGAAGCCGCCGGGGTGAGGACTTCTTCAAGGAATCCAGTCACCGTGCGACTGAAGATTTCGGGCTGTTCCAAGTGGATGGCGTGTCCGGCCCCGGGAACCGTTTCCAAACGGCTCGTTGGTATTGACCGGTGCATTTCGCGAGCTATGCCGATGAACTTCTGGTCTTCTTCACCAGCGACGAGCAGCACCGGCGCAGTGATCTCTTCAAGCCGGTCATGGAGAGGCGGTTGAGCCCCGGTACCCACACCCCTGAGGCTGTTGGCCAGCCCGCATGGGTTGTTGCGCAGGCGCTGGGACCTCAAACTGTCGCGGAGAACCGTGGACAGGCGTTTCTGGCTGTGCCAAAGCGGGAGTGATTCCCAGTACTCCACAAACCGCTGCACGCCAGACTCCACGACCCAGCAAGCAAGCGCCTCGTCCTCCCGGATGCGCTGTTGCCGCTCTTCCTCAGAGGCAATGCCCGGAGAGGCGCTTTCCAATATAAGCGACGTGGTGCGTTCCGGCAGAGAGACGGCGGCGCTGAGCGCTATGCGCCCCCCTAGTGAATAGCCCAGCCAGGCAACCCGTTCAAGGCCCAGCCTGTCAAGAATCTCGGCCAAGGCCTGTACGTGGCGCTCCATGGTGTACAGTCGGGAGTCCGGGGGAGAGTCCGATGCGCCGTGGCCTGGCAGGTCGACGGCAACTAATGTGAAACCGGTCTTGGCGGCCTGAGAAAATGACAGCCAGGTTTGGGTGCTGCCGGTAAAGCCGTGGAGAGCGACCAGGGCAGGCCCACGACCGTCCATTTCCATGTTAAGCTCCGCCCCTTCAAGGGCGCTAACAGCCATTCGAGACAAGCTACCTTCCCCTTCCCACTCTGATTCCCGCAGACACCGTCTCCCACATCTGTCGATGCAGCACCACGTTGCGTTCACGGTCGCCGGGCACCTCTATGAGGTCGACGCCGTTGCCGGACAGGCCTTCTCGCACGCTACGGTCGAACGTTTCCCAGTCATCCGCTAGCGAATAGTCAAGCCCGTACATTTCAGCGGCAGCGCGGAAGGTCAGCCCGTGAGGCGTGCCGAAGTAAGTTTCAAAGACATCCTGATAGTCGGCCTGTGGCAAGAAGGAGAATATGCCGCCGCCGTTGTTGTTCAGCACGATTATGGTGGCGTCCAGGCCGTGTGCCTTGGCGGCCAGCAGTCCGTTCATGTCGTGATAGAGGGAGATGTCGCCCAGAACAAGTACAACCCTCTTTTGAGAAACGGCGGCCACTCCCAAAGCGGACGAGACGACGCCGTCTATGCCGCTGGCGCCGCGATTGGCCATGAACTGAATAGAGCGGTGGGTGGAGGAGAAGAAGGTGTCCATGTCACGTATTGGCATGCTGTTGCCGGCAAAGAGAACGGTGTCGTCGGGAAGCAGTGCGGCCAGACGACTGAACACCTTGCCTTCAAACATTTCACTACATCCGTCCAGTGCGCCATCCAGGGCAACGCGCGAGGAGGCGGCAATCCGCCGCCAGCGCCCGCTCCACTCTCCGTCTGAACGCTCAACCTGCAACGCCGATGAAAGAGATTCGCAGAAAAGCGCCGGCGAGACCTGGAAAAGCTGGGATGTCAAACGAAAGGGGTCGCGCCAGTCTTGGCTCTCGTCGACCAGTATCTGTCGCGCCCCTCTGTACTTCTCCAGGTATTGTGTAAGCGGTTTGGACACGGGCAAAGCACCCAGGCGGATTACCAGCTCCGGCTCCAGAGACTCTGCCAGATCATCGTCGCGAATGAAGGCATCGTAGCTGTCGATGACGAGCGACCTGTCGTGAGGGCCGCAACGTACGCCGGACAAGGCGTCCGTCAGCAGGGGATAGCCCAGCTTCTCGGCCAGTCCAGCGACCAACTCCGCCGGCATAGACCCGCTCTGCGGTCCACAGACGATGAGGCCGCGCTCCGTCATGGCTAGGTCGGCGGCCAGGGATCGTATATCTTCTAGCCGGGGCTTTTTATCGTGATCCTGGCTGAAGACAAATGGCTTACCGTCTTCACGGCCACGCCAGGCCGCCATGTCCTGCTCCCGAACCGAAGCCGGAAAATCGGAAGGAGCGGCCACAGGCTCCAGAGGCTCGCGAAAGGGGAAGTTGACATGCACGGGTCCCACAGGCGCCAACACTGCGCTGAAGTAAGCACGACAGGCCACAGACCTTGTATAGGACATCATCTCCGTGTTGGCTTCTGGCGGCGGCATGTTCACCGACCAGTTGACGTGGCTTCCATACATGCGGGTCTGGTCGATAGTCTGCAGGGCTCCCCAGTCCACCATCTCGGGAGGTCTATCCGCAGTGAGAGCCAGCAGCGGCACAGAGCCATAACGGGCCTCAACA
Source organism: Dehalococcoidia bacterium (assembly GCA_965261825.1). Lineage (GTDB taxonomy): Bacteria > Chloroflexota > Dehalococcoidia > Lucifugimonadales > QGNO01 > DAOUJH01. The sequence continues at coordinate 55,225 of CBDHED010000003.1, read as the reverse complement.
ACCGCGGGAAAGAAGTTGGCGCCAGCCGTACCCGACGAGCAGACCAGGGCCACCGGCTTATCTATGGCGCGCGCCATACCCTGAGCGAAGAAGGACGCCGAACGTTCGTCCAGGTGAACCCACGTCCTGATGCCGGGATGACGTGCGAACGCAACGGCCAGAGGTGAGGAACGAGAGCCAGGGCAGATGCAGACGTGCTCCAATCCGCAACGGGCCAGCTCGTCGACGAATGCGCCAGCGAGGGCGTAGTTCCTGTTCTCGAAATCCACCTCAGCCCTCACCTAGAGCCTTGAGCAGCGGTTGGAATTTCAGCTCGGTCTCTTCAAACTCACGCTGGACATCGGACCCTTCCACTATGCCGCTGCCAGCAAAAAGGGTGGCCTGATCTCCATGCAAGAGGGCGGAGCGAATGGCCACGCTGAACTCCCCGTCGCCTTCATGGTCCAACCAGCCCAGGGGAGCGGCGTACCATCCGCGGTCTCCTTCCAGACGCCGGATTAGCTCCAAAGCGGCCCCGGTGGGCGTACCGCCAAGGGCGGGCGTAGGGTGCAGGAGCTGGACTATGTCAAGGATGCCGCGGTTGGAGCTGAGCCGGCCATTGAAGGAGGTCCTCAGATGCTGTACGTTCCTCAGGTACGCAATGTCAGGCTCTTGATTCCAATGGATCTCGCTGCAGGCGTTGCTCAGCGCTTCAGCCAGCATGCTGACCACCGCCTGGTGCTCACGCCGTTCTTTGCCGCTGGCCAGCAACTCCCAGCCCAGCCGTTCGTCCTCTTCCGAGGTATTGCCTCGAGGAGCGGTCCCTGCAAGGCAGGAGAGAGCTAGAGCGCCCTTCTGCAGACGCACTAGCTCTTCCGGGGTGGCGCCCAGGAACGTTGAGACCCCGTTGTCCACGGCGAACACGGTACATTGAGGATACGAATCGATGAGCCTGCTCAAGGCTGTAAGTGAAGAGAAATCGCCGTCGCCCAGCAGGTTGCGACGGCGAGCCAGCACAACCTTGTTCAACCCACCGTCTTCAATCAAGCGAAGGGCCTGCTCCAACCACTCCTTCCACTGGCTATAACCATCGGCAGAGTCGAGCAGGGTCCTGGGCTGCGGCTCAACCTGGAATCCGGGAGAAGTCAAAGCGTCTATCATTGCCGTTGCGCGGTGGGTCTCCTGCTGTGGATCGGTCTCAGAGGAAACCAGCAGATTGGCTGTCAGCCAGGCCTCGTCATTAGATAGGGTGAGGAGAATCCTGGGCAGCACCAGGCTAGCATCGGGGAAACCTGCCCACAACGGTCGCCTATCGGCGAGGGGGTCGAAGCGGACGCCGCCGGTAAGCACGGGACCGGTGCCCCGCCTTCCGGCGCCTTGGATGATTGCCGAGTCCAGCAAGGAGGCAAGGTACTGCTGCATGGTCTCGATGGGACGTTCGCCATTCTCCTTGAGGACGGCGGCTGCGCCGCTTCCCACCATCCAGAAGCCGTCGTTGGGTCTGGCCCAAAAACTGCGCATGTCCCATCTCTTGGCGGCGGCAAAGAAGGCCAGCGGGTCGGGAGGCGTTTGCAAGGGCCAGGCGACGCTAACCAGTACAGGACGGCCCAGCGATGCGGCGCGCCTGCGCCCCTCAGCAAACCACGACGTCAACTGCGCCGGTTCTAGCTCTGCGGCAGGAGGTCTCATGGACGGTTCCCTTCACCTCTCACGGGCAAGGCAGGCTCCGCGCCAATGCTTCTGAGCAGCGCGGTGCGCAATACGGGAATTGCCTTGGTCAATGGGGTGGGCCGGCCGGTAAGGAGCCAGCGCACGATGATTTCGTACAATGCGCCGAACCAGATGTGTGCTATCAACTCGGTGTCCTGCGGCTCAATCTGGCCGAGGGCAACCGCATCGTCCAGCTCCTTCTTGATGAAGGCGGAGAACCTCTCCCGCATGGGAAGGAACTTTTTGTCGCTGGCCTTGCCGTGCCCCAGCACGTTGAGAAGGAGCACCTGAGCTATCTTGCGCTGCCGGGCGAAGGTGGAGAGCAAGGACTCGATGCCGGCGGCCGCCCTGTGCAGCGGCGTAGGCTGATGGCGGATGCCGTTCAACGTCTTTTCGATGAGCTTCTGGCTCATGCGATCGACAAGGGCCACGACCATCTTCTCTTTGCTGGGAAAGTGGAAGTAGAAGCTGCCCTTGGAAGTGCCGGACATCTCTACTATCTCCTGCACGCCGGCCCCCGTGTATCCATGCTGGGCAAGGACGTCCAGAGCGGCTTCCAGGATGCGTTCCTGGGCATTTGCGGAATCTATGGTGGGCGTTCTGGCCATTTGTACCGACCGGTTGGTCTAGTAATGCTGCCAGTATGGCAGGAAAGGGGGCGGTGTGTCAAATGGAAAGAGTTGGTTAGGAGCGTAGTTCGAGGGCCGCCAGCTCCACCACCGCTTACGGTAGATACCACCATCTTCGAGATGTCGCTCGGCAGCCTGTCGGCGCACCGAGGACTCGCAATTCCTGTAGTGTGACACCTTGAAGGCGGAGGGATTGCAGACAGACGCCACCGGCTCAGGGCTCGCAGCGGCGCCGACCCGCACACGATCGGGGCTGCGCCTCGACAGAAACAAGCCCTGCGACGGCTTGGCACAACGGAACCCCCTACCGTTGATGCCGCAAACGCAGCGCCGTCAGTCCCAGACCCGCCAGGGCCACGCCGATTCCCGCCAGCAGGACTACTGCCCAGACTGGCGGCTGGAAGCCGCCGGTTCTGGGAGGCTCCACGATGCTCAGCGTGTAGGAGATGCGGGAGTAGTACAAGGCGCTCAGACCCTCGAACCCCGAGTCCGTGCCGACGATCAGCCAGACCCGGCCGTCAGCGTCCGTGGACACCGACAGGGGCTGGTCCACGTTGTCGAGCGTCTTGATCCGGTACTCCCTGTTCACAACCTCGCCGTTCGCCACGTTGCCCAGGACCACCATGTCCTCACCGCCGTTGGCCTGGTTCCCCTTGTCGATGTTCATTCTCAGGTACCGGTTGCGGTCCTCCCCGGTCAGGGGCTCGACGGTCGACGCGCCCGCTTTCACGAACACGCTCTCGCCGGGCGAGCCGCCGATGCCGAACGTAGCTGTCGGCACGTTGGTTGCCAAGTCCAGGGATACGGAGACCGCATATCTCGTGTTCGGCCTCAGTCCTCCGACCTGGTTATACAGGAACATGAAGAGATCGTCACTGCGATTGTGTCCCTGGACGTAGACGCCGCTGCCCTCCAGACCGTCGGGAAGGGGGCGATGTCCGTGGTCGAGCTCGAAGATCGACTGGTCGTGCCCTACGGGCAGGTCCGCGAACCCAACCGTCCATCCCTCGGCGTCGCTCCCGAAGTCGTAGTCGTAGACTGCCTCACTACCATCCTGCGCCAGCGCCCCCGACGGGCTCGACAGGATGGCGATTGCGACGAGTGCGGCGATGGGCAACATCCACCGGATGCGGACCCTGGGGCGGGGGCTTCGGTGTGAGCTAGGCAACGTATCCTCCTGGCGGCTGATAATCGTGTGTCGAACGGTCTCATTGAGCTGCCTCAGATGCGATGGCCATGACAAGAACGCGGTATTGCTCATGCCCCCTCCGTTCCCTGCGTCTCCCCCCTGGGCATCCGGTAGCCGACGCTGGGCTCGGTGAAGATGTAGGAGGGGTCGTTGGCGTCGTCCCCCAGCTTGCGGCGAAGGTTCTTGACGAAGGTGCGCACCGCCCCCGGCTGCCCGGAGTGTTCCGGCCCCCACACCCGCTGGAGCAGTTGCTCGTGAGTCAGCGCCCGCCCGGCGTTGACCGAGAGCTCGAAGAGCAGCCGGTACTCGATGTTGGTCAACAGGACCGCGCTGCCCGCCAGGGACACCCTGCGTTCGGCGTAGTCGATGGTCAGCTCGCCCCTCCGGTAGGGTTCCGGCGGCTCGGACAGCTCGGATGCGGCCCTGCGGCGCAGCACCGTCTGGACCCTCGCCACCAGCTCCGTCGGGGAGAAGGGCTTGACGACGTAGTCCTCGGCCCCCGCCTCAAGCGCCCTGGCGATCACCTGGTCCCTGCCGTAGGCGGACAGGAAGATGACCGGAAGGTCGGCGAGCCCGGGGACGCTCTCCATCAGCTCGATGCCGTCCATTCCCGGCAGCATCAGGTCGAGCAGCGCCAGGTGGGGTCTCTCCTCCTCCACCAGGCGGCCCACCTGCTCGGGGTCGCCCGTCACCGTCACCGTGTACCCGGCATTCGAGAGCGCGTCCCGGACGAACCTGAGCGTCTGCGGGTCGTCATCGACCGCCAGGACCCGCGTCCGCCCCTGCCCGGCGCGGCGGGAGCCTGCGGATGTTCGAGATTCACCGGCCGTGGCCGGGTGTGCGGCCTCGGTGGCCGCCGGCAGCGTGAAGGCGAACCGGGAGCCCAGGCCCGGCCCTTCGCTCTCCGCCCATATGCGCCCTCCGTGAGCCTCGACTATCCCCTTGCAGATGGCGAGGCCCAGCCCCGAACCCGCAATGCCGCCCTCACGGTCGGCCCCGTCGATCCGGGAGAACTTCCTGAACAGCTGGGGCAGAAGATCGTCGGAGAGGCCCGTGCCGTCGTCGCCGACGGTAAAGGCGACCTGCACGCCGTCCTGCGCGGCAGCCAGTCGGATGGCGGACGACTCCGGCGAGTGCCTTGCCGCGTTGGACAGGAGATTGCCGATGACCTGGGCGATGCGCCGCCGGTCCGCCATGACCGGGGGCAGGTCCGGCTCGACGTCTATCCGGATGTTGTCCCTGCCGCCGCCGCTCAGGAACGAGTTCCTGGCCCGGTCGACCAGGGCGGCGGCCTCCGACGGCTCCGGGGACACCGACAGCGTGCCGCTCTCGATGCGGGCCATGTCGAGCAGGTCGGTGATGAGGTCGCTCATCTGGTCGGCCTGGGTCTCGATGATCCGGAAGAACAGGTCCATCTCCGCCGGGTCCAGCGAGTTGGCCGACTCCTTCAGGGTAGTTGCCGACCCCTTGATGGAGGCGAGGGGAGTCCGCAGCTCGTGGCTCACCACCCCCAGGAACTCGGCCCGCTGCCGCTCCAGCTCCTCCAGCGGCGTCAGGTCCTGCAGGGTGACGACGAAGGACTCCACCTCGCCGTCGTCGGCGCGGATGGGCGTGGCGTTGACCAGCGTGGCGACGCTCCGGCCGTCGGGGACGGTGATGACGATCTCCTCGGCCCGCACCGCCTCGCCCGCGCCCAGCGCCCGGGCCAGCGGAAACTCCGCCAGGGAGACCTCCCGTCCGTTGGCTCGCCGGAAGGTCAGGACCTCGAGGAGCTGTTCCACGTCCTGTTCCGCCGTTGTCAGGCTTTCCAAAATCCTTCTCGTCTCCCGGTTGACCGACACCGGGGCTGCCGTCCTGGCGTCGAAGACGACGACGCCAACGGGCGTGGTGTCTATCAGGGTCTCCAGGTTGCCCCTGGCCCGCCGCTCGTCCCGGTGCCGGCGGGCGTTGGCGATCACCAGCGCCGCCTGGGACGCGAACATGACCAGTGTCTCTTCATCCTCCTGGCTGAACTCCTGGCCCGGGTCGCTCTTGGCCAGGTAGATGTTGCCCACGCCCGCGCCCCCGTGCCGGATGGGAGCGGCCAGGAAGGAGCCCACCGGAACGGGCGGGCGGAAGTCGGGCAGGCCCATGGACCTCAGGTGGGCGGCAACGTCTCCGACTCTCAGGGGGCCGGGGATGGCGCCGAGGTACTCTATGAACTCAGAACCCTCCGGCAACTCCCAGAGCCGCCGGGCCTCGTCGGGGGTGAAACCGGCGCCCAGGAACTCCTGTACGCCTCCCGAACCGTCCAGCAGGACCATTACCCCGTAGCGGGCGCCGGTCAGCGAGCGGGCGCTGTCGAGGACCTCCTGTAGCACCGTGTCGAGGTCGAGGCTCTCGTTGATGCGGTGGCAGGCCTCGCACATCCGGGTCAGGCGGTCCCGCAGGGCCTGGATCTCCAGGTCGCGCGCATCGGGTCTGTTCATGGCTCTCCCTCGTTCCGGGCTGCGGCTCGCCGGAGGACCTGCGTCACGGGAGCCAACCCGTCGGCAGTGTTTCGTTTTGGTGGTTCAGGCCCGTTTCGCCTTGATTCTAGCGAATTGGCCGAAACTACACAAGAATACATGCGAAAAAGGGGTAGAAAAACACAGTAACTACATACGGCTTTGGTAATATGAGAGCCGACATGCCCAATATGAGGGGAGAGTTTCGCTTGGCGTTCGACAGGTCGGCCAACGGACCGGAGACGACGGCGCGGAGTTGCGCGGTCTCGTTTCGTTTTGCCACGGGCCGCACGACCTCGGAAGCCTGGCCCCTCCGCTTCGCTGCCGTACAGGGAACCATGAAATCAGACAAGAGGTGGACAGAACAATGACCGGATTACGGATGCCGTCTTTACTCACCCCCCCCCCCCGCATTTCGTAGACCCTCCGCAGGCGGCGTCATGAGCCGGCCGCCGCAACTTCGCCCGCACCCTGGCGGCGGCATTCCTGCTCGCCGTGGCAACCGCACTCCTTCTCCTCCCCTCCGCGCCGGGCCACGCCCAGACCACCACCAACACCTACGTCTCCAACATCGACCAGGGCAGTGACGACGACAACTCCTCCTCCTCGGTCAGGGCGCAGAGATTCACCACCGGTTCCCAGTCCGGCGGCTACACCGTCACCAGCGTCGACATTGGCTACGATGACGCCGAGGGCGACAAGTTCAGCGCCGCCATCTACACCGTCGACTCCGACGGCTATCCCGACTCCGAGGCCGTCGCCCTCACGGCCCCGACCGGCACCTGGGCCGCCGGCACCACCCTGAGCTTCACGGCCCCGGCCAACAGCACCCTCGCGGCCAGCACGACCTACACCGTGCGCATCGCGCCTAGTGGTGGTAGCGTCAAGTTAGACGCGACCACGTCCAGCGACGAGGACCCCGGCGCGTTCTCCGGCTGGTCTATCCAGAACCTGCTTGACGCCAATATCACCAGTGGCTGGATCCATTCCTCCACCGGCGATATAATCCGCATCGCGATCAAGGGCACCACCGCCCCCCCGCCGAACAGCCCCGCCACGGGTGCGCCGACGATCAGCGGCACGGTATCGGTCGGGCAGACGCTGACGGCGGGCACGTCGGGCATCATGGACAGCGACGGCCTGACCGGCGTCAGCTACAGCTACCAGTGGATCCGCGTCGACGGGAGCACGGAGTCCGACATCCCGGGGGCGACGTCGAGCGCCTACACCCTGGTCGACGCCGACGAGGGCAAGACGATCAAGGTCACGGTCAGCTTCACCGACGCCGCCGGCAACGCCGAGACGCTGACCAGCGCGGCGACCGTGGCGGTCACGGCGGTCGCCGACGACTGCGCCGCCGATACGACCACCACCTGCTCCGTGTCGCCGGGCGGCTCCGTAACCGGCGCTATTGAACTCGTTGCCGATATCGATTATTTCAGTCTCTCCGTCACGTCGGGCGTCAGCTATCAGATCGATGCGGAGGGCTCGCCGACCAGCATGGGTACGCTTGACGACCCGTATCTTGCACTACGCGATGCATCCGGCGGCTATATCACTGCGGATGATAACGGGGGCGACGACGTGAACGCCCGCATTATCTGGAGGGCCACCAGTACGGGGACCGTCTATGTCGATGTCAGCCAAGCGTTTGATAACAGTACCGGCACCTACACCCTGACGGTTTCCGCGGGGCAGTCCGAAACCGTGGTGTGGGAAGCTACCTTGGCGGCGCCCACCGCCTGGGAGAACAACCTGACCATGTACGAAGGCTATGGCTCGCCCGCCTCTTCCATCGTCACGAACGGGGGGGGGACCCTGACTTCCGACTCGTTCACCGTCGGGTCGACCACCCACACCGTCGAGCTCCTCGCGTATCAGACCAACGGCCTTCTGCGGCTGATGTTCCTTACGGATACCGGGGTGACCAAAGCCGACCTGGACGGACTTGAACTGATCACCACCGTGGACGGCGCCGCGAAAACGCTGGCGGTCAGCTCTGCGACGAACCTTTCGTCCGGGGGCACCGAATACGGAATCTACTGGCCAAGCACCGTCCACGGCTATTTATCCAACGATTGGGCTGAAAAGACCATAACGGTCAAGCTGCGGTCGCTGAACAACCACGCGACGGGCACGCCGACGATCAGCGGCACGGCGCAGGTCGGGCAGACGCTGACGGCGGGCATTTCGGGCATCATGGACACGGACGGCCTGACCAGCCCGACATTCGCCTACCAGTGGGTCCGGGTGGACGGGGCCACGGAATCCGACATCTCCGGGGCGACATCGAGCACCTACACCCCGGTCGCCGCCGACCTGGGCAAGACGATCAAGGTCAAGGTCAGCTTCACCGACGACGGCAGCAACGCCGAGACGCTGACCAGCGCGGCGACGGCGGCGGTCGCGGCGGCGGCCGGGAGCGATCAGCTGCTCCTCGGCAACACGGGCGGCACTTCAACTCTTGGCGCGTGGGACGTCGGCTTCGTCGATACCACCCAGCCCTTCAGGACGGGCACGAACCCCGGCGGCTATGCGCTGACCCGCATCCAGGTAGGAGCGGCATTCTTAGGTGGACTTGACACTGCGCCCTCGGCGTCTGAGATAACGGCGACGCTGCGGGCGGATTCGAGCGGCGACCCGGCGGCCTCCACCCTGGCCACCTTCTCGTTGCCGGGTACTTATACCCCAGGCGCGCTCAATGAATTCACGTTGGCAACAGCCTATCACCTCGATCCCGACACGCCCTATCACATCCACATCGCCGCTACTAAAGACGTCTCTATACTGCGGTCTGCCGCCACCCAGGTGGACGGCGCCAGCGCGTCCGGCTGGAGCTTCTCTACAGGCAGTTACCAGGACTCCGACGGCGACTGGGAAGCCAGTACGGGCGCACTCACCATGGAGTTGCACGGGACCATCAAGCTCCCCCCCGGCGCCCCGACCGGCCTCACGGCCACCGAGGGCCACCACGCGGTGAAGCTGGAGTGGACCCCGCCCGCCGCCGTCGGCATCTCCCCCATCACGGGGTACGAGTACACAATTGATGAAGGCGCAACTTTCGTCGCGACCGGAAGCACGGGCAGATCTCTCATTCTCGATAATCTCGCCGATAACAACTTGGCCCTCCGCGTCCGAGCCGTCAACGCCGTCGGGAAAGGGGAGTGGTCCCCCGCGGTCATCGCCACCATAGGCCCGGCCTCGGTGATCATCGTCGGCTACGTCGCCTCTGAGACGATCGAGGGCGCATTATGCTGTGTTCACCCTGATAGCGTCGAAGCCGGTGCTGTCGTCGTCCAAGCCGCTGAACGTGAGGGTGTCGGTCTCGGAGTCGGAGGACATGGTGGCCTCCGCCGAGGAGGGAGCGCAGACGGTGAGCTTCGCCGTGGGCGCGGACACCGCGAAGTTGTTGGTGCCGACGGTGGACGACGGCGTGGCGGAAAGCAACTCCGTGGTCACCGCGGCGGTTCAGACGGACGCGGACTACACGGTCGGCACGCCGTCCTCGAGCACGGTGACGGTGCTCGACGCCGAGGACCTCCCCGGCGCCCCGACCGGCCTCACGGCCACCGAGGGCCATCATGTGGTGAAGCTGGAGTGGACCGCGCCCGCCAACGACGGCGGCTCGCCCATCACGGGGTACAGGGGCCGCCTTAGCTGGCCCGGGGGGGAAGAGTTCTTAGTCTCGCTCGGGGACAGCACGTCGTACACTCTAGGCGATATATATTTTTCCCTCGACGACGTTTTCACCGTCGAGGTGCGCGCGGAGAACGCGTCCGAGCCCGGGCGGTGGTCCCCTGCGGTGACGATCACCATGGGCCCGGCCACGGTGACCATCGCCGGCGGCGGCGGGGTGGTGGAGGGCACGGACGCGGCGTTCACGCTGACGGCGTCCAAGCCGGTGCTGTCGGCGGACCAGCCGCTGAACGTGAGCGTGTCGGTATCGGAGTCGGGGGACCAGGTGGCCTCCGCCGACGAGGGGACGAGGACGGTGAGCTTCGCCTTGAACGCGACCACCGCGGCTCTGTCGGTGCCGACGGTGGGCGACACCGTTTATCAGGGCGCCTCCATGGTCACCGCCGCGATCCGGCCCGACTCGGACTACACCGTTGGGCCGGACTCCTCGGGAACGGTGAGGGTGGCCGACGACGAGCCCGATCTCCGCACCCGCTCGGTGCTGCTCAGCACCACGGAGCAGGCCAAAACGCATTCGACGAAGCTGGGGCACGAGCGGGTCTTCCAGGAATTCAAGACCGGCGTCCACCCCGGAGGCTATGAGCTGCAAAGCATCAAGGTCGAAGGCGCATCCACGCGTAGCACCTTTCCCTCCGGCATAACGACGACCATCAGGATAGGCGGGCGGTGGGGCCAAGTGGTGGCCGTGCTTAGCAACCCGTCGTCCTGGACCGCGGGCATGAACGAGTTCACCGCACCCCCCAACACGATACTGTCATCCAGTCAGCTCTACGTGATCCATTTTTCCCGGAGCGGCACCGGCAACGACCGCCCCACCGTCAGAGCCGGGGTGAACGGAAACTTTTGCGTGGACAACCACGCCCCAGACTACAACTGCTACGTCGGCCCGGACGGCTGGAACCAATATATTCACCCTTCCCGGGGAGTGTGGACGGGACTGCCACAACCCGATAACTCAAGCAATTGGGGCGTGACGGATGACCTGCTGAGGTTCTCCATCGAGGGGATCCCCGCCGGGCGGTCGGGGCAGGAGCCTTCCGCGCCGAGAGACTTCACCGCCCAGCCGTGCGAGAGGAAGGGCAACCTGTCCTGGACGGCGCCCAGCGGCTCGCCGGACCGGTACGAGATACGCGCCTCGGGCATCCCGTCGCTTCTGTGGGACGGCAACAATGCAAATACTCAGGTCATCTCCACCACGGCAACGGAGTACCGGCACACCGTTCGCGATGGAATCACGTACTACACGGTCCGGGCCATCAACGCCAGCGGGCCGGGGATGTGGTCTGCGCCCCAGAAAGTCAATGTCTGGGAGGATGGCGGCGGCCGCTCGTGCGAGCAGGCGAGCCAGCAGCAGGCAGCAGAGGCGGAGGCCACGGGTCTGCCCGTCATCACCGGCACGGTCGAGGCGGGTGAGACCCTGACGGCCGACACCTCCGGCATCGCCGACTTCTGGGGCCTGGACAACGCCGTCTTCACCTACCAGTGGCTGGCCGACGGCGAGGAGCTGCCGGGCGCGACGAGCGCCACCCACACCCTGGCCGACGCCGACGCGGGCAAGGCCATCAGCGTGAGGGTGTCCTTCACCGACGACTCGGGCAGCGCGGGGACGCTGACGGGGACGGTGACCAGCGAGGCCCGGCATCCCAACACACCCGCCACGGGCGCGCCCGCCATCAGGGGCAAGGCCAAGGTGTGGGACACGCTGACGGCGGACACGTCGGGCATCGCCGACGAGGACGGGCTGACCAACCCCGCCTTCGGATACCGGTGGCTGGCCAACGGCAGAGAGAAATCCGGGGCCACCGGCTCGACCTACACCCTGGCCGCCTCCGACGCCGGCAAGGCCATCACCGTTCGCGTGACCTTCATCGACGATGCGGGCAACGCGGAGACCCTGACCAGCGCGGCAGTGGAGCTGGACCCCGACGACTACACCATGAACGCCATCTGGGAAGTCGGCACTCACGGGGTGATCCCGGTGGGCGGCTCCGCCACCGGAGTGGTGGAGGTGCCCGGCGACCGGGACTTCTTCGCCGTCAATCTGAGTAGGGGACAGACCTACCGCATCGACGTGGCGGGCCATGGCGACGCCGACGCCCTGGAGCAGGTGCGGCTGCACGGCGTGTTCATCTACGCCGAGGAGCTGGAATGCTCCGGGGCCTACGAGGACCCGGGGGTGACGACCTACGTCCTGACCGCCGGGCACAGCGAGCTGTACAGCCTGGCGGTGGGGGCCGAGGGTGACGGGACCGGGGGCTACCGGGTCTCGGTAGCCGAGTCCGCCGCCACCGGAACCGGCTGCGACACGGAGCCGGTGGCGGCGGCGCAGGCCGCCAACACGCCGGCCACGGGCGCGCCCACCATTGGCGGTACGGCCCAAGTGGGCGAGACGCTGACGGCGGACACGTCGGGCGTCGCCGACGAGGACGGCTTGGACGACGTGTCGTACAGCTACCAGTGGCAGGCCGACGGCGCTGACATCTCCGGCGCGACGGATTCAACCTACACGCCGGTGGCTAACGACGTGGGCAAGGCCGTCAGCGTGAAGGTGTCCTTCAGCGACGACGCGGGGAACGAGGAGACGCTGACCAGCGCGGCGACGGCTGCCGTGAAACCCGAGACACAGGAGGCGAAGGCCAACACGCCCGCAACGGGCGCGCCAACCATTAGCGGTACGGCCCAGGTGGGCGAGACGCTGACGGCGGACACGTCGGGGATAGACGACGAGGACGGCTTGGACGACGTGTCGTACAGCTACCAGTGGCTGGCCGACGGCTCGGCGATACAGGACGCGACCGATGCGACCTACACGCCGGTCGTTGACGACATGGGCAAGGCCGTCAGCGTTGCGGTGTCCTTCACCGACGACGCCGGTAATGAGGAGGAACTGACCAGCGCGGCGACGGGCGCCGTGGAACCCGAGACACAGGAGGCGCAGGCCGCCAACACCCCGGCCACGGGTCTGCCCGCCATTACCGGCATTGTCCGGGTGGGAGAGAAGCTGACGGCGGACCTGTCCGGCATCGCCGACGAGGACGGGGTGACCAACGTGGTCCCCGCATACCAATGGCAGGCCGACGGCGCGGACATACCCGGGGAAACCTTGAACTGCTATACGCCGGATGACGCCGACGAAGGCAAGACCATCAGCGTGAGAGTGACCTTCACCGACGACGCGGGCAACAAGGAGACGCTGACCAGCGCGGCCACGGCTGCGGTGGAGGCCCGGCCCAACCGCCCGGCCACGGGAACGCTCGCCATAACCGGCACGGCCCGGGTGGGCGAGCTGCTGACGGCGGACGTGTCCGGCATCATGGACGACGACGGGCTGGACAGAGCGGCCTTCGCCTATCAGTGGCAGGCCGATAGTACGGACCTGTCCGGCGCAACCGGTTCCAGCTACACCCTGGCCGCCTCCGACGAGGGCAAGGCCATCAGCGTCACGGTGAGCTTCACCGACTACGCGGGCCACGAGGAGTCGTTCACCAGCACAGCCACGGCTGCGGTGGTGGCGGCAGCCGAAGAAGACGAGGAGCCGGCGGGCCGGCCCCACGGCCTGACCGCCGAGGCGTCGGACGGCGCGGTGGTCCTGACCTGGACCGCTCCGGTGGTGGACTACAAGGTGTCCAGCTACCACATCCTGCGCCACCGTCCCGAGCAGGGCGAGGCCGAACCGCTGGTGTACGTGGACCAGACGCCAAACGACGACACTTCCTACACCGACACGGGTGTGGAGCCGGGGGTGCTGTACGTGTACCGGGTGAAGGCAATAGTGAACTGGATGGGCGAGCTGGGCGAGGCGTCGGACGCGGCACAGATACGGGCGCAGGCAACGTCGCAGGAGCAGACCGCCAACAGCCCGGCCACCGGCGCGCCAACCATCACCGGCAAGGCCCAGGTGGGCGAGACGCTGACGGCGGACACGTCGGGCATATCGGACGATGACGGGCTGACCAATGCATCGTTCGGCTACCAGTGGCAGGCTGACGGCGCGGACATATCCGGCGCCACAAATGACACCTACACCCTGGCCGACGCCGACGAGGGGAAGGCCGTCAGCGTGAAAGTGAGCTTCACCGACGACGCCGGTAATGAGGAGACGCTGACCAGCGCAGCCACGGCTGCGGTGGAAGCCAAGCCGAACACCCCGGCCACGGGCCAACCGACGATCGGTGGGACCGCCCAGGTGGGCGAGGCCCTGACCGTGGATGCCTCCGGCATCGCCGACGAGGACGGGCTGGACAACGCATCCTTCAGCTACCAATGGCTGGCTGACAACACGGACCTACCCGGTGCAACCGGCAGCACCTACACCGTGGCCGGTGCCGACGAGGGCAAGGCCATCGTCGTGAAGGTGTCCTTCACCGACGACCGGGGCCACGGCGAGGAACTGTCCAGCGCGGCCACCGACGCCGTGGAAGCCGCCCCGCTCACGCCTCTGACGGCCCTCATCGAGAATGCCGCTGCGTCCCACGACGGGGAGGGCGTCTTCACCTTCGAGCTGCGGTTCAGCGAGGAGTTCGGTATCAGCTACAAGACCCTGCGGGACCACGCCTTCACGGTGACCGGGGGAAGGGTGCTGAAGGCGAAGCGGATTGAGCAGGGCAGCAACATCGGCTGGAGGATCACTGTGAGGCCGGACGGCAACGGTGACGTGACGATCGTCCTGCCTGAGACCACGGACTGCGAGGCCCAGGGCGCGATCTGCACGGAGGACGGCAGGATGCTGTCCACCGAGCTGGTGTTGACCGTCAGCGGTCCGTAGCCCGAGACGCGACTAGGAGGGCGGCGCATCTTCTGCTTGCGCCGCCCTTCTTAACGCAAGAGAGGCCGCACAGATGGATGAAGCGAGGGAGGCCGTCGCAACCCTTCGGCAAGCCAAGCGGCAACCTCCCAAAAGGCTCCGGGATGGGCTGACTGCGGAGCCTGCCCTCCGTGTGCCGTCCTGACCGGGGATTCCGTACGGCCCCGGACATCGCAGTTGGAGGCAGATTGCAGCCATCCTGCGTAAGGACCGGACAGTGCCTCGACAGCGCATCCACCACAGCAGAGTGACCTACCAAGTCCCCCACGACTTCCCGGAGCGGCTGGAGCGGTTCAAGGAGGAGTCGGGCCTGTCGTGGGCGGAGATCGCGCGTCGTCTCGACGTCCACCACGAGACGATACGGCGCTGGAGGAAGGGTCGCGCCCGTCCCAGCATGCGGAACATGATGGCGCTGGTGGCCCTGGCGAGACCCCTGGGACTGGGCCATCTGTTCACCGACTAGCGAGTAGGCGCTCCGGCGAGCGCCTGCGACCGCAGAGGCCGGAAACGCAAGAAGGCCGCACACATGGCCGTGCCTCTCCCCATCCGCACCCGTCACCCCGGCGTTGCCTTACGGGAGCGGCTGCATCATCATAGGGGCATCGTTGGCGGCAGTCCCGTAGGGGGCCGAGGCAGACGCCACGCCGGAGGGGAGAGGCCGCGAGGGGACGGCCCGACGCCCGCGCAACGAGGGACCCGCCCGGTAGCGAGAACGCCAGGACATACAGGAGGAACGTCATGAACGAGGAGCATGACGGGATGGACCAGGGGAAGCCATCGGAAGAGGAGTACGAGAGGTTTCGCAGGATGATAGACGGCGTGGGTCGCGATGGCCTTCGCCGGATGGTCGAGCATCTCACGGAGAGGATCGAGGCGAACCCACACGACGCCGAAGCCCTGTCCACCAGGGGGCTGGCGTACGCCGAGCTGGGGGAGCACCGCCTTGCGGCGGAGGACTACGGTAGAATCATCGCCCTGGACCCCGGCAATGCGGGCGCCCACCTCGGCAGGGCCAGATCCACCGCCAGGCTGGAGGAGCACCGCCTGGCGGTGGAGGACTACGACGCCGCCATCCGCCTGGCCCCCGGCGACGCCGTGGCGCACTACAGCCGGGGGGCGTGCAAGGCAGAGCTGGGCGACCTTGCGTGGGCGATGAGCGACTTCGACGTGGCCGTCACCATGGCCCCCGGCGACGCCGACGCCCACTACAACAGGGGATTGACCCAGGTGGCGATGGGCAAACGCCACCGGGCGGTGAAGGACCTGAGCAGGGCCATAGACTTGAATCCCAACCTCGCCGACGCCCACTACCACAGGGGCATGGCATACCGTGAAATGGGCCGGATGGACAGGGCGCTCAAGGACTTCGGCGCCGCCATCGAGATCGAAGGGAGGTACGGCCTCGCCCTCTACGCCAGGGGAATCACCAACGTCAACCTCGGAGCACACGAGGCCGCGCTGGGCGACTTCGACGCCGTGCTGGGACTCGACCCCGACAACGCCTCTGCGCTCCGGGGCAGGGGCGTCGCCCTGGGCAGCCTGGGCCGCTACGACGAGGCGGTCGGGGACTTCGACCGGTCCCTGGAGCTAGACCCCGGCAACGCCGAGGCCCTCGCGGCCAGGGGGCTGGCCCACGCCAGCCTGGAGCGGCACGAGCAGGCGATAGAGGACTACACCGGGGTCCTCGCCCTCGATCCCCGGAACAGGGACGTCCTCTACAGCCGGGGGATCGCCCGCATGTACGCGGCCCGGTTCGAGAGCGCCATCGAGGACTTCGAGGCCATCATCGGCATCGAGCCGGGGCACGCCGCGGCGCGGGGGGCGAGAGAGTTGGCCCGCGAGACGCTGGAGATGCGGGGAGGCGCGGGCGAGGGGCAGGCGGCGCGGTAGCGCCGCCGCGCGGACGTGAGAGCCCGCTGCCCCCACTTCGGGGATGTCGAAGCCGGGCGATGATTTCGGGCAACAAAAAAGGCCCGCATACATGGGAAGCCGAAAGAGGCCGCCGTCGATGTGGCGACGACCTCTCCCGTGTCCTTGCGGTCTAGCGTCCCGCGCCGACCGGCTCTTCCTCCCGCTCCTGTTCCACCGCCCACGCGAACAGGGACAGTGACGGGGCCTGGGTCTTGCGGCCCCTGGGCTTGACCGGCTCCTCGGCCATGAACTCCGCCCAGGAGAACAGCGACTGCTGCGCCTCCAGGGCCTCGTCCTCGTGGTGGCCGTTGGTCCCGTTCTCGTTGACCGGGGTGGGCGTGTGCCCGTTGCCGTTGGCGTGACCGTTGGCCGGGACAAGCTCGACCGTCGGCCCGAACAGGTCGTCGTGGTGGCCGTTGCCGTTAGCCCCGTTTCCGTTCACTGCGATGGTCTCCGGCTCGACTTCGACGACCTTCCAGCCGTCGTCCACCAGCAGCTCCTCGGCCTCGCTCTCAGCGTTCCTGGCCTGGGCGAAGACCTCGTTCTTTGTCTTCCAATCGACACGACAAAGTACGGTTCTCATGGACGGTCGATTTGGATGCAACGGGGGCCAAATAGGGGGGCGCAGGGTTAAGTGGAAGCAGGGCTGAGGAAGCTACAGACCCTCCATCATCGGCGGACCGAAAGAACGGAGTCTGCCGGCGCCTGCGGGCTTAAGCCCTTCGGGCACTACATCTTGGGCAAAGCCCCTAAGCGCTTTTGAAAGTCAATCGAGAATGGGTTATAGGTCAGAGGAATATCCTGGGAGCAAGAGTTCTAGGAACTGCATGGCTTCCATGAGTTGCGAGCGGCTATCCTGAAGTTGCAGACTACTCCAAACGTCCCGAGCGTGGCTTGTTACGTCAACTGAATACGCTTGTTCGTCAGTAAAGCCCTTCTGAGTTGGGTCAATTTCAGCATGAGTTCTACGGTGACTCTGGATCAGAGGAGACGTCAACTCAGCGAACATCCCAGTGTCTCCGGGTAGTCGCGGTTGAGCAATGGCAACAACAGCACCTTCTATCTTCGCCTTCGTTTCTGCTAGGTCTGATGACTCCATGGGCAGGTTCGAAAACAATGTCTCAAGTATTTCTTTATCGGTTGTCTCATCACGCAAGAATCTGAGGTATATATCGGGATCAGGGTATCGGTTATCCAATCAAAACAAAAAGATCAGATACACATGGGCCGTGGGACTCTGAGAAAGTGTGACTGCTTCGGCGGTCTGTGGGGACTCCGTAGAGTTGGAGCTCTGGTGGGCCGGGCGGGGCACACCTACATGGGATTGCTGCGAACTGAGCCGAGGATGCCCCCTGGCTCACCTACCTTCGCGCTCCTCTACCTGGCGAAAATACTCCACGTTGTGCTCTATCTCTGCAACATACTCGTCAATCCATGTCAGGACGTTCGAGTTCGTCTCTTGGTTGCGCAAACCCAGTAGCCAAGACTTCTTGTTCAACAGATGCTGACTCATGGCGCCCGTCCATCCTTCAGTAGAGAAATTGGCGCGAAGCTCACCTCGCACCCTCGGGTCGTGGCCATACCGGAGCAACAACTCTCGGGCTAGGCAAGGGCCATCTTGGGGTCCGCACATCGCTCTAGGGACGAATTCTGCCAATCTGAGGGGTCTGACGTCTGGATTCTCATCCGCCCAGGTCCACAACAAGTGCGGTGGAACGTCTTGGAGGATGTGCGAGCCTCCTGACTCAAACATCTCGCTGCCTCTGAGCCACTGACCGATGACGAAGGCCCTAACGTCGATCGGTGGTCCGAGCCAAGACGATGCCAGTTTCCATACTTCCCATGAATTTTGCCTAATCGCTTCGTCTAGGACCTGTCCCGCCTCGTCATCGAGCCTTTCGACGATCGTTCCTTCTTCACCTGCATGCTCCAGCCTCAACGTCGCAAGTTCCAGTGCCACATCCTGGTGGTGCTTGCACAGAGCTTCAGCCACATGTGCCCACCAAAATGTATCGTGCGAGGGATGATGGCTTTCCACAGCCGGCCTGAACCACGATGGATGACACACGATCCTTCGAGCAGGTTCCTTGGATTGATTATAGCCGCCGTACATCACCAAGAGGTCCAGGGCAGTTGACGCCCCACTCAAGTTATTCGACTCAAGTAGCACATCTATCCATTCGGAGAAGTGTTCGGAGGTGAGTGATCGGACTGCTGCGCCATACCTGAACATACGCAATGCTTCTGGAGCAGAAACACTTGCTCCTACAACGCTAAGGACACGCCGAGCGGCTCGTTCTGAGAGTCTCCCTGACCGCCAAGTCAACTCAACCACCCATTGGGCTTGATTTGTATCATGGGCAAGTCTGTCTAGCATTGATTCCCACTCACTTGGGTTACGCTCAGCCAAAGCCCCTAGATAGCCTCCGAGGAAAGATAGGTCCGCATTGTCTCCAGCGGTGGCTTGAGCATCCAGGATATAGGGCAGTAGCGGATGCTCTGAATCGCGCTTGCCAAGCTCATACCCAAACCGATGGCCAGCAGTAGCCCTCTTCGTGACGAGCCAGTCTAGTTCTGCCCTGAGCAGTCCAGGTTCCTCGATTGCCTGGACTGCCAACTCTTCAATATATGGCTGCGCCTTATCAACCTGCTGCCCCTCTTCATCGAAATGGTCCACCAGGAGTTCCAGCGCTACGTACCGTTCCATTCGGGAACTGAAGTCGTCTCCTGAAAGGTCCTCTGCCAATCGCTCCCATTTGTGCCGTGTCTCAACTTCCATTCTTCTGCCGTCGTAGTGGAGGATTTCTGCGGTCCGACCGATTAAGTCCTTCCGGTCAATGCTTGGATCACTAGCCAAGTCACGTATGGTATCCACCACCATGTCAACAAGGTTCCCCATTCGAGTGAGACCACGAGCGCTCGACAGCAGCACTGTAACGGCCTGCGCCTTCTCCCCAGCGTCAAGGAAACCTAGTGACTCTGTGGTCAGCTTCCATATGAACCGGTAGGCGTCAAAGAGCTCACCATATGTGGCAGGCTGCCACAGTTCAGGTTCTCGCCGAACTCCCTGGTATTCAGCTCCTATGGCCCTGTGAAATGCCCCGGCCTTGAGACCCATTTGGCAAGCCTGAAGACCTAGCTTCCTCCGTTGTGGTGAATCGCTCGACAGCGCTTCTGAAAGGACTGGAAACCTCTCGGAAGGAGGTGCTTCAGTGGGAGCCACCTGGCCGGGGCCTAGGCTGAACAGGTTGGTAAACTCCCCGCTCGCATTATTGGCCCACGACTCAGTTTCAGCCTCTGCCAGAGCCAGAAGGAGTCTTGAAGCAGGCTGGAATAGTTCCCTCCAGACAGCCATTCGCGTGAGGGCTTCGACCATAGCCCTTCTACCACCACGGAACTGCAAGAGCTCCTGGCGGCTCTTGTTGCTAAGCACTCGCTCTGCCGCTCGGACGGCTGAAACAGGATCAGCCTCTGTCAGGGCTAAAAAAAACCTGCCGCCTAGATCACTGTTCAGTAGTTCATAGTCCGAGGCGACTCCACCCTCAGCGAGCATTTCCTGGACGAACTTGGCTCCGCGAGGTGCTGCCGCCACATAGGGGAAGTGCTCGAAGAATCTGCGAAGAAGGTCGAGCCTCTCATTGTTTGGCATGCTGGAGACGAATTCATTGAAGGTGGCCTCGTCAGTGGGACCGTGGGCTCGCCACCACTCTCTCAGCAAGTGAATCCTCAACATGAAGGGCGTCACAAAGACGAAATGCTCCCCCTGAACCGTGCCACGACCCTTCTCATTAGACAGGACCTCCTGAAGCTCATGCCATGAGACACCGACGCGCCCAGCTAGCCAGCGGCCCTCACTTTCTCCGATCCCTGCTACGCCAATGCGCTGAAACAGCGAGAGCCCCATGAGGACCATTTTCGTGGTTCTGAATTGATAGGAATCGGGAGACGCTGAGCCTCCAATTAGCCGATTCATAAGCCTGTCGTCCGGAACAGAAAAGTAGGCTTCAGACGCTCCCTCATTCACGGCTTGGCCAGCCAAGAGGACTGCGATATGGGGGTACCCGTCGGCGAATTCGGCTAGACGTCGCGCTGCCAGTGTAGGCAGACCTGGATACTCGGATTCTAGAATTTCCTCAATCGTCTCTTTTTCTAGCGGGCTAGCGTGGAGTTCGACGGTCGGCATTGGTGTGTGTCCAACTTCGTAGGACATCGTGATAAGCGCGAGCCGGGTTCCTTGCTCTGCCAACGCATTTGCGAGCGCTCGGTGTTGCTCTAAGTTACACTCGTCCACCACGAGGATGGCTGAAACCGTAGGATCGTTCACCAACGCAGACAAGAGTGGCGACCCTATAAGGTCTTCCGCCCGTCGTACATACAACACCTGATTCTTGAGATCGTCAGGCCGAAGAGCCTCGTAAGCGCTTCGTGTTTTTCCAACGCCTAGTAGCCCCGTCAATCTGATGACAGGACATCCCGATCGTTCTCGCAATGCCGTGGTGATCTGGTCGACTAGGGCTTGTCGACTCGGGTCTGCAACAAAAGCTGATGGGTACCTAACGTCACGTGAACTCCCCCACCGCACATACGGGCTGCAATTTGACAGTTCAGGCCGCAGCGACACTACGAGTGATGGATGTCGGTTTGTGAACCCAGCGAGGTGGCTCGCTCCGTAGACCCTCACCTCGATGTTCTCGTATCCGAAACTACTCAACTCTCCACGGATGGCATTTAGGCGAGCCTGTATTTTCGCATCCACTACATCCGCCGAAAGTACAAGGACATATGCCGCTCCTTGCTGAAGGCGAAGGTTCAATTCTTTCTTGAGCGGTTTGCTGAGGTCACCCATGACGTGGAGTTCTCGTCTGCAGGCCGTCGGTGCGAGGTCGGCGGATTTGATTTGAAAGACTGTCGACCCTCGGGGTATGACGTCGTCGTCGGAAGGGTCGGCATTGTCGATGTAGGCGTCGACTCCTCCATCACCAATGTTTATGCAGTCCGGAACATCAATTAGGTGCCTACCTATCCCTACGCGATCTGCCTCCGCCCAGAGTAACTGGCGAAAAAGAGCGACTGATCGGTCAGGAGACAGGCCGACAAAAGCATCCGGTTCGACCGTGAACCCAATTCCGGGCAACTCTACTCCTCGACTGCTACCTTGCATATGGTCAGCCATTATGCTATATTTCTGACATCTTATCAAGGACATGACCTACATGCCAAGCCTTCCATCTCAGATAATGAGCCACGCCGCCGAGTCGCCGGAGGGCACGCTGCTGTGCCCAAGTGCCTTGCTGCACTTGGGAAGCAGAGCGGCTGTGGACCAGGCGCTGTCCCGGCTTGCTCGCAAAGGAGAACTCTTGCGGGTCTGCCAGGGTGTCTACGTCTGGCCGGTTCAGACCCGATTCGGCCCCCGCCCACCTGAGGTCGAGAAGGTGCTTGCGTCCCTGTCCGCGCTTTGGGGGGAGACGATTGTACCTTGTGGGGGGACCGCGGCGAACGCCCTCGGACTTAGCACGCAGGTGCCGGTACGGTCTGTCTACCTTACTTCCGGCCCCAACCGTAAGCTCAAGCTCGGTGGGCTGGCGGTGGAGTTGCGCCACGCACCACGGTGGCAGCTAGTGGCACCCCACCGGCCAGCCGGCGATGCGGTCCGTGCTCTGGCCTGGCTTGGACCCGAGGAGGTTGAGGAGAGTCTGGGGACACTTGGGCATAAGCTCTCATCTGAAGACATAGAGGAACTGGCAGCCACCCGCGCGGTTATGCCTGCATGGTTAGCTGAACCGGTCAGCGCAATGGTCGCCGATAGTTGATAGGCATTTCGATAATCGAATAGGGAGGATACAGCGGTTGACTATCGACACCGCAATACGTGAAGGTCAGGTCCTTACCGGCCCTCTGTTCAGCGAGCCGATGCGGGTGGTGACCGTGCGTTCGAACGGCGTTGGCTCCATCGAGGCGGGACTCGTCGGACAGCGGACGGAGCTATTCCGGCAGGTCACTCTGACCTCGGCCGACATCGCTGCCTTGACCATCGCGGACACCATACTCTCATACGATGGAGACGGGCGTCTGCTCCGGCTCGGCCTTCAAGCCTACTCGCTCGGCATCGCCTACGAGTTCGATCCCTATTTCGGCCTTTCCATCTCCCGTGTGGATCCCCTACCCCATCAACTTGAGGCCGTATACGACTATCTCCTAAAGCTCCCCAGCGTGCGGTTCCTCTTAGCCGACGATGCAGGAGCCGGGAAGACCATCATGGCCGGCCTGCTGATCAAAGAATTGAAGCTCCGAGGTTTGGCCGAACGTGTGCTCGTGGTGTGCCCAGCAAATCTGAGCTTCCAGTGGCAGCGAGAGCTCAAGGAGAAGTTCGACGAGCGGTTCCTGGTGCTGAAGGGCGGAGACATCCGAGACCAGTTCGGCGTCAATCAGTGGCTCGAACAGAGGCAGACCATCACCTCGCTTGACCTAGCCAAACGGGAAGACATCCTCCCCGGCCTGCGCCAGGTGCACTGGGACCTCGTGATAGTCGATGAAGCCCACCGCATGTCGGCGCGAGACGAGACCCACAAGAGCCAGCGTTACCGGCTTGGCGAGTTGCTACGGGATAGCGCCGACAACGTGCTGCTACTAACGGCTACGCCCCACAAGGGTGACCCCCACAACTTCACTCTCTTCCTGCAACTCCTAGACCAAGACGCCTATGCCGACGTGAAGTCCATACGAGAAGCGATGGAGCGTAGGCGGGCACCCTTCTACCTTCGGCGCACCAAGGAGGCCATGGTCCACTTCCCGGAGCGTCAGGAGGACGGCACGTGGGCCGCCAAGCCCGTTTTTACCAAGCGAATCACGAACACGGCTGGATTTGCAATGGACGGAGCCGAGTTCGACCTGTATCAGGCGGTCACCCGGTTCGTGAAGCGGCAGAGCGCCCGTGCTGCGACACAGGGCGACGACCCGCGGGCACGCGCCGTCGGCTTCCTCATGTCGTTGTACCAGCGACGGCTCGCCTCCAGTGCCCATGCCATGCGGCGGTCGTTGGAAAATCGGGCCAATAGACTGGAAGATGGCCTTAAGCAGGCCCAAGACCTGGCGCGGGCAGCCCCGCCGGACCTTCCCGATTGGGATGAAATGGAAGAACTGGAGGACACGGAGCGCGAGCGCTTGGAGCGGATGCTTGAGGCGGTCACGCTGGCCGGGAACGCCGATGAGGTCCGCAAGGAGATCGCCGAACTCCGACAGCTCGCGGAACAGACTGCGACCGTCGAGGCGATGGGGGCAGGAGGCCAAGCTCACACGCCTCAACGAAATCATGCGGGAACAGGGTTTCTTCGACGATCCCGACCAACGGCTGCTCATCTTTACAGAATTCAAGGACACCCTGGACTATCTGGTAGAGAGGCTAAAGTCCTGGGGCTTCCGCGTGGGCACCATCCACGGAAGCATGAGGCCCGGCTCGCAGGACGAGCCAGGTTCTCGCCTCTACGCCGAGCAGCAGTTTCGGGACGGCCAGACCCAGGTCCTGGTGGCGACGGAAGCCGCTGGCGAAGGGATCAATCTCCAGTGCTGCAACATCCTCTTCAACTACGACATCCCTTGGAATCCGAATAGGCTCGAACAGCGCATGGGCCGCATCCACCGTTATGGACAGCGCTTCGACTGCCTCATCTTCAACTTCGTCGCCACGAACACGATCGAGGGGAGGGTGCTCCAACGCCTCCTGTCCAAGCTCCAGGAGATTCGCGACGCCCTCGACGATGACGCCGTGTTCAACGTGGTCGGCGAGGTACTGCCCGCCGCGCAGATGGAGCGAGTGCTTCGGGATTTCTACGCGGGAAAGTTGGGAGAAGAAGACCTGGAAGACCGACTCCTGCGAGACGTGGACGAGGGACGCTTTCGGGAGATCTGCCAGACGGCCCTGGAAGGGCTTGCTGCCAAGAAACTCAACCTGGAGATGCTGGTGGAGCGCCGTGCCCGGGCCCAGGAGCGCCGCGTCGTGCCTGAGACCATCGGCCGCTTTCTAGCCGAGAGCTCTGGCATCGCGGCATTCGCCCTCAACCCGGTCAACCACCTGAGGCACGCGTTCCAGCCGGGCCGGACGCCAACCGTCTTGAAGAGGTACGAGCGCGACCCCGACTGGCGGTTCCCCGACCTCCTGACACGTTACTCCCGTCTCTCGACGGACAGGGACACAGCAGAAGCGCACAACCTGGAATGGGTTACCCCCGGACACCCGCTGTTCGAGGCCCTCCGCCGTCACTGCGTCGAAACCAGCAGGGATGTCTTCGCCACGGGCGCGTGCTTCCACTCTCTCGATCACGACGCACCGGCCCGTCTCGACTTTTACCGCGCGAGAGTCGTCGACGGCCTAGGACACGTAATACATGAGCGACTGTTTGTCGTGGAGTTGGCGGAGACTGGTGAACCGCGTTTGAGAGAGCCTGATGTCCTCGGTAATCTGGCTCCCGCATCTGCCCCGGTCAATCTCCCCGTTGCGGTCTCGCTGCCGGAAGCCACGGGATGGCTGAACGAGCACGCCCTCGTTCCCTTCATCGAAGAGGCGCGCGACGAGAGGCTGAAAGAAGTGGACCGGATTGCTGAGCATGTCGAGTTGTCGCTGACGGAGGTACTTGGGCGTATCGACCAGGAGATTGGCCGCGCATCCGAGGACTTGGACAAGCAGATAACCGGCGCAGAAGGGCGTCTCGCCCAGGCCGAGACTCGCCACGACGAGGCCATGGCGCGGCGCGAACGGCGTAGACGGGAGCTTACCCAGCAACGGGCACTCACTCTCCAGGGCATAGAGAGGCTTGCCAGCGTCCTTGTCCTGCCACACCCGGACCGCGACACCCCAGAGGTAAAGCGCCTGCGCCCCAATGCCGAGACCGAAATGACCGCCATGCGGGTGGTGATGGAGTACGAGACCGCCCAGGGCCGCCAAGTGTACGATGTTCACGAGAAGAACCTGGGCTACGACGTGACCAGCCTCGACGTAGAGTCGGGTCAGTTGCGTCTGATAGAGGTGAAGGGACTTGCCGCCGCCTCGGGAACTATCCTACTCACGCCCAACGAGCGCCGCGTGGCCGAGGACCGCCGGGATTGCTACTGGCTCTACGTCGTGACCGACTGCGCCGCCGAACCGCAGTTGCAGGAACCCATCGAAGACCCTGCCCGTTTCCCCTGGCATGAGGTCAGCAAAGTGCAGCACTACTGGCTGGAAGTGGATGCCATGACTAAGCCGATGCAGGTCCGAGAGGAAAGGGCCGGCTATGGGGAATGATAGAGGAGCCTCATCCTCGCCAGAGGAGATGCCCTACGTGGTTGGACAGGATAGCGACAGCAAGTACACTTGCTTTAGCTGCATCGGCGACCAGTTCCTATCCGATGAAGTGAAGCAAAAGGGTATTCCCGCTTTGTGCAGTTATTGCAGCCACACTCGCGAGGCTCTTGGCTTGGATGAGTTAGCAGATCGTATTCACGGAGTGTTCCAAGAACATTTCGAACGTGCTCCCGATGAACCAGACTGGCTTGACTCCATCTTTCTTCGGGAGGGAATGCTGGGAGACTGGATGCCGGACGGTGAACGGGTCGTGGACGTTATTTCTGAAATAGCGCGTCTGCCAGAAGAAATCGCTGAAGACTTGGCAGACCTATTGTCTGGACGCTTTCACTATTGGGCAATCAAGGAAGGCGGAGAAGACCCTTACGATAGCGAAGCCTATTACGAAGAACGTAGTCCTGATGACCGGGATTTCCGCTATAGTTGGAAGTCATTCTGTGACGAGATAATGTACCGGGAAAGGATCTTTCCTGAAAATGCTGAACCTGTACTGCAGGAAATCTTTGGAGACCTGAGTACCTTAAAGACCTACGATGGAACTCCCGTAGTACGAGAAGTTAATCCAAGTGACGAATTCCCAATTTGGCGGGCACGAACTGCGCAATCCAAAAAAGAACTGATTGCTATCCTAAAGAACCCAGCCCAACATCTCGGCCCGCCGCCCCACAACTCAACTGAAGCTGGACGGATGAATCAAAAAGGCATTCCTGTTTTCTATGGTGCATTGGAAGAGACCACTTGTGTTGCTGAAGTGCGTCCGCCAGTAGGAAGCCAAGTTGTACTAGGGAAATTCAGCCTCTCGAGGCCAGTAAGGCTTCTCGATTTAGGACCGCTCTCAAGAGTTTATGTCGATGTTAGTCACTTTGATCCCGATTACTCCGTTCTCCACGGCCGCGCTTCGTTTATACGCCATTTGGTGACTGAAGTTAGCAGACCGATAATGCCCCAAGATGCAGACCGTGAATATTTGCCAACCCAATTCGTGGCTTCATACTTAGCACACAAAGTGACTCCCACTTTTGACGGCATAATTTTCCCATCATCACAAACTGAAGGAAACGGCCAAAATATCGTGTTGTTCAATCATGCTCGGGGAGTAGAAAAATACGGACTACCTGAAGAGAGTGAAGTGGAAGTATACCTTTCCTCCTTTGGAGAAGAGGACGGCAGCATTTTTGTCTCGGAAACGATGCCTGTTACCCTTCCAAACAATGAAGCTCCGGTCAAAGACCCACAAGGAGGACCTATTCGTATGTTTATTCATGACGAGCCAGGAGAGCCGGATGAGGACATTCCTGCAACACTGAAACTGGACATAGGGAGTGTCGAGGTTCTCCATGTACAAGGTGTCACCTACACTTCCAAGACACGAACCGTTACACGCCATCGGCAGACCACAGAAGAACGTGACAACTTCAACCTGCCTATTGCTGATGTAGACTTGGATAGTATTCTCGATATGGGAGGTCAAGACACCTCCGAGGGTCAGCGATGATCCCCGCATCTTGTAAACGACTCGCCGAGGTTGACTTCCCCATTGCGGAGGTGTCGCGGCACGCGGCGCGCGAGAAATCGATAAGACACGGGCATCCCTCGACGTTGCATCTGTGGTGGGCGCGGCGGCCGTTGGCGTCGTCGCGGGCCGTGCTCATGGCGTTGTTGTTGCCGGACCCGTGCGACGAGCATTGCCCGCAGGAGTTCAAGGCCCGTGCGCGGGAGGTACTGCTGGCGATGCGGACCCGTCCCGGCGGGTGGGACGAGCAGGTCAAGACGGATGAGGGCCTGCGGCGTGCGTTGCTGAAGTTCATCGCCGACTTCGCCAACTGGGACAACTCGGCCAATGCGGAGTACCTGGAAACGGGGCGAAGTCTCGTAAGGGCCGCCCACCGGGAGGAGACGCCTCTGGTGGTGGACCCCTTCGCGGGAGGCGGCTCCATACCCCTAGAGGCCCTGCGTCTCGGCTGCGAGGCCTTCGCCAGCGACCTCAACCCTGTTGCCTGTCTCATCCTCAAGGTCATGCTAGAGGACATCCCCAGACACGGCCCGGAGCTTGCCGACCAGCTGCGAGAGGTAGGCGCAAGAATCAAGGCCAAAGCCGAAAAGGAACTGGCTGACCTTTATCCCAAGGACCCGGACGGCGCAACGCCCATCGCCTACCTATGGGCGCGAACGGTTCGCTGCGAGTCCCCTAACTGCGGTGCTGAGATTCCCCTCATGCGCTCGATGTGGCTGTGCAGGAAACCCAACCGCAAGTGGGCACTGCGCACCTCTGTTACCCGACCCACAGGCGGACCACCGCGGGTCGAATTCGAGATATTCGAACCGGAGTCCGATAGAGAGGTCGCAGGCGGCACCGTTGCCCGTGCCAAGGCCACCTGCGTCTGTTGTGGCGTGGTGCTGCCCCCGGACCGGGTGCGATTCCAGCTTGCCGCCCAGAAGGGCGGCGCCGACGCGGTGTTCGACGATGACGGTAACCGCGTAGGCGGAGCGCGCATGACGTCGGTGGTAACGCTTACCCCCGGCGAGCAGGGACGTCACTACCGGCTGCCCACTGATGCCGACTACAAGGCGGTGCGCCTAGCCCAGGTACGCGTCGCGGAGATACTGGACGAGTGGGAGCGTGGTGGCAGGCAGGGCCTCTGCCCCGTGCCAGACGAGCCGTTGCCACCTATCGGGACACTGGGCTTTCGTGTGCAACGCTACGGGATGCTCCAGTGGGGCGACTTGTTCACGGCGCGGCAGAAGGCGGCGATGGCGACATTGGGACAGTTGGTTCGGAGACAAGTTAGTGGCGCGATTGGAGAATGTATGGCGACCGTAGTCGGGCGTTGTGCTAACCAACTCAGCCACATTTCTCGCTGGAACGTTCCAGGAGAAAAAATCGAAGGGACCTTCTCTCGCCAAGCTCTTCCAATTGTCTGGGACTATGCCGAGGTGGCCCCGTTCGGTGACGCAACGGGTAGCTATGAGGGTGCATTGGAGTGGGTAGCCAAAGTTACGGAGGTTTGGCCTAAGTCCGACAGCGGACACGTTCAGTCTGCTGACGCTACCAATCACCCACTCCCAGATCAGGCGGCTATGGTCTGGTTTACCGACCCGCCATACTACGATGCCGTTCCGTATGCCGACCTGTCCGACTTCTTCCTGGTATGGCTGAAGCGGAATTTGCCTAATGACCCCTTACTACGAGACCCATCTGACCCCAACAACGGGCTTTCTCCCAAGCAACGCGAAGTGGTACCGGACGAGACCAAGCTCAGCAGTGGCAGGCCGAAAGACCGCACATGGTTTGAGGAAACCATGGCGGAGACATTCGCCGAGGGACGTCGCGTCTTGAACGAGGACGGAATAGGTTCTGTCGTTTTTGCCCACAAGACTACCGAGGGTTGGGAGGCATTGCTTTCAGGACTGATTCGTGGCGGCTGGACCATCACCGGTTCCTGGCCCATCACCACTGAGATGAGGTCACGACTTCGCGCTCGTGACTCCGCCGCTCTCGCCACCAGCGTCCACCTCATCTGCCGCCCGCGTCCTGTGGACACGCCGGTTGGCGATTGGGCCGACGTGCTGCGGGAGCTGCCGGTACGCGTCGGTGACTGGATGCAGCGGCTGGAGGGCGAGGGCGTCCGTGGCGCGGACCTGGTGTTCGCCTGCGTCGGCCCCGCGCTGGAGATATACAGTCGGTACTCGCGTGTGGAGACAGCGGAGGGTCGCCAAGTCGCCCTGCCGGAGTACCTGGAGAGGGTGTGGGAGGTGGTGGGTCGTGAGGCGTTGGAGCAGGTGTTGGGCACGGCAGAGGCGCAGGCCCGTAACGGCGCGGCGGGCGCGCTGGAGGAGGACTCCCGCCTGACGGCGCTGTTCCTCTGGACGATGCAGAGCACGTCGGAAGGCGTTTCCTCAGACTATGGGGTTGAACCCGACGATGATGAAGGTGACGATGAAGAGGACGAATCGCCGCGCAGGAAGACATCGGGATATAGCCTGCCCTTCGATGTGGCCCGCCGGTTCGCGCAGCCCCTTGGCATTCACCTGGACGACTGGGAGCTGCGTATCATCAAGACGGAGAAGGGTGTGGTGCGGCTGCTCCCCGTCTCGGAGCGGGGCAAGCAATTATTCGGAGAGTCGGGAGCAGCGGCGGTTGCCGACGAGATGGAGGCTGCATCAAACGTCAATCCCCAGCTAAGCCTGTTCCCCGAAGAAGCGCCTCCGATACAGGGGCGCACGCGCCGTCGCGGGAGATCATCGGTGCCGACCGACGGCAATACCGGGCTTACACTGTCGGCGACCACGCTGGATCGGGTCCACGCCGCCATGCTGTTACAGGCGTCAGGCCGGAGCCAGGCACTGCGCAACCTGCTGCGTGCCGAACAGGAGCGCAGCCCCGACTTCCTGCGCCTCGCTAATGCACTCACCGCCCTCTATTCCGCGCGGGAGCGAGGAGAAGCGCCTGCTGGACGCCATGCTCTTGGCGGTGCCGAGGTAACTCAATCAAACAACTTAGGGGTTCTGTTGCAGTTTGCCGGATAGCAATTACGGAGGAGAGAGTCAGTGAGTATCTGTAGTTATGACACCATCGTCGGTGAGGGCAAGTCAGGGTATGTGTACCAAAACCCGCTGATGTTCAATTCAACAGTTCTGCCCATTCCGGGGAAGGACAGAGAGTGGGTCGAGTGCCTTTTTGCACCCGCTTATCAGGAATTGCTAGACGTAGCGTGTCAACGGTATTACAAGGTTTCCAAAGATTGGACTGGCGACAAGGAGAATATCGCACTTGCACAAGAGAGACGTTTGGCATTCATGGCTGTGCTCACCAATTTATCCGCCGCTGCTGCTGATCTTGCAGACTCCATAGCTGAGAGTTACTTGAAACATAGCGTATGACCCAGTGGTGATCACCCAGCAAAATGCAACAGAACCAACTTAGGAGGACGAGCCATGCCCAACAATCACGAGATTCTACAACGCATCACCGCTCGCCCGGACGTATTTGGGGGTAAGCCAATCATCCGTGACATGCGGATATCGGTCGAGCTGATCCTGAGTCTACTAAGCCAGGGAGCAACTCAGGAGGAGGTTATGGACGATTACCCCGACCTAGAACCGGACGACATCCGTGCCTGCATCGCCTATGCTCACACGGTAATCTCGGGCGACACCCTTGCTCCCGTCTCAGTCGCGGGACAATGAGATTTCTTATCGATCGATGCGCCGGGCGACGGTTGGCCGAGTGGCTGCGCAACAACGGACACGATGTAGTTGAAGCGCAGACCCTAGGCCCGGACCCAGGCGACGGAGCTTTACTGGAGCAGGCAGGAGCAGACGACCGGGTCCTCGTCACGATGGACAAGGACTTTGGAGAGTTGATCTACCTGAGACGGGTTCCCCACGCGGGACTGATACTCTTGCCCGATGTTCGAGTGCCCCAACGAATCGAATTAGCTAGAGCGGTAATCGAGGGACACCATGAAGCGCTTGAAGAGAGATCTGTCGTAACTGTACGAGGCGGACGAATCCGCATTTCGCATCCGCCACCATCCTGAGAAGTATGGAGTCATGCCAATGCAGCCCTGGTACAAAGTTGTAACCCTGCGCAAGGAGGTCCGGGAGGGCCGATCATTCAGCCCGGACGAGTTTGCCATCGCGTTGGAGCAGGTGGTGGCTGGAACCGCTCCGCCAGACTACAGCGATCCGGCGCAATTCTTCTCGCGCACCTGCTTCACCCGCGCTTTGACGGAGCACTCCGGCATGGTTCTTCGCCGCTTGTCCGGTAGGACAGAGAATACCGCGCCCGTTTTGACGCTGATAACCCAGTTCGGCGGCGGCAAGACCCACACGCTAACTTCCCTGTATCACGTCGCCAACGCGGGTAGAGACGCACATAGCCTTCCCGGAGTCTCCGAGCTTCTGCGCAACGCCGGCATCGCCGATAGCCCTGACGCCCAAGTCGGAGTCTTCGTAGGTAACGCCTGGGATCCTTCGGAGGGGAGAGAGACACCTTGGATCGACCTGGCTAGGCAACTGGCAGGGGACGCAGGTGTGGCTGCACTCGGCAGCGCCGCCGAAACGACACCGCCGGGGACCGAAGCTCTAGCCAAGGTGTTCGCCACAGCGAATGCTCCCGTCTTGCTCCTGTTCGACGAGGTGCTGAACTTCGTGAACCGCCATCGAGGTATGGCCGAGAGTTTCCATGCGTTCCTACAGAACCTTACGGTGGCCGTCACCGGAGCGACTAACGCGGCGGCGGTCATAAGCCTTCCCCGTAGCCAAGTGGAGATGACGGAGTGGGACCAGGAGTGGCAGGACCGTATCACCAAGGTTGTCCGCCGCGTCGCCCGCGACCTCATTGCGAACGACGAGTCAGAGATCAGCGAGGTTGTGCGCCGTCGTCTCTTCGAAGACCTGGGCAGCGAGCGCGTCCGTCAGAACGTGGCGAAGGCTTACGCTGACTGGTGCTTCGAGAGGACCGCGAGGCTGCCATCTGAGTGGACGGCCGTGGATACGGCGACCACCGGAAGCAGAGCGCGGGACTTCCTTCGCAAGCGTTTCGAGTCATCCTACCCGTTTCATCCGTCCACCCTCTCAGTCTTCCAGCGGAAGTGGCGCGCCCTCACTCAATTCCAGCAGACCAGGGGAGCACTGGCGATGCTGGCGCAATGGATCTCCTGGGCTGCGCAAGACCAGTTCCGGCACGCTCGCCCTGAGCCTCTGATAACCCTAGGCTCTGCGCCGTTGGACGTGCCCGAGTTTCGCGCTGTGGTACTGGGTCAGTTGGGTGAGTCCCGCCTCGATGTAGCCATAGACGCGGACATCGCAGGTGAGACCGCCCACAGCAAGGCCTTGGACGCAGACGCCAAGGGCGCTTTGAGCGAGATCCACCGCAGGGTGGGAACTGCCATATTATTCGAATCTTCCGGTGGGCAGGTGGACAAGGTGGCCCACCTGCCGGAGTTGCGGTTCGCTCTCGGCGAACCTGAGGTCGAGACTACGACAGTCGACAGCGCGGCGTCTGCCTTGGAGAAAACCGGATTCTTCATGCGCAAGGTGGGCACGGACGGCTACCGCATCCACCATCAGGCGACGCTGAGAAAAGTCGTGAGCGACCGACGCGCCTCCCTAGACGAGGAGACGGAAATCAGACCTGCCTTGCGCAAGTTGGTAGAAGGTGAATTCGCCCGCGGCGCGACGGTCCCGGTCGTCGACTTCCCAGAGGACGGTGATGCGGTGCAGGACTCGCCACGGCTTACTATGGTCGTCCTCGACCCTGTAGAAGAATGGCGTGAGGGTGGGCAGCTTGCAGAACGCATCGGCAGATGGACCAAGGAACGGGGCAGGTCGCCGCGACTCTACCCCGGCGCGTTGGTGTGGTGTGCGAGGAAGCCAGGCCGCGAGCTGAGAGAGTGTATTGAACAACTGCTTGCCTGGCGGCGAGTTGCCCAAGAGGTCTCCCAGGGCATCCTAGGCGCAGAATTCGACCAAAGTGACCGCGCCGAGGTTCAGACCATGGTCAGAGAAGCAGAGGAGGCGGCCAAGGACGAGGTATGGGGAGGCTATCGCTTCGTGGCTCTGGCTGATAATCAGGCAACGAGCGGGCTAAAGATCATCGACCTCGGGGCGGGACATTCAAGCGGCAGCGAAGCCCTCTGCGGGCGCGTTGTCACCGCGTTGAAGTCGGGTGCGCTGCTCAACGAGTCTGTCGGTGCCGGATACATCGATCGGCATTGGCCGCCCGTATTCAAGGACACGGGGGCCTGGCCGCTCACCAGCCTGCGCCAGAGTTTCCTGAACGGCGCGTTGACCCGGCTGATCGACCCGGATACCGTCCTTCGGCGCCGCATCTTGGAGTTCGTCGAGACCGGAGAATTCGGCCTCGCTTCCGGCGACAGAGGAGACGGACACTATGAGAGGGTGTGGTACAAGGAGCCGGTGGGAGCGGAAGAGGTGGCCTTCGAGTCTGGGGTTTTTCTGTTGACCAGAGCCAAGGCCGAACAACTCCGTACGGCCCAAGAAAGCCAGACGCAGACTCAAACAGAGACCACGAACGGGCTGGAGGATGCCCCAACGGTGCAAGAGGACCCGCCAATCGCCCCTCTTATACCGTCTGTCACACCCAAAGGCCAAAAGACCACTCTGAGGCTCAGGGGCACTGTCCCTCCGGAAGTGTGGAACCGGCTCGGCACGAGAATCCTACCCAAGCTGCGCTCTGGAGACGACCTAAGTGTCGGAGTCGAGTTCTCGGTGAGCGTCGATACGGACATGGCCCAAGGCTTTCAGTTGGAATTACGGCAAGCTCTCGCTGATCTTGGGATTCAAGAACAGGTGTCAGTAGAGGAGTCTTGAGGTAGAAGGGGCCTCCGCCGGATTCTGGACAGATTCAGCGTTCCTGGCGACGGGGTTGCGCGTGCCTGTCATGATCTGGGGGAGGTGGCCGGAGCTGACCCCGGCCCGCCGGGCCACCTCGTTCTGACTGACCCTGAGGGCGTGCATCCGCTCCCACACGGCCTGACGGCCCACGTCGCTGGGCCGCGCCGGGCCGCAACGCCTCTCCGTCCAGAATCTCAACTCTCATCACCTACGGGTGCCCCGGTCTCCGTCCCCTCAGGGCCGGCTTCCAAGGCCAACAGCCGCTGCTCAATCAGGCGACGCTGCACGCCATAGTACTTCCGCACTCCGTCCAGCGACATCCTCAATCCCTTGAGTCCGGTTCGACGATCCCCTTTCATTTCCTTGACCTGGCCCTCCGTCTTATCGAGCCGGGCTTCCAGCCTGTTCATTACCTTGAGGCCGCTTCGGAGACCCTCCTTCAGTTCCTTGAGTTGACCCTCCATGTTGTCGAGCCGTGCCTCCAGCTTGTCATTCCGCTCCCGTTGTCTGTCGGCTGCGGAGCCGATCCCGTGCTGAAGCGCCCTTTGCAAGCTGTCGCGTACTCGGGGGGTCAGCTGATCCGACTGCACGCTGGATGTCACCGTCCTGGGGTCGATCTCCAGCACCCGCGCCGTACCGCTAATACCCCGCAACCGCACAAGCTCTAGGAGCAGCGCCATGAGCCGCAGGTGGTGCAGGTCCCTGACGGCGCCGCTAATCTTGATGTCTCGCCTTTTCTGCTTCATCTGACTCCCCTCTCTGTGTAAGCCGTCCACAAGCACGATCTCATTGTCCCGGCATGGCACGAACTCAGCGGCCAGAATTTCGCAGGCCGCCCGGTCCGGCTATTTCCACAGACGTCGGAAGGTCAGCGTGTTCAGAAGCTCCCGCTTCTTCAGCGCCCTCCGCGTGTCGGAGAGCGCTGTCCTCCGCCAGTTGACCTGCCCGTTGCGGTCGAAGCCCCGCAGCGGAAACGTTGCCGGGGGAAGCGTCAGCCCGTGCTCCTCCAACAGGGTCAGTTCCAACGCCAGGAAACGCTCCTCGGTGCGCCGCCAGAACAGGCTCTTTCCCTCGTCGGGATGAACGGCCTTCAGTTCCCGCCACTGGACGACCAGCGGCCAGACCTCACCGAATACCTCCTCGTCGTCGGGGGCGGGTTCCAGCGTCACTAGGTCCGGGAACTCCCGCCTGAGCATTGACCCCTTCCTGGACTGCGTGCCGGCCCCGTTCGCCTTCGCCTCGTCCTGCCCGCCCAGTCCCGTCTCAAGACCTGCCAGCATCTTCTCCAGCTTGCGATGTTCCTGGGCATGTTCCTCCCGCCCGGCCCGGATTGCGTCCTCCAGCGCCCTGTGCTTGACCCGCATCTCCTTGCCCTGTTCCTCCACCTTGCCCTCCAGCTCTCGCAGGCGGTCCTCCATCTCGTCGTTTCGGTCCCGTTGCTCGGCTGCGGCGGACCCCACGCCATACTGAAGTGCCCTATCCAACGCTCCCCGCATGCGCCTCGACAGCACCCCTTCATCCAGGCCGGCGTCCAGCGTCCTGCGGTCCACCCCCAGGAGTTCGGCCGCCTTCTTCCGACCGTGGTCCCGCTCCAGCTCTTGCAGCAGCGCCATGAGCCTCAGGTTGTGCATGTCGGCCACCTCCCTGCTGCCTTGGATGACTGGTCCACTCTGTTTCATTCGGTTACTCCTCTATGTGACCTGTCCCATTGGCTCGAATCTCCGTACCGAAGTAAGGCCTCCCTGCGCTGGCGGTGCTCATCACATCCTGTAGGGGGCTTTCCCGCCACAGCGGATTGCCCGATTACCCCACCTAGCGTCGCCGCCAGCCAGTCTGCCGTCCGGTTTGCTCCCGCTCTAGTTCCGGCTCCTCAGCGGGCTCATCCTGCTGCCCCACACCCTCCGTAACCTCACTCACATGCGTCGCAGCGTCGGTGTCGGACTCTGTGCCTCCGGTTCCTTCGTCTGCGGCTGTGGCTGCGCCTCCTCCAACGCTTCCACCCGCAGGGCAAGTCGGTCGACAAGCCTGTAGATTTCGTCCACGGACTCGACGAGCCCACCGACCTGCGACTCAATCCGGTCCAGCGGCATGACCTCCTGCGCCACGGGGTCATCCAGGTTGGCCAGGAGCGTCTGGACTGCGTGCGTCATCCTGCCCGTCAGCCGCTCCCGGCGTAGCGCCAAGGCCACCGTCTTCCTGTTCACCCCTAAAATCTCCGCCGTTCGCCGCTGCCCCTCTTCCTTCACCAACCACTCCACAGCCCACTTGAAGTCGGGCTGCCCGGCCTTCACCTCGGACTCTGGACTGCCGTTGCTCTTCATCGTCTTGCTCGCCATCTCATACCTCCTGTAGGGGGTGGCCCCTCTTTGTAATCGGGACCTCTTTCCCACCGGACTGGGGCCTTAACTCCAAGTGTTCACAGAAATGGGGTGCTGTACGCCGAAATCAGCCTCTTTGCATAGCTAAATGGCCCCGATTGTCCGCTTCTACCCAAAGTCTCTTTTCCCTGTACAGCCCCCTGGCTGTGATTCGCCGCGAAACAGATGGGCCAACCTGGGCCACCTGTGGAGCAATCGCATCCCCTGAAAGTGCTCGATTTGGGATTGATGCCTTCGCCCTGGACGGCTTATCCCCTTCAGATATCGCCGCTGGGCGGTGTCCAGACCGGAGGCGCATGCCTGCCGCTGCTCCGCCTCCAATCACAGCACAACGAAGGCCGCCTGCAAATCCCTTGGAAGGGGCGACATTTGTGTACCCCCGTTCAGGCAGTTTCCCACCGAGCTGCGGCCGTTCACACTTGAATCGAGCGGCCCGGGTCCCCGATGGCGGTCTCGCCGCGAACAGGCCGAGCGAAACCGAGCTCATGGTTGCGAAGATGCCGCCGGCGCCTGTGCCCCCGACCATGCCAGCGGGCCGAGGCGCCGACCGTCAAACGCTCTGGGCAAAGGCAGCTGCAACTGGACGATATGAAAGATATGAAGACGGAACTCACCAGCCAGGGAGAGGCAATGCACGACCGGAAGGGGCTCTCTTCCAGATGCCCGGCACGCCGACCACTGTTGACATCATGCCGGCGCCGGGCGGACGGGACTTCCTGCAGGCTTACAACTGTCAAGCGGTGGTGGACAGTGCCCACCAGGTGATCGTGGCGGCTCACGCCACCAACCAGACTTCGGACAAGCAGCAGGCGGTGGCGATGGTGGAGGAGGCCATAGACAACGTCGGCGCAGTGCCCAAAGAGGTATCCGCCGACGCCGGTTACTACTCGGCACAGGCGGTTGAAGGTCTCTACAGGCTGTGCGTGGACCCGTTCGTCGTGCCGGAGCAGACCCGCCACGGCAGGGTGCCGTCGCCCGCGCCCCGAGGTCGCATACCCAGTCATATGCCCACCAGGGATCGGATGCGCCGGAAGCTGCAGACCAAACGGGGTCGGCAACGTTACGCCTTGCGCATGGCGACAGTGGAGCCTGTATTCGGCCAGATCAAGCAGGGCCGAGGCTTCCGCCAGTTCCTGCTACGGGGCCTGGAGAAGGTCAGCGGCGAGTGGTCGCTGATCTGCACCGGCCACAACCTGCTCAAACTATTCCGCTTTGGGGCCGACCAGTCTCGTGAAACACCGACCAACAGGCTTGCCACAAGTGTCCGGAATATCGTCGAGGTGGTCAGCACACTGAGGCGTACGAAGCTATTGGTCCGTCAGTGGCTGCACCCGGCAACAATAATTGTCGCCGTCTGACCTCCGCCTGTATCCAAGTCACGCCAGCTAATCCTCAGACGGGACGCTAGACCGCTAAGACACAGGGGAGGCCATCGTTTGAATACGATAGCCTCCCCTGCTCGTCTATGTATGCGGGCCTTTTTTGTTGCCCTTTTTTCGAACCGCGCATTGACGTCTTTCCCGTGTTTGCTTACTCTTACGGGAGAGAACCATCCTGAGGAGGGATCGACAATGGAGGTCAAGAAGGAGAGACTCACGCTGGACTTGGCCCCCACCTTATTAACGTTGGCTGAAGATCATCGCCGCGCTCAAAAGTGTGAGCATGCGCCATACTGCCGGACCGCCAGCGACCGCGCCCTGAAGAGGGTCAGGCACATATCGGACAGCAGCACGAGAGATGAGTGGACGGTATGCTGGAGGCCATATGAGCAGCTATGGGGCCATCCTGCCGAGAGCGGCGGCGTTGGCATGGCTCCCGGCGGAGCCCAGTGCAGAAGCCAAACGCCGCGAGAAGGCCGTCTTGGGGTACGTCGACAATGGGCGGAGGGTGCGGTTGACGGCGCGGCACTTCGGGTTCAGTCCCGACAGCATCAGCCGCTGGGCGCGGGCCTAGCTTGGAAAGATGATTCCAGTATTCCCGCACATTCAGAGTGCTACTGAAACGATATGATGTTCGCTAAGCTGTGCCGCCGGCAGCGAATCCTGTCGGCGATATGCGCCTTACTTTTGGCCTTCCTCACCTTGAGCAGCGCTACTGCGCAAGGGGCCAACAGCCAACCGGCGTTCCCGTCCAGCGAGAACGGCGCCCGATCGGTGGCCGAGAACACCGCCGCCGGCGCAAACATCGGCGCGCCGGTTGGGGCCACGGACGCGGACAACGATGCGTTGACCTACACCCTGGGCGGCGACGATGCCGCATCCTTCGCCATCGTCCCCTCCACCGGCCAGTTGCAGACGCTGGCCGCCCTCAATTTTGAGGGCAAGAACTCCTACAGCGTAACGGTGTCGGCCAGCGACCGGAAGGATGCCACTGGCAACGCCGACACGGCCATCGACGTCACTATTGACGTGACCATCAGCGTAACCAACGTGGACGATCCGGGCGCGATAACCCTGTCGTCCCAAGCACCCGTCGTTGGCATAGACCTGACGGCCAGTATCACCGACCCCGACGGGGGTGTTTCCAGCATAGGTTGGACCTGGAGTAAATCCTCGGACCAAACTACGTGGACCGCTATTGCCGGCGCAACGTCGTCCACCTACAGACCGGTTGCCGCCGACGTTGGCAGCTACCTGCGAGCCACGGCGGCTTACACCGACAGCCAAGGACCGGGCAAGAATGCGCAACAGAAAACGGACGCCCCGGTTGTGCGGGGCCCGATCGAGGTGCGGGTGACCGAAACCACGCTGAGGTTTGCCGAGGGGCATAGCGTCTACTACTACGTGAGTCTGAACACGCAGCCCTCCTCCAAAGTGGTGATCGCGGTGAGCAGCAACAACACCGATGTGACGGCGTCGCCGGCCACGCTGACCTTCAGCCCGTCCAACTGGGACACGGCCCAGACGGTGACGGTGTCCGCCGCCCAGGACGCCGACGCGGTGAACGACGCGGCTTCCATCACCCACGCGGTGGTGGACGGGGAAAGCGCCGACGAGTACGACGGCGTGGCCGTGGCCGGGGTGAGCGTGACCGTCGCCGACGACGACGACGGGGTGAGCGTGTCAGCCAGTGCCCTGTCGGTGGCCGAGGGCGGCAGCGCAACCTACACCGTGGTCCTGAATGCCCAGCCCGCCTCCGACGTGGTGATCGCGGTGAGCAGCGACAATATGGAGGTGAGCGTGTCGCCGGCGCGGCTGACCTTCAGCCCGTCCAACTGGGACACGGCCCAGACGGTGACGGTGTCCGCCGCCCAGGACGCCGACGCGGTGAACGACGTGGCTTCCATCACCCACGCGGTGGTGGACGGGGAAAGCGCCGACGAGTACGACGCCGTGGCCGTGGCCGGGGTGAGCGTGACCGTCGCCGACGACGAGACCGCAGGGGTGAGCGTGTCCGTTACTGAATTGGCGGTGGCCGAGGGCGGCCAGGCCGCCTACACGGTGGTCCTGGACGCGCTGCCCGCCTCCAACGTGGTGATCGGCGTAACCGCCAGCGGCAGCCCCGACGTGACGGTGGACCGGGCCACGCTGACCTTCAGCCCGTCCAACTGGGACACGGCGCAGACGGTGACGGTGTCCGCCGCCCAGGACGCCGACGCGGTGAACGACGCGGCCTCCATCACCCACGCCGTCGACGCCTCCCGGAGCGCCGACGAGTACGACGGCGTGGCCGTCGGCGGGGTGAGCGTGACCGTCGCCGCCGACGAGACCGCAGGGGTGAGCGTGTCCGTTACTGAATTGGCGGTGGCCGAGGGGGGCCAGGCCGCCTACACGGTGGTCCTGGACGCGCTTCCATCAGGCAACGTGGTGATCGGCGTAACCATCAGCGGCAGCCCCGACGTGACGGTGGACCGGGCCACGCTGACCTTCAGCCCGTCCAACTGGGACACGGCCCAGACGGTGACGGTGTCCGCCGCCCAGGACGCCGACGCGGCGAACGACGCGGCCTCCATCACCCACGCCGTCGACGCCTCCCGGAGCGCCGACGAGTACGACGGCGTGGCCGTCGGCGGGGTGAGCGTGACCGTCGCCGCCGACGAGACCGCAGGGGTGAGCGTGTCCGTTACTGAATTGGCGGTGGCCGAGGGGGGCCAGGCCGCCTACACGGTGGTCCTGGACGCGCTTCCATCAGGCAACGTGGTGATCGGCGTAACCATCAGCGGCAGCCCCGACGTGACGGTGGACCGGGCCACGCTGACCTTCAGCCCGTCCAACTGGGACACGGCCCAGACGGTGACGGTGTCCGCCGCCCAGGACGCCGACGCGGTGAACGACGCGGCCTCCATCACCCACGCCGTCGACGCCTCCCGGAGCGCCGACGAGTACGACGGCGTGGCCGTCGGCGGGGTGAGCGTGTCCGTGGCCGACGACGACGCCGGGGTGAGCGTGTCCGTTACTGAATTGGCGCTGGCCGAGGGGGGCCAGGCCGCCTACACGGTGGTCCTGGACGCGCTGCCCGCCTCCGACGTGGTGATCACGGTGAGCAGCGACAATTCGGACGTGACGGCGGACCGGGCCACGCTGACCTTCAGCCCGTCCAACTGGGACACGGCCCAGACGGTGACGGTGTCCGCCGCCCAGGACGCCGACGCGGTGAACGACGCGGCCTCCATCACCCACGCCGTCGACGCCTCCCGGAGCGCCGACGAGTACGACGCCGTGGCCGTCGGCGGGGTGAGCGTGACCGTCGCCGACGACGAGACCGCAGGGGTGAGCGTGTCCGTTACTGAATTGGCGGTGGCCGAGGGGGGCCAGGCCGCCTACACGGTGGTCCTGGACGCGCTTCCATCAGGCAACGTGGTGATCGGCGTAACCATCAGCGGCAGCCCCGACGTGACGGTGGACCGGGCCACGCTGACCTTCAGCCCGTCCAACTGGGACACGGCCCAGACGGTGACGGTGTCCGCCGCCCAGGACGCCGACGCGGCGAACGACGCGGCCTCCATCACCCACGCCGTCGACGCCTCCCGGAGCGCCGACGAGTACGACGCCGTGGCCGTCGGCGGGGTGAGCGTGTCCGTCGCCGCCGACGAGACCGCAGGGGTGAGCGTGTCCGTTACTGAATTGGCGGTGGCCGAGGGGGGCCAGGCCGCCTACACGGTGGTCCTGGACGCGCTTCCATCAGGCAACGTGGTGATCGGCGTAACCATCAGCGGCAGCCCCGACGTGACGGTGGACCGGGCCACGCTGACCTTCAGCCCGTCCAACTGGGACACGGCCCAGACGGTGACGGTGTCCGCCGCCCAGGACGCCGACGCGGTGAACGACGCGGCCTCCATCACCCACGCCGTCGACGCCTCCCGGAGCGCCGACGAGTACGACGGCGTGGCCGTCGGCGGGGTGAGCGTGTCCGTGGCCGACGACGACGCCGGGGTGAGCGTGTCCGTTACTGAATTGGCGCTGGCCGAGGGGGGCCAGGCCGCCTACACGGTGGTCCTGGACGCGCTGCCCGCCTCCGACGTGGTGATCACGGTGAGCAGCGACAATTCGGACGTGACGGCGGACCGGGCCACGCTGACCTTCAGCCCGTCCAACTGGGACACGGCCCAGACGGTGACGGTGTCCGCCGCCCAGGACGCCGACGCGGTGAACGACGCGGCCTCCATCACCCACGCCGTCGACGCCTCCCGGAGCGCCGACGAGTACGACGCCGTGGCCGTCGGCGGGGTGAGCGTGACCGTCGCCGACGACGAGACCGCAGGGGTGAGCGTGTCAGCCAGTGCCCTGTCGGTGGCCGCGGGCGGCCAGGCCGCCTACACGGTGGTCCTGGACGCGCTGCCATCAGGCAACGTGGTGATCGGCGTAACCGCCAGCGGCAGCCCCGACGTGACGGTGGACCGGGCCACGCTGACCTTCACCACGTCCAACTGGGACACGGCCCAGACGGTGACGGTGCGGGTGGCCCAGGACGCCGACGCGGTGAAGGACGCGGCCTCCATCACCCACGCCGTCGACGCCTCCCGGAGCGCCGACGAGTACGACGGCGTGACCATCGCCGGGGTGGCGGTGACCGTCGTCGACGACGAGGCCGCCGGGATAAGGGTGCCTGTTCCTGGCGTGGGCCTGTACGAGGGCGACAGCGCCACCTACACCGTGTTCCTGTCCGCGCGGCCCACCTCGGACGTGGTGCTCACGGTGACCAGGAGCGGCAGCTCCGACGTGACGGTGGACCGGGCCACGCTGACCTTCAGCCCGGCCAACTGGAGCACGGCGCAGACGGTGACGGTGCGGGCCGCCCAGGACGCCGACGCGGTGAGAGGAAGAGCCTTGCTGACCCACGCCGTCGACGCCTCCCGGAGCGCCAACGAGTACGATGGCGTCCCCAATTACTTACTTCCGGTGACCGTCACCGACGACGACAACGCCGGGGTGACCGTGTCCAAGTCCACGCTGCCGCTGGACGAGGGCACCAGCGCCACCTACACCGTGGTCCTGAATGCCCAGCCCACCTCGGACGTGGTGATCACGGTGAGCAGCGACAGTTCGGACGTGACGGTGGACCGGGCCACGCTGACCTTCAGCCCGTCCAACTGGGACACGGCCCAGACGGTGACGGTGTCCGCCGCCCAGGACGCCGACGCGGCGAACGACGCGGCTTCGATAACCCACGCCGTCGACGCCTCCCGGAGCGCCAACGAGTACGATGGCGTCCCCAATTACGTACTTCCGGTGACCGTGGTCGACGACGAGACCGGGGTGAGCGTGTCCGTTACTGAATTGGTGGTG
This sequence comes from Dehalococcoidia bacterium, assembly GCA_965261825.1. Lineage (GTDB taxonomy): Bacteria > Chloroflexota > Dehalococcoidia > Lucifugimonadales > QGNO01 > DAOUJH01. Next base: position 12,020 of record CBDHED010000003.1, on the reverse strand, counting down.
GCCGAGGGCGGCCAGGCCGCCTACACGGTGGTCCTGGACGCGCTGCCATCAGGCAACGTGGTGATCGGCGTAACCGCCAGCGGCAGCCCCGACGTGACGTTGTGGCCGGCGCGCCTGGGATTCAACCGGTTCAACTGGGACACGGCCCAGACGGTGGCGGTGTTCGCCGCCCAGGACGCCGACGCGGTGAACGACGCGGCCTCCATCACCCACGCCGTCGACGCCTCCCGGAGCGCTGACGAGTACGACGGCGTGGCCGTGGCCGGGATGAGCGTGTCCGTGGCCGACGACGACGCCGGGGTGAGCGTGTCAGCCAGTGCCCTGGAGCTGGACGAGGGGGGCCAGACCGCCTACACGGTGGTCCTGGACGCGCTGCCATCAGGCAACGTGGTGATCGGCGTAACCGCCAGCGGCAGCCCCGACGTGACGGTGGACCGGGCCACGCTGACCTTCAGCCCGTCCAACTGGGACACGGCGCAGACGGTGACGGTGTCCACCGCCCAGGACGCCGACGCGGCGAACGACGCGGCCTCCATCACCCACGCCGTCGACGCCTCCCGGAGCGCCTACGAGTACGATGGCGTCCCCAATTACGTACTTCCGGTGACCGTGGTCGACGACGACACCGCCGGGGTGACCGTGTCCAAGTCCACGCTGCCGCTGGACGAGGGCACCAGCGCCGCCTACACGGTGGTCCTGGACGCGCTGCCCGTCTCGGACGTGGTGATCGGAATAACCATCAGCGGCAGCCCCGACGTGACGGTGGACCGGGCCACGCTGACCTTCAGCCCGTCCAACTGGGACACGGCCCAGACGGTGACGGTGTCCGCCGCCCAGGACGCCGACGCGGTGAACGACGTGGCTTCCATCACCCACGCGGTGGTGGACGGGGAAAGCGCCGACGAGTACGACGGCGTGGCCGTGGCCGGGGTGAGGGTGTCCGTGGCCGACGACCCCTTCGGGGTGACGGTGTCCGCCACCGACGTGACGGTGGCCGAGGGCGGCAGTTCCACCTACACGGTATGGCTTGATAGGCAGCCGTCGCATAACACGGTGGTCAGGGTAACCGCCAGCGGCAACGGTGGTGTGAGCGTGTCGCCGGTGCGGCTGATCTTCACCTCGGCCACCTGGGACACGCCGCAGACGGTGACAGTGAGCGCCGCCGAGGACGCCGACGCGGCGGACGCGGCGGCCTCCATCGCTCACGCCGTGGTGCCCTTGCCTTACAATCGTATCATAGAGGATGCCGACGCCGACGTGAGCGTCACCGTGATTGACGACGACGCCCTTGGAATGAGCTTGTCCGAAACCGTGGTGAAGGTGAACGAGGGCGGCAGCTCCACCTACACGGTATGGCTTGATACGCTGCCGTCGGGCGGCGTGGTGATCGGCGTAACCGCCAGCGGCAGCCCCGACGTGAGCGTGTCGCCGGCGCGGCTGACCTTCACCACGGCCAACTGGGACACGGCGCAGACGGTGACGGTGCGGGCCGCCCAGGACGCCGACGCGGTGAACGACGCGGCCTTCATCACCCACGCGGTGGTGGACGCCGACAGCGCCGACGAGTACGACGGCGTGGCCGTGGCCGGGGTGAGGGTGTCCGTGGCCGACGACGACGCCGGGGTGAGCGTGTCAGCCAGTGCCCTGTCGGTGGCCGAGGGGGGCAGCGCAACCTACACCGTGGTCCTGAATGCCCAGCCCGCCTCCGACGTGATGATCGCGGTGAGCAGCGACAATATGGAGGTGAGCGTGTCGCCGGCGCGGCTGACCTTCACCCCGTCCAACTGGGACACGGCCCAGACGGTGACGGTGTCCGCCGCCCAGGACGCCGACGCGGTGAACGACGCGGCCTCCATCACCCACGCCGTCGACGCCTCCCGGAGCGCCGACGAGTACGACGCCGTGGCCGTGGCCGGGGTGAGCGTGTCCGTGGCCGACGACGACGCCGGGGTGAGCGTGTCAGCCAGTGCCCTGTCGGTGGCCGAGGGGGGCAGCGCAACCTACACCGTGGTCCTGAATGCCCAGCCCGCCTCCGACGTGGTGATCGCGGTGAGCAGCGACAATATGGAGGTGAGCGTGTCGCCGGCGCGGCTGACCTTCACCCCGTCCAACTGGAGCGCGGCGCAGACGGTGACGGTGCGGGCCGACCAGGACGCCGACGCGGTGAACGACGCGGCCTCCATCACCCACGCGGTGGTGGTCGCCGATAGCGCCGACGAGTACGACGCCGTGACCGAAGCCGTGACCGTCACCGTGGTCGACGATCAAGCCTCCGGGTTGAGGATTTCGGCCGGGACGGTCACGGTGGCCGAGGGCGGCCAGGCCGCCTACACGGTGGTCATGGACGCAGAGCCCGCCTCCGACGTGGTGATCGCGGTGAGCAGCGACAATATGGAGGTGAGCGTGTCGCCGGCGCGGCTGACCTTCACCCCGTCCAACTGGGACACGGCCCAGACGGTGACGGTGTCCGCCGCCCAGGACGCCGACGCGGTGAACGACGCAGCCTCCATCGCCCACGCGGTGGTGGACGGGGAAAGCGCCGACGAGTACGACGGCGTGGCCGTGGCCGGGGTGAGCGTGACCGTCGCCGACGACGACGCCGGGGTGAGCGTGTCAGCCAGTGCCCTGTCGGTGGCCGAGGGCGGCAGCGCAACCTACACCGTGGTCCTGAATGCCCAGCCCGCCTCCGACGTGGTGATCGCGGTGAGCAGCGACAATATGGAGGTGAGCGTGTCGCCGGCGCGGCTGACCTTCACCACGTCCAACTGGAGCGCGGCGCAGACGGTGACGGTGCGGGCCGACCAGGACGCCGACGCGGTGAACGACGCGGCCTCCATCACCCACGCGGTGGTGGTCGCCGATAGCGCCGACGAATACGACGCCGTGACCGAAGCCGTGACCGTCACCGTGGTCGACGATCAAGCCTCCGGGTTGAGGATTTCGGCCGGGACGGTCACGGTGGCCGAGGGCGGCCAGGCCGCCTACACGGTGGTCATGGACGCAGAGCCCGCCTCCGACGTGGTGATCGCGGTGAGCAGCGACAATATGGAGGTGAGCGTGTCGCCGGCGCGGCTGACCTTCACCACGTCCAACTGGAGCGCGACGCAGACGGTGACGGTGCGGGCCGCCCAGGACGCCGACGCGGTGAACGACGCGGCCTCCATCACCCACGCGGTGGTGGACGCCGACAGCGCCGACGAGTACGACGGCGTGGCCGTGGCCGGGGTGAGCGTGTCCGTGGCCGACGACGACGCCGGGGTGAGCGTGTCAGCCAGTGCCCTGTCGGTGGCCGAGGGGGGCAGCGCAACCTACACCGTGGTCCTGAATGCCCAGCCCGCCTCCGACGTGGTGATCGCGGTGAGCAGCGACAATATGGAGGTGAGCGTGTCGCCGGCGCGGCTGACCTTCACCACGTCCAACTGGGACACGGCCCAGACGGTGACGGTGTCCGCCGCCCAGGACGCCGACGCGGTGAACGACGCGGCCTCCATCACCCACGCGGTGGTGGCCGCCGACAGCGCCGACGAGTACGACGCCGTGACCATCAATGGAGTGGCGGTGACCGTCACCGACAACGACGCCTCGGTAACTGTGAGTGCCCTTACGCCTTTGCCGGTGGCCGAGGGCGGCCAGGCCGCCTACACGGTGGTCATGGACGCAGAGCCCGCCTCCGACGTGGTGATCACGGCGAGCAGCGACAATTCGGACGTTACGGTGGACACTGACCGAAAGACGGACGGGAACCAGAGTACACTCACCTTCACCCCGTCCAACTGGGACACGGCCCAGAGAGTGACGGTGCGGACCGCCGAGGACGCCGACATGGTGGACGATATCGCCGCCATCGCCCACGCGGTGGTGGACGCCGACAGCGCTGACGAGTACGACGGGGTGGCCATCGCCAGGGTGGACGTGAGAGTGTCCGACGACGATGGCAACCCGGGGCCCTGGCCCAGCGAGCTGGCGATGTACGAAGGAGACAATATTACCCTATATTATAAACTGCCGTCTCGGCCGTCCAGCAATGTCTTGATCAGCCTTGCCGTCGACGACAGCAGCGACGTGGCAGTGTCGCCGGAGCAGTTGACTTTCACCCCAGCCAACTGGGACACGGCCCAGAGAGTGGAGGTACAGGCCCTCCAGGACGATGACGCGGCGGACGGCACGGCGACCCTCACCCGCGCGGTGGTGAGCGCCGACAAGTTTGACCACGTCGCCCCCTTTATGATGCCTGTGACCGTAACCGACGACGAGACCGTCGGGGTCAGCGTGTTGGCCAGCACCCTGTCGGTGAACGAGGGCGGCAGCGCCACCTACACCGTGGTCCTGGACACGATGCCATCGGGCAATGTCCAAATTGGCGCAGCCTCAAACAACAGTGATGTTAGGGTGTCTTCCGGTGGCCTGACCTTCACCCCGTCCAACTGGAATATGCCACAGACGGTGACGGTGCGGGCCGCCCAGGACGCCGACGCGGTGAACGACGCGGCCTCCATCACCCACGCGGTGGTGGACGCCGACAGCGTCGACGAGTACGACGGCGTGGCCGTCGCCGGGGTGGACGTGACCGTTACCGACGACGACACCGCCGGGTTAACCGTGAACTACTCTCCCACAGTAAACACCGTCAGGAACACCCTCACCGTGGTCCTAGACGCAGAGCCCACGAGCAGGGTGGTCGTAAGAGTAACCACCAACAAGAGCGGCGACGTGACGGTGGACACCGACGGGAATACGGCCGGCTACCAGGATACGCTGACCTTCACCCCGGACAACTGGAACAAGCCGGAGGAGGTAATATTGTGGGATTCCCGGGACATCGACGCGTTTATTAATACTAGCTTCACAGTGGTGGACAACCAAAGCGCCGACGAGTACGAGGGCGTCAGCATTACCAGGGTATTAAGCTTGAAGCTAGGACAAATTGACTACTCCGCTCCTGCCCTTTCCACCCTCGACACGATTTCTATTAGGAACGGTGAGAGCGAGTCCTACAAAGTTGTGCTGAGACGGAAGCCCACCTCAAACGTGGTGGTCAGCATAACCTTCAGCGAGCAAACGGAGTTTCTTTTGTCTTCGACTAGTCTGACCTTCACCCCGAACAACTGGAACACGCCTCAGACGGTAACCTTAAGCGTTGGCGGGAACAAGGGCATTAGCTTCTCCTGGGTTTCCTTAACCCACTCGGTGGTGGCGGACGAAAGCGCCGACGAGTACGACAACGCCCCCGACCAGATTTGGTACTTGTCGACGTGGGATACTTCGGCATCACTTGTGGTGACTGCCGCTAATCCCATGATAATTGAGGAGGGGGGCAGCGCTACCTACACCGTGGCCCTGAGAACGAGGCCCTCCTCCAACGTGGTGGTCATTGCACACGTCTGGCATTCGGACGTGACGGTGGACACCGACGCCACAAGGCCCGGCAAGCAGAATAGGCTGACCTTCACCTCGTCCAACTGGAGCACGGCGCAGACGGTGACGGCGTGGGCCGCCCAGGACGACGACTCGAAGGATGAGCGCGCTTACATCCGGATGAGCGTGGTGAGTGTCGAAAGCGCTGTCGAATTCCATTATGCGCTGCCTGGCTATGTGTACTGGATCCTTACCGATGACGAACCCGGGGTGAGCGTGTCCGTTACTGAATTGGCGCTGGCCGAGGGGGGCAGCGCCGCCTACACCGTAGTCTTGGAAGAACGGCCCACGCACGACGTGGTGATCGGCGTAACCGCCAGCGGCAGCCCCGACGTGACGGTGGACCGGGCCACGCTGACCTTCACCTCGTCCAACTGGAGCACGGCGCAGACGGTGACGGTGCGGGCCGCCCAGGACGCCGACGCGGTGAACGACGCGGCCTCCATCACCCACGCCGTCGACGCCTCCCGGAGCGCCAACGAGTACGTGAACCTGGATATCGACGGCGTGAGGGTCACCGTCGACGATGATGAAACCGTCGGGATTAGCGTGTCAGAAACCGCGCTGCCGGTGGCCGAGGGGGGCAGCGCAACCTACACCGTGGTCCTGGACGCCTCGCCCCCGGGGGACTGGGGTTTTGTGAGAATCGCGCTGAGCAGCGACAACCCGGACGTGACGGTGGACCGGGCCACGCTGAGATTCAACCGGTCCAACTGGGACACGGCCCAGACGGTGACGGTGCGGGCCGCCCAGGACGCCGACGCGGTGAACGACGCGGCCTCCATCACCCACAAGGCGCTGCCCGTTGCTGGAACCGACTATTACCACTACCGGGCCCTCGATGTCGCGCTGCCCGTGACCGTCGACGACGACGACGACGCCGGGGTGAGCGTGTCCGTTACTGAATTGGCGGTGGCCGAGGGGGGCAGCGCCGCCTACACGGTGGTCCTGGACGCGCTGCCATCAGGCAACGTGGTGATCGGCGTAACCGCCAGCGGCAGCCCCGACGTGACGGTGGACCGGGCCACGCTGAGATTCAACCGGTCCAACTGGGACACGGCCCAGACGGTGACGGTGCGGGCCGCCCAGGACGCCGACGCGGCGAACGACGCGGCCTCCATCACCCACGCCGTCGACGCCTCCCGGAGCGCCAACGAGTACGTGAACCTGGATATCGACGGCGTGAGGGTCACCGTCGACGACGATGAAACCGTCGGGATTAGCGTGTCAGAAACCGCGCTGCCGGTGGCCGAGGGGGGCAGCGCAACCTACACCGTGGTCCTGGACGCCTCGCCCCCGGGGGACTGGGGTTTTGTGAGAATCGCGCTGAGCAGCGACAACCCGGACGTGACGGTGGACCGGGCCACGCTGAGATTCAACCGGTCCAACTGGGACACGGCCCAGACGGTGACGGTGCGGGCCGCCCAGGACGCCGACGCGGTGAACGACGCGGCCTCCATCACCCACAAGGCGCTGCCCGTTGCTGGAACCGACTATTACCACTACCGGGCCCTCGATGTCGCGCTGCCCGTGACCGTTGCCGACGACGAGACCGCCGGGGTGAGCGTGTCCGTTACTGAATTGGCGGTGGCCGAGGGGGGCAGCGCCGCCTACACGGTGGTCCTGGACGCGCTGCCCGCCTCCGACGTGGTGATCGGCGTAACCAGGAGCGGCAGCAGCGACGTGACGGTGTCGCCGGCCACCCTGACCTTCAGCCCGTCCAACTGGGACACGGCGCAGACGGTGACGGTGCGGGCCGCCCAGGACGCCGACGCGGTGAACGACGCGGCCTCCATCACCCACGCCGTCGACGCCTCCCGGAGCGCCGACGAGTTCGACGCCGTGAGCGTCGCCGGGGTGGCGGTCACGGTGGCCGACGACGATACCGCCGGGGTGAGCGTGTCCGAAACCACGCTGACGGTTGCTGAGGGCAACAGTTCCACCTACACGGTGGTCCTGGACGCCCAGCCCGCCTCCGACGTGGTGATCACGGTGAGCAGCGACAATTCGGACGTGACGGCGGACACCGACGCCGCGACGTCCGGCAACCAGACCACTCTGACCTTCACCTCGTCCAACTGGGACACGGCGCAGACGGTGACGGTGCGGGCCGCCCAGGACGCCGACGCGGTGAACGACGCGGCCTCCATCACCCACGCCGTCGACGCCTCCCGGAGCGCCGACGAGTTCGACAACGTGAGCGTCGCCGGGGTGGCGGTCACGGTGGCCGACGACGACGCCGGGGTGAGCGTGTCCGAAACCACGCTGACGGTTGCTGAGGGCAACAGTTCCACCTACACGGTGGTCCTGGACGCCCAGCCCGCCTCCGACGTGGTGATCACGGTGAGCAGCGACAATTCGGACGTGACGGCGGACACCGACGCCGCGACGTCCGGCAACCAGACCACTCTGACCTTCACCTCGTCCAACTGGGACACGGCGCAGACGGTGACGGTGCGGGCCGCCCAGGACGCCGACGCGGTGAACGACGCGGCGTCCATCACCCACGCCGTCGACGCCTCCCGGAGCGCCGACGAGTTCGACAACGTGAGCGTCGCCGGGGTGGCGGTCACGGTGGCCGACGACGATACCGCCGGGGTGAGCGTGTCCGTTACTGAATTGGCGCTGGCCGAGGGGGGCCAGGCCGCCTACACGGTGGTCCTGGACGCGCTGCCCGCCTCCGACGTGGTGATCACGGTGAGCAGCGACAATTCGGACGTGACGGCGGACCGGGCCACGCTGACCTTCACCTCGTCCAACTGGGACACGGCGCAGACGGTGACGGTGCGGGCCGCCCAGGACGCCGACGCGGTGAACGACGCGGCCTCCATCACCCACGCCGTCGACGCCTCCCGGAGCGCCGACGAGTTCGACAACGTGAGCGTCGCCGGGGTGGCGGTCACGGTGGCCGACGACGACGCCGGGGTGAGCGTGTCCGAAACCACGCTGACGGTTGCTGAGGGCAACAGTTCCACCTACACGGTGGTCCTGGACGCCCAGCCCGCCTCCGACGTGGTGATCACGGTGAGCAGCGACAATTCGGACGTGACGGCGGACACCGACGCCGCGACGTCCGGCAACCAGACCACGCTGACCTTCACGCCGTCCAACTGGGACACGGCCCAGACGGTGACGGTGTCCGCCGCCCAGGACGCCGACGCGGTGAACGACGCGGCCTCCATCACCCACGCCGTCGACGCCTCCCGGAGCGCCGACGAGTACGACGCCGTGAGCGTCGCCGGGGTGGCGGTCACGGTGGCCGACGACGATACCGCCGGGGTGAGCGTGTCCGAAACCACGCTGACGGTTGCTGAGGGCAACAGTTCCACCTACACGGTGGTCCTGGACGCCCAGCCCGCCTCCGACGTGGTGATCACGGTGAGCAGCGACAATTCGGACGTGACGGTGGACCGGGCCACGCTGACCTTCAGCCCGTCCAACTGGGACACGGCCCAGACGGTGACGGTGCGGGCCGCCCAGGACGCCGACGCGGTGAACGACGCGGCCTCCATCACCCACGCGGTGGTGGCCGCCAGCAGCGCCGACGAGTACGACGCCGTGAGCGTCGCCGGGGTGGCGGTCACGGTGGCCGACGACGATACCGCCGGGGTGAGCGTGTCCGTTACTGAATTGGCGCTGGCCGAGGGGGGCCAGGCCGCCTACACGGTGGTCCTGGACGCGCTGCCCGCCTCCGACGTGGTGATCACGGTGAGCAGCGACAATTCGGACGTGACGGCGGACACCGACGCCGCGACGTCCGGCAACCAGACCACTCTGACCTTCACCCGTCCAACTGGGACACGGCGCAGACGGTGACGGTGCGGGCCGCCCAGGACGCCGACGCGGTGAACGACGCGGCCTCCATCACCCACGCCGTCGACGCCTCCCGGAGCGCCGACGAGTACGACGCCGTGAGCGTCGCCGGGGTGGCGGTCACGGTGGCCGACGACGACGCCGGGGTGAGCGTGTCCGTTACTGAATTGGCGCTGGCCGAGGGGGGCCAGGCCGCCTACACGGTGGTCCTGGACGCGCTGCCCGCCTCCGACGTGGTGATCACGGTGAGCAGCGACAATTCGGACGTGACGGCGGACACCGACGCCGCGTGACGTCCGGCAACCAGACCACTCTGACCTTCACCTCGTCCAACTGGGACACGGCGCAGACGGTGACGGTGCGGGCCGCCCAGGACGCCGACGCGGTGAACGACGCGGCGTCCATCACCCACGCCGTCGACGCCTCCCGGAGCGCCGACGAGTTCGACAACGTGAGCGTCGCCGGGGTGGCGGTCACGGTGGCCGACGACGACGCCGGGGTGAGCGTGTCCGAAACCACGCTGACGGTTGCTGAGGGCAACAGTTCCACCTACACGGTGGTCCTGGACGCCCAGCCCGCCTCCGACGTGGTGATCACGGTGAGCAGCGACAATTCGGACGTGACGGCGGACACCGACGCCGCGACGTCCGGCAACCAGACCACTCTGACCTTCACCTCGTCCAACTGGGACACGGCGCAGACGGTGACGGTGCGGGCCGCCCAGGACGCCGACGCGGTGAACGACGCGGCCTCCATCACCCACGCCGTCGACGCCTCCCGGAGCGCCGACGAGTTCGACAACGTGAGCGTCGCCGGGGTGGCGGTCACGGTGGCCGACGACGACGCCGGGGTGAGCGTGTCCGAAACCACGCTGACGGTTGCTGAGGGCAACAGTTCCACCTACACGGTGGTCCTGGACGCCCAGCCCGCCTCCGACGTGGTGATCGGCGTAACCGCCAGCGGCAGCCCCGACGTGACGGTGGACCGGGCCACGCTGACCTTCAGCCCGTCCAACTGGGACACGGCGCAGACGGTGACGGTGCGGGCCGCCCAGGACGCCGACGCGGTGAACGACGCGGCCTCCATCACCCACGCCGTCGACGCCTCCCGGAGCGCCGACGAGTACGACGCCGTGAGCGTCGCCGGGGTGGCGGTCACGGTGGCCGACGACGATACCGCCGGGGTGAGCGTGTCCGAAACCACGCTGACGGTTGCTGAGGGCAACAGTTCCACCTACACGGTGGTCCTGGACGCCCAGCCCGCCTCCGACGTGGTGATCGGCGTAACCGCCAGCGGCAGCCCCGACGTGACGGTGGACCGGGCCACGCTGACCTTCAGCCCGTCCAACTGGGACACGGCCCAGACGGTGACGGTGCGGGCCGCCCAGGACGCCGACGCGGTGAACGACGCGGCCTCCATCACCCACGCGGTGGTGGCCGCCAGCAGCGCCGACGAGTACGACGCCGTGAGCGTCGCCGGGGTGGCGGTCACGGTGGCCGACGACGATACCGCCGGGGTGAGCGTGTCCGTTACTGAATTGGCGCTGGCCGAGGGGGGCCAGGCCGCCTACACGGTGGTCCTGGACGCGCTGCCGGACGTGGTGATCACGGTGAGCAGCGACAATTCGGACGTGACGGCGGACCGGGCCACGCTGACCTTCACCTCGTCCAACTGGGACACGGCGCAGACGGTGACGGTGCGGGCCGCCCAGGACGCCGACGCGGTGAACGACGCGGCGTCCATCACCCACGCCGTCGACGCCTCCCGGAGCGCCGACGAGTTCGACAACGTGAGCGTCGCCGGGGTGGCGGTCACGGTGGCCGACGACGACGCCGGGGTGAGCGTGTCCGAAACCACGCTGACGGTTGCTGAGGGCAACAGTTCCACCTACACGGTGGTCCTGGACGCCCAGCCCGCCTCCGACGTGGTGATCGGCGTAACCGCCAGCGGCAGCCCCGACGTGACGGTGGACCGGGCCACGCTGACCTTCAGCCCGTCCAACTGGGACACGGCGCAGACGGTGACGGTGTCCGCCGCCCAGGACGCCGACGCGGTGAACGACGCGGCCTCCATCACCCACGCCGTCGACGCCTCCCGGAGCGCCGACGAGTACGACGCCGTGAGCGTCGCCGGGGTGGCGGTCACGGTGGCCGACGACGATACCGCCGGGGTGAGCGTGTCCGAAACCACGCTGACGGTTGCTGAGGGCAACAGTTCCACCTACACGGTGGTCCTGGACGCCCAGCCCGCCTCCGACGTGGTGATCGGCGTAACCGCCAGCGGCAGCCCCGACGTGACGGTGGACCGGGCCACGCTGACCTTCAGCCCGTCCAACTGGGACACGGCGCAGACGGTGACGGTGCGGGCCGCCCAGGACGCCGACGCGGTGAACGACGCGGCCTCCATCACCCACGCCGTCGACGCCTCCCGGAGCGCCGACGAGTTCGACAACGTGAGCGTCGCCGGGGTGGCGGTCACGGTGGCCGACGACGACGCCGGGGTGAGCGTGTCCGAAACCACGCTGACGGTTGCTGAGGGCAACAGTTCCACCTACACGGTGGTCCTGGACGCCCAGCCCGCCTCCGACGTGGTGATCGGCGGTGACCGCCAGCGACAATTCGGACGTGACGGTGTCGACCGGGCCACGCTGACCTTCAGCCCGTCCAACTGGGACACGGCCCAGACGGTGACGGTGTCGGGCCGCCCAGGACGCCGACGCGGTGAACGACGCGGCCTCCATCACCCACGCCGTCGACGCCTCCCGGAGCGCCTACGAGTTCGACGCCGTGAGC
>CBDHED010000002.1:0-108138 GCA_965261825.1 Dehalococcoidia bacterium | reverse complement strand
GGTTGGTAGTTGACACACCTTTTTTCGCTCCGCGCTACCTATCCACCTGCACCCAAATCAACTGCCCACAAGTACCGCGTCCTACAATGAAGGCAACGGTTGTCAGAGCCCCAAAGGGTCAGCAAGTGAGCCTGACACACGAAAACGGTACGAAAAACCCATGTCTTCGTCGACATTTGTCGTTCATGCGTCTTTGTGATGCGAATCACGGGAGTCTAGGCTTGACAGAGCAGTTGAAATAGTGGTAATCTTAGGTACTACACTTCGGGACTCTCAAGTTCGAGTTCATCGGAGGGTGATGGAGATAGGGGATACAAGGAGGGACTATGAAGACCATATTCGCGATGAGTATGTGGCCCAGACTGGCGATTCTTGTAGCATTGCTGCTGATTGTAGCCTGCGGGAGCGCTGAAGAGACGCCTACGCCGGCGGCTACACCTACATCGGCGCCAGAGGCGCCTTCCGCAACACAGGCGCCTGCTCCAACACAGGTACCGGGGGCACCAGCGGCCCCAACGGCAACGCAGCGGCCGAGCCCCGGTGTCACGGCTGTCCCTACTCCTACCTCTGTGCCTGTCCCAGAGGAACAGCCTAAGTATGGTGGGGTTCTAAAGATGCCGACATCCGGCACATGGCTCTTTGACCCGTATGCCGCTATCTGCGGGCACAGTTGGATCTGCTGGGGCAGCATTGGCAATCTGCACAACCAGTTGATTCGCACAAACCCCGCCGACCGAACCACCCTTGAAGGAGATTTAGCCGAATCCTGGACGGTAAGTGACGACGGGATAGCCTACACGTTCAAAATCCGAGACGGGATTGTAGACCACGAGGGCAACCCCTTTACGGCTGAAGATGTGTGGTACCAATTCGTCAGGGTTGTGGATAGGCCAAACGAAGTGCCAGGCAACACTCAGGCATGTCTTCGCGCCTACATCAAACCGGTCCGGGACGACCAAGGGAACCTCTTGCCAAATGGCGGCGCGGAGGTGACCGGGCCCAATGAGGTGACAGTACGCTTGACTGCGGCCAGGGCGGCCTTCATTCCGTGCCTTGCTGGGTCATTCGTGCCCTTCCTGCCCGACACGTACACCAGGGCACTCGATGAATCAGGTGAGGAGCACCGCGACCTGGACCCGACTAAGGGTGAACTCATAGGAACTGGACCCTTCAAGGTTAAGAGCGTTGCAGTTGAGAACCGAGCCGTCTGGGAGCGGAGCGAGCAGTTCTTCAGAGAAGGGCTGCCTTACTTGGACCAACTTGAAATCATTCACATAGCTGACGACCAGGCAATGAGGGCGAATTTCCTGGTGGGCCGCCTAGACAACATGGGTCCATCCAGCACGACACTCACTGAAACGGATCTGCGAAACCTGGAAAGGCAGCTTCCCGGCCAGGTGCGGCTGACGGCTTTGAAGCGTCTAGGCTGGAAAGGCTTCATGCTGAATGTGGCCAACAAGCCCTTTGGTCCATTCGGGGATCCAGTTGCGGATAAGCTCCGCACAGCTATTCAGATCGGTTTCGATCGCCAAGAGTACGATAAGCTCATCACGGACGGTAGAGGGAGTTCGGTAACTCCCTATCTCACTGAATGGAGCTATATCAACAGCCTGGAGGGCTGGTACAGAGATAGCCCGGCCTTTGATCCGGACCCAGGGGTGAGAGCTGAACTTGAAGCGACTGCAAACCAGCTTCTGGAGGAGGCCGGATACAGTCCTAGCAACCGGCTCCGGTTTGGGTGGGTGTGCTGGGACCGGCGACAGACGGAGTGCGAGGCGATTATTGGCCAACTCAACAGGGCCCTGCATGTCGACGTCTTTCTGGAGATAGTCGACCTGTCCACGCGTACTTCGCGCTCAAAGAGCGGAGACTTTCAGATGCTGGAAACGGCTACTGGATCACGGTTCAATGACCCGGATGCATTTAACTATCAGATGTACAATATATGGGATGACGGCGGACGCAATTACACTACGTGGGAGAATGATGAATGGCTGCGGCTCCGTGAGCAACAGGCTCTCTTGAACGACAATACAGCCCGTGGCGAAATTCTGCGGCAGATGGGGATTATTGTCTACAACGACGCCGCTCTCATAGGAAGCGTTCGCGGTGTGGGGTCGCACGTAAACCGCATCGATCTGAAAGGCTGGGTACCTAGGAAGACCACCTTCGATACGCCAACTTTTGAAAGTGCTTGGCTAGATAGGTAGATCAAAGCGTGTTCCAGCGTTGATGCTCAACCCTCGCCTGCAAGGGCGAGGGTTAAGGACTAGAGTCCGCTCGTGAAGAAGTACATAGTCAAGAGACTGCTACTGTTTGTTCCTACTCTGCTGGGGACGTCGCTATTTATCTTCTTGCTGCTGAGGGTCGTCCCTGGAGATGTAGCAGCAGTCATCTTAGCTGGCCCTTCCGGAGAAGGCCACTACACCCCGGAAGCCCATGCCCGCCTCCGTGAGCAACTAGGTTTAGACAAGCACATCGTTGTTCAATACGTGGACTGGATGTGGGATGTGGTTCAAGGTGACCTCGGGAAATCCTTCATCAGCAGGCGCGACATAGCGAGTGAGCTAAAGCTCAAGTTGCCTATCACAATTCAGCTCGCCGTGTTTTCTTTCATCAGTGTGGCGGCAATGGGGATACCTATTGGTGTTTTGGCGGCCGTGCGGCAGGATAGTTGGATTGACTTCCTGTTGAGAGGGTGGGCAATTCTAGGATTGGCAATGCCCACTTTCCTGGTAGGACTGTTGGTAATTCTATTTCTATCGGTAGAGGTTGGCTGGATGCCCCCATTAGGATTTACTCACCTGTGGCAAAACCCGGTTGTGAGTACTCAACAGCTGATTGTCCCGGCCATTGCGCTCGGTTTCAGCTCTAACGGTCTTCTACTACGCCTGACCAGAACTCAGATGCTCGAGGTAATGAGGGACGATTACGTTAGGACGGCAAGAGCCAAGGGGCTGGCTGAAAAAGTCGTGATCTGGAGACATGCTTTGCGCAACGCCTTGTTGCCAGTAGTTACAACGCTTGGCGGTCTGATGGGCGGGCTATTAACTGGTACAATCGTGATTGAGCTCATTTTCAGCATACCGGGAGTAGGACAGGCCCTGGTACAGGCCATAGTGAGTCGCGATCTTGGAGTTGTGCAGGTTTACGTTCTTTACTTCGCCTTCATGGCACTGATAGTCAATCTGATTATTGACATTACCTATGCCTGGTTGGATCCAAGGATTCGTTATGAGTAAAGGAACCGCATCTGAATCGCTCGAACAGAGGCACCAGTGACACTACCGTTAGAAGCTAAAGATACCGCCACAATGGCGACTACCTCGCTGCCTTTGTACCGGCGCCAAAAGTACTTGCTACGGGCATGGTACCTTGCCCGCACCAAGCCCTTGGGGACAGTTGGGGCTCTGATCATTGCTTTCTTCGCTATTCTGGCGCTCGCGGCTCCAATAGCTGCGCCCTATGATCCCAATTTGACGAATCCAGATAGAGTCTTTGTGCGGCCCGGTGCTTCCGATGCTTGGTTCGGCACCGATATGCTTGGGAGAGATATGCTCAGCCGTACCATTTACGGCGCGAGAACCTCAATGCTTGTAGGTGTTGCAGTCACTGTTGCGGCTACAATAATAGCCGGAGGACTGGGAATCACAAGCGCCTATTTGGGGGGGAAGGTTGACTTGATTGTCCAGCGTTTCATTGATGCTAAGAGTGCTTTCCCCTCCCTTCTGCTGGCACTCGCTTTTATGGCGGCGTTTGGACCGTCATTTGCCAGCCTTATAATCGCGCTGACTCTCATATTCTCTAGCAGAGGTGTGAGGGTAATCCGCTCACAGGTTCTTAGTATCAGGGAGACCCCGTACGTAGACGCTGCCCGCAGTATAGGGGCGAATACCTTCCGAATTATGGTCAGACACGTGGCCCCAAATACTTTTGGCCTCATGATGGTCGTTGCCACAACCTCTATAGGATCAGTAATCATCGTGGAGGCGTCGCTGAGCTTCCTTGGCGTAACACCCGGGGGCGTAGTCATCTCCTGGGGAGGCTTGTTAGCTTCGCGCATGATGCGCCACTTTGCGGAGGCGCCTTGGATGGTCCTTTTTCCTGGATTTGCATTGACTATACTGGTGTTCGGAGTGAACGTACTTGGCGACGCCCTTCGTGACGTTATGGATCCCCGAATGCGTGGTCGCTAGCCGGCAGGCATATTGAACATCTTATCTGGCAGGGTGAAACATGGGAACAGGCGAGATTGACTTAGTAGAAGCAACCATTACCGAGATGAGCAAGCGTCTACGGCAGGGGGAAGTGTCGCCGGTGGACTTGACCCGGGCGACACTGGAACGGATTGACAGAGTGAACCCCCAACTGGACTGTTTCGTAACCGTGGCTTCCGAGTACGCCATGCGGCGTGCCCAACTGGCCGAGGAGGAGATTAGACAAGGCAAATATCGTGGACCTCTCCACGGAATTCCTTACACCCTGAAGGACAACCTCGATACGGTTGGCATCCCAACGACGCATGCCAACCCAGAGGGTCTGGACCTTAAACCAACGGTCAATTCAACGGTGCACGCCCTGCTTGAAGGAGCAGGGGGAATCCTAGTTGGAAAAGTCCGCATGGATACCATTACGTTCCAGTCTGAAGCCACACTTAGACCCCTCGGCTGCTTCAATCCTTGGGATTTGACAGTCACCCCTGGCACATCCAGTAGTGGGCCTGGGTCGGCCACGGCGGCGTCCCTGTGTCTCGGGTCTGTAGGCACCGATTCGGGGGGATCGGTTCGCCACCCTGCGGCCAATTGCGGGCTTGTTGGAATGAGAGCGACGGTTGGCCGCATCAGCCGGTACCCGCTCGACTGTTTTCCCGCCTCGGGCATACAAAGCCAAGCGGGGCCGATGACGAAGACGGTTGAAGACAACGCCATTATGTTCCAGGCATTGGGAGTTTACGATCCTCAGTATCCTATCAGCATCAATGAGCCGCCATATGACTACCCTGCTGGACTAAGGGAGGGCGTCAAGGGCATCCGCATCGGACTCCCCACAGATGAATGGATATGGGAGAAATGGGTAACGGAGGAACACGAAGACAGGGTGCGCCACGCCGTCGCTTTGCTTGAAGGCATGGGCGCACACGTGTTGCCAGTTTCTTTGCCCCTTGCCGAGGAATCTAGGGAACTATCTGAAAGCCTGGGCGAAACCGAGAGCTGGTATGAAGATCACGCATCCCTCTACGAAAACGCTGACAAGTGGGATGAACTCCAAGCAGCGATCCAGGCAAACCGGACCCGGCAGATAAACATCGAGAGCTATGTCGCTAAAGCACGGAAACGGCAACTCGTAAAGCAGGAACTGGTTGCGGTTCTTACAGAAGTAGACGTGATAGCGATGCCCACTGGCATGACCTTGGGCGACAAGATTGAAGACGAGACTACAATTATTAGAGGCAGGCAAGTTCCTACTCGTTCGCGAGGAACGCGCTTGAACAGTCTTGCCAGCATCACCGGCTTTCCGGCACTTACTGTTCCATGTGGTTTTGCCATGGGAGACCGACTACCTGTCGGCCTTCAACTGATGGGCCGACCCATAGAGGAGTCTCTTATTTATAGAGTGGCCTATGCCTACGAACAGGCCACCGAGTGGCATCTCAGACATCCACCTATTTGAAGCATTCGTGTCATTTTTAGTCAGCTAAGGACGTGCCATCGCAAAGGAGGGAATGGAGAATGAGTGCAACGCCTATTGACCTGGTGAATACAACTATTACCGAGATGAGTGAATTTCTGCGGCGGCGTGAGGTATCGCCCGTAGAATTGACCGAAGCGACCCTGGAGCGGATCGACAGAGTGGCTCCCCAGTTGAATTGCTTTGTCACCGTTACCGGGGATTACGCCATGGAGAGGGCCAAGCAGGCAGAGCGGGAGATTGCCGCCGGCAAGTATCGGGGGCCAATGCACGGCATCACATATACCCTCAAGGACGGCATAGATACTAAGGGCATTCGCTCCACCCACGGGAACCCACAAGGACTGGACCTAAAGCCCAGGGTAAGTTCCACGACGCACACGCTTCTTGAAGAGGCCGGCGCTATCCTCGTAGGCAAGGTGAACATAGACACAACGAGTTTTGACTCGCTAGACCGGCCGATAGAAGCCTTCAATCCATGGGACACTAGCCTCAGTCCAGGGGGCTCCAGCAGTGGCCCTGGGTCGGCTACCGCGGCATCTCTCTGCCTGGGCTCAGTGGGCACCGACGGAGGCGGCTCCGTGCGCCATCCCGCAGCCAACTGCGGCATTGTGGGATACAGGGCAACAACCGGTCGCATCAGCAGATATCCAACTGACACATATCCAACGGCCAGCGCCGGCCAGGCCGGGCCGATGACCAAGACGGTAGAAGATAACGCGATCATGCTGCAGGTTCTGGGGCAGTTTGACCCCAAGGACCCCATCAGCATCAATGAACCGCCGTATGACTACCGTGCGGGACTGAGAGACGGGATGAAGGGTGTCAGAATAGGAGTGCCAACCGATGATTGGGCATGGAAGGACTGGGTCTTCGAGGAGCAAGAGGACATAGTTCGACGCGCGATTTCTGTTCTCGAAGAGCTAGGCGCCCACATTCAAGAGGTGTCTCTGCCTCTTGCAGCGGAGTCTCGTTCAGTCATGGGAGGTCTCACCGAGGGGATCATCTGGTGGATTGAGCACCAGGAGTTATACGAAAACGCTGGCCAGTGGGAGAACCTCCAGCGGTCGATTGAAGCGCACCGCAAGGGAGTGGTAGATGTGCGAGTCACCCCGGGCACGCCGCCACCATTCGGCATGAGCACGGTTGACGTAACGGAATATCTGCGAAAGTCCAAGAAACGATTGCTCATCCGGCAGGAGCTAGTGGCGGCGCTCAAAGAAGTGGACATTATAGCGCTACCGACTGGCATGACCTTGGGAGATAAAGGCGACGCCTTGACTACCAAGGTACGTGGACGGGAGGTCCATACAAGATCGCGGGCTATACCAATAAACGCACTAGGTAGCGTTACTGGGTTCCCCGGGCTCTCTGTTCCCTGTGGATTCGCCATGGGAGACCGATTGCCGGTCGGCCTTCAACTGATGGGCCGCCCTCTTGAGGAGTCTCTTACTTATAGAGTCGCCTATGCCTACGAACAGGCCACCGAGTGGCACCTCAGACATCCACCTATTTGAAGCAAGACGCTACAAGTCCTTGAACTAGGTTAGGGTGTGCCGCCATGCAGGCGTGGTAACGAGGCCGAGGGAATGAAGAATGAGTGCAACGTCTATTGACCTGGTGAATGCAACCATCGCCGAGATGAGCGAACTCCTGCGTCGGCGTGAGGTATCGCCAGTAGAATTGACCGAAGCGACCCTGGAGCGAATCGACAGAGTAGCTCCCCAGTTGAATTGCTTTGTCACCGTTACCGGGGAATACGCTCTGGAGAGGGCCAAGCAGGCAGAGCGGGAGATTGCTGCCGGCAAGTACCGGGGGCCGATGCACGGCATCACCTACACCCTCAAGGACAGCTTGGATACGAATGGTATTCCCACTACCCACGGGAACCCACAAGGGCTGGACCTAAAGCCCAAGGTAAGCTCTACGGTGCACACGCTTCTTGAGGAGGCCGGCGGTATCCTTGTAGGCAAGGTCCGCATTGATACCACTACTTTTCAATCCCCGGAGAGAGAAGGGCTGGATAGGATGAAACTGAGGGTCGTGGGATGCGTGAACCCATGGGACTTGAACGTAAGTCCGGGCACATCCAGCAGCGGCCCTGGGTCGGCTACCGCGGCATCCCTCTGCCTGGGCTCAGTGGGCACCGACGGAGGCGGCTCCGTGCGACATCCCGCGGCCAATTGTGGCATTGTGGGGTTCAGAGCAACAACCGGCCGCATCAGCAGATATCCAACCGACTCATATCCATCGGCCAGTGCCAGTCAGGCCGGGCCGATGACCAAGACGGTAGAAGACAACGCAATCATGCTGCATGTCCTGGGGCAGTTCGACCCCAAGGATCCCATCAGCATCAATGAACCGCCGTATGACTA
Source organism: Dehalococcoidia bacterium (assembly GCA_965261825.1). GTDB lineage: Bacteria > Chloroflexota > Dehalococcoidia > Lucifugimonadales > QGNO01 > DAOUJH01. The sequence continues at coordinate 100,075 of CBDHED010000002.1, read as the reverse complement.
CCGTGCGGGACTGAGAGACGGGATGAAGGGTATCAAGATAGGAGTGCCAACTGACGATTGGGTATGGAAAGAGTGGGTTACGGAAGAGCACGAGGACCGCGTGAGAGCGGCCATAAAGATAATGGAGGGGCTGGGCGCCCACATTATAGAGGTGGCCTTGCCTCTTGCGGCGGAGTCCAGGGCGTTGATGGACGGCATTGAGCCGGAAGCACTCTGGTGGAAGGAGCACGCTCATCTCTTTGAAAACTTAGACGGGTGGGGCGAAGTCCAAGCGGCCATCCTGGCAGGCAGCAGAAGGCAGTTGGACGTGTCCGACTATGTTGAGAAAGCCCGGGAACGACTGCTTATAGGACAGGAACTGGTGGCCGCATTCAAGGAGGCGGACGTCATAGCCATGCCCACAGGTATGACCCTCGGAGACTCTCCCGGGTTGAAGACCACCGTACTTCGCGGTCGTGAGGTCATTACCCGGTCGCGCGCTATGTATCTCAACGGCCTTGCCAGCATAACTGGCTTCCCAGGACTATCGTTGCCCTGCGGATTTGCCATGGAAGACCGGTTACCCGTTGGCCTTCAGCTGATGGGTCGCCCCATGGAAGAGCAGCTTATCTACAGGGTGGCCTATGCTTATGAGCGAGCTACGGACTGGCACCTAAGGCATCCGCCTGTCTAGAGGAATAAACACAAGGCCTGAAAATGTGATTAAAGCAGCTTATAACTATCAACCATGAACGTTTGAGACAGTTTACTAGAGGAGCAATAGACATGGCGGCAACATCCAAGAAGACCATCTACGAAAAGAAGGGACCAATTGCCTATCTAACCATAAACAACCCCACCAAGGCCAACGTCATGGACGACCAAGTGATAGATGAGCTGGGCGAGGCATACCAAGACTACTGGGCGGATACTGAAATGCGCTGCCTAATCCTTACAGCCGTGGGAGACCGTCATTTCTCAGGAGGACACAGCATTCAGCCGCCTCCACCGGGTGAGACTTTCGAGGACGAGCGAGCCCGGCGGCTGAATAGCTTCGTTTGGCCTAGGGCAGGGACCATTGGTGGGCGCCGCATCGCCGTTTTCAACGGCGGAGTAGACTTCCCTCAGATCTGGAAGCCGGTGATCGCGGCAATTAACGGTTGGGCAGCCGGAGCGGGACTGTACAGTCTGCTGACTACTACAGACATACGAATAGCGTGTGCTGAACACGCCAAGTTCTATTATGCCCTGCTATCCAACCGGGGCGGCATTGGGAGCGGGCCTCTTGCCACCCGGTTGATTAGACAGGTGCCTTACGTTCACGCGATGAGAATGCTCTTGTCGGACCAACCCATAGACGCCGCAGAGGCCGCGCGTATTAGCTTAGTCAATGAAGCGGTGCCGCACGATCAACTGATGCCCCACTGCGAGGAGATAGCAAACAGAATAGCCGAGATGCCGCCGGTTGCCGTCAGGTTCTTGAAGGAGTTCCTAACGAAGAGTAGAGACATGACGGAAGACCAAGCCTGGCATCTACAGCTTCTATACAACGGCATTACATGGCAGATTACTGAAGACGCCGCGGATGCTAGCGCCGCGTTTCTCGAGAAAAGGCCAAGGAAAGTAACAGGCGAGTTACGGACAGGGGCCGGGGAAACTCCTGAAGACTAAATAGCCGTGGTCTGTTGGTCGTGGTCAACGGACGGTCGAGACATCGGAGTGAGTCAATAGTATAGCAGGTGAGACTATGAGCCTAGAGTTGGAGCCGGAGAGTGGTTTGTTGTCAGGCGTTCGCATTGTCGACGCAACCAGCGTAATGGCAATGCCTACTGCCATGTATGTGTTGGCCGATATGGGAGCTCAGGTCATCAAGGTGGAGAGCCATACCCGTAGCAGAGGCGGGCAAGGAGTGTATCCCGACGGGGAGCCCGGCCATGAGCCATGGAACAGGGACGGCAGCTTTCATCAGCTGCATAGAGGCAAATTTGGCATTACCCTTGACCTCAAAGTGGAAGAGGCGGTGGAACTGTTCAAGGAACTTGTCAGGGTTAGCGATGTCCTAGCGGAAAACAACCGGCCGGGCGTCATGGATCGTCTCGGTCTTGGATACGAAACACTGCGAAAGGTAAACCCTGGTCTAGTCTATTTCTCCTTCTCAGGATTTGGTCAATCTGGCCCATGGAGGAACTATCAAGGCATTGGCCGCATGTTTGAGTTGACCGGCGGCGTCAGCCAGTTCACCGGGTATCCAGAAGAGGGACCCAGACGGGTCGGACAGGCGTGGTTTGATCCGCCCAACGGCTGGATGGCAGTCTTCGCGATCCTCTCCGCTCTCCACCATCGAAACAAGACAGGTGAAGGCCAATGGGTTGACTACTCGATGTATCAGTTGGCCGCATCTACAGTAGGTGATGCAATCCTGGATTATCTGGCCAATGAACGCAACGGTAAACTGATGGGCAACCGTCATCCGTACTTCTCGCCTCACGGGGTGTTCAGGTGCAAAGGGGACGATCAATGGATAGCCATTTCCGTGACTGATGATGCGCAGTGGGACTCCTTGCTCCAGGCCATGGGGGACCCCGCTTGGGCAAAGGATGACAGGTATGCTGACGTACTGTCTAGATCGATGCACCAAGAAAGCTTGCATCGTCATATTAGTGAATGGACGAAGAACTATGAGCACTTAGAGTTGATGTCAATCCTTCAAGGGTCCGGGGTACCGGCCGGTGCTGTATTGAACTCTAAAGAGGTGCTTACCAACGACCACATCAAAGCCAGGGGGCTTTATGAAGATATCTCCTACCCATCAGAGCTAGGCGTCGGGAAGAGGGCCCACTTGGGTAGGCCTTGGAAGATGTCCAAGACCAAAAGTTATATTCGGCGGCCTGCTCCTTCCCTAGGAGCCCATAATGATCTAATCCTAGCCGATCTGTTGGGGGTGCAGCCACAACGAATAGACCAACTGTATGAATTGGGAGCTATTGGTACGCACCCGGTGCCCACCCCTCAACCAGTCAGTCGTTCCAGCCTTGATTCGGACATCGAGACTGGCGTCCTGGCGGGACACGATCCCGACCACAAGAAGACTCTAGGACTGGAGTAGAATGCCCCAAGGACCTCTCTCCGAATTTCGGATCATCGACCTGTCCACCCATATAGCGGGTCCATTTTGCGCCCGGCTCATTGCCGACTATGGGGCGGATGTCGTCAAGGTAGAGTCCCCCGGGGTTGGAGATGCATCTCGGGGGTCTGGGCCGTTCTTCTCAGACACGCCCGACCGAGAAAAGAGCTTGCAGTTCCTGTATCTCAACGCAAACAAAAGGGGAGTTACGTTGAACCTTGAGTGTGCTGCCGGCCGCGCACTCTTTGTTGAGATGGTCAAGAGTGCTGATTCAATTATAGAGAGCTACCCCCCTGGCTATTTGGATTCCCTGGGGTTGGGCTACACCCACCTGGAAACCCAAAATCCTGGTCTAGTGATGACTTCTGTGACGCCGTTCGGGCAGACAGGTCCGTATCGCGAGTTCCTTGGGAGCCCCATTGTATACGAGGCTCTAGGTGGAGTGATGTATACCAGCGGTGCGTACGATCGCGAGCCGCTAGGCCACGGTCATCCTCAAAGCCTTTATATTGGTGGCATCACGGCTGCCTACGCTACGTCCGCGGCCCTCTATTGGAGAGGGATGAGCGGCAAGGGCCAGCGAATTGACGTTTCTCTGATGGAGGTTATGGCTGCGCATCACGTTAGCCCGCCTAACAGATACATCTATACGGGGGCTATAGAAAGACGAGCGCCTAAGAAAGAAGCAGGTTCTGCCAAGGCTGGGCCCCACTTCCAGGGTATTGTTCCCGTTAAAGATGGGTATGTTGGCGCCACGTTTCAGCGTGGCACCCAACGGCCAGGTACCTTCTCAGAGTATGTGGATCTGCTGGGTCATCCCGAACTTGCCTCTTTACAAGAGTTAATCCCCCAACAACCAAACGAGTTCCCCAAGGAATGGAATGACGCACTGCTTTCCATCTTGAAGGAATGGAACAAGTTCGATTATTTTTCGCACGCGGCATCAAGCAGTTGGGTGGCCGCGGTAGTCCAGACATCGGAGGATCTATCCAGATCTCCTCAACTAGACGAAAGAGGATTCTATTCCGACATTGAGCATCCAGTTGTAGGCAAACTCAAGATGCCAGGCGAGATTTACAAGCTCCCAAAGAGCCCGTACAGCCTACGTGTTCCTGCTCCGTTACTGGGGCAGCACAACAAGGAGATCTTTTGTGAGGAAATGGGCGTGCCCCAAAAGGATCTGGTCATGCTCAGGAGGCATGGGGTTATCTAGGTAGTGGACGGCGTGGGACAAGTAGAGGTGGCGGAGGGAGTGGGATTCGAACCCACGAAACCCTTTCGAGTTTACCTGTTTTCAAGACAGGCGCCTTAAACCGCTCGGCCATCCCTCCAAACGTAGATCTGTTCGCTTCGCCGGTCCAAGGTGACTGACAGCCGAGTAAGGATACCGAACCTTCCGCCTGGTGACTAGCGTCCCTTTCGCGGACATATAGAGTCGACACCCACGTAGGGGCGCAGGGCCTCCGGTACAGTTACAGAACCATCCATCTGCTGGTATGTCTCCAGTATAGAGATCATGACCCTGGGTATGGCCAGCCCGGAGGCGTTGAGCGTGTGCACGTACTCAGGGCGGCCCCCCGCCTGGCGCCGGAATCTAATGTTGGATCGGCGAGCCTGAAAGTCCGTGCAGGTGGAGCAAGAGCTGACCTCCAGCCATTCTCCAGAGCCAGGCGCCCATACTTCCAGATCGTACGTCTTGGCCGATTGAAAACCAAGGTCTCCGGTACAGAGTTGCACAACGCGGTAGTGCAGACCAAGGCGTTGCAGCAAGTCTTCGGCGTCCGTCATCAACTTCTCTAACGCGTCAGTCGACTTCTCCGGCTCAACGACCGCGTACAACTCCACTTTGTCGAACTGGTGGACGCGTTTGATACCTCTTGTATCACGGCCGGCCGCCGCCTTTTCACGGCGAAAGCAAGGGGTATAGGCCGCGTAGTAGAGCGGCATGGAGCCCGGTTCCAGAATTTCATCACGGTGCAAGCCGGTCAAGGGCACCTCCGCGGAAGGCACCAGCCAGAGGTCCTCTTCCGCGTCCCTGTATAGGTTCTCCTGGAACTTGGGCAGGTTGCCGCTGCCTCTCATGACGTCTTCTCGCACTAGGGCCGGGGGGTATATCTCCGTGTAGCCGCGATCTTTGGTATGTAGATCAAGCATCCAGGTGATGAGAGAGCGCTGCAACCTGGCGCCCATGCCCTGAAGCAAGTAGAATCGTGAACCCGACAGCTTGACGCCGCGCTGGAAGTCTATGATACCCAGGTCTTCGTTGAGGTCCCAGTGAGGCCTGGGGTCGAAGTCGAACTCTTCCGGTTCTCCCCAGAAGCGCACCACCTTGTTGGCCGATTCGTCCGGCCCTACGGGAACATCTTCAAGAGGTATGTTCGGCAGGTTCAGAAGGAGCGTGGTCAACTCCTCCTCTACTTTCCTTAGCTCCTCCTCCAGTGACTTGACGTTGTCTCCAACCCGGCGCATTTCCTGCAGCAGTTCCGGGGGGCGCTCACCGCTGCGACCAAGCTCCTGGCTGACCTGATTGCGATGAGCTCTAAGTTCGTCGCGTTCGTGGATCTTGCCACGGCGCTCTGCATCCAAATTCAGGATGCGTTCCAAAGTAGAGTCGTCGCCCCGTTTGGCCAGCGCTTGACGAACGGTATCCGGGTCGCGACGGATCAGGTCTAGATCAAGCATCTCTGCACTCTTCCCTGGCAGCTCTCCGTATAGCGGCCAATCCGAGCACTCGTACATCTTCAGGAGCTGGAACCGGAGCAGCGCCGTTTTCCGTGTTCAGAGCCGTGCTGCTCTGCAGCTCTTGCTCTGAAACCCAGCGCCAGCCTTCGTTCAAGGAAGCGTCGGATGCTGTCTTGCCCGGCCGGGCGAAGTAGATAAGGTCAATGTGCTGGTGCGCCAGCTCTTCCGGCGTGGCCGGGATATCCTCCAGCATGATGGTTACCGGTGCGGGAAGCTGTGCGGGCTCTTCATAGGGGAAGGAGTCTGAAGAAGGGAGCACTTCTACAGCAAAGCCGGTCTCTTCTTCTGCTTCACGGCACAGCGCTTGAACAGGGTCTTCATCAGGCTCTATATGTCCCCCCGGTGGGAGCCACATCCGGTTCTTGGCGTGCCAGTGCAACAGGGTGCAGCCCTCCCTTGAGACGAAAGCGGTAACTGTCATGTGGAGTTTCATGCTTCAGACTCTTTGCTCCTCAGCTGAGGAAACAGCACAACGTCTCTGATGGTGTCCTGGCCAGTGAGAAGCATCACCAGCCTGTCTATCCCCACCCCGAGTCCACCGGTGGGAGGCATGCCATATTCCATTGCGGTGAGAAAGTCCTCATCCAAGCGATCGAAGTCTTCTTCTCCAAATCTCTTTCGCAGCTTCTCCTGCTCTTGGAAGCGCTCCCGCTGCACCTCAGGGTCGTTCAACTCCGTGAAGGAGTTGGCTATCTCCATGCCCCCAGCGAACGCTTCGAAACGCTCGGCGTAGCGCGGGTCGTCCTGCTTTGCTTTGGCAAGCGGCGACATCTCCACTGGATAGTCTAACAGGAAAGCGGGCTGAATCAGATTTGGCTCAACCAGGGAACCAATCAGTTTGTCTATGATCCTGCCCCGGCTTTCTAAGGCGGCGGTTTCAACCCCTTTCGCTCTGGCGGCTGTCACTAGGTCTTCGGTTTGGGACAACTCCTCTATGTCCAGTCCAGCTTTCTTCAGCTCTTCCTTGAGAGAAAGACGCCGCCATGGAGGCGTGAAGTCTATCTCATGGCCTTGGAAGGTAGCTCTGGCCGAGCCGTTGACGGTGCATGCCGCTGTCGCCACCATCTGCTCCACCAAGACCATGATATCGTTGTAGTCGGCGTAGGCTTGATAGCTCTCCAGCATGGTGAACTCTGGGTTGTGGTCCATGTCTATGCCTTCGTTGCGGAATATGCGTCCTATCTCGTAAACCCTGTCCAGCCCGCCTATGATGAGTCGCTTGAGGTAGAGTTCCGTGGCAATGCGGAGATACAGCACACGATCAAGGGCGTTGTGCGTGGTGACAAAGGGACGGGCCATGGCGCCGGCGGCCACGGGCACCATGACCGGCGTCTCCACCTCTATATAGCCCCGGCCGTCCATAAAGTTGCGCACTGCGGAGATGATCTTGCTTCTTCCCTGGAATACGAATTTGACGTCCGGGTTGGCTATTAAATCCAGGTAACGTTGCCGGTAGCGTATTTCAACGTCGCGGAGGCCGTGCCACTTTTCAGGAGGTGGCCGGTGCGCTTTTGCCAGGAGAACGATATTACGCGCCTGGAGGGTTATCTCACCGCGGCGCGTGCGAAACATAGTTCCCTCAACGCCCAGGAAATCGCCCAAGTCCAGGGTTTCCATCAAACTGTAAGATCTCTTGAGGACGTCACTTCTCAGATGCACCTGGAGCCTTTGAGAACCGTCGCGCAGGTCTAGGAAAGCGGCTTTACCCATGTCGCGCAGGGCCGTGATACGGCCAGCAATGGCGAGCTTCTTGCGGCTGTGGTAGCCCTCTCCCCTGCGGGCCTCGGCCTTCTGGTACCAATCCATGGCTTCCCGGTTGGTATGGGTGCGATGGAATCGTGGAGGGTACGGGTCGATGCCTTGGGCACGTAGCTTTCTCAGCTTGTCCTGGCGCGATTCAGCGAGCGCCTTGCTCCGTTGTGTCATTCTGAAATCCGGCTGCCTGAAGGATGCACCGCCTCTCCTGAGGCCTGCCATGCTAACGTTAAGAGATCTTGACGACAGTGTATTTGATAGAGCCTGAAGGGGTCTGCACCTTGGCCTGCTGTCCTTTTTTGCGTCCCAATAGAGCCTGGCCCACGGGTGATTCGTTGGAGATTTTGCCCTGGGAGGGGTCGGCCTCCGAGCTACCCACAATAGTGTACGTATGCTCCTTGCCGGCGGAATCCTTTATGGTGACTTCAGACCCAACCTCCACCTTGCCGGAAGGCTTCCTGTCATCCGGAATGAGGACGGCGTTCTTGATCATGTTCTCAAGAGTGAGGATCCTGCCCTCAATGAAAGCCTGCTCGTTTTTGGCTACCTCGTACTCGGCGTTGTCCACGGTGCCGCCCAGCTCCTTTGCCTGTTGGAACCGCTGAGCTACCTCTTGACGCGATACGGAGCGCAGGTGCTCCAACTCTGTCTCCAGTTTGGCCAGTCCCTCTCCCGTTAAGTATGTTTCCTTGTGGACCACTTCTTCCTCACCCAACAAACAAAAAAGAAAGTCAGGGCAAGGGGAATCACCCCTAGTGCCCTGGTAAGGACGAGTTTAGCGCAAATATTTCTTGATTGTAAAGAGCAGTAGGGATAGGGGACATAGGGCATACGAGCATTACGGACATGTCCGCATGTCTGTAATGCTGTTAACTGGGTGAATTCCTACACTCTACCGTTTGACCGCAGTGCCCCCAGCGACTTATAATCTAAACTGTCCAGCCTACCCGGGGGTGCTTGTTGGCTTCATTTGCGGGGTCTTCCATTGGGACTGCAGCTAATGATGACGATTCTCTCCACGAAAGTTGTGGAGTTATAGGCGTATACGCACCAGGCCTCAATGTAGCCCAAACCGCATTCTACGGTCTCTATGCCTTGCAGCACAGGGGCCAGGAAAGTGCGGGTATTTCCACAGCCACTGGCAAACGCATCCATACCCACACTTCCATGGGGCTTGTGTCCCAGGCTTTCCGAGAGAGCGATCTAGAACGCCTGGAAGGGCATATCGCCATAGGCCACACCCGCTATTCCACCACTGGTTCAACGCGCATTCAGAATGCTCAACCCATTTTGGCCGCAAATGGCGGGCTGGAACTGGCCCTGGCTCACAACGGCAATGTTATCAACGCGGAAAAGTTGCGCGCCGAGCTTATGGAAATGGGCGCCGCCTTCTCCACGGGCACCGACTCCGAAGTCATAGCTCAAATGCTGGTCCATGCTCCCGGCGAGGATCTTGCCGAGAGAGTAGCCTACACCATGCTGCGTTTGCAGGGGGCCTACTCTCTAACCGTGCTAACCAGCGATACCCTAATAGGCATTCGCGACCCGCGCGGCGTCAGGCCTCTCTGCCTGGGTAAGCTGGATGGCGGCTGGATAGTTGCATCGGAATCCTGTGCTTTGGATCACTTGGGAGCCCGCTACCTACGCGAGATAGAGCCGGGTGAAACGGTCATCATCAACGAGGACGGCTTGCGTTCTATTCCATACGCCGGCCGTCTGCCCAATCCCGCACCGTGCGTTTTTGAGTACATCTACTTCGCCAGGCCGGATAGCCTGCTGGGAGGCCGGCTCAACTATCTGTCGCGTGTTGAGATGGGCAAACGGCTGGCCAAAGAGCATCCCGTGAAAGCGGATATTGTGATCGGTGTGCCTGATTCAGCTACAGCAGCGGCAGTAGGCTATTCGCAGGAGTCGGGCATCCCGTTCAGCGATGGCCTGGTTAAAAACCGGTACGTGGGGCGTACCTTCATACAGCCTGAACAGCGCATACGTGAGCTGGGCGTACAGATGAAGTTCAATCCTCTACCTGAAGTCCTTAGCGGCAAGCGAGTGGTCATCGTGGACGATAGCATTGTGCGAGGCACCACCACCCCACAAGTGGTAAACATGGTGCGCAAGTCCGGCGCCAAGGAAGTTCACATGCGAGTATGCGCACCGCCCATACGCTTCCCCTGCCACTTCGGCGTGGACATGGCTACCAAAGGCGAACTGCTGGCGGCCAATATGTCTCTTGAGGAGATACAGGAGTTCGTGGGCTCTGACAGCCTTGGTTACCTCAGCGTGGAAGGGCTACTGGATACGGTGAACGGCAACGAAAACAGTTTCTGTGCCGCCTGTTTCACGGGCAACTACCCCATTCCGGTCCAGTTGGAATTGGACAAGCTGGCCTTGGAGCGCTCCTAGGGCATGCCCAGAATGACCTACCTGGCATCAGGCGTAGACTTGGATGCCGCCGCCCGCGTCAAAGACCTCATCAAACCCCTAGCCCGTTCTACTTTCGGTCCCCAGGTTCTGGGAGACGTCGGTTTGTTTGGGGGTTTGTTTCAACTTCAGAACTACAGGGAACCGGTGCTTGTTTCCAGCACCGACGGTGTGGGCACCAAGCTGAAACTGGCGGTTTGGCTGGACCAGTACCAGACCATTGGCAAAGACGTGGTGAACCAGAGCATCAACGACGTGCTCACCAGCGGGGCAAGGCCGCTCTTCTTCCTGGACTACATTGCCATGGAGTCGTTGTTGCCGGAGCGGCTGGAGGCCCTGGTGAGAGGCATAGCTGAAGCCTGTAGCGAGGCGGGATGCGCCCTCTTGGGCGGCGAGACTTCTCAGATGTCGGGCATCTTTAAGCCGGGGGCATTTGAGTTGGTGGGGTTTGTGGTTGGCGCGGCGGAGCGTGAAGCTCTGCTTAACCCTTCCAGCATCAAGGCGGGCGACTTATTGATCGGCCTACCCTCCAGCGGGCTGCACACCAACGGATACTCCCTGGTGCGGGCCATATTCAACCTTGAGGAGGATCGGTCTCCTCTGTACAACGCATATGGCGAGCTCGGGTGTACCCTTGGCGAGGCGCTGTTGGAACCCCACCGCGGCTACTGGCCTTTGCTGGAACCGGTGCTTCCCCTCATCAAGGCTATGGCCCACATCACGGGCGGCGGTGCGGAGGAAAATTTGGAGAGGGTGATGCCGCAGGGGTTGACAGCACGCGTGGACTGGTCTTCCTGGGAAACGCCGTCCATCTTCCGCATAATTCAGGCCGCGGGGAATGTAGACCTTGCTGAGATGAGGCGTGTGTTCAATATGGGCGTGGGCATGGTGCTGGTCTGCGCGGCAGAGCACGCCTCCGATATTGTCCGGGCACTACCCGAAGCGTGGGTAGTTGGAGAAGTGGCCAGGGCATAGGAATTACCCGGGCTCTGAAGACTAAGCGCACTCCGCTATTTGAGAGGGAACCCATTGAAAGCATTGCTTAGCGTATTCAATAAGACCGGCCTTGTGGAGTTTGCCGGGTCAATTCACAAGCTGGGGTACGACATGGTCAGCACAGGGGGCACCCACCGTGAGCTATCGGAGGCGGGTCTGCCGGTGCAGCAGGTCGCCGACATGACCGGGTCTCCTGAAATGCTGGACGGACGTGTAAAAACGCTTCATCCCAGGGTACATGGAGGCATCCTGGCCAGGCGCAACCTGCCCCGGGATATGACGCAGCTTGCCGAGTACGGCATCGACACGATTGATCTGGTGGTGTCCAACCTGTACCCGTTCCGCGAAACGGTAGAGAAAGACAGCGTGACCCTGGAAGAGGCTTTGGAAAACATCGACATCGGCGGGCCTACCCTGATCAGAGCCTCTGCAAAGAACTTCCCTCACGTCGTGGTAGTCGTAGACCCTGCCGACTACGAGTGGGTGTTGGACAAGCTGAGTGGAAGCGGCCTTTCCATGGAAGACCGGCAGGGTCTGGCCCGCAAGGCTTTCCAGCACGTGGCGCTGTACGATACCGCCGTTTCGCAGTACCTTTCCCGCGATGGTGCATCTTCCTTACCGGATGAGTTGACCATTGGTCTGAATAAGAGGTTGGACCTGCGCTACGGGGAGAACCCCCATCAAAAGGGCGCTTTCTACACGCTGGACTCAGGACCTGTTGATGGTATAGGAGGTTTTGTACAGCACCACGGCAAGGAGATGTCCTTTGTCAACATTCTGGACGCCGACGCCGCTTTTAACCTTGTCGCGGACTTCTCTGAGCCTGCCGTAGCCATTATCAAACACACAAATCCCTGCTGTTTCGCCACGGGGGACGGCAACGTCGCCGATCTTTATGAGAAGGCTCTGACCCAGGGTGATCCCGTTTCTGCCTATGGAGGAATAGTAGCCTCCAACCGGCCTATAGACATGGCCTATGCCAAGGCCCTGCGCGAAGTGCGCAGTCCGGTGAACGGTGGGCGTATGTTCTACGAAATCATCGTCGCGCCCGGTGCCGAACCGGAAGCCTTGGAGCACCTAAAGAAAAAGTCCAAAGACCTGCGCATACTCACTGTCCCTCCCGGAGAGGCGCGACAACCGCGCAGGGAAATCCGCACCGTGAGAGGAGGAGCCCTGGTGCAGGAAGCCGACGTCACTGTCTCCGGGGAGACCGCTTTCCGGGTAGTTACAAAGAGACAGCCCTCAGCGCCTGAGTCAGCAGACATGAGTGTGGCCTGGGCGGTGTGCAAGCACGTGAAGTCCAACGCCATCACTATAGTCAAAGACGGCGTGCTCGTTGGCATGGGAGCAGGCCAGCCCAACCGGGTAACCAGCGTGAGGCTGGCGTCGCAGTTCGCTGGCGAACGGTCAAAGGGCACCGTCCTCGCCTCTGACGCGTTGTTCCCCTTCGATGACAACGTAGTGGAAGCGGCCACGGCGGGCATCGGCGCCATAGTTCAACCGGGCGGCTCAATCCGTGACGAAGAAATCATAACCACCGCCGACCGCCTGGAGATAGCAATGGTCTTTGCGGGCGTGCGTCATTTCCTGCACTAGCTATTCAGAGGGCGTGCCCGCAGCTACGGGTTCCTGCACCGGCGGCTCCGACTCACGAGGGCTGGACGATCCCAACACGTACCTGCCCAAAGCCGGCGCTATCAGTGCAGACGCTATTGCCAGCAGCACAAGAGTGGAGAATAGGTTCCCGGTCTATGAGGTCCAGCCTGACCACTATATCCGCAGCGGCGATGATCAGACTGAGGCGCGCTGCATGGAAAAGTCCGAAGGCCGCGCTTTCTCTGGGCTTCATTCCCAGCAGCCTAGTTACCGCCGACACGCTTATCATCTTGGAGAGCAGTCCCACGGCCAGTATGACCGCCAAGACTCCCAGGTTCTGCACATCAGAAAAGAGGGACGGAAGGTCTACCCTGGCTCCGGTGAAGATGAAGAACAACGGTATGAAGAAACCGTATCCGAAGCTCTCCAGCTTCTCTTCTATCCGCGTTGCCCTGGGCATTATCTCGGAGAATATCAATCCCGCAATGAACGCGCCCATGATTGAGTGGAACCCCAATTGCCCAGATATGGCAGCCAGGAGAAAAATCAGAGCGAAAGCCAGCCTAACCTCAAGGTCAAAGTATCTTTGGCGAGACAATAGAGATGCGAACCGTCTGGTCAACATGGATTTGCTAAGCAGCATTGGTATTATGAATAGGATCAATATAGCGACCAGTGAATAGAAAAACTCCACCTGAAGTGGACCCTGGATGACACTCAAAGAAAATGCCAGCAAGAATATGCTGACTATGTCCACTATGACCACCGTTCCCAGCATCAGGTTGGCGAAATCTCCCTTGGCCTGCAAGTCTTTCAACAACGGCAGGACCAGCCCCAGGGAAGTAGTCGAAAGTATGGTGCCCAGCAGCATGGGGTGCACGCCCACGTAAGAAGCCAGCAAAACACCGCTAAGCAACGGCGCTCCAACGGAGACCGTTGCTATCGTTGTTGCTTTGAAGACATGACGGCGTACAACCCTCAAGTCCAGGTCCATGCCGGCCAGGAACATGAGGTAAGCCAGCCCGAACGAGGAGAAGAAGTCCACAGTTTGGCTTTCTGGAACAATGTCAAGGAAGGAAACCCCTATAGCTATGCCAAAAATAATCTCGGCTACAATAATGGGTATTCTGACCCGATGCGCCAGCGGCGGGATAAGGACTATTCCAACAAAAACCGCCAGCATGCTCAGGGCAAGCTGTTCCAAAGTGGACTCCTTAAGTTATGGAGGCTGCCGATTTGTGAACAAAGCGGCGACTATTATAACCATGTTCTGAGTTTTGTGGAGCAGGGTTTTGCCGGCAAAGTGAGTCGATGTATGGCAAACTGAACCTGCATACAGTGTGGGAAGGCACGGCCACGAGGGAGGCAACTGTGCTTGACACCGTTTCCCAATATACCACTTGGGCATGTATATACTGCTCGCGCTATAATCTCCAGTGTCCAACACAGAAACGAGGTGCTCCTGATGGTTACAACAGTAGTAAGCGGTAGGCAGTTGATCGACGGTACGGGGAGAGATTCTATACAGGACGCCGCAATCGTGATCGAGGGGTCCAAAATTAGCCAAGTTGGCCCAAAGTCACAACTTAAGCTGCCGGAAGGATCCGGCGTGCGGATAATGGAGTTCCCCAATGGCTACATCTTGCCCGGGCTGATCGACGCTCACACCCACCTAATGTTCGGTACTGTTAATGGCTACGGTTACGATGGCGGGCCATACGAGAAGGTGATTGAACGTGACTCCGATGAGATCATGCTTCTGAGAGCTGCGCACAACACCCATATCCACCTCAGTGCTGGTGTAACCACACTGAGGGATAACGGGGCACGCAATAAGATAACCTTTGACCTGCGGGCAGCGGCGGCGCAGGGGCTTGTAACTTCTCCACGCCTTCTGCTCTGTGGAAGACCCGTGACAATGACAGGCGGGCACTTCTTTTGGTGTAACGGCGAAGCCGATGGCGTGGACGGTGTGCGACAGGCGGTGCGAACACTGATCAAAGAGGGAGCCGATCATCTTAAGATCATGGCCTCTGGTGGAGGCACAGCAATCACCGATAATCGCAGAGATTCTTACAGCGTGGAGGAGATGAAGGCGATCGTCGAAGAAGCCCACGTGCACGGCAAGCTCACCACGGCACATTGTATGGCTACTCAGAGCATCACAAACGCTCTTGATGCGGGAGTAGATATGATTGAGCACGCTGGGTTCATTGAGCCCGACGGCTCCTATAAATTTGACCCGCGCATTGCGGAGCGGATCGCGGAACAGGGGGTTTACGTCAGCCCAACAGTGCAAACCGGCTTCCGCGGACGTGAGAGGCTGCTGGCGCAAGCAGAGACGGAACCTTTGTCTATGGAAGAGCATGCCCGGCTTGAAAGCCTCAAGGCCAAGTGTGAAAGTCAACTGGAGTTCGTGGGAAGAATGTGGACTGATTGGGGGATCAGAATAATTGCCGGAACCGATGCTATACAGTCCTTCGGTGACTACTGCTTGGGGCTGGAACTCCATTTGGAGGCCGGCATGTCCAACATGGACGTAATAAGATCGGCGACGGGCGAAGCTGCCGAATCAATAGGGATGGGCGACCAGGTCGGAACGTTGCAAGCCGGTAAGGAAGCTGATCTGATCGTCGTCGAACAGAACCCCCTGCAGGATATTCGGGCATTGCGCGAAATGGCCATGGTTATGAGAGCCGGACGTCAAATACTGCCATACGCACCCACCGAAATCTGATTTCCCGCTCACTGGTTTTCGAAATCTCTTGCGCAGCGTCCAACCTGCCCAAGCTTCCATTAGTCGGCATGATCACGAGCAATGTCCTGCATAGCGGCGCCAACCTACCCGAAGCCTATTCTGACGGTAGATTGGCCTGCCAATATGGTGCTACTTACGGAGTTCAAGGCTTGGGGCTGCCACTAGACGTCTGGGGGCAATGCTGAGATGAGCGACACAACGCACGATACTAAGACTCGGCGGAAGTGGAACCCCGACGGCATTTTCTATGGTTGGTGGATAGTAGCAGGAGGCTCTGTCCTCACCGCTATGGGCGCAGGGCTAAACTTCTACGGCTTCAGCGCCTTTTTCTTACCGCTAAGCGTGGAGTTTGGCTGGAGCCGTAGCGCTCTATCAGGTGTTTTTGCCCTGGCGCGCTTGGAGGGCGGATTCCTGGGTCCGGTTGAGGGTTTCCTAATAGACAAGTACGGGACTAGGAAGATGATGTTCGTTGGCATCCCGCTAATGGGACTGGGCTTTATCTTACTTGCGACAGTCGATTCTCTTCTTTCCCTGTACTTGGTCTATATCTTCACGATCACTCTGGGGAGTAGTCTGGGAACATTCGCCCCGGCTACCGCTGCCGTGGCCAACTGGTTCTTTAGAAAACGCAGCAGAGCGCTTGGATTTGTGATGTCTGGCGTGGGCTTAGGTGGAGCGTTGCTGCTACCGGTCGTGGGATGGTGGATATCAGTCCACGGGTGGCGCAGTGCAGCGATAGCATCTGGGGTTCTGATACTAACTGTAGGCTTGCCAATCGCAATGCTAATGCGACATAGGCCGGAGGACTATGGAATGCTCCCCGACGGCACGGGCCCAGCCAGCGCTGTCCCAGATGCTTCACGTGGTACAAGTCGTCCCAGACCGCCCATTACTCGCGAGATTGGAGGACTTCAGAGCCTCAAGACAGCCCCATTCTGGTTTCTGGGGGCGTCTCTATCTCTTCGTGCCATAGTAACTACTGGGTTCACCATCCACTTCGTCGCAATGATGGTCGACAGGGGATTTACATTTATCGTAGCCACCTCCCTCCTTGGAGCTGTCGCACTGGTAAGCCTGCTCGGCAGGATCGGCGTTTCCTGGCTGGGTGACTTCATTGACAAGCGGTATCTGCTGGCTGCCACACTAGGGGTGACTAGCTTGACCATGCTTGCTATGTCTCAAGTGCAAACCCGGCCGCTGCTTATCGGAGCTCTTGCCCTGTATGCCGTGGCATACGGCGGCTCTATTGTATTGCCGGTGTCACTCCAGGCTGACTACTTCGGCCGCAAGTCCTTTGCCACCATCCGGGGCCTGATGAACACCGTACAGACCACAGGTACTCTAATCGGGCCGCTCTTTGCTGGTGTGGTGTTCGACCTCACCGGAGACTACTTGCTGGCTTTCGCCGGTTTTGCGGTGGCCGGATTCCTGGCCATGTTACTGGTAGTCGGTATACGAAGGCCAAACGTTGCGGTTTCGGAAACCTAGCCTGTCGATGTACAAAAGAGATACTATGCCATCGATGGGTTTTGTATCTAAATTGAAATACGAGGTGTCTTAGCATGAACTCCGGAGAAGGGAATCTACATTACTCCTCTATCGTAATTGACTGCCACGCCGACTCTCCAGACCGAATTGTGGACAATGGTGCAGATTTGGGGCGGGGCGGAGGGCTCACTCATATAGACGCGCCCAAGATGCGCCAGGGGGGTCTCGACGCCGTCTTTTTCTCCGCCTGGATTCGTCCCAATCTCATTCCAAAAAGGGAATGCATCCAGCGGGTTCTGCAGGACTTGGACGCGGTCAAACAGCTGTGCAAGAACTACCCGGAAGACTTTGAACTGGCAACCACGGCTAGTGATGTCAGGCGTATCGTTGGCGGAGGCAAACTAGCAGCAATCCTCTGTATTGAGGGAGGCCATGCCATTGAAGACGATCTGGCCGTGCTCCGCATGTTCTTTGAACTGGGCGTGCGTTACATGACCCTTACCTGGAGCAACAACAACAACTGGGCCGACGGCTGCCTGGATACACCGAAGCATCACGGGCTGACACCTTTTGGAGTTGAGGTAGTGAAAGAGATGAATCGGCTGGGCATGATGGTTGATATCTCCCATGTGTCTGAAGAGACCTTCTGGGACGTCATCAAAGCCTCTTCCAAGCCGGTCATAGCTTCCCACTCTTCCGCTAGGTCTCTATGCGATCACCGGCGGAATCTAAGAGATGAGCAAATAAAAGCGGTGGCTGAAGGCGGTGGCGTTGTGTGCGTTACGTTTGTGCCTGCATTCATCTCGGAAGAATGCCGCATAGCCAATGATGCGCTAATGGAACAGCACCGCCTTGAAGAGGAGTCTCTTGAAGAGAAGCTGGCAGGAGATGAGGAGGCGCTGAACAGGTCAAAGGAAGAGCTGCGAGCTAAATATGACGATTTAGTGAGTAAGGTGCCAGCACCCGATCTTGGGGTCATTGCTGACCACATAGAGCATACGCTAAAAATCGCAGGTCCTGACCACGTAGGCTTTGGATCTGACTTCGACGGAGTAGTCAGCCTGCCCGTGGGCATGGAGGACTGCAGCAAATTGCCGGCGCTAACGGAGGAACTGCTACGCCGAGGCCAATCGGAGGACACAGTAAGAAAGGTGCTTGGGGAGAACCTGCTTCGGGTAATGGAGGAAATTGTCGGAGCCTAGGATAGGCACGAAGGCCACAATCCACGTCTAGATTAGCATTGCAGACTTTATAGCTGCTGGCCCGCTTAGGCCACAAGGCTACGCCGTCACAAGTGTGGGAGCCGCTAAAGAACTATCTCGAAGGTAACCCCAAGCTTTGTCCGGTAATCGACTATGCGGTTGATCTTCCACCCTCCACGTTCGCTCTCGGGAGTCCGTATAGAGCCATACCTGCTGAGGTCTAAGTTTGTCTCGTTATCGGTGAGGATTACCATTTTGGTGCTTGGCGGATAGAGTGGCAACCGGTCAGAGTGCCATGTCCCCTTCTTCAGAATATAACCCATGGTCCCGTCTATAAGAAAAGCGTGGCATTGTTCGGGTCCTGGAATCGCATCAGGGTCGTTTTGGTCTGTGGGAGCGGCAACTGCAACGACCGCTGGCGGCCCGCTGAGCGGCAAGAAAGCCTGAGTAACGTGGAAGTGTTGCTCCATCTGGCTAAACTCCAGGCCGAGATAGGGCAAAAGAGTTGCGTTGAACCGCAATCCGCCTCCTTGAAAATCAACCGGAGAAATCTCATCAGGGATGTCCGACGCGTCGATGACCTCCCCGAACGGTGAAAACGAAGCCGGGGTCATGATCTCAGCTTTTATCTTAGGTGATTATCCCTTGACAGCACGTACTTTATCTGGTAGTATTGGGGCATGGACAAGTACACAATCAAACAGTTCAATGCCCAGTTCCCCGATGAAGACTCTTGCCTTGAGTTCCTGAAGAACGCCCGATGGCCTGAAGGGATAACCTGCTCTCAGTGTCAGCGTATCACCAAGCACTTTCGAATCACAGGCCGGAAGGTCTATAGCTGTGAATTCTGTGCTTCTCACGTCTCCCCCACAGCCGACACTATCTTCCACAAGTCTTCCACTTCCCTCCGGTCTTGGTTCCATGCCATGTTCCTCATGGCATCCACCAGAACGGGCATATCCGCCAAGCAGCTTGAGCGTGAGGTTGGAGTCACTTACAAGACCGCATGGCGCATGTTCAAGCAAATCCGATCCATCATGGCGCAGGACGATATTGTCCTGTTCGGGGAGATTGAGGTCGATGAAACCTACGTGGGCGGGAAGCGACCAGGGAAGCGCGGGCGTGGGGCAGAAGGCAAGACTATCGTTGCCGGTATGGTGGAACGCGGAGGGTCGGCTGTCGTCAAGGTTGTGCCAGATGTGAAGGCTCGCACCCTTCTACCCATGATTCAAGCGCACATCCCACAAGGCCAGACGGTCTACACTGATGAGATGCTTAGCTACAACCGATTGACCAGCCTGGGATATGCCCATGAAACCGTCCAGCACAGCGCGAAGGAATACGTAGTGGGTAGGGCTCACACTAACAACGTGGAAGGGATGTGGAGCAACGTCAAGCGGGGCATCGACGGCGTTCACCATGCCGTGAGTCCAAAGCATCTACAGGGCTACTTGGACTCCTACGTCTATAGGTTCAATCACCGGAGCGACAGAGACTCCGATGTTCGTTCAACTTCTGGGCCGGGTGGCTTCCGTATAGGTTGCGCGGCCTTACGAAGTAACTTCTGAAACGCCTCTTTAGTTAAACCACGCTGTTCTTTGCCGTTTGCCATCTTGCTTATCCAAATACACGCATTTATAATGCGGTTGAGGGGCGCGGCCTTGACTGGGCAGTAGCCTAAATCCAACCAAACGTTGTAACCGTTTGACTGGGCTAGCGTGTGACGCGCCCCTCAACATTGGGGATGTGGTGGAACGGTAGACACACTAGTCTTGAAAACTAGCGCCGCCAGCGGCATGTGGGTTCGAATCCCACCATCCCCATCTGATTTCACAGTATGAACACTGGGACACTAGCGTCTACAAATACGGTGAGGAAACAGTACAGTGGCTTTTGGCAACACAATGGAGAACGACAATGGGCAATGAATCCATATTGCGTGGCCTACGCGCCTTGGTCAAAGACTTAGAAACAAAGAAACGCGAGATCGACAAAGAGGTTGAAAGCCTACACGTTGTGATAAGGGTCATTGAGCGTAATGGTCAATCCCAAGATACTCTCAACAAAGATTCCTTCGCTGAAAGGATTGGCACTGCTATATATGACATCCTACATGGCGAGGGGGGACCACTTCACCGCTCGGAAATTCATGGTCGCATCCAGCAGCAGGGCATCCATGTTGGTGGCAAGAATCCGGTGAATAGTGTGGGGTCATACCTAAGCATAGATGATCGCTTTGTGAATGTTGGTCGTGGCATGTGGGACTTGGCGAAGAGAGTACCTGAAAACGATGCCTTGCCACTTGGCACCGGAGACCTACCATTTTAATTTCCATGCCTCCTAGCTGATACACTGAGAGTATGGCGATAGCCATAGCAGTCACTCATTACGTGACGTTAAGGGATAATCACCTTATCTTATGTATCCTGACCATGCTTCTTGTAAAGCTCTCTGAGCCTAGATGCCGCCACCTGGGATTATTACGCTACGAGCTGCTGCGTCCTCTCCTTGTGGGCTGGATGAAGTGAGGTTCGACCTCTTCCAGTGAGTCGGACGGGACTTCCTCTAGTTGCTCGGCGAGAGTGTTATAAAGCTTTGTAGTTGCCTCAATCTCTTGAGGTGTGGCATCGGCGCCGCCAAGCGTTATCAGGGCACTAACGGTTTCTTTCGACATTTTGGGCATGTGCGCCTCCTCAGGATATCGATGGATGCATATCGTGCCACGGGGTCGCCTGCTCATAAGCGTGGGCCACGCGGAGCACAGTGGAATCGTCAAAAAGTCTGCCAGCTATCTGCAATCCTACCGGCAGGCCCTCTGGAGAAAAGCCGCAAGGCACGCTGACCGCGGGCATGCCTGTCAAGTTAAACGGCCGGGTGAAGCTCCGTTGAGTAGCCATCCCTGTAGCAGCACCGGTCGCCACGCTGAGCTGGAGGGTTCCAGGTGGAGTCCTCTGGATTGGGCCGACCAGTACATCTACTCGATTCAGCATCTGAGTCAGCTCCTCTTGAACCTTACGCCGCATCTTTTGGGCCTTGTGGTAGTCGTTAGAGGGGATGACAAGGCCCACCTGAACCTTTTCTCTAACACCAATGGAGTATTCATGCAGGTGTTGGAGATACGGTGTATGAATCTGGCCGGCCTCACTCCACGTGATCACGTTGCCTGCAGTCGTGGCGTAGTTGTCGGTTATAGGCACCGAAACCTCTTCAACTGAAGCGCCCAGTTCCCTCAGCACTGATAATGCCTTCTCTACTAAGAGGTCCACCTCTGCTGATGTGCCTTCACGGAGTTCCCTTGGAACCCCCACTCTGATCCCGCGGATATCGTTGGTGAGAGCGGAAGCATAATCCGGGATTGACACCCTGGTGGAGGATGAGTCCTTTGAGTCGTAACCCGCTACCGTCTGGAGTAGAAGTGCACAGTCTTCAACGGTTCTGGTGAGGAGACCAGGATGATCCAACGACCAACTCAATGGGAATATGCCATATCTGCTGACCAGTCCATAGCTGGGCTTCAGCCCCACTAAGCTGCAGTTAGAGCCAGGTACACGAACGGAGCCACCGGTACAAGATCCCATGGATGCGAAAATCATCCCAGCAGCAACCGAGGCTGCCGAACCGCTAGAGGAACCTCCCGGCGTATAGCCCAGCTTCCAGGGATTCTGCACGGGGCCGTAAAAGCTGCTGTCGTCACCGCCGCTGGCAAATTCGTTGGTGTTGTTCTTTCCCACCATCACAGCTCCCGCGGAGTTCAGCTTCCTAACTGCCGTGCTATCGTGATCAGGGAAGTGATCAGCAAAGACTCTCGACCCGCTTGTGGAGCGGATTCCCTTGCTGGCATAGATGTCCTTGACCGCGTAAGGAATACCATGCAGAGGGCCACGGTATTTACCTCCGGCGATATCCCTCTCGGCCTTTCGCGCAGCGGAAAGGGCCTGATCGGGGCAGATCGTTATGAACGCGTTAAGCTTGGGCTGCAACTCATCGATACGGTCTAAGCTCTCTTGTGTTAACTCGACGGGTGAGATTTCGCGAGACTTGATCTTGCAGGCTGCTTCCGCAAGTGTTAGTGAGATCGGCTCTGCTGTAACCACTCTGTCGCCTCCCCTTCTAGCAGGTTTGAAAGATGTCCGAACCACACCTCAGATCCTTAGAGCATTCATATAGGCTCTGACGAGTTACTCGACAACACCCTATTGCAGACGACGGGATTATAGACCTGTCATGTGGCGTGTCAAGGTTCGCCGCTTGGAGCAGGGATATCCTACGTTAGGCCGTAACTCCAGATATGGGCTGCCAAGTACCATCCATGTGCTCTACGCTACCTTGTCATTGTGGCTGTACAGACCTCTGTTGTGCTAAGGTCGCTTAGTAACCGGCTAGAATGCGATTATAACAGTGGTCGAGACCGCTTTCAGGCGAATCCAAGGGGGTCAAATGGTTACTCGCGACGAAGCTTGGACGCTGCTTCAGGAATTCGGCAAGAGTGACGCCCTTTTCAGGCATGCCACTGCCGTAGAGGCTTGCATGCGCGCCTATGCCCGCCAACTTGGGGAAGACGAGGAACTTTGGGGTGTTACTGGAATGTTGCATGACTTCGACTGGGACGCCTGCCCGACACCGGAAGAACACCCCCAGTTTGGCGCCGAGATCCTCAAGGCCCGTGGCTACCCGGACTCAATTGTGAAAGCGGTGCTGTCACACGGTAATCACACAGGTGTACCCCGAGAAACGATGATGGAGAAGGCGCTGTTCTCACTGGATGAACTATCGGGCTTTGTCACAGCAGTGGCGCTGGTCCGCCCCACAAAAAGTCTCGGCGATACAGACGTCCGCTCCGTTAGGAAAAAGATGAAGGACAAAGCTTTCGCGAAGTCGGTGAGTCGGGAAGACATAATCCAAGGCGCAGAAGAGTTGGGCGTGGGCCTTGACGAACATATCACGTTCGTCATAGATGCGCTGAAACCGGTGGCGGGTACACTGGGCCTTGCAGCCGGCTAGGCCATTGAAGGAGCTTGCATAGTGACCATGTTGGAGGGGAAGGTAGTACTGGTAACAGGCGCAGGTAGAGGCCTCGGCCGGGGAATTGCAAAGGCCTCTGCACTGGCCGGTGCCAGGGTCTGCGCGACCGATGTCGATCAAGCGGAGATGGAAGCCTCTTTCAAGGGGATTGAGGTAGATGGCACCCAACTCCTCAATCTGCCTTTGGATGTAGCCGACCCCGAGATGTTCAACAGTGTTATCCAAAAGGTAGTCGACGAATGGGGCAGGTTGGACGCGCTGATACATACCGCTGCCGTAATGCCCCTGCTCAGCTTTGAGGAAACAAGTCACCATGCTTGGTGGCGTGAGTTAAACATCCATATAGGCGGTCTGTTTAACGGCACCAAGGCGGCATGGAACATAATGAAGGCGCAAGGCGGTGGACACATCATGGCTGTGGCAAGCGGTGCCAGCTTTCGTGGTTTTGCCAGGGAAGTTGCATACTGTGCCGGAAAACACGGCCTGGAGGGGTTTGCCAAGGCCCTAGCCTTAGAAGCGACGTCTCATAAGATAGCCATCAACACCATGAGCCCCGGAAAGCGAATTAAGCCAACCGGGGTGACGATAGCAGCGGCAGAACTGATGCCTGAAGAGGTGACGTCAAGCTGGACAGACCCAGCCGAACTGGGCAATGCGTTTGTCTGGCTGGCTAGCCAGCCACCAAGCAGTTTTACTGGGCTAAGCTTTGATGCGGGGAGGGTGGTAGATACAATCGCAGCTGAGGGATGGGATTTCGAATTTGCCCCTGAGAAAGTCACGCCCAATCCGGAAGAGATGAAGTCGCGATTGGAATGGCAAGCGCTGCAAGTAGGAGAACCCTGATGGTGCTGCGTCATCCATTGACTCTAGTCACCAAGGAGTCGAGACCTATCACTCTGACTGCGAGCAACACATGCTTGCTGTTGCAGGACCTCCACGCGCCGTTTGCTGACCCGGAGCATGGATGGCTGGCGCGTCGCGTCAAAGAGAAGGTGCTAAGCAGGGAGTTCGACGAGTACTTCGAGCTGCTCGCCATCATTTCTCAGAACATTCCTAAAGTGCTCAGAGCAGCGCGTGACCTGGGCATGCCCGTGGCCTTTAGCAGCCTGGGCCACGATGATAACAACGTTTCAGATTTCCAACAGGCTACCGGCTGGCTATGGGACTTGAACGGCGAAAACGGCAGTTATCCAAGAGCCTGGGAGCCTGGTAAGCGGGAGTTTGTCCTTGCCAAACCGGGATGGAGCGCGCTATCCAATCCCGACTTCGCAGGATATTTACAAGAGAACAATGTCGCCAACGTAGCGGTTATGGGCACTATGCTGGACTTTGGCATAAGCCAGACATGCCTTGACCTCAGCGACCGCGGCGTCAGCAGTTTGATCGTTTCGGACGCGGTGGCCGCACTGACCAGAGCCAGTCAAGACTACGCAAGCGGCAACATTGCCCACGGTTTGATAAAGCTGCGCACAACGAGTGAAGTGATCGACCTGCTGCAAGTGGTGGAGAAGGAAGGCTCCGTTCTCATCTAGGTAACGTAGGATGCACAGATGATCCAAACCGTATTAGGCCAAATAGACCCCGATCAACTGGGATTTTGCCTGCCCCACGAGCACATCTGGTGCGACCAGCGCTTTGGGCCAAGGGTAGACCTGCTGGGCACTACCCGTTCTGAGAGCACCTACATGCGGCTGGATGACTTTGATGTAATGGTGGCCGAACTTAGGGCCTATCGTGAAGCCGGGGGCAAGGCAATCGTGGAAGTAACCTGCAACGGATGGGGCAGAGACCTGGATATGCTGGCAAGGCTGTCGGAGGCTAGCGAGGTGCACATAGTGTCCACATCCGGATTTTATATCGAGCCCCATATTCCAAAATTCGTCTACGAGTGGCCAATAGAGCGCCTTGCCGATCACATAACAGCAGAGATTGAAGAGGGGGTAGGCGCCAGCAAACGCCGCTGCGGTCTTTTCAAGTCGGCGATACACCGTGCCAGAGTAGAGGGCGTGGAGTTGAAGGTGCTGAAGGCCGTCGCCATTGCCCAGAAGCGCACAGGCGCGGTGATCACGACACATACCACAGGAAATCGACGCATGGAGGTGCCTGGCGGAGTGGCAGGCGTACAACAGCTGGAGATCCTCAAATCAGAAGGAGTCAGTCCTTCTCGGCTTATAGTGGGCCATGTGGACGAACGGCCGGACATAGACGTTCTATCCAGGCTGGCCGGTGAAGGGTGCTTTGTCCAGTTTGACGTTATTGGGAAGGAGCACTTCTTGCTAGATCAGACGCGGGCTGAGCTAGTGCATGCCTTAGTCCAAAGGGGCTACGCGGATAACCTGCTCCTTTCTCAAGACACGAGCCGCAAGAGATGGCTCAGGAGCGGTGGCCACTCCGGTTATTGCTACATCTTTGAGGATTTCTTACCCAGGCTGAGGGACCTGGGTATAAGCGACTTGGACATCCAGAAGATGACGGTCACAAATCCGGCCAAGGCGTTGAACATACAGTAGCAACCCTACCTAACGTCCTCTGCCTCTCTTGGCGGCTTGGCCAGTAAGGCCAGTGCGCCTGCCGCACCGAACATACACCATCGCCAGGAAACCGCTGGTGTATGTTCCCTGGAAGTCGTATCCCATGGCAATCAGCACCGGCCCCAGCGCCACAGACCCGGTAACCAGAGGGCTGATCGCTCCTCTAATAGACCCCACGTGGTCTCTACCGTAGTAGTTGGCAAAGGCTATGGCAGTGGTCACGGAGTAGCCGCCAATGCTCAGCCCATAGACAACGGCAAACACAAGAAGCAAGACGGCAAACTCCGCTGTTACCAAGAGCACAAGCGCCATCCCGCACAGCAGAAAAACTGCAGCCATTGCATATCTGACAGCTACCCTTTCTACTATGAAGCCCCAGAGAAGCCGGCCCACCGAGGCCATAGCGGCATGTGTACTGAGCACGGCTGCCGCTATGGCGGTGGAAAAGCCGCGATCAGTTATGTAGCTGAACTCGTGGATGACCACTGAGGAAACGCATAGACCGGCTACCGTTAGTGAGCCGGTTAGAATCCACAAAGACTTGTCGCGGAGCGCCTGTGGCAGAGTCCACGACCTTTCAGTGTCAGCGCCGCCCCCGGACTGACTGGGGTCCAGCGACCCGTCCCCGTCAGGTTTGAGACCAACGTCCTCAGGACGGCGTATCATCAAGAACGAAACAGGCAACAGTATGAGGAAGAACAAAGCCGCCATCAGCACCCAACCACCTCTCCAACCGGAGTTGACCACGATGAAGCTGATGATTGGCGCTAATAAAGCTCCGGAGGCGGCTCCTCCCATGCTGCCAAAGGCAACCGCCCGCCCACGACGTCTCACGAACCACTTGACTACGGTGGATTGCGTAACTACTTCGCCCAGAGCCGCTCCACCGAATATGCCGGCAACGGCAAATATGAGGTAGAACTGCCAGAGCTGCGTCACCTGGCTAAGGAGGAACGCAGCGACTCCTCCCACTACGGCGGCGGCGGCCATTAAAGGCCTTGGCCCGTGCCTATCCACAATGTATCCAAATAGTGGAGCAATGAAGGATGCAACGAGCGTATTGACCGCGACTCCCGCGGTCAGAGCCGCCCTATCCCAACCCAAGTCCTCTGACATTGGCTTGAGAAAAACGCTGAAGGTGAACCCCTGGATACCCCCGCTTGCGAACGCGCCGAAGAAGGCGCCCGCCACGATAATCCAGCCGTAGAAAAAAGGAGTCCGTTGGACAATCCGTGCTCTCACAATGGTCATGATACCTTATCCTTGAAGGCTAGTGGCGTTGCAGGGGTTGAACCCTTAGGCCGTACAATGGCCGATCTATAGCAGCATTGACAACGACACTAGAGCGTCATCAGCACTACAGAGAGGCATGGAGACTAATGGTTGGCCATCCTAGAGACTCAAATGCAATGCCGTCCAATCGATGGTACAAATCGATGGTACAATCTGGGTCTGCAAATCAGACCGATACCGAACTAAGAATGGAGGATACGATGTTGATACTCGGGAAGGTAGGAACAGCTGTTAGGGATTCGTATCGGGTACGTTGCGGGGCACAGGCCAGATAACTGGAGGTGGCCATCGATGTGGTTCGAGACACAACTGTCAACGCGCTGAAGGGTGCCCGCACCATAACCGGAGAGGCCGGCCATCTGGCCCAGGATGCAGTCTTAGGCGCCCTACAGGCTACGGGGAAGATCGGAGCCCAGGCAGGTGCGGTAATCAGAGATTCTGCCATTGGAGTGATAGAAGGCACAGGCCAGGTTGCCACAGCCACCACGACAATGCTCACCCACTCAGGCAAGTTCCGCGACATGCTGGGTGACTGTAGGAATCCGCAGGACTAGCTGGTCTGCCTTCAATTTGCCAGTGCCTCAGGAACTCCTACCTACAACAGAGGTCACACATGAAACGGTCAAATCTTTCCTCATAAGATGTAGCTCTTGAGATCAAAGAGATTCTTGGGCATGAGAAGAGGAATCGGCGCACAGTGACAGGAACCACCGTACGTTCTGCCGTCCTGAGAGCGACAATGAGCACGCACGTTGTCGGCCAGGGAGCGAGACATCTGGCACGGGAGACCGTAGGAGGCGCGATCCGGGCCGTGGGCGAGATAGTTGGCGAGACAGGCTCATTTGTCAGCAACACCGTCATCGGCGTAATGGAAGGTACAGGACAGGTGGTAACTCTCTCCGTGTCGGTAGTCAGGGAGGTTGTAGTGAGTGCAGTTAGGGGTACCAATAAGGTTGGGGTCGACGCAGCAGACGTTGGCCGTGAGGCGGTGGAGGGAGCCATAGTTGGCCGACTTGAAACGGCGACTTTCGGGAATCTCTGAGAAAATGTCGAGTGAATTGCCCTTGGGCCGGACAGCGTGGTGTGGAAGGGCTTTGATCAGGGCGGTGCGGGTTCTCATCGACGCGGGGGGAATTGACCTCGCAGCATCCCTCGCTTATTTCACGATGCTGTCCTTCTTTCCTCTCGTCGCATTAGTAATCATGGCGGTAGCTACATTTGGCGATGCCGAAGTAATTGGTAGCAGACTCACTGAGATACTCGCCTACTATCTCCCGGCTTCCGACCACTTGATAGACGAGGCGGTGCAAAACCTGCTCAACGGATCGCTGGCCTTCGGTGTAGTGGCCTTGGTAGGCATGGTGCTGGGCGCAAACGGCCTCTTCATGGCCGCGAATAGGTCGGTGAACAGAATCTTCGGAATTGCAGCGAGAAGGATCGTACAGATAACGGTTACACAGGTATCAGTCGCTACACTGATCCTGCTTCTCTTCCTGTTGTCCCTTGGGCTCACGGCGCTCTTGCAGATTGCTGTCAGCTTTGGTAGAGGGATTTCAGAGGTCACAGGAGGCGTCTCCACCTTGGCCGTCGTCGTGCTGGGAGTCGTTTCTGCACTGCTACCCGTCGTCCTTACAGCGACCGCGTTCGCCATCGTATACCATCGGCTGCCAAATGTTGACGTCAAGTGGAGGGACGCCACATTCGGGGCAACGGTCGCTGTTGTCCTGTTCGAGATGGGAAAACACCTCTTCTTTTGGTTTACGAATCTCTCCAGTCAGCGGCACGCTATTTATGGTCCGGTTGCCTCCGTAGTCGTTCTGATGATGTGGAGCTACATTGCGAGTCTGATATTCCTGTATGGAGCAGCCCTAGCCAGGATGGCTGGAGAGCTTCGGCCAACAACGCTTTCCCAAGGTCTTAGGTAGTCTCCAAGATATACACAATGGAGGGGCGCCTAAAGAGTTAAATTGCTGGCCTAAGTCGGATGTGGCTAAGGTATTAGCCTGGATAGCGGAACAGCTGAATCAAATGGCTGTAAGGGCCAGAAAACGATAATGGCGCATCCGACAAAGTCGGACCGGGCTGGTCTTTCAAGATCGGGACGAGAATCCGGCCATACGGAGCTGGCAAATGGATATCGATCACAGGAACTCTGAGAACGTGCAGGCCATCGAAGGCGATATTCAACAGCCTCAGGCGATCTCGTTGGACAGGGTGGCCGAAATCGCCAGCGGCGAGAGGTTGGTATTCATTGCTGATGTCGTTGTTTGGGCACTGTTTGCCACCGATCTGGGAGTGAAGACAGCCATATCACCTGATCGTCGTGGCTTCCTAATGCAGCACTGGCTAGATGTACTGATTGTCGTGGTTCCATTTGCACGACCCTTCCGCCTTCTTCGCATAGCAGTCTACGGAACCAGAGCATTCAGAGGTGTCGTCCGCATATTCAACGTGGACTTCCTGCTGGTCTATGCGGTTGGACTTGTCCTGATAGTTGCCACTATCGTGACGACAGTGGAAGAAGGCAGTGGCTCCCCCCTCGGCTTCTTTCCGAATTCAATATAGTGGGCAGTCGCAACCGTCACCACCGTAGGATACGGGGACATGGTCCCCAGCACACCGGCAGGCAGAGTTGCCGGCGTTGTGCTGATGGTGGGTGGCGTAGGGCTGTTCGGCGCCCTGGTTGCGAACTTTGCCGCCCTGATGGTCAGGAGGCAGCAAACGGAATCATAGCGACGATGCGTCACAGACGCAGTCATAGAACTACGAATTATGGTGTTCCACCAGTCCTTGTGGGAGCAACGCAACCCGGCAACAAGGCAATAAAGAGCCTACAGTGTGGACGGCGTAGGACAAGCGTAGATGGCGGAGGGAGCGTCCTACGTACTGAGGTCTGTTTAGCCACGGATACGAAGCGGCACAGTCTCTAATCCCACACTCCGTCCCACAATCTTGATCTGCTTGGGTTTCCCTACGAGAGAGAAGACGTTTGAACTAGGGAACTCTTAATTCACTATAACGGAAGAGCGGAGAGGGCGCAATTGGGCTATTGCAACGGTGGTGATCGGTGCCACAAAGCCACCAACTCTCACGTGCAGTAAGGTTTCCTTTCACTTCCTCCACCGCCTCCACTTCAGGCAAAAACCGAGTCGCAATGGTGGAAGCAACAGAGGCGCGGGTGGACGCAGACATGGTACGACACACCCAATGGACAATTAAGTCCCCGATTTTGCACCCACTTAATTGGCACACATCAGATGTGGAGCTCTCTAGAGTTATTGCCAATTCAATAAACGGAGAGAGTCCAATGGATGACGCACTAGAGGAAAATCAAATAATACGCAGAGATAAAGTCTCCCAAGTGACCGGCTTGGCGAGGGCAACGATCTACAAGAAGGTGGCTGACGGCAGTTTCCCTCCGCCGATCCGCTTGGGTGCCCGCGCTGTAGGCTGGCGTAAGCCAGACATAGTTGCCTGGCTCCAGTCTCCGGATAGGAAGTGGGACCCATCGGATGGCAGATAAAGAAAGATGGTCGAGAGTCCTGGCAACAGTTCAGAGCCAACCACCCGTACCCCGTGTGTGGCGGCACGCGGACC
Source organism: Dehalococcoidia bacterium (assembly GCA_965261825.1). Taxonomy (GTDB): domain Bacteria; phylum Chloroflexota; class Dehalococcoidia; order Lucifugimonadales; family QGNO01; genus DAOUJH01. Next base: position 69,571 of record CBDHED010000002.1, on the reverse strand, counting down.
TAGCCCAGGGAGAGGGTCGCCGCTGCTACGGTTTCCTATCAGCCGATGGGTACTATGCCCACTGCACACGGGATGAGTACGCAGGTCACCCTGAACGGAATGGGAAATCCGACACCTTTATCTCACTATCTGAAGGGAGGCTGCCAGTGTGGGAAGATGCACAGCGCTGGGGCGCTTGTTCATAAGGTGGTAGGAAAGGAGTGAGTAGTGTATTCAACATTTGTTGAGATGAGTACAAGTTTTGTTGTATGGAGGCCCCTATGGCACGTAGAAAGAACTGGCTGGCCAGCAGTCTGATAGCTCTCATGCGTCTGCACTACCAGCAGGGCCACTCGATCAAGGAGCTGGCCAGGGTCTACAGAGTGCATCCGTCCGTTGCCGCGAACATCTGTCACGGCCGCACTCACCGTCGCGTCGTAGCCGCCGACCCCTCTGATGGTATCAGCCTGGAGGATGTGGCAAGGCGCATGGGAGTCACGGAGAGGTCTCCGGAGAAAGAAGGCCGCCGTCGCCCGCCTTGCCGTGAAGCAGGTTGCGCAGATCCGGGCACACTATCAGAAGGGGCGGCGCATCTCGGAGTTGGCCGAGGCCTTCGATCTCCATCCGAACGTGGTGGCAAACATCTGTCACGGACGGACCCACCAGCGAGTGCCGGCAGCCGAGGGGAGGGAGATTCGCCCACTGCCACGGAGGCGCCACCCAAAGCAGTCAATCATTCGTGGGCGTTTCCATGACAGAGGCTGGGGTAGCCGCTCTGGGCGAAGCGTAAGATCGAACCCTCTTTCGAAAACATGTCCTGGAGTGCCCCGAAATCTCTCAGCTAGACGCTCGGCGTAGCAGTTGTCACACCCACGTGTAATCTTAGTGCAACCGGTTACGGGATTCCAGGTTGTATCAGTCCACTCGATGCCAGATTTATAGCTCATGATAGTAATTCATGATTCGGTGGCTAAATGCCAGCCTATCCAAATCTCTTGTCTGTCTCCTGAATCGTTTCAACATCTTAGCCTAAATGAACGATCTCCACATCACCCCAATGTCGCTGGAGGTACTCGGCGATCAAGCGACGGTGGCAGTGTCAGGTACTCCCTCATGTGGGAAAAGGTAGGGCGAGTTGTCAGGTAACCGGGGGGAAGCGTCTTTGGCAGAGCTTGTTCACGACAAGATTCCCGCAGCGGGCCGATTGAGTTCCTGCACTAGCTCCAGATATAGTCGAAGCAGACTAAGTGCAGGTCCTCTTGCGCTAGCGGAGGTTGGGCGCCAGAGCCGGATGACGCACCGTCGGGTTCAACAGCATCCATGGAAACCACGTGGCTAATGATTGGGCCGATATCCTGATTCCGTTGGAATCGCTCGCAAGCCCGTCGCAGATCTCGGATGGCCGCGTGGGTCATCGGGAACTGCAGGCGCTGCATTGCCTCCCTGACCTCAGTTCGCTTGACTGTCGGGCTATCAAGGTACCCCCGCAGCAGCGTTATCACCGTCTGTTGCAGCGGGTCTAGGATTCTTGGGCGCTGCTTCCACCGCCTGCTGTTCACGCACGGAACTGAGTATGTCGTCGATCACCCTGTCTTGGATGGCGAAGACATCGCAGTCGCCCACCACTCGCGGCGTGTCAGGCGATCAGATTGGCGATGAGGAACCTGTTGTCGAGCACTCGGTCCCCCTTGATGTCGTAGTAGCGCCAAAAGTGCCGCAGCCCCCCACCCCTCGGTCCGGGCGCGGTGAAGTAGAAGAACATTCCCGTCTCGCCAACTCGCGCCAACCCGGAGTGGATTCCGTCCGGCAGTTCTTCGAGCATCTCACGCGCCCCCGTGTCCAGTAGGTTTTGCAACTGGTGAAGCAAGAACTCGTTGCTGGCCAACTCGGTGAACTGCTCCTGCTCCTCTATCACCGTGCCGTCCTCGTCCATGATGCGGCGCAGGGTGTTGAAATTCCTGGGGTGAACCGTTTCACCTAGCACCGACGCGTCGAGGAATCCGGTGCGGTCGATGTCGGTGATCTTGCGATTCAGGCTCTCCACGAGGCCAAGGAGCCGCTCCAGCCCCTCTTCCGGGAACATGTTGTGCACCCACAGCAGGGGGTGCCTCGACCCGATACGGTCGATACGTCCCGCCCTCTGAACCATGCGAGTGGGGTTCCAGTGCAGATCGTAGTTGACTAGGACTCCGCAGTCTTGGAGATTCTGGCCCTCGGACAGCACGTCCGTTGAGACAAGGATGTCCAATTCCGTATCGGAGCCGACCAAGTCTGGCCTGTTGTTGGACTGCGGGGCAAAAGCCTGTATGAGCCGGGACCGCTCCGTAGGCGAAGCGCCGCCGTCCATGCGACGAATCGTCGGCTCCCCCGCATCCTTGCGGAAGTTTGCGCCACTGTCGCCGCCCAGCTCTCTGTACAGATAACGAGCCGTGTCCCGGTAGTAGGTGAACACGATGACCTTCTGCCCCTTCAGGTCTTTCGACAGCATCTGTTTGAGGGTCTGAAGCTTGGAGTCCTGGCCGGGGGTGATGCCGCCGACCAGCCGCCATAGCTCGGTCAGGGAGTCCACATCGTGCTGGAGGGCCTCGTGCAGCCTTCTGAGCTCATACTGGCTGGTATCCAACGACTCAAGGCTCTCTAGCACCTCTCTCGCCTCATCGCTAGCGTCCATCTCGTCGGCCCGGCTCGCTGGGGCGCCGCCGTCGTCCTCGTCTTCGCGGGCGAGGTACCGCATGGCCTTCTGAAAGGACGTGCTGTCGAGGAGCTTGCCGTCCAGCAGGTAGCTCTCGAAGGTCTTGGTGAACTCCAGGGCGCGCCGCACGCTGATGCGGAAGGCGTCCACGCTGGACTCGAAGCGCTTCAAGTAGCGGCTTCTGAAGATGCCCGCCAGCGCTTCCTCTCGGCCCTGCTCGAACTCGTCCCGTTCCACGTCGGCCTTCTTATAGGTCTCGAGCTGGTAAGGCGCTAGGGCCAGTTGTGACCGGGGACCCGGAGGAGGCGCTCCGACTCGTGGAGGAGGAGAAGCCCGATCTGGTCCTGCTCGACCTCATGCTGCCGGGGACCGACGGGATCGAGCTGATGAAGGACATCCTGGGGGCGGGCGACGTGCCGGTCATCTTCCTGTCGGCCTACGGCCGGGACGAGCTCATCGCCAGGGCCTTTGACATGGGAGCCGTCGATTACGTCGTCAAGCCCTTCTCGCCGACGGAGCTGGCGGCGAGGATCAGGGCGGCCCTGCGCAAGCGGGCGGCGTCCGAGCCGTCAGAACCCTACGTGCTGGGAGACCTGACAATCGACTATGCCGAACGCCGGGTGACCCTTGCCGGTCGTCCGCTCCCGTTGATAGCGATGGAGTACCGGCTGCTCGCCGAGCTATCGGCCAATGCCGGGCGGCTGTTGACCTACGAGCATCTGCTGGAACGGGTCTGGGGCGAGAAGAGCAGCGGCGACGTGCGGCCCATCCGCACCATCGTAAGCAAGCTCCGCCGCAAGCTGGGCGATGACGCGGACAACCCCATCTACATCTTCACCGAGCCGCGCGTCGGCTACCGGATGCCAAAGGCTGAGGAGCCGGGACAAGGGGAGGCGTGAGCGGGGCAGTATGCGCAAGATACAGGAGAGGCCGACGCATTGCAGTCACGGCCAATCGTGCCAATACCGTGTATGCGGGCGCTCTCTTGTTGCTCAGCTTTTCCCAGTGTATTGATTATCTTTCCGTATTTGTCATATCCTTACCCTAGAGTATCAACTTAGCGAGGCGTAGGCGATGGAAACCAAGAAGAAGAGACTCACTCTGGACTTGGACCCCACCTTTCAGCGACGGCTCAAAGCCATCGCCGCACTCAAAGGAGTGAGCATGCGTGGGTACTGCCAAGCTGCAATTGACCGGGAGTTGACAAGGGACGAAGCCAACGGGATGGCCGGACTGTTGTCCGACAAGCCAGACCATGAGCTGTTTGCAGAGCTCCGGCAGGAGATATTCGGGGGCAAGCCTCTGCCTGGGAGTTCCGCCGACTTGATCCGGGAGGCCCGTGAGATCAGGGATGCCGAAACCGTGGGGTGGGCGTGAGCGGGTCCGTCGTCGTCGATGCGAGCCTGGCGGTCAAGTGGTTGGTTGAAGAGGATGACTCTGACAAAGCCCACGCAGTCCTCCAATCCTGGGTTGCCCAGGACATAGCCCGCATCGCCCCGCACCTCATGCCCTTTGAGGTCGCCAACGCTCTCCACCGGCGGGTGTTGCGCGGGGAACTGAACGTCGGCGACAGTACCCGCATGATTTCACGGCTGCTTGAGTCCCGGCTCGAACTACACCAGCCGCCGGGCCTCCACGTCAGAGCGCTGCAACTCGCAAGTCAACTCAAGCAGGGTGCCGCCTACGACGCCCACTACCTGGCGCTGGCGGAGAGTTTCGGTTGCGAGCTGTGGACTGCCGATGAGAGGTTCTACCGGGCCGCAAGCCCAAGCATTGACAACGTACACTGGATAGGAGAGTTCGTTGCGCCGGAGTAGCGGTAGGGGCGATTCCGTATGGTTGACGCGCTGAAATGCTCTCTGGTCCTCTGGACTGCCCTATTCTGGGGAGACCCAACTAAACCGAGGGCGTAAGTGTCCATTCAGATTGACTACAACGATGCCCGGTACGCCCAGGCTGCCGCTGAGATTCTGCGGCGGCATGAAAATGGCGAGCCCGAGGCGAACATCACCAGCGCTGTGCGCGATTTCCTCATCCTCACGGGACTGGTAAAGGCCGATGACATCGTTGAGGAGAACCCGCCTGCACAGGGCTCGCGCCGCGCCGTGGACCTCGCTGCTCTCGATACATTCATAGAGTTCAAGCGCCGGATCGGGACCGCCGGAGGCTTCAACCCCAATCCCGAGTATGTCCAGCAACTCGACGACTACCTGGAGCAGTCAGGGGAGCAGGGCCGGATGCGCATGGGTATCCTCACGGACGGCAAGCGATGGCTGCTGCGCTGGCCCAACGCGGGTCCGGTCAGGACGGCCATGCCCTACGCCTTCACGTTGGAGGACGCAGACCGCTGGATTACTCTCTTCGAATGGCTCCGTGACCATGCTCTCTCCGCAGAGGTAGACAAGCAGCCGTCCCGCTCTACCATCGCACAGCACTTCGGCCCAACGGCACCATCCTATGAGCGGGACATAGCAGCCCTCAAAGTCCTCTACGACCAGCATACCGACTCCAGCACCATCAGAGTCAAGAGACAGCTATGGGAGAACCTGCTCACGGCGGCCCTGGGTGAGATCGCTAGGTCAAGCGCTCAACTGGACGACCTATTCGTCCGACACACCTACCTGAGCGCCGTCATCGGCATGGTGGTCCAAGCCTCCTTCGGCGGCGACATCAAGCGACTGGGGGAGAACGACCCGGCGGACCTGCTGCTTGGCCGCGACTTCCGAAGCAAGACCGGTCTTCAGGGAGTCGTGGAGTCGGACTTCTTTGCGTGGCCCACCGAGGTAGGCGGGCTGCCCCTGTTGAGACCTCTGGCTCGTCGTATAGCTAGGTTCGACTGGCAGAAGGCTCCCAACGATGTTGCCGCCATCCTCTACGAGACCGTCATACCGCCCCACGAGCGGCGCCAGTTGGGAGAGTACTACACCCCGGACTGGCTGGCGCGCGCCATCGTGCGGGAAGTGGTGACCGATCCCCTCGACCAGTACGTCCTCGATCCGGCCTGCGGGTCTGGAACCTTCGTCGCCGAGGCGGTCAACCACTTCATCGAGGCCGCCAACGAGACCTCCCTAGACCCGAAAGAGGTGTTGGAGTGGCTGCGCTTTTCCGTCGCCGGCATCGACGTTCACCCGGTTGCCGTGCACTTGGCCAGGGCCGCATGGGTGCTGGCGGCGCAGCCTGCGATACAGGCGGCGGTCGAGGACGGCTTCGCAGCCAATGTCACCGTTCCCGTCTACCTAGGAGACGCCCTCAAACTCCGGTTTCGCACCGGTGACATGTTCGCCGAGCACAACGTAACCGTTCAGGTGGAGGATGAGGAGAACACGGAGTTGGTCTTTCCCGTGAGTCTGGTGGAGCGGGCCGAGACCTTCGACGCGCTGATGAGCGACATTGCAGAGGCCATTGAGAGGGGCGACGACCCCAACCTCGCACTCGACGACCACCAGATCACGGAACCTGGGGAGCGGCAGACCTTGCAGGAGACCATCTCCGCCATGCAGCGGCTGCACACAGAGGGGCGCAACCACATCTGGGCCTACTACACTCGTAATCTGGTGCGCCCCGTGGCCCTATCCCGCAGCAAGGTGGACGTGGTCGTCGGCAACCCGCCGTGGCTGATCTATCGGAACACCGCCAGCACGCTGCGGACTGAGCTGGAACGACAGAGCAAGGATTTGTACGGCATTTGGGTCGGTGGCAGACACGCCAACCACCAAGACATATCTAGCCTATTCTTTGCCCGGTGCGTCGACCTATACCTGAAAGACAGTGGTGTTATTGGTATGGTGATGCCCCACAGCGCCCTTCAGACGGGCCAACATTCCAAATGGCGCACGGGCGCATGGCAGACGAAGTCGGTTGGTAGAGGAAGGAACCGCACTGCGGATCGTGTACTGTCGGTCGACTTTGATCACAAGATGGCTTGGGACCTTGAGGGGCTGGAACCCAACACCTTCTTTCCCGTCCCGGCGTCGGTTGTGTTCGCCAGACGCAGCGGTGAAGACGGCAAGGCGACGCCTCTGGCAGGTCAGGTAGAGCGTTGGTTGGGTGAGCCAGGAGAGGACTCTGATAGGCGTAAACGCGTAGCCATAGTTGACACATCAACAGCTAGCATCTCTCCCTATGGTCATTTCTCAAGAAATGGTGCGACCATCTATCCCCGTCCTCTATTCTTCGTGGAGGAGACCAGGAATCCGGCAATCGTTCAGGCTGGTCAGACCATCACCGTAAACCCACGACGGGGCTCTCAGGACAAAGAGCCTTGGAAGAGCCTCGACTTGGCCACTGTATCCGAGCAGACGGTTGAAGTTGCCCATGTGTTCGACGTTCACCTGGGCGAGACGATTGTTCCTTACGCGACGCTCGACCCATTACGGGCGGTCTTGCCTCTAAAACGTGGTGAACACGAAGTACCGACCGGCAAGAACGGTGTGGGCGGCATTCGCTTGGGCGGATTGAGCCAGAGGATGCGCGACCGCTGGCGGGTCGTCAGCAACCTGTGGGAGGCAAACAGGGCGGCAGCTACCAAAATGAACCTGTTGGGGCAGTTGGACTATTACGGCAAGCTCTCGTCGCAGTTGGAATGGAGGCATGAACCCGGTGATAGGCAAATCCGGATAGTGTACGGTGGATGGGGAGCACCAACGGCCGCACTGCTTCACGAAGACGACGCTATCGTTGACTATAAGCTGTTTTGGGTTACCTGTAGGGATGCACAGGAAGCCTATTACCTGCTGGCTATCATCAATAGTGATGCCTTGTATGAGATGGTGACACCATTGATGTCAAAAGGCCAATTCGGTGCTCGTGATTTGCAAAAGCAGTTGTGGAAGCTGCCCATCCCGGAGTTCGACCCCGAGGATTCGTTACACGCCGTCGTATCCGAGGCTGGCAGAGTGGCGGCGGAGGGAGCGGCTGAGCGATTGGCCCGGCTGCGCGAGGACCGGGGCGAGGTGACCGTCACTATCGCCCGGCGGGAGATCCGGAAATGGCTGCGAGAGAAGGTGGAGGGCAACGCCGTGGAGGAGGCAGTCGGGGCATTGTTGGCAAACAAGGCAGGTTGAAACGGCGTCTAGTGTCTGCATTGCACCGTAGGAGAAGCCAGAAGTCAGAGTGCCAACTTCAAGAGGAGTATATGAACAATGACCAGAACGGATCGAACAGTAGCGGATCGTCAACAGTCTCTGCAACCGACTCCTCCGGAAGCGCACTTTACGTTAGCCGGAGCACGGAGAATGCACGCGGGCCTAGGGGGTAAGGACTTCTGTTGCACAATCAGTGAGTATTGTCGCACACAGATTTTCGAGTTTCCGGGGATCGCTTTCCATGCGGACGGCGACGAACCTCACTACGAGATTTACGCGTCTCCCTCGGTTCAGGCGTGTGTCGCTTCAAATCTAGTGGACTACTTCGTGAACTCGACGTGTAGTAAGCATTACGCCATCAGCCCTAGCTTGCGGCATTTGGTCGGTGAGACCGATGAGAAGACCAAACTGCAACAGAAGGGTCGAGTACCAGTGTTCCTGGTGATCGAGGAGTCTAACCAGTTGACGCCAGTAGAGATGGTCAAGGGTGAATGCAGTATGTCGGACGAGATAGTCGTGGAAGATGGCGAACAAGTACCCATGTTGGTCGGCGGTAGGGAGGGAGAGGAGTTCATAATCGCTAGTCCTACCATTGACGGAGCGTGGCCCGAACTGCCCAACAACCAACAGTTGGTAAACATGATACTAGCTGGCGTCCGTGTCGGCCAGAAGACTCCGGATCCGATAGGCAAATACGTAGACCAGAACTGTCTGGTGACAGACGACGGCCGGTTCGTAGTGATGATGCGCCCTACGGCGTCGGTGAGGTTGAGCAAAGTGACGCCGATGGATACCACCGCGTACAGAGGCAGGGCATCTGATATACGTAGGGCCATTGCTGCTATGGAACAGGACATTGGTGCCCCCCACATGGCGCTGCTAGTTAACTCGATGTACAGAGATGAGTATAAGGACGATGCCTACCAGCGCCTCCAGTATTTGCAGTTATGGCAATCGTTGCAAGACGCGGGAAGGAAATACCTCAACTACCAGGGGAAGAGTATCAAGCATGACAAGGTAGTTGTGGCAGGCAAGAAGACTCTGCAGGAGCTAACTGATTACAGGGATGATATCGCTCATTGGTGGACGGACACCATTGATGAGAACTTCTTGGCAGACCTCCAGCGAACAATAAACGAACTGGTTAGCCGTAAGTACTTCTGATTGTCTGACTAGTAGGGAGTATAGATGAAGGGAAATTGTCCGAGATGTCGTGAGCAGGAGCTGGTGCCGCAGCCAACAAGAGTCTTTCGACTCGGCCTGCCGTGGCTTAACTCCCTTGTCCAAGCCGAGACTCCGTACGTTTGCCAAAATTGCGGTAGCGAGGTAAAAACCGAAATCCAGAACTTTGACAATTATTCGCCCAGGGCTTCGCTCCGGAGTAGCGGCAAGAGCGAGACAGTAGAACTTACATATTTGAATTGGTTCGGCAGACCGTTTCTAGGTATGCACGGCGTGACCCGGCTTCAAGATCGCGTGTTCATACCGACCTCAGAAGGCCGTATCCAAGACGGTAGCGTTGTTGACCAGTACGGTGATCCTGACCTCATGGCAGAAATGGCACGAGAGTACCTTCGTCAGTTCTGGACTCTCTTGCCCAGGGGCCGGTTTCCGAACAGCCTCAAGGAGGCCATGCCGGCGATTCTATTGCTAGTAACGTCGGCAGAGCAAGCGTTGAAGTCCTTTGGGATTCGCTCGGAGAATCCTGCTCATGTGCACTCTCTCAAGGACCTGTACGACGATCTCAACAACGAGTACAAGATTGAAACAGAGCGTTTGTTCCGCCAGTCAGAAATAGTCGCTGCAATTCTGGAACATGGGCACGAGGCACCCACAATCGAACAAATCTTGTCGCTCTACTCCAATACATACGGTCAACGAGATGGAGTGTATGTGGACGTCAGGTATTTCGCAGAACCCACTACCATGCTTCCGCAGTCGAGTAATCTTCACGGTAGCAACCTGGTGAAAGGATTAACTCCCTACCCGGTATTCCTGCCTGCAATAGTTGAGGCGTTGCTGGAGGCCTACAGGATTACTTCTGGGGTAGAGCGCTTACGCCGACGAGGGGCAGACATCCAAGGCAACATCCGGGACGAAGGCACGGGGAGTCACGGCGACTGGGGTTTAGTCCCCACTTCTTTGGGACTGGTTGTTGTCGCTACTCCCCAAAGTGTGGCACTGGACTCCGCAGGGCAAGAGACGGAAATCTTCTCTAACTTCACCGGCAGTCACCCTCCGGGTCTCCAAATCAGTTGGTCGCATGGCGGAAGTAGACTCCTCTTCTATGGTGACGATCAAAGAAGATGGCGTGATGAAGACATAGAAATCGATGGGCTTGGGTGTCGCTTGTGGCGACACGGGCGCCTAGGAATGCATGCCAGGGATATTAATCAACTGGCGGATGTGCTCGACGGGGCGGATCGGGGGGACTGGGAACTCGGACCCCTAGTCGCACTCCATGAGTCGGCCTCGGGGTAGGAGGCACACCTTTGAGGCTTGCGTAGACTCGGAGAGCCAAACGCCAGTCGGGACACGTAAGTGCAATCCAGGAGGAGCAGGAGGGCGCAATTGAGCCAAAGGAGGTTCACAAAGCCCCCAGCCACATCTCGAAGACGGTACCACCTACCATCCACTTAGGCCCACTTGGTAAGGATCGAACCGATTCTTCGGGCCTACTTAGGGTCGCCGGCCACATCTCAGGTACCGTCAATATGCTGCCGTCTGGAAACCGCAAGTCATAGTCTTCTTCGTCGGGGTATGTGCGTCTCGCTCAAGTCCGCCTTATACCGTAGGCTCGGTCTCGAACGAGACTTTTCGGCTCTATTCTGGTCGGATGGGTCGAAGACGCGGTTCCAAGAATCGACGCCACTGAGAAAGAGATCAATATCATTTTGTCTTGCCATGGGCTTTATCTTTCCTCTGATTTTGGCGTTCGCGCTTGCCTATCTGCCATTGTGGCGAAATAGCCAAGACCCCTTCCTGCCGCGCGAGGACCCTTCAGGCATGTCGTGGGTATGACGTTGGGCGACCATTCTAGTTTCCTGTAGCGCTCACGCGCCCGGCAACACCCACTGGACCGCGCCTGCCCGGTATCACCTCGACCGGCGTTAGAATCAGCCACTCGGCACCGGCCTTCACTGCTCCCCGCATCCGGCCGTCCCGTGCCAGCTTGCGCACCCTGCGCTCTGACACGCCCAACCTGACAGCCGCCTCCCGCACCGTGACGTTGGAGACATCTTCGTCGGGGCCCTCGGAAGCCAGCTCGAACTCGACGGGGCTCGGCTGCTTGAGCGAGCTCATCTCGTGGATCAGGAACCCGATAACCTCTCCGTCGTCGTTCAGCCGTTTGAGGATGCGCTCATCGTTGGTGGGAGTGAAGTACCCTTCCCGGAACGCCCAGAGAACCTCAAGCATGTCTCCTTCGTGGTCGTATGAGACAAACACCTTTCTGTTCGTCAAGAGTCAACTCCTCTTGCGCCGCGGCCGCTGGATTATTAACCCGATCCGAGGGGCCTTCAGCTTACTGGTGGCTTAGTACCCCCGCCGAGAGGGCCCCGGGTAGTCTGTGCGCCGACTGGCGGTTTGAGGCCAGCGGTGGCCTCTTTGACCCGTTCCCTATGCCGAGCTGCTGAAAGCCTGTTCTGCTCCTTATGGCGCGTCCTGGAACAAGTCGGCGAGCACGTCCTGGCCCAGGGGGATAGCCTCCAGACGTTTCTCGTGGATAGTCTCGTTGCAGTCCAGCGCTGAGCATTGCATAGGGACAAGTGTATGGCTGGGTAGCACTTGACCTTTAGAGCAGGCCTTGACGGCGCAGCCAGGCGGCGTACTCCGGATCCCGGCGGGCGCGGTCGCACGGCGACGGCGGGCATCCCTCGCACGTCGTGCTAGCCGACGCTTGGCGCGGTTGATGAGCTCTGTTACCCCCTCAACCCTGCCGGCCAGCTCATCAGCTCGGCGCTGGGCTGCGTATCGAGCATCCGCCGCCACCGCCGCCCGGGGCCTGGCCAGCTCCGCATCCCGCTGGATGTTGTCCAGGGACGCCTTGGCGGACACCAACGCCTTTTCCTCAGCCTCTACGGACCGGCGCTGTAAGGAGTTGAGGGCGTCCCTGGCCTCCTGGACGCCCACCAGCTCGCCGGCCTGGAGTATGGTGCGGCGGGCTTCTAATCGGCGTTCTGCCGATCGCCGCCTGTCGCCGTTCTTCGGGCGCGCAGCCAATTGAGCCGCCTTCGTCTTGAACTCCCCAACGGCATCGTTGATGGCATTGAACTCCGCCCAGGCCGCCCGTTGCTCGACCTCAGCCTCCCTCAGCGCCTCCAGCGCCGGAGGGAGGGTAGGGTCAGAGGCGTAAAGCTCCCGTTGGGCGGCCTCGGCCTGGTGAAGTGCTGTCTGGAGTGGCTGCTCGCGCGCCTGGTATTCGGCGGCCGTCTCAGGCCCTGGGTGTTTGGCCAGCTCCGCCCAAGCCGCCTGAGACTCAACCTCTAGAGCGGAGCGCTGGTCCTCGAGGAAAGCGATCTGCGGGCTGGTGGGAGGCCGCCTCTTATTGGCTGCGGCCTGCTGATGCTCCGGAGAACAGTAGCGACGTGGACGCCCTGGCCGGAGGGTCGGCCTAATGGCAGTCCCGCAATGATGGCAATGGATGATGGGCTTTGCGGCCAGGCGGACCGCGCGGTTGCGCTGGCGCCAGTGCCTTTGCTGGTGCGACGGCTGGCAGTACCTATAAGGGGAGAGCTTATTGGCGACGCTCTGTCGACTGGGGTAGTAGCCAATCTTGGGCAGGCCGCACTTCGGATCGGCGCACTGGATAAGCACTTGTTTGAGGCGCGGTCTGGATCTCGTCGTCATGCTGTCTATTCTACAGAGGCCGCCTCAAGTTGAACAAGGCCATGCCGTCATATGCTGGTAGTGATGCCGGGGAATGTTGAAGGCTACGCGGCACATAGGGCGTGGATGCTTCCGTAGGGCTACGCCGGAACATAGGACGGTGCGGGTTAGCTGGTGGCCATGCCCAGGCTACACACGAACGACTAAATAGAAAACCCCTCACGCCCTAGTAAGAGGTTTTTGGATGTTGAGTTACTACTCTCTAAAATATATATTTATAAGTCCCTTGGGGTGCGGATTTCAGCTGTCACAATGGAGGCCATGACTGCACTCGACCGCGATCTCGTCCTCGATATGCGGGCGGCCGGTTCCGGCGCTGGCCCCGGGGCGGGGGTGAAGAGGACGGAGGGTGTCAACTTCGTTTCTCTAAAATATTATATAGGTGCCCCGCATGTCGCCCTCCCCAAACCCCGCCTTTGTGCCTGTAACGCCTTACTATAGGGGTGTTTGCGTTATGGAAACGACGCATAACGCCATGAAAGAGTCATGCTATCGACCGATAAGTGGGTGGAATTCGTCTGACTTTCTACCTCTCACCCTCCAGCTCGCCATACTGTAGACTGCACCCCCATGAACTACCTGGTGGTTGAGGGATGAACCCGCCTTTGGCGAACCGTGTCTCTATCTGCCTAAGCGGCTCTGGCTCATAGGTCTTGGCCACCTCGGGCAGGCATACGCGTGGGCACTCGGCCTCCTACCCTACGGCGACCACTCAGCCGTTGATCTGGTTCTCCTGGACTGCGACAGCATTGTGAAGGCCAACAGAAGCACAGGGTTGCTCAGCGATGACTCATCGGTTGGCCAGAGGAAGACACCACTGCCACTGGTAGTGATGCCGCAGCCAGGGCCGCTACCAATGTAAGCTCCAGACCACCGGTAGCTTCCAGTATCACCCCGGCCGGCTCCAGTACCTGCAGCCTGGCAACCAATATTTCCACCTCCTCTTCCTCGTAGGACGCGCTCCAGCTCTGACCTGTTGGACGTACGGCGATATCCACTCGGTCTTTAGCGACGTCGATGCCTACGTATGTGGGTTCTCGTTTCATGTTCACCTCCCCTGCTGTGTTGGCTCAGCCTTGCAAGATGCGGGCTTGATCAGCCCGGGCAACCGTTCGAGCTCTATCAGGGATGAGTGCGGCGACCCTCGCTTTTCGGCGGTCTACCATGACCAAAGTTCGGTCGGTCTGCCGCACTCGGAACAGCCCTGTATGGGAATTCTCTCATATAGTCAAAGATACAAGGTTCTTGATTTTGTCCAGTTGGGTGGGGCAGGTCAAATCAAGATAGGCATTCGTGGCAAGGCCTCATTCTATTCTATCCGAGTGGGAAGTCCTCAATCTGCAACACAGTTAAGGGGCTCGGACTTGGGGCTACTGGGAGCGCAGCAAACACCCGCGCTTGGGTAGTGGTTGAAGGCTCTTGATCCAGCGAGAAGTGCGCTAGGCTCCAAACGTTGTCCAGCCTTCTGAGTACAAACGAAGCCTGATTGTCTGCATCCTTGGGGACGTTCGCCACTGACTCAGGCGTCACCACGATGAACTCTGCCGTCCTCTGGTCAAGCAATCCGAGACCGCCAAACGATTTGCCCGGTTCGTCATTTGCCAGCCTGCCAAGGTTGACGAGGACGCGGCCATCTTCTAAGCACTGGATAAGCGCCTTCAGCGATGGTCTTTCATGAATACTAAGGATGCCATTGTCGTCAAATTCGGCGCCACGCAAGTAGCAACCTATATAATGCTCACCTTGATCACCGTTGGCTTGATACAGTTCGGCCATGAGAAATACCTGCATCTCCGGTGGGGCGCACCAAAAGTGATTGGGCGACGGGCATTCCCCATGGTAGGTCATGATCATCCCCGCTAGAATATCAATGCCATGCTGAGCTATATCCCGCTTCGAGAGGTGGCCCCAGCTTGCAATGGAGAACGTATCCCCCTCTTCGTATGGGAAATTACTCTGCACCATCTCACAACCTTTCGAAATTTATCACCTGCTTCCGATAATTGTACCATCACTACATATTGTACCTAGGAGAAACGAGGTCGGCCTTGCGCGGTAGAGTGGATGTCGGTAGATTACGCGACGGAGGCTGGAGACAGGCACTGAGCGGATTCGTCAGGGGCGGAGACGACGCAAACAGGCTGGCCCCCCGCCTTCTGGATAGGTGCGGGAATCTCCGTTGCCACATGATCGGAGGCAGGGACCGGGGATGGGTTCCCCCCGTATCGAGTACGGGGCAGGCTCTGCGTGGGAACGACGGAGTTGGGGGCGTGCGGTTCATTTTGTTAGCAGTGACGGTTGTGCAAAGGAACGGACAAGAGCCCGCAGATAGAGGTTGTGTAGGGATATGCCAGGCGGACACGCAGTGCTGGAGGACTATTGCTCATGCAGGTGTATTGGCGTGAAGTGAGGAAGGGACAGAGGCTCATCCTGACGATGGATGACGGCGAGGAGCAGGAGGTAGGCGGGGTGAGGGCGACCAAGAGGGGCTTCGACGCCTTCGCCCAGACCTTCGGCTACAACCCCGGGCGGGCCCAAAAGGGCATGGCGTCCATGGAGGAGGCCAAGGGGTTCGTGGAGGGCTTTCGGCCCTGGGAGCTGCACGGCGCGATGGGCGTGACGGTGGACGACGAAGTGCGCCCGCAGGTCCAGTAGTCCGGGCATAATCGGCTTCCCTGGGCGGAACGGGACCTGAGGGTCGGGGCCCCATGAGATAAAGGGGTGGCGCGATGCGTGTGCTTTCTTTCCCATTCTGGCCAGGGATATCGATGCCCCGGCATTGGTAGACCTTGGTCCCCTGATGCGCCGCTGGGCGCCCTGGCAGTCACGGGAACAGCGGATGCACTATCACCGCCACGCCGCTCCCGTCGTCTACAAGGTGATGGGCAGCATCAATGTGGAACAGAGAACGGCCGGTAGGTGGATAGAGGATTTTAAGCAATTTGGAAATCTTTCCGAAATGTCTAAAGTTGCGGCGGAGTTCAGGGACTTTGAGCAGCCGCTCTTTGGTTAGCGGTTGTTCTGATAGAACAGTGGCACTCTTTGAGTAGAACTGTGTCAGGAGCAGCGCCCCAGCCCGCGATTGTAGGCGTGGAGTAGACCGTCGAGATCCGGGGAAATGACACTAAACTCTTAACGGATAGTGTCAGCTGACGCCCCAGTCCTGGACGGGGAAAACCGCCATCCGTGCCTGAGCGAGTGGAAATTGCGAAAAGCGGCGCGCTAGGATCGCCGTAGCCCCCCTGAAAGCCCTGTTGCCCTGCTGGGGACCCTCCTGGGCGCTAAAACGGACCAGCGAAAAGCGGGGCCGTCAAGCCGGGCGCATTCCGGCGCCGCGGACGGAGCAGATTTCTGACGGCTAAGTGGATCTGGTATCCTGGTAGCCATGTCGAAGGGGCCGAACAAGAAGCACTATCACGCTCAGCGCCAGCGCCAGGGGGCCTGCCGGCACGTCGGCCGAGTACCTGGGGACGGCGCAGAAGTACCGTGAGGCATGGGCGATCGTGACTCGTGAAGCACGGACGGCTGACGGCTGGTACAGGGTGGTCGAGTGCACGGCCTGGCCCGTCTAATGGGAAAGAGAGTGGTCAGCACCCTTATCATGGGGGCTGTGCTAGGGCACACCTTAACCGCACCTACTGCACAACCCGCCTGTCCCTCAAGTGCACATCCTGCGTGCGGACGTGTTCTTCACCTGCACGGAAGATGCACCAATCGTGCACACCCACAGGCATGAACACTGGCTGCAAACGTGTTGTGTGAGGGGCAAAAACCCCTCGCGCGCTAAATCTATATAAGGAAACTGAAGGTTAGCACCAACTTAAACGGCTCTCTACGTGCTACGGGGTGCCAATTGGGTCATGCCCCGGTCATGTCCATGGTCTTAGCTCTCGGCTTGCCTTTCCATCCAGGTCTTATAGGCGAACCCACCTAGCGCCACGTTCCCCAGCATGACGGCCGCGGCGATTGGCTCACCGAAGCCCAGCACCACCGGGCCCCAGTTGGCCAGCAGCATCACCAACAGTCCTCCGAAGAGACGCCATGGGCCGTCAGGCATAGGCGTCAGCATGTGCATGAAGTAGACGACAATCACGATCAGTCCCTGGGCGACTACACCACCACCGGGCGTCGTCTCAGCTATGAAGGCAACCAGGGTTCAGGCTCGGCTACAGGCTCAACCAGCTTGGGACCCGGGTCTAGCTCAATGGTTGGCAGAGGCGTGACTTGATGGTTCCTTGCCGGCAATCCTGTACGACGCATATCGAGGAGGCCAAGGCCGTGGCTGCCCGGTACGCCGAACGGAGCAAGGAACGGCCTGCCCAGCGCGCCGAACGGGAGAAAGCTCAGTGTAGGGACATTCTCCTATCGGCGATCCAGGAGTCGCCGAGCAGAATATCCAAGATAAGGCGGAACCCTGCTGAGTGTGTTGTCTGTGAGAAGGTGGCAAGCCGGATTGACTAGCCTTGACGAGTCCAGCCATAGAGCCAGCAGGGGGAGCCATTGTCAGCGAACCGTGGTTCATGCATCATTCGATCCAAGTCCACATCCGATGGGACAACACAGTTGCAAGCGGCTAAAGAGACGATATGCTGGCTACATCGTCGGTATGATCCCAGCCACCGCGCAGCCTGGCAAATCTGGCAAGAATAGGAAGGCAGGCGGATGAAGACCCGAGGACAGCACATGAGGAAGCACACTACCCCTAGGAAACTCAGAGACCGGATGGACTCGAACACCCATCAACCGGGATCCCCCGAGGAGGCGGTCGAGGACGGGACAAGCGACGCCACAGAGGGTGGAAGTACCCCATTGGCAGGGGCCCACGATGAAGGAGTTGCGACCGCAGAACGATTGAAAGCCGGGTCGAGGAAGGTCGCTAGCACCGCAGCTTCAGTCATCCGCGATGCCTACAGCAAGGCGGTCGATGTCACGGCTGCGACAGAGGACCGGATGAAGAAAGAATCAAAGAAGGCTGCGGACGCCGCGGCTTCCGTTGGACGGGATGCTTCGGGCAAGGCAGCGAAAGTGACGACTGCGACTGCGCAACGAGCGCGGGCTGGCTCCAGGAGTGCGTTGGAGGCGACGGCCTGGGTTGCAAGCCAACTCATGACAGCCTCGCAGCCCCTCCTGGCAAGCAACCTATCCCAGGACCTGAACAACCTACTCGAAGGCGTGGTCAAGGGAAGTGCGACGATCTATGACAAGGCCATGGACGCCAACTATCTCAACCCGTTGCTGAGACCTGATCTAGGAGGCAGCTACCACCGGTTGTTCGACGGAGGGCACACGATCAGCGGGGCCTTCAGCGCCGCCCGGGACGCGGAACCCGACGACAACATCATCCAGGAAGCCTTGGGTACCCTTCAGGGGCTTCTCAGAGACGGAACCACCATCAGAGGGCTGCCACTTGCGAACTGGGACAAGAGTACCTTCGACAGCGTAGCGGGCGCGCTGGAATCGACTTTCCACATACCCAAGGTGTGGTTCTACGATCTGAACACCTACGACGCCGCTGAACTGCTCGGCAGCGCGGTGGGCGCGATTGCCGTGGTTTTCAGCTGGAACCGGGCAGACACCGAGACCTTTGCCAAGCTCGTCGGCGGCATGGGACTCTCTGCCGCAATCAGCGCGAACCCCCTTTTGCTGATAGTCACAGTCGTCGCCTTTGCCAGAGCCTTCCAGAAGGCCCGCCAGACGGGTGAGTATGCCGAGTTCGCCGATGGTCTACTCAAGGGGGGCATCGGCGCAGGGACGACGCTGACAGCAGTCGGAATTGTTGGAGTCGCTGGCGGCCCGGCGGGCGCAGCGCTGTTGGTCGGCCTCACCGCCAGCATTCTCGTCAACGCGGTGACGAAGAGGGTAAGCATAGTTGAGATAAGTCAATTCGCGGCCAAGAGGGTAGTCGCGGTCGCGGCCGAAGCGAAGGCAGCCGCCGAACGCCAGATAGTGGAGCTACAGGAACGTGGTGCACTGTCTAGTCCGGAATCGGGCACTCCATGAAACACGTCTTGTTTCAACCCTCCGCCACTCCTGGAAGTGGGTACAACGACCAAACTAATTCTCCATCAGACTGGACAGAGTCAAGAACCGTGTTACAGGAACACAGCTCCAAGGCTCCTGGTGAGCCTCTCTTCCGTCTCGTAGCACGATACCCATACTAGCGGGCTCAATGTCTTTGCAATGCGCTATCTTTGCGGTCATCATGCACTTGCCGTCTAGGACATAGCTGACTGCGGACGAGACATTGTGCCCGTTCTCCCGCTTGAGATGTGGACATCCTCCCTAGTGGCATCTCGCATGCTGTCGCGGGCAAGCCTTTCCTTGCCCGCCTCCATGAACTCTTTGGTCCATGCATAGTATGAGTGAGACTTGATTTCCCTCCCGCCTGCACAGGTCACTCACGGTAACCTCGCGGCGGAACCCCTCCAGCACTATACGAATCTTCTCTTCCGGGGTGTACTTGCGCCGAGCAGCAGCCTTAACCGTGCGGACGAAGGACCTCGCCGCCTCTGTGCGCTCGTCAGCGGCCACTGCTTTACTTGTTTCTGTCTGGGACATGTGAACTCCTCTATCTGAAGTACTTTACCTCATCCAGAGAGCTGACCCCGCCTCAAATCTCTCGGGTCTCTCTACCCCCTCGCGTGTCCCATTTTCGCTGACTTCCTACAATTGGCGAGGGCGAGGAGCGGTGAAACTATACAGCCCACCTTTGCAATGCGAACTCCACTATGTCGGCCTCTCGATCCTTGATGGCTCCGACATCCCAAGCGGTAAGCTTAGCTAGCTCTTTCTGTACCAACAAATTGGAATTCGAGTAACTAGGCATGTCTCCAGGTTGCCACCGTTTTTCCTGGAATGTCTTGTTCCCCATGCTCTTGTTCCACGACTGCGAAGCTATGGTCAGGTTACCAAGCCGATGGACATTCTGCCGGTGTTCCGATTCTTCCTCCACGCCCATTTCATAAGACGGATTCTGAGCCCAGATATGCTCCACCTCGTAGCCGGACGACAGGATTTTCTCCTGTGTCGAGACAGCCAACGGCACATCAACCTTCGTTCTGAGATGAATCTCATATTCGCTCAGCAAGTACCTAATGGTTCTTGAGCCTAGGCGATCGTAAAAGTCGCCCCAACCAAGGGAACGCTTGAACAGACCGTCGTCCTGGTAATAACGATTCAT
Organism: Dehalococcoidia bacterium; assembly: GCA_965261825.1. Classification (GTDB taxonomy): domain Bacteria; phylum Chloroflexota; class Dehalococcoidia; order Lucifugimonadales; family QGNO01; genus DAOUJH01. The sequence goes on along the minus strand of CBDHED010000002.1, from coordinate 49,749 downwards.
CCCTTGCAATTCACCAATCAGGCCGTCGTAGTCCAGCCTCTTCTGATGCACTCTGTGAGCTATTCCACTTAATGTGGACGCCCCGGTATGGCCCCGGTATCCGCCCACCAGGTATACGCGAACGACGAATGCTTCTAGAAGTCTCAGGACCTCCTCCAAGCGTGTGCCATCATCTCCGAACCTCAGCCAGGAGGCTATCAAAAGCGGGAAGATGTTCCCTATCCTCTCCATCATGAAAATCTTGCTCAGTGTCCTGCCCTCTTCATCCTCCCTGTAGGCTTCGGTAATGTGCTTCACTGCGAGGAAAGCCTTCTCTAGGTCTTTGGCGTAAGTGAGTGCATACTCAACACACTCTTCAGGGTCTTGTCGCAACCTATCCCTGATGCGGTCCTTGAGACTGTCGGTAGGACGCGACGAAGCGTCTCCGGGTGATATGTAATTTATGAAGTGGTAACGGTGAACATCATTCTCGTCCAAGCGCAAGCGTTCCATATGTTTGGTTCCGCTCACGTCTTCGAAGTGCCGATATATTCTGGAAAAGTGGCCGTTCAACTCTTTGAGCCTGCCCGCCACCACGTCATCGTCTTCTATCCCAAGGTATGAGGTGTGCATTAGGAAACTCTTCGTCTTCTCGAGATTGCTCAGTGGACGGCCTCTGTCGTTGACGGTTTCGAAAATGCGAATGGCATCCGCATCCGAGTTGACTTGGTACTGTATGAGCTGAAGCTCGTCGATCTTCCGCTTGAATTGCACTAGGAAGTTCTGGTATTCCGATGCCTGTTGTTCTTTCTCGCTGATGAGCCGTTCTCTGAAGAAGGCTCTGGCCTCTGTGAGACGGCGCTGGGAGTGAGTACGAGTGGCGCTGGCCAGAAAATCATTGCCGTCAATGACAACATGGTGGAAGAATTCACCATCGTCACCTAGCGGGTTCAGCTTGTAATGACCACCATCTTTCAAATAGCTCCTCTCCAGAGCGTCTACCTCCCCCTGCAACTCATTGGCACTTACCTCCTTCAACTGCGAGATGATCTCTCGCAACAGTATCAGGACAGTAGTAAGCCGCTGCTGGCCGTCTATCACGTCGAACCGTTTCAAAGTAGCTAGCGCGGTTCGAGCGGTCTTCTCCGAATCTTTGAGAAGCACTGTGCCGAAATAGTGCTTCTTGGAGGAGTCCAAGTAATAGAGGTCCTCCCACAGGTCCTCCAGATTCTTCCTTTCCCAGGCGTAGCCCCTCTGATAAACGGGGATATCGAATATTTGGTTCCCGGTAAGTAACCCATTGAGACTGACAAGGCTTCCGTCCATAGACCAAAGCTCCTAACATAAGTTCGGTGTGCCCAAATCAATTTATCACCCACCTAGTTAGGCAAGTCAACTCATTCGTCAGCTACTACAACTACCGGCGCTATCACAAGGCCCTGGGAAACGTGACGCCTCCGACGTACTCAAGGGTAGGCGACAAGAGATTCTACAACGACGGAAGGAGGTGCTGGCTCAAACAATCGAACGGCGAAGACGCCACAACAAGGCCCTCAGGGAGCTTACAAGACCTCAATCCAATCCCTGATTCTCTCGGGTCAAGAACTGTCCCACTCTTGCCGGTTGCCAACACCATCTTGCCGATATAAGAAGGACATCGAAAAGTGGTATCATCCACAAGCGTGCATGACCGACCAGAGAGCATCAGGAGGCATAGTTCTCGCTATGGCGACATTCCTCAACAGGAAAAGCATCGTATATCACCTCGGCAAGATCATCGAGGAAGCCGACAGGGAACTCGTCCTCATCAGCCCCTACATCGAGGCCGACGACGAGACCAAGAACCTCCTCAAGAACCAGAAACGCGGCACGACCATCCACGTGATCTACGGAAAGAAGAAGTTGAAGGCAAGCGAAAAATCCTACTTCGACGAACTCGGCATCAAGACCTCTTTTCTCAAGAATCTTCACGCAAAGTGCTACCTGAACGAAAAGGAAGCGTTAATAACGTCCATGAACTGGTACAAGTTCTCCCAGGAGCACAACGATGAAATGGGCATACTGGTTTCCAGACAGGACGATGAGGAGCTCTACAAAGCGATACGCAGACAGGCGATGAGTTGGAAGACCGCCAGCAGTGAGATCGAGCCAGCCAGCAAAGGGAAGGTGAACTCAGCGGCGACAAAGGCCCGCACGAATCCAAGTAGGACTCGACTGCAGAAGCCTAGAGACGGCTTCTGCATCCGGTGCAGAGATGTTGTACCTGCCTATCCTGCGCAGCCGTATTGCAGGCGACACTACGCGACATGGAAACGGTACAAGGACAATTCTTACGAAGAGAAACACTGCCACACCTGCGGAAGCGAGCATACGGCGACTCTAAAGAAGCCTCTGTGTCGTGCCTGCCACACGAAATACAAAGACCTCTTCACGTTCGCGGCTAGGCTGACAGAGCCGGAGATAAGGCGATGGCTGAAGTGACGAAGACGAAAGCCGTGACCTAATGGCCTATAGCAAACAGCTAGCACCTCCACGTGAGGTAGCCAAACCCAAGACTTCTGCTGCTCGCCCTCCCAAAGCAGAATCCAAACAAGCCTCCGCAAAAGGCTTCTGTATCCGCCGCAGAGAAGAGGGTATCCCCTACGACCTGGATCATCCGCTGTGCCCCAAGTGCTTCCGAGACTGGAACAAATTCAAGCACCCTTACTTCCCGGAGAAACACTGCCACCGCTGCGGCAAAAAGAGTAAAACATCATTTGCCAAGCCGCTCTGCCCTTCGTGCTCCAAAGAGAACGACTGATGGCTGATGGCAGGGTCCTCTGTTAAGATCCAAAACCGAGCCACTTCGCCAACGGGGCTTCGGGTGGGGCGGGGGGTATGGCCTATTACACCGCTAGAGTGAACCTCAACACGAAGGTTCTTGATTTTGTCCAGTCTGGTGGGCCAAGGCGTACCGATTTGCGAACTTTTCGGTGGGAGGTCTCGCTATAGTTACGATTGGGGGCGAGACAATGCCCATCAACACACGACGAAATGCACAAGCCTGGCTAACGCTCCCAGCTAATAGGTTCCGCCGATGAGGTCTCTTCGCTGGAAACCCATCCAGGGATACTATTCCAGCTACGCCACTTGAGCCGCGCCTCAGCCACGCAGCGAGAATGGCTCAGAGCACTTGCCCAATTAGTACGCGGACGCTGCGCCTGCGCAAAGGCGCGATTCGTCGGTGCTCCTGGCGGGGAGACCGTGCTCAGAATACATCGTGGATCACCGTCCCGTTACGGCGCCGCGCCTGTCTTGACCTGCACCCGTGAGACATCACTCACCCCCTCAGTGCCGACCGCGTGGACACGGTAGATGTACTTGGTGCCGGGTTCAATGTCGGTCGTGTCGACGTACGTCGTAGCAGCGCCTTCGGCGACCTCGAATTTGACGAAAGTGTCCTGCCCCACCGCTCTCCTCAGTATCAGGTAGCCTGATACCGCCGGGTCGTCAGTCGTATCCCAAGTCAGCGTCACCGAGTCGTGCGTCGACGCGGCCGTCAGGTTCTGCGGGGACTGCGGACGGATCCCAGCATCGTCTGGTACAGGAGCGCTAGCCGCCGCTATGACGGTCACGCGCGAAACCTCACTGGTCCCGGCGGCGTTGACCGCGTGGACACGGTAGATGTACTTGGTGCCGGGTTCTATGTCGGTCGTGTCAACGTACGTCGTAGCAGCGCCTTCGGCGACCTCGAATTTGACGAACGTGTCCCGCCTTGCGATCCTCCTCAGCATCAGGTAGCCCGTTACCGTCGGGGCGTCTGGCGCATCCCACGTCAGGGTCACCGAGTCCTGCGTGGAGGAGGCTGTTAGGTTCTGCGGTGCTGGCGGCGGACATAGATCATCGTTGGTCGCGCCGGTCAGGTCGGGAGGACTTTCACTGATGCGCAGCATCAGAAGGTCGCCATCACTCCAGGGCTGCTCGCACACGCCCCATGTCAGTGCGCGCGTCCCGCCTTCCTCAGCAACTTCCCTAGCGTCGTCGAAGTCCAGCCGCAGCACAACCGAACCGTCCAAGGCGATGAAGTCGATGTGATGGCCGGCAAGCCTGCCAGGCGGGTCCATCTGCATCTCGACCCTTCCTGACTCCCACTGGAGCCGCTTAATGTTTGTTGTGCCCACCCCCTCGACCGCAAAAGACGCTGGTTTCAAAATGCCATTTGAACTGTCGGCACCCACCGCCGCGCCAATCACCGCAGGGTCGAAGAACGCCTCGTGAACAGCGCCTTCGGGCGCTGTCACTGTCACCGCCATCTCGTAGGTGAAGACGTGATTGCAGGGGATGAAGGGGAACCGAAGGAAGTTGTTATTGGCCCGGTATTCTCCTGCGGGAATCGGACGCGCAGAGACCACGGTCTGGGTGAATGTGAATGCAGAGCGTACTGGCACAAGGTCGCCAGTCACGACATTGAACAGGTCAGCGTCTCGTCCATCGAACCAGAGCTTTGATCTCTCTTCATCTGATTCCGCGCCTGCGACTTGGTCTTCATAGATCGTGGTGCCGGCGGGCTGGCCAGAATCGAACTCATGTGCGGGATACATGCGGAAGACTCTCCGACCCTTACCCTCGGCTATTAGGTATCTATCCTCGCGTTCATATTGATGCTTAAGCCTGACGCAATCTTTGTACTCTGCCGAGCCGTCGCCGGCGTCCATCTCGGCATTGACGGCTGAGAGCAGCTGCTTCAGGTCACCCAGCGTTATAGTTGTACCTGCAGGTGCGCTGGCACCGCTTGCGCCTGTAGCGCCAACTGGGGCGGTCGGCATGGCTAGGAGGAAATCCTGGCTGTCCCCCACCGTCCCGCTCTGGCCGGTAGCACCGGTATCTTCCGCGGCCGCCGGCAGCCACAGTTTGGAGTACTCGCTGGACAGGCTGTAATTGTCCTCGTAGGAGAATCCACTCGCCAGGAAGTAATGGTTGTCACCTTGCAATGTTGGTATGAGATCGAGCGGTACATCTTTCAGGAAGAAGACCGCCTCCCTGTTATCCCACTGGGTATCCCTACTAGCGCGGATGTCAGGCAACGCGCCTTCAGCTTTCTGGTGGTTGTCGAAGTCATCGCCCACCCATATCGCCCTGATTTTGTTGGCGCCTGTCCCGTTCAGGTACTCACTCACCGTGAGGTCGAATTTCACGGCAGCGAAGTATTTCCCCTGAAGCCTGCCCGCCCCGGCCACAACCTCAATGGACTCGGAGGTCATCCGCGCTCTGACGACGGTGGGATAGTTGGCGATCCTCTCTTCTAGGGAAGTCTCACCACGTACAGGAACTGCCGCAAAGCTAACGCTCGTGTCTCTTGCCAGAGATTGAGCAGGGAGTGAATCGTCGGGCGCGTTGCCTCCAATGCCCTGGGAGCACGCTAGCAACGTTCCCGCCAGTAGTGTGACAAGGATTATTCGCATCGTGGTTCTCCCTAGTGTTTCGTATGAAGGATGTAGATTGCTTTCAACTGCTCTATGTCTTCATCCTTTATTTCCTGGGCAACCCAATGGTCGTTCATTATGGCGAGCTCGCCCTGAAGTGTTGACGTATTGGCATAGAAGTCCGGCAGCCCCAGAGCGTGGCCAAATTCGTGCAACATAACCCAGTCAATGAAGGCGTACTGCTCCGGGTCGGCCGTCGTGCTGCTTGGTGTCGCGTCACCATCTTTGGTGTCGTCGTCGGTCCAAACGAGCCGAGTTGGGTTTAAACACATGGAACCGGAGCAAATGTAGGCGGGTTCCTCAAAGACCATCGTCATATCCACCATGTGTTTGCCGGGGCCAGAAGAATTGCGCTCTGTGCCCGGTTTCACGCACGCCATGCTGTTTCCGCAACCGCCGCTGTCGTTGGTTTTTGTCGTGGCTGCAGTCTGGATCGTAACGATTCCTCCGTCAGTGTTGGAGCTGCCGCAACTGATGTCGACATCATCGCAGATCTTCAGTCCCTTGTTCAGTACTCCCATCTCATTATTCCAGTCCTCGGCGGCATCCTCTATTGCATCCTCGATGATACTGGCGCTGATAGTACCCTTCATATACTTCGCTGTGTGGTCTGCCTGATGTCCCCACCAATACTCGAGAGCTGGCGTCGTCACACGAAGGCTATCAGATTCGGGAGAGTTGTAAAGGGCGGAGTAATACTGTACCGGCGAGGCGGGGGTGAGCGTTCGAGAGTGGCGCTGCAAAACCGTACCACCCGCCGCCTTCCATAGAGTTGGAGGAAACTCGATGGAAGGTGTGAAGGATGTACAAGGTGGAACTGTACGTTCGAGTGCGCCGGGCCTGCATGGTGGACGGGATGAGCACGCGGGAGGCTGCCCGAGTGTTCGGTCTGCACCGGGATACGGTGCGCAAGATGCTGGCCTATTCGATGCCGCCGGGCTACCGGCGGCAGACTCCTCCCCGAAGGCCCAAGCTTGAGCCCTACACCGGCGTCATCGACCGCATCCTCGAGGGCGACCTCGGTGTTCCCCGGAAGCAGCGCCACACCGCCAAGCGCATCTTCGAGCGGCTGCGCGACGAGCACGGGTTTGCGGGCCAGTACACCATCGTCAAGGACTACGTCAGGGAGCGCCGCCGCCGGGCCAAGGAGATGTTCGTGCCGCTGTCCCATGCCCCGGGCCATGCCCAGTGCGACTTCGGTGAGGCCCGGGTGATCATCGGCGGGGTGGAGCAGAAGGCCCACTACTTCGTCCTGGACCTGCCCCACAGCGACGGCTGCTTCATCAAGGCCTACCCCGCGGAGACCACCGAGGCCTTCCTGGACGGCCATGTCTCGGCGTTTTCATTCCTGGGCGGGGTGCCCCAGAGCATCCTCTACGACAACACCAGGCTGGCGGTGGCCAGGATCCTGGGGGACGGCCGGCGAAAGCGCACCCGGGCCTTCACCGAGCTCCAGTCCCACTACCTGTTCGAGGGCCGGTTCGGCAGGCCCGGGAAGGGCAACGACAAGGGGAAGGTGGAGGGCATGGTGGGCTACGTGCGCCGCAACTTTCTGGTGCCCATCCCGTCCTTCGAGAGCTTCGAGGCGCTGAACGCCCACCTGGAGCGGCGCTGCCTGGCGCGCATGGACGCCCTGCTCCGGGGGCCACACGGAGAGTATCGGCCAGCGGATGGAGCGGGACCTGGAGGCCCTGCTGCCCCTGCCGGCCGCGCCTTACGACGCCTGCGACCAGCGGGCGGGCCGGGTCAGTTCCCTATCCCTGGTGCGGTACCGGACCACCGACTACTCGGCCCCGGTGGCCTACGGTCACCGCGACGTTCTGATAAAAGGCTACGTGGACCGGGTGGTCATCAGTTGCGGGTCGGAGGTCATCGCCCGACACCCCCGCTCCTACCAGCGGGACGACTTCGTCTTCGACCCCATCCACTACCTGCCGCTCTTGGAGCGGAAGACGGGCGCCCTGGACCAGGCGGCACCCCTGCGGGGGTGGGACCTGCCCGGGGAGTTTGCCACGCTGCGCCGCCTCCTGGAGTCCAGGATGGGACCAAGGGGCAAGCGGGAGTTCGTCCAGGTGCTGCGGCTCCTAGAGAGCTTCAGGCAGGAAGAGGTGCACGCCGCAGTGCAGGACTCCCTCCGTCTGGGGGCGCTGAGCTTCGACGCCGTGAAGCACCTGGTGCTCTGCCGGCTGGAGGGACGGCCGCCCCGTCTCGACCTGGATCTGTACCCCTACCTGCCCAGGGTGAGCGTGAACACCACCTCCGCCGGGGACTACATGGCCCTGCTGCCAGGGAGGGCGGCGTGAACCAGCGGTCCACCCTGCTCCTGGAACACCACCTGAAGGAACTGAAGCTGCCCAGCTTCCTGAGGGAGTACGGGAAGATGGCTGCCCAGTGCGCCGCCGAGGGCGTGGACCACCCCCAGTACCTGCTGCGCCTGGCCGAGCTGGAACTCATCGACCGTCACCAGCGCATGGTGCAGCGCCGGATCCGCGCCGCCCGCTTCCCCGCCGTCAAGAGCCTGGACACCTTCGACTTTACGGCCATCCCCTCGGTGAACAAACAACTGGTGATGGAGTTGGCCCGCTGCGAATACATCCAGCGCCGGGAGAACGTCATCGCCGTCGGCAACAGCGGCACCGGCAAGACCCACGTCGCCCTGGGCCTTGGCCTCGCCGCCTGCCAGCGGGGAATGTCCGTGGGCTTCACCACGGCCGCCGCCCTGGTCCACGAGCTGATGGAGGCCCGGGACGAGAAACGGCTGCTCAACCTGCAGCGGCAGCTGTCCCGCCTCAGCCTGCTGATCATCGACGAACAGGGCTTCGTGCCCCTGTCCCCCACCGGCGCAGAACTCCTCTTCGAGGTCTTCAGCCAGCGCTACGAGCGGGGCTCCGTCATGGTCACCACCAACCTGCCCTTCGACGAGTGGACCGAGGTCTTCGGCTCGGAACGCCTGACCGGAGCCCTGCTGGACCGGCTCACCCATCACGTCCACATCCTGGAGATGAACGGCGACAGCTACCGTCTCCGGCACAGCCGGGGAAACGCCGCCTCCCCGATCTCGGACGAGCAGGACGACTCCTGACTCACTCCAGACCTGGGGACCCCTGCTCCTGACCTAACCCCGCCCGGCTCCCCATTTGGGTCCTTCTCATCATGCCAGTGGGACACACTTGCTCCGCCGCAGCGGTACACCTTCTCGCCGCCCTTGACAGGTTGCCCCTGTTGGTGACGCCCCGGTCGTTCAGGGCCTTGCATATCTCCATGAGGCCGTTCCCCCGAAGCGAGCTCTGGAACAACTCCTTCACCACCGGAGCGGCGGCCGGGTCAACCTCCAGCGTGGGACGCTCCTTCACCCCGTCGCTGACCTTGACGCGGGTGTAGCCGAAGGGGGCCTTGGAGCCGAGGAAGAAGCCGCGTGATGCGGCCTCCCTCATACCCCGGACGACATCCTGGGCAAGATTTTCGCTGTAGAACTCGTCCACGCTCTCGATGATGGCCTCCATGAGCTTGCCGGTGGGGGAGTCGTCGGCGTGCTCGGTGATGGACACTACCCTGACGCCCTTGCGCCGGAGCATGGACTTGAAGGCGACGGCGTGCTCCCGCTTGCGTGTGAAGCGGCTGAACTTCCAGACGAGAATGACCTGAAAGGGAGCCTTCGGCTGGCTGCCCTCCTCAATCATCTCCCTGAACTGGGGCCGGTCGGCGACGCGGCCGCTCTCGGCCTCGTCCACGAACTCGCGGGCTACGGAGTAGCCGTTGGCCTTGGCGTAGTCCTTGAGCGCCCTCAACTGGGCGGACACGGACAGGTCCACGTCCTGCCGCTCGCTGGACACCCTGGCGTAGAGAGCCGCCGGTGTGAGTGGCTGTAGGTTCTTCTTCATGCTGCCCTTTTTCTGTTACCGAGTCTTACTCTGTATTCTGAGGCATCCGGCAGGCCGTTGTCAAGGGAACGGAGCGCGTGCTCGCAGCAGCAAACATCACCCCACCAGCACTAACAGGAACCGGGGGGCGTTGAGGATTCTCGCGCCCCGATGCTCCCCAAGGGGAAGCAGATGCCGCCTGTCGCCTGTGACCACGTAGTCGGCGGAAGCCTCCACAGCGCACTCCAAGATGCGGTTGTCAGCGTGGCCGCCCTCGATGATCTCCGGGAGCCGCCGTGGGTCGATGACAGTGGCGGCGCCTCTCAGTGCCCTGAGAGCCTGGGACGAGCGTTCTTCAGTCCAATCGAACTTGCGCCCCAGCACCCCGGCAACCTCTTCCAGGATGAAGGGTGACAGGCACAGCCCGAACCGTCCCCTGAGAGCCAGTTCGAGGACGAGGCGCTCGTTGCCGGGGAAGTTCAGACCGGAGACGATGACGTTGGTGTCGAGGACAACTCTCATGTACGGGAGGAGTTGACCTCGGCCCGGTACTCTTCCACCAGACCGGCCACGTCCTCAGGGCCGATGCCCTTCTCCCTGGCCCTCTCCTCTCCGTACTGGAGCAGCTGTCTCCATTCGCACTCCTCGATGTAGCGGAGCACCGCCTCGCGAAGGAACTCGCTCCTGGACCGCCCCTGCTGTTTCATCGCCTCGTCCACCCGATCTGCCATCTCCGGCGGCAAAGAGAAGGTGATGGTCTTGGTCGTTCTTGACATATTCACCTCTTGTTATCGAGTCTTACCAAGATATTGCGGCATCGGCTGCGGTCCTGTCAACCGTCTTCCGTCTTCTGCTAATCGCCAAACGGCCTCATGTTGTGACAGGAGTGTTTGAGCGCGTCACGCGAAGGCAAACGTTGGGTCCCATGTGTCGGTATTGCGCCATGCCTGTCCCAGGGGGCCGACCCGTTCCAGCGTCTCCCTATCGGAGACCCAAAGAGGCACGTTGACCCCGGTGCGCTCCATCTCGTTGCGGGCCACCCTCAGGAAGTGCGCCGGAGCCAGGGAATCGTCGAAGACGACGAGAACGAGGGGCACAACGCCGTGGTCGTCCAGGGGCTGCTTGGACGAGTAGTAGCGCAGGTAGGGCGCGAGACGAGCCGACATGGTGGAGGGATTCACGGCCCGCCGCTCCCACTCCAGGAAGAAGGGGTAGGTCCGTTCCCCGGCCTGCGCCACACCGAACCCGTCGGGGTGAATGGAGCGAAGCCTGCCCCGGTGCCGGAAGTAGCGGGCGGCGTGGTGGGGCGGGCTGACTTGCAGGACCCGGAAGCCGGAGTGCCGCTTGGCCTGTCGGGTCAGCGCCGCCATGAAGTGGTGTACCCCCTCGGTGTGCTCGATGGTCCGGGCCAAGGGACGGCTGCGCGCCCCCGGCACGCTCCGCCAACCCGAGGAGGCCTGTCCTTCAGCGGGTTCGACGCTCCATCGGGCGATGGCCCTGGACACGGAGGCCCGGTCCCTACGGGCCAGGAGCGCCAACCCTCGGCGGCTCAGGGCCAGCCGTCGGCGACCGCCCAAGTGTAGGCGGGAGACCAGACCTAGCCGGCCCAGGCGTGAGGTCAGCTTGGACACGCCGGAAGGCGAGAGTTCCAGCAGGCCACCCAGGTCGTCCGCCGTGATCCAGGGCCACTCGGACAGCCGGTCGAGCAGCCGCTTGTCGGCGGGCTTGAGCGCGGCGGGAAGCAGGTGGCCCGGAATCTTCTCCGGTTCTTCGGGGACGAAGAGGCCCCCGGGCAGGGACAGCCTGGTCAGCGCCGGCTCAGTGGGCAGCCGCCCGCCCGGTTTCATGTGGGCCAGGGCCTCGCTCAGGGACAGGACGGCTTGTGTGGCCGTGAGACGCCATACCCTGTCGTCGGCGCTGGCGTTTGCGACGTGCTCTTCCAGGGCTAGGAACACCGGGCCGGGGTAGCGGGCCAGCAACCTGCGGGACTGACGTAGCCGCGCCTCGTCGGGCATCAACCCCAGGAGAGCGCGGGGCATTGGTTGGTTGGGGTCCGGCAGCCACCGCACCCGGTCGGAGAAGGCGGTCCGGTCAGTGGTGGCGCCCTGCCGGATTATGCCCAGGGTCCTGCCGCCGGGCAGCGCCATCGCAGCGTCTAGGACCAGCCCCCGGTACCACCGGAAGGCCGGTGAGCCGCCTGCGCCCGCCACCGCCGAGGCCAGCCGGTAGACGACGGCCACGGCGTCCAGCCGTGCCAGCAGGAGGCGCTGCCATCTGGCGGAGACCGGAAGGGTGCGGAGAAGCCGTTCCACGCTGGCCCCGTCGTCCTCCAGGGCCAGACGGCGCACTCCCTCGGCAGTCAGATACCAGCGGCGAGTGGATGGGGTGAGGGGAGCGGCGTGCCTGATGGAGTCCGCCAGCCCCTCCCGCCGCAACCTGCCCAGGGCGTTATGGGCAGCTTCCTCGTACATACCCATAAGGGCGGCCAACTCCAGGCGGTCCAGGAAGGGCATGGCCGCCAGGCCGCGCAGCGCCAGCCGGTCCCACTCCCCGGCGATCATTCACTCCCGTCACCGGCTTCGGCGGGTTCCGGGGTTCCCTCGCGCCGCCGCCTCGGCCGCTTCCTCTTCCCCGGAGCGGCTTCCCCGGCGACGCCGTTGGGGGACGACTTTGCAGAGCCGGGGGCCGGATGCTCGGAGGCCCCGTCGCCTTCAATTTCCTCCAGCTTGTCCCGGAACTCCTGCACCAGCCGCTGGGCCTCGGCGTCCTGGGAGGCGATGGTCTCCGCCGGGGTGGCGTAGGCCGCCGTTCCGGCCCGGACGCGCTCCGCCGCCAATGGGTCTCCGTCCTCCGGCTTCCTCACCCTCATGGAGTAGGTCGCCAGCCGCTCCCCGTCCACGGTGGCCCGCACGTAGCAGTGGTGCACGGGCAGGGACACCAGGTCCTCCTCGGTCAACCGCTCCCGGTCCAGCTCCCCGATGAGCTGCCGGGCGTCGGAGGCCGCCACCTGGAACACCGCCAGGCACCCCACGTTGGCCAGGAGCGTGTCCTGCATGGTGGGGGAGAGGTCAGCCAGCTTGGCCAGGCTCTGGGTGGCCAGGATGAAGCTGGCCCCGAACTTGCCCAGCTCGCTGAGCATGGACTCGTAATCGACGCCGGGCATGGCCTGCATCTCGTCCACCACCACCAACGCGCCGCGCCTTTGGTCGAGCGGCAGCCTGCCCTGCTCCCTGATCACCGAGTCCACCAAGTTGAGCAACGACGCGCCCACCAGGGCCGAGACCTCCGGTCCCGCCGTGGCCTGAGAGGTGGACACCAGCAGCACGCCGCCGCCGGCGATGACCTCCCGCAGGTCAATGGTGGAGCGGCGCTGCCCCAGGATAGCCCGGGCCTTCTTGGACGATGCGTAGTAGGCCAGGCGGGTCTGCACCGGCGCGGTGACCTCGGACCGGAACTGGCGGGTCCAGCTTGCGAAGTCCCGCGCCCACCACCCCAGCACGTAGGGGTCGCCCACCCGCCGCTGCACCTGCTTGCGGAACTCCGGCTCCGCCAGCAGCCGTTGCCCGTCCAGGATGGTGAGCTGCTCGTCCTCCCTGGTGTCGGGGTGGGCGTTGTACTCGTGGAGGCTCTTGACGGTGTGCTCCAGGACGGACTGCATCCGGGGTCCCCACTGCTCCCATACGCCCTTGGCAATCCTCACCACCGAGTCGGCGGTGCGGTCCCGGTCGGCGAAGACCTTGGTGTCCAGAAGGTTGATGCCCGGAACCCGATCCTCGTCGCCAAGGTCTATCAGCCGCACCTTATCGGCGATCTCTGCGGGCACGTGCCGCAACAGGGCGTCCACCAGGTCACGGTGGGGGTCTATGACCACGATGGCGTCGCCGTCCCTGCCCGCAGCCTTCTCCCGCAGCTTGTGGGTGACAACGTGGTGCATCAGCGTGGACTTGCCCATGCGGGTGCGGGCCACGTAGAGGTGGTGTCGGCGCAGCAGGTCGTCCTGGAAGTGAATCTTCCGCGGCCTGCTGGCCACCGTGTCCCCCACGTGAGCGCCGCCGGCGACGCCCTTGGCCGAGGGGAACAGCACCCTGGCCCCGGAGCGGGCCACCATGGGCAGGTCGTCTCCGGCCCCCAGGGGGTGCCACAGGGCCGCCGCCTCCCTGCCCCCCAGGACGTTCCGGCTCTGGAACATCCCCCGGCGGGGTGGCCACGGCTCGGTTGCCGGAACGGCGGGCCGCACCTTCCCCGCCTTGAAGCTGGCCCCGGCGGGGTTGTCGTAGCCCCGGTAGGCCGAGGCCACGTTGCGCAGCAGCTCCCTGGCCCGGCTCTCGGTCCCGTGCTGCGACAGGACGGCGGTGACCTCTAGCTCGGCCTCGTAGGCGATGCGGGAGACCTTCTCCTTGATGAGCAGCGGGTCCTGGTGCTTGCCACCGGAGCGGGCCTTCTTGATGCGCCACCAGGCCCAGCCCACCAGGGAGGCCAGCGACGCCATCCCCAGGCCCAACAGGACCGCCTTCCAGGTCTCCCCGCGCTGAATCCAGACGTAGCCCATCAAGCTCGGCAGGGCGATCAACCCCAGGATGGCCATGGTCACCCCGTCGTTGCGGTGAATCTGGACATCGGCGTTGTGAGGGGAACTGGACGGGTTGGGTTGGGGCCTCCGGTCGGCCTTCTCCAGGTGCTGGCGGGACCAGTCCGGCCCCAGGGACAGCAGCTTCATCCGGGCCACCAACCGCTCCCCCTCCTCCAGGTCGGACAGGGAGCCGATGACCGAGATGAGGGGGTCGGACCCCTGGTCCAGCAGGTCGTCGTCACGGAAGGTGCGCAGGGGCAGGTACTCCGGCCCCTGGAGCCGCAGGTTCATGGACCAGGCCTGCTCCCCCTCGGCCAGCCGCAACGGATCGTCCTCGGAGGAAACGTCGCCCACCCTTGCCTGGGGATAGTGGACGCCCAGCTGCTGCTTCACGAAGGAGCCCTCCCGGCAGCGGGCCAGCAGAGTGACGCCGGCGGCGTCCCCGGCGATCTCCAGGGAGAAGGGTTCGGGGACGGCGATGGACCCCAGCAGGTTCTCCACCCCCAGCAGGGTGCGCTCCCCGGTACGGGGCGGCGTGACCGCCAGCAGCCGCGTGGCCGGTTGGGGTTCGCCTCCGAAGATTCGCTTGATAAGACTCTGTTTCACGTCGCTCCCTCCTTTGGGCCGGACCGCCGCCGGATTCAGGGCGGCCGCGGCCTCGTGATTTGCCCAGCTCGGGATGTCGGAAGAACATTAGTTCTCATACTACCGGATGGAGGCGGGTGGCGCAAGGTTCGGACGTCAGTTTCCGGCCACCCGGGAATGGCTGAGACTACAATCGGTCCGAGCCGACTTTCGCAGTGGCAGCCCTGTAAGGAGATTTAGATTGCATTGCATAATGCAATCGGGCTGGTTTCCAACGGGAATCAGGCAGGGTAGAGGGTTGGGGAAGGTGGGTTGGGCCGGGATTTTGTTGACGGCCTGTGTCGGATTTATTGTAGGTGTTGTACTGTAGGAATTGTACTCTCTTAGCGAAGGAGGCCGTGGAAATGAGTGTCGGCGAGCGGGATATCCCTCTATCGGATGCCCCCCTATTGGACCTGCTGGACGCCCTGGTCGAGCAGCGGGGTCGGGTTGCCGCAGCCGAGGCACTGGGGGTGAACTACCGCACCATGATGGCCTGCTACGATTCCCGGTGTGTGTCCCGGCGGATGCGAAGGGCGCTGGAGGAGTTCCGGGACTCAGTGGGTACCGGCGATGACGGCGGGGTTGAAGTTGGCAATGACGGCGTGGCGGACGAGGTAGAGACTCTGCGGCAAAGGATAGCCGAGTTGGAGGAGGAAGCCCGGGGACTGCGGGAAGTGGTGGAGACCCAGGCCGGGCAACTGGAAGAGTCGGGGCGAAGGGTCTCCCAACTGATGAGGGAGGCGCAGCAGCGTGGCGAGTCTGGACCGGTGGCGGGCGATGACCAGCCCTCCGTGTGGCGTCCACCCCGGCGGGGTCACGGGCTGCCCGCCGGGGTGGTCACCCTGGAAGAGCAGCCCGACGAAGCCCACGCCTTTGGCCCGGCCGCTGCTCTGGTGGCCGGGTGGCGGCAGGTGCGAACCGGCGGAGACGCGAAGGGCAGCCGGGTTGACCAGGCTAGAGCCGGGGTGCGCCGTTGGGAGTTGGAGATAGCGATGATCCATGATTTCCGCCTGACATTGCCCCCGGAGACGGAGCAGCTGGATGAAGCGGGAAGGACGGACCACCTGCGGTGGCGACAAAACGCTCTGACGGAGGCCCGCGGGGAACTGGCCGGGGCGAGGCGGGTGCGCCTCCTGCGACGCATACTCACCCTCGGCCTGTGGTGGAAGTAGGCTCCGGCCCGGCACTGCTACCATCGGAGCAAGCAATTCGGGGTCTGGGTTCCTTCCACGCGCATAGGGAAGGTGGTGGGCAGAAAACCTGTATATCCCTTTTCGTTTCGTTCCTTTCATGGGCGGGAAGGTGTGGCAGACGATGAAGCCGGTCATCGGAGAGAGCGGAGGCGTTGAGGACGTTCACCACCTGAGGCTCATGACGATGCTGCACGAACTAGTGTGGGAGAAAGGGAAACAGGGATGCGGCGACGGTCTCGGCATATATCTCAAGGCCGTAGCCTCGTGCATGAAGACGGGAGGCTGTTCCTGGCGTGTGCGGGAGGCGTTGAAGCAGGGGTTAGGGTTCAGGGTTGGCTCGGTGGCGGCACGTCAGCCGCGTCGCAACGAGGCACTGGAGCGGTGCCTGGGGCACTGAAGGATACACAAAGTGGTGTGGAAGAGTTGGGAATGACAGTGAAGTTATTGATAGGTGTACCGGAACACGGTATAATCCTTCTATGATTAGGTCGTTTCGCCATCGAAGACTGAGGCGGCTCTATGAGCGAGGCGACCCCAGCAGGATAGGCGCCGACCAACTGGATCGGATTACTCTCGCCCTGGCGGACCTGGATGTTGCCAGCAAGCCGAGTGAACTTGATTTGCCGGGGTACAGACTGCATCCCCTCAGGGGTGACCGGAGAGGATCGTGGAGCATTTCGATTTCGGGTAACTGGCGGATCACCTTCCGATTTGAAGGTGGTGACGTGTATGACGTCGATCTAGCCGACTATCACTAGCGAGAGGGAAGAGAGATGGCTATGAAGAATCCACCCCATCCTGGCCGGGGCATCAGGGAAAACTGCCTGGAACCCCTTGGGCTAAGTGTAACCGAGGCGGCGGAGGTTCTGGGCGTTGCCCGCCACACCCTTTCTCGGGTATTGAACTGCCACGCCGCGATCTCGCCCGACATGGCCATTCGCCTTGAGAAGGCTGGATGGTCCAGTGCCGATTTCTGGCTGCGCCGGCAGACTTCCTACGACCTAGCACAAGCGCGTAAGGGTGAAGACCGAATACGGGTCGAACGCTACCAGCCGCAGCCCACGGCGTAGGAAGTCGAAGTCATCCGTCCCGGAGTGCCATTGGTCGGGGGACGGGACGATATCGGTTCTCTGGGTACGCAGACGATGCGATGAGCTGTTGAGCAGGACGAATTAGCAAAGGCAGCAATGGAGAACGTAGACCCTATTGAAGTCATAGATTAAGCGGAGGGGGATTCACTCCTGGCATGACAACCGTCAATGGCAAAGACCGCAGCCACGAAAGCATCATCAACGATGCGCTGGCCCGGTTCCTCCGGGAGCGGTGCGGCCTGTCGGCAGTTGCTGAGACGCTGCACGGCGGCAGGCGTCCGGACATCATCGTTCGTCTGTCCGAAGGTCCTGTGATCCTCGAGACCGAGCTTGAACCTGCCTTGACCGTGGAAGCAGATGCCCTCTCCCGCCTTGGTATGGAGATAGACGGTCAGAAGGTTCAGAACGTCTTCGCCGTCACGGTTCCGGGAAGGCTGCGCTCGACGAGCCAGCAACACCTGTACGAGCGCATGGCAGGCGCGACGCTGGTGTGGCAGGAATGGCGCATAGACGGCACTTCCGGCCCCAAGCTCAGTGGGACTGCAATAGAGCTTGGGGATACGGTGCACCGGACAACCCCGCCAGCTGGCGACCTCGACGAAGCAGTTGACGTCCTCGATGAGGGAGCGAGGCGAGCCGGTTCCCGGCTCTACTCCTCCCCCGGGACGTTGGGGAGGGTCTCGAAGATTTTTGACGCCGATCCCAGCGAGGAGGCGGCCAACATGGCCGCGCTGGTCGTCATCAACGCCATGGTCTTCCAGGACCGGCTGGCCAGCAACGAGGTGGCGTTCCAGCCGGTGAGCGCGGCGATGCGAGACGGGCGCTTCTCGCGCATGACGCTGTTGCAGGTATGGGAGCACATCCTGAGCATAGACTACTATCCCATATTCAGCATGGCGCGGGACGTGGTTCAGGAGCTTTCCGAAGTTGAAGCTGCGTCGGTGCTCGGCGAGTGCGCCAGGACTGCCGCTGCGTTGCTGGGCATGGGAGCAGTGGGACGCCACGACCTGGCCGGGCGGATATT
The DNA here is from genome assembly GCA_965261825.1 of Dehalococcoidia bacterium. GTDB lineage: Bacteria > Chloroflexota > Dehalococcoidia > Lucifugimonadales > QGNO01 > DAOUJH01. Next base: position 31,943 of record CBDHED010000002.1, on the reverse strand, counting down.
CAACCGGCTGATCTCGGAGCGGAAGCTGCTGGCGGCCTTCTATACGAGCATCCCGGCATCCACTCTCCTTGCGGGGCTAGCTCTGCACCCAGCCAGATGGTCCCACGTTGCTTGGAGCGACTCAGAGGGAATTTCCAGCTTGCGTGTGGTTGACCCGGCGTGTGGGACAGGGACTCTCCTCATGGCCGCCTACCGGCAGATAGTCCAGAACCACGCAGCTGTGGCTTCCGACGATTCCGATGACTCGTCTCTCCACCAGGCCCTGGTCGAGAAGGTCATTGTCGGGGCTGACGTGGTGCAGGCTGCCATTCACCTGACAGCTGCAACCCTTGCGGCAATGTCCCCATCGGTGAGGTTCGAGCAGATGCAGCTTCACACCCTCAGATTGGGTACGGAGACGCAGGAGAACCTTCAAGGGAAGGAATCCCGGGCTGTCTATCTTGGCTCGCTGGACTGGTTGGAATCATCTGAAGTCCAGTCCTTCTTCTCCGCCACCGAAGAGCAGATAGGAGCGACCACCGGTGCTGGAAGCATCGTACAGCTTCCCAGGGCCAACTTGGTCATCAGCAATCCCCCGTTCACCCGGCGGGGCAGCGATGGCGGGAAAGAGGAAGCTCTGTCCCGTGTGTTCTCCCTACCGGAGGGCGACATGGAATCCCAGCAGGCCATAGCGAAGCGGACATCTGCTCTGCTGAAGGGCACGTCGGCCAATCAGATGGCCGGACATGCTTCGTCCTTCACGGTCCTAGCGGACCGAATGGTCAGCCCCGGAGGGCGCATCGCACTGGTGCTGCCGGTGACGGCAGTGTTCGGCGAGTCTTGGCGAGAGGTCCGCCAAATGCTCGCCTCCAGGTACGAGATTGAGTTCGTGGTGTCGTCCCACGACCCTGCGCTCCTCTCCATGTCATACGACACCGCCATCGCAGAGGCGCTGCTCGTGGCCCGCCGACTCCAGGAGGGTGAACATGCGCCCAGACGTGGGAGATTCGTCAACCTATGGCGTGCGCCCTACCAGGAAACGGATGCGCTGGCTCTCGTCCGGGCCGTGAACGCGGCGGCTTCATCACCCGTGTTGCGGTCGGACGGGCCGCCGATTGGAGGCAGTCCTCTGATGGTTGGCGGCGAACAATGGGGTGAGGTCGTGGACGGCCCTGTAGGGGAGGGACCTTGGACGGCCGCCCGGTGGAGGCGAGTCGTGACGGGCCAGGTCGCATCCGCCCTTGAGCGCGGTGAACTTTGGATGGAGGACGGCGCTCAGGTTGCAGGCCACGTTCCGGTTGCCGTTATGGATGAAGTCTGTAACGTGGGACCGCAGCACCGGAGAATTCGAGGCTCGCTTGGGGTGTTTCATGGATACCACGGCTGGAACGGAGACGCTCAGTTCCCCGCCATATGGAGCCTGGACTCATCAGTTCATCAGAGCATGTCCTCAGAGCCGAATGCCAGGCTTGTCCCTAAGCCTGGCATTGACCACATGCCCATATGGTCGCAAGCTGGCACGCTTCACATCACCGTTGACGTCAGATACAACGCACAACGGATAATGACAACATATACCAGTATAAAGACATTGGGGGTGAGAGCGTGGCACACATTGTCCATACACGAGGATGATCCTGTCATCAGGTCCCGGCTAGAGATAGCTTTGGCCCTCTGGTGTAACTCCACGCTCGGAATGCTGCTCCACGCTGATCATTCCAACAGTGCCCAGGAAGGTAGAGGACAAGGCAACAAGGGAATGTTGGAGAACCTCACAACGCTTGATGTCCGAAAGCTGAAAGCCTGGCAACTCGACGAGGCCCTAGCAATCTGGCAAGACTTCAGGGACCGTAAGTTTCAGTCCTTCCATCAGTGCGCCGTAGATCCCGTGCGAATTGAGCTGGATGAGCGCGTCGTTCGAGACCTGCTCGGTCTCGGCGAAGCCGCCGTGGCCGCCGTAGCTAGGCTGAGAACACTGCTGGCGAGTGACCCGTCCATCCACGGTTCCAAGAAGCCGGAGTTGCCGACTTGAATGACCGAGACGATGGGAGCCGGGGGGTTGGAGTTCCTGAGCTTATACCTGCCAGGATGCTCAACGAGTTCGTTTACTGTCCCAGACTGAGCTACATGGAGTGGGTGCAGGGCGAGTTTGCCCACAGCGAGGATACGCTGGACGGCCGATTTCAGCACCGGCGCGTCGATCAGCCATCCGGCGATCTCAGGGAACCGGAATCCGACGAGGATGACGAACATGAGAAGATCCATGCTCGCTCCGTCCTCCTGTCGGATGAGACTCTGGGCGCCATTGCGCGCATCGACTTGGTCGAGGCCCAGGGACCGGCTGCCACGCCCATAGACTACAAGCGCGGAACCGTACCCGACGTCCCTGGCAACGCCTACGATCCCGAGCGGGTGCAACTGTGCGTTCAGGGTCTTCTCCTGCGCGCCAGCGGGTACCAATGCGACGAGGGCATCCTCTACTTCGTTGCTTCAAAGCGCCGCGTCCGGGTTCCCTTCGACGATGCGCTGGTGGCGCTGACGCTGGAGATGCTGGACGCCGCCCGTGCGATGGCCGTTGGCGGCAAAATCCCGCCTCCGCTTGAGGACAGCCCAAAGTGTCCCCGGTGCTCCCTCGTTGGCATTTGCCTCCCTGACGAGGTTACCTTCCTCAAAGGCAGCCGGCATGTGGTAAAGCCGGATGACGTTCGTCGCATGGCCCCAGCGCGGGATGATGCTCTGCCCATGTACGTGACCACCCAGGGCGGGGTCGTGGGAAAATCCGGCGACAATCTCACCGTCAGCGTTAAACGCGAGGTCGTCGCCCGCGCCAGGCTCCTTGACGTGTCCAGCCTCTCCATCTTTGGCAATACTCAGGTCACCTCACAGGCCACGCGCGAGCTCTTGGACCGGGCAATACCCGTCTGCCACTTCACCTACGGAGGTTGGCTGAAGGGCATAACTTGGAGTATGGGCCACAAGAACGTCGAACTGCGGATAGCCCAGTTCCGCGCGGCCGGCGACAGCCTCACGTCCCTCTCCATAGCAAGGGACATCGTCGTCGCCAAACTACGAAACAGCAGAGTCATGCTTCGCAGGAACCATCCCGACTCGCCCCAGGCTGCTCTACAGGAGATTGAACGGCTTTGCAAAAGCGCCATGTCTGCGGATTCGCTCCAAACACTGCTCGGCATAGAAGGGGCCGCTGCCCGCGTCTACTTTGCCAACTTTGCTTCTCTGATTAAATCTGATCGATCCACATTCGACTTCCGCACGCGCAACCGCCGCCCGCCCAGGGACCCGGTGAACGCGGTGTTGTCCTTCCTCTACTCGATGTTGATCAAACAAGCCCTGATATCGGCGGTGGCGGTGGGATTCGATCCGTACATGGGCTTTTACCATCAGCCCAAGTATGGACGGCCCGCACTGGCCCTTGATCTCGCCGAGGAGTTCCGCTCAATAGTTGCAGATTCCGCTACGCTGACCCTCTTCAACAACGCGGAGTTGAAGGAGGGGGACTTCATTCACAGGTCTGGGGCCGTGGCCCTGACTGAGGGCGGACGCAAGGCCGTTATCAGAGCATTCGAGCGCAGACTGGACACCCTGATAACGCACCCTCTGTTCAACTACTCCATAAGCTACCGCCGGGTCATGGAGGTTCAGGCGCGTCTGTTGGGGCGCTTTCTGCTGGGCGAGTTGAAGAAATACCCCGCCTTTACTACGAGGTGAGCCATGCGCAACCGATATATTGTGGCCTACGACGTGAGCGATGCCAAGCGGCTGCGCAGGACCTTCAAGAAAATGAATGGGTTTGGCGACCCGCTGCAATACTCGGTCTTCGTTTGTGACCTCTCAACGAAAGAACGAGTCATCATGGAGGAAGCCCTGACCGAAATCATCAACCTCAAAGAGGACAGAGTGCTGGTCATAGACATAGGCCCTGCCGATGGCCGTGGCGCGGAGGTAGTGAAGACCTTGGGCCGTCAGTTCAAGCCGAGCCCTGTGGAGGTCTTGGTGGTTTGAGGGGCATGGCCTAGTATGATGTACGCAAGGGCAGAGTACGCGCTTGGCTCTCCATTGCGAGCGCTCCGGTGGTATTCGTCGTACTAGTGAGCGCTCGCATGATTTGAGCGTAAAACATGGAGATGGGAGGTTCCGGCCAACTAATAAGTGGCGCAATCCGGCAAAACTCGTGCAATTCCATCATATGGGCGGCTCTCTATGTCGAAAACTGTTCTCTAGATACGGTATCCATGACCGAAAGGTCATGGCCCCATTGAAGCTACGAAGTAGAGCCGCCGGACACCTATTGGTAGGTGGTATCCATGACCGAAAGGTCATGGCCCCATTGAAGCCACTGAATCAGACGGCAGCAATCATTATGGGGGCTAGTATCCATGACCGAAAGGTCATGGCCCCATTGAAGCGGGTATAAGCTTCACCCTTCTCGCTACTAGGTGGGCGGTATCCATGACCGAAAGGTCATGGCCCCATTGAAGCGTAGGGTTCCTCGTCATACAGCATGTATCCATGACCGAAAGGTCATGGCCCCATTGAAGCGCACAGAGAACAAGGGAACGCCGAACGCGTATCCATGACCGAAAGGTCATGGCCCCATTGAAGCGCAGGGGCCAAGTTCGAGGAGGCGATGCGCAGTACGAAGTATCCATGACCGAAAGGTCATGGCCCCATTGAAGCGGCATGTCGTTCTGTATGCTCACGGCAGTGGGCGGAAAGGCGTATCCATGACCGAAAGGTCATGGCCCCATTGAAGCAGCAGCGGGTTGCAGAAAAGGTGTATCCATGACCGAAAGGTCATGGCCCCATTGAAGCAAAGGTTACAAGGACAACATCGGGAGGGGAACTCCTGTATCCATGACCGAAAGGTCATGGCCCCATTGAAGCTCAAATTCAGGACGTACGAGAACCCTAGATGGTAACGAGTATCGTATCCATGACCGAAAGGTCATGGCCCCATTGAAGCGCGGGCTCCCGCCGATCTCCGGCCAGTATTGTTCCGTATCCATGACCGAAAGGTCATGGCCCCATTGAAGCGGGCGCGTCGTTACCGGATCGAGCCGAACTTTGACAAGTATCCATGACCGAAAGGTCATGGCCCCATTGAAGCCCGCACCAGTTGCCTTGGTGGTCCACCATGTAGGAGTATCCATGACCGAAAGGTCATGGCCCCATTGAAGCTCCAAAAGGTAGGCTCGTTCGTCATGTCAAACCATTGTTGGGGATGTATCCATGACCGAAAGGTCATGGCCCCATTGAAGCCCAGGTCTCATTGTTGCAGAGGTGTAGTCGGCCACCCTGTATCCATGACCGAAAGGTCATGGCCCCATTGAAGCAGGCTCTCGGCACCCTGGCGGTCCGCTGTATCCATGACCGAAAGGTCATGGCCCCATTGAAGCGCCAAACGATGGTTTGCAATATCGTCGGTATGCCGGAGGGATCGTCGGCATGTCGAGTTCCTGGTATCCATGACCGAAAGGTCATGGCCCCATTGAAGCGCTCCCCTAGGAACCAACCCCTTGCGAAAGGTCGTTGGGCGCCGCAAGATAACTCCCCAGTATCCATGACCGAAAGGTCATGGCCCCATTGAAGCCCGTGATTGTTGCAGAGGTTGTCGGCGCACCGCTCAGCTGGTATCCATGACCGAAAGGTCATGGCCCCATTGAAGCCCTGGGGCGTCCTCGGCACCCTGCAAGGCGTGGTGGGGTTGTCCAGTATCCATGACCGAAAGGTCATGGCCCCATTGAAGCGTGGGAAGCTGCCAGGTCCGTCGCCAGGGCCTTGACCCTGTTCCGGTATCCATGACCGAAAGGTCATGGCCCCATTGAAGCACACATCGCTGGCCGGAGGGATCGTCGGCCCCCAGCCTGGTATCCATGACCGAAAGGTCATGGCCCCATTGAAGCACCCACGCTCGTACCAACCCCTTGAAGATCGTAGTATTCCCCAGGTATCCATGACCGAAAGGTCATGGCCCCATTGAAGCACGTCCCTCTAGGTCCCCGTTGTCGGCGAAGCACCGCTAGCAGCTCTCCCAGGTATCCATGACCGAAAGGTCATGGCCCCATTGAAGCAGCGGCCAGCCGGCGGATTGTATGTAATTCTCCCGTCCATGGGAAAACGCGCCCATACCGGACTCATCATTCCCAGCGTATCCATGACCGAAAGGTCATGGCCCCATTGAAGCGACCCGCAAGGCGGCGGGCGGCACCTCCAGTATCCATGACCGAAAGGTCATGGCCCCATTGAAGCGCCGGCGACGTCGCCAGGGCCTTGACCCTGTTCCGGTATCCATGACCGAAAGGTCATGGCCCCATTGAAGCACGAGCGCCTGGCCATGGTCGACCACCCCATACTGGTATCCATGACCGAAAGGTCATGGCCCCATTGAAGCACCTTCACGTCACCCTTCCGCGTGTGGCCATCTTGCCCGTATCCATGACCGAAAGGTCATGGCCCCATTGAAGCCGGAACTGTGCGGAAGGCCCTAGTGGACGCCAGCCGTATCCATGACCGAAAGGTCATGGCCCCATTGAAGCATCCCCCTGGCGGCGTCGGCCCGGAGGTCGGCGTATCGACCGAAAGGTCATGGATTGAAGCTTGACGCGCCGCGAACGTTCGAGCGTATCCATGACCGAAAGGTCATGGCCCCATTGAAGCCTAGTTCAGCATACGCTCTGCTCCTTTCTGGCCATGACCGAAAGCGGCCCCATGATGGGTTGGCCCACGCTTCGTATCCATGACCGAAAGGTCATGGCCCCATTGAAGCCGGGAGTCCCTTGCCCACCGGCGCGTATGGGCTCCCCCGGTATCCATGACCGAAAGGTCATGGCCCCATTGAAGCCGGCGTCTGCGCTTCCGATCCGCCTTGTGAAGTATCCATGACCGAAAGGTCATGGCCCCATTGAAGCGGAGTAGAGGCGGAGACCTGCTGGGACCGTCGTATCCATGACCGAAAGGTCATGGCCCCATTGAAGCGGGGTAGGATCGTACGCTTCCTAGTATCCATGGGGTCATGGCCCCATCCAGCAAACACGCGTAGCCCTTCCGGTGTATCCATGACCGAAAGGTCATGGCCCCATTGAAGCAGGGGCAGGGCAAGCTCTGAGTTGCCGTATCCATGACCGAAAGGTCATGGCCCCATTGAAGCTCGGTCGGCGGGCGGAGAAGCCCTCTGTATCCATGACCGAAAGGTCATGGCCCCATTGAAGCCGTTCTCGCAGCCGCGTCCTCCTTTGACCGCGTTGATGACCGAAAGGTCATGGCCCCATTGAAGCCCGTAACGCTCTTCGTGTTGGGTGGCTCAGTTACAGAGTATCCATGACCGAAAGGTCATGGCCCCATTGAAGCGGCGTGGCGTCCTAACTGATGGTATCCATGACCGAAAGGTCATGGCCCCATTGAAGCAGAATGGGCAGTATCCATGACCGAAAGGTCATGGCCCCATTGAAGCAGGACGAGCCCCCCGTGTTGAGTCGCGCCTCGTAGGTATCCATGACCGAAAGGTCATGGCCCCATTGAAGCAGACTTCCGGGCCGACAGTAAATCCTTGTATCCATGACCGAAAGGTCATGGCCCCATTGAAGCCGGGCGACGCACCGTGTGCGTCCGGTCGGACACTGGCCCCATTGAAGCGGGCACGGTATCCATGACCGAAAGGTCATGGCCCCATTGAAGCAGCTTTTGTTCGGGTATCCATGACCGAAAGGTCATGGCCCCATTGAAGCACTGGCATAGACGAGTATCCATGACCGAAAGGTCATGGCCCCATTGAAGCCGGACGAGGCCCGTGTCGTGAGTCGGACACTCGCCATGTATCCATGACCGAAAGGTCATGGCCCCATTGAAGCGCCAGGGTCCCGGCTCGGCACTGCATAGTATCCATGACCGAAAGGTCATGGCCCCATTGAAGCCCACAGAGATCCCGGGCGTATCCATGACCGAAAGGTCATGGCCCCATTGAAGCACGTCATCTTGGCGTCCTGAAGTATCCATGACCGAAAGGTCATGGCCCCATTGAAGCTACGCCAACTGTTTACAACCGTGATTTTCATATCCATGACCGAAAGGTCATGGCCCCATTGAAGCGAGAAGGAACATGCCGCCCCAGTTGAAGCCGAGAAGGAACACGGCCGTTGAAGCTACGCCAACGGTTTACAACCGTGATTTTCATATCTCCTTGTATCCATGACCGAAAGGTCATGGCCCCATTGAAGCACCGTAATCGTCATGCGCTGCTCCCCGGCCTTCAGTGTATCCATGACCGAAAGGTCATGGCCCCATTGAAGCAAGGTACCACGAGCGAATGTGCTATAATGGCAGTGTGTATCCATGACCGAAAGGTCATGGCCCCATTGAAACGAACCTTATAGCTTAAATATAATACAGGGAGAAACCGGCATCCAGGATCAGAAGATTATGGATACGCTGAACTTGGCGTGCGAATACAAAAGCGACTGGTATACAAGGGCGTGTCCAGTGAGCACTGTTAGCCCAGCGGTTGGCAGCCAGGCAGATGATGAAAGGATGTAGATGACCTACGCTGATTTCTTCAATAAGGCAACCGGGTTTTCTCCATATCCGTACCAGGCTGAGCTTGCTGAGAGACCGGAGTTGCCCAGTCTGGTGCGGGTTCCGACAGGTGCCGGGAAGACGGAGGCGGCCGTGCTGGGGTGGATGTACAGGCGCTTCGAGCATCCGGAACCTACCATGCGTGACACCACTCCGCGAAGGCTGGCGTACTGCCTTCCAATGCGGACGCTGGTGGAGCAGACTGTGACCCGGGTTGGAGATTGGCTCACAAAGCTGGGCAGAGCGGACGACGTTGGCCTCGTCACACTCATGGGAGGGGAGCCTCGCGCTCAGTGGTATCTACACCCTGAAAAGCCCTTCATCATCGTCGGTACGCAGGACATGCTGCTGTCCCGCGCCCTGAACCGCGGCTACGGCATGGGCTACAACATGTGGCCGGTCGAGTATGGCCTGCTGAACAACGACTGCCTCTGGGTGATGGACGAGGTGCAACTCATGGCGAACGGCCTGCCCACGTCAACGCAGATGGACGGGCTGCGAGGCAAGTTCGAGACCTTCGGCCCCGCTCAAAGCATGTGGATGTCGGCGACCGTCCGTCCCAACTGGCTGGAGACTATCGACCATCCTGCCCCCTCGGAGAATCAGATCGTGAAACTTGGCGACGACGATCTGGCGGACGCCCGCCTCGCTGAGCGACACAACGCCAAGAAGGTCGCGGCCAAGGCCTCGGTGGACGTCACGAAGCCCAAAGAGATAGCCGGTATCGTTGCGGAAAAACACGAGCACGGGACGCTGACATTGGTGATAGTGAATACCGTGGAGCGGGCGCAGGGTGTTTATGAAGCCTTGAAGAAGGTCTCGCTGGACACCGAAAAGGTGCTGGTGCACTCGCGCTTCCGAGAGAAGGACCGCAAGGACAAGCAGAAAGGCGTCTCCGCACCCCTCGATGGTCAAGGCAGGATTGTCGTGGCGACGCAGGCGATAGAGGCAGGGGTGGACATCTCGGCACGGACGCTGATAACAGAGCTTGCGCCATGGGCGTCGATGGTCCAGCGTTTCGGGCGGTGCAACCGCACCGGCAAGTGCGAGCGTGGCGACGTCATATGGTTCGACGTGGGCAAGAATACCGCCCCGTATGACGCGGAGGACGTTGACCACGCCCGCGGAATCATGGAGTCCCTGGAAGGCAAGTCCGTTGGGCCTGCCGCTCTCGAAGAGTTGGGCGATAAGATGAAGGACGCCGACCACCTAGCCGTCATCCGCAGGCGCGACGTGGTGGGCCTGTTCGATACTACGCCCGACCTATCAGGAAGCTACTTGGACGTGTCACAGTATGTCCGGGGGGCCGAGGAGACGGGCGTTTCGGTGTTCTGGCGTGACGTTCCGGAGAGCGGCCCGAATGAAACCGAGCCGCGGCCGCGCCATGACGAGTTGGTGAATGTGCCGATCGGCGGCTCAAAGGGCGGCCCCAAAGGCATTAAGGACTACTTGGCTAGCGAGCGCAGGGCGTGGAGGTGGGACTTCCTGGATAGCCAGTGGCAGGGGATTCAACTCCGTGATATTCATCCCGGCATGACGTTGATGCTGGACGCGAATCAGGGCGGGTACTCGCCGGAGACCGGGTGGGCACCTTCCAGCAGAGAGCCGGTGGAGCCTGTTCTATTGGACGAAGACCCGCAGCCCGAGGACGGCTGGGGATCCGACACTACCAACACCTGCCAGAGGAAGTGGGTAACTCTGAGCGACCACTCCCGCCATGTCGAAGCCGAAGCGCGTATGATACTTGATGCGCTGTCGAGATGGCTTACTGAGCCGGGCATTCGTGAAGCTGTGGCGATGGCTGCTCTCTATCACGATACGGGCAAAGCCCACTCTGCGTTCCAGGAGATGCTGCGGAAATCCTTGCCGGAGGACTCCACCCCGCCTGGCGAAGATGACCTGATGGCAAAAAGCCCTGGCTACGGGAAGTTCGGCGGGGACCGCCGGCACTTCCGACACGAGATCGGGAGTGCGCTGGCGCTACTCGAACATGCCAACGTACCCGACGGTAGGTTACGCGACCTGACGGCGTACCTAGCGGCAGCGCATCATGGCCTGGTCAGGCTTGGCATAAGGTCGCTACCGGGGGCGCGAAGTAGCAATAGAGACAGCAACCCGGATGCTGCCAAGCTGCTGGGGTATCCGATATCGGAGCCCGAGACGCTGCCTGAGGTGGACTTGGGCAAGGAGTTGCGCGTCCCAGAAACGACGCTCGATATGTCGATCGCTCAGATGGGGATGAGTGAGAACGGGCGACGCTCCTGGCTTGAGCGTAGCTTGGGGCTGTTGGAATGGCTGGGCCCGTTCAGGCTGGCGTACTTAGAGGCGATAGTGCGGGCCGCGGATTTTCGGGCGAGCGCGAAAGAACGGGAGGCGGCAAAGTGAGCCAGGACCACCATCGGGAACTGCCGGGTTGCGCGCCAGAGCCGCTGATGGCCTACCTGAAGGCCTTGGGCATCTTCCGCCTGGTGGCAGAACAGAAGGACAAGGACGCCCGCGCTTGGTGGAAGAACGATACGTTCATGTTGTGGTCGGTGTTGGACCAGGACGCGCTGGTGAAGTTCTTCATGGAAGAGTACAAGCCAACGCCCATAGTGTCGCCGTGGAACGGTGGAAGCGGGTTCTATGCGAAGGGCAGCACGGCGGCGAAAGAAGCGGTTGACGCGATCCAGGGCGAAGGTTCCATGCGGCTGAAGGAGTACCGGCAGACTATAGAATTGTGCCAACGGATACTCACCGGCGCGGGCATTGTCAACAAGCCGTCTGAAAGCGAGAAGCTAACGATTCTGGCGGGGTGCCGTAATCTTCTGCCTGACTTGTCTCTGGCATGGCTTGACGCAGTGTATGTGCTGACAACCGGAGATCGAAGATTCATGCCTTTGCTTGGAACTGGCGCTAACGACGGCAACATGGAGTTTAGCGTCAACTTCATGAAGAACCTGAATCTGGCTCTAACCGGCGTCGAAATTGGGAAGAAGCCTACAAGACGATTTGATCCTGATGAACGCCGCGAGGGGTGGGTCAACATCTCGGTTTTCAGTCAAGGCGATGCGCCGCTTGCTGGGAGCGCGGTTGGCCAGTTCCATCCTGGGGGTGTAGGCGGTGCCAATGCTACAGTAGGCTTTAAAGCAGACTCTTTAATCAACCCTTGGGATTTCGTCTTGATGATGGAAGGGGCCTTGTTGTTCGCTGGCGCAGCTGCACGGAGATTGTCTTCACAGGCATCGTCCAAAGCGGTGTTTCCATTTACGGTTGACGGCTCCGCCGCCGGGTATGGGACCTCTGCGGATTCCGAATACGGAACTAAGTTCAAAGCTGAGTTCTGGGCACCACTTTGGGACAGCCCCATCAACTTGGCAGAGTTAGTTCATTTTATGTCCGAGGGGCGTGTCCAGATGGGTCGTGGGCAAGGTACAAGTGGTACAGATTTCGCAAGAGCGGTGGTCGGGTTGGGAATTGAGCGAGGGATATCTCAGTTCCAGCGGTTTGGGTTTATAGAACGGAACGGGCAATCGGATCTAGCCACTCCGCTGGGGCGGTTTTACGTTCAAAGCGACCAAGGTACTACGGAACGCGCGAACGTTCTTTTTGACCTAGACGCGTGGATGCAGAGCCTCCGACGCACTGCGTCCGGCAGCAGGGTGCCGACCGGTATCGGCACAGTCTTGAGGCAAGTCGAGGGCGCAATTATCGAGTTCTGCCAGCGTGGGGGCCCACGCGACCTTCAGGACGTGCTGATTGCAGTAGGGCGCGCTGAGCGGTGGCTGTCGAGGTCTAGTCTCAGTAAGGACGGCGACAATGGCAGGGGTGTGCAGCCACTCAACAACCTCTCGTGGGAATGGCTACACCATGCCGATGACGAGTCCGCCGAGTTTAGGCTGGCTCGCGCTACGGCGTCTATCCTTCCCGAAACGGGGCAGAGAGAGTACAAGGTCGGGCCAATTCGGGAAAATCTGGAGCCTGCTAAGACACACTCGCATAAGCGGACAGAGTGGGACAAGGACAGCACATCGTTTGTTTGGACTGCGGGAGACCCCCTCTCAAACATGCTTGCCGTCCTAGAGCGCCGCTGCCTCGAAGGGCGGATGCGAGGTTTGGAGAATCACCACCCGCCCCTTAAGGCGACGTACTCAGCCCAACTGAGTGACATCGTGTCGTTCTTGAACAGTGAACTCGAAGACCGACGGGTTGCCGATCTGGTCCTGCCGCTGTCGGCCGTGCGCTACCGGCATCATTCTGAGCCGAGCGACTATCCACAACCGGCACCGCTCGATTTACCCGCTGCGTATGCGGCGATGAAACTCATGTTGTTGCCCAGCAAGTTCGTATGCCAAGAGTATAACGCGGACGTGGACATCTCAATGGAGCCGTCAATGCTGGCAATGCTGCGGACAGGGAGGGTGAGGGACGCTTATCAGGTAGCCTGCCGGCGTCTGAAGGCATCGGGACTGCGGCCTCTGTCCAACGACCCTGGCATACGCGACGGGTCCGAACAGGGCAGCCGGCTGGCGGCAGCATTGCTCTTTCCGCTGAACGAGGGGTCCTATTTTGCGCTGGCGGAATGTGCGCTGCGCAAGCCGGACCGTATCAAGCCAACGGAGTAGAAATTCCAAATCAAGGAAGGATTCGACATGACGATTGATTGGCAGCAATTTGACAACGAGCCCCGGCTTCTTATGGAGGCTCAACTTAAGCCCGTTCAGGGGACACGGTTTCAGCCCACGGGGTTCCCGGATCTGGGAGCAGCCGTGTACCGGGCCCCAGGCGAAGACGGCAATCCTGTCGAGACTGTACTCGTCGAATCAGCACAGTCTATGGCGAACAGACTAGAAGCCGTATGCTGGGATGAGGCAAGCGGGTCGCCGCATTCCGCACTTGAGGGGATGCCGTACGTGACGGTGGCTCTGTGGGATAGCGGCGACACTACGAATTCCATTCTGGAGGCTCACAGGCTCAACTCGCCCTACATCATGCGAGATGAAGGTTTCAAGGACAAACTCCGGGCCGAGGCCGGGGTGCCAGGCCGGAAGGAGAAGGAGGAAGTCGGTGAATTCAATCGCGGTGCTCTCGCAGAGACCGTATTCAAGTACGACCCAGGTTCTGTGCTGCACGGTGTGTTCCTAGAGAAGCTGCTCGGTCTTGCCCGCCTACAGCGATGTCTATCCGGGTTCATAGAAGCTTGTAACTCCAACGTTGCAGATAGCGGCGGAGTCAAGAACGACCGGATTGCTCCCGCGCCAACGTCCCTGAGGCAGATCGGGTTGGAGGTCAGCGCCACGGAGGGTTACGGCAACGTTCCGTTCCACCGGACGGAGTACACTGCCGAGCGCATCACGGCCTACTTCAACTTGGACCTAGCCCAGATCAGGGCCTACGACTTGGGCGAGAACGCTGAGAGGTTCCTGGTCACGCTGGCATTGTGGAAGGTGCGGAAGTTCCTGGGCACGGGCCTGCGGCTGCGAACTGCATGCGACCTGGACATGGTTGGCGAACTGGAAGTTATGCGGCCCCGAGGGTTCGACGTGCCGACCGCATCGGAGCTGGAGGGCGATCTGCCCGGGCTCATTAAGGCATGTGCATCCGAGGGGCTGTTCGCGGACCCGCCGGTAACGGAGCTCACCTTCAGCAAGGGGAAGTAGCCGGCCATGCTCGCCATCAAGTTCACGTTCACGGCCAACCGCTACCACGCGACGCAATGGGGCAGGCATGTCAACGAGGGCGTGTTAGAGTGGCCGCCGTCGCCGTGGAGGATACTCAGGGGCATAGTCGCCACGTGGCGGCGCACGCTGCCGGACATTCCACTCGACCGCGTCGAACTCATACTCGGAGCTCTGGCCTCGGAGTATCCAAAGTTCCACCTGCCGCCCGCCTCGCAGGGACACACTCGGCACTACATGCCTTACAACGAGGGTACGGGAGAGGGGAAAACGCTGGTGATAGATTCGTTCGTCGCCATACAGCCTGGCGCTTCCCTGTTCGCCGTGTGGCCGAATGTGGACTTGGACTCGCAACAGCGGAGCGACCTAGAGCGTATCCTCCGCAACATGCCATACTTGGGACGCGCCGAGTCGTGGGTGATCGCGGATCTCGCGTCGGAGCATCCCGAAACCAACTCCTACGCATTGGAGTCGGACGCTTTCCCCGAAGGCGATTGGGAAGTGGTACGGACGCTGGTCCCGCACAGACAAGTTGGGCTGAGAGACCTAGAGGTCGAGACTTCCCAACTTCGGAGCGCAGGGCGCATCGACCCCGAGGCCGTGCATTGGTGCCAGTACATCCGTAAGCGTGACTGCTTCACGGCGTTCCGAACCGTGCAGCCACAGCTGGCCGATCGCGGTGCTAGGGTCACGGTCGTCCGGTTCGCGATGTCCGGCAAGGTCTTGCCGATGGCCTCCGACACGCTGCGTTGGGGTGAAATAGCGCGGAAGGCTGCCATGTCCCGGTACGGTCATCAGAACGATAGGGCGAAATCTCCGATCTTGTCAGGGAAGGACGTGTCAGGGAAGCCGCTGGAGGGGCATCGTCACACCCTCTACCTGCCCACGGACGAGGATGGCGACGGACGGCTGGACCATCTAAGCGTTTGGGCAACTGGGGGAATGGATTCAGAGGAACTCCGTGCGCTCCTCGCGATACGGGAGCTCAACCGTGGCGGCGGGCGGTCCCCACTTCGGCTGGTGTACCAGGTACACGGGAGCGAAGAGGACTTCCAGGGTGTCTCACGCTTGTTCGGTGAGTCCAAGACATGGCGGTCTCTGACGCCTTACGTCCTGCCTCGCCATGTTAAGTACCGAGGGCCGAGAGACGCGGAGGGACGTAAGCGCGTCGTGGACAGTCCAGAGGAGCAGATCATGCGCGAGGTTGCCATTCGCTGGCCCGATAGACGGGTGAAGGCGGAGATAAAAGACCCACGAAGGCCCATTGCGCCCATGCAACCGGGACGCTCGGACGGGTTCCGTCCCTTTGACTTCTTCAGGTACAGGGATAGAGGCTCCAACGGAGGAGGGACTTTCAATTTCGAACTGGAGTTTAGCGAGCCGGTGCTCGGCCCCATCGCCCTAGGGTTTGCGTGCCATTACGGGCTGGGGCTTTTCGTTCCGTCGGAAGCATAACAGCATACAAACACTGTTGAGACTCGGCTATGCGCTAGCCGGTCAGTTCATCATCGAGAAGCAATTCGCCCCGTGCTTGCCTAGAAGTTGAAGCCTTGTCCGCATGGTAGGTGACTGAGTCTGGGTCCGCTGCCAACGGGTCGAAACCACACCCGACCTGGAAGTCGCATATGCACTCGGGCCACGGATACTATCTGCGAGTTGGCAGTGCCCTTACACCAACAACCTGAACCTGAGCGTGAAAGTTCTTGATTTCGTCAAGTCTGGGCACCAAGAAGCCCCGTCCATTAACAGACGGGACCTCTTGGCAGAAAGGAGCGCCACCACCACGCAGCTGCAAACTGTTAGCAACCAACAAAATCGGGCAAGACCGTTAAGAGACGCCAAATGCGGAGTCGCGGGGCGCGCCTTCCCTCTCCAGCCTGTTGGCGTCAACGGCTGACTCAGTGTGATCGACGGTCTCGGCAGAGCGCAGCCGAGACCCTTCAAGGAGTCCCCATTCTCAGAACAGCGCATGACCCGTACAAGGCCGCTGCCCCACCGCTGCCCCATAGACCCTACCAAACTACTACTCATCCGTCTCCCTTCGACTCTACCCCAGCCCATGAGCCAGCCGCAGGCATCGCGATGGTACTGGACGGGGGCATACGTCCCCATCGGCGGCGGGATTGCAGCGGGAGGATGTCCCCAGAGGCCAGGGCTACCCCGGCATGGCGGCCAACGGCGGCGACCAGGAGCAGCCCTGGCGCCACGGCCGCGTGGGTCAACAGCTCTGGAAGGGATGGCTGGGAGTGATCATTGCATGCGGGTGTACGCCGGGAACGGGGACGGGATGCCCCGCTGAGTGGAGCGCAACCTTGAGATGTATGCTCAGCGTCGGCAGGCCGACACGGAGATGAGACGCGGCTTCGGCCACCCAGGTGAGGTCGTCTCTCAAGTCGTGAATGCGCAGCGCAGCGGCCAATGACGGCGGTTGGGGGGGAGGCTAAAAAGAATCAACGATGATTAGGGCGCGGCCAGATATACCGGAAGTCCTGGCGGCGAGGCGCTAAAAGGCAAACTTGATAGCGAGCCTATTGACGGGCTGCCCTGGCCACTGGTCTATATGAGGGTCCCCCCTCTTGGCATACTGAGCTAACCCTGGCGGGTCAACTAAAAGGGTCACGGTCGCTTACCTCCTTACTCCCCATTAGAACGTCTGGATTTTTTCCCCTAATTCTAAACTCTCTTATATTATATCTGCGCGCGAGATGCTTTAACTCTCTCACACTCACACAGTTTGACTCTATCCCAGGCGTCTTCTCCCTCCACCACCGTCTTGGACAATCACTATCTCAGGGAGCTTATAAGCAGTAGGCTTATCCTCAGCGCGGCGAGAGGCGCGCCGCCTCTGTCCAGGCTTGCGCTCCTGTTGGGCCTTGGTCTGCTGCTCAAGAATCTTCTGCCATCGTGCGTCTAACTCATCCAAAGATGAGCCGTTTTCGGACACATTCACACGCGCCGCGCGCCGCCCACTTTCACTCACCCGCAACCCGCTACTCTCTCACACATACACATACACACGCGCCGCGCCACGCTCAGGCACACGCGACCCGCCACTCTCTGAGGCACGCGCCGTACCCACCTCAGATACCCGCAACCCGCTACTCAGGTTGAAGATCTTTGATACCTGATGTTCCGTTTCTAATCCGTGCGCCCTGACGTACGGCGCCACAGCGTCACCGTACCTCAGTTCCTCGTGGGCCGTCCATTTGGATACGATGCGGAAGGGTCAGACGGTTCGACAAGTGGTTGCACCACCTAGGCCTCTATCATCGGTTCGAGCCTCCTCAGGAGGGACTGAGGGGACTTTACGCAGTACCACCTTCGAACTCCGGTGCGGCGCTGAGAGTGATCGCGGTGGCCTTTGTCTTGCCGGGCCATGCTATTTGCTACACCACTCTTCGGGCGCTACTTCCGCTAGCCGTATGCTTGGGTCAAAGTACAGCGCCTTGATGAGGAAGGACACGGTCAGAATTGAGTCCACCAGTATGCCAAGAGAGAACAGGACCATGACTCCCTCGAAAGTCGGGGTCCAAGCTCCTCACACATAGAGCAGAAACGCGACAAGATAGACCGTGCCGTTGGTGAGGATGGCCTGGTAGGCCAAATACTTCGTTTTCCCGATTCCGTAGAAGATGCTGTCAATGACGGTGTTGAAGGAAAAGAGAACGTAGGGAACGAACAAGATACCGAACGCGGTCACTGCCCACCGAACAGTGTCTTCATCGTCAGTCAACGCTCCAGCAAAGCTGGGGAAGGCCGGCGTCAGCGCAATCCACACGATCATCATGCCCGTGACAACAAGCATGGACGCACGCCAAAGGGACTTGACCCTCTCGATGTCCCCAGAAACGTTTGCGACCAACGCCTTCGCCGAATCCGCAAAGGCAAGGACTGGCACGAGCATGAAGCTCCAAAGGATCTGGATGGCGACGTAGTATCCGCCAATCTCGGTGGAGCCAATGGTGTTTACGATCCGCACGATCATGAAGAAGTACGCCACGTTGCGGATGAGGCTGTCAGCGCCGCTTCCCAGACCAACTCGCAAGTACTCCCTCATGTCGGAAAAGGTGGGGAGGTGTCGGTGGCGCCTCGTTGGTCGACGACGATGCTCCGGTCCACGGTCCAGACCGGAGGCACTGTGAAGCGCAGAAGCCTGCCCGGCTCGAATTGACCTCGATGAGCACGCGTTCTGAGTCTTGCTCGTCGAAGCTAATAAGGTCCACACGAAAATCCCTTACGCTTGCGGCTATTTGGGATAGCAGTCGTCCTCGTGTCATCGGGAGAGCGGCGTATAGTTTTAGTCAGAGCAGAAATTGGACCGCATGGCAAGACTAAACAGCATCGTGCGCGAGCGGCTCGGCATGCTCAGCGAGCCCAACGTCAAACCGCTTGCAACGGCTACGCTGTTCAACGCCGAAGGGAACAACGTGTCCAGCAGCCGCTTGTCGGCGGGCTTGAGAGCGGCGGGAAGTAGGTGGTCGGAAATGTTATCGGGTTCCTGGGGGATGGCGAGGTCACTAGGCGGCGATACCCTGGTCAGCGGCGGCTCAGTGGGCAGCCGACCCCCCGGTTTCATGTGGGCCAGGGCCTCGCTCAGGGACAGGACGGCTGGTGTAGCCTCGAGACGCTATCCCTGTCCGCGAGCGCCTGTGTTGCCGTGTCCTATCCTGCCATCTCGCTCGCCACAGCCACTGCAGGCCGCCATCGGTGCCCCCAAAGCGCCAGCAGACCGCCCGCCAACCTCCCGTCTACCCGAATTCGAGCCCGGATCATCGCGCCTGTAACTCCCTTACCCCCTTCCACGGTTCTCGCGCCGTCCATCGGTGGATTCGGGCTAAGGCCGCGCCGTGCCCTTAGCCCGAACGTCCGGTTCCGAGAGCGATTCTGCTGGGGTGGCGGTTAGTGGGGCGGGTCCGCGACCAGGCGCTGCAGACGCGCCGTGAATACCTCCACCTGCCCCTTCTTCCGGGAATGGTGGCGGCTCATGTCGTCCAAACCGTCAATCATGTGGCTGGCGTATCCCAGTGTGGCGTCGATGCGGAGTTTACCGCCGCCACGGGATACACTGGCTATTCCATGGAGCGGCAACTGGGAGACGTGCTTGTCGTCCCTACTGTTGGACACAAACAGAAGCCGGCGGTTGGTGGCGGCAATGATGCCGGAGTGTCCTTTCTCCCATTGCAATTCCGGACTGTAGGTGCCCCAGAGCAGGCCCTCGAGGTGTTCGTCGTTATCGAGAATCTCGGCCAGTTTATTGCGCTCGTTTCCGTGGTTGTCCCGGTGCCCCCATATCGGGTGTAGCAGCCGCCAGTCAGCGAGAATCCTGGGTTGCCCGGAAACCTGCCGTGGCGCAGCCGCGTGTTCCTGCATAATGTTGACGAAAGGCAAGGCGTCAGCCTCCCGCCGGAAGTGGGCTGCGTATACTTGGCCTCCCTGGTCAACGAACCTGACCTCTTGACCTTCCGTGTGTTCCGTGTATTCCACTGCCAGGATTGTCCCGTGGGGGCAGCTTGCGATTACTTCCTCCGCCCGCGCATGAAGGAGCAAATCGGTGTGCACAGCGAGCGTAATGAGCAGTATACGGCGCCCGGTGTCCACAGCGAGCGCCGGCCGGCCAGACCATGATGTAGACCAATACTCCGGTTCACCCCCGCCTCCACTGTAATGTCTGGAGGGCTTATGGTAGACCGTTTCCGGTCCCGCTGAGCAGTGCGCCCAGTGGCGGACCTGTTCTCCAAGCGCCAGGACATGGGAAAATGCCGCCGCGACCGACTCTTCGTCGCTCAGCAGATGGCCTCTTACAAACCGGGAGAACTCAGCGGCCGCAAATTGCAAGTCCAGGTCAAAGACTGCTCCCGACTCGCTGCCCGTAGCATTGCCACTTCCCGACCCTCTGAGCCTAACCCTGCCGGGTTCCGGTTCCGTGATTTCGTCAATTTCCAGGTAAGTCAGACCAAAGCGGTTCTTGGACAACCGGCCCCGTTTCAGCAAGATTACCCGGCGCCCGGTAGCGACCACGACCCCCCGGTCATGGCGGGAGCCCCACACTACATTCTTTGTGTCAAAGCCGCATGAGTGCAGTAACTCGACGTCTTCGCCGGGTTCCAGCAGACCGTAGAGCATCTTGCGCTCGCCCTGGTAGTCTTTCCGGCCCCAGCCCGGTTGCAGGGCTTGCCACTGGTCGTCGATCCTTCTCTGCTTCTCTCGTGACGCCATGATTGGTCCCTCCGGCGTAGTTTTTCCGGGTTCGCCGTCCCTGTGTGCCTTCCCCGGTTAGTCGCTGGCGGGGTTGGCCGCGGCGTGGATTTACCGGAGCACGCATTCGAACAACGGCTTGGCCCGGCTTCTGATTTGCTTCTTGCCGTTGTGGTCGAGGTAGTAAGCATAATCCTGGTCCGTGCTGCCGGTCAACTTCAAGCCGGAGCAGGTCAACGCCTCATTGTAGTCCACTTGCAGGCCCTGATAGGAAATCTCGACCACGTCTTTTGACGCCATGCCGGAGTTCAGCATGAGAATACGCCGGTCGGTGGCCACGACGACTCAGTTGTGGACGCCGAATTCAAAGCGCTTCACTCCGGTGATCGCCACCATAACCATATCTCCCAGGGTGTTGAACTCCGCGGCGTCGCCCCAACGTCCGCCCATCCAGTACTCGATGTTCTCTCCATCTTCCAGAACTTCTTTGAGCATGCAACCACGCTGCGGCGAGAGTCACCAAAGACGACGACCGCAAGCCCATCCGCGTCAGCTTTGCCGGATTCAATGTTCCGGTGGAGATCAAGCGAAGCTGCCACCGTAACGTCTGGACGGCGGTCCGAAGTCAGCTGATCGCCAAGTACACGCGGGATCCTAGGGCCTCAGGGTACGGTATCTACCTCGTGTTGTGGTTCGGCAACACCGAGAAATGCCGCCCCACAAAGTGCGAGGGCTGGACCCCGGAGGCGGAGGAGGACGTTAGACTCAGAATCCAGCAATCGCTCGACGGTCGAGAAGGGCGCTTGATTTCCGTGTGTGTGGTGGTGTCGCAACGCCGCAGTAGTGCGAGCGCTGGCCGGTCGACCAGAGGCTGGACGACGTCGGGCCGCGAGCATGGGCAGTAACAATGCCGCCCTAGTTATCATCTTGCAGTTACAGACTCTGGCGAGCCGGCTAGGACGAACCACATTCGAGCTTGCAATGCCATTGTAGCAACGAGGAGTGACTAGGTTACAGCAAGAATCCACCTGAGCCAATACCGAGGTATCAGGAGGTGCAGACTTGGCCGATCCAGCAGCAAAATCCCTACTACATGGCCTTCAGGAATCTCGCCACACCTCAAGACAACCGCAGATCTGTCGGGTCGAGGAGTGTCCCACATTTGCTGGTTGCCAACAATCACTGGCTACCCCCCATACCAGAACGCCAGCAGCAATGAAAACTGGCGCATTCAGAATCTGCAACACTGCGATCTCAGTTGTGCCGCACGGGTCCGCCTAAAGCCACTGTTTCTGGCCGGTAACGTAGATGCTCTGGAAGTCTTCATCGGACTTGGTCAGGTAGATAATGCCTTCCACCAGCCCAAGTATACCAGCCGACATCAGAGCAATATAGCCAATCCCGTACATCAATAGCCCAATCAAGACGCCAACGCCGAAAATCCCCAAATACAAGAATATATTGCCCAAAATCAGAGCCACCACCAAGCCGCCGCCGCCAACTGCCAGCTGTATTATTGCGGGCTTCTTGATGCCCAGGTAGAACTTGTGGACGCCAGTCCAGCCAAGGAATATCCCCAGCAGCCCGGCAACCACCTTGGTCTTCTCGGAGCCCATCACGCCCTCAAGGGCGCCGCCAATCCCGGCGCCGGAGGCTGACACAGCACGATAGATAGCTACGGCATCGCCGCCCTGCGCCTCGAAATCCACCCGCATTCCCCGGTTGGGAATTGCCTGGTCTTTCCATTCGGCTCCAACGAAGTTATATCGGTTGCCGTCATCCCCCGCGATTAATCCCGAGTTGGTTTGAGCGGAGTAATCCAAAAGTTGTCCATTCATCCCAAGTCCTCCCTTTCCTGCTGAGTTGCTGGGACCTGACGAGTTTTCCCAGCTGACTATGGCTCTATGGCAAGTAGTCTGATTTGGGTACATTGGGAGAATAATAGGTTTCCCGTAGCCTGTCAAACCCGCCGCGCCGCCTATAGTTAGCCTACGTTCTCTGCCGTTTATAGTGAGCTGTGACCTTACCCCGATATTAGTATCAGAGGCTAGTAGAGTGCAGCTACCGCTTCAGCATACTCCTTTGGCAACCTGCCTTTCAACGAGCTGTGGGGTCTGACCTCGTTGTAGTCCTGTCGCCAACTCTCGATGACCTCCCTGGCATGTTTGATGCTCATGAACCAGTTGATATTCAGACACTCGTCATGCCGCCGGCCGTTGAAGCTCTCGGCAAAGGCATTCTCTACCGGCTTGCCGGGACGTATGAAGTTTAGCTTGACGTCCCTATGGTACGCCCATTCATCCAGGGCCTTGCCAGCGAACTCAGGACCGTTATCCACGGTAATGACTTCAGGCAGCCCTCTTGTCTCCGCCAGCCTCTCCAGGATGCCGACTACTCTGACGCCGCCCAGGGAGGTATCCACCTCAATGGCAGGACACTCACGAGAGTAGTCATCCACGATCGTCAACGCTCGGAAGCGCCGCCCCGTGACGGTGATGTCACTAACGAAGTCCATGGACCACTTCTGGTTAGGCCGTTCGGGAGCAGGAATGATCACCCTGGCTCCTGCCGCGCCCTTACGACGCCTCTTTCTTCGTAGGCCAAGCCCCTCCTCCCTGTAGATACGCTCGGTCCGCTTGTGGTTGACTACCAATCCCTCCCTCTTGAGCATGATGTGCAGCCTGGGACTGCCAAACCGCTTCCTCTCTCCTGCCAGCTCACGCATCCTCGTGCGGAGTTCATCATCATTACCCCGCTTCGCCTCATAGCGATAGACCGAGGGTGATACACCGGTCAACAGACAGGCCCTCCTCTCGCTCACCGTCAGGCCCGCGTACTTGGCCTTCCAGTTGTAGCAGTTGTAGAAGGTGGCGTCGCTCATGCCATGCTTACGGCACAGGTCGGCTGTCCTGGCCCCCGCCTCAGCCTCGCTCAGCGCGGCTATGCTCTGTTCCTCTGTGTACCTCTTCCGAACCATGAGTCCTCCTTGTATCTTGGTTTTGGTGTGCAAAAATCACTTCACTTAGGTGGATCGGGGCGCGGCAGACCGCAACCTCCCAGGTCATAGAAGACCGTCACGAAGCGAGGGTCGCCGCACCCCTCCCGAACAGAGCCCGAACAGTTGCCTGGGCCAACCGAGCCCGCATCTCGCAAGGACGGGCCAGTAATTCGCAGGAGGTGCTCATGGAGCAGGAAGAGACCTACGTAGGTATTGATGTAGCCAAAGCCCAGGTGGACGTTGCCATCCGTCCAGCAGACGACAGATGGCGGGTCTCCCGTGACGAGGCAGGGATCAGGCAGCTGGTCTCCCGGCTGAAGACCCTGGAACCGGTCATGGTGCTGCTGGAGGCTTCGGGCGGCTTGGAACTGCCGTTGGTGGCCGCCCTGGCAGCCGAGGCGGTGCCGGTGGTCGTCGTCAACCCGCGCCAGGTGCGGGACTTCGCCAGGGCCACCGGGAAGCTGGCCAAGACCGACGCTCTGGACGCAGCGGTCCTAGCCCACTTCGCCGAAGTCGTCCGGCCGCCTGTGCGCCCTCTGCGGGACGCCGAGACCCAGGCCCTCAACTCTCTGGCCGCCCGCAGGCACCAGGTGATGACCATGCTGGTCTCGGAGAAGAACCGCCTGAGTTCCGCCACCGTCGCCGTGCGTCCCCGCATCGAGGCCCACATTGCATGGCTGGAGGGTGAGTTGGACGACCTGGACGAGGGCTTGCGGCAGACTCTCCGCCAGAGCCCCGTTTGGCGAGAGAAGGACGACCTGTTGCGCAGTGTTCCCGGAGTCGGGGAACGTCTCTCTATGACTCTCTTGGCCTATCTGCCGGAGCTGGGCACGCTGGACCGCCGGCAGGTCGCCGCCCTCGTGGGAGTGGCTCCCTTCAACCGGGACAGCGGCACGCTGCGGGGCAAACGCACCGTATGGGGTGGACGCGCCCGGATCCGCGCCGTCTTGTACATGGGAGCGTTGGTAGCCAGCCGCCACAACTCCGTAATCCGGGACTTCTACCGGCGGCTGCTGGCCGCTGGTAAGCCGAAGAAGCTGGCCCTCACAGCCTGCATGCGCAAGCTGCTGGTTATCCTCAACTCAATGCTCAAGCATGGCTTGCCCTGGCGTGACCTGACTCCGAAGGTCGCCGGTCATTGCTCTTGACTTGCAAGACAGTTGCTTCAGTGCTCTATTCTAGCGGAGTACTCTACTTCCCTGTGTTACTGTTTTAGGGGGTAAGGTCAGACAGCCACCAAGAAGGTGGAAGTAAGCCATTTCCAAGTAAATGGAATGGTGATTATGCACTTGACGC
This sequence comes from Dehalococcoidia bacterium, assembly GCA_965261825.1. Classification (GTDB taxonomy): domain Bacteria; phylum Chloroflexota; class Dehalococcoidia; order Lucifugimonadales; family QGNO01; genus DAOUJH01. The sequence continues at coordinate 7,232 of CBDHED010000002.1, read as the reverse complement.
ACCGGCCAGGAGAGGCTAACATCCGCGGGCGCAACGACTCTAGGTCATGGGAAAGGCGCAGTGGATTCTCACTTCCACCTTGGACACATTGCAACTAGCTGATTGTCTTTCCAGGAAACGGGATGCCCTCTTAGAACTGCGAATTGAGAGATACCTTCAGTTGTCCCCAGTGAGCCCAGGTACTCCAAAGGAAGAGAGACAATGTTCAGAGCGGTTGTACTCTTGGGTCTGGTTATGGCCCTTGCAGCGGGATGTGGCGGAGAGGGGAATGTCTTCGACCTGGCGGAAGGGGATTGCTACAACTACGACGAGTCGGAAGAGGTTACTGATGTCGACTTCGTGCCGTGCGATGAACCGCATCAGCGCGAGGTGTACGCGGTCCTCTCATTTTCGGAGTCCACGGGGCTACCGTTCCCCGGCTCTACTCGTGTGAGCGATGTGGCGTTCGACCTTTGCTTGGAGCGCTTCGGCGAATTCGTGGGGCGTCCCTATTCCGACTCCCTTCTAGATGTCGAGACCTTCGTTCCGACCCGGGATTCATGGGAAGACATAGACGACCGAGAAGTCACTTGCTCGCTCTACGACCTCGAAGAATTCTACATGGAAGGATCAATGCGGGGCAGCGGGCGCTGAGGATTGAAGGGAAGGATTATCTAGGCGACGAGGTCAGGGTATTCAAGCCGACCGGTATTGACGATGCGACGCAGGGTGTTGACGAAGATATGGCCGTTGTCACGATTGCCATACTGCCATCTTATAGATCCAGGGTGAACCTCAAGGTGAAGGTTCTTGATCTTGTCCAGTTAGGTGGCGCGGACTTGAGTGGAGTGGACTTCACCACTTCCCGCGTGATCCGCTCCGCCTCGGGAATCGCCGCGGTTGCAGCCCTGACTATCTCTTCGACATTATTATAGGTCAGTCCCGCTTCCTGTTGAGCCATGTCCCCCGTTGCTCTGCCGGCAGATGCGGTGTACCCTGCCCATACTCAGATGGAGCTTCCGGAGGAGGCTCAGCCGGCGTTCTTGGATGGGTCGCCGGATAGTTGAGTTGTCGATACACGGCTGTATACCTGCGAATGTGAGGCGGTTTAGTGAGGCTGAGTGTATGGCTGTGAAGGGGGTGTCCTATAATGGAACCGTGTGATCCGGCTTGTCCGTGGGCATTCTTCGGGCCTATGTTGGGCATCCTGGCCTACCTTATAATAGGGGGGTTGCTCTACAAAGTGACCAAGAGTACGAAGGTAGTGTATGCCTTCACCCTGGTTTTGTACTTCGGGGCTATTGGCTTGGGCGCCTATCTGCTGACTAGGCCATGATCGGCGAAGGCTGGCGGCCGGTAGGGTTGACATTGCGAAGGCGCTAGGTCTTGTCCAGGATGGTGGAGTTAACAATCACGCATCCTTTCACATGACGGGGTTTATTAACCGCGTGTCGCCTCAAGCAAATCTCTATTGGCCGGTGGCATCAGTTCCAGTCTTTCGCGTCGTCTGCGCTGCGGGCGGCAGCCTGGGCCCTGCGGACCTCCGCCACCATCATTTCCGCCGGCAGACTATCTGCGGTGTGGCCGAAATACACCGTCTCGCCTTCGCCGTCAACTGCTACCGCAGCACAGTACATGCTCTGTGTTCGAGCGCTCTTGTCATTCAACCAGTTCCCCACATGGAATACCAGGAGCGCTATCCCGATAGCCGCGCCGTGGATAACCCACTCAATCGCCGAATTAGGCTCGAAAGGACCGGGGTCGAAGCCAAACCAATACAGGGCGTGAAACAGTAGCTGCAACAGCATGAGAAAGGAGGTTAAAGGTAACAGCAGGAACCCGGCTAACATGAACAAGAAACCGGGCGCTTTCAGGAACCAGTTTGACCCGCCCGTTTTGACTGGCTGCCGGTCCACCTGAACCGACGAAATTGCGAGGAGGTCAATGGTTCTGCCGCGGAGCGCCAGACGTCGCTGCGAAAGCAGGACTCCTTCGTCTTGATAGAGCGTCTGATCCGGTTCGGGAGCGTTTGCCTGGCTTGCGACCTGCCAATGTTCGGCGGCAGTTTCCCGGTTCCCCGACCCTTCAGTCTGCTCGCTGTGCGACGTCTCTAACTGGGACAGTTCCCGGAGAAATTCCCGCTCCACCTCGTCGTCCGGGTCCGCAGCCGCGTCCGCCCCGTCCTCGGACCGTCCGGACAGGCCCCACTCCGGCGCGGACATAAAGCCGTGGTAGGCCACGTCCAGGTCGGAGGCTCGCAAGGAGGCTACCTCACCGGAGCCAAACCATGGTGGAGCCGAGACTGAATCGTCCAGCCAGGGCTGAGCCGCATCCAATGCGATGGCATAGGCCAACATGGGGTCGGTTTCGCCCCGTCCGGCCGCTGGGTCCGGTCCGGTCAGAGATTCCTTCAAAGCAGTTAACTGACCTATCTCATATGCCCCCGCCTCCGTTGGCGGCAGCATACCCGTGTGCATCGGGACAGCAATGAACCAGTATATGCAGCCGACTACCGCGCCGCCGAGGGAATTCGCCCACCATTGGGTCAGCCATAAAGCCAGCCAAAGCCCGCTGCCAACGCCCATCAAGGCCCCGGCCAATATTGCCCCTCCGAATCCATCCGCTAGACGCTCCCTCCTTATCCGTATCGGGTTGTCATAGAAAAGGCCTTGGCGCTGCATGTACTCCCCCAACTGGTCCCCGATAGCGTCCTTATGCCCGTCCATCAGGTCACGCAGCGCTTTCACCGTTGTGGGGCGCGATGGCAAGCTGTCGAATATCACCTGTTCCCACTCAAACTGCGCGGGGCCCTGCTGCGACAGCCGGTATAGGAAGCCGCTCCTTGTTCCCACGCACTCGAATCGCAACGCGCCGCGCTGGCACATCTCGATTATCGCCGCCAGCAGCGTTCGGTCGCTGACCTCCCTGCCTTCCAGCGCCGATACCACTGCCGCCGGCAGCACAACGCGCTGCCGGGTTCCCAAGTCCAATGAATCCCGATATTTGATCCCCCGCCTGGGCCGGTACCTGAGCCACAGCCACAGCACGAGCAGCAGCGCGACGCCAATGCCAATCGTGCGGAAACCCCAAATCGCCAGCTGCTTCCAACCCATATCCCGGAAATCGGGGAAGCCGCTCTCGGCGATAGCCCCGCCAGGGTCCAGCGCGAACAGCAAACCAATGACAACAAGGGCCGCCAGCGTTGCCAACACACTCGCCATAGGACTCCTTCCTTGCCCATCGCAGGTTTCCCCGCGCCAGGTTCGGGTTGTGCCGCTTGCGATATATTATACAGGGAATCCCATTTCTCTACACGGCCAACTGGAACCCTGCCACCGCCCTCGCTATTCGCATTCACCATCGCTTGAGGCGCTCCCACGCTCCTGCCCAGCCATTCCAGAGAGGGCAGGTGGCAGGGAAACCAAGTCCGACCGGAACAGTTACATGAAATCGGTAGAGGGTTCTAAATATGCGCTTCAGCCTTTACTATATGCTTGATATACTCTGCGAAAGGTGAACCATAAGCATGACGATACTGCGACGGATAACAAGAGCCTGTTCCATGCACATTTGCGTCTTGGCGTTGATTCTGGCGGCCCTGTCCGCCGCCTGCGGCTCCGATGCGCCTTCGACCTCGCCCACATCCGGGACCGCCGATGCGCCTTCGACCTCGCCCACGTCTGGGACCGCCGATGCGCCGGCAACTGAGGGGGCCGAGAGCGAGTCTCCGCCTTCCCTGGGCTCCGTTGCCACGGATAGGGAAGTCCTGGTCGCGTTCTACAACGCTATGGACGGGGACAACTGGACGAACAACACCAACTGGCTGAGCGAGGCTCCCCTTGCAGAATGGCACGGGGTCCACACTAACAGCAACGGGCGTGTTTTTAATGTGCGCCTTACCGACAACCAGCTGAGCGGGGAGCTGCCGTCCGAACTGGGCAGCCTTACTTACCTGATAATACTGGGAACCAAGGATAACCAGGTGAGCGGGGAGATTCCAGTGGAACTTGCCAACCTCAATTACCTGGCAGCCCTGGAACTACACGGCAATCAGTTAAGCGGCGAGATACCGCCTGAGTTGGGCAGCCTCCCCAGACTAGGCAGTGTGCGTCTTGAAGACAACCAGTTCAGTGGTGAGATACCGCCCGAGCTGGGCAGCCTCTCCACCCTGGAATTTCTGCACTTAGACGGTAACCAGTTGACCGGGGGGATACCGCCCGAGCTGGGCGGCCTCTCCAGCCTGAAACGTCTGAGGCTAGGCGGTAACGGCTTGAGTGGTGAGATACCGCCCGAGCTGGGCAAACTCTCGAACCTGGAAATTCTGGAGCTATATGGTAACGGCTTGAGCGGGGAGATACCGTCCGAGCTGGGCAGCCTCTCCAACCTGGAACGTCTGGAGCTAAGCGGTAACGACTTGAGTGGGGAGATACCGTCCGAGCTGGACAGACTCTCGAACCTGGAAGTTCTGCACTTAGACAGTAACCAGTTGACCGGATGCATACCAGGAGGGTTGCGAGGAGTACAGAATAGCGACGTCGACTACATCGGTCTACCATTCTGCTGAACCTCATGTCTAACTCCAGGCAGGGCCGTTGTTGTGGTCCTGCCTGCAATGGATGGGAGCGCCGCACATCCCCTTCTCCAGTTCCCTCATCCACCACCCCAGGGCCTCGTGGCGCTCCTGTTGGCCGAGGCGATAAAGTTCCTGGTAGTAATAGGCGTGGCGCCGGCTGGTGTGTGCAGGCGCTGGGGTTGACGGCGTCGGCGGGCGGCTGACGGGCCCGCCGCTCCGTCATACACGAGTTAGCGCGTAGAAATAGCCGGCAATGCCCGCGCCGCAAGAGACCATCGTCCAGGCGGAGATTACCTTCTCGTGCCCCCCAAGTTGTAAATGGCGATCACACCCGCGTACCACAGGGGGTACGCCGACAGGAACAGAAGCGCCTCCTACCAGGGGATTTCACCAGGGAGCGTCGAAGGAAATGAGCGGGGCAACCACGCCCGAAATCTTTCCGCTCAAATGGTTGGGACAGGCTCAACATGAGCGAGTGCAGGCTCCGTACTTGATACGGGAACTGGCAGCGCCATGCGCCATAGCCAACACGCGCTGTGAGCGCCTCTAGGGCGATATGCCGTCCGTCCCCGGCTGAGGGCGCGTGGCTTTAGCAGAAGGGCAGGCCGCCAAGGTCAGAGGAGGTCGACTGGTCTTCCAGGCTGCTTGGCACGCACCCGCTTAAGTCGTTGCCGCTGAGGTCCAGCCATACCAGGTTGGAGAGGCTGCCCAGCTCCGCCGGTATCTCCCCGCTCAACTTGTTGTTGTAGAGGCGCAGCTCTCTCAGGTTGGAGAGGCTGCCCAGCTCCGGCGGTATCTCCCCGCTCAACTCGTTGGAGCCGAGGCGCAGATCTATCAGGTTGGAGAGGCTGCCCAGCTCCGCCGGTATCTCCCCGCTCAACTCGTTGACGCTGAGGTCCAGCCATACCAGTTTGGAGAGGCTGCCCAGCTCCGCCGGTATCTCCCCGCTCAAGGCGTTGTTTTCGAGGACCAGATCTCTCAGGTTGGAGAGGTTGCCCAGTTCCGCCGGTATCTCCCCGCTCAAGTCGTTGCCGCTGAGGGCCAACCCATCCAGGTTGGAGAGGCTGCCCAGCTCCGGCGGTATCTCCCCGCTCAACTCGTTGTCGTAGAGATTCAGCTGTCTAACGCGCCCGTCGTCGTTGGTGTAGACGCCCTGCCATTCGCCGAGGGGAGCGTCGCTCAGCCAGTTGTAGTTAGTAATCCAGTTCTCACCGTCCGTTGTGTTGTAGATGGCAACCAGCGCTTCCCGGTCCGTTTCGGCGGAGCCGGAGGCCGCGGGCGGCGCTGTGGTAGCCGCAGGTACAGGCGTATCGGTGGCGGTGGGCGCGTCCCCTGACCCTGTGGTGGTAGGCGTCTGTGCGGGGGAGACCGGCGTCTCCGTTGGGGTGGACGCGGTCCGGTCGGGGCCTGTCCCGCCGGACGGCTCGTCAGAGCCGCAGGCCGCGAGCGCCGCCGTAAGGGCCAGCGCAAGTACAACGCTCAACAGGGTCACGTATCTTGTCGTGCGTGTACGGGTCATTTTCTTTACCTCCCGGTTTTGCTTGGCGCCATAGCCAACAGGGTCGCACAGACAATATAGCGGAGTTGCTATGGGTGTCAATGCTGAGACACCCTTGGCATTCCCAAATATGTGTTGGGTATGGCGCACGACACCGCCCATCCTGAGCCTGTCTGTTTCCAACCAGCAGAGGGTCTGGAAGTCAGCCTGGTGGAGGCCGGTCTGAACCAACCTGGGATAGGTGTGGCGGCCGGAGCGGTAGCCTGGGCCGTTGGAAGCGTGGTGGCAGGCTAGGAAGGCACGTTACTGCAGGCTTCGTCGCGGCTCGCCTTCAGGTCTTCGATCGGAGCGACGGAACTCACATAGATGAACTGTGTCTTGGCGTCGTCCATATTGTTGGCGGTGGGGAACATCATGAGCATGCTTGCCTCGAAGACTTCAGTGTCCCCCTGGGCCCAGCAATCCCAGGTCTGAGTGAGGATGTCCTCCTTGCTCTCGCCGCCTCCGCAGGCGGCCAGGAACAGGATGGACGCCAAGATACACATAAGTGGAATGGCGATAAACGGAAAGGGTTGGGAGTGGATTCTCATTGTTCGTTCCTAATAGTAGTTGGCCTGCCGCCGGAAGGTCCTGCCCCAGGCTCCGGCCTGCGCCCATCTATGTCACGGAAGGATGTGGAGGGAGCCGGAAGCGGCTGTGTGGCTAGGCCAGCAGGAAACTCTGGGGGCGGCGTTCGCACTAGACCGCCATCGCCGTTTGTCTCCAATCGGGACTAAATAGAATACATCTCTTACGGCTCAGGGAGCGAAATCAACCCAGATCATCGCCTTTGACATTACCCGACAGCCCGGCCTTCTGTCAATATGATTGAGGGATTGGGTTCTGATGGGGTGAGCACGAACCGGGCCTATCTTCGCCGGGTCGCAGTTATTGTCGGGACCAGGTTGCTTTGGCAGAGGCTTATGGCTACGCCGCCGAATACCCTGCCTGGCGCCAGGCTGGCGACCCTCTCCATTGAGGCGTTGCGAGCCGCCCGTGGTACTGGCTGTCGCAAGATCAGGGCGAGCAAAGTGTGTGGGTGCAGCTCCTTCGTTGTCGACGGGCCAACCGCGAATAGCGCGCAATGGCTGGCGCGTTGGAAGGGTGTTTTGCCTCTGCCGAGCGCCAGCCACTCGCCTGCAC
>CBDHED010000001.1:0-565743 GCA_965261825.1 Dehalococcoidia bacterium | reverse complement strand
GGTGGCCTCCCGGAGCGCCGACGAGTTCGACGCCGTGAACATCGCCGGGGTGGCCGTGACCGTCACCGACGACGATACCGCCGGGGGTGAGCGTGTCCGAAACCACGCTGACGGTGGACGAGGGCGGCAGCGCAACCTACACGGTGGTCCTGGACGCCCTGCCCACCTCCGACGTGGTGATCAGCGTCACCAGGACCGGCAGCAGCGACGTGACGCTGGACACCGACACGGGGACGTCCGGCAACCAGACCACGCTGACCTTCACGACGGCCAACTGGAGCACGGCGCAGACGGTGACGGTGGCTGCCGCCCAGGACGCCGACGCGGTGAACGACGCGGCCGCCATCTCCCACGCCGTCGACGCCTCCCGGAGCGCCGACGAGTACGACGCCGTGACCATCGGCGGAGTAGCGGTGACGGTCACTGACGACGACACCGCCGGGGTGACGGTGTCCGCGTCGTCGGTGACGGTGGCTGAGGGCGGCAGCGCAACCTACACGGTGGTGCTGGACCTTCAACCCACCTCCGACGTGGTGATCAACGTAACCAAAAGCGGCAGCAGCGACGTGACGGTGTCTCCGGCGCGGCTGACCTTCACGACGGCCAACTGGAGCACGGCGCAGACGGTGACGGTGGCCGCGGCCCAGGACGCCGACGCGGTGGACGACGCGGCCGCCATCGCCCACGCCGTCGACGCCGCCCGCAGCGCCGACGAGTTCGACGCCGTGAACATCGCCGGGGTGGCGGTGACCGTCACCGACGACGATACCGCCGGGGGTGAGCGTGTCCGAAACCGCGCTGACGGTGGACGAGGGCGGCAGCGCAACCTACACGGTGGTCCTGGACGCCCAGCCCACCTCCAACGTGGTGATCAGCGTCACCAAGACCGGCAGTACCGACGTGACGATGGACACCGACACGGGGACGTCCAGGCAACCAGACCACGCTGACCTTCACCCCGGCCAACTGGGACACGGCGCAGACGGTGACGGTGGCTGCCGCCCAGGACGCCGACGCGGTGAACGACGCGGCCGCCATCTCCCACGCCGTCGACGCCTCCCGCAGCGCCAACGAGTACGACAACGTGAGCATCGCCGGGGTGGCCGTGACCGTCACCGACGACGATACCGCCGGGGTGAGCGTGTCCGAAACCACGCTGACGGTGACCGAGGGCGGCAGCGGAACCTACACGGTGAAGCTGAACCTTCAGCCCACCTCCGACGTGGTAATCAACGTAACCAAAAGCGGCAGTACCGACGTAACGGTGTCTCCGGCCACCCTGACCTTCACCACGAGCAACTGGAGCACGGCGCAGACGGTGACGGTGGCTGCCGCCCAGGACGCCGACGCGGTGGACGACGCGGCCGCCATCTCCCACGCCGTCGACGCCTCCCGCAGCGCCAACGAGTACGACAACGTGAGCATCGCCGGGGTGGCCGTGACCGTCACCGACGACGAGACCGCCGGGGTGACGGGTGTCCGAAACCGCGCTGACGGTTGCCGAGGGCGGCAGCGCAACCTACACGGTGGTCCTGGACGCCCAGCCCACCTCCAACGTGGTGATCAGCGTCACCAAGACCGGCAGTACCGACGTGACGCTGGACACCGACACGGGGACGTCCGGCAACCAGACCACGCTGACCTTCACCCCGGCCAACTGGGACACGGCGCAGACGGTGACGGTGGCCGCCGCCCAGGACGCCGACGCGGTGAACGACGCGGCCGCCATCTCCCACGCCGTCGACGCCTCCCGCAGCGCCAACGAGTACGACAACGTGAGCATCGCCGGGGTGGCCGTGACCGTCACCGACGACGATACCGCCGGGGGTGAGCGTGTCCGAAACCACGCTGACGGTGACCGAGGGCGGCAGCGGAACCTACACGGTGAAGCTGAACCTTCAGCCCACCTCCGACGTGGTGATCAACGTCACCCGCAGCGGCAGTACCGACGTGACGGCGTCTCCGGCCACCCTGACCTTCACTCCGGGCAACTGGAACACGGCGCAGACGGTAAGGGTGGCCGCCGCCGAGGACGACGACGCGGCGAACGACACGGCCTCCATCGCCCACGCGGTGGTGGCCGCCCAGAGCGCCAACGAGTACGACGCCGTGACCATCGGCGGAGTAGCGGTGACGGTCACTGACGACGACACCGCCGGGGTGACGGTGTCCGCGTCGTCGGTGACGGTGGCTGAGGGCGGCAGCGCAACCTACACCGTGGTGCTGGACCTTCAACCCACCTCCGACGTGGTGATCAACGTAACCAAAAGCGGCAGCAGCGACGTGACGGTGTCTCCGGCGCGGCTGACCTTCACGACGGCCAACTGGAGCACGGCGCAGACGGTGACGGTGGCTGCCGCCCAGGACGCCGACGCGGTGGACGACGCGGCCGCCATCACCCACGCGGTGGTGGCCTCCCGGAGCGCCGACGAGTTCGACGCCGTGAACATCGCCGGGGTGGCGGTGACCGTCACCGACGACGATACCGCCGGGGTGAGCGTGTCCGAAACCGCGCTGACGGTGGACGAGGGCGGCAGCGCAACCTACACGGTGGTCCTGGACGCCCAGCCCACCTCCAACGTGGTGATCAGCGTCACCAAGACCGGCAGTACCGACGTGACGCTGGACACCGACACGGGGACGTCCGGCAACCAGACCACGCTGACCTTCACCCCGGCCAACTGGGACACGGCGCAGACGGTGACGGTGGCTGCCGCCCAGGACGCCGACGCGGTGAACGACGCGGCCGCCATCTCCCACGCCGTCGACGCCTCCCGCAGCGCCAACGAGTACGACAACGTGAGCATCGCCGGGGTGGCCGTGACCGTCACCGACGACGATACCGCCGGGGTGAGCGTGTCCGAAACCACGCTGACGGTGACCGAGGGCGGCAGCGGAACCTACACGGTGAAGCTGAACCTTCAGCCCACCTCCGACGTGGTAATCAACGTAACCAAAAGCGGCAGTACCGACGTAACGGTGTCTCCGGCCACCCTGACCTTCACCACGAGCAACTGGAGCACGGCGCAGACGGTGACGGTGGCTGCCGCCCAGGACGCCGACGCGGTGGACGACGCGGCCGCCATCTCCCACGCCGTCGACGCCTCCCGCAGCGCCAACGAGTACGACAACGTGAGCATCGCCGGGGTGGCCGTGACCGTCACCGACGACGAGACCGCCGGGGTGACGGTGTCCGAAACCGCGCTGACGGTTGCCGAGGGCGGCAGCGCAACCTACACCGTGGTGCTGAACCTTCAGCCCACCTCCGACGTGGTAATCAACGTAACCAAAAGCGGCAGTACCGACGTAACGGTGTCTCCGGCCACCCTGACCTTCACCACGAGCAACTGGAGCACGGCGCAGACGGTGACGGTGGCTGCCGCCCAGGACGCCGACGCGGTGGACGACGCGGCCGCCATCTCCCACGCCGTCGACGCCTCCCGCAGCGCCAACGAGTACGACAACGTGAGCATCGCCGGGGTGGCCGTGACCGTCACCGACGACGATACCGCCGGGGTGAGCGTGTCCGAAACCACGCTGACGGTGGACGAGGGCGGCAGCGGCTCCTACACGGTGAGGCTGAACACGCAGCCCGCCTCCGACGTGGTGATCAACGTCACCCGCAGCGGCAGCGCCGACGTGACGGTGGACACCGACGGCGCGACGTCCGGCAACCAGACCACGCTGACCTTCTCCCCGGCCAACTGGAGCGCGGCGCAGACGGTAAGGGTGGCCGCGGCGCAGGACGACGACGCGGTGAACGACACGGCCTCCATCGCCCACGCGGTGGTGGCCGCCCAGAGCGCCAACGAGTATGACGGCGTTACCGTCGCCGGCGTGACGGTAACCGTCACTGACGACGACACCCCGCGGCCCACCGGAGGCGGGAGTCCGCCCACTGGAGGTGGGGGTCCGCCCGACCGGAGTCCGACGTTCGCCTCGCGGACGGTAGACGACCAGGTCTACACAGTAGGCGAAGACGTAGGGACGGTGAGCCTGCCCCCCGCTCTTGGGGGCGACGGCAGGCTGCAATACAGCTTGTCGCCAGACCTGCCCGAGGGGCTGCGCTTCAACTCGGACCGCACCATCACCGGCACGCCCGGGGCGACGTTCACCAGGACGCGGTTCACCTATACCGCGACCGATTCCGACGGTGACCGTGTTCACCTGCGCTTCTATATCACCGTGAGCGAGAGGCCGGGGGTGAGCGTGTCAGCCCCCACGGTGACGGTGACCGAGGGCGGCAGCGGAACCTACACGGTGAAGCTGAACCTTCAGCCCACCTCCGACGTGGTGATCAACGTCACCCGCAGCGGCAGCGCCGACGTGACGGCGTCTCCGGCCACCCTGACCTTCACTCCGGGCAACTGGAACACGGCGCAGACGGTAAGGGTGGCTGCCGCCCAGGACGACGACGCGGTGAACGACACGGCCTCCATCGCCCACGCGGTGGTGGCCGCCCAGAGCGCCAACGAGTATGACGGGTTACCGTCGCCGGCGTGACGGTAACCGTCACTGACGACGACACCCCGCGGCCCACCGGAGGCGGGAGTCCGCCCACTGGAGGTGGGGGTCCGCCCGACCGGAGTCCGACGTTCGCCTCGCGGACGGTAGACGACCAGGTCTACACAGTAGGCGAAGACGTAGGGACGGTGAGCCTGCCCCCCGCTCTTGGGGGCGACGGCAGGCTGCAATACAGCTTGTCGCCAGACCTGCCCGAGGGGCTGCGCTTCAACTCGGACCGCACCATCACCGGCACGCCCGGGGCGACGTTCACCAGGACGCGGTTCACCTATACCGCGACCGATTCCGACGGTGACCGTGTTCACCTGCGCTTCTATATCACCGTGAGCGAGAGGCCGGGGGTGAGCGTGTCAGCCCCCACGGTGACGGTGACCGAGGGCGGCAGCGGAACCTACACGGTGAAGCTGAACCTTCAGCCCACCTCCGACGTGGTGATCAACGTCACCCGCAGCGGCAGCGCCGACGTGACGGCGTCTCCGGCCACCCTGACCTTCACTCCGGGCAACTGGAACACGGCGCAGACGGTAAGGGTGGCCGCGGCGCAGGACGACGACGCGGTGAACGACACGGCCTCCATCGCCCACGCGGTGGTGGCCGCCCAGAGCGCCAACGAGTATGACGGCGTTACCGTCGCCGGCGTGACGGTAACCGTCACTGACGACGACACCCCGCCGCCCGACCGGAGTCCGACGTTCGCCTCGCGGACGGTAGACGACCAGGTCTACACAGTAGGCGAAGACGTAGGGACGGTGAGCCTGCCCCCCGCTCTTGGGGGCGACGGCAGGCTGCAATACAGCTTGTCGCCAGACCTGCCCGAGGGGCTGCGCTTCAACTCGGACCGCACCATCACCGGCACGCCCGGGGCGACGTTCACCAGGACGCGGTTCACCTATACCGCGACCGATTCCGACGGTGACCGTGTTCACCTGCGCTTCTATATCACCGTGAGCGAGAGGCCGGGGGTGAGCGTGTCAGCCCCCACGGTGACGGTGACCGAGGGCGGCAGCGGAACCTACACGGTGAAGCTGAACCTTCAGCCCACCTCCGACGTGGTGATCAACGTCACCCGCAGCGGCAGCGCCGACGTGACGGCGTCTCCGGCCACCCTGACCTTCACTCCGGGCAACTGGAACACGGCGCAGACGGTAAGGGTGGCCGCGGCGCAGGACGACGACGCGGTGAACGACACGGCCTCCATCGCCCACGCGGTGGTGGCCGCCCAGAGCGCCAACGAGTATGACGGCGTTACCGTCGCCGGCGTGACGGTAACCGTCACTGACGACGACACCCCGCCGCCCGACCGGAGTCCGACGTTCGCCTCGCGGACGGTAGACGACCAGGTCTACACAGTAGGCGAAGACGTAGGGACGGTGAGCCTGCCCCCCGCTCTTGGGGGCGACGGCAGGCTGCAATACAGCTTGTCGCCAGACCTGCCCGAGGGGCTGCGCTTCAACTCGGACCGCACCATCACCGGCACGCCCGGGGCGACGTTCACCAGGACGCGGTTCACCTATACCGCGACCGATTCCGACGGTGACCGTGTTCACCTGCGCTTCTATATCACCGTGAGCGAGAGGCCGGGGGTGAGCGTGTCAGCCCCCACGGTGACGGTGACCGAGGGCGGCAGCGGAACCTACACGGTGAAGCTGAACCTTCAGCCCACCTCCGACGTGGTGATCAACGTCACCCGCAGCGGCAGCGCCGACGTGACGGCGTCTCCGGCCACCCTGACCTTCACTCCGGGCAACTGGAACACGGCGCAGACGGTAAGGGTGGCCGCCGCCGAGGACGACGACGCGGCGAACGACGCGGCCGCCATCGCCCACGCGGTGGTGGCCGCCCAGAGCGCCAACGAGTATGACGGCGTTACCGTCGCCGGCGTGACGGTAACCGTCACTGACGACGACACCGCCGGGGTGACGGTGTCCCCCACAAACGTGACGGCGGACGAGGGCGGCAACATTCCCAGCGCATGGGTCTTGGCGCTGATAGGCGTGCTGCTCAACCTCGTGGCCATAGGCGTCGCCATAGGCATCCGGCGGCGGCACTAGCGCTTAACGGCATGAGATTCTGCCTGGGTTCGTCATGGGGCGGAACCAGCGATTGAACTGGTCTCGGTCTGGAGGAGTTCCACGAGCCCATGACATACGCTCTCCGTGACAGCGATTGGTGTCTCCCTATTAGGAATTGGTCCACTGCCCACGAGCACCACCACCTTCCGTTGCTATTAGGTCGCATCCTTGAGCAGCGGATATGGACAAGTCTGTGGACTCAAGGCAGACGGCCAGTGGTATGCCGGAAGAGACGACTTCAACCAAGCTTTCCCGCCAGAATGGGGCTCATTACCTGAGACCGCCTCCCAACGTTGCACAATATGCAATGCGGTGCCTATAGCGAAACCTCCCACCGGAAAGTTCGCAGTACGGTACACTCCGGCCCACCAAACTTGACAAAATCAAGAACCTTTCAGATTAGGTTCCATTTGAACGTCTAGCGCTAGCGCCCTAGGCGGAGTGGGTCTGAGTTGACGGTAGGCAGAACTATCTTCGAATTGTGGATGGGGTTGTGAGCCTCGTCATGGCGCAAGCGACCGCAATGAACCGGCTGCGCTGGGTCGTGGCGCGGGGTGGCTTGAGGGTGCCGCTACGCCTCTTGCGCCACACCGACCACCAAAGCACCCATTCCTACAGCAAGCAGGACAGCAGGGATGATTGCCGGAAGGGTATGGCCGTTCGGGGAGAGGGCGAGGATCCCGACCACTGCGAAGGCAATTATTGCAACGCCGTACATGGCGGCTCTTCTTTCTGTTTTGGAGAGCGGTCCCTCGTCGGTGCCGCTGGTTTACGGTGCATGGTGCCTAGGCTTCGACTCTCCGCCTATGGCATCGACAGGCAGCACTTCCCGGACGCTACCTATCACATCCTTCCAGTATTGTAGCTACTGGTCACTGGGCCGCACAAGCCCCGACAGAATGTGATTGACATTCATAACCGTAAGGGTTATATTCGTGCAATGTACCCAGTAGTCTTCCATCAGAGGCCCAACGGTGCCATTCCCTATGAGGAGTACGTACGGAGCGTCTATCACGCGGGGCAGAAGACTGGGGCGGCGAGGATCAGGGCATTCGTTGAACGCCTCGGGCAGGAAGGCTCGCAGCGCCTCGTTGCGAGGCGATGGGCAGAAAAGATGAACGACGTATGGCAGCTTCGCGCCGGCCAGCACCGGATATTTTACTTCTGGCACTCAGGGGCCGAGCGGTACGTCATTCTGAATGGCTTTCGGAAGAGGTCGCGAAGGACTCCACGCCCGGAATTGGCAAGAGCTGAGAGTCTACGGGCTGAGCATCTTGGAGGATGAGGAGAAGATTATGAGACGGCATGAGGTTGAGGACAGCCACGCCGAGTGGCTAGAAGACATCGAGTATCGACAGGAGTTTGGTTCAGAGACCGCCAAGCTTGAGGTCGCGGCGGCACTTGCAGACGCACGGGAGGCCGCCGGGATGACTCAATCGGCACTGGCGGAACGAGCAAGAGTGTCCCAGGCGTACATCGCAAAGCTGGAGAGGGGCGACGCAAATCCCACTATTGGCCATATCGGACGACTGTTGGCCTGCATGGGATTGAAGCCCTCCGTCAGCGTCGCTCCCATGGAACCAGCCACTTCCTCCGAGCCGGTTCATGTAGAGAGCCAGGGAGCTTCCAAGCTCAAGGCAGTCTACTCCGACGGCCCTCTGGCTGAAGTCACCGGTTCTTCCATTGAGCAGCCGTCTCCAGCGGTGTGAACTCCCAATGGGGGTATAGGGGATGGTATGGACTTCCGGGAAGTTGAGTAGATGACGGTGGAACGACCTCCACACATCACTGCCGACGATCCTCGCGGCGTGCAGGCGGCCGCCGAAATACTGCGGCGACACACGGATGGCGAGCTTGAGGCAAACATCCGTGCGGCAAGATCGGGCGTTGACAACGTGCGCTGGTTGGGAGACTACAATGTGCCAGCATAGCGGAAGGGATGACTTTGAGCAATATGGTAGACAATCTAGGAGTTCCCTTCAGTCTCCTGCCTATAGGGAATCTGGCACTGTCCTCAGGAACAACCTTCTGTGCAGGTTGCCTCCTGTCGGCTTCCCGGCAGCCTCTCGGTGCAGGTGTCTCTCCGTGAGAGACCTTGGTCGAGACGATGCACTGGCGATAGACAGCAAGGGACGCTTGTTCGAGTAACAGGACGGGAGGCTGCATGATGACATTCGGTATCTCCGCATCGAACCATCTCTTCAATGCGTGCAAACTCCGTTCGGAGGAGAGCACCAGGGACAACTATGCGGCTGATCTTCAGCGTTCTCTCCAAGGAGAGCTGTCCACTCCCGAAATGGCCAGGCAGTTCTTCCAGAGCACGTATCCCACAATTGGCATGAAGGACATTTGCGGGGGGATTTTTGGTCGCCTCAAGCAAGGTGACGCCAGCAACGAACCGTCCGTGTACCGCTTGGGTTCCAGTTTTGGCGGCGGTAAGACGCACACATTGATCGCCTTGGCCGGCGCGGCCCGGCACCCCCAATTGGTACGGGAAGGCGAAACGACAGTCCCGGTCGGCGCGCAGCTGCAATTCGTGTCAAGTGACGGCAGCAGAGGAGTCGTTGGCAACGCCCCCTGGCGCCAGGCACGACGGCTCATCCTCTCCTATGACTGGCTGCGCCGCAATGTAGATGGGTTCTTCGCCGATAGTCCCGAATACGACATGGTGGTTTTCGACGAAGCGCACCATGCCAGATACCTAGAGGTTTCCAATGCGCTGAGGAGGCGAGACAACAGCTATCTGAGAATGCTGAAGCGCCTGTCATCGTGTACCCAGGGGCTAATGCTGCTAACCGCCACTCCCATGCAAATTGACCCCTCGGAGCTGTGGGCTCTGCTGCAATCCCTCGACGCCGATGGGCAGTGGACCGAGGCGGAGTTCCGCCGCTTCTACGACATTGACGCCCTGCCGTCAATGGAGGAGTGGAACGCTGCTCGACAAGTTTACCTCCGCGATGGTTTGCCCGGGTCGGCTGAGCAGATAGCTGAGCTGGCCCGAACATCCGTGGCTGAGGCCAGGGAACACCTCGATTACATTCGGATGCCAGCCAGCAACGCGGTCGTGTTGCGACGTGATATGACACCAGATCGAATACGTGGGTCCCTGAGTCTGATGCGCCGTTCATCGTCGATCAAACGCGCAGTTTCCCGTCATACGCGTAACCTTCTGCGGCAGTATGCCCAAGAGGGACGGCTCAGTCAGTCCATTCCTCATCGCAACGTGCTCTCCGTCGCGGTTGAGATGACCGAAGATGAACGGAGCCTCTACGACGACATCAGGGCCTTAGTTCGCGAGTGTTACCAGGAGCAGACTAACGTGAACCGACAGGCATTGGGTTTCGTGATGACCCATTTCCGGCTGCGCATGGGATCATCACTCTACGCATTCCGCAGATCGCTGGAGGACCTGTACGAACGGATGCAGACTGGACACTCCGAGGAATTTCAATGGGATGACCTTCCGGTGACTGGAGAAGACGACTACTCGGACCTGGACCCGGAAACAGGAATCCCCAGCCCAGAGCTAACCTCGAGTGGGCAGCGAATGCTCTCTGACCTGCTGGACCGTTGCCGCGCCCGAGTTGGCCCGGACAGCAAGTTCATAGGTTTCCTCGACCAACTCGCCCAGCTTCGAGCCGATGGTTATACCAAGGTGATGGTGTTCTCCCAGTTCAGGGACACCCAGGTGTGGCTGCGGGAGCAGTTGGCGAAAGAAGCCGGAGAGCACTTACTCGCTGGACTCTCGGGCATGGACGACTGGGTATTTCAACCTGAGAACCGGGCATTTGTGCCCGAGTCTAGGGAGAAGGTTGTCCAGCAGTTTCGGGAGCGGCCAGAGGGAATCCTGCTCTGCACCGAGACCGCCGCGGAGTCCCTGAACTTCCAGTTCTGCTCGGCCATCATCAACTACGACATTCCCTGGAACCCCATGCGCTTGGAGCAGCGCATTGGCAGGATCGACCGCATCGGGCAGCAAAATCCGTTCATACGCATAGTCCATCTCTTCTACCGGGACACTGTTGAGTATGACGCTTACACCACGATGGAAGAACGTATCCAGGAGTTTCAGGAGAACGTGGGAACCTTGCAGCCAATCCTGGCGGCCAATCTCGAAAGCGTCATTCGAGAGAGCGTCATGGATGGCGGAGCCTCAAGGGATGTCAAACAGGCGGTGCGCAACCTTGCACCGCCTGTAGGGTTTGACCTGGACGACCTCGCCGCCGCGGCGGCGGACCAACAGGACCCTGCTCCACTGCTGCACATGAATGATCTGACGTACATCTTGAACCACCCGGAGTGGCTTCCCGATGGCTATGCGGCGGAGCGGCGGGGGGACAGGCACTGGCGGGTTACTACACCCGGCGGGGAGTCGCACACGGTGACGACGGACCGCGCCTCTCACGACTACGCAGCGGGAACGGTTGAATTCTTCGGCCCAGGAAATCCAGCGTTTCCAGTCGTGGATGGGGAGAAAGGCGAACTGGCCGCACACAGGAGCGTAAGTGAAGTCCTTGGCGGGTTGGCCGGCACAGGCGGAAGCCAGTAGCACGACTATTTGAGCCGGCCGCCTCCAAGTCTCGCCTATTCCGATCGGAATATGTAAAAGGAATCCTGATGGGAGCATGTTGGAATGAGGATCCGGTTGGGAACATTAGACTACTCGCTACAGCTGGGTGCGGAAAGACATTGGCTCCAGCTGGCGGTGATGGGTCGACATGGCCGATGTTGCAGCCCATCTACGAGTGAACAAGGACTCCATAATACCGTTGGGTCCACACGAAGGGCTTCCCCGCCCACAGAATAGGACGGTTGCTGCGCTTCAGGGTTGGATGAGTGGGAGAAGGCAGCCAGTGCAAGGTATTCGGACACTGACCCGCTATCAAGGTGAAGAAACAGCCGAGTCAAAATGACCGAGAGACATGGTTCGATAACAACGCCGAGTTGTCCTTCGTGTGAAGGCCCGATGATTCTCCGCACGAACAGGGGAGATGGGACCTCCTTCTGGGGATGTCGGAGATATCCAGCCTGCAGAGGGACTCGCGACGTCGGTTCAGACTCACGAGAATCCCAAATCGAGGACGCTCCAGATTCCCGCGCTCAAGTCAGAGTTCTGTGGAATGACGCCACGCTGGACCGGACAGGGTGGCAGTGTAGATACACGACGGCCGGTGGAAGACTACGTTCCTCCCAGTCACTCATGGGAGTATCGAGCGAATTCCGTCAATGCTGGATCGCGCGCACCGAAGGGACGTTCATCGCTTCCGACACGGTGCGCAGAGTGACGGGGGCGATCAGGAAGCTGATCCAGAGGGGAAGCAATCCACCGATCCATCCAGACGCAGAGCGAGAGCTATTGGATTCCTTAGGGTTTGGTGGATACGTCCGCCCATCAGCGTTGCCCGGGGATGTCAGTGTGCGTTTGGAGCCGGACGCATTCCAAGATTTGTCCAATGGGAGCATAAACCTGCCTGGCTCGGACTTCGAGCGCGATGATGAGATTCGGCTGGAATCCGGTCATGAACGCCAATTCGTCAGCAATTGGGTTCCCCAGAATCTCGGGCCTTGGGCTCCAAGATGGTTCGTTCCTCAGGCTTCCTTGGATGCTCTGACTGCTGCACTCGGTGATCACAGTCCATCAGGAAGAAGAGTTGATTTTCTTGTCAATCCCCCCTTTGGGACTCCGTTCGTCGTAGAGATTGACGGATCGCAGCATCAAGATTCCTCCGGTCCTGACAACGAGCGAGATCAAATGCTAGCCCAGGTCGGCATGGAAGTAATCAGGATACCGACATCTGAAATAGACCAAGGTCACGGGGCGAATCTGGAACGGGTTAAGGCCTTGTGGCCCAGTATATCGGAGGTCTCGGACAAGAGGATGGTGGACGCTATCATGGTTCCGCCGTCGATTCACCGCCTAGTTATAGCTTTGCTGGATGCCGTGGACGCCGGTCTCCTGAGTGGTCGAACATGGATTGTAGAAGTAGAAGGCGAGCCTGACGTGGCCCCTTCCCTCCTTTGGCCTTACGTGCGCCTCTTCAAGGCGATGTATCGTCTGTGGGGGCCTTCCGTGATGCCGGAAGAAATCCTGCTGAAAACTAAACAGGGTTGGGCACGGTTCGACACCGAAACCTCCGAGCCGCCTACCGCCTGGGAGCCTCGAGAGATAGAAACGCAACTGATCATCCGACTACAGCCCCATCTAACCGCCTTCGACAAGCTCGGGCGCCCCGAAGGTGATACTCCGGAGATAGTAGTGAGGAGCGCCCGTCTGCCGGTCGTCGTAGGTGATGATCTATTCGAACCGGCCATGCTGTCCGACCTTGATCACGCTGACCCTCAAGATATCGAGCCGGCGCTGACGGAAGTCCTTCAGGCGGTGTTCGCAAAGCAAAGCTTCCGAGAAGGTCAGCTTGAGGCTCTCACGGAGCTTATGGGGGGGCGCGACTGTGCCGTCTTGCTACCTACCGGTGGAGGAAAGAGTCTCATTTATCAGATGGCCGGCATCTGCAAACTTGGAAGGACAATTGTCGTTGATCCTTTGATTGCCCTGATCGAGGACCAGCAGCGGGGTCTTGCAGAGCATGGCATAGACAAAGTGGTGGGGTTTTCAAGCTTCCAGGTGGCACAGGGTCGGCTCGATGCTTTGCTTAGGCAAGTAACATCGGGCGATGCTCTCTTCATCTTCGTAGCGCCCGAACGGTTTCAACAGAGGCGCTTCAGAGACTCGATAAAGTCGCTGACCCAAGCCACTCCTATCAATCTTGCTGTGATTGACGAAGCGCATTGCGTTTCCGAATGGGGTCACCAGTTCCGTACCTCGTATTTGACGCTAGGCAAAGTGCTCAGAGAGGTCTGCAAGGACGCGTATGATTCATCTCCTCCTCTGTTGGCTCTAACGGGAACGGCTTCGCGAGCGGTATTGAAGGACGTTCTTACTCAGTTGGCCATCTCAACGGAGTCCGAGCGCTCCATCGTCAGACCGGCAAGTTTCGACCGCCCGGAACTGGAAATGGTGACGCGTCAGTGCAGCCCGGACGACTCCCAAGCGATCCTAACCGGCTCTCTGAGAGCGCTGCCCTCCCAATTCGGAGTCCCAGCTACCGAGTTCTTCAGGCCCCAAGCTGAGCGCACCTTCTCTGGGTTGATCTTTTGTCCCCACGTCAACGGACAGCACGGAATCATCGAATTGCAGCGGGTCTCAGCAGGAGTGGTTGGTTTCCAACCGGCGATCTATTCAGGCGGCTCGCCCAGGGAACGCAGAAGGGCCAGCTATAGTTCGACCGCCTGGGAACAGAGGAAGCGGGAGTTCGCAGAGAGCTTCAAGAGCAATCACATTCCGCTGATGGTCAGCACCAACGCCTTTGGGATGGGGATCGATAAACCAAACATCCGCTATGTACTCCACTATGGAATGCCAGGTTCCATAGAAGCCTCTTACCAAGAGGTTGGCCGCGCTGGAAGGGACCAAGGGAAGGCATTATGCCTGCTTATCTGGAACGAACAAGATCGCGCGCGAAGTGACAGACTTACCATCACGGATGGCAGCCTTGAGGGTCTTAGACGCGAACACACCTCCATCCGTAGAGCCGACGATGACTCAATCATCCAGCAGCTCTATTTCTTGTTGGCCACGTTCAAGGGCGTGGATGTCGAACTGGCAGAAGTCGAGCGAGTGGTAGACGATAGGGAGGTCCGGCCAAATCTTGGATACCGAAGGACCATCGAATTGGCCAAGGGGACAGATGTGGAGGCCGACAAACGAGAACGCGCCCTATATCGGCTCATGCTTCTCGGGATAGTTGAGGATTACTTGGTCGAATCGACATTTGTAGTGAACCTCGCAAGCATCTCGTCTACCGGGATAGCTGATGCTCTCTCCGAGTTCGTCAAACGGACTGACCCAGGTTCACAACGGCCTTCAGTGAACGAGTTTGCCGCTCAGGCGAACTCCATGGACATACGAGAAACAGTCTCCAGAGCCTCAAGGGAGTTAATCGCCTTCATCTACGACGTCATCGTGGAGTCGAGACGTCGCTCTCTGCGAGAGATGTACGTCGCAGTTCGTGATTCCTCGCCTGGAGGAGACGGGCTTAGAGATAGGGTACTGGACTACCTTACTAGAGGAGACATCAGCCCTGTCCTAGAAGCCATTGTCGAGTCCACCGAGTTCGACTATGCGGTTTGGGAGCAGGAGCTCTCTAAGCTCCAAGGTGTGGAAGATGCCAGAGAGCTTCGCGGCAACTCTGCCAGACTGCTTGCCTCCTCACCCTTCAACCCAGGCCTTCTGTATGCCAGAGCCTATTCGGAGTTCATTCATCCGGAGGGCGATCTTCAGGACTTCACCGCCAATATGGAGGCTTCTTTGAATTCAGCTCGCGACCGATACGGAGTCTCGGAGTGCGAGCTGCAAGAGTTCACAAGTCGATTGTTGACTTCTCTCGAAGCTGACTCGTTCGTTGGACTGTCCTTGGCCTTGGATGTGGCGGACCGTCTTGGGCTGGCATCAGAGACGATTGCTCAGATCGAGGAACGGGCCTTGAGAGTACCAGGGTCCGACTCAGGTGTGAGAGTGATGGCTCTGGCGAGTAGGATGACTCAACTATCGGAAGACCTTGAATCGGCTATAGGGAGTGTGACTCATGGTAGATGAGGGCCGCAATCCACTGGAATTTGATGCTGTAGTTCGGAGATTCGCGGAGTCGGTGGAGGCACTGGCGAACGTGAGGGAACAATTGCGGGTCTTGTCCGAACTCCGCGAGACAGAGGAAAAGGCGAATGCCAGCCTCCAAGACACCGCAGGGCAGGTCGCACGCTTCACTGCCGAGGCAGCAAGCATCCTCAAAGGCCTGGAAGACGCACAGACAAAGGCGGCGGAGGTACTGAAAAGCGGGGCGGATCTGCTCGACGGCACCGAGCTGAAAGGAATAGCAGAAACCGCCAAAGCCAACTCGCAGTCAATTTCTAACGTTGATAGTCGCGTTGACGCTCTTGACTCCAAGGTAGCTGAATTGATCGCTATGGTAGGCACTCTTCAGACTTCGATTCGACAGGACGTGGATAGTCTCAAAGAGGACCTTCAAAGCGTTCACACAGATGTAAAGAATCCCATTATCGTGAAGCGCCTGTTCTAGCAGATGGGGATGATTTGGCAGGTCCATTCACGAGATGCATCGCCGCCACAAGACATGAATGTCGAAGCGTAGAGTAAGGGGGGAGCAACAAGCTGTGGAGCCAAGAAAGCATACATTAGCCGAGCTCTTTGAGGGGCAACTGGTCTACGTTGTTCCAAGTTATCAGCGCCTGTATGTCTGGAATCGCGAAGATCAATGGGAACCTCTTTGGTCAGATGTGGAAGACATAGCCAACGTCCTACTCAAAGACGCCGCAGTAAGGGATTCTGAAAGTGTGGACCCGGGCTCAGTGGAAGCCCACTTCTTGGGGGCGGTGGTATTGAAGATGAGCGGCAGCACTCCAGACCTGGCAAGACAGCTGCGAGTCATAGACGGTCAACAGCGCCTGACAACCCTCCAGTTGCTGGTGGCGGCAGCGGTCACAGAGCTTGAACGCGTAGGACTTTCTATTCCAGCGGATCGCCTAAGGGAACTTACAACGAATTCGTCTAGATCGGCGTCGTCCGCCAATGGTAGCTACAAGATCAGTCACCATCGGCACCAACGAGGGCACGATTATGAACGATTCAGAGATGTCATGGGTGCCGCCCTCAACGGAGCAGCAACCGACGACATCGATGGTCCCATGGCAGTGTGCTATCGGTTCTTCCAACAGGCCATTCGGGTCTGGCTCGGGCCGCATGATGCACACATCAGTGCTGCAGCTTCCGCCCTTGCGACGACACTGATTATGAAGCTCAACCTAGTGGGCATATACCTTGATACGCACGAGAAAGAACATATCATCTTCGAGACTTTGAATGCTCGTGGTGAGCCTCTGACTGAGTGGGACGAGATTAAGAATTACCTTCTGTACAAAGCCGACGAAGAGCCGGGACTGAGTCAAGAGTCATTTTTCGAGGACTACCTGGATCGTTTTGACGAACCCTGGTGGCGGAGGAATGTGGGAAGGGGCATTCAAAGACCCCGAACAGACATCTTTGCGGACTATTGGTTGGAATCAAGGAAGAAGGCGCCTGTAGCGGTCCGGCGGGTCTTCAGGGAGTTTGAAAAGCACGTAGACAGCGAAGGTCAACCCCTAGAATCGATGATGCAGGAGCTCGTCCAGGACGCACGGTACTTTGAGCGCTTCGAAGAAATTGATCCTAGCAATAGCAGCAGAGAGGCCCTATTCCATAATCGGCGACTGGACCTGGCTGTTGGAGCGATCTGGCCCTTATTGCTGCAACTGCAAAGAATCGATGCCGAGCAGTCGGAGCGTAACCGCTGGTTTGCGGCGTTGGAAAGCTATTTCGTCCGTAGAATGGTCGTAGGCTATCAAGCCCGCAGCTATGACCAGGTAGCTATAGAGTTACTGAATGCCCTTCAAACAACGAATGACAGTGTGACTAGTGTCACAGAAGTGATAACGGAACAGTTGTTGCAGTATTCCGAGGCCACATCTCTGTGGCCAAGTGATGTGGAAGTGAAGCAGGCCGTGTTAGGTAGACACTTGCCCCAATATGCTCAGCGTCTGGTGCTCTCCGCCATCGAACAGCGTTTGATTACAAACCGGGCAGGTATGGCCGATCTCGTGCCAAACGTTCAAATTGAACACATTATGCCCCGAGGATGGCAGCCTGAGTCCTGGCCGTTGCCTGATTCTGCTGAACCGTCTCTTGCTATGGCTAAACGAGAGCAGGTCATTGAAACGTTAGGCAATTTGACGTTGCTCAATGGAAGATTGAATTCGTCTATCAGCAACGCTTCATGGAATATCAAACGCTCGGCTATTCAAGAGTCGGACAATCTGTTTCTCAATCGTCGTTTGCTGGATGAGTCATCGAATGCGTGGACGGAGGACGACATAAGCAGACGGGGAGAGTGGATGCACAGCAACATAGTGGATATATGGCCGCGCGGTTAGAAGATAGTCTGTTATCGTGAGTAGTAAACTGGCTACTGTTGAGGGGAATTACCTTCTTGTATGTGAACTCGGCGTCGCTGAGGCTGGACGCGGGAGTGTTCTTGTGTCATGAGAGAGCGCCGCCTAAACTGCCACGCCCGGCCTTGTCTTCACTGACCGTAAGCGACGCTATACTCCGAGAAGGAGTTCATGATACGGGAGCCTATCGGCTGGGGCGCTAGAACACTAGATATGGAGGGATGACTCTAGCAGCCCACAGTCGGAGGATAGAGATGTGGGTATTATGTCGAAGGCTGTTGGTGTGCCTTGTTGCGGCACATGCAGCGCTAAGTTTTACCGAAGTGTCGACAGCGTATTTTGCTCGTGACGTCGCGTATGATGCGGGCGATGTGATGATGGTGCTGGCCTGCTTCAGGTATGAATTCCTAGGATTCTCGTTGTGCTAGCAGAGGGTAGGTCATGATGCTGCGAAAGCATAACAGGGAGGTACGGGTCGTCCGGCCAAGCACATGACTGAGCTGGTTACCAGCAATGATGGCACTCGATGAGGGTATTCCAGATGCCTCACGCCGCTCGGCCATGTGTGCGTACTAGCAACTACTCATCGCCGTATGCCCTCAGCACTCTTACGCAGGTCGTTTTCCAACAATCCGCCGACTATCTTCGATCGAAAATGCCCGTTCTCATTGTAAAAGGAAGTACTAGGCATCGCTTCTAGGTCGTACTCTTCAATAACAAATGCGTCAGTAGTGAACCCAGCCGGGAATGTTGCTCCAGTCTCCGCAAGCATCCTCTTGGCATCCTCATCATTCCCCTTGCCGGTCAGATGCCCGACGTAAACGGCCAGCACTGTAGGTCCATCTTGATTCTCTGCATAGAAATTCTGCAACACCTGCAGTCCACCAGGGCACTGCTCGCATTCCAAATCAAAGTAATGGAGGATGAGAGGGCCTTTATCCTGGACCTCCTCTAGAGTAACTGTTTCGCCGCCGATGGCGTCCTGGCCCTGATACATTGTTATCGTGAAGCTGGGGGCATTGCCGCCAATACTCGCCCCGAAGTTGCCAACTTCAATTTCGCAGGCGGCCAGAGTAGCAGCCGCCACCAGCGCAACTACAAACATTCCCACCCGATGCTCTAGGCCCATGCGTGTAGTCTCCATTCTTGAAATTCGAGGGGGACCTCGACCACGCGAGGACGCCGGCCGAAACCTCCTAGGGAGCGCCTGCTAGCCCTGAGGTTCCGGCGTCAGAGTCCAAAGTATCGCGGCTCGATGCCGGAGTCACCAAGCCATGCTCATAGGCGAACACCACTAGCTGCGTCCTATCCCGCAGTTCAAGTTTCGAAAAGATTCGCTTCGCGTGAGTCTTGACTGTCCCTTCGCTTATGAAAAGCTCTTCGGAAATGTCAGCGTTCGTGTCACCGCGTGCCATCAACATGAACACTTCCTGTTCGCGGTCGGTCAGCTCTTCAATTGCGGCTGCGTCGAGGGCGAACTTGGGCTCTGGCGGATCCCGCATCAGAGTTAGGAATCCCTCTGGGACTGTCGAGGCCGGGGACTGTCTCATCGAACTCGAGGTGACCTTGGCGCGCGGATCGTGAGGGGCCGTTTCCAATGTGGAAGCCTTCACTGTTCCAGGTTCGCCTCCTCCACCCTGTGTCGGCTGCGGTCCGCCGGAGATTCGCGTGGAGCGAGAGCCCAGCATGAGCCTGGCCCACCAACAGTGTAATGACGAGAAAACCAAGATCAGGTGCGTGGTGAGCACGAACCCCAGGATGCCTAGCGGGGTGAGTTGCAGGGCTTCAAGCGGCGTCTCGAATGTGGCGATACCATCGCCAGACGAAAAGACGCCAGGCCAAACGACCTCTAGCGGCTGGTCTGTGAATGAGACTATCGCCGGGGCGAGCATGAATGCGACAGAGACCGCGCCCGCCACCACGAGACCTACGAAGGCGACGACACCTATCGGCCACTGTATCGCAAGATAGACCAGTCCGGTCCAAGTTGTGGAGTCGACAAGACGGACCCGCACCTGCGACCGAAAATTGGTGACCCCCTCTAGTCTTGAAGGAGGACGTCTAATTGACACGCCGTTGACATACCCGGTCGAAACCGCCTCCAGATCACCGAGCCACCGGGAAATGAACAGGCAGGCCAGCAAGACCACGGGTCCCACTATAGTCCAGATCATTGCTCCGCCCAGAGCGAGTGAGACGACAAGGAAGACGAAATAGCCAATCCCAAGTGGAAACATCAGCAACATGTGCAAGGCTCGCAAATAAGTGCGACGGTCGACCACAGGCCATAGGATCTTTCCAATCCGCCCGCGATTGGACGGATACGAGGATGCGAACGGGCTGTATTCATAGGTCATGGCATTATCTTCGCTTCATCCTCGACCGATTACATCCCCCTGTAGGGGTAATTCTCGGTGCCCCTATGTCTCCAAAGGGGTCTCCCGGAAGGGCTAGAGCCTGCGTAGAACTCGAGGACCTGAGTCATAGGTGCGCTAGTAACTTTCGTTTGTGGTGCGAAGTGGCTGGGTCACCCCGCAACGGCGTTGAACAGGCCTCCGGCCCTGATGGGCCGGAGGCCTGTGGAAGGTGAATCCCTCATTCATATGAGGACCTCCCACCTAAAAGTTCGCAAATCGGTACGCCTTAGCCCACTGTGATGGATTCGAACCCCCCAGAAGTGGCAGCCGCGGGAGAGCCTGACACTCCCTCCTTCCCCATACCCCTCCCCTCTCTATACCCTTATCCTCATGGACTTGCAGAAAAGCACCGAGCAACCCGTAAAACGTCGGCGTGGCGCACCACTTGGTAACCAGAACGCCCGCACCCACAGCTTCTACTCATCCTCACTCACAGAGAAAGAGCGGAACTCCTTTCAGAACGCCGTCTATCTCAAAGACCTCCAGGGTGAGATAGCCTTGCTCCGCCTCAAGCTCCGCCGCCTCGTCTCCTATCCCAACGCTTCCCCGGACCTGATTTTCCGGGCCATCAACGTTCTCATCCGCACAATGGAAGTCAATGAGATTATCAATAACATCCGCCGCTAGATACGTTGCGACATCACGCCGTCAAACGTCGCATTTCGGATTTGTTTCCCATATTTCGAAAAAGTTGGGTTCGTTCTAGCTTTGGAATTGACATAACGTTGGAAACAATTCCTCTCCTCACCCGCCCCATGACTCCATCATCAAACGCATACCGCTCAGCCCTTCACGGCTTTCAGCACCTCTTCCGCGTGGCCATCGGGTCTCACCTTGGGCCAGACCTTCCGGATCATCCCCTCCTCGTCTATGAGGAACGTCATACGCCTCATCCCCACCGTCGTCTTGCCCCAGGCCATCTTCTCGCCCCAGGCGCCGTAGGCCGTGGACACCGTCTTCTCCTCGTCGGACAGAAGAGGAAAGTTCAGCTTGTACTTGTCAACGAACCGCCGGTGCGATTTCAGGCTGTCGGCGCTGACGCCCAGCACCTCCACACCCGCCGCTCTCAGATCGGCGTTGGCGTCGCGGAAGCTGCAGGCCTCCTTCACACAGCCGGGGGTATCGTCTTTGGGATAGAAGTAAAGCACCACCTTCCTGCCCGTCACGTGCGACAGCGAGATGGTCTCACCGGTGGAAGCCAGCAACGAGAAATGCGGTGCTTTGTCTCCGGGGCTCAGAGTCATCTACTGCCTCCTACGGAATTGCGCATAGTGAACGTTTATCAACCTATCAACCATCTGTGCGTCCTGTAAATCAGTCTCCCGCTAGGGCCATCCGCTCGTACCGTGATGGCGCCGTAATGCCGCCTGACAACACCAGGTTCATCGCCGTATCTATGGATAAGTCCGTATCGTAGACCTCTTCTACGGGAAGGATAGCTACCCAGCCCGAGTTGGGCATAGGAGCTGTAGGTATGTAGATTATTGCCATGCGCTTGCTGGGAGCCTCCTCTATAAAGCTGGTCAGAAAGCCCAGCGTCCACGCCCCTTTTCTTGGGTGCTCTATTGCTACAACCCGCTTGAAACCCATATCGCTGCTGCCAGAGAATGAGTCGATGAGCTTGCCTGCCGTGGAGTAGACGTTGCCAATTACGGGAATTCTAAGGAAGCCCCTTTTCAACAGCTCAACCATCCGGCGGCCCAGAACATTGGCAACCAGAAGACCCACTAAATAGATCAGTACCACAAGAAAGAGGAGACCAAGCCCGGGAATCCTGCTGCCAAGCCCCTTTTCTACCAAAGGTTGCAATACTCCATCCACCACGTCAAAGAGCAACTTCAGCACCATATAAGTAAGCACAACAGGTATCATGACAAAAAGGCCCCTGACAAGGGCTCTCCTCAAATGCCCGCCAATTCCCCTGCTCATATCGACACCCCCTTACCTAATCTGGGACAAATCAGTATTTAGTGTACTGTAGTACCTGTCAACGTATTGGGTCTATCGGAGGAAATTGCTCCAAAAGTGGTGCACTCAGATACTTGAAATGCCCATATATCACCCGTGATAGACTACGCTAGTCCTGAGCAATCTGAGGACGAAGCGAGGCAGAGGCCGCAGGCCAGCATCAGGCAACTGTGCGGGCTAAAGCCAATGTCAGCGGACGCCGAAGTTGCTCAGGACGTTTTCTTTTGGTATCCACATTCTTGCCACCTGTCCCGCTCCTCTGCTACCTTTACTAAGACGATTTTGACGTAGGGGGTCTTGGTTGAAGGCTTCTCTATTTGTCACGTGCCTGGTAGATCAGTTCTTTCCTGAAGTGGGAGAGAGTGTTGTCAATGTTCTGCGCCGGCTGGGCGTGGAAGTGGACTTCCCCTCCGGCCAGACGTGCTGTGGCCAGCCTGCCTACAACTCAGGGTTCACCAGTCGGGCTTTGCCTCTGGCGGAACGCTTCATCGAGCTGTTCGCGGATAGCGAATACGTCGTCGTACCATCCGGCTCCTGCGCCTCTATGCTCAAGATATTTATCCCTGAAATGCTGAGCGGCCACCCTACCCTGTCCGAGCCTTCTCAAATCCTATCAGAGCGTACGCACGAGTTCTCGCAGTTCCTGGTCAACGTCCTGGGCGTATCAAGGGTGGGCGCAAGCTACAACGGGAGGATCACTTACCACGCTTCTTGCCACCTGCTCCGCGAGCTGGGAGCTTCCACGGAAAGCCAGCAGCTCATGCGTACCGTAAAGGGAGCCCGCCTTGTTCCACTTCAAGGCGATAGCGAATGCTGCGGGTTTGGTGGGACGTTTGCCGTGAAGTACCCGGAGATTTCCGGGGCCATACTGAATAGCAAGCTGGACCAGATAGAAAAAACGGGCGCCGATGCAGTCGTTGCCTGCGATTCCGGCTGCCTAATGCACATAGCCGGGGGTCTATCGCGGAGAAATATTAAGACCCAACCCATGCACTTGGCGCAGCTTCTCGATCACGAGGCCTCTTGAGTGCAAGTCAGATCTGAACAGTTCAAGGAGCTATCCCTTCAGGCGCTCGCCAGCAAGCAGGTACAGAGATCTCTGTCCCGGGTCTCTGAAGGGTTCGACCTAGCACGTCGCAGAGCAGTGGCGGAACTGACACCGGAGGTTTGGGAGGAGTACCGGGAGCAGGGCCGACGCATCAAAGAGCACACCATTGCAAACCTGGACTACTACCTGGAGCTTCTAACCGACCGCGTGCAACAAAACGGAGGAACCGTCCATTTTGCCCGCGACGCTAAAGAAGCGACCGATGTCACGCTGGACGTGGCGCGCAGTCGAGGTGTTAAGCTGGCCACCAAGAGCAAGAGCATGGTCTCAGAGGAGATGGGGCTGAATCATGCCCTGGAGAGCAACGGCATAGAACCCGTGGAAACAGACCTCGGCGAGTTCATACTGCAGCTATCCAACGAGACGCCGTTTCATCTCATTGCGCCCGCGCTTCACAAGTCCAAGGAGGAAGTTGGCGTCCTGTTCAACGAAAAGCTGGGCACGCGAAAGAAGGCCGGCATTCCCACTCTGACCATCGCGGCAAGAAAAGCGCTTCGCAATAAGTTCCTAGAAGCGGATATGGGCATCACAGGCGTGAATTTCGCCGTTGCGGAAACGGGGACAATTGCCATATTCACCAATGAAGGCAATGGTCAGTTGAGCACTTCCCTACCCCGCATCCACGTCGCGCTCATGGGCATGGAAAAGGTAGTCCCCACCCTGGAGGACATGGCCGTCATGCTCCGCCTGCTACCCAGGGCCGCCACCGGGCAGCGGCTTACCTCTTACGTAACTTTAGTTTCCGGGCCGCGCCGTCCCGACGATGAGGACGGGCCTGAGGAGTTTCATCTGGTGATCATGGACAACGGACGAAGCAAGCTCCTGGCAGACCCGGAGCTCCGGGAAGCTCTCAACTGCATCCGCTGCGGCGCCTGTCTCAACACCTGTCCTGTATACCAGAAGATAGGAGGACACGCCTATGGCTGGGTCTATCCCGGCCCCATAGGATCCGTCTTGACCCCTGCCATGAACGGGCCGCGGCATGCTAATGACCTGCCCTTCGCCTCCACGCTTTGCGGGGCGTGTCGCGATGCCTGTCCGGTCAAAATTAACATCCCAAGGATGCTGCTGAAGCTGCGGCAGGACCTGAAGGAAGGCGACAAAGAGGACCGCAAGGCCACCTTCCTGGAACGGTTCGGCTTTGGGATATGGAGCCACATCGTTTCTTCAGAAGGGGCTCTGTCAAAATACAGGGCCATCGCCGCTCTGGCTCAGCGGCCGTTTGTTAAAGGCAGCCGCCTGCGAAGAATACCGCTGGCTCCATTCTCCAAGTGGACGCGCAACAGGGACTTCCCCCGTCTGGCGCCCAAGTCGTTCCATAAGGTATGGGAACAGAAGCTGAAGCAGGGAGACAAAGAGACCCATTGAGCAGGCTATGACGGGCACATCCAGGCATAAGTTCATCGCCGGCGTGCAAGAAGCCCTGGGACGCAAGGGAACTTCGGAGCGGCCGGACTACCACCGCCTTAAGACCAGGCGAGAGATACAACGGCAGAAGGTTGTGACCATAGAGGCGCGCGCCCAGGCACGTCGCACCGAACTGCTGGAGCGGCTGGCCCAGTCCGCGTTCAATGCCGGATGGAACGTGCTCAGAGCCGCAACCACGGAGGAAGCCACCGAATACATTCTATCCATAGCCAGAGAACAAGGAGCCGGGCTGATCGTGCGCTCCGCACACGAGGTGTTCCACCGTTTGCCCATAGACGATGCCCTGGCTAAACATGGCGCCCGCCTCACTGTGGCCACGGCTAGAGAAGACTCGTTCCGCGAGCAGTTGCGGAACGACATAGCGCAGGCCGACATGGGCATTACCGGCGTGGACTATGCCATAGCCGAGACCGGCACGTGCGCACTGGTACCCCGCCAGGGAGTGAGCCGCCTGGTATCTATACTTCCCCCCGTACACGTCGCGGTTATCGAGGCGCACCAAGTCTACGAGACTCTAGACGACCTGTTCGCTTTACGGCGCCTGGCTTTTATGCAAGGACAAGGCGACATGGGAAGCTACCTCAGTCTGATCACCGGGCCCAGTCGTACCGCTGACATAGAACAAACCCTGGTCACGGGAGTTCACGGCCCAATGGTAGTACACATGGTCATCCTAGAAACCTCCGATGCCGACAGTGTCTAGGAAAGCCCTCTCTCAAATCTCCTCACCACTCGCTCCGCAGCCGCCGACACCAGCTCACCGGCGCGTTGCAGCGCTTCATCCAATGGGAGATCAGGCGGTGCTGCGCTTTCAACGTCGTTGATTCCATGTTGAAACACAGCTTGATGCCCCTCTCCCAGCGAACCCGCGACTGCAACAACAGGCAATCCCAGCTTCCCGGCGCGCTGGGCCGCTACGATGGGCGCTTTGTTGTATACCGTTTGAGCGTCCATTCTGCCCTCACCAACGATGACCAAGTCTGCGTCCTGCAGATGTTCCTCCAAGTGGAGCGCGTCGCATACCAGGGCCGCCCCGGACTCCAATCGTGCGCCCAATAGAGCCACCAATCCTCCGCCGGCACCGCCCGCGGCGCCGGCCCCGGGCAGGTGTATCAGGTCCACTCCCAGGTCACTCTCCACTATTTCGGCAAAGCGCCCTAGGGCAGCGTCCAGCAGGCCAACCATTTCAGCGGTAGCGCCCTTTTGCGGCCCGTAAACCGCTGCTGCGCCGAAGGGCCCGCAGAGCGGGTTATTGACATCGGCGGCTACTCTGATACGACATTCCCTGAGCCGGGTATCCATAGCGCCCATCTCTATACAACTCAGATTCGACAAAGCAGCGCCCCCAAACCTCACCTGCTTACCGCCGTCATCGGTAAGCCTGGCGCCCAGTGCCTGCGCCATGCCTGCACCGGCGTCGTTGGTGGCGCTGCCTCCAACTCCTATTATTATCTCACGGCAGCCTTTGTCCAGCGCCTCCCTTATCAGTTCGCCGGTGCCGTAGCTTGTAGTGATCCGGGGGTCGCGCCGTTCTGGAGGAACAAGCGCCAGGCCGGAAGCCCTAGCCATCTCTATGACCGCGGTTTTGCCGTCGGGCATCACTCCCCACTGCGCCCTGACAGGTTCCCCCAGCGGGCCTGTGATCTGCGCTTCAAAGCAACTGCCTGAAGGGCCCACCAGGGCTTCCAGAGTACCATCGCCTCCATCGGCAACCGGCAGCAGCACGTAATCCGCATCCGGGTACACGCTGAGGACGCCCCGCCTTATGGCGCGGGCCGCTTCCATGCCGCTAAGACCGCCCTTGAAAACCTGGGGCGCTATGACCACTTTCATAGGTTTATTATTGCAAATGTGTCCCGTGGTTGCTTGCAGAGCAACGTCTTCTGATACACTACTGCCCTCTGTACTCATTGGTGGAGGTCAATCATAGACATTGATCTGGTGTTCTGGCGCTTGCTGCATATAGTTTCCGGTGTAATCTGGGCAGGCGTCTCCCTGTTCCTGGCTTTTGTACTGGAACCGCGCCTACGAGCCCTAGGATCCGCCGTGCAGCATATGGTTATGCGCTCCATAGCAGGAGCCATTGGAGTTACCTTTGCTTCCGCTGGAACCGTCAACATTGTATCCGGCATCGTTTTGATTTTCGTCCTAAGAGGCACTAGCCTGGATACGCTGCACGAAACGGGCTGGGGGCAGGCCATGGGGCTGGGACTAGTTACCACTGTAGCCGCCTATGTACTGAACCTGACAACTATACGCACCAATCTCAGGATGCGAAAGATAACCAAGACCATCCAAGATCGCCAGCCAACAGAGGAGGAGATGGGAGAAGTCCAGGGTCTATCCTCCCGGCTTAGGATATCGGGGCAGGTCACGGCTATCCTACTGCTCATAGCAGTAGGGACCATGGCTTCCGCCAGGTTTGTTTGAGGAGGCACGTTGTCTACCAAAGAGGAGATGAAGGCAAAGGTCAGCGAGGTTATCGATCAGCACGCCGCTGACCTGGTAGATGTAGCGAAGCGGATCCTCGCTGGCCCGGAGCCAGGCTTTAGAGAACAGAAAACGGCGCGCTTGGTTCAGGAAGAGTTCAACAAGCTGGAACTTCCTCACAGGGACAACCTTGCCATTACCGGCGTCAAATCCTGGATGGATGCAGGCTCACCGGGGCCATCGATAGCAGTCATTGGCGAGCTAGACTCCATGATAGTGCCCGACCATCGCGAGGCTGATCCGGATACCGGTGCCGCCCATGCTTGTGGCCATCACTGCCAGATTGCAATGATGCTTGGAGTGGCCACGGGCTTACGGCTTTCCGGCGTGCTCAACCATCTATCAGGCAGGCTGGTGTTCCTTGCCGTACCTGCCGAGGAACTGGTTGAAGTGGAGTTCCGCAACGGCTTGCGACGGGAAGGCAAGGTTGAGTTCATAGGCGGCAAGCCTGAACTGGTGCGGCTGGGGGAGTTCGATGACGTTGACCTGGCAATGATGACACATACCACCAGCACGCCGGAGGACGGGCTGCTGGCCACTTCCGGCACAAACAACGGGCTTGTGGTGAAGCACATCCAATACCTGGGAAGGGGCGCTCATGCCGGTGGATCGCCGCACATGGGTATCAATGCCCTCAACGCCGCAATGCTGGGGCTTCAATCCATTCATGCTTTGCGGGAAACGTTCCAAGGCTCTGACACGGTGCGAGTACACCCCATTGTAACCCGGGGCGGCGATGCGGTGAGCGCAGTGCCTTCCGATGTCCGGCTGGAGACCTTTGTGCGCGCCAGCAATGCACACGCCATCTTGGACTGGGATAGGAGGGTCGACCGCGCCCTACGGGCCGGAGCCATGGCGGTGGGGGCCAGGGTGAAAATCGACACCATTCCGGGCTACTTGCCGCTCAACATGAACCGGGAGATGATGGGCTTGTGGCGGGAAAACGCCGTTCGTCTCGTGGGCAAAGAGAACGTGAGCTTCACCGGACACCGCACAGGATCCACGGATATGGGAGATATCAGCCAAATCATCCCCGCTATCCATCCCTATGCGGGCGGCGTTACCGGAATTGGCCATGGCGCCGATTACCTTGTCCAGGACTACACCAAAGCAGTGATCAACCCCGCTAAAGCTATGGCCATGACTGTCGTGGATTTGCTTGCGGACGGAGCTTCCGTTGCAAAGGACGTTCTGAACAAAGCCAAGCTGCCCTATGAGAAGGAATCTTATCTCAAGCTAATGCGCTCCTTCTCAAGGAGCGAGGAGTTCGCCGAGTAGGAGGCGCTTATGCCTGGCCCATTGCAAGGTTACCGCATAATAGATCTGTGCCGCGCCGGGCCCGGCCGTCAGGCCACCGGTATTCTCGCGGACTATGGAGCGGAAGTAGTCTCCGTGGTCCAGCCGGGATATGCGCAACGCGCCGCGCCCGGCGAAGGCGGTATGCGCCGCGGCGACGCCATCAACCAGCGCAACAAACGCAGCCTGTTTCTAAACATGCGCTCCGAGGGCGCTCTCGACGTATTCATGCGACTGGCCAAACAATCGGATGCCGTGCTGGAAAGCAACCGGCCCGGGGCGGTGAAGCGCCTGGGCGTTGATTACGACTCGGTGAAAACGGTCAAGCCGGACATCGTGTACTGCTCGCTGACAGGCTTCGGTCAAACCGGACCGTATTCGGGCCTCGCCGCCCACGACCTTGCATTCCAAAGCGTATCGGGCATGCTGCCATTGGACAAAGACGGCAAGCCCCAAGTCCCCATGGTGAGCCAGGGTCAGGCCGATCTCAATGCCGCTTACTTTGCCGCCATGGCGGTGTTGATGGGACTACTGCGACGCGCCAGCAGCGGCGAGGGCCAGTACATCGACGTGTCGTTTACCGACGTATCTCTGAGGCTGCCCAATGAGCACAAAGACGAGATGCTGATAGGCGCCTATCCCGGCCTGAACATCTACGAGACCAGTGACGGCCGCCACGTCGCATTGAGCACACGGGAACCCTGGTTTTGGGAACGTCTCTGCCGTCTCCTGGAACGGGAAGATTGGATACCGCACATACGCCCGACCGGGGAATTGCGCGATGAGATGTTCCGCTTCTTCAGGAAACGATTCAAGAGCAAGCCGCTTGCTGAATGGATGGATATCCTTGAAGAGCACGACATCGAGTTTGGGCCGATCAACTCGTTGATGGAGCACTTCTTGAACGACACTCACTTCAAAGCCCGTGAGATGATATTGGAAACAACCGCTCCCGACACCGGGGAGAAGCAGCACGAACCCGGTTTCGGTATGAAGTTCGCTGGCACGCCCGCCGAGTTGCGCCACGAACCGTCCTTCATGGGAGCCGATACGGAAGCCATTCTCGCCGAGCTGGGCTACACGTTGGAAGAGCAGGCAAAGCTAAAGAAATCCGGTGCAACGGGTTAGAATGCCGCAGGTCTCTACGACGCCCGTTCTGGAGTTGATTAGCACGCTTTGGCTTGCCTGCCCGTAGTAGACAGGCTAGAATCAGAGGGTTGTCTCCGCACTCCCCGGTAGCTCAGTGGTAGAGCGGTCGGCTGTTAACCGATTGGTCGTAGGTTCGAGTCCTACCCGGGGAGCCAGTCCTGCCAGTAGGCGCGGGCGGGCCGCTCCTACCGCGAACGTGCGGTTTCAATGGGAGACGCCGAGTCCTCCTCTACCGCCAGTTTCGCCGTACCTCGGACACGTAGTGGCGTCCCAGGCCGTGTGCGTTATCCTTGAGCCAGTCGCTCAACCTAGTCGTGCCAGTCGGAGCAGCGTCGGACGTCAGCAGCCCGGACATCAGGCCGTCAACCTCGTCGTGTGTGAGCGCCATGTCGCGCATCAGCAGGCCCACAAACCTGGTCAGGGCCAGGCCCATCGACGGCGGCGTGTGCACCAACCGGCTGCGAACGCCCATTGAGGAGGCCAGCAGGCGAAGCAGGGCCTTGAAGGAGAAGATATCCGGCCCTACTGCGTCGGCGACGGAGCTTCCGCTCTGCGAACCGGCATCCACCGCCTGGGCCGCAAGGTCTTCGACGTAGACGGGCTGGATCGTATAGTCGCCGCCCCCGTAGACAGGAAAGAACGGGAAGCGCCGAAGCGCCCATGCCATGTTGTTGAGCAGCAGGTCGCCCTCCCCAAAAACCAGCGTGGGCCTGATTATGGCGTAAGGGATTGCCAGGCCCATAAGCGCGTCCTCTACCTGCGCCTTGCCTCTGAAGTAGGGCAACCGGGACGAGGACGATGGGTTAGTCACGGAAATATGGACTATCCTTTCCACGTCCGCCCTCTCCGCAGCCTCGAATAGCGTCTTCGAGTTCTCTACGGCGTGGTCGAAGGTGATCCGGCCCCGAGCGAATCGTATCCAGTAGGTGTTGTACAGGATGCCCGCTCCCTGCATTGAGCGATACAATCCGTCAGGGTCCGAGAAGTCCATAGGGGTCGCCTCCACAAGGTCGCCGAAGGCTTCGGGCTGATTCGGGCGGCGCGTCAGGGTTCTTACGCGGACGCCCTGCTTGAGCAGACGCTGTGCGATATAGTTGCCAGTGTAGCTGAAGGCACCGGTGACGACGGCCATATTGGGATGGGGCATCGTGTCGGACTCCTCCATCAAAACAGGATTATCGTCGTGCCTCACCGACTTGCAGTATCCTCATGACCCGACGTCTCCCCTCCGCCATCAGGTAGCCCAGACGAGGCTCGGTGAAGACGTGCAGGGTTGTCCGCGTCGTCGCCCAGCTTGGGGCGTAGTCTCTTCACCACACTGCGGGGTTTGCCAGTCCTTTTCCGGCCCCCAGACCCATGCAACAACTGATCGCGGGTCAACAGCCGTTCCATATTAACCGGACCACTTCTAGGAGGCAGGTCATTTCGCTTAGTGCTCTCAGGAGGATGTGCTGGGGCCTTCCTCACTGAAGACTATCTTGCGAACCGGGTAGTTGATCTCAATGCCCTCCGCGGCGAACCTGGCGTGGAGCCGTTTGATGAGGTCGTTGGACACCACAAACGAACCAACGCGGTCTGTGGCCTGCAGGAATATCCAGAAATTCACGTTCGAGTCGCCAAAAGAGTCGAAGCCGAACCACGGCTCCATGCTCTTCACAGCTTCGACGTTGTCGGCAATGACACTCCGGGCCTCATCTAGCGACACCTCCTCGACCTGTTGCAGGTCGCTCGCGTAGCTGACGCCGCCCGAGACGAGGATGTTGAGTGCCGGGTCTGGCCCTTGGTAGTTGGTAATGATCGTATCGGCCATGACCGAGTTCGGGATTATGACCAGGGTGTTCAACCAGGTCCTGATCTTCGTGGTGCGCCAGCCCACTTCAACCACATACCCGGCCGGCCCGCCTTGGAGTTCAATGTAGTCTCCCGGCTTGATGGCCTGATCCGACATAACGTAGGTGCCTGCGAAGTAGTTCGTCAACGTCGGCTGCAATGCCAGTGCGACTGCGAGTCCGGTGATACCGAGGCCACCGAGCAGCAGCCCGACGGAGTAGCCAAGGGTGTCGAGGATGAGGATGAGCGCTAGGCCGTAAAAGAACACCAGCAAGAAGCGCCGGAGCAACGGAAGGCTCCGGTCGTCGAAAGTTGTCTCCGTCCGCGCCGCAATGTTGGCTATGTACCAATTGACCGTCACGCTGCTCGCAGCCGAAAGAGCGTGGGTGCCGATCAGGATGATGAGAATGGTGAACCCTCGTTGCACTTCGGTGTTCCACTGGTCCAACTGTTCCACTAAGCCCATTCCGACATATGCGCCGAGAACGACCACGAAGGCCACGAGAGAGTTCCGAATCGATCTGAGGGCGACGCCCCCTATGCCATAAGGGGTACTCGTGTCTAGGCGAGCAGCGACAAATCGCACCACAAATGCAACTGCCGCAGCCACGGCGAACGACATAGCGAAGACGACTCCACCAATGACCACGCCTTCGTACCCGGAGTTGCTGAACGTTTCCCACGACATACGCGGCAATAGTACCATCAAATCGGCTTCTTGTGGGGGACGCGGCGGGTCCACCTTGCGGCCAGACGACCGACCTCATCGGGGCACTATCTATCCCAGGCCGAGCACTCAACGGCATCATTGCCATTCACTTTGACACAGCATAGACGGTGGGGTTAGCATCGGTAGATGTATCGGCTTCGCACCCACTTGTCCCCAACCCTGGCTGGCTTCGTTATTCTTGTTACGAGCTTGAGTTTTCTCGCTGATTTCCCTGCTTGGCGTTCACGTCTAGAGGATAGTGTGAACGATATCTTCCCGGTAGGCGCAGCATTGTTGCCGTACATTGCTCTGGCCGGTATTGTCTATGGCGGTGGGCAAGTGAGTCAATGGATGATCAGGAAGGGCATCGACTTATTGCATAATGGCCCGCGTGTTCGTGAATTTCGAGCTTTGGAAGATCCCCTACGGAAGTCCAAGCACCACCTTATAGAGTACGTTGAAACGCCGTCGTCCTCCTCCTTAGGTAGAGTATCCGACCGCTCTGCGCTTATAGTCGAGTTAAACTTGATAGTAAGACAACTTATAGAACTCGATATACAAGTGCCCGACTTTGGTTACCTTATCAATCGGGAGCGGTCTCAGTCTTGGGTAGCCTACCTAGCAGCAATGGAAGAGTTAGCCAAACTTGGCAGATTGCAAGATGCCCGTGAGGGTAACATTTACCGAGAACGTTAGGACGGCCGTAGCTTTCGACTTATTCAGTATGCGTGCGGCGAAT
The DNA here is from genome assembly GCA_965261825.1 of Dehalococcoidia bacterium. GTDB lineage: Bacteria > Chloroflexota > Dehalococcoidia > Lucifugimonadales > QGNO01 > DAOUJH01. Next base: position 532,955 of record CBDHED010000001.1, on the reverse strand, counting down.
CGCTGACATCCTCAGCCACCCACCTCACCCCATATACCCGCTTTCAGCGCGCCACTTGAAGTAGTCCTTCAAGCCGCTTAGCACATCCGTGGTCGCCTCAAAGCCGAAGTCCCCTCTCATCCGGGAGACGTCCATGTGCGGGGTCTCATCGCCGATCGGGTCAGGAGGTATGGGCTCGACGAATTCAGCGTCGGGGTAAGCCTTGCGGAACGCATCGACAACCTGGCTCATGGGGGTGGCTGCGCCTCTGGCCAGGTTGTACAGCCGGTACGGCAAACAGGGCGCATCTAGGACAGTGGCAAGGCCGTTTGCAATATCTAGAACGTACGTGTAATCTCCGGGCGCTTGAGTCATAACCTCTATCGGTTCGCCCCGCACCGCCTTCCCTGTCCAGTCGTGCAGGAGGGACATGTTGGCGCGGTAGCCAGTAATGCGCTCCATAGGGCCGTACGGGCCGCCGAGTCGGACGCTCACCGTGTCAAGACCATGTAGCTCCCTGTACCGCTCTGCAATGCGCTCACAGGCGTATTTGGAGATGCGATAGAGAGCTTTGGGGTGCACAAACGTCTCCTCGTTTAGAGGCCTGGGCGCGGTCACCCCCTCATACACGGCACCGGAACTGACGAAGAGAAAGCGCTGCACGGATATCCGCCTGGCAAGGTCAAGCAGGTTGACGGTACCCATAACGTTCACTTCCACTATGTTGCGGCTGTGGTCGTGCTCCACGGGCCCGCGGGACCCTGGAGTGTACGCAACAGCGTGAACCACTTTGTCGATGGAGTGGGTCCCTAGCAAGCTCATCCAGGGCGTTTAAGTCAAGGACGTCCGCCGTGCAGAACGTTATGCGGTCGTTCCAGGGTCGCAAGTAAGCCTTTAGCATACCGTCAGGCTCCGATATATCAAGCGATACCACACTGTGGCCGCGCTCAGCAAGGACTCTCACTATGTTGGAAGCAACGAAACCGTTGCCGCCGGTGACCAAGGTAACCATTCCCTAAGCTCCCTACACTTTCCGTCTTGGCTCTGCGGTAAACGTGCGGACGAGAACGTATCCCACCAAACCCGATATAATGGATGCAGTGAGTATGCCTATCTTAGCTACATCAAGCAGGTCGCCATCACCGAAAGCGAGCCTGGATATAAAGAGGGACATGGTGAAACCGATACCCGCCAGCCATGCTACAGCATACATCTGAGACCAGGTGACGCCTTCAGGTAGGGCTCCCCAATCCATTCTAACGGCCAGCCATGCGGCGAAGGTGATGCCCACCTGTTTGCCCATGATAAGGCCGAAGATAATCCCCAGGCTTACGGGATCGAAGAGATGCGCGCCAAAGTCAGAACCTATAGTAACGCCTGCGTTTGACAGGGCAAAGAGGGGCACAATCCCAAAGGCTATCCATGGATGGAGTGTATGCTCCAACCGCTGCAAGGGCATCCGAACTTGGGCAAGGGCCTTTTCCATCTGCTGCAGGGCCACCTGCCGCTCTTGTCGGACAGGCACGGCGCTACCTAAATCCCCTGCTTCTTCGTACTCACCCAGGATTTCACGGCCGCTTTCAAGAAATTCGCCAACATTTATACGCGAGCGCGCCGGGATAGTAGTAGCAAGAAGGATCCCGGCAATGGTGGCGTGAACGCCGGACTGCAGGAAGGCAAACCAGAGAAAGAACCCTGTGATTACATACGGCAGTGGGTGACGTATTCCAACACGATTGAAGGCAACCAGCAGACCGAAAATACCTATTCCAATGAGTAGGCTGAGAATAGATATCTCTTCCGTGTAGAAGACGGCTATTACAAGTACCGCGCCAATGTCATCAACGATGGCGACGGCAACGAGGAATGACTTGAGGGCCAGGGGAACGCGAGAACCGAGTAGAGCAAGGACACCCAGGGCAAATGCAATATCGGTGGCCATGGGTATGCCCCAGCCAACCGAGCCCTCGGAATTGAAGTTGAAGGCGGTATAGATAAGCGCGGGAACCGCCATTCCGCCGATGGCGGCAATCATGGGCAAGGTGGCTTGTCTCAAAGATGACAGCTCACCAACTATTAGCTCACGCTTTATTTCCAGGCCAACGACAAAGAAGAAAACCACCATGATGCCATCGTTGATCCAGTGCACCAGGGCGTTGGAGATATGAAAAGCGCCCACTTCAATAGCAATTTCAGTGTGCCAAAAGTCGTAATAGGTCTCTGACCAAGGGGAATTGGCCCAAAGAATGGCAACAACAGCGGAAACAAGCAGGACAATACCGCTGAAGGACTGTTGGCGAACGAAATCCCGCAACGGTTGCAAGAACTTCTCAATAGGCTGTGCGCCATGTGTGGAGTGAGCGTGCCGCATTGGGTGAATTATATCTTAGTCTGGCCGCAAAAGCGCCAGTGGCTCAGTCCACAAGACTCCGGCAAGAAGAAAAGGAGCCAGGACACCTCATCACCTCCGCATTTTTAGGGGTTATTGTTGCAGCTGAGTGGGGTTCAATCCAGTCCGGACCGTTTCAGCAGCTCAGGCAGAGAAAACTCGTTGCTTTGGAGGAAGGATATCTGGCCGGCTTCACGCTGATGCAGCTCTTCCACCTTGGCTGGGAGGTCCCCAACTACTTCGTGCGGAATGGTTATTACGCCTATTTTGTCGGCGAACACCAGGTCCCCGGGGCGGATGATCTGGTCGCTGAGAGTGACGGGATTGCCGGTATCCACCATGTTGACGAACGCGCCGGTGCCGTGGGCGGATACCGTGCCCGGCGCAAACATGTGAAACCCAATCTCGTAGACTTCATCCGTGTCGCGGACGCCGCCGTCAGTGACAATCCCGATTGCACCCAGAGACCGGGCGGTGTTGGCCATGATGGCACCAAAGACCAGGCTGCGGACTCTGTTGTGGCCTCCCGCCTTCATGACAACCACGGCGGGTTTGGGTGAGGCATCTATGGATTCAAGGTAGCGGCGCTGCACGTCAGGGCGCACGGGCCGGTCCGGGGTTAGGTTGTCCAACACAGCCGTGACGGCAAAGCCAACCATGGGCCCCAGATCGGGGAAGAGGCAACGGACGTCGTAACCCATGTAGCCCTCCGTAGCTGGACGGACACCCATCATGCGAATGGTATCTGATATTTCAGGCGAGGTGTACTTCTTGAGAGCGTCTAGTTGAGCTTGGCTGATCTGCTCAGGCATGTTGTGCTCCTTTCAAGGTGGCGTGCAGATGATCCCGTTCCTTGTTTTACATGGTAGCGGGTGCCGGTGTCTAGGCCAACCGGGATACCGTGTAATGGAGTCATGGAAGGTTGAGGAGGAGAATTGTTTCCAACGTTATGTCAATTTCGAAGCTAAAAACGAACCAACTTTTTGGTAATATGGGAAACAAATCCGAGATTCGACGGTTGATGGCGTGATTTCGCAACGTTTCTATCAGCGACGCGCCACGCCGACGTTGTAAGTACTGCTGAGTGGTTTTGTGCAAGTCCATGAGGATAGGGTACTATCCGCAGAGGGGTGTGAGAAGGAGGGAGTGTCAGACGGTGGCGCCACGCTTAGGATGACGGCTCCCTTCCCTTCGTTTATGCTCAGGGTGAGCCCCGCCCCCTGGATGTCCGTCGCCACGGGCATGACGAGCTACGCCGCCCCTGGATACCCGCGAAGGCTGTAATCCACGTCCGTTAGCCTTTATGATACCCGAAAGCCCATATACCAGCAGGGGGCAAATGCCTATTCAACCTGAAATCGAGACGGAGAGACTGGTCCTTCGACCGTTTACCCTGGCAGATGCGCCGGCAGTTCAACGGATGGCAAGCTCGGTGGAGATTGCGAGGACGACACGTTTGATACCACATCCTTACGAAGATGGGATGGCGGAAGATTGGATCAACAGCCATTCGAGTGATTTTGCCAGCCAAAAAGCCGTGCATTACGCCATAGTGGTTAAAGAAGGCGAGGTGCTGTGCGGCGCAATCTCCCTGACACTACATCTGGAGCACAAGCGCGGTGAACTGGGGTACTGGATAGGCGAGGAACACTGGAACCGTGGTTACGCCACGGAGGCTACCGAACGTATTATCGACTTCTGTTTTGTCCACCTGAATCTGAACAAGGTGTTTGCCCAATATATGAAGCACAATACAGCCTCAGAACGAGTGCCGGAGAAGTGTGGCATGAAGTACGAAGGCATGTTGCGGCAGCACTACGTCAAGTGGGGTCACTACGTCGATATAGGCGCGTTCGGGTTGCTTGCTGAGGAGTGGCGTCAATCCAAAGAACGTGGTGAGCAGCTATGACGACTGACACGCCAAAAGGCTGGCTCCCGCGCACGTGGGAAGTGCTCTTCGTAACGACGCGGCTGGGGCTGACCTCGTTCGGAGGGCCTGTGGCCCACCTAGGTTACTTCCGTGAAGAGTACGTGCAGCGCCGGAAGTGGCTGGACGAGCGCGCCTTCGCCGATATAGTCGCCCTCTGCCAGTTCCTGCCGGGTCCCGCAAGCAGCCAAGTGGGCATCGCTGTGGGGATGACACGAGCCGGGCTGCTGGGCGGTTTCGTTGCCTGGCTTGGCTTTACACTGCCCTCTGCCGCTGCGCTCATCCTATTTGCCTACGGGGTCACCTCGTTCGACATAGCCGATGCGGGCTGGCTGCACGGCCTGAAGGTTGTGGCGGTTGCGGTGGTTGCCCTGGCAGTTTGGGGAATGGCGAGAAACCTCTGCCCGGACAGGCCGCGCGTCACCCTGGCCGTTCTGGCAGCCATAGCTATACTGGCTGCACCCAACGCCTTGCTCCAGGTGGCGGTTATCGCGGCAGGCGGGATACTGGGATGGCTGTTTCTCCGCGGCGAACAGTCCGAGACGGCGACGGTAAGCAGGCCTCCCGTTGGCCGCGGCGTGGCCATCGCCTCGCTGGCGGTTTTCGCCGGTTTGCTGATCGGCCTTCCCCTGCTTCGACAGGTGGTATCGTATGAGGCTCTGGAGATTTTCGACAGCTTCTTCCGCGCCGGGTCGCTGGTGTTCGGCGGGGGGCACGTGGTTCTGCCGCTGCTCCAGGCAGAGGTAGTGCCTCCGGGCTGGGTCAGCAACGACGCATTCATCGCTGGATACGGCGCGGCGCAGGCGGTGCCGGGGCCTCTGTTCACCTTTGCCGCCTACCTGGGAGCGGTCATAGAGGATACGCCTGCCCGCTGGATGGGGGGCATCTTCACCCTGGCCGCCATCTTCCTACCATCGTTCTTTCTGGTCACGGCGGTCTTGCCCTTCTGGGACAGGCTACGGAGCATGGCTAATTTCCGTCGGTCGCTGATGGGCATCAACGCCGCCGTGGTGGGTCTGCTGCTGGCTGCGCTGTACGACCCGGTGTGGACGAGCGCCATCCTTGGACCCACCGACTTTGCACTGGGTCTGGCCGCCTTTGTGCTGCTTGCCTTCTGGAAGTTCCCGCCGTGGCTGGTGGTTGCGCTCGCCGCTCTGGGGGGTCAGTTGATCAGCCTTCTGTAGCGGTGCCCGCCGAGCGGATGATGGTAGTATGGGGGTACTATGACAAGCAATCCCTGGGATGATTTCATCAGACGCGCAAAAGAATACAAAGCTACCGGACAACTGGAAAGTGAACAGATTCAACCCAAGGTTTGGATAGGCCAAAGACTTGCAGCCGTGCGGGAAGCGGTGCTTAACAGTTCCGACGACTGGGCCGATCAGGTGAAGACCGTAATTAGCAACCGGTTCATTCACTCCAACACAGTCAAGGAGTTTCACAACTGGGTTGATGAGTCTCCAGATAATGCTCTCGCCGCCCTCCGGGCATTGTGGACACGAGATAACGTACCAGTTGCCAAGCGAATCAGGGACTTCGTCAATCTGTTTCCACACAAGGTAACATATGGCGAGGGAACCCGTGCCAGGGTTGCATCCGTCTTGCTCATGGGGTTGGGTGCTAGCCAACATCCACCCTTCGCGCAAACCGTGTTCAACAAAGCCTACGACCAAACCCCGGTACCCCAGACCTGAGGAGTGGGCTGACGAGGTAAAACTGTACGAGCACGCCCTCGGCTTCCTCAAACGCTTTATGGAGGAGGCGAATAAGCAGGGATTGAAGTTGCGCGACAGTCTTGATGCTCAGTCAGTGGTCTGGGCAATCCAACAAAGTCGCACCTACGACCTCCCCGACGACGACCACCACGACTACGAAGAAGACGAAGACTCGGTACAGCCTGAGTCTGACCTACAACAGCTTGCCGTGGATTTGCACCTTCCTGCTGAATTCCTGGAGAAAATCAACACCTTGTTGGAGGACAAGAAGCAGGTCATTTTTCAAGGGCCGCCGGGGACCGGAAAGACCTACTTGGCACAGGAACTAGCTGCGCATTGGGCTGGGTCTGATAAGAATGTTATGCTCGTGCAGTTCCATCCGTCGTACGCCTACGAGGATTTTGTGCAGGGGTATCGTCCCAAGAGCGCAGATGGCGGTCAGGTCAAGTTTGAACTGCAAGACGGCCCGTTGCTGCGGATTGCCACGGACGCGCAAGCAGACCCAGATGGTAAGTACTACCTCATCATAGACGAGATCAACCGTGGCAACATCGCCAAGGTGTTCGGCGAGCTCTACTTCCTTTTGGAGTACCGCGACACGCCAATACCCTTGCAGTATTCGGAGGAGCCATTCTCGTTACCGCCCAACCTCTACATTATCGGTACAATGAACACGGCTGACCGCTCGATTGCGTTGGTGGACCTGGCCCTGCGCCGACGGTTCTACTTTGTGGAGTTCCACCCGAACGAGAAGCCAATAAAGGACTTGCTCCGCAACTGGCTGAAGGACAAAGCGCCAGACATGACGTGTGTGGCCGACGTGGTTGACCGCGCCAACGATAAGTTGAATGACCGCAACGCGGCCATCGGGCCAAGCTACTTTATGAAGGACAACCTTGACCAGGCCACGGTCGAGCGCATCTGGGAGCATAGCGTCCTGCCGTACATCGAGGAGCGTCTTTTTGGGGAAGAAGATACGCGCTCCAAGTTCAGCCTCGACGCACTGCGCAGGCAGGACGCTCCCGGTAACGGCGCAGACGGCGGCGATGAACAGGCTGACGGCGTAGACAATGCGTCAACTTGACCTGCAAGAGCATCAGCGGAGCGAGCCTTTGACACTTTCCCGCGCTGAGTTGGAAGCGCTGGGACGTGAGTCAAGAAACCTGGGGCTCTCCATTGCGCCCGCCGTCGGAGAGGGCGGTGGTTATGTACTAACGCCCGGCTCCACCGTCGGAGCGGTAGAGTTCGACAACTTATCGGTGCTCATACAGCCCAAGATAGGCATCCCGCAACTGCTTTCCCTGGCCTGCTACGCCATTGGCAAGGTCCATTTCCAAAGGGAAGAGTTCTATTTCCCGGAGGAGCACGCCCTTCCCGACGTGCTGGCGCTCGCGCTGGCTCACCACGCCCGCAGGGCGTTTGCTCGCGGACTTCTGCACGGCTACCGCGTCGAAGAGGAGGCGCTGCACACCGTGCGCGGGCGCATCCGGTTCGACGAGCAGATGCGGCGCAGGTTCGGCATACCGTTGCCGGTTGAAGTGCGGTACGACGATTTCACGGACGACATCCTGGTGAACCAATTGGTGAAGGCGGCGGCCTACCGGCTTGTCGATATGCGCCTCCGCTCACTCAAGGCGCGCATAGGCACGGGATGGATAGCGGGGATGCTGGACAACGTCTCGCTGCGCGAGTTTCCGCCGAACGACGTGCCGGACGTCCCTTTCGATAGGCTGAACGAACACTACAAGAACGTGGTGGAGTTGTCGCGGCTCATCTTGCGTCATAGCGCGTTCCAGTCCAGCCGGGGCGTGACACGCGCCTCCGGCTTCCTGATTGACATGAATGTACTGTTCCAAGAGTTCTTAACAGTGGCGCTGCGTGAGGCGCTGGGCGTATCCGAGCGCGCATTTGGGGAGCACGGCATCCCGTCGCTCGACAAGGGTAACCGTTTGCATCTCAGGCCAGACCTCGTTTGGCGTGACGGCTCCTCCTGCGTGTTCGTGGGGGACGCCAAGTACAAGAACATTGCGGATAAGGCCGTTCCAGAGAGCGACATCTACCAGATGCTGGCTTATGTCACCGCGCTCAATCTGCAGGGCGGAATGCTGATATACGCCAAGGGCGAGGCGGATACGGCTGCTTACCATATACGAAACGTCGACAAGACCGTTGAGGTCGCTTCTCTGGATATAAGCGGCACACTTAACGATATCCTAATGAATGTGCGCGGCTTGGGGCGTAAGGTAATGAGGTTGCGCCAGGGAGCATCGCCCTCTCCGGTCACCGCTAAGGCTTTTTCCTAAAGAGTCCTTTGAGGCGCTCGCCGTGGTTCCATAGCCCGGTGACGATGAGTGAAGCTCCCAGCATCTTGACGATGTCGCCGGGCATGTAGATGTACATCCCGTCGACGAACAGCTTGCCTTCCGCCGGCCATCCGAAGTCCATGACGGAGAGCCAGACCAGCGCGGGAATGTACAGGGCCAGTCCGCCGAGGGCAACGGGCCACAGGGAGCCGGAATGGGTAAATCCTATCTGGCTGAGATATCCCGTCACCGCCGCGGCCACTACGAAACCGATGATGTATCCGCCGGTGACGCCTGCTATGGAAGCGTTCCAAGCATCCACGGGAGTACGGAACGCCCACGGGTCGGAGCTGGCGAACATGGGAAGGCCCAATGCGCCCAGCCCGATATAGCCAAGCACGGCCCCAGCTCCCCACCTCCAGCCCATGACCCCGCCGGTGAGAAGCACGCCGAAGGTCTGCAGGGTTATCGGCGTAGGGTTTTCAGGAAGGTAGAACCTGGCCTTGGCGCAAACGAACATCAGGGCGATGAGCAAGACCGACGCAAGAACTCGATGCCCCGTGTGAGCGGTGGGAAAGAGCATGTCGAAAAGGGATTTGTCGACTCGACGCAGAGTACCGAGAGCGCCGTAGACGGGTGCGCTTGCCTGCATATAACCGTGCCTCCCCAAAGGTATATTTCAGCGGTAACAAGGCAAGAGTATCGGCTAGCGCCTGCGTGAAGTCAAGCGGGCGCACCCCTAGCTCCACACTACGGGAATTCATTGAACAGACGCGGAAGCCCATGCTATGATTTCCTCTCAAGAGGTTGAGCGGTGAGTAAGAAGAAGAACAAGGCCCGGAAGAAAAGCCAGAAGCGTTCAGCAAGCAGGAGAGCGTCCGCCCCGCTAAAGACTGCCGAGGCCGAAGTGCAAAGATACTTGGACTGGAGAGGTCGGGCCTCATAGCACAAGTCGAAAATGGCCTGATTCCCAGAGGGATGACGTAGTGCCAAACAGTATCGCGGGGGCTACCCTGTGGGCACCCAAGACAATGGGCCGGGAACAGGTGCCAGGGCAACCCTCGTGGTTGCCCTGGCACCTCATTTCATTCCCTTCGGCTAGGCTCAGGATAAACTCAGCGAAGCAATCCGACGGGGGGTGACCCGTTCAGGAAGACCCCGGTTGCTGCGGCCTGAAAGCGCCACGCCAGTCGCGCGATGAGTCTAACTGAGGAATCTCCGGCTGGGGAATGGAACTCTCCACACTCCCCGCCCACTCCTTGGCGGAGGCAATCAGTTGGTCCTCTATATCGTAGGCAAGGGGATCCGCCATGAGGACCTGCATCTGTTCATGGTCAAGGCTGGACCAGTTGTCCACCATCCACCTGGCCGAACGCCGCATACCTTCATCCGGCGGGACAACGTCCCTGTAGCCCAGCAGCTTCTTCATGCTGTAGACGTTGAGCTGACCGGTACGCCGCGTAGAATAGCCGCCGGCCAGATCGTAGGCCATGGGATGGCTTATCTCTATCATTTCGAACTCATGATCAAGCGCCTCAGCAACGATGCGGACCGTGTCACTGACAGTGTATCCCACTTCGTCGACGGAGTTGAAGATATGGCCGTCGCCTTCCGATTTGTCGCAGCTAAGGAGGACCATGTGGGCGGCGTTCTCGGCATAGCAGGTGAGGCGGAGCTGGCTTCCATCGCCGGGGATTATGATGCGCTTGCGCCCGTCCAGTACGCGCTTGACAATGGACCACATCCACTGTCGTGGGGCCCTTGGCCCGTACACCGAGGTATAGCGGAACATAACGGCGGCAAAATCGCCGTTGCGGTGGTGCTCCATTACCTGCCGCTCGGTGTGCGCAATGGCGAAACCATACGGGTTGAGGTCGCGCTCCGTGTAGGTGGGAAACTCCTCGGGAAGGGGTAGCTCCAGCCCCTGGGGGAAGGTCAAATGCTCGGGGCGGATGAAGCTGGGACCGCCTGCGCCAACCAGTTTGGTAGTACGGCCCGCAACCACGTCGGCGATATGGCGAAGGCGGCCATACATCGATACGACTATGTCCCAGGCCTGGCCTTCTACGTCTCTTTCAAAGGTCTCCTTGGTGAAGGGGTCGCCGTGCACGTGGCTATGGACTTGGGGGAGGTCGTCAGGCTCATGGAAGCCGCGATGATACACGGTGACCTCATAGTCACGATCCAGAAGCCCCTGAACGATCAATGGCCCGGTGGGGCCCGTGCCGCCCACAACTAAAGCTTTCATCTTGCCACCTCCTTCAATACTCCGGTACGCCGGGAGTGGCATAGGCATAACACCGCCATGGAACACTGTCAAGCCAATCCTCAACTGGTGGTCACCAAGCATCCGGCGTGTGAGGTGCCCCTAACATGAAGGGATGACTGCACGTCTGTCCGCAACTACGGCATTGTGTTACCTTAACTCCTGCCCTATAAACGACTTAGCGATACGAGGTAGAACCTCCATGGCAAATACGCAAGACCGTGTGATATTGCCGCAGCACTCACACCCCTTGAAATATGAGATCACACTGGCTCCCGACCTGGAGAGTTTCACGTTTGCCGGTAATGAGACCGTAGACGTTGAAATTACAGAGCCCACCGCCACTTTATCCCTGAACGCAGCTGATTTAGAGGTGCAGTCGGCGTCCGTTACCCCGGCCGGCGGCGGGATGAAGCAGGCAAGCGGCATAAGCTACAACGAAGAAGCTCAGACGGTTACCTTTGATTTTGGAGAGGAACTTCCCACAGGCTGCGCCAAACTCGAACTGAGCTTCAGCGGAGAGCTGAACGATAGGCTGCACGGCTTCTACCGCAGCACCTACCAGTCTGCAAATGGCGAAACGCGGGTCCTGGCGGCCACACAGTTTGAGCCGACAGACGCAAGGCGGGCCTTCCCCTGCTGGGATGAGCCCAACAAGAAAGCCACCTTCAAGGTAACGCTGGTCATTCCGTCGCACCTCACCGCCGTGTGCAATACGTCGACAGTCGGCGAGTGGGCGGAAGGCAACGACAAGAAGCGAGTTCAGTTTGCCGAAACGCCACCGATGTCGACCTACCCGCTGGCCTTTGTGGTTGGCGAATTGGAATCCATAGAGGACACGGCGGACAGCGGGACGCTGTTGAGGATATGGACGACACCGGGGAAATCAGAGCAGGGGCGTTTCGCGCTGGAGGCGGCAAAACGGCTGCTGGCCTACTATAACGACTACTTCGGTATCCCGTATCCACTGGAGAAGCTAGACCAGCTGGCGATACCGGACTTCGCGGCAGGGGCAATGGAGAACTGGGGCGCCATCACATACCGGGAGGTGGCCCTGCTGTTCGACGCAGAGAACTCCTCCCCAAGGGCGCGCCAGCTCATTGCAGAGGTGGTTGCCCACGAGATGGCGCACATGTGGTTCGGCGACCTGGTGACCATGGACTGGTGGAACGATCTATGGCTCAACGAAAGCTTTGCTTCATGGATGGCAACCAAGGCGGTAGACCATCTCTACCCGGAATGGGACCTGTGGACGCAATTTGTATCGTCCGACGTGAATGCGGGGTTGGGACTGGACGGCCTGGAGAGTTCGCACCCCATAGAGCAAGAGGTGAAGGACCCCGCTGAAATCAACCAGCTCTTTGACGCCATCAGCTATCAAAAAGGAGCCTCCATCCTGCGAATGCTGGAGCAGTTCCTTGGCCCGGATCAGTTCAGAAAAGGGCTGCGCCGGTACCTCTCAGAGCACATCTACAAGAACGCCACGGGTACGGACCTATGGTCGGCAATGCAAGAAGAAACGGGACAGCCAGTGGTGGCAATGATGGAAAGCTGGATAAACCAGGTGGGATACCCCGTCCTGAACGTGGACGTAAACCGTGCAGACACGGCGTCCATAGAGCTGACCCAGCAACGCTTCCTCTACTCGGGGCCCAACCAGGACACCACACTATGGCAGATCCCGGTGAGAGCATCCGTTCAAGGCATAACGGAGCCGGTGTCCATGGTGATGAGCAACAGGGAAGCCGGCTTGGAAGCCCAGCCGACACACGGAATCGGCGATTTTTGGGTGAAGGTCAATTCACAACAGACCGGCTTCTACAGAGTCCAGTACAAACAGGAAGACTTAGCCAAACTGATACCGGCGGTGGAGTCTCTGGAACTGCCCGCCGCCGACCGGCTGGGGTTGCAGGCGGACGCATACGCACTGGCAAGGGCGGGGCTGGCCCCGGCGACACAGTTCTTGGACCTGGCCAGGGCCTATGGACAGGAGACCGAGTACCCAGTATGGGCCGATCTCACCGCCAATCTACGCAGCCTGGCATCGCTCATTGCCCAAGAGCCCTACTACCAGCAATACCAGGAGTTCGGCAGAGGCCTGCTCAGCGGCGTAGCTCACAAAGTGGGCTGGGAGAAAGAAGCGGAAGAAGGGCATCTGCAAAGCCTGCTGCGCAGCACCGTCCTAGGGCAGATGGGAGCATTCGGCGACAGGGAGACACTGGAAGAGGCGCAACAACGGTTCCACCGCTACCTGGAGGAGCCGTCTTCGCTGTCACCTGACATGCGGGGTGCGGTGTACAACCTGGCGGCATACGGGGGAGACGGCAATACCTACACGTCCCTGGAGCGCCTCCACGACGAGGCGGACTTACAGGAAGAGAAGATACGCCTGCTCATGGCCCTGTCCAGCTTCCAAGACCAGGAACTGCTACAACAAACCATCGATATGGCGCTATCGGGAAAGGTGCGTTCGCAGGACAGCGTCATGCTGGTCAACTTTGTAGCGAGCAACCCCAAGAACGGCAGGGAGATCGCCTGGGACTATGCCAAGAGGAACTGGCAAGAGCTCGATAGACGGTACGGGGCGGGTGGTTTCGCCATGATGCGACTCGTGCAGATTACGGGCGGTTTCACCACGCCTGAGGCGCGCCAAGAAGTGGAGGATTTCTTCCAACAGCACCCCACGCCCTCGGCAAGCCGCACAATTCAGCAGTCACTGGAGCGGATAGGGCTGAATATACGCTGGCTGGAGCAGAACAAGGCCGGCCTGGAAGAGTGGTTTGGGACGTGACGGTAAGTGTCAATTTCCCGCTCAGCTTCAGACGCTCCAGCGCAGACCGCAAGAGCTGCACCGGTAACCGCGAACGCTCCTGTAGACAAGAACGGCGGCAATCACGGTTATGATTACGTAAACAGCCAAGGCGCCCAGCCAGAGAACACCCCCGTGCACCAGTCCCACTATGAGCCACAATACAGCGGTCAGCCAGAGCAAAGCCAGCCAGAGACCTACCCTCCTGCGCCAAGCCGCCGCCTGAGGACGCCAAGGGACATGCACGGCAGGACTATGACAACGTGGACATTCGGCAAACCGCTTTGGACTGGATGGCTGCATGCCTTGATTGTACAGCTACAAGGATTGTACAGCTATAAGCTCTGAACGGGACGTCCGCGGAACGCCCCGGCAACGTGAACCGCCAGGTCTCGAATGCCATCTCTGCGTCGCCCGTCGACGATCAACAGCAGCATAGCCAGAGAGAGGAATAGCGCTGATACGGCCAATCGTTGCTCGGTACCGGAGAAGACAAGCTGGGTAATGAACAAAGCCAGCAGTAGGCCCATACCTCTCCAGGAGGCATACAAGCGAAGCACCAGAGCAATAGCAAAAACGGTTTGAGCCATGGTCAGAATAAGCTCCACCTGCTGCCTGTGGCCTGAGACTCCAAGAAAGGTGGTCGATTCACCGGTCGTCAAGGGGAGTGCGGCAACACCTCCAAAGCCAAGGCTATAGGCAATGGGCAGACTGCCTAGCAGGAGGGTCCACTGGTTGACCGTGGCCGACACCAGCATAATCAACGCCGCACCGGGCGCCCCTCTTAGTGCAAAGTAGCTGGCAATAAGCATTTCAGGCGCCTCGGAAGCAAGCGGGGCCAACCACTGGATGAGGACGAATTCATCTATTCCAAACTGGGCGCCGGTATCTATCAGTCCCTTAGCGAATAGCTCTGTGGAAAAGATGATCACCCCTATGGCATATAGGAATATGAGAACAAGGGCTATCCTGCGTCCGGTTACCCCAAAAGAGGCTATGGCGCGTGAAGGGCCAATAAGGTGCGAGTCGGAGTGCCCGCCACGGCCGCTGAGCCAGATGTATACGCCGAAAAGGGGAAGGAGAACGGCGGTGTCCCACAAAGAGATTTCACCCTTCACTACAATGAACACTGCATACAGTGCGCCGATGATAAGGAAGGCAATCTCTGTCGATATGCCGTTGGACAGGGACACGTTTTGCTTGCGCTTGAACCAGTAGAGCAAAACGACCAGGGGCCAACCCAATCCCACGATGAGCCTATTTCCTCCCGTCATGTTGGCGGTGGTGTAAGAAGAGTAGAGGGATGACGGGTCATTGCCGGCCTGCCAGGCAAGGAATATGTCCACCGCGTATTCGGGAAGCACCGCCACCAGGGCGACAAGGGCCAGGGCCAACCCCTGGGATATGTCGATCTCAGCGACTTCTGAGGCCCAGGCAAGCAGAGCGGCAGCTCCCACTATGCCAGCCCCGAAAACGATGGTGCCCACCCAGGGCAAGAGGTGCGGTTTTCCGGTAAGGATGGCCAGCCAGCTGATGACAACGGCAGGAATGCCCAGACCAATCGCAACAGCCAGCAATGCCCAGTTGTGGATGCCGGTTCCGATCGACGAGCTTTCTTCCAACTGCCCCTACCTCACAAAAGAAAGAAGCCCACTCTAGGGGCTTCTTATTTTACAAAACGTAGGTTCTGAATAATCAGCCCACCTGCGTCACCTTGTAGGTCACCGCGCCCTTGGGGGTGACTACCTCTACCTGGTCACCTTCAGTGTGATCCAACACAGCCTGGCCTACAGGAGAGGCGGTAGAAAGCCTGCCGGAAGAGGGGTCCGCCTCACTGGGCTCAACTAGAAGATAGCTAATCTCTTTCCCGGTCTGAAGGTGTTGCAAAGCCACGCGTGAACCCACGCCAATGAAAGCGCTTTTGACTCCAGCGGAAGAGCCATCCATAATCACCGAATTCTTCAGGATGCTCTCCAACTCTCTAATCCGCGCTTCCGTCTGGCCTTGATGCTCTCTAGCCGCATCTAGGGGCGAGTTCTCACTGAAGTCTCCTGTTGAAGCAGCCTGACGGATCTCATCTGCTATCTTGCTCCTTTCCGCCTTCAAGGAATCAAGGTCTTCCAGAAGCTTCTTGTGACCCTCCGGTGTTATCTTCTTGGGCGCCTCCAATACAACTCTGTTGGCCTGCGCCGCAGCTCTTCTCTTGCCGTTGCGTCTAATCCTGGCGAACGAGGCAAGCCTGGTCTCTGTCATGCCATGTTTGCGTAGGAAATTAAGGAAACGCTTGGTTATAGCCAGCCTTACAGTGCCGCCGTCCCCGGCGTACTCTAAAGTGGCGCTGTATTCTTCAACCTGAATGGGTAGAACCGCATTGACGGGGCGATCCCGTCCACACCATTGGACAAAACGAGAGAGTTCCCTCTGAGCCGCATACGCATCCTTCTCTTTCTGCGTTTCCAGGTACTGCGCAGCAGCATTCGAAAGGGTGGTTGGTTGCACCAATCCTTCATCAACACTCATCTGTCAACTGATTGTAGGTGTGCAGTACGAGAGTGTCAACATTCCATCCACCGTACTCATCAAGTCCGTACTTCCTTTGAAATGGCACTTCAGGTACAATAAAAGTAGCTTTACCATCAGTGGTGGACAAACCATTGGAGAAATTTATGGGATCCCACTGGCTGCGCAACACAATAATCTATGCGGTGGTGGCTATTGCCATCATCCTGGTCTTCTACAACTTCACTGCCGGTTCTCGCGGCGAGGAGATTGATATAGCAAGCGTGGTCCAAATGGCCCAGGAGAACCGTCTGAGGTCCATTGTTGTGGAAGGCGATAACCTAACCGTTGCCACGCGGGACGGACAGGAGTTCAATTCCCGCAAGGAGTCCGGCACCAGTATCCTGGAGGTGCTCACCCAAGCTGGGGTAGAGATAGGTGAAAGCGGCGTTCAGGTAACCGTCAAAGGCTCCAGCGGTCTGTCCAACATGTTCAGGTTGCTCTTCAATTTCCTGCCACTGCTGTTCTTTGGCGCTATTCTGCTGTTCATGATGCGCCAAGCTCAGGGCAGCAACAATCAAACCCTGAGCTTTGGCCGCAGCCGGGCCCGGCTGCTGATTGGCAACAAACCCAGCGTTACTTTTTCCGACGTGGCCGGCGTGGAAGAGTCCAAAGCCGAGCTGCAGGAGATTGTGGAGTTCCTCATGTACCCGGAGCGGTTTGTGTCGCTGGGGGCGCGCATACCCAAGGGAGTGCTCCTGGTAGGGCCGCCCGGCACGGGCAAGACCCTGCTGGCAAAAGCAGTGGCAGGTGAAGCGGCTGTCCCATTCTTCTCGATAAGCGGCAGCGAATTCGTTGAAATGTTCGTGGGCGTAGGAGCAGCAAGAGTGCGCGACCTGTTTGACCAGGCGAAGCGCAACGCACCGTGCATTATCTTTGTAGATGAGATAGACGCCGTTGGCAGACACCGCGGCGCCGGCCTTGGCGGCGGTCATGACGAGCGCGAACAAACGCTAAACCAGATTCTTGTGGAGATAGACGGGTTTGATTCCAGTACCAACGTAATTGTGGTGGCGGCCACCAACCGCCCAGACATACTGGACCCGGCCCTGCTCCGTCCCGGCCGGTTCGATAGACGGGTGGTGCTCGATTTGCCGGATATCGCAGGGCGAGAGGCCATCCTGAACGTTCACACCAAAGGGAAACCCATAGACGAGGACGTCAACCTGGAAGTGATAGCAAAAGAGACCCCGGGGTTCAGCGGGGCAGATCTGGCGAATCTGGTCAACGAGGCGGCTATTCTGGCGGCGCGGCGCAGCAAGAAGACCGTCATGTTCGATGAGTTTGGTGAGGCAATAGATAGGGTGATCGCAGGGCCGGAGCGGAAAAGCCGAGTGATCAGCCACAAGGAGAAGGAGATCACCGCCTACCATGAAGGCGGGCATGCCCTGGTGGGCCATAAGCTTGTTCATGCCGACCCTGTACAGAAGGTGTCCATAGTGGCACGCGGAGGTATGGGCGGATATACCCGGTTCTTGCCTGAAGAAGACAGGCACCTGTTCAGCAAGGCACAGTTCAAAGACATGCTAGCCGCGGCGCTGGGAGGACGTGTTGCGGAGGAGCAAATATTCGGAGAGGTCACCACAGGAGCCAGCAACGACCTAGAGAGCGCAACGCAAATAGCCCGCAACATGGTAACCCGCTACGGCATGAGCGAGAAGCTGGGACCGCGCACCTTTGGAAAGCGCGAGGAGCTTGTCTTCCTAGGCAGAGAGATATCTGAGCAGAGTGACTACAGCGACAATACGGCACAGCAAATCGACGAAGAGGTGCACGACCTTCTCCAGGAGGCGCACGACAGGGCCGAAGAGATACTGCAAACAAACAAGGCAAAGCTGATACAACTGGCGCGCCACCTGATAACAAACGAAACTATTGAAGGCGACGCGCTTCTCAAGCTCCTGGAATCGGAGGCGCCTCCAGTGATTGTAGAGCCCCTAGCGGCGCCAACCACTGACTAGCCCGCGTGGATTGACGATATTAAGAGAAGGCGGCCCATCATCAGATGATTGGGCCGCCTTCTCTTATGAGGATTCGCCGTCCTCGCTGTCCAGGGGGCGCTCCCTGAAATAGAGGCCCCACTTCTGCATAAGCCCCTTAACGCGAGGCTCTTCCAAGCCCGTCAGCTCCTTGAAGAACCCTGCCAGGGCGTGGGCGTGTATATACTCTTCAGAACATACCCAGCTTGCCTCGCTGGGAACCACGTAGACCAAGCCGTTCTGGTGTGCACACTGCGCTTCCAGGCGCTTACCTGAACGGTCGTGCTTTATAGTCAGGCCATACGGCATATTGACCCGCCTCAACCGCCGGCAGCTATTTTGGCTGTCGGTTCAGTCATGGCTTCGGCGTCCAAAAGCTCGTCGAGCTGGGCTTCGGTCAGATCTGTGCTCTCTTGGGCTACCTCGCGCACTGTTTTGCCGGTGCGCTGGGCTTCTTGGGCTATCTTGGCCGCCGCGTCGTAGCCAATGGCAGGAACCAGGCCGGTACAGATGGCAAGTCCCTGTTCGACCATTGCGGGACCTTTGGCGGTGGCGTTGATGCCGTCAATGCACTGCTCCACGAAGTTCTTGGTCACAGAGGCCAGAAGCTCAATGGACTGCACCAGGTTGTAGGCGGCAACGGGCATCATGACGTTGATCTCGAAGTTGCCCGACTGGCCGGACACCGTAACAGCGACGTGGTTGCCCATCACCTGGGCACAGACCTGGCAGACCGACTCCGGAATAACGGGGTTGACCTTGCCCGGCATGATGGAACTGCCAGGTTGCACTTCCGGCAACTCTATCTCACCTATGCCGGCACGTGGGCCTGAGCCCAGCCATCGAAGGTCGTTGGCAATCTTCATCAGGCTGGTGGCGATGGTGTTCATTGCGCCGCTGGCCGCGACTATGTTGTCCAGGGTGCTCTGCGCCTGGAAGTGGTTGCTGGTCTCACGGAGCTCAACGCCGGTAAGCTGGCTAAGCTTCTCTATGACCTTGGGAGCGAACTGCTGGTGGGTGCCGACGCCGGTGCCCACAGCCGTGCCGCCCAAGGCGACTTCGGCGAGCTCTTCAAGGGCTTCACGAGCGCGCTCTATGGAACGCTCTGCTTGTCCCACAAAGCCAAGGAACTGCTGCCCAAGACGGATGGGCGTGGCGTCCTGGAGGTGGGTGCGTCCCGTCTTGATGATGCCCCAATACTCGTCGGCCTTCTTCTGCATGGAGTCGCGCAGCATCTCCAAGGCGGGGATGAGTTCTTCCTGGATGGCCTGCGCCGCGGTGACGTGGATGGCGGTGGGTATAACGTCGTTGGAGGACTGGCCCTTGTTTACGTGGTCGTTGGGGTGAACGGGGCCACGGGTGCCCTTGGCGTGGCCAAGAAGCTCCGCGGCGCGGTTGGCAATGACCTCGTTGGCGTTCATGTTGGTGGAGGTGCCAGAACCGGTCTGGAAGATGTCGACAACGAAGTGGTCTTCCAGCTTGCCGTCGATAACGTCCTGTGCGGCCTTTACGATTATGTCGCCGGTGTCTTTGTCGAGCAGGCCAAGCTCCATGTTGACCTGTGCGGCTGCCTGCTTGATCTGGGCCATGCCCCTGTTGAAGTTGCGGGAGAACCGCAGGTTGGAGATGGGGAAGTTGAGGACGGCGCGCTGAGTGGAAGCGCCGTAGTAAGCGTCTTCAGTGACCTCCATCTCTCCCATGGAGTCCCGTTCAATGCGAGTTTTGCCTGTCATGTGTACCTCCTGAGCACTGAGTATGCAGGGGATTTATCCGGGGCACAGTTTATCACGGTTGCGCGGAGATGGGGACGGTGGGGCTTGAATGTCCCTCTTATTCTGAATTGAGATCTGCTAGTTTCTGGTTTATTAACTCTTTAAGAGCTGCTGTAGTATCAAGTCTCCCCCAGGTTTCTCTCTTTCAGAACAGCTTGGGTACCGTCACCACGCCATGAATGGGAATTACATCGATTTTAGCCACAGCACGACTTAAAGCCCGTCGGGCGACGCCACCGTTGACGGGTTGGTGAAAGATGATAGCATATCCCTCGATTGGGTTCACTGGACTAGGACTGGGCAGGGCATTGCACTACCCATGCCTTCGATACCAAAGGTGGAGAGAGCCCGAATGACAGAATGGCAGGGATTCTATTCTACTGCGCAAATCTCACGCCTAGCACGTGTGCCAACGTCTACCCTTTATGCCTGGAAGGCGAAGAACATACTCGTGCCCTCTGTTGTCCTCCAAAGTCATGGCCTAGTAGCTGACTACGGCTACTCCTACGCCAACTTGACCGTTATCCGGCTCATGCGAGCTATCAGGGATAGGAAGCTGAACCTTCGCTCCGTCAGCATCGCCCTTCACCACTTGTTTGAGCGGTTCGGCCCCCCCAGCAAAGGATGGGCTGATGCTCAAGTGTTTATCGTCGGAAGGCACGTGTTCTCAGAGAAACGCGAGCCCGATGAGTGGGGGACAACGACAGCGGACCAATACGGCCAGAGGGTAGAAACACGTCTTTTTGGCGACCTGTTTGGCGAACTCAGGAAAATGGAAGAGGGGGGCTCCATTCTTATACCGAAGGACTACGCAAGTGCCGTTGAGATTGACCCCAACATCATGAACGGCGAGCCCGTGGTAAGGAATACCAGAATTACGACCAGGGTGCTATACATGAAGTATGTCAAGGGCAAAACCATTGACGTACTTGCCCGGCTCTTTAAGCTGGCTCAAGACGTGGTGAAGAAGGTCATTGAATATGAAGAATTCCTCAGTACCCCAATCACTGCCTCTGGACAAGCTATTGCTGGATGGGGACATTGACCCCGAACTTGCTGATTACCTGCGGGCAGTGGGCTATGATGTGGCCCTCGCTCCAAGGGGTGGGAGCACTATTCGGGACGATGTAGAAGTCCTACGTCTGGCAAGAAGACAGGGGCGTATCTTGGTATGCCACGATGCGCATCGTGATAGGGAAACCCAACTCCGTCTATTTCCCGAACTCTATCGTCATGGTGGTAAGATACTAAATATCAGAGGAGACTCAAGCCAAGACCTTCTGACGGCTCTGGGTAAGGTTATTACTTGGCGACTAGAATGGAGCAATTGGTTCAGTGAGAATGATGGTAGAGTAATTGTTACTAAGGGTGAATGGCGCAAGCGAACGGCCGCTCAGTTGGTGGAATTCGTTAGTGTGCCGCGGGTACAGGATGTTGGTCCCGTTGCACCAAAGCGTCGCACAAGAACCATTAGGCGTAAATCTCAAATACTGGCGGAGCAACAGCCCTTGATAGAGGACAAGCAGTAGAACCGCTGTTTTCTCTCAGACCGTCACGGCGTGACAGTCCACGCACTTCCCATCACGGTAAAGCGTTTTGGGGTAGTAGACCTCCCGGTCGCAGTCCTGGCAC
Organism: Dehalococcoidia bacterium; assembly: GCA_965261825.1. GTDB lineage: Bacteria > Chloroflexota > Dehalococcoidia > Lucifugimonadales > QGNO01 > DAOUJH01. The sequence goes on along the minus strand of CBDHED010000001.1, from coordinate 511,625 downwards.
CGATAGACCGGCTCCTCTCGCCTCGTACTGCCACTTGTGATTGGCTGGCAGCGAAAACATGGCCTGCGCCATTTCCTCAGCCGTCGCATCTATCCTCGGTGGATATCCCCGCTTCATTTTGCGTCCCCGTTCCTTCTTCGCCAATCAGTTGGTGCTCTGGCCTCTGTCGGTGGAGCGGAGTCGCCGGGCCGGCGACGATCGCGGCGGAGGACAATGAGCAAGGCGAAATCATCACCTTACTCACTATTATACCTTAAGGAACTGCAAGGTTATCGTGCAACGCTAGCTCGCAGTATTCAAACACCCATAATATGGTAGCCGGCATCCACCGGAAGAACAGCGCCGGTAACGCCACTGGCAAGGTCGCTGCAAAGAAAAAGCGCCGCCTTGCCGACCTCTTCCTGTGTGACGTTGCGCCGCAGGGGGGCCCGTTGCTCATGGACGCGCTTCATGTCCAGAAAGCCACGGATGCCCCTGGCGGCCAGGGTATCGAGCGGGCCGGGCGACACGGCATTGACGCGAATTTTGCTTGGGCCAAGCTCAGAGGCAAGCTGGCGCACCTCATTTTCCAAGGCGGCTTTGGCGGTGCCCATGACGTTGTAGCCAGGGTAGACCTTTTCAGAGGCGTGGAACGTGACGGTGATGATGCTGCCACCTTCCTTCATCAGAGGGGCCGCATGCCGGGCGATGGGCAGCAGCGAGTATGCGCTGACATCAAGGGCGGTCCTGAACCCGTCACGGGAGGTCTTTGAGAAATCGCCTTCCAGGTCTTCGCGGTGAGCAAAGGCCACGCTGTGCACCACAAATGAGAGCGAGTCATAACGGTTGCTTAGCCCGGCGAAGACAGCCTCTATCTGGTCGTCGTTGGTCACGTCGCATTCCCAAAGGGAAGCATCGTCCCAGCTCTCCACTAAACCGGCGACGCGGCTCTTCAGTCGCTCGTTTTGGTAGGTCAACGCCAGCGTGGCCCCTGCGTTGTGCAGCGCTTCCGCTATGGACCAGGCGATGCTTCGATTATTCGCCACACCGAAGACAACTCCATGCTTGCCCCTAAGATCTATTGGGTTAACTTTGTCGCCACTCATAGTTCAATACTCTCCATGGGGTTCAGCGTAGTTCTTCCTCCTGCTCAGAGCTTCCATAGACAACGCCGCTCTGTGACACATAGTAGTCGTTCACGCGGCGCATGGTCTGATAAGGCTCGCGTTCCACTTGACGATGGTGAACAGGCACCCGTCTGGAAAACAGCCGGGAAATAATATGGCGCCATACGTAGAGGGAAAATCCCCACTGGAGCCTCTGATTGGCGTGGCAATACTGGTGTGCCAATGGAGCCAGCGCCTCGTTGTCCGCCAACTCGCCATCCAACTGTCTGTCCAGATACTTCTTGCCAATAAGGATAACGGGCCGCACAAGAGGCAACGTTATGGTGAACCCGCCTAGAGCAGGCCATGATAGGGCAAAAATGCTAGCCCTGGCCAAAGCCGCCGAGGCGATGCCATGCTTGCGCAGCCGCCTTCCGGTGACACTATCAGGAGCAAACCGCATGCTTGAACATAATATGGCTAGTTGAGGAAATCAGGAAAATACGTTGATAGTATAGCATCTTGCATGCGGCATTAGGCACATATGAGTGTTCCAAGATACGCTGACCGGAGAAAGCTGTTAAACTAGACCCGCTATTGACCGGAGACACTTGGACAATTCCGGAGAGTCATGCAATCAGAAGATGTAGCCCGTATAGCTGAAACGGCAGCCAGGCTCCAGGAAAACATAGAAAAGGTGCTGGTTGGCAAGGGAGACGTGGTAGCGCTGGTGCTGGAAGCCGTACTTTGTGAAGGGCACCTGCTCATCCAGGATGTACCGGGCACCGGTAAAACTATGCTGGCCAAGTCTATAGCACGCTCTTTGGGATGTACTTTCCGTCGCGTTCAGGGTACGCCCGACCTACTGCCGACCGATATCACGGGCACCTATGTCTTCAACCAGCAGACCTCGGCCTTCGAGTTTCGCTCAGGGCCTATAATCGCCCAGGTACTGCTGGTAGACGAGATAAACCGCGCCACCCCGCGTACGCAGTCCGCGCTCCTTGAGGCAATGCAGGAGCGTCAAATCACAGTGGAAGGCGAAACAATGGCGCTGGCCAAGCCGTTTCTCACCATTGCCACCCAGAATCCAATAGAGTTGGAGGGCACCTTCCCCCTACCTGAGGCACAGCTGGACAGATTCCTCCTCCAGGTTAGCCTGGGTTACCCATCTCAAGAAGAGGACCTGCTTATACTCCATCGATTCAAGGAAGATGACCCTCTTGAAGAACTGAAGCCCGTGGTGGAAAGCGCTGAGCTTGTGGAGCTCCAACGGTTGGTGCGCAAGGTACACGTGGCCCCGCCGGTGGAAGAGTACCTGGTCTCTATAGTTCACGCCACCCGTTCCCATCCATGGGTAGACCTGGGAGCCAGTCCGCGCGCCATGCTGGCCTTGTATAGAACATCGCAGGGGCTGGCCGCAATAAGGAGCCGTTCCTTTGTCATACCGGACGACGTCAAAGCACTGGCGCCTTACGTACTGACACATCGCATCATTCCCAAGGTACAGGGCCACGTCCGCGGCCATACGCCGGGCGACATCATACGGGAGGTGGTCAACTCGGTGCCTGTGCCCGTAGAGGAAGAGATGGGCGTTGCGGGTTTCCGGCACGTTTAGGAAAGATGGGTGGGTTCTGGACCTTTTCCGCCATAGTAATTGTAATTCTCAGCATTCTGATCAACTCGCTTTCTTTGCTGCTGGTGGGAACGCTCCTGCTGCTCTTTGTTCTGATTTCCAAGTGGTGGGCCGACTATAGCCTTCAGGGTGTGGAGTACAAGCACCAACTGAACGCCAACCGCGTGTTCGCCGGTGAAGACGTTCAGCTAACCACGCAGACCACAAACAATAAGTTTCTGCCCCTGCCCTGGATTCAGATTAACGACGAGCTGCCAAAAGAGGTCTCACCCAGGCAGGGCAGGGTGCTAGCATCTATTGATCCCACGCGGGTTGCGCTGGCTAGCGTTCTCTCCATGAGCTGGTACCATCGCATTACGCGTACTTACGATATACGGTGCCCAAACAGAGGCCACTTCTTCATTGGGCCGACGCGAATTCGTTCCGGCGATCTGTTCGGCATGCATACCCGCGAGATGCGCGTGGAAAGAGACCAAACGCTTACCGTCTATCCACGAATCTTGCCCCTCAGAGTATCATCACTGCCATCCCTGGAACCGTATGGTGACGTGCGGGTCAATCGCAGGTTTCTGGACGACGTAACACGGCCAATGGGCAGCAGGAGATACCTCAGCGGCGATGCACTACGTCACATACACTGGAAAGCCACGGCACATACCGGTCTGCTCCAGACACGTATCTTCGAGGCGTCCACAACTCCCAACTTCGCCGTGTTCTTGGGGACGCGAACCATAGAACCACCTCTGCAAGGCAGCCGTCCTCACCTTCTGGAGCTAGGCGTGCTTACGGTGACAGCCCTGATCAACCATGCTTTGAGCAGGCGCATCCCGACAGGGGTCTACGTAAACCAGACCTCTCGCGATTCCAGGCAAACCATGGAGGTGCCTCCGGCACGCCATCCGGACCAGCTGGCGAAGGTATTGGATGTGATGGCGCACGTCCACCCCGAAGAATCTACGCCGCTGGCCAACTTGGTAGAGCAAAAGAGTCGAGGATTGCCCTGGAGCACCACCATCCTTGTGGCCACCGCTGTGCCGGACCAAGCGACGGTCAATACGCTGATGAGGTTGCGCAAAGCCGGCTGGACCACAGCCCTGATACACGTAGGCGGTGATGCCGTGGATTACGCCAGGGAGGGAATTGTCAGGTACACGGTAGCCAATACTACGGAATGGCAAAGTCTAGAGGAGATAGTGATTCAGTGACCAACCTGTCACTGCCAAAGCAAGGAATGCTGAGCGGAATTCTAACCTGGGTCAGCTCGTCAAGCGCGCTGCTCTGGGCCACCTTTCTCATGGAAGCCATGTGGTTTTATCTTTGGATGATATGGCTGGGTCAGTGGGATAGCTTTGGCATTGGCGAGATGCCGTTCACTCCCCTTTCTATCCTTCTAATTCTCTGGGCAAGCTATTACGGTGTGCAGGTCATAGGGCAACAGAAATGGGCCACGGGCAGGACTCGTCTAACGGCCAGTCTCCTGGTCGTGGTGCTTCTGGGAGCAGTGGCAAGACTGGAAAACGGCGGCGGCTACAGCCTACTGGATCCGGGCTGGTTGGGTTTCGCACGCGAGAGCCTGGTGGGAGGGATCCCCACAGGTCTCCAGGTAACCCTTCTAGGTGGAGCTTATCTGTGGTGGAGAGGTTTCAGAATTGCCCAAGAAGGATTGGACAGAGAACAGGTCCTCACCTCCTTCAAGGTAGGCCTGACGGCAATTGTCCTTGGCCTGCTGGTCTGGGAAACGGCGTTGCGCTCCGGAACAGAATTCGGAGCGACAAGAACCCAGGCAATTGCCATTGCGTCTGTCTTCTTCTTGGCAGGCGTTTCCGCCCTGGCGCTAAGCCACATCATGCGGGCCAGGGCAGACCTGGCAAGGCATGAAGGCTTGCAACAGAGCTTCATGACGCAGTGGTCCGTGGTGCTTCTGGGTGTTTCGGGTGGAATGCTGCTGTTGGGATGGATCCTGGCAGGATTGCTGTCCCTAGACGTTTGGCAGCCCCTGTTAAGCGTCTTAGCATTTGCCGCCAACCTGATGGGGCTGCTGGTCTACGTAATACTGCTGCCAATTGCCTTTCTAGCCGCCGGCCTGGTCTTCGCCGTGCAATGGCTGGTCAGCCAGTTCGGAGGAGGGACCGTACCTACGCTGGAGCTGCCCGACTTCAGCGCCCTGAGAAGGATACCGGAGGAGGGAGACCCTGCCACCGGTGCACCGGTATGGGTTGTGATAGTAAAGTGGGTGATGCTTGTATTGGTGCTGAGTGCCCTGGTCTACTTGCTGGCGAGGCTGGTGCTTAGACGGCGCTCCGGCTTCACTGTTAGTGAGAGCGTACCTGATGAAGTCAACGAATCCATTGGGACGTGGTCAAACGCTATACGTGACCTTCTTACAGGACTGATCATGTTCGCGCTGTGGTTCAGACACAAGGGAAGGGCTTTGCGTCGCAAGGTGCCCTTGCTCCGGACTTCTCCCGCACCCAGCTACCAAGGCGACATGGAAATTAGGGATCTGTACAGCAGCCTTCTCTACGAAACAAGGCAAGCCGGGTTCCCCAAGGAGGAAAGCCAGACCCCGTATGACTACCTGCCTGAGTTGGAGCAGCGACTGGTTGATGACAGGGAGGCTTTGCAGACCATAACAAAGGACTACGTAGAGAACCGCTACGGTGAGCGTCCTATTGAGGACGCGGAACTTAGCATGCTGAACCGTTTATGGCGAACGTTGGTGGTGCGCATACGCAGTACGGGCAACAGAAAAAAGAGCTAGACACCGCGCTTTTGTAGCGCTGGAAGGCTGGGTGGTAGAGTTTAACTCTATGCAAAAGGGGGAGGTTGCCCATAAGGACGACCTCCCCCTTTTGGCTATCAACTCACTAATGAGCTAAGGGCTCTCTTCGTCAGGCGTGGGGGACTCCTCCACAGTGGCCACTTCCGCATCGCCTCCATTCGACTCAATATCGAAGCCGGCGCCTATTTCCTGGCTGCCTAGTCCCAATGTCATGCCGAAGTCCTCGGGTCTTAGGCCGTCTCCGTTCTGGAAATCATCTCCAACAACGTGCAGCATGGGATGTTCTTCAGCAACCGGTGGAAGCCCAAGCCGTTCGCGGCCCTCTTCCGATGAGTCCATTCTTGCCGGAATGAGGCGTCCGATGATCACGTTCTCTTTGAGGCCGAGCAACGGGTCCGTGGTGCCATGGACCGCAGCTTCAGTCAACACGCGGGCCGTCTCTTGGAACGAAGCCGCCGCCAAGAAGCTCTCCGTATTCAAAGAGGCGCGGGTCACCCCGAGCAGAACGGTGCTGGCCGTAGCCGGCTCTCCGCCTTCCGCCAGCACCTTTGCATTTATGTCCTCAAAGGCAAACCGATCTACCAGCTCACCGGGTAAAAGCTCCGTGTCCCCGGGAGCGTCCACCCTCACTTTGCGAAGCATCTGCCGGACGATGATCTCGATATGCTTATCGTCAATGGTGATGCCTTGAGTTCTGTAAACAGCCTGCACTTCTGAGACCAGGTGCCGCTGGGTGGCGTCCTTGCCCAGGATGCGGAGGATGTCCTGGGGGTTGAACGGACCAGAGGTCAACGGTTCGCCGGCATGCACTTCCTGGCCGTCCTGCACAATTAGATGCGCCGAGTGCGCCACAAGGTATTCCCGTTGCTCCTGTTCTTCCCAAGCAATGGTGATTTTGCCCCTCTTGCGAAGGGTGACACGACCGGAAATGCTAGCCAACATCACCTCTGCCGTGGCACCTTTCTCCGGGGTCTCTTCTTCCTCCTTGGAGCGTGCTAGAGGCGACCCGGCCTGTATCCAGTCGCCCTTCTCTACGACCGGCGTGTACCCCTTGGGCAGAGAGAACTCTTCCTGAAACTCCTCTGAGTTCACCACTCGAATACGCCTGCCTTCAAGGTCTTTATCCACTTCCACTTTGCCATCTATTTCGGAAAGGAGGGCCATCCCCCTGGGCAAGCGAGCTTCAAAGAGCTCCTCCACTTTGGGCAGACCGCTGGTGATGTCTATGCCGGCAACGCCACCGGTGTGGAAGGTGCGCATGGTGAGCTGGGTACCCGGCTCGCCGATACTCTGCGCCGCCACAATACCTACGGCCTCACCAAGGAGCACTTCGCTGCCAGTGGCGGGGCCGCGTCCATAGCACAACCGGCAGAGGCCGCGCCTAGCGTTACAGGTCAGCGGCGAGCGTACGCGAACACGCCCCATGGACGCGTCTACTATAGCCTGTACGTTTTCCTCGTCCAATTGAACGTTGAAGTCCATGATTACTTCACCCGTATTGGCGTCGGCAATAGGAGCAGCGGTGTATCTACCAACCAATCGATTTCTCAAAGGCGGTGCCATGGTGTTGTTGGGTTCTTCTTCAAGCCATATGCCTTCGGTGGTACCGCAATCCTCTTCCAGGATTATCACTTCCTGGGCAATGTCTATTAGCCTGCGCGTCAGGTAGCCGCTTTCCGCTGTCCGTAGGGCCGTATCGGTTAGGCCTTTACGAGCGCCGTGGGTGGATATGAAGTACTCCAGCACACTTAGCCCATCCCGGAAGCTGGATTTGATAGGCAAATCTATGATCTTGCCTCTGGGATTGCTCATAAGGCCGCGCATACCGGCCATTTGCTTAATCTGAGCCAGGTTGCCCTTTGCCCCTGAGTCGGCCATCATGTAAATGCCGCCGTAGGTGGGCAGGACCTCGCTAATCAGCTCGGTCATCTGATCGCTTGCTTCCGTCCAGATGGATACCTTTTTGTTGTATAGTTCGTCCCCTGTAATGAGACCGGTAAGGTATTGATCTTCCAACTCCTCAACCCGCTGGTCGGCAGCTTCCATGAGTTCCTGCTTCTTGGCGGGAACCTCTATGTCGCTGATGGCTATGGTAGCGCCGGATTGAGTGGCATAATGGAAGCCCAAGCGCTTGATTGAATCCAGAATAGGTGCCGTTCTATCATTACCCAGGTTTTGATAGCACTCGGCAACAAGGTTGCTCAACCCCTTGGAATCCATTACCTGGTTCTTGAAGCCCATCTCCTCTGGCAGAATCTCATTGAAAATGATACGGCCGCTAGAAGTCTTGACACAGCCGCCTTCAACCCCAGAGTCCTGCACGCTGATCTCTTCTCTGAGACCAACCAGGCCATGGTCGTAAGCTAGTCTTGCCTCTTCCTTGGAATGGTACCTCTTTTCTCCTCCTGTACCATTTGGCTCTATCTGCGTCAAATAGTAGCAACCCAGCACTATGTCAAGAGTGGGTGAGACTATGGGTTCGCCGGAGCGGGGCGAAAGCATGTTCTTGCTGCTCATCATAATGTTCTGTGCTTCACGCACTGCTTCCCTGGAAAGGGGAACGTGGACGGCCATCTGGTCGCCGTCAAAGTCCGCGTTGAATGCAGTACAGACCAGCGGATGTATCTCAATTGCGCTCCCTTCAATGAGAACAGGCTGGAAGGCTTGAATACCCAAGCGGTGCAGCGTGGGAGCACGGTTCAACAATACGGGCCGGTCCTTGATGACATCTTCCAGAATATCCCAAACCTCTGGTCTGACGCGTTCCACCATGCGTTTGGCGCTCTTGATATTGTGAGCATGGCCTTCTAGTACAAGGCGGTTCATTACAAACGGCTTGAACAACTCCAACGCCATCTTCTTTGGCAGGCCGCACTGATGCATCTGCAGCTCCGGGCCAACCACAATGACGGAACGTCCGCTGTAATCTACGCGTTTGCCCAAGAGGTTCTGTCTGAACCTGCCCTGCTTACCTCGCAATAGGTCTGTGAGCGACTTGAGCTTGTGGTTATGGCTTCCGGATATGGCGCGGCCGCGTCTGCCATTGTCTATCAGAGCGTCCACAGCCTCCTGAAGCATACGTTTTTCATTTCTTACTATGATCTCCGGCGCACCCAGATCCAACAATCTTCGCAGACGGTTGTTCCTATTGATAACACGCCGGTATAAGTCGTTCAGATCGCTGGTGGCGAACCGTCCGCCGTCCAACTGGACCATTGGTCGCAGGTCGGGGGGAAGCACGGGCAGGACGGTAAGGATCATCCAATCCACCTTGTTTTCACTCTTGCGGAATGCCTCTACAACCCGCAGGCGTTTGATAGCCTTCTTTCGGCGCTGGCCGGCGGTGGAGCGCACCTCGTTTTGCAAGGACTCATTGAGCTTATCCAAATCAAGAGCCTGCAGGACCTTGAGGATAGCCTCCGCACCCATGCCCGCATCAAAAACGTCTCCGAACTGTTCTCGCATCTCTCTGTATCTGTTCTCAGTGAGAAGCTGCAATTGCCTGAGGTTTTCCAGGTCGTCTATCCTGGACTGAAACTCGTCCAGGATACGTTCCTTGGCACTCTCGAACTTCCGCACAGCTTTGTCAGCGGGGATTTCGGTCTCTGCCTCTTCGGATGTAGACGCTTCTTGCGACTGATCCTCTTGCTGCTCTGCCACGGACGCCTCAGCAGCTGCAATCTCCTCGTCCCTCGCCTTTTGAATCTTCTCCAGCTCGGTATCTTTGTCAGCTTTGAGTTGCTCCAGTAATCGCTCACGCTCCTCTTCGTCGACGGAGACAACAACGTACTGCGCAAAATAAAGGACGCGCTCCAGATTTCTGGGCGAGAGGTCTAGGAGCAGGCCAAGACGGCTGGACGTACTCTTGGAGAACCAGATGTGCGCCACGGCTGCGGCGAGTTTGATGTGCCCCATACGCTCACGGCGAACCTTGGCGCGGGTAACCTCAACTCCGCATCTGTCGCAAATCACGCCCTTGTAGCGGATCTTCTTATACTTGCCGCAGAAGCACTCCCAATCCTTGGTTGGCCCAAATATTCTTTCGTCAAAGAGGCCGTCTTTCTCAGGCCGGAGGGTTCTGTAGTTGATTGTCTCCGGTTTGGTCACTTCTCCGTACGACCAACTCATCACCTGGTCAGGTGAAGCCAGCGAGATTCTAATAGAATTGAAACCGGCACTTTGTACCATGCTTTCCAGTTCTCCTTGATGTGATGGGCTTTAAGGCTTTCTAACCCCTCTAAATCCTCTAGACTCTGCCCTTAGGCAACTCCCGGTATATTCTTTAGCTAACGCCATCTTCCTGGGACTCGCCCTCTTCCGAGGGTCCCTCTTGTTCAGATTGTTCAGGTTCTTCCGATGGAGCGTTGTGTTCTCCCGACGCCTGATCATCTTCGGAAGGTGTACCGTCTATCGAAGGCGCCTGCTCAGTTGTAAGGGGGTCTTCATTTTTCAGGGCCATTTGACCTATGGAAGGAGGCTCAAATTGAAAACCGACGCTCTCATCCACGCCGGAAGGCCAGCCGAGCCCTTCTTCAGCGCCGCTGAGAAGCTCCACGGATAGACCCAGGCTCTGCAACTCTTTGAGCAGTACGTGGAAAGATTCAGGCACGCCAGGTTGTACTATGTCTTCCCCTTTGACTATGGACTCGTAGGTCTTGACGCGGCCAACCACGTCATCCGACTTGACGGTAAGTATTTCCTGAAGGTTGTGGGCGGCACTATAGGCTTCCAAGGCCCACACCTCCATTTCGCCGAATCGCTGGCCGCCGAACTGGGCCTTGCCGCCCAAAGGCTGCTGCGTTATCAGCGAATACGGGCCGGTGGACCTGGCGTGAATTTTGTCTTCCACAAGATGAATGAGCTTCATCATGTAGATGTAGCCAATCGTCACCGGATGATCGAAAGGCTCACCGTTGCGCCCATCGTAGAGCACAGATTTGCCGAAGATTGGTGGCACCTTTCTGCCTTCTATGCTGAGAGAGCGCACGTGAGCCACAAGCTCATCGTACCCCATTTGGGAAGCATCCTTACCCATCTCTTCTTTGAGCCAAAGCCTCAGGCATGCTTCAGTAGCAATTCCCGTCTTTTCTTCATTGAATAGGTCATTGACGTCATAGCCGCGTTTGTCAAGCCAGTCTTGCAACTTGGCGGCTGCCGTCACCCCGTTTGAGCTGCCGTTTCCACTGTATCCATTGCTAGAGACGGCGCCGGAGCGCTGGAAGAACCAAGCCCGGGCCAGGGCGTCTTGAATCCTGGCGTCTTGAGCGCCGTCAAAAACAGGGGTTACCGCCGAGAAATTGAGGGTCTTCGCCGCCCAACCCAGATGCGTCTCCAGCACCTGGCCAAGGTTCATTCTGGACGGAACGCCAATGGGGTTGAGAATAATGTCTACGGGCGTACCGTCCGGGAGAAACGGCAGGTCTTCAACCGGCAGAATGCGGGAGATGACTCCCTTGTTGCCATGGCGGCCCGCCATCTTGTCACCTGCGGCGACCTTGCGGGTCTGAGCCACCCAAACCCTGACCAGTTTGTTGACGCTGGGCGGCAACTCATCCTTGTTCTCCCTTGTAAGCACCTTGACATCTATGACTTTGCCCCGCTCGCCGTGGGGAACACGCAGGGAGTTGTCCTTGACATCGCGGGCTTTCTCTCCAAAGATGGCACGAAGCAGCTTTTCTTCGGCAGTGAGCTCCGTCTCACCTTTGGGAGTTATCTTGCCCACCAGGATATCCCCCGGGTCGACTTCCGCTCCTACTAGTATGACGCCTTCTTCATCCAGGTTACGCAGGCTATCTTCACCCACGTTCGGAATATCCCGGGTTATTTCCTCCGGACCCAGCTTGGTGTCCCTAGCCTCCGCTTCATACTTTTCGATATGAACGGAGGTGAACTTGTCCTCCTCAAGAAGCCGTTCACTGATGATGATGGCATCCTCGTAGTTGTAGCCTTCCCAGCTCATAAACGCCACTAGCACGTTTTGCCCCAGTGCCAGGTCGCCGTGCTCAGTGGAGGAGCTGTCTGCCAGAGGGTCGCCTACACGGACAACGTCGCCCTTATTGACAATGGGACGCTGGGACATGCAGGTGCCCTGATTGCTGCGTACGAACTTATAAAGCGAGTGAGTATGCTCTTTACCTTCTACGTCCGTTATCACAATGCGGTCGCCGGAGACGGAAGTCACTATGCCGTTGCAGCTAGCGAGCACAACTTGGCCAGAGTCAGCGGCGACGCGCCTCTCCATGCCAGTGCCTACAATGGGAGCCTCCGGCTTTATAAGGGGCACGGCCTGCCTCTGCATGTTAGAGCCCATCAAGGCGCGGTTTGCGTCGTCGTGTTCCAAAAAGGGAATGAGGGCAGTGGAAACACTGACTATCTGCATCGGCGATACGTCCATGTAATCCACCTGTTCGGGAGGTTCCAAGGCGAACCTCTCACCTTGCCTGATTTCAATCCTGTCCTCAACAAACTGACCCTTCTTGTCCAGGGCAGTGTTGGCTTGAGCAATAATGTATTTCTCCTCCTCATCGGCGGCCAAATAGCTGATCTCTCCTTCTTGCAAGAAGACAAAGGCGCGCACAGGTATCATCTTCCGTTTCGGTAGGGATTTTAGTTTGGCCGCAGCGGCCTTGGTGATGGCGCGACCGGCTTTCACTACGACCTTGCCGCCCTCACCCTTGATGTCTTCCCTGACAATACGCCTTGCCAGGTCGTCCGAGTTGCTGGGTATTTCATGAAACACCTTTCGGTATGGCGTCTCGATGAAACCGAATTCGTTGGTCTTGGCATAGGTGGCTAGAGAGCCCAGCAATCCTATGTTGGGACCTTCGGGAGTCTCTATAGGACAAATGCGGCCGTAATGGGAATGGTGCACGTCACGCACGTCGAATCCGGCCCGCTCCCGCGAGAGGCCGCCCGGCCCCAGCGCGGAAAGACGTCTTTTATGTGTCAACTCAGCCAGAGGGTTGGTCTGGTCCATGAACTGCGAAAGCTGGGAACCGCCAAAGAATTCTCTAACAGCGGCAACAATAGGCCGTACATTCACCAGCGCACTCGGTGTGGCCTGCTCAGGATCGTTGATAGTCATCCTTTCTTTAACCACGCGCTCCATGCGCACCAGTCCAACGCGAAGCTGGTTCTGAATGAGCTCGCCTACGGCGCGCACCCGTCTGTTCCCCAAGTGGTCTATGTCATCTACGTGCTGACGGCCGTTGTTGATCTGCACCATAGTGCGCACAACGGAGATGATGTCTTCCCTGGTCAGAGTTCTCTTGTCCATGGGAATACCCAACTCTAAACGACGGTTCAGCTTGTACCGCCCCACTTTCCCCAAATCATAGCGACGGGGATTGAAGAACAGGTTGTCCAGCAGATTTTGGGCATTCTCCAAACTGGGAGGCTCGCCGGGTCTCAGGTGCTTGTAGAACTCCAGAAGCGCTTCTTCCTTGCTTTTGACACCACTATCGCGGTCCAACGTGGTCTGGATGAAGCGGTGGTCCGGATGGTCGTCCACGTCCTTGAAGGTGGCAAGCAGCTCTTTGTCACTGGAAAGGCCAATAGCCCTGAGAAGTGTGGTCACCGGTATCTTCCGCTTGCGGTCCACTTTGACCGAGACAACGTCTTTGGAGCTGGTCTCGAACTCAAGCCAGGCACCACGGTAAGGGACAAACTTTGCCAGGGCCAGGATCCGTCCGGTTGCGGCATCCTCCCCCGTGGTGAAGTAGACGCCCGGAGAGCGCACCAATTGGCTCACTACAACGCGCTCCGCACCATTGATGACAAAGGTGCCGTTGGAAGTCATGATTGGAATGTCGCCCAGGAAGAGCTTCTGCTCCTTTACTTCGTTTGTGTCCTTCACCGTCAGCCTGGCAGTGACGTACATGGGAGCGGAGTAGGTAATCTCTCGCTGGCGGCATTCCTGCTCGGAATACTTTGGATCTTGGAACTCGTGGTCAACAAAGTCGAGCTGGAAGCGTCCCCCGGTAAAGTCCTGGATGGGAGAAACCTCCTCGAATAGCTCCCTTAGGCCCTCTCCCCTGAACCAGTTGAAAGATTCAATCTGAACCTGGATGAGGTTGGGTACTTCCAAGACCTGAGGGGTGTGGGCATAAGACTTCTGCGCCGGCGCCAGGGAAACTGTGGGAACAGAGGCCAAATCAACCATGTGACTTCACTCTCCTTAACAAAGACAAAAAGACCCCATTGCTCTCAAAAAGAGAGAAAGAGGCCTATAAACCGATGGATTCTGTGGATTTCAAGAAGGGACTTATGGATCATGCGCAGACCCAATGAAGGATAATAACACTATCCTGCCAGGCTTGTCAATAGGGTGGCGGCTGTAATTTTCACTTGGTTATAGCCACCACCCGTTTAGACAGAAGCTGGTAGCCCTCTTGGTAAAGAGCCTGCTCTCGTCAGGTGCGTAAGATCACTCGTCATCTACAAGGTCATACTCGGGCATGAGCACAAACTCGGGGTACGACTCCATCCCCAACTCTCCAGCGTCCTGGCCCAAGCGCTCGACGTCGCTCGAAACCCGCACGCCCACAGTCCGCTCGATCAGCTGCCACACTACCCAAGATACCGAGAACACGAACGCTCCTATTGCCAGCACACCCAGCAGCTGTATGTGGAACTGGGCTCCTCCGGCTATGCTGGCGGCCAGGGTCCCCCATGCGCCGGCGAACAGGTGGGCGGGCACCGCGCCGACCACGTCGTCAAGCTTGACCTTCTCCAGGAGCTTTAGCCCAGCAACGCACAGCGCGCCGCCGATGGCACCGATTATCACCGCCCAGAGGTGGCCTGGTATGCCGATCACCGGCTCGGCAATGTCGGGGGCCGCTGTGATTGAGACGAGCCCAGCGATTGCGCCGTTCAGACCGGCGAACAGGTCGATGCGTCCGAGAAGCGTCCGAGAAACTGCCAGGGCTGTTATGACACCGGCCGCTGCCGCCAAGTTAGTGTTGACTAGCACTATGCTCATCGCCACTGCGTCCAGTGCACTACCCAGAGCCAGCTGGGACCCACCGTTGAACCCGAACCATCCAAACCATAGGATGAGGACGCCCAGCGTCACAACCAGGATGTTTGAGGGCGGCGTTGCCCTGACCGTTCCGTCACGGCGGAACTTGCCCAGCCTCGGTCCAAGGACCAGTATCCCCGCGAGCGCCGCCCAGCCTCCGGTGCTGTGGACTATGGTCGAACCCGCGAAGTCCTTAAATCCCAGCTCGTTGAGCCATCCGCCTCCCCACGTCCACGCGCCTACGATGGGGTAGATAATCGCCGTAAGCAGTAGCGTGAAGAGAAAGAATGACCACATCTTGACCCGCTCGGCCAGCGCACCTGAGACGATCGAGGCCGCAGTGGCAACGAAGACCATCTGGAAGAACCAGTCCGACATGACGGAGTATCCGGCGCCGTCCTCCAGCACTGCGGCCAGTGCGCCCTCCTCTCCGCCCAGCAGGTTCAGCTCATCGCCAGACGGCAGGTACATAAACCCCGGCGTGCCAATTACGCCCCCCAGGATCTCGCCGTACATGAGGTTGTAGCCAATAAAGAAGTAAGCCAAGCCGGCGATAGAGTAGAGCCCGATGTTCTTCAAGCAGATCATGGACGCGTTCTTGGTGCGCACCGAGCCGGACTCCAGCATGGTGAAGCCGGCGCACATCCACATCACCAAAGCTCCCCACACAAGGAACGCGAACGTGTTGAAGACGAAAACCGACTCCTCGTCAATCCCCGCCGCATAGGCGACGGCAGGACGGGCCAGGAATACGACGGCGGAAGCTATGCCCGTTGCTGCCAGGATGGCGGCAGGGCGACGATGAGACAGGATACTCCACAGCATCGACACGGCTATCCTCCTGCGGGGCGTATTCTGACACCACTTGGCACCAGTTCCGAAATACGCCCAAAATTCGCAGCGTAGTTTATCACTATCGGCTTGCCGTGTCGCAAGTCTCGCTGGAGGATGCGGGAGGGTGCGCCCGGCCCCTCCTCGCGCCGGAAGACCAGAGCGAACCCTGTCGTAGATCCCCCTGACCATAATTGGCGGGTACGGGCGCGAGCACGAACTCGACCGCCCCTGCGTGCTTCAGCGGCGGCTACCCACGGGAGGCGCGTTGGCTCTGTCGTGCCTCTTCCTACGGAAACATTCCGCCCGCATCCGTTTTTGCCAGGTCGCCGATAGAGGCGGCGGCGTGCCGCTCCATACGCTTGACCAGGCCCCGGTTGATGGTCCCAGCCACGCCGGGACCCCGGTAGATAAGACCGGTCAGTAGTTGCACGGTGTCGGCGCCGGCTTTGAGAGCACGCAGGGCATCGTCTGCGGTAGAGATGCCGCCACAGGCGTGGACAGCAACGTCGCTCCCCACCTCTGAACGGACGTCGGCCACTATGCGCAGGGTGTCTTCAAGCAAGGCGCTTCCGCTGAGGCCGCCCTGCCCCATGGCAAGACGAGGTGCTTCCACCGGCCTGGTGTTGGCGGCGGTGATTCCGCTGACGCCCTCCTCCACCGCAATTCGCACCAGGGCAAGGACTCGCTCTCTGCCCTCGCCGTCCGTATAAGGCGGTATCTTCACGAACAGAGGCCTGGAGCGCTGGGCGTTCACGGCGTTCAGCAGGTCCCTGAAGCTTTGTGGTTCCTGGAAAACACGTATGCCCTGGGTGTTAGGGGAGCTTATGTTCAACTCTATGGCGTCGCACAGGGGCTGCAGTGCAGCGTGACAGTCAAGGAATTCGTCGATGGTGAGCCCGGCGACGCTGACGACCACGGGTTCAAGGCGGCCACCTCGCCTATCTTGCAGGCGTTCAAGCTGTGCATTGGCGGCATCCAGGCCCTTGCCCGGGAAACCCAGAGCATTGATCAGCGATTGCCTATCCGGCAGGCGCATGAGCCGGGGACGGGGGTTGCCGGTACGCGCCTCACGGGTGACAGTACCCCCAACAACATAGCCAAACCCCAGCGAAAGCAGGCCGTCCAGGAAGCGGCAGTCCTTGTCGTAGCCGGCCGCCATGCCCACCGGCGAAGGAAAGGTCAGCCCACCGGCGCTTACCTGAAGCCTGGAGTCCCGGCATTTGAAGTATGGGGACAGCGCCTGCATCAACAGCCGCCGTCCAAGGAACCAGTCGGCCAGAGCCTGGGCGCGCTCGGGGGAAAGCCTGAAAAATAAGGGTCTGAACAGCGCCGTGTAGATGGCCATGCCGAACCACATTGTTCCACGCCGCTCAGGGAGTTGTCCAGACGAATTATCCTGATTCCGAGAGCATCCGGGACATCGATATATTGAGGCTCGTACTCGAACTGAGATGGCTACCGCCACAGGTCGCGCGGTGGGGCAGTGCCCATTGCCACATGCGCTAGAATACTCACCGAACCATTCAGCGACTAAGTGTTACGGAATGATAACTCAAGATCTGCTTTCTATTGGCTTGCTGATTGTCGTGGCCAAGCTGGCTGAGGGTGTCCTGGGCCGCATCGGCATCAGTTCCCTGGTGGCCTACGCCGCAGCTGGAATCCTGCTGGGGCCAGTAATCGGGCTGGTCTCAGTTAATGGCAACATCCTCATCTTCCTGGAAATTGGCATCTTTGTTTTCTTTTTCCTCGTAGGCCTTGACGAGATCGACATTCCGGGCTTAGTAGCCACCATCCGCGGACGCCATTTCGTGGCAACCGCGGTGTCCGTAATCATATCCATCCTGGTGTGCCTGACAGTTACGTCTGACATGCTGGGTGAGAATTTCTCGCTGGGGCTAGAATTCGACAAGGCGTTGTCTCTAGCCGGCATCCTGTCTCTGTCCAGCCTAGGACTGGTGGCCAAGGTGCTGGCCGACAAGGGATTGCTTAGGGAACTGATTGGCCTGCGTATCTTCACCGTGGTACTCATTGCAGAGGTGCTTGCCCTGCTGGTGGTGGGACTCACCATTGGTGAAGACGCCGGACACACGCTGAGCCTCCTAGGTCTACTTCAACTGCTGGGCCAGATAGCAGGCTTCACTATCATGATCTGGATCATATCGTCCAGGGTGCTTCCCAGGGTCATGACCTTGTTGCAGCGCTTCCTGAACGTGCCACAGCTTTTCTTTGGGCTGCTGATGGGCGCCCTTTTCTTGGTGGTTGTGGGAACGGAGAGTATCGGTCTGCATGGCTCCCTGGGGGCGCTCCTGTTCGGAGCCGCCTTGTCGGGGCTGCCCAACCGGTTGCGCCAAGAGTTCGTGCCCGGTATGCATAGCATCGCAGATGGGCTGTTCATTCCGTTATTCTTTGCCTCGGCCGGCTTGCACATGGACCTGTCTTTCCTGGAACTGCCACCCACCATCATTATCGCCCTCTTGTTTATCCCCATGGTGGGCAAGATGGTAGCTTCCCTCATCGGCACCTACATGGCGCGGCTGAAAACGCCTGTTGTCTTGTCCGTAAGTCTGATGGGAAAGGGCGTAGCAGAAGTTGCCCTGCTTCTAGTCCTGCTGGAGTCCAACGTGATTGGGCATGACGTATTCTCACTGCTGGTGGTTATCATGCTCGGTTACATACTGCTGATGCCGCCAATCATCAGCCTAACGGCAAACAAGGTCAAGCAGCGGGAGGAGGAGCATCAGGCCCAGCCCATGCTGCCCTCTTTTGCCCGCCATGCCCTGGCCGGCGTGGCCGTACGCTCCGTTATGGACCGGACACGCTCCTACCCAGGCCCGGATATAGCGGTGGGAGACTTTCTCAACCATTGGACTGTTCCGAATCAAGAAGACTATCTGATTCTGGATGAAGGCGTTCCTGTAGGCACTGTTTCACTGTCTAAACTAAATTTCCGGCGCAGACTGCTCTTCTGGAACAGAAGCTCCTTTGACAACACTCCTCTCCGGGCGGTGATGCGCCGCAACCCGCCTCAAGCCAATCCCGATGAGCTTATTGACGACGTGATGGAGCGGATGACGGTCCACTCTCTGACAGTCATTCCAGTACATGACCAGAATTCAGGGCAGTTCCTGGGAATGGTCTGCGGCAACGAAATTCTGGAACTGTTGGCGTTGCGGGATACAGTTATGAAAGAGACGCAAACGACAGACACGGAGCCGGCAGACTAGCCGGTGCCGGGCCGACTTGATACGGCCTGGTTCCAAGCTAACTTGCCCGGTGATGTACCGTATAGCCCCTCGCATCCAATCATGCCGGACAAGCGTATTAAACTATGACGACGGGCAGGATGGAGATAGGATGTACGCCGTGAGACTTGGGGAGAGGGTTGCCCACCAACCGAGGTGGTGGAACCATCTGGCGCGCGATTCGACGTTTATTACAGTCCAGGCGCTTAACCGTCGGGTTGTCGCAGCCGCCAGTCAAGCGAGAAGAGCCCCGGTCTGAAGTATAGGAGGAGAGTATGTCCATTCTAATACGTGCCGGAGCGGTCTATCTAATACTGCTTGCAGTCGTGGTTGCGGTGAACTTCGTCGCCACTCCCCTGTACCACCCCGGCGGAGACGAGCCGTTCACCGTCTGGGAGATACTGAACTGGTTCATGGCGGCGGGGATTGTGATTACCGTGGCTGCCACCTACATGGAGAAGCGCCTCGTCGACGGCGAGGGGGACTTGAGGCGCTATGTGGAAACGAACGTGCTCTTCTACGCAGCCGTCGCGCTGTTTCTCGTCTTCTTCTGGAACTGGTTCAGCAACCTATCTCCCAACAACGAGCCCGACGGTCAATTCTGGGTCGTCATAGACACCCTGATGCCAATAGTGACGGGCGTGGCAGGCTGCCGGATGCTCAGACATAGCTAGGATGGAGGTGACGCTATGCATAGGCAAATGAAGAAACGGGGCCTTGGCATTCTCCCCGTGCTCCTCACGCTGCTACTGGCGGTGGCAGGATGTGGCAGCGGTGGTGAGCTTTCAGCTCCTCAAGGGCAGTTGGAGCCGGAGCTACCAGTGCCTGCCGCCACTCAGATTCCAGCTGCTCCGGCAATACAGCCCCCGGGCGATGAGGGCGCCGCCGACCAGGAATCGGAGGCCAGCGCTGAAAGCGAAGTACTGCTGGCGGCGCTTGCCCAGAACCGCATCATCGTCCACACGGCGCGCATGTCGATGGAGGGGATGACGTGGCTCTCACCATCGACGGCATCACCGCCCTTGCTGCTGACTTGCATGGTTGGGTCGTGAGTTCAGACCGCTCTTCCAGGCACAGCGGGGCTATAGCCATCCGCGTGCCGGCTGCGTCGCTGGAAGAAGCGCTTCAGCCGCTGGATGCAATGTCCCTCAAGACCGTGTCCCGCGCCGTCACCAGTGAGGACGTTACCGACGAGTACGTAGACAACCAGTCCCGGCTGGCCAGCCTACGGGCCACGGAGCAGAGGGTGCTCTCCTTCCTGGATAGAGCCCAGGACGTGGAAGAGGCGCTCCTCGTCCAGAAGGAACTTGCCGACCTGCAGCTGCGGATTGAGGAAGCTCAGGGCAGACTGAACTACCTAGGCCAGGTTGCTGCTTTCTCTCTGGTTGAGGTTAGTCTAAGACTAACTCCCACGATAATTGCGGTGAATGCGGGGCCGGACAGCTCCGTCCGCGTGGGACAGGTGGAGCGATTCCGCGCCTCCTTTGTGGCGCCGCCGGACATCACTGATTTCTTGTTTGTCTGGGACTTCGGCGATGGGACGGTGAGCAGGGGAAGCGGAAGTGCGCCAATGGCGGATGGCCAGCGAGTAACTGCAACCGTCAACCACGTCTACAACGACGATCTCGACAGCCCCTACATTGCGACGATCAAGTTAACCGGCACCGGCGAGGGTGGCATCGCAGAGGGCTCCGACTCCCTGCTGGTCGAAGTCAGGCAGATACCCACCATCGAGGTGTTCGCCGGAGATGACCGAACGGTGGAAGAAGGTGACAAGGTAGCCTACAGCGCTTCCTTCACCCGGCCAGATGAGCTCTGGGACTACGAGTACTCCTGGAACTTCGGCGACGGCTCGCCTACCCAGCAGGGGGAGCCCGAGGAAGGCGCTTCCAGCATCGAGACCACCCACGCCTTCGCCAACCACCGACCCGCTGCGTATCCAGTGGTTCTAACCGTCAGCGCTATGAGCGAGGCGGGCCAGGTGTCGGCTAGCGACAGTTTCTCCGTACAGGTGACCGAGTCAGAGAGTCTGGTAGTTGGCAACTGGAATATCGGCGGGACCGTGAAAGAAGCCGTGCGTACCCTTTCGATAGTCACTAGGGCGGCGACAACGGCACTCATCTGGCTTGCGATTCTAGGCGGCCCGGCGCTCTTAGTAGTGGCAGGGATCATCTTCCTCGGCAATCGGAGCGGTGCTGCCAGAAGTGCTTATCGCCGCCTCTGGGGCGGAGTGAAGAGGATTCTCAGCGACGACAGAAAGCTGCAGCAATAGCCTCAGGGGAAGGCGTGACCAACCGGTGTGGTGCGGTCTGCCTGAATCCATGCGCTACGGGGGTACAGAGCACTGAAGAACCAGGGACGTCCGGCACACTCGCTTGCGGGCTTGCCTTCCAGGCTGATCGCTGAGGCCTTAGACCGCTTGCCCATATGGACTTCTCTAGCTGCATACCAAACCGGCTTGCGGATGGATCTGGAAGCCCAGGTGGTACTTTGGGTGACTTGGTTTCTCTTCTCCTTCGCTTGGGTAATCGCTGCCTTGTGGCTGTTCCGTAAAGGACAGACGCCGGGCAAGCGTCTTATGGGTATCAGAGTCGTCAGGCGCAATGGCGATCCGGTAGGCTGGTGGCGTATGTTTGCGCGCGAGGTCCTCATCAAGTGGTTCCTCATCGGCATCGGCTTCCTGGCCATGGCAGTCGATTACTTCTTTCTCTACTCTCTCTTTACTCTTACCAGTTTCAGTCTTGCCATAGCAGTCGACTACCTGTGGCCCCTGTGGGACAGGAGGCGTCAGGCACTCCACGACAAGGTGATGGGTACCGCGGTCGTAAGAGCCCGGCGCTGAGAGAATATGCGGAGCCCCTTCGCTCGTCAGGCTCGCGGCAATGGGCAGCCCAGGTGTGGTACGCAACGAAGGAGCGTCCCTTTGACCCGACCTCGTCATTCTGAGGCCCCCAGCGCCTAAGAATCTCACGTCGGCCCACAAGCCAGCCGTTTGCCCGTTTGTCGGTAAGTTTTAGGCAGCAGCTATAGACTTTGCTCTGCCCACTTGTTATCATCCCCGCGATAGAGTTCTCCCATTTCTTGAAAAACCTTCTTAGGAGACTAATGTACCAGCCGCCGCGGCCTCAGTCTGAAATAGACATAGACCAGATTCTGGGGAGGATCAAGGATTCCTTCCGGCGCTTCACCGGTAAGTTCGGCGGCGGCGGCGGCGGCGTCCTCATCTTCGCCGTGCTCGGCATTTTGGTCATCCTCTGGCTGGGCACCGGCTTCTACCAGGTGCGCCCCGCCCAGCTGGCCGCAGTGCGCCTCTTCGGCGCCTACACCGGCGACCTGAAGGGGCCAGGACTTCACTGGTTCTGGCCTTCACCCATCGGCACCCGCAACGTTGAAACCGTTACGGAGACAAGGCGCATGGAGTTGGGCTTCCGCAGCCTGGAAGGCGGCCAGGTCACCGATATTCCGTTCGAAGCTCTGATGATCACAGGTGACCTCAACATCGCCGACGTTCAGTTAGTCGTCCAATATAGGACCAAAGACCTTGCCGCCTACCTCTTTCAGGTGGACGACCCCGGTGACCCTGAACGTGACGTCCGTGTCGGCGCCCCCGACGGCTTCACCTTAAAGGACGCTACTGAAGCTGCTTTGCGACAAATCGTCGGTCAGCGCAGCATTGATGACATCCTCACCATTAACAAGGAAGCTGCCCAGGCTGATGCACGTCTCCTCCTTCAGACAATTCTAGATAACTACAATACAGGCATTGAAGTTTTAGAAGTAAGGCTGCAGAACGTACGGCCTCCTGACCCTGTTCGTGACGCCTTCGATGACGTGGTCCGGGCTCGCGTCGACAAAGAGGCCCGTATTAACGAGGCGCTAGCCTACCAACAGGACCGGCTTCCCAGGGCCCGTGGTGACGCCCAGCGAATTCTTAACACAGCCGAGGCTTTCAAGCAGGAGAGTATCCTAAGGGCTACCGGTGAGTCCGATCGCTTCCTCTCCGTGCTCCAGGAGTATCGCGAGTCGCGGGAAGTGACCCGGCAAAGGCTCTACCTGGAAGCGATGGAAGAGATCCTGCCCGGCGTCACCAAAGTAATCATCGATCCCGATACCGGCGGCAACCTTCTGGAGTTCCTGCCTCTGCCCATTGACAACGACGACAGTCCAGTGACTATACCGGTCATACCCACGCCTTCCGCGGGACCACCGGGACCATGACGGATCAAAATGGCTAGAGCATTCGGCACAATATTCATCTTAGTGATTGTAGTCGTCGTTATCGTCGGCTCACAGGTGCTCTTTGTCGTCGACCAGACCCAGTTCGGCGTCGTCACCCGGTTCGGTGAGATCCAGCGCACGATCAGGGAACCCGGTCTCAAGGTAAAAACGCCCTTCATCGAGTCGGTCAACCGTTTCGATAAGCGGCTGCTCAGGATAGACGTGCCCGCTGAGTCCATGCCGGATAAGGACCAGCAGTTCCTGGAGATAGACGCTTACGTACGGTACAGGATCAACGATCCCAGGAAGTTCCTCGAAAGGTTGCGAGACGAGTTCACCGCCGCCGACCGTATTGGACGGATCGTGATATCCGAGTTGCGCCGCGTGGTGGCCGGCAGCGACCGTACTGAAATTATCGGTGGTATCGCCCAGTCGCAGGAGGACGGTACGCTCATCGTTATTCCCAACAGGACATCGGAAGGAGTCGAGACCAGGGAAGACCTCACCAGGCAGGTGCTAGAAGGCTCTAACGCAGTTGTAGGCTCTATCGAAAACGACTTTGGTATCGATATAATAGACGTTAGAATAAAGGCTGCCGACTTCCCCGGCACCGTGGAGCAGACCGTGTTCAACAGGATGCGCACGGAACGCGACGTCCAGGCTCAGCGTCTCCGTGCCGAGGGTGCAGAGCTGAACCTCACCATCACCACGGATGTGGACCGGCAGGTCACCATCGTCCTCGCTGAGGCTGACCGTACCGCCAACAGGCTGCGGGGTGAAGGTGAAGCCGAGGCTATCAGGATTCTGGCTGAAGCCTTGGAGGAAGACCCTGAGTTCTTCGCTTTCCGGCGCAGCCTGGAAGCCTATACCAACTTCCTTACTGAAAAGTCCACCATTGTGCTCTCCTCCAAAAACGACCTCTTCCAGTACCTGGAGAGTCCGGATCAGCCGGATAGCTAGACCCGGCAAACGTGCTCAGATTTGTGACTGCTCGGCACCTGCACTACTATAGATAGCACTGTTTACCGATCTTTCTCATGCCTTTGCTGGATATATCAACCGCGGTTTTTGCTCTAGCCTTTGGTTACTTAGTTGGGGCCGTTCCCACCGCCTATATAGTAGCGCGCTGGGTCAGGGGCATTGATATCCGCACCTATGGCAGCGGGAACGTGGGCGCCTCCAACATTGGCCATCACTTGGGAAGGCGCTACGGCATCCTTGTCGGTATCTTAGATGCACTGGTGAAGGGAGTGGCGCCTGCACTGGTAGTCAGGGCCCTGGGACAAGATCTGACCTATCAGGCTCTTGCCGGCACCGGAAGCATTGTGGGCCATAACTGGTCTATCTTCCTCAAGTTCAGTGGCGGACGCGGGCTGTCCGTCATCATGGGCTCCCTTCTTGTCCTAGCCTGGAAGGAGTTCATTGCTCTAATCATCGTGGCCCTACTGGGCTGGGCGATCTTTCGCAGTATAGCTTTGTGGATGGGTATCGGCCTGGTCCTACTCCCGCTGTGGGCGCTGATATTCCGTGAGCCCGCCGAAATTGCAGTCTATACCGTTGTTGCGCTTTTTCTAGCCATCCTGAAACGGATACTCTCCAATCCGGGCAGCGAACTGCCCGAGCAACGCTGGCGGGACAAGGTCTTGCCACGCCTACTTTACGACAGAGATACTATGGAGAAAGGCGCCTGGGTTAAGCGCAGCCCCAATCAGGGAGAAAACAGCGAATAGGCGATGACCGGCTACTGTTACAAGCACCCCGATACGGAAACCGCCCTCCGCTGCGGTCACTGTAACAGGCCAATATGCGTCAAGTGCGTGGTGCAGCATCCCGTGGGCCTTCGCTGCCCCGAGTGCGGACGGCCTACCAAGATACCCCAGTGGGATATTACTCCCTCCTATTACGCCCGAGCCATAGGCGTGGCAGCGGCCATTTCCATCGCAGGCGTTGTGGGTTTGGTGTTCCTGTCTGCCCTGCTGCCCGGTCTCCTTGGATTTTACGCGGTGCTGGCGGCGCTCGTCGGTATGGGTTACCTCATTGGCCAGGGCATAAGCCGGGTAGTCAGCGGCAAGCGAGGTCGCGAACTGCAGTGGGTTGCCGGAGTAGCAATGGGAATTACCGCGTTCATCGCCTGGCCCTTTATAGGCTTCAACTTCTTCGCTTTGATCGCTATCGCCGCCGCTGTCTATCTCGCCGTCAATCAGCTCCGCATCTGAGCTGAGGTCTGCCCACCTTTGCCTTTCCTCTCCTCAGCTTCTATACTCCATGGGTTTTGCATGGAGTATCACGGCTGAAGAGATCCATACATTGAGTGGAACAACAACGCGGCACAAAGGCGAAGATAGCCGGGGCACCCTGCTCACCGTCGCCATTGTACTCGGTCATGCCATCAAGCACGTCTACATCTCAGGGTTCCAGACCATTGTCTTTCCGGAGATGAAGATTGCCCTTGGGCTGAGCAACACCTCCTTCGGAGCGCTTGCCACTGCCCGCCAGGCCACCAGCGGCGTCACCACACTGGGCGCCGGTTATCTGGGCGACCGTTTCAGCAAGCAGGCCGGACTACTCCTTGCCATATCGTTGAGCCTCATGGGCGTCTCATACTTCCTTGTCGGCGCCGCACCCAGCTACCCTCTACTCTTTCTTGCCATGTTGGTGGTGGGCTTGGGGCCTTCTCTGTATCATCCGCCCGCTCTTGGCACTCTGGCCCGGCGGTTCCCTGACCGCCGGGGCCTGATGATATCCCTTCATGGCATGGGAGGCAGCATCGGCGAAGCATCGGGCCCTCTCATCGCCGCCGTCGCCGTCACCGCGCTTGTCTGGGACGGAGCGTTGCAATGGAGTATCATCCCCGCTTTGATCGCCGCTGCCGTGGTCTGGTTCATGATGAGCAACGTGCCCACCGTGCAAGGAGGGGCGGCTTCGCTCAAGGAGTACTTCGGCGCCCTTGGAGAACTGTTCAAAGACCGCCTCCTTGTTTCCGTACTGGCTGTCTCGGGAATACGCAGCCTGGGCCAGAGCGCCGCCGTCATATTCCTCCCCGTCTACCTGCGAGAGGACCTGGGTTACTCGCTGGGTGAAATGGCCGTCTATCTAGCCCTTTCCCAGGTCGTAGGTATTGGAGCTCAGCCCGTCATGGGTGCTCTTTCCGATAGGTTGGGACGAAAGATCATGATAGTGCCGGCGCTGTTAGCGTTCTCCGCTATGCTCGTTGCGCTCTACTTCGTGGAACCCGGTATCCTCATGGTGCTGGTGATCGTCGTTATGGGCGCTTTCCTCTACTCCATGCAGGCGCTGTTCCTTGCTGCGACTTCAGACTTGGGTGGAAGGGAATTACAGGCCACCATCTCGTCGATGACCTACGGTATGACCTTCGTAGCCGCCACCATCTCGCCCTTCATCGCAGGCCTTTTCGCTGACGCCTTCCAGGTAAAGACGGTGTTCCTCTATAGCGCTTCTCTCCTGCTGGTCTCGGCCCTGGCCTTTACAGTCATACGGATGCCCCGACAGGACATTGGGAAGTTTGCATAGTGACTAGAGTCGCCGCATCGCCCTGGAGCGGTACGACCACAGTACGCTCAGCAGCAGCCCCGCCAAGGCGCTGAGTGACACCGCCTGTCCAGGGCCTATGGCTTCGGCAAGCCAGCCCAAGGCCAGCATGGACAGCGGCGATATCCCTATTGCGGTGTTGGCGAATCCCATTGCCCTGCCCCGCATCTCCTCTCCCACGGACAGCAGCACCAGTGTGAACACCATGCTGACAAAGCCGGACATGCCGAGACCCGCCAGTATCAGACCGGCCACAGACAGCGGATAGAAGCTGGACAGTGAAAACACCAGAAGCCCGCTGAACGCCACAGCTGTGCCTACTACAAAGTACGTGGAGTTGCGATTTATGCTTGGCCTTGTGGTTATGAAAATGGCGGTGAGGAATGCTCCGAAGCCCTGCGACGACGCCAGCACTCCAAGCAGGGTTGGCCCCACACCAAGCACTTTGTCGGCGAAGACGGGCACCAGCGGAATATAGGAGTAGTACAGCAGATTCATAATCACAATAAGGCCCAGCGTGCCTATCACGGCACGGTTGGACGCTATGGCGCGCGCACCTTCCCCTATGGGAGTGAATATGGCGGTGAGCCTTATTGGTATCTTGTTCTGCGGCTTTGGAGAGCGCACGCGCAACAACGCTAGCAGAGCAGTGGTGTAGATGACCATTATGAACAAGTACGGTGTGGTGGCCTCAGCGCTTTTCCCCAGGGGGACCAGGTCTATCAGAGCGCCGGCAAGAAACGGCCCCAGCATGCCTGCCGCCATCATGCTCATTCCCTCCAGAGCGTTGGCATAGCTGATACCACGCCTCCCCACAATATCCAGGGCAAACGTTCTTCGTGCCGCCATGTCCAGGGTATGCGGCACCCCGTAGACGGCGCTTAGCATCACTATGTGCCAGCCCTCTGCCAGACCGGTAAACACCAGGAAAACCGTAATGCCAAGCACGGCCAAGTCTATGAGATGGGCCACTATCAGCACACGCTTCCTATCGAAAGCATCCGCAACAACACCGCTGAGGATGCCGCCGAACAGCATCGAAGAGAAGAAGGCCACGCCGACAAGCTGCGTTTGGAAAGTTGAATCCGACAGATTCAGCACCAGGTAGCCGGAAGCTACCATCCATGTCCAGCGACCCGTATGCCATGCCCAGCTGCTTCCCCAGAGCATGCGGAAGTCCTTGTTGCTCAGTAGGCCAAGGACGGGGAGCCGTGGCGGCTTGTCGTGGGTTTCAGGAGCGGCTGTCGCCATGGGATGTTTCGGATTCTGTGGACATCGCCAACCAGTATACATGACCAAACTAGCGGCCTGGATAAAGGTGATAGGCCATTCCAGCCACGGGCTTCCGGTACGCAAAGACCGCGTCTGCTGATATACTGGCCTTCTTCATGCCACGGGAGGGCTAGATATGACGGTTATCGTTACCGGGGGCACCGGGTTCGTCGCCTCCAACATAGTGAAGACGCTCGCCGAGCAGGGACGGGATGTCGTCTCGGTGGACATAGCTCCGCCGGACGACCTTCTACTGCGCTACACGGATTCCGTGAAGGAGCGCATCACCTGGGTCCAGGCCGATATCCTGGACATGGCGTCGCTGGAGAAGGCGGCAGCAGGCAAACGAGTGGAGGGCATCATCCACGCCGCTGTGTACACGGTGGTCCTGGACGACCTTGAAAAGTCGGACAGCAAGCGCCTTGTAGACATCAACCTGACGGGTACAGTCAACATGCTGGAGCTGGCGCGCCTAACCGGGGTGAAGCGGTTCGTCTACGTCAGCTCAGGAGGCGTCTACGGCGGAAGCCCCCCTGATATGCCGTTGAAAGAGGACATCCCGCTTGATCCGGAGAGCCTGTACAGCGTCACCAAATACGCCAGCGAACTTCTCACGCGCCGCTACGGACGGCTCCACGGGTTTGAAGCGGCCAGCGGTCGGCTGAGCGGGCCGTACGGGCCCATGGAGCGCGTTACCGGTCACCGTGCCGTCATGTCAATGATGTACGATTGGACGGGCAAAGCGGTGCGTGGCGAGCCCATCAAAATAGAGCCCAGACATTCCAGCGGAGACCTCACCTACGTGCTTGACTTGGCCGCGGGCATCATAGGCTTATTGGATGCACCCAGGCTCAACCACAGCTTCTACAACGTGTCCCGCGGCATCATGGTTACCATGGGCCAGATTGTGGAAGCGTTCCGCCAAGCCGTACCGGACGTCCAATTCCTGGACCCGCTTCCCGAAAGCGGCGGCATTGGCACGGGACGAGGACCCGCCGACAACACGCGTCTGCGCCAGGATACCAGCTTCGAGCCGCGGTACGACCCCGTGGCGGGCATACGCCACTATATAGAGTGGCGCCGCCAGTACGGTTTCACCAGCTAAGGAGGCATCTTTGGAATACGTCAACTTGGGACGCAGCGGCCTCAAAGTATCCAGGATCTGCCTGGGCACCAACATGTTCGGCGCTGGCTACGTGGATGACAGTAGAGCCATCTCAGTCGTTGATGCCGCTATAGACAACGGCATCAACTTCATCGATACGGCCGACCTTTACAACGACGGCATGTCGGAGGTGGTGGTGGGAAAGGCGCTCGCCGGTAAGCGGCATGATGCGGTAATCGGCACAAAGGGTTTCGCACCAATGGGCCCAGGGGTCAACGACAGGGGGCTATCGCGCAAGCACCTGATCGACGCGGTCGAAGGCAGCCTGCGGCGTTTGGACACCGACTACATAGACCTCTACCAGGTGCACTGGTGGGACCCGGACACGCCCGTCGAAGAGACTATGATCTCCCTGAACGACCTAGTACGACAAGGCAAAATTCGCTACATCGGCTGCTCAAACTTCCAGGCATGGCAACTAGCTAGATCGCTTTGGGTCAGCAACAAGCTGGGAATCGAGCGGTTTGAATCGGTGCAACCCCTATATAACATGGCCCAGCGGGACATCGAAGCCGAGCTTTTCCCGCTCTGCGAAGACCGGGGTATCAGTGTTATACCCTTCCAGGTGCTCATGGGGGGACTGCTCACCGGCGCCTACGATATGAATAAAGAACCCCCTGAAGACAGCCACATGGCTTCCCGTCACGCTGGAGGCGCCAAGACCCGTTTCTGGAATGAAGCCACCTTCAAGTTGGTGGGACAGGTGAAGAAAACAGCCTCTGAGCTTGGCTACGAGCCGACACAAGTGGCACTGGCCTGGTGCCTGTCAAAATCCGTTGTGGCATCGGCAATCGTAGGGTCAAGTAGACCTGAGCAGATAGCACAGAATGCCAGGACGTCTGAAATCAAGCTGCCTGACGAGGTACTGGAATGCCTGAACAGCCTTTGAGCAGGCTGTCCTCGCTTCTTTTCTTAATCCTGGCTACCGCCATCACGCTGCCCCTGGCAGCCTGCCGTCATGGGCAGTTGACACCGCCAGTCACCCCTTCGCCGTCGGCAACCGTACCGCCTGCCGTCACCATCGACGGAGCAGCGGTTCAGACCTTCCCCGGAATCCACAGCCCGCGGGCAATAACCTATGATGGAGAGCATATTTGGGTGGCCAACATAGGGAAGAACACGGTAACCAAGATGACAGCCGACGGCCAAGTAGCAGGGACTTACTCGGTGGGCAGCGGGCCCAAAGCGTTGGAGTTCGACGGCGAACATATCTGGGTGGCCAACAACGGCGAGAGTTCGGTAACCAAGCTAAACCTGGAGGGCAATACGGTGGGCACCTATCCCATTGGAGGTGGATACACCGCGCCAACGGCGTTGCTTTATGACGGCGAAAACATGTGGGTCGCCACTTCCTGGGGCAACTCGGTCAGCAAGCTGGACATGGACGGCAATACCCTTAAAACCGTTCGTATTCCCGGGTCTCACCCGGCTCCCTGGGCTCTCAGCTACGATGGCGAGTCTGTTTGGGTGGCGAGCTTAGACGAGTCCCTGGTGCAGAAGCTGAACGACGACCTGAAGATAGTAGCCACTTATAAGGTGGGATTGTCCGAGGACACGCCCTGGGAGCTGGGGGGGCAAGGGCCTGTGGACCTGGTGCACGAGGGGGATAACATCTGGGTAGCAATAAATTGGAGGCATCTGGTGAGCAAGATAAGCGCCGAAGGAGATGTAACGGGCGAGTATGAAGTAGCTGGCTGGCCCATGGCACTGGCCTACGACGGTGAAAGTATATGGGTGACCAGCTACAGGGAAGGTAACGTGCAAAGGCTAAACCTGCAAGGAGAGGAAATTGGTACATACCCCACGGGGAAGAATTCCATAGCGGTGGAGGTGGCGGGGGGAGACGTCTGGGTAGCCAACTTTGGCGACAACTCTGTGACAAAGGTGTCGCCATGAGACCCCGCCCACTGCTCTGGTTGGTCGCCGCCGTTATAGCAAGCATAGCCATCGTGGGAGGTGTATTCGCCGTCCTGGCGTTGCTGAGTGATGGAGAAGACGTGCTTACCGTGGCGATACCGTCGTTCGGGCCTGAGATGCTCGACCCTTCACTCGAATCAGAGCAGGGACTGCTTTACCACGGGCACGTGTACGACCACCTGATAGGCGTTACTGAAGAAGGAAGGCTTTCTCCCCAAGACGGCCTGCTCGACTTCGCGAGGACGGGGAGCGATGGAAAGATCTTCACTCTAAGGCTACGTCAAGGGATGAAGTGGCACAACGGCAGGGAAGTAACGGCGGATGACGTACAGTTCAGCATGGAATACTACACCCGGGAAGAGGCCACCTGCGGGGTCTGCGAAACGTTAAGAGCAGTCTTGGATAGGGTGGAGGTTACCGACCGGTACACAACTGACATACATCTCAAGGAAGCGGACGTAGAGTTTCTGCACCTGCTTGCGCCCATTGAAGGAGATGCTCCCCTCCTGCCCAAGCACCACTGGGAGTCGGAAGGAGAACCGGGCCTGTCGGAGAATCCCATGGGCAGCGGGCCCTGGAAGTTCAGCGAGCGCAAGCTGGGAGAGTATATAGAGTTCGAAGCAAACCGGGACTACTGGGACGGCCAACGTATTCCCGCCTTCGACAAACTAAGGTTGGTACAAGTGGAAGAAGCCGCGGAACGCCTGGCAATGCTGAGATCGGGCGGAGTTGACATGACAATAATCGGTATTGATGATGTAGAGCCTCTCAAGGAAGAGGGGTTCTCCATAGCCGGACCCAGGCACTTCATAGCAACCACCCTGCGATATTTCATGAGCTACAACCCTTCTTACCTCACCTCTAACCTCAATTTCCGCAAGGCGCTGGCCCTGGGCACGGATTTTGAAGCCATAATAAACGCGGTTTATCCGCCAGAGGCGGCAACGCTGGCCAGCGGCTCACCCCTCTTTAACCCTCTCACTGAAGGGTACGACGCGACACTCCCTCCGTACGCATATGACCCTGCCGAGGCACGGCGTCTGCTCCAGAAGTCCGGCTATGGCGGCGAAAAGGTCTATCTCGTTTCCGTAGTGGCTTACGGCCTCACGGAAATGCTTGATATGAACCAGATGCTGTCTGAAGACTGGCGTGAAATTGGACTGAACGTTGAGGTGGTGAATACGGAGTGGCCCCCAATACGGGCAAGGGCCTTGGCCAGGCCCCAAGAGTTCGATGACCTGGCGCCGGCGCCGCTGTTGCACGGGGCGTTTCCCTATAACTCCAGGTTCAATACTATCGTACGGAGGTACATGTCATCGGTGGAAGGCGGATTGCTGACTTATCACAATCCTGCCGGGGGAGACATGATTTACCAGAGGCTGATTACAATAGCGGACCCCGCGGAAAGGGAAGAGCAAATGCTCCTGTTGAACCGTGAAACCTATGAGCAGTACTGGGCATTGCCTATTGTCTGGCGGCATCAGCCATACGCACTCAACCCAAGACTGGCCGGCTGGCAGCCTATCAACGGAACGACCAACAATCTGCGATTGGAGACTGTGCGTCCCGCTGAGTAGGCGGCGACTGGAATCAGCCTACCTCCAGCATCTGATCCGTACTGAACAGCGGCGACAAGTGCTCCCGTCCGTCCTTGGTGATGAGGAACATGTCCTGGAGATGGTAGTAGTCGACGTGCGGCTCGAAGGCAAGCACCATCCCCGCCTCTATAACTATGTCGCTGGATGGCACCAGATAAGGCGGCTGCTGGTGCCACCAGGAACCGACCCCATGCCCGGCCAGCGCTACCCTGCCCGTGAAACCTTCTCTCTTGAATGCGTCTGAAGCATACTGGTAGACGTCGCTGGCTTTGATACCAGGACGGGCCTGCTCAATAGTGCCCCTGTAGATGCCGAGTATTTTTTGATACGTCCTCTTCTGCTCATCAGAAGGCGTGCCCAGCACAACGGTGCGCGACTGATGACCAGGGTAACCCTGGAGCCAGAACACGTAATCATTGCGGATGATGTCGCCTTTCTTGAACCGGAAATCGCTCTCGCCGCCGTAGACCACCGTGTTGCGACTGGAGTTTAGGATCCCGTGCGCCCAGTTGGCTCCCCTGCGCAGGCAAGCGGCGATAAGCCTGCTGTGTATCTCCCGCTCCGTATCTCCATCCCGCACCGATGGAAAGACCTCCAGGTAGGCCTCGTCCAGCAGTCTGGCGCCTTCCCTGATCAGGTCCACCTCACCGGGGGTTTTGATCCAGCGCACCTCGTCCATCATAGCGGTGCAATCTACGGCCTCAGCCTTCGGCAGAAGAGCGGCTATCTCCTCCCACCTTGCCGCGCTGACATACGTCTTTTCGAAACCGATTCGCGACTCGTGCAGTCCCATGCCCTTGAGCACCCTGGCCGCTCTGGCGTAAGGCGACTCTCCGTAGTCGTCGTACATCTCTATCCTTTGAAGCCAGGAGTCGCGCTGTGCCAAAGGAGCGGCGAAACTATTGAGCACCATGACCGGGTCTCCATGTCTGGGCCAGACCACAAGGACACCTCTCGGTGAGTCCGGGAAGTCCAAGTGGCGGGCCAGTGTGCCGGGATAGGCAAAACCCGTCAGATAGGTGAAGTTCTTGCCGGAGCGGGCAACTACGGCGGAAAGGCCGTCCCTGTCCATGATTTGGTTCAAACGCTCTACGTTGGCGATGATGGATCGTTTGCCTTGAGTCATTCGTCCTCCCAGAAGGCGGATAGTAAATGAGCAGGCGTATTGTAGCATGCAAGGGGATTCTTCCAGACTGATGTATATTTAGCGAACGGAACTCCAAGACAGCCACCGGTCATGAAGCACAGGCTTGCAACTACGATTCTCTTACTGGCCATAGGAACAGGCTGCGGCGACTTGCCCTCGGAACAGACCGTGAAACGGCCTGCCGAACGGGCGGAGGCGCTTGTTACCAACGTTCACACCGTCAACTCCGTTACCGTCTTGTTGCCGGGCGGCGAGGCAAAAGAGGTGCGCTATGCCTGGGTAGAGCCGCCCCGGATTTACCCCATCTCCCAAAATGGGGACCTCATTGAAGAGGCTACAACGCGCAACAGGCAGTTGGTGCTGGGCAAAACCGTCCTTCTTGAAAGCGACTCCAATATCACTGATGAGGGCGATTCTCTTTTGCGGTATGCACTACTTGATAATGGCCTTACAGTCAACATCTCTTTGGTAGAAGAGGGATATGCCCAGGTATCCAGCAATGCCCCGGAGCGATTCCTGAGATTGCAGAGAGAAGCACAAACTGAACGCCGCGGTCTCTGGGGCCGCTGTGACCCCGCTTATCCGGAGGTCTGCATTGTTTCGCCGCCGCCGGACGTGGGCTGTAAGGACCTTCCTTTCAACACGTTCCGCGTCCTTCCCCCAGACCCCCATCAGTTTGGCGAAGGTGACGGTTTTGGTTGCAGAATGCTGCCTATAAACTAGGTCTGAGAAACAGCAAAAGAGAAAGGGCACGCTGAAGCGTGCCCTTTCTCCGGCATCAAAGCTAAGTGTGGGGTGCAGTCCACTTAGCCTTGCAAACGGGTATTACATCAGACTCAGGTCAAGCAAGCCACGAGAGTCGATCGTCCAGTCGTAGTCCCTCTTCGCCTGCTCCCTGGTGAGGGTACCGACAAAATTGTCGTCCTGAACTGCCGAAGCATATGCCTCGAACCCTGTCTTGACATCTATCCGGTTCACGAAATTGAAAAACCCACGCATCACTTTCTTCTACCTCCATAAATCTGCATACCTAATATGTTCATCGACAATAACTATTGTCCAGCCATATTAACATCACGTCAAGTAATATTATGTGATATACTATATTTGTTTTCATGATGCAAGGAGGGTATCCGTGGAACTCAAAGAGCTACGGACGTTTACCACTGCTGCAAGGCTTCGCAGCATATCCAAGGCCGCCGAGCAACTCGAAATCGGGCAGCCTACCGCCACAACCCACATCAAGAAACTGGAAGATGAGATAGGGACTCTCCTGTTTGACCGCGTGAAGCGTCCCATCCAGCTAACCCTGGCCGGGGCTACCCTTGCCAGGCTGGCAACCCCGCTGTTGGACGGCATCCAAACCCTGGTAGCCCAGACCGCGGCGGAAGAGGAGGACGGGCCGGTGAGTATAGCCTGCGTCCACGTGGTGATTTCACACCTGCTCCTTCCCGTGGTGGCCTCCTTCCATGCTCAGTTCCCCCGCTCGCGCCTGCGAATACGGCCGGGGCACACCAGAGAGATCCTCCAGATGATAAAGGACGGCGAGGTAGACCTGGGCATAGCAGTGCATCATTCAGTCAGCGATGAGTTTGACTTTGTGCCCATGTTCCCCTACGAACGCGTCCTCATGGCGCCGCTGGGGCATCCCATATTGGAGGAAGAGCTAACTTCACTGGAACAGATCACCAAGTGGCCTCTAGTGCTCATGGGGCCCCAGACATTGACCCGTACCGTTCTTGAAGAGGAGCTGCGACGCAAAGGGCTCACCTACGACTTGGCACTTGAACTGGACGACCTAGACATGATTAAGAGATACGTTGCGACGGGTATCGGCATCTCCATAGGGCCCCGCTTCGCCATAGATGCAGACGACCACAAGAGGCTGGGGCTCTACAGCCTGATGAATCTGCTTCCCGTGGAGCAAGCGGGGATTCTGACCCTGCGAGGCAAGTCTCTCTCCAAGCCGACGCGGAACTTCATAGAAGTGACCAGGGAAACGCTGGGAAGATAGCTTATTTGGCCAGAACGGGCATAGCAGCCAGGAGCCTGCCGAGTCCACGGACCGGCGTTACAACACCTATCATCTGCAAGGCCATCCAGATGGTGGCCTGGTTCACTGTAACAACATTTTTCCCCAAGCGGCGCTCCAGCTCATCCACCACTTCCAGAGAACGCCAGGCTGTACCCGGCAGGTAAACGGTATCAGCCTCTTGGGACGCCGTCCGGGAAACGAAATCAACGATCACCTCGGGATCCTGGTTGCCTATGATCCCGTGATGTGTGCGCTGCTGCATCTCAGGCTCTCCCTCGGCGCTTGCTACTTGAAAGCCAGCCTCCTCCAGGAGCGGCCTCAGTCCCTGGTTCAGAAGAGTCGCTCCGTAGGGGCCAGCCACACTGACCACCCTGGCATCCAATCGCCTCAGAGCCTCCACTGAAGCCTCCGTCGCGGTAACCGCCGGAACCCCTCCGGATGCCCTTTGGATCTGCATGGAGATTTCACGGCTGTACTCTATGCTGCCCGTACGGTAGGTACCGCTGGTGCAAGCATACGCTATGACCTCCACCCCCGCGCTGGCAACGTATCGGGCGGCGCGTTCTATGTCGGCGTTCATCTCCATGAGCTCTATGCCGTCGCCGCCGCCCGGTGCGGAAGGTCCTTCCAGCCACATGCGTTCGGCGTGAACCGTGACACCTTCGGGCACGGCCATGTTGAAGTCCGGCTCCACCACCTGGTTCGTAGAGGGGACCAGAACCCCTATTCGTCTTGGCACAGGCATAGTTTCACCTCAATAGATATCGAACATATTTTGGATGCGCCCTATGTCGTTGGTGGTTGACAGAGCCAGCATGAGTAGAATGCGGGCCTTCTGAGCGCTGAGATTGTCTCCCGATATGATGCCGTTTTCTTTGTTGCGCGTGGTGGGAATAACACGGCCTGCCCCGGCACGAGTGGTCATTGCCACGACCGAGCCCGCATTGCGAGCCTCCACCAAGGCATCGTTCCAGTCAGGGCTGCCCGCACCACCACCCGTGCCCGCTGCAACTATACCTGGCACCTTCGCTTCTATGAGCGCCCTAGTCAGGAAGCCGTCGCCGCCGGCCACTGCATACACAACCTCCACGCGTGGCAGTTCGGCGATGCCGGATACGTCGAACTCCGTCTGATAGGTGTGCTTGCGAGTCGACTCGCGGTAGAACACCGGCTTTAGGTCGGAGTCCAAGTAGCCCAGCATGCCCATCTCTCGTGATCCAAAGGTTTCAATCCGGTATGAGTTCTGCTTTGTGACCTCACGAGCCGCTTGAATCTCGTCGTTGAGCATTATCATAACGCCCTTGCCTCGTGCTTCCCGCGAACCCGCCAGTATGATAGAGCCCAGAAGGTTGTTGTCCGCATCGGTGCCCAGGGCTGAAGGCGGCCTCATCGAGCCTGTGACCACCACCGGTTTTTTGCTTTTGACCGTTAGATTGAGGAAGAACGCCGTCTCTTCCATGGTGGAGGTGCCGTGAGTGAGCACAATGCCGTCCACCTCCGGCTCATTATGGAAGATGCCGTTGATGCGTCCGGCTAGCTCCAGCCACTCGGGGGCGCCGACTGCCATGCTCGGCGTCTGCAAGACCTGTTCCGCCTCCACCCTGGCGTAGCTTGCCACCTCCGGTATACGCTCCAGGTTCTGCTGAACGTCAAGATTCTGGCCGCCCAGCCAGTACTGGACAAGCTCCAGACGCGGCGAGCCCCAGGATGCAATGGTCCCTCCCGTGCCAAGGACCCTGACGAATGGAAGACGGAGAGAGGCCAAGGTTACCTCCTTCTAGAAACAACGGGGTGGTGCGGGCAGATGTTATCTGCCGCGCAGCTTGGGGTCAAGGACGTCCCGTAAAGCATCGCCAAAGACGTTGATGCCAAAGACAACAAAGGTCAGCGCCATGCCGGGGAAGATGCCTATCCACGGTGCGCCGGAGAAGTAAGCCTGTGTGTCGCCGCTGAGCATGGCTCCCCAAGAGACGATGTGCGACGGCGTCCCCACGCCGAGGAAGCTGAGGGAGGCCTCGATAATGATCATTGTCCCCACGGAAGCGGTGGAAATCACCATGAGCGAAGCAAAGGTATTGGGCAGCACGTGGAGCAGCATGACGCGAAGATTGGACGCGCCAATGGCGCGGGCCGCTTCCACGTACGGATACTCCTTGATGCTGAGGGTCACGGAACGCACCACCCTGGTGAAGCGGGGCGTGAATATGATGGCTAGGGCTAGAATGATGTTGTTGAGCGACTGTCCGAAAGCCGCCATCAAAGCAATGGCCAACAGCAGAGATGGAAACGCGGAGAGGGCATCTATGAAGCGCTGTACCAGCAGGTCGTAGTAGCCGCCAAAAAAGCCGCTGGTCACCCCTATTGCCGAACCGAATATGGCGGAGCCGGCCACGGCAAGCAAGCCAACGTACAGAGAGACCCTGGCGCCCAGTATGATGCGAGTAAGGATGTCCCTCCCCAGCACGTCTGTGCCAAACCAGTAGGTTGAGTTGGGAGACTCCAGGATTGAGAAAGCGTTTGCCTTCAGGGGATCATGCGGCGTGAAGCTTGGTCCAACTATCCCAATGACGGCCGCAACGAACAGTATGCCCAGTCCGGTTGCGCCTAGAGGCTTCTGCCTAATGAACCTATTGGTGCTGGCGAACCAGCGCGACCACAATGACCTGCCGGCGGTTGTCCATGCTCCTATGGTTTGTTCTCTGGCCATTGCTCTATATCATCCGTATCTTATCCGGGGGTCCAACCAGGCGTACATGAGGTCAACGATGAGATTGGCTACCAGGGCAATCCCGGCAAAGTACATTATGTATACCTGGATAGCAGGAAGGTCCCTGGAGTTGAGAGCGCTGATCAAGCCGCGGCCCACACCTGGAAGATTGAATATGGTCTCTATGATTACCGTACCGGAGAAGAGGAAGCCTATCTGGGTTCCGCCAATGGTGATTACCGGCAGTAGTGCATTGCGAACGGCGTGGCGCAGAACAACCGCTTTCTCTCCCAGTCCCTTGGCTCTTGCCGTTCTTACGTAGTCTTCACGCAATACTTCCAGCAATTGAGCCCGCGTCATCCTCACCAGCAGCCCGCTGGAAGCAAAGCCCAGCGCAATGGCGGGGAAGATGAGCTGCTGGAAGCTCTTGCCAGGCTCCTCCCAGAGGTGGGCGATTCCCAGGGGCGTCGACCAGTCGAATACAGTGGAAAGAAACAGCACCACAAGGAGCGCCACAAAGAAGCTGGGCATTGCCAGCCCCAAGATAGCAAACCCCCGCAAGATATAGTCTACAAAGCTATCCTGCCGTACCGCGGCAAGGACGCCAATTGGTATGGAGATGATGGATATCACCACCAGACTGAACATGGCAAGCTGTACCGTGATTGGCATCTGGCGTTTGATCTGGTCCCCGATTTCAAGGCGGGTAACGAACGATTTACCGAGGTCGCCACGCATGAAGTCCCACATCCAGTCTGCGTACTGCACGTAAATGGGATCGTTGAGCCCCATTTGCTCTCTGAGCTGCTCCACGTCCTCCTGGGTATAGGTCAATTCGCCAGATGGGCCGGAGAGGATCAAAGCGGCAATGTCGCCAGGAATGATGCGCAGTAAGACGAACACTGCAATGGATACGCCAAACAGGGTGGGGACAAATAGAATCAGCCTTCTTAGTACGTATTTCCTCATGTCGTGTCGTCAAAGGCTAAAGATGCAGAGCCTACAGGCGCTTTGAGCGCCTGTAGGCTCCGAACTCTCTATATCGCTTCGCTCAGGCTACTGAGCCAGCCACAGCATTTCGTAGCTGAAGTTGGAGCCGTCAAGTACCGGGGCCGTGTAGTTCATCCAGTTGCCCCTGTGCGGCTGCTGCAAGGCAGGCCTTATCGTACCGAGCATGAAGTTGTCGGCCATGGCCAGTTGAGCCATTTGCCTCAATATAGGCGCACGCTCTTCCTGGCTCTGCAGAGCGGTCTGCTGATCATGCAATTCCTTCCAGCCGTCGGGTAGATGCCCCGTCCGGTTCCGGCTACCGTCCTCGAAGAGGAAGAAGATGTTGGTGTGGTAGGCGTCAGGGTCAACGAACGGCGCCCCTACGCTGTCTGAGAAGAGGTTGAAGTCAAAGGATTCAAGCTGGGCAGACCTCGTGGCCCAGTCCAACTTGATGACCTCTATGTCAATGTAGATCTCGCTCAGCAGTGACTGCAGGGCTTCGTTTTCCCGCAGTCCCTGTCCCTGAGGAGCACTCAGAGTGGTGGTCTTAAGCCTGTTGTTTTCATTGTAGCCAAGCTCTTCCATAAGCTGCTTGGCCAACTCTATCTCCGGAGCCTTGTCTTCGTTCCTGGCGAAACCTTCAAACTCGCGCCATTTATCTTCGGTGTATATCCACTCCCAGCCTACGTAGTAGGGCGGTGAAAGGAAGCCGATGCCGTCGAAGGCCAGCTTGTTGACTATGTCGCGGTCAACGGCCAGGTTGATGGCGCGGCGCAGCTTGTCGGCATCGGGGTCGCCAGCAGGACCGAACGGCTCACGCCGTGTGTTGATCTGGTAGCTTCTGTAGCCTATGGTGACCAGGTGAGGAACCTGGGTATCGGGCAGATCCGCAACGATGGAATCAACGTTCGACTTGCCGAAACACACCCACGTGCAGCTGGTGTCGATCCGTCCCGTCTTGAAGGCAGCGACTCGGGCTGACTCGTCCGGTATCGCGAAG
Organism: Dehalococcoidia bacterium; assembly: GCA_965261825.1. Classification (GTDB taxonomy): domain Bacteria; phylum Chloroflexota; class Dehalococcoidia; order Lucifugimonadales; family QGNO01; genus DAOUJH01. The sequence goes on along the minus strand of CBDHED010000001.1, from coordinate 471,429 downwards.
ATGTCGATACCATCCAGGTAGGGAAGTCCCTCGCGGAAGTAGTTCTCGTTTCGCTCTACCGAGAAGTGGTCGTCAATCTGAAAGCTCGAGAACTTGAACGGTCCAAACTCTCCGCCCAATTCACCATCCGCTGGGTTCAGGTCCCTGTTCTCTTCGTTAGGATTGGTGTCTATGGGAGTGATGTAGGTGTCGGCGTGGAATGCCACGAAACCACCGGTCATGCAGGGGATGAAGGCCGCTCTTGGGCCTACCAGCCTGATCAGGATGGTGTTGTCATCTATGACCTCAGCTCCGGGATTATCTACCATAGCCATGGTGCCGCTATCATCATATATGGGAGCAACGTAGTTGCGGACACAGCCCTGGCGGCGTACGGAAACGCCGTTTATCCTTTCAACGTAGCGGAGCATGTTGGCATAGATGTCTTCCGCCGTCAGAGGATTGCCCTCGTGGTCCACAGCCATGTCATGCAGCTTGAACGTGTACTCTGACCCGTCGCCGCTGACTGTCCAGGACTCGGCAAGGTCTCCTTCGACACCAGTCCTGGTGTCCAGAGGCACCCTAACCAGCTGGCTGAACAGGTTGCCCACCATGCCAAGCTGCAACCCGTATCCGGCCCGGCTGTTGTGCGGGTCGAAAATGTTAATCTGAGTTTCCGACTTACCAATCCGCCCTCCGTACACGGGCTCATCACCCATAGGCGCCATAGGAGTGGCCTCTGGCGTTGCCATGGGCGTTGCCACAACAGTGGGAAGAGACGGTATAGACGTTGCCGTGGGCGTTGCCGTGGGCGTTGCCTCCTCAGCGGAGCCGCAGGCCAGCACGGTCAAGAGGCCAACGGCAATACCCACCGCGAGGAGCCGTCTCACTAGTTTTCCTGATAACATACGCACCCCCTCAATTTTTTAGGGACTTGGAGTCTCCCAGACTATGGGACAATCCAAGTCATGCCGACACAGCTGTGTCGGCATGTGAGAGGAATTTACATATCATGCTCGCAGTTGTCAAGTGTTACGTCCCGCAATCCCGAAGAAATACCGCGCAGCACAATATCTCCCATCACTATGCATCTTCATACGAACGGAAGCCAGCGTTGGATTCAATGGAACCCGACCCGTGCATCATTTGACACAGGAAAAGGACGCATGTAGCTTAGTTCATTACCATACGGCTTTGACCGTAGGAAAACGACGATTATGCTGGATACTGCGCTGGCAAAGAAACGGCTTGTGGGACTGCTGCTGGCGGCGGTCATTCTGGCTCTGTTCCTCGTATTCAATCGTTTCCCCAAACTGGACACCGTACAGGGCGATCTCGAGGCCGTTACCTCATCAACGCTGGAATGCTTCCAGAGCTTCTGCATAGACCGTGATCCTGATTCGACCTTCTTCTCCAGGTGGTGGGAATTCTCCCTGACCTATCTGCGGCTCGTCTCCGTTGGTATGGTCTTTGCCTTTGTGGTCGCCGGCCTAACGGAAGCTTTTCTCTTTCCCAACGGCGGTACGGGAACGACTACGGAGAAAAGTTCGTTCAAACGCACCCTGAAGGGGCTTGCCATAGGCCCGGTGATGAACCTGTGCTCTGCCTGCATAGTGCCTATATCCTCCACGTTCCGCAAAACGGGTGTAGGAATAGAAGGCGCCATCAGCATGGTACAGGGATCGGCCACCCTGAACCTTCCCTCATTGATAATGGTTGCCATGGTCTTCACCCCGTTACTCGGCGTGAGCCGGTTGGTTATGGGTGTTGCCGCAGCTCTCCTCATTGGCCCGTTAGTGGTCATGGTCCTAACCAGAAGCCGTGGCAGGGCTTTTCCTGATCAGGAGGGGCTCCGTCCCCCGGAGATTGCGGAGTCCGCCCGCTGGGGACCGACAATGCGGGAGGCCTTCGCGGACTGGGGCAGAGCAACCATGCGTTTCGTGGTCCGACTTGGCCCCATCATGATCCTGGCCGGCTTCGCCAGCGGCCTTGTCATGCAGTGGACAAGCCCGGATGTTGTGGAAAAGTACCTGGGGAACAACGTAATGGGCGTAGCTATAGCAGCCACTTTCGGCCTGCTGATCAACGTCCCTCTGCTGTTCGAGATCCCCCTTGTAGCGCTCCTCTTACTGCTGGGCATGGGCACCGCCCCGGCCGCCACCCTCCTGTTCGCCGCCGCTGCCGGAGGGCCCATAACGTTCTGGGGGCTGGCCAAGTCCATGCCCAAGAGGGCAGTGGTCACCTTCGCCGCCGCCACCTGGACTGTGGGGATAATTGGCGGCGTCGCCATTCTGGGTTTCAGCCTAGCGCTTCCCAGCAACGACTCCGGTCTGAGAATAGAAGCCGCCTCTCATGGGGAAAGCCTTACTGCGCCCACAATCACCAGATCAGACAGCCCAATGCGCTTCACCGATGTCACCATCCAGTCCGGCATCGACTACAAACACGTACCTCTGAATGAGAAGTACGACAATGTCGATAACGGCTGGATGGCGGGCGGAGCAGTGGCTGAAGACTTCAACGGCGACGGCTGGGTCGATCTCTTCGTACTTCCCGGAAACGCTCCTCCCGCCTTGCTTTACGTTAACCAGAAGGACGGTACATTCAAGGATGAGGCAGCTGATAGAGGCGCCGCCATCGCCACGGAAAGCGGTATGGCTGCGGCGGCGGCTGATTACGACAACGACGGCGATATAGACATATTCGTGGCCAACGATTTTCCTCCGCACGTCCTTCTAACAAATGAAGGCGACGGTCATTTCAGCCGCAACGACACGCCCCTTATGCAGCCAGCCGCATTCGCTACCAGCCCAAGCTGGGGTGATATTAACAACGACGGTCTGCTTGAGCTGGTCCTTGGCGAATGGAATCCCATACAAGGGCCTGTACAAGATGCCATTGAAGACGGGTTCATAGATGCTGATCCCCAGTATCCTTACTGGTCTCTATGGATGTACCTCAACCTCGGTGACGGCTACCTGGAAGGATATCAGTTCCGCAGCAACTCACTGGTGTCCCGCGAGAACTTCATATTCGCTCCCCGGTTCGCAGACCTCAACGGTGACTTCTACACCGACCTGGCCGTCGTTTCCGACTACGGCAGATCCAAGCTCTACTTGAACAATGGCCGTGGCAAATTTGACGATGTCACTGAGATCAACGGCGTGGGAACCGACGAGAACGGTATGGGCTCCACCTTTGGCGACTTCGATAACGACGGCGACCTGGACTGGTTCATTTCCAGTATCTACGACCAAAGCGAGGTCAAGGAAGGCCCCTGGGGCGGCTCAGGCAATCGCCTATTCCGCAATAGAGGCGACGCCTCTTTTGAAGACGTAACAGACCTTGCCGGTGTCCGCGATGGCAACTGGGGATGGGGCTCCAGCTTCGGTGACCTTGATAACGACGGCGACCTGGACATATATCACGTTACGGGCTGGGTTAACGCTGAAAAGCTTGACACTATCAATATGTGGAACAACAAGCCTGCCCGCTTGTTCGAAAACCTGGGCAATTCCAACTTTTTCGACGTCGCTTCACAGGTCGGCGCCGACGACCTCAGGCAGGGACGCGGCGTCATCCTCTTTGACTTTGACAACGACGGCGATTTGGACATCTTCATCACCAACAACCAGGAGTTTGCCATTCAAGACGGCGCCGCCCTTCGCACACCTGGCAGCCCCGTCCTTCTCCGCAACGACACTCCTCTACCCAACCACTGGCTTAAAGTCACCATAGAGGCCGAACCTCCTTTGCATCGCGACGGTCTCGGCTGCAAGGTATTCGTCACCGCAGGCCAGGTTACCCAAATGCGGGAAATGCACGCCTCCACCAACTTTGTAGCGCAGGAGCCGGGAAGTATCGCGCACTTTGGATTGGGCGCATCCAGCGCAATCGATGAACTCCGGGTCGAATGCGCCGGGGGAGTGGTCCAGACGCTGGAGAATATCCCCGCAGACCGGCACGTCAACGTCAATATTGAGAAGGCGGAGACGTAATGTGGCCGTGCGCCACACTTGGTGTGGTGTCAGACTGGGAACACATATCCCGAGCAGGCGGTGAAGCTTGTGGATGAGGCGCATCACATCCTCATCTATCGCCGCAACCGTCGCCTGCAACAGACTCAGGTCACGTCGTCGGGAGCGCAGTTCGGGAGATCGAGCCTGTCGAGGTCATTCTCGTCAACGTCCCTGAGAGCAGGCGGGATGCAGCCAGTGAACTGATTACCGCCGAGGTACAGGGTTTGCAGTTTGTCTAGGTTGTCCAACTCCGCCGGGATGACGCCGGCCAGCCCCTTCTGCTCCAGCACCAACCGCGTCACCCGTCGCGGCGTGCCACGCAAGGTGGTCCCGTCCCAACTGGACATCGCTCTGTTCCTGTTCCAGTTCAGCGTCGCCGTACCCGCCAGGGCATCCTGTAGCGCCAAGAGCGTCTTGCAGTCCACCACAAGCATGAGGTTAGCGGTCGGATTGGGAACTGCCGTCCCGCTGGAACAGCTTGTCGTCACCCTCACGGTGACCTCCACCGTCGCCTCCCCTCCGTCCGCGTCCCGCGCCGCCACCGTCATGGTCACCGAATTCTCCGCTGCGCCGCTCAGGTCAGCAACCACGGTGACCGCCCCCGTCTCATCGACGGCAAAGGAATCTAGGGCAAAGAAATAGTTCGCCTCCGTGACCTCGTAGGTCACCGGATCACCACTGTCGTCGCTGGCCGAGGTGCTCCCTACCACCGTTCCCACCTCGGCGTCCTCCATGACGCTGAAGCTGTCCGACCACGTCCACATACTCAACCCCGGGGACGGCGCAGCCGCCAACGCCGATCTGTATGGTGCCTATGAGAAGCAGGAGCCCTGGCTTGGCTACCAGTGGGGCACAAACGACCCCGCTCTGCTCCTGGATCTTGCCCTGCTAGAGGAGCCCCCCTACAGCGATGAGTGCTGGGCCACTACCAAGGCCTGCGCATACCAGGACTCCACGATTATCATTGGAATAAACACAGAACTGAACGACAGAGCGTGGGACGTCGTTGCCATGTTCGGCAATTGGGGTTTCGACATCGACCTCTATAAGGAAGTGGCAGCGTGGCAGAACGAGAACCCGGACGCGAGCAATGAGGACGCCGCTCTCTGGTGGCTCAACGGAAACGTTGACGTTTGGAGTAGCTGGGTCACGACCGAGGCAGCCGACGCTATCAATGAGGCTCTGGAGTCCAACACAATACCGGACGGCTGGCCAACGGGGTAGAAATTAGCACCCGCTGCACGCAGAAATCCGGTTATCCATATCGCCGAAATGCCGCTCAATGAACAGGCGCAACCGCTTGCCTCCCCTTTCGCCGAATCTGTCATGCGTGCAGGATCCGCAGGTCGATGGGTGTGATTTCGCGGTGGAATTGGCGGATCACTCAGGCAAGTCATCTGGAAGGTTGAGAGGCTCGTTGAATGCGCTAAAGGTGTATTCCCATCGTATCCAAAAGTCTTGTCCGATCTGCTCGGCCAGACTTCTGCCCCAGACTACTCTTCCCTCTGTTCGATCTACGTTCCAACAGATGACTTTCGCCAATTCATGATCGTCCGAATCCGTTGGGGCGTCGAAACTATGGAAGTCATTCAGTAATCCTGATCCCGGCCGATAGTAGTATTGGGCATCAACAAACTCTCCAAGCCCTTGGCACCAGTCCCTTTCATCGAGGTCTGCCGGAGGCGAGGGAGCCTGCTCAGTCTGCGTCCAGTCGGCCTTCATAAGCGTGCCCTCATCTACGGTTACCCAGATGTCAACAGTGTCTATATAGACCGTATAGTCGTCGGCTCCGCGATGGACGGTCTTTGCGCTCCTTAGCTCGCCGCTCTCTGTGTCAACTTCCATGACCGCATATCCTGGCGTCCCGGTCGGTTTGATCTTCCTTGTAGCACGATAGTGCATCACAGGTAATCCATCTATCTCTACCTCTCCCACCAATTCAACCCGGTCGAACCGATCCTCTGCGTCTTCACGGCTCCAAGGCAGTCCTCCAAAGTCTCCAAACGGGGCCCATCCCTTTGCATCCCGTGAGAATGCCCATTCGCCGTCACTCGTCCAGTTTCGGTCGTACGCCTTACCGTTGACCGTGATCGACTCGGTACCGGGAGAATTACTGGCGTGGTCTGTGCCTAACCAGGTAGCCGAGTAGCGAATGTGATTGACCATGTCGACTTGGTGAATGCCGACGTAGTGCTGCCCGAAGCTGTCGTCCCCATCAACTCGGTAACGAACGGTCTCAAACTCGTACAAGCCGTCGTAGGCGTGGGCAACCGCTGCGAACAAGGACATGGAGTCGTCAAAGATGGACCAAGGCCTAACCACACCCAGAATTGCAAGTAGCGACACAACCGCGGTAGTTGCGACCACTGCTGCAATTTTCGGAAACCGGGTCCACTTCCGCCGACTCAGTCGGTCGCTGATAGTAGGCCAAAGGTCGCGCCCGATATCGACGCGGTTCATGTACTCATTCAGCGCATCGCCAATCAACCGCTCTTCAATTCGGGGATCACCTCGCCATACCATCTCTATACCTCCTCACAGCTGTACAGCGTCGTTTGGGATTGTGAGTCCCGTCCACGTTCCAACATATTCTCCTGTTTCTCGCTGTCCCGGAGCAGAACCTCAAGCTGGCGCAGGGCTGTGTGTAGGCGGGACTTCACCGTGCCTCGGCGACAGCCGAGCGCAACGGCCATCTCAGCCTCGCTAAACCCGTGGTAGTAGCGGAGCACGACTGCTGCTCTCTGCTTCGGGCTGAGGTTTCGAATGGCCATCCATATGACCCTCCTGACCTCCGATTCCTCCACTATCAAGTCAGGGAGCGGGTCTAGCGAAGGCACATCGGCGGCGGCGTCCAGTAGCAGGTTGCGATAGTCGCGCCGTCGTACCTCCTTGAGGCTGATGTTTACTACGATCCGGTACAGCCACGGAGCGAAGGGCCGTTCTGGATCGAACCGCCTTAACGCTGTGAACAATTCCACGAAGACCTGCTGCGTGACGTCTTCAGCAAGGTGACTGTTTCCAATGATCCCATAAGCGGTACGTAGGACCGCCAGTCGGTGAAGCTCAAACAGAAACTTCAGGCCGCCCACGTCTCCACGCTTGCACTGCAGTATTGCTTCCCGTTCCTGTGGTAGCGTCACGCGAAGTTCCATCCCCAGTCCTGCCTATGAACCCCTCATATAGTATTACCACCAGACCCCGAGAAGGTTCATTTCTCAGTCACCAGGAGATGCGGTGCTCCATGATGAGGGCGGTGGTGTCTGTAGTCTAAGACGCGATGGGGGTCGGGCAAACCAGACGTGGAAGACTGGTGGAGGGGTTCTCCAGCCGGTCCTGCGCCGTATGGATACACCTTACAGCACGAGCACCCGCTCTCTTTTTACTCCGCCTCGTTGTAGAGATAGTGGGGCCGTCCTTCTGGCAGACCCCACCCTTTGTAGAACCCGTTAACGTACGGCAGCAGGTCCCTGCCCAGGTTGCCCCGGTCTATTTCATTCTGTGCCAGGGGACGGGACATGTGCTGCTTGAGCTCTGCCCAGACGGCTTCTTTATCCACTTTCGTAATCCTCCCGTCTCGCATGAGCACTTCACCGTCCACAATCACCGTATCCACGTCTGAGGCGCGTCCCCTGTACACCAGCGCATCCACCATATCGGTATCCGGGTGCAGATACGGCTCGGTGATGCCGGCCAGGTCTACCAGGACGGCGTCAGCGCGTTTGCCGGGCTCCAAAGTGCCCACCTGGCTGTTGAACAGCGTGGCCTTGGCCCCGTTGACCGTAGCCATGTGCAGTATCTGGTGCGAAGTGGGACTGGGCGAGTCGACCCCGGGCAGGCGGTGTATCTTCTGCACCAGCCTCATCTCTTGGAGCATGTCGTTGTCGTCATTGATGCCCGCTTCGTCGATGCCCACGGCCACGGTGACGCCTCTATCCCAGAGCCGGTTGAGGGGCGCCACGCCGCTTTTCAGGCGCAGATTGGAGCTAGCATTGTGGCAGATGATGGTGCCAGACTCCGAAAGCAGGTCTATGTCCGGCTCCGTCAGCCATACCCCGTGGGCGCAGGAAAGCTCCGGGCCAAGGAAGCCCAGTTCCTTCAGATGGGCAAGGGGCGTCTTGTTCCAGGTGCGCAGGCCGTACATCTTCTGGTATACGCTCTCCTGGAGGTGTACGTGCATGCCCGTTCCGTAGCGAGTGGCATACTCCTTTGCCGTCTGAAAGAAGACATCGCTGCACCACTGCACGTTGCCCGGAGCAAGAAAGACGTTGATTCTCCCGTTCTCCGAGAAAGAGTCATGCAGCTCGGCAAAGGTGGCAAAGTACTCCTCTGACGATAGCGCTCTACCCTGCAGATGGCTCCTCACTCTGGAACCTAGCTCCGCGGGCAGAGAGGCAATGTACTCTCCGTCGTCCTGGTAGACCACGCTATTTTGGTCGCGGAACATGAAGGAAAACGCGGAGCGCATGCCGGACTCCTCGTAAGCCCTCAGCACTTGACGTCCCAGGTCCACCGGGCTGGATATTCCTGCCGTGGCGCTGGCGTTGATGCTGTGATTGTGCATCACGGTGGTGATGCCCGACTCTATCATCTGAATAGCGCAATAGAGCGTGTCCAGGTAAGGATCTATGTTCCTTATGGCGTAGCGAGCCGTGATCCACGGCTCGAGGGCCAGGTCAGGCACGCCAAGCTGAAAGGGCGTGAGGCCAATGTGATGATGCGCGTTGATCAACCCCGGAATGACCAGGTGCCTATCCGAGCCTATCTCTTCGTCGGGATGGCGGCGGGACTTGACTTCAGCGTAAGGGCCCACGTCTTTGATCTCACCGTTCTCCTGGTAGAGGGCGCCGTCACGAATGATTTCACTGGCGCCATCGTCTCGGACCCCGGCGACCATGTATTTGCCTCTTATGATGGACGATGACATAGCTCCTCCTTGGCAGGTAGTGACATGGGCAGCGTAATGCTTGCCTGTAACATTGGCAAGGCGCTGCTATGCGCCAAGCTTGTCGGCTAGATCGTGGAAATCGTCCGCGTAGAGGTCAATCCACTCTTCCCGGCCGGCGTCCACTTGGCCCCGCGGCCCGAACTCGTCAGGCCGGCTGACCAGCGCGGTTTGCATGCCCTGGCTCTTGGCCGCCTTCAGATCGTATTTGTGGGCGGCCACCATCATCACGTTTTCCGTGGGAAGCGCCAGAATGGAGGCTGCTCCCCTGTACACCTCAGGGTCAGGCTTGTAGCGCTTGAAGAGCTCCACCGATAGCACGCAGTCCCAAACCAGGCCGGCATGCTTGGAGAGTTTGACAAGCATCGCCATGCTGCCGTTTGACAGAGCGGCGGTCAAGAACTTCTCCCTGATGCGGGCGAGTCCTGATGCGGAGTCCGGCCAGGGATCCAGCCGCTGCCAGACCCCGTTCAGATCATTCTTCTCCGCATTGCTCAAGCCTGGCATGCCGAATACGACAGCGACCTCATCCAGTATCTCGCGGTTGAGCACATCGAGTGTCGTCCAGGGACGCTCGCCGCTATTGACGCGTTCCATGGCGGGGCGGTAGCCGCCTCTCCAATCATCGGCCAATCTGCCCCAGTCCACGCCATCTAGTCCCCTGGCCTCGCCCAAGGCCCGCGCCTCGCGGATCACGGGAGTACGCCAGTCCACAGCCGTTCCGAATACGTCGAATGCCAGCGCCTTTATGTCCTCTGTACCCACGGTATCCTTTCTTTACTCAATGGTGAGCGCCCTCTTGGGATTGTCCACCAGCATTGCTCCTATGTCCTCCTCTTTGAAGCCACGACGCCGCATCCAAGGGACAACAACACGCAAGATGTGGCCGTAGCCATGGCCTCCGTACTTGACCAGGTGAGTCTTGCCTCCTATATCGTGCGAGACGAGCACTTTGTCGGCGTGGCCCTGCTCTATGAGCCAGGCAATCTGATCTAGCCGCTGAGCATCCGTAGGACGGGCTATGTGCGGCGCCATAGAGTAGTAAGAAATGTCCTGCCCAAAGAGATCCCACTCGATAAGACAGCCGGTATCAGCTATCTCCTTCAATGTTTCCAGGTTGAACACGGTGCGCTCAATGTGGCCCATGATGATCTTCTCCGGCGCAGCGCCTGCCTCGGTGAGGATGCCTACTATCTCCATGGGCGCCGCTTCATCCCGGCCGGGGTGGATAGATATGGCCGCGCCGGTCTCCCGCTGGGTCATACCGGCGGCAACAAGCACCTTCCGTTCATCAGCATGGAGGGGCCATGAGCAGCCCAGTTCGCCCATGATGCCCGCTCTTACCCCTGTATCGTCTATGCCCCTGGTTATGTCGTCGACCATCTTCGCCGCGATATCATCTTCACTCAGGGTCGCCACTTCCGGCGGATGCGACGAGGCCACGTAGTATCCGGTGGCGGCTACGACGTGAAGACCGGTGACCCTAGAGATGCGGGCCAGTCCCAGGGGGTCCGGAGCCTCGCCGACGGTTGTGGCGTCTACTATCGTCCGGCCGCCTTCTCGTTTGTAGAGCATCGCCTCCTCTATTGCGGTCTGCTCATCGTCAAGACGAAGGTTGTCCAGGTGGTTGTTGTAGTGGTACCTCATCCACCACAGGTTCTCCATGGTGATGGGCTGCCTGGACATGAACTTGTCGCTTGCAGTGGACGGTTCAACGTACAAGGGGCTTACGTCGACCAGCAGGTGCTCGTGCGGCATGGTCACGCCCATTTCATCAGGATCGATAGCGCCGAGAACGGTCTGTATGTAACCGGATGTAGTCATTGATGCTTCCTTTACTGGGCCATCGTTATGCTGAGAGCCCGCTGGGGATTATGTACCAGAATCGCCTCTATTTGCCACTCCTCCATCCCACGCCGTCGCATCCAGGGCACGACAACCCTCAATATGTGGCCGTAGCCATGTCCTCCCCATTTCGTCAGGTTGGCCTTGGCGCCGGCGTCGTGGGCAACGACTATCTGGTCAACGTGGCCCTCTGAGATGAGCCACTCTATTGTCTCGATTCGCTGAGCGTCGCTGGGCCGGGCTATGTGAGGCGCTATGGGATAGTAGGAGATGTCCTGCCCAAAGAGGTCGTATTCCAGGTAGCAACCGGTCTCGGCCAGCTCCTTCAGCCTGGCACGGTCGAAGATGGTGCGCTCCAAGTGACCCATGATGATGCGGTCGACTCCGACGCCGGCCCCCTTCAAAACATCCATTATCTCCATAGGAGCCGCTTCGTCGCGGCCTGGATGAATGGAAATGGCCACCCCCGTCTGCCGGCTGGCTCTTGCGGATGCGCCAACCACCTTGCGCTCATCAGGATGCAACGGCCACGAGCAGCCTATTTCACCAATGATTCCCGCTTTGACGGACGTACCCTTCATTCCGTGGGTTATCTCTCTCACCATCAGCGCCGCCAACTCTTCCTCCGACATGGTGGAGACCTCGGCTGGATGAGAAGGCTGGATGTAAAAGCCGGTGGCCGCGACGATATGAATCCCCGTGGCCATGGATATCTTCGCCAGTCCCTCAGGATCGGGGGACATGCCGGTGACGGTGCAGTCCACCATGGCGCCTCCGCCCTCCTGCTTGAACATCATCGCCTCGTCTATCGCCACGTCAACGTCGCCCTGCCGCAGGTTGTCCATGTGGTTGGTGTAGTGGTACCTCAGCCAGTTCACAGTCTCTATTGTGATCGGCTGACGCGACATGAACTTGTCGCTGGCTGTGGCCGGCTCCTTGTAGAGCACCGTGGCGTCGGCCAGCAGGTGTTCGTGCATCATTGTGACGCCTATCTGGTCGGGAACCACTGGGCCAAGGACTGTTTGAACGTAGCTGGGCATATGCTGACTCCTGGTGGGACGCCGCCGCTAGAGCTTCACGTCGTGAGCCTTGGCCCAGTCGTCCATGCCGCCTATAGCGGGGTTGTCCGGCCTCTGTTTGTAGTAGTCCCGCAGTGGGTAGAACTTGCCGAATATGTCCTGCAGGTCGTCCATGGGAGTGCTCGAATTATCGACGCGCAGGTTGATGATGGAGAACCCCTCCGGCTCATAGACCAGGATACCGGCGGAGCGCTGCCCGTTGGGCTGGCCGCCCGCCCTGGTTCCTGCATCCAGCGAGTTCATTAGCCGCACTTCCAGATCTTCTTCATCCGAACCTTCCATGGCTCCCGCCATTGTCTCGACCACGCCCTGACCCACAAGCCCGTTCCCCATCACTATCCACTGCTCCCCCGTTGCGTGCCCTTTCCAGTCTCCGTTGTCGATGCCCGTGCGCACCGCCGCATGCCCGTAGCGGTCTACTATCCCCAGCTGCCGGTACTCTATGTACGGATCGCTCTCTTCAAGCTGGGCAAGCACGCGCCCCGCCGGATATCCTAGTTCCAACAGCTCTATGGCCAGCAGACCAAGCCGCGGGTCGGTACGGGACTGCGTGGCCACGGCGCCTATGTTGGCTTTGATGTAGACACAGCGGCCCGTGACCGCCATTTCACTGGTAGATATGGATATGCCCAACCGTCCCGTGCGCGGACAGCGGCCTATAGCGGTGAAGGTGTGCATTTCCGGGCCCAATGTAAACATGCTACTGCTCCTCTTCTCTGTTTCAGCCCAACTCCAGCAGAAGGTCAGGCCTGCCTAGTGCGGCAGACCGGCCTAGATTACGACTGGATTCCCCGTTCCGCGGCCCACTCCGACACCCGGCCAATAGCGGGATTGTCCGGGCGCTCGCGATAGTACGGCACCAGCGGGTGCATCTTGTTGAACAGCCGCCACAGCTCCTTCATCGGCTCGTCATCGTCGTCCACGCGCAGGTTGACTATGGAGAAGCCCTCATTCTCGTGTACGATGACGGCGGCGGCGCGCTGGCCGTTGGGCTGGCCGCCCGCCTGGGTGCCGGCGTCTATCGCCCTCATCAGCCGCTTCTCTATGTCTTCGTCCACGTAATTCTCCATCGCCTTGGCCATGGAATCTACCACCTGCGCCCCCACCAGGTAGTTGCCCATCGTGATCCATCCGTCGCCCGTCTTATGCCCGGCCCACTCGCTGTTGCTGGCGCCCGTGCGCACCGCCGTGTGCCCCCAGCGGTCTACTATGCCCAGCTGCCGCCACTCGATGTGCGGGTCGCTGGCTTCCAGCTCGGAGAGGACACGGCCCGCCGGGTAGCCCAGTTCCAGCAGTTGCAGCGCCAGGATGCCCAGTCGAGGGTCCGTATAGGCCTGCGTGCCCACGGCCCCGACGTTGGCCTTGACGTGGGGAGCGCGGCCTCCCGTGCCTATCTCGCTGGTGGTCACCGCCACACCCAGCCGGCCGGTGCGTGGGCACCTACCGATTGCGGTGAAGGTGTGGGTCTCTGTGCCCAGTCTGAACTCGACTCCCTTGAGCAGTTTCATGTCTTGCCTCCTATTGCTCATTCCAGACGTGCGTTGCACTCTAACTCAGCTCGGCGGCATGCTCATCCAGGAAAGCCACCGTGGCGTTTACCGTGCTTCGTATATCCTCGTCAGTGTGGGCCGCGCTTATGTAGGCGCGGTTCAACAGCTGCTGCCTTACGAATATGCCGCTCCTCATCATATGCTCACGGTACGCCTGGTCCATGTCCGCGCCGCCCGCCTGCCGGTAGCGCACCACGTCCTCCTGGCTCTGAGGCTGCACGGCGCTGAAGTACATGCACCACACGGACCCAAAACCGTCGCAGCGCGCCTTCAGACCGCGCTCCTTTATGGCGTCGTTGACCCCGCCGCGCAGGGTGTCGCCCATCCTGTACAGGCGGTCGTATAAGCCGGGGCGCGCCAGTATCTCCAACGTTTTCAGCGCCGCCGCCGTGCCCAGCGCGTTCCCGCCGAACGTCCCCGCTATGCGCACCGTGCCCTCCGGCGCCGCCAGCGACATCACCTCGTTCTTTCCGCAGATGGCCGCTATGACGTAGCCGCTTGCCATGGCCTTGCCAAATACCCCCAAGTCGGGCGTTACCCCGTAGATGGCCTGTCCGCCGCCAAGGCCGTGGCGGAACCCCGTCACTATCTCGTCGAAGATGAGCACTATGCCCAGCTCATCACAGATGCGGCGCAGGCCCTCCAGGAAGTCCGGCCTAGCTATAAGGTTGCTGCTGTGGATCATCGTCTCCACCAGCACCGCCGCTATCTGGTCGTGCTCGTGGTGAAGGCGGGTAGACACCGTCTCCAGGTCGTTGTAGGGCAGGATCACTGTGTTCGAGTAGTTGTCGGGCGGCACTCCCGCCGAATCGGTGGCGTACTTCGTCTCACCCGTGTCGTAAGAGTCGGGGGCGCTGTTCACCGCCAGGGGATCGGCCCAGCCCTGATAGCCGCCGTCGAACTTCACTATCTTGGTCTTGCCTGTATAGGCGCGGGCCAGCCTGATGGCGTAAAGCAGGCCGTCGGTGCCGCTGACGCAGAGCGCCACCTTTTCCGCGCAGGGGATGAACTCGGTGAGCTTGCGCGCCACCTCAACGTCGCGGAAGTTGGGCATGGCAAACTGGATGTTGCCCTCGTTTATCGCCTCGGTCACCGCCTCTATCACCTCCGAGGGTGCGTGGCCCAGGATGTGGGGACCCGCGCCGCACCAGTAGTCCAGGTACTCATTGCCATCCACGTCGTAGATGCGGGAGCCCTTGGCGCTCCTCACGTAGAAGGTGTCGGGCGCCCACCACTTGCAGTTGGGCACTCCGCGCGGACTGAACGACGAGGCTTCCTCCATCATGGCCTGGGAACGCTGCAAGTTGAGTTCGCCCTGCTTGGTAGTCACGAGCACACCTCCTGAATCGGCACAATCCTACAGAGGAAAGCGGTTAGAGACAAGGACGGGGTGGTGTGGGAATCAGGGTTCGCGGTGGGTGCGGAACCACGGGGATGCGTTTTCAAACGTTATGTCTAGTACAGGCACGACAATGTTGTAAATATGGGAAACAAATCCGATCTTCGACAAGCTCAGGACAGGATTTCGTAGAGAGGTGGCGGGTTCTCGCAATGAGTTGGTTCTGCCTCCAAGTTGGCGTCATGTGGATAGGATAGGGGACAGAGGAGGGTGTGGGAAGTGGGGGATGTCAGGGGAGCGGGGTTGCTCTCTTCTTCCCGCTCATATGGTTCGACAGGCTCACCATGAGCGGGGCGTACGGTCAAGTCATGAACCTCTCGTCATCGCGAGGAAACGAAGCAATCCCGGCATGGCAGCGGGGGTTCCCTGAGCCTCCTCCTACACCGCCCCCACCTCCGTCATTGCAGGCTCCGCCTTGCGGGGCCGTTTCAGGAAGAGCAGCATGATGATGCCGAACACGGCGACGCCGGCATACGTATACAGTGCCAGCGTATAGTCCTCGGTGCGGTCGTAAACCCAGCCTGCGTAGACCGGGCTGAATATGGCCGCGGTGGTAAACGTGGTGAGGAACCCCCTCAACGTGGCGAACACCCGCCGCCCGAAATACTCGCCGATTATCGAATAGTTGGTCGGCGACACCCCTTCTCCGTAAGAGAACAGCACGGAGAACAGGTACAACGACCACAGGCTCTGCGAGTTCACGAGGACGAACATCGATATGAGCAGTGAAGTGTGCCCCGACATCAAGACAAGCCTCTTGCTGAAGCGGTCGCCCAGCACGCCGTTGAGCAGAATCAGCGGCCAGGCCACCAGCGCGGCGAAGCCAATGAACGCCGCTCCCGTCACCTCGCTGTACCCCTTCCACACGAATATGGGCACCCAGTGCAAATGCACCCCACCGATGATGATGTAGCGCACCGAGGTGCTCAGGATGATGAACCAGTACGAAGTCGTCCTCAGCGACTCCCTGAGAGTAAAATCGACGGTGGTTTGCTGAACCGCGGCCTGCCTTGCCGGAGCCTCCTCCTTGTGTCCGTCGTCGGTCTCCCCCGGCTTGTCGCCGTCCGGCAACAGACCCATCGATTCAGGGGAGCGGCGTATAAGCATGGCCAGCGGCAGCGCGATGACCAGCACCACCACGGCGGCGAACACGGAGCCGTGCCTCCAACTGTACGCCGCTATTATGAGGCCCATCACCGGCGCGAACAGTGCGTTGCCCAGCCGCAACGACGATGAAAAGAAGCTCATGGCGCGGGTGCGGTAGCGGATGAACCAGAGGTTGGCCACGGCATGCATGGAGCTGATGAACCCCATCTGAAACCCTATGGATATCATGCCCATGTAGATGATGAAAAAGGGCCAGAAGGTGCTGGCTACGGGCAAAATGAGAAAGCCCACACCGCCCAGCACCGCGCCGATGACTATGGGCAGGCGTGGGCCGAACCTGTCTATCATCCAGCCAACCACCGGCGACTCGATGCTGCCTTCCAAGCGCGTCAACGAGAAAACGAGCGATAGCTGTTCGCGGTTCAACCCGAGCTCGCGCTGCAAGGGGAGGAAGAACACGCTCTGAGACGCCGACTGTACGGAGCCTACGCCGCTGATGATGGCGCCTATGGCCACCATCCTCCAGCCGTAGTACATGCCTGATACGCGACTCTTCAACCTAGGCGTGGTCTGCAATTATGCGCTCCTAGCCTGTATATTTAAGATCTTTGAGTAACCCTCTCTGCCTCATGCAAGAGGGTGGATAGGCGTCTCCTTGCTTTGGAGGAAGTTCTGGATACCCGCCTTCGCGAGTATGACGTAAGCCGCGCAGCAGGTTGGACGTAAGCGGCGCAAAGGTCTCCATCTTTCGGGATGATACGCCTTTCCAGGGGAGCGCTCAACACTGCCGGAAGCTTTCCTGCTGACCTTTACCCGCTCCGCCTCGCCTGGTCTGCAATGTCCACGCCCACCATCTCACTCCATGCCGCTATCAGCTGCCTAACCACCGGCCCCGGAACGTCTCCGCCCAGGGGACGGCCGTCCATCATGGAGATGGGCAGCACGGAAAAGCTGGTTGCCGTAATGAAAGCCTCGTCAGCGGTATAGGCGTCGTACAGCTGGATATCCTCCTCCACCACGGGTATCCCCAGCTTTCCGGCTAGGCCAATGACCGTTTTGCGCGTCACGCCCTCCAGGATGTTCCTGTCGCGGGCCGTCTTGATCACACCGTCGCTGACTATCCAGAAGTTGAACGTGACCCCTTCCGATATATTGCCGTCCTGGTCCAGCAGCACCGGCCACGACTCCGGGTCGACGTCCGCCGCCTCAAGCTCGGCCAGGGCAAAGTTCATCCTGCTCAGGTGCTTGATCTTGGGGTCCAGCGAGTTGGGACTGTACGATCGGGAGCGGGTAAAGACCACATGCCCGCCCGTGTCGTACATGCCGGCGAATCTACCGAAGGCCACATAGTCGACGCCGGAGTAGAGCACCGGCGTCGCGTCTTCACTGACCGAAGCCCCAGACCCCCGGGTCACGTACTGCCTGAGAGCAAAGTCGTTGCCCTCACACCACATGTGACGGTTGCGCTCCACCGATTCCAGGCATATGCGCCTCATCTGCTCGCGGCTCACAGCAGGATCGATACGCACGTACCTAAGGGAGCGGTAGAGCCGGTCCACGTGTCCTTCCAGGTCGAAGATGCGGCCGTTGAACGTACGCTCCGCCTCGTAGACCGCGTCTCCCAAGGCAAACCCCCTGTCCGAGACGTGCACTTTACACTCACTTCTCGGTATCCATTCTCCATTAAAGTAGGCAACGAACTCATCCATAAGACTGACCTCTCTAGTGCAGCAAATCCGCCAGCGGCGCAAATGCTTTGCTTTGTGAAATCTCGCCCACCAGCAGGCCTCCTCTGCTCCTCTCGATTCGATGGGCGGCTGCGCCCTTGCGGGACGTGATGATCCTGTAGGAACCGTCGACCACCTCTAGGGCGCAGCAGTCCTCTATCCCTATACCGATGCCGGGATGACGGCGTATCATTGCCTGAAAGTCCTGCTCGCGCTTCTTCCCTGCCGTCTCTCCGTTGTAGTGCGGGCAGCCGAAGGCGTCTATGAAGCCCATGCCCTTGACCCGTATGTAGCTCCAATCGTCGTCTGCGCTATAGAAAGACATCGAGTCGCTGTGCCCGTAGCTGAACCAGCAGATGCAACCCGCGCTCAGCCCGGCCAGCACCGCTCCCTGGGCATATGCCGCTTCCAGCAGCTTGTCCACGCCCAGCAAGCGCCAGCGACGCATCATCTTCAGCGTGTTGCCGCCGCCCACGTAGATGACGTCGGCGCCCAGGATGGCCTCCTGGAGCCGCGCCTGTGGCGGGCGCTTTCCCAGCATGTACAGCACGTCCGTATCACAGCCTAGCTGGCCGCCGTACACTCCATCGAACGCCTCCCAGTACTCCACCGAATCGCTGCTTGCCGTGGGTATGAACAACGCCTTGGGCCGTTCCTTGCCGCTCAGCTCTACGATCTCACTATCGATATCGAGTGTTTGCAGGGTGCGCAGGTCTCCCCCGCCTATAGCCACTATCTTGCCCATTATGCTCAGCAGTATAGCCTGTTTCCGGCGCCGGGGTATTGGTGTTGGTAGGCTTGGGCAGCCAATTCAGCTTGACGTCTGCTGGAGAGACGGCGCCGTGTGCTAGAATAGGCCAGCGGTTAGCGGGCGTAGCTCAGTTGGCAGAGCATTTGCTTCCCAAGCAAAGGGTCGAGGGTTCGAATCCCTTCGCCCGCTCCACCTCTTCCAGGCACGAAATCACCACTTTAACAGTGTCCGCTTATAAGCGTTGTAACTTACCGGACAGACCCGTACAGGAACAACACCGTTAGCAGCACCATGTGGTACCATGTATCGGGCGTTAGTCAGCCATTTCAAGAACCTTCGCAACTTATAAGGAGGAGACTCATGATCGCTAGGATGCTGGGAGCCGCCCGGTTGAATGCGGAGACCTACGAAGACGTAGAGAGCGACGGAGGAGCAACCAAACAGGCACTTTTGGTGGTGATCATCGTCACCATTGCCAGCTTCATTGGAAGTGTGCTAAGCAGCGGAGACGATATCAACATAATCAGAGACCTGATCGTCGGCTTAGTGCTCGGCATAGCAGGCTGGGCCATATGGGCGCTGGTAACCTGGATAGTCGGGGCAACAATACTGAAGACAGAGAAGACCGAAGCGGACTGGGGACAGCTGGCGCGAGGCATGGGATTCGCACAGACCCCGAAAATCCTGAACGTGTTTCTCTTCGTACCGTATGTCGGCGGGCCCATAGCTCTGGTGGCGTTCATCTGGTCGTTCGCATGTATGGTGGTTGCCGTACGGCAGTGCCTAGACTACACATCGACGTTGCGGGCGTTCTTCGTGATCCTGATATCCTTCATTCCCGTGGCTTTTCTTTATATTATCGTCGCAATAATAGTCTCCCTAATAGCGGGCGGTAACGGTGAAGCGTAGCAGCCTTTAGGGCTGGTACATCGGAGTTAGATTAGCAGGAGGAAGCACATGGCCCTAACACTAGCCGAAGCCAACCGTATTATAGAAGGCGCTGTTGCCAAGGCAGAAGCGCTCGGCATCAAGGTCAACGTAGCCGTCTGCGACGGGGGAGGAAGGCTGAAGGCCTTCGCCAGAATGGACGGCGTAGGCTGGGCCGGCATGTACGGCTCCCAGGGCAAAGCGGTGGCCTCTGCCGCTACGGGCAGGGCCAGCGGCGACCTCCAGGAACGGGCCGACACGCCCATCTACAGGGGCATTGTTGCCGCAGAAGGGGGGCACATGATCCTCAGCAAGGGCGCAGTGCCCATCATCCGCGACGGCGAGATCATCGGTGGTTGCGGCGTGGGCGGCGGCACCTCCGATGAAGACGAAGAGTGCGCCCGTGCCGGCGTATCCCTGGTCACCGGCTAGACTCTGGCCGTCGACACGTTTGGCTGAACCAGCTTAGGAGAAGCAGATGGCAGGTCGTTTACAAGACAAAGTGGCAATCATTACGGGCTCCGCCACCGGGATAGGCCGCGCCGGAGCCAGGCTTTTCGCCTCCCAAGGCGCTAAGGTTGTGGTCGCCGACCGCAACGATACAGAGGCCGAGAAAACCGTCGCCGGCATCAGAGAAAACGGAGGCGACGCCATCTTCATCCATACCGACGTTTCCAAGTCCGAGCAGATGCAGGACCTGGTCAACGCCACACTGGAAAGCTACGGCAAGCTGGACGTTATGGTCAACGGTGCAGGGATCCTCATCCGGACTCAGTCTCGCCTCGCCGACATCTCTGACATGGAGTGGGACCTCTCCTTGAACACCAACCTCAGGGGCGTGTTCTACGGCTGCAAGTACGCCATCCCCCACATGATGGAGCGCGGCGGCTCTATAGTTAACATCTCCTCCAGTGCGGGAATAGGCCCCACTCCTCGCGCCGCCTCTTACGGTGTGAGCAAGGCGGGTGTAATCAACCTCACTCTGACCGCGGCCCGTGAATACGCCGAAAACGGGATCAGGGCCAACGCCATAGTCCCCGGCCTCATCGACACACCCCAGGCCAGGGGCAGCACCGGCAGCAGGGAACGGTTCGAGCAGAGGTCCAACGAGGTGGCTTTAGGGCGTTCCGGGCAGCCTGACGACGTCGCCAACCTGATGCTATTCCTCGCCTCCGACGAATCGTCGTTCATAACCGGCGGCGCCTACGTCATAGACGGCGGCGGCTCCGTAGGAAGCTGGTCGGACCTACGCAAAGAAGCGTAAGGCGCCATGCCGCCCACCGTAATCAGCAACGCCACCATCGTCACTGGCGATGCCCGGCGCAGCATCCACTACGGCTCCGCCATAGCCGTCCAAGACGGCGCTATTGCCGCTATTGGGCCCACTGATGAGGTGCTAGGCCGGTACCCGTCAGCCGAGGTCGTCAACAGCAGCGGCAGGGCCGTCTTCCCCGGCTTCATCAACTGCCACGCACACGTCACCGCCACAATAGACCGCGGCATCACCGACGACTTCGGTTTTCCATTTCCCTTCCGGTTTCCGGAGAACGTTCGCTCCTTACTCAGCGATGAAGAGGTTACGGTCATGGCCATGCTTGGAGCCATAGAATGCATCCGCACCGGCAGTACCGGCACGGCGGAGGTCGCCGAAGGCATAGAGCGCTACGCCGAGTCCATAGTAACCAGCGGACTGCGCTGGTTTCTTGCCGAGTGCGGCGGTGACGGTGTTACCGGCCCAGGATACAAGCCCGGCGAGGCAGTCACCGAGTTCTCCGACGCGCGTCGTGAGCAGGCTGTAGAGCGCGGCGTCCGCCTCTTTGAAAAGTGGCACGACCACGATAACGGGCGAGTCCGGTGCATGACCGGCGTCACTCTGGTGGAGACAAGTTCGCCGGCCTTGCTGCGCCAGGTGCGTGAGCTGGCCGAGCGGTACAGTTGCGGCTACACCATCCACCTTGACCAGAGCCGCCTGGAGATTGAAACAGTGCTGCGTATGCATGGCATGCGTCCCGCGGGTTACCTTGCCGCCAACGATTTTCTGGGCCCCGGGCTACTGGCGGCGCACTTGCGCTACCCTGATGAATCTGAAATAGCCCTCCTGGGCCAGTCCGGTGCCGCGGTATCCCACCAGCCCGCAATGGCGGCCCGCCGCGCCGTAATACCTCCCATACCGGCCCTGCGCGAAGCCGGTTGCACCATTGGCATGGGCACCGACAACAATACCCAAGACATGGTCGAGGTCATGCGCATCGGTATGCTTACGGAGCGCATACTCCGTAACGACCCGGCCAACCCCCAGCCGGAGGACGCCCTGGAAATGGCGACGATGGGCAGCGCCAAAGCGCTGGGCATGGAGAGCTCCATAGGTTCCTTGGAAGTGGGTAAGAGGGCGGACCTGGTGATAGTCAATACCATGCGCTCCAACCTAGCGCCCAACATGCGGGTGGTATCCTCTTTTATCAACAACGGCCAGCCTTCAGACATCGAGTCGGTGATGGTGGACGGCAAGTTCTTAATGCGCCAGGGCAAGGTCCTAACCGTCGACGAAGATACCATTGTCCGCGAAGCCGACCGCATAGGGAAGCGTGCCTGGCTGCGCCTGACAGAAAAGTACCCCAACGTGGAATTTCCCATAGGCCTGGCCTCGGAGTAGAGGGCACAGGTTTTGTCAGGGGTTGTAGCGGGCGAGCGCCCGCCCCGGGCCGCGCGCTTTCCTGCGGCTAATGCCCATGGAGCAGGACTACGCCGCGGTGGTTGTAGGCGGGGTGGTGCAGGGGGCACACCCCGCCTGGATTCCCGATCGGTGTCGGGAATGACGGGGGAAGGGGGTGGTCCTTACCGATACATGGTGAAGCGGTCGAAGGAGTTGTCGGCGTCGGCCCATTCCACATCTACCGCGGTCACCTCGGCACGGGGAGGGCCTATATGCAACTTTTTCAACAAGCACTCCAGGTTTTCCCTGGGCCCTTCTGCGGATACTTCAACCGCTGCTACCCCAGGTAGATTGCGCGTCCATCCGACAAGCTCTAGGCGCTGGGCATGGTAGTGAATGAATCGCCTGAATCTCACCTTCTGGACGCGGCCGTGGATGGTAGCCCTGAGCTTCATCTTGGTCTTCACGGTACTATCCTGTTCCATTGGTAGATAATAGACTCCTCAACACAATTGAGGGTGGACGTGCTGGACGCCACCCTCAATTGTGCTCCTACTAGGTCACAGATGCAGACCCAACCCTATCCGGTCAGTACAGCCCTAACCTTGGCCTTCTCTGAATCATAGCCGTTCAAAGCAGTGTAGCCCACCTGGGCAGCAAGCTCGCCGGTGTTCTCCAGATAGTAGTCTACAAACACCTGCAACTCGGTACTGCTCTTCAGCTTCTCCGTGTTTACGTAGATGAAGATCGGCCGCGACAGGGGCGCATATGAACCATTCGCCACCGTCTCGTCGCTGGGAACCACGCAACCGTTCCCACCGTCCACTCCTATCACCTTCAGCTTGTCTTCGTTCTGCGCGTAGTACGCATACCCAAAGTACCCCAGCGCATTGGTGTCTCCCGATATACCCTGCACCAGCACATTGTCGTCCGCACTGGCCGTGTAGTCATCTCGCAGCACACCTTCCTCTCCGTTGATCTCTTCCGTGAAGTAGTCAAACGTCCCAGAGTCCGTGTCAGGCCCGTACAGCCTGAGCCGCTGATCCGGGAAACCGCTCCTCACCTGGTTCCAGTTGTTCACCGTGGACCCAGGCTCCCAGATCTTGTTCAACTCCTCCACCGTAAGACAGTCCACAAACGTGTTCTCTCTGCTCACCATCACCGCCAGTCCGTCCAATGCCACCGTGAGCTCTATGTACTCTATGTTGTTGGCTTGCGCCTGCTCCGCTTCCGAGTCCTTGATCGGCCTGGAGGCGTTCGATATGTCCGTCTCGCCCATCGTGAACCGCTTGAACCCTCCCCCTGTACCGGAGATGGAGACATTGACCTGCACGTTGGGGTGTATCTTGCTGAACTCCTCCGCCACTGCTTCAGAGATCGGCCCAACCGTGCTGGAACCGTCTATCTCGATTGTGGGGGTCGGATCACCGCTGGTACAAGCGACGGCCAAACCGAGGAGCAGCGCCCCGGCCACAAGGACAAGAAGTCCGCGAACTTTAGAAAAATTGTTTCTCAATCTAACCCTCCTGTTAGATCCTTAATTTGCTTGTTTCCTATCCAAAAAATCCTGGCTGTTAAAGTGAAGTTTCCCTTACGACTCATCTCAGCAGCGCTCACATGCCCAGAGCAAGTCCTCCTTAGCCAGATAAAACCTCGTCGCGCAGGAACGAACCCACCGGGATTTCCATGGGCCTGCCACACCTGGAGCACCGCGAAGAGAGGGTCTGCTGCATGAAGAGCAGCCCAACGACACGCCCTATCAAGCTCATTATTCGGTCTCTGATAGACCTCCGTTTCCGACCCTCGTTTTGCCCCAGCTTATGCTTAGAACCGGCGCCGTTTCCGTTTCCACCGTTCTGCAGGCTTGCTACAGGTTTGGGACCGGCTGGCTTCAAGACCATAGGAACCCCCCAAAGCTTGTCCTTCTCATCCAACCTTGGTTTCAACTCAGTTCGTGACACAAGTGGCGCTCCGTTTCTGGTGCTATTCAACCTAGCACGGTTTGTTGAACATGCTTTTAACAAGGTATTAAAGGATTGTTAGCAGGTCGTAAAAACTTGGGCCTGCGGACATACGGGCCTACGGACAGGGGGCGCACATGACGTACGGAAGCATGAGACGCGTCGATGAACCGCATGTTTACAACCGTGCTTTCTTGCGATAAATTGCCGCTGCAAACGTTTGCAGCTAGCTACAGATGACCACCTACAAAGATGCGCTTCAGACGGTACGACGCGACGGAGTACGGCTCACTCCGCAGCGGCTTCTTCTCCTTTCAATTGTGGCGAACGGCAACGGCCACATGGGCGTCGACGAATTGCTCGGCAAAGCCAGGGAGTCGTACCCCTTCATAGACGTCTCCACCGTCTACCGTACGCTGCATCTGTTCAAGAAGCTGGGCGTGGTTACCGAACTGGCCATCGGTGACCGGCTGCATTATGAACTAACCGACGCCAACAGCCGACACCACCACATGGTGTGCCGGTTCTGCGGCAACGCCTTCGACCTCAGCCCCCGCTACCTGGAGGATTTCAGCCAGGCCCTGGTTGCGCAGTACGGCTTCAGCCCGGACCTGGACCACTTCACGGTGAGCGGTGTGTGCTCAAGCTGTGCAAAGCCCTGCGGAAATCAGGAGGAGGGTTGAGGTGGAATCGCCCGCTCTAATCGCCTTAGGACTTGGCTTTCTGCTTGGACTGAAGCATGCCACGGACGCCGATCACGTAGTGGCCGTATCCACCATCGTAAGCGAGTATCGCAGCGCCTGGCGCGGCATCTGGGTAGGTGCATCCTGGGGACTGGGACACACCACGCCGCTTCTCATCGTGGGAACGGCGATTCTCCTCGTTAAAGGGTCGCTAATCGACGTATACGACGAGTATTCGCACTACCTGGAATTCGGCGTGGGCATCATGCTGGTCCTTCTTGGCCTGCAGGTGTTCTGGCGGCTGAAAGGGCAGAACCTCCATCTGCACGAACACACTCACCAGGAGACCCTCCACGTCCATATCCATTCCCACGCCAGGGATGTTGAGACCGTCGACAAAGCCGTACATCCTTTCGTCGCACTGGCGGGCAGACCCTTCTTCAGGGTGAAATCTTACGTAATCGGAGTGGTGCACGGCCTTGCCGGAAGCGCCGCCGTCATGCTGGCCGTCCTGGCTACGGATGCCGTTCCCTCTTTCTTCGCCGGCATAGGTTACCTTATGCTTTTTGGCCTGGGCACCATCCTTTCCATGTCCACCTTGACCGTTCTCATGGGCATCCCCTTTTCGCTGTCCGGTCAGTCTCGCAGGATCAATGCCGTCATTGCCGGGTTGGCCGCCACCTTGAGCATAGGGTTCGGTTTCCTGCTCATGTACGAGCTGGCCATAGTGGAAGGCCTGTAGACATGAGGCGGGTGTATGATTGATCAACGTCCCCTTGCTTGATACGTTGATTTTGAAATTGCCTTTACAGGTGGTACCATCATTGTCAGACCTCGTCCGTATATAATCTGATGAGGGACCATCTCATGGTGAACAGCAATACCAACCAGAAGATAGAGCAGGCTCTACACGGCACCTCCGACCGCTACAAAGAGACGTTCAGCCGCTTGGGAGAAGTGATCGAAGCCGTTTTCCCCACCGCCCAGGCCGCTTTTGAATACAACCTCCCCGGATGGAAAATCGAACGGGAGAACGTCCAGGAAGAGGCCAAGGGGACGATCGATCCACGCTTCGTACACGTGCTGATTGCGGAGAGGAAGGCCGGCCTGACGGTACACCTGTGGAATCCAGCCGACTATTACTGGCTGGACAAGCAGAAGGAAGTGCTCCAAGACGCTGGATTCAAAGTGATGCGAGGCTGCGTTCAATTCAACAGGAAGCAGCCCTTTCCTTTAGACACCATGGAAAGCGTACTCAGAACGATAGCTCTATGACAACAGTGGAAAAAGCCGCAGACCCGGCCAGCTACTATATCTGGACCATAGGCTGCCAGATGAACAAGGCGGACTCCGACCGATTGGAGAGCGCCCTGATCCAGTTGGGGCTGACACCGGTGTCCAAGCACCGAGAGGCGGACGTCATAGTCCTCAACAGCTGCGTTGTGCGCCAAGCCGCCGAGGACAAGGTGACCGGCATGCTCGGTTCACTGAAGTCGCTCAAGCAGGGTGACAGCGACAGGATTATTGCCCTGATGGGATGCATGGTGGGGCCCAAGACGGACGACCTTGAGGCCAAGTTCCCCCACGTGGACGCCTTCATGCGCCCCCAGGACTACCGTCCGCTTCTGGAACTGCTTGGCAACCGCATGGGAATAGACGCCGAGGGTTGCCTGACCACGCTCACCCCTCCCAATGTCGCGGTCACGGCGTACGTCCCCATCATCCACGGCTGCGACAAGTTCTGTACGTTCTGCATCATCCCCTACCGGCGCGGCCGTGAAGTAAGCCGGACCGTTGCCGACGTTGTGCACGAGGTGGAGCTTCTGGCGGCGCGCAACGTCAAAGAGGTGACCCTTCTGGGGCAAAACGTAGACTCCTACGGACACGATCTGCCCGACTCCCCCGACCTGGCCGATCTATTGACCGCCGTTAACGAAGTGGACGGCCTGGAGCGCATACGCTTCCTCACTTCGCACCCCAACGACATGAGCCGTCGCATCATAGAGGCCGTGGCGTCCTTACCCAAGGTGTGCGAGCACTTCAACCTCCCCTTCCAGGCCGGCGACGACCAAGTCCTGGAGCTCATGCGCCGCGGCTACACAAACGTTGATTATCGAGCTCTGGTGCAGCGCGTAAGGGAAACCGTACCCGGAGTATCTTTGAGCACTGACCTGATCGTGGGCTTTCCCGGAGAGAGTGAGGCGGCTTTCCAAGAGTCGCTGAAGATGCTGGAAGACGTCCAGTTCGACAAGGTGCATGCCGCGGCCTACTCGGAGAGGCCGGGGACCATAGCTTCCCGCAAGCTGCCCGACGACATACCCTACGATGGGAAGAAGCGGCGGCTCTCAGCCATAGAACAGGCCCAGGAGACGATTGCGGGGAAGATCAACGGCAGGCTGTTGAACACCACTACAGAGGTGCTGGTGGAAAGCCACGAAAAGGGCAAGTGGAAGGGACGCAACCGCAATGACAAGCTGGTCTTCTTTGAGGACAAACGACCGCTTCAGGGCCGGACAGTCAGCATACGCATCGAAAAGACCTCCCCTTGGTCACTGCAGGGCGTTGCGGTTGGGTAGACACTAAACGCTTGACTATTGCCAAGCCTTATCGCAGCTACGAAGCCAACACCTCATATCCTGCGTCCGGGGAGATGCTGGAGGCTTGAGGTGCAGCTCCGACTACTCAGCCTATTCCGACCACTACGCCTACGCCCACACCCCTAGACGGTCAGCGAAAATGAGACACCCGACGGGGTAGAAAAACCCGTGAGAACTGAGGCAACGTGCTGGGCGGTACATCCGTGGAGAAAAGCCAAACGTAAATAGAGTGTGGGCATGAAAGAACAACAGTTATCAAGTCCGTCCTGCACGTTCTTGGATTACCATCGTGGGAACTTAGCTTAACGGCTAACTGGAGGAGGCGGCAGTGAGATTCCTAAGCTTCAGAGGACGCGCCACCCGTAGGGAATACTGGAGATATGCTCCGGTTCCCTTTCTGGTGATCCCGTGTGTAGGCGCGATCATATTTGTTCTGGTGGCCATTCTTAGGTTCGATTGGTCAATACCCCAGGCTATTGCTGGCATGTTCTACGTTGTAGTGTTGGTCCAGATGGTTACATCGCCTCTTTGGCTAGGCATAACAGTTAGGCGTCTGCACGACACAGGCCTCTCCGCCTGGGGGCTGCTTCCCTACCTGGGCATCGTTTTGGGGTGGATCCCTATCCTTGCCATAACATTCTTTTATCCTTTCATAGGATGGCATAACGTAATCTGGGTCTTGGTGAGCTGGGCCTTCGTCATAATACTGCTGATGCTGTGCTCGGGTCCCGGAACGATCGGCTCCAACCGGTATGGGTCGCAGCCCGTTGTCGTAGAGAAAAGTGGTTGTGGAGATGCGTGTCCGGTTCCTCCGAAGAGTACAACGATTATCAAGTCCGTCCTGCGCTTTATTGGAGCACTTGTATTCGGGTCGTTTGCCGTAACAAGTGTGATGACCCTGCTGGTGGGATGTACAGCGTTTCTTATCTTTTTAGCAGTACAGTGCAGTATAGGAGACCATGGCGTCGCAAACGAGGACGAGTACCCTTACCAGCCTGAAGCGCCTCCTAGGTGGACGGCGGGCGGATCGTATTCGATGACCCAGGCAGGGTGTACTCGGTTGACGCCGATGGAACTTCACTGCGGTTGATACACGGGGGAGAGGGTGAGGAAGACATCTACTACTCACCCTCTGTATCGCCCGATGGTACCAGGATAGCGTATTTGAAGAACCATCGACGGTGGCCCTGGCAAAGCCGCCACCTTGAGATAGCGACCTCGGCGCTTAATGGGACGGATGAGCGCGTACTTACCGACTTAGACTATATAAGGAGCATGGGGAACCCTTCCTGGTCTCCCGACGGGAGCCGCATTGCGTTTGCTGGGGGAGGTAAGATCAACACGATTGCCGCTGACGGCTCTGACTTGCAGGTCGGCGAAGACCATTCCGGTATAGCCGGTTACGGAAATCTGGTGTGGTCGCCGGATGGGCGACGTTTAAGGTTTGGCGCCTATCCTCGATATGGATTGTCAGGTAATTCGGTTGTTACCAAGGCAGACAACTCCGAACTTCAATTGCTGCCCGCTCTGCAGGGTGAGGACGCACCGCGTTTTAGCTCGGGTGCATATGGGTTCACGTCCTTGTCTCCCGACGGCTCCAGAGTAGCAGTTCAAGTGCTTGAGCGTCACCGTCGTCTGAGGGCCTTCACAGTCACGTTATACACGGTGTCACGGGATGGCTCGGACGCCAGAGTGCTGGTGCAAAGAGATGGAGGCATCCTATCAGCCGTAGGAACTGCTGTGGGGTGACGAGTCACCGTCAATCATCCGTTGTTACTAACCGAATAGGAAAATAAGAGAGAGCACTATGACTACAAGTACGGCTAGAAGCGCAAGCGCCCCAATTCTTCGCCAGATTCTGGATTTCCCTATTGCGGAGTAGGAGACTTTGCACTTCCCTAGGACGGACATAGATACAAACTTGCATAGTTGAGCCTTTTACGGCAACATAGTACACTTACTAGATAACTAACTCGCCGTTGGAGTCGGGGTTGATATGATTTCAGTCCAGCGCCAGGCTACTGTTCCCGTAACTGATATAGAGCAGTCCGCTTTCTGCCGCACCGATTCGTCGCTGACGGCCAAGCCTCTTGTCGAGGAGCTGAAGGCCCACGTTCAATGGCAACGGCTCCCCAAGGAGTACATCGGGCTCAAACCCGACGACCTCCATGCCCGTATTGCCGCGGCCCGTGACAAGCTGGGCGAGCGACTGCTCATACTGGGGCACCACTACCAGCGCGACGAAATCATCCAGTTTGCCGACTTCCGCGGCGATTCATTCCTCCTATCGCAGAACGCCGCCCGGCAGAAGGACGCCGAATACGTGATCTTCTGCGGCGTGCACTTCATGGCTGAAACGGCAGACATCCTCACCGACCCCAACCAGAAGGTCATCCTGCCCAACATGAACGCCGGATGCTCCATGGCCGACATGGCGGCCACCGACGACGTTATGGACGCCTGGGACGATCTGAACGACGTTCTTTCCGGCGGGCTGGTCCCCATTACCTACATGAACTCCACCGCGGCAATAAAGGCGCTGTGCGGACAGAACGGCGGCATCGTCTGCACCTCCTCCAACGCCTCCTCCTCCTTTGAATGGGCATTCCAGCGCGGCGAGAAGATCCTCTTCCTGCCAGACCAGCATCTGGGACGCAACACGGGTGCCAAGCTGGACGTACCGCTGGATAAGATGGTGGTGTGGAACCCGTTCAAACCTCTCGGCGGCCTCAGCGAAAGTCAGATCCAGGACGCCAGAATAATCCTGTGGCAGGGCCACTGCTCCGTGCACACCAGGTTCTCGGTAGCGCAGATAGCGGATGCCAGGGCCAAGTTCCCCAGCGTCCAGGTTGTCGTGCATCCCGAGTGCGTGCGCGAAGTCGTGGACGCCGCCGACATGGACGGTTCGACGGAGTTCATCATAAAGGTGGTGAGCCAGGCTCCCGCCGGCTCCGTGTTCGCCATAGGCACCGAGATCAACCTGGTGAACCGGCTGGCCAACGAAAACCCGGACAAGACGGTGTTCTGCCTCGATCCTGTGGTGTGCCCCTGCTCCACCATGTACCGCATTCACCCCGCCTATCTGGCCTGGGTCACCGAAGGGCTGGTTGCGGATACCGTCGTAAACCAGGTCAAGGTTGACGAAGAGACCGCCCACTATGCACGCATAGCCCTGGAGCGGATGCTGTCGCTGCAGGGTTAGCCCCTTCCGTCATGGCGCATTCCAAGTCCGGCTGAAACCACGAGGCATTTCAGCCATTAACAACGTCCAGAAACCAGCGGTCCGGCTTTTTGCAACCAGCTTCGTCCTGACACTTCTCCTGGCTGTAATAGTTGGATGTGGAGAAGAGAGTGCTCCGCAGTACGAGACCAGGGAATCGGGCGGCACCGAGAGGGTCTCTGAGTCGGAACCCGCTTTGTCCAACACGGCGCGTGCTGGAGAAGAGATGTTCAACGCCAACTGCTCGGTCTGTCACGGAATGAATGCTTCCGGTACCAGTCAGGGGCCGACTTTGATCGACCGAATCTATCATCCCGGCCACCACCCGGACTTCAGCTTTCGCAACGCGGTCAGCAATGGTGTTGCGCAACACCACTGGATCTTTGGCAACATGCCTCCAGTCGCCGGAGTCTCGTCGGAGGACGTGGAGAAGATCATCTGCTACGTCCGGGAGGTCCAACGCGCCAACGGCATATTCGAAGGAGACGACTTTTCGACGGTCTGCTGAACCGAGTACGCTCCACCCCGCCAGATTGCTTCGATTCCTCGCAATGACGGGAGGCGGCCTTGTTGCCACCGCCCCACCCTCCTCCTGGTTCCCCGCCTTCGCGAGGAAAACGGTCCTGCCTGCCCTGTTGTCCGTTTGCTTCCCTGTCCGCCTTTCTGTCCCCCTTGGGGCTTGCACAAAAACCGGAAAAAACGGAATATCTAGGTGAGTTGCTGCAGATTACCCCTGACATACTGGAGATCGTGGACAGAGCGCTGGATGAGGACCTGGCTTCCCGGGACCATACCACCCGCCTCATCCCACACGACCGGCTGGGTCGAGCGGTGCTCGTTGCCAAGGAGCAAGGCGTTCTGGCCGGGCTCAGCGTGGCCGGCGCCGTCTTTTCCAGGCTGGATGCCACCGTGGAAACGTCGCCGCTCCTTCACGATGGCGATGTCCTGAACCAGGGCGACCTCATCGCCACCATTCAGGGGCCGGTAGGCGGGATCTTAAGCGCGGAGCGTACCGCTCTCAATTTCCTGCAACGGATGAGCGGCATAGCCACTGAAACCGCCAAATACGTGAAGGCCGTGGAAGGCCTGAACTCTCGGATCATCGATACCCGAAAGACGGCGCCCGGCCTTCGCTATTTGGACAAATACGCGGTGCGCGCGGGAGGAGGCCACAATCACCGGCTCAATCTGGCGGATGGCGTTCTGATCAAGGATAACCACATAGCCGCCGCCCGCCTTGACGAACTCTCTCTGGGCGACCTAGTCAACCGCGCCGGCGAAACGGCTCCCCACACTCTGAAGATAGAGGTGGAAGTGGAGACCTTGGAGCAGGCCAAGGAAGCCTTGACCGCTGGCGCCGACATCATTCTGCTGGACAACATGTCGCTGGAGGAGATGCGCCAAGCGGTGACCCTGGCGAAAGGCCGCGCCCTTACCGAGGCCTCCGGCGGCGTAACCCTGGACAACGTACGCGAAATAGCGGAAACCGGTGTAGACCTGATCTCCGTGGGGGCGCTTACTCACTCCCCCAAAGCCCTGGATATCAGCCTGGACCTGCAGCTTTGAGGGGATCGTTATAGGCGAACCACAAACGTTGCACTTGCTCGATTTCCTCTTCATGCATGCCGACGTCATTGAGCCGGATAGAGGCGATGACGGTGCACCCCTCGAGCTTATGCCGCAGTCACGGTACCGCTTGTCCAAAACCACGCCACTCAACCGATACGGGGAGGGGCCATTCTGTGATTTACGGTTAAGGGTCTTCCACCGACCGCCGGCGTTTACGCACTGACCGTCAACCGAGCAGTAGCCTATGCCGGCAAGTCCCAGCATCTCGCGCAACGTTGGGGGCCTCAGGGCTACGCGACTATCTCACCTCGCAATTGCTACGTGGGAGGGCAGTCCACGAATTGCAAAGTCAACACCTGTATTTTGCTGTCCACGCGTCAGGGCCAAAGGATTGACCTTTGGATCTACGAAACACACGAAGCTGGAGCAGTTGAAGCTATGCTAATTCGTGAGATCAAGCCTCCCTGGAATGATCAGAGACCTACGCGCTGACCGACATACGGATGCGGCCCTCTTAGGAACCGCAAACGTGACTTCTTGTGCAGGAGTCATTAAGCTTCACCCATGAGCATCTGCAGAAATCCCGCTCTGCTTCTACTGGTACTGGCCCTTCTTCTTGTCGCGTGCCGGAGCCCGGCGCAGGAAACATCCCCAACGGCGTCACCTACCGAAGAGCAGCCGTCTCCGACCCCCACGGTGGAGCCAACCGTCAGCAACCGTATTGCCTACGTGAACCACGACTTCCAGATATTCACCATCAACCCGGACGGCACCGATGAAAAGCAGATAACCTCGCAGGGCGGCATGTATTCCTGGCCCGGTTGGTCGCCCAATGGGAGCGGACTGGTCTTCTCCTCCTTCTCAGAAGACCTCTTGGGCCCGGGCAAGGCGCTCTATACCGTCGACGCCGGGGGCACTGAAGAGGTACAGATATTCGAGAACCCTCCCGGAGTCCCGCCCGCCATTGGACCCAGGGCTCCCCACTATTCGCTCTGGTCGCCCAACGGTGAGCACATAGCTTTCCTATCCATGGAGAATGGCGAACTGGCTCTCCACCTTATCGACACATCGGGAACCGATGAGGGCATCAGGATTGCC
The DNA here is from genome assembly GCA_965261825.1 of Dehalococcoidia bacterium. GTDB lineage: Bacteria > Chloroflexota > Dehalococcoidia > Lucifugimonadales > QGNO01 > DAOUJH01. The sequence continues at coordinate 438,323 of CBDHED010000001.1, read as the reverse complement.
GGAGGAGCGCCTCTATACATCAGCTGGTCGCCGGACTCCCACAGCCTGCTCATACACCAGCAGGGCGAGCTGTTCAGATCCGACATAGACGCCCCGGAACGCCTGCTCGATCTGAGGGCCACCTCCAGCAGCTACAGGGCGGCCTCTTGGTCTCCCAGGTCCAACATCGCGGCATTCCTGGATATGCAGGTGCTCTACATAGCTAGAGCGGACGGATCACGGAGAAGGGAACTGAGCAGCACCCTGTCGGGGAATGCGGCGTTCCTCTGGTCGCCCCGGGGCGACCAACTGGCCCTGGGACAGTCGTCCACCACTGATGATCCGTTCCTGGAGGAGTTGCGGTTGATAGACGCCGTTTCAGAGGAAGAGACCGTTCTTGTGCAGAGGCCCATAGTTGCCTTCTTCTGGTCGCCGGATGCAACCAAGATAGCCTACGTCTCCTTGAACGACTCCAGAGAAAACCTGCAATGGCGCGTGATCGATTTGACCTCCGGCGCCGATAGGGAGTTGGTCGATTTCATCCCGTCATCAGACCAGCTAACCTGGTACGCCTTCTTCGACCAGTACGTACAGTCGCACCGGGTATGGTCGCCTGACAGCCGGAGCCTGCTGTTTGCCGGTGCACTGGTCGGTGACGGAGGACAGGCGGAAAGTCAGATACACGTACTTCACCTGGAAGAACGGCAGCCTGTCCTGGCCATCGCCAGAGGGTCACTGGCTACCTGGTCCAACAGCTAGCCGGCAATGTTCCACCTGCTATGGCGGGAACAAAATGTATTTCGCTATCCTCTCCAACCTTCTCCAGCAGGCCTATGGGCGTGACCTCCCCATCCACGACCACGGATATGCTTGCCCTGATCCTGTTGTTCTCAATAAGCCTGTCCTTTAGCCCAGGATAGGCTTTCTCCAGGTTGTCTACGATCTGGCGCACCGTCGTACCTGGGACCTGCACCTTGGCCTGCGAAGTGATGTCGCGCATCAGGGACGGTATGTAGACTGTGGCCATGAAACGGGCTATCTCCCGTTGGCCTTCTTGATCCGGTCCAAGACCGTGCCCGGGTTCATGGGAAGGGTATTCATGCGGACGCCCGCCGCGTGATAGATGGCGTTGGCAATGGCCGGTATGGGAGGGATGATGTTGGCCTCGCCTACGCCTCTCACTCCAAACGGATGTCCCGGGTTCGGCACCTCTACTATAACGGTATCGATCATCGGCACGTCCAGCGAAATGGGCATGCGATAGTCAAGGAAGCTGCCGTTCTTCATGACGCCGTTCTCATCGTAATAATACTCTTCATTGAGTGCCCAGCCCAAGCCCTGCACGCTGCCTCCTTGCATCTGCCCCTCAACGTAGGTCGGATGAATAGCCTTGCCCGCATCCTGGAACGCCGTGTACCTGAGAATATCCACCTTCCCCGTTTCCGGGTCGACCTGCACATCCACAATATTGCCGGAACTGGAGGGACCTATGCCGCGCGGATGCACCACGGCGCTGTCCATTATGGGGCCGCCCGTATCGGCCATCTGAGCCGCCACCTCTCCGAACGTCATTTGGAGGGATGAGTCCGTTTTGGAGCGGACTACGCCCTGGACAAGCTCCACGCTATCCGGTTCTACGCCCCAGACCGCGGCTGCCCTCTCTTCCACCTGGCGCTTCACGGATTGAGCCGCCTCATATGCTGCCCAGCCTGTGGCAAACGTGGTCCTGCTGCCATCGGTCGTTGCCGTGTAGCCAATCGAATCGGTATCCACCACCGTTGGCAAGACCTCTTCAGCCCGCAGCCCCAACACCTCGGCCGCTTGCATAGCCACAGACGCCCGGGTCCCTCCGATGTCCGCGGAGCCTTCTATCAGGTTGACCGTGCCGTCATCGTTGACTTTGATGGTGCAGCTGGACGCCATCCCAATGCCGTACCACAGCCCCACGGCCACACCTCTGCCCTGATTGGGCTCGCTCAACGGCGCCCTGTAGTGTGGGTGCTGTTTCATGGCCTCTATAAGCTCAACCAAGCCAATCCTGGGGTATGGCTGGCCCGTAACCCGCCGCGACCCCTCTTTCGCCGCGTTCTTCAGCCTGAACTCTAGCGGATCCATTCCCAGTTTGGCGGCCAGGTCGTCAAGAAGCTGCTCTGATGCAAAAACGGCCTGAGGCGCACCCGGCGCCCTGTATGCGGCCACCTTTGGCTTGTTCACCACAACGTCGTATCCGTCTATCAGCTCGTTGGAAATATCGTATGGGGCAAATATAGAAAGCGCTCCTAAACTCACCGGAGACCCGGGGAACGCGCCGGCCTCGAACGCCAGGTAGGCTTGGGCAGCCGTGATCCTGCCTTCTTTATTCGCGCCTATCTTCGCCCAGACGTAACAACCGGATGTCGGGCCAGTCCCTTCGAACACCTCCTGGCGGGACATGACCATTTTCACGGGATGTCCCGTTTTCTTGGAGAGCAGGGCAGCAACGGGTTCCAGGTATATCTCCGTCTTCCCTCCGAATCCGCCCCCTATCTCCAACGGGATGACTTTTACCTGGGATACCGGTACGCCCAGCCTGTCCGCCGTGTAGTCCCTGACCATGAACGGCCCCTGAGAACTGCACCAGATGATGATCCTGCCGTCTTCATTCCACAACACCGTGCACGTATGAGGTTCTATGTAACCCTGGTGAACGGTCTTGGTATAGAACTCGCCTTCCACAATTTCATTCGCTTCTGAAAACCCCTTGTCTATGTCCCCAAGCTCGTACCTGGCGTAGTTCGCTACGTTGCTTGCGCCTTCTACGGGCGAACCGAGGGATTCTGTCCTGAGGTCGTCGTGAAGGACGGGGGCATCCTTCTTCATGGCTTCGGGAGCCGTTAGCACAGGTGGCAAGACCTCGTACTCGACCTGGATGGCGTTCAACGCCTCTTCCGCTATTTGCAAATCGACTGCTGCCACTGCAGCCACCGCCTGTCCCGCGTAGAGGACCTTGTCTCCGGCCAGTATGTTGGCCCTGCGGTATTTCAGCGCCACGTCATCGGCTTTGGGCAGGTCGTCGCCGGTGACAACGGCCTTCACTCCCGGCATAGCCTCCGCCTTGCTGGTGCTTATCGACCTGATCCTGGCGTGGGCAAAGGGACTGCGTAATATCCTGCCGTGGAGGAGGCCGGCGAAATGGATGTCCGCGCCGAACTGGTCCCGACCCGTTACTTTGTTGCTTGCGTCGTGACGGACCGGCCTGGTGCCCACCACGTTGTAGCTTCCGGTCTCCAGAACCATGTTGGGTTCATAGTCGGTAGACGTCATTCTTCGGCCCTCCCCAAGTTTGATCCAATCGAGTGCGGTCTTTCAGATTTAACGCCGTCCCATGCTCGCATAGGCTGAACGTCGGTGTCCACCTGGAAAGACTGACAAATCCCCCACTCATAGCCCCTCTCCCCGCTCATTTGGTTCGACAGGCTCACCATGGCGGGCGAAGCTTACGTATTTCCTCAAACTTCTGCAAAGGAACGGGAATTTTAAGTTGTCACACACATACAGTACCGTAGTATGATTCGTATCCTGGATTGGGACGCTTGGCGAATCTTCCGTTCCGTGGGATATCCGAAGTCGGTTTGGAGAGCGCAGAGGAGGCCGCGTATGAGTTATGGTGGAACAACATTGGATATTCTGCTGCGCTGGACGGCTAAGCACGAATGGGTTATAGGGCTGGCTCTCGGTTCCCTTGCGGCCATTGGTGTCGCCTTCTTCCTGTTCCTGTCCTCCAATATCGAGGCGACGCCCACGCCTACCCCATCACCCACGCCTAGCCCTACCGATGGGATAGTTGCGGTGCCGCAGCCTACCGACACGAGAGTCTGCACCGAGGTGGATTGGGGAAGGTTTAGTGTTCCCGAAAATCCCCCAGGCCCAGGCCACCCGTCGGTCACAAAGGTGCTTTACAGCAGTTGGAGTACATCCGATTGTAATTCCATCACGACAGGTCATCCAGCGGCGTTCTACACTTTTCAACTGGCCGACCCAGGACACGTCACGATAGACCTTGAGTCGGACGACGCGGACGCCTATCTGATCCTTAGACGCAACGGGCTTCTTAGACGGGGAGAAGTGGGAATCTTATACAGCAGAACGACAACAATGTGGAGGAGACAGAAGGCACAGATGCCCGCTTGGCTCGGCATATGGACGGGGAAACCACCTACACCATAGAGGCGACTGTGAACAGCGCCTTCACCGTTCCGCAAGCCTCGTTTAAGTTGACTCTGAAGATTGATCACCCCATCCCTGCAGTTGGTCACCAGCGTGATCACACGGTTAGATACCAGATTGAGAGCCTGCCCACAATGCGGCCGCCCGCTCAATCGCCACTTTTTGTGTTCTTCTCCACGCCAACACCTACCCCGACACCTACACCTACCCCGACAGCAACTGGCGGCGCCGGCAGATACGCCGACACCTACACCCACGGCAACCCCTTGCCCGAACAACGGCGGCGGAGGCGGAACGGACCTGGACGCCTGGTACCCCGGCAGCGATTGTTCGACGCCGACACCTACGCCAACGCCAACTAGCGGCGGCGGCGGTACAACGCCGGCAGATACGCCGACACCTGAACCACCCACGCCTACACCGACGCCCACGCCGCCGCCTACACCTACACCCACGGCAACCCCTTGCCCGAACAACGGCGGCGGTGGCGGAACGGACCTGGACGCTTGGTCCCCTTGCTCAGGGGGTGGGGGGGTAGGCGGTGAGATGGACGCGCCGTCCGCGCCCGATCAGCCAGTCCGCACAGGAGGAGTAACGTTACCTGATCCAGGGGTCCTTTTTCCGGAGGCCATATTGTACGCTGTAGGGCAATGGAATCTCGTCCTGAATACGGGCTGGCCCAACATCTTGATTTGCGAGCAGGAAGAAGAGGGCTGCAGCGAACGGAACGACGATAATTCGGGGGTTGTGATCAGGACGGTGGACGGATACGGCTCAGATCCTTGTCGACCAAGACCAGCTGCCGTCGCGTGTGTGGAATACCACCCATCGTTTGCAGACGAGTATTTCAGATTTATCCATCATCCGGAATACAACCTACAAAACATGACTATGAGGCTGGAAGAACCTGCACATGGAGCCAATAGTAATGGCCATGAGACAAGGCTGTATTGGGTCGACGATGTCGATCTTGATGGCGCGATTGTAGAAGGTAGGAGGGGGCTGAGGCACCTGAAAACACTCGTGATGCACGAGTTCGGCCATACGTTAGGCCTGACTGACCTGTACGGCCGCACGATCCAGTATCCCGGCTACTTAATGGACAATAAGGTGACGACCACCATCCCTCTGAAGGACATAAACTATGTCAAGCAGCTGTACCGCAACAAGTTCGGCGGAGTACGCCACTGATGATCGAAGGGAAGGAGGCAGAAAATGTTTAGCAAGCGTGTTTTCATTGCAGGTACTGCAGGCCTGTCAATTTCCCTGGCCTTTGTCGCCGCGTTGGGTATCTTCAGCGGCTTTACCGAGGATGTGAGCATGGCAAGGAAAGAAAGGAGTCTTATTTTCAGCTCTACGTTCTACAGCGGCCTGGTCTCTGTGGAAGAGACAATCCTGGGGGCCGATATCGTAGCTGTTGTGGAGATCGAATCAGTGAGCCGAGGAATTCAAAAGCATACGTTTGCCGGCAGCTCTGGCTACTCCAAGACGATAGAGTTCAACTTGAGGGTTGATGAGTACCTGAAGGGAACGGGCAATGACCGGATAATCGGCACAGTCTTCTCTGACGGTTCTTTTTACAACACCGCCGCTGGCGCCCTGCTGAGTCCAGACCCCGCTAAAGAGCGCACGACGCGCTGGGACGAAAGAAGAGCGATTGTCTTCATGGATGATGACGGAGGTAAAGACCCAGAGGGCAACTGGGAGGAAGGACGATACTGGTTGGCAGTTACATACTCTAAGGGTGACACGTTCTCAGTTATCAACGATGAGTACAGGCCCTGGCTGCCAGCGATTTCGGAAGACCCGGATGAGCAGACGTTCCTTTTGGAATCGGACCTAGACCCCAACGTTACTCCAGACACGATTACACTTGACGAGCTGAGAGCCCGGATCGCCCAACTCGGCGAGGAAGTCGCCGGCAAGACGGAGGAGTACAAGGAGTGCGTCGAGGCGCAGTACCGCTGGGGTAGAGAGGTAGATTACCGGGACAGCGGCGGGTCGTATCCGTACATTAGGGAGGACGTTTCCATCGGGTCGGGAGCGCCAAGCGGCACGCACATTCTTACGGGCCGAATAGCCCCGTATGTTTTGCTAGCACGCCAGGAATCCCCGTTGCTGGAAGGCCAGGAAGACCGTTACGTTCTGGTCGGCAATGACCAGGAATACTTTGTGGGGACGCCTCCGGGGCTGATATCCCTTGCAAGGCCACTACCCGCAGGTGAGTACAAGACTTACCACGCCCATCTTCCCTACGACATGGGCAGCCTGTGCAGCGGGAGTATCCCTGAGGTTGAGATGCGCAGGCAGGAACTGTTCGTTACGGTGACAGCGCCGGCAGGGACGCTTCATGAGGCTTTCTTCGACCCCGTAGAGGCGGGTAAAGAGATTGCGGCGGACAGCGCCATCGGCGTGCTGGACCCAGCGGCCTTTACGGACGCCAACGGCGCCTCGGCGACCATACAGCGGATCGCCTGGGAAGCCGAGGCCGGAGGGGTCGGCACGGTGAAGCTGACGCTCTCACCCCACAACAGTATTGCGGGCCACACCGTAGAGTTTATCGCCCTGGACGGCTCTGTGTCGTTGTCCCTTGCGGTTGCCGAGGCGCAGGTGGATGCAACGAACGGGACGCTGACCTGGAAGGTGGAATCGCAGCCCTGGCAGAGTGGCGAGAAGCTGATGCTGCGGATTCACTGAGGATCACTGTGCGAGGGATACGCTCACACCGTCACCGTACCTCGTCCGGGGCCGCTTCCTGTCCTCACTGTCGATTAGAATAGTCACCGGGCCCTCGTTGACTAGGCTGACCTTCATCATGGCCTGGAAGACCCCAGCGGCCACCTGAAGGCCGCGTTCTCTGAGCATACCTTCGACCTTCTCCGTCAAAGGTCTCGCCTGATCAGGCGACGCCGCTCCTGTAAAGGACGGGCGCCGGCCCTTGCGTGTTTCAGCATAGAGGGTGAACTGGCTGATCAGCAGGACTTCCCCTCCGGTCTCCAGTGCCGATAGATTGAACCTGCCTTCAGAGTCAGCGAATATCCGTAGGTTCGCTATTTTTTCAACCAGATAGACGGCATCCGCCTCGCTATCGCCCTGTCCTATTCCCAAGAACACAACGAGTCCGTGACCAATGGAGCCTACGGTTTGGTTGTCTACTGCAACGGACGCTTGGGAAACGCGCTGTATCAGAGCACGCAAGGTTACTCTGGTGAGTCTGACGAGCTTGTTGAGTCTGACGAATCCGACGAGGAATCACTGGAAGAACTGCTGGAGGATTTGCTGACAGGGGCACCCCGGCGGGCGTAGTCCGTTGTATAGAACCCGCTGCCTTTGTATATAACGGGCACGGAGTGTACCTTGCGATGCGCCTCCCCCTGGCATACAGGACATTCCTGCACCGAAGAGCCGTTGAACCCGTGTCTCAACTCAAACGGGTGACTGCAGACGGAACACTGATAATCGTAAGTAGGCACGCGATAGGAACCCCTCTAACAACATTTAGCAGTCTTTTACAAGACTGCTAACAGCTACCTAATTTAGCATTGGCGGACTGGAGTGTCAATCTGAGTACGAACGTGGCTGCGTAGGGCGTATTGACGTGGGGTTTCGCCATGGCCCGTGGGGGAGGCCCCGTTGTTCTGAGCGGCCCAGCGACGAAAAATCTCACGCTCCCCAAAGCTAGCCGACGCCTGTAATTCTCCTAGCTTCATGGCGCCCTTTCATGGTAAACTTATTGTGGAACTAAGGAGGAGTGCCCCTTTGCCCAAGACATTGCAAGAGGGGTGAAGGAAGAGGATTGAGCATGACCAGCATGGAACCCTTCACGGGGCCTAATTCTGCTTATCTGATAGAGCTCTACGAAGCCTACCTCAAGGACAGCGGATCGGTTGACCCGCAGGTCCGCAGTTTCTTTGATAGCTGGGCGCCCTACCTAACCGGCGTCTCTTCCGCACAGGCCACGGCAGCGGTCGCTCCGTCTGTTGACTATGAACAACTCCGCAGTGTCGTTAATCTCGTGGAGCGCATTCGGGATAATGGCCACCTTGTGGCGAACCTGGACCCCCTAGGGCTCCGTCCGCATCGCCAGCCTTCCTCCGAGGCCACGCTCCAGAGCATACCTGAACGAAAACTCAGCGGCCTCCCACCCCAGCTAGTCCACAGCCCGCTCGCCAAAGGGGCGGCAACAGCACAAGAGGTGGTTTCCAAGCTCAGAGAGCTGTATTTTGGCACCACGGGCTATGAATTTGGACACATCCGGAACGCCGTGGAAAAGGACTGGCTGCAACACTCCGTGGAATCCGGCGAGTTCAAACCCCGGCTTGACAGCAACCAAAGGCTTTCCCTACTCAAACGGCTCAGTCAAGCTGAAGCCTTCGAGCATTTTCTCCATCGCAGTTTCCCCGGACAGAAGTGGTTCTCAGTGGAAGGGAACGACACCCTGGTGCCGGTACTAGACGAAGTAGTCCAGCAGGCCTCCCGGTCGGATGTAGAGTCCATCATGATCGCCATGGCACATAGGGGCAGACTCAACGTCCTTACCCACATCTTCGAGAAGCCGTACGACTCCCTGCTGGCTGAGTTCATGTACGGCTACAGCCTTGGCGACGAAGAAACCGACCACGGTTCCTCCGGAGACGTCAAATACCATCAAGGCGCGGAGACCAGGGTTACCACGGGGCTCAAAGAGATCACCATCTCCATGTTTCCCAATCCCAGTCATCTGGAGCTTGTCAATCCCGCAGTGGTAGGAGCTGTTCGCGCAATTCAAGACTCAAACGGCCGCGATGGCAAGACCCCTGAGCCAAACATATGCAAAGCCCTCGGCATCTTGGTTCACGGCGACGCCGCCTTTGCCGGCGAGGGTATAGTCCCTGAGACCCTGAACATGGCGCAGCTTGAAGGGTACACCACGGGAGGGATTATCCACATCATAGTCAACAACCAGATAGGCTTCACTACTGAGGCCCACGAATCCTACTCCACCCCCTACTCCACAGACATAGCCCGGGGGTTTGATATTCCTATTGTCCACGTCAACGCTGACGACGTAGAAGGTTGTCTCAACGCTACGCGCCTTGCGTTTGCCTACAGAGAGCGCTTTCACAAGGATTTCCTCATTGACCTCATTGGATATCGCCGTTACGGGCACAATGAAGGAGACGAGCCCTCCTTCACACAGCCCATCATGTACAACGCCATCCATGACCACCCTACGGTGCGTGCCCTTTGGGCCGAACAACTGATCAAAGAGGGCATAGTATCCGTCGAAGAAGCCGCAGAGATGGTGCAAGAGGTACGGAACCAGCTTCAGGAAGCTCTGACCACCGTCCAGGAGATGGTGAAGGACGAGTCCAAAGTGCTCCCTGAGACTGCTCCAGAAGGTGATCCCCCACAAATAGCTACATCCGTACCGGCAGAAACGCTGATCCGCCTCAACGAGGAACTGCACGCGGTGCCAGAAGGGTTTTCGCTGAACTCCAAGCTGGAGCGTCCCTTACTGAGGCGGCGGGAAGCCTTCAACGGAGGGGGGCGCATAGACTGGGCACACGCAGAAGCTCTATCCTTCGCCTCCATAATCGCAGAGGGCACCCCTATCCGCATCAGCGGACAGGACACGGAGCGCGGCACGTTCACCCAGCGGCACGCTGTGTTTCATGACGTGAACAACGGCGACCGGTTTACGCCCCTGGCCTCTTTGCCCAGCGCCCGAGCACCTTTTGCCATATACAACAGCCCTCTATCTGAACAAGGAGTGCTGGGCTTCGAATACGGTTACAGCGTGCAAGCCACCGATACCCTGGTGCTATGGGAAGCCCAGTTTGGCGATTTTGTCAACAACACCCAGTCCATAGTGGACGAATTCATAGCTAGCGCCAAAGCCAAATGGGGCCAGAGTTCCGGCCTTGTTCTGCTTCTTCCCCACGGTTACGAGGGTCAGGGTCCAAACCACTCCAGCGGCTTCCTAGAGAGGTTCCTCCAACTAGCCAATGAAGGCTCTTTCCGCGTTGCCTACTGCTCGACGGCGGCTCAATACTTCCACTTGCTCAGAGAGCAAGCGGCGCTCATCCGTACAGACCCCAGACCGCTGGTTATCATGACTGCCAAAAGCCTGCTACGCCATCCCGATGCCGCCTCATCCCTGGAAGACCTATCTCAGGGTTCGTTCCAACCGGTTATCGACGATGCACGGACGCAAGGAAACCCAAGCGGGATCAAACGCGTCATCCTGTGCACGGGCAAGGTCTACGTAGACCTCATAGGCAGTAAGGAGTATCTTGAGGCTGAATCCGTGGCCATCGTCCGCGTGGAAGGGCTCTATCCCTTCCCCAGCAAGATACTAACCACGGTTCTCGGCTCATACAACAACGTGGAAGAGGTGGTCTGGCTGCAAGAGGAACCCCCAAAGAGAGGGGCCTGGAGCTCTGTAGAACCCAAGTTGCGCGATATTATCAAGCCCGGTCTGCCGCTGGTTTACGTCGGCCGCCCGGCGCGTTCCAGTCCTGCCGAAGGTTCGGCCACTCTCCATAAAGTTGAACAGGAACGGCTCATCCGTGAAGGGTTCGCTCCCATCAAGTGGATGACCGCAGCTCCTTTTTGAGGTGATCAATGACTCTTGAAGTTAGAGTTCCCGAAATGGGCGAATCAATTATCGAAGCCACTGTGGGTAAGTGGCTCAAACAAGTCGGGGAGCCTGTCTCCGCCGATGAACCCCTGGTAGAGCTGGAAACCGACAAAGTGAACGTTGAGGTGGTCTCGTCCCAAGCCGGTGTTTTGGAAGAGATAATCAAGCAGGAGGGCGCCACCGTAACTGTAAGCGACGTCCTGGCAACGGTGGCTGAGGGAGTTGCCTCAGGCGCGACACAGGCCGCGACTCCCCCGGCGGAGGCTATAGCAGGCAACGGAGCGGCCGCACAGGAAGCGGGCCCCGCCGCCGCCTCATCCTCATCTCCGGCGGAGGCTGAGCGCGTGACTCCCGTGGCGCGGCGCATTGCTGCTGAACACGGCATAGACCTCTCACAAGTGCCTGCCAGCGGCGCCGGAGGCAGAGTAACCAAAGAAGACGTGGTGGGCTACCTGGAAAGACGACAACCCCCGGCAGCTGCGCCAACGGAGGCCCCCGTGCCCACCCCTGCTCTTACGGTTGCAGCAGACCGCCGCGAAGAGCGCATTCCACTAAGCCGTCGCCAGCAGACCATGGCCACCCGCATGGCCCAAGCCGTGCAGACCACGGCCATGACCACCACCTTCAACGAAGCCGATATGAGCGGCATAATACAGATACGCCAGCGCAGGCGCGACTCGTTCAAAGAGCGTCACGGTGTGTCTTTGGGGTTCATGTCCTTCTTCACCAAAGCCGTGGTAGAAGCGTTGAAGGAGTTCCCCATCGTCAATTCTGAGTTGCAAGGCAACGAGTTGGTGAGCAAGCATTACTACGACATAGGCATAGCTATCAGCACGGAAGACAGCCTGGTTGTGCCAGTGGTTAGAGACACCGACAAGAAGAGCTTTGCCGAAGTTGAAGCGGCCATTCTGGACCTCTCAACGCGCGCCAGGGAACGCAAGCTGACCATAGAAGAGTTGCAAGGCGGCACGTTCACCATAACCAACGGTGGCGTTTTCGGCTCACTGATGTCCACGCCGTTGCTGAACCCACCGCAGGTAGGCATTCTTGGCATGCATGGCATCAAAGAGCGCCCCGTGGTGGTCGACGGACAGATAGCAGTGAGGCCCATGATGTACCTAGCCCTCACCTACGACCATCGTATAGTCGACGGCAAGTCGGCGGTGTCCTGCCTGGTCAGGATCAAAGAGCTTGTGGAAGACCCGGCGCGACTGCTGGTGGGAGACTAGCCTTCCAAGTGCTCCCGAAGAACGCTCTCCATCAACCTCTTAGAGGTCTGCTCTTCAGAAGCAACTACAATGAAGATGACGCTGCCCAGCGGTTTGACCAGCAAGTGAACGCCATCAAAGTCCCGGGATAGGACATCTTCTCCGGCAATCCGTGTATCGCTCTGCAGGTCCACCCTATCGGCGAAAGCGTTGAGGAAGAAGCCCAGTATAAAGCCAGGATAGGTGGACCGGGCCACGAACACGGCCGCTATTCCGGAACTCCTCACGAACTCTCTATCCACTTCTTCAGGCAACCGCAGCTCATCCTCCGCGTAGGCAACGTAGGCTATGTCCTCGACATTTATCGTGCCCAGGGCCTGGCCCAATCCCCCCAAATCAAGATCGACTCTGGAGGTCAACGAGTCCAGCAAATCACTGTCGACACGGATGAAGCCCGCAGCTGCCGGTTCAAGGGGAGGTTCTTCAGGTAGGAGGCTCAACAGCCTCCATGTATCTTCGTACTTGTCCTCAAAAGTCACGCCGTGAACCTGCTTGCATTGCAGTCTGAACATCGTCCGCCCAGGCTCCTTCGCCACGCACCAGCCACAATACGCCGCCTTCCCGCCATTTCTCCACGTCGTCGGCCAGCATCGTTTCAGCGGCCTGGGCCTGCTTTTGTTGTTGGAACTCCACCTTGGCCCCAAAGCTATCCAGGTTCGGGCCTGCCCATGCTCCAAGCGATGAAAGCTCTAAGTCAGGTTGTGCCGAAGCGCCGGCGGAATCGCCAAAGGCCGCCAGCGGTATTGCGATAGGCGCGCTGTGGCTAATGTACAGGTATGCATTTAAGTCGCCGTCCGGCAGGAGCGCCTCTTCAAACCCGGGCGGGAGCTTTGGATCCGTCTCCAGCAGGGTGGGCGGGCGGGCGGCCATGACCAGCGTAATAAGCAAGGCCAGGAACAGCGCGATAAGCAAGGCCAGGATGAGAAGTCTCTTTGGCAAACGGTTCATGCTAGCTGCTAATGGCTTCCGTTATCCGCGCATCCTGTTCACCGGCGAGCACTTTTCTAAGCTCTACTATCTCATCCCTGAGAAGAGCCGCTTTCTCAAACTCCAGGTTCTTTGCCGCCTGCTTCATCTGCGACTCCAGATCCTTGACGGCGCGCAAGAGCTCGTCCTTGGGCATGTCCCGATAGGTTGTATAGACGGCCTTGGTTTCCGCTATAGCCTTGACACGGTCGGTGATGTCCCTGATCGCCTTCCGGATACCTTCCGGAGTGATGTTATGCTCTATATTGTGGGCTTCCTGTATCTTGCGCCGGCGCTCCGTCTCATCTATGGAAGCCTTCATGGAATCCGTCATCACGTCGGCATACATGATGACGTGGCCATCCACATGCCTGGCGGTGCGGCCCATGGTCTGAATCAGCGCTGACTGCGACCTCAGATAACCCTCTTTATCAGCGTCAAGAATCGCCACCAAGCTCACCTCCGGGAGGTCCAGCCCTTCCCTCAACAGGTTGATGCCCACAACCACGTCATAGATCCCCAGGCGCAGGTCGCGGAGCCGCTCACTGCGTTCCAGCGTGTCTATCTCCGAGTGAAGGTACTGGGTCTTCACATTCATCTCTCTTAGATAATCGGTCAGTTCCTCTGCCATGCGCTTGGTCAGCGTAGTAACCAGGCAGCGTTCCCCTTTTTTTACTCTTTCGTTTATATGGAACAGCAGGTCGTCTATTTGGCCGGATGTGGGTTTGACTTCTATGGTGGGATCAAGAAGCCCGGTGGGCCGTATCACCTGTTCTACCACCTGCTCCGCCTTTCGCATCTCATACGGGCCCGGCGTAGCCGATACGTAGACTGCTTGGTTGATATGAGCCTCGAATTCCTCGAAATTAAGGGGCCGGTTGTCCAGTGCCGAAGGCAAGCGGAATCCGTAATCGACCAGCGTTTGCTTGCGTGAGATATCTCCGTGATACATGCCGTGCAACTGAGGGACAGTCATGTGTGACTCGTCGATGAACAACAGGAAGTCATCAGGGAAGTAGTCCATCAAAGTCCAGGGAGTGCTCCCCGCAGCCCTCTGCGCCAGTGGCCGCGAGTAGTTCTCCACTCCGGAACAGTATCCCGTTTCTCGCAGCATCTCTATATCGTAGTTGGTCCGCGATTCGAGCCGCTGGGCCTCCAGCAGCTTACCCTGGGATTTCAGCCATTCGACGCGCTCTACCATCTCGTCCCGTATGTCACTGATGGCCATATCCAGCTTTTCGGCGGAAGTCACGAAGTGCTTGGCCGGATATATCTCGATAGCGTCGCGCTCCGCCATAACCTCCCCGGTAAGGGGATCAAGCTCTATGATGCGCTCCACCTGGTCGCCAAAGAATTCGACCCGTACGGCCAACTCGTCATAGGCGGGGAGTATCTCCAAGGTGTCTCCGCGTATGCGGAACTTCCCCCGCGACATGTCCATGTCGTTCCTTTCATACTGCATGTCCACCAGGTGGCGCAGAAGCCGCTGCCGGTTTCTCTGCTCGCCTTTCTGTATGTAGGCAACAAAGCTCTGGTACTCCTCCGGCGACCCCAGGCCATATATGCATGAAACAGAGGCCACGATCAGCGTATCCCGCCTGGTGAGCAACGCTCTGGTGGCGGCGTGCCTCAGCTTGTCTATCTCATCATTGACGTCAGCGTCCTTCTCAATGTACGTATCCGTACGTGGAACGTAAGCCTCAGGCTGGTAGTAGTCGTAGTAGCTGACAAAGTACTCCACGGCGCTGTTGGGGAAGAACTCCCTGAACTCGGTGGCCAGCTGTGCCGCCAGCGTCTTGTTGTGGGCAATGACCAGCGTGGGACGCTGCACAGCCTCCGCCACCTTGGCCATAGTGTAGGTCTTTCCCGAACCGGTGACGCCCAGAAGCACCTGGTTTTTCCGGCCGGAAACAATGCCCTCCACAAGCTTGTCTATGGCTCCCGGCTGGTCTCCCGTAGGCTGAAAGTCGGAGACTACCTCAAATTTCCCTTCTTGCACTGCGCGCATGGTTCAAGTCCTCTAAACATGCATCCTACTACCGGCAAACTGCGGTCTTCTAGGATAACAGATGCCAACCCCGTCTACACTGGCGACGCCACCCATATCATCTCGCTGCTGGCCTCGTCGAAAGGACTCCGATTGAAATCGCCGTATAGCTCCAGCAGGCGGTATCCCGCAGCTTCCAGGAGATGCAGAGCTTCGAACCTGTACAAGTATCGCAGCTGATAGGCCACTTCCCACCTGTTCGTCCTCTTCCCCTCAACATCGAACTCTTCCAGAATAGTGCGGGCATTTATTATCTGACCCAGCGGGTCGTGCTGGTTCTGCTCGCTGACCCTGAGTCGCCGCCCGGTTGCTCCGTCCACGATCTCCCGCCTGAACACCGGCGATGACGATTCTCTGATCAACCGCTCCTGGTCGGGCACGAAGAGGTTGAATATAAGGCGACCCTCCGAAGTGAGATGCCTCCTAACGTTCTCCAGGGCCTGTCGCTGGTCTGCCACTGACAAAAGCAACTGAAACGACCTAAAGGGAACAACTACAAGAGGGAACTTTCGCCCCAGTCTGAAGTCGCGCATATCACCAAGCTGAAACTTCAGCATTTCCTTAGCCAGTCCCAGCTTACGGGCTCTGGCTCGTGCCTTGCTGAGCATGGCGGGGGAGTTGTCCAAACCGGTTATCGGAACGCTTGCTTGGGCCACGGGAATAGCCACCCGGCCCGTGCCGCATCCCAGTTCTAGAACAGGCCCCCCGGACGACTTTGCCTCCCGCACCCAGAAAGGGATGTCTTCCTTCAGCGTGTGTACCCGGTCGTACAGATCAGCCCAGGCATTCCCATAAAAAGACACTTTACTCCCTGGCCAGCCGCTGAAGTGCCTGGCGTACTTGCTCTTCCAGGGGTATTTCCGTATCACCCAGGTCGGTTACCGCCTGCTGCACCTCGGCGGGAGAATAGCCCAGCGCCTGCAGCGCGGCCATCACCTCTCCGTTTGGACCCATCGTGCCCACGGCAGCGGCCTCCCACTCCTTTTGCAGCTTGCTCTGCAAATCAATGACTATACGCCCGGCCGTACGCTTCCCTATACCCTTAACGCTGGAAAGCAGGTCTGCGTTGCCGGACACTATTGCCACTGCTGCGTCGTCAGGAGTCATGGCGTCAAGGATGTCCAACGCCAGCCTAGGACCCACGCCGCTCACTTCCTGGAGCAGATCAAACAGCCGTTTCCCCCCCGGTGCAGGGAAGCCGTAAAGGATGGGGACATCATTCCTGATGAGAAGCGTAGTATGGAGCACCACGGATTCGCCTTCTCGTCCTATGGTTTCAGTAACGGAACTCGGTACATAGACCTGGACGCCTATCCCGGCCACCTGAATGACTACGTAATTGTTGCCGATGGACTGGATGGCCCCTTTGACTGAACTAATCATGGGTGACTACATACTCTCCCTGTCCATCAGTGCTACCTCTCGACGGTTCTGCAGATGACACAACGCCACGGCCAGGGCATCGCTGGCGTCTTCAGGCATTGACGCAACGTCAAGGTCAACCTGCATCCTTATAGCCTGCTGCACCTGTTCCTTGGTGGCGCCGCCGTGCCCGCTGACCGCCAGCTTTACCTGGCGCGGGGAATACCTGGAAACAGGGACGCTTCTGGCGGCGGCGGCCATCAGTGCCAAGCCCTGGGCCTGGCCGACAGCCATAGCGGTCCTGGCATTGACCGAGACAAACGGGTCTTCCACTGCCACCTCGTCAGGGGGGAAAGTCTCCATAAGTCCCAGCAGCCCTGTGTACAGGTAATGAAGCCGCTCTCCCAGAGACAGGCTTCGCCTGGCGGTCAAGACTCCGCACTTCACGACCCAAGGACTGTCCCCGTCCTCTTTTACAAGGCCGTAACCCAAATAAAGCGTTCCAGGGTCTATACCAAGGACTAGTGAGATGGCTTCATCCTTAGCTTCAGTTCAGGAGGCTCCATATACTTCCAGCACTTCTTCAGGGAAATCGGCATTGGTGTATACACGCTGGATATCATCAAGCTCTTCCAACCTATCCATGAGCCTGAGGGTCTGTTCCGCCTGCTTACTCTCCAGGAGTAGAGTAGCCTTGGGCAACATGGCCAGCTCGGCGCGGACTATAGCCGCTCCGGCATCTTCCAAGGTCTTTCTCAACTTCTCGAATGAGGCTGGGTCTGCGCGGACTTCTAGAACTCCCTCGTCTTCATCGAAATCGTCGGCGCCGGCATCTATGGCCAGCAAGGTTAGTTCTTCGGATCTGTCCTCTGAGGCTTCAACCACCACAACTCCCCTAGTATCAAAGTTCCAGGCCACGCAGCCCGGTTCGCCCAGATTTCCTCCACCTTTGGCAAAGGCATTGCGTACCTCCGACACGGTGCGGGTGGCATTGTCGGTAAACGCCTCCAGGATGATGGCCGCGCCTCCGGGGCCGTACCCCTCGTAGACCACCTCGTTCAAGGAGTCCTGCCCACTTTCGCCCGAACCACGGCCAATGGCGCGCTCTATATTGTCGTGGGGCATGTTGTTTTCCTTGGCCTTCTGCATTGCGAGACGGAGCCGCACGTTCATTTCAGGATCTGAGCCCCCCTCGCGGGCGGCCACGGTGAGCTCCCGGGCCAGCTTGGTGAATAGCTGGCCACGCTTGGCGTCATTTGCCGCTTTGGCGCGTTTGATAGTGGACCATTTTGAGTGCCCAGACATAAGCCGTACCCCTGCTCACTTGTAGGGATTGATAGTTCGATTCTACCATCCACCTGAAATCGGGGTCAAAGAAGCGGATGCGGATATTGTGCCGCTGGCCAAACATATCATTTCAGGCAGCGGGTCAAAGTGACCTCTCCTCCCACAGCTTATCCACTGTGCTAATTACCAATCCCGTCGCAAAACCACGCCTTCTCAGGTAGTTGCCCATGCGACGCCTGAATGTTCTCTTATCGACGCCTCGCAAGGTGTTCAGATGCCGTCTGGCCGCTTCGTATGCGCTTGCCTCATCGTCCATCCCCGCGGTAACAGACTCAGCCAGGTCCTTGGATACACCCTTACGGCGCAGTTCATGGCGGATAAGGGTTGCGCTGCGTGGTTTGCGGGCCTCACGGCCCTCCTTCCAGTTCCTGGCGAAGGAAGCATCGTCCAAGTAACCCATCTCTTCCAGGCGGGACATCGCTTCTTCAACGGCTTCCGTTGAGAACCGTTTGCTGAGGCGCTGACGCATCTCAAGCCGGCTTCTGGACCGGTAGGATAGAAGACGCAGACCGGACAGGTACGCCCTTTCAGGTTCAGATATGCCGCTTTGTCCACTCCGGCTGTGCCGGGCCATTGAATGCTCCGACTCACCGCTAGGGCTTCTGCGCCACGCCGTTTTGAGCAGCCGCTCCGACTACAGCGGGCATCCTAGCCGCCGCCGCTATTTCAGCGGCAGTCCGGATATCGGCTTCCAGCCTCTGCAGCAGATCGGTATCTTTAGCCAGGAACCCTTTCGCGTTCTCCCTTCCCTGGCCAAGCCGGGTATCGCCGTAGGAGTAAAACGCGCCGCTCTTGTTCAATATGCCGTAGTCAACTCCCAGGTCCACCAGGTCTCCCTCCAAGCTGATCCCCCGGTTGAACATGATATCGAACTCAGCAGAGCGGAAGGGCGGCGCCACCTTGTTCTTGACAACTCTGGCTCGTACCCGACTGCCTGTCACGTCACCACCCTGCTTGATGGACTCGATGCGGCGCAGGTCGATGCGCACCGAACTGTAAAACTTCAGAGCACGGCCGCCGGGTGTGACTTCCGGGTTCCCAAACACCACGCCCACCTTTTCCCGGAGCTGATTGATGAAGATCACCGTCGTATTGGAGCGGCCTATAGCCGCGGTGAGCTTGCGCAAAGCCTGCGAGAGAAGGCGGGCCTGGAGGCCGACGTGGGTATCACCCATGTCCCCTTCCAGCTCGCTGCGAGGCACCAAGGCCGCCACGCTGTCCACGACTACCACGTCCACAGCGCCGCTGCGCACTAGGTACTCCACGATTTCGAGTGCCTGCTCAGCATCGTCCGGCTGAGATAGATAGAGCGCATCTACGTTGACGCCGCACCGCGCCGCATAGCTCTTGTCCAGAGCGTGCTCAGCGTCTATATAAGCAGCGGTGCCGCCTTGGCACTGGGCACTCGCCGCGATATGATAGGCGAGCGTGGTCTTGCCCGACGACTCAGTACCGAATATCTCGACGACTCGGCTCCTTGGCACGCCTCCCACTCCCAGTGCAATGTCCAGTGATAGCGACCCGGTGGGTATGGCCTTCACCGATTTGTCAACCTCAACTTCGCCAAGGCGCATGATGGCGCCCTTGCCGAAGCTGCGCTGGATTTGACTTATTGCAAGTTCTAACGCCTTTTCTCGTTCAGCGGTCATAGCTCCTCCAATGTTGCGGCATGGTAGCACGCGCTATTCAGGCCAACAAGATGTTCCCTAATTAGTACGCATGTGCTATTTAACGCTACAAGCGTGTCGTTGTCAAGTAGGGAATTCGGTCTAGCTAGCCCAGCTAGTATTGCCTGTACCGGTTTACAATCGGCATGCGGCGGTCGCGCCCGAAGTTGCGAGGCGTTATCTTGATGCCGGGAGGCGATTGGCGGCGTTTGTACTCGCTTCCATCGACAAGGCGGACCGCCCTCTGCACAGTGGCCTCGTCGTAGCCCAGGGCCAGAATTTCGCTATATGTTTTGTCATCCTCTACGTACGCCTTCAATATCGAGTCCAGCACGTCGTACGGCGGTAGGGAGTCTTCGTCGCGCTGGTCAGGTCTCAGCTCCGCGCTGGGCGGCTTCTCAATCACCGAGTCAGGCACCACCTCTCTCCCCTTCGCCTCATTTACATGTCGGGCCAGTTCGTAGACGAGCATCTTGGGTACGTCCTTGATCACCGCGAACCCTCCGGCCATGTCGCCGTACATAGTGCTATAGCCCGTGGCCAGCTCGCTCTTGTTGCCGGTGGTCAGCACCAGCCAGCCGAACTTGTTGGACAACGCCATAAGGATGTTGCCGCGCACCCTGGCCTGAAGGTTCTCCTCGGCGATACCGGATTCCGTGTCGAGGAACGGCTCCTCCAGCATGTCCAGGTAGGCGCCAAAGGCGGGCTCTATTGGCACGGTCATCATCCGGATACCCAGGTTCTCCGATAGCAGCCTGCTATCGACCACGCTCCCTTCCGAAGAGTAGCGAGAGGGCATGGAAACGCCGACCACGTTCTCCTTACCCAAGGCGTCCACAGCAATCACCGCCGTCATCGACGAATCAATGCCACCGGAGAGGCCCACAACCACCTTCCGAAAGCCGCTCTTTGTCACATAGTCATGGGTTCCCATGACCAGCGCCTGGTAAACTTCGGCAACCGGTCCTAGCTTTGCCGTTTCCTGCCGGGGTAGCGGCGGCCTGTCGCCGTCGGCGGCGTAGCCGGATATGTGGAACCTGACCGGTTCACCTATCTCCTTCAGTGCCTTGTAATCCTCCAGGTGAGACTTGCCCCGGTCCTGACGCGCCTGTGACAGAGAATCCATATCCAGGTCGACGAAAAGCAGCTCCTCCCTGAACTGATTCCCCCGCAGCAGCAACTTCCCGTCGTGGTCGAACACGACGCTGTCACCGTCGAAGACCAGCTCATCCTGACCACCAACCATGTTGGTGTATGAGACGATGGCCTGATTATCCACGGCGCGCTTCGCCAGCATCTCATGCCTGTACCCGCTCTTGCCGGCGTGATACGGCGATCCGTTGATGTTGACGATGAGCTCAGCGCCGGCGTTGCATTGAACTTTGGTGGGGCCCATCTTGTACCAGATATCTTCGCACACGTTCACGCCCACCTCTACGCCTCTGATGGTGTAGACGGGGCACTCGCGGCCTGCCTCGAAATATCGCTTCTCGTCGAAGACGCCGTAGTTGGGCAGGAACATCTTGTGATAGACGTGGACAAGCTCGCCGTCAGATGCCAGCGCCGCCGCGTTGTAGAGCTTCCCCTCCTTTTCATCGGCAAAGCCAACCACCACTGCGATATCGCGACTGGCTTTGACCACTTTGTCCAGGTAACGAAGGTTGTCTTGGATGAACTGCGGTTTGAAGAGCAGGTCTTCCGGTGGATAGCCTGGGACGGCCAGCTCCGTGAACGCGACAAGGTCGGCCTTTAGAGAAAGGGCCTGCTCAATGTAGCCGATGATCTTGGCCGTGTTGGCTTCCAGGTCTCCAACCGTGGGATTGATCTGGGCCATGGCCAATCTGAAAGTCCGCATGCTTGAATTGTATGCAGGGGAGATGGGGAAGTCCAGTTAGGAAGGGTTCGCTTGGTTTTAGCTCAGTCGGATGTTAAGCTTTACAAACCCAGCATCATGACTGAAGAGCATCAAATAGACAGGCGTATGGCTCTCCTCATAGACGGGGACAACGCCCAAGCGTCTCTGGTGGCGAACATTCTTGCCGAAGCCAGTAAGTACGGCTTGGTCACCATCCGCCGCATCTACGGCGACTGGACTACTCCCAACATGAACAGCTGGCGAGAGTCGCTCCAGCTACACGCCTTCCAGCCAATCCAGCAGTTCCGCTACACAAAGGGCAAAAACGCCACGGACAGCGCCATGATCATCGACGCCATGGACATCCTCTACGAGACTGTGGTCAACGCCTTCTGCCTTGTTTCCAGCGACAGCGATTACACCCGGCTCGCCACGCGCATTAGGGAGAAAGGCTTGTTTGTCATGGGAATTGGACGGAGAGATACCCCTCGTTCCTTTGTCAACGCTTGCGAAGTCTTTGTCTACACCGAAAACATATCTCCAGAGAAGGCAGAGGTATCGCCTCCATCCTCTAATAATTCCGCCAGCCAGGCGCCGGACCCTGTTCCACTTCTCAAGGCCGCTCATGAACTGGCGGCATCGGATGACGGCTGGGCGTTCCTGGGTACTATCGGTGACAGGCTACGGCAGCTTGACCCGGGCTTCGATCCCCGCACCTACGGCCAGAAACAACTATCCGGCCTTGTAAAGGCGCATTCCAAAGATTTTGAAGTTAGGGCATCGGAAACCCGCGGCGGTTCTATCCATGTCCGAATCAAGCAGCAAAGACGCCGACCGGCTAGGAAGATATAGACCGCGATAGGGCGCCGGGCAGGCTGCGAGGCAACTTGGTCGAGCCCATGAGGTAGTTGTCCATGTGGTGCGCCGCCTCCCGTCCCTCCGCAATTGCCCACACCACCAGAGACTGCCCTCTCCGCATGTCTCCAGCTGCAAAAACGCCGGGTACGCTGGTCATGTGGCCCTCGTCCGTGGAGACGTTGCCTCTCGTGTCATAGGCCACTCCAAGCTGCTCCAGCAGACCTTCCTGCTCCGGGGAAACAAATCCCAAGGCCAACAATACCAAGTCTACTTCGATTTCAAATTCGCTGCCCGGTACCTCGTTCATCACGGGCCGGCCCGTCTCATCCGGCGGCCCCCATTCCAGGCGTACAGCACGCAGCTTCTCCACTCGCCCGTTGTTGCCGTAGAAGCCCTTGGTCAGGATGCTGTAATCTCTTATGCCGCCCTCTTCGTGGGCTCCATAAGACCTTAAAATCACCGGCCAGTAGGGCCACGGCTCATCGGTGGAGCGTTGCACTGGCGGCTCCGGCAGCAACTCGTACTGGTACACAACCTCGGCGCCCTGACGGTGCGCCGTTCCCAGGCAGTCGGCTCCCGTGTCGCCGCCACCTAGGATCACGACGCGCTTGCCCTCCGCACTGATCCTCTCCTCAGGGGCCACCGTCTGACCCGCGTTTATCCTGTTTTGCTGCGTCAGATAATCCATGGCCAGATGGACGCCTTCAAGGTCGCGTCCAAATACCGGTAGTTCTCTGGCCTTGGTGGCTCCGCCGGTCAAACAAACGGCGTCAAAATCCTGCAGCAGGTCTTTTGCAGTTACGTCAACTCCCACGTTCGTACTCGTCCTGAAGATGACGCCTTCATCGGCCATGAGGTCGACGCGGCGCTGCACCACACTCTTCTCCAGTTTGAAATCTGGAATGCCCAACGTGAGGAGCCCGCCGATGTATTCGTCTCGCTCAAATACCGTGACGGCGTGACCGGAGCGGTTCAACTGCTGGGCAGCTGCCAGTCCGGCAGGACCTGAACCCACTACCGCCACTTTCTTGCCTGTGCTAACCTGCGGCGGCTCCGGTTTTATCCAGCCTTCCTTGAAGCCTCTCTCTGCTATGGCGTTCTCTATATACTCAATAGTCACCGGATCCTGGTTTATGTTCAGCACACAGGCCTCTTCACAGGGAGCGGGACAGATGCGGCCGGTGAATTCAGGGAAATTATTGGTAGCGTGGAGCATCTCCAGCGCCTGCTTCCAGCGGTCTGTATAGGCCAAATGATTCCAGTCAGGGATGACGTTTCCCAGCGGGCAGCCGGTATGGCAGAACGGCACAGCGCAGTCCATGCAGCGGCCTGCCTGATCACGTATGCTTTGCACGGGCCATTCCTGGTAGATCTCCTTCCAGTGCTTGACCCGTTCCGTGACTGGCTCCCGGTTGGGACCCTTTCGGCCCAGATGAACAAACCCCATTAGCTTACCCATGAATTACCAGTTCTACCTCTTTAGGCTGCTTCACCTTTTGCGCCTCCAGCACTTTGCGATAAGCTACGGGCATAACCTTGACGAACTTGGCGATCATGCCCTTCCAGTTATCCAGCACCATCCGCCCCTTGGCGCTCCCCGTGTACTCCTGGTGCCATTCAATCATCTGTCGCAAAGCTAGCTGATCTGCCGGATCATCCACCTGCTCCAGCACCACCATTTCCTTATTGCACTTATCGGCGAACTCGCCGTCTTCATCCAGAACAAAGGCTATGCCTCCGCTCATTCCTGCAGCGAAGTTGCGTCCCGTCCGACCAAGCACCACTACCATGCCGCCGGTCATATATTCACAGCCATGGTCGCCTATACCCTCTACCACGGTATAAGCGGCGCTATTGCGCACGGCGAACCGCTCACCAGCCATGCCGCGTATAAAGGCGCGTCCTCCCGTGGCTCCGTAGAGGGCCACGTTACCGATGATAACGTTGTCTTCAGCCACAAAGGTGGAACCCTCCGGTGCATACACCACCAGCCGGCCGCCGGACATCCCCTTGCCAAAGTAGTCGTTTGCGTCACCCTCCAGCGTCAGAGCAACTCCTTTGGCCAGAAATGCGCCAAAGCTCTGACCAGCCGAACCCTGTAGGCGGAAATGCACGCTGCCCTCAGGCAGACCATCCTCTCCGTAACGCTTGGCCACCTCTCCGCTGAGCATGGTCCCCACCGTACGGTTGTAGTTATGGATTGGCAACGTGGCCTCTACCGGCCCGTTTCCATGAAGAGCGCTCTGCGCCAGGCGGAGCAGTTCCTTGTCAAGAGCTTTGTCCAGGCCATGGTCCTGCGCCTCGCAGCAATAAGTCGCCACCCTGTCCGATGCTTCTGGACGGTGAAGAAGCGGGCTGAAATCCAGGCCCTTTGCTTTCCAGTGGTCTATGGCCTTCTTGCTGTCCAACCTGTCAACGCGGCCCACCATCTCATTGACGGTGCGGAATCCCATATGCGCCATGATCTCTCGTAGATGCTCAGCCACCATGAAGAAGTAGTTGATCACAGCCTCCGGCTGGCCGTCGAAATGCTTACGCAACTCAGGGTCCTGGGTGGCAATGCCCACCGAACAAGCGTTCAAGTGGCACTTGCGCAGCATAATGCACCCCAGCGCTATCAAAGGAGCGGTGGAGAAGCCAAACTCCTCCGCGCCAAGCAGACAGGCGATAGCCACGTCACGGCCGGTCTTCAATTGCCCGTCCGTTTGCACCACTATGCGGCCTCGCAGGTCGTTTTGCACCAGCACCTGCTGCGTTTCAGCAATGCCAAGCTCCCAGGGCAGTCCTGCATGCTTTACGGACGACTCAGGCGATGCACCCGTGCCGCCACTGTCTCCACTGATCAGCACAACATCGGCGTGGCCCTTGGAAACCCCCGCGGCGACGGTGCCAACGCCTACCTCTGCCACAAGCTTGACGTGAACCCGCGCCTCAGGATTCACGTTCTTCAGGTCATGAATGAGCTGCGCTAGGTCTTCGATAGAGTAGATGTCGTGGTGCGGCGGCGGCGATATCAACTCCACTCCAGGCGTGGTCCGCCTCACCCACCCTATATACTCATCGACCTTATGGCCGGGGAGCTGACCTCCCTCTCCAGGCTTAGAACCTTGAGCCATTTTGATCTGCAAATCGTCAGCATTCACCAAATAGTTGGTGGTAACGCCAAACCGCCCGGAAGCCACCTGCTTGACAGCGCTGCTCCGCGAGTCACCGTTGGAATCGGGAGTAAAGCGGCGGTAGTCTTCTCCGCCCTCACCGGTATTGCTCTTGGCGTCTATACGGTTCATAGCTATAGCCAAAGTCTCGTGGGCCTCCCTGCTGATAGCACCCAGAGAAATGGCCCCGGTGGCAAAGCGCTTCACTATTTGTCTTGCAGGTTCCACCTCATCCAAGGAAAGCGGCTCTTCCGCCATCTCGAACTCCAGCAGCCCCCGCAGTGTGCACAACCGTTTTTCGTATTCGTCGGCCAATTCAGCAAACCGCCTGTACACACTGATGTCGGCTGTCTTGGCGGCGTGCTGCAACAAGGCAATAGCATTGGGATTCCACATGTGAAACTCGCCGTCCCGCCGCCACTGATAAACGCCGCCTACCTCCAAGTCCAGCACGGCAGACAGTCGTGATTCGCCGTATGCCCTGCGATGCCGGCTCAGGCTTTCCTCTTCGATGACATCTATGCCAATCCCGCTGATGCGGGACGGTGTCCAGGTGAAGTATTTGTCTATAGTCTCCTGATTCAAGCCCACCGCCTCAAAGATCTGGGCGCCTCTATAGCTTTGTATGGTGGAAATGCCCATCTTGGAAGCAACTTTGAGGAGGCCTTTGTGCACCGCCTTGATGAAGTTCTTCTGGACCGTATCGTAATCCAGTCCTTCAGGAAGCAGGTCTCCCTGTGCTACCATGTCAGCCAGCGATTCAAAGGCCAAGTACGGATTCACGGCTCCCGCCCCGTAGCCGATGAGCAGGGCAAAGTGCTGCACTTCCCTTGGCTCACCCGACTCCACAACGAGGCCAACCTTCATACGTAGCCCCTCCCTTATCAGGTGATGGTGCACCGCGGAGGTTGCCAGTAAGCTGGGTATGGGAACGTGATTGGCGTCCACGCCTCTATCCGACAGAACCAGAATTGTATGCCCTGACTTTACCGCCTGGGATGCCTCTTTCAGCAACTCCTCCAGGGCCCTCTCCATGGCTCCCGGCCCCTCGCCGGCGTTGAACAGGGCAGACAGGGTCTTCGTTTTGAGATACGGGACCTGATTTTGCCTTATTCGCTCTAGCTCTTCATTGGTTATCACGGGGTGCGGCAGCTTCAGTTGACGGGCCTGTTCAGGCGTCTCTTCTAGTAGATTGCCTTCAGAGCCAAGCCATATCTCCAGAGAAGTGACTATCTCTTCGCGTATCGCGTCCAACGGCGGGTTGGTTACCTGGGCAAACAGCTGCTTGAAGTAGTTGAACAGCAACTGCGGCCTGTCGGAAAGCACGGCTAGCGGCGTATCGTTGCCCATGGAACCCACAGGCTCCGACCCCGTCTCAGACATAGGCTGGACCAGCATTCTGAGCTCTTCCAGGGTGTAGCCAAACGCCGCCTGCCTTTCCACCATCGACGAGCGTTCCGCGGGCGGCTCCATTGTCTCTTCAGGCAGATCCTCAAGCCGCACCATGTTTCCCTTGACCCACTCACCATACGGCTGCCTTGTAGCAACCTCCGACTTGATCTCCTCATCGTCTATGATCCGCCCCTGCTCCGTATCCAAGAGGAACATCCGTCCCGGTCTCAAGCGCCCCTTGTACTGCACGTTTTCCGGCGGCACCTCCAGCACGCCTGTCTCAGACGCCATGATCAGCAGATTGTCCTTGGTCACGGTGTAGCGGAAAGGCCGCAGGCCGTTGCGATCCAAGTTGGCGCCTATCCTTGTTCCATCGGTGAAAGCTATGAGCGCGGGGCCGTCCCAAGGTTCCATCAGGTTGGCATGGTACTCGTAAAAAGCCCGCTTTTCCGCTGAAATGAACCTGTTCCCGTTCCATGCCTCTGGAATCATCATCATCATGGCGTGAGACAGAGTTCTGCCGCCCAATACCAGCATCTCTAAAGCATTATCGAAGTTGGCCGTATCGCTGGCGCGTGGAGTAATAATTGGGAACAGCTTCTTCACGTCATCACCAAACAGGGGTGACGACAACAGGGCCTCTCGGGCAGTCATCCAGTTGATGTTGCCCCTCAGCGTGTTGATCTCTCCATTGTGCGATATGTAGCGGTACGGATGCGCCAGCTTCCATGAGCCCAGCGTGTTTGTGCTAAACCTGGAATGCACCATGGCAAAACCGGATTCCATGTGGGGGTTCTTCAGATCCAGGTAGAAGTGCTCTACCTGCGTGCCGGTGAGCAGACCCTTGTAAACCACCGTGTTGGAAGAGAGGCTGGAGATGTAGAAGGCATCCGTTCCCTTCATGCCGGAAGCGGCCACTTGGTTCTCTATCACTTTGCGTATGACGTATAGCTTCCGTCCCAAGGAGGCCTGATCAAGCACGTTGGAGCCCCGCCCTACGAAGAACTGCCGTATGACGGGCCGCACCGCCCTTGCCGTCTTACCAATGCGGCTTTCATCTACAGGGACGTCCCGCCATCCCAGGAACCGCTGGGCTTCCGCCTGGACAACGCCTTCTATTATCTCCTCGCAGCGCGCCCTTTCCACCTGGTCTTGCGGCAAGAACGCCATTCCCACTCCGTACTCACCCCGTTGCGGAAGGTCCACTCCGCTCTCACGGACAAAGAACGTGTGTGGCGTCTGGAGAAGTATTCCCGCCCCATCGCCCGTATCCGGGTCGCTGCCCTCTGCGCCTCGGTGCGCCAGATGGCGCAGTACGTCCATGCCCCAATCGATTATCTGGCGCGACTTACGTCCCTTAATATCGGCGACGACACCTACGCCACAGGCGTCATGCTCGAACTCGGGGCGGTACAGTCCTCTCGGTTTGTCTTCTTTCATCAAAGTTCCCTCAAAGTACCGGCAGATAGCGCTTGATCTCGTAGTCCGTGACGTGGGTACGATAGCTGTCCCACTCGATCTTCTTGTTTTTGATGAAGCTATTAAAAACGTGCTCACCGAGGGTGCGTTTAACCAACTGGCTCTGCTCAGCATAGCTGATTGCTTCAAAGAGGCTTCCCGGCAGTGTCTCCACGCCCCTAGCCTTTCTCTCTTCTTCCGACATCTGATAAACGTTAGCTTCCACAGGGTCAGGGACCGTATATTCCTTCTCAACACCCTCCAGCCCGGCGGCCAGGAGTACGCTGAACGCCAGGTAGGGGTTGCAGGCAGGATCCGGAGCCCGGTACTCAACGCGCACCGACTCTTCCTTTCCTTGACGGAAGGCGGGAACACGTATCAGGTCTGACCGATTGGTCTTGGCCCAAGAGATGTAGACGGGTGCTTCATATCCTGGCACAAGCCGTTTGTACGAGTTGACCCACTGATTGGTTACCGCCGTTATCTCTTGAGCATGCTTCATGAGACCAGCGACGAAACAGCGCGCCAACCGCGACAGCCTGTAAGGGTCATCCTTTTCAAAGAAGACGTTCCTGTCCCCCTGAAACAGTGACATGTTGACGTGCATGCCGTTGCCGTTCACGCTGGCCACTGGCTTGGGCATGAAGGTGGCATAAAACCCGTATCTTATAGCCACTTCCTTTACTGCGAGGCGGTACGTCATCACGGTATCGGCCATGGTCAATGCGTCCGTGTATCTCAAATCTATCTCATGCTGGCTGGGCGCCACCTCGTGGTGGCTGTACTCCACGGGTATGCCCATCTCCTCCAGCATGAGTACGGTATCGCGCCTCAGTTCCGTGGATATATCTTGTGGGGTCTGGTCAAAGTAACCACCCGCATCCAGGGGCTCGGTTCCGTCCGCGCTCTTAAAGTAGAAATGCTCCAGCTCAGGCCCAACGTAGAATGTATAGCCCAGATTGCTTGCCCGTTCCAAGTTGCGCTTCAGCACGGTCCTGGGATCGCCCTCGAAAGCCATGCCGTCGGGAGTCAGGATGTCGCAAAACATGCGTCCTACCGCGTTCTGTTTGGGCCGCCAGGGGAGGATACGAAACGTAGTAGGATCGGGCATTGCCACCATATCGCTCTCGTCAATGCGTGCAAAGTCTTCAATGGATGAACCATCAAATCCCATACCTTTGTCGAAAGCGTTCTCCAGTTCCGCGACGTTTAGAGCAAACCCTTTGAGGTTTCCCAGAATGTCCGTGAACCAGAGACGAACAAACCGCACGTCATTGTCTCTAACCGTGCGGAGCGTGTATTCAATAGCTTCTTCGCGGTCTTGTTGCATAGGAAATGGCAAATTTAAGCCGCTTGTGAATTCTTAGTCAAATACATTGTGATTACTTTTTCAATCAGTTGGGCCCGTTGCACCGAACTATACGCCTCTTTTGACCAAAATAACGGATGGGATGTTAACTGTTTGTTACAAAAAGCAGGGTGGATGGAGGGGATCAGGTTGTGCTTACCTGAGGCAAGGCAATGTCCAAGGGCTATAGCTTCTTGCCCTGTCTACCCCTCACCAAGCAACGCGGCCTCTCTTCTGAAGCGGTAGCCCACGTTGCGCACTGTCTCTATCAGGTCTTGACCGGCGTCTTCCAGTTTGCTACGCAGACGCCGTATGTGCACGTCTACCGTCCGCGTCCCTTCGTAATAGTCGTACTGCCAGATCTCGCTGAGCAGCGTTTCACGGGTGAACACCCGGCCCGGACTGGCCGCAAGCAGTGAGAGGAGTTGGTACTCCTTGAACGTGAGCAGCACCCTGTTGCCGCGGTGGAACACCTCATAGCGGGCCAGGTCTATGTAAAGGTCTCCCCTTCTGAGCGATTCTTCGCTTCTTGCTGGCTCGGTTTGCTTGAGGCGAATCAGCGTTTGCCTGATCCTCGCACTCACTTCTCTTGGCGCCGGCGGTAGCAGGAAGAAATCGCTGGCCTGTGAAGCATCGTACTTAGCTACCAGTTCCCTGGGCAAGGCACATATGAGCGCCACGCCCAGCCTGCGGCAATGCTCCGCCAAAGCATCCAACTCATCCAAGCCCGATGCGCTCAGGTCCAGCAGGACTGCATCTACTTGGCCGACCCTACTATCCAGGCTGGAAACGACGGCGTAGCCAACCTGCTCCCTGAAGAGAGTATCCAGCAAACCTCCGTCGGCGTCACTCCTGGTCGCTAGCACACGGACTTCGTACGTCACCACCACACCTTCCCTTCCACCTCCATCCTCAGATCGTCGTACTCTTTGGTCCAGAGCCCAGTACTCAGGTACTTCCACCCACCGTCCGCTAGTAGGCAGACGATGTCTGCCTCATCCAGTCTGCTGGCTACCTTCAGTGCGGCGGCAATGACCGCCCCCGACGAGATTCCGGCAAACACGCCCTCGACATGGAGGAGCTCTTTGGTCATCTTGAACGCCTCATCGCTGGGCACCAGAATGCGAGCGTCCAGCAGCGATTCATCAAGGACCGGCGGTATGAACCCCTCTTCCAAGCTGCGCAGCCCTTGAATGGCATCGTTCGGTTCAGGGGCCGCCGCTACAACCTTGACATCCTCGTTGTGCTCTTTGAGCCAGCGTCCCGCGCCAGTCAGCGTGCCACCGGTGCCCAGGCCGGCCACGAACATGTCCACGTTGGGCAAGGAATCCGTTATCTCCTTGCCCGTACCCTCATAGTGGGCTTGAGGATTGGCCTTGTTGCCGTATTGATACGGCATGAAGTACCGTTCGTCTTCCTCAGCCATCTTGCGGGCTACCGGGATAGACCCGTTGGTGCCCAGGCTTCCGTCCGAGAAGTGGATCTTGACTCCGAACGCCTCCAAAAGCTGTATTCGCTCCTGGCTCACGTTCTCCGGCATCACCACCTCTACGCTGTACCCCTTCACCGAGCCAACCATAGCCAGTGAAATGCCTGTATTGCCGCTGGTGGGCTCCAGTATCACCTTATCGGGAGTGAGCACGCCTTCGGCCTCTGCCTGCTCCACCATGGTAAGGGCAATCCTATCCTTTACGCTGCCCGTGGGATTGGAGCCTTCCAGCTTGGCAAACAGGCGTATGCCAGGCTTGGGGGAAAGGTGCGGCAACTCCACTAGCGGCGTATTGCCTATGGTGGCTATTATTCCGCTCCGCCCTTCCGCCTTAGAACTGCCCCCTTGAAGCTTGTTTCCCCTGGTTATCCTGGTCCGCATAGCAGGCCGCCGTCAGCTACAGGCCTAATTGGCGGGTGCGGCCTCCTGTAGGTGCGGTATGCCGCAGAACTGCTCGTAGTCAATGAGTTCGGTCACCGTCGGTTTATCGCCGCAGACCGGGCACTCCCTATTGCGGGGCACCTTCACCGTACGGAAGTTCATATCCAGGGCATCGAACAGGAGCAGCCTTCCAGTCAAGGTATCGCCTAGACCCAAGACCAGCTTTATAGTCTCCACCGCCTGAATGGAACCGATGATCCCCGGCAAAACGCCAAGCACCCCTGCTTCGGCGCAGCTCGGCACCATTCCCGGAGGAGGCGGCGTTGGGTACAAGCAACGGTAGCAGCCGTGACCAGGCACAAACGTTGATGCCTGCCCTTCGAATAGGAAAATGCTGCCGTGCACGCACGGCTTGCCCAGCATCACTGATGCGTCGTTGACCAGGTATCTAGTGGGGAAGTTGTCGCTGCCGTCCACAATAATGTCGTAATCATCAAGCACGTCCAGCGCATTATCCGACGAGAGCTGCACGCGGTGCTTTACTACTTCAACGTCCGGATTCAGGCTGTTGATCATCTCCTCAGCGGAGTCTACCTTCAGCCTGCCCACATCGTTGGTGCGGTGAAGCAGCTGCCTCTGCAGGTTGGTCAGATCAACCTCGTCAAAGTCTACAATGCCCAGTGTCCCCACGCCTGCTGCCGCCAGGTACAGAGCGGCAGGAGAACCCAGCCCCCCGGCGCCAATCAGCAATACCTTGGCGTCTAGCAACCTGCGCTGGCCCTTGCCGCCTATCTGAGGCATTATGATGTGTCTGCTGTAGCGTCTCGCCTGTTCCGGCGTAAACACTCTTGCCTCTGTTGTCTGCGTCACTGCCTACCCCCTAAAGCAAATTTCGAACTTCAGATTCTACGCGTCAAACCAGCCATCCAGGTCCATCCCCGTTCAAGACGCAAAAAGCCCTGAACTCATACGCTCAGTCGCTAGACCAAACAACGGTTCAGGGCTTCGTGACTACTTAACGAGCCTAGATGTAGTACATGCCTCGACTCGCCATCGCTTGCTGGCGGCTTGCCAGGTCGGCAATGGTTGTCGTGCCTAGTACGTTTCGAACCGTCGACTCCACAGTCTGCCAGACTTCACGTTGAGCACAGGCGCCAGAAAGCGTACATTCAGATGGATGCTCAATGCACACGAGCGGAGCTCCTGTCCCTTCTAGTGTGTCCACCACCATGGCCAGGTTGATTTCACCTGGGTCTCTGGCCAGAGTATGCCCTCCCTGAGGGCCCCTCCGGCTCCGAATCATACCAAATTTTTGGAGAACCGATAGGACTTGATCCAGATATGACTCTGGTATGTCCTGGCGACCAGCTATTTCGGCTGTTGGCAATGGTCCGTTTTCGCCGTGCTGAGCTAGCTCCACCAGGGCCCGTACCCCGTAGTCTACCTTCATTGGCACCCTCATCCTGTCCGCACCTCCACAGGCTAGCCGTACCGGCGAATTATAGCACGCAATCTTGTTGGGTCGCAAATTGAATGGCTAAACCCTCCCCCCAACCGCTACGGTGACCACGGGCTGTTTCCGTAGAAATCCGACAGTCCATGTATGCTGATGGTCGGAGGCAGGTGGACCCTCTGGTGAAGCGCTGGGTGTGGGCCATACGGGAGAGAGAGACAAGATGCTGTGGCAGAAGATAGCCTATTTCCCCTCAAGAGGGGGGATCGAGGTGGGCGCAATCGAACCATTGAGAGGGGTTATTGCTGGCGGCCAAACAGGAAGCCGCGCACTGCGTGGCTGTAGCGCTGGTACGCCAGGCCCGTGCCCAGAAGCAGGATGCCCAGGGGTGATAAACGCGGCTACCCGGTAGCCCTGTTCCAGGAGGAAGACGTCGTATACAAACAGCTTGGCCATAGGCAGGGCCAGAAGCGCAATCCCCGCAAGCCGTATCTCGCCGGCCTGCCGGGCTATGCCCACGGCGATGATCGCAATGGCGTACACCGTCCAGAGCACCGTCAGCGACAGGTGCATTGCGTTGAGCTGGTCCACGGACAGCAGGGCCTCCCGGCTCTCGAAGTAGGTGATGATCTCGTGGCTCAGGGCCCACAGGGCGACCAGGTTGACGGCGACAAGCAGGTATTTAAAGACTTGTTCCTCCCGCTCGGATAGCTGCGATTGGGCGCGGCGGTACAGGTACGCCGCGGCGGCCAGGACCGCCAGTACAGTGAAAAACGTCAGAAAGAGGGGATTGAGGACGACGGTGAAGGAACGGAGAGCCGGCTCGACCCCTATGGTGTCCACCAGCAGCAGCTTGACCACGACCACGGCCAGCTGCGCCAGCCCGCCCAGGCGGACCAACTCCAATCGCCGCGCCAGCCCCACTGCCAGCAAGCCGGCTGCGTACAGCGCCCAAATGAGGGTCAAGGACAGCAGCGTCCCGTTGAGCTGGTCCACGGACAGCAGGGCCTCCCGGCTCTCGAAGTAGGTGATGACCTCGTGGCTCAGGGCCCACAGGGCAACCAGGTTGACGGCCACAAGCAGATATTTAAAGACTTGTTCCTCCCACTCGGATAGCTGCGATTGAGCGCGGCGGTACAGGTACGCGGCGGCGGCCAGGACCGCCAGCACAGTGACAAACGTCAGGAAGAGGGGATTGAGGACGACGGTGAAGGAACGGAGAGCCGGCTCGACCCCTATGGTGTCCACCAGCAGCAGCTTGACCACTACCACGGCCAGCAGCGCCAGCCCGCCCAGGCGGGCCAGCTTCAATCGCCGCGCCAGCCCCACGGCCAGCAAGCCGGCTGCGTACAGCGCCCAAATGAGGGTCAAGGACAGCAGCGTCCCGTTGACGACGGTCCGGTCGTTCAAGGGCAGGGAGGACTCCACCGCGCGTGCACGGAAGTAGTCGGCGGCCTCTAGGCTGAGCATTGCCAGGGTCAACCCGTTGGCAATCGTCGCCAGAACCTGGAGGACCCTTTCCTCCCAGTCTTCGATCCTGTCCCGGTATCGCCAATAGATGTACGCGGCGGCGTAGAATGCGGCGATCGCGGCCACGAACACGGGGAACCGCTCGTTAAGCACAAGGGTGAATTCGTCGAGGTCTACGGAGGTGTCGAACAGCACCAGGCGCGCCAGGGACAGCGCAATCACGCCCAGGCCCAACGCCCGGGTCGACGCCCTGTTTAGGACGAACCCGGTCCACATCAGCGCCGCGCCCTGGGCAGCCCACGCCACGGTTATCCACACGCCGGTAAGCTGTAGTGGCACGGCGATGGTCAGGAAGATGATGGACATGGGTAGGGAGACCACCGCCAGCTCACGCGGCGCGCCTTCTCGTCTCATCGAGATAAAGGTGATCAGAGCGTAGAGCAGGGACAGGGACAGCGCAATCAGCCCGAACCATGCCTCGTGCGTCTCCCGCAATATCTCCACTGTGAGGCCGAAGAATGCCGTGCCGTTGACAGCTACCAGGGCCAGGTCGACCTGCCCGGGGACGTGGCGCCACAGGATGTGGAACAGGGTGGTGACGCCGACGAAGATGAGGAACATGGAGGTGAGGGCTATCTGCAGGAAGATGGGGTCGTAGTCGGGGAACTGCTGAATACCGAGAGCGAGCACGCCGTAGGAGCCGACCCATCCCAGGAGGTTGAACCATCGCCAGTTACGCTGGGTCGAGACCCCGAGTATCCCCAGGTCGACCACGAGGATGTAGAGCAGCACCAGCCGGATGTCCGGCAGTTCCGGCCCAAGCAGGACGGGTACGATGAAGGCACCGACGATGCCCAGAAGCCCGATGACCAGGGAGTTGTACCGGATCGCCAGCAGCCCCGCCAGCGCGACCACCAGCGCCAGGAGGAGCAGGGCGGCGTCCGGTCGTATGAGCTGGTAGAGGGCGAAGGCGGCGTAGATGGAGAGGTACAGGATGGAGGTCCCGCTAGCTGTGACGGGCTGCGCCCAACGGGGTACGCGCGACTGGGCGAACTCGCCGACGCCCACCAGCGCGACGCCGGAGACGATGCCCAGAACAATGCGGGCGGTGTCATTGATCCAGTTGTTATCGAAGGAGAGCTTCAGGAAGAAGCCTATGCCGAGCATCAGGATGATAGCGCCAGCAATGGAGAGCCAATTGCGCCCCAGCGTTTGCTCCCAGTCTCTCGACAGCTCGGACAGCCACTCATCCGCGCCGGCCGCCCATCTGGCCGCCCAGTCGCCCCCCGATACGCCGGCCGCCGCCGCGGCCGCGCCGCGCGGTCCAGCAGGACGCGGCGGCTCGGCAGAACGCGGCGGCCCAGCAGGACGCGGCGGCTCGACAGAACGCGGCGGCGTGACGGGAACGTCGCCGCTCTCGAAACGATCGATTTGTTCCTGCAGCCGCTCCAGCCGCGCGGTCGTCATGTCCAGCTGTGTGCGGAGAGACGCGAGCTCGGCGCGGAGAGAGCGACGATCCATGTCGGAGGCGGCGGGCGAAAGGGGCTTGCCGCAGTGGATGCAGTATACGTTGGAAGCGTCGTTGGTTCCCTGGCAGCCGGGGCAGATGGTCTCGCTCATGGCCGCACTCCTTCCGCCGCTATCCCCCCTGCTACGGGTTGGGCGTGGCGGACCCCGATACGGCCGACCCTTCGCCCTCGTCGTTGATGGATGCCACGCGGGCCTGGTAGGACTGGCCGTTGGTCAGGCCGCTTCTGGTGGTCGTGCTGATCCTGACCTCGTGCGGGCTCCAGCCGCCCGAGCTGCCCCGGCGGTAGTAGGGCACGTAGCCCCGCAGGGTCGGCTCGCCCACGTCCGAGGGGGTGCTCCACCACTTGGAAGGACTTGGCCTGGATTACCTCCGGAGCTTGGCTTTTGGTCTTCCTGTATTGGTCATACATGGCCCGCCTCGCTGGGTCGCCCAGCCCATCGTATGCGTGGTGCGAGGAGTATTGCATTGCGGGAACACGGTGACCACCTGCGCAGGTGGAAGATTTGGGGTATAATACCCGTATGAGAGATACAGCTTCGGGAATTCCCCAGGAGCGCTTGGACTGCGTCTCTAGGCCGTTATTAAGGAGATCATTGAATTCATGACTATGGAGTCGCTTTCCCTGCAAGCAGAGCCGCGAAACGTGAAAGGGAAGAAGGTCAAGGAGTTGAGGCGGCTTGGCTTGACCCCTATCCACGTATACGGGCGAGGAATAGAGCCGGCCGCTCTCCAGGCCGATGCTGTAACTCTCCGCAAGATAGTGGCGCAGGCAGGGAGCAACATCCCCGTCACCGTTGAAGAAGAACGTGGCTCCCGCTTTGCCTTCATCAGGGAAGTGCAGCGACACCCTCTAACGGAAGACATCCTCCACGTCGACTTCCTGCAGGTTCCCCTAACGGAGACCATTCGCTCGGAAGTCCCCGTATATCTCATAGGAGAATCTCCTGCCGTACGGCTGATGGATGGCGTGCTCAACCAGGCCCTATACTCCCTGCAGGTGGAGAGCCTCCCCCTCGACGTGCCTCAATTCGTCGAGGTTGACGTATCCTCTCTTGACGACTTTGAGCGTAGCATCCATGTCTCAGATGTAAGACTTGGCGACAAAGTGACCGTCCTCAACAACCCAGGGGAACTCGTAGCACGCGTCAACGCTCCGCATGCAGCCATCGAAGAAGCGGAGATACCCGCCGAAGTGGAGATTGTCGGAGGTGAGCCAGCGGCTGAGTCTTAGCATTTTTCTCCTCACTGCGGAGTGGCCTTACTCCTTTGTCCGGCTACTGAGCACCGCTCCCGGAAAGTGCGGCTGTCCCTTGAGGAACTCTCCCGTGGGCTGAGGCCTTCTTCCTTCCAGTTGGACTTCACCCAGGATCAGCACACCTTTGCCCGTTGCCACTCCCGCCGCGTATCCTCCGGCTTTGCCGGGTGCCACCACCTGTCCTATTACAGCTTCAACAGCATCCTCTTCCAATGCCCGTCCCCTGATCACCTTGAGCAACCGGCCCTCCCAGTGCGTAAAGCAACCCGGCCAGGGATGGAGGGCACGCAACCTCCTTGCCAGGTACTCCGCCGGCAGAGACCAGTCAAGCTCCCCGTCCTTCCTGCTGTACAGCCTGGTGACACTCGCCTCGTCTTCGTTCTGCGGCACGGGCTTGATCTCCCCGGCTTCCCATGCCGGCAATACCTCTGCCAGCAGCTCACTGCCCAATGCAAACAGCCGTCTCGTTAGCTGGTCCGCTGTTTCTTCGGGGAATACATCCGTCTCCCTCTGCGCCAGAATGGGGCCTGTATCCATTCCTTCATCCAGAAACATGACCGTCACGCCTACCTTTGACTCACCATCTAGGATGGCCTCCGTAACCGGCGATGGCCCCCTGTATCTGGGAAGCAACGACGGGTGGACGTTCAACACTCCAAAGGGAGACACTCTCAGCATCTCAGGAGGCAGAATCCTTCCGTATGCCGCCACCACCATCGCCCGTGGCTCCAGAGATGTCAGGGTTTCGATTGTCCGCTCCTGGCGTAGACTGACCGGCTGAAGAACCGGTATGCCGTGCTGTTCGGCATACACCTTGACCGGGGGATGGCTAAGCTGGCGGCCTCTACCTGCGGGACGGTCGGGACGGGTGTAGACCGCCACCACGTCGTGTCCGTTGGAGCAAAGCGCGTCCAGAACGGGCACTGCAAAATCCGGAGTTCCCATAAAAACCAGTCTCATAATTCAGAGGATACTATAGACTCTTACCTTGTCCGTCTCCACGTATTGGAAAAAAAGAACGGGGAAATTTCTCCGAAATTTCGAGATTTCGCTACTTGTCCTCCCACGGAGTGGTCAATGATATCTTTTCTTCCATCGTATCCATTGCCATGGATGTTTCTTGCGACCCTGACGTCAGGCTAAGCTTTAATTCTATGACGAATCATGCTCAAAAACTATGGAATGCCTCCCTGGGCCAACTGCAACTTCAGGTCCCCCGTTCAAGCTATGAGACCTGGTTGAAGGGCACCCTGGGGCTTTCCATAGATGGAGACCTACTGTCGGTTGGCACCCCCACTACCTTCGCCTCCGAGTGGTTGGAGCGGCGTATGCACCAGGTAATAGAAGACGTGGTTTCGGGGGTGGCAGGCAGGCCCATTCGCGTAGCCATTAAGGTTGCCTCTTCACACTTCGAGAGCGATCCAACTGAGGATGGCGCAATGGTCGCTCCCATTCCGGTGCAGCCCGAAGGGAACCCACTTCCAGCGCCCTCTGGCTCCGTCCGCAACTACAATGGCAACGGTCGTTACACCTTCAACAACTTCATCACGGGGGGTTCCAACCATCTTGCCTACGCCGCGGCCCGCGCCGTGGCCGACAAACCGGGGGTACAGTACAACCCCCTCTTCATCTACTCGGGGGTCGGTCTAGGCAAAACCCACCTACTGCACGCTATTGCCTCCTTCGTCTCCCAACAGGGCGTCACCCCTCTATACGTCACCACCGAGCAGTTCACCAACGACTTCGTCCAGTCCATTCGTCAGCGGCGGACGGAAGAATTCCGCGCCAAGTATCGTAGCGCAGAGTTCCTCCTCCTCGACGACGTCCAGTTCATTTCTGGCAAGGAGCAGACCCAGGAGGGGTTGTTCCATACCTTCAACGACTTGCACAACGCCAACCGGCAAATCGTCGTCGCCTGCGATCAACCGCCCACATCGGTCTCACTGTTGGAAGACAGGCTACGCTCCCGGTTCGAGTGGGGCCTCATCGCTGATATTCAAGAGCCTGAACTGGAAACCCGCGTTGCCATACTGATCCACAAAGCTCAGGCCCAGAATGTCCCCATTACAGAAGAGGCGGCTTTTGAAATTGCCAGGCGCGCACCCAACGGCGTACGGAGCCTAGAAGGTTGCCTCAACCGTATTATCGCTTTGTCTCAGTTCTTTGGGTCTCCCATATCTACGGATCTCATCGATATGGCTCTCTCAGGTATGCCGACAGCTGATCCCGGGCAGAAGCTAAGCCTAGACGTCATTTTGGAGTCCGTTTCACAGTACTACCAGGTACCAGCTAAGCTGATTTGCACAAGGACGCGGGATCGGAAAACTACGCATCCCCAACGAGTCACCATGTTCCTCTTGGACGCAACAATCAAGAAACCGGTAAGAGAAATAGCATCCCTCTTAGGGAATTGGAACCCAAAGACCGTACGTAACTCGATAAGGCAAATCAACGATGCTTTACTAAAGAAACCCCAGATAGCTCATGAAGTTGCCTCTATACGGAGCAAGCTAGGATTGTTAGACAATTCCCCTACCTCATTGTGAATTCCCTGGGGTTTCCAGGCCGAAGCCCCTGTTGAAGTTCCCTTAATAGGCTTGCAATTCCCCCCTTCCCCAGAGGAGTTGAATAAAATAAAGAAGTCTCATTATGATTAAAGAATCACTAATCTATTTAATCAATCTAAATTCATGAATGACCAAATCAAAATAACAGTTCTCGGCGGGCGAGGGGGGAATGGATGCATTGGTCTCTCACGGGTTAAGTACCTCCCTCACGGAGGACCTGATGGTGGCGACGGTGGGACTGGAGCGGATGTTAACTTTGTCGGTTCGTCGGCACTTCGTGAGTATGGGCGGAGCATACCAAAGATATTCATCGGCTCTTCAGGTTCGGATGGACAAGGTGGGAAGATGATCGGTAAATCTGGGGGGGTAGCAAAGATTGAGGTTCCATTGGGCACGTCCGTCTGGGACTGGGATCTGAGAGGGGAGTGTAACTTCAGAGGCGAGTTGCTCCTAGGCGGAGAAGAGTTACTCGCCTCTAGGGGTGGCTCGGGTGGTAGAGGGAATGTCCATTTTGCGTCGTCAACTAATAAGACGCCGCTCATAGCTGAGACGGGGGAGGACGGAGAGCAACGAGAGTATACCCTTGAACTGCAGGTTATAGTGGATATCGCCGTCATAGGGAGGCCCAATTCTGGAAAGTCGGCCCTCTTAAAATCAATGACCGGAGCAGGGCCGGATGTGGCTGAGTATCCGTTCACCACAAGAGAGCCTATTATAGGCGTGGCTGAGCACAACTGGGATGCGTTTTCCATCCTTGAGTTGCCCGGTCTCCTCCGCGGGGCCAGCCAGGGTCAGGGTCTGGGCAACGGTTTCCTTAGACACCTTTGGCGGCCGCGCCTCCATGTGTACCTCTTGGCCGGACGGAGTGAGGATGTAATCGGCGATCTCAAAGACCTCCGCG
This sequence comes from Dehalococcoidia bacterium, assembly GCA_965261825.1. GTDB lineage: Bacteria > Chloroflexota > Dehalococcoidia > Lucifugimonadales > QGNO01 > DAOUJH01. The sequence goes on along the minus strand of CBDHED010000001.1, from coordinate 397,746 downwards.
ACGAGGTTGGTATCCACGACCCCAGTATGTTGGAACGTCCGTATTTGGTTGTTGTCAGCGGGGCAGACCTCCCAGACGTGGCACAGGAATTGCCGGCGTTGAGAAAGAAGCTTGCCTCATACGGGATAGCCCGGCACTTCGTTTCAAGCCAGTCGGGAGAGGGCGTCGATGACCTCAAGGCGGGGCTGCATGAACTTCTGACACAGGTGCCCGTGGTGCCGAGACGCCAGCCGGAAGGCCTCCCACTGGTGTCCCCCAGATCAAGGACAGGGCGCCCCTCTGTCATAAAGGACGGCGACGTATTTGTGGTATCATCGCCGCCAGCGGAGCGTCTAGTAGTCCTACCGGACATGCGGCAGTTCAGAGTACGGCTCCAGTTGAGGGGGGAATTAGCCAGGCTTGGTGTGCTCCGCGTCCTGGAGAAAGCGGGCGTTAAACACGGAGATTCGGTGAGAATAGGGACTCGAGAGTTCCAGTGGGAATGACATGCGAATTGGCATACTGGGAGGTACGTTCGACCCCATCCATATAGCACACCTGGTAATTGCCGAGGAATGCCGCCTTCGCGTTCCGTTGGGAAAGGTGGTGTTCATACCAACGGGACAGCCCTGGCTCAAAAGCGGCAGGCGGATTACGGCAGGCTCCCTCCGACTGGAGATGGTGCGGCAGGCGGTGGCGGATAACCCCGCCTTTGATTCCTCCTCGATAGAGATTGGCAGGCCGGGTCTAACCTACTCCGTCGATACCCTTGAAGAGCTGGCCGGACAGTGGGGACCGGACATCGAGCTTAACTTCATCATCGGCGTTGACTCTCTGTTGAGTTTACCCCGCTGGAAAGACCCCGAGCGATTTCTTGACCTATGTACGCTTACCGCCGTTACCAGACCCGGCTACTCACCTGATGCTCTTGAAGAGGTCAAGCGGCGGTACCCTGCCCTTGAGAGGAAGCTCGGACTCATTGAAGGGCCGTTGATCGGCATCAGCGGCACGGAGATCAGGCGCAGAGTCGCCTCGGGCCTGTCGGTGAGATATCTCGTGCCTCCTGGGGTCGAGAGTTTTATCACGGAACGGGGACTTTACAAAGACTTGGCCGAATGAATTGACCATCTTCCGTCGTACATGTATCCTGCCCTCGGCCCGCTTGTAAGATAACGATTGACCTGGGAAAGACCATAACAGCGAATTCCAAGGAGGTAGGTTTTATGGCAGGAACGGATGGGAACTTGAGTGATTTCATGGAGGACAGCAAGAAACTGATCGGAGGAGATGCGACGGACGTGGAACAAGGAGTTAGCGTGGCCGATTGGTCCGCAATCCAGAAGTTCTGCGCCTCGCTGGGCGACGTGAATCCCCTATACAACGACACAGCAGGGGGCGTAGGCACCCTATATAATACGCTGATAGCGCCTCCCAGCTTTGTTCTTGCAGCACGCACACCCGATTCCGGCGCAGCATATGAGCAAAAGGAGTATGGCCTGCGACGGTTTACCGTCGGTGTCTCTGCTGAGTGGAATGACGTGATACGGCTGGGGGAACGGCTGGCGAGTGATCTGAAGGTGTCCGACGTGCGCAGCGGGCCCAAGTGGGGGGATAGGGAGACTGCCGAGGTCGAATCCGTTGCCACTTACCGAACCATTCATGGCGGAGTCATAGCGACGGCCACGGGAACCGCGGCAATGGTGCCCTACGCTGCAGGCGAGCCTCTCATTCAGGATAGGGACATCTACCAGTACACCGACGAGGAGATCCATAACCTGGAAAGGGACATAGACGCTATTCCGCCGCACCGTGGCCAGGTGCCCCTGTATTGGAGCGAGGTAGAAGAGGGCGATACGCTTCCCACCCTAGTGAAGGGACCCGTGGAGTACAACTCCATGGAGCTCTGGGAGGTTGCGCTGGCGAAGTCCACAACGGCCTCCTTGGGCCCTGTAGCCCACCGGCAGATACTTGACAGACCGGGACGCCGAACCGTCAATCCCACCACCGAGTGGCCCTACTGGGACTTGGAGCAGACCTACAAGGACCTCTTGTCAGCTAGAGCGTTGGGATTCAAGATGTCGGTGGCCAGGGGGTTGCATCGCTTTGCCCTAGCCAGCCAGGTCATCACCAACTGGATGGGAGACCTGGGCTTTCTGCGCAGCATAAGCTTGGACTTGCCCAACCACTACTGCTATGGTGATACCATGTGGGTCAGCGGCCAGGTGGCCAGAAGGTTTGAAGAGACCGTTGGAAACGAGAACTACTACGCCGTTGAGGTCAAGCTCTCCGGCAACAACCAGCTTGGAGAGACACTTGTTGACGGCACCGCAGTGATCTACCTCCCTGAGAAGGGATTCTTGGTTGGCCTGCCAGTAGGCAATCCATGGTGGTGATGCATCCGTGCCGGGGCAATTGAAAACAAACAAGGAGTGAAGCGATGACGACAACAGGCGAGACTTTTGAAAGCTTGGTGAGCGAGTTTCGTGATGCGTCAAGGGGAATGATTGGCGAAGAGGTTCATGAAGGCTACCCCCTTGACGTTGGCCTGTACCACGGGATGAGCCAGCCCTACGATTCTTCTGGCCCACCGTTCAAGAGTCCCTGGACTCTTACGGAGAAGGTTGCCAAGGCTTATGCAGTCCATATAGGGGATGACAATCCCCTATATACCGACCCCGAGTATGCCAAGAACGGCCCCTATGGCTGTCTCACCACCCCGGGAACGGCGATGATCATGGCCCGTACACCCATGTGGCATGGCCCGGAGGAGCTGTGGAGAGATAGGCCCGGCGGCATACCGTTCGCCAATTTCCATTCCGGTACGGCATGGGAATTCTACGATGTGCTTCGTGTCGGCACAGGTCTCAACACGACCTCTAAAGCTACCGAGGTCATAGAGAAGCCGGGAGCGCAGGGCAACCTCTTCTTCCTTATCACGGACGTCTTCTACAGGGACATGCGCGGCGACCTCCTCGGCAAGTGCTACGGCACACTGATCATGATCCCGCGTGAAGAGATGGGCACCGGCAGAGCCATGTCCGTGGAGCGCTTGGGCGAGCGCATGATGTACGAGCGGCAAGCCGGTAAGTACAACCAGGAGAAAGTGGAGGAGCTCTTAGACCTCATTGAGAAGGCGCAGCCCAGGGGCAAGGAGATTCTCTACTGGGAGGATGTAAAAGAGGGAGACAAGTTGCCCACTTTCGTTGTGCCGCCTTGGAGCGACCAGGACTGGTCGGTAACAGGATTCATTCGCAACGGTGCGGCGCGGTCGTACGCCTTTGAGGCCGGCTACAAGGCGCGAAGGCACAAGCTCCTGCCGGGATTCGCAGGCAACCCCTACACCCATCCCGTGACCCGCTGGCCATGGGCTCACGGCGAGGAGCACGGCGATCCCCTACTGGCCGCCTACCGCGGCCAGGCACTCCCATTCGACTGGGGCGGCCAGAGGTCGCAGATACCTCAGGCCCTGATGAGCAACTGGATGGGCGACCACGGGTTCATCCGGCGCCTCCAGATGGCTCTGCGCCGGCCTATGTACTACGGCGACTTGGGCATCTACAACGGAGAGGTGGTCAAGAAGTTCAAGGAAGTGCAGAAGGGTGAACCCGGCGAAGGCGCCGTGGACGGCGAGCGCACCTACTACGGTGTCGGCATCAAGTACGAGGGCCGCAACCATGAGGACCAGGTCTTTGTACAGGGAACCTCTGCGGTATACCTGCCCTCGCGTGAAGGCGGCATAGTGCAGCTCCCCGTCCCGCACGTGGCTAAGCCCTCTGCCGTCCCCTACGAGACCTTCTACCGCGACTGGTACTAGACCCGTTTTGAAGTGGGCGAGATGACTCCGACCACGGAGCGCCATCTCGCCCACTTTGTCCTTAACCGAGCCCCGGTTGGTAGAAACACTAATACAGGCAAAGGTGGAACCAGCCATGGATGAGCAGGCCAGGGAAGTCTCTGCCATTCTCTTGGACAAAGAGGCCGTTATTATTAACACGGAGAAGCCCTTTGTGTTCTCATCCGGAATCCTAAGCCCAATATACTGCGATCTGCGTCTGCTCTGCGCCTATCCCGTAGAAAGGGAGCGCATTGCGAAGCTTCTAGCGGATAGGATTCTGGAAACGGAACTGGAGGCGGACGTGGTGGCGGGAGTAGCCACCGCCGGCATACCTTGGGCGGCCTGGGTATCCTCCCTAACGAGCAAGTCCATGGCCTACGTGCGAGATCAGGCCAAGGGTCATGGCACAGGCCAGCAGGTGGAAGGAGTCGTACAACCCGGAAGCCTGGCGGTACTGATAGAAGATCTCACCAGTACCGCAGGCAGTGCCGTCAGGGCTATTGGTGGGTTACATGCCGTTGGAGCCAGGATCAGCCACAGCTACAGCATCTTCACCTACGGGTTCCCCCGGTCGACTGAGGCATACCGCGAGGTAGGCGTTGAACTGGTCACGCTTTCCTCCGTCTCCATCTTGCTTGATCTAGCTTCCTCAGAGGGGCGTATAACACGAGAGCAAGAGAGCGCCGTTAGGGACTGGCTCATCAGCGACCCTATGTCACAAGGGCCTTAGCCCGCCCTATATGTCCAGGTTGCGCACTTCTCTTGCGTAGGTCTGGATGAACTCCCGCCGCGGCTGCACGGAATCGCCCATCAGAACGCTGAAGACCTCATCCGCTATGATGGCGTCCTCCACACCAACCTTGAGGACGGTACGCGTCTCCGGGTTCATTGTCGTATCCCAGAGCTGGTCGGCGTTCATTTCACCCAGTCCTTTGTAGCGCTGGATGCTGACTCCGCTTCTGTCCGCGTGTTTGCTCACCCTGGCCCCTAGTTCAGACAATGGGATGTCCGTATCCAGCACCTTGTCTTTGCGGGTCAGCGTGAAGCTATCGTGCTCCATCGCGTCCTTCACTTTGGAGTAGAGGTTAAAGCAGCGTTTCATCACCGGCAAATCAAACAGCGTCTGAGATAGTTTGAACTTGCCGGAGGGGAACTCTACCTTGAGCCATTTCTCTTCGGTCTGCTTGTTGAAGCCCGGGTCAACGGGGATTCCCTCCGACACCAACCAGCTCCTGACCTGCAACATGAACTGGTCTATGTTCAGCATCTCATGCCGGTGCCATTCTGCCACGTCCGATTTAAGGAGCTTCAACATGAACTCGACAGGAATGCCGGCGGTCAGCTGGAGGTCCTGCAACACCCTGCCCAGGCTCTCCTGTTGCGACAGCAAAGTCTGTATTCCCACACCGGTTGCAGATATAGAGCCATCGGCGGATGTCAGCTTCAGGTTGGAGTATTGCTGCCTGGCCACCCAGCGATCCTTATCATCTTCTGTGAACAGCCACTGGTCCGCCCTGCCCTTGGAACCCTTGTACAGGGGCGGTTGCGCTATGTACAAGTAGCCTCCCTCTACCAGCGGCTTCATGTGCCTGTAGAAAAAGGTCAGCAGCAAGGTGCGGATATGAGACCCGTCCACGTCTGCGTCCGTCATGATAATTACTTTGTGGTAGCGCAGTGAGTCAAGGTCAAAGCCTTCCGGCGCATGCCCGTTGCCGTTTCCATTTCCATTGCTATCGTCACCGTTGACAATGATCCGGGAGTGGAACTTGGTCCCCAGGGCCGTAATGATGATCCGTATCTCCTCGTGGGATATCATCTGGTCCTCACGGGCCTTCTCCACGTTGAGGATCTTGCCTTTCAGGGGCAACACGGCCTGGAACTTCCTGTCCCTGCCCATCTTGGCCGACCCACCGGCTGATTCACCCTCTACAATGAACAGCTCGCTCATGGAGGGGTCGCGCTCCTGGCAGTCGGCAAGCTTGCCCGGCAGGGACCCGCCGTCCATAGCGTTCTTTCGCTGCACCATCTCGCGTGCCTTGCGAGCCGCCTCTCTGGCCTTCTGTGCCGTTAAAGCCTTGTCTATGATCCGCCGCGCTTCTAGAGGGTGCTCTTCAAGGTAGTACTCCAGGCCCTCGGCGACTGCGGTTTCCACCATGCCCTTGATTTCAGGGTTGCCCAGCTTTGCCTTGGTCTGCCCCTCAAACTCGGGGTCGAGCAGCTTGACGCTGATTACCGCTGCCAGCCCTTCCCTAACGTCTTCTCCGGACAGGTTGGGGTGATCGTCGCGCAGGAACTTCTGCTTACGAGCGTGGTCGTTCAGGGCGCGGGTTATCGCGGTACGGAATCCGGTCAGATGGGTGCCTCCGTCCGGCGTGTTGATGCAGTTGGCGAATGCGTAGACCAGCTCCGAATAGCCCGTGTTGTACTGCAGCGCCACCTCTACCATGGTGTCTTCCACCGGCTTCTCTATGAGGATGGGCTTCTTCGAAAGCACGTCACGGTTATGGTTGAGGTGCAGCTCTACAAAGTCTGAGATCCCGCCCTCAAAGTAGTAGGATTCCTTTGCTTTTTCCGCTCCGCGCGCCAGGTGCCAGGGGCTGAAGAAGTCTATGTGAAGGCTCTTGTTCAGATAGGCCATCTCGCGGAACCGCTGGGACAACTCTTCATAGTTGTATTCAATGCTGCTGAAGATCTTGACGTCCGGCAGGAAAGATATTATTGTTCCGTGCTTGTCACTGTCGCCCACCGTCTCCACGTCGGCCAGCGGCTTTCCCCTGCCGAAATCCTGTACGTAGGCGTGTCCGTCCCGGTGTACCTCCACCCTCATCCGCTCCGACAAGGCGTTCACCACCGAAGCGCCCACGCCGTGAAGTCCGCCCGATACCCTGTAGGCTCCTCCTCCGAATTTGCCGCCGGCGTGAAGGGTTGTCATTATAGTCTCCAGCGCAGGCCTGCCCGTGGTTGCGTGAATATCCGTGGGAATTCCGCGGCCGTTGTCTTCAACTCGTACGGAGCCGCCCTCTTCCAGAACTATGGAGATGCGGTCGCAGGTGCCGGCCATCGCCTCGTCTACGCCGTTGTCCACTATCTCGTAGATCAGGTGATGCAGGCCGCGATGGTCGGTACTGCCAATGTACATGCCTGGACGGCGGCGTACAGCCTCCAAGCCTTCCAAGACCTGGATATCACTGGCTGTATACTGGGGAGCATTTTCAATCTGCTTGCGTACCATAGGTAGTCCTCATATGGGGTCGCCTCCGCTAATCCAAAGGGCGCCCGGATTTGGGACCTTGAGGACCGGCGCAGCAGGGGAAAAAGAGAGGATAATTCCGCTTATGTTGTTGTTCAGCTACTGTACCAACTCAAGGTATTGTGCAGTGTAATTTTAGCAAGAAACTTAATCGTAGTCAAAAAAATTCAGGCACCAGAACCTCAGAGTACTCCGTTCTTTAGATACTTGTCGAAGAAGTCCCCCATGTCGTTGAGCATCTCTCGGATGTTGGACCTATTCACTACGTAGTAGCCGTCGTTGGGATAGGCCTTGTATTGCACCACCTTGCCCTCTTTCTTGAGGGCTTCAGCGAACTCCCTGGAGGCATCTGACTGAGGGTCTCTGCCCTCGCCATGTAGGACGAATGTTGGGGTCATGGCATTACGCACCGAGTAAATGGACGAGCAGCGATACCAGGTCTCCTTATTATCCTTATATGGTCCCAGCTCGTGCTCGAGCAATTTGATGTGCTTCACAGCCATTCTGTTCAACTCCACGGGCCAGTCGGCATATCCCGACATAGGCACCGCGGCCTGGAACACCCCAGGCGCAAAGCAGACGGCGTTCATGCTCATGATGCCTCCGTAGCTGGTGCCAGTTACGCCCATTCTATCCGGGTAGACGTAGGGCAGACTCTTCAGGAAATCGGCGCCTGCTACCACGTCTTTCAAGTCGCCTCCACCCCAGTCACCGTCGTTAGCCTCTTCGAACGTTTTGCCATATCCGGAACTTCCTCGGACGTTGGGTTGCAGCACCACGTACCCTCGCTGTACCAGGTACTGAACATAAGGCTGGTAATTATCCAAGAACTGAGAGGTTGGTCCGCCATGAGTAAACACGATACCTGGGTAGCGCTGTCTTCTGTCTTTAGGAGTGTAGAGATAGGCGTTGATAGTGAGGCCGTCGAAGCTAGCGTAAGCTACCTTTTCTGGAGTGACAAGGCGGTGCTTCAAGCCGCCTTCAGGCAAGGAGAAGGTCAGTTGTCTAGGTTCGCCTTCCTTAGCTGATATCATCCAGAGGTCATCGGGAGCAGTCGGGGTGCCGTGGAGGAAACAGATGTGGGAGCCATCTGGGGACCAACTGGGGGCGGTGCACACACCCATACCTGGATTAAACACAGACCTCGACTCGCCCCCTTCCGCACTGGCGAGTCTGATCTCCAGAGTTCCGTTGCTGTTGGAGACATATGCCACCTCACTACCGTTCGGAGACCAGGTCGCGCCGCTCTGTTCGGTTTCCTCTGGGACCAGTGGACTAGGCTCCCCTCCCTCAAGAGATACCTTCCAGTAATTGATATAGCCACTTCGCTGTGAGCGGAAGAGAAGCCACTTACCATCGGGCGAGACCGTGGGAACCCCCAGTGAGGGGCCGAACGAATAATCGAAGAAATCTCTATCCTCGGCGATGACCTTGGAGCCTGTGCCATCGCTGTTCATTTGGACGATCTGGTGGTCTTCCCAGGTTTCGTTCAGTCGTATGTAGATGATCTGCTTCCCATCGGGAGTGAACACCGGGTTCACTTCATAAAGGGGATCCTGGGTAAGTCGTGTTGCGTCTCCCGAGGGTAAATCGACCCGGTAGATGTCGTAGCCACCGTAGCGGTTGCCAGACAGGACCAGGCTCTTGCCATCTGGCGCCCAACATACGGACTGGATGTGGGCCCCTAGGTTGGTGAGCTGGGATTCAGGATCGCCGCTCCCGTGCCACAGCCACACTTCGTTTGTGCCTGTCTTGTTTGATATATATGAGATGTGCCGGCCGTGCGGTGACCATTGCGGCATGTGTGACGCGGCGTAGTCTGTAGTTCCCAGGCCTAGGGTAACCCTTGAGGGGAATCCTCCCTGCGGGCTGATGCTCCAGATGTCCGGAGAGCCTCCCAATGATGAAACGAAGACGATGCGAGAGCCATCCGGCGACCATTGAGGTGCATTGCTGGCTTCTCCAGGACCCAGCGTGAAGATAGACATGATCTGATGCAGAGTCAGGTTGCCGTCAAACATACTGCCCTCCCGCTTGCTTCCTGTAAGTCATTATCAGGCCGATTCTACTCCACAAGAAACGGTTCGGGAAAGAAAGCGAAGCGATGGACTGCCTGCATGACACCCGTTCACCATTCCCCTTCGACCCTAGTGTGTCGAAGTTGGGGTTATAGTCCCTCGTCATTGCGAAGAATCCCAGGCCAATGCGAAGCAATAGCCCCCCTCGCCACGAGCCTCTAACGTCATGCTCGTGCAGCCTGCCCTGCACTCGATGCGGGGACGGGCATTCCCTCCTTCCCCATGCCCTCCGTCTCGCGCTATCCTCTATCCATGTCCAACAGGCCGTTTCAAAACCGCCCATGTGGAGCTGCTGCGAAAGCCAGCCCCTTCTTTACGATATTCGGATTTGTTTCCCATATTTCAAAAAAGTTGGTTCGCTCTAGCTTTGGAGTAGACATAACGTTGGGAACAAATCACCCGTATGCCCTCAAACCACTCCCGCCGACGAAACATCAGCTGGGCAGGAGACACCCCCTGTGCTGCGCCGGGGGCAAAGATGACGCGCGCTAACGGCCCATGGCATAGGACTCGCGGCGGGCGTCCGCCCCACCGAGGAGTATGCCCTTTTCTCTGTCCATTGTTATGAGGCAGACATTGCCCGTACGGCCTGACCAGTCGTCCCACACCTCAACCTTGTGGCCGCGGCTGCGCAAGTCTTCGATGACTTTGGGATCTATGCGCGCTTCCGCCGCCGACTGGCCTGGGAAGTAGGCGTGCGGCCAGAACGAGCTTGGCATGCTGAACGTGGCCACCCGTGGCGCCTCGACCGCTTCCTGGGGATCCATGCCGAACTCGACGACATTGAGGAACACTTGGGTCATGGACTGGCATTGGGTATCGCCTCCCGGTGTGCCGTAGGCCATCCAGAACCTGCCGTCCTTGAAAGCCATTGCCGGATTGGGCGTTAGCCGGGGCCGCTTACCCGGCTGCAGCGAGCTGGGGTGCTCGGGGTCGAGCCAGCTTTGGGATCCCCTCGGCGATGCGATGATGCCCAGCCCCGGCACCACCGGCGCGCCGTATATCCCGTCGCTTGGCGTTAAGGAAAAGGCGTTGCCCCAGCGGTCGACGGCGCAGGCATAGCTGGTATCCGGCGGCAGGGGACCGCTCACCGGCTCGGGTGCTTTGGCAGCAGAGATTGCCGTGCCTTCCTGGTAGGCCCAGGGATCGCCGGCCGCTGGCATCTCGGTAAAAGCCTGTCTCATCTGCAAGGCTTTCCGCCTCGCGGAGGAATAATCTTTGGAAGTGAGACCCGCCAATGGCACGTTGATGAACTCGGGGTCGCCGTAGAAGGCTTCACGGTCTGCGAACGACAGCTTCAGCGCTTCTATGACCGCATGAAGATAGTCGCCGCTGTTGTGGCCCATCGCCTTCAGATCGAAACCTTCCAGGATTTGCAGCGTTTGTATATTGACCGGCCCTTGCGACCAGGGGCCGCAAGTGTACAGATCTATGTCTCTGAAGCTGCCCTTCACCGGAGGCTCGACAGTGACTGCGTAGGATGCCATATCATCCAGGCTAAGCAGACCACCTTCAGATTGTATGAAGCTGACAATCTGCTCGGCTATTTCGCCCTTGTAGAACAGGTCACGTGCCGCCTGAAGCCCGGCCTCTCGACCGTTCGGGGAACCGGCGCGCTCCGCATCAATCAGCCTGCGGAATGTAGTGGCAAGGTCTTTCTGCACTATGACATGGCCAATCCCTGGTATCTTCCCGCCCGGCATGAAGATTTCCACAGTGGACGGCCATGAGTAGATGCTACCTTCCGTACCCTCTCTACCGCTTCCCGTACGCAGCTGAAAAGCCGTTGTCTGGGCGGTACCTATCTCAAGCACCTGCTTTAGCGAGATGGAAACGGGGAAACCGCCCTCGGCAAGCTCTAGAGCGGGCGTTACCACTTGCTCAAAGGTCATGGTGCCGTAACGTTTGAGCGCGGTGAGGTAGGCATCCGGGGCACCAGGCGTGAGGCATTGCAGCACGCCCGCCGCTATTTCCCCTCCTGAGTTTTGCTTGAAATAGTCTATGTTGGCCTTCTTGGGCCAGCGTCCCAGGCCGTCTATGTTCACCGTCTCGTTACGGTCGGCGCGGTGTATGATCATGGGCGCCACTCCGCCAAAGCTGACCCAATGGGGCAGCACGGTCCCCAGGACAATGCCCGCTGCTACGCCGGCATCTATGGCGTTGCCGCCTTCTTCCAGAATTCGGTATCCCGCGGCAGTGGCCAGCCAGTGGCCTGACGATACCATGTGGGACGTTCCTGTGATGGCGGGACGGAATGAAGTGAGGCCCATGGTCATGATACGCCTCCTCATAATAGCTTGGGTGGATGGTAGGCTCCTTCCCAGGAGGTGTCAAGCGGAGGACTTGCCATCCACCTCAACGGTGAAGGTGTGCGTCTCATCATGCAGCGAAGCGTGAAGCGTCTTGGATTCAGCCGCGGTCTCAATTGCTTCCGATAGCCCCGTTTCCGCGATGTACTCCCGGTCATTTACGCGGATGCTGAGTCTATGTCGGGCGAATACAACGCTGGGGCCCTTCCTGATCTCTTGGATGAGGCTCTCCTGTTCCAGTAAAGCTGCGTGTGCCTCTTGAAGCGTTGCTCTAGGGAACGTGACCACGTCTCCCGGCGCCGCCTGTGCCAAGCGCATGATATCGGCGCTGATCACGGTGGCTATCTTGGTGTAGCCTCCCGTGGTACCCCGATCTGATAGAAGAACAATGGGCATGCCGTCACCGGTCACCTGGACTGCTCCCAATGGGATGCCGTCCGAGACGATGTCCGCGCCGGTCTTGTGCTCGATTGGCGACCCTTCCAGCCTGTAACCTATGCGGTCCGACCGAGGTGTGACCGTATAGCTGGACGACAGAAAAGTCTCGATACCCTGTTCGGTGAAGGCATCGTACTGCTGTCCCGGGGTTACTCTAAGCCGGAGAGTGTGACCGTAGCGTGGGATTGCTCCCCGGGGGAAACGCCTCCCTTCCACCCGGTCCATGCCTGTAGAGACAGCTATCCTGTCGCCGTGGACCAGGGCGCGGCCTTCCAGACCGCCGATTTTGACCCTTGTATAAGTGGAGCGGCTGCCAAGCATAGGCGGAACGCCCACGCCTCCTGCTATAGCAAGATATGCTCTCACCCCGTCCCTGATTCCGTGGAACTGAAGCTCTGCGCCTTTTTGCACTGCCATGGCCTGCCACACGGGGACCGGTTTGCCGTCCAATGTGGGCATAAGGTCGGCTCCGGTTATTGCTACCACGGTTTCGTCCAGGAAACGGAGGTGGGGGCCTGCCAGGGTCATTTCCAGGCCCGCGTCACCCTCACGGTTCCCCACCATGAGGTTGGCGGCCCGGAGTGCAAAGGTATCCATTGCCCCGGACACGGGGACACCGTACCTCTGGTAGCCGTAGCGGCCCAAGTCTTGCACCGTGGTGAACATACCGCCATCCAGCACTTCTAAGACATCCATATCTACTCCGCGGGATATGAGGCCGCTTGGTAGACCCCGTTCCCAACTTCTTCAAGAATCCTTTGGTATTCTTCCGGGGAGACTGGAACAAACCGTATATAGTCGCCTGGCTCAGCTATGACGGGGGGCTGCTTGGATGGATCGAACAGGCGCACCGGCGTCCGCCCAATGAGCTGCCAGCCGCCGGGACTCTCTATGGGATAGACGCCCGTTTGCCGTTCAGCGATGCCCACGGATCCTGCGGGTATCACCGTGCGCGGCGTCTGCAAACGTGGCGTGGCTATCTTTTCTGACATGCCTCCCAGGTAGGTGAACCCAGGCGTGAATCCCATCATGTACACTAGGTAGTCAGTATCAGAGTGCAGCGCGATCACCTCTTCTTCCGTAAGGCCGTTATGCTCAGCTACGTATCCCAAGTCAGGGCCGTGGTCGTCGCCGTACACGGTGGGTAGCTCGACCACTCTGGAGGCTGCTGGAGCAGTCTGATCCAGGTCTTGTGTCAGCTCTCGTACCCGCCCCTCCAACTCATCCGGAGGCAGGGTCAACGGGTCGTAGTTGATGAGAAGGGAGCGATAGGTCGGAACCATGTCAAGGACTCCCGGTATGCCCTGCTTTTCTATAGCCAGGAACAGGTTATGCACCTTGCGATTGATTTCAGGGGATATGCCGACGCCCAGTTCAATGACGAAGGCCTTGTCCCCGGCGGGAACAAATCTCAGATCAGCCATGGGTTAGATCATCTCGTTCAGGCATACGATCTCGACGCCGGCATCTCTCAGACCGTTCCGCACGGCGCGCGCCATCTCCACCGCGCCCGGGGTATCCCCGTGCAGGCAGAGGGTATCGGCTTGCACCTCCACCTCCTCGCCGGTGATAGCAGTGGCCCTGCCTTCCGTCACCATCTTCAGGCTTCGTTCCACCACTTCATCCAAATCGTGGATCACAGAGCCAGGCTTGGACCTGGAGACCAGAGTACCGTCCGGATTGAGGGCGCGGTCGGCGAACGCCTCTGTTGCCACGTGCAGACCCATTTCGCGGGCCACGCCGGCCCAGGGACTGCCTGCCAGCACTATGAGGATCATTCCCGGGTCTATTTCTAGGACCGCTTCATTGATTGCTTTAGCTAGGTCGCCTCCGTCTACCGCCATGTTGTACATGGCGCCGTGGGGCTTCACGTGCTGCAAACGATGATCTCTGGTGAAAGCTTTGAGCGCGCCAATCTGGTATATCACGTCGTTCTTCGCCTCGGCGGAGGTGAGCAGCATGTTGCGCCGGCCAAACCCCTGAAGGTCGGGGAAGCTGGGATGGGCGCCAACGCCAACGCCGTGCTCTTCAGCGAGCTTGACGGTGTGGCGCATCCACTGCGGATCGCCGGCATGGAAGCCACAGGCCACGTTGGCTGATGTGATGTACTTGATAACCTCCTCATCTTGGCCCAGCTTGTAGGAGCCAAAGCTTTCTCCCATGTCACAGTTGAAGTCTATTCTGGCTGTCATAGCGCCTCCTAGATCATGCGGCGTCTATTATTATATAGCTCCCTGGGCCATGCTATACTAGCCCCAAACATGACCCAAAGGCACCAGGATATCCCGTGTACATAACGGAGGATAGCAGGAATGCAGTCTAAGCAGAGCCACGCGGACTTGATCAGATCCGCGTTCACCGCCCAGGTGGGGTACATCAGCACCAGCCCAGCATTCGTCAGCGAGGAGCGGCTGAAATGGCTGCTTGATCTGGTGCGCTTGAGCGGCAGCGCCGCGGAGCTGCAGGAATTGGAAATGCTGGACGTGGCCTGCGGCGCCGGGGTGGTTGCGGTACCGATGGCTGAACATGTTCGCCACGTGACCGGACTGGACCTAACGCCCGCCGTAATAGAAAGAGCGGAGGAGTTGGCCAGAGAAAGAGACATCAGCAACTGCAAGTTTGTGCTAGGAGACGCCGAGGACCTTCCGTTTCCAGAAGGGTCCTTCGACATAGTTACCTGTACGTCTGCCTTCCACCACTTTGATGAGCCGGAGCGGATAATGGCGCAAATGGCTCGCGTTTTGAAGCCAGGAGGCGCTCTGTGCGCCCTGGACATTACTACGTCGGAAGTGCCGCCGATAAGAGCGCTACATCAGGAGATGGAGCGCCTGCGCGACCCTTCCCACATCACCAACCTCACACCTTCCAACTGGCGTCGGATGGCGCAAAAAGCAGGCCTGAACGTCAGGCTGCTGGGAGTGCTGCCTTCTTACCGTGATCTGGACGAGTGGATGACCATTTGTCCAACCGAGAGCAGAGATAGGGTTCGCTCATTGTTCGAGCAGGACGTACTTGACGGCAGGAGCGGACTGGATGTGAGGAGGGATGGTGTGAACATATTATTCACACATCCCATGCTGCTTGTGCGTGCTGAAAAGATAGAATCCGAGAGCGGGTGAAAATGAAGTTAGTTTCTACCAAGAGAAGACGGCTCATCATTGGCGGATTGGCGGTGGCGCTCATCCCTGTCCTTGCGCTGGCCTGGTGGCTGGGCTCTCCGCTGTTCATCAGTAAAACGGTTGACGAAGAGTTTCCTATGACCGTGGGTGCAGACATTCCTGAAGGAATGTCCCGCTCGGAGGCGGAAACCATCATGGAGGGCATGGCCAAGATGGACAGCCCGATGATGGAATCCATGACGCATGATGGGGCACAACAGCTATGGTGGTCAAGACCGGCTCTTTCCGGGATGCCGACAGCTTTCACAAGGGCAGCGGGCAGGCTACGATATACAGGCTAGCCGACGGCGAGCACGTTCTCCGGGTGGAGGATCTGAGGGTGACGAACGGCCCCGATTTGAGAGTGCTGCTCAGCGGGCATTCTGATCCCATGAGCCAAGGTGACTTCGATAGCGAGGAGTACGTGGAGCTGGACAAGCTAAAGGGGAACATGGGCAATCAGAACTATCCGATCCCAGAGATGGACTTGTCTCAATATCGCTCCGTGGTTATATACTGCAAGCCGTTTCACGTTATCTTCAGCGTGGCGCCTCTGAGTTGACCGCGAGTAGTGCGGCTGAGGACCCTATATGACAACCGCCGAATTTGAGGAAGCTATAGGACTGACCTTGTTTGGTGTGGGCACTGCGTTTGCGGCGCTCGGTATACTGATGGCCATAGTTGTGCTCACCGGATGGTCGCTGCGGTGGCAATGGTTGCAGAGGCGGTTGCTCGGTCCTGCGGCGGTGGAGACACGCGATAAAGCGCTGGCGGCTTCCATTGCCGTGGGAGTTGCCCTGGCGCAGACGCAGCAAACTGAAGATGACCCTACTGAATAGAGTAGCTTGTGCCTGACCTTAGCCAGTACCTGAACGAGATCGGTTTTCTCAATTTGACTCCGGGCAATCTTTTCCTCATTGCGTTGGGGTTGCTCTTCATCTACACAGCAATCGCCAAAAAGGCGGAACCGTACGAATTGCTGCCGATAGGCATAGGAGTCATTATTGCCAACCTGCCTCTCAATGCTTTGATACAGCTTGCCCCGGACCCACTGACTCCGGATGCGCTGCAGGGGTCCGGCATCCTTGGGCTAACCTTTCATTTCGGGCTCTCCTTCTGGAACATACTGCCTCCCTTGATTTTCCTTGGCCTTGGCGCGCTCACCGACTTCACGCCGATTATCGCGAATCCCAAAACGCTGCTTCTGGGTGGAGCGGCACAGGTGGGCATCTTCGTGGCTTTCTGGGGAGCCCTGGCTATCAGCCTGGTGCCCGAAATAGGTATAGATTTTTCCACCAGGGAAGCGGCGTCTATCGGCATCATAGGCGGGGCGGATGGCCCCACCACGATATTCCTTTCCGCCATACTGGCTCCCGATCTGCTGGGACGCACTGCCGTGGTCGCGTACACATACATGGCCGGCCTGGCGTTCATACAGCCTCCTTTGATGCGGCTCCTGACCACCAAGCGGGAGCGCCGGATTGTGATGCCTCCCGCGCGGGAGGTGTCCAAGTTGGAAAGACTGGTATTCCCAATCCTGGCCATGATACTCATCATCCTGCTCGTCCCCAATGCAGCCCCACTGATAGGCATGTTTATGCTGGGCAACCTGCTGGCGGTGAGCGGCGTGGTGCCTCGACTTAGTCAAGCGGCTTCCAACGAGGTTATCAACGTGGTCACCATCTTCCTCATGGTTACGGTGGGAGCGCAGCTTTCCGCCGATAAAGTACTGCAACTGGAAACGCTTGCCATCCTTGCCTTGGGCCTGGTCGCCCTGGCCGTTGGCACCGTGGGGGGGATACTCTTTGCCAAGCTGATGAACCTGGTCTCTAAAGAAAAGGTAAATCCGTTGATAGGCGCCGCTGGCGTTTCAGCAGTGCCTATGGCGGCCCGCATCGCTCATGGCCAGGGCCAGGAAGCCAATCCGGATACGTTCCTTCTGCCTCATGCCATGGGCCCCAATGTGGCGGGCGTCATCGGGTCGGCGGTGGTGGCAGGCGTGTTCATCTCGTTGCTTGGCTAAACCATGGCAAAGCGAATCAGGGTAAGAATCGGCGATAGGTGGTACGAAGTCGAGGTAGGCGATATCTCGGCGAATCCCATTCACGTGCAGGTCGATGGTGAGACGGTCGAGGTCAACGTAGACGGGCTGGCCGAGGCTATCCTACCCGCGAACACCCCATCCCAGCTGCCCATGGGAAGGACGGTGCAAGTCAGGTCGCCCATGCCGGGTGTGATTGTATCGGTTGAGGTCAAGCCGGGTCAGAGGGTGGCAGAGGGCGAGGCTCTGTGCATTCTGGAGGCCATAAAGCTGCAACAGGCCATAAGGGCGCCTGCAGCCAGCACCGTACAGGCGGTGCATATTGCGCCGGGCCAAAGCGTGACCGCGGGCCATGCGCTGGTAGACTTGGGCTAGGCACCGGTTAGCGCCTGGAATGCCCGAATCTCATAGCCACGTAGATTCCGAACAGTATCAGGCCACCCCCTAGAACGCTGGTCAGTGGCGGGGCTTCCCCCAGTATGATCACGGCCGCGACGGTGGCTATGACGGGTTCGGCCATGACCGCGATGGCCACTGCGGTGGCGGTGACGTGGGCCAGCGACCAGTTGAGCAGGGAATGTCCGATTACCTGTGGCACCAGGGCCACCATCACCAGCCAGAGATAGGTCTGGGGTGTGTAGCCGGTGAAGGGGTCTCCGGCCAGAATGGCGGCAACCAGCAAGATGACTGCTGTCACGCTGTAGACGGCGGAGTTGTAGCTTAGGGCTGGCACGTGCCGGCGCAGTCTCCGGCCAGCCAGCATGTAGCCAACGATGGCAACAGCGCCGGCGAAGGCCAGCAGATCACCTAAAACCTCGCTTTCGCCGCCTCTGGCATCGCCCACAGCCAGGATGACCCCACCGGCGACGCCCACGGCTATACCGGCGAATGTAGATTTGTGTATCGACTCCCCAAAGAAGGCGCGTGACGCGATGGCGACGAGGAACGGGCTGGTTGTAACAAGGACAACGGAGCTGGCGACGGAGGTGTACTCCAGCGACAAGATCCAGGCCCAGAAATGCACCGAAAGGGACGCGGAGGAGAGGAGGACAAGGGGCAGGTCCCGTTTGGTTAGACCTGAGACGGACTGGCCGCCGTTTCTGATCCAGGAGCCCGCGGCAAGCCCAATCATGATGGCCGCGGCGATGGTCATTCTGTAGGAGGCTATGACCAGGGACGGCGCATCGGCGAGGCGGATGAATATGGCGGCGAACGATACGGCCACAACGCCAATGGCGAGTCCCAGGTACAGGTTGCGGGTGTTGGCTTGGGCGGGCACGTCAGTAGTATAAAGCATGGCGTCCCTAGTGCCCCAATCGTTCCAGTTGATTGGGAGCGACCCTTGTCCAGCAGATGCTTCGTCGTCGGGGCGTGGTTGATGCAAGTGGGCTTGAACAATTCCTCAGCATGACATCCAGTCCCTGAATGCCCGTCGTCACGGGCGTGACGGACGGGAGGAGCGCGCGCTCAGAGCGAGGCGCATTTCAATAGTAATGGCAGGGCGCTAAAGGCGAAAGGGAGGTGTGCCGGCTTCAACAGCCGGCACACCTCCTCTTGAATGCGGTCTAGTACCAGTCGCGGTAGAAGGTCTCGTAGGGGATGGCAGGGGGCTTGGCCACATGCGGGATGGGGAGCTGCACCATGCCGCTTTCACGTGAGGGCAGGTAAACCGTAGAGGTGCCCTGCACGAAGACCTGGTCCTCCTGGTTGCGTCCCTCGTACTTGATGCCGACGGCGTGGTAGGTGCGCACACCGTCCTCGGCGCCCTCGCCTGGTTCGCCCTTCTGCACCTCCGTGAACTTCTTGGTGATCTCGCCGTTGTAGAGGCCGATGTCGGAGTAGTAGAAGGGTCTGCGCAGAGCCATCTGGAGGCGGCGGATGAAGCCGTGGTCGCCCATCCAGTTGCTCATCAGGGCCTGAGGTATCTGAGACCTCTGGCCGCCCCAATCGAAGGGTAGGGCCTGGCCGCGGTAGGCGGCCATTAGGGCGTCGCCGTGCTCGTCGGCGGCGCTCCAGGGCCAGCGGGAGACGGGGTGGGTGTAGGCAAAGCCTCCGGGCCCCTCGTGCTGGATGTGCCGGCGCATCTTGTGACCGCCCTCGAACTGGTAGCCCCTGCCTGGGCCGTTGCGTATGAATCCGGTGGCGGTCCAGTCCTGGTCTGTCCAGGGGGGGATGATGAAAGTGGGCAGCTTATCGCCCTCGTTGACGTCCTCCCAGTAGAGTATCTCCTTGCCCCTGGACTTGGACTTCTCCATGAGGTCAAGGATCTCCTCCACCTGCTCGGCGTTGAGCTTGGGCACATTGCGCTCGTACATCATGCGCTCGCCGAGTCGCTCCACGGACATGGCGCGACCGGTGCCCATCTCTTCGCGAGGGACCATGATGAGGGTGCCGTAGCACTTGCCGAGGAGGTCGCCACGCATGTCCCAGTAGTTGACGTCAGTGATGAAGAAGAAGAGGTTGCCGTGGGCGCCTGGCTTTTCGATGATCTCCTTGCCCACGGAGGAGGTCTTGAATCCGGTGCCGACGCGCAGGACGTCGAAGAACTCCCAAGCGGTGCCGGAGTGGAAGTTGGCGATGGGCCAGCCGCCGACACGTCGAGCGCCGTGCCACATGGCGTTTCTGGCGATGATGAGAGCGGTGCCTGGAGCAGTAAGGCATCCGTAGGGGCCGCTCTTGGCGTATTCGGTGTCGGTGTAGAGGGGGTTGTCGTCGCCGATGCTGGCGGCGTAGGCCTTGATCACGGGTTCGGTAAGCACCCAAGGGCTCTTGTAGGGGGGCCCTGAGGCGTCGTAGGGCTGAGTGCTGCCCGGGTAGAGGTACATACCGAGCGGGTATCCTTCCCCGATGACCTCATTTTCGAGGTCTTCGTGGGAAAGCCGCCTGAACTCGTCGACTAGGCTTTCAAAGGTCTGTTTTTCTTCTGTGGTCATTTTACGGCTCCTTTCTCCTCACTTTCGGAACAATCAATCAATGTCCTACGAGCCTACATCCAGGGATTGCCTATGGGAAGACCCACCAGGAAGCCTCTTTCTGGCAGATATACCACGGCCGTGCCGTCCACCAGAGTTTGCCCCACCTGATTGTGGCCGGAGAGCTTGACCTCCACCGCGGAATATTCGGCGTCGCCAACTTGCTCGTTGAACTTTCTAGTCACCTCGCCGCCGAGCCACATGGTGTCTTCGTACAGGAAGTGATTGGAAAGATCCAGGGACATCCGGCGTAGGAAGCCCAAGTCGCCCATCCAATTGGTTACAACCTGACCGGCTAGGGCGAAGCGCATTAGGCCCTTGGACACGGGCATCTTGAAGCCCAGGGCTTTCACGGCAAGAATGTCGCCGAAGGCCTGCTCTGTGTCCATATAGGGCCAGTCGTTGCTGGGATTGACAGCTATCCTGCCCGGCCTGTCCATGATCTGGCGGTGTGCTACGGTGCCAACGGAAAGGGCGGTGGGCTTGGCCTCAGCCACCTTCCAGGAGGATATCTCCGTGTAATAGAGCGGACCCTTGACCAGGGTGGGCAGCTTGTCACCTACCTCGACCTCGCTCCAGTAGAGGGGTACATCGCCGCGGTGTGGGGCTATGGCGTCCAGATCGTCTTCCAGTTTGCGTATCTCTTCGTCGGAATACTGGTAGATCTCTCTATCTTCTATGAGGGGCTCACCCATGGAATAGGGCACTATAGTCGCCGTTCCCGTGGCCTGGGCTAGGACACCGCCAAAGACAGTGCTGTAAGTGGCGGTGGAGTCCACCTCTACGGTCTCCTTGCTCCCCCAATTGGGCCCGTTGCGTACGTCGGTCACCTTCAGGTCGGTCATCAGCCGCTCTCCCAGGCGAATAACGTCGTTCCACTCCGCACAGGCCTTGGTGCTGAACCTACGCAAGCCGTACTGCTTCTGCTCGTAGGCTGCGCCTGAATCCGGGGTTCGGGCGGAGAATATGAAGGTGGGAGGCGCGATCATGGTGTCGTAGAGGGTACCGACACCGCCCGCGGCGTCGTTGTAGAGCGGATTTACGTCACCCAATGCAGAACAGAACTTCTGAATGGATGACCAATCGGCCACTTTGACACCTTGCGGTACGTCCGTGGCGTCCTGTCCAATGAGAGCTTTGGAATCGTCAATGAATTCTTTCAACTTGTCTGCCATCTGTATTGCCCCCCGTTCTGAATAAGCAGGATTGCACGATTAAGCTTGAAACGTGCCTCAATTTCGGAATCTATACCCGTTTCAATTGCCTTGTCAATCCCTGCGTCGATGGGGAGTCAGGGCTAAGCGAAGTCGGGTGATGGTTCTACGGAGACCATGCCCTAATCCATGACCCTGTCCGTAACGGAGGGCTCCCGCGCTAGATTCTGCCGTACCGTGGCGACCCACTCCGGATCCAAGCCCAGGGCCTGCGTCACCGCCTCGTCTATCTGGTGGCGCACGGGGTCTTGGTTCATCTGTGGGAGGGGCAAGAGGACATCGTTCTGCAGCCAGTCAAACCAGCCGTCCAGCAACTCACGATTGGCGCTACCAAGGGCCTCAAAGTTGGGAACCGGCAGCCCGCGCAGCGTGTCCAGGGAGAAGGACGGATACGACGGCACACGGTTGTCGCGCCCACCCAGCAGTGACAGCAGGCCCGGGGTGGAGTTGAGGTAGAGGCACAGGGCCTTGGCAATGTCGGGATCGTTAGGTCGGCACGGCGTCCAGATGGAACCGACGGCCGGTTCAGGCAGCATCACTGCGGCGACCCGCGATACGTTAAGCCGAAGCCTGTGGGGAAGTAGCATATTGCTGCGCTGCTCCCAGTAGCTGTCCGCTAGGCGGCGCTCACGCTTGGAGGGTTTGGGCTCAATGTAGGAATCGGTCTCCGCCCGCATGGAAGTGGTAACGCCCGTCTTGTGATACCACAGGGCACGCCGTCCGGACAGCGTGGGCATATCCGAATGCATGTAAGCGTCTCTAATCCGTTGCCCCGCCGGGCCTACTTCCGCCAGGTCACTCAGGGGCACGGTCGGGACTGACGCCGGGCTAGTCTCGCTGAGCTTTCGGTACGCTTCCACAAGGAAGGGTGACAGGAAGTTGACGGCAGACCAGTCACCCCGCTCAATGCGGGCGGAGTCTACGTGCTGAATGGTGAAGTCGCGGGAGACCCACTCCCCCCGCTCTATCCTTACAGCAGTGTCCAGAGCTTCAATCGGCGTTTCGGGGTTGCGAGCCAGGTTGACAACTCGTGTGGGTGGTTTAGGCTTATCCTCGCCCCAGCGTCGGCATACAAGCAGAACCTCTCCAATGCTGGTGTTCTCCGAGAAGAAGATGCGGTTGGGGTCGTGGGATGTGACGATGGTGTCTACGTGGAAATTCTTGGCTAGATATTTGCGTAGAGCCAGGTTTCCGGGAGCTGTGGGCACCACCGATGGCAAGACCAGGGCCAGTGTGCCGGAGTGTGGCTTGAGCAGGTCGTTTGCCAATACCGTGAAAGGACCGCCGGATGAGTGCAAGCGGGCGGCGGCGCGTGTGGGGTCTACGGGGATGCCTAATCTGCTATACCAGGGAAGCGTAACGTCGTCGCCCAACACTTTCTTCTCATGTTCCTTAATGGCCAACTCGTCAGTGTGGCTGAACTGGTCGTGACGCAGGCTGTCGCGGGTGAAGGGTGGGTTCATAATCACCAAATCCATTGGCGGGGGCCTCTCTACTGTTCTTTCTCCGCTATCCACCTGCTGTCCAATGGACGGCCATGCCGCCAGTCTGGCCTGGCCTGAGAGAAACTCCAGGGAGCCAAGGTAGGGAATTTCGTCGAACACGCCCAACAGCGTCCGATGGATGTTCATCTTGCTGAACCTGGTTGTGGGGGACAACATACCCAGGGTGCTGGCGGCCATGTGTGTCGCAGACAGATTCACGTCGTAGCCCCACAATACATCTTCTACCAGGGACAAGCCTAAATACTCGTCGTCCTTTGGATCAAGCGGCCCAGCGGCGCTACGGAGGTCGCGAATGCGCTCCGCGGCGGCCATGAGCAAGGTGCCGGTGCCGCAGGCGGGGTCGCAGATACGGAGGGAGTCTATGTAGTTGGGGTCCGACCAATCGCCATCCTCCTCCCGAAGGGCCAGGGAAGCGAGCAGCACAGCAGCAGCTGTGGACGTGTAGAAGGAGCCGTCGTAGCGGGGCCGTGTCCAGTACCTTGTGGAAGATGCGGCCCAGCAGGTCGTGACGCAGTCCATGCACCCGCTCCGATACTCGTGCTACCACGGCCGCCAGACTCCTCACCGCTTGGCTGGTGTCCGGGTCTGTCGTTAGCTCGGCCAGTGCCGTGCGGCCTGTCTCAAAAACGGGACGGTAGTCCACAGCGAGGATGCCGCGCCACGCCTCTCTGAAGGCGCTGATAACGGCATCATACTCCGCGCAATCTGTTGCGCTGGCGGGAGGCCACTCCCCATCGTAACCTTCCGGGCGTTCGGGCGGCAGGAACTGTTGGACGCGGTGGTGGAAGAGCATGGCCGTTGCCACCACCAGCATCCCTCGCTTGGCGGCCACAAAGTAGCCGTCGCTGTGCTCTCCACCTCCGGGCTTGGTGGCGGGTAAGTCTAGTGCCTGCGCCAGCGCACGGCGCACTGGAGTCTTCAGCCGCTGGACGGCTTGGTCCAGTCCGTCCGAGAGCCACTGCGCCGCCACGTCCGCGCCGCTCAGAGATCGAGGCGCTTGCAGAACGGCCTGGGCAAGCTGCGCAAGTCCGCCGGCGGACCACTCTCCGGCGGGTTCGCCCACCTTTGTGCGGACGGTCCAGGTCAGTTCTGCGTCTGCAAGATTGTGCTCTGTGACGCCGTCAGGGTAGCAGACGGCAAAGACCACGGTTGCCAGCCTTTGACGTAGGCGGGCGTCGGCGTCCTTGATAGCCTGCGCCTTGCGGTTGAAACCTGTCTCCGCTTCCAAGACGACGCGCAGGCCGTCCACCTCTGCAACAACGTCCATCCTCTTGCGCCCGCCGCGCTGCTCAAAGTGAGCCTCTACTCCACGCTCTGTAAGTAGCTTCGCCAGAGCCCGGTTCTGGAAGTCTTCCTGCTTGTTCATGCTACCTTGTTTTATGTATGCGGTGTGTGCATAACAGCAATGACGGAAGGGAGAATGCCATCCGACATTTCTTACTTACCCCTACCCGCCTCCGTCTCCTATACTTATCTACATGAACTGGAGGGAAGCTAAATGCCGCGACGAAACCCGCCACTCTATCTACGGATTCGGATTTGTTTCCCATATTTGCAAAAAAGTGGTTCGTTTTTAGCCTTGTACTAGACATAACGTCTGAAACAAATACCCCCTGCTCAGTGCCCCGCCTCCATGAGCAGGCCCCCTTCCACGGGAATGAGCCTCTGGGAAACCGGGTCAACGCCAAGTGGTCAAAGAGCCTCCACCTCTTCCATGAGGGCTGTGAGCATCTGCGATTCTTCAACCACACGCACCTTCTGGCCTTTGCGGAAGATGACGGCGCGCCCCGCCCCGGCGGCTATGCCTACGTCGGCGTCCTTAGCTTCGCCGGGGCCGTTGACCTCGCAGCCCATGACCGCCACCTTCACGTTCTTGTCGATACCCTTGAGAAGCTCGTCCACCGCGTTGGACAGCTTGATGACGTCGACATCGGCGCGGCCACAGGAAGGGCAGGCGATCAGTGTGGTCCCCTTCTGGCGGAGGTTGAGTGACTTCAGTATCTCGTAGCCGGCGGCCACCTCTTCACGGGAGTCGTCGCTGAGGGAGACGCGAATGGTGTCGCCTATTCCCCCGTAGAGGAGTATGCCCAGGCCGATGGCGCTGCGAATGCTGCCCGATTTGGCCGTTCCCGACTCCGTGATGCCGAGATGAAATGGATAGGGCACCATTTCAGCCAGGCGGCGGTAGGCTTCAACGGTGGTGTGAACGTCGAACGCTTTCATGGAGATTTTGATCAGGTCGAAGTCCAGCGCCTCCAGGATGCCAATCTCCCACAGGGCGGTGTCGACCATGTGGTCGACCACCGAGTACTGTCCGAAGGCGGCGACACCCGTCTTGGGCAGCAGGTTCACACCGTCGGAGAGGCGGTGCTTGGCTCGCGTCTTGCCGATGCTGCCCACGGGGGGCAGGCTGCCGAAGTTGACGCCGATGCGTATGGGGATGTCGCGCTCCTTGGCCGCCGACACCACCTGCTTGACGCGCTCGGGGTCGCGGATGTTGCCCGGATTCAGGCGCAGGCAATCTACGCCGCCATTGATTGCTTCCAGGGCCAGATGGTAGTGGAAATGAATGTCCGCTACCAGGGGGATGGAGACCTGCTCCTTGATCCGGGGCAGGGCGAGCGCCGCTTCCATGTCCGGCACGGCGCAGCGGATGATCTCGCAGCCGGCTTCCTCCAGACCCTTTATCTGCTCCACGGTTGCCTTGACGTCGCGGGTGTCGGTCTTGGTCATCGACTGCACGGTGATGGGGGCGTCGCCCCCTACCTTTACATCGCCTACGTAAACGGGTTTGGTTATTCTGCGGTTCAACGTTGACTCCTTTGACTCGTAATCAGGCTATCAGCCGCCTATGAGGCTTTCGCCGCGGAAGATGCGGTTCAGGTCTGCGAAGGTGATCAGTATCGCCAGCATGATGAGTACGGCGAATCCGACGAGGTGGACAAGTCCCTCACTTTGGGGAGAGATGCGTTTGCCGCGCCGTATCCACTCTATGGCGACGAACAGAATGCGCCCACCGTCCAGCGCCGGGATGGGCAGAAGGTTGAAGATGCCCAGACTCAGGCTGATGACCGCGGCCAGGTTCAACGTGGTTATGACACGGTCAACCGGCGGTACCTCCTCTGCCTGTGCCACCTCTCCGAAGACGTGCGCCATCCCTACAGGCCCGGTCACCTCGGGGGCTGCGCCTCCCGATATCCACTTGGTGAGCTCGTTCCTGACCAGCACCAGCACTTGACCCGTTCTCTGCAGGCCCAGTATGGGGGCGCGCCACAAAGCCTCTGACCGTTTTTCATACGCGACGTTTCTTGTAGCTACCCTGATGCCGGCAGCTCCTGCTCCCTCAGGGGGGTTGACCCTTGGCACCAGGGTTACAGTGACCTGCTCCCTGCCGCGCTGAACCAGCCATGTCATCTCCTGGCCCAGACTGAGAGCTATCTGATAGCGCAGGTGGCCGTCGTTGTCTAGGGTGCGGCCGTTGGCCTCCCGGATGACATCCCCGGGGAGGACGCCGGCCTGTGCGGCCGGGGAGCTGGGCATTACACTCATCACAGAGACATCGCCTACAGGAACATCTTGGGGGATGACGAATAGCGCGCTGAAGAGGACTACCGCCGTCAGCAGGTTCATGAAGGGGCCTGCCGCCATTACCAAGAACCTTGCGGCGGTGCTTTTGCCGGCGAGGCTGCCCGGTTCCGAGGGGTCTTCTTCGCCCAGCATCTTGACAAATCCTCCCAGGGGAACGGCGTTGATGCTGTAGATGGTTTCGCCCTTGCGCAGGCCCCAGAGCCTGGGTGGGAAGCCGATGCCGAACTCAAGTACCCTGACCCTGGCCAACTTGGCGGCAAAGAAGTGTCCCGCCTCATGGATAACTATGAGAACAACGAGCACCGCCACAAAACCCAGTATTGAAAGAAGTACGGCGAACATGTCTAGACCCCGGCCAACTCTCGTACTCTTTGCCCCGCCCAGGCAGCAGCGCCCAAGACATCATCCAGGGAGGTCTCGTTGCCGGGCCGGTGCTCCTCAAGGACGCCATCCACCAACCGGGGGATGTCCAAGAATCCGATTCTCCCTTCCAGGAAAAGCTCTACGGCCACGTCGTCCGCAGCGCAGAGGGCGGCCGGGTAAGTGCCGCCGGCCATCCCGGCATTCAATCCGGTCCTGTAGCAGGGATACCTACTCTCATCCAGGGGTGAGAACTCTAGTGAACCTATGCGAGCTATATCGAAGCTGTTGGTCCAGTTGCTGCTGAGCCGCTTTGGGTAAAAGATGGCGTATTGCAGGGGGAGACGCATATCGGGAGGCGCCATCTGCGCCTTTATCGATCCGTCGTGGAACTCGACGAAAGAGTGGACGATGCTCTGGGGATGGAGCACGGCCTGTATCCGTTCCCAAGCAACGTCAAAAAGCCAGTGGGCTTCTATGACTTCAAAAGCCTTGTTCATCAGGGTAGCCGAATCTACGGTGATTTTCTTGCCCATCTGCCAAGTTGGGTGCATCAGCGCTTCTTCAGGAGTCACGTTTGCCAGCTCTTCCAGCGGCCTATCACGGAAAGCGCCGCCGGAAGCGGTGATGATCAAACGGGCTACGTCTTGCTCTTCTCCCTGCAGACATTGCCAGATGGCGCTGGGTTCACTGTCCACCGGCAAGAGACGTGCGCCCGTCCGCATCTCTTCTGCGATTATAGCGCCGGCCATTACAATGGCCTCTTTGCTGGCCAGTGCTACGGCTTTCCCCGCCTTGAGGGCGGCCAGGGTAGGAGTCAATCCTGATAGGCCGCTGGTGGCCATAACCACAAGGTCTACGTCCGGATGGCAGGCTACCTCCTCCATGCTATGGACAAGAGTACTCTGAGGCGCTGAAGGCAGCGAACCGTTGTGGCTCCATGCTACCTTTGGGTTGAACTCCGCAAGCTGCATCTGCAGCAGGTCCACGTTGCGCCAGCCGGCGAGGCCCACGACGCACAACTGCTCCGGGAAAGCCCGCACTACTTCAAGAGTCTGCCGGCCTATGGAGCCCGTGGAGCCGAGAATAGCTATGCCTTTCACCATGTTGCCACCCATGTAGCTCCATAATAAACCAGCGCCAAATTGAGCACAATGCTGTCAAGTCTATCCAGGACGCCCCCGTGTCCAGGCACCAGGCGGCCCGATTGTTTGGCGCTGTTGGCCCGTTTCAGAGCCGATTCGAGCAAATCGCCGGCCTGGGCTCCAAGGCCAACTGCTATTCCGAGCAGGGCAGCCTTCCAAGCTGCCAAGCCCAGGGAGAGCAACGATGCGATGACAAGGAATGCAAGGATGCCGCCGAGCAGACCAGCAGCCGCTCCTTCCCATGTCTTGCCAGGGCTGATTCCAGGCGCCATGCGGTGCTTGCCGAATGCTTTGCCGGCGAAATATGCGGACGTGTCCACTACGAAGGTAGCGGCGAGGGCCAGTGATAGCCAGAGGGCGCCGTCCTCTATCCCCCTCAGTAGGACTGCATAGGCCAGCGCCGCGCCAAGGTAGAAGGGGCCGCCAGCGAAGAGAGGCCAGGATCTACGTTGTGCGGGCAAGAACCTGTAGGAGACGAATACAAGCATCAGCCCAATGAATAGGATGGGAGGAGCCCATATCTGGGCTTGGAAACCTGCTCCCGCCACCAGCGTTACCCCCAGGGCGATGCCCAGCAGGCGCGCCCACAACGCTTTGATGTTTACCAAGCTATAGAATTCCGCCAGTCCCAGGGCAACCGCCGCAATAGCGAGGGCAAGGGCCCAAAGATCGCCCAGCCAGACCAGTGCAAACAGGACGGGGACGCCGATTATAGCGGTAGCAAGGCGCAGAACCAGCGAATCTCTGCCCGCGGCGGGCCTATCGCAAGGTTGAGGTGGACCGTGTGAGCCGGATGGACTAGAAGATGATGTCATGGTCTCAACCGGGGGGGCCAGCCGCCCTCTAGTGCAATTGCACTTTCTGTATCAGCTATGGATATGCACATAACCTTTCAGATTGGTGCAAGGGGACGGTTACACTTCCAGGACTTCGGCCTCTTTCTCCGTGGCCGCGGTATCCACCTTGCCTATATAGGAGTCCGTAAGCTTTTGTGTCTGATCTTGATTACGCCGACTTTCATCCTGAGACAGCTCCTTGTTGCGCTCCATGGCGCGGATCTTCTCGATGATGTCGCGGCGTATGTTTCTCACGGCGACGCGTGATTCTTCGGCGTGGCGCCTGACCACCTTGACCAGATCGCGGCGCCGCTCTTCCGTCGGCTCCGGTATGGGTACTCTCAATACGGTGCCGTCGTTGGCTGGATTCAGCCCCAGGCTTGATTTGAGGATGCTCCGTTCAATCTCAGAGATAACGCTTCTGTCCCAAGGTTGTATGACAAGAAGCCTGGCTTCTGGCACTGTTACGGTGGAGAGTTGGTTGAGGGGGGTTGGGACCCCGTGGTAGTTTACAAGGACGTTTTCCAAAAGGCTGGGTGTAGCCATGCCGGTCCTTACGGTGTTCATCTCCCGGGTCAATGCCTCTAGGGTCTTCTTCATCCGGGATTCCGCATCGTTTAGAAGTGAGGCTGTTGTCATGACAAGACCTCCTGACGTTTGGTTTGCGGCAGCGGTTAGAGACTGCTGGCCGGTCTAGATATCCACGGAAGGGACTTTCTTGTCCCCTTGAGGAGGGATCGGGGCCTGCAGTTGCCCTACAACGGTTCCCAGCGTATCTCCACTGAGAAGCCTGGAAAGGCTGCCGGGAACAAATAGGTCAAAAACCACTATGGGAAGCTGGTTTTCCATGCACAAGGATAAGGCAGTAGCGTCCATGACTTCAAGTCTGAGGTTCAGCGCTTCTATGTAGTCCAGATGCTGGAATTTCTTTGCCCCTGGATTACTGTGCGGGTCCGAGTCATATACGCCGTCGACGCGGTTTTTGGCCATAAACAGCACTTCAGCGTCTATTTCCAGGGAGCGTAGTGCCGAAGCCGTATCCGTAGTCATATAGGGATTTCCCGTACCGGAGGCAAATAGGACAAGCCGGTTTCTTTCCAGATGAGTGATGGCGCGTCGCCGGATGTAAGGCTCTGCCACGGCACGGACGTCTATGGCTGTCATCACTCGTGTGTCCAGCCCCTCGCGTTCAAGTGCATCCTGCAGGGCTAGCGAGTTCAAGAGGGTGGCCAGCATGCCCATGTAGTCGGCGGTGGCTCTATCCATGCCGCGGGCTTCCCACTCGTCGCCTCTCCAGAAATTTCCGCCGCCGACGACGGCAGAAAGCTGGACGCCCATTCGGAAGGCCCCCTTGATTTCTCCGGCCAGGTAGGCCAATGCCTTGGGGTCTATGCCGTAGTCAAGGTCGCCTTTGAGGGATTCACCGCTGAGCTTCAGCAGGATTCTGTTGTAAGCCAAATCCGCCATTTGTTGCCCTACTCTCCTAGAGCAAAGCGGGAAAACCTTTTGATGCGTACGTTCTCCCCTACCTTGGCGGCTACTTCAGTAACTATGTCCTGGATGGTCTTGCTGTTGTCTCTGATGAAGGGCTGCTGCAAGAGGCAAACCTCTTCCGGGTTACTGGTGTCGTCCTCTGGGAGTTCGGATTTGTCCGTGTACAGAGGCGCCATGGCGGCAACCTGCATGCTGAGGTTGTGAGCTAAGTCCTTGAACTCCGGTGTCCTGGAGACAAAATCGGTTTCGCAGTTAACTTCTACCATAGCCCCAATGCGGCTGCCGCTGTGAACGTACGATTCGACCAGTCCTTCGCTGGTCTCTCTGTGCGCCTTGCTTGCCAGCTTTTCTATGCCTTTGGCTATTAGCAGAGACTCCGCTTTTTCAATATCTCCCCCCGCTTCCTCTAGGGCTTTCTTGGAATCCATGATTCCAGCGCCTGTAAGGTCCCGCAGGGCTTTGATCTGTTCGGTGGTGATCTCCAAGGCCGGCTTACCTCCTGATCTCGGTGGTGAACCCGGCAACTTCAGTTTCAGGTAGGTTCATCTCTTCCTCAGCCTGTTCTGAAGGAACAGCGATATCTGTTTCTATGGCGGCGCGTCTTTGCATACCTTCCAGGACGGCGTCCGCGATTTTATGTGTGACGAGGCGAATCGAGCGTATGGCATCATCATTGCCTGGAATTGGGTAATTCACTAGATTCGGATCGGCGTCGGTGTCAACCAGCGCAACTATGGGCACGCCCATGCGCTGCGCCTCTGCCACGGCTATCTTCTCTTTGCCAATATCGATCAAGAAGACACAGCCAGGGAGCTTTGTCATGGCCTTGATGCCGCCAAGGTAGCGGTTCAGCTTGACTATCTTCTCTTCCAGCTTTTGTGCCTCTCTTTTGGAAAGTACACTGAACTGCCCCTTCAGTTCTTGCTCTTCCAACTGTACTAGGTAATCTATCCGTCTCTGTATGGTGATGAAGTTGGTGAAGGTGCCTCCCAGCCACCGGGTATCGATATAGAAAGCACCAGAGCGCTGCGCTTCGTTGACTATGGTCTCCTGCGCCTGGCGCTTGGTGCCAACGAAGAGGACATCTCTTCCGGAGGCGACCATCTCTGAAATAAACTCGCAGGCCCCTTCCAGTAGGCCCAAAGTCTGCTGTAGATCAATGATGTGGATGCCGTTGCGGGTGGC
The DNA here is from genome assembly GCA_965261825.1 of Dehalococcoidia bacterium. Lineage (GTDB taxonomy): Bacteria > Chloroflexota > Dehalococcoidia > Lucifugimonadales > QGNO01 > DAOUJH01. The sequence continues at coordinate 366,359 of CBDHED010000001.1, read as the reverse complement.
GAATATGTAATTCTTCATCCTGGGATTCCAGCGCCGCGTTTGATGACCAAAATGTACGCCCGCCTCCAGCAGGGCCTTCATAGTGACAGTCCCTTCCTCTTGGATGAGACCGTTTCCCGGTGGCCTTGCTTGCCCATTGCCATCCGGAATCCTCTGGACTTCTTCAACCATGTAAACTCCTAGTCGTTTAGAAATGCACACGTAGCACGGAAGTATAGCACAGGGCACGCCTGTGGGCAATGTCAGGCATGCGGCAATACGTGCAGGAGCAGAAGCAGGAGGGAGAGCAACCTGCTGTCCATGTCAGGTTGGGTGTATAACTCTCTTTCATAAACATAATACGTATAGGCAATTTGGTTAGCTTGACACCTCATTGCTCGGTTTCTATAATGGGCTCCCTTGAAGAGGGTTTGATAACCTATGGAATTTAACGTTGCCCATCTTCTCAAAGAGCCTGTGGGCACAAATAGGGACTACATTGTGTACTCCACCCTGGAGTCTCCGGAGGAGACCAGTGGCAGCGTAGCCCAAGGCGAAGCTCGGCTTGCCCGTGTGAATCAAGGCATTCTAGTGAATGCGTCACTGAGGGTCTCTGCTACGTGTCTTTGCGGCAGATGCCTTCAGGGCTTCAATACCTTGTTGGAGTTGCGGCTCAGCGAGGTGTATCTTCCCACCGTCGACATCAGCACAGGAGGAGCTCTTTATGTTTCAGAGGAAGCTGCTCCGTTCTTTCTATTGAACGATCGTCATGAACTTGATATTACTGAAGCCGTACGCCAGTCGATAATAGTGGCCTTGCCTATGAAACCGTTGTGCAAAGAAGATTGCGCCGGCCTGTGTCCTTGCTGCGGCATGAATCTGAATTTAGAGTGTATTTGTGAAAGGAAGGAGCTGGATCCCCGCTGGGCGCCATTGCTTGAACTGGCGATATGATTTTCCCAGTACATGAAGTGAAATATGGCTGCATTACCAAAGAAGAAGAGAACACAGTCTAAGAAGGGTAAGCGGTGGAGCCACTCGGGCCTCAGGCCGGTTAGCCTTTCGGTGTGCCCGCAGTGCAGAGTGCCAAAGCGCTCTCACCGGGTATGTCACAATTGCGGATATTATGCCGGTAGAGAAGTGGTTTCGCCGGCGGGTTCGGAAGTTGAAGAGTGATAAATAGCAGGTAGCTCTTGCATATCAAACCCGGGCATTAGGAGCAAATTGTGGCTCTATCAAGAAAGAACGGAAAAAACGGCAAGAAGTCTGCGTTTCTATTCCCGGGACAGGGGTCTCAGGAGGTTGGCATGGGACTCAACCTCTACGAGAATTCGCCGGCGGCCAGGGATGTCTTCCGTCTCGCCGACGAAGCAATGGAAAGCCCTCTGTCACGCCTTATGTTCGAAGGTCCTGCCGAAGAGCTCAACAGGACGGACAACTCGCAGCCGGCCATACTGACGGTCAGCTTGGCCAGCCTATCCACAGCCAGAGAGCAAGCGGGCGGCGATCTAAACCATGATGTAATTTTCATGGCAGGACACAGCTTGGGGGAGTATACGGCGCTGGTTGCCTCAGGCGTCATTGATCTTATGGATGCGGTGCAGTTGGTGCGTGAGCGGGGCCGTCTGATGCAAGAAGCCTGTAACGACCATTCCGGCACCATGGCTGCCGTCCTTGGCTTGGAAGAGCATATTGTTGAAGAGGTCTGCCGCGAAACCGGTGCTCAAGTAGCCAACATAAACACTCCCGGCCAGATAGTTATTAGTGGTGAAAAAGAGGCCGTGGATAGGGCCATAGAGCTGGCGGCAGAAAGGGGCGCCAAGCGGAGCATCCCTCTCAAGGTTAGGGGCGCCTTCCATTCCTACCTCATGGGGTCGGCCATGGAAGGTATGCAAAAGGCGCTGGATTCCGTAAACTTCCGCAATCCCGTTACGCCTGTGATTGCCAACTGTACCGCTAAACCCTTGAGCGCTTCCTGGGAAATCAAAGAGGAGCTAGCCCAACAGCTATGCGGCTGTGTACGCTGGCAGGACTCTATAAACTACATGGTGCAATCAGGGGTGGGCGAATTCATTGAGTTTGGCCCCGGCCAGGTGCTCACCAACATGGTGAAACGCATTGCCAGCGATGCCAGCGTCAAGGCAGTTCACGATATTTCATCAGTAAGGGAACTGGTTGCCAACGGCCACAAAGGGTAGCCCTGGTCCTGATAGGTCGGAGCTTGCCAATAAGACACCCATGAACGGCAGTGGGAGGCGCTCTATGCGCCGCAAGGCGCGCCGAGTGCTGTTACAAGTTCTCTACGAGGTGGATACGGTTGGTCATTCCCTTGAGGAGAGCTTTGGCTGGGTCACCGAGCAGGCTCATTTGGATAAGAACAATAGTTCCTTCATACGCCATCTTGCCGAAGAGGTAATAGCACAAAGAGACGATCTGGACGTTGAGATTCAGCGCTATGCTCAGAGTTGGCCTGTGGAGCAGCTATCGCCTGTGGACCGCAATATATTGAGGATAGCCATATATGAGGTTAAGCGTGGGAAGGAAGTACCGCTTCAAGTGGCCATAAATGAGGCGGTAGAGTTGGCCAAACGGTTTGGTGGAGAGAGTTCGCCTCGCTTTGTAAACGGGGTACTGGGTGCTGTTGCGGAATCCATGTCATAATAGACGGTACTGATTCCCAAACAACTATTGAAGGAGAGCACAATAATGGCAGCAGTATTTGAGCGCGTGCAAAAGTTGGTTATCGACAAACTCGGAGTTGAAGAAGCCGACGTGAAATCGGAGGCGTCGTTTACCAACGACCTCAACGCCGACTCGCTTGATTTGGTCGAGCTCATTATGGCGTTTGAAGAAGAGTTCTCTCAAGATGATGAAGCCATAGAGATCCCGGATGAGGATGCGGAGAAGATCAATACTGTTGCGGATGCGGTTGATTACCTCAAGGGGAAGGGCATTAAAGACAGCTAACTGGCCCGTGTCTACCCCGTATGTTGGCAAGGCTTTGTCCAAGACATAGGCCTGCCCTTGGTTTAGGTAAATGCTAGTACTATTCCCAGATGATTTATAATAAATGTGTTGGACAGGGATTAGAACTCATCAAAAGACATGTCGGAACTACAACACCTAGCCGGTCAGATAAGCAGTTGCATGGACTGCAACCTGTCACAACATCGCACCAGGGCTGTTCCAGGTGAAGGACCGGAAGATGCCGACTTGATGTTCATAGGAGAAGGGCCAGGCTACAACGAAGACAGGCAAGGAAGGCCGTTCGTAGGCGAGGCTGGCCGGTATCTAGAAGAGTTGCTGGCTTCCATAGGCTTCAGCAGAGCTGATGTATACATCACAAACATGGTCAAGTGCCGCCCCCCCAATAACCGTGACCCCTTCCCCGGGGAAATCCAGGCTTGCAGCAAGTACCTTGACGTTCAGATAAAGCTGGTACAGCCCAGGGTAATAGTCACGTTGGGACGTCATTCACTGGGCAAGTTTCTGCCGGGAGAGACCATCGGCAAGACCCACGGCAAGCCGCGCCAAATAGGGAATTTGATTGTATATCCCATTTACCATCCGGCGGCTGCATTGCGTCAGCACACATTGCGCACCGTACTAGAGCAAGATTTTCAGGCGATACCCTCTCTGCTGCAAGGAGACCTCCCCTTGGAAAAACCGGAGGAACCCAAGTCCAGGCAAATTTCCATGTTCCAGTAGAGTTTCAATCATGAGTAAAACCCCCCTTAGAGTCATACCCCTCGGTGGATTGGGAGAGATAGGCAAGAACATGATGGCCTTGGAGTACGGCAAGGACATCATTGTCATTGATGCCGGCGTTCTATTCCCTGAAGAGGACATGCTGGGCGTAGACCTGGTAATACCCAACATCTCCTACCTGGTTGAAAACAAGAACCGCATCCGCGGCATCTTCATCACGCACGGGCACGAAGACCACACCGGCGCATTACCTTACGTTCTCCGCGAGTTGAATGTCCCTGTTTACGCTCCCCGCCTGGCCTACGGCCTGATCTCGGTGAAGCTTAAGGAGCACAAGCTCCTGAAAGAGGCCTCTCTCCATGAGATAAGACCGGACCAGCAGATCAAGGCGGGAGCATTCCAGGTGAAGTTTTTCAGGGTCTGCCACAGTATTCCGGACGCCATGGGACTGGCCATCAAGACGCCCCTGGGGCTGGTTGTCCACACCGGCGATTTCAAGATAGACCATACCCCCGCGGATGGAAAACCAACTGACTTGGCGAATCTGGCCAAGCACTGTAAGGATGGCACCTTCCTTCTCCTTTCAGACTCCACGTATGCCGACACGCCGGGTTATACGCCTTCAGAAATGGTGGTGGGAGAAGCCCTTGACCACGCCATCCAACAGGCTGAGGGGAGGGTAATGATTGCCACCTTCGCCTCTCTCATAACACGGATTCAGCAAGTGATAAATGCCTGTGCTAGACACGGCAGAAAGATGGCCGTAGTGGGCCGCAGCATGGTGAACAACGTTAAGATGGCCATGGACTTGGGCTATTTGAGCGACCCAGCCGGAGTCTTGGTGTCTCTTCAGGCCTTGAACAAGCTGCCGCCGGGGAAAACGGTCATCATCGCCACTGGCAGCCAGGGTGAACCTACGTCGGCACTGGTGCGCATCGCCAATAGAGACCATCGCGACATCAAAGTGATGCCGGGCGATACGGTAGTGATCTCGGCAACGCCCATCCCTGGCAACGAGCTTGTCGTCAGCCGCACCATAGATAATCTCTACCGAGAGGGAGCACGCGTCCTCTACGACAAGGTGGCCGTGGTACACGTTCACGGTCATGCCAGCCGAGAAGAGTTGAAGCTCATGCTGAACATTACCCGTCCCAAGTTCTTTGTTCCTATCCACGGTCAGTTCCGACACCTGGTGGCCCACCGCGACCTGGCTCTGGAAGTGGGCGTTCAGCCTGAAAATGCCTTTGTTCTGGAAGACGGGAATGTCTTGGAGCTAACCAAGGAGGCAGGGCGCATTGCGGGAAAGGTGACCGCCGGCCACATCTACGTGGATGGCTTGCAGCTTTGGGACATGAAGAGCCTGGTTCTCAGAGACCGCCGGACATTGTCCCGCGACGGCATAGTGGTTGTAACCCTAGCCGTAGACAAGGCGACTGGACGCGTCCTGGGCCAGCCGGAGGCGGTTTCCAGCGGGGTTGTGGACATAGAGGACTACCCTGACCTGATGGCTCGCACCGCTGAGACCGCGCTTCGAGCGGTGAACGGGACAAACGGTGAACAGCACCTTGACTTGGGGGCCATCGCAACGCAGGTGAAGGACTCCGTGGGGAGTTTCCTCTATGAGGAGACAAGGCTCCGGCCACTGGTGATCCCCGTTCCGTTAGAGGTGTAGGAGTAGGCCATGGCAACACTTCGCTCCAAGGCCAAAGGCAAGTCCAAGCCACAGCCGTGGAGGCATAGGCTTCTTACCTTCTTCATCAGGAACTGGTATGGAAGGCTGATCATAGTCAGCGTCATATTGGTTGCTCTGGGGTTGGTATTCCGGAGTTACCTTGTCAACGATTTCTATCCCTGGGCCCGTGATGGAGTGTTTGGCGCAGTAGGATTGGGAGTATACTTCCTAACCCTTTGGACGCTGGCATTTCTGGGGGCCCTTCGCCTCAAGCCTCGGATGGTATTGGACACATGGCAATGGTGGGTAGCCACGGCCCTTGTGGTAGTGACGCTTCAAACCGCTCTGGGGTCGCTTCATGGCTCAGGTGGTGTTGTCGCCGACACAACGTACGGTGGCGTCGCCGGCCGGTGGTTGTGGAACGAACCGTTGCGCGGCATTCCCCTGGTTGCCGGCCTGCTGTTGCTGTCAGCAATCATAGTTTGGCCCCGGAGTTTCTATAGAGCAGCAAAGGACGCCCTTAGATTTGCTGGCAAGAAGATTCTTTCGCTAACCTTAGCCGCTTTACGACAGATATGGAGAATGATCAAAGCGGCGACACGGAAACTTTGGGCCAGGGTTCTGCTGCTTGTGCGCGGCCCCGCAGGGTCTACCGGGTCAAGGGCAGACGTGGCCGACCCCTTGCACGATGTGGAAGAGATCATATACCCGGATGAAGAAGATGACTACGTTGATGACGATGAGGAGTTCTCGATAGTAGAGGATACGGAAGACGAGGAAGACCCCATGCCCAAAGAGGCCGTTACAGTCTCCCAGTGGCGGCCTCCGGGCACCGGGTTCCTTGATAACGCTCCTGCCACGGTGACTGACGGAAAGAAGGAGGAAGAGGCTCGCAGGGATGTGGCGCGCAGGATAGAAGAGGCACTCGCCGAACACGGTGTAGACGTAGAGGTAAAGGACGAACAGATCAAACCCGGCCCCGCAGTCACGCTGTACGGCCTGACTCCCGGATGGAAGCGCCGCTCCCGAGGCAGCGTTCTCAAAGATGAAAAGGGCAAACCGGTGGAAGGACGCGAAGAGGAGAAGACCCGCGTAAGAGTTGACGCCATTGTGGCGCGGGAAAAGGACATGGCCTTGGCCCTGTCCGCGCCCAGTCTGCGCATACAGGCTCCCGTTCCCGGCGAGGCAGTGGTCGGCATAGAGGTGCCCAACCGTAATCCGGTGCTGGTTGCTCTCCGCAGCGTATTGGAATCCGAAGAGTTTCTCTCTTTGCACAGGAAGGGAGGCCTCGCCCTGGGTCTTGGACAGGGTTCCGGAGGGAATCCCGTTGTCGCCGACCTTAGGAGATTGCCTCATCTGCTCATTGCAGGCGCCACGGGCAGCGGTAAGAGCGTTTGCATGAATACTCTGATACTCTCCCTGGCTTGCAAAGTGTCTCCGGAGAAGGTGCGTATGCTTCTCATAGACCCCAAGCGGGTTGAGCTCACCCCATACAACGGGCTCCCGCACCTCATGGCGCCCGTTGTGGTGGATCCGGAAGAGTCGGTCAGGGCGCTCAAGGGTGTCATTGGCGAGATGAACCGGCGTTACAGACGCATGGAGGAGCTGGGTGTGCGCAATATAGAGGGCTATCACCGTCACCCACAGGCTCTGGAACCCATGCCCTACCTGGTAATAGCGGTTGATGAGCTGGCCGACCTCATGATGACGTCTTCCCATGAGGTGGAGCAGACCCTTACCCGCCTGGCGCAGCTGGGCCGCGCCACCGGCATACACCTCATTGTTGCCACGCAGAGGCCTTCAGTGAACGTAGTCACCGGCCTTATAAAGGCCAATATCCCTAGCCGTATCAGCTTTGCCGTTGTCTCCCAGGTAGACTCCCGCACTATCCTGGACGCCGCCGGGGCAGAGAAGCTCCTTGGCAGGGGAGACATGCTCTTCCTTTCCGGAGATACTCTCAAGCCGCAGCGAGTACAAGGAGCGTTCGTTTCAGACAAGGAAACCGAGACACTCATGGAACACTGGCGGGAGCAGAGCGGACCCCAGCTGCCCGAGTTCGACCTAGAGCCTGAAGTGGTCGAGTCCAAAGCTGACGGCAACGGCACAGCAGGGGGCGGGCCAAGGGACGCCATGCTGGACAAAGCCATAGAGCTGGCCAGCACCCACTCGCGGGTATCTACCTCGTTACTTCAAAGGCGCCTACGTATAGGCTATCCCAGAGCGGCGAGACTCATGGATCAGCTGGAAGACGAAGGCATTGTTCGCCGCTCCGAGTGACCCCAACTTACGGAACGTCTTGACGATACATCTCACCTTGTCATGGCTGCGCAGGTGGGCGTGCGAGTACGCCACCTTAGTTAGCAAGAGGGTCGAGTAATCTGAAGGCGGTGCCTCTGGACCGGGGATCAGCCAGCGGCCTGGCTGGTCGACGGCAGCTTGGGTAGAACGGCCTCCACCAAGCGGTCGTATTCGTCGGCCACCAGCTTGCTTTCCAGCACGGTGGGCTTCTTGCTGCTCATATACTCGGCCAGCAGTTGATGTCTACCCAGGAAGGCCAGATCCATCTCTGCGGCGAGGTCTTCTCCGGCGCCAGAACCGAATACACCGCCGGAGAGGTTTTCCACTACACCCAACACGTTCACATTCATTTTCTTGATCATATTTATAGACCGCTTGGCGTCCAGCTTGGCCAGCGACTGAGGCGTGGTCACCACCACAAAGCCGTCCAACTGTAGGACCTGCATGATGGTGAGCGGTGCGTCGGAGGTGCCGGGAGGCAGGTCGACCACCAGGTAGTCGAGTTCACCCCAGTCGGTGTTCTCCAGTAACTGGTTCAGGGCGTTGTGGATCATGGGGCCGCGCCAGATAATGGCCTCTTCTTCGTTCTTCTGGAAAAAGGACATGGATATGACCTTTACGCCGTAAGCGCGTGGAGGTATGAACTGCCCGTTATCCATAGAGGCAGACTCCGTAGCGCCTATGACTCTTGCCGCGTTGGGGCAGTCTATATCGGAATCCAGTAGTCCAACGGCGAAACCTTTGTTTGCCAGGGCAACCGCCAGGTTCACCGCTACGGTTGTTTTGCCCACGCCGCCCTTGCCGCTGTAAACGCCCAGCTTTACCTTGATGCGGCTTAGGCGGTCGCTTATCTGTAGGCGCTGCTGCCAGGTACGTTTGATAGAGTCAAGGCGAGCCCGCTCTTGTGGGCTCATCTCAGGTAATTTGCGCTCTGCCGTCATTGGCTAGATGCCCAGGAGGACCTTGCCGTCTTCGGTGAGCATATCGGGCGTCCACGGTGGGTCGAAGACCATTTCCACGGTCACGTCCTCCAGTCCTTCCAACTCAGAAACGGCCCACTCCGCCTGCTGTGCTATGTACGGCCCCATGCCACAGCCGGGGGCGGTGAGCGTCATCCGGACGTGCACTTCGTTGCCGTCGTTGACCTCTACTCCGTAGATCAATCCAAGGTCAACCACGTTGACTGGGATCTCAGGGTCGTAGACTTCCTTAAGCTTCTCCAAGACTTCTTCTCTGGTTACGGTCGCCATCTTTTACTCCTACTCAGGATGAATCCAGGTTTCAGTAAATAAATTGTATCCAATGTCGATTGACAGGGTCAACTTTGGAGCTTCAGCCTTGGGTCTCCGGAGACATCCCATTGTTCGAGTTCCAGATGACTCCGGCCTAGAACGGCGCGTCCTGCGATACCGCCGAGCGGCCAGTCGAATATCACTAGCCAGAAGGGGCCCTCGCCGTCGTTCTCTTTGTCAACGGATGCCGTGATCAATCCGGTCCTCCCGTAGAAAAGTGATTGCCGGTCGGTGACCTTGACCCTGCTGCCCTGCGTTATGTCTTTCTCAGTCATGAGTTGCTCCGGAAGACGTATTGGCTTTTGTGCAATGATGATACACGACTTTCAGGTTCTTATACAGGCTAGGATGTATTTTGGCTCTGGGGGTGCCTTGCGAAGGCTACGGAGAGAGCACTCACCTGGATTGGCTCAGGATTGATTTAACCGTTTCAACCGCGCTGGCTAACGGCGCCAGCGTTCCTTTTTCTTCCAGCCTGCCTTTGAGTTCTATTGAGGCTTGCCGCAGGTTGCGCGGCGAAACCACCAAGCGAAGAGGAAGTCCCAGCAGGTCGGCGTCATTGAACTTCACGCCCGCAGACTCTTCTCGGTCATCGTACAGTACCTCCAAACCGGCCTCTTGTAGCTTCCGGTAGAGGTCTTCCGCGGACTTGTATACTTCGCTGTTTTCAGGATTGAGAGAAAGCAGGTGCACCTGGTAAGGGGCTATGGGTGGAGGAAAAACTATCCCCTTTTCGTCGTGGTTCTGCTCGATGGCGGCGGCCAGCAGACGTCCCACGCCTATGCCGTAGCACCCCATCACCATGGGATGCTGGTCGCCATGCTCGTCGAGGTAGCCAGCTTCGAGGCGTTCGGAGTAGAAGGTGCCCAACTTGAAGATATGGCCCACCTCTATGCCGCGAATGGCTTCCAGTGTGGATTCGCATTTGGGACAGGTGTACCCCTCCTTGGCCAGTGCTATGTCCGCCACCATGGCCGCTTGGAAGTCCCTGGGGAAATTGGCATTGCGGAAATGGTATCCGTCTCTGTTAGCGCCGACGACGAAGTTTTTGCCGGTGTTGGCCGATTCGTCCGCCACAACCGTCACGTCTTTCAGGCATATGGGTGACGCTGACCCGGCCACTATTCCTGCTTCGGCCACTTCTTCGTCTGACGCCATGCGCAGGTCAGTGGCTTTGAGGACGTTGCTCAGCTTGATCTCGTTGACATCCAGGTCGCCGCGAATTACAACGAACACTAGGCGGTCGCCTGCCATGTAGAAGACGGCTTTCAGCGTCTTGCTCTGGGGCACGGCGAGAAGCTGCGCCAAATCCTCTATGGTCTTTGCTCCAGGAGTGGCTATCTCTTCCAAGGGGGCTTGTTCTTCATGGGGAAGGGGTTCCAGTTTGAAACCGGCTCGTTCCGCGTTGGCGGCATAGTCGCAACCAGGGCAATGGAGAATCGTATCCTCTCCGGCCTCCGCGGGGAGAATGAACTCCTGTGAGTCCTTACCGCCGATGGCTCCACTATCCGCTTCCGCCACCAGGATGGGCAGGCCGCTCCGCTTGAATATGTTGCGATAAGCCTGTGACATCTTGTTGTAAGAGATTGCCAGTCCTTCTTCGTCGGCGTCGAAAGAGTAGGCGTCCTTCATGGCGAATTCACGGACGCGCAGCAGCCCGGCGCGGGGACGCGGCTCGTCACGGAACTTGGTCTGTATCTGGTACAGGTTTAGGGGCAGGTCTCGGTAGGAGCTGATGTTGGCTTTGGCAATGTTGGTAACGACCTCTTCATGGGTGGGGGCCAGCACGAGGTCCCGCTCCCGCCTATCTTGCAGCCGGAACAGGTTCTGGCCCAGGGCCGCGTCCCGGCCCGTTTTGTGCCATAGCTCCAGCGGCTGGAGGGTGGGCATGTGCACTTCTTGCGCTCCTGCTGCGTCCATCTCTTCACGGATAATCTGCTCTATTTTCTTCAGAGAGCGGTACGCCAGTGGGAGGTAGGCGTAAACGCCTGCCGCCACCTGGTAGATAAGGCTTGCCCTAAGCATGAGCCGGTGGCTGGCGGTCTCAGCCTCCGCCGGGGCTTCCCGCAGTGTTTTGCCTAACGATTGGGATACACGCATTACTGTTCCTCTGGCCTTTGTAGAAGCCTAGGTTATCAAAATGAGTAGCGCTATGCACGGACATGAGGGGGACAATGACATGGAGTCCCCAATTGGGCCTTAACGGGCGCTGGATACTTTTCATTGGCTGGTTGCTAACACTCGCCCATAAAGAGCACGCAAAACCAGCTGAATGGGACTGCCTGTGCCCATTAAAACAGGCGGCAATCTGCTAGAATTAGAGTCACTCGTTGACATGATAGGGCGGGTAAGATTAGATTCGGCTGGCACTGCTAGGTCTGGTTCATAAGAATCCACCATGAGCTATCAACCGATCGAGAATTACGGAATCATTGGCAACATGCACACTGTTGCCCTGGTTGGGATAAACGGTTCAATCGACTGGTTCTGCATGCCCAGTTTCGACTCGCCCAGCATATTCGGCGCAATTCTGGACGAGGCCAAGGGCGGGTACTTCAAGATTGCGCCCACCATGAGTGGTGTAACCCATAAGCAACTCTACTGGCCCCAGACCAACGTGCTTGTGACGCGATTCCTGTCCCCTGATGGCGTTGGCGAGGTTACAGACTTCATGCCAATGGAGGCCGATGAGGAACAGTATAAACACGAGCACAATGAGCTGGTGCGCCGCGTCAGCGTAGTGCGCGGCGTAATGCGCTTTCGCATAGAGTGTTTCCCCGCCTTCGACTACGGCCGGGACTCCCATAAGGTAGTGGAACTCGCCGATTCGGGGGCCTACTTCGTCTCATCCAACATCATATTGCAGCTTTCCACCCCCGTGTCTCTGCACCGCAGCCCTGGCCCCCTAGGGGAGGGCATGGTAGCGGAGTTTACCCTGCACGAGGGGCAGACCGTGGCCTTCGCCATCGGGGAGGTCTGCGGCGAGTGTGGCGACTATCTTCCACCCTTCTCCGACACGGAAAGTCAGCGGATTTTTGAGGAGACCGTCAACTATTGGCGCTCCTGGCTCTCAAGTTCCACCTACAGGGGACGCTGGCGAGAGATAGTGGAGCGCTCGGCCTTGGTGCTGAAGCTCCTCACTTATAAGCCCACCGGCGCCATTGTCGCCGCGCCAACGTGCAGCTTGCCTGAAGAGTTGGGGGGCGAGCGCAACTGGGACTATCGCTACACGTGGATTAGAGATGCTGCCTTTACTCTCTACGCCCTGCTGCGCATAGGGTTCACTCAGGAGGCGGCCCAGTTTATGAACTGGATAGAGGCCAGGGCTTCCGAGGTAAACCCGGATGGCTCGCTACAGATCATGTACGGCATCGATGGCCGTCACCTCCTGACGGAGGAGACCTTAGAGCACCTAGAGGGCCACCGGGGCTCTCGGCCGGTACGTATTGGCAACGGCGCCTACTCTCAGCTGCAGCTGGACATCTACGGTGAGCTGATGGACGCCGTTTACCTCTACAACAGATATGGCCATCCCATTTCCAGAGATTTCTGGGTGCACCTGCGGAGTCTGGTTAACTGGGTCTGCGACAACTGGCAGCGGCCCGACGAGGGAATTTGGGAGATGCGCAACGTGCAGGACCACTACGTCTACTCCAAGCTTATGTGCTGGGTTGCCATAGACCGCGGCCTGCGCATCGCCGATGCCCGTGCCTTTCCGGCGGACCGGGAAAGGTGGTACAAGACCAGAGACCGCATCTATGAAGAGATTATGCAGCGGGGATGGAACAGCCGCCGCAGCGCCTTTGTCCAGGCATACGAAGGCGAGCATCTAGACGCTTCAAACCTGATGATGCCCTTGGTGTTCTTCATGGCCCCCACGGACCCCCGTATGCTTCAGACCCTGGATGCCATCAACCGTTCACCGGAGAAGGGCGGGCTAGTTTCCAATAGCCTTGTATACCGCTACAACGTGAATGTGTCGCCAGACGGCCTCAGCGGTCAGGAGGGCACCTTCAATATATGCACCTTCTGGCTGGTAGAGGCCCTCACCCGGGCCGGCCGCTCCGACCGGGCGCGCTTGGAACAGGCCCAGCTCATGTTTGAGAAGATGCTTGGGTACGCAAACCACTTGGGACTCTACGCCGAGGAGACCGGACACAGCGGCGAAAGCCTGGGCAACTTTCCTCAAGCCTTTACGCACCTGGCTCTCATCAGTTCGGCCTTCAACCTGGACCGCGCCTTGGATGGGCTGTTTTGAGGAAAACATACTCCTGTTTATCCTTGAGGACTCCCTTGGAGACTTAGACCCTGCTTAGGCTCTCGCGATCTATGCTGGTGCAAAGCTGCATAAAGCGTGGGAAGGCACAGCCACGAGGAGGGTTATGGTAAAAGGCCGCAGACCTTTGAGGAAGAGCAGGGGTGCCGGGAGGCGACGGCAAGACACGCGTTTGACTGGCTCCCGAGCCCTACGCTGGGGACTGTCCATAGTGCTGTTGCTGGTAGTAGGCTTCTACGGTTATGTCTCCTATTCCATGGCATCCGGTGTGACCAAGCTTGACAGAAGCCCTTTAGATGGGCATCCCACTGAATATGGGTTGCCCTACGAGAATGTGGCGTTCTCTCCGCGAGGCGACAAGTGGGATGACATTGTCTTGAGAGGCTGGATCATTGAACAGGAGAGACTGGCAGGCCAGGGAGACGAGTTGACGGTAATACTGGTCCATGGTCTGAACAGGAACCGCACCGGAGACGACGCCTTGGCGTTGGCCAGAAGACTGTTTGACCGCGGCTTCAATGTGCTGTTGTTTGACATGAGAGGTCATGGCGAGTCGGACGGCGATCGGTTGTCCGCCGGATACTTTGAGAAGTGGGATGTCTTGGGCGCCTACGACTTCCTAGTGCAGAGAGGCGCGTCACCAGGGGGGATAGGCTTGTTGGGCTGGTCCTTGGGTGGAGCTACGGCTCTGTTGTCCGCCGCCGAGGAGCCCGCAATCAAAGCAGTGGTAGCGGACAGCTCTTTCGCTGACGTGCACGACCTGATAGCCCAGGAGACGGCTCGTGCCACGGTCTTCCCCCAGTGGGTGGTACCTGTGTTCGTTCCGGGCATGAAAATCATATCCCGCGTTCTGTACGGTATAGACGTGGGCGCGGTAGTGCCGGAGAAAGCGGCTGGAACCCTTGGCTATCCTATCCTGGTGATTCACGGCGAAGCGGACGACCGTGTCCCTGCAGAGCAGAGCGTTCGCATCCATGCCTCCGCTCCGGTGGGCAGCGAGCTTTGGCTGGCCCCGGGCTCCGAACACGCCGACGCCGTAATTGACGCGCCGGACGAGTACGTGGAACGGGTTGACGCCTACTTTCGCGGTCGGCTCACCGAAAATGCGACGGGATTGTGGTGAGAACGCCCATTGCGACGGTCGTAGCGGCGACGCGGTAATTGCCAAGCAGTCATCGCAATACTATACTGGCCAGGTTAGATGCAGGGGCGGTTAGCTCAGCTGGTTAGAGCGTCGCGTTGACATCGCGGAGGTCACTGGTTCGAGTCCAGTACCGCCCACCATAGATGCGCTGCCCTGTCTTCGACACACTGCCCATTTCCTAAACATTGACAAGGCTAGCCGCAGAAGATAAAATAGCTGATTGTTGCCATCTGTGATGGCGTCGGTTACTTATGCTTGGGCTAGGAGACACATGCCTACCGTAAACCAACTGATACGCAAGGGCCGGAAGAATCTGAACAAGCGCACCAAAGCGCCTGCGCTCAGGTTCGTGCAAAACTCGTTGCGCAACCGTACCGTGAGAGGTCCCGGTTGCCCACAGCGTAGAGGCGTTTGTGTTCAGGTGAAAACCGTAACCCCCAAGAAACCAAACTCCGCGTTGCGCAAGGTGGCGCGGGTGCGTCTCACCAACGGAATAGAGGTCACGGCCTACATTCCCGGCGAAGGCCACACTCTCCAAGAGCACTCGGTGGTCTTGATTCGTGGAGGCAGGGTCAGGGACGTTCCCGGAGTGCGCTACCACGTAGTTCGCGGCGCTCTGGACTCCACCGGCGTATCGGACCGCAAGCAAGGCCGCAGCAAATACGGATCCAAGAAGGGCTAGCAACTCAGGCGGTCATTATGTCCAGAAGAAGACGAGCAGAGCGCAGGCAGGTAATGCCCGATGCCAGGTATGGGAGCGAAGAGCTTGCCCGATTCATCAACCGTGTAATGATTGGCGGCAAGAAGACCGTTGCCCAGAGGATTGTCTACTCTGCCCTGGCCAGGCTGGAGGAAGAAGCGCACCGCCCCGGGCTTGAGGTTTTCCAGCAGGCCATGCGCAACGCCACACCGGCCTTGGAAGTAAAACCACGCCGTGTCGGCGGAGCCACCTACCAGGTTCCGGTAGAGGTCAGAACGGACCGGCGTCAAGCGCTAGCCATGCGCTGGCTCATCATATCGGCGCGCTCTCGCAGCGGGTTGCCGATGTCTGAAAGACTGTATAGAGAGCTCTTGGAAGCCTCCCGAGGTGAGGGAGCGGCAGTGAAGCGGCGGGAGGACCTGCATCGTATGGCTGAGGCCAACCGGGCCTTTGTCCACTATCGCTGGTAGTGCAGCCGCGTATATTAATTCCCCTTCACGGGTTGGATCTCGGAGTCGCCTATCCTCATGGATGAGATTCGGAATATAGGGTTTATTGCGCATATCGACGCTGGTAAGACCACCGTCACTGAGCGAGTGTTGTTCCTTTCCGGGCTGACCCACAAGCTGGGAAGCGTGGACGAGGGCACTGCGGTAATGGACTGGATGGACCAGGAACGTGAACGGGGCATCACCATCACGTCCGCCGCTGCCACCACCTTCTGGAAAGAGCACAGGATCAACGTCATAGATACACCCGGTCACGTAGACTTCACCGCGGAGGTGGAGCGCAGCCTCCGAGTCCTCGATGGCGGAGTGGTCGTCTTCGATGCCGTGGCAGGTGTGCAGCCTCAGTCAGAGACGGTATGGCGCCAGGCCGACAAGTACCGCGTGCCCCGTATCTGCTTCATCAACAAGATGGACCGCGTCGGCGCCAACTTCCAAAAAGCCATCGATATGATACGGCACCGCCTGAAGGCCAATCCTGTACCCATACAGATGCCCATTGGCAGCAACTCCGAGTTTCAGGGCGTGGTGGACATTCTGGAAGAAAAGGCGCTCATCTATTCCGAAGGGAGCATCCTGGCGGAGGAAGCCCCCATCCCAGAGGAGTGCCGAGAAGAGTACCTCAACTATAGAGATGCCCTGATGGAGAAAGTGGCTGAGACGGACGAATCCCTTCTCATCAAGTACCTGGAGGGGGAGGAGATATCCTCAGGTGAATTGCGCTCCGCTCTGCGGCGCTCCACAATCCAGAATCATATTGTGCCCGTGTTGTGCGGCACGGCGCTACGCAACAAGGGCATTCAGCCCCTGCTGGACGCCATAGTCGACTACCTCCCGTCTCCGTTGGACGTTCCCCCCGTAACGGGCGTTCATCCCAAGACAGGGGAAGAGATGCTTAGGGAACCCGGCACGGATGGACCGTTCTCCGCGCTGGCTTTCAAAGTAGTCACAGACCCTTATACGGGTCGCTTGGTGTACCTGCGAGTGTACTCTGGGAAAGTGACCAGCGGCTCCACCGTTTACAACGTCACCAAAGGCCAGCGTGAACGGATGGGCCGCATTCTCAAAATGTTCGCCGACCGCAGAGAAGAGGTCAGCGAGCTTCAAGCTGGTGACATAGCCGCTACGGTTGGCCTCAAGAACACCTTCACCGGCGATACCCTCACCGCAGAGAACTCACAGGTGCTGCTGGAAGCCATCCGTTTCCCACAGCCCGTTATCTCCATGGCTATAGAGCCAAGAAGCAAGGCGGACCAGGACAGGCTTACAGACGCCTTGATCAAGCTGGCTGAAGAGGATCCCACCTTTATTATGAGATTTGACCAGGAGACCGGGCAGACGATCATCTCTGGAATGGGCGAGCTGCACTTGGAGGTGTTGGTGGAGCGGCTGAAACGTGAATTCAGCGTTCAGGCCAACATAGGCAAACCCAGAGTTTCCTATCGCGAGGCTATTACGTCTGCCGTACGGGCTGAGGGCCGCTTCGTGCGCCAGTCCGGGGGCCGTGGCCAGTACGGTCACGTATGGCTGGAAGTGGAGCCGTTGGAGCGCGGCGCCGGCTTCGTCTTCGAAGATAAGATAGTAGGCGGAACCATACCCAGAGAGTACATCTCTGCAGTTCGACAGGGGGTCAGAGACACTCTGGAGAACGGTATCGTCGGCGGCTATCCCGTGATTGATGTCAAAGCCACGCTGGTCGACGGGTCCTACCACGAAGTCGATTCATCCGAGATGGCGTTTAGGATTGCCGGCGGCATGGGCATGCGCGAGGCTTTGCGCCGCGCAGGTTCGGCCCTGCTAGAGCCGATCATGTCGGTGGAAGTGGTCACGCCGGGCGATTTCCTCGGCGAGATACTCTCCGACCTAAGCAGTCGCCGCTCTCAGATAAACAACATGGAAGGCCAGGGAGACACCCAGATGGTATCGGCCTACACCCCGCTGGCGGAGATGTTTGGCTACGCCACGGACTTGCGTTCCATTACCCAGGGTCGCGCCAGCTACACCATGGAGTTCGACCATTATCAGCGCGTGCCTGACAACATTGTACAGGAGGTAGTCCGCGAATAGTGCGGTCCGGCAAAACAAGAAGATATGACAACCTCAGCCCCAACACAGCATAGGCAGCGCATAAGAATAGTCTTGAAGGCGTTCGATCACCGTCTCCTTGACCAGTCGGCTGAACACATTGTCGAAACGGCTGAGAGGGCGGGAGCGCAGGTGGCCGGGCCCATACCGCTGCCTACTTCCATCAAGCGGTTCTGCGTCATTCGCTCACCGCACGTCGACAAAAACTCCCGTGAACACTTTGAGCTGCGTACGCACAAGCGGCTCATTGATATCCTAAGTCCCACGTCCCGGACCATCGACGCTCTGACCAGGCTGAATATGCCCGCGGGCGTCGATATATCGATAAAGTCGTAGTTGGAATAGAGATGCCAATAGGTTTACTAGGTGAAAAATTAGGCATGACTCAGGTCTTCCGAGAAGACGGCACGGCTCAAGCGGTGACGGTGTTGGAGGCAGGCCCATGCATGGTGACCCAGGTCAAGACCATGGCCAAGGACGGCTATGAAGCGGTGCAACTCAGCTTCAGGGAGAAGCGCCGGCTGAACAGGGCTGAAGAGGGACACTTGAGACAGGTGGGGAAATTCCGTTATCTCAGGGAACTGCCGCCCGCGGACCTGGACTACGTTCAGGTAGGCCAAACGGTGGATGTCTCCATATTCCAGGCCGGCGATATCATAAACGTGACCGGCACCACCAAGGGCCGCGGCTTTGCCGGAGGCGTCAAGCGGCATGGCTTCAGCGGCGGGCCCAAGACTCACGGACAGTCCGACAGACATCGCGCCCCTGGCTCCATTGGCGCAGGCACCACGCCGGGCAGAGTGTTCAAGGGCAAACGCATGGCCGGCCACATGGGCAGCGTCCGTGTCACCGCTCAGAACGTAGAGGTGGTCCAGGTGGACGTGGAACGCAATCTGCTGCTCATCAAAGGAAGTGTGCCGGGCGCCAACCGGCAACTCGTGCTCATTCAGCACACTGTCGAAGGCATCCAGCGGCTGAAACAAGACCCCATCTGGAGCAGACCCGTTGAAAAGGCGGACATTCCGGAAGATGGCCTATCAGATGAAATGGAGGAGCCTTCTCAATCGGAAGTTGCTCCACTTCAAGAAGAGACACAGGAGCCAGGTGAAGAAAAGGAAGGGAGGGGCCAGTGAAGCTCCCCGTAATGGATATAACGGGTACGCAGGTTGGAACGCTGGAAGTCAGCGATAGTTTGTTTGATGTTCCTGCCAACCAGTCGGTGGTACACCAGGCTATGGTGCGCCAGCTTGCCAATGCCAGGCAGGGCACTTCCTCCACCAAGACGCGCGGCAAGGTATCGGGCGGTGGGGCCAAGCCCAGACCTCAGAAGCATAGCGGACGCGCCAGGCAGGGCAGCATACGTTCTCCCCAGTACGCAGGAGGAGGCATTGTGTTCGGCCCCAGCCCGCGGAGTTTCCGCCAGAGCATGCCCAAAAAGATGCGCAGACTTGCCATTCGTTGTCTGCTCTCGGACAAGGCAAGGGAAAACAGGTTGACTCTTCTTCAGCACATTAACCTGCCCACTTCCCATACCAAGGAGATGGTGAACGTCCTGAAGGCACTGGACGCAGCCTCCAGCACCCTGATAGTCACGCATCCACCCAGCAGCAACGTAGTCTTCTCCGCCCGCAACATCAAGAAGGTAAGAACTCTCCCCGCCTCCAACATCAATGTCCTGGACTTGTTGGAACACGACCGCCTCATCATGACGGTAGACGCCGTCCACCGGGCGGAAGAGTTGTGGGCGGGCGGCGTAACATCCGCTGAAGTGGAGATGGAACCAAAAGCCAGGACGCGCCGGCGTGCTTCGGCCAGCTCTGCCCGCGGGGGCAGGAGCCGGCGGACCAAGGCAAGCGCGGACCAGGAAGCAGAGCCGGAAGTAGCGGCGGAAGCAGAGCCGGAATCGGCGGCGGAAGTAGAGCCGGAATCGGCGGTGGAAGTAGAGCCGGAATCGGCGGCGGAAGCAGAGCCGGAATCGGCGGTGGAAGTAGAGCCGGAATCGGCGGTGGAAGTAGAGCCGGAAGCAGCGGCGAAACCCGAAGAAGAAGGGCATAAGGAGGCGTAGCCATGCAACAACTCAACATCCTGCTGCGTCCCATAGTCACTGAGAAAAGCACCATACTTCAGGAGCGAAACAAGTACGTGTTCGAGATTACGCCTAAGGCCAATAAGATAATGGTAAAGGAGGCGGTGAAGCGCGCCTACAACGTGGATGTGCTCCAGGTGAACATTTTGAAGAACAGGGGCAAGAGGAAGCGCTTTGGCCCCCACTGGACGCAAACGCGAGACCGCAAGAAGGCGATTGTGACCCTCAAACCCGGTGATAGGATCGAGATATTCGAGGGAGCGTAGAACATGCCGTTGAAGACATATAAACCTACAACTCCCTCTCGGCGCGGAACGGTTTCCATCACTTTCCAAGAATTGACCGGTTCCCGCCCTGAAAAGTCGCTCGTTGCGCCACTGAAGCGTTCCGGAGGAAGAAATTCCAGGGGAAAGATCACAGTGCGGCGGCGGGGCGGCGGCGCCAAAAGGTCTTACCGCATCATAGACTTCAAGCGAGACAAGCTGGGGGTGCCCGGCAAAGTGGCGGCCATTGAGTATGACCCCAACCGTTCGGCAAGGATTGCCCTCATCCACTACGCGGACGGAGAGAAGCGCTACATACTTCATCCCGAAAAGTTGAAGGTGGGGGACCGTGTTGAAGCCGGCCCCGACGCCGAGATCAAGATTGGCAACGCGCTTCCACTGAGCCACATACCCACGGGCACCCAGGTGCACAACATAGAAATGCAACCCGGCGAGGGCGGCAAGATAGTCCGCAGCGCCGGGCTGTCGGCGCAGGTGCTGGCCAAGGAGACAAACTACACACTCATCAGGTTGCCATCGGGCGAGGTTAGACGCATACTCAGCCGGTGCATGGCTACTGTGGGTGAGGTGGGGAATGCGGACAACAAGAACGTTAAGCTGGGCAAGGCCGGCAAGAAGAGACACCTTGGCAGGCGCCCCTCGGTGCGAGGCGCCGCCATGACCCCCAGAGACCATCCCCACGGAGGCGGCGAAGGACGCTCCCCCATAGGTATGCCCGGGCCAAAAACGCCCTGGGGTAAGCCTGCCCTGGGCTACAAAACGCGCCGGAACAGGCGTACCGATAATATGATAGTCCGCAAGAGAGGCAATAGGAGGTAGGGTAGGTAAGTTATGTCACGTTCGATAAAAAAGGGGCCTTATGTGCACCCAAAGCTGGCAAAGAAAGTGGCAACGGTACAGAGAAGCGGGTCTCGTACGGTAATCCGCACCTGGTCGCGCGCTTCCATGATCATGCCGGATATGTTGGGGCTGACCATTGCCGTTCATGACGGCCGCCGGCACGTGCCCATCTTCGTCACTGAGAACATGGTGGGGCACCGCCTGGGAGAGTTTGCTCCCACCCGGACGTTCCGGGGTCACTCTTCCAAGTCTGAGCGCACCAGTTCGGTGAGGTAAGCATGCCTGCACAAGCCACAGCCAAGAATATCAGCATATCCGCCAAAAAGCTGAAGTGGGTGACAGCCCTGGTCCGCGGTAGGAGGGTTGATGAAGCGCTTACCGTATTGCACCATCAGCCGACACCTGCCGCAAGAGAAGTGGCCAAAGTATTGAAGTCGGCGGTAGCCAATGCGGAGAACAACTTACTGCTTGAGCCTGACGATCTGAGAGTGGCGCAGATTTACGCCAATCAAGCCCCGTCCCTGAAGCGGTTCAGGGCTTCGGCGCGGGGACGCGCCGGGCGTATTAGCAAGCGCTCCAGCCATATCACCGTTGTGGTGGATGAGGAGGTTTAATTGGGCCAGAAGACCCATCCAATAGGCTTTCGACTTGGCATCATCAAGGACTGGGATGCCAAGTGGTTCGCTGCTAAGAGCGAGACCTACAGGGATCTCCTTCAGGAGGACCTGAAGATCAGAAAGCATATCAACAAAACATATGTGGACGCCGGTATAGCCCTGGTGAACATAGAACGCCCCAGCAATGATTTGGTGATTACCATGCATACCTCGCGCCCCGGCATCGTCATCGGGCGAGGCGGCCAGCGCATAGAAGAGTTGCGAAGGGACATTGAGAATATCACCGGCAAACGTGCTAGGGTCAACGTCCAGGAGATCCGTCAGCCGGAGCTGAACGCTTACCTGGTGGCTAGGAACATCGCTGACCAGCTTGAGCGCAGGGTGGCTTACCGTCGCGCCATGCGGCAGGCTTTGTCCAGAGCCATGCAGGCCGGTGCTAAGGGTATCAAGATTGTTTCCTCTGGCCGGCTGGGAGGCAACGAGATAGCACGAAAAGAGAAAGCTATGGAGGGGCGCGTACCCCTGCACACGCTGCGCGCCGATATAGATTACGGATTGGCCGAGGCTGCCACCAGCATGGGAAGAATAGGCATCAAGGTCTGGTTGTACAAGGGTGACATTCTGGCGCAGCAGCAGGAAGAGGTAGAGGAGCTGGGAACAATAGAAGTGACCGTCCAGGCAGGCGATACCGATTCAGAGAGAGAGGGCGTTGATGAGGCGCCGGCGTCCGGCAGCGGGAGGAGTGCTAATACCAGCGATGTTCAGGATGATTCAGTGAAGGATACGGAGGCACAGGATGTTGCAGCCGAAGAGAGTTAAGTACCGCAAGACGCATCGCGGCCGCATGCGCGGCGCATCTCATACCGGTAATCAGATCCTCTTTGGCGATTTTGCCATAAAGGCAATGGAGCCTGCCTGGATCACGGCGCGCCAGATAGAGGCGGGCCGCCGAGCCATTACGCGTCACGTACGCAGAGGCGGCAACATCTGGATCCGGGTCTTCCCGGATAAGCCCATCACCAAGAAACCAGCGGAAACCCGTCAGGGATCAGGCAAAGGCCCCGTGGACCAGTGGGTTGTCGTGGTCAAGCCGGGCAGAATCCTCTACGAAATCTCAGGCGTTCCTGAGGATACTGCGAAAGAGGCTTTGCGCCTAGCTTCTCACAAGATGCCCATAAACGTCCGCATCATTGCTCGGCAAGACGCTCACGTCTCCGCCGGAGCGGGAGAGTAACCGTGCGTATATATGAAATAAGGACTTTGTCCCAGGAAGACTTGGAGAAAGAGCTGCAAGGGACCTACAAAGAGGCGTTGAGCGTGCGCTTCCGGCTCTCTACGCGGCAATTGAGCGATACTTCGCAGCAAAAAAAGGTGCGCAACAAGATAGCTAGAATCAAGACCGTGCTGCGGGAACGCCAACTGTTGGAGCAGGCAAAATGAGCGCTGTAAACCGCAAAAGACGCATTGGCCAAGTGATCAGCGATAAGATGGACAAGACCGTGGTGGTCGCCGTCCAGTGGCGGCAGCAGCATCCCATATATCGCAAGAGCATACGCCGCATCTCCAAGTTCCACGCACACGATGAGCAGAACGACGCCCGCTTAGGCGACCGGGTGCTGATAGTAGAGACCAAGCCGTTGTCCCGCCTCAAACGGTGGCGCATAGCAGGAATACTGGAACGGCACGAAGTGCCGGAGATAGCGCCGCAGGAGATAGGAGCGGAGATAGAGGAAGAGATCGCCCAGCCGGAGGCTGCCGTAGCCGTAACAGAAGCCCCGCAGGCTGAAATGGCGGATACGGTCGAACAAGAGTCGGCTGAAGAGGCTGAACAGGAGTCGGCTGAGGAGCCAGAGCAGGAGTCGGCTGAAGAGGCTGAACAGGAAGCGCCGTCCCAGGATACTCTATCCACCGAGCAAGAGCCGGAGACTGAAACCTCCATGGAAGAGGAGATTGGACGGCCAGTTGAAGAGAGAGAAAGCAAGGAAGGACCGTGATACAGACGTACTCCAGGCTTACGGTAGCCGATAACTCAGGCGCCAAGGTGATAATGTGCATCAATATCCCGGGGGGCACCCGGAAGCGCTATGCTCGCGTGGGTGACGTTATCGTCGCCGCCGTGAAGGAGGCCGCGCCCAACGCGCCAGTGAAATCAGGAGACGTGGTCAAAGCGGTGGTGGTTAGGACGTCTCAGCCCTACCGGCGTCCTGACGGCTCACATATCCGGTTCGATGATAATGCAGCCGTAGTCCTCACCGATCAGCTCTTGCCCAGGGGAACCCGCATCTTTGGCCCGGTGGCTAGGGAGCTGCGGGACAAAGAGTATATGCGAATAGTTTCCCTAGCGCCGGAGGTGCTCTAATGAGCATTAGAAGAAACGATATGGTGGAGGTCATCTCCGGCAAGGACGCCGGAAAGAGGGGTACGGTTCAAGCCGTCCTGCCTGCCAAGAACCGCCTCACTGTGGAAGGCGTCAATATAGTTAGAAAGCACCAGCGCCCTACCTCTACCATGCGGCAGGCCGGAATAATCCAGATGGAAGCCGCTTTCCATGCTTCCAAGGTTATGCTGGTTTGTCCAAACTGCAACAAAGCGGTCCGCGTTGGCCGCACGTACCTTGACGATGGTCGTAAAGTACGGGTGTGCCGTTCATGCAAAGAAATAATCGATAGATAGAAAGACGTTATGGAAGAAGCACAAAAGCAACCGAAATCAGAGGCCGCCCGGAGCCGGAAGAAGCCGGCCTCTTCCCAGCGTGGAAGCCGAGCCAGGCCGCAGAGCACTCAAGAAAGCGGCTCTCAGCCTGCTCCCAACCACGTGCCGGCCCTTCTACTCAAGTACCGGCAGGAGTTTGTGCCTCAGATCATCAGCGAGTTCGGCTACAAGGTCCCTCTACAGGCCCCGCGCATGGAGAAAGTTGTGATGAACGTTGGTCTGGGAGAGGCGCTGACAAACTCCAATGCCATTGACTCCGTATCTCAGATGCTGACCGCCATCTCCGGTCAGAAGCCCGTCATCACCAGGGCCAGGAAGTCTATAGCGGGCTTCAAGATCAGAGACGGCATGCAGATTGGAGTCATGGTCACTCTGAGAGGCCGCCGCATGTATGAATTCATGGAAAGGCTTATCAATGCCGCGCTTCCCCGCATACGGGACTTCCGCGGCGTGCCCAGAACCAGCTTCGATGGGCGAGGAAACTACTCGTTGGGCATCAGAGAACAGATCATCTTTCCAGAGATAGACTACAACCGCATAGACCGAATCCGCAGCTTCCAGGTGACCTTTGTCACCACTGCCCAGAAGGATGAAGAAGCATACCGCCTCCTGGAAATGTTCGGAGTACCATTTGCCAGGGAGCGGCTCGACTGAGGTAAGAATGGCCAAAGCAGCAAAAGTAGCCAAATGGCGGAAGCCGCCAAAGTTCAAAGTACAGCATCACAACCGTTGCAACCTCTGCGGGAGGCCTAGGGCGTATATTCGCCACTTTGGACTGTGCCGTATTTGTTTCAGAACACTCTCTTTGCGCGGCGAGCTCCCCGGCATCAGAAAGGCTAGTTGGTAGGTGCTACAGTGACTCAAACGGATCCCATTGGGGACATGCTAACAAGGATACGCAACGGCATTGCCGTGCGCCGTGATTGGGTGTCCGCCCCGCCATCCAAGCTGAAGAGAGCTGTCCTAGAGCTTCTGAAGAAGGAAGGCTTCATCAGTGACTATCATCTGTTCCAGGAAGAGGCCGGGGAGGTGCTGCGTATTAGACTCCTCTATGACCAGGACAACCAGTCCGTCATAAAGGGGCTCAGGCGCATCAGCAAGCCGGGCTTGCGAGTGTACGTCGACAAAAAACAGCTTCCTCGCTTCTACGGCGGCCGCGGCCTATCGGTCATATCCACATCCAAGGGCTTGCTGAGCGGACAGGATGCTTGGCGACGGGGAATAGGGGGAGAAGTACTATGTTACGTTTGGTAGGGACATGTCCAGAATAGGCAGACAGCCAATAGAGATACCGGCAGGGGTCAATGTCAAGGTAGAGGCTAGGCTGGTCAGCGTAGATGGGCCCAAGGGCTCCCTGGTGCAACAGGTCAGAGACGGCATAAACGTAGAGGTGAACGACTCTCAGGTCCTGGTGACCAGGGAATCCGAAGCTAGAGAGCACCGTTCCCTGCATGGATTGACACGCACTTTGATAGCCAACATGATCACAGGCGTCTCCCAGGGATTCCAAAAGACACTGGACATAGTTGGAGTGGGATATAGAGCCCAGCAATCTGGCAGCAACGTGATAGTCCAGGTAGGCTACTCCCATCCCGTGGAAGTGCAGCCCCTGGAGGGCGTAGACCTTGAAGTACAGGGCAATAACCGTATTCACGTGAACGGCATAGACAAACAGATGGTGGGAGAGATGGCCGCCCGTATCAAGAGGATACGCCGCCCCAACGCCTACACCGGCAAAGGGATAAGGTATCTTAACGAGCGGATCCGTCTCAAACCGGGCAAGAGTGCGGCGAGGGCTAGGTAAACATGGCTCGAAAACAAAACAGGACCCACAGCAGACACTCTAGGCACCTCCGTGTGCGCAAGAAAGTGGCGGGGACAGCCGAGCGGCCCAGGTTGAGCGTGTTCCGCAGCCTGCGCCAGGTATATGCTCAGGTCATCGACGACTCAACGGGTCGCACGATTGTTGCCGCCTCCAGTATGTCTCTAAAACAGAACGGAGCGAGTATGGTGAAGACACAGGCCGCGGCCTCCGTCGGCAAACAGATTGCGGAGGCAGCAAACAAAGCGGGTGTTACCAGGGTTATCTTTGATAGAGGGGGATATAAATACCACGGTAGGGTCAAGGCACTGGCCGATGCCGCCCGTGAGGGAGGTCTTGAATTCTAATGATCAACCAGAGGAGTAGAGTTATCGATGACCTGGATAGGGAGCAGGTAACCCTTACCGAGCGGGTTGTCAACATTCGCCGTGTTGCCAAAGTCGTCAAGGGCGGACGACACCTCACTTTCAGCGCCCTCGTCGTGGTCGGTGACGGCCAGGGCAGGGTCGGTTCCGGCTTGGGCAAAGCTATCGCCATACCTGACGCCGTGAGAAAAGGTGCTACCATAGCGCAAAAGACCTTGATTACCGTGCCTCTGAAAGGCACCACCGTACCGTTCCAGGTCAAGGCCAAGTACGGCGCCGCCCAGGTGATGCTCAAGCCTGCCCCTCCGGGGACGGGCATAATTTCCGGACCCTCCATGCGCGCCGTGCTGGACATGGTTGGCGCCAAAGACGTTGTGGCCAAGTCCCTGCGCAGTCAGAACCCCATCAATGTAGTAAGAGCTACCATAGAGGCATTGAGGCAGCTGGCGATGTTTCCGATTGAACAGAAAGAAGCTCCTGAACAAGAACAAGCCGATTCCCATGTCCTAGGTGAACAGATTGATGAAGAGGGTCCCGGGACTACCGGCAACAAGGGAATGGATACCGTGGCTGAGGCGTAGAATATGAGTAAGCTGCTGGTGACATGGACCAAGAGCACAATAGGCTATCCGCATACTCAGCGAAGGGTGATCAAAGCGCTGGGCTTACGTAGATTGCACCACACGGTGGAACACGCCGATACGCCTACTATACGCGGCATGCTGCACAGGGTGCGGCATCTGGTTAGAGTTGAACAAGCCCAGGGATGACGGGTAAACCATGAAACAGCATCAGTTGAAATCTGCCAAGGGAGCTCGCACGCGCCACCGGCGCGTGGGTCGAGGCGACGGCAGCGGCCGTGGGAACTACTCCGGGCGCGGCATGAAGGGACAGAAGTCGCGGAGCGGCGGCAAGATACGCCGTGGATTTTCCGGCGGCACCCTGCCCTTGATGAAGGCCTTGCCCATGTTGCGGGGATTCACCAATATATTCCGAGTGGAGTACCAGGAAGTCAACTTGGAACGCCTCCATTCACTCCCTTCCCATGCCGCCGTGAACCCCACAACACTCAAGGAGTTTGGCATCATAAGAAGCGATAAGAAGCCAGTCAAAATACTGGGCAGGGGCACCTTGCAGGGACCGCTCAACGTGACCGCCCACAAGTTCAGCAAATCGGCGCGGACTGCAATAGAAGCAGCGGGCGGTTCAGTAGAGGTGGTATGACCACGCGTGCTTCATCCGTAAGGCAGCAGCAGTCATCGCGCCCGGCTCTTCTCCAGGCGATGATAGATGCCGTCCGCGTGCCGGACTTGCGGTACCGCATTCTCTTTGTGTTGGTCATGCTGGTGGTGTTCCGTTTCCTGGCTCACGTCCCCGTCATCAACATAGACCGTAATGCTTTGAACAGCGCCTTCGAGAGCAACGCATTGTTCGGCTTTATAGACCTGTTCAGCGGCGGCGGGCTGCGCAACCTCAGCATAATGGCGCTGGGAGTCTACCCCTACATTACGGCATCCATAGTCATGCAGCTGATGACACCGGTCATTCCCCGTCTGCAGGCGCTTGCCAAGGAAGGTGAGGCCGGACGCCAGAGAATGAACCAAATCACTCACTATCTCATGGTGCCCATAGCCCTTGCCCAGGGGTACGGGCAGCTTACCCTTATACACCGCTTTGGCGGCCTTGCCGGAACCGACTTCACCACCGGCCTCAACCTGACCACCATTACCATGGTAATTTCCATGACGGCAGGCGCCGTGTTCCTGGTATGGCTGGGTGAGCTCATCACTGAACGGGGTATTGGAAATGGGATTTCCATCATCATATTCGCGGGCATAGTGGCAGAGTTCCCTCAGCTTATTGGGCAAGGCTTCCTGGAGCGAAACAACCTTGGCGGCCTGTTTCTACTCATCGCTATCGGCGTAGTAATCGTCTACCTAATCGTCTATTTCACGGAAGCACAGCGACGCATCCCAGTGCAATACGGCAGAAGCGTATTCAGGGGAGGTCGTATGTATCGGCAGTCCGGCACTACCTATGTCCCGTTGCGGGTAAACTCCGCCGGCATGATACCGCTCATATTCGCCTTTTCCATCATGGTCCTGCCCGCCACCTTAGCCAGCTACCTTGCCAGCCCTACCAGCACAACGTTCTTTGGTCAGATTGCTCGCTTCTTCGAGACCTCGCTGGCGCCAACCGGGCTGACCTACTGGATCTTTCTGTTCATTCTGGTAGTCGTGTTCACCTTCTTCTATACACTGGTCACGTTCCAGCAACAGAACTTGGCTGAAAACCTGCAGAAGAATGGTGGCTTCATACCGGGCATCCGGCCCGGTCGCCCCACCGCTGACTATCTCAATCGCGTCATCATACGCATCACCTGGGGCGGCGCTATCTTCCTTGGAGTTGTAGCTATCATCCCCTACTTTGCCACTATAGCAACGGACATACGCGCTATTCAGTTGAGCAGCGCCAGCCTGCTCATTATGGTCAGCGTGGCCTTGGACACACTAAGACAGCTAGAGGCGCAGCTGCTCATGCGCAACTATGAAGGATTCCTACGGTAGGTAAGATTTGCGGATAGTATTGCTTGGACTGGCGGGAGCCGGCAAAGGTACACAGGCCCACCTTCTCTCAGAGGAGTTGGATGTTCCCTCTATATCTTCCGGCGACCTGTTCCGATATCACCAGTCCCAAGGTACTGAGCTGGGGCGGCTTGCCAAGAGTTACATGGAGAAGGGCGACCTTGTCCCAGACGAGGTAACAATCAGAATGATTCTTGAACGCATTGAACAGGTTGGCGGCGCAGGCTTTGTCTTGGACGGCTTTCCCAGGACACTACCACAAGCTGGAGCCTTGGACCAGGTGTTGAACGGCATTCCAATAGAGGGCGCCGTCTACATCCAGGTTAGCGAAGATGAGCTTGTGCAACGGCTTAGCCAGAGGCTGGTCTGCGGCAGCTGCGGAGCTCCTTATTCGAAGACAGGCCTGGGCGCCACCTCCCAGTGTGAAAAGTGCGGCGGAGTGCTGCATCAACGAGACGATGACAAGCCCGAAGTGGTGAGGAAACGTCTGCAGGTTCAGTGGTCAGGCCTCAACGAGTTGCTGGGCCACTACGGCGCGCAGGGCAAGCTGATTGAAATCAACGGAGAGCAGGCTGCCGGACAAGTTACCGCAGAGACCTTGCAGGCTATCTCCGGGCTTGGTGCCGTTGAACAAGCGATGTTTAGAAGCACAGGCAATTGAAGTATAATAGATAAGTTGACCATGCTAAACATGACGGACCTTTTGTTGAACGAAATAAAGCCGGGCGCCAGCGGAATCAACGTAAAGTCGCCGCAGGAGCTGCAAAGCATGCGCCAAGCCGGACAGGTCGTGGCTGCCGCGATAGAAGCCCTGCTTGCCGCTATTCAGCCCGGAATGAAGGCCAAGGATCTTGACCTCATAGCCGACCGGGAGATAAGACGTCTCGGCGCAAGCCCCTCTTTCAAGGGTTATCGCGGGTTTCCTGCCACAATCTGCGTCTCCTTCAACGAAGAGATAGTGCACGGCATACCGGGAGACCGGGTCGTCCGTGAGGGCGACATTGTGAGCATTGACGTTGGCGCTATAGTAGACGACCACCATGGGGACAGTGCCGTAACCGTTGCCGTGGGTAATGTACCCCCTGAGGTTGAGCGACTCATAGAAACTACGCGCCTTAGCTTGGAAGAGGGTATCAAGGCGGCTGTTACGGGGAACCGTGTTGGAGACATCTCCGTCGCTATTCAGCGATTTGCCGAACCTGGGGGTTACGGAATAGTCAGGGAATACGTTGGCCACGGCATAGGTCGCTCCCTACATGAGGAGCCTTCCGTGCCTAATTTCGGCGAGGTTGGCAGGGGCCCATTGCTCAAGCCGGGTATGGTCATTGCCATAGAACCCATGCTCAACATGGGTGGATGGCAGACCCGTGTTCTTCAGGATGATTGGACCGTGGTCACCGCCGATGGCTCCCTTTCGGCCCATTTCGAGCATACCCTGGCTGTAACGGAGCAGGGACCGGAAGTCCTCACCAGGCGGGACAGTGAAAGGATCCATATCGCACTCTGATTGCTTATGGCTAAGAAAGAGAAAGAAACCATAGAAGTGGAGGGAACGGTCAAGGAGGCCCTGCCCAACGCTACGTTCAAGGTGGAGCTGGCCAATGGACATCAGGTCCTGGCGCACATCTCCGGGAAGATGAGGATGCACTTCATACGCGTGCTCCAAGGAGACCGCGTCTTGGTGGAGTTGTCTCCCTATGACCTTACCCGTGGCCGGGTCACTTTCCGCTTCAGATAGGGACGGTAGGAATGAAAGTACGTTCTTCAGTAAAGAAAATGTGCGACAGGTGCAAGATAATTCGCCGGGAAGGTAGAGTTAGGGTTATCTGCACTAATCCCAAGCATATGCAGAGGCAGGGATGAAGCAGATCAGGAAACGGCATGGCGTATCACCCAAGGAGGGGGCAATATGGCGCGCATAGCGGGCGTGGACATTCCGGACAACAAGCGAGTGGAGGTCTCTCTGAGACGTATCTACGGCATAGGTCCCAAGATAGCTCTCAGAGTGTTGGACAGGGCTGAGGTGAAGGCCAATCCCAGGGTCAGAGACCTATCTGAGGAGGAGTTGAACAGACTCCGGGAGGTCATAGACAAGGAATACAGAGTAGAGGGGGACCTCCGCCGCGAGATCAACATGAACATCCGGCGTCTCATGGACATCGGGAGCTACCGTGGGCTGCGCCACCGGCGTGGCTTGCCCGTCCGTGGGCAGAGAACCAAGACAAACGCACGCACCAAGCGCGGCGCGCGTAGAACCGTTGCCGGACGCCGCCGCACCGTAGGCAAGAAGTAGGAGAACCATCAACATGGCTAGAGGAAGATCAAGACCGCGCAGAAGGGAAAGGAAGTTCGTTCCCAAGGGAAAGGCCTACATCCATTCCACCTTCAACAATACTCTGATCACTTTGACTGACCCGGATGGCAACGTCTTGTCCTGGGGCAGCTCAGGCACGGTGGGCTTCAAGGGGGCTCGTAAAGGCACCGCTTTTGCCGCTCAGCGTGCCGCTGATTCTGCGGCGCGGCGCGCTATGGAGCATGGCGTCAGGGAAGTGGAAGTATTGATCAAAGGCCCCGGCGCGGGTAGGGAGGCGGCCATCCGCTCCCTCCAGGCCGCCGGCATCAACGTGACAAGCATACGGGATGTCACGCCCATCCCGCACAATGGCTGCAGGCCACCAAAGAAAAGGAGAGTGTAGAAGAGTATGGGCAGATATACCGGTCCTGCGTGCCGGCTGTGCCGCCGCGCAGGAGAGAAGCTTTTTCTCAAGGGTGAGAGGTGCTATACACCTCGCTGTGCCATCGAGCGCAGGCGGCGTCCGCCTGGCAACCAGACGCCAAGACGCAGGAGGGCCAGCGACTGGGGTCTCCAGCTCAGGGAAAAGCAGAAGACGCGTGTGATGTTCGGACTTTTGGAGCGCCAGTTCCGCAACTACTTTGAGCAAGCCCAGAAGAGCCCGCAGAACACGGGCGAAGTTCTGTTACAGCTGCTGGAGCAGCGGTTGGACAACGTGGTCTACCGCTTGGACTTCGTGGAGTCAAGGTCACAGGCGCGCCAGATGGTGCGTCACGGCCACTTCACTGTGGACGGCAGAAAAGTGAACATCCCTTCTTACCGTCTGAAGCCCAACCAGGTTATAGCCTGGAAGTCGTCCAATAGCGATAAGCAGTTTGTAAAAGACCTGATCGCCGGGATGCCCAGAAAAGCGGTCCCCGCATGGCTGACTGTCGACACCAAGAACCTCTCTGGCACCATCATCAGACCGCCGAATGCCAGCGAACTGGAAAGCGGTATTGAAACCAGATTGATAGTTGAGTACTACTCTAAGTAATGTATCGACCCAATTGGAGGTGCTGTGTTGTTGACGCCTGTTCCTGTTCCAAACGTTGAGATTCCTCGACCTGAAATCAAGGTTGAAGATATCACGGGCGGTTACGGCAAGTTTACTATCGGTCCGCTGGAGCGTGGATATGGGACCACGCTGGGCAACCCCCTGCGCAGGGTGCTGCTCAGTTCCATACCTGGCACCGCTATTACCTGGGCCAAGGTGGAGAACGTTGCACATGAATATTCCACCATAGCCCACGTCAAAGAGGGAGTCTCCGACCTTCTTCTCAACTTCAAGGCCGTTAGGCTTCGCTCTCTGGCCGACAGGCCAGGCAAGCTCAGGTTGGAAGTGACGGGAGAAGGAGAGGTCACTGCCGGCGACATCATGACCTCGGCGGATTTTGAGATAGCCAACCCGGAGCTTCACATAGCCACCCTGGACTCCCCGGAAGCCAGGCTCTCCGTGGAGTTGAACGTGGAGCAGGGCACAGGCTACGTCCCCACCGTCGAAGGTGAAGGCCTGCCTATAGGCGTACTGCCCATGGATGCCATCTATACTCCCGTTCGTCGCGTCAACTTTAGCGTTGAGCTCACCCGTGTCGGTCACAGGACCGACTTTGAGTTGCTGGTGCTGGAGATATGGACCGACTATACCATAAGCCCCCTGGAAGCACTGGCCAAAGCCGGCCACATCCTGGTGGACAGATTCTTTCTCTTCGCCAATATCCGCAAGTCAGCCGAAACGACGGGAGAGGTCGCGTCCTTGGCCGTGGCCGTCCCCGCGGATGTCTACAACACACCCGTAGAAAAGCTCGACCTCTCGGCGCGTACCTTGAATTGCCTCAAACGGGCGCACATCAACCGTGTCGGCGAAGTCCTGGAAAGGGACAAGTCGGATCTGCTCAAGATCCGTAACTTCGGCGAAAAGTCACTGCGCGAGCTTTATACAAAGCTGGAAGACCTGGGATATCTCCCCGAGGATATGAAGTCCCAGAATGGCGCCAGTAATGACGATCTTCCCGCGGAAGACCATCTCACCACCATTGAAGAGGAACTTGAGCCGCTTGGACTTGCCCAGGAGAGCCAGGAGGAGCAGTTGTGAGGCATAGAGTCGCTGGAAGAAAGCTCAACCGCAACGGAGGTCAGCGCAAAGCCCTCTACCGCGGCCTTGTCCGTGATCTGCTGCTCAATGAGCGCATCACTACTACGGAGGCCAAGGCCAAAGAGGTACGCGGTCTGGCGGAGCGCGTCATCACCTATGGTAAGAAGGGCTCCCTTCACCATCGCCGATTGGCCTTGTCCTTCCTCCCCGACAAAGACGTCATAGCCAAGGTGTTTGATGACCTCAGCGAAAGATATTCCGAACGGCCGGGAGGCTATACCCGCGTGCTCAAGCTGGCCCCTCGCAAGGGGGACGGCGCTCCCATGGCTTTGCTGGAGTTGGTGTAAGTATGCAGAGCCCACACCCTCGCAAAGCCGCCCTCATCGTTGAGTACGACGGTACCTCTTACCGTGGCTTTCAATATCAACCCGGCGTTCCCACCGTCCAAAGCGAGATAGAGTCCGCCATTCACCGGCTGTCCTTGGAGAAAGTCCGCATTAAGGCTGCGGGCCGCACCGACGTTGGTGTGCACGCCAAAGGCCAAGCCGTGGCGTTCCTCACTCGTTCCGACCTATCTCCGGACAGTTTGCTCAGCGGACTGAATCATTTTCTTCCCAGCGATATTGCTGTGAAGAAAGCCTACTATGTAGACGTATCCTTTGATCCACGGCGTCACGCAGTCAGTAGGGTCTACGGATACTCCATTCTCAACAGCGGGTCGCCTTCGCCGTTGCAGGAGCGCTACTCCGCCCGCGTGGCGGAATCACTGGATGAGGGCACCATGCGCCTCGCCTTGGATTGGATGATAGGAGAGCACGACTTTGCTCTTCTCAGTGGCCCTGTGCCGCAGGGAAAGAGCACCGTGCGCCGCATCCTGGCCGGCGCCGTAGACCGTGATGAAGATACGGTGAGGTTTCAAGTGGAGGCCAACGCCTTTCTTCCCCATCAGATGCGCCGCATTGCCGGGCTGCTCGTGGCTATAGGCAACGGCCGCGCCTCCCCTGAGGCCGTCCCCGCCACGCTGCACGGCCGCACCAACCCTTGGAACTCAGGTCTGGCCAGGACAATGCCTCCCCAGGGCCTTTGCTTGTTGCAAGTTAACTACAAGGACTTTCTACCCAATGGCTACTAAACACAACAGGACACATACAGCAAGAAAGGCGGATGTAACCTCTGAATGGAAAGTTGTAGACGCTGCTGGCAAGCCGCTTGGCAGACTTGCCAGTGAGATAGCGCGTGTCTTGCAGGGCAAGCACAAGCCAATCTACACGCCCAACATCCTTACCGGAGACTACGTCATAGTTCTCAACGCATCTCAAGTAGCGGTTACGGGCAAGAAACTGGAGCAAAAGAAGTACTACCGTCACTCCGGCTATCCCGGCGGCCTGCGCACTACCACGCTTCAACGCCTTCTGGACAGGCATCCGGAAAGGGCCATCCAGCACGCCGTCAAAGGTATGCTGCCCAAGAACACCCTTGGCCGGCACATGCTCCGCAGGATGAAGGTATACTCCGGATCTGAGCATCCCCATCAAGCACAGGTCACCGCCACGGAAAGAAGACAAGCCCTTCTAGCTGCCGAAGAGTCAATTGAAGAAGCTACTGCAAAGCCCGGCAGGTCCAGTGGACTCAACGGGGATCCGGAAGGCGTAGCGACCGCAACCGTCACCGAGGAGAGCGCCGCCCCGGAGGAATTGGAGGAGTAAATGACCCAGGAAACCTACTATCACGGCGTGGGCAAGCGCAAGACGGCCATTGCCCAAGTGCGCCTCTACATACAGCCCGGGGGTATAGTCATCAACGGCAAGCCTATAGAGGAAGTGGTTCCTTGGAGGCCGTGGCAAGAGATGGCGATTCGCCCTCTGGAGGTCACCAGCAGCGAAGGAAAGTATACCGCGCAAGTCAAAGTCAAGGGCGGCGGCCCCAGCAGCCAGGCGTGGGCCATTGGACACGGCATCGCCAGGGCGCTGGTGGCCCTGGACGAAAGCTTCAGGAAGCCCTTGCGGGAGCACGGCCTCCTCACCCGCGACGCCAGGATAAAAGAGAGCAAGAAATACGGCTTGAAACGCGCCAGAAAAGCCGAGCAGTACAGCAAGCGGTAATTACCCTCGATGCTTCATCAGGTCTGCTGAGGTGCTGAACCGGCGCCGGTCGGCGGAACTGGGCATTGTCTAGCAGAGAGGCAATAGAGGACTAGAAACCTCCGCCTCACACGCCTGCCAGGTTCCTGCCCTCGTCCAGCAGTTGCTTCACTTCGTCCTCGCTTGCTGCCTCCGCATAGATGCGCAGCAGAGGCTCCGTTCCAGAGAACCGTATCAGCAGCCAGGCTCCGTTCTCCAGCATGAAGCGTACGCCGTCTGTCTCGTCACGGCTCACGACCCTGGAACCACCCAGGGCATCCGGCCGCTGAGTGCCTACCCGTTTCTCCGTAGCCTGGCGGTTCTCCTGGGAGAACGGCACGTCCAGGCGGTCGTAATAATGGGGCCCGAGTTTGCTGAAGAGGTAATCCAGCAGCTCAGAGGGGCGCTTGCCCGTTTTAATCACCATGTCCATTAGAAAGAGGCCGCTGAGGATGCCGTCGCGTTCCGGTACGTGACCTCTAAAGGCAAAGCCGCCGCTCTCTTCACCCGCTGTCAAAGCGTTCTCCCGTATCATCACAGGCCCTAGAAACTTGAAGCCTACCGCGGTTTCGTACACTGGCACGTCGAACAGCTTGCCCAGGCGGTAGATCATGCTGGTCATAGTGGTCGACTTCACCAGTGGCCCCCTCTCCTGCCGCTGTTCTAGGAGATACAGAGCCAGCAGGGTGAACGTCTGCAAAGTGGTGATGAACCTGCCCTTCTCATCCATAAGCCCCACACGGTCCGCGTCTCCGTCCAGCGCTATGCCAATGTCTGCGCCGTTTGATTTTATCCATTCCGAAAGCGGCGTCAGGTTATGCGCTACCGGCTCTGGCTGTTGCATGCCGGGAAAGGCCGGGTTGCGCTCCCCGCGTAGTTCCGTGATCCCGGTGCGGCCTCCGTCTACCAGTTGGGGTAGATAGCCGGCGCCAGCGCCGTGCATGGCGTCCACCACTATCTTCAAGCCGCTATCCTTGATAGCGGGCAGGTCGACGAGCTTTGCCACGTGGCTCAAGTAGGGGGTCGATGGGTCGACGTATTCCAGCACTCCTTGCCGGAATGCCTCATCCGAAGAAAGCGTTTGGATGGAGTCACGGGGGAGCTGGTTTATCTCGGCTTCCAGTGCCTCAACCTCTTCCGTAGATGCGCTGCCGCCGTACTCAGGCTTGTACTTGTACCCGTTCCATTTTGCAGGGTTGTGACTGGCCGTGATTATGGCTGCGCCCCCGGCGTGACGGTCGATGACGCTGTAGCTTACGACCGGCGTTGGCGCCGCTGCGTTGCAGAGATAGGTTGGGACACCCATTGCAGTGGTTACTCCGGCCACTTCAGCAGCGAACTCTTCCGACAGAAATCGAGTGTCGTAGCCGACTACAAGACCTCGCTCCGCCAGATTGTTCTTCTTCAGATATCGCGCCGTACCCGCGGCGCAGGCTCTTACGTTATCGGCCGTGTATTCCCAGCCTATGACAGCCCGCCATCCGTCCGTTCCAAAGCGAATTGTCATCTGGGCATCTCAGAAGTCACAGCTATCACAACCCGGCCTCAGCTTTAAGCATCTCCGCCTTGTCCGTCCGTTCCCAGGGCAGACCGAGCTCCTCGCGCCCGAAGTGGCCGAACGACGCAGTGTCTTTGTAGATTGGGCGGCGCAGGTCAAGCTGGTTGATGATGGCCCCCGGCCGTAGGTCGAAGTGCCGGTTTATCAGGTCCAGGATCACCTGGTCAGGCACTCTGCCAGTCTGGAAAGTCTCTACGCTGATGGATATAGGGTGAGCGACGCCTATTGCGTAGGAGAGCTGCACCTCTGCCCTGTCTGCCAGACCTGCCGCGACTACGTTCTTCGCCACCCATCTTGCCGCATAGGCGCCGGAGCGATCGACCTTCGTGGGGTCTTTGCCTGAAAAGGCGCCGCCTCCGTGCCGTGCCGCGCCTCCGTAGGTATCCACCAGTATCTTGCGCCCCGTAAGGCCGGTGTCTGCGTGTGGCCCCCCCATCACAAATCTGCCCGATGGATTGATGAAGAGCTTTGTATCTTTGTCCATCAAGTTGGATGGCACCACGTACTCAATCACATGTTCTCTCAAGCCTTCGCTTAGACGCTCCAGGCTCACCTCTGGCGAGTGCTGCGCGCTCAGCACTACGGTGTGCACCCGATGCGGTATTCCGTGGGTGTACTCAATGGTAACCTGTGATTTGCCGTCCGGCCTCAGATAGTCCAGCACCCCTTCTCTCCTTACCATGGAGAGACGCTGGCACAGCTTGTGAGACAGCGATATAGGCAACGGCATCAGATCCGGAGTCTCAGTGCAAGCGAAACCTACCATCATGCCCTGGTCCCCGGCACCTACCTCCTCTTCCTCCTCCTTGCTGCGCCCACCCCGGGTTTCCAGGGAATGGCTGACCGCCTCTGAGATCTCCGGCGATTGCTCTTGTACGGAGACAAGCACTCCGCACGTGTTGAAGTCAATGCCGTAGTTGGCGTTTGTATAGCCTATGTCACGGATGGTGTCTCGTACGATTTGATTTATATCCACGTAGCAGATAGTGGTGATTTCACCCATTACTACTACAAGCCCCGTTGTGGTGCTTACCTCGCAGGCGACACGGGCATTGGGGTCCTCCGCCAGGATGGCGTCCAGGACTGCATCAGATATCTGGTCGCACAGTTTATCGGGATGACCTTCCGTCACCGATTCCGAGGTGAACAGATATGAAGGCGATTCCATGAAGCTCAGCCCCATTGACGATGTCCTCCTCTAGCGCGCGGCCGCCTTGATATTCTAAGTGCCTATTTCCCAACTGGTCAGATACTGTTCCTGCTCTGAAGTAAGCGCGTCTATGGCAACTCCTAGAGAGGACAGTTTGAGCCTGCCTACCTGGTGGTCTATCTCTTTGGGTACGGGATAGACCTCCGGTTTCAGAGGCTCACCCCGCTTAACCAGGTACTCCACGGCAAGGGCCTGGTTGGCAAAGCTCATGTCCATTACTGCAGAGGGATGGCCTTCCGCGGCAGCCAGGTTGATCAACCTTCCCTCGCCCAGCAGATACAGCTTCCTACCGTCCTCCAAGGCATATTCCTCCACAGACTCACGGACCTGGCGATGCGTCTCGGACATCTCTTCCAGTGCAGGGATGTTAATCTCAACGTTGAAGTGGCCGCTGTTCGCCAGCACGGCGCCGTCACGCATCGCCTCTAGGTGCGCCTTGTCGATTGCATTTATGCCACCAGTGACTGTGATGAAAACCTCTCCTATCTTGGAGGCCTCTTCCATTGGCATGACTTGGAACCCGTCCATCACCGCTTCCAGGGCGTGTATCGGGTCTACTTCCGTTACTATGACGTGGCTTCCCATACCCTTCGCCCGGCTGGCCACGCCCCGGCCGCACCATCCGTAGCCTGCCACTACCACCTTGCGGCCCGCCCACAGCATGTTGGTGGCGCGAGTGATCCCGTCCAGGGTGCTCTGTCCCGTACCGTAGCGGTTGTCGAAGAAGTGTTTTGTATCGGCTTCGTTCACCGCTATGATCGGGTAACGTAGCTTGGAGTCTCCCGCAAGGGCGCGCAAGCGGATTACGCCGGTGGTGGTCTCCTCAGTACCACCTATGATGTTGTCGATCAGATCCTGGCGCTCGGTGTGTATGGTGGCCACCAGATCAGCGCCGTCATCCAGCGTTATATGGGGACCCTGTTCCAGCGCTGAGCGGATGTGCTCGTAGTACGTATCGTTGTCTTCGCCCCTTATGGAGAAGGTGGGTATGCCGTATACCTCCACTAGGGCGGCGGCGGCATCGTCCTGGGTGCTCAGCGGGTTGCTGGCGCACAGTGCGACCTGTGCTCCGCCGTCTCGCAGCACCAGGGCCAGGTTGGCCGTCTCAGTGGTTACGTGGAGGCACCCTGATATGCGTAGTCCTTCCAGGGGGCGCTCTTTGCTGAATCGCTCCCTGATCAGCCGCAATACCGGCATCTCTCTTGCTGCCCACTCTATGCGGTCGACTCCCTGGTGGGCCAGTGCCAGGTCCTTCACGTCTCCCGGTGTTTTCTGAACTGTCAACGGTTCCTCCTTCAACCCGGTGTGGTGCTCTTCACTCGCGTGGGCAGATCGGCGTTTTCCGCCCCGTGGAAGTAGGTCAGCTTATGGAACTCTATGTACCTGTTCTGGATTTCGCACGCGGTCAACGAATGCAGCCTATCAAGTCCGAAGCTTTCCACGGCAAAAGAGGCCATCAAAGACCCCACTACCATGGCCCGCCGCATGCTTTCCGGGGAAAGGTTGCCGCAGGCCGCCAGATATCCAACGAAACCGCCGGCAAACGTATCTCCCGCGCCTGTGGGGTCAACCACCACCTCCAGTGGGTACGCCGGCGCCGCAAAGACATCGTCTTTGGTGAAGCCTATGGCTCCGTACTCCCCCCGCTTCACCACCAGCATCTGCGGGCCGAGCTTGAGCACGATTCTCGCCGCCTTTACCAGGTTCGACTCGTTGGCCAGCAACTTGACCTCACCCTCGTTTATTAGAAGCGTGTCAATTGCGCCGATAACTCTGAGCAGGGCGTCCGGCTTGCCTTCTATCCAAAAGTTCATGGTGTCCCCGGCCACCATCTTTGGCCGCTGGTCCATTTGTTGCAGCACTTGATACTGCAGCACTGGGTCTATGTTGCCCAGGAACAGGTAATCGCTTCTCCGTTCTTCCAGCTCCAGGATAGGCTTGAAGTCGGCGAAGACGTTTAGCTGAGTATCCAGCGTGAGCGCTTGGTTCATGTTGTCACTGTACTCACCCACCCAGCGAAAAGTGCTGCCTTCCGCTTTACTCAGGCCGTTGGTTCCAACTCCATGCCTGGCGAAGACCTCCTCGTCTGTGAAGTCTTCTCCTACCACTGCCACCACGTTCACCGGCGAGAAATAGCTGGCCGCCACGGAAAAATACGTGGCGGATCCACCCAGCGCGCGCTGGCGGCTGCCATGGGGGGTCTTCACCGAATCATACGCCACTGAGCCTACCGCTAATATAGTCATATCTACGCGGCCTGCATTCTATCCACCGGGACAAGGCTGTATTGGGCGCACGAGATGCCCACTAACCTACTCACCATCTTCCGTTTTCTTGGTGGTGCGCCTGGTGCGCTTGGGCTTCTCCTCAGCGGTTTTATCGTCATCGGACGCCGCAGTGGTGCGTCGCGTCCTCTTTGGCTTTTCCGCTGCTGTTGCCTCGGCCGCCTTGGTCCGCCTCCCTCTGCGAGCTCCGGCCGCCTCTGCGGTGGATACCTGAGCTACAGCGGCTTCTTGGTCCTGCGCCCGGGCCGTACGGCGGGAGCGCCTGGGAGCCCTGGCAGCCACCTCTTCGAGCGGAGTCTCCACCAGTCTGGGAGTTGTTCGTTGCCTTGATTGCGACGATGTTGTTCCTGCCAGCAGCGCCGCCTTGTGCAGAGCTCCGTATCTCTTCCTCTTTTGGCG
Source organism: Dehalococcoidia bacterium (assembly GCA_965261825.1). GTDB lineage: Bacteria > Chloroflexota > Dehalococcoidia > Lucifugimonadales > QGNO01 > DAOUJH01. The sequence goes on along the minus strand of CBDHED010000001.1, from coordinate 325,389 downwards.
GTGCTTCATCATCGCCACTCGTTTGCGCTTATTCATCTAAACTCCTAAGTTGGATTGACCACTACGGTTCGTTTTGATAGCTGGTGGAATATCCTCGTTCTATCCAGGCCTGAGTGCCCTCTTCTATGTTGAACAGCGTCTCTGAAGCTCGCCCCATCGCCGCCGCCATCTCGCAGGCCAGGGCGCTGCGCACGCCCTGGGCGCAGATGAACAGCAGCTTCTTGTCTGCCGGCAGCTCATCCACGCGGGAAATCACTTCGTCCACCGGAATGTGGACCGCACCCTTTACGTGGCCGTCCACCCATTCGTCCATCTGGCGCACGTCTACAACAACGGAATCACCGCCTTGATATAGCTCGTGCGCCTTCTCTACCGATATTCTGCTGAACGGCTCCTGTTGACTTGTCATGCTTCTATCCCTTGTCTGTATTTTCAAGCGCCGGTTGCGCTAGCTACGTACTTGCCAATCAAGGGCGCCAAGCGCTGCCTTGTGGCTTCCGGGATGGATTGCCCTGTAGTCACAAGGGCGTCCTTCAGCGCCGTTGCGCAAGAACAGTTACGCTCCCCAGTCAGCCTTGGCACAGCCTTGCGGATAATCTCTCGTGACCTCTCCACGTTCCTTGTCAGGTTCCCTATCACTAGCTTCACGGAAACGGACGCTTCCGTTTCGTGCCAGGTATCGAAGTCGGTGACCAGCGCCAGGGTTGCATAGCAAATCTCAGCCTCCCTGGCTAGCTTGGCCTCGGGCAGCGCCGTCATGCCTATTATGCTGGCTCCCCACGACTTGTAGAGGAAAGACTCCGACCGGGTGGAAAAGGCCGGCCCTTCGATCACTACGTACGTTCCGCCCTTGTGTAGAGTGGCTCCAACATTGTTCGTTTCTTCTGCCAGGATATCGCTCAGGGCGTGGCAGAACGGGTCGGCGAATCCAATGTGAGCCACCAGTCCCGCCCCAAAGAACGTGCTCTGGCGTTGCTTGGTGCGGTCGATCAGCTGATCGGGGACTAAGATATCCAGCGGATGCACCTCTTCCTTGAGGCTTCCCACCGCGCTGACCGAAATGATTCGCTCAACGCCCAGCTCTTTCAGTGCGTATATGTTTGCTGCCGTGGGCACCTCGCTTGGCATGAGGCGGTGACCGCGGCCATGCCTGGGAAGGAACGCCGTGGCAATTCCCTCTATCTGGCCTATGGTTATGACGTCGCTGGGCAGACCATTTGGCGTATTCGGCCTCACTTTCTGAAGGTCGACCAGGCCGCTCATTTCGTACAGGCCGCTGCCCCCTATCACCCCTATCTTCGCTTCAGCCAACCGCTTCTCCTTTGACCTTGTTTGCCACCATCTCCTCTTTCTCCTGGCGTGCCGTATCATCCGCCGCCACTTCCCCCTCGGTCAGCTTTCTGAGCTCCTCGGCAAAGGGAGGGCGCACAATGCCCTTTTCCGTGACTATGCCGCTCACGTATCTATTGGGAGTAACATCGAAGGCAGGGTTCCGCGCCTTGATGCCCTTTGGTGTTGTGCCCACCTTCCCGAATTTGTACACTTCTTCCAGGTCACGTTCCTCTATCTGGATGCCATCTCCGGACGCCAGCGACATATCCAGCGTGGAGGTTGGCGCCACCACGTAGAAAGGCACGCCGTTTTCCCGCGCCACCACCGCCAAGGGATAGGTTCCTATCTTGTTGGCCGTGTCTCCGTTTGCAGAGACCCTGTCAGCGCCAACGAGTACGCACGACACCTCGCCCTTTGCGAGGTACGTCCCCGCCGCTGAGTCCACGATAAGTTCGGCGGGTATTCCCAGATGCACCAGCTCCCACATGGTGAGACGCGCTCCCTGAAGCACGGGACGCGTTTCAGTAACCAATACCTTGATCTTCTTTCCGGCCTCCCAGGCTGTCCTTATCACTCCCAGCGCCGTCCCGTAGCCGGCCGTGGCAAGCGCTCCGGTGTTGCAGTGGGTGAGCACAACATCCCCGCTAGACAGCAGCTCCGCTCCCAGTCGTCCAATACTGCGGTTGGCTGCCAGATCTTCATGGTGAATGGCAATGGCCTCGGCCTCTATGCGGCGTCGCATGTCTGAAATGGAGCGGGTGGAATATGCGGCGTTCAGCACCCTGGCCACTGCCCATTGCAGATTCCTAGCCGTGGGTCTTGCACTGGCTACCTCTTTGCCCACATCTGCCAGGTAGTTGAACATCCGTTGCATGTCCAGCGTGCTCACCGCTTTGGCCGCCAGCACCAGGGCGTAGGCTCCTGCCACGCCAATGGCGGGAGCGCCCCGTATCTGCAAGGTGCCTATTGCCTGCACCACGTCCGCGTGGGTGCGGGCCGTGACCACGGCCTCCTCCTGGGGAAGCATGGTTTGGTCCAGCATCCGCAGGGAGTCTCCGGTCCACTCTAGAGGTACTATCTCGGGCATCTTTCTCTGGTGGCACAAAAAAACTTCTCGATGAGTCGAGAAGCCTAAGCGCCTTTCGCTCCCATCTTTCAAGCTGCTTAGCTTGCCGGAGTTGGCACCGTATCGCTACTTTTACCGAGGCGATCGGTTGCCGGGCTTCACAGGGCCGGTCCCTCTGCCGCTCTTGATAAGAGAATAAACCTATTGAATTGCGGGAATAGTACTATGGCAGGCAGGCACTGTCAATACGAACTGCCTTTGGGTCTGTTGTGTCACCCAACTGGAGACTAGCATTTGATACGTAGTCAAGCAAAGGTTAGCGTGGACCAAGATGCACGAGCAGGGTGCTTCGGTGACAGAGGTCTGCCGCCACTACGGGATAGCCGTAAGACCTTCTACAAGTGGTACGGTCACTACCGGGAGTCTGGCAGAGACTTCCACGCTCTCAAGGATCGCTCCCGCCGCCCCCACAGTCATCCCCGGTCAGTGCCCAAGCGGGTCGAAGAGAGAGTAGTAGCCATGCGACGCAAGACCCGCTACGGGCCGAGGCGCCTGGTCTACTACTTGGCCCAGGAGGACATCTCCATCGGTGTCTACGGCGTCTATCGCGTCCTGCAGAGAGCTGGACTGATAGCCAAGCGGCGCTCCAGTCCCCGCAAGAAGCCTCAGAGCTATGCTATGGCCGTCCCCGGGCAGCGAGTCCAGATAGACGTCAAGTACCTCCCCCTTCTGCGCCTCAAGAACCGCCCTGAACCACTCAGGCAGTACCTCTACAACGCCATCGACGATTGCACTCGCCTGCAGGTAGCATACGTCAGTTCAGAGCTGACCCCACAAGCCAGCATCCAGTTCCTACACATGGTCACACGGGCCTTCCCTTTCCCCATCCAGGAGGTCCAGACTGACCATGGCTCCGAGTTCACCTACGTCTTCTTCCCACACGTCCGCAAGCCTCACCCCTTCCAGCAGGCCCTGGCAGACCTGGGCATTCAACATAAGCTCATACCCGTCGCCAAGCCCGAACAGAACGGCAAGGTAGAGCGCTCACACCGTACCCTAGATGAGGAGTGCCTCAACCCCAGGTCCTTTCGCAAGCCCAAGCCCAGGGAGCACGCCATCAAGAGGTGGATCAACTTCTACAACTCCCAACGCCCACACTCGGCCATTCAGTGGTGCACCCCACTTCAGAAGCTACGCTCCTTCCACTCCTACCAGTCTGTTACCCATGTTTGAAATCATTACAACTGCCTTTGGGTCTTGCGCCGCCGGCCAATTTTACATTGACCAGGAATACGGGTAGAATTGGCGTTTGCGTTCTAATTATTCACCCTAAGGAGACCCAGATGACTGCAACGGATGACGCACTGAAGAACAACGAACGGTACGCTGAGAGCTTCGACAAGGGCAGCCTGCCCCTGCCTCCGGCGCTCCATATGGCGGTTGTGGCCTGCATGGACGCGCGCCTAGACACCCACAAGCTGCTGGGATTGGAGGAGGGCGACGCCCACGTAATCCGCAACGCTGGAGGCGTGGTCAGCGACGACGTTCTTCGCTCGCTGGTGATCTCCCAGCGCCTGCTGGGCACCCGCGAGATTGTGCTCATACACCACACAGACTGCGGTATGCTTACCTTCCGTGACGACGACGTAAAGGACGCCATCCTGGCGGACACCGGCCTCCGTCCGTCCTTTGCGCTGGAGGCGTTCGGAGACCTGGAGCAGGACGTGCGCCAGTCCATAGCTCGTATACAGGCCAACCCCTTCGTTCCGGTCAAGGACCAGATTCGCGGGTTCGTCTACGACTGCGCAACGGGTAGACTCAACGAGGTCTCGCCGGCCTGATAGTCAGCACTCATAGATAGAGAGAGGCGTCCTTCCTAATTTGGGAAGGATGCCTCTTCCAATAGAGTCATCATCGGCGAGCCTTTAGCTCAATGGTCGGCGGCTTAGCTCAATGCCTCTACTATGCGTTGTACGTTGGTCCTCACCATGTCTATGTAGGTCCCGGCGTCGGTGCCCTGGCTGTCCAAGGATCCCGAGTAGAGGCGCACCAGTGTGGCGCCCGACTCCGTTGCCACGGCGTTTGCCAAGCGCTCGCTAGCCGTTGTCTCGCCAAAGATTGCTGGACCGCCCAGTTCCTCTACCTCGTGGGTTAACTCGGCCAGGTCCTCAGCGGACGGCTCTGCCTCAGTGGTTACGCCCAGGATAGCTCCAACTACGGTGAAGCCGTACAGTTCCGCAAAGTAGCCCAGGCTGTCGTGGGAGGTGACCAGCAGCCTGCGCTCCTCCGGTATCATGGTAACCTTCTCTGCCGTCCAGGTGTGTAGCTCGTCCATCTGTGCACCGTACGCGGAGGCGTTGGCGCTGTAGGTGCTGCTCATCCCGCTGTCGAGGGCCGAGAGCCGAGAGGCTATGTCGTTGATCACCAGCTTCACGCGAATGGGGTCAAACCAGAAGTGGGGGTCGTGAACGCCGTGACCGTGACCTTCGTGTTCCTCTTCGCCCTCACCGACAACGTATTCGATCTCCTCTATGGCTTCCTCGGCGTCAATCTGCCCGCTTTGGAACTGTTCGAGTATCTCGGCCACGTGCTCGGAAGGCTCTTCCATCTCTCCTTCCCCTTCCGCTTCGTCCTCTTCGTGGTCTTCAAGGCCTTCCAGCACCTCTGCGACCTCCTCCAGCCCCTTCTCCGCGCTTATCTCTCCTTCCTCCACCTCATGGACTATGTGGTTGATTTCTTCTAGGAATTCCACGTCTTCTATATGGGTCTCGCCGAACTCTATCGGTTCGATCGCATCGGCTAGCTCGATGATGCTCGCCGGGTCTCGTGCGGCGTTCTCAAGCAACTCTCTGAGCCAGGACTCCTCAAGCCCCAGGCCAACTGTCAACACAAGATCGGCATCGGCAACTCTGGCAACGTCCCTGGCGCCCGGTTGATATCCATGGGGGTCTACTCCCCTTGGGACAAGGCTGAAGACCTCTACGTTGTCTCCACCGATGTTCTCCACCCAATCCGCGACTATGCTGGTGGAGGTGACTACGCTGAGGATGGTTGGCTCCACCGTGGGGGTTGGCACCGGAGTGGCTGTTGGTTGTGGGGCAGTCGTAGTTTGCCCGGTCGTTGGTGTAAGAGTTGCTTCGTTGGAGCAGGCGGCGATGGCCAAGAGCATGGCAAACGCCAGGAGCGCTGTTGCCCACAAGCCGGATATACGTCTATCAATACCTAGTATCATCATTGTTTCATGTCCTTTCCTCATGTTTTACGTTCGAAACAACAAAATGTACGGCGGTGGCGTGGCCTTTTGACAATGAGACTCGATCTCAGTTTGTGCTGCACCGAAATCCCGCTCAGTGAATTTCATGGATCTACCTAGGTTTCCTGGCTGTTACCGCACTTGTCGCAGATGACGTAGATCTCTATGCGGTGACCTACAATTTCGCCGGGGATGCCGCTGCCCAAGCCCCTCATCAACCGCTCGACGGTAGCGGCGCGGAACTCACCGACGTTGCCACACTTGACGCATGCCGTGTGGTGATGGTGCCCAATGCGAGAGAGGCTGTACCTTGGGGCTCCGTCGATGAGGTTCAGCCTGCATATGACGCCGACTTCCATGAGAATCTTGATGGTGCGGAAGATGGTTGCCCTTCCCACTCCCGGCAACTCATTGCCAATCTCCTCTGCGGTGAAGCCTTCCTGCTTCCCTTCCAGGATGCGGATGATGGCGCGTCGGGGGGCCGTGGACCTGTAGCCCCGGTCTTCTAGGAGGGACACTATGTCCGGGTGTGCCGTTAGAGAAGTTGTCATGATACTTGGTATCAGGGGGTTCGCTGATTGTTACAGGGCTTTGCGGGTCTGTCAAGCCCCTGTGCCGGGGGAATTTTCCGGTGAGGTCTCAGGGGAGGCAGTCAAGTAGACCCGGTGCGGGTTTCCTTAGCTGCTGAGAGCGGCAAGGGCTTCGTCCTTAGAGTTGTGGATGTTCACAATCTTATCGAAGCCGCTTATGGCGAATATTTCCCGGATAGACTCGGAAAGAGAGCAGACGGCGAACTCGGCCTTTTGGTTCCGCAGCGTCTTGGCCATCAGCAGAATCACACGAAGGCCGGCGCTACTGATGTAGGAAAGCTTATCCATGTCCAGAATCACGGCAGTCTCACTGCCGTTTATGGCGGCTTCCAAAGCAATCTGGAAGTCCCTGGCGTTAGTGCCATCCACGCGCCCTTCCGTCATTGCTATTAGGGTATCTCCCCTTCGCTCCTGTTGAATCTCCATGGAATCTATCTCCCCGGCCGTGCTTGTAGCTTAAGTTACAGCGACGTGTATTTCATTATCATTTTTATATCATCAGTTAGGGAGTGTCATTTCTCCCTAGAGACTTCGTACGGCACCTTGTAGACCCACACCCTACCTATCTGCTCCGGGTGGAGGAGATGGGTAGGCTTATACCACCATGTCCACCAGATCGCCGTCAAATGTTAAGCTATAGAGCTAGCCTTGGTGTGCGAGCATACACAAAATCAATCACTAGGGCAATACCGTTACCGTACAGAGTCCCTGCAACGGGCTTATGCCGCCTCCGAGACTGTTTCCATGACTAGGCGCGTGACCACGTAGGGGTCCATGTTGGCGTTGGGACGGCGGTCCTCTATATATCCTTTGCCTTCCCTCTCCACTTGCCAGGGAATCCTGACGGATGCGCCTCTGTCTGAGACTCCGTAGCGAAACTCCTTGTAGGAGCAGGTCTCATGCCGTCCGGTAAGCCTCTCCTCTATCCCGAAGCCGTAGTTGGCAATGTGCAGCTCATGCCTGGTTCTCAAAGCCTCGGCTGCTTGAATGCAGGCATCGTAGTTGGCTCTCATCTCTTTGGTAGAGAAGTTGGTGTGCGCTCCGGCGCCGTTCCAGTCGCCCCGGGCGGGCTTTGGATCGAGGGTTGCGTTGATGTCATGGGGCTCGCCAACCCGGTACAGCAGCCAGCGGGCAATCCATAGCTGGTCGGATACGTCCAGTGCCGGAATCGGCCCCACCTGGAACTCCCACTGGCCCGGCATCACCTCCGCGTTGATGCCGGAGATGTCCAGGTCGGCCTTGAGGCAAGCGTCCAGGTGCTCTTCTACCACCGGCCTGCCGAATATCTCGTCGGCTCCAACGCCGCAGTAGTAGCCTCCTTGCGGAGCGGCGATTCCCTGCTTCGGGAAGCCCAATGGCCTGGAGCCCTTGAAGAAGGTGTACTCCTGTTCAATACCGAAGATGTACTCATGCTCGGCGTACTTCTCCGCAGCCTCTGCGCATGCGGCGCGGGTATTGGACTCGTGGGGGGTGAGGTCGGTGTTCAGGACCTCTGTCATCACCAGAATGTTGTTCCCGCCTCTCACAGGGTCAGGACACCGAAAGACCGGTCTCAGGACACAGTCGGAATCGCCTCCGGTAGCCTGGTTGGTGCTGGAGCCATCGAAGCCCCAGATGAGCAGGGGGTCGCCTTCATTGACGATCCTGGTCTTTGATCTGAGCTTGGGTGTGGGTACGCTGCCATCTATCCAGATATACTCTGCTCTTATACTCATTCCGTCCTCACGTGAATGGAGATTTCCGGCCAGCCGTGCCTACTGCCTAGGCCAGCCAAGAGCGCATGATAACGCAATTCCAGGTACTAGACAACAGAATTGCTAAAGTTGCGTTGCCTCTAGTAAAATGCAACAAAATAAGAAGGTAAGCTTGGTAGAGGTAAGTCAGTTCGCGGCGACGAGGGCCGTTGCACTTGCAACCGTAGCGAAGACATCGGCCAAACGTCAGTTAGAGGAGCTATAGAAACATGGTGACCCGTCCGCTCAGGAGTCCGTTGGCTAAGCATAGCCCGCGGTGCTCCTTGATACGGAGGAGACTTAGTCTGTTTGGAGGGAAAACAACGTGTTGAGATTTGCTGAGGAACTGATGCTGTTGCTGCTCGACGATGAGGGCGGTCGGTTCGCGCGTGTACCCAGCTGGGCGTTGGACTACGCCCTTGCCGGAGGCGTGTTGATGGACCTGGCGCTGGAAAACCGCATCGACACGGATCCGGAAAATCTTGTCCTGCTCGACTCTACCCCAGTGGGCGACAGCCTCCTGGACCCCACGCTGTCCGACATCGCCGCTGGGGATGGGCACGACGCCCGCTACTGGGTGGAGCGAGCGGCAGCCCGCGGCCCATTCATCCGAGAGGAAGCACTATCCAGGCTGGTTGCCCAGGGAATCCTGGAGCGACGGGATGCACGGTTCCTCTGGGTGTTCAAGTCCAGGCGCTACCCGACCATCGAGGGCAAGGCTGAGCAGGAGGTCAAGCTGCGCATAATGGGCATCCTCTTCAGCGATGAGATTCCGGATCCACGAGACGTGGTCATCATCTCTCTGGTCAATGCCTGTCGCATCTTTGAGCATCTGCTGTCCAAGAATGAACTCAACAATCTGGCCGACCGGATAGAGCAGCTGCAAAAGCTTGACCTCATAGGCCAAGCCATGACCCAGGCCATTCGAGACATAGAGGCGTCCGTGGCAATGTCAATCCACCCCTACGCGTACTGAGCATGCCTTTAGAACAGGCGCCATAGCCAGAGGATGACCTTAAGGTCATGCCTTCCTGACACGTATGCTCACGTCAAGCCGGGACTCTCCGCCTCCCATTAAAACTCCGCGAACCGGAGGCACATCTTGGTAATCCCGGCCAATGCCTACCCGTACGTAGCGCTGATCCACCGTGCAATTGTTGGTGGGATCAAAGCCAATCCAGCCTAAGTTGGATAACAGGCACTCCACCCATGCGTGACTGGCCAGTTGTCGAGACTCTCCGCTACCGTTTAGGTATAGGTAGCCGGACACGTACCTGGCCGGGATATGCCAGGTACGGGCAATTGCTATCATCACGTGGGCATAGTCCTGGCATACCCCCTGTCTGGTCTCCAGGATATGCTCGATGTGAGACAACACAGACGTGGCGCCCGGAACGTACTGAAACCTTCGAAAGAGGGTATCGGAAAGCTGGAGCAAGGACTGCAGCGGGTCGTCTCCTGGCCCGGCACCCAGCTCTTTAAGGAAGAAGCTGAGGGCGGGAGAGGGTCTGGCGAAGGCGCTTGGGCGAGTGAATTCCCAGTACTTGAAGGAGCTTTGCCAGGATAGAATCTCCTCCCATGCGCCGACGCCGGAGAAGCCGGCCAGCGGAGGGGGAGGGATGCACTCCACGACGGATCGAGAAGTAATCTCGAGGGTTTGGTGCTTTTGGTAGATGTTCATAATCTGCTTTGTGTTGCCGTAGTAGTCCGTTTCGCTGCTCAGATGCGCCTGTGGGTTGGTGCTTACGTCATAGCTTAAAAGCCGTTGCAGCCGGTCGTTGCGCGGTTTGAGGCAGAGGGACAGGACGCTGTGGCGTACGGGAGAAGCGTACAGATAGCGGGAAACGTGTTCTATTTCATAGAGCTCCGGCGTCGATTCGACCATGGGCTAGCGGTCTGGTAATTCCTCTATGGGATAGTCGAAGTAGGCGTCGGCCAGGAGGTGGTGCAGCTCGCGGCTGTACTGTTGCACCTGCCGCAGCAGCTTGGGCCGGTCCTCTCCATCCGGCCAATTGTAGTGGATGAGCGCCCCGGTGCGGCCCGTCAGTCGTAGAGCCGCGCTGCTGGCCTTGGCGCTGGGCCCGGGGCCAATGGATGCTATGCCGGAATGGGCCCTGTCCAGAGACCGGCAGAGCGAGTCCGGCAGCAGGGCATCCGTGACCAGCAGATTCAGCACCTGGTCAGGGTGCACCTCCACGCTGTAGCTGCGGTTGTAAGCCTCAACGGCGTGGAAGAGGCGGAGCAGGCTGGTCCAATCAGCGTCGGAGTACTCCCCGGCCCCGGCATCGGCGTCGATTTGCGTCAGGAGCAGCGAGGTGGAGAGATGGGCCCGCTCTATGAAACGACCCAGCTGCATGAAGCTCCAGCCCTCATCCCGGTACATGGTGGCGCCGGCCACGCCGGAGAAGGTGTTCATCTCCGCCGCGGTTTTGGCGTAGAAGCCCTCCGGCGAGGTTGCCCAGATATCCTGGATGGTCAGCTTCTGCATCTTGAGGTAGGCCAGGTTGAGACTGGTCCACAGCTCGCCGCTGATGCGATGGCGCATCTGCCGGGCGTTCTCACGCCCCATGGAGAAGCAGCTCCACATCGAATCCGGGTTGGTGCGTTCGAAGGTGAGGTCGTCGGCCAGGGTGTAGGAATCGGCCTGGGTGAACTCGTCGCTGCTCGTCATCACCGGGCCTCCCAGGGGCGGCTGGCGGTTGAGCCCGTTATAGATCCGGCTCCAGCCTGACTGGATCTCCAATACGGGGCGGTCCACCAGGGCTTCCGTCTGCAGTCGCAGCAGACGACAGACGAACTCCGCCCGCTCCAGGTATCTGCCCATCCAGTACAACCCCTGTGCGCTTCGAGAAAGCATCCGGGTCAGTCTCCCAGCACCCAGATGTCTTTGCCTCCGCCGCCCTGGCTGGAGTTCACCACCAGGCTGCCCCGGCGCAGGGCTACGCGGCAGAATGCGCCGGGCACCATGCGGGTTTCCTGCCCGTGGAGTATGAAGGGGCGCAGGTCCACGTGTCGCGGTTCAAAGTTGCCGTCGATCAGGCACGGAGACCTGGAAAGGGAGAGCACGGGCTGCGATATGAAGTCGGCGGGGTTGGCGCGGATCTGCGCAGCGTAATCGTCTCGCTCCTTCTGCGTGGCGTGGGGGCCGATGATCATTCCGTAGCCTCCCGACTCTCCCACCCGTTTCACAACGAGGTTAGCAAGGTTGTCCAGGGTGTACTCCAGGTCAAGGGGCCGGCGACAAAGGTACGTTTCCACGTTGGCCAGGATGGCCTCCTCTCCCAGGTAGTATTGGATCATATCCGGTACGTAGGCATAGACGCTCTTGTCGTCGGCGACGCCGGTGCCGGGAGCGTTCACCAGAGCCACGTTGCCCAGCTTGTAAGCGTGCAGCAGTCCCGGCACGCCCAGCATGGAGTCGGGGCGGAAGACCAGCGGGTCCAGGAAATCGTCGTCAACCCGGCGGTAGATAATGTCCACCCTACGCAGGCCTGTGGTGGTGCGCATGTACACAAAACCGTCGTTCACCAGTAGGTCCCGGCCCTCCACAAGCTCTGCGCCGATCTCGTGAGCCAAAAACATGTGCTCGTAGAAGGCGGAGTTATAGACCCCGGGGGTGAGCAGAGCAATGCTCGGTTGGGACCGGCCCCTGGGGGCAAGCTCCAGAAGGGTGGTCAGCAGCAAACGGCCGTAGTGCTCCACTTCCTGTACGCGGGAGCTCCTGTACAGCCGGCGCATGCTGGTCTTCACCGCTTTCCGGTTTGCAATCATATAGGAGACGCCGGAGGGGACCCGCAGGTTGTCCTCCAGCACTCGGAAGCCGTCGTTGGTTCTGATGACATCGGTGCCGCAGATGCCGACCCAGGTGCCGTGGGGCGCCGAAAAGCCGCGCATCTCCGTGCGGTACTGGGGACACTCCATGACCACGTCCACGGGGATGACGCCGTCTTCGAGAATACGGGCTTCGCCGTAGACGTCTTCCAGGAAGAGGTTGAGCGCCTTCACCCGTTGTGCCAGTCCCTTCTCCAAGAAACGCCACTCGTCAGCGGAGATGACCCTGGGTATGCAGTCGACGGGTATTATCCGTTCCTCGCCCTCCTCATCGCCGTAGACGGTGAAGGAGATGTCCTCGTTGGAGAAGGAACGGGTGACCCGTTCCTGGATACTCCTGATCTCCTCGGCGGAGAGAGAGAGAAGGCTTTCGTGGAGAGGTTGGTAATGCTCCCTGGGCGGTCCGTCCTGCAGGAACATCTCATCGTATATGGACGGTTCTAGGTTGTAACCATCGAATTTCACAGCATCAAGATACCACAGCGCGAGAGTTGTTAGCCACTGCGCCGTGCACTGTGGGAGATGCCTCCGGCCCGCATCTATTGATCCGTTTTGGATTCCCGCCTTCGCGGGGATGACAGGTCGGTGGATGCGGGAATGACGGAGGTGGACGAAGGGAATGGCGGGTCGGTGGATGCGGGAATGACGGAGGTAGATGAAGGGAATGGCGGGTGGTAGAATGGAATGACAGGTGGTGAATGAGGGGATGATGGGTGGTGGGCGGCTTCCCAACAATTCCCCTCCGCAGTGCTTGACAAGCGCCTCCTTTTATTCTATAGTCGCCTTCTGCTGGCCCTTGGGTCGGCGGAGAGTTCTCGCCTCCTCATGGACGGAGGGCGGAATATCTATGATATTCGGGCAATTTGCTGCAGTAGGCTTGACAATAGGCTATGAATCGTGTACAAATTTCTGGGTTTGACTCGCCAAGGAGCGTAATGGACTCAATACTGCAAGTTCTACTTGCAGCCACAAGAACAGACCCTTCCCGGGCGCCCCGCCAGAAGCGGAGCCCCGGTTTGTTCTGCCCAATACACATCCCAATTTGCGATATCCATAAGGGGGTAGGAAGTGAATAAGCGTCTTGGTTTTCTTTCTTTGATAGGAGTTGCAGCCCTGCTGCTGGCCACCTTTGGTGCCAACGCTCTGGCCGCTCCCTCCGGCGTGGCAGGGACGGTGACTTTTGATAGGTCATGGACCAACCTGGACAATACAATTAAGGTCACAGTCACGGACGATGACGAGAACGTAGCAACTCTTAGAGTTCAAAGTTCAGGAGTTGCTGGTACCGCGCCTTACACCGTTACTGCGGGGACGCCTGGAAACTTCTATCCGGCCAATGCCCCAATTGCCGACTGGGCTGGAATTGACCAGTTGGATGACCCAGCCGCCACTGCGGATAAAGACGACGCTGGGAACACCAGCGTAGACAAGATTGCTGCAGACCTCGGTATTACTAGGGCTGCGTTCTTCTCGGCTGTAGGCGTATCCGGGGCTTCAACTACAGACCAGGGTCGGCTAGATGCTCTGAACAATGCCAGGACGGGCAACGGATTAGATATAAATGACGTCCTGGTTGTTCCGACGAATACTGCTGTCGATGCATCAGTAATCGGAATCGGTCCACGCTCAGTGACTATTACTTCAGCATCTGGCAGCGGCGCCTTTCGCTTGGTCTACTTTGGTTCACTAGCTGACGAGGTTGACGTGAAGGTGAGGAGCACTTCCGACCAGGCCGGATTCACTCAAACCCTTACGGAGAGTGGCCTGAACACAGGCGTCTTTACAGGCACGTTCACTCTGGGTAGCAGCACCAGTGGAGGCGCGTTGCAGGCAGCCAATGGCGACGTGATCACGGTCTCATATACAGATGCGAGCGAAGAGGTGACGCGCACCTCCACCCTCAACGTGGAGCTGGGCCCTCCCCAAGTCTCCAACCTCGAGCCTGCCAGCGGTACGAACACCAATGACACCACGGTAGTGCTCACCGGCGACCTCGTCGACGCCCAGTCCGGAGTCAACTTCAAAAAGATCAGATTCTACCTCGATGTCGGTGCTGGCCCCGTCGAAATCCCCAATAAAGACAAAAGTAATATCACCGGCTTCTCCAACGATAAGTACACCCTGAATGCAATCACCGGCGGCGTGCAGGCATCAGTAGAGTTGACCTTGAAGCCTGATACAGGTGTTGATACAGACTACGAGTGGTACTTGGAAGGCGAGGACAACGCAGGGAATACCGGCCGGAGCGATGCTGACGCTAAGAAAGAAGGGGACAACGCGCATAGCATCACGTATGACAAGCAGTCCGTTACGCTGAAAAGCCCAGACGACGACAAAATGAATGCCATCGTTGGACAGTGGTGGGACCCGACGAAGAAAGGCGCTGATCGTCTGATTGATAACGTCACCAAGGCGAAGAACACCAGCATACGCGTCATCTTCGACGGCGCTCTTGACGGCTCGTCAGTGGATGCCAGCGACTTCACCGTCGGCGGCGCAACCGTTGATGCCGCCGCCTGGTTCTCCGGTCAGAAAGACAGCGTATTCCTCACGGTTGGCGAACAGGGCCCAAGCGCGACTCCCGAGGTGGTAGTGGTCAGCGGCGGCATCACTGATGCCGCGGGCAATGCCAACTCAACGGCGTTGACCGTGAAAAAGGCCAGGGACGGCCTGGCGCCCAAGTTCACCGTCGAAGTTGCTGGAGATGACACAGGCGGCGTGCCGGTGAGCGACAAAGCGATAACGATCAGCGTAACCGCCAACGAGACGCTGATCACCAACCCGACGATACAGTATGGCGCCGTGGTGAAGAACGCGGATGACAAGCTTGAAGTGGCGGAGGACGCGAATGACGATCCCGACCTGACAACCGTTGACGGACTTACCTTCAAGGGCAGCGACACGTGGGAAGGAAAGGTGTCCGTAAACGGCATCGGCGCCTTCGTAGTCATAGTCACAGGTACGGATGCCGCCAGCAACGTGGGCAAGAGCGGTGGCACCGACCCCACGAAGAAATCCAGTGCCATTCTCTTTGAGACGGACAACGCGATAAAAGCACCCGAAGTGGATCCTGGCGATGTTAATGAAAGCGTGTCACGCAGCGACCCGTTCATCAACATCGACTGGTCGAACGAAGGCGATGAGTATGCAGGCGACACCCACAAGAAGGTGACGCTGACCGTGCTGACGCTGGACGGCGAAGACGTGAAGGATCGGGCCGCGACCAGTGACAACAGGTCGTTCATCCTGACCACCAGCGGCCTCGACCTCGGTGACCACAAGATTGCGGTCAACGGCGAGGACGAGTCTGGCAACACGCTTGACAGCAACCATGAGGTCACCTTCACGGTGAAGGCTAGGCCCGGTACCAAGATCGCGCTGAAGCCTGGAATGAACCTGATATCGCTCCCCGGCACTCCCGTGGACACGTCCATCAACAGCGTGGTGACGTTGAGCCAGGTGAGCGCCATAAGCACCTACGACGCAGCGACCGGCACGTGGCTGTCCGCCACCAGGGACGACAGCGGCAGCCTGAGCGGCGACCTGACGGACATAGACGCGCAGCATGCCTACTGGGTATCCACCACCTCCTTTGACCCGATAAAGGTGGACATCCCAAGGCAGGGGTTCGGCAACGTGCCGCCGGCCATTACGCTGGTGGAAGGCTGGAACCTGGTTCCCGTGGTAGTCGTTGGTGACCAGACCGTCAAGACCATTGCCGCCGATACCTACTTCGGCAGCACGAGCTGGGTCACGGCTTACACCTTCGACCCGCAGGTGGGCCAGTGGACGAAAGTCCTGCCCGGCAACTTCCATGACGTGGAAGTGGGCAAAGGCTACTGGCTGTACGTAGAGCAAGCTGGCGTCCTGGTACCGTAAACCAGGCCGCGCCAAAAGCCTAAGAAAGGAAGAGGGCTCTTGAAAAAGAGCCCTCTTCCTTTTGGGGAGCAAACGGGCAGGCGGGCATGTGGACATACGGGCAAGTGGGCATGAGGGCAATCAGCTGGTGGTGCGTTGGTGGATCTTGTCCGCCGCTGAGTTGCCGCTTCGCACCGCGCCCTCCATGGTGGCGGGCCAACCCGTATCGGTCCAGTCCCCGGCCAGCAGCAGGTTGCCTAGTGGCGTCTCTATGGGAAGCCGTGCCGGCGCGGACCCCGGGGCTGGCCGGAACGTGGCTTGCCGCTCCTTGACAACCACGAACCGTTCCGCGGTCGCATCCCGTGCACCCGGCAGCACCCTGACCAGTTCCGGCAGGAAGGAGTCCGCGAGCTCCTTCTTGCTCACCGGCCAGTGCTCCCAGGCCCCGCTCAGCGAGACGGTCAGGTACTGGCCGTGGCCGGGCAGGCCCAGAATGCGAGTCTTGTTGAACACCCACTGCACTGGGCTCCCCACAAACGCAGCGAAGTCGAAGTCCGCCACTGGGCGGTCGTACCAGACGTGCAGGTTGACAATAGGAGACCAGGTAAGAGCTGCGGCAGGGGTGAACGCGGGGTGTCGGCGCCACTCCTCCGGCAGCAGCCCAAGCAGAACCGTTGGCATAAGCGCGCTCACGTAGAAATCCGCACGCACCAGCTCGCCTCCAGTCAGCGCCACGCCGGTCACGGCACCGTGGTCTACGTGCAGATGCTCCGCCATGCGCCCCAGCACGAGTGTGACCCCTTGCTCGCGCAATCGGCGTTCAACGGCGTTGCCCATCACCTCTGACAGCCCGGCGCGGGCGTAGCCCACGGCGGCGGCATGGCGGTCTTTGAGCATGGCGGTCTTGAATAGCATGAAACCGGCGCTGGCGCTGACGTTCTCTGAAGCATCGTTGAGCGCCGGCAGCACCAGCAGGTCCCACAGATTCCGGATTGCTCTGCCGCTCTGACCTGCTTCCTCCAGCCAGTCCCTGAAGGAACGCGACTCCAGGTCACGGCGGTCGTGGCGGCGCTCCATCCGGATGCGTAGCAGTGCCTGCACTGTGCGCAGCTTGTCAGTCCAGCTGATGTGCGGGTAGCGCAGCAGCGACCAACCAAGATGGAGCGGCGCGGGAAGCGGCAGAGCGGAGAGCAGACCACGCTTTCCATTTGGATCGAAGATCTCTATACGGAGGCGGCGCTGGCGGTGAGTGAGGTGCAGCGTCCCTATCTCGTCCAGGAATTTGACGTACTCGGTGCAACAACCCAGAAACACGTGCTGCCCGTTGTCCACCTGCACGCCGCTCTCGCGGTCCGTGAAGGAGAAGGCCCTTCCGCCCAGGTATGGCCGGCGCTCCACCAGCGTCACGTCGTGACCCAGGCGAGAGAGGCGCCATGCCGCGGCCATGCCGGCCAGTCCCCCGCCCAGTACAACGACGGTGCTCACGTGCCCCGGCGCGCCGGGAGGAGGCTTGCCGCCCACAGCTTGGCTGTGAGCAGGACCTTCTCGGCGGTGGCGAGCCTGACCCGGCCGTGGAAGACATCGAAGCGGCGTGCCTCTATCCGGTCCAGCAGCCGCGAATACAGCCCGTGAAGAACAGAGACGCAGGCGCGGGAGCGGACAGGCACCAGAGGGAGCAGCCGGGAACTGCTGCTGTAATAGCTACGGGCCCGCTCTGCCTGGAAGCACATCAGCTCTATGAAGTACCGGTTGACGACACCCTTGGCCAGCTCCTCTTCTGAATAACCGAAGCGGGCTAGCTCGTCTTGAGGAATGTAGATTCGGTCGCGCTCGGCGTCTTCCTGGATGTCGCGCAGGATGTTGGTAAGCTGCATGGCCAGGCCAAGGTCAACCGCGTAGCAGCGTGCCTCCGGCCGCGCATACCCGAAGACCTCGACGCAGATAAGTCCGACGGTAGAGGCCACGCCGTAGCAGTACCGGCGCAGGTCTTCAAAGGTTGCGTATCTGTTCTGAGCCGTGTCCATCTCTACGCCGCCCACCAGCGCCTGGAACCTTGATTGGTCTATGCGGTAGGTGGTCGCCACGTCTGCCAGCGCCGTGAAGACGGGGCCCTCCGGGGCGCCGGCATAAGCCCGCTCAAGTGAACGGCGTACCTCGGCCAGCCCGGTCAGCTTGGCCTCGGTGGGAGCGTCACCGTCGGCGATGTCGTCGCAGATGCGGGCGAAGGCGTATACGGCGTAGATGGCGTGACGCTTGGCGGGAGGAAGCGTGAGGAAGGCGAAGTAGAAGTTTCGCGCCTCTCGCTTGGCCACATCCCGGCAGTGGCCGTAGGCCTGGGCCAGGGCTCCATCCGCCGCCATCACGACCGCCTGTCTGCGGATAAGGCAGGCCTCAAGATGGCAAGCCGGGCCATGGTGAAGAGCATCAGCCAGAGCTTGCGAGTTCGTGTCACCACGGGACGGTGACTGAGCACGTCGTAGTTCTGACGGCGGATCGCCGCCAGAACGGCCATGCCTCCTCTGCTGAACAGCGCAATGTCCAGCCTTGCCAGGCCGTGGAGGTACTGTTCCAACGGCAATCCCCTCCGGAACAATTCCTCAGCCCGGTCTACCTGAAAGTGCATCAGGGAACGGAAGCGGTCGTTCACCACGCTGTCCGCCAGTTCTTCCTCCGAGTAGCCGAAGCGGGACATGTCCTCCTGGGGGATGTAGATCCGGCCCATCTGGTAGTCCCGGCGCACGTCCTGCCAGAAGTTGGCAAGCTGCAGCGCCGTGCAGGTGGCGTCGGAGAGGGTCTGCCGTTCGGGGTCGCGGTATCCCAGCACATAGAGCACCATGCGGCCTACCGGTTCTGCCGAGTGGCTGCAGTAGTGCAACAGATCGTCGTATGTGCTGTAGCGGTGCTGCCGTTGATCCATGCGGTTTGCCTCTATGAGCCGAGTGAAGGGCTCTGCGGGAATGTCGAACCGACGGATAGTGTCTTGCAGCGCCACCATTACTGGATCGGTGGGTTGGCCTCCGTAGCAGAGGGACAGCTCGGCCTCCCAGTCGTTTAGGAGGGTCAGGCGATCGCCGGATGCTTCGTCGCCAAGGTCGTCTGTACGGCGACAGAAGGCGTAGACGGCGAAGAGGTGCGGCCGCAGCGCGCGTGGCAGGAGCCAGGAGCCGACGGTGAAGTTTTCGTAGTGGCTGCGCGCCAGCTTCTCACAGTGTTTATAAGCCTCCCGCACTTCGAGCGGGGCAAGGCTAACCGCCGGGGATCCGTGCTGGGTCGTCATGCGTCTATGACCTGTCCGCAGGCTTCTAGCACGATTTTGGATGTCAGCTCGTTGCTCATGGGGGTGAGCCCCTCAAGAATAGCAGTCGATATTATACACGATTCACCTGCCGTACTGTCATCCAGAGGAGCAGGGCCCACATGCAGGGGCGGAGTGACTCGCGGATCTTCGGCTCGGGCTGGTACGAGTAAACGCTAGCTGGCTTGGTGGGCTTCAGGATTTAGCTCACGCTCAGAATGGCAGTGGGGTGGGCATCCCGGGCGGCGTCGATTGCCCAACGTAGGGGTGTCCATTGTTGGCCGCCAGCCTATTGACACCCGCAAGCCGTGGTTGCTAGATTCGAAGAGCGAACACTTTCGCGCGATAAGTGCCGACGTAAGAACAGACGCCAACAATGCTCACAGACCGACAGAAGCAAATACTCAATATCATCGTAGACCGGTACATTCGGAGCTCCGCCCCTGTGCCCTCCGACATCGTGGCTGGCAAGATGGACCGCCCCATCAGTTCGGCGACAATCCGCAACGAGATGGCGGAGTTGGACAAGGCGGGTTACATCACGCGTCCCCACACCTCTGCGGGCGGCATCCCTTCTGACAAGGCTTACCGCGCTTACGTGGAGTCTCTGTACATACCGGATCTGCCCAGGCAGGTGCAGGAGGAGATCCAGAGCAGGTTCAGCCATGCGAACATGGAGGTTGAAGCTTGGGGGCGCATGGCGGTGCGTATGCTGGCCGGGCTTGTCCACACCCTGGCCATGATCAGCTTCCCCGCGGCGGCACCTCCCCGCTGGAAGCGCTTGGAGATGGTCTACTTGGAGGAGTTCTTGGCGCTCTTGATAATGGTTCTGGATGAATCGAGGTTGCGCCAGAGGCTCCTGCCCCTCAAAGAGGCCATGACCCAGGACCAGCTCACCCGAGTGGCCAACAAGCTCAACGCACTCTATTCAGGAAATACGCAGCAAGAGGTGACGGCGCGCGATCGGGAGTTCGCACCGTTTGAGTCCGACGTGGTCGCCGCCGCCGGCGACCTGCTGAAACAGGACTACGACTCGGAGCCGGTCCACTTCATAGACGGACTGCGTCACATGTTCGCGTACCCGGAGCTTGCCGCCGGCCCTACGGCGAGGAACGTGCTTGAGTTGGTGGAGGACGGGGAGCTTGTGCCAGTGGTGCTGTCGCAGGCTCCAGGCACGGACGACGTCAACGTGACGATAGGGACGGAGCACAGGATAAATCAGCTTCACCCCTTCAGCGTTGTCTACGCGCGCTACGGGGTGCCCTCGGAGACCGGGGGCGTCGTCGCAATTCTGGGGCCCACGCGCATGAGGTACCCGGACGCCATATCCAACGTTCGCTATTTCTCCCACCTGATGACTGAAATGGTGGGAAGCTTGCATGGCAGGTAACCGGGCTGACTCGTCGATGAACTGAAGGGCGACGATGCCTGGGTTACTGCTCCTGGATGCCTGAACTATGGTAGACGTTTAGCGTATAATCTTATATCTATGGCAGTGAAGAGAGACTACTATGAGGTGCTGGGCGTCTCCAACGGAGCCTCCGACGAGGAGATCAAGAGGGCGTTTCGCAAACTTGCCTTGGAGTATCACCCCGATAGGAACAAGGAGCCCAACGCCGAAGAGCGGTTCAAAGAGGTCAACGAAGCGTACCAGGTGCTGAGCAGCAGGGAGAAGCGCTCGGCGTATGATAGGTTCGGCCACGCCGGCGTTGCGGCCAACGGCGGTACGGGGCGCGGATTTGAAGGATTCGATACATTCAGCGGCTTCGGTGACATCTTCGATGCTTTCTTTGGCGGCTTTGGAGCCACTACTCGAACCAAAGCACGCCCCATGCGCGGCCGCGACCTTCAGATTGGCCTGACCCTGACCTTTGAAGAAGCGGCTATGGGCACGCAAAAGAGGATCAGGGTGTCGCGCATAGAGGTCTGCGATCGGTGTGAGGGGAGCCGCAGCGAACCTGGCACGTCTTTGGAGACGTGCGGCGCTTGCCGAGGCGCCGGCCAGGTGAAGCGCACCCAGCAGAGCCTGTTTGGACAGTTCGTCCAAGTGGCGGCCTGTCCCAGTTGCCGAGGCGCCGGCCAAGTTGTGTCTCAGCCATGCCAGGAGTGCCGTGGACGAGGCGTGGAGCGAAACACTCGGGAACTGGACGTGGCGATTCCGGCCGGGGTTGAAGACGGTTCGCAGCTGCGACTCCCGGCAGAGGGCGACGCGGGCTCTCGTGGCAGCCAGCCCGGCGATGTATTGCTATTGCTCAACGTGAAATTGCACCGGGTTTTCCAACGGGACGGAGCCAATTTAATTCTCGATCTTTCAATCAACTTTTCGCAGGCGGCTCTGGGTGACTCGGTGGAGATTCCGACCTTGGAAGGGACAACGCCGCTGGCCATTCCCGCTGGCATACAGACGGGCACCGTGCTCCGAGTCAAGGGCCAGGGCGTGGCGAAGGTCCATGACAGAGGACGCGGCGACCTCTTTGTTACCGTGCACGTCAGCACGCCGCGCTCGCTGGACCCGGAGGCGAAGAAGCTGTTAGAGCAACTGGCAGGAAAGTTGAGTGGAGACCAAGTCATAGAAGAGGACAAGGGCTGGTTCCACCGTATCAAGGATACTTTTGGGGGCGACTCCGGTTCTAGATGAAGTGGCTGCAATTGAGCGTTCGCACCACCCCTGAGTTTGTGGAGCCTGTCTCCGAGCTTCTGCGGCGCTATGGAGAAAGGGACGTGATTGTCCAGGAAGAGGGCGACTGGGACCCGGACAACACCGGCGAAATGGCTCCGCCAATCTCTGTAGTAGTGATGACCTGCCTCCCCATGGACTCAACGACGAGCAGCCGGCGTGAGATGATAGACGTTGGCATTCGCTTGGTTTCCATCTTGGAGCCCGGTGCTTCGCTGGAAGATAGAATCGTAGATGAGGATGAATGGGAAACCGCCTGGAAGTCCCGCTTCACCATCAAGCACATTGGGAAAAGGCTGGTTCTCAAGCCTACGTGGCAGACATACCGGCCCGCTCCGGGCGACGTAGTCATTGAGCTTGACCCCGGCATGGCGTTCGGCACCGGACACCACCCCACCACGCGCATGTGCCTGGAACAGCTAGAAAGGCTGCTGTTTCCCGGTATGCAAGTCCTTGATCTGGGCACAGGCTCGGGGATACTGGCTATCGCCGCTATAAAGCTGGGCGCCGATTGCGTAGTGGGCCTGGACATCGATGAGACGGCGGTCCAGGCGGCGCGGGCCAATGTGGAGCAGAACAGGATCTGCCGGGTACGGCTCATACACGGCTCGCTGCCTCACTCCACGGTGCAGAACGACAAGTATGATCTGGCCCTGGCCAACGTTACCGCCGGTGTGGTCGCCTCCTCTGCCGAATCGCTCGCCAGGGTGCTGAAGATAAACGGCCTTCTCATTGCTTCAGGCATCCTGGAGGAACGCAGGGAAGAGGTCGAAGCGGTGCTTGAGAAATCGTTCGTTATTGAGCAGTCCCTGACCGATGGCGACTGGTTGACTGTGGTAGCGCGAAAGCCTGGCTTACCATCCCAGTAGGCGTATTCCCGTGGCCACAAAGTAGACGCCAAGAAGTCCTAGGAAGGAGCCGCAGACCAGGATTATGCCGCGGTAGACGTTTTGGGACAGAAAGCGTTTGCCGGAGGCAACGGCGCCCGAAACAAAGCCGTACCAGGCTAGATCGGACAGAATATGCCCCAGGTAGAAAGAGGCTATGCCCACCAATCCAGCCTCCAGTGAACGCGTAATCAGCGCCGCCCCTACCGTGAGCCACCACAGGGCCCAGAAGGGGTTGCTCAAGCTGACCAGTACCCCGCCTATCATCGGTTTCACGCTTACGCTAGAAAGCGGTGCGCCCCGCCCGGGAAGGTAGGGGGCGTTTTTAGACGGATTTCTCAGCAGCCCCCAGCTCATCCATAGAAGGAAGCCTCCGCCCAGCAGTCCTATGGCTGCCACAACGGGGTCTGAGTCCAAGACTTGCGCCAGCCCAAAAGCCAGCGCTCCCACCGTAACCAGTTCCAGTAGGGAATGTCCGGCTACCACCAGGGGCCCTGCTATGAAGCCAATTCTTACGGTTTCCTTGATGTTGTAGGCGAGCAGAGGGCCCGGAGAGATTGCACCGGAGAAGCCCACAAGGAACGAGTTTACAAAGATTATAAGTATAGGCGCCACAGCAATGGTCCGTTGGGATTGCCTACTTCAACATCGACTTATTCCGGCTGGGGCGCTCTTCCCAGAAGCTCCGTGACAGCCTGTGTGGGGTCTAGTCCTTCAAAGAGGATTCGATAGGTCGCCTCTGTGATGGGCATTTCAACATTGAGTTCGTGCGCCATCTTCATTGCCACAGCCGTGGTGTCCACGCCCTCAGCCACGTTTTGCATGGTAGCAAGGATATCGTTCAGCTTACGTCCCTTGGCCAGATGCTCTCCCACATACCTGTTGCGGCTCAATGGACTAGCCGAGGTGGCTATGAGGTCGCCCAGGCCTGCTAGACCTGCAAAAGTCAACGGACTGGCGCCAGCCGCCACTCCCAGCCGGGTAATCTCCGCCAGCCCGCGGGTGATGAAAGCGGCCTTTGCGTTGTCTCCGAACCCCAGCCCGTCGCTTATGCCGGATCCAATGGCTATGGTGTTCTTCAAGGCTCCTCCCAGCTCTACTCCTAACACATCGGTGTTGGTGTAGACGCGGAAGTACGGCGTCATAATCATGGCCTGAGCCGTGCTGGCCAGTTCAGCATCTTTAGCTGCGACTACGGTTGATGAAGGGATGCGCTTTGCGATCTCTTTGGACAGATTGGGCCCGGACAATACACCGATGCGGGAGCTCAAAGGCTCAGGGAGTTCTTGTTCCAGTATCTGGCTCATTCTGAACCCCGTACCGAGTTCCAGACCTTTGGTGGCGCTGAGAATCACTCCGGATTGATTCAGGCTGTTCCGCACCTGCTGAAGGTTTGCTCTGAATCTCTTAGAGGGGACGGCTATGATGGCCATGTCCGCCGTTTGAAACGCTGCGTCCGCGGAACAGGTTACGGTCATTGTCTCGGGAAAGAGAAAGCCGGGCAGCAGACGCTTGTTCTCGCGATCTTTGTTGAGAATGCCGGCCTCTTCCGGTGTTCTGGCCCACAACGTGACCCGGTGGCCCTGAGACGCCATGAGAATAGCCAGTGTGGTGCCCCAGCCAGTGGTGCCGAGCACTCCGACTCTTTTCTTGTCTTCTGTCATCTTGCATGGGGCGGTAGAGCCCCGGGAGGTCCACCGCCGAACTGTAAGCGGTTTTCAGTGCCATTGATCAGGCGTTGGATGTTGCCCCTATGACGCCAGATGATCAGAGGTCCGCCGGCCGTTGTGTAAACTAGATACTGCCAGGGCGCGAAGTCCAGTGCAACCATGACCGGCATTGCAGCAACCGCCACTATTACCGCTGAAACCGACGCCAAGGAGACGTACCGGCTGAAGGAGACAATGGGAACGAAGACGGCAAGAGCCAGCGCCGTCACTATTGGGGCCAACACAGCTAGGGAACCTACGGCGGCTGCGATACCTCTCCCGCCTTGGAATCTGCTGAAGACCGGCCAGTTGTGCCCTGCGACTACGGAAAGGGCGGCCAGCGCTTCCAGGAGCGGGTCGTTGCTTACAAGCTTTGCCGCCAAGACTGCAATGATTCCTTTAGAGGTGTCCGCCACAAGAACTATGGCCGCCATGCGTACGCCCAGTATGCGCAGGACATTGGTTGTTCCGGTGGAGCCACTTCCGTGCCGGCGTAAGTCAACGCCCTCTTTCAGCTTCCCCATTATCAATCCCCAGGAGATGCTTCCCAACAGATAGGCTCCCGGTAGAATCAAGGCGTACTCAATCACTTTTTCCTGCCGTTCTTGAATTCCAGCTTCAAATGCGACCAGCGGAATCCTAGAGTTTCTCGCAAGCGGTTTTCCAGGTATCGTTGATAGGAGAAGTGCATCAGGTCTGGATGGTTGACGTAGAAGGCGAATGTTGGCGGGTTGACACCTTCCTGGACCACCCTGTTCAGTTTCAGATAGCGCTTTCCCTTGTGCGGTGGCAGATGACGTGACATGGCCGCTACAACTTCACTGGTCAGCTGTTCTTGCGGAACCTCTTTCTTCAAGTCGTTGAATACCATCAATGCTGCATCCAGCGCCTCATCTATGCCGCTCTCTTGTACGGCGGAAACAAATCTTATGGGAGCGTATGGGATGAATCTGAACTTGTCCCGTATCAACGCTATGCAAGCTGCTTCGTTCAGCTCCAGTTCATCCGCCAGGTCCCACTTGTTCACAAGCACCACCACTCCCTTGAATGCGTTGGCTACTTCTCCCAAAATGTGGGCGTCTTGGGCGGTTGCCAGCTGGGAGGCGTCCAAGACCAGAAACACCACGTCTGCCCTGTCTATAGAACGAACGGAGCGCAAAACGCTGAACTTCTCTATGCCGGGGACAACTTTACCTCGTCTCCGTATCCCTGCTGTGTCTATGATAAGAAACTGCTGCCCCTTGTACTGCAGAGAAGTGTCTATTGCATCGCGGGTGGTTCCAGGCACGTCGCTAACTATTGCCCGCTCCTCACCTAGTACGGCGTTTAGCAATGAGGACTTGCCCACGTTGACCCGGCCTACTATGGCCAGCGAAAGAGTTTCTTCCTCGTCTGACTGCTCATAATCGGCAGAGGGGAACCCCTCTATAACCGCGTCCATCAGGGCATCTATGCCAGTGTTGTGGTAGGCGCTTATTGCAATGGGGTCTCCCAGGCTCAGCTCATAGAACTCCGCCGTGCCTTGCGACAGCTTGGAGTTGTCCACCTTGTTGACCGCCAAGAAGACAGGCTTCTTCCATCTCCGCAGACGCTCCCCTATTTCCAAATCCAACGGAGTTACGCCGTCCTGTACGTCAGTGAGGAAGATGATTGCATCCGCCGACTCTATTGCTGCTTCTACCTGCTCCTCGATCTCTTCTGATAGAGGAGCGGTCGTGCCGTGTTCCAAGCCGCCCGTGTCGACTACGATGAAAGGACGCCCTTCCCACACAGCGTCTAAGGAGATGCGATCCCTGGTAGTGCCCGGCTCTTCTGCGATTACAGCGGCCCTGCGCCCTACGAGACGGTTGAATAGTGTGGACTTCCCCACGTTGGGACGTCCCACTATGACGATTACAGGTTTGGTCATCACAAAGCCGGTGAGCCGGGCTTACTGTCCACCCGGTCCTTCCAATATCTTTTCAAGCACCGCTTTTTGGGCGTGCAGCCGGTTTTCCGCTTGGTTGAACACCACAGATGCGGTATGCTGGAGCATACCGTTGCCGACCTCTTCTCCGTGGTGAGCCGGTAGTGGATGCATGAAGATTGCCCCCGGCTTGGCAAGCTCCATCAGGCTGGGGTTTACCTGGTAGCCTCTGAAGGTCTCTAGCCTCTCCTTTGTTTCATCTTCCTGGCCCATGCTGACCCAGACATCCGTGTAGACGACATCTGCTCCGGTCACCGCTTTTTCAGGCGCTCTTACCTGCACGACCCCGGCTCCGCTGGCCTTTGCCCGCTGGCCGGCCATCCGCAGCAAGGTTTCGGGAAGCCCGTACCCATCCGGTGAGGCGACAGTGCAACTGGTTCCCATGGATGCAGCGGCCAGCGCCAAACTGGCGGCAACGTTGTTGCCGTCTCCAACGAAAGCTATGGATACGCCGTCGGTCTTACCCAGGCTCTCCTGAATAGTAAGCATGTCTCCCAGCGCTTGGCAGGGATGCTCTACGTCTGATAGGGCATTGATCACGGGGACGGAAGCATGCTTGGCCAGTTCTTCCAGCGTTTGGTGCTGGTAGACGCGCGCCACAATGGAGTCTACGTACCTGGAGAGCACCTGAGCCACGTCTGAGATGGCCTCCCGGCCTCCTAGCCCCACTTCGTCCTTGCCAAGGTATACGGGGTGCCCCCCCAGTTGCTTGATTCCTACGTCGAAGCTGACCCTGGTACGCAACGACGGCTTCTCAAAGAGCATGGCCACGCTTTTGCCCTCCAACGCCGTGCTTTTCTCGCCCTCTTTGAGGAGTGAGGCGCGTCCAACGACCTGTCGAATCTCTTCCGGCGAGAGGTCGGCTATGGATAGTAGGTCTCGTTTGGCCAAAATCAGTCTCCAATTGCCAAACAGTATAACGGGAGTAGGATGCGGTTAATAGGGTACCATGCTCACAATGAGCATGGTTAGCCAGGGAGAGGGGTTGCTATATGAGTCCAGCTCGCTGGAAAGCCTTGCCCTCGGTAGCTATGGCAGGCGCTTTTACCATCTCGGCTTGCTGTAACTCGCGGATGCAAAGCGCACCGCACATTCCCATGCAGACCCGCAGCGCACCGACCAGGTTTTGCGTCCCATCCGTACGGCTTGAGGGCCCAAAGAGCAACTGGTTTAGGGTTCCCTTGGTGCCGGTCTTTATTCTGGTGCCTCTAGGTAAGGCCGGGTGAGGCGTGGCCATGCCCCAGTTGAACCCTTTACCGGGAGCCTCTTCCGTCTGAGCAAAGGGCGTGCCTATCATCACTGCGTCAGCGCCTGCTACTATCGATTTGCATAGGTCTCCACCGGTGCGAATGCCGCCGTCGGTGATTACTGATACGTATCGTCCTGTGCGTCGGTAGTACTCGTCCCTGGCAGCGGCGCAGTCCACAGTGGCGGTAACCTGGGGAACGCCGACGCCGGTCACGTCTCGCGTAGTGCATGCGGCGCCGGGTCCTACGCCAACCAGGATGGCCGCTACGCCAGTTTCCATGAGCTCTATGCTGGCGCTATAGGTAACGCAGTTGCCCACCACCACCGGCGCATTGATCTGCTCTACGAGTTCGGAGAAGACCAGGCCGTGATAGCTCTTGGAAACGTGCCGTGCCGTGGTCACCGTCGACTGCACCACCAGGATGTCTGCTCCGGCCTCTACGGCCACCGGTCCCATCCGCTTGGTGTTTTGCGGGGTAAATGAAACGGCGCAGGTTGCCCCTGCGCCTTTGATTTGCTCGACTCGTTTTGCTACCAAGTCCTCTTTCATGGGCTCTTGGTACAGCTTTTGCAGTACCTCCGTAACCGTTTCCGCAGGTACTGATGTGATTTCGTCTATCTTGCCTGCGGCGTCTTCGTAGCGGGAATACAGCCCCTCCATGTTCAATACGCCGAGGCCACCCATGCCACTCAACTTGACCGCGAAGTCCGGCGAGACCACCGCATCCATTGCAGACGCAATGATGGGAAGGGAGAAACGCAACTGGCCGATCTCCAGATCCAGGTTTGCTTGCTCAGGATTTACCGTCACATCGCCGGGTACTATGGCGACGTCTTCAAAGCCGTAGGCATGCCGGATCTCTTTTAACGTTCCGATCATTTTGCACACTCTGCCAGTAAATTTGGCGGAGTATAGCACCTCATTCTTGTCCTCTCAATGCTTTTTGAGGGGTAGTTCTCTAATGTTATTTTGACATTCCCCTGCTCCTTGAATTCCTGCTCCAGGGATTAATGGTGGAAGGGGCCAGTGGTGGGTGTCGCCCACGCCGAATTGCTTCGGTTCTCGAAATGACGAGTAGAGACAAGCAGAGGAGATGGCAGGCTTGTAGCTGACTACACAAGTATGGAATGGCCGATTGCGAATTTTAATGACTTGGCGCCAATAAATTGAAAGGAACAATGGCGCATCAGGTTTTCTTGACTGCTCAAGCGGCCGGTTGTTAGCATAGCGTCGCCATCTACTACGTTTGGAGATGAGCAGAGATGTTTTAAGAACGAATCGCCGCTGGGATCCCTGACGACCGAGACGGCAGAAGCGACAACGCTAAGTTGCAAAGCGCCTTCCCGGTTCCCAGGGAAGACGCTTTTTATGGATAAGAGACCAGGGTCTATAACGGACATACCGGGGATCAAGGTTGGACACAGCACCGACCTTGAACATGCCACGGGCTGCACAGTGGTGCTTTGTCCTCAAGGTACTGTCGGTGGAGTAGATGTCAGGGGCTCCGCTCCGGGCACGCGAGAGACGGATCTGTTGAGGCCGGGCAACCTGGTGAACGAGGTGCACGCGATCCTCCTCAGTGGAGGCAGCGCCTACGGTTTGGACGCCGCTTCCGGGGTTATGCGTTACCTGGAAGAGAAAGGCACGGGCTACGAAATAGGTCGAGTAGTAGTGCCTATCGTCCCTGGCGCCATCATCTTCGATCTGGGCTTGGGCAGTTCGAGCGTAAGACCCACTGCGGACGACGGCTATACCGCTTGCCAGAGCGCTTCCGGAGAAGTGGCGGAGGGCACCGTGGGAGCGGGCACGGGAGCTACCGTGGCCAAAGCACTGGGACTGAGGCATGCTGTCAAGGGTGGACTGGGTACTTGTAGCCGGGACCTGGGCGATGGCCTTGTAGTATCCGCCATTGCCGTGGTCAATGCCTGGGGCGACGTTGTAGACCCGGAGACGTGCCGCGTCATTGCCGCTCCCAGGACTGAAGACGATGACGGTTTCCATAGCACTGTTGAGCTTATGGCCCGTCCTCGCTCCGAATGGCCCCAAGCGCAGGCAACTGCCGGTGGGAACACGACCATAGGTGTGCTGGCCACCAACGCTTCTCTCAACAAAGAGCAGGCAAATAAGCTGGCGGAACGCGGCCAGGATGGCATTGCGCTTGCCGTGAGGCCGTCCCATACCATGGGCGACGGCGACACCGTATTTGCCCTGGCTACGGGCGCTTGGCTTGGCCAGGTGGACCGCATGCAGTTAACAAGGCTTGGCGTAGTAGCCGCTTTGGCAATGGCGCAGGCGGTGGTCAGGGGCGTTACTCAGGCCAGCTGGCTGGCTGGCGTACCTTCCGCAAGGGAGCTTGAGCACTGATGAATGAGTTCCAAAGGATAAGGTTTCTAGAAGCTGGCCGCACCGCGTATACGTTGGCCGCCGGCTATTTCCGCGGCGGGTACCGCATTTCCACCGTGACCAGCCGTTCATTTGTACCGGCGAGTGCGTCTAGGAGCCGATAGGATCCGGCTAAAGGGAGGGCACCAATGAGGACGAGAGTACGTCAGTTCAAGGAAATGAAACAAAGGCGGGAGCGCATCACTGCTGTAACCGCCTACGATTATACCATGGCACACCTCGCCGATAAGGTCGGTATACCTCTGCTTCTGGTGGGAGACAGCTTGGGCAACGTAGTCTTGGGTTACAAGACCACGGTCCGCGTCACCATGGCCGAGATGCTGCATCACACAAAGGCCGTCGTCAGAGGGGTCAAGAACGCTCTGGTTGTAGCTGACATGCCGTTCATGTCCTACCAGGTGAGTACAGAAGAGGCGCTGCGAAACGCCGGCAGGCTGGTCCAGGAGGGCGGAGCCCATGCTGTCAAGCTGGAAGGCGGTACCCGTTCCGCTGATACGGTTAGGCGAATTGTTGAAGCAGGCATTCCGGTCATGGGGCATATTGGCCTGACTCCTCAGTCGGAACATGCTTTGGGGGGATTCAGAGTCCAAGGCCGGGACTTGGCCGGTGCGCTTTCTCTAATCCATGACGCGGTGGCGCTGGAAGATGCCGGCGCATTTGCTGTTGTTCTTGAGACCATCCCTTCAGAGCTGGCACGCATCATTACTGATCGGCTCACTATTCCGACGATCGGGATAGGGGCAGGTTCCGACTGCGACGGTGAAATCCAGGTCATCTATGAGATACTGGGGCTCACGCCTCGTGCTCACAAGCATGCCGCGGTTTACGCCAACCTCAGCGAAGCGATCACGCAAGCGCTTGCCGCTTATAGGCGAGAAGTGCAGGAGCACAGGTTCCCTACGGAGGATCAGAGCTTCCACATGGACGAGGCCATACTGGCAGACCTGCTTACTACAACCTAGTTGATGGATGTAATCAGCACCGTATCCGCCATGATGAAGGCCCGCGATGGAGCGGAGCGTCCCCTTGGACTGGTGCCGACCATGGGCTATCTCCACCAGGGTCACATGACGCTTGTAGAGCGGGCGAGAAACGACAACAGAAGCGTGGTGGTGTCCATATTCGTCAATCCTACCCAGTTCGGCCCCGGGGAAGACCTGGACGGTTACCCCCGCGACTTTGAGCGGGATGTCGCCATGCTTGCCGGACAAGGCGTGGACATCGTTTTCGCCACTGACTCCGGCCAAATGTACCCGCCCGGTTACTCGACTTACGTTGACGTGGGTGAAATAGGAGAGAGGCTGGAAGGCAAACATCGTCCCGGGCATTTTCGGGGCGTCGTCACTGTAGTGACCAAGCTGCTCACCATCGTACGGCCTGACCGTGCCTACTTCGGGCAGAAGGACGGGCAGCAGAGCCTCGTCATCGAGCGGCTCAACCGGGACCTTAACCTGGGAGCGGAAATTGTAGTCATGCCTACGGTACGTGAGCCGGACGGACTGGCAATGAGCAGCCGCAACGTCTACCTCACTCCGCGGCAGAGGGGTAACGCCACCGTTTTGTACAAAGCCCTCTGTAGGGCCATGGAGATGTGGCGGAAGGGTGAGACGGATGCCGGCGTGCTGCGCGGGGAGATGGAGCGCGTCATCAATGAGGGGTATCCGGTCAAACTTGACTACGTCAGCATCGCCGCACTGGATACTTTGGAGGAGATGGGTAGTGTAGCCGCTCCCGCCATGGCGTCAGTCGCTGCCTGGTTCGGCAAGGCTCGCCTCATCGATAACGTGATTCTGAGGGAAGAAGGTACGCAGTGAAGGTACTACTCACCAACGACGATGGCCTGAATGCCCCAGGTTTGCGAGCCGCGGCCGCTTCATTGCGGGAAGTGGCCAGGGTAGTGGTGGCGGCGCCAGACAGAGAGCAGAGCGGGGTTGGAACATCGGTGACGCTGAACGGACCGGTGCGCGCGGCAAAGGTGAGACCCGTAGTCGCCGGCGTCTCCACCTATGCCGTAGAAGGCACCCCCGCGGACAGTGTGATCCTTGCTTTGGAGCGCCTTTTCAAAGGCGTGGACATGGTGGTCGCGGGCATCAACAGCGGCGCCAACCTGGGTGAAGACATCTTCATATCTGGCACTGTGGGCGCTGCTTTGCAGGGGTACGTACGTGGTTTGCCTGCCATTGCCATGTCTGTAGCGTCTCTCCATCCCACTAGCTTCCAGGCAGCGACCGTGCTCTTGCAGCGCATGGTGAGCGAGTTCGACCGGGGGGCGCTGCCGAGCCCGTCTCTGCTCAACGTCAATCTGCCTCCATTGGAGGAGCAGGAGATTGAAGGCATTGATATCACTTGCCAGGGCCGCCGGGCCTACACCGACCGCATACGGAGTGGAGACGACGGCAAGCGAAAGTACTTCTGGATCAGTCGCAGCAGGCTAGCCTGGGAGCCAGTGGAGGGGACTGATATATGGTCGGTGCGCAACAATCGCGTTTCAATTACTCCATTGGATACGGACATGACGTCGAGCAACCTGCTGGGCAAACTCCGGGGCTTGCCTTGGAAACTGAGGTAGGCTCCGGCATGGCTTGATGGCTGTGGTTGGCGCTCGAAAAATCTCCGTCGGCTGGGATGGGTCGGCTTCCAATTCCCTGGGGTTAAGCGTAAGCTGTATTTTGTGGGGATATAGCTCAACTGGGAGAGCGCCGCGTTCGCATCGCGGAGGTTGGGGGTTCGAGTCCCCCTATCTCCACCATTACCCATTCCGTCCCTGTCCTCCGTTGTCCCATAATGTTCCCACCTAGTGACTGAGATATACTGTTGATGCGGGACGCGACATCGGCCATCTCCAAGTCGTAGAGTTGGCCCTCTATTCGAGAAAGTGCGTGAAAATGCAAACGAAGTCGAATCCCTGACTGCTCAGCGGGATGGGCTACTGCCGCGGCTTGTGTCTGGGGAGGTGGGGGTTAGGAGATGACACAATCAATGAAACTTTTTGACGATATAGAACGAGATAAGCTCCCTGATTGTGGGGAGGTGCCCAAATCATCGTTCAAGCTCTTGAATGACTATGACGCTTGGGAAGATGCGCCTGACCTCCGAAGCAAGTGTGAATTGTGGTTCGAACATTTTCCTGCTGAACATCGAAAGGACATACGAAATAGATTTCGATCGACCAACAACCAACAGCATGACGGGGCTTTCTTTGAGTTGTTCCTTCATGAACTGCTCATACGTCTAGGCTGCGGGGTAGAAGTCAATCCTAACGTCTCAGGTAAGACACCAGATTTCCGCGTTAGTCATGGTGGGCAGTCCATCTATATTGAAGCCACTGCTGTCGGACGGGACTCGGGTTCGTTGTCTCTCAGTTCTAATGAGCAAGACGTAATCGATAAACTCAACAAGCTGAAGAGTTCCCACTTTTGTATAGGGGTCGCGATGGAGGGCGATTTGTCAACGACGTTAAGTCGGAACCGGGTGACTTCCCCGTTCCAAGCATTACTGAAAGACCATGACCCGGGTGAGGTCCAGCGTTCTATTGACAAATACGGATTGCATGAGGCCCCATCTGAAAGGATTGAGTGTGGAAACTGGACTCTAACGGGTTGGCTTGCACCAATCTCCCCAGAGAACCGGTCAGCGGACAGTCTGCGGTGTATCGTCGAATACCCTTATCGTGCTGAACCTGTAGATCCTGTAACTTCCGTTCGGGAAGCGCTGAAAGAGAAGGCTCGGAAGTATAGCCAGCTTGACGCACCTCTTGTGCTGGCGGTAAATGCGCGTAATCCCTATTCCCTCCTCCCAGGAAGTGACACTGCCGTACTCTGGGGGGATCAAGTCCTCCTTCTTGGAAACAAGTCCGATTCAACTTCGCGGTATGCTCGCAAGCAAAACGGCTTCTGGCTGAGCAGCAAAGGCAACGGACCATCTGCTGTCTTGATGTTCAAGAATGTGGACCTGTTGAACCATATGGCAATGTGTCTGAGGGCGTTGTGAGAAGGAGAGGGGGAGAAAACATCGCTCAACTGCTTGGAGTAAACTTGAAGTAGATATCCCAACTAAAGGGAAGGTCCGAAGTATTAACATGCCCACCCTCTCCGAAGCGGACGTTGAGGCCGCCGCCCTTGACTGGCTCTCTGCTCTCGGATGGCGGCGGCAGGGCCGACCTTTACGGGCCGTGGGAATCTACCGAGTTGCATGAGCCTATAGATGGACGAGCGGCTCAAGCCCGTGATCTTCGAAACCTCTCGACGCCTCAATAGTCTGTCTCCCATTGTGCTCACCTTCCTTGTGACATTAGGGACAGCGTAGAGCGGTGTGCTGACCAAAGAGTCGGTCATTAAGTATTCAGTTTAGCGAGACTCGATAAGTTGCTGGGGGAGGCGCGCTCTCCCGGGGAGGGAGATGGGCGGGACCGTGGCTTGAGCGAGGTTCAGGCCTTAGTGGGGGTAGAGCCCGGTGCGTTCGGAATCTAGCTTCCCGTCCTTGATCCAGCGTTGGAGCGTCTTGCTGCCCACATTTATGACTTCCGACGCTTCCTTAAGCGACTGGAACCACACGTGTTCCTTAGTTCTCATCTTTGTGAAACAGGATCTTCATTGACTTGATGGTTGCGGGCGGGCGCTCCCAGCGCGTCTCAATTCAATCTATCCAGAACGGGCCATTGCCTGCACGAAGCAGATGTATTTAGCGGTTATAGCCATAGTACCTGTGGAACTGTGACATAGGCGTGCTATTGGAGAGCTACGAGTGTTTCGGAGTGACTAACTCCAAGTCAGGCTGAGCCGAAGGTAGTTGACGTGCGTGGCGGAGAGGTGTTCCTACCCCCCTTTTAGAGGCGCTTTTGACTGCCTCCTGGCAGGGCACTTGCCATATGGAATCAGGGGCATTTGGTAATTGACGGCGGCAGGGAGAATCAGGGATGCTGAGAAGCAACGACCAAGTCGTCTCACAATCTGCTGGCCCTCCTGCTCATCCGGGGCTTCGTCAACCAAGCCACGCTGTCTTGGCGGCCCCTTATAAAGTGAGGACATCATGTCTGAACAGGCACTCGAAAACACACACCCGTCGAATGGCCACTTAATAATGGCCAGAGACCAGTTGTTCCTAAACGCGGCCCTTGGTTCCAATCAGTGGTGGCGATGGGTCGCGGGCGTGGTGGTGATCTTACTTATGTGGATTGGTGTAGGCGCCGTTGGGCTGGTCGTCGGGGGCTGCGCCTTCTTGGGAGCAACGAATGTCTTTGGGCTCGATTGCTCAAGCGCGGACGGGCTCACGGGCAACGGATCAGTGATAGCCGAACTTGTCCTGGCGGGCTTAGGTTTCGCCGTTGGACTAATAGGTATTTGGTTAGTAGTTAAGTTCATCCACAAAAAGCAACTGATACGGATAGTTACCGGAAGGAAATCGTTCGACTTCAGCCGCTACTTACATGGATTGGTGGTAGCGCTGTTCCTGTCCTTGCTCCTGTTCTTATTCAATAGATATGTTCTCCAGCTGGAGATGACGTATCATGCGCCTGGCTGGGAATTTCTGCTCTTCGTTTTGGTCGCAATTGTTCTGGTCCCAATTCAGTCCGGCTTTGAAGAGGTTTTCTTCCGTGGGTACATTCTGCAAGGCATCATGCTCTTGGTCAGGAACAAAGTCGTACTCGCCGTGGCATCAGGCGTAATCTTCGCTCTACCGCACTTAGTCAATCCAGAAGCCGGGGAATACGGCATCGTTCCTTTCCTTGTGGCGTTGGTTGCCAATGGCATCTTCTTTGGCGTAATAGTGCTGCTCGATGGTGGAATCGAGGTGGCGGCCGGATACCACGCGATGAACAACTTCTTCCTGGGTGCGGTGGCGAATACCGAAGTAGCGACGATCGAGACGCCCGCGCTATTCTTAATCAAAATCGACAGTTACGATCTGTTTCCGAATGTATTTATAGATATGGTCGTCTTCGTACTTGCAATTGCGGTTCTCAACTTCAAGTACAAGTGGTTCAAGCTGAGAATTAGGTGACCTAATCCAGTCGATTGAATGGCCTGTACAAGTGCGCCTCTTCTTTTAGTCGGTAAGCGTCCTTCGTGAAGTTCCGATACTCTCTAGCTAGGAAGGGAGCTCTGGTTGCTTCGACCCATGAATGGATGGCTCGCTGGCCAGTAGTATCCTCAGCCTGACTACGGATGCGACGGCGTCTTCGCCGAGACCGAGTATGTCCCGCACAACGCGCTGATCCATCTCAATTATTACTCCGCCCTTTACGGCCGGCCGCTTAAACGGACATTTTCCCTGAACAGCGACACGGTGCCAGCACCATTCAACGCTGTCCTCCATCAACCGCGCGTGGCAATCCAGACGACATGATGTGCACCTCCCTTGCGGCTGCTTCCACCACGCGCCCGAACCTTGACTTCATCCACCTCGAAACCGGCACGGCGCAAACGTCTGACG
This sequence comes from Dehalococcoidia bacterium, assembly GCA_965261825.1. GTDB lineage: Bacteria > Chloroflexota > Dehalococcoidia > Lucifugimonadales > QGNO01 > DAOUJH01. The sequence continues at coordinate 289,108 of CBDHED010000001.1, read as the reverse complement.
AATGGTGGTTGAGAACCGGCAGACCATATCGCCAATACCCCGCCGCGCCGCAACGCCGCGTAGGTGGCGGTCAGCCCCGGCAGGCTGTAAAGCCAGTTGTTGCCCTTTCGGACCATCGCCTCCGCGCCATTGTCGACATCAAGCATGATGGCATCGTAGTCACCTCTGGCGGCTGTTATCAACTGGACAACGTCGACTTCATGGAGTTCAGTCCGTCGGTCGTCAAGAGGTCGGCCGGCCAAATCGGCAAGCACTCCCCGGTTCCATTCAACCACGGCTGGCACCAGCTCCGCGACCACCACCAGGGCATCCTCGCCAAGGATGTCCAGCGCCGTTCTCACCGAGTAGCCCATTCCCAGACCGCCAATCAGAACGCGGGCCCTCGGCCGTTTTGCCAAGTTCTGACAGCCCAGTCTGGCCATGGCTTCTTCTGACCCATAAACCCGGCTGTTCATGAGTTCCAGGTTATCCGCTTTGAGCGAGAACTCAGAGTCACGTTGGTACAAAACGAGCTCCGCTCCTCCGCCAGGGGTTTGGGCCCGGCCGATCAACTGCCAAGGATTCATTGATACCTCACGATCATGTCTGGAGCAGCCGGGGCAATATCCTAGGCGGGATCCGATTCCGTGAACCACTGGATCACCCGGCGATCTCTTCAGGTCTGTTTCAGGACGATGATGCTTCTCCCGCAGTCCCTCTCCCGGATGCCGGAATCGTTCCCGGGGGGTCCCTGAAGATTTACTCTCTGTTCCTGGGCAGGGCGCCGCACATGGGTTTCCCGGTCTGTCCTGCTGCCGGGTAGTGTTCCGTCGTCGGCGGTCTGCTCAGGGTCATTTTGCCTCCCCCTCCGCCTCCTTTCGGGAACTGGATGACGTGAGGGATTGCCGCTATTCAGGATCCACTCTAATCTAACTATCCTGCTTCTCAGCACCAGCCGGACGCAGGGAGAATCCGTTGACGCTTCACCAACCCTTCCCGGCACAACCGGTCTTCCACTGTCTCCACGTCCGCTTAGTGGGAAGCTCAAACCCGGCCAGTTGGTACTCGCAGCATGGTAGGCCAGTGCCAGGCTTTCGAGATCAGACGATGTTACCGTAGCTCAGCGAAGATTTCTTATAACAATAACAAGCCCTCAGCCCTCCGGCGCCGAGTACTCCAGCATCTTGCGCACCATGTCCCGGTGCAGACCGAACACCCGGGCAGCCTCCCGAGTGCTCATCCCCTCCACCATGCAGGCCCGGCGCACCCGAACGTACAGTTCCATCTTGTACATCCTTCACACACACCACCCGTCATTCTATTCCTACAGAGCGTCCATAGACTAGGACGATTTTGATACCCCTCGGCATTCTGGGGTGGCTGGAGAGATTGCCCAACCACCTTACTGTGCTGGTGGTCTTGTAGGGACGACGCTACCGCGGTCGTTCTTGTCGACGCAGAGACGCAGCGGCGGTAAAGGGACCTATGTGATAGGAGGCGTGCCTCATCCATTCATGGGTCGGGTCGAATCCTTGGGCGTACTTCTCTTCGATTATGTGGGCAGGTTCACGTTGGCCGCAAGCCGAGCTACTCAGGGTGGCCTTGGAGCAAATCAGCAACTCATAGGAGAACTAGAATGGCGGACATTGTGAAGCGGACGCTAGGACGCACGGGTTACGAGGTCACCGCGCTAGCCTACGGCGCGATGGAGTTGCGGGGCGCACCCCGCGGCCGCCACATTGACCCTGAGGAGGCCGGTCGCCTCCTGAACGCGGTTCTGGACGGCGGCATCAACTTGATCGACACGTCCATAGACTACGGTGTGAGCGAAGAGTTTATCGGCCGGCACATCTCCCACCGCCGGAACGAGTACTTCCTTGCATCCAAGTGCGGCTGCTGGGCCACCGAGGCCGATCCGCCCTCGGACGCTGCGCTAACCGGCAGGCGCTTCCCCCACGTTTTCACTCGCGAGAATATCATCAACGGCGTGGAGCAGAGCCTGCGCCGCATGAACACGGATCACCTCGACCTCGTACAGTTCCACTCCAGCCCGGCGGTGTCTGAGTTGGAACAGCCCGGCTCCGTGGAGACGCTGCTGGACCTACAGCGCGAGGGCAAAGTCCGCTTCCTGGGCATGTCCGGCACTCTGCCCAACCTGCCAGGCCACATCGACATGGGCGTGTTCGACGCCTTCCAGATACCCTACTCGGCCGTTGAGCGTGAGCATGAAGACGCCATGGCGCAGGCATGCGCGGCCGGCGCCGGAGTCATAGTGCGTGGCGGCGTCGCCAAGGGCGACCCCGACAGCGGCGGGCACGGCGGCAACCGGTGGGCGCTGTGGGAAGAGGCTAACCTGAACGAGTTGCTGGATGGCATGACCCGTACGCAGTTCATGCTCCGCTACACCATCTCCAATCCCAGCATGCACACCACGATCGTGGGTACGGCGAGCCTGGAGCACCTTGCGGACAACCTACGGACGGCCGAACTCGGCCCCCTGCCGCCGGGTGTGTACGCGGAGGCGCAGCGGCGGCTGTCCACAGCTACGCAGTCGTCGTAGCGATCAGTCGGAAGGGGAACCGATTCGCAGAAGCTGGCATTAGGTAGCTACGGGCCATACGCAAGCGGCGCCACGGAGATCCATGTCCCTTACAATTACAGAGCTTGCCGCCGACGCCCCGACGCCCCTAGTGTTCTGAACCGGAAACCGACGATTGCAAAGGAGGGATCATGCAGCAACGACCCTTTGGTAATCTGGGCACCGTGAGCGCCCTCGCACTCGGCGGCGGCGGCATTGGCCAGGTCTGGGGACCCACGACCCGCCAGGAGTGTGTGGCGACCCTCCGCGAGGCCGTCGACTCCGGCATCGACGCCTTGGACCTCGCACCGTCCTATGGGAACGGTGAAGCCGAGACGGTCATTGGCGACGCGTTCGACGGCAGTCTTCCATCCCGCGTCCGCGTCACGACCAAGTGCCGCGTCGGCAGTGCCCCTCCAGGCCAGATCTACGACCTTCTCTCGGAAAGCCTCAACGCTAGCCTGCAACGCATGAAACTGGACCACGTCGACGTGATGTTCCTGCACAACTGGGTCACACTCGGAGGCGAGGAGGCAGAGGGCACGACGAGCTCCCGGATCGTCGCCGAGGCCCTCGCGCCGGCGTTCGAGCGCCTCGCTGCCGAGGGGCGCATCCGCTACTGGGGGCTTACCGGCATCGGTGAGCCGGAAGCCATCATCAGACTGCTCAACTACGGCCCACGGCCCAGCTACGTCCAGTGCATCGCGAATCTGCTCGACTCAGCGGGCGGACTGCGGCGCTTCGCGGGTCCCGCGAGGCCGCGCGAGATCATCGCAGCCGCCAACGCCAACGGCGTCGCCGTCATGGGGATCCGCGCCGTCCAGGCAGGAGCCTTGACCAGCGCTTTCGACCGCCCACTCCCCGCCGACCATCCCGACACCGCCGACTACGACCGCGCTACCCCGTTCCGCGAGATCGCCGCTGAGCTTGGAGACTCTCCTGCCTATCTCGCCCACCGCTACGCCCTCTCGATCCCCGGCGTATCTACGGTAGTCCTCGGCGTAAAGGACCGTCGCGAACTCCGCGAATGCCTCGCCGCAGAGGCCGCGGGCCCACTCGACCCTTCCCTCGTCCGGCGCATCGACGAAGCTGTCGGCCGCGCCTAGCGCTACTCCGGGAACGGCAAGAGGGAACCAGGAGGCTCCTGCTCGCTCGCGGAATCCCGACGTGGGAATCTACCTCTTCGCGGTGCCTCTGATACCGAAGTACTCCTTTGAGTGTCTCTGTCATTCCAAGGTCGCCAACTATCAGTTCAAAGACGGTACTACCAATAGTCCTCTTCGGCCCCACCTGAGAAGGCTCGAACCGGTGACTAAAGCACAAGATGCATACTAGTCATCGATCCGCGTATCCTTACCTATCGCATCCAAATCCACCGCCCACGAGTAGCGCAGTTTTTCGTTGCGATTGTGTCCCTGCCATGAAAAACCAAGTCAAGGCAAATCTTTTCCTATCCATCTATCGCAACACCATTGGGGAATGCAATAATATTGAGCAACCTAGCCGAGAGGGGACGATTATGCGATCGATACTCTGGAAATCACTAGTACTGTTGGGCCTGTTGCTACTCCCGTTGGGCTGCACCAGCGGGGACTCGGACGAACCCTACGTGATTGGCGCCATGGACGCGCTCACCGGGGTCGCAGAGTCCTACGGCAATCCGTTGCTTAGAGCCAAACTGCTTGCGGTGGAGGAGATAAATGCGGCTGGCGGCATCAACGGTCGGATGTTAGAGCTGATCGTCGAGGACTCCAAGTGCGCCGCGCAGGACGCCATTATTGCCTACAACAAGTTGACAGACGTGGACGGCGTCAAGATCATCCTGGGCGCCACGTGCAGCGGCTCGACACTCGGCGCCGCGCCGCTGGCTGAACAAGATGGCGTCGTTATGCTCTCGGCGTCTGCCACAAGTCCCGACATCGCCTCCGCTGGCGACTACATCTTCCGCACCGCCATCAACGACCTCCAACTGGGCATCGACATCGGCAACACGCTATGGGCGGACGGCATCCGCACCATAGCCACCATCACCGAGTCCACCGACTACGCGGAGGGCGCTCGCAGCACGTCTGTTGCACGGTTTGAGGAACTGGGGGGCTCCGTGGTTGCGTCGGAGGGGTTCTCCTCAGACGTCGTCGACTTCCGCAGCCAGCTGACGAAGCTGATCAATGCGAATCCTGAGGCGCTCCTCCTGGCAGCCCAAGGAGTGGTAGCCGGGGGAACCATCATGAAACAGGCCCGCGAGTTGGGCTACGACGGCCCCATCTACTCGGAGATCGTGCCTACTGCGCCCGAAGCTCTCAGCATTGCCGGCGGCGCCGCCACCGGCCTGAAGGCCATTATCCCCAACCCAGATTTGACCACCGCCGCCGGCAAGGACTTTCTGGTGAACTTCCGGGAACGCTACGGCACCGTCGCGACGCTGCCTTGGTTCCAGGGTTCCGCCTACGACGACGTGTACATCGCCGCTGAGTGCCTGAAGGAGACCGAGGACGACCAGGACGCTGACGGCTTCCGAGACTGCCTCAAAAAGATCACCTGGAGCGGCGCCATTGGCGACAACTACAGCTTCGACGAGAACGGCGACGTCGTCGGTCTGTCTAACGTCGTTGTCGAGGTGCTGCCCACCGCCGAGCGGACTGAGGAGAATCTGGGCTACCGCGTGCTAGGCCCTGCACCCACGCCGTAGAGCCGTAGATGCTGCCACACTAGGTGTCCTTGCGATCCTAAAGAGGGATCTCCCAGCCAAGAGTTCGCAAATCAGCCTTGTTAGGCCCACCATGACGATACCGTACTGCGAACTCCGCCGATCAGGGCGACCTCAGCGGAGTCCGCTCCTTCCAAAGGGCTGTCTTGGGGCGTGGGTATGGAGTAGGCGATTGCGGCCTTGCCGGGCTTAACCTCGATCTTCTTGACGAAGGACCGGACGAAGGCGTTGGTCTCTGTCAGTTCGCTGGTCTTGAGGAACTCGCTCTGCGAAGGAGGCGACGGTGTCGGCGCTGTCCAGCATCACTCGGCGGTCGGCCAATAGCGCCCTTGCCTCCTCTGCAGCGATCTCCAGACTCTCCTTGCGCTCCCGGAGTTCCACGATGAGGTCCGAAGCCTCGGCCACGTCGACGCTGTCGCTCTTCGCTACGAAGTGCCAGACGCGGCCCAGTTGCTTCTTCACCTCCTCAAGCTCCCCGTCGATGCTCTCCAGTTTCTGGCGCTGGGAGGCGGCCACACCGCCCATCTCCTCGTCCAGCAGCTTAACCAGGTCGCGGATGTTGGACTCGGTGAGCACGTTCTCCCTGATCTCGTTGACACGTAGACATAGAAGGTGACTCGATGGGAGCGCCATCCGTGCATTGTTGAGCGTGTGGCTGTACGGCTTCATGACCGGTGTGCGCTCGTGCCGAAAGCTGGAGGCGGCCTGCACGGACCAGATACCGTACCTGTGGCTGACCGGGTGGCAGCATCCCGACCACAATACCCTGTGGAGGTTCTATAAAGAGCATCGGCAGGCCATGAGGAAGCTGTTCGAGCGTACCGTGCGTACGGTGCACCGATGCCTCCTTGCCTTGCTCAAGCAGCCAGTTGCATCATCGTCTCCTCGGTGACCGTCAGCAGCCCGCCGGTGCCGTACGCGCCGTCGTAGACGGTGAGTGCCGGACCTGATCTCATCGGCGACGGGCAGGAAGGTGAGGCGCGCCATGAGCTGCACCACGTCCCAGGGCGTGAAGTACTCCCCGGCTTTCTCGTTGAAGCGTTGAAGCACCGGATCAGTTCTTCGAAGACGGTGCCCATGCCGTGGTTGTCCAGGCCCTTGAGTCGCATGGAGCCGTCCCCCGTTCAGCACGGGATTGGGGCCGAGATTGATGGAGCTGTCCAGGAATTTCTCCAACAGGAGTGTCCGATGACGATGTCCTTCTCGTCGATGATGAATGGGTAGCACTGTCCGTCTATGCTCCGTTCCCGGTTGCAGTAGGCGAGGAAGGCCCGTCTGGGACCGTTCCAATACAGTGATGTCTCCCGCAGACGATGCAAAGGCAGGCTCGCTTTCGATCTCGTCGGGAGAGTTGGATGTATAGTTGTTCCTGCGCGGAAGAGGGCGACCGAGCCACGATAGCGCGAGCCGTAGAACCCGTAGTCCGAGAGTTGCATACGACCTAGTTGACTTAACTATCGACATTTCCCCCTCCAAAATGTGGGGTCATAGAGACAATCCAATGGGGAGAAGGTCCCGGCGGGCGGCGTTGCCTGGCCATTTTCGGTTACTTCCCCTCGCACTTCTCAATGCCTTCCACTCCTGAACTGGCAGCCTGTGATCCCGCTTGTCATGTCACGCTTGTGACCGCCATAACCGTAGAGATTTCTCGTCGTTTTGGTAAGTGCCCGCAATATTATGCGTAAATATCCGACAGTGCCTAGACTCCTTTCTTCAACGGAGGTCGTAGTCCGAGACTGAGGTGGGGACGGTGGTAGTGGTAACGTTCCAGGAATCGCTCCACGTTCCTCTGGCACTCGGGAAGGTCCCCGACATCATAGCGTATCCATCCCAAGCACTCCTTGCGCACCGTGCGGTTGAAGCTCTCAATGTAAGCTTGCTCGTTCTTCTTGTAAGGCCGCGCTATCCGATGCCGCTGACAGTAGGTCAGCACCCGGTCTGCGAAGACCTCCTTGAACTCACTGCCCCCGTCCGTTTGGATCAACTCCACCCGGCCATCGAAGCGCCGTGCCATAGCCTGATGCAGGAAGGCACACCCATAGGCGGCCGTGAGAGCCGGCGCCAGCAGGATGTCCGCCTCCTTGGTGTAGATGTCTATGGCGGTGAAGGCAAACACGCCTCCGAACATGACGGTGTCCATCTGGACCACCTGGCGCGGGGCGCTAGCCACCGGCACAGGTCCTCGCCGCCGGTTCTTCTTCCACTTGGAGCGGATGACGTACTTCTCCCGAAGAATCTCATATATCTTGGGCACCGACAGATGCACCCCGTGCTCTCGCTCCAGAAAGTAGGCTACCTTCTGTCCGCAGCACCCAGCCTCCCTCTCCCTGATGGCCCACACCCAGTGTTTCACCACCGGGTCGACCCGCCGCTTCAGCCGTGGACCCTTCTTCGCCTGCTGGTACCGCTCCAAGAAAGGGAGTAGCCTCTCCTCTTGGATGCCGCAGAGCCACAGATGGATCGTCTCCCGGTGTCTTCCCAGCAGTTGAGCGATCCGTACTTTGGAGATCCCTGCTGGTACAGCTCCCAGGCCAGTGCAATCAACGTGAGGTTTGACATGTCCATGACCATATCCATGGACTGTCGGATTTCTACGGAAACATTGCGGTACCCATTCACACTTTGCCTCTAGCAAAATGTTTGCTCTGAGTGAGGGTGTTTCTGCGACTGGGACAGGTACAAACTGCTCTTGCAGAGACAAACGATGATGGCTACATTAGTAGCCAGACATACTGGGGCCGCCAAACGCTCCATAGTCTCACGTGCAGATGGGAGAGGAGATGTCTCAGGCAGCCCGCCATAGCCGAGGCTTCCGTCCAATCAGGGTAGCCGCTAGCGTCGTTCGGGTCAGGGACTGGGGGTTCAATCGGATCGACCCGGCCGGACTGAGACACGTGGCGACCGTCTACGTCTGGGTGCACTGGTGCCTAGCCGTCCTCTTTTTTTCCCAGATGGTCTACCGGCATCCCTTTGGGGCGGAGAGGTTTGCGGCGTTTGGGCTGCTATTCCTGCTGCTGGTTGCGTTCAACGGGTACACCCACTACCGGCTGGCGTCGAACAGGACCGTGACCTGGCACTGGATTGTCGCGCTGGTGGCCATGGATGTGGTCATGATCTCGGTGGCCGTCGTGTTAGGTGGAGGGTTCAGCCACTACTTTTTCCACCTGTTTTACTATCTGGCGCTGGGCGGGTACGCGCTGGTTCTCACGTCTTTCAGGCTCACCATGGTCCTGGTGACCGTGGCGGCCGTCATCTATCTGGCCATAAGCCTGACGGTTGGGGACGGAATCGACACAGGGGCGAGGGAGGAGAAGCCCCTGGTTGCCAGGATCTTCGTCATGTATGCGGTGGCGGCAGGGGTCAACCTGATCTCGAGCTTTGAGCGAAGCAGGTGGAGGGCCGCGGTGGAGCGGGAGCGGACGCTTCAGCGGGAGCGGATCGAGCTCTCCCAGGCCATCCACGATACGACGGCGCAGTCGGCATACATGATTGGCCTGGGCATCGATGCGGCCAAGCAGGTTGCCGGAGACGCCAACGAGGAGCTCACCGCCAGGCTGGAGGCGACCTCACGGCTGTCGAAGACCGCCATCTGGCAGCTGAGACACCCGATAGACATGGGCCGCATATTCGACGGCAGGGATCTGGGCCGGACCCTGGACTCCCACGTTTCGACGTTCACGTCCGTCACGTCGGTGCCGGCGGAGCTGACCCAGAACGGGGTGGAGCCGCCCCTTTCGACAGAGGCCAGGAACCTGCTCTTCTCCATAGCCCACAACGCGCTCACCAACTCGTTTCGCCATGCCGAGGCGGGCAGGGTGCTGGTCGAGCTCGACTTCGGACAGGACGAGCTCAGGCTGTCGGTGTCGGACGACGGGGTGGGACTTCCCGATGACTACGAGGACCGGGGCCACGGCTTCGCAAACATGCGGGCCTACGCCGAGCGGCTGGGCGGACGCCTTATCGTCGAGCCCAGGGGACCGGACGGGGGCGCGAGCGTCGCCTGCGTGATGCACTTGGCCCGTGGCGGAAAGGAGGTGTAGGTTGTCGACAGAGCCTGGCCGCATAAGGGTGCTGCTCGCTGACGACCATTCGATCACGCGGGAAGGTCTCCAGGTGATGCTGGAGCGGTCCGGGGAGTTCGAAGTGGTCGGGCAGGCCAGGGACGGCGTGGAGGCGGTGAGAGCGGCCTCCGAACTGTCGCCCAACGTGATCGTAATGGACGTGATGATGCCGAAAAAGGACGGCGTGGAGGCGTGCCGGGAGATCATGGAGTCTGCGCCTGAGACGCGGGTGATCATGCTGACCGCCTCGACGGAGGAGGACGCCGTGATAGAGGCGGTGGCCGCCGGCGCCACCGGCTACCTTCAGAAGGTGTCCGGAATGGACCGGCTCCTCTGCACGATGAAGGTCGTGGCTGCGGGCGAGATGCGTGTGCCGCCCGAGGTGGTGAGGCGGGTGTTCGCCAAGATACGAGGCGGGGCGAAAGGGGAGGAGGAGGCCGAACTGACACCGAGGGAGAAGGAGATACTCGTGTCGTTCTCCCAGGGCATGTCATACGCTGCGATTGCAGAGGCCAGGGGAGTCAAGCCGGTTACCATCAGGAACGCCATCTACGGCATACAGGGCAAGCTGGGGGTTGGCACGAAGCAGGAAATCGTGGTCTGGGCCGTGCGGAACGGTCTCCTGGATGACTGACGGCCGCAGTGAAGGACCTCCGCCGCAAGCTGAGCGACGACGCCAACAACCCCACCTACATCCTCACCGAGCCTCGCGCCCGCTACCGGATGGTGAGGGAAGAGAGACGGGCTTGGGTTTAGACCGCCCTGTCGCGCTACAATACTTGAGCCGAGGGTCTGGGTAGGCTCATAGTGCCCCCAGCCACATCTCGAAGATGGTTCTTATATCTTGGTCTGGTGTGCAGCAATCACTTCACTTTAGTGGAGCAGAGTGCGGCAGACCGACTGGTTCTTGGTCAAGAGAGACCGTTAGACAGCGAGGGTCGCCGCACTCCTCCTGAATAGAGCCCGAACAGTTGCCTGGGCTAACCGAGCCCGCATCGTGCAAGGACGGGCCAGCAATTCACAGGAGGTGTTCATGGAACAGGAAGCGACCTATGTAGGCGTCGATGTGGCTAAGGCCCAGTTGGATGTCGCCGTCCGCCCCTCAGGCGACAAATGGGATGTCTCTCATGACGAGGCAGGAGTCCGTCAGTTGGCATCTCGTCTGAAGGCCCTTGAACCGGTCATGGTGTTGCTGGAGGCTTCGGGTGGATTGGAACTGCCTCTGGTAGCTGCTCTGGCAGCCGAAGCTGTACCAGTAGTAGTCGTCAACCCTCGACAGGTGCGGGACTTCGCCAGGGCCACGGGGAAGCTAGCTAAGACCGACGCCCTCGACGCAGCGGTGCTGGCCCACTTCGCTGAAGTCGTCAAACCGCCCGTGCGTCCTTTACGGGACACCGAAACCCAGGTCCTGGCTTCCCTGGTCGCACGCAGACACCAGGTGATGACCATGTTGGTCTCGGAAAAGAACCGTCTGAGGTCCGACGCAGCCGCAGCCGTCCGTACCCGTATCGAGGCTCACATTGCCTGGCTGGAGCGCGAGTTGGACGACCTGGACAAGAATCTCCGGCAGACTCTACGTCAGAGTCCAGTATGGCGTGACAAGGACGATCTCCTGCGCACTGTCCCCGGAGTTGGCGAGCAGGTCTCTATCACTCTTCTGGCGTACCTGCCGGAACTGGGCATCCTGGACCGCCGGCAGATCGCCGCTCTGGTGGGAGTCGCTCCCTTCAATCGGGACAGCGGCACCCTCCGAGGCAAACGCACCGTCTGGGGTGGGCGCGCCAAGGTCCGTGCCGCCTTGTACATGGGAGCATTGGTAGCTAGTCGCTGCAACCCCATCATCAGGGACTTCTACCAGCGGCTGCTAACCGCTGGGAAGCCTAAGAAGTTGGCCCTCACAGCCTGTATGCGCAAGCTTCTGGTGATCCTCAACTCCATGCTCAAGCATCGCTCTCCCTGGTGCAGCTTGAGGACCCGAGTCGTCAGTCATTCTTATTGACTTTCAAGACAGTTGCTGTCTATCGTCAAAATAGGCCCACCACACTTGACGAAATCAAGAACTTTCACGCTCAGGCTCCGGCTGGAGCTGTAGCCTAGCCGTCGGAATCGGACCCATGCAAGAGAACCGGCGACACGTTCAATTTGAGCCAGAAGTAGGTGCGCCCCCCACCGCCAAGAGGTATAGGGCTTCACCTAGTCTGGCTCTAGGCCATACTCCTCTCGCAAGCCATCAATCAGATACGCTAACGTTGGCAAGAAACGTCAGCAAGCGCTGACAACTAAGGCGGCGAAGAAGGCGACCGCTATTCGCAAGAAAGCCTACTCATCCCGTATCGGACTAGTTCCGAAGAGGTTCAGCCAGTCGGACGGAGGGCGACTGGCTTCTACGACCTCGTTGGGAATCCCAGGTCTGCAAACTTCATAATAGCTGACGATTGCCCTTTTTCTGATTTCTGGAATTGCCTCCCATGCACTAGGCGACATTGTAATGGTTTCACAGTCCTGTAGAAGAGCGATAGACGCAACCACAGCGTTGAAGTGTCTGTCCTCCGGGTGTCCATCCCCTATCCGCTTCACAATTGGGTGTTTGGTCGTTGGCGGGCTCTGGACGTAGCTAACTATGAGGAGCTGCTGCGTTCTTGTAGGGTAAGCTGTGACAAATTTGGGGCTCCAAACCCCCATCAATCTTTCAGGACTCGAACCAATTCTAGGATTCCTCACGGGGTAATGCCCATTCGCAGCCATGATAGGCCTCTTGCCAGTTTCCGTGACTTCGTGGAGCATGTTTACTCGTTCAGCACCAGCCAGAACCTGCTCCGTGAGTGCATGGGTGTCACTAGCCTTGATCCACCTATGGCGTTCGTAGAATTCAAACGCAGCTATCATGGGGTCGTTTGGCCATATGTCAAGCAACATACCCCATGCCATTGCTATTCTTCTGGTCTTCGCTAAGTGTCCGCACACACTCTTGTAAGCTACTAAGTCCAGAGGGAGGATAATGTCTTGGTTCAGGCTGCTAATGCAAATATCCGTGTCCTCGCTTGCTGCAAAGACAACGTTGTCATGGTGCTTACAGGAGAACTCAGTGATAGTCGATGAGCCCGTTCTGACAAGCCTTGGCAAAGCCAGTTTTCCCCTCTTTCGCATTTCAAGAGACTGGCGAAAAGGCGGGTCATCGAAAGTTCGCACTTCATTCTTCTCGGCGAACAGTCTTTGCTTAGCCTCTTGGACTATGTGACCATCAACTAGAGGGCCTCGACACGGTCCCCAGTTTTGCAGTAGACAAACCGGATTGACCTGTTCCAGTGCCCATTCCAACCCTCTATTGATCTTGTCTATTCTGCCCGCGGGGGTAATGTCGTACTTGTCGAGCATGCGCTCCTCTTTCGCAAGGAGATGGGGATTTCAGATTACTTGTCTAACTTTGAGCCCTACGCCGACCCCCCTCGCTAAATTCGACTAGCGCGAACAACAACTCAATCATACACGGTGACAACCTTGAGGTACCTCCTGGCTATGTAGAGAACTCTGCGGGAACTTCGGCATTTCACTCATGCCGGGCGGTGATCTAGTCTATGGAGAAGCCGCCTGTCATAAGGGAGCATTGTTGGGCTCAATCTGTGCTGAGCGATTAATTCGTTCAATATATACGGTCGAGCATTGACAAAGGATGTCGCCTGCCGCATACTGAAGTCCGTACACTACTATCCGCACAGGGAGGCGACATGGCGCGTCTGGACGTACGGCTGGATGCAGAGCGGCGACGGCGGTTGGAGGAGCTTGTTGAGGAGAGAGGTGTCCCCATCTCCGAAGTGGTGCGGTGCCTGATCGACGACGCGTATGAAGACATCGTTCAGGTGCGCCGGAAGCAGGCGGTTGAACGACTGATTGGATTGAACGTGGAAGACCCGCCAGACCCCGAAACCCTCTCCCGTGAGTTGGAGGCCGCCCATGCGCCCGGCGGTCTTCATTGACGCCAACGTTCCCATCTACGCGGCCGGCGGAGACCATCCCCTCAAGGAGCCGTGCGCCCGGATTCTCCGCAGTGTGGCCGAGAACCCACAGCCCTTCGTAACCGACTCTGAGGTACTCCAAGAGCTGCTGCACCGCTATCTGGCCTTGGGACGCTGGGAGTTGGGGCGAGAGGTTCTTCGGGCATTCGCCGAGACCATGGATGGCCGGGTCGAACCCGTCCTTGCGGAGGACGTTCTTTCAGCGTCGCGGTTGGCGGACCGCCATCCTGACGTCAGTGCCCGTGATCTCGTGCACGCGGCGGTCATGCAGAGGATGGGAACTGGCCGCATCATCTCTGCGGACACCGATTTCGACCGCATGGAGAGCGTGGAAAGGCTGGACCCCGCCCGCAATGGCGAGTGGGAGTAAACCATCTCCATCGGGGAAGGGTAGCCCTCCTACCCGCCACCTGTAAGCCGCATCAAACTGGGGACGACTTTGGCAATCCACATCGACACAGACGACCCCAAGTACCGCGACGCCGCTGCCGAGATTCTGCGGAGGCACGATAACGGCGAGGCTGAGGCCAACATCACCAGCGCGGTGCGTGACTTTCTCCTCCTCACCGGCCTGGCGCGCAGCGAAGAGATGCTTGAGGAGAACCCACCCTCTGATGGTTCCCGCCGCGCCGTTGATCTGACCGCCCTGGACACGTTCATAGAGTTCAAACGGCGCATCGGAACTGCTTCCAGCGGCGCGCCCAACCCACAGTACGTCGAGCAACTGGACGACTACCTGGCGCAGTCAGCCAAGCAGGGCAAGGTGCGTATGGGAGTCCTCACGGACGGCAAACACTGGCTGCTGCGCTGGCCCGGAGCGGGCGAGGTCCGCTTGACCCGCCCGTATGCCTTCACGTTGGAGGAGGCGGACAACTGGATCGCCCTCTACGAATGGCTGCGGGATTCGGCGCTGGTGTCCCTAGATGGCATGAGTCCCGATAGAGAGGGAATTACCGGGCATTTCGGGCCGGGCAGTCCCTCGTACCAGCGCGACATTGCCGCACTTAAGGCCCTCTACCGGGAGAATCCGGGACTGGAGACCATCAGGGTAAAGCGTCGGCTGTGGTACGACCTGCTGCGCACCGCCCTGGGCGAGGTCGCCTACACCACAGAGGGGTTGGACAGCCCGCTGCACCAAGACACGGAGGAGATGGACGACCTGTTCGTCCGACACACCTACCTGAGCGCCGTCATCGGCATGGTGGTGCAGGCCTCCTTTGGCATCGACATACGCCGCCTGGCCGAGACCGACCCTGCCGACCTGCTCCAGGGCCGGGAGTTGTACCGCGCCACCGGGTTGCAGGGGGTGCTGGAGTCGGACTTCTTCGCATGGCCCAACGAGGTCGGCGGCAAGCCGCTGCTGCAAACCCTAGCCCGCCGCGTGGCCCGGTTCGACTGGACCGAGGCCCCGCCGGACACTGCGGCCACGCTCTACGAGTCGGTCATCCCACCGGAGGAACGGCGACAGCTGGGCGAATACTACACCCCCGCATGGCTGGCCCGCGCTATGATAGGAGAGGTGGTGGGCAACCCGCTGAACCAGCGCGTGCTGGACCCGGCCTGCGGTTCAGGGACGTTCATTGCCGAGGCGGTAACCCACTTCATCGACGCTGCCAGAGCCAAAATCTGGGAACCCGGGGAAGTCCTCAACCGGTTGCGGGAGGCGGTGACGGACATCGACGTTCACCCCGTTGCCGTGCATCTGGCACGGGCCGCGTGGACGTTGGCAGCCCGACCTGCCTTTAGCGACGCAAGCGCAGCCGGGCACGATGCATCCCTGTCCATCCCCGTCTACTTGGGCGATGCCCTGCAACTGCGCTTCCGCGCAGGGGATATGTTCGCCGAGCACAACGTCACGGTCCGGGTAGAGGATGAGGAAAACACCGAGTTGGTCTTTCCCGTGAGCCTGGTGGAACGGGCCGAGACCTTCGACGCGCTGATGGGGGACGTTTCGGCCTCTATCGAGCTAGGAGACGACCCGTTCCTTGCCCTGGACGACAACGAGATCAACGACTCCGCTGAGCGCCAAGTCATGGCCAACACGATAGCCGCCATGCAGCGGCTCCACGACAAGGGGCGCAACCACATATGGGCCTACTACGCCCGGAACATGGTGCGCCCCGTGGTGCTGTCTCGCTCCAAGGTGGACGTGGTGATCGGCAACCCGCCCTGGATAAACTACAACCAGACCGCAGACATCCTGCGGGACGAGTTGCTGAACCTGAGCCGGAACACCTACGGCATCTGGGCTGGGAGACACTATGCCACACAGCAGGACGTGGCTGGGCTGTTCTTTGCCCGTAGCGTCGATCTGTACCTGAAGGACGGGGGCGTCATCGGCTTTGTTCTGCCCCACAGCGCACTTCAGGGCGGGCAGTACTCCAAGTGGCGCAGCGGTCAGTGGCGGACGCGTAAGACAGGGCCGAGCGTTCAGGTGGACTTCACTCTCAAACCGGCCTGGGACTTGGAACAACTCAAGCCCAATAGCTTCTTCCCAATACCCGCCTCGGTGGTCTTCGCCCGCAAGCTCTCCCAAGACGTCTCCGGTAAGCCTCTGGCCGGAATAGTAGAGCTGTGGCAGGGTGGTGCCGGGGCCAATAACGTGCGGCGAGAGGCAGTGAGTATCACTGACACGGGCACGGACGGTAACTCACCCTACGGCGCACTGTCCCGGAACGGGGCCACGGTATTCCCAAGGATATTGTTCTTCGTCAACGAGACGGAGAACACCGCCATCGTACAGGCAGCGCCGACGGTCACGGTGAATCCACGTCGAGGTGCGCAGGACAAAGCGCCCTGGAAAGACCTGGACCTGACCGCTATCACCGGCCAGACCGTGGAAAAGCGGCATCTATTCAGCGTGCACCTGGGCGAGACCGTTGCTCCCTACGTCACCCTCGAGCCTCTGAGGGCGCTGCTGCCGCTGAAGCAGGGAGACGCCGCTATTCCCACCGATGACGACGGCCCCGGCGGCATCCGGCTAGGCGGGTTGGAACGGCGGATGCGGGAGCGCTGGCAGACGGTAAGTCGTATGTGGGAGGAGAACAAAGCCCTAGCCAACAAACTGAATCTGCTCAGTCAACTGGACTACATGGGCAAGCTGTCGTCGCAACTGGAGTGGCAGGTAAATCCTAACGGTCGCCCAGTCAGGTTAGTATATACGAGCTCTGGCCAGCCAACTGCCGCCATCCTGTCTGACGATGCTGATTTGGTGGAAAATCTGCTGTTCTGGGTTGCTTGCAAGGATGCCGACGAAGCCAACTATCTCTTGGCCGTCATAAACAGCGAGGCGCTTTACGAGTCGGTATACGGGATGATGCCCAAGGGCCTGTTCGGAGCGCGACACCTGCACAAGCACCTCTGGAAACTGCCTATCCCAGGGTTTAATCCGGCGGAGGAATTGCACGCCACCATCGCCGAGGCCGGGGCAACGGCGGCAGTAGGAGCTAAGGCGAAGCTGGACCACCTCCGAGTGCAACGCGGCGATGGCCTGACTGTGGCCATCGTCCGACGCGAGTTGCGGGCATGGCTGCGCACTTCGGACGAGGGGAAAGCCGTGGAGTCCGCTGTGCGTAGACTGCTGGCGGGCGGTTCGTAGCAGCGAAATCACTTTCGCCCCCGCTTCAGGGGAGATTGAATCAGCATGTAGGTGCCTCCTACCCGCCGGTGCTGACATGTGACGGCTGCGCATTCCGCCGCTCTCTTGTTATGCTCAACGCATGGCGACCTCCGACAGACAGCTACTCGACACCCTCAGCCTGATGCCGTTCGTCGATTCGGCGGAGTTGGCACGCATCCTCGGCGAGCCGCACGCCACGGTTCACCGCGCCCTGGCAGGCCTGCTGGCCGACGGCATCGTCGGGAGGGTCAGCCACGGCGGCCGCCCACCTGCCGTCGAGCCAGCGATACCACCTCACGGCCCAGGGCATCGGCGAAGCCGCCCGGGGCCTCGGCTTTAGCACGCCCTCGGACTTCGTGCGAACCTACCCGATGTCTAGGGAGTGGCTGATGCTGCTCATCCGCCGCATGGACGCCGTGGCTTCCGTCTATCGACTCGCCGCCACCATGTCCCCCGGCATCGACGGCCTCCGATCCCGCGTGGAGTTCCACCGCAGGGGGCGGTTCGACGCCGCCATCACCCTGCACGACGGTCGCAGCTTCGGCGTGGTGCGCCAGGGGCTGGCCCTGCGACGACGTTCCCTCTACGACCGGCTGAGGGCCATAGCGCAGTACGACTACGGCCGTCGCCCCGGCACTGTTCTGATCCTGACGCCCAGCGCATGGGAGCTGCGGCGGACGGCGAGGTTCTGCATCAACAACGGTCTCCGCGACTGCTACGTTGCCGTGGAGTCCAGGGACGCCCTGGAAAGGCGGGACCTTCGCCTCTGGCACAAATACTCGTGGGTCGGCAGCACGTACCGCACGCTGGAGGACGTGAGCGCCCACGGCAGCCCCGGCGGAAGGCGTTCCACCGCATCACCGGAGCGGAAGCGGGCGTCGCTGCCCCGTCCCGAGCGGGTGGCGCAGGCTGCGCCGGCCTTCGGGGTCAGCCCGTCGGAGAAGCGGACGCTCGACCTCGTGACCGACCACCCGATGATCCCCCGCGAGCACCTTGCCCTCTGGCTCGGCGTCTCCGAGGGACGGGTCAGCCAGATGATGCGTAGCCTCGTGAACACCTGGGGCTTTGTCGAGCGACACGGACAACGGGGCAACGTTCGCTACACGTTGTCCGCCGAGGGCATTCGCTACGTCACCCACAGGGACCGCGCCCAGCTGCCGACAACGCAGGGCATATGGAGCACGGCCCTCACCACCGACAAACAGGGCCGCCATCGTCACGTGGGACACCGCATCGAGACCTGGGCGAGGCAGACGAAGCACGCTGACGGCATCACGTGGTTCCTGTCGAAGCTGGAGTCGGAGACCAGGGCCGACCCGCACAGCAAGTTGGAGTGGTCCGTCCCCACCTCCAGGTCCGACCGAACCTACAACTGGGGGGATTCGGCCATCGCCCCCGACGCCGTGGGGCGGATGACCGCCCAGGGCCTTCGGATGCCGTTCTACTTCGAGTACGAGCTACGCGCCAGGCATCCCCAGGGAGTCATCGCCCGCCTGAGACCCTACACGCGCTACTACCATTCCAACGAGCCGGGGGAAGACCAGCCGCCGTACCCCGTCACCCTGTTCGTCGTGGGCACCGAGGAGGTCGAGGCGACCTACGTGAGCGCCGCGTCCCGCATGACTCTTATGACCGTGCCCATCCTCGTGTCCTGCGTGCCCGTCCTGTCACACATGGGGATACTGGGAAGATCATGGCGTCCACTGTGGGAACCGGAGTCCCCCCGACTGGCCTTGTCAGGGCTGAGAGCCTACCACTGGGACAGTCTCTACCACCGGATGCGTCATCGTCCTGTAGGGGGGAATAGATAGCGCCGATGCGTCGCTATCTCCCCTCCATGCTGTCTGGGGGGTGCAAAACGGGACATCTTGTCTTGTGGCCGAGGGTTTGAGAGGTCGCAAACCGCCCGATTTGTCCCTGTTTTAGCTACAAACCAGGCCGACAGGCCCTCTGACCGGTCAGCGCCCGAAAATGCACATCACTGGGAAGCCATGCTAAAATAGATCGGCGCTCCGATGACCACTGGATTGCACTTTTGCGCCCCTGACGTGTCATCCGATGGCGACAACACAGCTACGGACGCCCCTGTCCCGGCGGGTCCGGAGAGTCGATGCGGGCGGGATTTGGCGTGCCGGCGGCGTCCGTGGCCCAGTGTGGCCCATCGGTTTTGGCGGGAAACGATGTGGGGGTGGACGACACGAATTTGGGGGCCGGGTAGAAATGGACATCCTGGGCCAGCCAGCTAGGGGTATGCGCCACATTTGGAGGAAACTGGCTGGGACGAGTGAACACTTTGAGTAAAAGGCTGGTTCCGGCGAAAAATGGCTGAAATTACAAAAGCGGGCCACCCCTGTAGAGGATGGAAATGAGTGACGGACGGGCATCGAGGGCAGACGACAACCCGCCCGACCTCAAGTGGGTCGTGGAGTGGCTGGTCGAGCGGGAGGGACAGCGCAAGGCGGCGGCCCTGCTGGGCGTGAACCGAAAGACGGTGGCGCTGGCCCTGCGCCGGGAGCGGTTGACGGGCAGGATGACCCTCGCCGTCCAGAGGCTCATGGCCAACCTGGACGACCCGGAGTGGGAGAGGACGACGCCGGTGGACAGGTTGGAGGCGAGGATAAGGGTGGCGCTTGAAGCGGTGCACGAGCTGGGCGGCGCTGGTGGAGCATCTGACTGGGCGCGTGGCGGTCTTGGAGGCGGCACAGAAGGCCGAAGACGACGACGCGGGCCGGGAATCGGCGGATGTGCCCGAGGCCGGGGGTCGGGGCCTGCGTCTGTTCGACTGGAGGCGGAGGCGTCAGTCGAAGGGCGAGTAAAAGAGCGATGGATGAGCAGGCCCGCTGGGTGACGAAGGCGGAGGCTCTGCGGGAGTTGGAGGTCTCCATCTCAACCCTGGACCGGATGATACGGAAGGGGGAGATCGAGGTCCGCAGGGAGGGCCGCCGGGTCTACGTGCGGCTGGAGGGGCCGGAGCACGTGAGCGACGACGAGCTGCTGCGCCGTGCCCTTGCCCGGGAGGACAAGCTTCAGCGGACCGTGTGGGAGCTGGATGGGCGAGCGTCAGAGTTGGAGCGGGAGAGGGACGAGGCCAAGGAGTCCGCTTCCGCCAGCCGTCAGGCGTATGAGGAGCTGGAGGAGGCGTACCGGCAGGAGCGGGCTGCACGGGAGCGGTCGAGACGGTTGGCTGTCAGGCTCAGCATGGTCGTGGCCGCACTAGTTGTCATCTGCGGTTTGGTCACATGGCGGCTGCTGGCGTAGCCAATTAGTCTAATGGCAATCATAAACATAGGCATTGTCATACTCATGGGGTTGCTGATCTTGTCTGTCAGCAGTGGCCTATTGAAACCTGAGCCCATAGCACCACGGGCATTGATCTTGAGTGCTTGGAACTATCTGAAATCTGGCCCTGTCTCTTTGGCTTTTGCCATACTGATCGTCGCCGTCGAAGTGGCTGTTGTTGCTACTGGGACTAAGGAGCAGCTTAGATCGGAATTCGGACTGCCCAACGACAACGCTTGGGCCTATTTCGTATACGCCTTTCTACACCACGACATCACGCACCTTCTGGAGAACGCAGGAGCGCTGTTGATATGCGGGGGAATTATCGAGGGGAGGATGAAAAGCCGATGGCTTTTGGTTTTGGCAGCTTTGTTTATACCTCTGGGGGGCTACCTTGCTACATTGACCGCTCCGGTGTTCATTGATTCTCCCTGGACTGGCGATCTTCCTTCCGTGGGGTTTAGCATTGTCGACTACGCCGTTCTCGCCCTATGTTCATTCTTCGTCATCGACTTTGTGGTGAAGGAGCGATTGTTCAGGTTAGCTTCTGAGAGGCCGAAGAGGCTGTTAGGTACAGCGATAGTATTGCTGTACCTCTTGTTCTCCTTCATCTCCGGCGTCAGCGATGGCCCTGGGGAATCAATCTTGGGGCATTCCATTGGAATCGCACTAGGAACAGTAGCGGGAGGGACTTGGTGGGTTGTGCATCGCCCGCGCCCACCTTTGGCGTCAGGCATGTCGGTTCTATAGGTTGCCTGCCGGGAGTCCCTTGACAACTGGGCAGGGGATCATTGATGATGTAGAGTAAGACAGCTTATGACCGATAGACTCATCAACAGGAACACCAAGACGATCACCTTCTCCCTGCCCCCTGAGATGGCCGAGCAGGTGCAGGACGTGATGCGCGACGAGGGCCGCACCATGAGCGAGCTCATTCGGGAGGCCCTTCGCAACTACATGGAGGAGCGGGAGTGGCTGCGGACCATCCGGTACGAGAGGCTCCGCGCTCGCCATGCCGAACAGGAAGATTCACAGGGAGATTGAAGGAGGACATTATGAAGAAGCACCTACAGCCGCTCACGCCGGCGGCGCTCTACGCCAGGGTGTCCAGCGACCGGCAGGACGTGGACCTGTCCGTGTCCGCCCAGCTGCGGGCGCTCAAGGAGTACGCCAGGGCCAACGACTACTCCGTAGCCCGCGAGTACGTGGACGAGGCCGAGAGCGGCCGAGTGGCCAACCGGCCTCAGTTCCGGGAGATGATCGAGGAGGGCTCCAAGCCCAAGGCCCCCTTCGACGTAATTCTCGTATGGAAGTTTTCGAGATTCACCAGGAAGCGCGAGCACGCCGTGGCCTTCAAATCCCAGCTGCGGCGCAAGGGCATCCGCGTGGTGTCCATCACCGAGCAGGCCGAGGACAACGCCACCGGCAGGCTGCTTGAGGGAATCATCGAGAGTGTGGACGAATATTACAGCGAAAATCTTGCCCAGGAAGTCGTCCGGGGGATGCGGGAGGCCGCGTTGCGGGGCTTCTTCCTCGGCTCGAAGGCCCCCTTCGGCTACAGGAAGGTCAAGGTCAGCGACGGAGCGAAGGAGCGCCCCACCCTTGAGGTTGACCCGGCCACCGCCCCGGTGGTGAAGGAGATATTCGAGAAGTCCCTGCGGGGCAGCGGCCTCAAGGAGCTATGCAAGGAGCTGAACGAGAGGGGCGTCACCAACCGGGGCAAGCGGTGGAACAAGGGCGGACTCCACTACGTGCTGAGAAACGAGGCGTATACCGGCACAGCCGTATGGGGCCGGATATCGAAGGGAGAGAAGGCCCAGGACCCTGTAAGGGTTGAGGGAGCCTGGCCCGCGCTGGTGACGAGGGAGTTGTTCGATAACGTGCAGCAGGCGATGAGCGACCGAGCCCCGAAGGTGCAGAGGCCCGCCAGGGGTGGGCAGCCCGTACCTTCTGAGCGGCCTCCTGAGCTGCGGGGTGTGCGGCAAGCCCTACTCGGCCCAGGGAGCCAAGAGCGGCCAGTTCGCCTACTACATCTGCGGCACCCTGTTCAGGGAGGGAGCGGGGACGTGCAGCGCCCGCTACCTGAACGCCCCGAAGCTGGAGACCTTCGTGGTGGAGAAGATCAGGGAGCGGATACTGACCGAGGAGACCATCGTGGCCCTGGTGCAGCTGGTGGCCGAGGAGATCGACGCGATGGCGGGTGAGCTGTCCGGCAGGCTGGAGGTCGTCGAGGCGGAGCTATCCGACGTGGGGAAGCGGCTTGAGAAGCTCTACGAGGCCATTGAGACCAGCGAGTTGACCCTTGAGGTCCTGTCGCCCCGGATCATGTCTCTGAGGCACCGTGAGGAGCAGCTGGAGGCTGCGAGGGAGGACACCGAGACCCGGCTTGAGCAGCGCAGGGTTGTCCTGCCCGACACCGAGGAGATAGTGGAGTACGTGGCGGACTTCCGAAACTTCCTGAAGGACGGGACGATCCCCGAGCGGAAGGCGCTCATCCGCAACTTCGTGGAGGGCATCGAGGGTGGTGGGAGACGAGGCGACGCTGACGTATACGGTCCCCATGCCGAGCGACGGAGTGACGTCGGAATCGGCCTCGGTTCTTGATTTCGTCAAGTCCAGCCCACCAAACTTGACGGTAGACAGAACCGAGCCGTTCAGCGCCATCTCCTCGGCGTCTCTCCCCGGTATGGGGCTGTCGTCGGGCATCGGAATCGTGTAGCGCACCACGGCATTGTCGGGCATGACGACGATCTCCTTGACGAAGCTCTCGATGAAGGCCCTGCGCTCCGTCAGTTCGCTCTCGTTCAGGAAGTCCCTCATGTCCAGGGCGTAGGCCGTGATGGTCTCCACGTCGTCCAGGACCTCCCTGCGCTGTGAGAGCAACGTCCTCGCCTCCTCCGCCGTGGCCTCCAGACGCTCCTGCCGTTCCCGGTGCTCTCTGATGCGGGGCTTGAAGTCGTCGATGTCCAGGTCGGTGGTCTCCGCCAGGTCGTAGAGCCGTCCCAGCCTGCGCTTCACGTCCACCAGCTCCGCCTCGATGGTCTCCAGCTTCTGCCGCTGCTCCCGGGCCACTCCGTCCATCTCCTCGTCCACCAGCTTCACCAACGTCCGGATGTTGGACTCGGTGAGCACGTTCTCTCGAATCTTGCCCACCACCTTCTCCTCGAAGCGCCGGGCGTTGAGCCTGGGGGCGTCGCAGGCCCCGCTGCCCCGCTTGAGGAGGGACTGGCAGACGTAGTAGGCGAACTTCCCGCTCTTGGCGTCCTGGCCGGAGAGGGCGCGGTTGCACGCCTTGCACTTGACCAGTCCGCTGAGAAGATAGGTGCTGCCCACTCTTCGGGGGTGGCTCCGCTTGGGAGCGCGGGAGCGCAGCTTCCGGTTCACCCGACGGAAATGGGACTTGGAGACGATGGCGGGAAAGGCCTTCTCCACCCGCACCGGCTCGGCCTTGTCCCTGGCCGTCGTGCCCCAGACCAGAGTTCCCGTGTAGACCTCGTTTCTCAGGATGATGTGGACGCCGTTCTTGGACCAGAGCCTGCCCGTGGGGTTGGCGATGCCCTCGTCGTTGAGTGTGCGGGTGATGTCCAGGATTCCCCTGCCTGCCTCGGCCATGCCGAAGATGCGTTCCACCACTGCGGAGGTCGCCGCGTCGGGTTTGAGGGTGGGGCGCTTCTTGGCCCCGTCCTGCACCATGACTCTGTTGTAGCCGTAGGGCGTCCTACTGGCGACCCAGAAGCCGCGAGAGGCGGCCTCTCGCATTCCCCTGACAACTTCCTGCGCCAGATTCTCGCTGTAGAACTCGTCCACGCTCTCGATGATGGCCTCCATGAGCTTCCCAGTGGGGGAGTCGTCGGCGTGCTCGGTGATGGAGACCACGCGGATGCCCCGCCTGCGGAGCATGGACTTGAAGGCGACGGCGTGCTCGCGCTTGCGGGTGAAGCGGCTGAACTTCCAGACGAGGATCTCCTTGAAGGGGGCCTCGGGCTTAGCGGCCTCGTCCAGCATCTTTTGGAACTGGGGCCGGTCGGCAATGCGGCCGCTCTCGGCCTCGTCCACGTACTCGCGGGCGATATGGTAGCCGTTCTTCTCTGCGTAGTCCCTGAGCGCCCGTAGCTGTGCGGAGACGGATAGGTCCACGTCCTGGCGGTCGCTGGACACCCTGGCGTACAGGGCCGCCGGTGTAAGATCGAGTCGGTCGTTCATCGGTTTCTCCTCCCTGTCTCATCTTGTTCGGTAGCCGTGCGGGAGCGCAGCCGTTCCAGCCGCTCCCGTCTGCGCCACTCCCGCTCCTCCATGTACAGGCGGATGGCCTCCCGGAGCAGCTCGCTCACGGTGCGGTCCTCCTCCTTCACCACCTGCCGCAGATGTTCGGCCATCTCCGGGGGGAGGGAGAAGGTGATGGTCTCGGTGTTCCTCGATAGCTTGGGGGACATGGCTACTCTTTCCATCGTCTATTATAGCACTCAGTCTTACTATACGCCACTGGACAACCGATCTTCAACCACTGACCAAGGGCCGTGCCGCGCCAACCCGTCGAGAGCGTCGAACGTGTCGAGAAGGGGGTGGGCGGCGAGATCCTCGATCGGCTCCGCGATCCCGCCGGTTCTGCAACAAATTGGCATTTTGGGGCCTGTTGGGGGCTGACACGATGAGTGGCGGAATGCCCTTTTGTCCCCCTATAGGAAGTCCTGGGGACGGCTCCGGTGACAGGATGACAACAAGTTGCGAGGGCTGCGGTGTCCGTTTGCCGGACTCCGTGGTGGGCGGCTGTAGCCGGAAACCGTAGCTGGCGGGTCGTAGGAATGGGCGACGAGCTCCGTGTCAACGATGAAGCCTGACGTATCAACTCTGCACCAATTTGTACTCGGGAGGGCGTAAGGCATGATGAGGGCTGCAAGTTGCTGCAAGATGGTCCCAGCAGCCATGCTGGGACACCCCCTACAGGAAGTATCGGGAACGGCGGAAGTGGACATGTTGTCATTTTGCAACTGGGTACAACTCAGACAGGGGCCTCCTGTCCAGGGAGTGCGGCGGCGGAAGAATCCACGAGTCACCCAGGATTCCGTGCTCCGCAAGGGTCTTTGCGTTGGACGTGATGATGGGGACTCCCTCCACCCGGTCGGCGATGTCCAGGAAGGCGGTCTCGCTGGCGGAAGACTCGAAGACGAACAGCACCCGGGGCGGGCGCCCCTCGTGGTCTCGCTCCGCCCATCCGCTGCGAAAGTACCTCTGGTAGGACTTCAGGCGTTTGGGGATGCGCTTCGGCGTCGTGGCCCTTCGCTCGAACTCCAGCAGGAGGGGACGCCACCGGCCTTCGTATTCCAGGGTGAAGGAGGCGTCGGGGTGGATGACGTAGGTGGTCCAGTCGTAGCGGTAGCCGATGCTGGATCGAGACGTGGGCAGCAGATCGAACAGGTCATAGTCCTGGGAGCGGGCGACCTCGGCGGACAGGGCGGCGGCGAAGTCGGTGACGCCGGCGTGGTGCCGAAGCTGCGAGGCCAGGGCGCGCAGGGCCGTCCCTGCGTAGGCCGAGGGGTTCGAGTAGGCAGGTTCAGGGCTCCAGCGGTCGAGGGTCAGCCCGACGGCGGCCCGGTCCTGGCGGGCCAGGTGCGTCAGCCCGTCGTCGGTGAGCATGAACAGGGATGCATCTTCCCGCACCAGGCCGTGTTCACGGAGGGAACGAATCACCTGGCTGACCCGGCGCAGGGTGACGCCGCCCATCAGCCCAGCGAGCTGCTCACGGGTGGACAGGGGCCAGGCGGCCAGCAGGTCCAGGGCGTCCTTCTCAGCCCGGGGCAGCTGCACCGAGAGAGCCGGTGTGAGTTGCTCAGTGGGTTCCGGCATGGAGGTCTGCACGCCGGAGGGATAGAGGGTGCCGGGCTTCGGCTCCGGGTTGTCCCGGAGGAAGGGGTAGGATGAGTCCAGCAGGCGATCCATCCAGGCCAGGATGCCCGACAGGGACGTGTCGGCGTCGATGCGCACAGGCGGGTCGTGGTCCAGGCCGCTCCCGCACTGCTGCCAGACGGCGCCCGTGTGGTCTCCGGCCAGAAGCTCCCCCTCCGTCGCAACGAAGGTCCTGCGGTGCTCCGACGGGTCGCCCAACGAGCGAATGGCCCTGCGGGTGGCCTGGTCTGCGTGGGTCAGCGCCAGGGTGACGAAGGGCCTGTCGCCGCTGTGCATCCGCTCCATGCTCCTGAGGCGGTAGCGCAGGTTGGACGTGGGCAGCGTCGGTCCTTGGCGGATGATGCCGATGGAGCGGCCCCCGGACAGGGTGAGCAGCATGTCGTAGGGGCCGTTGCGGTAGTGGTCCACGCGCACGGGCTTCCGGTGCGGGTCTGCGTCGGCGACCATGGCGGCGACGCAGTACAGCACGGCAACGGCGTCTAGCCGCTCGGCCAGCAGCCGAAACCACTGCTTCGACACCGGATACTCGCCGAGGAAGCGCTCCGTGCCGTGCTTGATTCTCCCTCCGGCGACGATGCCCTGCCCCGTGGGGAAGTAGCGGCGCTTGGGGTGAGGCCCCAGGCTGCCCAGGTGGTGGGGCACGGAGTCCACGAGGCCCCGCTCGGTCAGCTTCTTCAACCGGTCTCGGAGCGTGGAGGCCGGAACGCGGCCGAAGCGGGACAGCTCGTCCACGGCGGACAGGGGCGCGGCGCACGCCAGCAGGAGGGCGTACTCAAGGCCCTGGCTCAGGGCGGCTGGCTCGGACACCGAGCCGCCACCCTTCAGCCGCCGCCTGGCTCGCGCTTCGAGTATCAATCTCTCCTGGGCGTCGTCCAGCGCTCGTGCGCTGCCGCCCACGCGCTCCAACACCGCACGGGGTATGGCGCGCCCCTTGTGGCCTTGATTGAGGAAGCGCCACAGAGTGTGGCGGGACACGCCGAAGGCCTCGGCCGCCTTGGGCCTCCCATGCAGCACGACGTAGGTGCGCACGTAGGCACGGACCGCCCTCTCAAGGTCCGGCCCAGCCTGTGTCGTGCCGTTCAGTCTTGGCGTTCTATGATTCGTGGCTGCCAATCGAATGCTCCGGTTTGCCAATATCCCAACATTCCATTGTGGCGGGCAAATTCGGCTTATGTAATGTCTTGCAAGCCATTGTGTAGGAGGCGGTTTTGTGGTAGGGGCGAGGGTGGAGCAGAACCGGGCGTCGCTGAAGCTCCGGCTGCGGCAGGTCTTCATGCTCGGACTTTGGCGCGACTAGGACCGCGTAGCGACTCTCGTCGGTACGAGTTGCCGTCTCTTGCATGATCTGCGAATCTAAGAAGGTGGCCCGACACTGCGGGGGCATCTCCGCAATCGGCTTGTCAAGTCAGCCAAAGGGAGAACCATGTCCACAATCAACATCTTTGTTAGTTTCGAGTTCGACAAGGACAAAGACCTTCAGAACCAATTCTACGAGCAGGCAAAGAACAATACGCAGCACCGGATCAAGAACTGTTCTCTCAGGGAAGCCTACCCGACTGAAAAATGGAGAAGGAAGGCAAGGGCTGCAATTCGCGAATGCGATGTTGTGATTGTCCTGATAGGCGAGGACACTCACAACGCTTCCGGCGTTAGGACAGAAGTAGATATTGCCCGTGAGTTGCAAAAGCCGGTCTTTCAGGTTAGACCGCAGAAGCGTCCTTATGGTGGCCTGCTAGACCTTGAGAAACCAATTCCAGGGAAGTGGAAGGCCATCAACAAAAAAACTGGACGAACTATGAACTCTGAAGCAGCACGGATAGAACATCTGAAGCTCATTCAAGCAGTCGTGGCTAGGCTGGGCAGAAACTCCTTCGCCATCAAGTCTACGGCTGCGGCGGTTTCCGCAGCACTGGTCGCTTTCACCGCAAGCGTCGGTTCCCCGTTCGCCGCACTTGGGGGATTCGCTGTCTTGTCGCTGTGGCTCCTAGACGCCCGCTTCCTCCAGCAGGAACGTGCCTTTCGGCGATTGTTCAACTCAATCAGGACGGGACCGCCCAAGGAGCCCGGCGCCGACAACTATTTCACAATGGATGTGTCTACCTCAGCAGGGCGGTCGGACAGCTTCTTGAGCGTGGCGGTCAGTTTGAGTCTCTCCTTGTACTATATCCCCCTGTTGATATTGGTTGGGGTGTCCGCCGGGGTTGCGTTGTCTTGACCGCTCGCTCTGGCTTCGACATCTCTTCCCACTTAGGGGGCGTATCCCTGTGTTCTGGCCCCTATTGCTCGTTGGCCCGTTGCCTAATCGTTGTCTGTGCGGAACCAAACACACAATACTTTAGGAGTGGGCAACCTCCGCAGTCGGGGGTACGAGTGTGGCAGTGGGCCGCCCCAATATCGATTACACCTAAGTTGAACTCACGTACCTTGGCTTTAGGCAGAAGCGTCTGCGCTGCGTGTAGGAGCACAGCGTCCGAATAGGCTGGGGCTGTATTCTCGCACCCCAAAACACGCCGGAGAACCCGTCCGGAACCCTCGTCGATCATCGGCAGAGGATCATTGAAGGCCATGCACAGGATTGCTCGGGCGCTGTATCGTCCGATGCCCGGGAGCGATTGCAGGTCTTGGAGGTCTCGCGGCACCTGCCCCCCGTAGTCTCGGACTAGGCGGCGTGCACACTCGACGAGCCTATCCGCACGTCGAACTAGACCGAGAGGCCTAAACCACTGACGAAGGCCATCGACATTGGCCTTAGCTAGAGAAGCAGGATCGGGGTAGGTAGTAACGAGGTGGACGTATGGACCGACCACCCTGTTCGCCTGGGTCTGGCGTAGCAAGACCTCAGCTATGAGAATGTGGAACGGGTTCCTGGTGTCGCGCCAAGGGAAGTCCCGCCCATTACAGCGAAACCAACTCACAACAGAGGTTGCGAGTTCTTGGCTAACCCTCCGCTTACGGCCGCTCTTCGGCTGTCGGTCCAGCTGAAGCACCGCGCTCACCTGCTCACTACTATGGGCAAAAGCTCTAGGGACCATAGACGCAGCCACTCGTCAAGCTCCACCGTCGTAAGCCGTGGTGCTGTAGACAGGTCCACTCTGTAGCGGGTCTCCGTGACGCCTGGCGGCTCCGGCACCCGAAAGTGGGGCACATCCCTAGAACGGAACCAGGCGAGGCTCTCCTCGGCTTCAGCAGCGCCGATTACGGGACCAGGCTCTGTTGAGGACTCCATACCGGCCCGACGTACTGCTTTCTCAAGCTTCAGGTAATCGGGCGTTCCGAGAAGAGCACCCCTACAGTCTTCGATGAGTTGCCGTAGGCTGAGGCCAGAGTCATCCTCTGCCGCTAGAATGGATGCGACAACGATATCATCGCCTTCGATAGCATATATCTGCCTATGGGAGAAGTGATGCGTGCGCTCTGGTCGTGTCGTGATTTTCACTTCGACTCTATTGCGTCCGCAAGAGAAGTCGAAGCGTCGGGTAACTTCGCTATGCCAGAAGGGGGCCCAGAATCGAAAGCCCCGGACGCGGCTCATCATAAACAACTCACCCCACAGGCCACGTCGCTCTGCTTGGAGGTCTTTGGCCGGCGTAACTGCGAATAGCCTGACCATAGAGCGAAAGAACGACGTTAGGGTGTGCCGGTCTGCTCCACCAGCCTCCTGGCGCACCAAGAATGCCTCTGCAAGCAGGAGAAAGGTCTCCACATCTGGCAGGTCGGTGGTCTCGCAGCGCAGAGCGTGCAGTAGTTCAATCCTTGGGGAGTCATTGATACTCGCCAAGCTGTAGCTTTGGCCAATGTGAAGAGAAACCTTGTCTGTACGCAGCGGAGGCTCAACAGCCCCTGCTTCAGCCAGCACAAAGAGAACGGGGTGACCCGTCGTATCGACACCAAGGAGAACATCCTGATTTCCTGGTACTGGAGCTACAGTAAAGGCATGGCCAGATGGCCTGTCCTTCAACTCTGAGAGAAGTGCAGCGAGGCTCATGGATAGTCATCCCGGACAACATATCGGAGGTCAAAGCGCGGATCGTCGCTCGGCACAAAGAGGCCAAGTGCTGTGGTCTCGACGGGGTGACCTAGTCCATCCCCGCGAACTCGAATCACGTGTACCTGAAGTTGTACCCGACCCTCGTGGATATTCTCATCCCCTGGATAGTAATCCGGGTCAGAAGAGTCTCTACCCGGCGAGCGTCCCTGCATGGGGTTCACTCGACCTTGCCGCTTAGTTCGCTCTCGTGTCTGACCATTCGCCATGAATACGGTGTCAAGAGATGGGAGCACCCCTGCGAGCAGCAATCGTGCTAAGTATTCGCTTGTATAGGATGAGTCCCAGTCGGTCCCATCTGCTTCGATATTGGCTAGCAACTCCGATATGACCTCTTCAGTCGGACAGCCCTCGGCAACAAGGTGCTCAACGTTTCCAAACCGCTTGACGGACGCCTCCTCGCGCTGAGCAAAGAAGGTCCTCACCCTCTCAAGGTTGCGAGCAGCCGTGGTCTCATCTTCTATGAGCCGCTGTTGTATGTCCCAGCCTCCTCCTCTGAACCGCCGATAGCTCGCTACATTCGACCTCGTCGGCTTAAGGCCCATGTTCGTATCCAGCGAGAGCATGCGAGGCCACTCCCGGATGGACAGGCGTTGCCGCTGGTTGCGGCGGAGTGCTTCCCAAAAGTCGTCCTCATGTCTCAAGAGTTCGGTGTAGTCGTCTCGAAGCTGAGCCGTTACGAATATGCGGCAGACATCGAGGTAGTCCCTTTTATATCCGAACCATCGTGCTCGTTGCTCCATTGTGTCGGCGTTCGTCTCGTTCTTAGCTCGGCGAGTGATGTACGTCACCGCCAGACCCTCAATGGTTACTCCTCGGCCAAGCATGTTGCCACCCACGAGGATGTTGTTCTTTAGCCTGAATGGTGTCCCGATGGGGTCACGGCCTAATGGCAAGCTGTTGACCATCCACACTTCGACAAGCCAGGTCTCATCACGCAGTTGCTGACGAACCTCTTCCCAGGCCGGCGGATCGTGTACCGTAGAGCACAAGTCGTCGTAAGCCGCTCGCATCAGTTCCATCAGTTCATGCGTGGCGGGATCATCATCCGGCAGGCCGAGCCTCTCACGCCAAAGCTCAATGAGATTTCGGATCGCACTCTGAAGTTTCTCGTGGTCGACACGTAAGTTGCTGTTGTGAATTAGCATTGAGTGCCATGCATTGGACTCGCGCAGGTGTCGGATGGCGCCGCCGACAAGAAAGGTTGCGATAGCCTGCCTAAGACCGCTTGGTATTCCCCAAGTCTGCTCGTCCTCGCCTTCTGCCAGGGGCACTGGTCTCACGTATCGATCGCGATCTGAGCCAAAGAAGGTCGCTCCACCACAGTATCCCTGTCCCGGCTCAACTAGAATGCCAAAGTCAGGTGAGAGACCATCGATGCCAGAAATCAGTAGATTTGCCTGAGGTGTTGCGGTGTAGGCCACATAGGCGTGCACCTGGAGCGCGTCCCTTAGCGCAAGGATGCTCCTGTAGATAGGAGAGCGCCTTGCGCGGCGGAACTGGGTGTTGAGGGATGCTTCGTCTCCCTCATCATCAATCACGAGCGCCGGAAAGCCTCTGAGCTCGGGGGTTGCCAGCACACGCCGGGCGTCTTCAAGCCGCCTACCGTGCTTCAATACAACAATCAGAGCATGCCCACCACCGTGAAGCACACTTCTGATGACGTCGGCATCTTGCGGAATCGGGTTTCTGAAGGGTGTAAGGTTCGGGCGCCCGGCTTCCAGGTCATTGTACAGACGGGTGAAATTCTGCTCCAAGAGCGGGTTCTTCGTGCCTGCCAGCACCACCGTCACTCGGTAGCCGTTGTCTATAGCCAAGGCGATAAGGGAGGTGTAGGAGAGGGTCTTGCCACTCTGGACCTTGCCAAGGGCAAGTCCAGTGACCCTTCGGTCGTTGTCGGTTGGAATCGGACACCGCCCCAGAATCGACGCGGCAGTCTGCACAACGTCATCCCACTCGTCGTCACTCACACGCTCTCGGTATCGGGTCCTGAGGCGTTGTATCTCCTCGCCATCAATGGACGGTCCCCACAACTCCGTCTCCGTCGACAAGGGATCGATACCGATAGCCTGGCTAGGTTCGACCATACTCGACCTCAATCTCGCCCGCCCTCCTGAGTACCTTGTTCATATACATGCGAAAGTCACTAGGGCTTACGAGTCCACTTGAAGAGATTTGAAGAGCCATGCGCTCGGCCAAGGCTAGAGACAGGACAAACTTCTGAAGTAAGGCAAGTGAGTCCCTGTTGTCTAGGTAGGGTGCCAGGAAGGGATGGGCAGTATTTAGGAAGACGTCTATCTCATTCTCACGCGGGGCACTTAGCTGCATCCAATGGGCGTCACTGAGTTGGTCTTGCCAGTGGAGCCTGAAGAGCCAGACCTCTGCACCGACCTCAAGTTGATACGAGACTGGACCATTGCTAGCCGCTCGTATCAACTCAGTGTCGGCCCTCTCCGCCTCCTCGGTCTTTGGAGGATCAGGCAACTTGATCTCTTCGTGCACTGCATTTCCGAACCTTTGGTCAGAGAAGACCTTTCTTAGGGGCTCCGATACCACCTCCATGACCGGCTGTGTGATGGGCTTGCCACGCTCGCGGTAGCCCTCGGCCTTCTCCATGTAGTCTTGGCATACCCGCTTTAGCTGCTCGATGAAGTCATCCTCTAACCCTCCTGACCAGTCGAAGGCGTCCTTCGCTTGCGTGACCGGCCACGCATCCATCTTGATCTCACCAACGAGACGCTGTGAGCGAAAGGTATTGCCTTGGCCGAATATCTCGGCCGGCTTGTAGCCTTCTCCTGGCCCCCCGACGATGACCCGTCCGCGCCGCAGCAAGGCGAATCCTGCATCCTTCTGGCTTCCAGGGGTTCTCACTCCAACCCACCCCGTGGCAAGAAGTGTCGTTCTTTCAGACTCCCATGGGACATCGATGGTGAAGTCCTTCCTCCACACATTATTGACGCCGTTGTTCAACTCCTCTTCGAGAAAGCTGGGCTCCTCGAATGAGATTGGCTCGACATTCCACAGGATTTCGATCTCTCCTGAGCGGAGGTCCTCTCGGTACATACTGCCGAGCTGGTCCTTCACCCGGCCTTGCGTTCTTCCCCGAATTGGCTTGTAGAGTCCCTCGATTGTGATTGATGTGTAGTGAGTCTCCGGCTCGGCAGTACCCACCTCGACGGCAATGCTCTCTAGGTGACTGGCCACAAGCTCCGGCACATGCACACGAGCCGTGTACTCCCTGTTGGAGCCAAGCTTGCTGGTGCAAATCGTCCAAGTCGTACCGAACCAGCAGGCAGCCGTCTTGAGCCCCATGCCATACTCACAGCGCCCTGTGGGATCTGGCGGCGGCCTGTCAAGCACAACGGCTCTAGTGAGCTCCTCCAACTCCATCCCGTGCGCGTTGTCCACGATAGTAAGCGCGTTCCTCTCGCTGTCGTAAGCCACCTCGACTCGCAAGTTGCCGGGGCCTCCGTCGAGCTTGTATGCCCCAATGAGCTCCGCTCGATGGTCGTAGTAGCTCTGAGTAGAGTTGTCTACGAACTCAGCGATGGCGTACCACGGCTGATAGCTCAGTCGCCTGTAGGTCGCATAGACGCTGACAGCTGGTCGAATGTCTATTGTCAACTGACTCTCAGGAGCAACCATCTGACCTCCCCTAGCTGGCATCGACAGCTGCGGGACTTTGTACGCTGCCCGCGTTTGACTTTTCGACCCGCAGAATTCTCCTGGCAATCTCGTACACGACGTCAACATGTACCGCGTTCCCTAGTGCCTTGAAGGTCGCCGTCCTAGAGTCCGGGACACAGAAATCGTCGGCAAAGCCCTGTAGACGCAACCCTTCGGCCCTGGTCAGATGTCGCTGCTCGGGTCCGAGGATTGGAATCTGTGTGCTTGTCATTGCGACCAGCGACGGGCTGTTCGCATACCTCTTGACGCGCAGTCCGGAGGGCCTGAACTGCAGGATGTGTTTCCACAGGTCTCTTTCCTCGCCTTGGCAGTTCCACTCAAGCTTTCGGAGAGACGGAGGGAAAGCTCGAAGGCCGCCGAGCCACTCCGGTGAGAGATCATCCCGAATCGATTCAAACCAATCACGGTTTGACCTGATGAACCGAACTTTCCAATCCGGGAACTCTTCGATCTCTGTCCGTGCGTAGCTCGGTAGGGCCTCGAAGTCCCCCCTAGAGGAGACCTTCCCATTCTTGCTGTGAACGAAGCCAACTGTTGCAGCGAGCAGTTGCACCCAAGGAGTTATCTCTTCATAGGAGTAGGTTGCATCAAACTCGTCTCCCCATATAGGAAACGACGGCAGGGCAACCTTGTCCTCCGGCAGAGCATCGAGGAACGTGTTCCAGTGATCAACGCACCGGCGGTGCTGGTCGACAATTAGTGTTTCGCTGTAGTCGGACTCGGATAGCTCGTCCCTCTGCTGAACGATGTCCGACATGAAGGTCAGCGCGCTCCGGTTCCTTGGAGGAAAGGCCTTCTCTGGAAGACCCTCGCGAGAGGCCACTGCAAAGAAACGCTCTCGGTGATGAGGAAAGCCGAGATGGTGTGGGGAGAGCAGCCCTTGACCGCCGCTGGCCATATGCTCTGTTCCCTTGACGTCATAGCCGAGCCTTTCCAAGCTGGTCTTGACAATACACCACGTTTGCCCTTCGTCATGGCGCTCAAAGTTCCCAACATTCTCAAGGATCGCATACGTGGGCTTGTGCGCCCGCAGTATCTCCAAAATCTCATGGAAGAGTGTCCCAGAAGTCTTGTCCTTCAATCCAGCCTGAGTGCCGGACTTGGAGAACGGTTGACAAGGGAATCCGGCGCACAGCACGTCATGAGGTGGCACATGATCCTGGGAGCGTCTAATGTCTCCGTAGATTGCAGGTCCTTCTGGGAAATTGCGGCTGTAAACCTCTTGAAGCTCGCTATCAATCTCAGAGGCAAAGACGCACTCATGTCCGAGTCGCTCAAGTGCAAGCCGGAATCCACCAAGCCCAGCGAAGAGGTCAATGAACCTCATTGGCGCTCTCCTGATTGGGCACCAGGATTCGAGTGCGATGGACTCAACTCACCGGTGACATCCAAGGCAAATCTGGGAGTGAAAGGCTTGGAACTCACGCTGATGCTCTGAATCTGGTCGAGGGCGTAGGAGCGAATCTCGTTGGTTTTGGACTCCACGGCGTAGAGGGTGAGTTGACCGGAGCGGGTCATCCTCAGACTGTAGGGCTCAACCAAGTGGTCACTACCCCGATAGCCAAGCTCAACACAGAGATGATTGGTGGCCGCGAAGCGCACCTCCTCTACAGGTACGCTCTGGCCCCAGACAGACAAGGTGGCGGGAGGGCTCCATGAATCGTCGATCTCCTCAGGGGTTGGGATAGGAGCCAACGCTTCTATCGGCGCCGTTCCCTCCAGCCATGCGTAGAGGCGAGGCAACTCTTCCCACAAAGAGGCGAAGGTGGGTAGCACCGGGAGTTGGTGTGCCAGCATGTTGGCCCACTCATCCTGGAGCTCTTTCAAGAAGGGCGACTCCTGAATTGCCTGGCTGGTAAAGACCTCTACACCCTTGGTCTCGCACTTCTCCCGGTACACGGATTGGAGTACGGCTGCATCGGGAAGAACATCAGGCCTTCTGTAGAGAGTGATGATGTCGTAGAGGTCCCGGGGCCGGGTTCTCTCCCCCATTGCCCGCAGCTTTTCGGCGAAAGTCTCCTCAAAGCTGTAGCACCGCACCTCAGCCGGCAACGGAAGGATATCGGGATACTGATGGGCGATCGGCCGTAAGACAGTCGGCTGCACTACCTTTTCTACAGTAGTCAGGTCAATCCGAATGCTCGCGACTCCAGGCGCATTACGAGGGCCACGGTAGTAGATGCGTCCCATGGCTGACCGGCCATCGGGTCGCACGCGCACCACAGGGTCTCTTCCCTGCAGGTCAATCCCGGACTCCTCATAGACCCGTTCCAAAGCTCTCTTCAAGAGAGGAACCACTCGGCTTGGCTCAGCAGTGCCTTCAGGCAGAACCGTAAAGTCCAGGTCTTCTGAGAAGCGGTAAGTCTCGACATAGCACTTTTTTAGGCACGTTCCACCCTTGAAGGCCCACGAGTCCGAAAGGTGAGGATCAGAGCCAATACCCCAAAGCACCCATCCGATGACGTAGTCTTTTTCGAGCACATCCTCGCGGATGCCCCACTCCCATATCCTCTCATTGAGCTCTGTCCTAGTTATCAACTGAACGCCCTCTCGGGCTGAATCCTTCCGTTCACCCGCAGATTCCAACGCCACTCCACTGGCCCCCTATTGGGCAAGCTGGGGTC
The DNA here is from genome assembly GCA_965261825.1 of Dehalococcoidia bacterium. Lineage (GTDB taxonomy): Bacteria > Chloroflexota > Dehalococcoidia > Lucifugimonadales > QGNO01 > DAOUJH01. The sequence continues at coordinate 252,612 of CBDHED010000001.1, read as the reverse complement.
CAACCTGCTGATACCGGAACTCACGCCTGCCTCGCACGCTGCGAAGAGCACAGGAGCATTGACCTTCAGCGTCTCCAGAAGATAGCCCAATCGCTTGAAGACTACGCGGTTGCCCGCCAGCTCGACGTAGGATGCGAGAAGCTCGTCGTCACGGTGTTCCTCCCTGAAGTACGTGTCCACGACGTCGACGACGTGGCGGATACCGCCGCCCATCGACGGGTCCTCCAAGATGTCGACAAGGGTGCGGGAAGGGTCGGAGACGTTCACCCTGGTCTGGTCACGCCAGACGGGTTTGGTGCCGAATATTCTTCTTTCAGGGGCACGCTTGACCATGAAGGGGAGGCCCTGGACCCTGGTCTCCCTGCTCCGCATCTTTCGCGTGGTCACAACGATAGTGGTGAGGAATATCTGCTCAGTCAGGCCCCAGTGCTCACACGCGGTCCATCCGCCGAGGTAGTAGTCAGGGCCAAAGAGCTTCGCCGCGATGACCCACGGGTCCTCCCGCCAGTCGCCAGGGTTGAAGGTGTCAAGGGGTACAGGTGCGTAGAGCCCCCGGCAGACGCGCACCAGCCACCCCCTCTCAGCGAGGTAGGCGAGGAACCTCTGGGTTCGCGTGGCCGTAAACGAGAGGGCGGCAGCCGCCTCTTCCACCGAGAAGGGACCCGTAACACTCCTATGCAAGGAAATGAGGTGCTTACGGTTCCTCTCTGAGATTCCCTTCGGGGTCACGGTAGCTGTCGCCAAGCGATGTTCCTTCTATTAAATCGAATATGCAACGCCCATCATATTACTCTCAGCATCCCAGTGCAAGTAGTAAGATGATCTGTAGGGGAATCTCCATCCTATGCCGTGCTATCAGAACGGCGGGACAGGGGTCACAGCACCAGCCTCATCTCAAATATGGTTCTGCCTACCGTCAACTTACCAGTCATAAGAGAGACGACTCATCTATCCCGGCTCGTCTGGCTCAGCTTCGGATGGCCCAGCCGGGGGTCGGTGCCTAGGTTGCGCGCCACGCCCGTCCCAACGGCTCCACCCTCTCCGGCAGGCTGTTGTAGGGCACGCGATTGTCTAAGAGCCCCGCCCCGGCTTGAATGGACCCAACCCGACCGCCCACGAGTATCTGAGTTTTCCGTGTCTATTGATTCCAAAGAATGAAGGTTCTAAAGTTTGTACGTTTGCCAAAGTTTGTACGGAAACGGAATCTTCCGTAGTGGGCTCACGTTCAATGGGTATAGCCAGCGTGATGACCAAGTTGTCGTTCCTGTGGACGATGACCTCTTCCACGACCATCTGCAGAATCTCCTTTCGTTGCTCGGGGGTCGACTCGTCCTGGCCCTGGCCGACGTCCCTCGCCCATGCGAAGACAGCCTCCTTTAGCCGCAGTTTCTCAGCTCCGCTCGCCGCCCAGGCACGGTAATCGTCCAGCTTCGTCCGGACGTTCTCAAGCCGCTCGGTGATGAACTTGCGCTGGTTGTCGAGCTGGGCCTCGGTGATCCTCCCAGACACGAACAGTGTGATGGCCGCGTTCCTCTCTTGTCTGGATGCTCCGCAGGTCTCGCTCAGCCTGGGCGATCTCCTCTTCCAACCCACCGCTCTCATGAGAATCGAGAGGGTCGATACCGGCGACAAGTAGGTCGGGGTTCTGGATTACCCGTTTCACCTCGCGCCATATCGGTTCCTCGAGCCGCTCCGCCCGGATGTAGGGACGCTTCCGGCAGCGCAGCCGGAGACTCTGCATCCCGTTGCACATGTGGTAGCGGCGAGGAGTGGACAGGTCGCAGCGGTACTTCTTGCCGTTGCGAACGCTGGTGGTTCCCCGGGTGGACTTCGCGTGGAATTTGTAGCCGCACTCACCGCATCTCAGAAGATGTTGCAACAGGTAGAGCACCTTCGTATTCCTCTTGGCCCTCCTGCTCCGCTGCTTCTTCAGCTTCTGCGCCCGTTCCCAGTTCTCGTCGTCCACCAGTCTTACATTCCATCGGGTCGAAGGCTACGTTAGAAGAGTCGCAGATGCTAGCGGTTCGCCACTGGCCTCGCTTTTTTCGCTATGCGGTAGCCTGTCCGCTTTCGACTGTAACGTCCCGAGAATGGCTCCCCCGCCGAAGACTCAAACAAGATTCCCTGGTAAAAACCCGTTTTGAGGAAGTTCCAGCGATTTAGCACATCTGAGCACTACCGTATGCTGGGGTAGTATACGGAACAGAGACTGTATATTGTACCCAGGCGCGGGTACGTTTTTTCTAATTAGACCTGCACAGACTTTTTACGAGAGAATCAAACAAGACAAACGACCATGAATCGAATATAGCCGGGCAACAAAGCCATCCCTCAAACCGGAGTCACGAGAGCACCGGAAGATTTAACCTGTTCCCGGCTTTCGGCGGAGGTTCCAGTTGACCTTTGCGCAAGGACACCTGGCGACCTGAAGACTTCCTTTACGGGGTATCTTCTCCAGTAACCCACCACAGGTGGAACACGTGAACAGGCCTTGCAGATCTCTGAAAGCGTCTGCGACTGGTGAGAAATCTTCCTTGGACATATCCTCCCAATTGTTGTAGTGGACCGAGGCATTGATTGACCACTGCTCCACGTGGGTACGGTCGTAGATTTGCTTTCTGACGGACTCCCGCTCGTCGAAGGCCGCAACGGTTTCCTTGTCATCCCACGACAAAGCAGCGCGGCGCCCCCTTCGTACCAAGTCTTTATATTGTTCCATAGCGGCGGGCAGCCAGTCGTCGAGCTGCCATTGCATTCCCGAATTGTACGTTACTTGTGCTCCTAGTGAGTTACATACATCCTCAAAGAAATCCTCGCTACCTCTTCGGAGCCTGAACGCTGCCCCGCTAACGTCCTCTTGCTCCAAGTGCGACTGTATCGTCTCCCACAAGTCCAGTTGTCGATGGGTATTGGGGCCACTTTCCAAAGTCCATCCAGTGAATTCAATGACCCGACTAGCTTCCACTACTCTTTCTTGTTTGAGTTGTTTGGCCCATGTTCTATCGTGGGTAGTGATCACAAACTGGCAGTCTGTGAAATGATCGGCGATCAGACGGCAAACGTCTTTTCGGTGTCCGGTGTCAACCGACATCATGACGTCGTCCAAGACTATTATTCCGTGTTCTCCTTTGACAAGTTCTTCGTTGAGTGCCAGGAACAAACAGATGCCCATGCTATCCTGATGTCCCTCGCTGTGGAGGGCATGAGGCGGATGGGTCCCGCGGCCCATAAAATCGACCTCGAACGTCAGGGAGGCTCCTTGGGGACGTAAACTGGCACCGAAATGTTCGCCCTCATGGTCGTGCAGAACACAGTAGAACTCAACGAAACGGTTCGCTATTCGGGAATATAGCCCATCCAGCACCAAGTCACGGGCCCTTTCGTACTCCGTCACGAGAAACTTCGAGCGCCGAAAAATTAGGGTTGCAACTTCCCTCTCTTGAACCCTATTCCCAAGAGCTCTATCGCTTTCCTCTAGTCGGGTAAGTTTGTCCCAAGCGGTTTGTTCTGGCGAGGGTTTAGGAATTGCTTCTCGAACCGCCTTCTCAATCCGGTCAAGTAAGTCGTTTAGATTCTCCGGCAACAATAGCCTAGCCACAACCTCGGTCGAGAAGTCGCTGTTAAGATATTGATCTATCGGGTTAGTCAGCACAGCCAGTAGAGCCCTCAACTCCACGAGCCAGGAATCCAGCGCATTCCGGTCTTTATCCTCGGGTGTTAACTCGGCAGCGCCCAGGCCTTCACTGAGAGCATTCACGTTGGCGATAAGGTCCCGCAAAGGGATTGCAAGAGCCTCAGAATAATCCGAGACCTCCTTTCTTACGCGTCGGGCCTCTTGAGCGGTGGCGAATTTAGTCTCCAGATGACTCCTTAAATGACCTTCTGGCCAGGACGCCCCGCATACCGGGCAGTGAATAGTGGAGGTGTCTACAAAACGCGCCGCGTGTTCCGTTAGTTGAAGATGCTGTAGCTCACCTAGCAGATCGGGGTTCTGCTTAAGCTTTGCAATGCTTTCCCGTAGGTTCCTGTCCTCCTCGGCCTGCGCGGGCACTAGACTCGAATCCGTCCTTTGCTTGACGTTCTGGACAGCCTGCAGGAAAAGGTTCGGATTCACCGAAGCCGGACCTGATTCAGGGGCTACCGGCGGCGCTATTCCTTCCTTAAAGCTGCCAGGGGCATTTGACTCCAGTAGTCCTCCGCCCAACACTTGTCGTGATGCGTTTATCTGGTCGAGAAGGCCCTCATCGCTATACTTGGCCAAGCCGAGGGTCACATTGACCTCGGCTCTGGCGGTTTCGATTGCGTCTCGTGCACTTTTTTCTTTGCGCCCCAATTCTGTCCTTGCGCGAATCAAACTGGATCTTACGTCGTCCACGTCCTTTAGACGCAACAGCACCTCGATTTCATCAGATCTCTTTCCCCCTTCCGCCGCGATATACCTTAGGATATCTCTTCGAGTTAATACAACGCCGCCCCTGCTCATTAAGTTACTTGTCTCGGCCACGAGTGCTCTTGCTTCTTCTGGGCATATCAATTGATCTGGCGCAGCCATGCAGCGACTCATTTCTATGGGCTCTGGAAACCCTTCCAACTGCACCGTGGCACTTACCAATGCAGACTCCGCGTCATGGTCGATGTGAGGTCCGTGGCGAGCTAGGTTGATTCCCCCAGTACCTTCACCCATCAGCCGCGAGAGTTTTCCGGTGAATAGGAAGTCTATTGCGTCAACGACACAACTCTTACCCGCACCGTTTGGACCCCAAATCACGACATTCTTGGCATCCAACTGGAGAGTCAAGTCACGAAGCCCCCGGACGTTCTGTATCGTTAATTGAAGCAGTCTCATCCTAGCTCCCGTCTCCACTGCTCAGAGCTTCCACCACCCGCTCATATTTGGTCAGATCCGATGAAGCGACCAGTCCCCGCAAGCGAGCCAATGTTCCCTCATCAAAAGAGTCATTCTCGGAAAGGGCCTGCAATGTAGACTCGATGATCTGCTCTAAGAAGTGGGAACTTTGCTCCTCATCGGCCATGGTCTTTCTCCTCTGCTGTAGTGGGCCTATCCATTCACAGAAATCGATAAGTCATCGTACAGATCGATGATTCTCTGACCGCGACGGAGTAACTCGTCGTAGGTAATCACGTCAATTGTAGGACGTCAGCGAAAATGGGACAACAGAGGGGTAGGAAAAACCCGAGAGATCTGAGGTGGGTGAGCTTTCTGGATGAGGTATCCGGTAACGGTGACCGCCGCAGCCTGTACGTCATGACAACACTCCCATACTCTCCATGGGCAGCGGATCGAGTGTGGTGGAGGAGTACGGGCAAGTGGAGGTGCCCTCCGGTGCTTCTAGGTGCATTGGCGGGACTGCCATCAAACCTCGCTGTCTTGGCCTGAGCCTCTCCTTCGAGGGTCCGCCTCCAGATGTGATGACCGGCAGGAACTTATTCCCTATTCGATTATCACAGGACGAGCAGGAGGACGTACAGGTGTCGAGCAGTACAGCTACTATAGCCGTTCAGCGTCGAATCTCAGCCTGCTACCCTGTCAAGTAGGTGATTAGCGGTTGAGGTAAGTTCACAGCCCCAGCTTCAACTCAAAGATGGTACTGCCTACCGTCCACTTAGGCCCACCCAACTGGACTCGAACCGACCGTGAGACAAGCCTGTTTTGCCTCCACCAGTCAGACGGTTGACTACACCGGAACGGTAGTACATTCACCACTTGAAGGCATATTCGTGCCTGGAGTTGGGGAACTGTAAGGATAGACTGTTTTCGATTCAGGCGAAAGAGTGATCCCGGAGTTGAACCAAGCCCCATGCAGGGAGCATCTGCACCGAGTCTCAAGATACAACGAAGATTTTCAACAGGGGAGTAAACGTGTTTCTATCCTTGTTAGCCCGACAAGGCCCGGCGCAGCGCGGCCAGGTGCTCCTCTCTGCTTCCCCCTCCGATATACTTCCACCCATGAGGACTCTCCTCCCACAATTTCGGGTCGAATCGTGCCTGGGACGGAGACAGTGGATCGAGTGGAGGCTTATCAGGGATACCTTCGGGGACTGCGATGAACTCGGCGACCATGCTTTGTAGGAAATCGGCCTCGTAGTCAGCCGTATGCACGTATGCGTGGTAGGATGGTTCGAGGAACTTCCTCACGTCATCATCGAGTTCGGCAATTGTCCAGTAGGGCTCCTGGCAGATTTGGCGGATTCTGCTCTCAGATAAATCGTCCTCCGAATCCCAGAACGCCTCCTCAACGGCTTCGCATGCAGCAGTCTTCGACATACCCACTAGGACCAACAGTTCTACGGTGTGGCGAATTTCATTGTTCCTGAGTTTGTAACCTACTCTTGGGTGTCGATGGCGAGGCATCGGGTCCTCGTCAGGTCGCTTGAGACAGCCCCGGGCGTCAAAGCTCCACTTCAGTAGGCTGACAGGCGGCTCTTCCTCACCTCTATAGACCCAGTTCTGGCAGATCAGTTCGAGAATATCCCAAGCAATCGCGCTCTTCTCGGAGGCTCGGATGAGTTTCCAGAGTCCATAATCGTCGCCTTTACGTAGCCAATCGTCTGCTCCATCTCTAATGAAGAGTTGTCTCTCCCAATCATGCTTCCACTTGGCTTTAATCATGAATTCATCCAGCATCACCCTGGCAAATTGGCGACCCTCTTCGAGATCGGGGAATCTCTGCGAATCAGGACTACCTTCATTGGTCTGCCTCTGTAGGTATCTTCTTGCCAGCTTGAGATACGACCTGCTGGCAAGCGGCACTTCCCCTGCCCTCCGAATGGCGTCTTCGAATGCCTTGAGAGCCAGGTCGTCTTTCATACCCTGCTCGATCTTGCGCATTGTCGATTTGAACTCTTCAATACTGATGCCCCCTAGCCTAAGTGACAGGAGATAGGTACCAATGTACTCAACCAGACAATCGTCTATGCGCCTTCCCGACTCTTTCGGGGAGAGATGCTCTTCCCCGGGCTCCAGGTAGAACCTCAAGCCAAGTTCTTCTCGCATTTCGCTGGACTCAACATCCACCTTCCAGTTGGGCCGCCTCCAGAACCGTTCCATGGCATGTTCACGCGTCATCCACCCCATCAGATGGCACCTCCATCTAGAAATGCGCTCCATCTATCCATCAGTTCCCGCCGAAGCTCGAACAGGTCAGAACGGAAGTAGGCCGCCTCGGTGGCGTTGCCCACGGTATGTGCCAGGGCCCTCTCCACTACAGCGTGGGGGGTACTGGTCTGCTCCGCAGCCCAGTCCCGGAAGCTGGAGCGGAGTCCGTGAGGCACGAAGTCGAGTTGCAGTCGCCGGAGCAGTTGGGTGAAAACCATGTCAGAGAGGACTCCACCATCACGTGGAGCGGGAAAGACGATACCACTTTCGCCACCCAGATATCGTGCCTCTTCCAGGATGGTCATAGCCCTGCAGGAGAGGGGCACTCTGTGGAGTCTACCGGTTTTCATTCTCTCTCCGGGAACAGTCCATGTCGCCTCCTCTAGGATCACCTCATCCCAGGTCATGCCCCGGACCTCCCCCGAGCGGCAGGCCGTCAGCGCCAGCATCTCGAAGGCCAGCTTCACCGATGGGCCGGCCGTGGACTCCCGAACGGACTGCAGGGCTTCCGGCAGCTCACGGTAGGGGAGGGCGCGGTGGTGGTTCCTGACACGGCGCTGCTTGGCAAGGGCACCATTGATGGCGTCTCCTGCCGGGTTGTAGTCTATGTACTCCAGGGCAACGGCCCGGTCCATGACGGAGCGGATACGCTGTCTGACACGCCTTGCCGTCTCAGGCTTGGAGGTCCAGATAGGGTCGAGCACCTTCTTCACGTGTATACGAGCGATCTCCTTTACTTTCAGAGGGCCAATAGTCGGAAAGGCGTAGGTCTCGAGGCTGGAGTGCCACTGCGCCATGTGCTTGGCGTTCTTCCAGGAGTGAAGGTTCTCTGCAATGTGCTCCCTGGCCAGTTCCTCGAAGGTGGGCAATGCCTCCAGAAGCTCCTCCTCTCGCTTGGCTGCCGTGGGGTCGCCTCCTGACCTTGCCAGGGCCCGGTTATCCATGGCCTTTCCCCTGGCATCGGCAAGAGACACCAGGGGATATGTGCCCAGGCCCAAGTCACGGCGGCGTCCATTGATGATGAGTCGCTGTATCCAGGACTTGTTCCCTGACGGCGATACCTTCAGATAGAGGGTTTCTCCAGCAGTGTATCTACCCGGGTTGTTCAGTTTGCGTACTTTCAGATCGCTCAGTTCGCCCATTGCGCTCCTTGTGTACCCACATACAGACCCACATTATGTAGAAGATTCTACCGGTTCTTATGGGGCAACGCAAGACGGCAATAGAACGAGTCTGGGGCCAATGTCGTGCCTACATTAGGCAGCAATGAGACTACTGTGGAACAGTGTGGACAGTGTGGGACAAGGGAATATGGCGGAGGGAGCGGGATTCGAACCCGCGAGGGGGCTCAACACCCCCAACCCGCTTAGCAGGCGGGCGCACTAGGCCTCTATGCGATCCCTCCTCCAATGAAGAAACTATAGCAAGCAAGCAAGCCAGCCGCAAGGTGGATTAACCCTGGCAGGTGCGGCAGAAGTAGGCGCTGCGTCCCCTGATCACCAGCCGCTTCACCGGCTTGCCGCAGTTGCTGCATGGCTCGTCCACCCTCCGGGGCACGCGCAGTGCCTCGTGGCCTGTTTCCGATAACGTGGGAGACGCTCCCCCGGAAATCAGCGGGGCCAGCACGCCAACCGCCCTCTGCAAGATATCTACAATGCAAGCGTGCAAGCGGCCCGCCTCTTCATCCGTGAGCTTGGAGGCGGAGCGGTTGGGGTGTATCCGGGCGCAGAACAGCGCTTCGTCGGCGTAGATGTTGCCCACTCCGGCGGCTATATTCTGCTCCATGAGCAGCGGTTTGATGGGAGCGTTCCTGGACGACAACCTATCTTTTAACCAGTCTGCGGTGAACTCTGGCCCCAATGGCTCCGGCCCCAAGCCTGCAAACAGCGTCTCTACGTCCTCCACAAGCCATAGCGCCCAGGCGTCTCCTATCGTAAAACCGCATCTCCAGGCCGGTAGAGAGCGTGAACACGGCAGTGGGAACTCGCTCCGCAGGCTCCTCCACCGCTTCAATCTTGAGGTTCCCCGTCATGCGTAGATGGACAACGAGCGCACCTTCGTCTAGTGGAAAGTAGAGATATTTGGCGCGTCTCCCCGCATCCAGCACGACGCGGCCTCGCACGCGGTCTACGAACTCGGCGGCCGACGGCTTCAAGACAGCCTTGGCATAGTTCAGCGTGACGCCGGTGATGCGGGACTCCACTATGCCGGCTTCAACCAGGGCAAGGCGCACCGCTTCTACTTCCGGCAGCTCAGGCATCTTATTGGGCGTGCTGTTGGGCCCGCCACTCACCTACGAAACGTTCGCTTTCCTCATGCAGCACTCCCGTGGTCAGCGACAGCTTGTCCTGGAATCCTGCCAGCTCTATCAGCCGTTCCACCGAATAGCCGCTATACTGTCCCTGCCGGCCGCTGGACCTGCCGCCCAGCACCAGTCTGCTCACGCCCGCTGCCATGATTGCGCCAAGGCACATGGGGCAGGGCTCCCAGGATGCGTAAAGCGTGGCCCCGGGGAATCTCAACGTTTTGGTGGAAGTGCCGGCATTGCGCAACGCCATAGTTTCGGCGTGGGCCGTGGGATCAAAGGTGCTGTACTCCAGGTTGCGTCCGGTGGCTATAACCTCGCCGTCCCTGGCAAGCACCGCTCCAAATGGCTGGTCGCCCACTTCAAGGCCCTTCAGCGCTTCGTCTATTGCCATCTGCATAAGTTGCTGGTCGTTCAATGCCATGATCACCTCCTGGAATGCCAACTTGGTCTATCCTGCTATAATCATACATACGCGCCTACTCTGTGTACCTTGAGAAAGTTGGTGGGGGCGCGTGCCGTGAACGGCGAGGAGCCGACTAGGACTATCCTGTCCCCGCGCTGCACCAGGTTCTTCTCCATCAGTACCTCGTCCACAATGCCGGATGTGTCTGCGGTGACCTGTGGCAGGTCGGTGACTATGGGGAGCACGCCCCACCACAGGTTTAGCTGCCGGGCCACGTTCGGCTCTCGTGTAAGCGCCAGGATGGGCACGGCGGGCCGGTTCTTGGACACGCGGTGCGCCGTTACGCCGGAGCGAGTCAATACCACAATTGCACGAGCATCAAGGTCTCCGGCTAGGCTGCAAGCGGCCCGCGCCACGGCTTGAGCCTCTCGCCGGTATCTACCCGTCACACCTGTCTCTTCCGGCACGTAGATTTCCTGGGCTTTCTCGATGATGCGAGCCATCACCGCCACCGCCTCTACGGGGTAAGACCCTATGGCTGTCTCTCCACTGAGCATCACGGCGTCGGCCCCTTCCCACACCGCGTTGGCCACGTCGGAAGCCTCGGCGCGGGTGGGTTGCGGCTCGTTGATCATAGACTCCAGCATCTGCGTGGCCACTATGGTTACTTTGCCCTTGTGGTGAGCCTGATGGATTATTGTCTTCTGCCACATGGGCACCTCTTCCGTGGAAAGCTCCACCCCCATGTCGCCGCGGGCTACCATCACGCCGTCGAAAGCGCTCAGGATGCCTTCCAGGTTGCGCAGCGCCATCGCCCGCTCCACCTTGGCTATTAGCGGCAACCGCTTGCGGTACTGGCGCATCATCTCTCGCAGCGGCCTGGCGTCATCGCCGTTCCTCACAAAGCTCATCGCCACCCAGTCAACGCCAATGTCCAGGCCCACCTCAAGGTCGGCTCGGTCTTTTTCGGTGAACGTGGGAATATCCAGGACAACGCCGGGCAGGTTGATGCCCTGGTATGCACCAAGCAGTCCCCCTTTGACGACGCGGCACCTGATGTCCCGTCCCTCTACGGCCACTACCTCCGCTTCCAGGCGGCCGTCGTCGAGAAGGAGGCGGTTCCCCGGTGACACGAAACGGTACATCTCAGGGTAGGTGCTGCTTATCCTGCCCTCCTGGCCCTCCACCTCGTCATGGCATATGAGGAGCTCCGAGTCCTGCTTCAATTCCAGTGCGTCGTCATTTCTCAATGGGCCGGTTCGCATACGGGGTCCCTGCAGGTCTTGAAGCACGGCCACGTGCCTACTCAGCCGTTGCGCCGTGTCGCGAACGATCTGCACAAGCTGGGCGTGGTCTTCATGCGACCCGTGGGAGAAGTTGAGGCGCACCACGTCCACGCCGGCACGGATCAATTCCTCGATCCGTTGAGGAGAAGAAGTGGCCGGGCCTATGGTGGCAACAATCTTTACGGCGCGCATGGGAACATTTCCTACTCCAAGTCGCCCCAGTTGGGGCCCATTTTGAGGTCCACTTTCAAGGGAACGCTCAATTCCAGGGCTGAAGGCATCAGCTCCAGGATCATATCCTTTATCGTCTCTATCTCACGGGGCGGCGCCTCGAATATGAGCTCGTCGTGCACCTGCAGGAGCATGCGGCTGTTCAATCCGTTCTCTTTCATGCGGTTGTGAATCCATATCATGGCTATCTTTATGATGTCCGCCGCCGTGCCCTGGATGGGCATGTTGATGGCAATGCGCTCCGCGGCCTGCCGGGTGTGGATGTTGGAGTGGTTTATCTCCGGCAAGAAGCGCTGCCTGCCCAGCATAGTCTCGGAATAGCGTCTCTCCCGGGCCTGCTGTTTGGCCTCCTCAATATAGAACCTGATGCCCGGGTACTTGGCGAAGTAGCTTTCTATGAAAGCGGCGCTTTCCTGCATGTCTAGGTCGGTCTGCTGGGACATGCCATGCGCCGACAGGCCATAGATGATGCCGAAGTTCATCACCTTGGCCAGGCGCCGCATGTCCGTCGTGACTTGCTCTATGGGCACCCCGTACACCTGGGATGCCGTGGCGGCGTGTATATCCTCGTCGCGGTGGAACGCGTCCAGCAGCCCCTGGTCCTGGGACAAATGGGCAAGGATGCGGAGCTCTATCTGTGAGTAGTCGGCGGCAATCAGGCTCCAGCCCGGCTCGGCCTTGAAGGCGCGCCTCACCTGCCTGCCCAGCTCGGTCCGAATTGGGATGTTCTGCAAGTTAGGGTCGCTGGAGGAGAACCGTCCGGTTGCCGAGCCCACCTGGTTGTAGTTGGTGTGCACCCTGCCTGTTTTGGGGTTCACCAGCGTGGGAAGAGCGTCCAAGTAGGTGGACTTGAGCTTGCTCAGTTCGCGGTAACGCAAGACTTTGGCCGCCACGGGGACAGCGTCTTTGAGGGTTTCCAGCACGGATGCATCAGTGGAATAGCCAGTCTTGGTGCGCTTGGGTGCAGGCAGTTCAAGCTCGCGCAGTCTTGCCGGCGGCAACAGCTTCTCGAACAGGATGGTCCCCAGCTGCTGCGGCGAGTTGATGTTGAACCGCTCTCCGGCGTCCCTGTACACTTCATCTTCGACGCCGCCCAGCTCCTCGCTAATTCGGTCGGACATCTGGCGAAGCTCGTCAGTGTCCACAATGATGCCGTTGGTCTGCATATCCACCAGTGCGGGGATTAACGGCAACTCCATCTCTTCAAGTACCTCCCGTACTCCCCTTCTCTCCAGCTTGGTCCTCAGCCGGCCTGCAATGTCGGCGTCAGCCGCAGCGTAGGGGGTGGCATCTTCGATTGGCACCTTGTCGAAGGTGATCTGCTTTCGACCAGTGCCGATGAGCGCCGTGATGGGCGTCATCTCCTCCTGCAGGAGTTGAAACGCCAGTTGCTTCAAGCGGATGGCGTTGTGGCCCAGGAGCTGCGCCGCAATCATGGAGTCGAACTCCAGTCCCTGCACCTGGACGTCGTAGTTCTGGAGGACTGTCATGTCGAAGCTGGCCTTGTGCGCCGTCTTGGCTATCGATGGGTCTTGAAGGAGTGGCTTCAGCGTTTCCAGCGCCTCACCTAGGGATATTTGACGGCCTTTGGCGTGGCCTACGGGAACGTAGAAGCCCTGACCCTCCTTTGTGGAGAACGACAAGCCGACCAGGTCGGACCGCATGGGGTCTATGCCGGACGTCTCCGTGTCAAAGGCAAAATGTCCAGCCGTCCTAAGCTCCTCTACCAGGGTCTCCAGTGCCTCCATAGTATTAACACAGCGGTAATCTGCTTCCACGCTCTGTTTGACCGGAAGCGCCTTGCCTTCGGCCGGTTCGTCCAGATCCAGCAACGTGCCTTGCTGAGGCTGCGCATTCGCAGTGTCTTCTCCGCCGGGAACCCGGTTGATCATGCTGATGAATTCAAGGTCTCGCAGTGCGTTGGCCACCCGGTCCCGGTTGAAGTTCCAGAACTTCACTGCCTCTGGGTCCATGTCCACCGGCATGTCTCTGACGATGGTTGTCAACTCTCTGCCGTCGAAGGCCGCTTCCTCATGGTCTCGCAACAACTTCTGAATGCGCGGAGGCTTCACCTCATCCAGGCGCTGGTATAGGTCATCCAGACTCTGGAACTGGAGGATGAGCTTCACCGCCGTGCCACGGCCTATCCCTGGTACACCCGGTATGTTGTCGGAAGGGTCTCCCTCCAGTGCTTTGATGTCGGGGATGTGTTCCGGACCGAGGCCGCCGTACCGTTCGCGCACGGCTGGAATGTCGTAGACTTTTTGCTGCTGAACGCTGTAGCTCAGCACAACTCTTACCTGAGGCGAGACGAGTTGAAGGGTGTCTGTGTCCCCAGTGAGGATTATGGTGTCCAGGCCGGCCTTTTCAGCCTGAGCGCACAGCGTGCCTATGACGTCATCCGCCTCGTAGCCCTCCATTTCATAGATGGGTACATCAAATGCCTCCAGCACCTGCCGCACCAGTGGAAATTGGGCGTGAAGCTCAGGCGCGGTGGGCGGGCGCTGTGCTTTGTACTCTTTGTACTGTTTGTGACGAAAGGTGGGGCCTTTGACGTCAAAGGCTATGGCGCAATGGGTAGGCTTCCAATCTGAAACGGCCCTGAGGAAGGTGTTGGTGAAACCGTAAACTCCCCTGACCTCCTGCCCTGTGCGGCGCACCGTCATTGGCTGCTGGATGGCATGGTAGGCGCGATGCACCATTGCATTGCCGTCCATGAGCATGAGGAGGGGCCTTCTTTCCATGAGCTCTCCCTGGTTGTCTTTAGCCATTACTCTCCTAAGACAAGAGCGCGGTCTGCGCCCCATTATATCAAGCATCCGGAGAAGGATTTCCCTGGAGATTACGGTTTTCAACCTTGTTTGACACTCATATTTTGCCAGGATAAGATTGTTTTCCGTTGGGGAGAGGGTATGAGACGGCTGGTCACTCCTCTTCCGGGGGCAACGTAGCTCAGCGGCAGAGCGGGCGCTTCATAAGCGCTAGGTCGTTGGTTCGAATCCAACCGTTGCCACCATCCGAGCCAAGACAAATTGCGCAGATTAGGGGCGGTTAGCTCAGTTGGCTAGAGCGTCGCGTTCACATCGCGAAGGTCACTGGTTCGAGTCCAGTACCGCCCACCACTATGTACCGAATTCATAACTCCCCCGTTCAGGGCCACTTCCGCCGTGTCCGCACCCCTTATGGGACTATCCGACGGGGTCGGAATAGTGTAGATGATTGTCGCCTTTCCGGGGACCACTTCGACCTCCTTGACGAAGGACCGGACGAAGGCGCGGGTCTCGGTTAGTTCGCTGGTCCTGAGGAACTCGCTCATATCGGCGGCGAAGGCGGCAACCATATCGGCGCTGTCCAGGAGTTCCCTCCGCTCGGACAGCATGGCCCTGGCTTCCTGGGCGGCGTCCTCCAACTGCCGCTGCCTTTCCCGGTGCTCCTTGATGCGGTCCGAGGCGTCGGCCATCTCGATGTCGGTGGTTTCAACGAACTGCCAGATGCGGGCCAGCCGCCGCTTCACGTCCTCAAGCTCCTGCTCGATGATTTCCAGCCGCTCCCGTTCCTCCCTGGCGATGCCGTCCATCTCCTCGTCCACCAGCTTCACCAATTCACGGATGTTGGACTCGGTGAGGATGTTGTCCCGGATGTTTTCGATGATGAGTTGCTCGAAGTTCCGGGCGTTGAGCCTGGGAGTGTGGCAGGCGCCGCTGCCCTGCTTGAGCAGGGAGTGGCAGACATAGTAGGTGTACTTGCCGCCCTTGGCCTCGGCGGCGGTCATGGCCTTGGCGCAGGACTGGCACTTGGCCAGGCCGCTGAGCAGGTAGGGGCTGGCGGCGCGGCGCGGGTTGGTCTGTTTCGGGGCTCGGGAGTTGAGCAGCTTTCTCACCCGCTGGAAGTCCTGCCGGGAGACGATGGCGGGGAAGGCGTTCTCCACGCGCACCGGCTCCTGGCCGTCTCTACTCCTTTGGCCCCAGACCAGAGCGCCGGTGTAGGCTTCGTTGGTGAGCATGGCGTGGATGGTGGTCTTGATCCACCGCTTGCCGTTGGAGTTGGGGATGCCCTCGGCATTGAGGGTCTTGGTTACGTCGAGGACGCTCTTGCCGTCCAGCGCCAGGTCGAAGATGCGCTTGGCCACGGCGTCATGGGGCGGATTGAGTTCCAGCCTGGGGCGCTTCTTGGCCCCGTCCTGGACGTAGACCTTGCGGTACCCGTAGGGGGCGTTGGTGGAGACCCAGAAGCCGCGCGACGCCGCCTCCCGCATTCCCCTAACAACTTCTTGAGCAAGATTTTCGCTATAGAACTCGTCCACGGACTCGATGATGGCCTCCATCAGCTTGCCGGTGGGGGAGTCGTCGGCGTGCTCGGTGATGGACACGACTCTAATGCCCTTGCGCCGCAGCATGGACTTGAAGGCCACGGCGTGCTCGCGCTTGCGGGTGAACCTGGAGAATTTCCAGACCAATATCTCCCTGAACGGAGCCTCCGGCTTAGCAGCCTCGTCCAGCATCTTCCGGAACTGGGGCCTATCGGCGATGCGTCCGCTCTCAGCCTCGTCGACGAACTCACGGACCACCAGGTAGCCGTTCTTGTCGGCGTAGTCCCGGAGCGCCCGCAGCTGGGCGGCGATGGAGAGGTCCACGTCCTGGCGGTCGCTGGACACCCGGGCGTACAAAGCCACGGGCGCCAGATCGTTTCGTTCAATCATTCCTCTGTCCTCCTAATTCTGCATCCTCGGTGTCAGACCTGCGGGAGCGCAGCCGTTCCAGGCGTTGCTGGCGGCGCATTTCCCTTTCTTCCATATACAGGCGGAGGGCTTCGCGAACCAGTTCGCTCATGTCGCGGCCTTCCTCCTCCTTCACCCGCTGCACCTGGTCGAACATCTCCGGGGGCAGGGAGAAGGTGATTGTCCTGGAAATGCGGCGTGGCGGCATCGCCCCTTTTTTTGCCTGCGATGATAAGCGGTTGTCTTACTATACATCATCGGACACCCGGCCCACCCTGTCAAGGCGCACCGGTCGCCCTGGTCCGCTATCCGGCGGCAATCCGCCACGGCGCCCTGGGGTTGTTCCTGGGATGACTCCGGCCCAGCCTGCCCAACTGCGGCTCCAGCACGCTCCGGTGTTCCCAGGGTACGGCGACGACGATCACCTTGGCGATGCGGCCCTGCCAGACCACGGGCCTGGCGGCCACGGCGATGCCGTCCCCCTCGGCGTACTCCGCCCTGCCGGTGAGAATCACCCCCTCGGCCAACGAGCCGGAGGACGGCGGCCGCTCCGGCAGGGGCATGCGGCCCCTGGAGCCGCAGAGCAGCCGGGAGGCCCGTTCCCCGAAGCCCGGCGTCCGCGTGAGCGCCGAGGCCCGGAAGGCCGTTGGATCGGGTCGTTCCGGCCAGGCCCCCGGTTCATCCCCTCTGCGCTCGTACAGCACCGCCGCCAGGGGCTGGCGGCGCATCACCTCGCCCAATCTCCGGGTCACCGAGGAATAGGCGCAGCGGAACACCCACTGGAGGGTCAGCACGTCCAGTCCGGCGGCCACGGCGTAGGCGGCGAAGACGTCGGGCGGCATCATCACCGCCGCCGCGAACCGGTCCGCCTCCGGGCAAATCTCCCTGGGCGGCTTGGAGTCGTGGCGCCGGTCCCACACCTGCTCGTGAACGATCTCGCCGGTCTCGTGCAGCACCGTGTGCACCCTGCCTCCCTCCCACTGGTCCTCCAGGTACTGGATGGCGTAGCCCCCGCCGGGCAGGCTGTAATGGACGCCGCGCAACCCTTTTGCCAGCCGCGCCCCGTATACCGGCCCGATGCCGGCGCTCTCCAGCAGCACGGCCAAATCGTCCAGGGAGACGCGGAGGGGCACCTGGAAGCGAAGGGTGAAGTCCGCCGCCAGCCGCTCCGGTCCAACCTTCCCTCCGGACAATCGTCCCCGAGCAGGTCGCCGCAGAAGCCGTCAATCGTCATGGCGGTCATCATTCCAGGAGCCGCTTGCCGGTGAATTTCTCGTACATCTCCACGATGAACCGCTTGGCCTCCAGGGACAGGGGACCGGAGGGCCGGGTGCCCACCTGGAACTTGGGGTCGGCCAGCACGTACCGGTAGGCCCGCTCCACCTTCTGGGGTTCGGTGTCCCGGGCCTCGACCCCCTCCGGGTCGTCCAGGAACCCGGCCCGCCCGAGCAACTCCTGCACGTCCACGCCGTAGAGGGCGGCCAGGCGCTTCAGCACGCTGGGGCCGGGCCGGCGGTCTCCGTGCTCTATCTGGGAGAGGTAGGAGTTGGAGATGCCGGTGCGCCGTCCCACCTCCCTGAGTCCGGTCTCTCCCCGGAGTCTGCGCAGCAGCGGCCCGATCTCCTCCTGTTCGTTGTGCTGCTCCATCACTTCACCCCTCGTACCATTGCAGCGATCACCTGATGCTGCTTGATTCCTGCCCGATTCCTGCCGAATCATTGTTCCATTATTGCAAGCAATTGTCAACGCTGGCCTGAAATGGACGGCTGACATATTGCCTCTATGGTCGCCGTGTTGTTACACTTCATTGATATAGAACGCCCGTGCTACAAGGGCATTATACCCCCAGGCGCGGCGTTGTGCCACCGGCGGCTGACGCCGGACTTCCCGGAGGGCCGACGGGTTTTGAGCAGGAGACGGGGACTCAACAACACCCAGGAGCGTCATCGCACCCAAGGCCTGCGCCTCCTGGCCCGCATCATCGCCCGCCACTGCCTGGAACACCACGGGGCGTGTCCAATTCCCGTTGGCGGCGAGGTTCCCACCCCAGGCGGCCAGGTTGCTGGCAGCGTCGAGGGCGTCGGCAGGATCAAGGAAATTGGCGAGAACGGTTCCACCGTCAACGCCCGGTTGCGGGACGACGGGAACGTGGCCCGCAGGGAGGCGAACCAATGAAACGAAAGCAGACCTTCTACCGGGTGAGGTTGAAGGCCGAGGCGGTCTGGGAGCTGCTGAACCGGCTCAACCTGACCCAGAACGAACTGGCCCGGCGCATCGGACGCTCCTCGGGGTACCTGTCCCAGCTGATCAACGGGGAACGCTGCCCTTCGCCGGAGACCCGCCGGCGGCTGATGGAGGCCCTGGGCGTGTCCGACTTCGACGTTCTCTTCGTCCTGGAGCGGGCCGATGCCTAGCCCGCGCCGCAACGCGGCGATGCCCATTTCGATACCGCCGGGCGTGGCCCTGGTGCCGGAGGACTTCCGGGAGAAGCTGGAGGTCATCAAGCAGATGACCGGCCTCTCCTGGGAGGGGATGGCCTCGGCCATGGGCGTCGACAGCCGCCAGCTGTGGCGCTGGCGCAGGCACGGGGTCCAGCCCAGCGGGGGCGCGATGCTGGCCCTGGTGCGGTTGGCCCTGCGGGTGCCCGGCGGCCTGGCCGTGCTCACGGACGAGGACGTGATCATAATCCATTCACCGAGGAGGTGGAACCATGACCACCGCAAGATGCCAACCCATTGACCATGCCGTGTCCCCGTCGTTGGCCGCAGACTCCGCCGACCGCCTGGAGCAATTAAAGAGGGCGTCGGGCTTGACCTGGCGGGACCTGGCTTCCCGGCTGGGCGTGAACGACGGCGGACGCGGAAGAGATCGGCCTCCGTCGGGAGCCGTCCACCGGGCCATTGTTGCCCTGGCGCGGGACCTGCCCGGCGGCGGCGACCGGACCACCGGCGGCGCCCACGACGGCGAGGGGGATTAGGGCATGGGGAGCCGCCAGCGGTACGTCTACCGCACCCTGCCCGAGGAGTTCCCCCCTGACTTCCCCGGCCGGCTGGACCGCTTCCGGCAGGCTGCCGGTTTCACCTGGCGGGGCCTGGCCCGGGAGCTCCGGGTCAACGCCGGCACGGTGAGCCGCTGGAAGGCCGGGGCCGGAGTCGGCTCCGGCCACCTGGTGTCGCTGTTCGCCCTGGCCGCCAGGCTGGGGCTGCTCCACCACCTGCTGCCCGAGGCAGGGGAGCCGGTGGTCGGCGCTCCCGCAAGCGAGGGCGGCGCCGGGGCGATGGCAATCCAAGGCTGACCCGGGTGCAGCAGGTTCCCCGACGATGACAGGGCCGGACGGATTGAACCGTCCGGCCCTTTTTTGCGTTTCCCATGCCCTGCGTCGTTCCCGCCCCGGTCGGGGCCGGTCCCGTGGTTTCGTCGGGCGGGGGCATCGGCTCACACCCTGACCACTCCCTGGGGGTCCTGGGGGCAGGCGCGCCGGTCGAGGACGCGCTTCAGGATGCCAAAGGCCAGGTGAAAGTTCAGGGCCTCGGCCATGGCGGTTGGGCCTTCCTGCTGGAGCAGGGAGTAGGAGACCAGGCCGGCCAGTTGCAGCAACTCGTCGTCCCCGGCAACCCGGTGCGGCGGGGCGTAGACGGCAGCGCCCCGGCCGCGTTTCCGCCGGAGTCGCCGTCCCCGGCGCACCGGCAGGCTGCGGGCGGGTCAGCGGGCAGCATCGCCAGGGCGGACCGTTCGTCGGTTCGTTCCCCGTCCTCGATGATATGGGCGTAGCGTCCGTCCGCCGCCACTGAGGCGTTGACCAGTTCCAGAAGCCGCCCCCGGGCGGCGGCGCGGTCGAGGTTGCGGTTGCGGCCGAAGGGGGAGTTGCGACGGCAGACGTTGATCACGCTGATTGCGCCCCGGTTGTGCAGCGAGTGCTCCACGACCCGCAGGCCCTCCATCATGATTTCCAGTCCCTCCTCCAGGGTGGGCAGGGAATTGCGGCGGCCCCGGGGGAAGGGGCTTCCGTTTGGAGACAGGAGGTCCGGGCCGCGCAGGGTCCGCCCCGTGGGGACGTTGAAGCTGTCCTCCATGACCCAGCGCCAGTTCATGACCCGTTCCACCACGCCGTTCCAGTGCTCCCCATTCACCCCGAGGGCGGTGGCGACGTGGAGGGTGCGGCTATGGGACTCGCCGACGTAGTAGATTCTCATGGCAGTCATTCTCCTTTTTCGTGGTGGTTACCTGTAGTGATGCAGGGGTTCAACCGGCTGTAAGTTGCCGTCGGGCGCCAGCCAGGCGGCGCCCAAAGGTCCCTCCCGTTCCACCGGCTCCCGGTGGGAGGCCAGCAGGGGCAGCGGCACCCGTACCCGCGCCATCTCCCTTCGGGCCACCTCCAGGAAGTGGGTTGGGGCGATGGGGTCGTCGAAGACCACCAGGACCAGGGGCCTGTGGCCATGGTCGTCGGCGGGCCGGTGGGAGGAGTAGTAGCGCAGGTAGGGGGCCAGGCGCTGGGCCATGGTGGCGGGACGGACGGCCCGGCGTTCGTACTCCAGGAAGAAGGGGAGCAGCAGGTCATTCCGGCGCAGCGTTCCGAAGGCGTCGGGGTGCAGGGAGCGGGGGCCGCCGTAGTGCCGGAAGTAGCGGGAGGCCCGGTGGGGCGGGTCCAGCTGCTCGACGTTCCAGCCGAGACTATGGGCCTGGCGGTTCAGGGCGGCGACGAAGCGGTGGACGGCGGCGGTGTGCTCCAGGTCCCGGAGCAGTTGGCGGCTGCGCCTGCCGGACACGGCCCGCCGGTCGCCGTCCGCGCTGACGCTCCACCGCTGCCTGGCCTCGCCAGTGGAAACCCGGTCCCGGCGGGCCAGCATCTTCAGGCCCCTATCGGTGAGGGCCAGGCGGCGGGCGTCGCGCTTGACGGCGGTTGCCAGGCCCAGGCGTTCCAGGGCGGCGGTGAGCTGGGAGGCCCGCGGGCGGCTTACGTTCAGCATCCCCGCCAGGTCCTCCCGCACCAGCCAGGGCCAGTCGGCCAGCAGGTCCAGGGCGCGCTTTTCGGCGGGGCGCAGCAGGACGGGCAGCAGGTGGCCGGGAGCCTCTTCGCAGGAATCGCGGCCCTCGAACTCCCCAAGTTCGATGTCCCTGGGAATCGAGACCCGCACCAGGGGCGGCTCCACCGCCACCACGCCGCCGGGGTTGGCGCGGCCCACGGCCTCGGCCAGGGAGACGGCGGCGCCCCCCGCAAGGGACCGCCAGATTGTGTCGCCCGCGCCGGCCCGCCGCCGCGTGGCGTTCCAACGCGAAGAAGGCCGGGACCGGGGACGCCGGGGGGCGTGCCTCGCGCAGCAGGGCTATGGCCTGGCGCAGGCGCACCTCGTCGGGGACGATCACCAGGACGGCGCCGGGCCGGGGACCCTGGGCCAGCCGCCAGAGGCGCTTGGCGAAGCCGGCGCGCTCGGCGGTGGCTCCCAGACGGACGATGGCCAAGACGCGCCCACCGGGAAGAGTGACGGTTGCTTCCTGGGGCAGGGCCCGGTGCCAGCGGAAGTCCACGGGATGGTCCAGGTCGGCCAGGGCGGAGGCCAGGCGGTAAATGACGGCGGCGGCGTCCAGGCGTTCCAGCAGGACCCGCCGCCAGCGGAAGGACAGGGGATATTCGCGGAGCAGGCGGCCCACGGGCCGGACCTCCTCCAGGGCCAGCGTGTCCACGCCCCGGTGGGTGAGGTAGTACCGCTGGGTGGGGACAAGCAACGGGGCGCTGTGGGGCACGGCGTCTACGAGGCCGCCGTCCTCCAATTGGCGCACGGCCTCGTAGACGCCGCCCCGGGACCGGCCGGCCAGGGCCGCCAGCTCCAGCCGGTCCAGGAAGGGCATCCGGGCCAGCAGGCGTAACAACTCTCCCTGGCCTTGATTCAGCAGCCGCGTCATTCCCCGGCCTCCCCTTCGCCGTCCTGTTCCCCGTTGCCCTGTTCCCAACCGTTGACCTGCTTCTCGTCGTCCTGTTCCTCGTTATCCTGATCCCCTTCGGCGTCTGCTTCCGCCTCGGGTCCGGGCGCGGGCTGGCCTTGCCGCTTGCTGCGCTGGTTGCGCCGGTCCGGTGGCTTGGGCTGGGACGGCGGTTGGCCTCCGTTCTCCTTCCGGCGGCCCGGACCCTGCCTGAGCTGCTCCAGCTCCTGGCGGTACCGCTCCACCAGCTTCCGCATCTCGTCGTCCTGGGGACCGATGTCCTCCGGCGGGGTGAGGTAGCCCAGGGCCAGCTCCCGGATGCGCCCGGCCACCGCCGGGTCGCCCGGCTCGGGCGGGAGCACCCTCATGGAGAAGGCGTCCATGCGCTCGGTGCCCACGGTGGCCCGCACGTAGCACTGGTGCACGTCCAGGGAGGTTACGTCGTCCTCGCTCACCCGTTCCTTGCCCAGCTCCCACACCAACTGCCGGGCGTCGGTCCCCGCCATCTGGAAGGCGGCCAGGCAGCCGACGTTGGCCAGCACGGTGTCGCGCATGGTGCGGGAGAGGTCCTCCAGCTTGGCCAGGCTCTGGGTGGCCAGGATGAAGTTGGCCCCGAACTTGCCCAGCTCCGACAACATGCTTTCGTAGTCCACGCCGGGCATGGTCTGCATCTCGTCCACCACCACCAGCGCTCCCCGCCGCTGCTGGGGCGGCAGGCTGCCCTGCTCCCTAATCACCCCGTCCACCAGGTTCAGGATGGAGGACCCCACCAATGCCGCCACGTCCCTTCCCGCCGTTCCCTGGGCGGTGGACACCAGCAGGATGCCGCCGCCCAGGATGGTCTCCCGCAGGTCGATGGTGGAGCGGGGCTGGCCCAGGATGGCTCTTGCCGTCTTGGAGGAGGCGTAGTAGGCCAGGCGGGTCTGCACCGGGGCCAGGGCCATGCCCTGGTAGTCTTTGCGCCAGGCGCCGAATTCCCGGGCCCACCACCGGAGCAGGTGGTGGTCGTCCACCTGGCCCAGGGCCTCGTCCCGGAAGTCGTCGTCGGAGAGGATGCGCAGCCCGTCCAGGATGGTGTACTGCTTCTCCGGCGCCCGCTTTTCGTTGGCCTCATGCAGGCTCTTCACCGTGTGTTCCAGGATGGACTGCATCCGGGGTCCCCACTGCTCCCACAGGCCGTGGGCCACCCGGACCACCGAGTCGGCGGTGCGGTCCCTATCGGCGAAGATGCGGGTGTCCAGCAGGTTGATGCCGGGAAAGCCCCGCCGGTCGGCCAGGTCGATCAACTTCACGCTGTCGATGAGGCTTTCGGGCACCTGGGCCAGGACGCTGCCCACCAGGTCGGCGTGGGGGTCCACGACGACGATGGCGTCGCTGTCCCTGCCCTCGGCCTTCTCCCGGAGCTTGTGGGCGATGACGTGCTCCATGAGGGTGGACTTGCCCATGCGGGTGCGGGCCACGTAGAGGTGGTGGCGGCGCAGCAGGTCCTGGGGGAAGTGGATCCGGCGCGCCGGGCCGGTGGTGGTCTCGCCCACCAGGGCACCGCCGCTGGTGCCCTTCGCCGACGGCAGTAAGGCGCGGGACCCGGCGCGGGCCACCAGGGGCGTCTCGTCCCCGGCCCCCGGCGGGTGCCACAGGCCGGCCGCCTCCCTCACCCCCAGGACGCTGCGCTTGCCGAACAGCCCCGGCCCGGCCGGGTGCAGGTGGGCGCCGGGGACCAAGGGCCTGATTTTGCTCACCCGGAAGCGGGCGCCGGCGGGGTTGTCGTAGTGCTTGTAGGCGGCGGCCACCGGTCCCAGCAGTTCCCCGGCCCGGTCGGGGCCGGCGTCCTCGGGCAGGATGGCCGTCACCTGTATCTCGCCGTCGAAGGCGATGCGGGAGGTCTTCTCCCTGATGAGCAGGGGATCGTAGACCCGGCTGCGGCCCTGCCTCCAGCGCCACCAGCCCCAGCCGGCAGCAACCAGCCCCAGGGCCGTGCCCGCGCCCAGGAGCGACGCCTTCAGCAGCTCGCCGTCCTGGTACCACAGGTAGCCCCGCAGACCCACCAGGGCCGCCACGCCCAGCACGGCCAGGGTGACGCCGTCCTTGGTGCTGATCTGGGCCTGGGTGGCCTGGGTGTTGTTGCCGGACTGGCCGGGGGCGGGCTGCTGCTGGCGCTGGAGCTTCTGCTGGTATGCCTGGGACCACTCCGGCCCCAGGGAGCGCAGCAGCAGCCGGGCCACCACCCGCTCCCCGTCGTTCAGGCCGGAGAGCGCCCCGATGCTGGCGATCAGGGGGTCGGAGCCGGGGTCCAGCAGGTCGTCGTCCCGGAAGGTGCGCAGCGGTGCGTACTCCGGGCCGGAGGCCCGCAGCGTCATGCCCCAGGCCTGTTCACCCTCTGCCAGCCGCAGCGGGTCCTCCTCCGGGTCGATGGTCCGGATGCGGGCCTGGGGGTAGCGGGCGGCGATCTGGCCCCTTACCACCTGGTCGTCCAGGCAGCGGGCCAGCAGGGTGACGCCGCCCGAGTCGCCGGCCAGTTCCAGGGAGAAGGGTTCGGGGACGGCGATGGAAGCCAGCAGGTTCTCCACCCCCAGGAGGATGCGCTCCCCGCTGCGGGGCGGCGTGATGGCCAGGAGGACCGGCTCCTTCTTCCGCTGGCCGCCCAGCAGGATGTTCCTGATGCTGATACTCATAAATCTGCCTCCTTGTCGTGGAAATGGTCGCCCTGGGGAACCGCCAACTGGCGGTTCCGGGGGCCTTCGCCCCCAACCGAGTGTGGGAAGGCAGAGGCGAAAATCCAATGCCTTATAAGGGGTGACGCCGGAGACCTCCCTTACAGGGAATGGGAGAGATGGGGCCGGATGTGATGTGATACCCGTGTACAGGGATTTGGGTCAGTTGCAGAAATACAAGTCCGTTCCGTCCTGAACCTGAAACAGGGCGGAATCAGGGGTGCCTGGGCCGTATTGGCAAGCACTTGGCGGTAAGGCTCGGTTCCGGTCCCATTTGCATTAGTGCAAGTCGGCGGTGGCCCGAATCCGGCGCCGCAGCAGCAAGCAATCCGGGCCGGGGAACGGGACCCCCTACAGGAACCCCCCTACAGGACTTGTCGCCCGGGCCGGGAGCAAGGAGGTCGAGCATGACGCAAAACGGGGGAAAGGGCGCCGGTGGCGAGGACGCCGATGCGCTGCGGCGGGAGCGGTTGCACCGGTTCCTGTGCGAGCTGGTGGAACGGGAGGGCCGAATGGAGGCCACGGAGTTGCTGGGGGTGAACTACCGCACGCTGGTCAAGGCCGAGAAGTCGGGCGAGATGACCGGCCGCATGAGCGACGCGTTGGAACGGCTGCTCCTGACCTGGGACGGCGGCGCCGACGATGGCGATGGGGACCCCGACCCGGAACCCGGCGGCGATCTGGCACGGCGGGTGGAGGCGTTGGAGGCGGGGCTGGAGGAACTGGCCCGTGAGCTTCGCGGCGGGCTTGACGCCCTCCGTGCCGCCGTCGGGGGCGCCGCGGAGGAAGACCCGGCAAGCAGGGCAGGGAAACCGGCGGCCCAGGCACGGGCCAAGCCCGGGAACAAGGGCGCGCCGTCGCGGTCGCCGCCCGCGCCGCCGCCGGTGGCCGGGCTGGGCACGAGCAGACCGGCGCCCCGCCGCCGGGTGGACCCGGAGCTGGTCACCCGGGAGCCCGCCGAGGACGACCCGGAGGTCTACGGCGGCGCCTGGCCCCTGGTGGCCCAGTGGCGCCAGCTGAAGGCCAGGCATCCCGTCCGGGGCCGGAGCCTGTCCTGGCTGACCGATTACGAGCGGCTGCTGGTGCTGGAGCTGGCCATGCTGGAGGAGCACGGGCTGACCCTGCCGCCGGCGAAACAGCCGGTGAAGGGCCTGGCCCGGCGGGGGACCACACCCGCTGGCGCTGGAAGGCGCTGTACCGAACCCAGGTGGCGATCCGGCGGCGCAAGCTGCTGCGCTGGCTGCGCCGGTTGCTCACCCTGGGGGTGTGGTGGAATTAGGCCGTTTGCCCCGGGCCGGCGCCGGGGCTGGCGTCGTTGCAAGGTGGTCTTCGCGCGGCAGCGAACCGCCGGCAAGCGCCGGGCAAGCGATCACGGGCGGGGAGAGCCAGGTGCTTGCAAAATCCGTTCCCTGCGATGGTAGCGCAGGCGATAATCAATGCAGTTTACGGTTTTTTCCAGTCCTTCCCGCCTGAAAGCTGGAGGGTCCCGTCCCTTGGACCCGGGATTGGCCGCATAGGATCGAGCCCCGCTCTCCGAACGGCCGCCCATGCCGGATTGCCCGAAAGGATCGAGCCCTGCTCTCCCGATGGGCTTCTGCGAAGGACATTGCTGAGGCGCCGGCGTAGTTGACGCTGTTGCTCCAGCCGGTTACCCCTGACCCACCGAGGCGCACGGTGCGCTTCACCCGGTAGCCCTTTCCACGGCGCGGCATCCCTACCACAAGGACCAGAATCACGGAGGTGGCAACCGGACCCAGCACGGCAACCCAGGAATCCCTTCCCCTTTGGTTTCACTGCGGAGCGGCTGGACCTGCTTCGCACTCTCTACACCCTGCGGTTGGAGCGGACAGCAAGCTCCGGCCGCTTCCCCACGCCTGCGGCGTAGCTGCTGGACACAGGCAGCGGCCCCGCAGCTTCCCCTTGCTCCGGTCGCACTGCAACAGCAGACCGGACGCTTACCGTTGCAGCGCAGTTCCCACTGGTGCGGTGGCCGACGACGTAGCCACTGGCCGCACTGCGTTCCCCACCGTTTCCCTCTGCTATTCCCCCACGTAGCAGCTTCCCGAGTTTCGCGTCCCCGCGAACAGACCCTGGGCGAACTGCGCCTTTCCCCACCTCCCCAAACCGGCGTTCCATGCCCAATACCAGACCCAGGGCGTAGTGCGTCCGGCGCCGGGGGCCAAAGCCACATTCCCAACGGCGTTCCCCTCCGATTCTCCCCTCATTGCAGCCTCCGGGTTTCGCGTTCCCGCTGAATAACACCCTGGGCGAGCTGTGTCTTGCTCCAATCCTCAACCGGCGTTCTCCGTCGCGCGTCTCACCGTGGGCGGAGTGCGTCCGGCGCCGGACGGTAACCTTTTTCCCAACGTCATCAGCAACACCGGGGAGGTGCAAATGCACATCACGGAAGGGTTCAACCAACTCAGGGCGGTGGCGGTGGCGGTCGGCGGATTCATCGGCGGGCACAGGCGCCCGTCCATCGGGGTCCTGCTCATCGCCGGGCCGCTGCCGCCAGCAGCGACGGAGGCACCCATCGACGGCCAATCCATAAGCAAAAGGAGGTAATACATCACGACGATGAACCTGGCATTCCCATCCACTACAGGAGGTCGGAACAACTGAATAAGTAGCAGGAACTTTAGGCCCGCCGCCCCCAGGGTGGCGCGCCGGAAACCAGGGCGGCCGCGTGAGCCGCCACCGGCAACTGAAAATCAATAGCTTACAGACGAGCGGGGTCGGTCCATTTGGGCCGGCCCCGCTTTCTGCGTTTTGGAGGAAGCGACATGACGGCGACTACCAACATCCACCAGGCGAAGACCATCAACAGCGGCGCCACCCGGCTCGACGACCAGGACCAGGCCAACACCGCACAGGCCACGGAAATGCAGGCCGGGACGGCGGAACAGGGACAGGGCAAGGGCAGGCCCGAGAGCGAGCTTCGGGCTGCGGCCAGGCGCCACGGCCTCACCCTGAAGCAACTGGCGGCGAGGATGGGCGTGAGTTACGGCTACCTGTTGCAGGTCGCCTCGGGTCAGAGGCCCTGGTCCCCGATGATGCGGGAAAGGGCCATGGCGGTGCTGGGCGAGGTCCCCGGACCGGGCGTCGTCTACCGGCAGGGCGGCCTTGTCCAGGGGGAAAGCAGCTACGTCCGGGAGCGGGCCCGCGAGATGGGCATGAGCCTGAAGGGCCTGGCAAACAGGGCCGGGGTCTCCTACCGCTATATGTGCCAGGTCTCCCGGGGCCAGCGGAACATGGGACCTGCGGTCCAGGCCAAGGTGGAGGCGGCGCTGGACGGCCCGGCCAGGATCGAATCCGCCCAGCTTCCCACCGTGGACCCTTGCGCCCTGTGGGAGCGCATGGATGCTCATGGCTATAGCCAGAACGAGGTGGCCCGGCTGGCCGGCATCAGCTCCGGTTATTTCTCCCAGGTCATGAACGGCCAGCGGACTCCGTCGGGAGAGGTTCTGGGGAAGCTGCACGGGGTCCTGTTCCGGCCGACGGCGGCGG
Source organism: Dehalococcoidia bacterium (assembly GCA_965261825.1). GTDB lineage: Bacteria > Chloroflexota > Dehalococcoidia > Lucifugimonadales > QGNO01 > DAOUJH01. The sequence continues at coordinate 224,413 of CBDHED010000001.1, read as the reverse complement.
AACTGGTCGTCCCCGCCGAGGTGAAGGTGATGGCCTGGAAGAAGGGTGCGCGCAACGGGATGGTCATACGCGGCGCCGGCGGGCCTGGGGCTGGTGGCAACCAGGTTGGCGGCGGCACCGTTCGCATCGGCGGCCGGGTGCCCTGGGGCGCCGAGGTCGAGTACGCCTACCGCGCCGGGTACGACAGCCGGGGCCGGGTGTCGGTGACCCACGTGGTGGACGAGCGGGGCTGCTCCGTGATGCTGACCAAGCCGGAGCCGGACGGCGCCGGTCCCGGGGAGGACCGGACCGTCGCCTGAGCGCGGCCAGCGGGCACGGGCGCAACGCCAGCCGCCTTTCCCTCTACCGGACGGGACCCCTCAGCGGGGCAGCAGTCCCTCTTCGATTGGGCGTTCAGCCTGGAACCAGGGCGGGAGAAGGACTTGGTGGGGGATGGCTAATCGGTCCCTCAAAAAAGGGGAGGCAGTCGTGGCCATGCGCCTGTCTCCCCGAGTTGCCCATGTGTTCGGCCCTTTTTGCGTTTCAGCCCGACCGCCCGTCCATGTGTGCGGGCCTTTTCTGTTGCCCATTTTCCGGTGGGGCATTGATTCCTCTTCTTCGTTCGCCCTCTTCTGCGTCAGATGGTCCCATCTGGGGAAGCGGCAGGCATGGAAGCCAATAAGAAGAGACTCACTCTGGACCTGGCCTCCACCCTTCAACGTTGGCTGAAGGTCTGGCGGTCAAGGGCGTCAACATGCGCCGGAACGGTCAAACCGCCGTCGACCGGGAGGCCGACGAAGGGAGAGGCTGATACCCCGTTGCTCGGCAGCCCCATGCGCCATAGGCAACACGCGCCGGGAGCGCCTCCAAGACGATATGCCGTCCGTCCCCGGCTGAGGGCGCGTGGCTTTAGCAGAAGGGCATGTAGCCACTGCCAACTACAGACGAGGTCAACTGGTCTTCCAGGCTGCTTGGCGCGCACCCGCTCAACAAGTTTTCGCTGAGGTCCAGCACTTTTAGGTTGGAGAGGCTGCCCAGCTCCGCCGGTATCTCCCCGCTCAAGCTGTTCCAGCCGAGGTCCAGCTCTACCAGGTTGGAGAGGCTGCCCAGCTCCGCCGGTATCTCCCCGCTCAAGTCGTTGCTCTTGAGGTCCAGCTCTGTCAGGCTGGAGAGGCTGCCCAACTCCGCCGGTATCTCCCCGCTCAAGTCGTTGTTGCGGAGGTACAGTCCCTCCAGGTTGGAGAGGCTGCCCAGCTCCGCCGGTATCTCCCCGCTCAAGTCGTTGTCGCTGAGGGCCAGTCCCTCCAGGTTGGAGAGGCTGCCCAGCTCCGCCGGTATCTCCCCGCTCAAGTCGTTGTCGCTGAGGTACAGTCCCCCCAGGTTGGAGAGGCTGCCCAGCTCCGGCGGTATCTCCCCGCTCAAGTCGTTGTAGCTGAGGCTCAGGCTCTTCAGGTTGGAGAGGCTGCCCAGCTCCGGCGGTATCTCCCCGCTCAAGCCGTTGCGGCTGAGGCCCAGAACTGTCAGGTTGGAGAGGCTGCCCAGCCACGGCGGTATCTCCCCGCTCAAGCCGTTGCCGGTGAGGCCCAGCACTGTCAGGTTGGAGAGGTTGCCCAGCTCCGCCGGTATCTCGCTCAACTGGTTGTTTTCGAGACGCAGCACTGTCAGGTTGGAGAGGTTGCCCAACTCCGCCGGTATCTCGCTCAGCCTGTTGTTGAAGAGGTCCAGCACTGTCAGGTTGGAGAGGCTGCCCAACTCCGCCGGTAACTCCCCGCCCAAGTTGTTGTTGCTAAGGTCCAGCGTTTCCAGGTTGGAGAGGCTGCCCAACTCCGCTGGTAACTCCCCGCTCAAGTTGTTGTCGTCGTTAAGGTTCAGCTCTGTAACGCGCCCGTCGTCGTTGGTGACGACGCCCTCCCATTCGCCGAGGGGCGCATCGCTCAGCCAGTTGTCGCTTCTATACCAGTACTCACCGTTCGTTGTGTTGTAGAGGGCAACCAAGGCTTCCCGGTCCGTTTTGGCGGAGCCGGAGGCCGCGGGCGGCACTGTCGCAGTCGCAGGTACAAGCGTATCGGTGGCGGTGGGCGCATCCCCTGACCCTGGCGTGGACGCGGTCCGGTCGGGGCCTGTCACGCCGGACGGCTCATCAGAGCCGCAGGCCACCAGCGCTGCCGTAAGGGCCAACGCAAGGACAACGCTCAACAGGGTCACATATCTAGTCGTGGGTGTACGGGTCGTTTTCTTTCCCTCCCGGTCTTGACCGGCACCATATATCCACAGATTCATGCAGATAGTATAGTGGAGTTGCTATGGGTGTCAATGCTGAGACACCCATAGCAACTCCCAAATGTGTGTTGGTATGTCGGCTTCCGCGGGGATGAGCGGGCGAGCACGGATCGGGCTTGTCTTCGCCGGGTCGCAGCCCCGATAATGAGTACTTGGGCTGTTCCCACGCCCTAGCAAAGGGTGGCGCGGCGCAATCACAGGCGTCGCGTCAGAGCAAGCTCTCGACGGGAATAGATGAGCCTCCAACCCTGCGGACCGGAGGCTCATGGGGCCTATTCGGGGTAGCCTGAGCGAGTCCTTATATTAGGACCTCCCACCGAAAAGTTCGCAATTCGGTACGTGCAGGCCCACCAGACTTGACGAAATCAAGAACTTTCACGTTGAGGTTCAAACTGGTCGTGTAGTCCAACCCTCAAGCCCTCCCATTGGTGGAAGGTCGGTTGAGGGTGGCGCGAGAAGCTCCGACTTGTACGGCCCCGCTCATCCCGGCGTGTCCGCCATGGCCTTTCGGATAGCCTCCGCCACCTGGGCAAAGGTGAGTCCGGCTTGAAGACCGGGGATGGCATATGCCCTACGCGCCGTCCTGAGCCCCGTTGGCCGGTGACATAGCTGAGCTGCCGTGTCGGCCTACCTTCCTATTGCAAAGCTGGCTTCTCATTGCTATATTCAAACTCCGAGTTGAGTGGCGAATAGGAGAATCCGGTGGTCAAAAGGGCGAGGTTCGATTGCGATGCGTTCTATGCTGCTCTAGATGGAGAGAGGCAAGCGCGCAAATGCATCTGGAAGCAAGTGGCTACGGAAAGCGGGGTCAGTGCATCCACCCTGACTCGCATATCTCAAGGCAAGCGTCCAGACGTGGACGGTCTCGCGGCGTTGTCGGCCTGGTCAGGCTTGGACGTGGACAGATTCGTGAGAGGAAGGGATTCCAAGAAAGAGCCCGAGCCGCTGGCATTGATTTCGCCCTATCTTCGCTCCGACCCGCGGTTGAAGCAAGACACCGCCATCGCCATTGACGAGATGGTGAAAGCGGCCTATAGAAGTATGAGCGGCCCAGACGGACGGACGGAGGACTCATTCGCGCCTGAGATCGCGACTACTATGCGCGAGGAAGTCGCTGAGGCGCTGGACGACGTCGCAGGCAGGAGATCACGTTGAGTAAAGTGGACCTCAGCCCCGGCTACGAACTTCAGGTTGACAACAGAGGTAGCCGCCTTGACGCGATGCGTGCGACGCTGACCGCTAACTTGGATTTCCACGGGACCAACGGCAGCTACGGGTCTCATGCCTGGCACCCGTTTCCCGCAAAGTTTCCGCCCCAGCTGCCGGAGTTCATGATCCGTGAGCTCTCGGACCCGGGGGACCTGGTCCTAGACCCGATGCTCGGCTCCGGCACTACGCTCGTCGAAGCCCTGCGCCTCGGACGCCGAGCTGTTGGTTGCGACATCGACCCCCTGGCGCGGATGATTGCGGCAACCAAGCTGACCCCCATAGACCCGGTCGCCACCATCCAGGAGGGTGATAGCGTCTTGGCTGGCGCGAGTGACGACTACCGCAGGTACCGTCCGAGGCTACAGAGAGACTTGGAACTGCGGTTCGACGCTAGGACTGCGCAGTTCATCGACTACTGGTTCCTACCCCAGCAGCAGCTTGAGCTGCTTGCTCTGGTGCAGCGCATCGAAGCGTTGCCCGAAGGAGGCACGCGAGACTTCCTCCGTGTGGTATTCTCTTCGACCATCATCGCCAAGTCTGGTGGAGTCTCATTGGCCCGCGACCTGGCCCACACGCGTCCCCACAGAGATACGGAGAAGACGCCTCCGTCGGCCTTTGTGGAGTTCGGCAAGCGTCTCGAACGCAATGTCGCGGCCTTCGGCACTGACGAATCGACCGAGGCAGCCATGCCCTTCTGTCTCAACGGTGCTGGTGAAACGGACCTGCAAGAATTCCCTCCCTCGGCGTCCATCCACGCCGCAAGTGCCGCAGACACCGGCCTGCCGGCCGCAAGCATCGATCTGATCGTGACGTCCCCACCCTATGCCAACAACGCAATCGACTACATGCGCGCCCACAAATTCTCGCTGGTGTGGTTCGGCTGGAAGATCGCCGACCTCAGCCGGCTTCGCGCTCAGTACGTGGGTCACGATGCCATCGCCGGCCTAAGTCGCGAAGAGCTGCCGAACCAGTGCGAAGAGACGTTGACCAGGTTGGCGGACCGCGACGACAGAAAGGCATTGGTGCTGCGTCGCTACTTCGAGGAGATGAGGACTGTCATCTCAGAGATGCAGCGTGTCCTGAAGGAGGGCAAGCCGGGTGTGATAGTCGTCGGCTCGTCAACGCTTAGGGGCTTAAATGTAGAGACGCACAAGGGGCTCGCCGCCATCGGCGAAGATGCGGGCCTCGTCCTCGCCGGGATCGGTGCTCGCCTCCTGGACCGGGACAGACGCATGATGCCAGCGAGATGGGGTAACCGACAGCATTCTCAGATCGAGGAGCGCATGCACAAAGAGTACGTGATCGGATTGGTGAAGCCGTAATGCCCGGCAGGATCGAAGCTCATCGGCGGGCCTATCACCGACAGATTGCCAACGACGTCTTGCGACAGAATGCGTCCGGCGTCCCGAACAACGCCGATAGCGGTAGCGCTTCAAGTGTGAGGATTGCAAGAGCCATTGTCCAGAACATTGGGCTTCCGCTAGGGTCCGATAAGCTCGCTGGACAGACAGCGGGACGTCGCTTCGAGGAGGCGACGAAGATCTTCCTTCGCGACGCATTTGGGTTGCTTTCTCATCTGCGACCGGGGGAGTGGGAATTCTCGCTGGGCGGAGACATCCGCGATTACGAGCAATACCTGCATCTGTCCGACGTGCGACGAATGGTCGAACAGCACGAGGAACTTCGGATCATCTTCGGCGACTATATTGTCACGCCTGACATCGTTGTCTGCCGGGTGCCGGTTTCAGACTCCAAGATCAACGAATCCGAAGCTCTGCTGAACGACGACAATGTGGCAAGCTACACGCCACTGCGCCGCGCCAACTCGCAGGCAAGCATCCTGCACGCGAGCGTGTCTTGCAAGTGGACGATTCGCAGTGATCGGTCTCAAAACGCACGGACCGAGGGCTTGAACCTTGTCCGTAACCGAAAGGGCAAGACGCCGCACATCGTCGTCGTCATAGGAGAACCTCTGCCCGGAAGAATCGCATCCCTCGCCTACGGCACAGGAGATATCGACTGCATCTACCACTTTGCGCTGAGGGAATTGACGGCCGCAGCCGAGGGCAACGATTCGGATGCTGAACTGCTGGACACCCTCGTGACCGGCAGGCGACTGCGCGACATCAGTGACCTGCCATTCGACCTGGCAACCTGATCGGTGATAGATGCGTGCCAAGTATGGGGCCGAGACAAGGGAATCCATTCCTTCGGCTAACGACGGCAGCCGTCTGTTGTCCCGTTGCCTCTCACTGGACCTTGAAGTCGGCGTCAAAGACCGTCGCATCCGCGCTTTCGCAGGAGTACGCCCGGACACCGGACAATCCCTGGCGTTTCCTATAGCGGGAAACAGCCTCGCTGGTGCATTTGCCAAGCTGGACGACCTTGCCGGAGGCGCGGAGTTCCTGCTGGGCCACAACCTCATCGAATTCGACTTGCCCCATCTAAAGGCCGCGAATCCTAATCTGGGACTGTTGCGGCTGCCAGCGGTGGACACGCTCAGGCTCAATCCCCTGGCCTTCCCGCGCAACCCCTACCATCACCTTGTCAAGCACTACCAAGACGGGCAACTCAAACGCGGGCGCAGAAACGCCCCGGAGTTGGATGCCAGATTGACGCTTGAGGTCTTCGCCAATCAGCAGAGGGAACTGCGTGACGCACCGGCTGACCTGTTGACGGCCTGGCATTGGCTCACCACGGAGGAAGATGGTGCGGGATTCGACAGGGTATTCGCCTCATTGCGTCTGGCGCGAAGACCATCCGGCGCAGAGGCGCATGAAGCGATTCAGGGACGTCTGGCCGACGCCTGTCAGACACAAGCACGCGAGGTCATGGCGAATGCAACTCGACACGGCTGGGCGCTGGCCTATGCGCTGGCATGGATGTCAGTGTCTGGAGGCAACTCGGTAATGCCTCCCTGGGTGCGGCATCAGTTTCCCGAAGCGGGTCGGCTGGTGCGCCGGTTACGCGACACTGCCTGCGCCGATGCCTCCTGTGAATGGTGCCGAGAACGGCATGACGCCCGCAAGGAGCTTGCCCGCTGGTTCGGCTTTGACGGCTTCCGTCCTGAGCCGATGGACAACAATGGGCGGCCCATGCAGCAGTCCATCGTCGAGGTGGCAATGGCAGGAGAGCATGTGCTGGGCATCCTGCCCACCGGGGCTGGTAAGTCGCTCTGCTATCAGGTCCCAGCGCTATCCCGCTACGACAAGACCGGCGCTCTGACGGTGGTGATTTCGCCTCTGGTCGCCCTCATGGCGGACCAGGTGAAAGGGCTTGAAGCGAGGGGCATTGGTTCCTGCGTCACCATCAATGGGCTTCTGTCCATGCCGGAGCGATCCGACGCTCTGGACCGGGTGCGGCTGGGAGACGCCGGCATTCTCATCATCTCGCCGGAGCAGCTTCGCAGTGTCTCAGTGCGCCGCGTCCTCGCCCAACGCGAGATTGGCTCCTGGGTGCTGGACGAGGGCCACTGCCTCTCCAAGTGGGGCCACGACTTCCGGCCCGACTACCGTTACGTGGGACGCTTCATTCGTGAGAGAGCGGGGCAAGAGCCAGTGCCGCCCGTGCTATGCCTGACCGCGACGGCCAAGCCCGACGTGAAGGCCGAGATCGAGGATTACTTCCAGGAAGAACTCGGCATCAAGCTGAAGGTCTTCGACGGCGGCGCACAGCGCACCAACCTGGAGTTCGTAGTGGTGCAGACGAGCAGCGAGGGGAAGTTCGCCGACATTCATCAGATCATAGAGGCCGATCTGCCGACGGATGAGCCGGGCGGCGCCATCGTCTACTGCGCAACGCGACGGCAGGCCGAAGAGATTGCGGAGTTCTTGCAGGCAAAGGGGATAGATGCGAACTACTTCCATGCAGGACTGCTGCCGGAGACCAAGAAGAACGTCCAAGAGAGTTTCATCAGCGGCGGTCTCCGGGCCATCGTCGCCACCAACGCCTTCGGCATGGGCATAGACAAGCCGGACGTGCGGGTCGTGATCCACGCCGACATCCCGGGTTCCCTGGAGGACTACCTACAGGAAGCGGGACGCGCTGGACGGGACCAGCAGAGGGCGCGCTGCGTGCTGCTCTACACAGCGGATGATGTGGAGAGGCAATTTGGCATGTCTGCCCGTTCCCGACTCACGCGCCGCGAAATTCACGGCGTACTGAGGGCGCTGCGGAATCTCGACCGGAAGAAGCGCTTGGGCGGCGAAGTGGTGGCCACCGCAGGGGAAATCCTGGGCGAGGATGAAGAGAAGGCATTCGAGCGAGACTCGGCCACCGACGATACACGGGTGCGAACCTCAGTGGCGGCGGAAGCGGTGGGTCGCACAGTGATTGTGGACGAGTGCTCCATGCTCACTGAGGAAATGCTTGCGGCACTCATTGAAGCGCTGACAGGACTAGACAGGTTGATTCTGGTGGGTGACCGGCGGCAGCTTCCGCCAATCGGCGCAGGAAAGCCGTTCATCGATATCATAATGCGGCTAAGGCCTGAGAAGTTCACGCCTGGTTCTCCCAAGGTCGGACATTCATACGCGGAACTGACAGTACCCAGGCGGCAAGACCCCAAAGGACAGGGATCTCAAGACCTCGACGGCCTCGAACTCGCAGAGTGGTTCGGGGGCGAGCCAGGGCCTAGCCATGACAGCGTCTTCGAGATACTCTCAGGCCACAGACAGAGTGAAACGGTGAAGGTGGTCCACTGGGAAACATCGGATGACCTGAAGGATCAGTTGCCCCAAGCACTCGCCGAGCATCTTGGGTTCGACAAGAACGAGGACGAGGCACTCCAATTCGCTAAGAGCCTCGGAGGGGAGATATCAGGGCCATACGCCTACTTCAACGTACGTCGCTCGGGCGCTAAGGCGGAGGCTTGGCAAATACTCAGCGCCTCCAGACAGAAACCGTGGGGCGTCGAACCTATCAACCGACTCCTCCACCAGCGGTACAAGTCGAAGCAGATCGAAAGCGCGACAGAAGTACCGCCCTTCCAGAAACGTCGCTTCCTGAAGCCACAAGGTGATCAACTTATCGTCTATGGCGACAAGGTCATCAATAACAGGAACTGGCGTATACCGAAGTCTCGAAGATGGCCAAATGAAGAAGGCTACCTCGCGAATGGCGAAGTAGGCATTGTCGTAGGACAGATGCGGACAAGAAACTTCGACCATCCACCCCGAAACCTTGAGGTGGAATTCTCGACGCAGCGAGGGTCGGTCGTGAAGTTCTGGCCGGGAGACTTCGATGAGGAAGGTCAGGCCGACCTTGAGCTCGCGTATGCGCTAACCGTTCACAAGGCCCAGGGCAGCGAGTTTGGTACGGTCTTGGTGATCCTGCCCAAGGCGAATCACATGCTCACGCGGGAGTTGATATACACGGCATTGACCAGGCAGAAGCAGAAAATTGTCATCTTGATGCAAGGGTCGCCGATTGAACTTCAACGGCTCAGCTCGGAGCTGCATTCTGAAGCAGCTCGCCGGCTCACGAATCTTTTCGCACCGCCTGATCCGGTTCAGGTCGGCGAGAGGTTCTTGGAAGAGCGGCTCATTCATCGAACTGCCAGAGGAGAACTCGTGCGCTCGAAGTCGGAGGTGATCATAGCGAATCTGCTTCACGCCAATAGAATTAACTACCGCTACGAAGAGCCTCTTGAAATCGGCGGCCTCACCAAGTTACCTGACTTCACTATCGAGGATGATAACACTGGGGAGAGATATTACTGGGAGCACCTGGGAATGCTCTCTGATGGTGCTTACCGTCGGAGATGGGAAGAGAAAGTAGAATGGCTGAAGGGCCACGGGATCGTCCCAAGAGAAGAAGGAGGCGGGCCAATGGGGTCACTGATCGTTACCCAGGATTCTGCTGACGGCGGCATAGACTCTGAGGCAATCTCTAGGCTGGTTCAGGAGTTGTTCAGTTTCTAGCGAGGAAATCCGAACTAGAAACTGAACTATCTAAGTAGCCTATTTTCCTGCAAGCGAGTGATTGAGAATGGCAAAGCGTAGGAAGCGCAATCAGAAACGTAAGGGACGCAGAGTAGACAATAGGAACAAGGTAATTGGGGGGCAAAAGGAAACTGCATACGCGCTCCCCGCGAATCACCCGGCTCCTTCGCGAGCTGTTTGGGCTGGACCGGATGGGCCTCTCGGTAGCTATATCACCAGAGAGTCGCAGAAGACACTGGAGGCCTATCGTAGCCAGTCGAATCTGATTGCGGAACACGCCAATCATGAAGAAGACACAGCCCGCGGCGGCTATGCCCACCGCCAGCTGTTTGAGCTTGTGCAAAACAGTGCTGACTCGCTGGCAGGTTTAGGCAGCGGCCGCATCCAGATCAGGCTAACACCGACACATCTCTACTGTGCTGATGAAGGGCGCCCCATCGATTCGAGTGGCGTGACGGCCCTAATGTTTTCGCACCTCTCTAGCAAGCGCGGCACTACTGAGATTGGCCGATTCGGCCTGGGCTTCAAGTCGGTGCTAGGTGTCACAGACACACCTGAATTCTTCAGCCGATCTGGGTCATTCCGATTTGACCGCGCGAAGGCACGCGAACTCATACAACCTGTTGCGCCAGCATCTGAGCGTTATCCAGCCTTGCGCTTGCCGGACCCTTTTGATCCTTGGCCAGATATGGAATCTGACCCGATTCTACGCGAACTCATGGCATGGGCAGTGAACATCGTGCGCCTTCCGCTAAAGGCTGGAGCACATGAGGTCCTTGCTTCGCAGATAAGAGATTTTCCGCCAGAGTTTCTTCTCTTCGTTGAGCACGTCTCTGAGTTGGTGCTGCAAGACGATAATCAGGAAGACACCCGCTCGTTCAGTCTACGCCGCGAAGATCATCTATTTGTTCTTTATGATGGCAGCAGTACAACCCAGTGGTTGCTCACAAAGGCTATTCACGAGCTTTCTCCTGATGCCAGAAATGATAGGAGAAGTCTGGACGATGAGGACGAAGTTCCAATCTGGTGGGCGGCGCCTGTCAATAGGCTGAATGAACCAGGCAAGTTTTGGGCATTCTTCCCCACGATGACTACAAGTCTGCTGTCCGGCATTCTGAACGCTCCGTGGAAGACCAATGAGGACCGTCAAAACCTGCTGCCCGGGGTCTACAATAATGAGCTGATCGACGCGGCAGCTCGAATGGTTGCCGACGCCCTGCCAAGACTCTTGGCACAGGAAGACCCGGCACAGCACTTGGATGCCTTGCCACGCAGACGTGAAGCCGATGACAGTGAGCACAGCGAGCGACTGCGAGCCCAATTGTATTCGAATCTTCAGGGCCAAGATTTCGTTCCCGATCAAGACGGCACGCTAAGGAAGATACCCGATATTTCGTACCCGCCGCGAGAACTGACCCGTGACGGACAGATAGCCTGGGATTCACTGGACCGCTGGGCTGCCTATGCCGGGCGCCCATCAGGTTGGCTGCACCACACTGCGTTGAGTCGAAATAGGCTGGCCACCTTGGAGCGGGTCATAGGCAAGCCGCTTTCCAGGGCAGCCATCTCGGATTGGTTGAAGGGGCTAGTAGAGAATGCAACTGAGGAAGTCCATGCGCTCCTGGCCTCAACTGCTGCCATCCAAACAGCGGCTTTGATTCCAGAATCCATACGTGGAAGCCACAATATTCTCGGCAGCATCGTGCTTACGGCTGCCGGAACGTGGGTCGTGCCGAACCCAGACACCGTGTTTCTTGGCGGTGACAACACCTCAACTGAGAGCAATTTGGTCCACCCCAAGTTGCAGGCAGAACCCGAGACGCTGGATTCGTTGAACAAGCTGGGAATCAAGCCTGCTTCAGCGGAAAGTGCGTTCAGGGAATTTGCGTCACGCCTGTTGGGCATCCCCAAGTATGAACGTAGAGTAACCAGTAACGAGGAATGGCATGAGTTCTGGCGACTTGCTCGCTACGTCGACCAGAAGGAAGCGAAGAAGATCATCAACGAATCCACGCACAGAGGGGAAAACTGGCGTGACAAGCTTTGCGTACGCACGATTTCCGGGAAGTGGCGTTCGCTTTTTCAAACGTTGTTGCCCGGCCCGATCGTTCCCGCAGATGGTAGTAGAGACAGAGATGTCTCCATAGACGTCCAGTACCATGAATCGGAATTGCCCCTCCTTACGCAACTCGGCGCCGTCTCTTCGCCACGCGCCGGGCACGAACTATCCCTTGCCAAGAGTCATCAATTTATAAGGCGCTGCAAAACAGTGTTTCAAGAGCGTGCCAAGAGGGATATCGGCCGCCGTCCTCAGGATGATCTGCTCGGGTTCGAGAAGCCTGAGACCGGCGGACCGTTGGATTTGCTGGATCTGCTCTCAGAAGAGGCCAAGGCCAAATACACATGGGACCTGCTCGCCCTAGATGACACCTACAAGCGCTGGACAATGCGACATAACACCCAAGAGATTTACCAGCGTATGGATTTCGAGTCACCCGCGATAGAGGTCCTGCGGCAGCACGGGGGTATTGAGACGCGAGATGGGAGTTTCCCGCTCTCCGATGGCCTTGGGGACCCTCCACAGAGTCTAGCCGTGTTGTTCAAGCTGCTTTCGCATCCTAAGGCTGCCTGGATTCGTCAAGTCTTCGAACTCCAATCCGAGGTCGATTCGCCCACCGAACCGATTGGTGCAGACGCCCCCGTTCCATTGGTAGATGAATGGCCCGGGTTGAGAACGCACCTCTCGAAAGAGCGGGCGAACCTTGAACTGGTCCGCTGTGACGGTTTTCAACAGATGGACGGAGTCAACGGCCATGAGGAGCGAGATTGCATAATCATCGAGGGTACGGTCTACGTCACGCGAAAAGGTGATGAGCGAGACGAGATAGCAGCGATATTGAGAGCGCTCGGGCTACAACTCGACCGCGAACAGATCGAAAGGATTCTACTTGGCCTGACCGACGCCGACGTGCAAGCGGAGCGCGATGCGGTCAGGGAATGGGCGACGGACGCTAAGCGGCTACTTGCGGCGGTGGGCGAGTTCGAGCTGAGGCAGCGTTTGCCGAGCTCTCTGATAACAATACTCGAACGGAGTCAGAGCCCAGTAGTGGGTATTCGGGCGGCAATGGCGGCAATCGCTACGTTCCACACTGGTGCACTTCGTGAGTATCGCGACGCGCTGGTCCGCTTGGATCCTCCTAAACAGTGGGCAGGGAGCCAGAGAGCTGTCGAATTCGTCCGCTCGCTAGGATTCGGGGAAGAGTGGGCCGGAGAGCGGAATCCTCGACGCGACCCCTACGTGGAGGTAGAAGGGCCTTACTCGCTGCCAGAGCTTCATGATTACCAGCGCAAAGTCGTCGGAAACACGAGAAGGCTGATCCATTCGAACGGAACGGCGGGCGAACGACGCGGGATGATCAGCATGCCCACTGGTTCAGGAAAGACGCGAGTGGCTGTCCAGGCTATTGTCGAAGCTATGCGAGAGGACGGTTTCAAGGGCGGCATTTTGTGGGTTGCTGACCGCGACGAGCTGTGCGAGCAGGCTGTTGAGGCCTGGCGTCAAGTCTGGGCGAGCGAGGGCGCTCAGGCGACTCAGCTGCGAATATCCAGAATGTGGGCTGGGCAGCCTCAACCGCTGCCTACCGGGGACATGCACGTGATTGTCGCAACCATCCAGACACTGGCTGCCAAGATAAGTAGGCAACCCGATTCATATGGCTTTTTGGCGGACTTCAAGCTCCTGGTCTTCGATGAGGCGCATAGATCGGTGGCGCCCACCTTTACGTCGGTTATGCAGGAACTCGGGTTGACTCGTTGGAGGCGCTCCCATGAACCGTTACTGATCGGTCTCACTGCTACGCCATACAGGGGCCACGATGTTGCCGAAACTGCTCGGCTAGCGAATCGTTACGGCAGCAACCGTCTGGATTCGGGCGCGTTCACGAACGACGACCCTGAAGATGTAATCCGAGAACTACAAACCATGCGCATACTTGCTCAGGCCGATCATGACACTATCGAGGGGGGCCGGTTCTCCATGTCCGATGATGAATTGCAGCAGTCTAGAGAAACTCCCTGGTTGCCCCGTAGTGTCGAAGGGCGAATCGCCGATGACATTGGCCGTACGCAGCGCATCGTTCAAGCATATAAGGAACATATCGATTCCGCTTGGCCGACGCTAATTTTCGCCACATCCGTCGAACACGCACAGACGGTCGCGGCCCTCTTGGCCTCAATGGGAGTCAGAGCCCGTGCTGTAAGCGCAGCTACTGATACTTCTAGCCGTCGCCGCATTGTGGAGGAGTTCCGCGCGGGAGAAATCAAAGCTCTTGTCAATTACGGAATATTCAGAGAGGGGTTCGATGCACCCAAGACGCGGGCCATCATAGTCGCTCGCCCAGTGTACAGTCCCAACCTCTACTTCCAGATGATTGGCAGAGGCCTGCGCGGCGTCAAGAACGGCGGGAATGACCGATGTCTTATTCTCAATGTAAGGGACAATATCGACAACTTCGAACGAAAGCTCGCATTCTCGGAACTTGATTGGCTTTGGGCTTGAAACATCTTCAAGGTCATGATTCCAGAAATCGCCGAACACTACCGGAGGTCCGACTAGCGACAAGGTTCCTGTCAGCCGAGGGTCTATCACATGGAGCAGTCGGTGACCGGCTTGGCAGAGCCGGCTTGTGTTGGTGGATTTCCCGGCGATACCTCCGCTCTTGTCTTCGCAAGTGCGCAAGGCGATAATGTGGGTTGGGTCAGGGGCACAGTGGAGAATCATAGGACGAGCCTCCAACCGTGAGAGCCGGAAGCTCGTGAAGCGCTTACCAGCGGTCGGCGGCCGCTTCCCTATAGCCGAAACCTCCCACCGGAAAGTTCGCAGTACGGTACACTCCGGCCCACTAGACTGGACTCGAACTCATCATTAGAGTTGATGTGGTGGTAACAAAATGTGGGAAGTGGCAGCGAAAAGCCGCTATTTCGTGGCTACTTACGAGTCCCCCTTCCACCAAACTTGAAAAAGTCAAGAACCTTCACACGACCCCAAAGTAGTCCGTGTTATTCCTTCCGCCTAGCGATCCGTGAGATAATCTCATCAGAATCATGGCGATGCATTCGACAAGTGCCCCCTTGGTACAGGCTACCGGTCTCTGGAAAAGGTTCGGCAACTCGGTAGCCGTGCAGGACGTCTCCCTATCGGTTAGGCCGGGCGAGATCATGGGACTCGTTGGCCCAAACGGCGCCGGTAAGACCACCACCATCCGGATGCTGCTCGACATCACCCAGCCGGACGAGGGCGAGGTCTCCGTATTCGATGCTGCCATGACCCCGGCCGCCCGAGAGCGCATCGGCTACCTGCCTGAGGAGCGGGGCCTCTACCGAAGCCTGCGCGTCATACCCAACCTATGCTATCTGGCCGAGCTCAAGGGCGTCTCCAGGGAGCGTGCCCTGCGACGTGCCGACGAGCTCCTAGAACGTCTTGGGCTGGAGCAGCACCGTCACAAGAAAGTCAGCGAGCTGAGCCGTGGGCTTGGCCGGCTCGTCCAGTTCGCCGCGACTCTCATCCACGATCCCGCGTTCGTCGTGCTTGACGAGCCGTTCAGCGGGCTGGACCCGGTCAACGTGCGGCTGATGAAGGATGTTGTAGCCGAGCTGGGCGACAGCGGCGTTGCTATCATCTTCTCGACCCATCAGATGACCGACGTTGAGGAGCTCTGCGACCGCGTCGTGATGGTCGACGATGGCCGCGTCGTGCTCGACGGTCTCCTCGCGGAGATCAAGCGTCGCTTCGCCAGCAACGAGGTCTTCGTCGCAAGTGACCAGGATCCCGAGGCGATTAATGGCGTCCTCGAGTCGCGGAGAGAAGGTGTTGGCTACGTGCTCAGACTTGGCCCGGCCACGCCCCGGAGGAGGTGCTTCGGTCGCTCCTCGACCACGGCGCCAGGATCGACCGGTTCGAGCTGGCTACGCCAAGCTTGGAAGAGATATTCCTACGAGTCGTCGATGGTCGCCATGCGTAAGACGTGGCTTGTTGCGCGGCACGAGTTCTCCGTCACCCTAGGCCGTCTCTCCTACCGAATCTTCGCCGCCTCGGTGCCTGTGCTGGCGATAGTCGCGCTCATAGGAATCGCCATCTTTCAGGCCGTGAGCTCTGATGACACTTCTCAGGAGGACACCGCCACTCGTCCCAAAGCGGTCACCTTTGGCTACGTTGATCGCACCATGGGAGAGGGTGGACAGCCGCTCTTCACCGGTTTCCAGCGGCAGGGCGACATGGTCTTCGCGCCGTACGCTGACCAGGAGGCTGCCACGCGCGAGCTCCTGGAAGGGCGCATCGATAGGCTCTTCGTGTTCCCTGCGGACTACCTGGAGACTGGGACAGTCTTGGAGGTGCGAAAGGAGCGAGCCGGGCTGTTCGATGCAGGCGGACGGGATAGCGCTCTCCGTAGGTTCGTTGTGGAGAACCTATTCGCGGAGCAGTTCGGCTCGGAGCGCCTCGAGCGCATCGTCACACCCTACCGGCTCGTGATCGATGAAGTGAGCGAATCGGGCGTGCCCGCCGATGAAGACGCTGACCCCAGCGACAGCCTGCTCTTCATCGCCGCCAGCATCCTGCTCCTGGTGTCAGTCTTCACCGCCTCGGGCTACCTGCTCCAGGGCCTGACTGAGGAGAAGGAAAACCGCATCATGGAGGTGCTGCTTTCCTCAATCAAGCCGGAGCACCTGATGTTCGGCAAGCTCATCGGACTCGGGGCCGCGAGCCTGCTGCAGATAGCAGTCTGGACCGTGGCTTCTGGCGGATTCCTTCTCGTACTCAACCTGATCATCGATCTGCCCGTCGAGCTCACGCGTGAGCTCGTACCCTCACCCGCAAGGCTCCTCATAGCATTCGCTTATTTCCTCTTGGGCTACGGTTTTATCGGCACGCTGCTGGCGGCCATCGGGGCGGTCACGACCAACCAGAGGCAAGCGGGGAACATCACCGCCTTCGTGATCCTGCCTGCCGTCGCTCCCATGTGGTTCATGGTCGTCCTGCTCGAAAACCCAGAGGGGACGCTTGCCAGGGTTCTCAGCTTCGTCCCGATCACCGCTCCGGTGACGAGTCTCACACGTCTTAGCCTGGGGGGCATGGACGGTATCGATGTCTTCCTCAGCCTCGCCGTCCTCACGTTCAGTGTCGCGGTCGTCGTCTGGCTAACGGCCCGACTCTTCCGGACTTACCTGCTAGTGTACGGACAGCAGCCCAGCATGGGTCACCTCATCCGCACCCTCCGCGGCCGCTAGCTGTCATGTCGTCGTTGCTTTTCGTCGAGGCTTTCGGGCAGCTCTTCCGGGACGCGGACCCGAAGGGCATCGTGTCAGAGGATGAGGAAGACCTCTATAGCGTTTTCAGGGCGCGTGCTGAATTGATGGGTTGGTCCACCACGTCGGCACACCGCTCGCTGCTCTGGGAGATGAATGATGCGGAACTGACCGCTGGGATTGACACATCCCGGATCGGATGGGTGCAGGTCGGACTGGACGTTGGTGACCCCGTGCCAACCAGGGTACCGTCGGTGCCTGTTCAAGGTTATCGTTATGCACCGCTCGGGGTACACCGACGCTCCGTCGAGCCGGCTGTGGCGCTGCCGGCATTGATTCAGTGCTTCGATGACGCGCTCCGCCGCTTTGGAGTCGTCGAGTTGTCTGGACTCCAGGTGACGGCAAATTTTCTGGATCCCCGGACACAATCTTACGCTAACCGTCTCGTCTCTGGGCTCAATTGGTTTAACACTACCCTGACTGACCAAGCGGGCGCCCTCATCGCCTTCGACCAGGAGTTGCTCGGCGGACATAGCGAGGCGGAGTTGGTCGCTATCCTCCAGCGGAAAAACACAGGACCGTTCGAGTTTGGACCGGTAGTAGCCGTGCCTGAGCTGCACTCGATCAAGGTGTCGTCCAATGCGCCGCACCGCTATATCTCCCCTGCGCGCTCTGGCCTCGGCGTGTCGGTTACGCTGCCCGAATGGACAGCGAGCGCGGCAGCGTGGGTACTCGCAATGGTCATCGAAACAGCGCGCTCCATCGCGCCAGATGTCAGCAACTTCGCGGTTCGAGTGACACGGGTAAGGTGACGGCAAGTGGGAAGCGTGGATTGGAGTGAAAGCATGAACGCATCCAGAAAGATTGACAAGAAGATTGCGGACTTGGGCGATTGGAGAGGCGAGAGGCTGACCGAGATCCGCAATCTCATCTACGAAGCCGCGCCTGAGGTGGTCGAAGAATGGAAGTGGATGGGGTCACCCGTGTGGTCACACAGCGGGATTCTGGCCGTAGCCAGCGTCCACAGGAACAAGGTGAAGCTCACGTTTGTACACGGAGCCAAGCTCCCAGACCCCAAGAAACTCTTCAACGCGACATTGGACGGGAACAAGCGGGCGATAGAGCTTTGCCAGGGAGACAAGGTAGACAGTACCGCGTTCAAGGTGTTGGTGCGCGAGGCGGTGGCTTACAACACTGAAAACACTGACAGAGGGCCGGTGCTGCTTTCAGGCCGCAACCCACAGATTCCGAAGGCCGACGGCGACGCCCCCGTGCAGGCCTACATCGCGGCCATGCCGGACTGGAAGAGCGACGTGGGGCGACGCCTAGACGACCTCATTGTGCGCAACGTGCCCAGCGTGCGCAAGGCCGTGAGGTGGAACTCGCCCTGGTATGGCGTCGAGGGCAAAGGGTGGTTCCTGAGCTACCACGTCTTCACCCGCTACGTCAAGGTGACATTCCTCAATGGGGCATCGCTGTGTCCCGCTCCACACGGTTCAGGTAAGGACAAGGACTCACGCTGGATCGACATTTACGAAGGCGAGCTTAACGAGGTGCAGGATGGAAACGTGGGTCCGGCAGGCGGCCGCCCTGCCCGGCTGGCGTGGGTTCTGACAAACCGTGAATTTCGGTCATCGTTCATGTGACCGGGCCAAGGGGCTGCTCTGCCGGCCCACTACATTGGGGCCTCCCGCCGGGAAGGTCGCAGTATGGTATGCTAGGCTCACCGCTGGTTCACGTGCCCCTGTAGCTCAGAGGATAGAGCAACGGTTTCCTAAACCGTGTGTCGGCGGTTCGAGTCCGCCCAGGGGTACACACTCAAAGGGCTGTAATTGATGCTTCCCAGAGAGTGTTACCCATGGTCCCATAGCATCAGATGGTATTGGTATTGGTGCGCTACTTGACCTCTGGGTAAGCTGTGTGCTTGAATGTGACCCTGTGCCGCCCACGCCAGTAAAAAGGGTAACGCTTCTAGCCAGGTTGATGTCATTGTGACCAGTGGATATATACCTAGATTCCGATTGTCCCTTGGTCTCTACTTTCCCTACTTTTATCGGACTGAGGAGACCTTCACCCAATTTTCGTCATACCCGCTAATGTGGGTATCCAAGATTTTCTCCGATGCAAGTGGACACCATCACTCCGTTCTCTTCCAGAGGAGGGGCGGTTATTCAAGGTCTCCCGTGGAAGCATGGAGATAGGCGAATGAATTCGTCTAGGATAGCGCGTCTCAGGTTATCAACCTCAGTGGTGGTGATGGCGTTCCTTCTCTTGTCAGCCGGGTGTAATGAGGAACCAGAAGAGCCTGAGGTGTCCTTGGATGAGTTGCTTGCAAGTACTGGGGTGGAGTTGGCCGCAATGTCGTCGGTGAAGTTCGAGATGATAGACGAAATGGAATCGGGAGCCAAGTTCTTTGGGGCCACTTTGAAAAAGGTGGAAGGCGAAGTAAGCAATCCAGACAGCGTTAGGATACTGGTGGACGTAGTTACGGGTCTTGGGTTTGCGAAAATCGAAATAGTAGCAATAGGGGAAGAGTCATACATAAAATTCTCCCGAGACGCGCCGTGGACGCCCCTGCCACTAGAGCAGGTGCCCTTCAATTTCGTGGGGCTGGGCGTTACCTTGAGCGACTTGCTGCCCGTGATGGAGAACCCAACCATTGTGGGCCGGGAGTCTATAGAGGGCACACGGGCTGTCCGTGTCGATGGGACAATGGTTTCCGATCAGCTATCTAACCTCATCACATCCGTGGACTCCGGCCATCCAATCCAGGTGTCCTTGTGGATTGACGAATCTGAGAATATTTTGCGGCGGCTCAGAATAGGTGGCCAAATTTTTGACGATGATGCGCCGGAGACAGTTCGTATCATAAACCTCTTGGACGGCAACGCCCCTGTAGACATTCAACTCCCTAATATAGCCTCCGGGTCGTGAACGCTGCTGGGTCTGCCATCGCCTCTCTGCGCTCCTCCGAGTGGGTGGTCTTGGGAATTCTTTGCCTGGGAGTGTTCTCCACGGCTTTGGACCAGACTGTCGTGGTCGCAGCGCTGCCCAGCGTCATGGTGGATTTGGAGATCCCCCTTACGGATCTGGACAGGGCAGCTTGGATAGTAACCGGGTATCTAATCAGCTACACCGTAGCTATGCCCTTGGCGGGGCGGCTGTCCGACGTCTATGGGCGTGTCAAGATGTTCCAAGCGGCGCTGGTAGTGTTCGCCATAGGTTCGGCGCTGGTGGCGGTTGCGCCGAACTTCCCTTGGGTAGTGGTTGCCAGGGTGATCCAAGCCTTTGGAGGCGGCGCCACGGTACCCATAGGTCTAGCCATGGCGGTGGCGGCCGTAGCACCGGAGAGAAGGGGAGTTGCCCTGGGGCTCGTGGCCGCATCGGCTGAAGCTGGGTCGGTCTTGGGGCCCCTCTACGGAGGAGGCATAATCTCGTGGCTCGGTTGGCGCTGGATATTCTGGCTGGACATACCCCAGAGCTTCATTCTGATAGCGATTATGGCCATCTTGCCAAACCGCTCCAATCCGGAGGCTAAGATGGACTACTCCGGCGCGCTGATATTGGCTGGGGCGCTCACCGTGTTTACCATGGGACTGTCCCAGAGAAGCATATTTTCCGGGGAGTCCATCGTCCCGTACTTCATGATAGCTTTTGGAGTCTTCCTAGTGGGCATATTGATTGTGGTAGAAAGGCGCGCGGTCCAGCCTTTGCTGGCTTCTTTCCTATACGGCTCCAGGGCGTTCCTGTCCTCCAACATTGCCCAGTTCCTGGTGGGGGTTGCCTTGATCATTGCCTTGGTAGCCGTGCCCGTGATGGCCGCCACCGTCATGGAGAAGGGGCCCTGGGAAAGCGCCCTTCACCTGATCCGCCTCACGGCCGCCATTCCGGTGGGGGCGGTGGTGGGAGGCTACATCCTTCGATGGACTGGAGTGAGACCGGTGTGCATAACTGGCCTTGCGTTCATTGGGACGGGCCTGCTGTTCATGAGCGGCTGGGAGACGGAGGTAGAGCAGATCAGGCTGACCGTGCCTCTGATCACGGCGGGGTTGGGGTTTGGGCTGGTCATACCTTCCATAGGCGTCAGCGCCTTGAGCGCAGCACCCAGCCACTACTGGGGTGCCGCGGCCTCATTGGTCACCGCAGCGCGAATGGTGGGGATGGCGTTGGGGCTGGCGGCCCTGTCCGCCTGGGGCATTGAACGGTTCTACAGCCTGACCGCCCACGTGACGATTGGATCGACATTCGAGGAGATAGAGGCGCCCTTGATAGAGGCCGGGGTGACTGTGTTCCAGAACCTTTTTACCATCGCGGGATTCCTGTCCCTGTTCGCCATTCTGCCGGCCCTGCTGATGAGATTGGAAAATGCGGAGGACATCCCTGAGTCGGTGCCTACCGCCAATCTGTAGGGGATGCCATGTCCTTGACAAGGCCATAGGGGGCCGGCAGTGGGCGCCACGCCACCGCCGGATTACTTCGGTTCCTCGCAATGACTACGGGTGTTATAAGCCTACATAGCCGGCGTGCTGGGACGGAATTGGCCAGACACCGGGCTAATCGACGTCCAAATCAGGGCGTGTTAGCATGAGGTTACTCAGGTTGGGCAGGCCGTGTAGTACGCTGTGTTTCTTGAGGTGAATGGACTTCGTTTTCGACGCTTTCTCAGAGAGAAGGGGGTACCGTGAGCAAGGTGCTTGATAGGCTGAGCCGGCTGGTCACGGCCCGCCCATGGATCACTATCCTCGTCCTCGTCGTCATTACGGGTTTGCTGGCCGCCGGCGGAGGGCGGCGCGTGCCACCGACGGAGGGGGCCGATGTGGCGTTCCTTCCGCCCGGGCACCCCATAGCCAATGCGACGCATGAAATAGACGAGTCTTTTGGTGACTCCGGCGAGGTCAATGTCGTAACGCTCCTCTTTCGCGGAGATGCGCTCACGCCCGGCGGCCTCTCCCAGATGTCTTCCCTGATCGATGAAATCGTGAGCGACCCAAGAGTGGGTGAGCTTCTGGCGCCTGCCAATCCCATTATCGCGCCCTCGTCTCTGATAAGCGCCGTGCTCCAGGTGGACGACTTCCAGTCTATTACACAGGCGCAAATCGACTCCGCCCGCAACATCCCGGAGATTCAAGGGGTTCTAGCTGCGATGACCGGGACCGACACGGACGGCACGCCGGTCGCGATCGCCAACATACGCTTGAACGATACGGGAGACGAGAGGATCCAGAACGCTGAACGGAGGATTTACGAGCTGGCGGCCGGGGATGAGGGTCCGCTGCGCGTGAGCAGCCTGTCGCCGGTAATCGTCGAGGATGAGTACACGGAGGCCACGGAGTCGGGGATGGCTCCGCTCATAGGGCTGGCGCTGCTGCTGATCGTGGCGCTGCTGCTGCTCTTCACGCGCGCCCTCTCTGATACGCTGCTGACGCTGACGGGGCTTATCTTCTCAATAACCTGGGTTGTCGGAGCGGAGGGCTGGCTAGGGCCAAACGGACTGGGACTGATAGGCCCCCCGAGCTCGCTTACTGCTATAGTGCCTGTCATAATCATCAGCCTCACGGTGGACTACGCAATACAGACGGTCTCGCACTACCGTGAGCAGCGAACTGCCGGCGAGCCGGTTATTCAGGCGGTACGGGTGGGACTGCGCAACGTCACGATACCGCTGACCCTGGCTGCCGGCACAACGATTGTCAGCCTGTTGGCGACTCTGTTCTCGCCGATTGGCGTTATCGGTGACTTCGGTGTCGTCGCGGGACTAGGCGTGGGGATGAGCCTGATAGTGATGCTGACGCTGCTCCCGGCCGGCAGGACGATAATCGACCGGTGGCGCGAGTCACGCGGCACTTTGGCGCCCCCTCGTCCGATCTCTAGAGCGTTGCCCGGCATAAGTCAGGTGGCGGAGCGGCTGGGGAGAAGCGTTACGCGCTGGCCGGCGCCCTACCTCATTGCCGTCATCGCGGTGACTATCGGACTCGGGTTCGCCGCTACAGGGCTGAAGTCAGAGTTCAGCATTCGCGACATCCTACCCAGAGGCGGGAGCGTGCTGCAGGACATGGACACGCTCCAAGCAGCGGTGGGAGGCTCTACGGAGCTAGCCAGCATATTGCTGAAGGCCGAGGCCACGGAGACCCGAACGCTTCTGAACCTTCAGGACCTCACGACCGCCTTCGAGGACGAGCTGCGCCGCCCGCAGGCGGCAGCGGGGCCAATCCGATCATCGTACTACTCTTACATGCGCGACTGGATCGACGACACCGGAGAGCCCGGCGACAAGTACGACCCCAAGCTCGCAGCGCTTTTCCGGGAAGCCTCTGCCGGAGTGGAACTCGATCCAGAACTGATGCAGGAGTTCCTCAATAGGCTTGTCGCGAGGGAACCCGACCTGGCGCGCTTCCTGATCAACGATCCGGACGGCATTGATACAATGCTGCTCCAGTTTCTCACCTACCTGGGCAATCCCGAGCAAACGAGGATGATGCAAGAGGAAATCGAGAGGCTATGGTTGGGGGACGACAGCGACATCACGGCCACTTCTGACAGCATCATCTCGGTCGCGGTCACGGACCAGATAACAGACCGGCAGACGGAGGCTATAAGCACTACCATTGCCGTGGCGCTGGGCATACTTTCCATCTTCTTCTGGGTGACGTTGCGCCAGCCTGCTCTGGGGTTCGTCGCGGTGGGGCCAATCGTGCTCGTGCTCATCAGCGTACTCGGCACGATGGCGCTGCTGGATATTCCCTACACAGTGGTCACCTCGATCATCACGGCGTTATCCATAGGAATTGGCGTGGACTACACCATCCACATAATTCACCGCTACAGGGAGGAGTTCGCCCACCTGCGCAACCCGGAGCAGGCGGCGATCCGTACCCTCTCGACCACCGGTTCGGCGCTGTTGGGCTCTGCCCTGACGACGGCGTTCGGATTCGGAGTGCTGATAGCCTCGCCGCTGCTTGGGTCTCAGCAGTTCGGAATCACGGCGACGATCACGGTCGTCTACTCCCTAATAGTCTCCATCACGGTGGTGCTGCCCGCGATGGTGGTCTGGGGCGCGTACCAGAATATGCGGTTGCGCTCCATGGTGGAGCGCATGTGGGACGACCTTGATGTGGCGATTGAGGGCGTGCACCAGCGCCACCAGCAGCAACAGGACTTGTCTTAGGCGCCAACGAGGAGGCGTTGCCTCCTGGCGTCAGACCTGTAGGTCGCGCCTCCGCTCCGCAATGCGGAACCTCAGTTTCTTGCTCGGCTTCATTGACGGCAACGGGTTGAACCGAAGCTTGTAGTTGGAGGGGAAGACCTCAATGTTGAAGTAGTGCGCTACCATGAGCACGTTGACCGCAAGTTGCAGTTCCATCCACCGGGAGCCGAGACATTTGTGCGTGCCAAGCCCGTACGGCGCATAGCCGGGGCTTGTGTGCTCACTGCGCGGAGGCAGATAGCGGTCGATGTCGAATTTGAAGGGGTCGGGGAAGGAGTCCTCCATGTAATGCGAGGCCGTCTGGGCAATGATTACCCGCGAACCTACCGGCAGCTCATAGCCCTCCACCAAACACGAATTCATCACGTCGCGCATAGACATGGGTACTATTGGGTATATGCGCCCGTTCCTATGCGTCCAGCGGTTTGTGTCGGGGCCGGCCAGGAAGATCATGGGCTTGGCAAACGGCGGGCGCAGCTCAAACACGGGGCCGTACTCCTTGGCAAGGTCGGCGAACATAGCGGGGACGTTGCCGGAACGCAGATTCCGGTTGAACAGCAGCTTGCGCAGGGAGACCCTGGGGATCTTCTTGCTCAGCGCGGAGCGCCTGAGCAGGGGGCCCGCCAGGTTGTGGGAGACTGCGGTGGCAATGGACTGGCCAATCAGGTCCATCTTGCAGATGAAATCGATGCGCTTCTCTGCCTCTTCGTCCAGCTGGAACATGAAGCGAAACACGCCGCAGGTGTTGATGAGGCAGATGATGATGACATCTCTAGGGTCGGGGAGTTCATTGTTGAAGATTGCGTTGCTTATGCGCGTCTTGACGAACTGGGACGATGCGCCGTTCCCGCCGCCGCCGAACACTTCCGTCCGCCAGGCGCCACGCGACAGCGCCAGAATTCGCCGTCGTGGTATTGCAGGATATCCATGTCGACCAGGCGGTCCAGGATCAGGTCGATTATCGACTCCGCCCGGGGAGCCAGCCGTGCTCCTCAGAAATGAGAGGAGGGCGTGGGTGAGGAGAGGAATTGTTTCAGACGTTATGTCAAATTGCAAAGCTAGAGCGAACCAACTTTTCCAACTTTTATAGGAAATATGGGAAACAAATCCGATCCTTCGACATGCTCAGGACAAGAGTTCGGCGGCTGATGACGTGATTTCGCAACGTGTCTAGCGAGCGCGCCACGCCGGCGTTGTACGTGCTGCCGGGGCTTTTCTGCAAGTCCATGGGGATAAAGGTATGGGTTGCATCGGGGTGTTGGGAAGGAGGAGGTGTCAGGGCTTATTGGGACGTTGGCTGAGGATTCAGGTCTACCCACTTAGGTTCTCTACCCCAGCCGCCCCTGGATGCCCGTCGCCACGGGCATGACGGCAGGAGGGCGTGGGGCACGGGCATGACGTACTACGCCGTCATTCCCGCGCAGGCCGTCATTCCCGAGAAGTCGGGAATCCACACTCGCCCCTTCCGGGCATGACGTACAGGCTCAGGGTGAGCGGATGCGCGGAGGCAGGACGAAACTAGGCCCCACCCCTGGGTTCCCGCCTGCGCGGGAACGACGTATTCGAGTCGCCCTGGATGCCCGTTCCCCGATCGGGGTCGGGGACAAGCTGCGCGGGAACGACGATGGGGGACAAGCTGCGCGGGCATGGCGCTCTCCCGTCATTCCCGAGAAGTCGGGAATCCACGCCTATACCATTGGTATCTGTCCCGCATGGTAATATGACACAGGGTTGCACTACCACTACCCACTGTCGGACGGGACCCACAATGACTCCTTGCGTTTATATCCTGGCAAGCAGGCCGAAAGGAACCCTATACATAGGCGTCACCTCTAATCTCGCCCGGCGGGTCTGGGAGCACAAGAACGATTTCGTCCAGGGCTTCACGAAGCGTTATGAGGTGCATGATCTGGTCTGGTACGAGGTTCACGATTCTATGGAGAGCGCCATTAGTAGAGAGAAGGCGCTGAAGAAGTGGAACCGGGCGTGGAAGGTCAGGTTGATTGAGGAAGGGAATCCTTGGTGGTCGGACTTGTACGAGCAGGTTTTGTGAGCTTCGGCCTGTGGTGGCGCGCCCCCGACGACGCCCCGCCCCTGGATGCCCGTCGGCACGGGCACGACGTACTGTGCCGTCATTCCTGCGCAGGCCGTCATTCCCGAGAAGTCGGGAATCCACACTCGCCCCTTCCGGGCATGACGAACTGCCCCGCCCCTGGGTTCCCGCCTGCGCGGGAACGACGTATTCGAGTCGCCCCTGGATGCCCGTTCCCCGATCGGGGTCGGGGACAGGCGCCACGGGCATGACGGTGGTGCGCCGCTGGGTTCCCGCCTGCGCGGGAACGATGTGTACGGAGACGGGGATGACGCCCCGCCCCCCTGGATGCCCGTCTACACGGGCATGACGAGCTTAATAAAGTGCTTGTCGACCCTTGCGTTGGGTGTTATGATGCTACTCGCAGCGACGGGGTGTTGCCTAGACCAGTTGAAGATCACGCCTACAATAGTCGACAAAGGAGTTGACAACTCTTCTCAACTGATGGTAAAGTGCGCCGAGTTGCGCTATTATGATTTTCAAGATTCAAGCCAACCTATAACGGCAAGTGAGGGGTCTCCATGTCTAACCGACTGTACAATGCGGCAATCTTCAACGAGGTGGTGTATAGACCAATGAAGCTGATTACCAAACCAGTTGTTTTGATAGCGGGCATACTTCTGGCGGCTTTGCTGCTGGCCTCCACCTTTTCCGTATCCGCGCAGGTAACGAGAGACTATAGGTACGCGGAGAACCGCACGGACCCCGTTAACACGTTCAGGGCGGACAGGGACGTTAAATGGACGCTGGGCGGACCAGACGCCGGCTCCTTTGAAATCAACGGCGGCGTGCTCATCTGGGAAGACCAGCCCAACTATGAGGTTCCGAAGGATATAGTAGGAGCCGCACAAGACCTTAGTGATCCTCCTGATCAGGACACTGTGGATATTGGCGAGGCGGAAGGCGTTGTCGATGACAACGTTTACCAAGTCAACATTTTTGCCGACGGCACCCTCCTGGTAGCCGCGAAAGTCACGGTCACCGACGTGGACGACGCGGGCACGGTGAGCCTGACCCACCTGCAGCCGGCGGAAGGGGTACAATACAGGGCAACGGCAAAGGACGAGGACGACGGTTACAGGAGTGAAGCCGATGCACTGCACCTCAGTCTACAGTCTGCCCACGGCGGCGACACCGCCGACACTGCCGATGATGATGCGACCGCTACCCCTGCCCGGTGGAAGTGGGAGAGGTCCCAGAGCGGCACGTCCGGCTGGGCCGTCATAGCCGAAGCAGATACGTCAAACTACACTCCCAAAGAGATAGACGTAGGCTACTACCTGCGTGTGACGGCGACCTACAGCGACAGAGACCTAGCCACGACAGGCGCTATTAACCCGGCGGGTATTCTGAACAACTATAACAATCTGCCGGTTGGAAACGCACCGATCAGGAATGCCTCCAAGGTTTCGGAGTACCCGGTGAAGGCGGCGACCAACGTTAACCAGACACCCGTGTTCCCCGACGACGAAGTGCTCACACCAGCGGTAACAACCGACACGCGGCAGGAAAGGCGCGTGGAAGAGAACTCGCCCAAGGGCACCCTGGTGGGATCCTCGGTCAGCGCCGCGGACACCGACGTGCTGACGTACGGGTGGACGGCGGATGGAGAAGTCGCCGGTGGCCTAACCCCTCTCACGACCAAGAGCGCATTCAAGGTTAACAGGGCTACGGGCCAAATCAGCGTGAATGACAAGTTGGACTTTGAGACTACTTTAAGCTACGAGGGCACGGTTATTGCGACCGACCCGTACATGTCTACGACCACGGTCACTGTGACCATCAAGGTCATCAACGTAAATGATGCGCCAGTGTTCGGCGACAACCTCCCCACTGCCGGTGAGGTCACAGAAAACGTTGATGCTCGAACAATTACAGTTACAACACCTGCCGATTGGGAAGGAAGTTTGATTTACACGGCGACAGACGTGGACGACACTGGTAGCGCCGATGAGGCAGTTGGAATTAGCAAGACCGGGCCCGACGCAGATGCGTTTGTCTTTACCAGCGTTAACGAAAGTGACGCTACGAGAGCGGCTAGCGCGACCCTCGGCTTCGACACAAACGAGACGATCGACTACGAAAAGAAGAATTCCTACAGCGTGACCATCGTAGCCACAGACGCTCGGGGGTTGTCCAAGACGCTCGACGTGACGATCAAGGTCATCAACGCCAACGACCCCGGCAGTATAGATCTGTCGACGCGGCAGCCACAGGTCGGACGGTCGATTACGGCCAATCTGACAGATGAGGACGGCATAGAGGGGAATATAGAGTGGCAGTGGGCTTCAGGGCTCCTGGATGGCGAGGCATCATGCGATCTCGTCAACAGCTTTACCAGCGTCCCAGGAGACAGGGGCAGGGGCACGAAACAGACCTTCGCGCCCACCGTGGAGGACGTGGGTGGCGTAGGCAACTTTGCTGCCTACTGTCTGCAGGTGACGGCAACCTACGACGATAAATTAACGGCAGAGAACGAAGACAGGACAAAGACAGAGAAAGCCGCCAGCCCGGTGCTGCCGGTGCGTTCGGCGAATATGCCCCCCGTTTTCGCCGACCAGGACCCCGACACTAAGGGAGTACAGAACAGCTCAGCAACAAGGAATGTTGACGAGAACGTCCCCTCAGGCACAACGGTGGGCGACGCGCTTGTGGCGACAGACCCGAACGACGAAACGATGTACGGCACCGACGGCAGAGTTGTTAACACCGATGGCGTTGAGCTCAACGACAACCCGACCTACTCGCTGCACGGGACCGACGTCGCGTTCTTCAAGGTCGACCAGGAAGGTCAGATCACGGTAAAGGGGAAGCTGGACTACGAGACGAAGAGCACACACAACGTCGTGGTCAGAGCGACGGACGGCAACGGGGCAATAAGGAACATCCCCGTGACCATAACGGTCAACGACGTGAATGATAAGCCGAAAGTCAGCGGCCCGGCCGAGGTCACCTTAGAAGAGAACAGCGCAGACGCAGTGGGCATATACACGGCGATCGACCAAGATGGCGACGCGGTTACGTGGTCTGTGGACGGGGAGGACAAAGACGATTTCAAGATCGACCCGACCAGCGGAGTGCTCACCTTCGAGAAGTCGCCCAACTTCGAGAAGCCGACGGACGAAGGCACCAACAACATGTACGAGGTGATGGTGGTCGCCACCGACACGGCAGACGAAGCGGGCAAGAAATCCGTAAACGTTAAGGTGACCAACGTGGACGACCCGGCCTCGATAGTCTTTGACGTAGTGCAGCCCGGCGTCTCAGTTGAAGTTACGGCTGACCTGAGAGACCAGGACAAGACAGATGAGGCAGACAGCGCGACCTACCAGTGGGCGATAGCCAACTCACAGAGAGGCCCGTTCACGGACATTGAGAGCGCGACATCCGCAATGTACCGCCCTACTGACGGAGACGCCGGCAAGTACCTGCAGGTGACGGCGACCTACGGACCGTTCGGAGCCAAGAAGATGCTTTCAAAGGGCTTCGACTATCCGGTGGCGGCGCGGGACGTTGCCAACTCCGTCCCTGTCTTCCCCGACCAGAACCAGGCTGCGGAAGGGCCGCAGACGGACCAGGAGAGGGACGTGGCGGAGAACTCCGACCCAGGGACCGCGGTGGGAGACCCGGTGACGGCCACCGATGATGACGTGATGACCTACACAATTAAGAATGACGGGGATGACGACACCACCACCACCTTATTCACCATCGACATGGTGACGGGTCAGATCAAGGTGGGCTCGGCGACTCTTAACTACGAGGACAGCTCCGTGTACGACGTGGTGGTTACCGCGACGGACGCCAATGGCGCTTCTGCTGACGTCAAAGTGAAGATAGTCGCCACCGACGTGGACGAAAAGCCCACGCTGATGGGCCCTGACGTGACGAACGGGATTTTGCTAGATCCTCTGACAGCCGAGGAAAAAGGAACCGCGATAGACGCGAGTTCTGAAGACGCTGTCCAGGCTGCTACGTACAGGTCAGCAGACCCCGAGAAAGGCGTGGTGACTTGGTCGGTGGAAGGCGCCGATGGGGACGCGTTCAAAATCAGCAGCAGCGGGCTTCTTGCCTTCAAGAAGGCCCCTGACTTCGAGGCCAAGGCATCGGCGGCGGGGACCAACGACTACAAGGTGACGATAGTAGCCTCCGACGAAGCGGGCAACCGCAATACGAAGGGCGTGAAAGTCAACGTGACCAACGTGGACGAGGACGGCAGCATAAAGATCAGCACAGTGCAGCCGCAGGGCGACGTTCCGCTGACGGCCTCTCTGACCGATGCGGACGGCGTCGTCGGCAAGGTCACTTGGACCTGGTCCGTTGGCGGCGTTCTGCTGGACGAGAAGGATGGAGGTACGACGTTTACCTTTACGCCGCCGGATACAGCGTCAGTGGGCGAGGTAGCCGCGTTGGCGGTAGCTGTGAGCTACGAGGACAAGCTGTCCGCCGTTTCTACCACAGATACAGAGCATCCCACGCGGGAGATCGAGGTCACCGATAGCGAGAACCAGACACAGAACATGTTCAACATCAGGCCCCACCAGCCGTCGAACGGGCCCCCAAGGTTCTTGGACAGCACCACGAACAAGGCAACCACGAGTTACGTGAGAGAGGTTGCGGAGAATACGGCTGCGGATACGGCTACAGGCCAGATCGTGGGCCAGCCGGTTACTGCTGATGACCAAGACACAGTGGCTGATAGGACCAACGCCTTGACCTACACGCTGAGCGGTCCAGACGCAGCCTCGTTCAACATAGGCCGAGGTGAGCCTCTAGCTAATGGGACCACCGAAGTTGGGGAGGTTGACGCCGAAGACGAAGGCGGTCAGATAACGACGAAGTCCGAACTGGACTACGAGACGAAGAGCGTGTACACGGTCGTGGTAACGGCGACGGACGGCTCCGGCGCGAAGGCTACTGTCACGGTGACGATCAACGTCACCGACGTGGATCCTGAGCCGCCGAAGCTGGTGGAGGCTCCCCCGAACGTGGAGCCGGAGTTCGCGACGGCGACGGCTGCAAGAGAGGTAGTGGAGGGCACGGTGCTTGGTCGGAACGTTGGGGCGCGGGTAAGGGCCACTGACGCGGACGACGACACGCTGAGCTACTCGCTGAGCGGCGCCGATGCGGTTAGCTTCGCCATAAACAGCAGCGGTCAGATAAGGACCCGCGCGGTGCTGAACGCTTCGGTGAAGAACACGTACACGGTAACGGTAACGGCCGACGACGGTAACGGCGGCACGGACACCATCAGTGTCACCATAACGGTGACTGAGAGCGGAGTCTTGGGTGACACCAATGGCGACGGCAGCATCAGCAAGGCTGAGGTGATCGCGGCCTTCCAGACCTACGTCCGCGGTAACTACACCAAGGCCGAGATAATAGGGATATTCCAGCAGTACGTCCGAGACAGTAACTAGGCGACGAGCTGGGGAACGGCATAGATTCAAAGGACAAGGTTCCGTTTGCTCTGGCGGCTAAAGGTTAGATGCGGTGAACACCGCTTCCAGCCTGGCTGCAAGAGCGAGCGGAACCCAGAGGAGAGAACGCTTGATTAGGAAAGTTTTGATTCTAATGGCGGGTATCGCAGTTTCAATAGGGCTGCTGGCACCAATTACCTCTTCCGCGCAGGCGACTCCCAGTGCTACGCGGTCTTTTGCTGCAACCTCGGTGGCCCCGGGCGGTTCACTGGGCGTAACCATCACCACTACCGGCAAGGGAGCTTATGCCTCCGTGGTGGAGACGCTGCCCGCCGGGTTCGCCTATTCATCCAGCAGTCTGCCTGCGGACCAGGTAACGACTTTAGGGCAGGGTGTCACCTTCAGCCTGCTTGCAGAGACCACCTTTACGTACACGGTTACGGCCTCCGACAATGCTGGTGGCTACTCGTTCATAGGTGTCTTTAGCGGACTCTATGCAAACTTCGACCCATTCAGCAATGTACAAGTTGGCGGTGATTCTGCCGTAACGGTTACGGCCGGAACTACACCTACACCGGAACCTACGGCTTCACCCACAGCTTCACCCACCACAGGCCCCAGTGCTACCAGGTCTTTTGACAAGACACTGGTGGCCCCTGGCGAGCAACTGGGCGTGACGATCACCACTACCGGCAAGGGAGCTTATGCCTCCGTGGTGGAGACGCTGCCCGCCGGGTTCGCCTATTCATCCAGCAGTCTGCCTGCGGACCAGGTAACGACTTCAGGGCGGGATGTCACCTTCAGCCTGCTTGCAGAGACCACCTTTACGTACAGGGTTAATGTTACGACCTCCAGCGCGGATGGTGTGAACTCATTCAGTGGCGTCTTTAGCGGAGTCGAAGCAAACTTCGACGCATTCAGCGGGATACAAGTTGGCGGTGCTTCCGCCGTAACTGTTGAGTCGGCCATCAGGGCCAGGCGGTCGTTTGCCTCAGCGTCGGTGGTCCCGGGTGGGTCACTGGGGGTGACGATCACCACTGCCGGCAAGGGAGCTTATGCCTCCGTGGTGGAGACGCTGCCCGCCGGGTTCGCCTATTTATCCAGCAGTCTGCCTACGGATCAGGTAACGACTTCAGGGCAGGATGTCACCTTCAGCCTGCTTGCAGAGACCACCTTTACGTACACGGTTACGGTCTCCAGCGCGATTGGCAACTACACTTTCAGTGGTGTCTTTAGCGGAGTCGAAGCAAACTTCGATGCATTCAGCAATATACAAGTTCGCGGCGCTTCCGCCATAACGGTCCAGACCGCTGTCGTACCTCCGCCACAGCCCCCGCCGTCTGGTCCTATCATTGTCAACCAGCCGCCTAGCTTCGACGAGGGGGACAGTGCGGACCGCTCGGTAGCGGAGAACTCGGACGCTGGAACCAACGTTGGTGAACCCGTAAAGGCCACCGACCCTGACAAGAACGCCATTACTTACTCGCTGGGTGGCGCCGATTCCAGCTTGTTCGAGATCGGTAGCTCCACGGGCCAGATCACCCTCGGCGACGGTACGACGCTGGACTTCGAGACCACGGAGTCGTATGCGGTCAGAGTTGACGCGAGGGACCCATCCGGTGGACGGGACTCGATCGACGTCACCATCTCCGTAGGCAACGAAAACGAGCCGGGAATGCTAAGCATATCGTCGACGGAGCCTGCGTTTGGCACGGAACTGATCGCCACACTGACCGACCCGGACGGTGGTATCACCGATGAAAGCTGGGAGTGGCAGTGGTCTACCGACGGGGCTGAGTGGTTTACCGTCCCTGGCGGAATGAATGCGAGCTACGCTCCATCGCACAGCGACGGCGGCTTGATGCTCCGAGCCACGGTAGAATATAGCGATGCGGCTGGGTCAGCGAGCTTGGAAAGCGAAGCGACGCAGGCTCTACCCGCTGCGCCAACGCCTACACCGACGCAGGTACCGCCGACGGCTACACCTACACAGGTACCGCCGACGCCAACACCTACACAGGTACCGCCGACGGCTACACCTACACAGGTACCGCCGACGGCTACACCTACACAGGTACCGCCGACGGCTACGCCTACACAGGTACCGCCGACGGCTACGCCTACAGCGGTTCCGCCGGCACCTACAGCTACGGCTACGCCGGTGCCCGAAGAGGAGGGTGGACTCTCAGGATGGCTGATCGTGATCATAGTCATCGGAGTAGCGGCAATAATCGTAGCTGGCGTCCTAGTCGTTAGGAATAGGCAACAGCGGTAAGCTTCGATTCAGAAACTTGCAGTAAGGATAGGGGGCCTCAAAAGGCCCCCTATCCTTTTCTATTGGACAGAGATTTGAACCGGCGCATACGTGGCTGAGCACTATGTACGCATCCAACAACCTACACGCAGTCCTCAAGTCCCGGTTTGGCTACGACAGCTTTCGTGAGCATCAAGAGGAGATCATTGGCAACGTGCTGGCCGGCCGGGACAGCCTGGTGCTCATGCCCACCGGGGGCGGCAAGTCCCTCTGCTATCAGCTGCCCGCGCTAGTGTTCCGCGGCGTCACACTCGTCGTCTCCCCTCTGATTGCACTTATGAAGGACCAGGTGGACGCCCTGAACCATAGAGGCATCGCCGCACGTTACATCAACAGCTCACTGTCCGCCTTCGAAATCGAGCGCGTGCGGTCGCAACTCCTGGCCGGGCAGGTCAAGATCCTGTACGTCGCCCCGGAGCGATTGGCGCTTCCGGCGTTTCGCCGCTTTCTCTCCGGCCTCAACCTAAGCCTCATCGCCATCGACGAGGCGCACTGCATCTCGGAGTGGGGCCACGAGTTTCGCCCCGAATACCGTAACCTGCGGCAGCTGCGAAATGACTTCCCCTCGGTGCCAGTCATTGCCCTGACCGCCACCGCTACGGAGCGCGTCCGGCAGGACATCGTCGGCCAGCTGAGACTGCAGGACGGACAGGTATTCCTGTCCAGCTTCAACCGTCCCAACCTCACCTACTCGGTGCAGGCCAAAGGCAGGACTTGGGCGCAGCTGACCTATACGCTAGACGACAGACGCGGGCAGTCGACCATCGTCTACTGCTTCTCGCGGCAGGAGACGGAGGACCTGGCCGGATTCCTCAATGACCGCGGCCTGTCGGCCCGGCCCTATCACGCCGGGCTGGATGCCGACACCCGCCGTCGCAACCAGGAGGACTTCACCCGAGACAGGGTCTCCGTCATCGTGGCGACTATCGCCTTTGGCATGGGCATCGACAAACCCGACATCCGGCTCGTGGTGCACTACGGCCTCCCCAGGTCTATTGAAGGCTATTACCAGGAGACGGGGCGCGCCGGCAGGGACGGCATGCCCAGCGACTGCGTCCTCTTCTTCTCCTATGCAGACAAGGCCAAGCAGGAGCACTTCATTAACCAGATGGAGGACGCCTCAGAGCGGCGCAAAACCCAGGAGAAGCTGGCCAGGATGGTGGAGCTCGCGCAGCTTCCCACCTGCCGCCGACGGTTCATGCTGGAGTACTTTGGGGAGCAATGGACGGAAGAGCGCTGCGGAGGCTGTGACGTGTGCCTGGAGTCCAGGGGAAGGTTCGATGCCACCGAGGTCGCGCAGAAGATACTTTCGGCAGTGATGCGCACCGGTGAGCGGTTTGGAGCACAGCACGTCATTCAGGTGCTGACGGGCAGCCGCGAGAAGCGGGTGCTGGAGTTGGGACACGACAAGCTGAGCGTGTACGGCATTGCGAGGGACGTGGGGCGGTCGCAGCTGCGGGAGATCATAGGACAGCTTCAGGCGATGGGGCTGCTGGAACGGGCGGAGAGCGAGTTCCCGATTCTGCTGGTCTCCGACGAAGGGCGATCGTTCCTGCACGAGCGGCGGACGCTGATGCTGCCACGGCCGCAGTCGGCCGAAGGAGGCGGTCGCTCGACGGCGCAGGCGGCGGCTGACTACGACGAAGGGCTGTTCGAAGAGCTGCGGGCGTTGCGACGGCGGCTGGCCGATGATCGCAACGTGCCCCCGTACGTGGTGTTCGGCGACGCGTCGCTGCGGCACATGGCAGCGGCCGTTCCCTGCAACAAGGGGGAGTTCTTGGAGATACACGGCGTGGGCAGGGTGAAGGCGGAGCAGTACGGCGATACGTTCCTGGAGGCGATACAACGGTACGTGACGGAGAACGACGTGCAGCGCAAGGAAAGTGCGGCGACGGCGCTGCGGGGGCCGGTGGACGGCTCTGAAGCAGGACAGCCCGGAGGGCCGGGGCGCCCCCGGGGAGCCACCTACGATGAGACTAGGCGCCTGCTGTCCCAGGGACTGTCCGTTGCCCAAATAGCGGCGCAGAGAGGCCTATCGGAGGTTACCGTCATCGGCCACATAGAGCGTATGGTAGACGAGGGAACAGCCCTGGACCTGGGACACGCCATTCCTAGCGTGGAGAGACTGGGTCGGATAGAGGAGGCCTTCGACGTCTGCGGCAGCGCATTCCTCAGGCCGGTCTGGGAATTTCTCGGCGACCGATTCACCTACGACGAGCTCCGTCTGGCCCGCGTATACCTGAGCCAGCAAGGAAGGCTGCCGGAGCACGAGGGGTGACGCGTACCCGTGGCGTGCAAGCCTACTTCCGCCAGGCGGCCTCCTATTGCTAGTACATTATGAGACTGGCGGGGACCAGCCGCTGCGAGGAAGGGTCCACCGCCAGAGCCAGCCCCTCCAGGGTGTAGGCTCCCAATAGGGACGGAGCATTGTCCTCCCCAAAGGCCACGATGGTAACAACGCTCTCGCCATCTATGGTGGCCCACGCCTGTCCGTACTCCATCTCCACCCGC
This sequence comes from Dehalococcoidia bacterium, assembly GCA_965261825.1. Lineage (GTDB taxonomy): Bacteria > Chloroflexota > Dehalococcoidia > Lucifugimonadales > QGNO01 > DAOUJH01. The sequence continues at coordinate 188,160 of CBDHED010000001.1, read as the reverse complement.
CGCCCGTCTGCCACCAGGAACAGGCGTCTTCCCATAGGCTCAACCCCCAGCTCGCGCAGCAGGCGAGCCTGAATGGTGGTGTAGAAGGCACCGGTATCAACCGTTGCTTCTATGTCCAGGCTCTGCTGGCCGTCCATGCTGGAGATGCGCAGCGGCCAGGTGAAAGTCCCCATTGTATGAGCCTCTTAATCGCAGTTTCTTCTCTCACATTCTAGCCGATTGTGCGCGCCTGCGGAAGGACGTGGGCTGGGCAGACACCGCTGCGGGTAGGCAATTGTGCCTAGGTGATGTGCGGGTTCTCTTCCCGCTCATGGTGAGCCTGTCGAACCATATGAGCGGGGACAATAACGCACCGTAAAACCACCCGTCCGCTCATTTCCTTCGACTAGCTCAGAGCCTGCCCCGTACTTGATACGGGGATGAGCGGATGCCCTGCCCCACCCCTGGATGCCCGTCGTCACGGGCATGACGTACCAACGGTCGCTCTCCTACATCACCAGCGCCGCGCCCTTTGGCCGCGCCTTACCGCCGTGCACCTACGGAGTCGTGGGGTATTTGTTTCAAACGTTATGTCTAGTACAAGGCTAAATACGAACCACTTTTTTGGAAATATGGGAAACAAATCCGAATGCCGTAAACGAATGGAGAGTTTTCGTAATGGTGTGGGGCTGCTTCCAGGCCAGAGTGGGTGGTTAAGGGTTTGGTGTGTGGTCATGTGGATAGGATAGGGGACGGAGGCGGGTGTGGGAAAGGGAGAGGTGTCAGGGAGATGGGCAAGCGGGGGTGGGTGGCCCCACCACGCTACCCCTGGATTCCCGCTCGGATGCGGGAATGACGGTGACGGGGCCCCCTACACCACCAGCCCCGCGCCCCTTGGCCGCGCCTTCCCGCCGTGGACCGACGGCTCTGCGCACCACTTGGCGGCGAGACGCCGCACTGCGACGTATGTATCCCTATCGAAGCCCAGGAGGTCACAGACGACGCGGCGGTCCAGGAGGGCGCGGTTGGGGTCTGCGTCCGCCAGGTAGGCGGGCTTCAGTTCCTTGTCGCGAAACTGATTGAATATCTGTTCAGCCTTGCGCAACTGCATTGTGGTAAGCGCACGGAGGTCTAGCACGGGCAGGAATTCAACTGCACTGACGGTAGTGGTGCCTCGGCCGGCAACCTGCCGGTTGGAGTTCCACCAAAAACATAGGAGACCCAATGTGCTGTTGGCCCAGACGGTGAATGCAAAGTCAAACCGTTTGTCGTTGAATATCACATTAGGCCAGGCCCTACCTCCGATGCTGGCTTGTTCTGTGAAAGCGGCTGTCAATGGCTGTGAGTTGAACCGGAAATCAAGATTAAGATGGGCGCGGCTGGCAGTAGTCCAAATTGCGGTTGCTTTCTTCTCCAGTCCCTGTCTCACAAGTAATTGGGAATCAGGAACACAGACGATCTTGGTCTCGTTCTGAGCGTTATGGTTCCACAGGGCGGGGTAGGTGGCGGTTGAGCTGGCAGGCGCTTTGGTAAACGGCCCCGTGGAACCCGCAATGTTTATGTGATACCAGCCACGTTTGCCTATATCTCCTAGGGTAGCTACTTTCAATGCCAAGGACGACGCCACGCCGGGAAGCCACAGCTTGGACTGGGACAGGGCATAGGCAGTTTGAGCCAGAGAACTATCCGACAAGCGAACAGCACCCCAATTGCTCCTCCCATAAGGCGCGGTTATCGTCTCGCCAGCCAACTCCTCACCTACCATCAGAGGTGTGCCACCATATGGACCGTCCTCAATGCATCTGACCGGATCGCTGTCAAGCAGTCTGCCAGCTAGAGAGCTTGCGTGGGCGAACCCCTGGGATCTGCGCCGGAGTGAGGTGAAGAGCGCCCGATCATTGGGAGGTTCGTTCTCCTTGACCTTGCGAGCAATAACCAGGCACTCCGCCATTCCAGTGTCTGCGGAAAAGGAGAGGTCATCGTTGTCCGCAGCAGCTATGGTAAGTACGGTTAAATCCGTGTAATGATTCGCAATCATTTTGCGAAAACCTTCCCAAGATAGACCGGAAGCAGCTGATAAGGGAAGCACCAAGGCCAGAACCCCGCCGGGCTTCAGCTTCTTGTGTGCCAATGCCGCAAAGGCTGAAGCTATGCCCGCATAGCCGTGGTAACAAGTGTCCTTCGTGTACCGATTCAGGCTTTTTGCCATATCCTTCTGTGTGACGAATCCGGTACTGAGTCCCCTGAAGTGCTTGATGTAGTCCTCGGCTCTCTCGCTGCCCTCCCAGTCCGAGCCCGGTCTGGTAAATGGCGGGTTCATTATCACCAGGTCATAGCCTGCGTCGGGTATCTCGGCGCGTATCTGGATTGCCGCCTCTTCCCCGGCGCCACCGGTGCGCATGGCCGGGTCGCTGGTGTAGAACAGGGTCAGCACGTTGGAGGACTGGAGCAGCTCCAGGGAGCCTATCATCACGCTGTTGTCCGCCTGCCGGCCGTAGGGCATGGTGTAGAGGTGGGAATCGCTAAAGATGACGGAGGGCTCCATGCCGGAGAGGGTTGAGCCGGTGATGTGGACGGCGGAGGGCATGACGTCGCAGCCGTAGAGCACCTCCTCCATCATCACTTTGTGCAGCGCGGCGGGATCGCCCCCGGCCCGCTCGTGGCGGGCGGCAATCTGCTCGTACACCGCCGAGAGCAGGGCGCCGGTGCCGCAGGCGAAGTCTCCGATGCGCAGCCTGCCGATGGCCTCGGCGCTGGACCAGTCCATCCCTTCGGCAGGCTCAGGGCACAGCTTGGCGACGGCGAGCCGGGCTAGCAGCGCCGCAGACGCGGGCAGCGTGTAGAAGGTGGCTAGGTACTTGCGGTCGGCTATGAGTCGCTGGAAGACGCGTCCGGTCAGGTCGTGGGCGTTGTCCACGCCTGTGGCGTGGACGGACTGAGCCGTTTCCCTCAGTCGCCTGAGCAGTTGGGCCGCATCCGCCGCGTTGAGCTGCTCCAGGATATCTTTGGCAATGGCGAAGATGGCCCAGTAGTTGATGTCCAGGATGTCTCGCCAGGCGGCCAGCACCTCCCCCTGCGGGTTATCCACCCCGTCGCCGCACACCACGGCCAGGGACTTGACGCCCTGGTGCATGCCAGCAATGCGCCCATGGAATACCAGGGCATTGGCGATGATGGCGCAGGCCATGCGTCGAGTCTGGGGCACGTTGCTCATGCCCAGCAGCCGCGCTATCGCCTCGGTGATGCCAGGACGGGTTTCGTTCACTTCGTCCAGGAGCTTTGCGGCCCACTCTATGCCCCCTTCCAGGATGGCGGAGGCCTGATTCACGGCGCGCTGTGGAACGGAGACCAGGCGGACCATGTCGGCTAGGTCTTCCACCGTACCCTCCAGCCAGCCGGATTCAGGGAAGCGTTCCGTCTCCGTCCGTCCCTCTGTAAAGACGCAGTAGGAGAGGCGGGCGGGCGAAAGAGCGGCGGCCAAGTCGTCGGCCTCTGCGATGTCCTCCGGGTAGCGCAGGGCGATGGCCGCCTCGATGATGCTCCCGTTGGCGGCCACCTCCAGCCCAAGACGGTCCTTCGCCTCTGGCTCGACGGTGTGTGCGGGCATGTACTCCGCCTCGATCACAACAGGCGCAGAGCCGGGCGCGGTGATGAGGATGTCGGGGCGCAGCCCGGGATGACCGGAGATGGCTTGCGTATTCTCGGAGCGCACGCTGCTGCGGGGCAGCATGGCCTGTAGCAGGATGCCCAGAGCGTTGTTTGCGTTCGGCTCAGTCTGGCGCGGCATGGGGCATAATTCCGGTTCTCATGGTTCGAGAAAGTTTAGCATACCCGCTAGATTAAGCCACCATCACCCCGCCACCCCTGGCGGCATTTGCGCTCCCCACCTTGACACCTAAGGCTGCTCCTTGAATAATGCGTCTCGTCTCAAGCGGCGTGCACCCTACCCTTCTCTGAACGCGTGTGTGGACGCTGATTGAGCATACTTGGCAAGGAGGCCCAATCTTGACAGCTTACATAGGGTTACTGAAATTCAATGAGTCGCCCAAACGAGGCGGAGAGGAGGAGCTGGCTACAGGCAGGGTGGCGCGAGCTATCGCCGAGATAGAGAATCACGGCGCCAGATTCCTCAGCATTCTTTGGTCGGAAGGCGATTACGACATGGTACTGACCCTAGAGTCCAAGGATGAAGCCTTAGCGAACACCATATTCACCAAGCTGGGCGAACAGGAGAACGCGACAATATCCGTCTCGCCGGCGTTGGTGGACTGGGAAAAACGCCTATCGGTACAGGGGAAGTCTTACTAAGGAGTTGACTTATGACGATGACGATAGTGGGCTACGACGCGGAGACGGGTCAGTTTGGCGGAGCGGTGGCGACGAAGAACCCGGCGGTGGGTTCCAGGGTGCTGCGTGGTATAGGAGAGGTGGGGATGGTGGGGTTCAGCTCGGTGGAGACGCAGAGGCGGCGTGGGATAGCGATGCTGCAGCTGGGTTTTCCCGCAGACGTGACGCTGGAAGCGTTGATCAAAGTGAGCAACGGAGCGGGCCAGTACAGCTTGATAGACAGGACAGGTAAGTCCGCGGCGTACACGTCGCCTGGGCTGAGTCCGTGGGCTGGAAGCAGGACAGGGCGGCACTATGCGTGCAGTGCAAACACGATGGTAGGGCCGGAGGTGGTGAAGGCGCTGGGAGACACGTTCGAGGAGACGGATGGGTTGGGGATGCCGCTAGAGGAGAGGCTGTTGAGGTGTTTGGAGGCGGCGCAGTCAGTGGGAGGGGACCACCGGGGAAGGCAGGCGGCGGCGGTACAGGTGCACTGGAAGAGAATAGATGCGAATGCGAACCTGGACGTGAGGGTGGACGACAGTGCGAATCCGATACCGGAGTTGAGGGCGGCGGTGAAGAACTATCGTCAGATCTTCCCTGAATACCATGATAGAACATGGCCGGAATTGTCGGGTATCGGGGGACACACCATCCTGTACCCTGGCGGCTGGTAGGCCTGTTGGAATACAAAGGAGAAACAAGATGCCGGTATACGTTGCCTTGGTGAAATTGAATGGACAGAGAACTGGTGAAGAAGAGCTTGCCGCGGGGAAGGCCGCACTGGACTTGTCCCAAGAGGAGAGCGGCGGGACCGCCGCCATTACTACAAGCAGCGGCTACTACGGTCTGTACTGGACCGAAGGTGAAGCTGATATGGTGCTTACCTATTCCAAGCGAGACGAGGAGGAAGCTCGCGCTTTTGCCAAGCGGCTGGAGCAGCGGCAGAACTCCAGCATTACGGTGATGAAGGCGCTCACCGAAGGCGAGAAGGAACGCGCTGTGCAGGGTAGGCGGGTGTAGGCCATGACGATGACGATAGTGGGCTACGACGCGGAGACGGGTCAGTTTGGCGGAGCGGTGGCGACAAAGAACCCTGCGGTGGGCTCCAGGGTGCTGCGTGGTATGGGAGAGGTGGGGATGGTGGGGTTCAGCTCGGTGGAGACGCAGAGGCGGCGCGGCATAGCCATGCTGCAGCTGGGCTTCCCCGCTGACGTGGCGCTAGAGGCCTTGATCAAGGTGAGCAACGGTGCGGGACAGTACAGCTTGATCGACAGGACGGGTACGTCTGCGGCGTACACGTCGCCTGGGCATAGTCCGTGGGCAGGTAGCAGGACAGGGCGGCACTATGCGTGCAGTGCGAACACGATGGTAGGGCCGGAGGTGGTGAAGGCGCTGGGAGACACGTTTGAGGAGACAGAGGGTATGGGGATGCCGCTAGAGGAGAGGCTGTTGAGGTGTTTGGAGGCGGCGCAGTCAGTAGGAGGAGACCGCCGTGGCAGGCAGGCGGCGGCGGTACAGGTTCACTGGAAGAGGATAGATGCGAATGCGAATCTGGACGTGAGGGTGGATGACAGTGCGAATCCGATACCTGAGTTGAGGGCGGCGGTGAAGAACTATCGCCAGATTTTCCCTGAATACTCCGACCGCACCTGGCCTCATCTCACGGGCACCGGCGGCTACCAGATACTATATCCGCAGAACTGGTGATTGGTACTGATTAGCGCCCGCGAAGCCTGGGATCGAATACGTCCCTGAGGGCGTCGCCAAAGACGTTGATGGCGAAAACCACCAGCGTAAGCGCCATTCCGGGGAATATGCCAATCCAGGGCGCGCTGGCGAAGTCCATGAGTATCTGACCGGAAAGCATTCCGCCCCACGAGATAATGTGAGGGGGTAATCCGACTCCTAGAAAGCTGAGCGAGGCTTCAATTACAATTGCGGAACCAATCATGGTGGTAGCCACCACCATCATGGGGCCAAAGGTATTGGGCAGGATGTGCCGCAGCATGATCCTGAGATCGCTGCCACCTATTGATACGGATGCATCCACGTAGGGCAGTTCTTTGATACTGAGCGCCTGGGAACGAATGATCCGTACTCCGCGGCTTGTGAAGATGATGATCATAGCCGTAATCAAACTGAGGAAACCGGGCCCAAACGCTGCCATCAGGGCAAGGCCCAGCACAAGTGAAGGTAAGTAGGTTATAGAGTCTATGAACCTCTGAATGATCAAGTCGGTCTTGCCGCCGTAGTAGGCGCTGGTTATACCTACGAATGCTCCTATGCTGGTCGCAACCAGCATAGTAAGAACGCCCACGAAGAGTGAGACCCGGGTCCCGTAGATCGTTCGGCTGAAGATGTCTCTTCCCAGTATATCCGTTCCGAACCAGAATTCTGAGTTTGGGGACAGCAGTTGAGTAAATCCGCTGATGTCCCAGGGATCATGGGGCACGATTGCAGGCGCGCCCAACGCCACCAACGAAGCGAAGAACAGTATCACGACACCGGTCCCGCCCAACGGTTTCGTCCGCATGAAATGCAAGAACTGCTGCGCAACGTTGGGACGCTTGACCTTACTAAAATCAACCGAAACTGTGATCGAGTCTTGACGTGTGGTCATACCAAATTCTCCCTAGGAGTACCGTATGCGCGGGTCAAGGTAGGCATACGTCATATCCACCAGCAGATTAGCGACCAATGCTACCAGCACGAAGTAGGTTAGATACGCTTGCACCATGGGCAAATCCCGGAAGAACATAGCTTGGAGGACGCCGCGGCCGATTCCAGGAATGCTGAAGATGTTTTCGATTACGATGGTGCCGGAAAAGATCAGGCCCATCTGTGCTCCGGCTATGGTGACAACTGGAAGCAGCGCATTTCTTACGGCGTGTCGCAGAATCACTACCCGCTCTGAGAGACCCTTGGCTCTGGCAGTCCTGACGTAGTCGTCCCGGAGCACTTCCAATAGCTGTGTCCGGGTCATGCGGAGCAGCGTGCCGTTGACTGAGAAGCCGAGAGCTACGGCAGGGAAGAAGAGCTGTTGGAAGCTTACCGCCGGGTCCTGCCACAGATGAGTGAAGCCTATGGGGGGTATCCAGTTGAAGAGCAATGAAAGGAAGAGTATAACAAGCAGACCGACGAAGAAGCTGGGCATGGCAAGCCCGATGATAGCAATTCCACGCAGTATATAATCCGCAACTCCGTCCTGCCGTATCGCGGCGAATATGCCTATGGGAACGGCGATTATCCACGTAACTATGATGGTAAAGATGCCAAGCTCCAGCGAGACCGGGAACTGCTGCCTGATAGACCGAGATATTGGCGTATTGGTTACGTAGGAATTCCCAAGGTCAAAGCGGATCATACCGTAGGCCCAATCCAAGTACTGTAGGGGAATGGGTTTGTTTAAGCCCAGGGTCTCACGCAGGTTGTCTATGTCTTCTTGAGTGTATGTAGAGTCGCCCGTTGGGCCGGCCAGGAGAATGGCGGCCACGTCTCCGGGAAGGACGCGCAGAATTACGAATATAACGAGAGAGGCCCCTATCAAAGTAGGGATGAAGAGGGCGAATCTACGTAAAAGATACTGTCTCATGGTTCAGTTATGTCAAGTGGGCGCCCCTGGATAGCGGCGCCCACTGACTAGCAAATCGACGGACTAGCTTACATCATGTCATCGGACAACCAGACCCTCTCCATGGAGTAGGCGTCTGTATGCACAATGGGCGGCGTCCAGTTCTGCCACGTTGACCTGTGCAGTCCTATGACTCCCGGTCTGACCATGCCTATCATATGCGCGTCGTCCCAGAATATTCTCGCCATCTGGCGGAGGATTACAGCCCGTTCCTCCTGGTCGTTGATAACCAGTTGCTGCTCCAGGAGATCTCTCCATTCTGGATTGACCCAGCCGCTGTAGTTGCGTCCACCCTCTTCCCAGGTCAGGTAGGTGGAGACGCTGTACCCATCAGGGTCCTGGAAGGAGAGGCCTTTGCTGATCTGGATAACCTGGAAGTTGCCTTCCTCACCAGCTTTGTCAGCGCTGGCGTAGTCCGGGGCTATGTTGAGATCAGCCTGGATCCAGATCCTCTCTAGCTGCTGATCAAAGACCTCGCAGTCCCTTGTGTTACCAACGGCGCAAACGAACTCTACAACCAGCGGGTTGTCCGGACCGTAACCCAGTTCCGTCATTATGGCCTGCGCATCGGCCAAGTCCCTTGCCTGCACGTCAGGCGTGGAATCAAGGCCCTTGTACTCCGCCAGCCATTCATCAACGGTGTGAATCCAGTTCCAGCCAATGAAGTACGGCGTGGATAGATGGCCTGTGCCATTGAAGGCGAGCTGGTTGAACTCGTTGCGGTCTGCCATCCACTGAATAGCGGTGCGAAGCTTGTCGGCGGTGGGGTCACCTACCGGCCCGAACGGCGGCTTTTGGGTGTTCAGAGGGAAGCCGCGCCAGCCGTTGGCGTTGACGCGAGGTTGGCGAATTGCGTCTTCACCCAAGCGATCCACTATTCTCGCAACGTCGCGCGGTGAAGGAGCGTCACCGAATAGACCCAGGTAGTCAACCTGGCCCGCCATAAAGGCAGCTACGCGTGTGTTGGCATCAGGTATTGCCAGGACTTCGTAGCCATCCAGGTAAGGGTACTCAGGCAGGAAATAGTTGGGGTTCCGCTCCAAGCCGGCGCGGTTGTTGTCTTCGAATACGGTCAGCATGAATGCACCCGTGCCAACAACCTCACCCTTGGTGAAGTCAATGTCTCTCCAGGTGCCGCTCTCGTCTATGGGCCTGGTGTAGGTGTCAGGCATAACGGCTGTCCATGGAGACACGAAGCAGGCCAGGAAAGCGGCTCTCGGCGCTTTGAGTCTAACGACTAGCTCGGTGTCCGAGAGGGCTTCAACCCCTGGCTCAGGCAGTGGGCTGCCCATGTCGTCAACTACGTTCTTGACGTAGGCTCGGAGGCATCCCTGGCGCTTCGAGGAAAGGCCGTTCGGTCTATCGATGTAGCGGTACAAGGAGTACGCAGCGTCTTCCGCGGTAAACCTGTTGCCGTCATGGTCAACGATGTTGTCGCGTATTTGGAATCTGTAAGTGGTTCCATCCGCGTCCAGCGACCAAGATTCAGCAAGGTCGTTCTCGACTGTCTGCTTATCAGCCAGGCTGAAACGAAGCAATTGGCCCCAGACGTTGCCAGCGAATCCCAGCGCTGTCCATCCGTAACCGACAGTATTGCCGGTGAAATCGAACTGGCCCGGGGACCCTACGCCACTCCCGCCTATGGCAGTGGTGCCGCCGTAAACGGGTCCTCCGCCTTCCGGAACCGGAGTTGGCGTGTTGGTGGGCTGCGGTACGGCCGTCACTCCGGGTGCGGGCGGTACGGGCGTTGCCGTTGGCGTGGGCACCGTAATCTGCGGCACCTGCAGCGCTGCCGTGGGTGTGGGAGTGGGCGCGTCCGGCGTAGTAGGTGTAGGTGTGGCCTCTTCTGAAGGTCCGCACGCTAGTACTGCCAGCAGCCCAATGGAAACAATCAAACCCAGTAGTTTCCTCAAGTTAAGTCTTAAATGCATTTCTCAACCCCTCCAAAAGGTAAGCTCCACCAAGCGTACTGCTACGCTCCGCGAGAAAATCGCAACAATTCTATGGGATATATTGTGATTGTCAATACCCTCCTTAAGCAATCTAAAGATTTCCAAGCTACAAAACACCTTACGAACAAGAGCCCGACTTGGATTTCTCGCCATCTTTGATAGAATAGGTCTCACTCTAAGCAGTTAGAAACGGGGAGGAGCCAGATGTCTAGTGCGGATCTAACCAGCCTGACCTTGGCGGACGCTGCCAAAGCAATCGGAACCCGTAAACTCTCACCTGTTGAGCTTACGGAGGCCATCCTTCGTCGCATTGACGTGCTTAACCCCAAATTGAATGCATTCCTTACCGTGGCGGGAGATCGAGCGCTGGCAACCGCGCAAAAGGCGGAGCAAGAGATATCTCAAGGGAACTATCGCGGTCCACTGCACGGCGTACCTTATGCGGTCAAGGATATCTATTCCACAAGAGGCATACGCACTACCAACGGCTCCAGCGTATTCTCGGAGTATGTTCCGAATCAGGACAGTACCGCCGTGCGCAATTTGAACAGAGCCGGCGGAGTCCTGGTCGGCAAGAACCACTGCCTGGAGTTCGCCTGCGGCAACCACAACAGCCTATACGGGGAAGTGCGCAATCCCTGGAACCCGGACCACACCCCCGGCGGCTCTTCCAGCGGTTCGGCGGCCTCCGTGGCAGCCGGCATGGTCTTTGGCTCCATGGGTTCCTGTACCGGCGGGTCGATTCGTGGACCGGCCTCCTTCTGCAGTATTGTCGGCCTAAAGCCTACGTATGGCCTGGTGAGCAGATACGGAGTTTTCCCTCTGAGCTGGTCCATAGACCATGCCGGGCCTTTGACCAGGACCGTGGAAGATTGCGCCTTGATGCTGCAGGCAGTTGCCGGCTACGACTCAAGAGACCCGTCGTCGGCAAGGGTGCGCCTACCCGACTATGCCGGGGCACTGAAGGGCGGCATCGGAAATATCCGCGTTGGAGTGCCCAAGGAGTTCAACGAAGGCGCTACGGAAGAGGTGACAGCCTTGGTGCAAGAGGCTATAGGAGTGCTCAGCGAGCTCGGCGCCTCCGTAGAGGAGGTGTCTCTGCCGTTAACGGCTGATTACGCTGCCGCCTCTGGCAACACCATCACCTGGAGCGAGGCTGCCCAAGTGCACGCTCCCTGGAAGGACCGGCTCAATGAATACACCGTGGGCGTGCAGCAAAAGGTCCTGGTAGGATCCGTGATATCTTCTACCATGTACCACAAGGCGCAGCTTTTGAGAAGGCAGATCCAGGATGAGATCAGCCGGGTCATGAAAAACGTGGACGTTTTGGTAGGGCCCACCACGGCGGCCCCTCCTGGACAGATACAAGCAAGCGTGGCAGCGGGTGGCAATGCCGGAGCATTGAGAATGGCTACTCAACGTAGCTTCACCCGTCCCCAGAATCTGACAGGCCAGCCGGCGGTGAGCGTACCATGCGGCTTCTCCAGCCAGGGGTTGCCCGTTGGCCTGCAAATATCGGGGCGCTTGTTTGAAGACGACGTGGTATTGAAGGTAGCCCATGCTTATGAGCAGGCTACGGAATGGCACAATAAACATCCTGAAATTTAGGGAGAGAGCCATGAGCATAACCAAGGATATAGTTAGTGAAATGTTGCGGCAGGAGGGCATCCACGCTTCCGATGAGCAGGTGGAGACCACGCTGAAGCTGCACAATGCCCTGGATGAGCAAATGGGAAAGGCATCCGCTGAATCATTGGCAGCAACGGAGCCTCACTACATACAACCCACTAGAGCCCAGCCCAAGCGCAGATAAAGACTGGAGGCACCAATGGTAACCGTCAACCCGCGTTCCTTTACCTCAGACAACGAATTGATAGACGCATACAAGAAGATACTGGCCCCTTCGCTAGGTCACTTTCTGGATGGAGGGATGGAGCCGGCCATCAGAGCCCTATGGCAGCCTGTGAAGCTGGTTGGCCCGGCACTGACCGTGCAGACCACTCCCAACTCTACCGCTGCTCTGGCTAGAGCAGTGGAGATTGCCCAGCCGGGCGACGTAATTGTGATGAGCCGCGGCGGCGAGCAACGGCACGCTACTACCGGCGACTTTGCGGTACTCAATTTCCAGGAAAAGGGCATAGCGGGGATGGTCACTGACGGCTTGGTCACGGACCAGCGGGCCATTGAACGGTTGAAGTTTCCCGTGTTCTGCCGCGGCGTTTCGGCAATTATCGCCAAGCGGGCCGGCCCGGAAGAGGGTGCGGTCAACGTGCCGGTGGAGGTAGGCGGCATAACGGTAAATCCCGGCGACCTCATAGTTGCCGACGAGGACGGCGTGATAGTCGCCAGCTTAGATGAAGCACGGGAACAGCTTGAGGCGTGCGAGGAGCTTGAGGAGTGGGAGGCGTACGCGCTTGGGCAACTGGCCTCGGGCAGGCCGCTTTCAGAGGTTATGCAGGAAAGACAGACTTACAAACAAAAATCCAACTAGCCGTAGGGGAGAACCGGTAATGATCCAGCAAACAGAGATGATGCGGGTAATTCAAGAGTACAGGGGGGAAGCAGTGGTTATTCCAGTGTTTCGCGCTACTCCCCGCTGGAAAGAGGTGAGCGATCACCCGGAGCTGGACTTGCCGGTAGGAGGCGCCATGGGCAAGGCATCCTCGTTTGCCTTGGGGGTGGCGCTGGCCCGGCCGGACAAGGCGGTTATCCTGCTAGACGGCGATGGCAGTCTTGAAATGAACCTTGGCGCCTTGATAACCATTGGAGAGCAGCGGCCCAAGAACCTATACCACTTTGTGGTGCAGAACGGCGTTTATGCTTCAACAGGCGGGCAGCCCATAGTTGGAGCGGACACCGTTTCCTTCAAGGAAATGGCGCTGTCCGCGGGGTACAACGCTGCCTACGACTTCGATGACTTGGAGGATTTCAGCACGGCGGCCGCAGAGATATTCAATACGGAAGGGCCTGTACTGGCAACAGTCAGGATAGAGCCTGAGATCAGGACGATAGAAGAGAGGGCGTCGGAGAGAGCCAGCGCAGGCTCACACGGTCCCTGGGTAGCGTACCACAACTTAATGGAAGAACTGGCAAAGTCTTAAGTAGGGGGGCGGATAACCCGCCCCCCTACTCATTTTTAATACCACTCGTTGCGGAACGTCTCGTAGTTGACGAAAGGCGGCTTGGCCGCATGCGGTATTGGTAACTGCACCGGGCCGTTTTCCCTCGATGGCAGGTATACAGTGACTGTGCCCGGCACCTGTGCTTCGCCTACCTGGTTGGCTCCTTGCCAGCGGATGCCTACTGCATGGTATGTGGCCTCTCCGGGAGTACCTCCCGGTTCGCTGGAGCCCTTCTGTACTTCTGTGTACTTCTTTACTACTTCACCGGTGTAGGTTGTGACGTCGGCGTAGTATACAGGTCTCCTCAGTGCCGAGTACATGCGGCGTATAAAACCATCGTCGCCCATCCAGTTGGTAAAAAGCTGCTCCGGTATCTGGAACCGCTGGCCCCCGTGGTCGAACGGGCCAGGCTGACCGCGGAAAGCGGCCAGCAATGCGTCCTCATGTTCGGCTCCCGGAGTCCATGGCCAGAGAGTATTGGGGTGAGTCCGCGCGCTGCCCGGCCTTTCTCTCATGCGGCGGTAAGCCGATTCAAAGGAAAGGACGTCTTTTTCTTTAATTGGAACGTCTCCCGGATTGTCTCCTGTGCCTACGGTCTGAGAATTGACGGTGTCCTGGCAGACCTGGTCTTGGAGAGTCCAGGGCGGAAGGACAAGGGGGCCCAGCTTGTCGCCCACTTCTACATCTTCCCAGTACAGAGTATTGGAACCCCTGCGCTCTGCGCCCTCCAGCCGTTTGACCAGCTCTTCCATCTCCTGTTTGGAGTAGCTTTGGGCTTTGCGCTCGTAGAGCATGCTTTCACCCAGGCGTTCCACGTCCATAGCCCTGGAAGTGCCCATGGTTCTTTGCGGCACCATGATCAGAGTGCCGTAGGACTTGGCTCTGAGGTCGTTGTGGAAGTCCCAGTAGTTCACTTCAGAAATAAGAAACAGCAGTTCTCCGTGGCCTCCCTTCTTCTCGATCAGCTCTTTGGTCTCTTTGGATGTCCTGAACCTATCGCCTACTCGCAGAACGTCAAAGAATTCCCAGGCGCATCCGGCCACAAAGTTGGCTACAGGATAGCCCTTGGGACGAGTGGCGCCGTGAATACCCGGGTACCTTATGTAGTTCAACACCGGTCCAGGAGCCAGCTGCGTGCCATAGCGGGTCTTCCTGGCATAGTCCTGATCCGTGTAGATGGGGTTGTTGTCGCCTATTGCACGGGCATATTTCGTGATGAAGTTGGAATCAAGCCGGATGGGTGATTCGTAGGGAGGCCCTTCTTGCTCGTAAGGACAGGGCGTGTTGGGCGGAATGCCCTCCAGTGATTCCGTGTCGATGAACTCCTTGGTTTTTCCTATGAACTCAGTTACGGCTTCTTCAAAGGTCTGTTCGATAGTCATACGTATCTCCTCCCTGCCACGGTGGCGGCAACTAGATTATATGTAGAGCTTTGTCTGTGCAAGCTATGAAGCGGGCGGACTAGTTGGGTTCCGGCGACTTGACTCTGGCTCCCATCCTGGCTATGACCGCGGCCGCATAGGTTACGATGACGACGCCTCCTATTCCTACGGCGATTGGTGCGCCTGCCGCGCTGGCAACGGCTCCTACGGCGAAGCCGCCCGCCGGTGTGAACCCCCACGTCATGCCATACAGCCCAAGGACGCGTCCCCTCATATTCTCGTCGGACGTTAGCTGGAGCAGTGTGTTGATAGTTGCGTCGTACACGACAAGGGAAAGCCCGATGGCAGCCACTAGGACAAGCGAGATTGCATACCAGGAAGAGGAAGCAAATAGAACAATGCTGACTCCTGCGCCCAATGTGCCTATGGTGAGCAGCCTCCATTTGTTTGAGAAATCACTGAAGCTGGCCAATACCGCTATACCTATCAGCGCTCCGGCACCCCCTGCTGCAGAAAGGTACCCCAGTCCGGTGGGGCCCACGTTGAGAACGGTCTTGGCTATCACGGGCAGCATGATGATGTAGGAGAACCCGAATGCTTCCGTGAAGACACTGAGGATCAGCAAGGCACGGAGGGAGTTGTTTCCCGCAACGTATGCAAGCCCCTGTCCAAGGTTACGCCAGATGGATTCCTGCCTCTGCTGCACTGACCTGGCAACCTTCATGAAGAGCAGAGGAAGTACGCTGGCTGAGTAGACGGCACCGGCTAGAGCATAGGCGGCTCCTATACCTGATGAGTTGATTACATTGCCGGCAAGCACGGATCCAACGGTCCAAGAGATATGGAACCCCCCCAGGGTGTAGGCTATGGCATTCATCAGCCGGCGCGGGCCTACGGTATCGTAGATGAGGCCGTTGAAGGCAGGTGCGACGATGCCATCAGCAGAACCTTGTATAAAAACAACGACAAGTATGTGCCAGAGTTGTGCCCTGTCCTGCAGGACTAGCAGCGCCAAGCCCAACAGGACTAGCCCGCTTATGGCTCTGAACGTGCTTAGCACCATGCGGCGGCTCAACCGGTCTGCCAGGACACCTCCAATAAGTGCAAAGACTATGTGTCCGGCGCCGCGTATACCTGAAGCTATGCCAACCCAAAGGGCGGAATCGTTAGTAAGCAAGAGCACCATCCAGCCCTGGGCAATGAGCTCCGTTGCGGCTCCTATTACGTAGATGGCGCTGCTCCCCCACAGCAGGCGGAAGTCGCGTATGCTCAAAGTACTAAAAATGCGAGATGCCGACATGGTTCAGCAAGCCCCGGTGCAAGTTACCGCAGAGGTCATTTGATCAAAGACTGGTCGTCCAAAGCTAGGATTCCAAAACTGCCGTCGATTTAATATACTCCTTTTCATGCCGCCTATTCTGGAAGCCAAGAATCTCACCAAGCGTTACGGCTCCACAATAGCCCTTGATTCAGTGGACTTTGAGGTAGAGCAGGGAATTACGGGGCTTCTGGGCCCCAACGGAGCCGGCAAGAGCACGGCTATCAAACTCTTCCTTGGTCTGCTCAAGCCCACGTCCGGCACCGCCGAGGTCATGGGCCGGCAACCCTACGATTCTATCGAGATCCGGGGCCGGCTTGGCTATATGCCGGAGCACGACTGTTTGCCGGACTCAATCAATTCGTCCGAGTTCCTATCGCACATGGCCCAGGTCAGTGGATTGCCTCCTTCCCATGCGCGTACTCGCGCAGCCGACGTTCTACGGCACGTTGGCCTGGACGAAGAACGTTACCGTCCCATAGGTGAGTATTCCACGGGCATGAAACAACGCGTCAAGCTGGCCCAGGCTCTAGTCCATGACCCCACCATTGTAATGCTCGATGAGCCTACCGCGGGCCTGGATCCAAGCGGACGTGAAGAGATGCTCGACTTGATCAGACGTACCGGTCGTGAATTCGGCATAAGTTTGCTTCTTTCCTCCCACCTCATGGGTGATGTTGAACGGACATGCGATCGAATCATTGTTCTGGAAGGCGGCCGTGTCACTCAGAAAGGCGCGGTATCGCAGTTCACTCAGGAGACCCAGACGCTTTTCTTGGAGGTCGATGACAACCTGGACGCGCTGATGGAGGCCTTGGGGGAACATGGCATCCAGGCTGAACTGGATGGAGCTTCCGTGGTGATTCAGGATGTAACCGAAGACCAGTACGACGACATTCGGGATGCCCTGGTCGATGCTGATTCAAGGTTGCGTCGTTTGGCGCCCAGACGGGGCAGCTTGCAGGACATCTTCAGAGGCAGCGAGTCATGACGTCCGAGCGGCGGGGAGAGGTATATGACCTGGGGTACCAGAGATACTACGGCCCCAGAGAAGGCAGAGCGCGGGCTCGCTGGGCGTTGCTTGTAAACGGCATCAGGTCAGCCCTGGGGATAGGCCGCGGTTCACGTGCCAAGATATTGCCGGTACTGCTCTTCGTGGCGGCTGTGGGCCCGGCAGTCATCATGGTCCTAATAGCGTCTCTGGCCGGGCCCGAGAATACGACTACTCATGCCGGCTACTATTCCATAATCTCTGTGATCCTCCTGCTTTTTTCCGCAATAATTGCGCCTGAATTGCTAATTCCCGACCGTCGCGACCGTGTTCTCCACCTCTACCTGGTAAGGCCTCTAACTCCCACAGATTACGTTGCCGGTAGGTGGTCGGCGTTTTTTATAATCACGCTTGCCATTGTGTATTCCGGGCAGATCTTGCTTTTCCTTGGGTTGCTTCTCACCGCGCCTGAACCGGTGGATTACGTTAGGGAAAACTGGTTGGACGTTCCCCGCTTCCTGGCGGCCGGTTTAGTTGTGGCGGTCTTCACCACAACCCTGCCTTTGGCGGTTTCCGCGTTTACGAATCGAAGAGCCTACGCGGCTGCATTCGTAATCGGTCTGTGGATAGTTTCGGCGTCTGCCGCGGGAATCCTTACCTCGTGTGAAGGCACCACCACGACGACCAACGGGAACGTAACTGTACAGATGCACGAGTGCGAGCCTATTGCGGGAGACATGGCCAAGTGGTTCACCCTGTTGGAATTTGGAGAAGCACCCATCAGAATCAACGACTTTATATTTGGTGAAGAGCCGGGAACTCTAGCGCAGGAACTGCCCGACATAGTTCCCATTGGCTGGTATTTGATTCTGACCGCAGGACCTGGATTCCTCCTCTGGCGGCGTTATCAGAGCATAGCGATATGAGCACACTGCAAACATCTTCTGGAAGCCGCGCTGAACCCACCGTGAACGTTGTCGGCGTGTCCAAGTGGTTCGGCAATGTGGTTGCCGTGAACGACGTTTCGTTCGACATATATCCGGGCATAACGGGTCTTCTGGGCCCCAACGGTGCAGGAAAGACCACTGTCTTACACATGATCACCGGCCTTTCCAAGGCGTCCAAGGGAGAAGTCAAGTTGCTCGGTGAACAGCCCAGAGACAACGCGGAGCTGTATCGCCGCGTCGGCATCATGGCGGAGCATGAGGGGGTATACGGGTTCTTCACGGGCCGGCAATTTGTGGAGTTTTCAGGACGGTTGTACGGTTTGCAGCCCTTGAAGGGATACGTGGACCAGGCAATTGCAAGGGTGGGCCTTGAAGAAGCGCAGCACCGCGCACTGTCCACGTACTCCAGGGGGATGCGCCAGCGCATGCGATTGGCCTCGGCCATGGTGCACGATCCCCAGGTCTTGATATTGGATGAGCCTCTGAACGGCACCGACCCCCGCCAGAGATTGGAGTTTCAAGACTTGATGAAAGATCTGGCCGGCGAGGGCAGGACCATAGTTATTTCGTCTCACATACTGGAGGAGGTCGAGATATTCGCTGCACAGATACTGCTCATGGTCAGCGGCAAGCTGGCTGCCTCCGGAGACTACCGCGCCATCCGCGCCAAGCTAGACGAGCGCCCGTATCGCGTGAGAGTGGTGGTCAGCGAGCCCCGCAAGATGGCGGCGGCGATACTGCAGATGGAGGAGGCAGATTCGGTCTCGGTTGATGGTGAAGGGGTGCTCACCGTCTTGAGCCAAAGAGTAAGCGTATTGCAACGTTCGCTGCCTCGCTTGGCAAAAGAGCTGGGAGTGCGCCTGCTTCGCGTGGAACCGCTGGATGATTCGTTGGAGAGTGTTTTCAGCTACGTGGTGGAGCGCTGATGGTACAGATACTGTTGCTATCACTGCGTCAGATGGGCAAGCGCCGCTTGGTCTTGATTGCTCTTCTGTCCATGTTGCCTGTGGCTTTGGCTGCGGCTGTAGCAAGCTTTACATCATCTGAGGAATCTGTCAGCGAAGATTTTGTAACAATTCTGGTAAACGGAATGATGATTAGCGGCATTGCTCCAATAGTAACCATGGCTTTGGCCACTGCCGCGTTTGGCGATGAGGTGGACGATAGAACGCTAAACTACCTGACCTTGAAACCTGTGCCAAGGTACCAAATTGTAGTTCCGAAATTCCTTGCCTCCGTGATAGTGGCCTCCCCTATCTTGATAATTAGCTCTATGCTGGCCGTAACAATAGGTTTGGGGGGAGGTCTTCAGCCTCTGCTGGCCGTTGCTTTATCCCTATTTGCCGGTGTTGTCGCCTATGCATCCGTATTCACCTGGGCGGGGCTCATCAGCTCTCGTGCTTTGGCGTTCGGCCTGGTCTACGTGTTTCTCTGGGAGGGGCTTGTTAGCACATTCTTGGAAGGAATACGATACGTAAGCATTAGAAACTACACGCTGGCCATCATGTACAGATTGGATGAAACAACTTTCCAAGCGCTGGGGGGGAGCGTCATAGAGTTCCCGGCGGCTATCGTAGGGGCGGTGGCGGTTTCACTGGTCTTCCTCCTTCTCGCGGTATTTCGTTTACGCACCATGGACGTCCCTTGATCCTCGGTTACCCTTGTTAGTTGAGTTGGTATGGAGCACTCTTTGAGGCCAAAGCATTCTTTAGGCGTTGACCCTGTGATCATGGAGGTGATGCTCAACGCCTTCATGACGCTCTGCGACGAGTCGCAGGCGATACTGGTGCGCTCCGCGTATTCCACCAACATCAAGGAACGCAAGGACTGTTCGGCGTGGCTGCTGGATTCGGACGGCCAGCCTTTCTGCGGCGGCCGTTACTCAGGCGGTCAGTACAACAATTCGGGATACGGTCCCGTGGGCGCTCGCATCCTGGAGAAGTTCGGCTCCAAACTGTCGGACGGCGATGTTTTCGTGATGAACGACCCGTACCTGGGCGGGCCCACGCATTTGCCGGATATGTCTTTCATCAAACCCGTTTTCTATGACGGAGAGTTGCTCTGCTTTGTATGCAACCAGGGTCACTGGGCGGACGTGGGCGGTAAGGCGCCGGCGCAGGGCGTAGTAGGAGACGCTACGGAGATATACCAGGAAGGCCTCCGCTTGCCGCCGGTGGCTTTGTACAAATCGGGCAGGCTTGAAGAGGACATCTACGAGATCATGCTGGCAAATATCCGCGGCCCCTACGAGAGGGCGGCGGATATCAGGGCGCACATGGCGGCTTTGCATCTGGCGGAACGGCGTGTTCATGAGCTGGCGCAACGGTACGGAGTCAAGGGCCTGAAACGTTACATGCGGGCGCTTGTCGGTTATTCCGAGACGCGGTTGCAGCAGGCCATCCTGAATACGCCTGAGGGTAGCTGGTCGGCTATTGATTACCTGGATGACGACTTGGGCAGCGACGCTCCAATAGCCGTCAAGGTCAGGGTTTCTCTAAAGCATAGACCAAGGCCGCTGATAGAGGTGGACTTCACGGGCAGCGGGCCACCGGCCAAGTGGGGCATAAACGTTGCTTACCACGGGACATGGCAAATGGTCGTCGGTGTGTTCAGGAATCTCCTAGTCGACGATACGGTACCCATAAACGCAGGCTTTCTAAAACCGTTCAGGGTGATCATGCCGGACCATTCCTTGATCAATGCCAAGCCCCCCGCCGCGGTGGGTGCAAGGACGGAGACCACCTACCTGGTTAGAGACGTAATTCTGGCTGCTCTAATGGAAGCTTTTCCTGAGAAAGCCAGGGGGCCCTGGCATGGCGTTCACGGAGTGGGCTTCAGCAACAGGGAGGGCCAAGGCTACTTCATACACTATCAGACCGTAGGGGGCGGAGGCGGTGCCCGCACTTTCAAGGACGGCGTGGACTCCGTGCATGAAGTTCTCAATCTGCCGGTGGAGCCAATGGAGATGCAATATCCATTGAGGGGCCTGCGCCTTGAGTATATTCAGGATTCGGAAGGGGCGGGCAAGTACCGCGGCGGCGTAGGCGTGAGGCAGGACTGGGAAGTGCTGGCGGACGTAAACCTGGCCACTCATTCCAATAGGCACAAGATACCGGCTCCAGGCGTGTCCGGCGGATGGCCGGGCGGGCTCTCCAGATTGGTACTGAACTACGATTCGGCTGACCCCGTTGAGCTGCCCCGAGAGACTGCCAACTATCCTCTGAAGAAAGGTGACGTTGTAACCGTGTTAGCGGGCGGCGGAGGCGGTTATGCAAATCCACTGGAGCGTGACCCGGCGGCCGTGCTTTGCGACGCGCGAAACGGCAAAATATCGCTGGCGCGCGCCTCGGAGGTTTACGGCGTGGCTATAGACGCGGAAAGCTGGACGGTGCTCGAAGAGGAAACCGTGACTCTGAGGAAGGCAAGGGAATAGGTGGCCAGATTCCGCGTAGGCATAGATATAGGCGGCACCTTTACCGACCATCTGTGGTATGACGAGTCTACGGGCAACCTCTCCGTAGTCAAGGTGCCCACTACGCCGCACGACCTTGCGGTCTGCTTTGTCGATGGATTGCAGCGCATGTACAGCGACCATCAGACCGATGCGGTAGTCCCCTACGTGGCGCATGGGACTACCATCTGCACCAACGCCTTGTTGGAGCGCAAGGGCGCCAGGCTTGGCTTCATCACTACAAAGGGGTTCCGCGACATCCTGGAAATAGGCAGGCAGATAGAGCCGGACCAGTTTGATTACACCGTGGACCGCGCCGAGCCCCTGGTGCCGCGGTATTTGAGAAGAGAGGTGGATGAGCGGGTAGCCAACGACGGTTCAGTGGTGGTTCCCCTGGATGAGGCGCAGTGCCGCAGCTTGGCCAGGGATTTCATTGCAGAAGACGTAAACTCCGTGGGCATCTGTTTCCTTTTCTCTTTTATCAACCCCGTCCACGAGATTAGGGCCAGACAAATTGTGGAAGAGGAGTTTGCAAGGGCCGGCGTTGAGGGGTTCGTCTCAATCTCATCCGGCATAGCTGCGGAGTTCAGGGAGTTCGAGCGGGCTAGTACGGTGGCGGTGGCGGCATACTTGGCGCCTGTGCTCCAGGGATATGTCGCCAGGCTAGAACGTGAGCTCGCTGGCGTCCTTTCCCAGCCATCCAGCTTGTATATCATGCAGTCCGCCGGTGGACTGGTGGGCGTTGGCACTGCCATCAAGCAGCCGCATACTACAACAGAGTCCGGCCCTGCCGCGGGTGTGCTTGCCGCCGCCGAACTGGGGCGGCTGTTGGGCAGGGAGAAGCTGGTCTCCTTTGACATGGGAGGTACAACGGCCAAGGCCAGTCTGATGGAGGATGCCACGCCCCGGCTTGCTTTTGAGTTTGAGGTGGGCACGGAGCAGCATGGCGCTTTCACCACGAGGAGTAGAGGTTACCCGGTAAGGGCGGCCATGATAGACCTGGTGGAGTGCAGCGCAGGGGGCGGAAGCATCGCTTGGGTGGACCCCGTTGGGGTGCTCAAGGTTGGACCAATGAGTGCAGGCGCCATCCCGGGCCCTGCCAGCTATGGTCGGGGGGGAGAGCTGCCAACCGTAACGGATGCGCAAGTGGCGTTGGGGAGAATTGGTTCCGGCCGCCTACTGGGCGGAGAGGTAGAGGTGGACGTAAACCGGGCTGAGACGGCTATTCAACAGCACATAGCCGGTAGGTTGGATATGAACGTCGCTCAGGCAGCCGAAGGCATCATAGAGGTGGCCAACGCGCAGATGGAAGGGATTTTGCGAGTGGTGTCAGTGCGTCGTGGGTTTGACCCGCGGGAGTTCACCCTGGTGGCCTTCGGCGGCGGCGGGCCTCTGCATGCCGTGGACTTGGCGGAGTCCCTTGGTATTACAGAGGTTGTGGTGCCGCTGTATCCAGGCCTGTTCTCGGCACAGGGTCTCTGCCAGGCCCACGTCCTCAACGAATTCGTAAGGACACGGGTCACCCGCTGGGAGGACGCCAACCTATCGACTATGCTGACCACGGTGGCCGCGCTAGAAAAGGAAGCAATAGACTGGATGGACAGCGAGGGTATTGCCGGAGAGGAGAGAGCGCTCACCAGGTCTATGGACATGCGTTACGTGGGACAAAACTGGGAGCTTACGGTCAATCTCAACGTGCTACCCACATCGGAGGAGCAATTGGAGAACGCTCGAAAAGAGTTCAACCGTCTTCACCAGCAGATGTACGGACATTCCAGCGATACCGATGCGGTAGAGGTGGTGAGCTTTCGCATTCATGCCTATGCTTCCTCTCCCAGGCTCAAGGTCAAGAGCATTGCCGGAGGCAGCAAGGACTCCTCAGAGGCCTGCACAGGCTCAAGGGAGGTGTACTTTGTACAGGGCGGCGGTGCAATGGAGTGCCTGGGTTACGATAGGGATCGTCTCAAAGCCGGAAATAGAATGGACGGCCCTGCGGTCATAGAGCAGCTGGACGCGACTACGGTGATACCGCCTGGATATGCAGGGCGCGTGGACGACTACGGCAACATATGGATCACACCGGCGGCTTGACTTAGAACTGCTGCTAAGCGGGGCTCTGACTAGGCCGGAAGCACTCCTATTGCCCTTGCTTCGTCCATCAACTGCTTCGTTTGCTCTTCACTGAGAGATGGGATAGGCGGTCTGGGCTGCCCGCTATCGATCCCCAAGCGGGCCTTGACCAGCGCTTTGCAGGTGGCTTGCATCCCGTATTTGCCCGCCAGGTCTATCAATCCTGCGCCTAGCTCTTGGAACTCCTGCGCACGCTTAACGTCGCCTTCTCTATACGACCTGTAGGCCTGCACCCAGATCTCCGGCGCCACAGTGAGCGGACCGTCGACCACTCCGGCAGCCCCAGAGGTAAGCGCGGCAAGGAACAGCGAGCCGCTCCCGGTGAAGACGTCTATGCCCATTTGAGAGAAGCGGCGGATGTTGTGGAAGTCCGGCGCCGAGTGTTTGACGCCGGCTACCTGGGGAATCTTCTCTATGAAGGTGCTCATCAGTGCGGGGGTAACTTCAACCCCGGTGTACTTGGGCTGGTTGTACACGAAGAAAGGGAGGTCCGCCGCGCCGGCAACAGCCTTGTAATGGTCAACGACGGCTTGGTCTGTGGGCCTGTAGAAGAAAGGCGGCACGCAGCTTATGGCGTCGACGCCCGCTGCGCGGGAGGCTTCGGCCATTCGCACGGCGCTCTGCGTGGTGAGCGCTCCCACGTGGACAATGGTCTTGGCTCTGCCCTTGGACTGGTCGGCTGAGACCTGAGCTATCTGGATTACCTCTTCTTCGCTGAGCAGCACACTCTCGCCGGTGCCGCCGGTTATCCAGAACCCGTCGACGCCGGCCTGGATGTTGTGTTCCATCACTCCGCGGAACGCCTCTTCATTGAACCTACCCTCCCCATCGAACGGTGTAATCAATGCAGGGACGACGCCGTGGAAGTTGCCCATAACCTTCTCCTCAAACCTTGCTGAATGGAGTGTACAAGCCGCTTGAAGGGTCGTCAAACTGAAGTGGATCTGTTAAAAGCCTGTTAAGAATACGTTAAACAATCGCAGATATGCTGAATAAACTGCCAACAGCGTAGCCGCGTGAAAATGCTGAAAAAAAGCGTTGCAGAGTTCATAGGGACGTTTGGTCTTGTTTTTGCCGGAACCGGGGCAATCATGATCAATCAGCTTATGGACGGGCTGTTGACCCATCTGGGTGTAGGCCTGACGTTTGGATTGGTGGTGGGGGCCATGGTCTTCGCCACTGGGCATATTTCCGGCGCTCATATAAACCCAGCCGTCACCATTGCATTCGCGGTTAGCCGCCACTTTCCCTGGAAGAACGTCCCCTATTATCTGGCGGCTCAACTGGCTGGGGCCGCGTCCGCCAGCTTGGTGCTGCTGGCAATCTTGGGAGACGTAGCGGATATGGGAGCAACCTTGCCATCCGGCAGCGACCTGCAGTCTCTGCGCCTTGAGATTGTGCTCACCTTTTTCCTCATGTTTGTAATTATGGCGGTGGCTACGGATGTGCGGGCCGTGGGCCAGGGTGCAGCGCTGGCCACAGGGGGCACGGTTGGGCTTGAAGCCATTTTTGCCGGCCCTATATCGGGGGCCTCCATGAACCCGGCTCGATCACTGGGGCCGGCTCTGGTGGGTTGGACGTGGGCCAGCCAGTGGCTCTATATCGTGGGGCCTCTCACCGGGGCTGCTGCGGCTTCACTGGCATATTGGTGGCTAAGGGGAGAGGAGCATTACATGGGCAAGGCAGGTGAAGGAGAGAAATGAAGCGGGTCTTGTTCGTATGTGTCCACAATTCGGGGAGAAGCCAGATGGCCGCTGCTTTTCTTGAAAAATTGGCCGGTGGAAGAGTAGAAGTGGATTCGGCGGGGACTCAGCCGTCCGATGCGGTTAATCCTGCGGTCGTCGAGGTCATGCGGGAGAAGGGAATAGACGTATCGGACAACAACCCCAAACTATTGACGCAGGACATGGTGGATGAGTCCGACAAGGTCATCACTATGGGTTGCTCAATCGAGGAGGCCTGCCCTACTGTGTTCGTCCCCAGCGAAGATTGGGGATTGGAGGATCCCAGAGGCCGGCCCGTAGAGGTAGTGAGAAGAATCCGCGACCAGGTGGAGGAACGGGTCAGGGCCATGATCCCCGTGCTTTCCCAGTAATTCTTAGGGCCGAATTTGCCCTGATCCGTTGTCTTAGGCTGTGATATCCTATTGACCGCCTTTGTCTAGGAGGTCAAATGCGGAGGAAGTCATCCCTGCTCATCGCTGCAATCCCTCTCCTCATCTTCGCATGCACCCAGAATGAGACTCCCACAGTCCCTACGATTTCACCAGTATCGTCTCCTCCTGCTTCTATAACGACGCCTGCTGCCCTCAACCGCACTGCGACTCCGGATGCCGTACAGATTGCTCAGGCAACCGGCACGCCCGATATAGAGGCGACGGTTGTATCCGCGGTGCGGGCCACCGTGAGTGCGGCTCTGACAGCCACAGCCACGACTGCACCGACACCTACAGCCACCGCTACGCCTACACCGACGCCTAGAGCCACCGCTACGGCTGAACCGACACCGACACCTACACCTACAGCTACGCCGGAGCCTACAGCCACAGCTACGCCGGAGCCTACAGCCACAGCTACGCCGGAGCCTACAGCTACAGCCACCGCTACGCCTACACCGGAGCCTACGGCTACAGCTGCGCCTACACCAGAGCCTACAGCCACTGCTGTGCCTGCACCGGAGCCTACAGCCACTGCTACGCTAGCACCAGAGCCGACGGCTACTGCTACGCTAGCGCCGCCTCCGCAGATAGAAGCTCAATATCAGGTAAGCATCCAGAACGTTGACCTAGCGGAGGAGGTTGTCGTCATTGTCAATAGTGGGGCCAGCCCCCAGGTCATGACCGACTGGGAACTGCTGAGCCAGGAGGGCGGACAGCGTTTCGTGTTCCCACGGTTGACTCTAAACTCAGGCGCTGCCGTCCGGGTTACCAGCGGTCCCAACGGCCGACAAGATCCGCCTGGAGTACTGCAGTGGCTGAAATCCGATGGCAGCCCTTACCGGGGCCACGTTTGGAACAATGACGGCGACGTTGCCATACTGTTCGACAGCCGGGGCAACGAGGTATCCAGATTCCCTCAAACGTAGGGGCCCAGGTGAATGCCTCCTATGATGTGTATGTGCCCGTGAGGCTGGCTCTGCATACCGTCGTGCCCGAAATTGGAGAGCAGTCTGAATCCGTTGGGGCAATGCTCTTTGCCAATGCGTGCGGCTATTGCGGCTACCTTAACCATCTCTTGGTTGCTCCACAGATCTTCCTGGGTCATGTGCTTTTTGGGTACGGCTAGAAGCATGACCGGCGCCCACCTGAGACGGTTGCGAAAGACCATTACGTCGTCATCCTCATAGAGGATGGCGCCAGGCTCTTCTCTACGGACTATCCTACAGAACACGCATGGCTCGCTGGTCAGTGCTTCTTCCCCCTCTGACCTTTGTATCCAGCATGGCCGCTCTGGTTCCCCTCCTTGGAGCTGCCCTTGTCACGGAAATCCGGTGCAGAAATGGGGCACCAATTCACAATGTTTACGTCTTTCAACCGTGACTGCACATGTGGAGGGAGGCGGTCTTCCATTAAACCACGCAGAGTAACTATGGTAGGAAGTCGGGCTTCCTGGCGGTGCACTATTATTTGATAGAGTTTCTCTTCTGCCCAGGCTGTGCCGCTGTGAGAACCTAGGTCGTCCAGGACCAGGCAAGGCGCAGTCCTAACTTCTTCGAACAGCTGGTCGTAAGTAACCGGACTCTGGGGACTGAATGTATATCTGAGATGGTCCAACAGATCGGGTACGAAGGCGAAGCAAACGTATCTGCCGTCGCGTTCGATCTCGTTTACAACGGCTATGGTCAGGTGGGTTTTGCCGCAACCTTCCGGGCCAGCGAATACGAGCCAGCCGGAAGGTTGCTCGGCAAAAACGAGGGACGCATTTAGTGCGGCCTGCAGGCTCGCTTGACCTTCAGCGTCAGCTCTATTGCCCTTGGTGTTGAAAGTTTGGAAAGTCATGCGAGGCTTCAGATCCGACTTCATCCTGTCCAGCTGCCAGTGGGGAGAGGTGACGGCTTGTTCTCCCAGAATGATCTGCATTACGAGACTGCGGTCCTCCAGGCGCGCCCGCAGCTGCTCGTCGAGCTGGCCCAGGGGGACGCTAAGGGAGATTACGGTAGGCATCTGCCGGTTGAACCGGTGGTTCAATATCTGGTTCAACTTCTCCTGCGCCCAGGGGGTTGTGGCGTGTGCGCCCAAGTCGTCCAGGGCAAGGAGCGGTATGTTTCTAACGTGCTCAAAGAGCTCGTCATAGGAGATTTCGCTGCTGGGAGCGAACGTTGAGCGCAGATGGTCCAGCAGATCAGGGACCGAGATGTAGAAGGCGGGCGTCTCCCGCTCTATACTGCGATTGACTATGGCGGCAAGCAGGTGGGTCTTGCCGGAGCCTCCTGCTCCGGTAAAGAGCAGCCAGCCCATAGGCCCGTCGGCGTATTCAATGGCGGCTTGGTATGCTTGCGAGAACTTCTGCTGGGCCTCCGGGTTGGCGGAACGCCCATTGGAGTCCAGGGAGTTGAACCTGAGCCGGGCCAGTGCACCCAGGTTGCTGTGGTGCTGCAGCCGTTCCAGCCTTTGAGCTTGGGTGACCTCTTTCTGGCAGGAACAGGGGATGGCTCGGCCAAAGTCGGTATGGCCCACCGGTACGTCCTGCCTTATCCAGCCTTTGCCTCCGCAAACGGTACAATCATCTGAGGAGGTCTCCTCCTCAGCGTGCCAGGTAGCCGTACCGTCGGAGATATTCTTTGGGGTCAGTCGTTTGAGAATGTCGCCCAGACTCTCCATTGTCCTTTCCTTCAGTGTCCCATCTTTTCAGGATCCCGGCTATGTATCGCCATTTTCTCTGATTAGAGCTGATGGCAATGCGAAACGCGTCCTCAATCCATGGCCAGGGATACACCGACTCCGCTTCTTTGAGTTCCTCTGCGAGCAGAGGAGTCAAGGAACCGATGTTCTGCTCGTATAGAACAAAGATGTTCGGACGGTCTTCACCTTGAGATGAAGATGCCGGCTCCTCCACTTCCACTTCACCCAACTGGGCCATGGCCTTTCTTCCTGGCTCATCGTTCAAGAACAGCACCTTTTCGTTGCTCTGCTCAGCTTCCAGCAAGGTGCCCCGCATTACCGCCAGTTGGACTCCCTTGATAATTGCCTGCTTGGAGCCTTCCGGCTCTTGGGCCAGGGCATCCGCAAGGACCGCATCGTTCTCCAGCTCTGATGTAGTGACCCAGAGACGTTTGCTGCGACGCTGGTGTACCATCCCGATCAATCTGAGGGTGCATTTTAGTTCGGCAAGGGAGTCTATCTCCGCGAGGAGCGGCCCCAGCGCCTGCGCCGGAACGGGGATGTACTTGGTTCTCGCGGGAAATGCGAGCGTTGGGGGCATGATCAGACCGCTCTTTGGGTAGCCAGGTTTTCGAATCGAGAGAACTGGTCTCGGAAGTATAGGTTCAGGCTCTTGAGGGGGCCGTTTCTATGCTTAGCGATGATGAGCTCGGCGATGTTTTTGGGGTATGGTTCCACGGGATTCTGCCGCTCCCACTCCTCTTCACGGGAATACATATCCTCTCTATAGATGAACGCTACCACGTCGGCGTCTTGCTCTATGCTGCCGCTGTCTCTGAGGTCAGAGAGTTGAGGTCTATGAGAGGGGCGCTGCTCTACGGCGCGGCTTAGCTGCGAAATGGCAATCAAGGGAAGATTGAGGTCTCTGGCTAGGCCTTTCAAGGCGCGCGAGATATCGCTCATCTCCTGGACCCTGTTTTCGGAGCGGCTGCTGCCTTGCATAAGCTGAAGGTAGTCCAAGACTATCAGGTCCAGCCTCCGCTCCATGTGCAGCCGCCTTGCCTTGCTGCGCACCTCAATGATTGTCTGAAGCGGGGTGTCGTCAACGAAGATGGGCAGATCTGAAAGTGCGCCCACCGCGTCGATGACCCTTTGCTGTTCCCGATCGCTCATCAGGTTTATACGCAGGCTGTGGCTGTCCACCTGCGCCTCGGAAGAAAGCAAACGCATCGCCAGTTGCGCACTGCTCATTTCCAGGCTGAATATGCCCACGTTGGCGCCTTGACTGGCGGCATGCTGAACAATATTCAGCGCCAGGGTGCTCTTGCCCATGCTGGGACGGGCGGCGAGTATCACAAGATCCGACCTTTGCAGTCCTCCCAGCACGGTGTCCAGGTCCATGAATCCCGTCGGCACCGGCGCTGTACCATGTTCCAGTGCGGTGTGCACTGACGCCGTATCTTCCAGGTATTTGTCCAGGACGTCTCTCAGCGGAACAAAGTCCCTGTTTTCCCTGCGGGACCTGATGCGAAACAACAGCTCCTCGGCCTGGCCCAGCGCCGAGTCCACGTCGGAGTCCTGCTCATGACCCAGGGCGGCTATTTCCGTGGCGGCTGAGATGAGGTTGCGCATGGTAGAGGTACGGCTCACCATGCGGGCGTAGTGCTCTACGTATACAGATGTGGGAACAGTGGTTACCAGGTGGCTGAGGAATGCTGCCCCCCCGGCCGGGTCCAGCCGTTCCAATCCTTCCATCTCGTGGGAAACGGAGACCTGGTTTATAGGCTCACCGCGTTGAAAAAGAGCAAGGCACGCCTCGTAGCCCCATCTGTTTCGCTCTCGGTAAAAGTCCTCAGACTTGAGGAACGGAGCCACCTGCAGCATGGAACTGCCGTCCAACAAGATGGAGCCAAGTACGGCTTCTTCGGCGGCGTCATCATGGGGGGGCAAACGGTCGGTGTACATCAAGGTTGCTGTTCCTCTTCTACACCCGGTTCAGGATCGGTTGAGGGAGCCTGCTCGGCTGCACCGTCCATACCTGGAGATTCCACAGACTCTGGCTGCACATCCTGGCTGGCGGCTTCGGCCTGTGCCGCTTCCTCGGCTATCCTTGCCTCTACCGCGCCCTCCTGCCCTTCAGCATCGACGATGAGCTTTAAAGTAGCCGATATGCCGTAGGCGAAACGCACCTGCGCTTCGTAGGCTCCCGGCTCATGTATAGGGTTTTCCAGGTGAATTGAGCGACGGTCAAACTCACGCTCGGTAAGGCGGATCAACTCTTCAGTGACGTGGGTGGAGGTCACCGCTCCGTAAAATCTACCGGTAGGCCCAACCCTGGCGCTGAGGTGCAGCGTCAGTTCGCTAAGCTGCTCCACCAGAGCGTCCAGGTCTTTCTGCTCTTTGATACGGTGCTCATCTCCCGTTTTGCGTATGGCTTCCAGCCTCTGCATATGGTCGTGGGATGCGGGAACGGCCAGTTGCCTGGGAAGGAGGAAGTTACGGGCGTAACCGTTCTTCACCTCTTTGACGTCTCCAGCCTGACCACTGCCCGGCACATCTGACAGGAAGATTACTTTCATATCCAAACACCTCAAAATAAGATTTTTCTCTAACTTGGAGCTAAACCCCAAGAAAGATGAAAGAGAATTTTACCGAAACAGTTCAACAAGACCTCTTTGGAACGTTTGAGCTAGTATAGTTGGAATTCTCCAGTTTGAGAAGGGTGGGAGCCGGAAGGCTGGGGCATCATGTTTGCAACGCTCTTTCAAGACCGTTGTGCCAGGCATCCGAAAGCTCTGCCAGCGGAAGGTCCAGGGTATTGGGAAATGAGAAACGATCCCCTCCCACGGTACCAAGCAAGAGGTGCGGCACGCCCATTTTTAGACAGGTTGTTTCCACTGCCCGTAGATTGGCCGGGTCCAACGACACCAGAATCCTTGAGGCCGCTTCACCAAACAGAGCCGCGTCCCAGCGTTCCCCCGGAGAAACGCTGCCGGAAAAACCCAGGTTGCCCTGAATGGCGCTTTCGGCTATTGCTATGCCGAGGCCGCCCTCTGAGCAGTCATGGGCAGAACTGACGAGACCTTGGTTGACAAGCTGCCGGCAGCATTGCTGTATCTTCACTTCCAAATCGAGGTCTATGCTTGGCCGGCCTGCCACTACGCCGTGAATCAGCTCCAGGTATTCGCTGCCGGCCAAGCAGGCCGTGTCTTCTGAAAGCTCCGAGGCACCGATGAGGAGGACGAGGTCTCCCTCTTTCCTGAAAGCCGACCCCACAGCGCGGCTTACGTTTTCCAGCAGTCCCATGGCGCCGACAACCGGGGTGGGATAGACCGCCGTTCCCCTGGTCTCGTTGTAAAGGCTGGCGTTGCCGCTTACTACTGGCACGTCCAGAGCGGTGCACGCTTCCACCATGCCGCGCACGGACTCCCTCATCTGATAGGCCACGTAGGATTCATCAGGGTTGCCAAAGTTGAGGCAGTCAGTGACGGCCACGGGCGTTGCTCCTGTGCAGGACACATTGCGACAAGCTTCCGCAACGGCAAGGGCGCCGCCAACAAAGGGGTCCAAGTAGCAGATGCGGCCGTTGCAATCGATGGAGAGAGCAATTCCTTGTTGGGTAGCCTTGATTCGGAGTATCGCGGCATCGGCTGCTCCTGGGGCAAGGACTGTATTGGTCTGCACTTGGTGGTCGTACTGACGATACACCATTTCCCTGCTGGCAATGTTGGGTGAAGCGAGAAGCTTTAGCAACACCTGGGAAGGTGATTCGCTCGGCAACGGCGTGGAGTCCAGGTTGTACTCCTGCAGATCTTTGAGAAGCTGGGGCTTTTCTCCGGCAACGTTGTAAAGCGGGGGGTGCGTGAGCATTCCTCCAGGTACAATCCCAACCTGTTCTTCTCCCTGGAAGATGCGCGCCATGCCGTCCCTGGTCACCTCGCCGATAACGGTGCACGGAATGTCCCACTTGTCCATGATGCCCCTCACCGCTTCCAGGTTGTTGGGATGGAGTACGAGCAACATCCGTTCCTGGGACTCGGAAAGCATGACCTCGTAAGGAGACATGTCAGACTCCCGTCTAGGCACAAGCGAAACATCCAGCCTGAATCCGGTACCGCCTTTAGTTGTCGCTTCCACGGTTGAACTGGTAAGTCCGGCGGCGCCCAGGTCTTGCATCCCTTCTACCAGATCAGAGCGCGCCACTTCCAGGCAAGCTTCTATGAGCACCTTTTCCATGAAGGGGTTGCCCACCTGTATCGTGGGCCTGAGCTCCGTCTCCTCTTCAAACGTGCGGGATGCCAAGCCTGATGCCCCGTGTATGCCGTCGCGCCCCGTTTCTGCGCCCACCAGAACCAGCAGGTAGCCTGGTGTTCTGGCCACGGCTCGCACCAGGCTGTCGGAGGGGACAATTCCGACGCAGAGCGCGTTTACCAGTGGATTGCCGGAATATGAACTGTCGAAGGCGATTTCCCCGCCCACATCGGGCACGCCTATGCAGTTGCCGTATCCGGAGATACCACCGACTACTCCCTGGAAAAGATGGCGGTTCCGCGGCTCGGTCAAGGGCCCAAATCGCAGCGAGTTCAACAGGGCTATGGGCCGGGCGCCCATGGCCAATATGTCGCGCACTATACCCCCAACCCCCGTGGCCGCACCCTGGTATGGCTCCACAGCGGAAGGGTGGTTGTGTGACTCCACCTTGATCACGGCGGCCAGCCCGTCGCCTATATCTATGACGCCTGCGTTCTCCTGGCCTGGGGCCGTGAGA
Source organism: Dehalococcoidia bacterium (assembly GCA_965261825.1). GTDB lineage: Bacteria > Chloroflexota > Dehalococcoidia > Lucifugimonadales > QGNO01 > DAOUJH01. Next base: position 155,341 of record CBDHED010000001.1, on the reverse strand, counting down.
AGATGCGGACTTTCGGACGGGAACGTACGTATAAGCTGCTTAGAGTGCTTGTAGCCGCAGTGCTCGCTCCATAGCGCGCCGAACATCCCAAGCTCGACGGGGTTTGGCTCCCTGTCGAGTCTGTGTACTATATCGCTGTACTCCTCTTCTGTTAGGGCTATCTGGTCTAGGGTTTCTTTAGATATGGTCACGTAGTACACCTACTTCCGACTAGCCGGCGCTTCCCAATGTTACCAATATAACCCCTGCCACCACTAGGGAAGCTCCCATCCATATTCTCAGTGTTATCTGCTCTAACTGTTGTAGAAAAACGTGCGCCAAGCTCAAAGATATTAGGGGAGAAACGGACGATACCGGAGCAACTACTACTACAGGCGCCAGGCTGAGCGCCGAGTAGTTAAACGCCACCCCGGACGATGCTGCAATACCCGACAAGACTAGGAAGAGAAGCGCTTTCCTGGGCGCGTGACGGTCTTTGACTATGTTCTTGTTTGCAAGTGCGGTAAGGACAATAAAGCCCACGAACAAGGCCACAGTGGCTACTACCAACGGCGGCGCATGTTCAGTCACAATCTGCCTAGCAAGGAACTGGCTTGAACCATAGGCCGTAGCGGCCATGATGGCAAGGACCATGCCTAGGGCAATAGGTTTGTTGTTGAGCCTACCGAGAATTGTGGCATGCATGCTAACGCTGCTCCGGCGCAGTCACTATAAGAACAACGCCTGCAACTATAATGAGGGTTCCCAGTGCAATCAGAGGCTCCAGAGTCTCACCACCAACCAGAACGCCCAACGTCACCGCCACCAGGGGCGCTGCGGCAAGCAACGGCGCGGCACGCGACACACCAGCAAGCCGTATGCTGTTGAAGTTGAGGAATCTGCCCAGCAAGTAGTTGAGAAGGCCAAGCAGGGCTATCCATCCTATTGCGGTGAACGACAAGACAAATTCGTCCGGGCCGTGGACCGCGAAGGCGATGGCGCCGATGAGAAGCGTCCCCGTGGCCAGGGAAAGCGCCGTGCCCGTTGTTGAGCTGATGTTCTGCAATCCCAGGCGTACGAAGATTGCCGACGTTCCCCATCCGGTCGCGGCCAGCAGTGCGAAGACAATTGCTAGAGCCAATCTAGCCCGCCGAAGCCGCTATCGATTCAAAGATTAGCTGTCCGTCTGTTCCGCCAAGTAGAAGCTCGCAGCAACGTTCAGGATGAGGCATCATGCCGAGCACATTACCGTTCTTGTTGACAATACCAGCTATGTTTTGGACCGAACCGTTTGGGTTGGAACCTTCCGTTATCTTGCCGGAGGGGCTGCAATACCGGAAAACAATCAGGCCGTCATCGTTGAGCGCCTGGAGAGTGTTGGGGTCTGCGTAGTAGTTCCCCTCACCGTGTGAAATGGGTACTTGGATCACCTGGTCCTTTTCACAGGTGGAGGAGAACCTGGTGTAAGGGTTTTCCACTCGCAGGTGTGTCCATTCGCAGTGAAAGCGGATGTCACGGTTGCGCATGAGGACGCCGGGTAGCAGGCCTGCTTCGCAGAGCACTTGAAAGCCGTTGCATATCCCTATGACCAGACCGCCGCGCTCGGCGTACTCTTTTACTGAACTCATCACCGGTGAGAAACGGGCAATAGCGCCCGTGCGCAGATAGTCGCCATAGGAGAAGCCGCCTGGCAGAATTACGCAATCCACCCCTGATAGATCGGTGTCTTTGTGCCAAATATATTTAGCGTCCTGGTGCAACACGTCGGTGATTGCATGATAGCAATCGGTATCGCTCCAGGTTCCCGGGAAGACTACTATTCCAAAACGCAACGGAAATCTCCTGATGGTGACGGGATTACGGAATTATATGTTACTTCGGGCAGAGTGGGGAGTCTATAAAGTAAATACAGATCTCGGAAGCTGAGATGGGTGGATTTGGAACAAATTACAACTGCGGCCTCTTCTCATGCCAGGGAGTCGCCTGTTCGTAGGCGTAAGCCGCCTGGAGCACCGTTCCTTCCTGGAACGGCTTCCCTACTATCTGCAGCCCCACCGGCAACCCCTTGTCGTCGAAGCCGCAAGGCACGCTTATCGCGGGGAAGCCTGTGATATTGAAGGGACGGTTCAGCCAGAGCATCAAGTTCTGTGTTGTTTCCTCCACTCCGTCTATGGTCACGCGGCTTTCTTCAATCTTGGGCGCGGTGAGCTGCTCGGTGGGAGTTATCAGTATGTCCAGGTCATTCATCGCATCCAGGTAACCCTGCGTAAACCGGGCCCTGGCCTGGTGCGACTTGATGTAGTCCACCGCCGGCACGAACATTCCCGACTTTATCCGGGTCAGCACCTGCGGCACGTAATCTCCGGGTCGTTCCTCTATCCACTTGCGGTGATACGCCGCGACTTCCGGGCCCAGGATCCCCAGCGAGATGGCTACAGCGTCGTCCATGCTGGGCACGTCTACCTCGTGCACCTCCACGCCCATCCCCTCCAGGGTTTCGATGGCCTTCTCTACGGCATCGCTTACCCCCTGCTGCAAGCGGACGAAGAACTCCTTTCGCGGCAGGCCGGCCTTCAGCCCTTTCATCGGTCTCTTCATCTCCGCAACGTAGTCGGGCACCGGCATCTCCCTGGAACCGGGGTCTTTGGGGTCGTGCCCCGCCATAGCCTGCAGCAAGATGGCGCAGTCCTCCACGCTCCGCGCCATGGGGCCGGCATGGTCCAGCGACCACGACAGCGGCACCACGCCGTGTTTGCTCACCCGTCCGTAGGTCGGCTTTATCCCCACCACTCCGCATATCGAGGCCGGGATGCGTATCGAGCCGCCTGTATCGGAGCCGGTGGCCGCCGGCAGCATACCCGCCATCAGAGCTACACCGGCGCCGCTGCTGGAGCCTCCGGGTATGCGCTCCTTATCCCAGGGGTTGGGCGGCGTGCCGTAGTCCGGGTTGATCCCTATTGCGCCGTATGCAAAGGGATGCATGTTCAGCTTGCCCAGGATGATGCCGCCCGCTTCCTTGAGCTTTGTCACCGTGGTGGCGTCCTCGCCAGGCACGAAGTCGCCCAGGATGGGCGACCCTGCCGTGGTGACCACGCCCTTGGTGTAGTAGAGGTCCTTGAGCCCAATGGGTATGCCGTGCAGCGGGCCTCTGTAGCCGCCAGAGGCTAACGCCCTCTCCGACTGCTGCGCCTCCCTGACCGCGGACTCTTCCATCAGCGTGATGAAGGAGTGAAACGTGCCGTCCAGGGCGTGGATGCGTTCCAGGAATGCCTGCAAAAGCTCCACGGGCGACACCTTCTTGTCGCGCAGCAGGGGGGCCAGCTCGGCAATGGTCAGGTAGTGCAGTTCTTGATTAGACATAGTGGGCTGATTCTATTGGCACAAAATGGGAAGGTCAACTGGGGTGGAGATGGGCGCGATGAGGGAAGAGGCCTGACTACAGAAAACTGGGCACTGCCATCTCAGGGTCACCACGCAGGTCTAGATATTTCTTGTATGCACGCCAACCGTATACAAGATGTGCCGCCGCTCTCCGAATCACGGCCCTGTTTTCGGCGTTCAACAGGCCTATTTAAGGGAATTATATCGAAAGGTAAACAGCGAGTAGGAATTGTTTGACTAGAACGGTCTTGTAACCAAGTCCCAAAGTGGGGCTACGAGGTCACTTTCGGGATATGCCCATTCTGCGAATGCCACACCCGCCACAAGCCATATCAGGAATAATCTGTGTCTTAGTTTCAACCCGCCTGCTACCTCAAATGGCGGTTCGTGTCGTTTGGGAAACAACGCCTACATCGAAAGGGTCTGTAACCACGTCTGCGAAGCTCTTGGTCTGCGGTATCTTCGTTGTCTGATTGAAACCACTTGGAAGGGTTACGGCGGTTCCGAGCGGGTGGACAGTAGGGACTGTGAACCATAGCGTGTAACCAGGGGCGTCCCATTCCATGCCAAAAACAGGGGAGATTTCTACACAGACAGGGTATTACAACGGAAGCTGCGGACACAGCCACCATTTCGATAAAGGCGACAAATTCACGCCTTGTCAGGAGTGCAATCAGTCCGTTGAGTGGACTTTGAGGTAATCGCAGGCTTACCAGCAAATTGCCTTGCGTCATGTTTCGCTATGGCATTCACCGAATAGCCTAGCAACAGTCCTATGATCTGGTGGTGGTGTTGCAATGGTGCGTTGGCGTATGACCATGCTAGCAAGTCAATTACCCACTGTGCGGCGGCGAAGCCAGTCATTGCACAGTTCATATCCTTCCTCGGTAAGACGAACGGGATAGCGTCCCATTGCGTAATTTGACCCAACTGCACAAATTGCTTGTACATCTCTGCCTCGTCAAGTCCAATCGCATCCAACAAGGCAAGCGGTCTAACTCCACGTGACACAAGATACGCTTGTTCATCAATCAGCTCGTTGTTCAACTTATTCTGTCGGCTCCTTCCGTGCCTAGCGTTTACCTTGGTATATAATTCCCCTATTTAACTGCTATCCATGCGGTGGCCCGGGGCAGCAACGGCCGAAAATGGAAAACCTATTCCCTTGCAAGAAAGGCTCGAATAACATAATGTACAATCGCAAGTTTTTAAGCTGATTCACATGGAGGAGAGATGGACCGTTATAGAGTATTGCTCACCGCAATGGTGATAGCCTTATCGCTGCTGGTGCTGGCTGCTTGCCAATCCGAGACAGGCGAGGATACCATGGCTAGAGAAGACACTCTGACCACTATCCTCGACCGCGGAAACTTGGTCTGCGGCGTCAAGGCCGACACTCCCGGCTTTGGCGTTCTCAACCCGGACGGAACGGCTGAAGGCAACGACGTGGAGTTCTGTCATGCCCTGGCCGCCGCCATCTTCGGCGACAGGAGCAAAGTCGAGTTCAAGGAAGCCACTTCCGCCAACCGCTTCGAGTTGCTTGCGGCGCAGGAGATCGACGTGCTCATCCGTACCACCACCTGGACCGCCAGCCGCGACGCCAGCCTGAACGTCGCCTTCGCTCCCACCACCTTCTACGACGGCGCCGGCATCATGGTCAAGGCCGGCAGAGGGCTGATGAGCGTCACGGAACTGAACGGGGCCACCATCTGCATCCTGGACGGCACCAGCACGCAGGGCGCCGTCTCCGACTTCTTTGCTGAGCAAGGGCTTACCTACTCCGAGCTGACCTTCCAAGCCAACCCAGAGTTGCGCGGGGCGTTCATAGGCGATCAGTGCGACGCCTGGTCTTCCGACAAATCGCAGCTCGGCGGTCACCAGTTCACCCTAAAGGCCGATGATGGCATCGATGCCATAGTGCTCCCCGAAACGCTGTCCAAGGAGCCGCTCGGCCCGTCCGTGCGCGACTACGACTCGGAGTGGGAGGACGTGGTGCGCTGGGTGGTGAACGGCATGATCATCGCCGAAGAGCAGGGAGTCACCTCGGCTAACGTAGCCCAGATGGCGGCCAACCCGCCCAACAACACCGTGGCCCGCCTCCTCGGCGCGGGCTTCGACGGCGGCAATCCCAGCGACTTGGGCATCGGACACGGCAAGATCGACGTCACCTTCATGCAGAGCGTGATTTCTCAAGTCGGCAACTACGGTGAGGTCTACGACAGCACACTTGAGAGAGTGGGGCTCATTCGTGATGGATCGCTCAACGCCTCCTACCTTAATGGAGGCCTGATATACTCGCCGCCCATGCGGTAGGCAGTCTCTAAATTCGCAGGGGAACGGGAAGGAAACGCATGATGCGTCTTGCGGCGACATGCGTTTCCTTCTATTCTGTCTACTGAGATGATACAGACCCTCCAGACTCTCTGGTACAGAGGCAGGACGCGCACTCTTATCGTGAACGTTGTCGTCGGCGTGTCCGCCGCTTTCGTTGCCCTCTACGTCGCCTACTCTCTCATCTCCAACCTCTTCGACTTCCACTTCCTCTTCGGCCCCTACGGCAGCCCGGACCGCACCTCCATCTTCGCCATCCTGGAGATCGAAGCCAGCGACTCACGGTGGCTGGGCATGCTGAAGGGCGCCGGCAACACCATCTCGGTGGTCGTCTTGGCTATCGCTCTCTCGTCGCTCCTCGGGCTTCTGGTGGGCGTGGCGCGGCTTGCCGGTAACCCCATGATCAGCAGACTGGGCGGCCTTTTCGTAGAGACGTTCCGCAACCTGCCGCTGCTGCTCATCATGTTCTTCTTTGCCTTTGGCCTCTTCCGGGAGCTGCCTGGCATAGACACCAGAACAGGTTTGGAGCGGGTCTTCTACGTCAGCAACCGGGGTGTCGCAGTCCCCTGGCTGGAGGTCGCGCAAGACCTGGCCTGGCTGTGGCTGATTGTCCTGGCCGCGGGCCTGGTGGCGGCGGCCAGGATCCGGGCCAGGCGTCTGGCAAAGGAGGAGGACACTGGGCAGAGCACCCATCCCAACGCCTGGGGCGCATCCGTCTTCTTGGCCATAGCCGTGGTCTCCTACGTTGCCTTGCTCTTCCCGGTGCGGGTTACTCTGCCGGACGTAGTGCAGTCCACGTCCGGGTTCTACGCCTACGCCGGCGGGAACCACCTTGGGCTGGGGTACCTGAGCGCGCTGGTATCGCTCACCCTGTACTTCAGCGCCTTCATCGCTGAGATCGTGCGCGGCTCTATTCAGGCGGTACCCCGCGGTCAGATAGAGGCCTCCGCATCCCTTGGCCTAACGGCCTACCAGCGCTTCTCGCTGATCGTGCTCCCCCAGGCGTTGCGTGTCATGCTCCCTTCGTTGAACAACGAGTACCAGAACGCCAACAAGGACTCCACCCTGGCCCACGCCATAGCCTACGGCGAGATAGTCCTCATATCCAACAGGATAGTCAACAACACAGGTCACCTGCTGCAGGCGTACCTTTTCATATTCTTCGTCTTCGTGATAACCAACCTGATCATCTCGCTGATCATGAACACCATAAACCGTAACGTACAGATCAAATGACCACCTTATCCACATACCGGACCATGGCTGCCATCCGTGTGAGTTGGGCCAGGGAGAACCTGTTCAACTCGCGGTTCAACACGCTACTCAGCCTGGCGACCATAGTTGCTGGCAGCGTCTTGGCGTTCCTCGTCGTGCGGTTCGTTCTGTTCCAGGCCAACTGGGGCCTCGTCGCTATCAACAGAAAGCTGTTCTTCGTGGGCAGCTACCCCTCGGACGAGACGTATCGTATATGGATATCCCTCTTCCTGGTGGGGATGCTTGTTACCCTCACCTACGGCCTCTGGGTCGGGAAGCTCCGGCCGTTCCTGGTGGTGGTGGGCGTGGTGGCCGCGATAACGCTGACTCTGGGACTGGGGACGGAGTTCCATATAGAGGAGCGGGAGTACACAGAGGAGATACGCTCAGGGGACCAGGTCTCCGTGATCAGCGGCATCCAGAGGGAGCTGGTGCGGGAGCAGGGCTGGGCACCTGGATGGCTCTATGCTCTCTCGCTGGGACTGGCCGTCCCCTTTGGCACTAATTGGGTGCTGCTGGCTCTGCTCTATGCGCTCCTCATAGTCGTTGCCTGGGCGGGCAAGCACCTCTCCCGCTGGAGGAGCAACCCTGTTATGCTCCAGGCCATTGGCGCCGGCTGGGTCCTGATTATTCCTGTGACGCTTCTGCTCCAGCTGGGGGTTTCCGCCAGCCAGTGGGAGAGCGCCTTCCTTGACCTGCTGGTGTTTGCCGCGGGCGGTTTCTTCTCCTTCTTCATTGGGCTGTTGCTCGCGCTGGGGAGGGTTTCCCCCTACTGGGCGATCCGAATCTGTTCGGTGGGCTACATAGAGGTGGTGCGCGCCGCGCCGCTGCTCGTCTGGCTCCTCTTCGCCACTTTCCTGGACGACGAACTGGGGACCATCGGCGAGGCGTTCAGCAGCATCTCCCTTGCCTTTCGGGTGATGATTGTCTTCACCTTCTTCGGCGGAGCCTACTTGGCCGAGGTAGTGCGTGGCGGGCTGCAGTCCATACCACGGGGCCAGCACGAGGCTTCCGCGGCAATCGGCCTATCCTCCATCCAGAAGTACGTCTTCATCATCCTGCCGCAGGCCATCAGGGCAGTCATCCCGGCCATCATAGGCCGCTTCATAGCACTTTGGAAGGACACGGCGCTTCTCGCCGCCATCTCCCTGGTCAACACTCTGGATAAGGCGAAGAAGGTCCTGGGGGGACAGACCGACATAGCGGAGGGCGCATTCTTCGAGATATACATCGTGGTCGGGCTCATCTACTGGGTGGTCTCATACTCCCTGTCCCGGCTGGGAGGAGTGGCGGAGACCCGGTTGAGGGTGGGCGCCAGGTAGCAGACGCTGTCTGAGGAGGACTGACAGATGAAACATCAGGTAGGGAACGAGATAGTCCGCCTGGAGAAGGTGGTCAAGCGGTTTGGAAATTTCACCGCCCTGAACGAGGTGGACGTCTCCATAGCAGAGGGGGAGACGGTGGTCATCATTGGCCCCTCCGGCTCCGGCAAGTCCACGCTGCTCAGGACCATCAACCGGCTGGAGCGGCACGACTCAGGCCGCATCATCGTCGACGGCGTGGAGTTGACCGACGACATCCGTAGCTTGGCCATGATACGGGCGGAGACGGGGATGGTCTTCCAGCAGTTCAACCTCTTCCCGCACCTCACCATCCTCCGCAACATAACCTTGGCCCCGCAGAAGGTACGCCACATGCCCCAGAGGGAGGCAGAGAACTTGGCCCGCGGCCTGCTGGATCGCGTGGGCATACCAGAGCAGGCGGACAAGTACCCCGGGCAGCTCTCCGGCGGCCAGCAGCAGCGGGTCGCCATAGCCCGCGCCCTTGCTATGAACCCCAAGGTGATGATGTTCGACGAGCCGACCTCCGCCCTGGACCCGGAGATGATCAACGAGGTGCTGAAGGTCATGGGCGAATTGGCCGACTCCGGCATGACGATGATCTGCGTGAGCCACGAGATGGGCTTCGCGCGGAACGTCGCCGACCGCGTCATCTTCATGGACGAAGGGGAAATAGTGGAGGTGGCTACCTCCGACGAGTTCTTCACCAACCCGCAGGAGCCGCGCACCAAGCTCTTCCTAGACCAGATCCTCTCCCACTGATCCGCCGCCTCACTGACTACGGAGGGAACGACCAGTTCTCCGCTGGTGGCAGGAGACCGGGAACGAAAGGCCGCTGACCTTCAGTCGTCGGATCTCGCTGCCGGCTAGCCCTTCCAGCGCCGGAGCTTCCGGGTACAGGCTACGGCCATCAGCGGTGACGCCACAATACGAGAACGCTGATGATGTGGAGGGGTTCAACTCCGGCTCAAGAACAAGCGGCTAGTTGCCGGTCGGCTCTTCTTCCACTTCTATGCGAAGGCGCTTGTTGATGCGCCCCTTGCTCTCATGGCCGACGACACGAATGCGGCCGACCTCTTTTGTACTGGCAACGTGAGTGCCACCGTCGGCCTGGATGTCGAGCCCGTTAAAAGTCTACAATGCGCACCTGCTCAATAGCGGGCGGAAGCAGGTTGATCTTGGTGCGAATGAGGTCGGGGATGCGCATGGCTTCGTCACGGGGCAAGTCCTGCGTGGTAACTGGGCGTGAGGCGGCTACCTCCGTGTTGATCTTCTCCTCGACTTCGTGTGCGAAATCCACCGACATATTCTCCAGTTCGAAGTCCATACGCGCCCTGAGGGGTTGCATGTCGCCGCCTGTGACCTGCGCTCCGTAGTCGCGCCAGATCACGCCGCAGAGGATGTGAAGAGCGGTGTGGGTGCGCATCAGCTTGTAACGCCTGTCCCAGTCGACCACTCCAGTCACCAGTGTGCCTGCCGGGGGAGGGTCGCCCTCTATTTCATGGATGGCCTTGCCGTCCTTTCGGCTAATCTTGGAGACCCGGTATTCGCCGTCCTCGGCGTGGAGGACACCGGTATCACTAGGTTGTCCACCGCCGCTTGGGTAGAAGGCGCTCCTATCCAGAACGACTCCGTTGTCCAGCGTCTCTACTACTTCGGCCTGGAACTCTCGGATGTAGCTGTCGTGGTGGTAGAGAGGCTCCGTCATGGTCCTTCCGGAGAGTTGTTCAGCAGGTCTTTGATGGACTGTTCGATCTGTTGTAGGCTGTTGAAGTCGTCGTCGGCAATTTTGTAGCAGCGGTCAAGATAGAGCTGGGCCAGCCTGGAGCCGTGGGGCCCGGGCTGGCTTACCGCGTCAACTATCTGAGATGCGTGGTACTTTTGGGGCAGATACTTGGCAAGGGCGGCTATTTCCCCCTTGGACTCTTCCATGAGGCGACCATCGTTGCCTTCCATGGCGAATTGCAGCTTGCCAACCAGCTTGGCAAGCTCCCCCAGTCGGTCACGTTCGCTCATCAGAGAGAGCATGACCTCCCCAACGTCTAGGTCGGAGGTGGGCTCAGAGGAAAGAACGTGCGACGCATCCAGACCCGGTGCGGCCTGAACGGCGCTGTGATAAAAGCCGGCGTACTGCTGAACGGCGTCGTTGACCTGCTGGGCGGCTTCCAGAGGATCCTCCTCACGCACGAAGCCGGCGTAGATGAGGTCGTCGCCCCGCAGTTCGGCGAGCCTCTCCAGGAACTCCAGGTTCGCCACTTCTTCGGGAATGGGAGGAATGGCGAAGGAGGAGAACTCCTCCATGCCTGAAGACTTGGCCTGGGCGGCAAGGAATGGCGGCACGTACTTGGTCAGATCCATCCTGAGCGGCAGGACGGCTAGGTAGGTGGCCAGCACCTTTTCGCCGGCCAGGTAATACAAGATAGCGTGGCCTTTGGGTTGGCCCTGGCTTCCTCTTTCGAACTTTATAGCCATGTCCCCTATGATACTCGACTAATCGATGAATTACGCAGGGCTGCCCCGGCAACGGCCTTGCCCCTCGCTATGAGGGCACGGTTGACAATCACACGAGGAATTCCGGAAGGATAGCTGTGCGGCTACCCGGCATTACCTCTGGCCATTGTCGTCCGTACCGTTGCCGCCGTTGCCCCTGACAAAGTTCTGTAGCATGCTGGTGAACTCCATGGGGAAGATGAACTTGGTGGCTTGTCCCTCTCCCAACTGCTTCAGTGTTTCGAAGTATTGCAGGCTCATGGTGCGGCTGTCCGCGCCTCGGGCTACGGTGTTTATCTGGTCTAGGGCATTGGCGAAGCCCTCTGCGTTGAGGATGGCGGCCTGCCGGGTTCCTTCGGCGCGGAGGATGGCGGCTTCACGCTCACCCTGGGCGGAAAGAATAGCGGCCTGCTTTTCGCCCTCGGCGCGGTTGATCTGGGCCTGTCGCTGGCCTTCCGACTCGGTGATGTCGGCGGTCTTGATGGCAGCCGCGGACTTCTCGCGCTCCATGGCGCTTTTCACGCCGGGAGGCGGGTCGATCTCGTTGATGGCCACGCCCTGAACCTTCACTCCCCAACGTCCCGTGCTCTCATCGAGCACCACCTGGAGCTGACTCTGGATGCGCTCACGTTCCGACAAAGCTTCGGCCAGGGTAACGTTGCCCATGATGGCGCGCAGTTCGCCCATGGCAACGTTGCGTACCGCCAACTGGTGGTCGGCCACCTCCAAGACGGCTCTGTCGGCCATCTCGGGCAGGACACGGTAGTAGAGGACAAAGTCCATATCCACCACCACGTTGTCCCTGGTGATGTACTGCTGAGTGGGTACGCGTTCAGGCACCTCACGGATGTCCACTACTCTTCCTGTCTCCAGCATTGGTATGAGGAAGTGGAAGCCCGGGCCCTTGATGCTGCCTACGTAGCGGCCAAGGCGGAACTTCACCATTCGTTCGTATTGTTTGACTATTACTATGCCGGTTGCCATGTTTCCTCCTAGCGCAGTCCCGTTCTAGATAACGTTATCATCTGAAGGAGAGTTTGGCTATGGGGGAGGGAGAAGCGGGCATGCTGGACATAGGGGCATTCGTGCAATAGGTGTTGGGACAAGCCGCTGACACGGTTTAAGAACAAATACCGTAGACCTGAAATTAGAGGTTCGGCTAAGCAGACTCAGCCGTGGGCGGCGGCTCGGCGGTGTTCTCAATAGGGGCTACGGTCAGCACAATGCCATCCACGGAAACGACACGCACCTGCCGTCCCGTGGAGAGGGAACCGCCCCCCTGCAGTACTGCCGTCCATGTCTCGCCGCGGGCACGAACGGTACCCCTGGGGTTGAGGTCGCTGGTAGTCTCTACTATCTGTCCAACCAGGTCTACAACCTCTGGGTCGGGCGGGCCGCGGCGAGATTGATAGGCGAACCTGACTACAAGGCCTCCTCCGAATCCGAGGACGAGAACGGTGGGGATGAGCACCCAGAGGCTAACGGAGACGGAGGGTGACGCCGTAGGAGAAGGCACCCCGGTGTGGAAAAAGAGCAACAGTCCCCCCAGCAGCAGACTGACGATAGCACCGACTCCAAGGACGCCGAAGCCCGCGACGTAGTATTCCAGTAGGGCAAGCCCGAAGGCAAGCAGGATGAGGATGGCGCCGGCCCAGTTCACGGGCAGGTTCCCCAGGACAACCCAGGCCAGGATAAGCATTATGATGCCGGCCACTCCGGGCAGGATAAGGCCGGGGTTCAACAGCTCTACAAAGAGTCCAAGTCCGCCCAGAGTCAGAAGCAGGAACGATATGTTGGGATTGGCGAGGAAACGGAGAAGTCGCTCCACCGAGCTCAGTTCCATAGTTCGTACGGTGAGGCCCTGCGTGTCCAGAGTAACCTTTGGGCCGCCGGGAGGCCGCAGCGGGGTCTCCAGGCCATGTAACTGCTGGAGCAGTTCTTCCACGTCACTGGCGATGAAGTCGATCATGTTTTCGGCAAGAGCCTCTTCAGACGTGAAGGAGAGCGCCTCCAACACGGTGGCCTCCAATTGCTCGGCGTTTCTTCCCCTTGCCTCGGCTAGGCTGCGCATCTCGGCTGCGGCGTCCTGAAACGCCTTGGACTTGAGGGTATCGGGCAGGTCTTCACCGCTGCCCGACACGGGGCTGGCGGCTCCAATGTTGGTGCTTGGCGCCATCACGGCGAAATTGGCCGCTGCCGTGATGAACGTCCCCGCAGAGGCCGCCCTAGCGCCGCGAGGCGCTACGTAAACGGCGGAGGGGACGTCGGCTTCCAGAAGATGCTGAGTTATCTTACGGGTCGAACTCAACAGGCCGCCCGGCGTATCCAGGCGTATGATGACTATCTCGGCACCTTCCCGTTCGGCAAGCTCTACACCCCTAGCGATGAACCCCTCCGAGATGGGGCTGATGATGCCTTCGACTTCCAGCAGCAGGACGTGCCGCTGCTGGGCCTGCACGGAGCCGGTCAGTCCCGCCGCTATGCAGAGCAGCGACAGCAGGGCAATGAAGGTGCGCCAGTTAAAGAATGGTCGTGGTAGTAGAGCCATCATCTAACAAGGATATCATTACTTCATTGAAATGAGTAATACGCGGGGACATAATCTCCCTGGTCAGGATGGAGTAAAGGAGGAGGCATCATGGAGCGCATAGGGAAGATGGAATCGCTGGACTTGAACTGCACCATAGTTGGCGCTACCGGTTCGGCGACTAGCGAAGGAGCGCCGTTCATAGCCAGCACCAGTGACGACCCGTTCACTACAAGAACGCGAGTGGTAGCGGTAGAGCCGGAGGATGGGTACAGGTTTGTGGCCACGCAAATCGTGACCCTGCCGGGATATCAGCCCGTGGAATTTCACCACATGCACACGCGCGGAGTGAACGAGAAGGGGTTTGCCTACGTGTGGTCGGGAGCGCCACCCAACACACAGTACGAACCTGACTACAGGGGTGCGTTCGGCATTCCGTTTGAGCAGTTTGGCAGGATGCTGCTGAGCAGAGCGGGCTCCGTAGCAGAGGGCATTGAGCTCTTGGAATCTATTCCCAGGGCGTTTCACGGGAACTTCCTCTTCGCAGATGCTGGAGGTGAGGTGGCGCTGATTGAGGTGAGCACACAGTCGATGCACGTGGAGACGCGTACCAGAGATGGCTGGCTGGCGCGAAGCAATCACTGGGTGTCGGAGGAGATGGCTTACAAAGGGCGTTCCTCCGGAGAACAAAGCTCCAGCGCGGTGAGATTGAAGAGGGCCACGGAGCTGATGAGGAACGGAGAAGGCCGTATAGACGTTGCCTATCTGTCCAACCTTTACCGCGACCACGAAACTCTGGCCGAGACCGGCTGGTCCATATGCGCGCACGGGCATACGAAATCGCCGGACGGAGAACGTCATGGCACCGTAAGCTCTGAGATACTGGAGCCGGCCAGCAGGACGCTGAGCTACTGCTATGGCTGGCCCTGTGGCGGGCCGGTGAGCTACTCCGGTGAGCAGGACTACCAGGAATACTCCTGGGGTCAATATCTGCCGTTCAGTCTGGACGAACTTGAGCCAGGCGAATACGTTACTGCTGAAGGGAGGCTTACGCCCCTGGCCGTACGATACCTGGCGAAGAACGGGAAGAACGGCGACTCCGGCTAGAGTCAAGCTGGCTGCGGATGGGCTTGGCCTGTTCTTTCCTTTGCCTGCCGGCGAGGGCCTTAGCAGAGGATACGGACAATCACCTTAAAGCGCCTCATGGCGCAGACGTGAGCCAACTCTTCAAAGGCGACTATCTCCGCTGTGGTCCACTCCCCGCTATTGGCTATGCGGTCTCCCACTACGGGGAATGGCGAATGGCTTTCTACTATACGGTGCCCCGCTGGGGCGCCGTCTTCGTTATAGAGGTACCAAGCTGCGGCTGTGGTCATGAGTGATACGCTCCAGCTAGGGCTACTTCTCCACCTGCTCCGTCCGGCTGTCGGAACGGGTGATGGCAATGTGGGCGAACTCGGAATCACTGGCGGCGCCGTGCCAGTGCTTCTCGCCGGCAGAGATGAGTATGACGTCGCCGGTGGCGACTTCCCGTTGCTCCGTCTCGGTAGCGACGATGCCTTTGCCGTCCGTCACGATGAGTATCTGCTCGCTGGTGTGGGTGTGCAGCTTGTTGCGCACCCCTTTCCCGAAACCGATGACATTGGCGTTGTAGTCCTTGCTTCCCGGCGTTACCGGCTGGCGGGTAACGTCTGAATGGGTGAAGAGGTCGCTTAAGTACTGCTCTTTGGCAACTTGGGACGGTCTGACTATCTGCACAGGGGTGGCCTCCTGATGGAAGGATGCTTGGCATTATCCGCTATGGACTGGCAAAAGCAAACCCGCCAGCTACTCCAAAGAAGAGGCGAAGGGGGAATTGTTTCAAACGTTATGTCTACTCCAAAGCTAGAAACGAACCACTTTTTGGAAAATATGGGAAACAAATCCGAATGTCGTAGACCGATGGCCTGTTTTCGCAATGAGCTGGGGTGTCGATTAGTCGGGAAAGAGGATGCGAATTTTGCTGTGTAATCATGGATGAACCTTAACGGTGATGATGGTTGATGGGGAAGTAGGAGATGGCGTGGAGAGACCTAGCGTTGTCCTTCTCCATGCCCAATGTTAGTTTAGCCCACTGCCCGCGTTTATACATTTTCCCCAGGGTAGAGTCAGCAAGCTAGTTGAAGGTGCGAAAGACGAGCACCTTGCGGACGCGGTTCCATGCTGAGCGGAGTCGGAATCCTTCCATCATGGAAATGGGCGAGTTGCCATATATAGACCTGCTGTAGGTGTTGCAGATGTAGTCGATGTCTTCCCTGGCTTCAGGGACGGCTCTGGACAACAGGCTTCCAAACTCCAAGGGAGTATGGGTCAGTTCAGGTTGGGCTACAAGCAGACCAGCCATGCGGCGCATTCTGAAGTAGGTGAACTCCGGGCGGGGCAGGCGCATTATGAACCTGTGCCAGAGCAGCCATAGAGCAGCAATCCAGGCAACCATTGTAATGATCAAGAGCAATCCGCCTGACCCGAATGGCGAGGCGGTAAAGGAAAGAGGCGGGGGCCGGCCGCCTTCACCACCTTCCAGTCGGCCGCCTGGAAGGTCTTCGTTGAGCCCTTCCCGGGTCTCTTGCGTTGTGGACTCCTCAGGCACAAACTCTGGGACTGATACCGACGCCCCTCCGTTTAATCCAGTTATGGCAAGGTAGTCCTGGGCCGTCTGGGGTATGGGTTCAAATATCGGAGAAGGCTCAAAGGGTATCCAGCCCGGCCCGGGGAAATAAGTTTCAACCCAGCTGTGCTTGTCCTTTTCCCTGACGACGAAAGTCCGAGTTTCATCGTCAACGACACCCGTGTTGAAACCGGACACCAGCCGCGCCGGTATACCAGCGGAACGTAGCATAACTGTCATTGCGGAAGCAAAGTGGTCGCTATGACCTGCTTTGCTCTCAAAGAGGAAGTGGTCTACACGGTCGGCGTCGAACCTGGGAGGGGCAAGGTCATTGGCATACTCGAAATCGCGCAGGTAACGCTCAATAGCCAGAGCCTTGTCATAGGGGGTGGCAGCGCCCTGGGTGACCTCTTGCACGAGACTGTGGACTCTGTCCGGGAGGGAATCGGGAAGCTCCAGATAGTGCTCAGTAACCCAGTCCGGATAGTCCGTGTCTGCGCTGCGTATTTCAACTTCTGTGAAAATGGGCAGACGCATAGTGCCGAAATATGCGTCGCCTTCGTTCAGGCGCTCCTCAGGACGGACGGTAATGACGTTTTTCTCCACCGGAGAGCCGGCATGGGTCTCAACCTCCAGCCTGATGGGCATGGAGTCCAGCCCGGTCTGAGGTATGTATAGATACCTTGGAGATGACTCCAGCTGTACCCTGAAGCTGAGGCCGCCGATAGACTGCGCTTCCTCGGGTTCGTCTTCCAATGCCAGGGCCTCGGGTGAAATAAAGAAGGTGAACGCCGTCTCGGAGACGGTGGCATCGGTGGTCCAGCCTCCGGAGGTATAGGTGGTATATGCCCGGGCTTTCCAGTAGGTTGGAGTGGGAATGTCTCCTCTGAACACAGGTTCGTCGCTGATGGATGCACTGGGCAAAATGGCCAGTACGGGACCGAAGAGATGAGGCGAATCCTTCTTGCTCTCTATAGCGGAAAAAAGACGTCCAAACTCTTGCTGGAACAAGGAGGCGGGTTCCCGGGAAACGTTCCATACGCCGGTTAGCGACTCACTTCTGGCGCGGGTATCCGGAAGTATGAATACCAAACCCACGATCAGTGATGAGAAGACCACGGCTATGCCAATCCATACCCTGCGCAGCGACGCCGGATAGGAGATGCCCTGTTTGTTCAGAGACTCCTGGCGTTGCAGAGACGTGAAACGCGCCACCAAGAGCAAGGTGACCAGCAGGAACGGGAAAACAACGGAGAAGTGAGTTTCCGGCAGGTAGGTCAGGTTGATGAACAGACCCACGGAGGCGGGCACAATGGCTATCCATATCTTGGTTAACCTGAAAACAGCCCAGGCCGAAATATACCCTGCAAACCAGGCCACTGTGGATAGAATGACGGCAAAGGGAGTGGCATCGGTGCTGATGCCGTTGCCAAAGAGTGCGTTTACCCAGGCCCACAAGCGTGTATTCAGGTCAGAGACACGCTCTGTGAAGGTCTCTCCTTCAACCAAGCCCGTCGCCTGAAGATATACCAATAAGAGGCCAAGAGCCGCGGCAGCCAGATATGCCTGCCATCCAGCCAGGGGTGAGCGGGCGATGATTAGGCCGGCGAAGGCGCCTAATAAAGCAGCCAGGGAAAGGGAGGGCGTGGCCACCCACTCCGCGGATTCTATGGATCTGATTACGATAAGGGCTACTGCGGCGGTGAGTACAAAGGTGATCCAGTCCTCCGTACGCAACCATCGGAGCAAATCGATTCTGGGTATGGCTCTTGCCTGCATCATGATGCCGCCTGCCCGGCAAGGAAGGCACTTGCCGTTTCCGGAGCGATCCTGCGGAAGCTGAGGGCTTCGCTCAGGTTATCTCCCTTGCGTACAACGTAGCTCAAAGCGCCACTCAAGTACAGTAGATTTAAGGCACGGTCAATGGTGTCTTCCGCTCCGAAAGAGTGGGGGTCTATGAGGATTACCACTATCTGGGGAACCTCGGCCATCATGGCGCTGACAGCCTGAATCCAAGCCCCGCTGGTGGAAGGGGTGATAATCACTATGCTGGAAGACGTGGCAAACAGATTGCGCTCTTCCCTGAGCACGTCGGTCATGGAGCGAGTCCCTTCGGCTTTGGCCACTGCCAAGACCCTCAGCAGTTCGTCGTGGGCTGAAGCGCTCCTTTGAGGCGAGACGACGTACTTCTGATCGCCGTAGGCAATAAATCCCACCGGTACGTCCATGTTCAGCATCTTATGGGCTACGGAAGCGGCAAGGGTGACGCCCATTTCCTCCGTGTTGTCTATCTCATCGCCGAATTGAACGTCCCGGTGCAAGTCCAGAAGTATCCAAGACTGGCTTCTGGTGTCTCCGTCGAACTCTTTGACCATGAGCTTGGCCAGGCGCATTGTGGAGACCCAGTGGATGCGTCTCATGGCATCGCCGTACTTGTAGTCCCGTATGGTGGATACGGATGGGGTGACGTCCTGAGTCAACCTGCGGCTGATGCTGGGATGAAACCCATGGCTGGCCGATAGCTGGAAGAAGGGCACGTCCACGGTGTGGGGATAAACGGTGATCTCATTGACGCCGGGGAAACTCCGTTGGAAGCTGAATATGCCAAAGAGATCGCTGGCGAATGCTTGTGGCGGGCCCAACTGGTAGACGCCGCGCTTTCTCAGAAGAGTTTCCGCCTTCCAGACAATTGCCCGGTAGGGGCCCATGTTCAGCACGGCGCCTGTCGTCTGGCCGGGCAGCTGGGCCATATCCTGCACTTCCAAAAAGAGCTTTGGCAAGGGGCTGGCGTTCCTGATGAACAGCTCTGTTTCCACATAGTCCCCAACCTGAGCCCGGCCGGACCTGCGCCGCGCGGAAATGGAGACGCCGGCCAGGTTCAGGCGCGTCAATAGGAAGCTGGTCAGCAGAGAGACCAGCAACACGTAGAACATAAAATAGAAGACGGTAAAGCCGGAGCTTATGGCGGAGAACAGCGTCAGCGCCGTTATAGTCAATACCGTATAGAAACGCTTGGTCAAAAGATGTCCTTCCTTTGGAACCTGGTTGTATCCGAGTCTGCAGCCGTGCTGGCGGAGACGTGCTCTTCATGCCCGGTTTGATCCGTTGAGCCGGTGAAGATTATTCTTGCCAGCGCTATCAGTAGAGCCATAGCACCGGGTACGGTTCCTGCGAGGAACGGCACCCAGAAGGAGTAGGGGAGCCAGATCTTGCTAAAGGTCCAGTACCTTGAAATCCCATCATAGAAATATATGGAGCTTACCTCCAAGAACAAGCCAGTTGCCACCAGTATCAGAATCCCCAATACCGCCAAGCCCCGCGTGGCCATGGCAGCGCCGACTACTAGCAAGCTGCTCAGCCCAACGCATGCGCTGTACGCAAGCAACGTTTTGCGCGGGATGGTCACAAATGCGAAAGAGGACATGATGTCTACTATCACCGAGCTATAGAATAGGAGCAAGCTGGCGGGAACCACGGCGGCCACGAGCAGAGCCGCGGAAAAGGTGCGCTTCCGGCCAGTTAGAGCCAGGTCCGTGATTACCATGACCATCAACGGGATACTGAGGCTGTACACCCAGAACGGCGGAAACAGGGATTCAAGGTCTCGCTCGTAGACGGTGGTGTAGACGAACGGAACGAATCGCAGGAGTGGTAGGGCGAGCAAGAGCAAGAAAAGCAGGCTGAACACGGAGAGCTGAAGGTAGCGGTTCGTGGCGCCCAGGCCCAGGGCAGCAGCCCCCACTACGAGGCCCAATAGAAGAGTGGCGGTAGCGCCCATGACCTGGTGCTCCGGGTTGGGGTACTGGCCGGAAATGGTGAAAATGGCGACGGCAGAGGCAATCAACGATCCTCCCGCAATCAGCGCCGCTGCGCGAACCAGGCTGTTGGGAGCATCTTGGTATTGTTGAGATACTGCTATCTCAACAGAGCTAAACGGAGTGCGTGCTGCTATTTCCATCATGCTCATCGGGGTAGGAGACACCCTACCAGGGACGGCGGAGACGGTGTGAGATGACCTCCTGGAATTTTATCTCATATTAGCATTTTAAGACAGTCCGGGGGGTTGAGTCTTGCGGCGGTACCCATTAGCGCTTTTTTTGCGGGTCTCCCTGGCGATTCTGTTGGCATACCATCCGGCCAAGGGCGCCACTGAAGCTCCGTGTACAGCCGCCGAAGCGAGGACTACAACTCCTACCGTTGCGAGAAGTGCTTCCGATTCAAGGAGGTTAGCCTGCACAACCAGGAGGGCGAGTAGGAGCGAGTTGAGTCCCCTGGGACCGAACCAGCCCACTAGGAAGTGGGCTTCCCATCTCATTCTGGGCCTTGCTAAGACCACGCCGAGTACGGATGGCCTGATGAGAAAGATTACTAGCACAGCCAGGAGTAAAGCGGGCCAAATATACGATGCCGTCAGTATACCGGATAGGACTGCGCCGAATAGAATGAAAGCCACCATCATGGCCATTTCCGCGGAGATCTCTCCGTAGTCCAAGAAGCAGTTGCAGAGCGTTTGGTTCAGCAGCACAACAGCAAGGCCGGCAAAGAAAGCAGCCAGAAATCCGTCTCCACCCAGTGCCGTAGCAGCGGAGTAAGAAGCCAGCACAAGGCCCAGACCAAAGAGGGCCTGATACACTCGTTTGACGCCAAGGCGCTCATTGCTCTTGACCATCAACCAAGAGCCGATACCTCCAATGATGAAGCCTGCGGCTGGCCCTAGGATGAGCAGCCTGAAGAGAAAGCCGGCCCATTCCAGGGGAGCGCCGATCTCTGACTGAGCCACTGCTATCAGAACCAGTATGACCGGCAATACTACAAGGTCGTTGGTGCCCGCTTCTATCTTCAATACCTGCCGCACAGGTCGCGGTATGCGTTCGTCGAGGAGTATCTCGCGGAGTATCACAGGGTCAGTCGATGCCAGGACGGCGCCGCCGATGAAAGCTACGGTCCACGTGAAGCCTAGTATCAATGCTAGGGGCAATGCTCCCAACGCGATGATCAGCACTGTCCCAGGCCCCAGCACCAGGGCGGGTATAAGCCACCGTTTGCCGAACTCCTTGATCTGTATTTGCAGCGCATCCAGGAAAAGCACTAAGGACAGGGTTAGGGTGGTGACTACCTCCAAGATTGGATCCTGAGGAGATATGGTAATGAAGGCCAATCCGTTTTGCCCCAGGACAAGCCCAAGGGTAAGGAACATCAATGGAAAGCTCAGCGGGGACCTCTGGATGAAACCGGAGGAAAGGGCGGTAACAATTAGAACGGTGGCTAGGAGGCCAAATGCCATAATGAAATCAGCCAACTACCCTCCAGTCCGAAACATGCCATGCCGGGTGAGCTTTACACGGCGGGTATGGGGTTGTTCCGCAGGCTCCATGATGAGTAGTCAAGCTTCAAGTGTCCCGTCCGGGTTGTGGCCTTCCAGGGCCCTCATGTAGCCCGGGAGTATACGTTCCGCGTAGACCCTTTCCAAATCATCCATCAGATTCTTGGGATCTGAGTGGTAGCAAATGTAGGCGGATGTCTTTTTGTCAAAAATCTTCATGATTTCGCGGATGTTATCCGTAATTCCACCCGTGCCGGTCAGTGCACCGATGACTTTCCCTTCGTCATAGGCGATAGCGAACTCGCCCAGTGTGCCCGAGCGGCCGCCGGCAAAGATAACTACGTCGCAACTCCTGATGTTCTCTATCTCTCTGCCCATAAGTCCGCTGCCAGTGTAGATGATAGCATCGTAGGCGCGGGTGGGAGCGTTATATTTGCCCACGTGCTCAAACATGTCGAGAGCGGGGGAGATTCCCACAACGAGCCCTCCCTCTGACTTTGCTCCCAGTACAGCGTCGTGAGGCAGCCCAGGCGCGGCGCCGGTGATCAGCACGTAGCCGCGGCGCGCTATCTCTTTGCCCAACTCGTGTACCTTGCGCCGTATCTGGGGAGCCAGCTCACCGCCGGCAGAACCCATGACGCCAACGGTAAGGCGCGGGACTACGGAGAATTCATGCCTGTTGTTGTTCATAATGAGCCTTTCAACTTATGTTTGCTTCCAATATTGAGGGCAGGATAGTCTAGCCACTAGACCTGCTCAAGCTATCTATGAACTCGCGGAGCTTTTCCCAGTACGCCATTCCGCCTACCAGGTAAGTGTCGTTATGATCTGCACCAGGAATAACATAGAACTCCTTGGGTGTGTTGGCCGCTTCAAAGAGAGCCCTGCCTGCTTCCAAGGGGACGGTATCGTCGCTGTCTCCATGTATTTGCAACAGAGGCACTTGTAAATGGGGTACTCTGGCTGCTGAATCGTACTTTGTACGCAGCAGCCGCCAGAGTGGCAAGGGATTGGCTTTCCGGGCCATGTAGGGCACCGAAGGGAAGCTTGATTCTAGGATTAGTCCGTAAGGCGGCTCTTGCGTGGCTAGCTCTACGGCCAAAGCGCCTCCTAGAGAACGCCCGTAGTAGACGATTTTATGTATTGAGATGTCCTCTCTCGATTTCAGGGAATCAAGGGCGGCTTTGGCATCTAGATAAGTCCCCTGTTCGCTGGGTGTTCCCTGGCTTTGCCCGTAACCGCGGTAGTCGAATATGAATATGTTCACCGCCAGCTCGTCGTGCATCTCCTTCAGGTTGCCTAGACGGTGGCTGATGTTGCCCGCATTGCCATGGAACCAGAGGAAGGTCACGTCTCTTGACCCTGGTACGTACCAACCGTGCAGTGGACGCCGTCGCCAGCGGTGAAAACCACGTTTTCGTAGTCCAAGCCCATTTGGGATGGGTCCGAAGTCAGCCCTTTTTCAGGGTGATAGATGAGACGCCGCTCTATGAAACCGGTCATGTATACACCGCCTAAAGTGACGCAAATGAAGACCAGAGCGAGGGATAGCGGTATGAGGCGCCTGGCCGTTTTAACTCTGTTCACACAGGTCCTCGCAGTCCCATCTCAAGTTGTTAACCCGTTAGACGGGTGATGCACTCGCTCGCCCCTTCAATATCCGCAGGAGATTGTCGGTTGTAGCTTTCGCCACTTCGTTCGCCGAGACACCTTTCAACTCGGCCAGCTTCTCTGCCACGTCTTTGATATCCTTGGGTTCCGTCCAGCGTGTCCTGTTGCGCTTGAAGTATTGCGGGTAGGAATCGGTCTCCAGAACAATGCTGTCTAGGGGTATGTCTCTGACCGTCTCTTGAAGTTGGGGCAGGCGCAGGAGAGGCTTGCCGATAGATACGGCAAAGTCCATTTCCAAGCACACTTTGGCTATGTCTGCATCCCACTGGAAATAGTGCATGGCACCGCCTACCTCTTGCACCTTTTCCTCTTGTAGCACCTGCAATGTCCGGTAATGGTCGTCCATGCGGCCGGGATACTCGCGTGAGTGGAAGACGACGGGTAGATCGAGCTCTCTGGCCAGACGGACGTGCTGACGGAGCACCTGAATCTGCATCTCCAAGTCGGGCATGCCTTCGCTGAAGTCCAGTCCCACTTCGCTTATGCAGACCACTTTGGAATTGGCAAGCGCCATTGAGCGGAACCTCCGGTAAGCAGGCGCGCTCATAGGCTCCGTAATGTCCATGGGATGAATGCCAATTCCGGCGTAGACGCTGTCGTACCGTTTGGCGAGATCAATGCACTTGAGCGATGATTCCTCGGTAACACCGGCTGTGACGACAAGCTCAACGCCTGAATCGCCGGCTCTCTGCAAGATGTCCGGCACCTCTTCAGGCTGGTACTGGTCAAGATGAGTATGTGAATCGGCCAGGTACTGAGGCATGTCAAACCAGGGCTGTATGATACAACTGATTGTAGCAGGTCTTGATTAGGGGACTAATGCCGGCCATTGATTCCCAACAAATAGCAGTCTAAGCCTGCGCGAATCTCCTTGCCTTGGGAGGCCTGGCGAACCAGACCAGCAGCGCCGCCAGCAAATAGAGGCCGATGAACGCTGTGTAGGCAGGCCGGTACGACCCTGTGATATCGAACACTACGTTGATCAGGACAGGCCCTCCTCCCGCAATCAATACCTGCAACGGCAGAGAGGTGGAGCGTACGGTGCCCAGGGTGAGGCGGCCGTAGTAGTTGGCCCATATCACTTCCTGGATTATCATCATGCCGGAGAACCCTGCTCCATAGAACACCACGCCCAGCCAGAGCATGACGCTTCTATCCGCCATAGCAAGGAAGGCGCTGGCCAGCATCTGTATAAAGAAGGGGCTGACTCTAACAAGCGGCGAGTCCACCCGTTCACTGAGGATTCCCCAGCCGGGCGCCACAGCCAGGGTGGCAAGCGAGCGCACCATTAGCAATGCCGCGATGTTGGCTGCGCCTAAGCCCAGGTCTTCCGCGTAAGGAGCTATGCTGATGTTGACACCCTGGAAAGCCAGCATAGAGGAGGAGATGCCCGTAATAAGCAGCCAGAATGCCGGGGTTCTAATCACTTCCCTACGAGTCCAGACCGCTTCTCCGGCGGGCCGTGTTGTTTGGCGGGACGGATTGTTGGGGGTTCCACTGTCAGCGGGAAGGTCTCCGTCGGGTTGGAGGCCAATATCCTCCGGCCTGCGCCTCATCAGAATAGCGGACGGGATCACGACGACTATCCAGGCCAGGATTGCAAAGAAGAGCCAGGCGGTTTGCCATCCCCAGACGGCGATTATGCCAACGGTAACCGGCGCGATGATGAGCATGCCGGTGTTGGTTCCCATACCTGCCGTGGCTATGGCGCGCCCCCTGCGCCTTATGAACCAGTTGGAAACGGCGGTATTGGTGACCAGCATGCCGGTGAGAGCAAAGCCCGCCGCCATGAAAACGCCCCTGATCAGATAGAACTGCCACAGGTTCGCCATTAGGCTGAGGCCCACGAAGCCCAAGCTGAGCAGTATTCCGCCGATCACCATGGGCACCCTGGGTCCATAGCGGTCGATGATGGGGCCAAGAAGGGGAGAGGTAAGCCCTTCGAACAACCGCGCCAGGCTGAGGACGGCGGAGATGGCGGTGCGCGACCAGCCAAAGTCGCTGCTCAGCGGGGTGAAGAACAGGCCGAGTACGGATGCATTGCCGCTGGCGAACGAAAACCGGGACAGAAATGTCGCCCCTACAATTTTCCAACCATAGAAATAGCGCGGTTTGCCTGTCTTCACTCCAGCGGCGCCTTATCCCGGGCAAGACGCTCGATCCAGGCTATGACCGGGACGGCCGCTAGGGTGGCCGCCATGCCCAGCAAGAACGGCGTCGCGCTGGCGTCTCCATAGATTCCCGCCAGAGCGCCGCTGCTCACAGAGCCGATGACAACTCCCAGCGAATAGACGGCATAGAATACACCGAATGCTCTGCCCCGGGTTCCGGGTGAAGCAGCTTCGGCCACTATGGCGGTCATAGTGGGGAAGAGCAGCCCAAAACCGCCACCGAAGACGGCCATACCGGCGACGGCGCCAAGCATTCCCTGGGAAACGGAAAGCAGGAGCATCCCGCCGCTGATGAGCAGAAGCCCGGCAACCAGCGGGAGCAGTCTGCCTCGCTGCTCACTCACTGAGACCAGGGGGCTGGCCATGATTGCCATGCCTATCAAGGCGAAGGTGGTGAAGGGCAGGCCGGAGGCCGAGGCTGATTGGCCCTGCGCCGTCAGCCAAGTTGGCAGATGAGCGACGAGTGCCCCTAGGCCTACGGTCATAGAGAGGGCGGCGGTATAAGCAATGATGAGCCGCGGGTAGTTTACCCGGCCGGCTTCTCGCTGGGCCGATGGGTCTTGGCCGTCCCTTGCCAACGGTCGTGAGGCGGACCGAGAAGCGATCAGAAATGTGGTGAAGACGAGGAGCATGAGCGAGGCGCTGAGCAGGAAAACGGCGTCGTAACCTACAGCGTTGCCCAGCGATGCCGCTATCAATGGACCGACAACCGCAGCGGCCGCGATAGGTGCGCTGCTTCTGCCCATCAGGCGCATCCTGCTGCCCTCTGTGGACGCATCGCCGATGATGGCGAATGCGCCGGGGGCAAGGATGGCCGCGCTCAGTCCGTGGACCAGCCTCGCCGCCAGCAGATGGGCTGGCGAGCTGGAGAGGACGTAGCCAAACAGGGCTAGGGCCGTGAGCAACAGGCCGGCCTGCACGGGCGCGCTGCGCCCCCATCTATCGAGTAGAAACCCGGCGGTTAGGTTGCCTCCCAGGTTGGTCAGCGAGTAGGCGGCTACGATGATTCCGGTCATAGACGCCGTTGCACCCAGACTTCTGGCAAACGGAGCAATGACTGGGAACTGCATGAAGAGGTCTAGGAAGGCGACAGCCACCACCAGCCGCGCCACCAGAATGTTCGTCCGGGGCTGGTACGGCGCCTGAGCCGTCGGGGCTCCTTCTTTCAAAAGGGAATCTCCTAACCGTGCCGTGGATGCGCCTAAACTGTAGATTAATTCCTGCGTTTCACGCAACCATGGCGCTTTGGATAGGCGGAGTTTGCTTGCCACAATGGGGCTGGTTGCCTTGGGTCTCCCAGCGCCCGGGGTTGATAATTGGCCCTGAAATCATGGGAGGGTTTGTCTATGATGGAGAGCGAGATACAGCGCTTGATTGCTGGGCTGGCAGGATCGGTGCAGCTGTTCCATGAGCGTTTCGGGCTGGTGGGGCCCACGTCGCAAGAGGAGCTGCTGAGCCGTATACCCATCCAGGAAGAGGAGGTTCGCGAGCTGCATCAGGCCGTGCTCCACGAAACGCCGGAGCGGGTAGCGAACGAGGCTGTGGACGTGCTGTACGTGGCGATAGGTACAGTGCTGCGTTTAGACCATGACCTGGTGTCGGCGGCGCTGGAAGAGGTTATAGCGAAGAACAATGCCAAGAGCTGGGGTACCCATCACCTAAACCAGGCGGGCAAGGTCTCACCGCGGGTGTGAGGGGATAGGGGGGCGGGCGGAGTGGCAGATGAGGCAGGAGGGGCAAGGTGTGTGATCATCAGTCGCGTCTGTGGATACCCAACAATAGAAAGGGTGAGATTGGCAAAAAGCTAAAGAACGTCAAAGCGATTGAAGTTCGTAAAGGCCGCTGCCTATTTGCAATTGACAAGAACGGACGCACTTGCGGGAATCCCGTTTACAACAATTGTCACGTTATCCCCGAATCATCGATATTGGACGGGCTAAAGGACAGTAGTTCTGGCAAGGTATTTGAGCTAAAGCGAGGTATTAGAAAGTGGGAACACGTCTTCGTAAGTAGCAGCGAAGCTAGTCCGATAGACCTGAAAGCCCCGGATACGTTTGAGCCAGAATCTGTAGGCACCGGAGATGCCTGCGTAGGATGGTTTGCCTGCAAGGATCACGATAATGAATTCTGGCCAATTGACGTCAAATATCCAGACTTCAATGACCCGCACATACAATTGTTGTGCTTGTATCGAGCGTTTCTCTATGAGGTTGACATGAATCGATTAAGTACGCAATTGGTGGAAGCCTGGAACAGACGGGTTCAGACAAGCTCCGATAGAGAAACTCGCCTCCAATGGAACAAGCTTCTCAAGAACTTAAGCGACAGGACCCTGGAGGCAAAGGAAACCATAAGACGACTTGGCAAGATTTGGTACGACTGGAAGGTGCATGGAGCGTTCAATCCAGACGCTGTTTTCGGGCAAACGCTGTCCCTTCACTCAAGGCTGAGATTTGCTGCTTGTGGGCTTTACGAAGGGGGCCTAGTCGTGGCAGTGCTCCCGGTTGGAGAGCACAGACACAATATGGGCATATTCAATTTGGCCGATAATGCTGATTCTGTGAACGAAGACAAAGAGCGATTAACTCGGCTGTCAGGAGACTCCGGGGATTCTTGCAACTACGGAGTTAGCGTACTAGTCGAGTTAATGGCAAATGGGTGGGGCACAATAGCGGCGTCACCAGAGTCTTACCGTGGATTGTGTGATGGCGAGAAGCGAGAAATACAGACTTTGTTGGCTCAAAACTCGGGTGTGGATACGATGGTGAAATCCCTTACCAATCGGCGGCCACAACCTAGAGGTGCGAGGTAGACTTTGACTAGCATACGGCGCGCCTCGATTCTCTTGTTTGTCCTGGTGGTCACCCTCTCCTGCAATACCAGTGCGCCGACCCAGGAGGCCCTACAAGCCGAGGTGGTTTCCGCCCTCGATACCTTGGCGGCAGAGTTGGTGGTGGAGCGACCCATCGATGCAGCCGGGTATACGGAGCGCCTGCGAGCCTACCTGGATGCCCACCCCGAGTTCTACGGCAGCGCTGCGGCGTTGCTGGATGACGACGGAAGGGTCACCGTCAGCCCCTACGTCTATCGTACCGCCGACGGCTACGTCAGCTTGAATCTAGCCGTGCCGTCCTACAATATCGACTCCCAGGAGTGGATCACGGCGCCATTGGCCGCCAACGCGGGCGTCTGGACGGACCCTTACTTTGATGCCGGAGGGGGTGAGATCTGGATGGTCACCCGCTCCGTTCCGATTCGCGATGCCGAAGGCGTCTTCGCCATCGTTACCACCGATCTGCCCGTGGAAGCCCCCGCCCGCTGACGTCTGGACAGCATCAACACGGCGGCAGGTGTACAATGTCCTGGAGTTAATAGGCCTGGTAATGGCCTCTATGATATTCTTGGGGAACGCGGATGGAAGATAAGCTTGTCATTGCAGGAAGAGGTTTCACTTCCCGGCTCATGGTGGGCACCGGCAGACACCGCTCCATGGAGGAGATGGTTGCCTCCGTAGAGGCCTCCGGGACGGAGATTATAACGGTGGCAATACGCCGCCTGGACCTGGATGATACCCGTAGCAAGGGCATCCTGGACTATCTGGACTGGACTAAGTACACCATTCTACCCAACACGGCCGGGTGCAAGACTCCGGAAGAGGCACTCACTACGGCGCGCCTGGCCAGGGCAATGGGACTATCCGATTGGGTCAAGCTGGAAGTGGTGCCGGATCCTAAGTATCTCCTTCCTGATCCCACGGGCACACTGCAGGCAGCGGAACAGCTTGTCAAAGAAGGTTTTACCGTCCTGCCATACATACACGCCGATCCCGTGCTGGCTCGCCAGTTGGAAGAGATGGGCTGCGCCACCGTGATGCCTCTGGGATCCGCCATAGGCTCCGGCCGAGGGATTCACACCAAAGAAGAGATTGAAATCATCATTGAACAGTCCAATGTCCCGGTTGTGGTGGATGCGGGACTGGCCGTTCCTTCCGACGCATCTCAAGCCATGGAGATGGGCGCCGACGCCGTCCTGGTCAACACGGCCATTGCTCAAGCAACGCACCCTGCCGCCATGGGCCGTGCATTCAAGCTTGGCGTAGAAGCGGGTCGCATGGCCTATCTGGCGGGCCGTATTCCCGTCAGACAGTACGCTGTCCCAAGCAGTCCCCCGGACGGCACCGTGGCTACATGAACCACCCAAGCGACCTGTCCTACCCCACCCTCTGCTTGGTCACAGAGCTAAGCCTCGTCAGTGGGGAGGCGTTGCTGGATAAGATAGAAAAGGCGGTGGATGGCGGTGTAAACGCAGTGCAGCTTCGCGCCAAGGAGCTTGCCGCGGGAAGACTCCTCTCACTCGCCCGCTCACTACGCAAAATCACCGGCCAAAGGGCGTTGCTCTTCATCAACGACCGGATCGACGTAGCGATAGCTGCCAAGGCCAGCGGCATCCAACTGGCGGAAGACGCCATTTGTGTAGAGGCAGCGCGCTGTCTGGTTGGCGCGGAGATGCTGGTAGGGCGCTCGGTGCACTCCGTAGAAGGAGCCGTTGAAGCGGAGGCACAGGGAGCCAGCTTCATTGTCCTGGGCGCCATCTTTGCCAGCGATTCCAAGCTTGGTGTCAAGCCTGCCGGCACCGGCTTGCTTGAAGAGGCAGCAAGCCGGGTCAGCATTCCGGTCCTGGGCATAGGGGGCATCGACCAGAATAACGCCGGACAGGTTATCAAGGCGGGTGGTTACGGCGTTGCGGTCATCAGGTCAATCCTTGCCTCCTCCAATCCGGGGCAGGTGGCGCAGGAGATAAAGCAATCTATGTCCGCAGCCGTACGTCAGAAGTGATAAAATCAGAAAGAGATGATTGCTGTAACCATCAATGGCAAGCCTGTACAACTTGAAGGGTCCGTATCTCTGGAACAATATCTGGACGAGCGAAATGTCAATACGAAATTTGTTGCCGTGGCTTACAACGGTAACGTACTGCGGAAAGAGGATTACAACGGCATCGTACTAAGCGAAGGCGACGTGGTGGAAATAGTCCAGCCGGTCGGTGGAGGTTAGCTTGCGAGCCGCATTTCTGGAGACGCCATGAATAAGCAACGCGGCCAGTTCATCATAGCCAGTGTGCTCATAGTTCTGGGCGTCATCTTCCTCATGGGCAACCTGGATATCATTGACGTTGATATTGGAGACCTCGTTTCTACCTGGTGGCCCCTCATTCTGATTGCACTCGGTGTTACCGGCGTTTTCCAGGCACGGTCCACGCCCATTGGCTCTATATTCCTCATCGTTATCGGCGTAGTGTTTCTGTTGATAACGCTTGACGTCGCTGACTTTGACATACTCTGGCCCATTGTCATCATTGGCTCCGGTCTTTGGATTCTCTTCCATAACCGCGTGTCGCGTCGATCTACCGCCGCTGAAGTAGGCCAGGATTCAGTAAACGTTTCGGTGCTGTTCAGCGGCAGCGAGCAGCGCATTACTTCGCAGAGCTTTCAGGGCGGAAACGTCTCCGCTACCTTTGGAGGCGTTGAACTTGACCTGAGGGCTGCCAAGCTGGCGGAAAGCCCCGTTCTAAGCGTAAACGTCCTCATGGGTGGGGTAGAGCTGCACATCCCGGATGAATGGCTGGTAAATGTCAATGGCTCGCCGATTTTTGGGGCTATCGAGTGCTCCAGGCCGCAGCCCCCTGGCACAGATGATGCCCCCACTCTGACTATCAACGCGTCGGTTGCGTTTGGCGGACTGGAAATCAAGTCTTGACGTGGCTACAAGTCAAGTGGGCGTCTACTGCACGCTAAGGGAAAAGGAGGGTTACCAACCGTGACCACAGAGCCTGCTTATACCGCCGGCCCAACTTCAGGGCTAGCCGATGACCCTGCTTACGCAATAGCCCTTACCCAGTTCAACTCAACCGCCGACAGATTAGGCCTTGACGATGGCGTTAGAACGCTTCTCAGCGTTCCAACGCGCGAGCTTACCGTGAATTTCCCCGTCACAATGGACAATGGCTCTGTGCAGGTGTTCACCGGGTACCGTATACAGCACAACGTGGTTCGCGGCCCGGCCAAGGGTGGGATACGGTATCATCCCCAGGTTAGCTTGGGTGAAGTCCGCGCGCTGGCTATGTGGATGACCTGGAAGTGCGCCTTGGTAGACATTCCGTACGGAGGGGCCAAGGGTGGCGTCAAGTGTGACCCCAAACAGCTTTCCAGGAGCGAATTGGAGCGCCTTACAAGACGGTATACCTCTGAAATATCGATAATAATAGGTCCTGAATCTGATATTCCGGCGCCGGACGTCAACACCAACGCCCAGGTAATGGCCTGGATCATGGATACCTACAGCATGAACGTGGGGCACTCCACCCCGGGCGTAGTAACCGGCAAACCCCTTGAACTTGGCGGCAGCCATGGCCGCGAAGAGGCCACCGGCAGGGGGGCCGCCATCATAGCCGGCGAGGCTATGAACCACATGGAACGGCAAATTGAAGGGGCCACGGTGGCCATACAGGGTTTCGGAAATGTCGGCGTCCACGCTGCCCGCACCCTGCACAACATGGGAGCCTCGATCATAGCGGTCAGCGACTCTTCAGGAGGCTTGTATAACCCTCAGGGGCTGGACCCGGACGAGCTAATCGCACTCCTCAATGAAGGCGCACGCTTCGTTGATTTCCCCAAGTACGACCGGATCTCCAATAAAGAGTTGCTGGAGTTGCCTTGCGATATCCTGGTCCCTTCAGCCTTGGAGAACCAGATCACGGTGAGCAACGCCAATAGGGTGCGCGCCAAGATGATTGTGGAAGGCGCAAACGGGCCCACCACTCCAGAGGCGGATGCCATCCTCTACGATAATGGAGTCACAGTCGTGCCTGATATACTGGCTAACGCTGGGGGAGTGGTAGTCTCTTATTTCGAATGGGTTCAGGATATCCAGTTTCACTTCTGGGACCTCTCTGAAGTCCGAGAGAAGATGCAAAAGGTCTTGAGAACGGCTTTCTCTGAAATAATCAAACGTCAGGAAGCGGAGCGTCTGCCCATGCGTGATGTTGCTTTAATGCTAGGTGTTGAACGCGTTGCTAACGCATTCAAGCTCCGCGGAGTCTATCCATAGAGGCAGACTCCTTGCCCCTGATGGTCAATTCCCGGCGGAGGGCTGTTGCAGTAGCTGCAACACGTTGCCGTCGGTGTCAGGACGGCGATGTCTCTTCCTGTGTAATTGCGATTACTTGCCGAAACCAGAGAATGGCCGCCTCACCCTCTTTTCGCGTTATGTCGTCTACCGTACGACTATGACGAATGCTGTTGCGTAGATCGGCGATCTGCCGAAACCGGGTCTCGAGCATTTCCTTGCTTGGGAAGATATCCCTGAACAACGTCCAGAGGTTCTTGTTCATGATGGTGTCCTTCAGTTCTCTCAAGTCGGCATATTCCAACTTGCCAATCAAGGTCTGATAGTGATCCAGGTCTAGAGCCGGGTTGCTTCTTGCAGCGGTCTGGAAACGCTCATCGATTCTCTGACGCACATGCTCTGGTAGTCCATTGACGCTGTTGTTCATCCGCTCCGAGATGATACCGCGCAGACTTAGTTCAACCTTCTCGACATCAGCGTCAAGCTCTCGTACCTGTGGGGACATGTCCAGCCGCTGCTTGATAAGCAGGTCTTGGATGCCTTCAAGGAACGAGTCACGTCTCTCCATGACGAATTTCTCAAAATCGTCTGGTGTGAATGGGTCTCTCAAGAGGATCTCGTAGGCTCGACGCGAGATGAAATGTGACTCTAGAATCCCCATCAGCTCAGGTTCGCCGTTCTTGGCGGCAAGCTTCGGCAGATACTGATTGGGAAGACGGCTTCCTATGATTTCGCGGTTGGTTTCACCACTCAAGGGCGAGCGGTTGAGAATTGTGTCGATTGAGGTGCTCAGAGTGGATGCGTACTCCCAGCTCTTCGGTACTATGTGATGGTCGTCCAGGTCACCGTGCTGGGGCACGTTGCCTGTGATCCAATCGCGGGCACCCCTGAGGACAAGCAGGTTGAAAATCCCGTTGTAGACCGATGTACCGCGTCGATTCTCCCTTCTAAGATCGAGATCCTTAATGCCGTTTTTGAACTCGGCGATAGATGCTGGCTCGGCTTGATCGTTGGCAAACCAAGTCGTGACGTCCTGGGAGTCCCTTGCGGCAGTGGACTCGACTGACCCCGAGTAGCGATTGGTGAACACGCTGGCCCAATACCACAGTCGTATCTTACGTTGGGCGTCCAGCCGCTGGTCAGCAGGCAACCGGCGTGCTTGCTCCTGGAGTGAGGCAAACACCGGAAGAATCGCTACATAAGGCAGGTACTGAGATGAGATCGCTCCGAACTCCTGGGGGTGACTCACGAGAGAGATCGCATTCTCCATGGCCCTGACCGCATCGCGCCAGCGCTTCTCAAACTCATCGGTGTCTTTCACCAGTGTTTCTCGCCGAACAACTCCATCTGGTCCACGCACAGGCCTCGGGTTGCCAGGCAGTAGGTAATAGAGGTATTTGGGCGAGCAGTATGCCTGCAGGAGGATGGACATTACCTGCAGAATGTAGACATCCATCCTCCCGCTATCGACGAAGTCCAACCGAGGTTCTGCGTCTTTCCAGAGTTTCACCCTAAGCTGCAACCCCTTAGGTTTCAGAAGAGCGTTCATCAGGTCAAAGATAGAGAGCCGGACTCCACGGCTGTTGATCTGCGTGAATATGTCGCAGACTTTATCAAGTTCGAGGTCCTGATCGAGTTCAATGAAGGAAATCTGGTACTGTTCGGTGACCTCCTTTAGATGCTTACCGAACTCTTGGGCGTTTCGCGCGTGGGCTTCAGCCAACGCGCCGTCTAGCGCGGCGCCTGCCTGCGCAATGTCTTTCCAATAGTTCTCGTAGCCCTGCACCCAGTTCGCTAGTTCCCAGCCACTCGCTCCGACGACTGACAGAGGGAACATGTGGTTTTGGTATTGTTGTGTTCTGTCCTCAATGAGGTTCAGCCCTCTTCGGGTCCAGTCGTAGTCAAAAGCGTCCTCGTAATTCTCCTCCATGAACTGGTCGACCTTGATGAAGTACAGGCATCGGTTTTGGCGGTTCGGGGGAGGTATGTCAGGGGCTATGAAGGCGTAGTACATGGCCGTCAATCGCTGCTGGCCGTCCAGCACGATGTCGGGACGGTCGTTCTTACCTTCAAATCCATAGAGAGGCTGACATGCCAGCCCATCGTAGTTCTCTTCCTTTCCCTTCCACAGAAGCAAGCTGCCTATGTAGTAGTCACGGAATATAGAGCGCATGAGAGCGTTGATATCTCTCGGCTCCCACTCGAAATCACGCTGGAAGTCAGGTATGACGTACCGCCCCTCGCGCAAACGAACGACCATGTTGTTGAGGCTCACGTGATCAGGTTTTTGGGCATTCTTCATTGTGTCCAATCTCCACTTCAGTCTCTATCTTCTGAGCTACCGGGGTAGGGGACGATCTAGGATACTTGTTTTTTACTGGTCTCTTCAAGAAGAATGCCTCTGTCTGCCTGAATACTTAGCCGTCGCTATCCCCAGCAACTGGGATAACCCAGGGCACGCTCAGTTCCCGGCGGAGGGCTGTTGCAGTAGCTGCAGTATGTTGCCGTCGGTGTCTTTGAAGGTGGCTATGTATCCACCCCAGTGCTCTTTCTCAGGTTCTCTGAGGAACTCGACTCCTCTTCCGTGCAGGCGCTGATACTCCGAGTGAATATCGTCCACGGCAAGGTTCACCATGATGCGGAGCGGGTCTTTGGCGCCGTCGTCAACCTCGCTGTGAGTGCTTATGGTCAATCGCAAGTCGCCAAATTGAAACGCCATGAAGCCGTCACGCTGCGAGACCGGTTTCATATCGAGGACGTCGCGGTAAAAGCCGCCGAGTCGCTCCACGTTAGCCGTACAGATAATTACGCCGGCGATTCCTTTGATCAACTCGCTGCTCCCGAAGACCCCTGCAAAACCTCTTCACCCCATCCTAACCTTCCCCCATCAAGGGGGAAGGGACATAAGGTTACGCAAGGTCTGCCACTCCCGGAGGGGCCGCTAGGCCAGCCCTTTGCTCCGGAGCACTTCCACGGCATGTGCTAGAAAGCGCGCCCCTCCGCTCTGGAAGAACTCCCTGGGCGATACCGTGATCATACGGAAGCCTCTGTCCAGGATGTCCGCTAGATTATCCGCGTTAGCGCCGGAGTTGACGGCCTTTCCCGCGGCAATGGAGTCGTTTATTATCTTCTCCACGTGCCCGCGAACCTGAGCTTGCTCGGGCCAGTCCATGGAGTGAGCCAAGTCCAGAGGTCCCAGGTCTATGAAATCCAGGCCGGGCGTCGCCAGTATGTCCGCCAGATTGTTCACGGCCGTGATCTCCTCCATGATGAAGCCAATCATTGTTTCGCTGTTGATGTCCAGGGTCCACTGCTTGGCCGAAGAAAGGTTCAAGCCGAACCCTCCGCCCCTGCTTCTGAAGAAGATTGTCCGTTTTCCATCTGGGCGGAACTTGGCGGCGTCTATTACCGCCTGGGCATCCTGTGCGGTATTCACGCGCGCTACCAGCACTCCCTGTGCCCCGCCATCCAGGGCGTGCAATATAAGCTCAGGGTTGTTCTGCATCCTGGCGATTGCCGTCATGCCATTCAGATCGGCGGCGCGAATCGACTCTTCCAGTTCACGCTCGCTGAACAGATCGTGCTCGCAGTCTATGATGGCGTAGTCAAAGCCCAGAAGGCCAGCCAGCTCCAGGTTGGCGGATTCGTCTGCCCCTACGGTTACTCCAAAGGCAACGCCCCCCGCGCTCAGCTTCTCCTTTGTTCTATTCTTGCGTACCATTGATACCTCCCCGACGACGCTCTAATCCGGCGCGGTCATTACCATCGAAATGGCGTCCCTGTTCTGCAACAGACGGATATCCGCCAGCGGGTCTCCGTCTATGAGAAGCAGGTCGGCCTTCTTGCCGTTCTCTATTGTTCCCACACTCTCTTCGATACCGATGCACTCAGCCGCGGTACGGGTGGCGGCTACCACTGCCTCCATGGGGGTAAGCCCGCTCTCCACCATCAGTTCCAGTTCTTTGGCCAGATTGCCTCGGCCGTATTTACTGCCGCAGTCGCTGCTGCTGGCAAGCTTCACTCCCACCTCATTGGCAAGCCCCACCATCTTGAGCTGGTTGTCTACCTCGTATTTCGCCGCTTCTATACCTCCGGCAAATACGTTCCATCGCTCGCCTTCCGTGGCAATCCAGTGGAATATGCTTATGGTGGGGCAGAAGAACACACCGGCTTCCGCCATCTTCTCCAGCAGCTCGCGGTTGGGCCCAATCCGGCCATGCTCCATGGTGTCCACGCCTGCCTCCAGGCCGTGCAGCACGGACGGCGCTCCCGTCACGTGGGCCGCCACGCGCTTTTCCCGGCGGTGCGCCTCGTCCACAATGGCTCGCAGCTCGTCGAGGGAGAACTCGGGATGGGCCACCAGGTCTTCCGGGGTATTGGTAATGCCCCCTGAAGCCAGGAAGACCTTTATGAGGTCTGCGCCTTGCCTGAAGTTGAGGCGCACTGCCTTACGGCACTCTTCAACACCATCGACAAGCCAGGCCCTGGGTTGCAGGTCCTTCATCCAGCTATACGGAAATACGTGCCAGTCTCCATGCCCGTTGGATTGAGACAGAGCGTCGCCGGCGGCATATATACGAGGCCCCATAATTACGCCATCGGAGATAGCCCTGCGCAGTGCAATTGGCACTCCGCTTGCCGTTCCGGCGTCTCTCACCGTGGTGAACCCCGAGGCCAGTGCATCGAAAGCATCGGTAGCTGCACGCAGCAGACGCACCTGTAGCGGGGGGTCTAGATAGCGTTGATAGGCGCCGGCGGTAGCCTCCCCCGAAAAGTGAACGTGACAATCCATCAGGCCGGGCATCAAGGTCTTGCCTTCCGCGTCTATGGTCTCCGCTCCCAGTGCCTGTTCCGGCGCAGTTTCCTGCGGCCCGATCCAGCTGATCTTTCCATCCTCCACCAGCAGAGAGACGCCGGAACGGGGGGGAGCGCCAGTGCCATCGATGAGCCGTATGCCCTTGAACAGGATATTCTCACCGGCTTTGACCAAGCGTATCCTCTTCAGGGCACTGGGGTAATCACTACCTATACCACTGGCGAATGCTTCCATCTTCCACCTCTGGACCATTTGGATACCTTGCAGCTTGGGCAATTATGGCCTTTGCCCTGCGCTAGGTCAATGACGGCTTATGCTCTCACGGCAAAAGGTTTGTATGTTGTGTAGAATGAAAGCATAGCTATAAGGAGGACAATCGGATGGCTACACCAGATTCAG
Source organism: Dehalococcoidia bacterium (assembly GCA_965261825.1). GTDB lineage: Bacteria > Chloroflexota > Dehalococcoidia > Lucifugimonadales > QGNO01 > DAOUJH01. The sequence continues at coordinate 117,888 of CBDHED010000001.1, read as the reverse complement.
ACTCAATCTCTGACAAGGTCCGTTTCTGGGAGGAACAAGACAGAATCAACCAGCAGCTAATCCCACGGGTTATCCGTCAGAACGAACTGCTTACCAGGCACATCGCCGAACACGACAACTTGCCCGAAGTGGCAGGTAACGCTATCAGTCAAGTCCTTGCCGTGGCGAGAGAAGAACAGAGGCAACAGTACGAAGCATCCCTGGATGGTGCCAAGAGAGAGCTTGCAAAGCAGGCACAAGCCAGTCTCCAAAAGGCGTTGGACGATTTTCAAACGGCGCTATCTGATGCCAAAGCTCAACTCAGCGAGCAAACCCAAACCTCCCTTGTCCAATCATCCGAGCAACTAGAGAAGGCTATGGCAGTCCACAAAACCGAATTGAACGAACAAGCCCGAGTCAGCTTGAATCAGGGATTAGCAACCTTGCAGGAGGAATCCCGCAGGATGCGCAACTTGCTCATCGGTATAACCTCCGGAGCTGGAGTGATATGCATCGCCACGCTGGTCGTGGGGCTCCTTACGTAGAGGGATGGGCGTCGACATTACCATGCGATCGACAGACCTGCTCCCAGCGCTGCGGGAGCTACCCACCAGCGAGTCCCTCGGGCGTGCGTCGTTCCGGGACATGATAGCGGGACTCGTGGGCACCGACCGCGCCATGTACGCCGCCGAGTTCGCGTCTGCCACATCGTTCGGTCTGTGGGGTGTCTTCGACCGCGTCAACGTGGACGACGACCTAATCAGAGCCTACGCAACCCGCTGGTCAGAGATGGCAGATAAGCGCTCTCTGCACGAACAGTGGGCAGATGTTGATAGACAGCGGTGAGAGCACCGGAGAGAATGAGTGGTTTTTCAACGGGCTAAAGGGGCAACTAGCCGAGTTTGAAGCTCAGGAACGTTTGGAGTCCCAAGGGTTCACCAATGTCAAATTGGCCCCTGCCTCCAACCAAGAAGGCTGGGATATTAGCGCCGTTGACGTGGATGGCCAGGCCGTCCTGATTCAAGTCAAAACAGGGACGTCATACTCTGCTAGCGACATTCAGGGTCTTATGGAAGATGACCCGAACTATCTCTTCGCTCTCAGCCCCGAGATTCAAGAAAAGGTCGTTGTGCCTGGAATGGACACGAGCCAAATAATCGACATCGGCCCGGATCACGCGCGGGTGGACGGAATTACCGACGGTCTGGAGACCCTGAGCGCCAACATGGGGATAGACATTCCCGACGGGGTTGTGGATATCATCCCCTACGCTTCCGTGATTGTGGGCGGAGCACGTCTGATCTACAGCGCGCTCAAGACCGAGAGGGAGTTCAAAGCGGCAGACCGCACCACCAGGAACCGGATCCAGGTGGTGCAGACGCTGACCCTGATGTCCAGGATGGGCGTCGCCACTGTGCTGGCAGCGGCGGGCGGCATGGGCGGAGCATCCGCGGGAAGCCTTATGCCGGGGATAGGCAATGTCGTCGCTGGTATCGGCGGCACAGTAATCGGCGCCGGTATGGGGATGTACTTGAACAAGCACCTGCAACCCCACATGCTGGACCTTGCGCTGAACATCACGACGCTCACGCACGACGACCTGTTCTATTACAAGAACAAGCCGCATATCGACGAGGTAGCCTCCAGATTCCAGACGAGGGCCAGAGAGTTGGCGGCTGCGCCCGGCTTTTGAACCACAAGTACAACAGACGAATGAGGAGCAAACCATGGCGGCAAAATACAGCCTTCTCCTAAAGGGCGGCAGAATAATCGACCCCTCACAGGGTTTGAACGACTCGCTGGACATAGCCTTTGCCGGGGGCAAGGTAGCGGCGCTTTCCGCAGACATTCCAAAGGAAGAGTCCGATGAGACGGTGGAGGTGAACGGCAAGCTGGTAGTCCCCGGTCTAATCGACCTGCACGGCCACTTTGCGCACAAGATAACGCCCTACCGGGCTGACCCCGACACCACCTGTCTCCCCATAGGCGTTACCACGGCGGTGGATACAGGGAGCACTGGATGGATCAATTTCCCCGGCTTCCGGGCATACGTCATCGAGAGAGTGGATACCCGGCTCTATGCGTTCCTCCACCTATCCTCGCTTGGCGTTTCCACTGTACTCACCTTGGGGATACCGGATACCGAGGACTTCCGTCTAGCCAGAGAAGAGGAAGCGGTGCAATGCATCGAAGAAAACCGTGACCTAATCCTCGGCATCAAGGTACGCCTTTCGCCCCACGGCACCACGGTGGCCAACGCCGTACCTTCGATGGAAATGGCACGCCGCGTGGCGGACAGAACAAAGACCAAATTCATGGTGCACGTTATGGATTCTCCGCTTCCCATGGCTGAAGTGGTTAAGTATTTGAGGCGGGGAGACGTTGTAACTCACGCCTTTCACGGGGAAGAGCACAATATCATGGACGCGGGTGGGGAGGTTAGGCCGGAGATGCATCAGGCAAGGCGTGACGGAGTTGTATTCGATACGGGGTGCTTCATGCGGCACTTCTCAATGCCAATCTGCCGCTCCGCCATCCAGCAGGGGTTTGAACCTGACACCATCAGCACGGACATAGTGGGGCCACGCCCGGGAACCGTCTGCTACAACCTACTAGAAGTGATGTCAATCTTCCATGATCTGGGCATGGGCCTTGAAGAGGTTGTTAGGTCCACAACCAGCAGTCCGGCCGGGGTCATCGGCAGGGAGGACCTGGGCCACCTGGGAGTGGGCGCCGTGGGAGATGCGGCGGTGCTGGACATTGAACAGGGCAGCTTCTATTACGAAGACCAGCTGGGCCATTCCATTGAAGCTGAAAAACGGCTTGCGCCCGTTCTAACCGTGAAGAACGGCAAGCGCTGGATGCCCCAAAGAACAGAGCCAATAGGGGGACTGTTACAGAGGGACTGACCTAGCGATCAGGCGATTGCCCGTTACTAGGGAGTAAGCACTCTTGGCATTATTAACTGTTTGCGTTAATATAACCAGAGGTGAAACGATTTCGCAATGACGAAACTGAACGACTCTTCACCGGGCAAACCGTTCGGCGTTTGCCGCCCGACATCCAGCGCAGGGCGCGGATGAGAATACAACGAGCGGTGGCAGCCGCAACGCTTACCGACCTTCGGGTACCGCCGTCCCACCGTCTCGAAGCCCTGCGCGGAGACAGGGAGGGAAAGTACAGCATCCGTGTCAACGACCAGTGGCGCGTTTGCTTCATCTGGACAGACCGAGGAGCAATGGAGATCGAAGTCACCGACTATCACTGAGGAGGAGGCCCATGACCGTGCCCGAACCGATACACCCAGGCGAGCATCTGGTTGAAATCATGGATGAGTTGGGCATCACCCAATACCGTCTGGCAAAGACGATAGGAGTGCCCCCAATACGCATCCACAACATCGTTCACCGTCGCAGGTCCATTACGGCGGACACGGCGCTGCGAATAGGTCAGGCCCTGGGAATGAGTCCCGACTTCTGGTTGAATCTCCAGCGAATGTACGACCTAGACGTGGCCCGCACCAAGACCGATGTCAGCGCCATAGAGCCGTTGGTCAAGGCATCCGCCTAAACAGGACTAACCTGGCACGCCCGGTGGGATTCGAACCCACGACCCCCGGTTCCGAAGACCGATGCTCTGTTCCGCTGAGCTACGGGCGCACACTAATTTATCGTAGTCTTCGTTCTTTCCTCTGTCCACTGTCGGGGAGCAGCTAGCGTTGAAAAGGGGACTCCACGCCTAGCTTGGAAGCTATCTCTTCAAGCTGTACCACCATCGCTTCGTCTAACTCCGCGCCGTTAAGACGGTACTCCTGCTCACGGCGGTACTCGATTTCACCCGGTATTAGGATTTCGTCGAATCCCGGCCTCAGCTTGCTCGACTTGACCTCGCGAATGAAGGCGTCCATGCGCTGCTTGAACTCGTCTACCGGCATGAACCAGCCTATATCCAAGGCGACAAAGGTATGCGCCACGTCTTGCTTGGACTGGTCTGAATACAGCGACAGACCAAAAGCCCCACCACTGATCACACCGGTCAGCACGTCCGTTATCATGGACAACCCGTATCCTTTATGCTGCCCTATACCAAGCAGTGCCCCCTGCATAGCAGCTGCAGGGTCATCCGTCTCATAGCCGTCAGGAGTAAGCGCCCAGTCCGTAGGCATCTTCTTTCCTTCACGCACCAGCCATCGCATCATCCCTTTGCCGGCGGTGGTCAGGGCAATATCCAGCACCAGGGGGAAATCTCCGCCCGTGGGCGCGGCGACGCTCCAGGGATTTGTCCCCACCACGCCGGTGGCCCCTCCCCAGGGCGCCATCTCAGGCCCTGCATTGGTCATGGCAATGCCGATGCAATCGTGCTCCAGGGCGACCCGCGCATGGACCGCCGACGAGCCGAAGTGGGTGCTATTGCGGACTATCACAGTGCCTATGCCACTGGACTTGGCCTTTTCCACGGCGAGTTCCATGGATTTCTGCCCTATCATGGATCCAAGACCATTGTGGCCATCGATCAGGGCCAGCGCCGCGGTTTCCTTTACGATCTGAAACGGCGCTTCCAGGTTAAGTCCCCCACTGCCGATACGCTCGTAGTATTGCAGCAGCTTGCTCACTCCCTGCCCCTGGCCGGGGAGACAGCGCAGGTGGCTCTGCATCACGCCGTTGCCGCAATAGCGGACCTGCTCCTCTGACATGCCAACGGCACGTAGTACATCGTGGACGAACGCCTCCAGCTTTTGAACCGGAATCCGCACCTGTGTAATAGTCATCTGTCTGGCTCCTACGACACGATTTGTTACTGAGTACCCGCGAACTGTTCCAATGACGGCGCGGGGGACTTGACTTCCAGGAACGTAGATTTTTCCAGTGCTTGAACGTTGTGGGGCACTCCTATGGGATGCCGGCACACATCGCCGGCCTGCAGCGTGAATGTTTCTTCACCCACCGTTGCCTGCACCTTGCCGTCTATCACATACAGCAGGGATTCGTGGTCGTGCGAATGCATTGGGGAGCTGGCGCCCTCTGCATATACCATTTGCATAATGGTCATCTCGTCCCCTTGGAGAAGGGGTTTGACCCTGGCGGACCCGCTTACAGGCAGACCCTCCACGCTGGTAACCGTACGGTACTCAACGTCTGAGTTTCTTGAGACAATCATGCTGGACCTCCTTGCACCGGGTCACTGGGCTGCGCCCTAACTTATCATAAACACTGCGGAACCGTTGATCTTTCCCGCCTTGAGCAGACGCAACGCTTCATTGGCCTGTTGCAGGCTGAACGTCTGAATTTGCGTTTGAATGGGCGCTTGGGTTGCCATCTCCAGCAACTCCATGGCGTCCTGCCGTGTAGCGTTGGCCACACTGCGAAGGATGCGTTCACCGTAAAGAAGCTCGTACGGCATTTCAGGAATGGGACTCATGGCAACCCCGGCCAGCACCAGCGTGCCGCCCTTCTTGATGGAGCTCAGCGCTTGTGGGACGAGCTCACCAGCGGGAGCAAATATGATGGAGGCGTCCATCTCGTCAGGCGGTCTATCCGCCGCCGTGCCGGCCCATTCCGCTCCCATTTCCAGCGCCATTTCCTGGTGCTCGGCGCTTCTGGTGAAAACAAACACGCGGCATTTCAAGTGTCGCGCCAGCTGAAGCACTATATGCGCTGAAGAGCCAAACCCGTATAAACCCAACCTCTGTCCGGGTTCAAGGCGTGAGAGCTTCAGTGCCCTGTACCCAATGACACCTCCGCAAAGCAGCGGCGCGGCATGCTCATCGGAGAAGCTTCCGGGAATGGGGTAGACAAAATCAGCCGGCGCCGAGAGATACTCTGCATAGCCGCCGTCAACGTCGTATCCGGTAAATCTGGCTCTGGTGCAGAGGTTCTCACGGCCCAACTTGCAGAAGCTGCAATCGCCGCAGGTCCAATTCAGCCAGGCCACCCCCACCCGATCACCAGGTTTCACACCGCTGGCTCCCTGGCCCACCTGTTCCACGACGCCAATCACCTGGTGACCCGGAATCACCGGCAGCTTGCGTTTGGGCAGGTCTCCTTCAATGATATGCAAGTCAGTGCGGCAGAGGCCGCATACTTTGACCCGAACCAGAACGTCCCCGGGGCCCACTTGAGGGACCGCCACGTCGTTTGTATCCAGGGCAACGTCTTCAATACGAGCGGCTTGGTTGACTACGATGGCTTTCACAAATAGGAATGGCAGAGCAGCGATGCGAAGAAAATCAATGGGGTGAGCGGAGGGATTTGAACCCTCGATCTCCAGGGCCACAACCTGGCGCCTTACCACTTGGCCACGCCCACCATGACTAAACCGGCCACGGCAGTCTGTGGCGCGAAGCACTGCCCGGCGGCCAGTCTACATCACGATAGTAGCATCCGCAGCGAACGAAATAAAGGTCTGCGACGTTGCTTGCTTCAAAACCGACTTCAAGTATAATCTACGCTCGTTGGACTTATCGTGATAATCAATTGCTGGTTCTCCAGCAGGCGCGAGCTTTATGGCCGCACACTGTGAATCAGGAGAATTGTCACCGGGGAACGGCCTATTGTGAGGAGCTTATTTGAGTAGCCGCGTATTTGTGACTGGTATCGGCATGGTCACACCCGTGGGACTGGATACCACTGAGACCTGGCATAGCCTTGTCAACGGCGTATCCGGCGTCGACTACATCTCATCATTCGATGCGGAGGGCCTGGAAACTCGCTTTGCCGCCGAGGCAACCGGGTTTGAGCCAACCGATTTCCTGGATAAGAAGAGCGCCCGCCACATGGACAGGTTCGCCCAGTTCGCCGTGGTGGCGGCCCAGGAGGCGCTCTGGCAAGCAGACCTGGATCTGACAAAGGAAGACCCCACACGGGTTGCCGCCATTGTGGGTAGCGCCGTGGGAGGCTTGCTCACCCTCTCTGAACAGTACCAGGTGCTACAGGAGCGCGGCGCCAACAGGGTAAGCCCGTTCCTCATCCCTAAGATGCTGGCGGATATGGGCTCGGGACAGGTATCTATGACGCTGGGGATCAAGGGGGTGAACTATTCACCGGTGTCGTCCTGTTCCAGTGGAGGCGAGGCCATAGGCCAAGCCTGGCACATGATAAGGCGCGGCGAGGTGGACATAGCCATTGCAGGCGGCGCCGAAGCACCCATCTGCCCCATTGCCATTGCCGGGTTCAACGCTTGCCATGCCCTATCCAGGCGTAATAATGATCCCAAGCGTGCAAGTAGACCGTTTGATATCGATCGCGACGGCTTTGTTATGGGCGAGGGATCGGGCATCCTGGTGCTGCAAAGCGAAGATAGCGTACGAAAACATGATTCGCACGTACTCGCCGAGCTTGTAGGTTACAGCGCTACTTCCGACGCATTTCACGTTACCCAACCCGACCCGGACGGCGACGGCGCAGCTAGGGCTATGCGCATGTCCCTTGAAGCAGCCGGCATGGTTCCTGAAGACATCGGTTATATCAACGCCCACGGTACGTCTACGCAAATGAACGACAAGGTGGAGTCCATCGCTACCAGGACCGTCTTCAAAGAGCACGCTAAGCGGGTGGCCATCAGTTCCACCAAGTCAATGACCGGACATCTTCTTGGAGCGGGCGCCGCCCTGGAAGCAGCGATCAGCGTGGCAGTCCTGGAGAAAGGCATCATCCCGCCCACCATAAACCTGGACCACCTGGATCCAGAGTGCGACCTGAACTATACACCCAACGTCTCCAGGCAGCTCAGGGTAGATGCCGTGATGAGTAACGCGCTGGGATTCGGCGGACACAACTCAGCGCTCATCTTTCGCTCAGTGAATGGAAGCCTGGTCTAAATCTAATGTTGAAAGGGATGGCGTGAATCCGGCGCTCGATGGTGCGCCAGCCCACCAGCGGATGGAATGGCGCGTTTACCCTGCCGTCCCTCAAGAGATCGCCCGGCCCATGATGGATTCGGGACTGACGCCAATCCTCTCTCAGCTTCTCTACAACAGAGGCTTCCATAGCCCAGATCAAGCCATGGCTTTCCTTTCCACGGACGAGGTCTCTCACGATGCCGCGCTGCTGCCCGGACTGGAGCAGGCGCTGGAACGACTGAGGACGGCGGTACGAAAACAGGAGCGCGTTGCCGTATTCGGCGATTTCGACGTAGACGGTATTACGGGCACCGCCATCATGGCTCTCACCTTGACCTCGCTGGGCGTCGAGGTAATACCGTACATTCCTCATCGCGTAGACGAGGGTCACGGACTCAGCACGGATGCCGTAAGCCACCTGGCGGGCCAAGGCGCAACCCTGCTGGTCACGGTGGACACCGGCGTCACCGCCTTCGCCGAGGTGGCGGCGGCGCAGGATATGGGCGTAGACGTAATCATAACCGACCATCATCTAGCTCCTCAGGGAGCTCCTGATGCTTATGCCGTTATCGACCCGCGACTTCCCGTCTCGATGTATCCATTCCCGCACCTCACGGGCGCCGGGCTTGCGTACAAGCTATGCGAAGCCCTGTTGCAATCTTTTAGCTCAAGCGCACAGGAGCAACTGGGCACTCTGCTCTCACTAGCTGCTCTTGGCACCGTGGCCGACGTAGCGCCGCTGTTGGATGAAAACCGCTCGCTTGTTAGGCGCGGCTTGGAGGAGCTTGCCCGCTCCTCGTCGACCGGTCTCCAGGCCATGTTCAGGACGGCACGCATTGAGGACGTCACTTTCGATGCCGAAACCATCGGATGGGTGTTGGCACCCCGGCTGAATGCCGCAGGAAGATTAGACCACGCTGATGCAAGCTACAGACTGCTGGTAACCAACGACGCCGGGGAAGCGGAAGCCCTGGCTCTGCAGCTGGAACAGCAAAACCGCGACAGGCGAACCATGACGGCGGAGGCGTACCAGAAGGCGCGGTCTCTGGTGGAGCCGGCGCCGCTCATCATGGTGGGAGATGAATCGTTTTCTCCCGGCATCATTGGACTGGTTGCCAGCCGGCTTGCGGAAGAGTTTCACCGGCCCGCCGTTGTGCTCAGTTTGGGCCCGGACGTCAGCCGGGGCAGCTGTCGCAGTATCCCTGAATTCGACATCGGTTCCGCATTGCATGAAGTGGCTCCACGAGTGGAGGGAATTCTAAGGTTCGGAGGCCATCCTCAGGCGGCGGGTTTCACCATAGTCACATCGAGCTTGGATTCTCTACAGAAGCAGCTCACATCCGTGGCGCAGGAGGCACTGTCAGATCAGGTCTTGCAGCCACGCTTGGACATAGACGTGGAGCTGCCGCTGAGGGACCTGCCGCGTGACATCTACCCGACGGTGCAAAGGCTGGCTCCGTTTGGCGCGGCCAACCCCTCTCCACTGTTCCTTAGCCGCAACGTCCAACTGATGAGCAGCCGGCAGATAGGCTCCAACGGAGACCATAGCCTGCTCAAGCTGAAGGAGAACGGTATAATCTGGGACGCCATTGCCTTTCGCAATAGCTGCCGCTTGCCTGAGGGCATAGATAAAGTGGACGTGGTTTATACCATAGAGATAGACCGCTGGAAATCCAGCCAGACCTTGCGGCTGAACGTCAAGGACGTGCGGCCCGCTGTTGCCGCTTAAGCCCTGGCACTGGGGCGTCGCGGACGGGCCTTTGACTCGGTCTTCGGCTCCCTGCGTATCCAGCGCGCCTTGTAGGCCAGCAGCGGCACTGTGATTACCAGGACTACCAGCGAGATAATATGGGCTTCTTGCAAGCCGGCAAACCATTCCCTGTCCAATCTGAGGAACTGGATGAAGAAACGCCCTATGGCGTACAACATCAAGTATAGTGCAAACAGCATGCCCGGCGGCGCCAGCCTTCCTCTCAGCTTCCAGATCACCGCCAGCACTACGGCATTCCAGATCATCTCGTAGGCAATCACCGGCTGACTGGCGTTCAGTCCCCATCTTTCAAAGGAAGGGCTCAAATGATGACCGTACACAAAGCCCCACGGTAGGTCGGTGCGCACGGAGAGGTGCTCTCCGTTGATGATGTCTCCCACGCGACCTATGGTCTGGGCAATGAGGAGCGCCGGAGCGGTCATGTCGGCCAGTGCGCCGGCGGAGAAATTCTTGAACCGGACGTACATCTGCCCTTTCAAGTAGCCCTGGGCTATCCTCTCTCCCACTAGGCGCTTGAACCACGGCTGCGTCTCTCCGGAGTAGATTCGCCCCAGGTACTTCCTTACCCAGATATAGCCGTAAGCACCGACAAACCCGGTGAGTATGGCGCCGTACAGGGCAATTCCTCCCTGCCATACAGCGTATACCTGCCCCAGGTTCTGGCCATAGAAGTCCCAGCGGTCTATGACGTGGAAGAGCCTGGCGCCCACTATCCCGGAGATGACGGCCCAGACAGCGGTGGCGTAGACAACGTCCGTATCAATGCCGGCGCGCTTTGCCCACCTGGCCACAAGGACTACAGCCACAACCACGGCCACAAAGGTCAAGAATCCGTGCCAGCTTAGTACAAGACCTCCGCTTTCGAAAATGTTGGGATCGATACTAATTCGGATGGCTAAGGGTTGTATGGCGTAGTTCAACATAACCCAACAATTGTATTACGGCTTAGCTTGGTGTCAAGGAACCCATTCCCCAAAGGGCTGCATCTCCGTATGATGCGACCCTTTATTACCAAGCAAATCCTCTGGTATGTGATAGAATAAAGGTCTCAGTTTCTGAGGTTGGATAACATGGAGCAAGCTGTACAAGATTTCCTGAACCATCTTACCGTGGAGAAAGGAGCCTCGCCCCACACGGTCTCCGCCTACCGGAACGACCTGGGCCAACTGCTGGAGTTTACCGAGGGTGCTCATCACGCCGGAGGAGCAACCGAGTGGGCCAGAGTCAGCCCTCGCCTTCTCAGCGACTACGTGGTTGCTATCCAAGAACGCGGCTACTCTAACACTACCGTTGCCAGGAAGATTGCTTCCGTCAAGTCTTTCTTCAACTTTCTCCTGGAAGAGGGAGAGGTCAAAGAAGACCCTACGGAAAACCTGTCTTCACCCAGAATTGGCAGAAGTTTGCCCAAGCCGCTCGGTGAAGAGGAGGTGCAGCGCCTTCTTGAAGAGCCGTTCAAGTCCGACACACCTGAAGGTCTGCGCGACGGTGCAATGCTGGAGGTGCTCTATGCCAGCGGCCTGCGCGTCAGCGAAATGATCAATCTGGACGTACGCGATGTAAACATAGACGAGCAGTATCTGCGCTGCATGGGCAAGGGGTCCAAAGAGCGTATAGTGCCCCTCTATGACAGGGTGGTGGATGTTGTACAGCACTACGTCACAAACGGGCGCTCCGAACTCCTTGCCCCCAGCAACCGCAATGAGCAGGCGCTTTTCCTAAACCGTCGCGGAGATAGGCTGACAAGGCAGGGGTTCTGGCTTATTCTCAAGAATCATGCCAGCAAAGCCGGCATAGTCCAGACAATCACTCCCCACACACTGCGTCACAGCTTTGCCACCCACCTGCTGGCCGGTGGAGCTTCGCTGCGCAACGTACAGGAGTTCCTGGGCCACGCCAGCATTGCTACCACACAGATATATACACACATCACAAGCGAACGCATCATGGAAGAGTACGACCGTGCTCATCCGAGGGCTTGACATGACATCGTAACAAAACTGACCCGCCACATTGCATAAGCGGAAATGGAGGGATGCCATGGGCGTAATCACCATAAACGGACAGAGGGGCAGCGCCGCCAGGGAAATAGGCGCAGAGGTGGCACAACAGCTGGGCTATGACTATGTAGACCGGCTCATACTGGCCGAATCGGCTATGCGCTTGGGCGCAACCGTAGAAGCAGTCGAAGATAAATGGCAGCGAAAGCCCGGGCCGGCCGAACGGTTGGGACGCTTCCTGGAACGCATCATGGAACGATCCGCTACCGCCGGTGCTGGAGGAGACCCCTATTTTGGGCCGGGTCTTGGAGTCCTGCTTGGACAGGACTACCCTGAGGCGGTGGCAGAGCCCATAAGCACGTCCGATCAGCTGGTGGACGAGCACTTTCTAGAGGCTACCAGGGATGTGATTTTCGACCTAGACAACACAGGAAACGTAGTGATAATTGGACGGGCCAGCAATCACATCCTCAGGGATCGCCCGGACGCTTTCCACGTGGGGATTATCTCCACAATTGAGTACCGTATTGAGGTCATCAAAAAGCGTGAAAACATGTCGGAAGAAGATGCACTTAGGTTCATCACCGAAACTGAAATAGCCAGGTTGGAATACTTCCGCAAGTATTTTCAGGCTGACGCGGATAATCCCAGCGACTTCCACATGATGCTCAACACCAGCATGGTAGACCAGGAAAAAGCCGCAACCCTTATCATTAAGGCCGCGGTGGGTTAAGATGTAGTTGGCAAATTAATTAGCTATTCTAGGACTAAGGCAGCTGGGAGTCAGGATAGCAATGGGGGCATTTGACTATGCCGAAGAAATCGAAGAGAGTTGCATCGCGCCAGGCGCAGTTGAGTGGTAGATCAAAGAGGGCACGCTCGCACGGCCCTTCGGGAATACCCGCAACCGACTCTCCAGGGAACGACTCTTCATCAGCCAGGACAGCCGAGGACTCGGCTGTGGCCGTGGCAGAACCAAAGGCCGTTGTGAAGACAGAGGCTGGCGCACCCTCAATCGCTCAGCCCCGCCCGCCCCGTTCAAGAAACAGGGGAATACAGGTCAAACCAGTGGAGACCTACTTTCTACCTGAGATACGCCGCATCGGCATTGCCTCAGGCATCGTGATTGCGATATTGATCGCTATGGTATTCGTTCTCCCCCAGATCGCTCTTTAAAGCTGAAGGGTCACCTCTCCAGCCGTAAGCGACACCACAGTACCGTCTTTGCGGCGCAGCAACAGGTTGCCCTCACCGTCGATGTCTTCGGCAAGTCCCTCCTCTACCTGCTCTCCCCATAGCACCCGTACCTCTTTACCCAGCGTCTCCATGCTTTCACGCCACTCACTCCACACTGAGCCCCACTCCTGCAAGCTGGCGTATATGTAGCTCAGCTCTTGAAGGACAGCCTGAAGCGTCTCTTCTCGCTGCACGGCATAGTCAACCTCCTTGGAGAGGCAGGTCGTATCCCCCAAGCCCTCGTTGCCTTCATCCGACGGGTCCATGTTGACGTTGATGCCAATTCCAAGCACAGCGTATCGCACCTGTTCGTTTTGGATCGCCGCCTCTATGAGAATACCGGAGACCTTCTTGCCATTGATGCGTACGTCGTTGGGCCATTTGATCCCAGGCGATAACCCGTACATATGACGAATCACCCTGGCAACTGCCACGGCAGCGGCAATGCCTAAACGTGAAACAGCCCATTTGCCTGGATAGAGCGCTACCGAAAAGGATAGATTACGGCCGGGAGCGGTTACCCATTTTCTGCCGAAGCGGCCTCTACCCGCCGTCTGCTCCTCTGCCACAATCACTGTCCCTTCCGCTGCACCCTCCTCCGCCGCCTGGCGCGCTACGTCCATGGTTGAACCAACGCTTTGGTAGTAATCTATGCGGTGCCCTATTAGGGCATTGCTAAGAAATTCCTGGACAGCCTCTACTTGAAGCAACGGTTCCACAGGGGACTCCCTTCCCACGGGTCTGATCACATTATACAACCAGACTTCCAACCATAGACCGATGCACCTATACTGGTTATGAGCCCACCGAGAACAATTAAAGTCGGATTCAAGGGGACGCTTGACAATAGGTGCTCTCAAATGCGTATCGCGGTAATGGGTGCGGGTGCTGTAGGTGGCTATCTGGGTGCCTTGCTTGCCCGCGCTGGCCATGAAGTGTCCCTAATAGCCCGCGGCCGGCACTTGCAGGCTATCCAAGGTTCCGGGCTCCACGTACGGAGTGAACAGGGCAACTTCACAACCCGAGTACAGGCCACAGACCACGCCTCTGAGATAGGTCCTGTAGACTTGGTGGTCCACGCGGTGAAGACTTACCATAACCCCGAGGCCGTCCCTATGCTTCACCCACTGCTTGAAGAAACCACGACGGTGCTTTGCGTCCAGAACGGCGTCGATAGCTGGCAGCAGGTGCAACAAGCGCTGCCGCCCAACGCGGTATTGCCCGGCGCCGTCTATATTGAAGCCAGTGTGATAGAACCGGGAGTCGTGCAACAGCAGGGCAATGTGCGGCGCCTTGTTTTTGGTGAAGCGGACGGCTCTATTACGCCACGAATCCAGGCTATTGCCTCTGCCATGCAAAGCGCGGGTGTGCCTACGGAAATCTCTGCTGATATAACCAGCATCCTATGGAGCAAATGGCTCTTCATCACAACTCTGGCAGGGACCACTTGCGCCGCAAATACGGGTCTGGCCGATCTTCTTGCGGTGTCGGAGTCCCGCCTCTTTGTAGTACAGGTGTTGCGTGAGATAGACAGCTTGGGCAGAAAGCTTGGCGTCAACATGGATAGCGATATTGTGGATAAGACCCTCCATTACATGGAAACCGAAGCGAGTTCACTGAAGGCGTCTATGCAGAAGGACATGGAATCGGGGCGTCCCATGGAACTGGAGGCTCTGACGGGGGCGGTCATTCGTCTAGGGGAAGAGGCAAAGATACCCACGCCGGCAAACGAGGCCATCTACGCTCTGCTCAAACCGCACGCATTGAGGAATAGCGGGACGTTGGCCTCAGCGTAGGTGCGGACTGGGCAGATCTGTAAGCCGAGTTCTGTATCCGCCCTGAGGCGAACGGCGACCATCTATCTGGGCCTGCCGTTTCCAGCAGGCTCAAGCGGCCAACCCGGGGACAGGCCGGGCGCCTTAGTCCCCCTATTAGGCCTTGCTCCAGGTGAGGTTTACCCACTCCTAACGTCACCGCAGGAGCCGTGAGCCCTTACCTCACGATTTCAACCTTGCCCCCGCGGCCATTTGCCGCTGAGGCGGTATGTTTCTGTGGCACTTTCTATCGGGTTGCCCCGCCTGGGTGTTACCCAGCACCTTTGCCCGGAGGAGCTCGGACTTTCCTCCCCGGCTGCTCAATGCGCCAGAGCGGCCGCCCAATCTACCCAGTCCAGTTCCAGTTTAACATACCTTGTATCGATGGCTTGGTGTGGAGAAGGCTAAGGCTCGCAGGGCGCCAGCCTACGTAGATTAAGCGGAGGGATGCAGCTTGATTTCGAAGGAGTCATCACCTACGTCGATCCTATTCACATGCTGCCGCAACAAATGGCGCCACCCGTCTTCCCGTTGCTCCCTTCTCCGCAGCAATGCCCCCAGCCGTTCCAGGGAGATAGACCCATCCGCCGCCTGTTTGAGGTACTTTAGATAGAGCCTCTGTGATACGCCGTTCTCGCTCACGCCTTCGCCGGTTGCCCCGGAGTTCAGTTGTTCCAACGACCCTCCCTTGGCGTCTGTAACGTACTGCTTAACGGATGTCTCCAACTCACTGGCTCTCTTGGTATGGTACCGGCACTGGCTCTGATTGGCGCGGGTCTGGCACTGGTAATACCTGTAGCTACCGTGTTTGCGCTGGCCGTCTTTGGTGCGCCACATCTGCCTTCTGGTCACGCCAATCATCCGATTGCCACATGATGCGCAGTACACCAACCCTGAAAGCAAAAAAGGCTCGCTCTCTCCCGCTCGCCGGAGCGGCTTGCGAGAGGACATCAGGTCCTGAACGCGCCTGTAATCTTCCGACGACACTATGACGGGATGATTAGCCGGAAGCCGCATGCCAAACCTCTGGTAGGTGCCCATGTAGGCACGGTTACGGAGCATGTCACGCAGCGTGACCATGTTCCAGTTCCGCCCTTTGCGTGTTCTGTACCCGTTTTCATTCAGGTGCCGTGTAATGGTTCTCAGCCCCGATCCTTCCAGGTATAGCCTGAATATCAAGCGGACGACCTCTGCTTCATGGGGCACCACTTCAAACTTGCCCTTGCTACCCAGAGAGTATCCGTAGGGCGGTTTTCCCAAGCCTTCCCCGCGCAGCGCTTTGTTCTGCATGGCCTGTCTAATTTGTTGTCGTTTGGCGGCGTTCTGCCCTTCGGAGGTCATTGCCCTGTACAGGGACTGGATAGGGTCGGGCAGGCCGTCCATGGTGCATACTACGTTTGATCCCAGGCCGTTTACGCTGAGCACGGCATCCACGGCCCCTTCCAAAGTCATCGATAGCTGAGATGGGTCGTTGATTAGGACCAAGAACTCCTCGGCTTGCCCTTGCAGGTAATTCAGCAAGTCCGTGTAGCCCTGGGCGTCATCCTCCGATGCAACGTCTACGAAGAGTTGCCTTAGCGTATGGCCGTTGTTCCTGGCGAAAGCAGCCAGTCGATCCTCCTGGTCCTTCCGCGACATGGTTGAATCCGGGGGAAGGTGCTTGTTATAGCGTATGTAGCCCACGGCGTGCATACATCAACTCGTGTAAAGAATCCGGCCGCAGCTGCTGCAGGTAATGGGTACATTGGAGGTGCGCAGACTCTGCATCTCCCCGGTGGGCAAGGCAAGGCGGCAGGCCATACACCTACCGCCTTGCACCATAGCCACAGCCACGCCCTGTTTCGCCTTACGCAGCCTTTCGTACTGGCTGAGCAGCAATGCAGGTATTGCCTCAACCATCCGCGTGCGTTTTTCAGCGTCAGAGGCCAGGCTCTCCTTGAGCGCATCCCTTTCTCCGGCCAGTTTCACCCTGGCTTTAGCCTGTGTGGACTCAAGCTCCTTTATCCTTGCCCGGGTTTCAGCGATCTGTTTTTCGAGCTCATCTACACTTAACATCAAAGCCAGAAGCTGCTCGTCGCTTTCCGTGGACTGCTGTTTTGTATATTGCAATTCGCTGGTGATGCTCTCCAACTCCTTCTGGTTCCTTACAGAGCCGCCGTAGAGACGTTCTTCAAGGCTCTGCACCTTGGCCTGAAACTGTTTTGCTTCCAGGTCCTGCATGGCTTGACTGCTTTTGGTCTGCATCAAGCGCTCTTCGTTGGTGGAGAGCCGTCTTTTCAATTCCTCCATCAATTTGTTGTCCGCAAGACGCTTCTCCACCGTAGCCAGTTCCGATTGCTGCCGGTCTATCGTCGAATCCATCTCCTGAAGCTCATAAATCGGTCGTATTGTGGTCAAAATCTCTTCCTCCATCGACAGTAAACAAATCGTAGGCAGGTGTCGGCACAGTGTCAAGGATAGCTGGATGCTTAAACTTTAGGCGTGGCAATGGGGTGGAGAGAAGCAATAGAGCGGGCATTCTTTAGGCTTTTAATATCGCGGAATAGTGAAATGACGTGCGAGGTCACCGCTTATGAAATCTTTTTCGACTAGCACAGGTTATAGGCTACAATCGCTTAGTGCTTTTCCGATACTTCTTGGGCACTTGCATTTGGGTTCGCGTACCTTCCGTTTTTATTTGACCTGTCTTCAGATTAATTGTGGTAGTTAGAGAAGAGGGCTCTTGTTTGTCGTTGATCCATGCCGCGACCAAGGCGTATGTCGATGCAAGGTAGGCTATGCCGACCAAATTGAACCAGTTCGTCATCTCCTTTACACCCTCGTCGCTACCCGCTTCAGCGACGGCCCCGTAGAGCATCTTATACATTCCACCTGTGGAATGCTCGAATTCTTGTATGAATTCCCGCATAGCAGTCTCTAAACCCAAACCCTGTTGGCACAAGTCCTGGTGCTGGCCGCCCAAGTTGTTCAAAAGTGACCGTAGATTATTACAATAGGATTCCCATTTCTTGAATCGTTTGGATTCACGCGGCCAACATCTGGCACCTGTATCCTCCAGTAGATTGATGGTTCCCCGTGCATTCTGTAGGTGGTGTACATATGGTTCAGCTTCGAAGCGACCTATGATATCCGTCCACTGAAGTTGGCGTTTACTAAATCGCGACATCTCTCTTCTCCTACTAGGCAGTAGTGGCGTTTCCATTTCCATACATAACATTCTGTGGAGTACACTTTCATGGTAAAGTCCACAGAGCAGCCGTACAAGGTAGGCTTCCGATCTGGGCGGCCTCCACCTAACAAACGGAGAACACATCTCCCGTGGCTTCTCTAACCAAAGACAAGGTTCTGTATCTCGGCAACAAGCAAGAAGCCAAGGGTTTGATCGCAAAAGTCACAAAACGCAGGCGTGCGGATGAAAGAGGCACGGCTTAAACTTTTGCCTTGCAAGTGGTACCGTAGCCACAGCCAAGTAGTCCGGCAACCAAGATGCAGGCTGAAGAAGTCATCAGTCACCTCAAGACCCTGGCTAACCCGGAGAACGTGAAGGGTATGGCCCGCTTTGGCATCAACCCTCATAACACCCTTGGCATCTCGCTTAGTACTCTGCGGCCCCTGGCCAGGGAGATAGGGAAAGACCATGACTTGGCACAACAGCTATGGGACTCCGGTATTCACGAAGCGCGAATACTGGCTAGCATAATTGGCAAACCCGCCCAGGTAACCGAAGAACAGATGGAGGCCTGGGTAGAAGATATAGATTCATGGGACGTCTGTGATCAGGTATGCATGAACCTTTGGGGCAAATCTCCCTATGCATATCAGAAAGCCCATGAGTGGAGCACCAGGGAAGAAGAGTTTGTGAAACGCGCCGCCTTTGCACTTATGGTGGCCGTTGCCATCCACGACAAGAAGGCCAGCGACGAGCGATTGGAGGAGTTCTTCCCTGTGATCAAGGCCCAGGCTCCGGATAGCCGCAACTTTGTGCGCAAAGCCGTCAACTGGGCGCTGCGGCAGATAGGCAAGCGGAACCTGAGCTTGAATGCCAAGGCCATTGCCACGGCTCGTCAAATCCTAGACTCCGGGGTCAAGCCGGCGCGCTGGGTTGCCACCGATGCATTGCGTGAGCTTACCAGCGAGAAAATACAATCCAGATTGCGTGACCGAGCATCTAAGCCAAGCTAGAGACGGAACCGAGCAGCGATTTCCGGGTCACGGCCTTCATCTCAGCACTGAATTCGGCTCCGAACCTTTTCAGCAGAACGGGTATCACTTCTGACACGGTAACCGGTCGTTCAAGCAGTTGCTCCATGGAGGTCACGTCCTTGTCCGGGACTCCGCAAGGGACAATGTGTTGGTACCAGGCCAGGTCCGTGGAAACGTTTAGTGCAACACCGTGCGTTGTCACACCACGGCTTATCTTCAGGCCAATTGCGGCTATCTTCTTGTCGCCCACCCAGACGCCGGTTAGTTTATCTATGCGTATTGCCTGGACTCCAAACTCTTGCAGCACGCTGATCACGACAGATTCCAACGTCCTGACGTAGTGCAGAGGCCCTCGGCCCCACTCCTTCAGGTTGAGGATAGGGTATGCAACCAGTTGCCCCGGCCCGTGGAATGTGGCCTGCCCTCCCCGGTCTACTTCTAAAATGGCGGCACCTTGCAATTCCAGGTCTTTTGCAGGCAGCAGCAGGTCGGAGTCACCGCCACGCCTACCCAGGGTGTAGGTGGGGGGATGCTCCAATAGCAACAGCGTATTGGAGATTTCACCGCGGATTCTTGCTTCAGCCAGGTCGTGCTGCAGGTTCCAGGCTTCCTTGTAGTCCATCCTGCCCAGAAACACCCACTGTATTGCTGTCATGCCGTTCATATCAGACATTCTACCAGCAAGGGTTCCTTATTCTTCTGAAAGCGACGCTGCTGGCCCATTTGAGAGTACGACTCTTGCAGCCATCGCAGCATTTCATCATCAATCTCCCCAGGAGAGGTCACCCTGACAAAGTGGCCATACCAACCGGAGCCGTACTCCTCTATTCTGCTGATTCTGGGGTGTTCCAGTCTACGGGGCAGCCCGAAGGACACGGTTATTCCTCTATCGCTGAGGCGCAGCACCCCGGCGAATCTGACCCGTGCCATGAATGTGACGCGCGTTTTGGCTGGTGAAGTGTCAAATGGGCCGCAGGCCGCAATTAGTCCTACAAAGCATTCAAATAACTCCCGTGCCCGCGATCCCTTTCCTTCAAGGAACTTCTCAACGGAATAGTCGCCACAGCCGTGCCACATGTTACGGGTGACAAACTTGGCGCCACACTTGGGGCAGGTCCAGAGGGGCTTGTTCATATCCTTATCGCAGTACCCCTTCTAGGGTTGGTGGGGGTATGGTTGGTGCGTTATTCTTCCTCTACGTCAGCTTGGCCAAGGAAGACGGTGGTGAGAATGTCTGTGTCCCGGATCGACTTGGGTGTGCCTTGGTGCACCACGCGCCCCTGGTTCAGCACGTAGGCCCGGTTAGCAATGTCCAACACGCCTTTGATGTTGTGCTCCACCACGAATATGGTGGTCTTGAGTTCCTGGTTGATCTCGGCCACCTTCTGGAAGACCTCCTTGACCACGATGGGGGCGAGGCCAATGGTGGGCTCGTCCAGCAGCAGTACGTCGGGAGAGGCCATGAGGCCCCGTCCCAGGGCTAGCATCTGCTGCTGTCCTCCGGACATCTGGCTGGCCAGGTCCCGCCGCTTCTGGTGCAGAATGGGAAACATCTCGAACACCGAGTCCATGCGGCGTCTCCGCTCGGCGCGGTCGTTCAGATAGATGCAACCCATCTCCAGGTTCTCCTCTATGGAGAGGTGAGTGAAAACGCGTCTGCCCTGTGGGACGAAGGCGACCCCCTGCTTCACGATCTCGTGGGTGGCCATGGCCAGAGGCTTATGGCGGAGGTACACCGTGCCGTTCACCACAGGGGCTAGTCCCATGATGGCCTTGAGAACGGTGGACTTGCCGGCGCCGTTGGGGCCCATTACGGCGACAAGCTCGCCGCTCTTGATCTCCAATGACGCCTTGCTCAGGGCCAGCACCGCCATGTATTGAACCGACACGTCTACCAACTGCAGGAGCGTCTCTCCGTCGTCGGGGTTTGCCTGGCGTTCGTTGGTTTTCTGCTGTGATTCTTCCATAGCGTTGCTCGGCTGGTAGTGGATGGGACTATGCGCCCAGGTAGGCGTCGATGACCTCCTGCCGTCCCAGGGCTTCCGATACCTCTCCCTCGGTGAGGAGCTGACCGCTGTCCATGACTATGATGTAGTCAGATATCTCCCGCACAATGGACATGTTGTGGGAGATGAAAATCAGGGTGCCTCCATTGTCGCGCATCTGCTTCATGATGACTTTGACCCTCTCTACCATTTGGGGGAAGAGGCCGGCGTAGGGCTCGTCGAAGAGATATATGCTTACGTTGATGGCCATGGCGCGGCCTATTTCCAGCAGCTTGCGCTGACCGTAGGAGAGGTCCATGGCCAGAGAGCGGCGCTTCTCCCACATGCCTACAGTCTCCAGGATCTCCCGTGCCCTCTCGGTATGGCTGCGCTTGGTGCGCTCCAATATGGCGGGAAAGAGGCTGCGCTGGGTAAGGACGACCATGATATTGTCCCAAACGGTAATCTGGTCGAAGAGACGCACCTCCTGGAAGGTGCGAGTGATGCCGTGCACCGGCGTCTCGTGGGCCCTAACCACGCTGAAACGGGCTCCGTCGATGACTACGATACCTCCATCCAGGGGCAGCACGCCGCTGAGGAGATTCACCAGGGTGGACTTGCCGGAGCCGTTGGGGCCGACAATGCTGGTTATCTTGCCGCGGATGACGGATATGGAGAGCTGGTCAACGGCCGTCACCGCGGCGAAGTGCTTGGATATCTTCTCCGTCTCCAAGGCGTAGTCGGCGCCGGGGCTGCCCGATGCAACGGTCATAGCTTGAACCTCCCAACCAGACCCTGGGGCCTGAACAGCATGAGAAGCACCAGCAAGATGCCCAGGATCACTTGCCGCGCCTGGCCTACGTATTCGGGAGGGAAGCCTGGGATGAACCGCATCCCCTCTTCTAGCAGCACGAAGGCCATGGCTCCAAGCAGAGACCCCCAGATAGTGGCCAGCCCGCCAAGTATGACTATGGCCACCAGCAAGATGGACTCCAGCAGGATGAAGGAGTTGGGGTCTATGAATCTGGCCCAGGTGCTGAACAGCGCTCCAGCCAGCCCGGCCATCATGGCGGAGATGACCCACACCGCCAGCTTGTAATGGGTCGCCTGGTAGCCAAACACCTCAATGGCCTGCTCGTCTTCCCGGATGGCGGTCAGCACCCGTCCGAAGGAGGATGTAACGATGAACCAGGCGATCAGCACCACCAGTGCCAGAAAGAAGAGCGAGAGAAGCAGGAAAGGCACCTCCTCATTGAAGGCCCATCCCGCTATCTCGGGCCTGGGGATGTCGTGGATGCCGAACGCGCCCCGGGTCAGGGCCCGCCAGTTCAGAAAGACGTTGAAGCTGATGATGGCAAAGCCGAAGGAGACGAGGACGAAAATGTCGTCCCTGAACCGGTTAAGCACTATGCCGACCACAATGGCTGCCAGCCCGGCTAGGGCCACGCTGACGAACACCGCAGCGAAGAAGGGCAAGCCAAAGGTTGGAATGGAATCTGTACGGAGTTGGTCGTACGTAGCCTGTGAGGTGAGGATGGCAGTGGCGTAGGCGCCAATGCCGAAGAAGGCAATGTGTCCAACGGAAAGCAGGCCTGTGAAGCCAATGACTAAGTTAAGACTCACCGCCAGTATGGCCCAAATGGCAAAAACGGTGGCTATCGATATGGCAAATCCAAGGCCCTGCCAGAGCATGAGTCCCATAGTCAGCGCGATGACGAGCAGGTTGGCCCACAGTTCCAGGTTTCGGCTGGCAGACCGGAAAGCCTCCCTGGGATTGCGAGCAATTTGCCTAATACCTACGGATGCTTTTAAGTTGGTGAACACGAATCTACTTCCTGGGGATCAGGCCCTTGGGCCAGAATGATAGGAATAGTATCAACAGGATGAAGGATATGACGTCCTTCCACTCCCCGGCTATGTCCCAGATGCCGAACTGCTCGACCATACCCAGGATGAAGCCTCCGACTATGGCCCCGTATAGGTTGCCGATGCCGCCCACCACGGAGGCTATCCAGCCCTTCAGCAGGAGAAGCAGGCCCATCCTGGGCTGAATGGCGGTGTCGTGGCCGCTGAGCAGGCCAGCCATGGCGGCGAAGACGGCGCCGATGAAGAACACCACGGCGATGATTGCGGTGGTGTTGATGCCTACTACCTTGGACACATCCTCATCGTCGCCAATGGCACGGACCGCCCTGCCGAAGGTGGTCCACTTGAGAAGATACAGCAACCCCAGGAAACCGGCGACGGCTACGCCAATGGTGAACACGTTGAAGCCCTTTATGTTGGCCCCGGCCAAGGTCCAAGGATCGCTGCCCAAGGCATCAGGCAACGGGCGGGGTGCGCTCTGGAATACGATAGTGATGAAGGCGGTGATGGCAAGGAGGATGCCCAGAGAGGCTACGAGCATGATGAGTGGGGACCTGGACCGCCTACGGATGAATACGTAGAGGCCGCGGTACAGAGCCAGCGCCACGGTCCCGGCCAGCAAGCATGAGACGACCCAGCTCAGGTATAGCTTGGACTCCGGGGTTCCGGTCAGAAGATAGCCGCAGTAGACTCCCAGTGCAATGGCGATGGCAGACGAAGTGACAGTGGCGGCCCGACGCGGTAAGGAGGGAAGGACGCGTTGCAGGCCCTGGCGCAACAGCCAGTAGGCGGCCAGGGTGGTGGCGGCGCCTACAGCGGGGGCAAAGGTAAGGTGGAGGTTCTTGGGGTAGGCCAGCACCAACCAGGTGTAGACCCCGGCACTGGCGGCCAGCAGTCCTCCGCCCGCCAGCAGCGCGTTTCGGCTGTAGCGTTCTCGGAAGCGGCTGTGGAAGGCAGTGTGGAGCGCCCAAGCCACCACTGCGGCGACTACCAAGGCGAACAGCACGTTTATTGAGTATTCGTTCACCGCGTACTGACCGCCTAGGAACTCCTGTGAGCGCAGATAGAAGACGCCGTAGGCACCCAGGGCCGCCGCGACCCCGTAGTACATATCGAAGAACCAGACGGTGCTGTAGACCAGGGTGAAGCCCATGGCCATCAGGGCGTACACCGCGCCAACTGAAAGGCCGTTGAAGGTGAACTGCACCGCCTGACTGGGGGACTCTGCGATCTTCCAGACAACGTAGGCAACGATTAACGTCACCAGCGCCGTCGCTAGGAGCCTGCCCCGGCGATCACCTGACAATAGCATCAGGCCGCTCCTCAGGAGCATCTCAGCCTCTGGTTGCCCGGACTTCCAGGCCTGTGATGTGGCAAAGGCTACTGAACACTGGGTGCGCCTCCCAAGACCTGGTAGCCCTGATTGTCCTCGGTTCTCTGGGCCAGGGGCAACACCTGGACGACGACGTTGGAGAGGCCTACAACCTCGCCCATCTCGTCAAATCTGTAGCTGTCCCCGATGGCTCCGCTCCAAGTGATGTCGTACAGGCAGTCCCTGAACCCGTCGGCGTCCTGGTCGTCACCCGTCTGCTTCAGGCACTCGGCCGTGATGTAGACATCGTCGTAGGCCGAACCGATGTACCAAGGCAGAGTCACGTAGTCGTACTTGGCTCTGAAGTTGGCAATAACCTCCTGAGCCTTGGCATTGGCCGGGTCGAGGTCGGCAGTTATGGCAACCACGCCGGTGGCGGCCTCTCCGGCCACCTCCAGGGCGGTGGTTCCCACCACCACTACGTCTGAGAAGATGGGGCCGCTGTAGCCCAGCTCCCGGAGCTGCTTGACAACGGTGCCACCACTGAACTCCGCCTGGGCGGCTACGTGAACGGCATCCGGGTTCTCGCCGAGCAGCTTGGTCAGCTGGCTCCTGAAGTCGGTGACGTCGGACGAGTAGCGCTCCGCGCCCACAATCTCGCCTCCCAACTCCTCGAAACGGTCGGAGGTGGTCCTCCTCACGCCTTCGGCGTAGTCGGTCGACTCAGAGATCGTAGCCAGCCTGCGTATCCCGCGGGTCCAGAGCTCGTTGCCGGTGTCTATGCCCAGCTGGGCGTCGCTCATTGAAGTGCGGAAGATGTAGTCCCCAGCGTTGGCTATGTCCGGGTTGGTGGCCAGGCCGGAGAAGAGCACCACGCCTTCCTCCTCGGCCAAGGGGGCGGCTCCCAGCATGGCGCCGCTGCAGGAGGTGCCAAGGATGATCTTGACGTCGTCCACGTCTGTGAGCTTGTTGTACGCGGTTATGGCGTCCTGGGCGTTGCACTTGGAGTCCTCCACGATGAGCTCCAGCATGCGCCCGTTGATGCCGCCGGCTGCGTTGATCTCATCCACCGCCAACTGCTTAGCCTGGACTGCAACGTTGCCATAGGTCTCTCCAGGCCCTGTGACGGACTCCATCACTCCTACCCTAAAGGGCTGGTCCTCTCCCCCGTTGCTATCGCAGGCGGCCACGGAGACTATCAGCACCAAAGCCAATCCCAGTAGTGCAGTCCATTTCACTCGCGAGTGTCCCATGATAGCTCCTATCGCTCCACACCTAGATGCTCCTCAGAATCTTACAATACCGTCCGACGTTCGGCAAATCCTGGCGTTGGCTAGAGAGCCGCCGCAGTGAACTTTCCGACGCTACCCAGAGCCATTCTGGATGAGTCTGGCTGCTGCTCCCCTGGTCACACTGAATTGCATGAGAAAACCTAAGCGGCTGTCGGGCTCAGGCTCACAGAAAGCACCAAGCATCTCCGATCTGCTAAGCTGGTGAGAGAAGAGGTGGATTGGGGAACGATAGAGGTCGTGAGTATTGAGAGGGAGTGGTCTGGGTAGCCAGCCTCTCAAGGTCACCTACCCAATGACGATACTCTTGTGGGGAAGGGCAGGGCTTCTCCGAATTATAACCCCGCAATCCCCGATGAGGAGTAAGCCGCGAGTGACCAAGTTCAGCGACATTCTGAGAGACCGCGCTTCGGGCATCTGGGAGATGGAGCATCGGCACCCGTTCGTAGTCGATCTCGGAGATGGCACGCTTCCTCTGGAGAAATTCCAGTGGTACATGAGACAGGACTACCTGTTTCTCATCGACTTCAGCCGCGTCATTGCCATGGCCGTTGTCAAGGCGGACTCCCTAGACGACATGGGCTGGTTTGCCAGACTGCTTCACGAGACGCTGAACACGGAGATGGCCCTACACGTTAGCTTCTGCAAGGAGTTCGGCATATCAGAATCTGAGCTCCTGGCGACCCAGCTATCGCCCACGACCCTTGCCTACACCAACCACATGCTCTCCAACGCGCACTCGGGCACAATCGGTGAGATTGCGGCTACTCTTCTGCCATGCTCCTGGGGATACGCGGAGATAGGGCAGTCCCTAGAGGCGCGGGGCAAGCCCATGGATCACTCCCTGTACTGCCGGTGGATCGAGATGTACAGCTCACCCGAATTCGGGGAACTGGCCGAGTGGCTCCGTTCGTTCATCGACCGCATCGCGCTGGGCCTCGGCGAGGAGCAGCGGGAGCGTCTGGCACAGATTTTTGTTTCCAACAGCAAGTACGAGTACCTGTTCTGGGACGCCGCTTATAGGATGGAAGAGTGGCCCGTATAGGTACGGCCGACATGAAGTTGCCCGAATGACCGGCATACCGGAAGCGGATTAGTAGCCCAGGGCGGCGGAAGCGGCAGGCCAAACGCCACATTCGACGGGCCCGCTGCTTCCGTTTGCTTCGTCAGCGAGAGGCTGTCTAGGAGGCTGCTTCGTCTCCCACGAA
This sequence comes from Dehalococcoidia bacterium, assembly GCA_965261825.1. Taxonomy (GTDB): domain Bacteria; phylum Chloroflexota; class Dehalococcoidia; order Lucifugimonadales; family QGNO01; genus DAOUJH01. Next base: position 91,391 of record CBDHED010000001.1, on the reverse strand, counting down.
CTCCTGGCGGCCCTGCATGATCCCCACTCCGATGATCAGAATGCAGAGGGAGCCGAAGAGTAGCACGATGTTGCACACGGAGCCGCGCTATCGAAACAAAGCATTAAGATCACACTGGCGTGACTCGGCTATTGAAAGGGGATATTGAGGGCGCGTTCGAGGTTGCCGAGGTACTTGGTGAAGGCCCGGCGGCCCTCATCTGTTGCTTCCACCCATGTGCGGGGTTTTGACTCAAGGAATTCTTTGGTGGTGTTGACGTAACCGGCATCCTCCAGCTTGCGCAGGTGGATGGTGAGGTTGCCGCCAGCACGCGATGGAAGGGATCATCAACAAACCGGTGAGCACGGTGAGAATAGCGGTCAGCCCAGCGTTCAATTTTGTCTATCCTCCAAATTGGACTAGTCTCTCGATCCTTCATATGATCTTACGCAGTCTGGCCGGACTTGGTTCCCATCGGTTCGAGCCCAATAGGCAGTACACCGGTGTTCGCTGCTAAGGGGACAAAGCAATTAAGGTCAGCCCCAACACAATAAGGGTGGACCCTAGTAGTCGGCCCTGCCCGAATCGCTCTTTGAGAACTAAGACTCCCAAGAGGACACCAAACACTATGCCTACTTCTCGTGCTGGGGCTACATAGCTGACCTGAGAAAAGGAGAAGGCAGTCAATACCAAGCCATAAGCAAGGAAGACCAGCAAGCTTGCAGTCAAGATAGTCCAAGCGTTCGATTGCCATTCCCGTAGTACCGTAGTCATCCCGTACTTGAATGCAATGTAAGGAGAAAGGCCGATGGCAGTGCCTACGTTGATCATGTACATATACAAGAAGGGCTGGATGTGATCCACACCGACCTTGTCTACCAGGGAATACAAGGTGATTGCCAGCCCAGTGAGTATGGCATAGCGGACACCTTCATCCCGGAGTAAGACTGAAGGCTGAGTAAGGATCTTCCGGAAACGTCCCCACCATGACACGATGAAAATGCCGACAATGATAAGGATGATGCCGATTACGGCAGGTAAGGCCACACTCTCTCCCAGCGTCAGTACCGCCAGCACAGGAACCAGCATAGGGCCAACACCTCGGGCTATGGGATAAACCAAGGACAGGTCGCCTTGAGAATAGGCCCGACCCAGCAGGACGAAATAGGCGACATGCGTTGCCGCAGATGCCAGAGCCAACCAGTATCCAGAGGCCGCAACTGGGTTGAGCCAGAAAAGAACGCCACTTAAGGGAGCTAACAGTACACTCCCGCTCACCAGAAAGGCCCAAGCGAAGACTTGCTGGTTACCTGAACGTTTCAGTAGCAAGTTCCACGCTGAATGGCAAATGGCAGAAAGCAAGACCAGTGCTAGGGATAGTGCGCCCATGGACAAAGTATAGACCAGCATAGAACAGTGGTGCGAGTCGACTACAGGACAGGAGTCTAACGGAGGGCTGCATCAATTCGCGCCACATATTGAAGGGTCGGATCGACGGCTTATAGGTGCAACAAGAACCTCAGAGTAAAGGTTCTTGATTTTGTCAAGTTTGGTGGCGCGGACTTGGGTGGAACTGACTCCACCACTTCCCACGCGATGCGCTCCGCCTCGGGGGGACCGGGTGAGATTTGGGGATAGCCGCGATTGCGGCTATAGTAATCTCCTCGACATTATACTTGGTAAATGCGCTTCCTGTTGAGCCATGTCCGCCGTTGCTCTGCCGGCAGATGCGGTGTACCCTGTCCATACTTAAGCTGGAGCTTCCGGAGGAAGGGCGGCTGGCGTTCTTGGACGTGTCGCCGGTTGGTTTAGTTGTCTATGCGGGGCTGTATGCCTGCGAATGTGAGGCGGTTTAGTGGGGCTGAGTGTATAGCCGTGAAGGACGTGTCCTACAGTGGTACCGTGTAATCCGGCTTGTCCGTGGGCATTCCTCGGGCCCATGTTGGTCATCCTGGCCTACTTTCTAATAGGGGGGTTGCTCTACCTAGTTACCAAGAGTAAGAAGGTAGTGTATGCCTTCACCTTGGTTATGTTCTACGGGGCTGTCGGCTTGGGGTTCTATCTGATGACTAAGACATGATTGGCTAAGGCTGGCAGTCGACATGGGTTGACATAAAGCGAGTCCCATAAGCGCCCGTCCAAGCACGATAGGAGGCCGATTAGGGGTTTATAACCCTTACCCGGCCTCTTTCCCTCCAGCCACGTTATCACCAGGCCCTGATTGTCCAATCTTGAGTTTCAAGGATAGCGCCAGTTCTCAGGTATGGTTCATAAGAAACCACTATAGCAGCCTGCTTCGAACAGTTGTGATCTCGTCTTCTCGTCCAGAGTACCGGCCACATCGATGAAAGCTGCTATCCGGGCGATGATTTCATCGGTCGGTGCTGTTCCGCTGTCAATCGGTTCGCTCGCATCTTGCATCCGCGTGAAATCATGGTAGGCCTTTAGAAATGCGATCGCGGCGTCGTGAAAGGCATTCAGTTCCTCCGGCGCAGACTTGTCTTCGAAGGCGTCTATTAGCTCGGCGTAATCTTCTGCCGTCTCCCCCCACGTCAAGCCGGATCCTCCGGATTCTGAGATACTCTCCGCGCACCAAACCGCATACTCGGCCACCGTGGCCTCAGAGCTGCCGCTGCTGTCCTCGGCCACGGTTGATGTGGGCGCAGCCGTGACCTCGGACCCACCGCTGCCATCTTGAGCCGCGGTTGATGTGGGCACAGCTGTGACCTCGGACCCACCGCTGCCATCTTGAGCCGCGGTTGATGTGGGCGCAGCCGTGACCTCGGACCCACCGCTGCCATCTTGAGCCGCGGTTGATGTGGGGGAGTCCCCACCTCCGCAAGCTACCGCCATCAGTATGGTCAGCACGGCGACAGAGCCGGCCAATACCAGTCGCAACATTGCGCCTCCTTCACCCACCGCTTCTCTGCGAGTACCTCATTGTAACAGTACGTCCATCCGAATTGGCCAGTGGCATCAGTTCCAGTCTTTCGCGTCTTCTGCGCTGCGGGCGGCACCCTGGGCCCTGCGGACCTCTGCTACCATCATTTCCGCCGACAGACTATCTGCGGTGTGGCCGAAGTACGTTGTCTCGCTCTCGCCGTCAACCGCTACCGCAGCACAGTGCATGCTCTGTGTTCGAGCGCCCTTGTCCCCCAGCCACTGCCCCACAAGGAATGTCAGGAACCCTATCCCGATATACGCGCCGTGGATAGCCCACTCAATCGCCGAATTAGGCTCAAAGGGGCGACAGGTTCCCACCCAATCTATGCCTCCTTCACAGCTCTCCGTTGAGATGCCAAACCAATACAGGACGTGAAACAGCAGCGACCACAGCAAGAGGCCGGAACCGACAGCAGACAGCAGGGCCCCGCCAAACATGAACAAGACACCGGGCGCTTTCAGGAACCAGTTTGACCCGCCCGTTTTCACACGCTGTTGGTCAGCCCAAACCGACGAAATCACGCGGAGGTCAATGGTTCTTCCGGGCAGTGCCAGACGTCGCTGCGAAAGCCGGACTTTTCCGTCTTGGTAGAGCGTCTGATCCGGTTCGGGAGCGTTTGCCTGGCTTGCGACCGGCAAGTGTTCGGCAGCAGTTTCTCGGTTCGCCGCCCCTTCAGCCTGCTCGCCGTGCGACGTCTCCAGTTGGGACAGCTCCCGGAGAAATTCCCGCTCCGTCTCGCTTTCCGGCCCCGCGGCCGCGTCCGCCCCGCCCTCGGACCGTCCTGTCAGGCCCCACTCTGGCGCGGACATAAAGCCGTGATAGGCGATGTCCAGGTCGGGGGCTCGCAAGGAGGCTGCCTCACCGGAGCCAAACCATGGTGGAGCCGAGACTGAATCGTCCAGCCAGGGCTGAGCCGCATCCAGTGCGATGGCATAGGCCAACATGGGGTCGGATTCGCCCCGTCCGGCCGCTGGGTCTGGTCCGGACAGAGATTTCTTCAAACCAAGCCACTGACCTATTTCATACGCCCCGGCTTCCGTTGGCGGCAGCATACCCGTGTGCATTGGGACCGCAATGAACCAGTATATGCAGCCGACTACTGCGCCGACGAGGGTATTCGCCCACCACTGGGACAGCCAAAAAGCCAGCCAAAGCCCGCTGCCAACGCCCATCAAGGCCCCGGCCAATATCGCCCCTCCGAATCCATCCGCTAGACGCTCCCTTCTTATCCGTATCGGGTTGTCATGGAAGAGGCCTTGGCGCTGCATGTACTCCCCCAACTGGTCCCCGATAGCGTCCTTATGCCCGTCCATCAGGTCACGCAGCGCTTTCACCGTTGTGGGGCGCGATGGCAAGCTGTCGAATATCAAATGTTCCCACTTAAACTGCGCTGGGCCCTGCTGCGACAGCCGGTATAGAAATCCGCTCCTTGTTCCGACGTACTCGAATCGCAACGCGCCGCGCTGGCACATCTCGACTATCGCCGCCAGGAGCGTTCGGTCGCTGACATGCCGGTCTTCCAGCACCGACACCACTGCCGCCGGCATCCCAGTGCGCTGCCTGGCCCCCAACTCCAATTGGTCCCGATGCTTGATTCCCCCCCGGGGCCGGTATCTGATCCACAGCCACAGCACGAGCAGCAGCGCGACGCCAATGCCAATTGTCCGGAAGCCCCATACCAGCTGCTGCTTCCAACCCATATCCTTGAATTCGGGGAAGCCACTCTCGGCGATGGCCCCACCAGGGTCCAGCGCGAACAGCAATCCAATGACGAAAAGGGCCGCCAGAGTTGCCAGCACACTCGCCATAGGACTCCTTCCTTCTTGCCCGTCGCAAGTCTTCCCGTACCCGGCCCAGGTTGTACGACTAGGGATTCATAATACAGGGAATCCCGCTTCTTTACTGTTGAGCCTGTCTCAAAAGTCTGTGAGAATATCAATGGGTACACTATGAGGGGCTTGTGCGGTTTTCGTGTATGGAGTCTAGGTAGAGCATGTCAAGGAGCGACCGCGCTATAGGTCGGGGCACTACGAAACTAGGGAGGTGATCCGTGGCGGAGATTTTCTCTACGGCAGGTCTGGTTATCGACGTTGCGGCAGTGTTGGCACTGATAATTCTTTCCCACGCGGAATCAGGTATGGCACGCATCGTCGGGACCGACCGAGGGATCCTTCAAGGACTGGTGCTCAGGGTCAAGAGTATGAGCAAGAGACTGTTGATACTGAACGGGGTTTGTGTAGTCTGCCTGATTGGTGGCACAACCTTAATGGTAGTAGGGATTTGGATGTGAGAGGGCGGACAACCCAACCGGGAGAGGAGCCAAAGGGATGCCGCTTCGAGATATGGACCGAGAGCAGATGTGGTTGTTGCCGCCGTCTCTTGACGAGCTGTTGCCATTGGATCACCCAGCGCGATTCGTGGCTGAGTTCGTGGATGCATTGGACAAGGACGACTGGGCTGAGCTCGGCGTCGATATAGAAGGGGACCCGCTGGGAGCGCCAGCCTACCATCCTCGTGCGCTGTTGAGCGTGTGGCGGTACGGCTTCATGAGTGGTGTGCGCTCCTGCCGGAAGTTGGAGACGGCCTGCCGGGACCAGATACCGTACCTGTGGCTGACCGGGTGGCAGCATCCAGATCACAACACCTTGTGGCGATTCTACAAAGAACACAGGCAGTCCATGAGGAAACTGTTTGAGAGAACGGTTCATACGGCGGTCACGATGAAGCTGCTGGACCTGGCGGTGCAGGCGGTGGATGGTACGAAGGTGAGCGCCAACGCATCGGTGTACAGGACCCACAACGCCGAGGAACTGCGCCAGTTATTGAGCCGTGTAGAAGCGGCGATACGTGACCTTGAAGCTCAGAACGAAGCGGGAGAAGATACGGCCTCTGCCCATCTGCCCAGGGAGTTGGCCAACAAGGAGATGCTGAGGGAGCAAGTGAGGCAGGCGATGGCCGACCTTGAGAGAAAGGAACGCCAGAAGCGCATTAACCTCACTGACGGAGACGCCCGGCTGGCCAAGAGCGGTGCCCCGTTCCTCAGTCTTTCTATGCGTCAAACGTCCCTGGAACCCTTGCTCTTTGGCACCAAGTCTGGGGTCCCAAACAACGCCAGGGGTCAGGTTGAAGGGCCAGCTTCATCGATCGCAGAACGGCAGGTCCAGGTCCGCAAAGTCATTGTCCGGTACATCCCGCAGACTTCTTGGTATGCACCCGGTCAGCTGGTTCCCGCCGAGGTAAAGTCGTTCCAGTTCGCTAAGCTTGCCCAATTCCGGCGGGATCTCGCCGCTAAGTTGATTTTCGTGAAGGTACAGCCATATCAGGTTGGACAGGTTGCCTAGTTCCGGTGGAATCTCGCCGCTCAACTGGTTCTCGTGAAGGTACAGAGTTCTCAGGTTACCCAACTTGCCCAGTTCGGGCGGAATCTGTCCGCTCAACTGGTTCCCGCTGAGCTCCAGCACTACCAGGTCGCCGACGTTGCCCAGTTCTGGTGGCAACTCTCCGCGCAGGTTATTTCCTGGTAAAATCAAACGATGATTGGTGTAATCGATGCCGGCATAGGATGAGCCTGGTCCGCCTTCTACATACTCTTTTTTGGCGGAAATTCCGAACCAGTTAGTATAATGTCCTTTTTTGTCGATTGGCCAGGACCGCTCCCAGTTTTCGCCCCCCGTGGCATTGTAGAAAGCGACCAACGCGTCTCTGTCTAACTCCGCGCGGCCGACGCCGGGGATGAAGTCACAGGCCAGTGGGACGGCCAGAACGAAACACAGGACAAGAAGGACCGCCAGGTGGGGACGGAAAACCAGCCCTTGGCCGTCCCCACTTACGTTTCTCCACTGGAATGCAATGTTTTTCATAGCTATGCTTTTCGGCGGCTAGGGAGGGTTAGACTAGAACGTTTATGCGGGGGGCGCGGCCACCCTCAACAGGCGGGGTGGACCTGACAGGACACCGGTAATGGCCGTTAGCAGGTTCATCGAATCACTTCCTCGCAGTACGGGCTGCGCTGCCGAGCAACCACAGACCCGCTGTCTGGCGGTGTCAGGCGCCCTGCTGCCGGAGCCGCTCTTCCAACTCCCGGATGCGGGCTTCGGCGGTGGCGGCCGGAGCGGTAGCCGGGGCCGTTGGAAGCGTGGTGGCAGGCTAGGAAGGCACGTTACTGCAGGCTTCGTCGCGGCTCGCCTTCAGGTCTTCGATCGGAGCGACGGAACTCACATAGATGAACTGCGCCTTGGCCTCGTCCATACCGTTGGCGGTGGGGAACATCATGAGCATGCTTGCCTCGAAGACTTCAGTGTTCCCCTGGGCCCAGCAGTCCCAGGTCTGATTGAGGATGTCCTCCTTGCTCTCGCCGCCTCCGCAGGCGGCCAAGAGTAGGATGGACGCCAAGATACACATAAGCGGAATGGCGATAAACAGAAAGGGTTGGGCGTGGGTTCTCAATGTTCGTTCCTAGTAGTAGTTTGCCTGCCGCCGGAAGGTCCTGCCACAGGCTCCGGCCTGCGCCCATCTATGTCACGGAAGGATATGGAGGAAGCCGGAAGCGGCTGGGGGGCTAGGCCAGAAGGACAATCAGGGGGCGACGCTTGCACTAGACCGCCGTGGACGGCGGCCCCAAGCGCGGTCAGCGCAGCGGCGGCAGGGGTCGCCGGGACGCCCATCACTGTTTGCCTCCAATCGGCACTAGAATACACCTCTTACCGCTCAGGGAGCGAAATCAGCCCAGATCATCGCCTTTGACTTTACCCGACAGCCCGGCCTTTAGTCAAATTGATTGAGGGATTGGATTCTGATGGGGTGAGCACGGACCGGGCTTATCTTCGCCGGGTCGCAGTTATTGTCGGGACCAGGGTGCTTTGGCAGAGGCTTATGGCTACGCCGCCAATACCCTGCCTACGCCAGTCTGGCGACCCTCTCTATTGAGGCGTTGCGAGCCGCCCGTGGTACTGGCTGTCGCAAGATCAGGGCGAGCAAAGTGTGTGGGTGCAGCCCCTTCGTTGTCGACGGGCCAATCGCGAATGGCGCGCAAGAGAGCCACTCGCCTGCACAGACGCCGAGACCCTGCCGTATCAGCAGGGTCTCGGCGTCTTGGTACTGTACCAGAGGGGCTGCCCGTGGCGCCTGGCTGGGTCTCCCCACCGGGCGAAGCGGGTAGATGGACGATTACACCGCCAAAGCGAAAGTAATGGTGAAGGTTCTTGATTTCGTCAAGTCTGGTGGGCCTAAGTTGACGGTAGGCAGAACCATCTTCGAGATGAGGGTGGCACTGTAAGCCTACTAAGTCCATTCGCAAAGATCAGCAAATGCTATTATCTAAACACTACCTTTCCCGACCGGACTAAGGAATCAATGTCATCCGCGTAGTCCGACCCTTGTGGCGCTTCCTTGGCAAAATAGAAGCGTCCCTCAGAGACCGATGCGTTTGCCAATCGACGTGCCCATATCTGGAGGCTCGTGGTGGATGCCAGTATTGGCCACTTCTTGAGGTAGCTTGGCAGCTCTATCCTGGCCGTGCTGACCCTGTTAACTTCAAGGAACGTGGCAATCTGAGAATCGGTCTCTCTTGCTACTCCGATCTCGAATGGCACCCACCAAGATAAGGGGGTATTCTCTGTGTCAATCGCAAGGATGGTTTTCGTCTCTCTGATTATGCTCCGTAGGTAGATTTCTAACTCTGGAGAATCTCCCTCAACCGCTGGATCCCATCTGTCAAGGTATCCGCTAAGACCGCTGTGTTGCAATGCATCTCCTACCGATTCGGCTATACGTATGTCTTCTCCCTTGTGAGAAATGAATACGTCGTACGTGGAGTACGCGATGGTCGAGGCTCCCATAGGAGCGGGTTCTCCGACAAGAGCCGAGCTGCTTCTCGCCCTACCTGGCGCCCCCATGTAATAACATCTCTTCGCATATGGTCCCTCCGGCCACATCTTCATCAAGACTATTGGGTATCAAGCGGCGTGTCGATGGCACAGAAGACATACTGAATCTCACGGAATCCCAAGATACTCACAGGAGTCCGCTCTTCAGTTTTCCATCTCCTCAGTGCTGCGGTGTGTGCGGAGGGGCACCGGCAGAGTCAGGAGCCGTCGTCTTCGGGAAATTGGTGCGTCCGCAGATACTCGTCAAAGAGGTGGTTCTTGAGAATATCTCCGAAAGTAGGATCATCGGTTATCCGTTTGTAAAGGTCGAAATTGATGTCGACTATTTCCTGGATGACCTGCTCAACCTTGTGGTCAAAGGTAATTCGCACGTTCTCCAGGGTGTTGACCCTTGTGGCGACCTCCAGAGCCGCGTCCTCTCCCAGCCGGTCCAGCATCCTACCTAGAGTGACTCTGTGTTCAGGACCCAGCTCAATACCGAAGCGCTCGTTGAGGTCTGCGATGATTCGTGATAGGGCCTCCAACTCCTCCGGCGTACTGTCGCGCGTCTCCTTTGTAGCCACGGGGTCGAGCGCGCTTCCTTTGCGTTCCAATGCGACCTTTCCGCTGCCGGTTTGCTGGATACGATACGACTCCATATCGATATTCTGCTGAATCTCACGCGGCAACTCTTCGCGTTCAACGGAGAGCAGGCGGCGCAAGTGCCTAGCAAAGACGTAGAGCTTCTCCAAGTCGGCATCCAGGAAGGTAAGCACCTGGGCCAAGAACGAGTACAGCCGCACATAGTCGGTGATCTGGCCGCGAAAGTCCTGCCGCTCGTCCTCCTGAAGGTCAGAAAAGCGTGCCACCACTGGAGCAAGCGCAGCATAAAGTTGATCCAGCGTAGTCCCGTCGGCGAAGAAACCACGGGCGAAGGCTTCCACATCCTCGTCTGTATAAACCGGGAAGGCCTTGAGCCGAGTCTGAAGCTCGTAGAGCAGGTTCGGGTCGGTCGCCTCCGACAGGATTGTCGTTTCGTAGTAAGGCTGGAAGGCGGCCTGGATGTCGTCGGACTCATTGGCAAAGTCCAAGACCCTCGTGCCGGGCTTGTCCGGGTGGGTCCGGTTCAGCCGGGATAGGGTCTGCACCGCGTTCACGCCACCCAGCTTCTTGTCCACGTACATGGTTTGGAGCAGAGGCTGGTCGAACCCTGTCTGGAACTTGTTGGCCACGATCAACAGCCGGTATTCGGGCGATTCGAAGGTCTTGGCGGTCTGGGCTTCTGGGATGCCATTCATCCCGTGCTCTGTGTAGGACTGGCCCCCGTCCTGAACCGTCCCTGAGAAGGCGACAAGCGCCTCGAACTGGTGCCCAAGCTCTGCAAGATGCTGGTCCACGGCCAGCTTGTACCGCACGGCGTGCAGGCGCGAACGACTGACAATCATCGCCTTTGCCCTGCCGCCAATCTCGCTCTGGGACTTGGCGGTGAAGTGCTCTACCATAATCCGCACCTTCTCGTCGATGGCGTGCGGGTGCAGGTCCACGAAGGATCTGAGCAGGTAGGCCGCCTTGGTCTTGTCGTAGCGAGGGTCGTCCTCAATCTTCTTGAAAAGCCGCCAGTAGGCCCGGTAGGTGGTGTAGCTCCCCAGGACGTCGAGTATGAACCCCTCCTCAATGGCCTGGCGCATGCTGTAGAGGTGGAATGGCGCGAAAGACCCATCCGGCTGGCGTATCCCGAACAGCTCCAGGGTCTTGGGTTTCGGCGTAGCAGTGAACCCAAAGGTCGAAACGTTGGCCGGCTGACGCCGGCGCGCCATTTGCGCCAAGGCGACATTGTCAAACTCTTCCTCTTCCGAGGTTTGGGTGCCGGCGTCAGCCGCTTCAGCCTCTTCCAGAGACGAAGCGGCCAGCACGTCCCTGGGGCCCTGAGCGCCCTCACCGGACTGCGAGGAGTGCGCTTCGTCCACGATGAGCGCGAACCGGTGGCCCGGCAACTCGCCAATCTCCCGGGCAATGACCGGAAATTTCTGGAGGGTGGTGACGATGATGGTCTTGCCTGACTCCAAGGCCTCCTTGAGCTGCCGGGAGGTGGTGTCGATGTTCTCCACGACGCCCAGCGTCTGTTCGAACTGGCGCATCGCCGTCTGAAGCTGGCGGTCCAGCACGCGCCGGTCAGAGATCACTACAATGGAGTCGAAGACGCGGCGGTCCTCCGCATCGTGGAGCGTGGACAGCTGGTGCGCCAGCCATGCGATAGTGAACGTCTTGCCGCTGCCCGCTGAGTGCTGAATCAGGTAACGCTGCCCCGTACCCCGCGACCGCGCGTCGGTCACCAGTCGTCGCACGCAGTCGAGTTGCTGGTAGCGGGGAAAGATGAGATAGCGCTTGCCTGTCTTCCTCCCCCGCTCGTCTTCCTCCTGGACTTCGTGGATGAACTGACGCACGAGGTCTAGCACGCTGTCCCGCGCCCAAGTCTCCTCCCAGAGGTAGGACGTGCCGTAGCCGCTCTGCGTAGGCGGGACGGGCGGGTTGCCAGCACCCCCGTACTTGCCCTGGTTGAAGGGCAGGAAGTATGTCTGTGGCCCTGTCAGGTGAGTCGTCACATAGACCAACTCGGGGTCAACGGCAAAGTGCGCCAGGCATCGCCCGTAGGCGAAAAGCGGCTCCCGAGGAGCACGGTCCGTCCGGTACTGGCGAATAGCGTCCTGGACATCTTGACCCGTAAGCGGGTTCTTGAGCTCCGCCGTGAAGATGGGGATGCCGTTGAGGAAGAGGGCTAGGTCGAGGCTCTTGTTGTTCCTCTCGCTGTAGTGGAGCTGCCGCGCAACCGAGAAGGTGTTGCCCTGGTAGAGCCACCTAGTCTCTTCGTTTAGCCCGCTGGCCGGGCGGAAGTAGGCGAGCCGGAACCGGCAGCCCATGTCGCTGATTCCGTTGCGCAGCACGTCAAGGGCGCCCCTGCGTCCGATTTCAGAGGACAGTCGCTTCAGGAACTGCTCCTCAACGGCCGCCCCGTGATGCTGCGAAAGCCGCTTCCACTCCTTTGGCTGCGTCGCCAGAATAAAGTCCAGCACGTCTCTCGGGATGAGGCAGAGGGCACGGTCGTAGTCCTCGTCTCGGCGCTTCTGGTACCCGCCGGGCAGCATGTCCAAATAGGAGCCACGCCCCTCCGCGACTGCACCTCCGCTGTGCTGGAGCAGGCTCGCCTCGATGGCATCCTCGAAGGCCCGTTCGGAAACGTCTACGTTCATCCCGCCTCCTCTCGCACATCAATCCGGCCGGTGACGGAGGCGGAGATGAGGGCGGCGCGAAGCTCTTTGAGTCGCTCGATAGCCTCTCGCACCTTGGCGCCCAGCACGTCGAGCTTAGCTGTCTCCCGATTCAAGTAAGCGGCGATGGCGCCTTGTTCGGGGAGGGGTGGTAGCAAGATTAGAGCATCCCCCAACTCCTCAGCGTTCAGGTGCGGTTGGGCGGCCCTGGTGCTGGCCACAACTAACTGAGCGTCCCGAAGGTAGGGGCAGAGCAACGCGGTCGCGATAAACTCAGGTTTGGCTCCTTTGACAGTCACCACCATGTCATAGCCTGCTATCGCACCCTCATACTTCTTTGGAATGATGGCGGAATCAGCGGTATATGCACCGCTTCTCACGACTACTATTTCTCCTGTGGAGAGGAATGCACGGCGGCCAGCGGGTACATCCGCCGGATCAACGTACAACATATCCTCGTCAGTTATGTGGCCTCGATAGACGTTAGTGGCGCGGACCAAAGGCAATCCATCCGATGATTCTTTAGGCGGCTGCCCCAAGCCATAACGTATTTCAGCAATGGTTTTCAGCCGCTTCATCTCCCAGTGCGTCGGAATCTCCCCCAGCCACTCCACGCCGGAGTCCTTCATCGGCGCATCGGGGTCGAGGCCCCGGGTAACGGCGCGGGTGATGAGTGCGGCGCGCTTCTCCTGGAGCAGTTCAATCAGCCGCTCCTTCCGGGCAACAAGCTCATCAATCCTGGCTGTCTCCCGGTCCAGGAAGGCGGCAATGGCGCGCTGCTCTGTGAGGGGTGGAAGGGGGAACTCTCCCGAGCGGATAGCATCGCCAGTCAGTCCAAAGCGCGTAATGCCGTTGGCAGAGATGTGGAACTGGTCTCGTGGCCCTATGGCAGAAAAGGACCGGCTCAAAAACGCGCCGTCGCAGTTGCTGTCTGGCCTGATATGGGCTAGATGATACCCGCAAAGGACTTCCGGGAGGTCTTGGGCTACAACTGCTGGAACGGCTATGTCAGTCCATGATTCAGAGTCCTTTGTTATGAGTACGTCACCCTTGCGGAGGGAGAAACGGCGCATCTGACCTTCGCTTGCTGTGGCGGACATAAAGTCGACTCCAAGACGGATCCGTTCGTTATAGTACACGTCTACGTAGTTGCAAAGAAAAACTTCAGCTTGGCCTTCCTCTGACTTCTTGTCCACATTGCTGAGTTGCACGTTCGCGAACGTTTTCAACCGCTTCACCTCCCAATGCGACGGAATCTCCTCTAGCCACTCGACTCCGGAGGGCCTGTAGGCGGGGTAAGGTTTGAGTCTTACAGAGGTGTTCACCATTTCCACACTCTAAGGATGTAGTAGAGATATGATTCTGTCCTAAGTACTATGGCACGTAGCTGTGAATCCGATACTCCTGTGCCTAGACCGTGAAGCCTGTTATACAACGTATATAGCTCCTCCACAGTCTTCGTGTCGGCTTCGATGAATTCCGTTAAAGGCTCGGATTCTATGTCTTTGGACATGTACAGAATTTGAGCGCGGCGCGTAGGGATTCCCTTATCCAAATATGAATGATAACCGCGTTCCACGATCCATTCTCTAACCTTTCCCCTCGGCGCGAGCTTGCGGAGAAGATGATCTAACAGAGTTCGTAGTGAGGACAGCACATGCCTTGACCGATCTGGATTGTCCCCGTTCAAAGCTTGGACTGCCCCCTTGTATGTATCAACTAATCCCATGCCCACACTTTCAAGCAAGGCGATCAGGTCGGAGTTTTCTGACGCACCTTCGAATCCGAGGTAGACGTCTTCGGTTGCCGCTTCATCCTCTGATGGATGGAGCACCTCTAGGGCATAACCCGTTGTTGAAACTTCTTGAGTTGCTCCAGGTAGGACAAACGACGGTTGCGTCACCACATCAGCAATGCCCTTGAACGATTCAGCCAGATTGCAGTAAGAAGCGGTGAAAGCAGACATGGAATACTGTACATTGGCCATTATTGATTGTTGGACCTTCAAGGCTCCCGCTAATGCATCATAGTCGATGCCGCTCCATAGTAGTCTTGAGGTCGCTGCGAGGCGAGAGACGTCAGACAACGCAAGCTGAGCGAAGGTTACCAATTGAGCAGAAGGAATAGCCACATTTCTTTGACCGGATAACCAAGACGGATGAACCCGGTTGAGGGAATTCAAGGCGGCAGACATCCGAGCACCTACTTCATGCAACGTCTGTGCGGCTCTGAACAAGTCCGATTGACGTGCGGCACTGTCAGCCAATGCCAGAACCCTGCTGATTGAAGTCTGTTGCCTCTGCATCTGGCGAATGGCATCCGCAATGCCGCTGTTGTCCAGCGAGTCGAATACGCGGGCTATTGTCGCCTGCTGCTGACGCATCATATCCAAGGCCTGAAGGTAATTGATTAGCGGAGCGGAGTGCGAGGAGGGGTTCAGAAGGAAGGGGTGGGGACCGGAGCACCGCTGAACACACCGCAGAGCCCGTTGAGCAGCGAGTGATCGCCGCCATTGCGAGCCAGGGTCCTGATTACGCTGGTGAAGGCCGAGAAGGCATCCGCACCACCGACGTTCTTCGAGCAGTGCGATACCTTCCGCGCGATCACTGCCGGGCGGAGCGCTCTCTCAGCACGGTTGTTGGTCGGCTCAATGCTTGGATCATCCAGGAAACGCAGCAGGTTGCCCCGGTCATCGTGCCAACCGAGTTCGTTCTGCAGCCTCCAGTTGTCCGCATCCGACATGGGACGGTCGCGGAGATGATAGGTCGCCTCTCGTCTCAGCCGCTCGGCCTCGGCGGCAAAGTCCGCCGCCTCTCCTCGGTGATATGCCTGCCGGAGCTCCATCGCTTCTCTGAGCAGGCGGCTCAGACGATTGCCGAAGCTGCGACCTCTCCCTCTCTTGGTCTGGACCACCTCACTGATCGAGCGCAGCACGTGGGCCAGACATTTCTGCTGCTTCACCCCCGACAGAGCCTGAGCATCGTAGCTCCGTCCTCGATCCGTTACCATCACCCCTCCATAGTCCGAGGGCACCACCTCACGTACCTCTTCGTTGCGGTGACGAGTACGAACCTGGTACACCGTAGCCTCATCCGTTTCGAACGCCATCAGAAAAGCAGGCCCGCCGTCCACTCGCCATCCCGTGTCGTCGGTGTGGACGAGTGGACTGGCACGCACCGAACCCCGCAGCTTATGGTAGGCATCCCCCACTGCACCCCTGGCACGTCGCAGCGCGTCTTGGCTGATCGCCCCCTGGCTCAGCTCCACACCAGTCAGCGCTCTGAGCACAGCGGGGACCTTCCGTACCGGAACGCCCACTCCATAGTGGAGCACGTGGGCCGCCGCCATCACTCGTCTCCCTACCCGGTGCGCGCTGGCCCCGTACTGGTCCGGCGCAACATCGGGATGCCGCCCTCGGACCTGCTTACCGCAGGACCGGCACCGACATATCTGCACCCGGTACCCCGTCACCTGGGGTCTGGGAACCGGAGGAATGTCGGTTGCGTAGACAACCCGCACTCCCTCATGCTCGAGTCTGCCTCCACATCCGGGGCAGGTGTCCTCACCCACCGCCACCTCTACAAGCGGCTCGGTGACTTCATCGGGAGACGGCGACTTTCGGTAGCTGAACGACCCCATACCCGGCTTGCGGCCGGGACGCTTGGGTCTGCTGCTTCGCCCACCCTTGGAGAACGGAGCCGCCTGGCGCTTTCCTGCTCGCTTGAGCTCGGCGACTTGCTTGTGCAACTCTTCCTTGGCCGCCGTCAACTGCGCAACCTGCCCTTGCAACTGCGTGACCAGCCCCATCAGCTCGTCACGCTCAGAGGAACGGAAGTCTTTGGCCTCACACATAGCCAAAGTATAAAAACTTGTTCAGTACCCCACAACCCCCCTACCGACGCCGATCCCGCTAATCAATTACGCCTGAAGTGAGCGCTGCAGATCTCTTGTCACATCTGAATCCTACTCTACGATTGTTGCGGAGGCCTGTACGCTGGGTCGGGTTGGTAGCTTACTACCAAGCTTTCAAACGTTGGCCCCCGTTATTGCCTAGTTCTGCCAACCCCTCTCGCAATCGCCTCTGCGATTGTTCCTAAACAGATCAAGACCATCGTCCGGCCACGGAGTTTTGTTCCTTCTCAAAAATGCCTTATGTATCTTCGGTAGAACTTTCTTCGAGAGGCCTTTCTTGGGCCAATCATAGATGGCTGCGAAAGGGTCATCGCCGTTAATGTTACGCGCCAGCCTCGGCGGGATCAGACGTGGGTTCCAGTCTTCCGGCCCTTTCTGATAATCGGGATGACATGGCAACAGAAGCCCCAAGAGGCCACATCTCTGGTTATTCTCCCTGTCAATGATACTGGCTGAGATCTCCCAGTCCACGTGCTTGCGCTGCCAGGTGCAGGGGCCGATCAAAACGATAGTCACGGTAGCGTCCGCTATGTGGTCGTCCCGGATTCTGCGGCGTATTTCGTCCAGAGGAAGGTTCTCGTCGTGAATGTCTCCCGGGCTGACGGCCTTGTCTATAGCCTTACTGGTCAACGCTTCCACGAGGCGGTCCTTGTACTCCTGGTCGCCCTCGTGGTAGTAGCTGACGAAGACCTTGGGCGTAGGGGGCTGGTTCGTGGTCACGACAATGCTCCGGCAAGTGGGGAATCCGACGGGAATATCAGACACCAAGCCAGGAATATGGTGAGGGCCACCAGAGGGTAAAACAGCCAAATCGAGACCGCTCCCAGACACCGTCCGACCGAGAGCAGCTCCATGCCAGTCGGTACTATGCGGTACACGTCGGCAGAATCAAGGTCACCCCGATGCAGCTTTGCTACGAAGGCGTTCTGAGACCTTACGAAGGCCCGCTCCAGCGCCAGGTAGTAACAATCCAGGAACAGGAAGAGCAATGTCGGCACCAAAGCTATCAGCGCGTGCTGCGGTTCTCCGGTTCGGGCAACCAGCACCAGAACGGCAGCCACGAGGGTTACACACCACACCTTGCAGGAGCGGCTGTTCTCAGCCATCCGGTTTATCACGCCCTGCATCATGGTCAAGTGCGCTTGAACAGCAGAGGAATCTGCCTTGTACTCAGCCATGTTCGACTGTCCTCCCAATAGCTCCACTGGGTAGCGTGGGTTCATTCAGAGTCTTCAACAGATTCTCCAAGTTCTTCTCTTGCCCGTTCATCTATCTGCCTCCAGAGAAGGTCAAGGTCTTCCTGTGTTGGCAAGGCACTGGTGACCCAGTCGATGCCAGCAAGTGCTGTGACCTTTGCAACGGTAGCGAACACTTGGACAAGCTCACGCAATGTGTAGTAGAGGACAACGTTTGACCACATCTCATCGTAGAGGCCGCCAGGCCGCAGGAGTATTTGCCCGTCAGGGCCATCCGCAACAAGCTCTCGAAGGCTCTTGAGCCGTGGGTGAGCACCGTATTCGCTGAGCATCCCATAGTCATCGTGCCACACTTCCCTAGTCTTGGCCGATACCCTTTCGGCCATCTTCCCGAGAGTGAGGTTGCCCCTGCCTAGCTTGCCTTCGCCGTCCAGCAGCGCGGCAAGAGTCGGCGGATGATGCTCTATATCTAGTGCAACTACTCGGTCTTCCATTGCCATGCGCACCAATGTCATGGCCTGTTGATAGTAACCGCGCTCCAATACCTGCACAGCAGTCCGCAGTGAATTGAAGCTTCTTGTTGCCAGGAAGAGCCTCGCACTCTCAAGCCGATTGTCTGGCTTCTGCTTCTCCGAGCCGAAATCAGAGAGGCCACGGAGGATTTGGTCCAAGCCTTCCTCTGCAGCACTCAACTCGCGAGCATGTCGCGCTCGCATGGTCGAAGCGGTCTCGTCGTCAGTCCTATCTATGCTCAGTAGGTACCCATTCATCGTTCTAGACCTCTCTCACCTCTTCCTCCATTTGCCGATGGCTGCCAGGGCCCTGTAGGAGGCCAGTTCATCTCGAACGACTCGCCCGCCAGGATGCTGTCGCGAACAGGCCCTAGAAAGGATTGTATCCGGTCGCCGACGAATTCGAACGCGCTGGGCGGGGGATTGAACAGCCCGCCCCGATGCCCATAAGCTGTCCAGTAGTCTTGTACTTGCGGGTTCGAGTAATACGCCGGCGTAAGAGCTTCCGGCATCTCGGTTCTCCAAGGAGTACCGCGCCGGTCGAAGCACCTGGCAACCGCCTCTCGTAACTCGGGGCCATCAAAGGCGAAGGTCTCGGACAAAGCCCATACGTCGCAGAAGTCCTTCATACGGCTGTTTCCAATCCCCAACTGAACCATAGACTCAAACTTCTCGGCAATGGAAGACACCCGGGGATAAGTGCGCAGAAAAGGCGCCGGAATGCCGTCAATCAGAGTGGGCAACCGGGCCTCTTCGGGGCCAGGGACTACTACGTCGCCAAACCCGAAGTCCACCTGGACATTGCACTTGGCGGTTCCAAGAAAGGCAGTGAGGGTGGCTCGCTGACCACCGTACCGATTACCTTCCCGAATCGCCGAGACTCTCAGGGTGCTGATGTCGAGCTCTATTCCGTCTTCAGGACAGGTGACGTTGCAGATGGTCGTGATGAGGTCTCGAACAGTCGCCTCATCGTTTTCTCCAAGAGCCAATAGGTCAACATCGCGCGTTGCCCGATAGGGTTCATCCATCCATAACGCCAGCAGGCTCGCGCCTTTCAGGATGCACTGGTCCCGGACCTCGGACTGCCCCAGTCGGTAGAGGAATCGTTCGCAACCATAACGGTCCAGAAAGAGTTGGAACTCCGTCTGTTCGGTTTTCGCTTTGTTGAGCAAGCGAGTTCTGATTGAGGCTGTGACGTTAGTTGTCATAGCACCCCGGCTTCCAGTATGGCGCTGAGGCGGCGCGAAGGTAGGACCTCAAGCGTCCGTGTCAGTGCGGCCGTGCTCACCTTTCGGTCTCGGAGGCCTTCTTGCAGAGCTTCCAGCGCGGCCTCCCGCCCTACGAGGCGCTGGAACCGGAAACAGTCGACTATCGTGCGGGCGGGAGAGGTGATGCGGGCGGGCACGTCCTCGAACTTCGTTTCCTGGACGCCATAGGTCCAGGCCGCGCCGCTGAATCGGACCAGGCTAACGCTTGTGCCTTCCAGCGTAGGAGGCCTCGCCTTGTGCGGAATGGCGATCCATACCTGGCGCGGGAGTTGGGTGCCAACACCGTGCACCTGGAGGGCCGATAGGAGGCAGACGATGGAATTGGGGACCCGGGCACAAACGGAGGCTATCGAGTAGCGTTCCGTGGGATCGGCGTCGGCAAGCCGGTAAAGACCCCAACCTACTCGCTCGACCGCCTCATCCGCCTCAAGCTGTCGAAGCCTATGGTAGGGAATTCCCAGCGGCTCCAGCTGGCTTGGGCGAAAGAAGTTGCCGATGCCAGCCTTGCGAAGGATGTCCTCATTGAGTTCGACGATCATTGCTGTCAGTCCTGTCGGCACTAGGATTGCAAGTGCCGACATTCTACAAGACTGGAGCGCTGATGTCAATTTATGTCGGCATAGTAATGTAACTTGCCGACCTTTTACAATAAGGGGGCGGGTATCACTGGGTAGGCGTCGAAGCCGTGACCTCGCGCAGCATCCGAACGATATCCGCTTCGATGCCCTGGATGTCGGCCTCTATGTCTTCCAGCGAACGGGGAGGGGAGTATCGGTAGAAGTACCGGTTGAAGTTGATCTCGTAGCCTACAACTCCCACCTCTCCGTCCTTGGCGTCGCGCTTGGACTCGTCTATCCAAGCGTCCGGGACGTGGGGCCTGACTTCTCGTTCGAAGAAGGCGTTCACGTCCTCAGCCAGAGGCACCCGCTCCGAATCCCGCAGTTCAGGA
Source organism: Dehalococcoidia bacterium (assembly GCA_965261825.1). Taxonomy (GTDB): domain Bacteria; phylum Chloroflexota; class Dehalococcoidia; order Lucifugimonadales; family QGNO01; genus DAOUJH01. The sequence continues at coordinate 71,501 of CBDHED010000001.1, read as the reverse complement.
TCTGGTTCGGGTTTACCGTCCCGGGCCCGGCAGATGGCCGCCGTCTCATCGCGTTCCGTAAGAGCGTTGAGGACTGCTTTTCGGGCCGGGGCGGGCAGCTTCAGCTCGGCCTTCTTCACGGCAGCATCAAGGATGTCCTCGAAAGCCTTCCTATCGGTCACTATGGTTTTTGGCAGGCCGTGCATCAAGTCAAGGAGAGACTTCTGGAGTCTAAGGCCCTGGGCTTCCTCTTGAGCCGCCGCATAACCACGCTTTCGTGAGGTGGCTAGAGCTTGAAATGCCTTTTCCTCTTCGAGCCTCCCGACACGTTCCGGGCTTGCCTGGAAATTGAGCCTCAGCGGACGTTCCACGGTGACCTTACGGAAACCAAAGTGGGTTGTGGGAAAGACACGGCTTACTATCATTTCTTCTTGATTGCCGTTCCTGTTTACTATGCGGGTATCGCCATCCTGATAGTCGCTCAGAATCTTGAGGATGTCCCGCGTCCTAGCCGGCGGTATCTGACGCCGCTTGTCACCTAGGCTCCTGGGCATCGGTACCCAGAAGGAACGAGGCGTCGATGAGTTGCACCTTGCCCTGGCGTTCCGGGATCTTGCGATTGGTGAGCAGCCAGATGTAGGTGGCAATGCCGGTGTTGTAGAAGAGCTGCTCCGGCAGGGCTATCAGTGCCTCCAGCAAGTCATTCTCGAAGATGTAACGACGTATCTCGCTCTCGCCGCTGCCCGCGTCTCCGGTGAAGAGGGGAGAGCCATTCATGATGATGGCGATGCGCGATCCGCCCTCCTTTGGAGTCTTGGCTCTTGCGAGCATGTGCAGTAGGAACAGGAGCTGACCATCGCTGATGCGCGGAAGCCCCGGACCAAACCTGCCTGAGCCGCCCCGCCCGTGCTCGGCGCGGACTGCGCTCTCGTCCCGCTTCCAGTCTTTGCCATAGGGCGGGTTCGCAATGAGGTAATCGAAAGTGCTGGTCGCGTGCCTGTCGTTGGAGAGCGTGGTACCGAAGACGACGTTTTCGGCGTCCTTACCCGTGGGGTCCTTCATGTAGAGATCGGACTTGGAGACCGCCCAAGTCTCCGGGTTCACCTCCTGGCCGTAGAGGTGAATCTCGGCCAGAGGATTGACGGGTCCAGTCAAGAGATTGCCGTTCTCCCGGTGGCCGATGGCGATATGCTCTTTGGCGATGGTCAGCATCCCACCCGAGCCACAGCATGGATCATATACCGTGCGTACTGCTCCCTCGCCGCTGATGCTGCCTTCGTCTCCAGCAAGCATCAGATCTACCATCAGGTGCACCACGTCACGAGGTGTGAAGTGCTCTCCGGGATTCTCGTTCAGCGCTTCGTTGAATCTGCGTATCAGCTCCTCGAAGACAGTGCCCATAGTGGCATTGTCGATAGTGTCGGGATGAAGGTCCACGTTCCCGAATCGCTCCAACACCTGAAACAGAAGACCCGACTCATCGAGTTTGCTAATGGTGTTATCGAAATCGAACCTCTCCAAGACTTCCCGCATATTCTGGCTAAAGCCTGCGATGTAGTTCCTAAGGTTCGCAGCTATGTTCGGCGCGTCTGCTAGCAGCCTATCAAAGTCGTAACGGGAGGTGTTATAAAACTCAAACCCTGAAGCATCACAGAGTTGCCTACGGAGATTCTCAAGACCCCGTCCTCTCAATTCACCCTGCCTCTGAAGCACATTTTCCTTTGTTGGTGCCAGCACGCAGTCAAGCCGACGCAGCACGGTTAGGGGCAGGATGACATCCTGGTACTTGCCTCTCTTGAAGGTGTCCCTGATCAGGTCAGCGACTCCCCATATGAAACTAACTATCTGGCCATAATTCATGGCTTCGCCACTCTTATCCTTCTTCGGGCACCCAAACCATCCGTATCATTTGAAGAGGCGGCCTTGGTGTCCCAGCGTACTGGGCCTTGTCCCTTGCAATAGTAGGTGAAAGTCTCGGAGAAGCGCAATAGGGAAAGGGGATACCTGCCAACGTACCAATGCTAGGGGACCTCCCACTAACAGCGGCAGTTCTGCCCCTGCTGGTTCGAGCTCCAGATCTACCCAATCCGGTTCTCGCAGCCTTACCGACTCAAGTACCTCCCTACCACAAAACCACCTCGTATACAAGGGCTTGCAAGGCCTTACCCTGGACGAATGTCTCGTTCAGAATGGGATGTTGGGCCACAGCCGACGGGAGTAGTCGATTGATAGGCACGAAGCCACGAAACCAAGCCTTGAACGGCACGATACAGGCCGTACCGCGCCTTGAGAGAGCGGTCCGGCACTACGTGCGCGCCTACGCGTCGCTGCATGGACGGAGGAAGGCAGCCGAGCATCTCGGCGCAGGTTCTTGACGAAGGTGCGCACCGCCCCCGGCTGCCCGGAGTGTTCCGGCCCCCACACCCGCTGGAGCAGTTGCTCGTGAGTCAGCGCCCGCCCGGCGTTGACCGAAAGCTCGGAGAGCAGCCGGTACTCGATGTTGGTGAGCGGGACGGCGCGGCCCCCGTCGCCCCCCCCCCGACTGCCTGCCCCTTGCGTGGTGTTGCGGACGGTCCAGGCTGACGCCCGGCGATTTTCGTGCCCGAGGGCGGCTTGCAGGCCATGACCCATACAATCAATGCCATTGCCACACCACGATTAGGAGGCGTCTCTCCCATCTCGCGTGTCAACGACCTCTCTCTACACTAAGCCAAGCCCGTATTAGAAGCCACCGCTACGCAGCTCACCCGCTACGACTGTGGCACTGGGCTCAATGGCGTGGATTTTCTCCACATCGGTTTCAAACGGATTCTGCGGAAGGACGATGAAGTCCGCCAGCAAGCCGGCCTTTATGACGCCAACTTCTCCTTCCAATCCGAGCTGCGCAGCGCCGTTGATGGTATAGCCGGCCAGCGCCTGTTCCAATGAAATTCTGGCATCAACCGGCGGTAGGGTAATGGCATCGGGCTTGTCTGCTGCCCGTCGGGTAACGCTCAGTTCCATACCAAGAAAGGGATTCACTCGCCGCGGGTTATGAACAACATCGCTGGACAGCGTAACATTGGCCTGCTGCTGCACAAAGTGACCAACAACCTGAGAGCCCGGCCCTTCGCTCTCCGCCCATATGCGGCCTCCGTGGGCCTCCACTATACCCTTGCAGATGGCGAGGCCCAGTCCCGAACCCGCAATGCCGCCCTCACGGTCGTCCCCGTCGATCCGGGAAAACTTCCTGAACAGCTGGGGCAGAAGATCGTCGGACAGGCCCGTGCCGTCGTCGCCGACGGTAAAGGCGACCTGCACGCCGTCCTGCGCGGCTGCCAGCCGGATGGCGGACGACTCCGGCGAGTGCCTTGCCGCGTTGGACAGGAGATTGCCGATGACCTGGGCGATGCGCCGCCGGTCCGCCATGACCGGGGGCAGGTCCGGCTCGACGTCTATCCGGATGTTGTCCCGGCCGCCGCCGCTCAGAAACGAGTTCCTGGCCCGGTCCACCAGGGCGGCGGCGTCCGACGGCTCCGGGGACACCGACAGCGTGCCGCTCTCGATGCGGGCCATGTCGAGCAGGTCGGTGATCAGGTCGCTCATCTGGTCGGCCTGGGTCTCGATGATCTTGAAGAACAGGTCCATCTCCGCCGGGTCCAGCGAGTTGGCCGACTCCTTCAGGGTCGTTGCCGACCCCTTGATGGAGGCGAGGGGAGTCCGCAGCTCGTGGCTCACCACCCCCAGGAACTCGGCCCGCTGCCGCTCCAACTCCTCCAGCGGCGTCAGGTCCTGTAGGGTGACGACGAAGGACTCCACCTCGCCGTCACTGGAGCGGATGGGCGTGGCGTTGACCAGCGTGGCGATGCTCCGGCCGTCGGGGACGGTGATGACGATCTCCTCGGCCCGCACCGCCTCGCCCGCGCCCAGCGCCCGGGCCAGCGGAAACTCCGCCAGGGAGGTCTCTCGTCCGTCGGCTCGCCGGAAGGTCAGGACCTCGAGGAGCTGTTCCACGTCCTGTTCCGCCGTTGTCAGCTTTTCCAGAATCCTTCTCGTCTCCCGGTTGATCGACACCGGGGCTGCCGTCCTGGCGTCGAAGACCACGACGCCAATGGGCGAGGTGTCTATCAGGGTCTCCAGGTTGCCCCTGGCCCGCCGCTCGTCCCGGTGCCGGCGGGCGTTGGCGATCACCAGCGCCGCCTGGGACGCGAACATGACCAGGGTCTCTTCATCCTCCTGGCTGAACTCCTGGCCCGGGTCGCTCTTGGCCAGATAGATGTTGCCCACGCCCACGCCCCCGTGGCGGATGGGAGCGGCCAGGAAGGAGCTCACCGGAACGGGCGGGCGGAAGTCGGGCAGGCCCATGGACCTCAGGTGGGCGCCGAGGTCTCCGACTCTCAGCGGGCCGGGGATGGCGCCGAGGTACTCTATGAACTCTGAACCCTCCGGCAGCTCCCAGAGCCGTCGGGCCTCGTCGGGGGTGAAACCGGCGCCCAGGAAGTCCTGAATGCCTCCCGAACCGTCCAGGAGGACCATCACCCCGTAGCGGGCGCCGGTCAGCGACCGGGCGCTGTCGAGGACCTCCTGCAACACCGTGTCGAGATCGAGGCTCTCGTTGATGCGGTGGCAGGCTTCGCACATCCTGGTCAGGCGGTCCCGCAGGGCCTGGATCTCCAGGTCTCGCGCATCGGGTCTGTTCATGTCTCTCCCCCCTCGTTCCGGGCAGCGGCTCGCCGGAGGACCTGCGTCACGGGAGCCAACCCGGCGGCAGTGGTTCGTTTTGACCGTTCAGGCCCGCATCGCCTTGATTCTAGCGGATCGGCCGAAACTACACAAGAATACATGCGAAAAAGGGGTTGAAATACACAGTAACTACATACGGCTTTGGTAACATGAGAGCCGATTTGCCCAATATGAGGGGAGAGTTTCGCTTGGCGTTCGACCAACCGGCCAACGGACCAGGGACGATGGCGCGGAGTTGCGCCGCCCCGGACCGCTGCGCCCCCGGCCACCGCTGCGCCCCCGGCCGCGCGCGCACGGAAGCCCGGCCCCTCCGCTTCGCGGCCGTACAGGGAACCATGAAATCAAACAAGAGGTGGACAGAACAATGACCGGATTACGGATGCCGTCTTTCACTCCCTCCCCCCCCCCCCGCATTTCGTAGACCCTCCGCAGGCGGCGTCATGAGCCGGCGCCGCAACTTCGCCCGCACCCTGGCGGCGGCATTCCTGCTCGCCGTGGCAGCCGCACTCCTTCTCCTCCCCTCCGCGCCCGGCCACGCCCAGACCGCCGATCGGCTGCTCCTCGACAACTCGGGCACCTCTACGGGAGGGATCGACGTCAGCAGCAGCGGTCCCCACGCACAGCCTTTCACGACGGGCGAGAACTCCAACGGCTATACGCTGACCAGCATCCAGATCTGGGGCAACCTAACTTTCGATACAGCGCCCTCGACGTCTAACATAACGGTGACGCTGCGGGCGGATTCGAGCGGCGACCCGGCGGACACCGCCCTGGCCACCTTCTCAGTTCCGAATACCTGGACCATAAGCGGGTTCAATGAATTCACGTTGGCAACGCCCGCGAACCTCGATCCCGAAAAGAACTATTACATCCACATTGACGCCAGTGAAACCACCTATTTGGGTCAGCGCGCTGCCGACCAAGTGAACGCCGGCAGCGCGCCCGACTGGAGCTTCTCCTCCCGTGTAGCCACGGACTCCGATGGCGACTGGGAAGCCGGGATTGACGCATTCATCATGACGCTGCACGGGACCATCAAGGCCGCCGCCAACACCTACGTCTCCAACATCAACCAGGGCAGCGACGACAGCTGGTCCGACACCCTTCCCCGGGCGCAGACCTTCACCACCGGCTCCCAGTCCGGCGGCTACACCGTCACCAGCGTCGACATCGGCTACGAGGACGACGCTGGTGACAAGTTCTCCGCCGCCATCTGGACCGTCGATTCCGGCAATGAGCCCGACGACGGCGATAACAACAACAAGGTCGCCGACCTCACGGCCCCGACCGGTACCTGGAGCGCGGGCGACACCCTCACCTTCACCGCGCCCACCGGCACCACCCTCGATGCCAGCACGACCTACGCCGTGGTCTTCACCGTCACCAGCAATGCCGTCAGGTTAGACTCGACCACGTCCAGCGACGAGGACTCCGGCGCGTTCGCCGGCTGGTCTATCGCCGACACCGGCTACTTTTATAACAACAACGCGTGGAATGCGCATCCGACCGGCGAAATACTCCGCATCGCGATCAAGGGCACCACCGCCGCCGCGCAAACCGGACCCGTGGTGTGGGAAGCTACCTTGACGTCGGCCGATAGCTGGGCGGTCGGTAACGACTACACTTACGACGGCTATGGCTCGTCCGCCTTCGGCCCCATCACGACGACCCAAGGTTCGCTGAGCCCCGATTCGTTCACCGTCGGCGGGACCACCCACACCGTTGAACTGCTTGGGGTTAGGGAAGGCACTGATAACCGGCTGTACCTGTTCACGGACACCGCGGCGAGCAAGAGCGATCTGGCGGGATATGCCATGGAATTCACCGTGGACGGAAGCACGACGACGCTGAAGGTAGAAGACGCGACCGCCGAAAGCAACCTGGGATTCTATTGGGCCGATAGCCTTCACAGCTATGACGAAGACGATTGGCAGGCCAAGACCATAACGGTCAAGCTGCGGACGGCCAACAACGCCGCGACGGGCGCGCCGACGATCACCGGCACGGCGCAGGTGGGGGAAACGCTGACGGCCGTCACGTCGGGCGTCATGGACACCGACGGCCTGACCAGCCCCGGATACACCTACCAGTGGGTCCGGGTGGACGGCGGCACGGAAGCCGACATTTCCGGGGCGACGTCGAGCACCTACACTCTGGTCGCCGCCGACCTGGGCAAGACGATCAAGGTCACGGTGAGCTTCAGCGACGACGCCAGCAACGCCGAGACGCTGACCAGCGCGGCGACGGCGGCGGTCGCGGCGGCCGGGAGCGATAAGCTGCTCCTCGGCAACACGGGCCCCGCTCCCAATCGAACCTCGGTCAACGTCGGCTCCCTCGACTACACACAGCCCTTCGAGACGGGCAGCAACGCCACCGGCTATACGCTGACTAGGATCCAGATCAAAAACCCACGAATTCAGACGTTGCCTTCGACATCCTCGATCACGGTGACGTTGCGGGCGGATTCGAGCGGCGACCCGGCGGCCTCCGCCCTGGCCACCTTCTCGGTTCCGGATACCTGGACCTCAGACGCGCTCAATGAATTCACGTTGGCAACAGCTTATGACCTCGACCCCGATAAGACCTATCACATCCACGTAACCGCTACTGAACGGGTCGATGTGACCCGGTCTGCTGCCAGCCAGGTGGACGCCGGCAGCGCGTCCGGATGGAGCTTCTCTACATTCAAATACCAGGGCTCCGGAGGCAACTGGATAGCCTCTATTGGCGCACTCGCCATGGAGCTGCACGGCACCATCAAGGCCACCGCCCCCGGCGCCCCGACCGGCCTCACCGTCACCGAGGGCCACCACGCGGTGCAGTTGGACTGGACCGCGCCCGCAGACAACGGCGGCTCGGCGATCACCGGGTATGAGTACTCAGTTCATCCTGCCACCATCACTTACACCGCGACCGAAAGCACGGGTACATCTCTCATCCTCGATAATCTCGACGATTCCAACTACCCGATCCGCGTACGAGCCGTCAACGCCATCGGAAGCGGGAATTGGTCCGACGCGGTCATCGGCACCATAGGCCCGGCCTCGGTGCAGATCGTCGGCTCCGGCGATCGGACGTTCGAGGGCACGGACGCGGCGTTCACCCTGACGGCGTCCAGGCCGGTGCTGTCGCCGTCCAAGCCGCTGAACGTGAGCGTGTCGGTCTCGGAGTCCGGGGACATGGTGGCCTCCGCCGACGAGGGGACGAAGACGGTGAGCTTCGCCTTGAACGCGACCTCCGCGAGGCTGTTGGTGCCGACGGTGGACGACGGCGTGGTGGAAAGCGACTCCGTGGTCACCGCGGCGATCCAGACGAACACGGACTACACGGTCGGGACGGACGGTTCGGGCACGGTGACGGTCGCCGACAACGACACCACGGACGACTGCGCCGCCGATACGACCACCACCTGCTCCGTTTCGCCGGGGACCCCCGTAACCGGCGATATTGCATTCATAGCAGATGGCGATCGTTTCAGTCTCTCCGTCACTTCGGGCGTCACGTACCGGATCGATGCGGAGGGGTCGCCGACAAGCATGGGTACGCTTACCGACCCGCAGCTGTTCCTACTCGACACCTCCGACAACTTGATCGATAGCAACGATGACGGGGGCACCGGCTTCAACGCCCGCATTGTCTGGACGGCCGACCGTACGGGGACCGTCTATGTCTTTGTCCAATCTAGTGGCAGTGCCGGCACCGGCACCTACACCCTGACGGTTACCGTCGCCGCGACGAACAACGCCGCGACGGGCACGCCGAGCATCGGCGGCACGGCGCAGGTCGGGCAGACGCTGACGGCGGCCACCGGCAGCATTGCCGACGCGGACGGGCTGACCAACGCATCCTACACGTACCAGTGGGTCCGGGTGAACGGCAGCACGGACGCCGACATCTCGGGGGCGACGTCGAGCACCTACACCCTGGTGGCCGCCGACCAGGGCAAGACCATCAAGGTCACGGTGAGCTTCACCGACGACGCCAGCAACGCCGAGACGCTGACCAGCGCGGCGACGGCGGTGGTCGCGGCGGCGGCGACCGGCGCCGTGAACCTGAGCGCGACCGACGTGCCGGTGGACGAGGGCGAGCAGGCGACCTGGACGGTGGCGCTGGCGACGCAGCCGACGGGGACGGTGACGGTGACGCCGGTCTCGGACGACACGGGCGCGGTGACGGTGAGGCCGTTGCGGCTCTACTTCACAACGTCGAACTGGGACACGCCGCAGACGGTGACGGCGACGGCGGTTCAGGACGCCGACGGCGTCGCGGAGACGGTGACGGTGAGTCACCCGGCGTCGGGCGGGGGGTATGCCGCAGTGACGGCCGGCGACGTGACGGTGACGGTGACGGACGACGAGACCCCCACGGCGCCGGGCATGGTGGAGAACCTGCGCTTCACCACCTCCGCCGAGCAGTCGCTGTCCTTCGAGTGGAACCCGCCCGCCAACGACGGGCGCGCGCCGATCACGAACTACCGCTACTCGCGCGGCGCCGGTTGGGTTACGACCGGCTCCGCCGACATCCGCAGCGGCTCCTTCACCGGGCTGACCAACGGCAGCTCCTACGACGTCATCGTGCAGGCGAGGAACGCCGTCGGCTGGGGCGCGACCGCATCTGTGCGGGGGACCGCGAGCACCGAGACGCCGGACCCGATCTCCGGGCCGACCAGCGACTATACCTGGGACGCTGATGCCCAGCGAGGCAGGCTCGATCTGATCTGGATGCCGCCGGTCAATCCGGGCTGGGGCGAGCTGACCTACCGGGTGGAGATGGCGAGCGCGCCTGCCGCCGAAGGTTTGGGCGTCAACCTGGACTGGCAGGTGCGGGCGGCCGCCCATCCGGGCGGGCACGCGGACCCGGCCCGCTGCCCCATGGTGTGGAGGCTCGAGGGCCAGCCCTGCGTGACCTACAGCCTCGCCAACGCGGCCGTGAACACCGATTACGCGTTCCGGGTGCGCCCGGAGAACACCCGGAACGGCCCGTGGCAGTATGCCTTCGTGTCGCTGGAGGACCAGGGCCCCCAGATCGTGAATGACAACCCCCTGGGCGTGGACTACCGCATCGAGACCAACACGTCGGGGAACCGGATCTATTTGATCTATACCCACCCGATCCGGACGGTGGACACGGACGGCTACCGGGTGCACCGCAGCCACCAGGGTGGCTTCGGCAGCCACGCCGAGTACGCCAACGCCGTCGGGTTCTTTGTCGATTCGGACGGGAACGGCGACTTCGACTGGAGCGGCAACCTCGCCTCCTACGGGGAGGCCCCGGAGCGGGTGACGCGCCGCGGGCGCACGGTGACGCTGTGGCTGGACCCGTCCATCGATCCGATGGACGATCCGTACGTGGCGGCGGTCCGGGGGGCGGTGGTGGGCAACAACGGCCTGCCGTCGCCGGCGCTCAACCCGATGGGGCATGTGAAGAACAAGGTGCGGGTGGCGACGCCGCCGGCGCCGGTCATGAAATGGCGGTACGCGAACCCGCCGGTGGGACAGGAACAGTTGATCCACGTCCAGTGGTCGATGCCGACCTGGGGTCAATTCCCGCAAAGCTGGGCGGAGGAGGACGGCTGGGAGGATCACTACGGGTCGCCGGACGGCTACGAGGTGGAGTGGTCGGCGGACCGGGGAACGACGTGGCAGGCGGTGGACCCGCCGCACGAGGGCGTGGAGAAGATTTACGCCCACGGCGGGCTGACGGTGGAGGAGGACTCGACCTTCCACTACCGGGTGCGGGGGGTGAACGGGAGTGGGGCGGGGCCGTGGTCCAACGTGCTGGGGCCCTGGCCTCCTCCGACCCAGCAGCAGCAGGCGGGCGAGGCGTGGACGGAGGACCTGTCGCCGGGCCTCCAGCCGCGCGACCTGGAGGCTGATCCGACGGCGGCGGGCAACGTGCTGAGCTGGCGTGCGCCGTGGCGGTCGCCGGAGGACGTGACGGGCTACCAGATACTGCGCCGGCGGGTGGACACGGGCGAGCAGCCGTGGCCGATCGTGGAGGACACGGGGAACACCGGCGCCACCTGGACGGACACCGGCGTCGAGCAGGGGGCGCTCTATTTCTACCAGGTGAAGACGGTGCGGGGCCGGGAGCTGAGCCGGGCATCGAACTACGTCGAGGTGTACGCGGTGGCGGTGGCGGCGGAGACCACGGAGGCGGCGCTGACGGCGAGCTTCTCGGCCGACTTCAGCGCGCACGGCGGTGCGGGGACGACCTTCGTGGTGCGGCTCACCTTCAGCGAGGCGGTGGCGGCGGGCTACCGGACGCTGCGGGACACGGCGGTGCAGGCCGACCAAGGGGAGGTGCGCATCGTCAGCCGGGTGAACGGGAGCAGCGCGGAGTGGGACATCACGGTGGCGCCGTCGTCGGACCAGAAGGTGCTGGTGACGCTGTCGCCGGGCGACGGGGCGTGCGGGGAGCCGGGGGTCATCTGTACGGCGGATGGGCGCAAGCTGTCCAATTACGCGGCGTGGGTCGTGCTGGCCCCGCCGGACAACACCCCGGCCACGGGCGCACCCACCATAACGGGTACGGCGCAGGTGGGCGAAACGCTGACCGCTGACACGTCGGGCATCGCCGACGAGGACGGGCTGGACAACGCGGCCTACACCTACCAGTGGCTGGCCGACGGCGCGGCGATATCCGGCGCGACGGACTCAGCCTACACGCTGGTGGTTGACGACGTGGGCAAGGCCATCAGCGTTACGGTGAACTTCAGCGACGACGCCGGTAATGAGGAGGAATCGACCAGCGCGGCCACGGACGCCGTGGAACCCGAGACACAGGAGGCGCAGGCCAACACCCCGGCCACGGGCGCGCCAACCATTAGCGGTACGGCCCAGGTGGGGGAGACGCTGACGGCGGACGTGTCGGGGATAGCCGACGCTGACGGCCTGACCAACGCGACATTCGCCTACCAGTGGCTGGCCGACGGCGCGGACATCTCCGTCGCGACGGACTCCACCTACACGCCGGTGGTTGACGACGTGGGCAAGGCCGTCAGCGTCACTGTGACCTTCACCGACGCCGCCGGTAATGAGGAGGAACTGACCAGCGCGGCCACGGACGCCGTGGAACCCGAGACGCAGGAGGCGCAGGCCGCCAACAACCCGGCCACGGGCGCGCCAACCATTAGCGGTACGGCCCAGGTGGGGGAGACGCTGACGGCGGACGTGTCCAGCATCAAAGACGACGACGGGCTGGATAAAGCGGCCTTCGCCTACCAGTGGCAGGCCGATGGCGCGGACATCTCCAGTGCTACAAGCGACACCTACACCCTGGCCGAGGCCGACGAAGGCAAGACCATCAGCGTGAGAGTGACCTTCACCGACGACGCGGGCAACGAGGAGACGCTGACCAGCGCAGCCACGGACGCGGTGGAAGCCCGGCCCAACCGCCCGGCCACGGGCGCGCTCACCATAACCGGCACGGCTCAGGTGGGCGAGTTGCTGACGGCGGACGTGTCCAACATCATGGACGACGACGGGCTGGACAGAGCGGCCTTCGCCTACCAGTGGCAGGCCGATGGTACGGACCTGTCCGGCGCAACCGGTTCCAGCTACACCCTGGCCGCCTCGGACGAGGGCAAGGCCATCAGCGTCACGGTGAGCTTCACCGACAACGCGGGCCACGAGGAGTCGCTCACCAGCACGGCCACGGCTGCGGTGGTGGCGGCAGCCGTGGAGGACGAGGAGCCGACGGACCGGCCCCACGGCCTGACCGCCGAGGCGTCGGACGGCGCGGTGGTCCTGACCTGGAACGCGCCGGAAGGTTACACCTACGACTACCAGATCCAGCGCTACCGCCCTGAGCTCGGCGAGGCCGAACCGTTGGTGTACGTGGAGTTCACCGAAGTCTATGGGGTCACCACCTACACCGACACGGAGGTGGAGGCGGGCGTGCTGTACGTGTACCGGGTGACGACGATCGACTTCCTCGGCGATGCGGGCGAAGCGTCCTCGCCGGCGCAGATACGGATGCCGGCAACGTCGCAGCAGGCCGCAAACAGCCCCGCCACGGGCGCGCCAACCATCAGCGGGCTGGCCCAGGTGGGCGAGACGCTGACGGCTGACACCTCCGGCATCGCGGACGAGGACGGGCTGACGAACGCATCCTTCAGCTATCAGTGGCTGGCCGACGGCGCGGATATCTCCAGTGCTACCGGCTCAAGCTACACATTAGTGGACTCAGACGAAGGCAAGGCCGTCAGCGTAACGGTGTCCTTCACCGACGACCGGGGCAACGACGAGACGCTGACCAGCGCGGCCACGGATGCGGTGGAAGCCGCCCCGCTCCCCCCGTTGACGGCCCTCATCGAGAACGCCGCTGCCTCCCATGACGGAGAGAGCGTCTTCACCTTCGAGCTGCGGTTCAGCGAGGAGTTCGGCCTGAGCTACAAGACCTTGCGGGACCACGCCTTCACGGTGACCGGGGGAGCGGTGAAGAAGGCGCAGCGGCTGGAGCAGGGTAGCGACATAAGCTGGCGCATCACGGTGAGACCCAACAGCGACGGTCAGGTCACCATCACCCTGCCAATCACCGAGGACTGCGAGGCCCAGGGCGCGATCTGCACCGAGGACGGCAGGATGCTGTCCACCGAGTTGGTGTTGACCGTCAGCGGTCCCTAGCCCGAGACGCGACAAGGGGGGCGGCGCATCTTCTGCTTGCGCCGCCCCCCTTAACGCAAAAGAGGCCGCACAGATGGATGTCCGGGCGGGGCCGCACTCCGGTACCGGACGTAGAAGCAGGGTGACAATCCCGCTTCATAATCATAAGGAGGGGTCTCCAAGCGCCCTGCGTGGAGGACAGGCCCGCCATGCCGAGGCAGCCCACACAGTACAGGAGAAAACCCCACGCCACCCCAGACCACTTCCCCCAGCGCCTGGAGTGGTTCCAGCACGCCTCCGGCCTGACCTGGGCGGAGATCGCCCGTCGTCTCGGCATCTCCCCCATCACCATACGGCGCTGGTGGAAGCGGGGAGTGCGGCCCAACTATCGGCATCTGAAGGCGCTACAGGACCTAGCCGACGACCTGGGGCTCGGCCATCTGTTCACCGACTGAGGCGGCGCGCCGGGGAAGCGGCCTGAAACCTGCGGGGCCTGAAACGCAAAAAGGGCAGCACATACGGTGAGGCAGACCACCCGAAACGCAAAAAAGCCGCATACATGGCTGGGCAGGGGGAAGCCGCCGCCGTTGCGACGACCTCCCCCGTTCCTGCGGTCAGCGTCCCGCGCCGACCGGCTCCTCGGCCTTGAACGCGGCCCCTAGAACAGCCTCAGCGTCTCGGGTTGCTGCTGCTCCGTCTCTCCCTCGGCGGCCCCGGCCTGTGCCGCCCCTTGTGAGCGCCGGGTCCGGCGTCTGGCCGGGGGCGCGGGTCTCTCGTGCGCCGGATACTTCGGTTCCTCTTCCCACTTGGCCCTCGCCCGTTCGACCACCGCAAGGGCCTCCTGGGTCAGACCGGACAGGTCAGCGTCGTCGAAGGACTCGATGTGCGGGTCCGACGAGGGCTGTTGCACCCCGATGGTGGCCCTGCCTCCCTTGATGGACACGACGACCTTCAGGTCCTCGGACGCGCCGGTGTCGTCCCCAGCGTCCTGCTCACTGGCGTCGTCGGAACCCTGCGCCTCTTGTGCGCTCTCCTCGTTGGCGTCCTGCTCGTCGGCAACTGCGGCTTCCGTGTCGTCCGCCGCATCGCCGAAGAGACTGTCGTCCGCGCTCGGGGCGTCCGAGCGGGTTGCTTCCGTTCCAACTTCGTCTGGCATGGTTGCTCCTTTCGTTGTTTCTTCTCTGGCCCTTGCTCAGGCTGCGAGCCTCGACTGTCTCCTGATCTCGCCGAGGGTCTGCGGCTCCCAGTACAGGTCGCGCTCCACGGCGGGGACGCTGCCGAACGCGGTTACTTCCGAGAGTTCCGTCAGGTCGAAGTAGCCCAGTTCGACTTCAAACCCTTCGACGAGGCCGAAGCACGTTCCGGTCTCGGCCTCCCACTCGGTGATGTACCACCGCCACCCGTTGTAGGGCGAGAAGAGCTTCACCCTGGCGACCACGGCGTCGGGGTCGTCCGCGCCGTCATTGGCGTACAGGGGCGGGATGGTGTCGGCGAGATCCTTCGTCATCAGCTTGTGCCTGCGGAGCCCGCTGTGGTTGTCCTGCCAGATCGTGGTGGTTCCCTTTTCGTTAGGCATGGTTTTCTCCTTATTTCCGTCTTTGAATGCGTCTGTTGAGCGTTGGTCACTAGGACGCTATCCCCGGCTCGCAGCCGGACCGCACCACCCGCGCCACCGTCTCCGGGGTGGCATACGTGGGGGTGACCGTTCCCTGCTCCATGTCCAGGTAGAGGCCCATGAAGGGGCAGGTTCCCGCCGCCATGCGGCGGACCACCTGTAGCGCCAGCGACGCCATCATCTGGTTGATGGTCGGGTCCTGGTCGGTGAGGTCGAGGGCGGCCGCGCAGTCCACGTCGGGAGGCGTGGTCGACACGGCGGTCAGCAGGTCGGGCCGCTGCACCGTAGGCGCTGGGAGCAGGTAGCAGGTCTGGTCGACGAAGGCTTGTTCGTCCCCAAAGTCCCGGTCGGCGACGTTGCCTATAAGTACCTGCCCCCAGTTGGTGTCGTTGCCCGCGTCGATGAGCCACCGGCGCGGGTCGCCCGGCAGGGACTCCGCCATCGCCCTCCGCGCGGCGGCGTTGTCGGCGCAGCCGATGATGAGGCTGTTCCCGTAGTGGGGAAGGCCGGGGTAGCGGCCCCCATCCGAGCGGGAGTCCTCTTCCCGGAAGGCGTACACCGAGTAGCCGACGGGACGCCGGAACGCTTTTGCCAGCCGGTCCGCGAGGGCCTGACTCTTGAAGCGGCCCACGTCCTCAGGGTAGAAGTTCTGGCGCAGCAGGTTGTGGGGCTCCACCCGGTCGTGGTCGACCAGGACGATGGTGGCCTCCCGTCCCTGGAAGAGTCGGCAGAGACCCTCGGCGACGAAGCCGCCGGTCCCGCCGCAGCCGACCACCGTTATCCAGGGGTTGTCCAGCAGGAACGCGTTGTCCAGGTAGTAGGGCATTTCTCAGTCACCTCCTTTTCTCTTGCCTCGTTTGAATCCGGCTCTTCGCCCGTCAGCCGGACGCCCGGAACTGGGCCGTCGAACACCTGCGGCCACTCCACCGGGGCGAAGTGGCCGTAGACGCCGACCCGCAGGCTCAGCTCGGGCTGGTCGCTGTCGAGGCGTCCCACGACGCCGTAGATGCGGAAGCCCTGCTCGTCGCCGTCGTCGGTCTTCGAGAAGAAGGCGCGGGAGCTTCCGTGGGAGTGGAACTCGGCGACCACCCCGGCGGGCGGCGTGTAGGTGAGGGACGAAGCCGTCCCTTCCTGTTCGGGAACCACCAGCCGGTAGGCTCGCCCGTCCCACCGCACGGCGAAGAACCGCTCGGTGCCGGGGTCGTCCTGGAACCAGCGCAGGCCAAACTCGAAGAGCTGCGCCGGGATGGGGCCGTGGGCAAGCTCCACCTTCTCGGCCACGGGAGCGAGCCCCCGCACCGTGCCGGGGGCGACTGGCACCCGCGCCGTCAGGTGAGCGCTCTCGGACTGGACGTAGACGCCCCCCGATCCCAGCACGTAGTCGTATCCGATGCCCTGGACTCCGGCGAGCCCGCCGGGGTGGTTGACCAGGTAGCCCACCGGCCCCGGTGCCCCGCTAGCGGTAGCCACGTCTCCCCTCGGAGACCGCCATCGCCTGGCCCACCGTGCACTGGGGAACCAGGTCTTCAGTCGGGTATACAGTTGTTCCATCGAGCTCCTCCCATAGCGCTTGCAGGTTGTCGGGGTGCTTCTTCGAGCGGTCCCGGGTGTCTCCGGTAAGGGAGAAGAAGGACTGGAAGAAGCCTTCCGGTATCAGGTCCACCTCCTCGGGGAACCGGTGGCTTCCGGGGCAGACCCTCCCGTCTCTGAAGACGTTGAAGGCGGGGGCCCGGAAGAGGAGTTGCTCGGGGTCGTTTGGCCGGCCAAGCGCGGCGTAGACCCAGGGCGCCCGACCCGGCGAGCAGACGAAGACCAGCCCCGGCATGGGGAGCCGGAGCCGGGCGGGAGGCTTGAACGCCTCCCGTTGCAGGGCCACGGACCAGACCTGCGGCGGCCGCCAGAGGGCCACCACCTGCCCGGTCTCGCCCTGGTTCCACCAGACGGCGTCCTGGGGTAGCAACCCCGAGGAGAAGCCCAGGTGCTGGGTGAACACGTTGGCGATCTCGTCCGCCGATACGGTTCTGACCCAGGCGGAGTCGTTCTCGAACCCTCGCAGCAGGATGGTCTCCCCGTAGACTTCCAGCTGTAGCTTGAGGTTGTCCCTGGGGGCGTCCGCCGGTCCCGGCAGGGACCACTGGGTCGTGTCGGGTTCATTGCTCATGGTCGTTGTCCTCCTGTTCTTGTTTGGGTAGCCGCTCCAGCGTGAAGTCCAGCATCTCGGCGAAGCGGGGGGGGAGGTCCTCCTCCAGCCAGTCGCCCAACTTGCACACCGAGTCCATGAGGGCGCTGGCCTTCCGCCACTCCTCCGTGCCCTCCTTGATGGTGTCGTCGTCCCAGGGGTCGGAGAAGCCGTCGTACGATCCATCCTCATAGGTGTGGTCGAGGAAGAAGTTGCCGGTCTCGGCCATGACCCAGGAGCAGGCTTGCGCCGCCCCCTCGAACCTCGTTCCCTTCAGCGTCCCGGTGAGGTCGTCCAGGGGTATGCCGCCTTCGGGGACTCGGAGCAGGGTCTCTTGCGGGATGCGCTCGGCGGCCGACTCCAGCCAGGCCACCCGTATCCCGTCGGGTCCGTCGTAGTAGGCGTCGGCGGGCTTGACCAGCAGGGCCATCGCCGAGAGGCCCTCGCGGTAGCCGTTCCACATCTCGTGGAGGCCGTCGTAGCCGAAGCCCATCAGGTCGAAGGGGATGCCCTGCCTCAGCCAGGACCAGGGAGGTTGTTCCCCTTCCTCCTCCGTCCAGAACTCGATCATCGGCGCGTAGAGGGGGAAGTGCTTCTCGCCGAAGAGATTGGCGAAGCGCTCCACCCTCCCGCGTACGTCGGGGGCCGCCAGCGCCGCCTCCGCCTCCTGGGGAAAGAGACGGCGCACCAACCCTACGAACCAGGCGTAGTCGTCCGCGTACCCGACCAGCGTGACCAGCTCCCGCAGCGACGGCGGACGCCGCAGGAGCAGTGTTGCAAGGCCGCTCAGTTGCGCCGGGGCCGCAGCTGCCATTTCAGCGCCTCCAGAAGGCGTCCCGTGGACGCCGCGTAGTCCTGCGCCTGGGCGCAGGCCATCTCCACGTCCTTCTGCCGTGCGGCCGCGGCGTCCAGGTCGAAGGAGCCGTCGGGCCGTGTGAGCTCCGCCGTGAGCTCGATGATGCTGAGGGCCGCCGGCGGGGTCGCCGCCAGCAGGCCCGCGAAGGTCCGGTTGTCCATCGGATGCCCTCCTCTAGCTCCGGGCGTGGGCGCCCTTGGTGCCCACCCGCCGCTGGAACTCGTAGATGGTGTCGTCGCCTCGTGTGGTCTCCTTCACCGAGGCGTTGGCGATCTCCCCGTAGAAGTCGGAGAGGGTCGCCTTCACCTGGTCGACGGTCATCTCGGGGTCCGGGTCTGGGAACTCGCGGTCGTCGTAGACAAAGATGCGTGCCATTGGTTCATCTCCTTTGTGCGTGTTGTGTTTCGCTGCGTTTCAACCTGCGGGGAGGCCGCCGCTCCACTGGCGACGACCTCTCCCGTGTCCTTGCGGTCTAGCGTCCCGCGCCGACCGGCTCTTCCTCGCGCTGCTCTTCCAGCGTCATCGCCCACTCGAACATCGAGAGGGTCGCGGGCTGCGGCTTGCGGTTGCGCTTCGGCTTCACCGGCTCCTCGGCCATGAACTCCGCCCAGGAGAACAGCGACTGCTGCGCCTCCGGGGACTCGTCCTCGTGGTGGCCGTTGGTCCCGTTCCCGTTGACCGGGGCAGGCGTGTGCCCGTTGCCGTTGGCGTGGCGGCCGTTGGCCGGCACAAGCTCGACCGTTGGCCCGATGTCGAAGGGGTCGTGGTGGCCGTTGCCATTCCCGTTCACTGCGATGGTCTCCGGCTCCACTTCGACCACCTCCCAGCCGTCGTCCACCAGCAGCTCCTCGGCCTCGCTCTCGGCGTTCCTGGCCTGGGCGAACACCTCGTTCTTTATCTGACAATCAACACAAAAAGGTCCGGTTCTCATGGACAGCCGAATTGGGCGTAGCTGGAGTGGAATAGGCAATGGGTCAGCAGATTAGGGACGGCGCAGACGTCCAACTGCTGCCGACCGGAGGAACAAGCCAGACAGTCACCGCCAGCCACCTGCGGCTACAACCCTTATCGGATTGGGACGGGACTGTCATTTGAAAGTGGTCGCAAGTTATGGCAAAGCCTTCATTCGAGTTCGGCCCCTCCCATTGACTGAAGCATTACTTCTGCCTAGAATGTAAGGGATTGAGCCAACAGGCCGCGAAGGAGAGATACCCATGTTCGAATCGAGCATAACCACTAAGGGCCAAACAACTCTGCCCAAGGCCGTCAGGGACTCGTTGGCGGTTAAGGCGGGAGACAAGGTTCGCTACGTCATCGTGGACGAGGGAGTCCTGATAATGCCCGTCCGGTCTACCAGCCGTCTTTTCCGCAGCATGAGGTATGACGGACCGGTCGTTAGTCTGGAAGACATGGATCGTGCCATTGCAGAGGGGGCCACTGAGGGATGACTGCGGTCGACACAAACGTAATTGTCCGCTACTTGGTCGGCGACGACGCCGAACAGGCTCAGGCGGCACGTGCCCTGCTGGACGGCTTCACTCCTGAGGCCCCGGCTTTCATATGCCGGGAGGTTGTGATGGAGGTCGCCTGGGTGCTGGAGAGGAGCTACCGCTTCACGCGAAGCCGTGTAGCTGAGGCATTGATGGACCTGACGGCTTCGGACAGTCTCATGGTCGAGCATCCAGACGACGTGGCCGCGGCCGCACACGTATACCGCCAGGGAGGAGTTGGCTTCTCGGACCTGATGGTCCTTTCAGCAGCCGAGCGAGCGGGGGCTTTGCCCGTCTACACATTCGACCGCAGACTGGCCCGGATGGAGGGAGCTGTCCTGGTAGGAGACACGACAGGAGGCGCATCGTCGTGAAGGATTCTCAGAAGCCCGATCACGTTAGCCTCGCCAACATGGTCAGCCGTTTGCGCGAGGGCCGGTACGTGATTCCTGACTTCCAGCGTGATTTTGAATGGGAGCCATGGGACATCAATGAGCTTATGCGCTCGATCTTCCGTGACTACTACATCGGCAGCCTTCTTCTGGGGAAGGGCAAGAAGGAGAACTTTGACGCGCTCTCCTGTGAGCCCATCTATGCCTTTGAAGGTGGGGATGGCCGGACGGACATCGTTCTAGACGGCCAGCAGCGTCTCACAGCCATGTACTACGCGTTCATGGCGCCAGACAAACCTGCCCCCGAACGCCGCAACCGATATCTCTACTTCATCAGAGTAGACCGCTTCATGGAGGAGGCATATGACGACGCCTTCGTGTACGAATGGAGGCGTCGAGGTTTGGACCTCCTGAATGACCAAATACGTCAGTTTGAAGAGCACATGTTCCCGCTCTCAGTCGTCGGGGCGGGTGGCTGGGATCTACCGAACTGGGTACAGGATTACGAGAAGCACTGGCAGAAGGCGGCGGCGGAGCGCTATGGGACCGAGGCCGAGATGGCCGAACGCCATGAAGAGAACGCCCGGAAGTTCGGGGAGCACCTCAAGGGCATCACCGAACAGTACCAGATTTCCTACATCGAACTAGATCAAGACCTCGAACTCGGCAAGGTCTGTGACATCTTCACGCAGATCAATAGCCGTGGTGTTCGTCTAGATATCTTCGACCTGCTCAATGCGCTGCTGAGGCCGAAGGGCTTACGGCTCAGACAAGACCTGTGGAAAAGGGCAGAGCCTCGTCTGGAGTTTATCGAGGCTGGACGGGCGAATGTATATGTACTTCAGGTGATGTCCATACTCCGTCAAGCCTACTGTTCGCCGAAATATCTGTACAACCTCATCCCTGGCAGCAGAAGACAGGTGCGCGGACCGGATGGCGCCCTCCGATCGGATGTGCTCGTCGCCGACAGTGCTGCCTTCGAGAGCCTCTGGCACCTTGCGGTCGAGGCGTTAGAACAGGCTGTCCAGCTACTGCGCCATCCGCAGGAATTTGGTGCAATTTCCTATCAATACCTGCCCTACGCAGCTATTCTCCCGGCCTTCGCCTCACTCCAGGCCGAAGCCGGGCGGCGTCCTGCTGAGCAGAGGCTCGATGCTCAGCGCAAGATACGTCTCTGGTATTGGGCCAGCGTTTTCACCAACCGCTATTCGGGTGCGGTTGAATCCACAACAGCTCAGGATTACAGAGATATCAGGGCTTGGTTCGCGGACCACAGCGCCGAACCGGGGTTGGTTTCCGAGTTTCAAAGGAATACTGAGATTCTCGACCTCAGGCGCGAGACTAGGCGGCGCACCTCAGTATACAACGGGCTCTTCAACCTACTGATCCTTGAGGGGCCACGTGACTGGATATCCGGTAACGTGCCTCAGCCCGGGGACCTGGACGACCATCACATAGTGCCCAAGAGTTTAGGCGGCGAGTACGCAGTGAAGACATCTATCGACACGATCCTCAACAGGACGCCGCTCACCAGTGTGACCAATCGTGAGGTCATTAGAGATCGTCTCCCCAACGCTTATCTACCAGAGCTCATCGCCAAGAGTGGCGAAGAGGAGGTCCTCAAGATATTGGAATCACATTTCATCTCCCGCCGCGCCTTCGAGATTCTGATGAGGGACCCGTTTACCCCAAATGACTTCGAGGAATTCATTGAGGAGCGATTGCGTGCCTTTCGCAACCGTCTCAAACGCTTAGCTGGTCAGGGGGAGTCAGGACCTTGAGGAACACGTCCAGGCTGCCTTAATCTGATACGAGGAGTGGAATGAGTCTAGAGGACAGGTTCCATCAGGAGATGCTGAGGATTTACGAGGAAGCGAGGGAGTTTGGCTACTATCCCAACTACTTTCGGGGCATGGTGGTTGAGCGAGGTGGTCTCTCGGCAGCCAAGCACTTACTCGGCGGAAATCAACTGTCAGATGGATTTGTCCGATTGTGGGAAGAGCAGCGCCTCGACCTCTCGGTCGAGGCCCTCGCCCTTCAGGCTCCATGGACGGCCTTGTTCACGCAGAAGGAGTTGGCTGAAGCCCAACGGCGTCTGGATGGTGCGGAATATGACTGGAGAGGATCTTGACTGAGTGTCTGACCCAGAAACTCTCTCCTTCCTGCAATCAACTCTCAGGAGGCGCTCAGTGGTATATTCGAATGACTCTGTAGGTGACGGATAGCTATGACAATGCCTACCACCAACCAGCTAGACACACGCCTTAAGGCCACGTTTGGACCAGGGCATAGTTGGGCGTCACAGTCGGGTTCTTCAGCGATGGTGTGGGAGACCCCCGCTTATCATCTTCTGTGGTTTGGTGGTGAGGCGAGCGAGGCGGAACTGCGCAGGTTGTGGGAGGCCCGGAAGGGCAGACAACCCTATCCCGTGGTCCTGCTTGCACCTACGAGCAACGACTCCAAGATTCATGTGGCAGGGCCACAAGACGCCCGGCCCGTGCGGGAGTTACCCGCTGGCCGAGTTCTCGACCTGCTGGAATCCAGCCGAGGCCAAACGGCCCGTGAAGCGGCATCGTTCCTGGCCAGGGAGTTCAGCCGCCTCGAAGAGGCCGTGATCCCCGGACTGCGAGTCAAAGACCTCCTTACGCCACATTTCCTGCTTGAAAGACTGCTGCGCTGGCCTGAGAACGAGCAGCGACTCTGGTACGCCGTCGAGAAAGCACCCTCTGCCAAGGGCGTCGCGTGGCGCTCTCTGTTCCAAGGCATGGGATACCAGGTGGAGCAACTCCCTCAACGCGGCTACTTGCTGAGGTACGACAACTCCCCAATCGCAGTGGTGCACCCTCACCGGAACGCTTCACAATTCAGCCGCCTTACTGAGAACGGCGAACTGCCTGAAGGGATGGTGCTTGCTGACTGCGAGCAGTATGGAGCGCACTGGGGCGTCTTGGCGGCGGAAGGCCGCTACAGACTGTTTCAGCGTCGGCCACCGGTTGGGCCAGCGACGGGACAGCACGTTGAGCTAGACACCAACGAGTTGGAGCGGAAGGATCGGTTCTATCTCGGACTCCTTGCCCCAGAGTCGTTGAAGGAAAACGGGTGGCTGACCAGTTGGGTGGGTGAGGCGAAGGACTTTGGCGAAGAGTTGCGCAAGGGGCTGGAGGAAAGGCTAATCGGGGTTGCTCTTCCAAACATTGCGCGGGGACTCGGCGAGTGGCTTGAATCACGAGACGCTGACATGAGCAACTCGGATCAACTCCGGCAGATCGAAGAAGCAGCACTGACCCTGGTGTTCCGTTTCATGTTTCTGCTGCACACCGAGGCTAGAGGCTACCTGCCGTTCGGCTCGGCTGCATACCGGCCGCACAGTGCGCGTCAACTTGCTGAGGACTCCCGACCGGACCGGGGGCCTTTCGGCAGGAAGTCGACCCAGCGATGGGATCGGCTTCGGACGCTGGTACGCATGGTTCGGTCAGGGGATCGTTCAGCGGGAGTGCCGGCCTATAACGGCAGTCTCTTCGCCGCCGCCAGTTTTCCCGGCAGCGACCTGTTAGAAGAGGCCGACGTTGCCGATGTCTATCTAGCCCCAGCACTCACGGCGATCGCTTTCGAAACCGACGAGGCCGACGCTACTGGATTAGACTACGCCGGGCTTCAGATCGGCCACCTCGGAGCCATCTACGAGGCATTGCTCACCCTGCGGCTGACCCGAGCCCCCGAGGATTTGGCCTACGATGTCAAACAGGACGTGTTCCGGCCCCTCCGCGCTGGCGAGCATCCAGAGGTGTCCAAAGCGCAGCTCTATTACCAAGCCGAAGCAGGTGGGCGGAAGGCCGGAGGAGTCTTCTACACGCGGCATGAGTTCGTTGACCATCTGCTTAATCATTCCCTATCGCCAGCTCTCGATGACCACCTGGACGGCATCAAGAAACTAGCGGAGCGGGACCCCAATGAAGCAGCCCGGCGGCTGTTCGATTTCTCAGTGGTTGACCCGGCGATGGGAAGCGCCCACTTCCTCACGGCTGCTCTAGACATGATTGCCGATCACATCGAGCTTTTCCTTGCCCAGATCGGTGGCCTGCCCGGCATCGCGCAGCAGCTCAGTGAGTTGAGCCAGGACAGCGGACAGATCGCTCAGCAGCCGGACGATGGCGACCTGCTTCGGAGGCTCATACTCAAACGCTGCATATACGGCGTTGATCTTTCCCCGATGGCGGTGGAGGTAGCAAACGTCACACTCTGGTTGGCTTCCTTCGTTCCCGGTTTGGCCCTTTCCTACCTCGGCAGCAATCTCAAGTGCGGCGACGCCCTAATCGGAGTGGCCGACCCATTCGTAGTGGGAGCAAGTGACAGCCCGATGTTCACTGGGCAGGCGGTGGCCGAGGCCATGACCCGAGCAGCCGACCTCCAACGCAAGCTGGCCGAGAACCCCGACCGTACCCCAGAGGAGGTGAACCGCTCCCAGGAGTTGAGCACAGAGCTGCGAGAGGCCACTGGAGGGTTGCGGACCGCCTTTGACCTGTGGGCAGCGGAACCTCTAGGACTGAACGGTGCCCGCTATATCCTGGAAACAAACTCCGAAGCGATCATTGCGAGCGATGAAGGTGAGACCAAGAGAATGGCGACTGAGTTGTCAGACGCCTCGGATATTGCCGCGCGGTATCGCTTCTTCCACTGGCCTTTGGAGTTCCCCAGTGTCTTTCATCGTGAGCGTCGAGGTTTCGACGTGGTGGTGGGCAATCCCCCGTGGAACAAGGTCAAGTTTGAGATGCCGAGTTTCTTAGCTCTGCATGACCCTGGAATACGGGGATTACGCTCTGGTATTGAGAGAGACGAGCGAGCCAATAGGTTGTTCGAGCAGAGGCCGGAGCTGCGACAGGAGGTTGAGGACACTAGGCAGCAGATCGAAGAACAGCGAGAGTTCTTCAGACCGGAGAACGGGTACACCATCCAAGGGAGTGGCGACACCGACCTGTACAAGCTGTTCTGCGAGCGATATGCCTCAATTGCGCGCAAGCGAGGCTTTATCGGTGTTGTTTTGCCAAGGGTCGCTTTCCTGAACGATGGAAGTCGTGGCTTCCGGCGCTGGTTCTTCAAGGGATGTCGGCCGAGCCGCATAGATGCCTTACTGAATAGCGGCCGTTGGGCCTTCGACATGGAAGGACGATACACTGTCGCCTTAACTGCCGCTCAAGTCGGTGTTCCAGTGGATGGCTCTCTGACAATTACTGGCCCGGCTCGTAACGAGCGCGAGTTTGCAGAGTGCATTACGACCGAAGGTGTACAAATAGAGTTGGCCGCGCTCGCTTCGTGGACTCCTGCCCCGATGGAAGATGCTGTCAAGGAGCCCACCTGGGAATTGCCTCTATTGCCCACTTCCACGCATGTTTCCATCCTTAGCAAGTTGCGCCGAGGGGTACGTTTCGACAGGTTGCAGAACCCGAATAGGCAAGAAAATTCAAAAGGCTTCGCTGCTGCGCCGAGTGCAACCCTGTATAGAGAATTAGACTCGGCGCAGCAGCGAAGCCTTTTCACTCATCCCCAAGGTGAAGGCCGTATTCCCGTTTGGAAGGGCAGCTCATTTGACCAATACGACCCCTACGATCCAGACCACCCAGACGAAAAGGACCTAGCCGGATACGGCTCACCAACGGCGATCGAGAGTTTTCTACAGAAGAAGCGTAGCAGATCGAGGGAGTTCCGCAGAGCATTCCCTAAGTATGTCCTAGACGACCCACTAACGCTACCATATCTTCATGGGCGCGTGGCCTTTAGAGCCGTATCACGAGGCACTGACTCAAGGACAGTAATCGGTTGTATAGTTCCTCCTCGAACGCCGCTAACAGATAGAGCACCGTACATAGCCTTTCATTTATGGGAAGCCCTAGAGCAGTCCTTTGTCCTTGGCGTATTCAACAGCATCCCGTTCGACTGGCAGGCCCGGCGGGTAGTTGAGACTACGCTGAACTACTTCATCCTGAACGGTTTGACCTTTCCGCCGCCGAAGGACACCCCCTGGCCGCGTATTGGCAGATTGGCTGCCCGGTTGTCCTGCGTGGACGAGCGGTTCGCCGAGTTCGCCGAGGAGGCCAGTGTGGAATGCGGGCCATTGACCAGTGCCAAGCGCAACGGGATGAGGGCCGAGATAGACGCATTGGTAGCCTCCGCCTACGGTTTGACTGGAGACGAACTGCGCTTCATCTTCACCGACTTCACCGAGAACGCCGTCAGCCCCGCCTACCGTGAGCAAGTGCTGGACCAGTTCGAGGCGGTGAAAGCTGCACAGTGGCTTGGTGATGCCGGAGGCAGCGCGCCGGACATGGAGTACATCCCACGCCGCCGGAGCGAGCTTGCTTGATGATCCTGGTGGATACATCTGTGTGGATCGACCACTTGCGTCGCCCGGAACGCGGGCTACTGGAACAGTTGAACGCCAACAATGTGCTTACACATCCGGTAGTTGTCGGCGAGTTGGCTTGCGGCAATCTTCCAAACAGAGCGGCATTCTTGAAGAAGATGGATGCGATGTCCGAGATTGAGGAAGGAACACATCAAGAAGTCCGTGACCTCATCGAATCTGAACGACTCATGGGGCGTGGCGTCGGTCTTATGGATGCCCATCTGCTGTATTCGGTTCTACATCAAGAGGGCGCACTCCTATGGACCCGAGACGAACGGCTAAACCGAATAGCTCAAGAACTGTCCGTTTCATACTCCGAAACAACCTGAGATGAATATGGTGCGACATATGAGCCACGGCTCCTTCGAACTGGTGGACAACGTTGACTACGGCAACCACCAGCAGGCCTTGACGTGGCTCGCAGAGCACTACGTAGGGCCGCTGAGTGTTGCGACAGGCTACATTGGTCTGGAAGGGCTGGACGTACTTGCCAAGATAGCTATCGAACGAGAACAGCGCACGCGCATCCTGATAGGCGCAGTGCCTGAAGCGTTGACCGGTCCGCCAGGGAAGACCGTCACTGACCACTTTGAGCAATCCGTGTCGGCTTTGCGTCGCCAAAGGGACTTTTCGGCATTTCCCGCTGCCCGGCGAGCAGTGCTTGAGCGGGTCACCAGCTTCTTCGAGTCCGACAGCGTTGAGGTGCGTCGCTACATCCGACGCTTCCTGCACGGCAAAGCCTACGTCATCGGTGAGTTGAACGACGCCGGGTCTCCAATAGGACCAGGGGCGGCATTAGTGTCGTCGGCCAACCTCACACAAGGCGGCCTTGTCGCAAATCTCGAGCTGGGCATGGTGCACTACCAGCCCAACGTCGTTGGCATGGCGTTGGGCTGGCACAGGCGGCTCTGGGAGGAGGCCCAAGACTTTCGGGAAGAGCTGCTGGAACTGTTGAGCCCACCTGCCCTAGAGAGCGACCCTCAAACCGTCTTCCTGCGTGCGTTGCTGGAACTCTACGGGGATGATCTGGAAGAGGACGTGCTTCTGACTGATTTGCACGCCCTTACCGCTTTCCAGCGGGATGGATTGTCGCGGGCGAAACGGATTCTGGACCGCTACGGCGGCGTCCTCTACGCCGACGGCGTGGGAATGGGCAAGACCGAGATCGGCGTCCAGTTTATTCGTGAGCACACCCGGGACTTGGGACAGCACGTGCTGGTCATCTCACCGGCCCAGCTTCGGGATCGCCTCTGGGAGCAGCGACTCAGTGAGGAGAATCTGCCTGGAAGCGTGGTGTCCTATCAACAACTGGCACAGGATCGGCAACTGTCCCCCAACGGCGGACGACGCGTCTTGCGCGTGAACAAGGATGTGTACCGGTTCGTCATCATCGACGAGGCCCATGCCTATCGGAACGTGGACAACACGTGGTACGCGGCCCTGGACCGGCTTATGGGAGGCACTCCGAAGAAACTTCTGCTTCTGACTGCCACCCCGGTCAACAACTCCCTCTGGGACCTGCACAATCTATTCCTACTATTCGGTAGGCACGACAGCGCCTTCAACGGGGAGCCGTTGAGGATTTCCAGTCTGCGCAAGTTCTTTGCCGATGCCGGGGCCTCCAAGTCAGAGAATATTTCGGAGGCCAAACTCTTCCCATTGATCGACGCACTGACAGTGAGGAGGGATCGAGCCTTCATCAAGGAGCGTTACCGCAACGAGCGATTCGAAGACGGAACGCCGGTTAAGTTCCCAGAGCCCGAGCTGCACGAGCGCCGCTACGACCTAGACAGTGCGCATCCAGGGACCGTTCAGTTCATCTATGACGGGATTGACGGGCTGACAATGGCGAGGTACCGCCTGTCTGCCTATAGGTTGGACAAAGAAGGGGAGTCCGCCTCTGAGGACGCGCTGGCTGGACTGATGCAGTCACAGTTGCTGAAGCGATTCGAGTCGTCTTGGCAGGCGGCCCTAAAGACCGTGAACAGGATGAGAGACGCGAACGACGTGATGCTGCGTGTCATCGCCGAGCGGGGCACGGTCCCTCCACCGGAGGTTATTAGGGACCTGGTTGGTGATTCGGAAGGAGACGACACGTTCCTAAGCGCTGACTTGATAGAGGAGGCCCTGACTGACTCGGAGGGCGGAGTATCCGCCGACAAATTCAACGACCAGTTTGTGCCGGACTTGCAAAAAGACCGTGCAAGCCTGGCAGCCATGTCAGAGCGGTTGGACAGCCTAAAGGACGGTCCGGACCCCAAGCTGGATACACTCAGAGAGGTCATGGCTGCAACTCCATCGCAGAAAGTCGCCATCTTTACGGCATTCCAGGACACTGCAACCTATCTGAAGGAACGAATCGAGAGCCAACCCGACGTGCTAGGAGACCGCGAATGGACGGTTGTCATTGGCTCGGAGACCAGCGCCGACACCCGTACCAGGGAGCTTGAGCGCTTCTGCCCGGAGTCCGTGACGGACGAGCCCGGGTTTCAGCCTGACGACGGCGAGGTGGACGTGATCATCAGCACTGACATCCTCTCCGAGGGGCAGAACTTGCAGCAGGCTCAGGCGGTGCTCTCCTTCGATATGCCCTGGAACCCTCAGCGAGTGGTGCAGCGCAATGGCCGGATCATACGTCTGCGTAGCCCTCACGACACAGCATATCTCTACACGTTGCTGCCCGAGCAAGGCGATCTGGACAGGCTTCTCAAGCTGGAGGCGAAGCTTCAGGCGAAGATCATGGCCGCAAATGCCTCAGTAGGAATGGAAACCCCTGTGTTGGCGGACGTCGAGACGGAATCCCAAGTGTACGCAGACCTGAGCACGTTTGTAGAACGTCTCTCCGGTGGGGATTCCACGTTGATGGACGATCAGGAGCGCGCTGGAGAGAGTGGCTCGGCCTTCGCAGGTGAGCTCTTCCGCTCCCACCTTCGGCGCGCCGCCGAGGAAGGTGAAGTGAGCAGGCTTCAAGGGTTGCCTTGGGGAATCGGCGCCGCCTTCGTTCAACGATCGGCAACGCTGGCAGAGCCGGCGGTGTTCTTCGCCTGTCGAACACGCAGCGATGACCGCTACTGGCGCATGGTGTCCCAGTCTGGAGAAATCCTGTACAGGGAAGATTTGCCAATGCTAAGACTGATAGACCCGCAGGAACAGCCAGGCAGTCCCGTTCCCGACGGGCTTGACCTGGAGCGGCTGTTTGCGCTTGCTGCCCATGATATTTGCGTAACTCACAACGCGCTGCTCGACCCTGAAGCGAGGTTCGCTGCCCTACCAGCCAGCCAGCGATGGGCGTTGGACGTGCTGCGCTCACCAGACGCTCCCTCCGGTGAGGAATACGACGAAGGAGATCAGGCACTGTCCGCCGGAAGGAACAACCTCGTGCGCCGGGAGTTGTCAGGACTGCGCCGGGAGTATGAAGACGGCGGGATGAGTGTCACGGACTGCGCTCGCAGGATTATCGAAGTCGTCGCGAAGTTCGGTCTGAGACCAGTGGGAACTCCGCAAGCTCCCGAACCCATCACCGCGGATGACTTGGGAGTCGTGTGCTACCAGGTGGTGGTGCCGTCGAGAATGTAAGCCCGGACTGAGTTGGGCTGTCTCGGCTACGAGATATACGGGCGGGACATCCGTCATGTTGGATAGACGCAACCTGGGCGTCGGATGGCGTCCGCTGCAAGGAGGAATGAAATGTCGCTAGAAGATGAGGTCCGCACCGTGAGTGGCCGTTTGCAGGAACATCCACTAGGCTGGGGAGAGATGTTCCGTGTATATCAGGTCGCTGTGGAGACCATACTGGTTAGGATGTTAGAAACAATGCCTGACGATGCTGTTGACGATTGGCTGACTAACGACAGCGATCTCCTAATCGCCAAAATGACCGATAAGGAGGACGACGCTCAAGCCAACTTCTATCGGCTTGTGTTTGCGCGCATTAGACAAGGCATAGAGTCACGACGTGACCGACGAGATTCCTAACCGCTTGCCCGAGAGGCTACATCTGCAAGCGGGGAGCCCGAAGCTGGTGGTTGGTCTACGATGCCCCCCGAGGCACCGGCCGCGACGCTTCTCCCCCCGGCTCTCAACTCTCGTCACCTGTGGGTGTCCCGGTCTCCGCACCACTACCGCCCGCTTCCAACGCCCGGAGGCGCTGCTCGATCAATCGCCGCTGTACCCCGTAGTACTTCCGCACCCCGTCCAGCGACATCCTTAATCCCTTGAGACTGGTCCGGCGATCCCCCTTCATCTCCCTGACCTGTCCTTCCAGCTTGTCAATTCCGGATGACAGCTTGTTCAATCCCTTGATGCCGCCTCGGAGTTCCTCCTTCACCTCCTTCAGCTGGCCCTCCATCTTGTCGAGCCGGGTCTCCAGCTTGTCACTCCGCTCCCTCTGCCTGTCGGCTGCGGAGCCGATCCCGTGCTGAAGTGCCCGCTGCAAGCTGTCGCGCACCCGCCGTGTCAGCTGTTCCGACTGCACGCTGGAGGTAACCGTCCTGGGGTCGATCTCCAGCACCCGCGCCGTACCGCCAATACCCCGCAACCGCACAAGCTCTAGGAGCAGCGCCATGAGCCGCAGGTGGTGCAGGTCCCTGACAGCGCCGCTGATCTTGATGTCTCGCCTTTTCTGCTTCAACTGATTCCTCCTCTCTGGGTAAACCGTCCACGAGTGCGATCTCATTGTCCCGGCATGTCACGAACGCAGCGGCCAGAACTTCGTAGGCCGCCCGGTCTGGCTATTTCCACAGACGTCGGAAGGTCAGCGTGTTCAGAAGCTCCCGCTTCTTCAGCGCCCTCCGCGTGTCGGAGAGCGCTGTCCTCCGCCAGTTGACCTGCCCGTTGCGGTCGAAACCCCGCAACGGAAACGTCGCCGGGGGAAGCGTCAGCCCGTGCTCCTCCAAGAGCGTCAACTCCAACGCCAGGAACCGCTCCTCCGTCGTCAGCCAGGACAGGCTTTTTCCCTGGTCGGGATGCACGGCCTTCAGCTCCCGCCACTCGACGATCAGGGGCCAGACCTCTCGGAACACGTCCTCGTCGTCCTCGGCGGGCTCCAACGTCACGAGGTCGGGGAACTCCCGCCTCAGCGTCGCCCTCCGCCTGGGCTGCGGGGCGGCGCCGTTCGTATGCGCCCCGTCCTGCCCACCCCGCCCCGTCTCACGCTCCGCCAGCGTCTTCTCCACCGTGCGAGAGCCCTGGGCCACCTCCTCCCGAATGGCCCTGTCTCTGTCCTCGCTGGCTCTGTTGTTCGCCCGCATCTCCTTGGCCAGCTCCTCGACTACGCCCTCCAAGTCCCCCAGCCGGTCCGCCAGCTGGTCGTTGCGGTCCCGCTGCTCGGCGGCTGCGGACCCCACACCATACTGAAGTGCCCTATCCAACGCCGCCCGCATGCGCCTCGACAGCACCCCCTCGTCGAGGCCGGTGTCCAGCGTCCTGCGGTCCACCCCCAGCAGCTCGGCCGCCTTCTTGCGGCCGTGGTCCCGCTCCAGCTCTTGCAGCAACGCCATGAGCCGCAGGTGATGCATGTCGGCCACCACCCCGCTGCCTTCGATGACCGGTCTTCTCTGTTTCATTCGGTGACTCCTCTCTGCAATCTGTCCATAAGCGTGCTTCTCTTTGACGAAGCAAGACCTCGCCGGGATGGCCATGGCCCACAACACCTGTAGGGGGCTTTATCGCCACAGCCGCTTGCAAGGCTGCCGCCCCTAGCGTCGCCGCCAGCCCATCTCCCGTCCGGTTTGCTCCCGCTCTAGTTCCGGCTCCTCAGCGGGCTCATCCTGCTGTCCCACACTCTCCGTAACCTCACTCACATGCGTCGCAGCGTCGGCGTCGGACTCTGCCTCCAGTTCCTTCGTCTGCGGCCGTGGCTGCGCCTCCTCCAACGCCTCCACTCGCAGCGTCAGTCTGTCGACAAGCCCGTAGATTTCGTCCACGGACTCGACGAGACCACTGACCTGCGACTCAATCCGGTCTAGCGGCATGACTTCCTGCGCCATGGGGTCATCGAGGTTGGCCAGGAGCGTCTGGACTGCGTGCGTCATCCTGCCCGTCAGCCGTTCCCGGCGTAGCGCCAGGGCCACCGTCTTCCTGTTCACCCCCAGGATCTCCGCCGTCCGCCGCTGCCCCTCCTGCTTCACCAGCCACTCCACAGCCCACTTGAAGTCGGGCTGCCCGGCCTTCACCTCGGACTCTGGACTGCCGTTGCTCTCAGTCTCCCTGCTCGCCATCGGATACCTCCTGTAGGGGGTGGCCCAGTTTTGTAACGAGGGTCTCTCTTCCGCCGGACTGGGGCCTTAACTCAAAGTGTTCACAGAAACCGTCCCATGTACCCCGACACCATGCTGCTTCCCTAGCCAAATGGCCCAGAATGTCCGTTTCTACCCAAAGTCTCTTTTCCCTGTACAGCCCCTTGACTGCAATTAGCCTCTGGACCGATGGGCCAACCTGGGCCACCTGTGGAGCAATCGCATCCCCTGAAAGTGCTCGATTTGGGATTCATGCCTTCGCCCTGGACGGCTTATCCCCTTCAGATATCGCCGCTGGGCGGTGTCCAGACCGGAGGCGCATGCCTGCCGCTGCTCCGCCTCCAATCACAGCACAACGAAGGCCGCCTGCAAATCCCTTGGAAGGGGCGACATTTGTGTACCCCCGTTCAGGCAGTTTCCCACCGAGCTGCGGCCGTTCACACTTAAATCGAGCGGCCCGGGTCCCCGCTGGCGGTCTCGCCGCGAACAGGCCGAGCGAAACCGAGCTCATGGTTGCGAAGATGCCGCCGGCGCCTGTGCTCCCGACCATGCCAGCGGCCGATGCGCCGACCGTCAAACACTCTGGGCAAGGGTAGCTGCAACTGGACGATATGAAAGATACGAAGACGGAACTCACCAGCCAGGGAGAGGCAATGCACGACCGGAAGAGGCTCTCTTCCAGATGCCCGGCACGCCGACCACTGTTGACGGGCGTCAGCCTGATGCGGTCAGACTCGTTCCACAAGCGGCATCAGTGGCCGCTGACGCGTTCATCGATCAGCCAAGAGGCCCCGAACCTGACAGTCCAGCGGGTCGCGCCCCTTCTCCTGCGACACGTCCCTGCTGTCCTCGATGCCGTGTTAGGTCGTTTTCTTCGACTTTCATCCTTCCCAAACCTCCGTCTGAACCTCCGGTCGGCTGAGGTCCGGCTGTTCCCCCGGTCTTCGGCCAGGTTTTTGGGGCACGTCATGCACCCCCACTTCAAGCGCCATTTTCGGGGCCTGATGTCATTGGGACGCCGCTCCCACGGTCCCGCCGATGTCATGCCCCACGTTTGGCGATGTCATTGCAGTCCGGAACGCACCCTTTCTGAAAGTGTTCACTGGTTACGTCCTGTAGGGGGGCGATTTACCCCTGTTTCAGCTTGCCCACGACCCGATTTGCGACTTCCCGCCGAAACTCAAACTCCTGTACACCCCCAATACTGCACGAAAGGTACCGAAAAAAAGAGAGTCTATAGCCCCCCGCATCCGTGCGCAGAGCCACGGGGGAACGGCCCGTGGCGCCCCGCATACGTGCGCAGAGCTATGAGGGGTCTTTTTTCTCGTTTGATTTGTTCACACTTTCTTGCGACTGCCGCCGTCCGGTGAACCGCAGCAAATCGCAGGGAGGTGAACGGAGTTGGCGCTGAGATCGAAGCCCCGGTCCATTGGACGGCTCTTACCCCTGGCAACCGCGCCGCTCCTGCCGACGCTTGCGACAATCCGGTCCAGCGGGGTCGCCCTGGCCCAGGAGCCCTTCGGCGGCGGCATCGTCCTGGGGGAGGGCTTCCGGATGATCTTTTTCAATGAGGAGAGCTAAACCACACGGCCCGGGGAGACGCCGCTGAGACCAGACGACATGGAAGATACGAAGACAGGTAACGAACGAGGGAGGCCCGAAGGGGACGCCTCCGAGTTCGGCGTGGTCCGGGTCTTCTCCAAGCCCGCCCCCGACGCCGAGGACAGGTTGCGCCGCCTCTTCATGCTTCTGCTCAGGCCCTCAGCCGGCGACGGGCAGGCTGCGCCCGAGAAGGAGTCGCCCCTGGACGACCGGCACAACAGCGATCACCCGGAGGCGGAAGCCTGATGCGGCCCGAACCGTCCCCCAACCGTCATCAGCTGTCACTGAGGCGTTCCGCTCTTAGTCACGACGCCCCGTACCGGGCCGTCTACGGAGACGTGTCGAAGATCATCGACGCGGCCAGGGACTCTGCCGCCCGCTCGGTGAACTCCGCCATGACCGCCGCGTACTGGTTGATTGGACATCGCATAGTCGAGTTCGAGCAATCGGGTGAAGAGCGGGCCGAGTACGGGACGGCGCTCATCGAAAGGCTGGCGGAGGACCTGACGCGACGGTTCGGACGCGGGTTTTCCCGTCCGAACCTCCAGAACATGCGCCTGTTCTATCTCGCACATCCCCCCGACCGAATTCGCCAGACGCCGTCTGGCATATCTGAAGCTTCCTCCGTCGAAGTGGGCTTCCACGACCTTCCGGCGGCCTTTCCGTTGCCCTGGTCGGCCTACGTCCGGCTGCTATCGGTGAGGAACGAGAGCGCCCGCGAGTTCTACGAGACCGAGGCGCTGCGGGGCGGATGGTCGGTCCGCCAGCTAGACCGGCAGATCGGCTCACAGTTCTACGAGCGCACCGCCCTGTCCAAGAACAAAGCCGCCATGCTCACGTCGGGACGGAAGCCCAGGGCCGAAGACATCGTGCTGCCCGAGAAGGAGATCAAGGACCCCTTCGTTCTGGAGTTCCTCGACCTCAAGGACGAGTACTCGGAGAGCGACCTCGAAGACGCGCTCATCCACCATCTGGAGACCTTCCTCATGGAGCTGGGTGGTGACTTCTGCTTCATGGGCAGGCAGAGACGGCTGCGCATCGGCAACAGGTGGTACCGGGTTGATCTGCTCTTCTATCACCGGGGCTTGCGATGTCTCGTTGTCATCGACCTGAAGATCGGGGCGTTCACCCACGCAGACGCCGGGCAGATGCACCTCTACTTGAACTACGCGCGGGAGCACTGGGTACGGGAGGGCGAGAATCCACCCGTCGGACTTATCCTGTGCTCCGAGAAGGACGAGGCACTCGCCCGGTACGCCCTTGAGGGTCTGCCGAACAACGTGATGGCGGGGGAGTATAGAATCACGCTGCCCGATGAGACAGTCCTAGCGGGAGAGCTTGACCGGACAAGGCAGGCGATGGAGCTGCGAAGCGCGCTCTCGGAGAACGACCAATGGGAGTGAACGGGCGCGCCACAAGGAGCGGAGACGCGCTTTGACTCTCCCCTGTCCAGCGCGGTAAAATGGATGGCAGAAAGAAGTTGACCCGGCGGTGCGCTAACACCCCGGGCCGTGGCGCCACCTGAGCGAACAGGTGATGCGAGATAATTGTACTACTCGCAGACCCGCTCCCGACAGGAGGCGGGTCTTCTTCATTTCAGGGAACGCGATAGGAGGCAGGCATGGCGACGAGGATCACCGATAGGCAGACGGGAACGAAACGGGCGGCCATCTACGCCCGCGTCTCCGACAAGAGCCAGGACACGGAGGACAAGACCTCCATCTCCGAGCAGATATCCGACATGGAGACCCACTGCGAGCGCCGGGGGCTGACCATCACCGCGCGCTACCAGGAGGTGGGCAGAGGATGGTCGAAGAATCGCCCCGAATTCCAGAGGATGCTGGCAGACGCCAGACGTGGCCGCTTCGACACCATCGTCTGCTGGAAGTCCGACCGGCTTAGCCGGGGCATGTACCCTGCCGCCGCCCTCATGGAGGTGGTCGAGGCGTACCAGATAGAGCTCGAAGCCGTCTTGGACGCCATCGACATGAAGACCTTCGGCCTTATGGCGGCCATCGGCAAGATCGAGCTGGACAACTTCCGGGAGAGGGCGTCGATGGGCAAGCGGGGCGCGGCCAAGCAGGGCCGCATCCCGGTCAACAACGTCCCCTTCGGGTACAAGCTCAGCGAGGGCCGCAGGCCGGAGATTGTGGAGGCCGAGGCCGAGGTCATCCGCCGTGTATTTCGCATGTACGTCCGCGAAGACATGGGAGCTCCGGCCATCGCCAAGCAGCTGACCGCCGAGGGCGTCCCCACGCCCAGGGCCGTCGGGCGATGGTACGGCCGCACCGTTACCCGAATACTGGGACTTGAAGCCTATAAGGGCACCTGGTGGTTCGGCAAGCGCCGCCACGTCGCGACCGAGAACGGGACGAGGAGGTACGACCGTCCTGAGGACGAGTGGGTCGGGGTGCCCTTCCCGCCGGTGGTGGACGAGGAGATCTGGGACCTGGCTCAGGAGGCCAAGAAACGCCGTCTGAGCCAATCGGGCCGCAACAGCAAGATATTCTATCTCCTCCAGCATCTGGTCAGGTGTGCCGAGTGCGGGTACCTCATGGGCTGCCGGGCCAACAGACGCCAGACCGCCAAGCGCGACGGCAAGGTCTACCGGTACGAGCTCGACCCTCCACGCCGATACTACAGGTGCTACGGGCTGGAGAACGAGGGCGTGAAGTGCCGGGAGCGCCCCCACATCAGGGCGGAGCGGCTTGAGGCGCTGGTGTGGGGCGAGGTCAAGAAGGTGCTGGAGAACCCGGGCGTTATCGTCGCCGGCATCGAGGCCATGGACTCCCGGGCGGACAACGGCGGGTTGGACGAGGACATCGCCATTGCGGAGCGGGAGTTGCAAAAGGTCCAGATGGAGGAGGACCGGGCTATCAGGCTCTACGTGTCTGGGAAGATCACCGAAAAGCAGCTCGACCGCCAGCGCAAGTTCATCACCGAGCGTCTGGAGACGCTCCGGATGAAGCTGGACGACTACCGGGCTAGGGAGATGGCCGAAGCGGAGAAGCGGGAGCTGGGCGAGCACATCGTCGACTGGGCGAACCGGGTTCGCGGCAGGCTGGACGACCTGGGCGACGAGGAGCGCAGGGAGGTGCTGCGGCTCCTTCTGGACGGGGCTACCATCGACCAGAGCAACAACGTCGATCTAACCCTGGCCATCCCTACCGAGGATGTCGTGTCGATTGCAGGACAAAGACCTCCTCCATCGTCTCGGCCTCGTCCTCCTCGTCGCCGCTGACGATCCTGCGGGCCAGGGCCATCATCATGTCGTCGCCGTCGTCGCCGTATGCGGCCAGCCC
Source organism: Dehalococcoidia bacterium (assembly GCA_965261825.1). Classification (GTDB taxonomy): domain Bacteria; phylum Chloroflexota; class Dehalococcoidia; order Lucifugimonadales; family QGNO01; genus DAOUJH01. The sequence continues at coordinate 34,122 of CBDHED010000001.1, read as the reverse complement.
GTCTTCCGGCAGCTCGCCCTCGACGGCAAGGGAGCTCTGCATCTTCTTCGCCACCAGCTTCAGCGCGTCGGCCTGGAGCGTGTTCCGGTAGCTCATGAACACCACCTTCACCGGGCGGGTCTGCCCGATGCGCCACGACCGCCGCGACGCCTGCCGGACCACATAAACGCTGTAGTCCGTTTCGTCCCAGACGATTGTCGGGAAGTCGATCAGGTCGAGGCCGGTCTGCACCAACCTGGGGTGGCAGATGAGGACATCTATGCCCTCGTTCACCTTGTCGGCGACCCACTTCTCCCTGCGGTTCGGGGCCACCGCGTCGGCCTTCATCACCGCCACCCTGAACCCGTGCCGGGTGAGGATGTCGTCCATCCGCCCGGTGATGTCCCGCGTCCCCGTGTGGGTGACGTAGACCAGCACCCGCCTTCCCTCCAGCCGCTCGGCGGCCACCAGGTCGATGAGCGCCTTCTCCTTCGGGTAGAGCCTCTCTTCCGACAGGGGCGGGACCTGGACGATGACGTCGCCCGTCCGGGGGTCGAAGACCGTCTCCCCCCTGGTGCAGCCGTCGGGGTAGGCGAGCAGGGTTTGCAGGTAGGTCGCCAGCAGCCGCTTGGAGCCGCTCTTGAGGGCGGCCGCCAACTCCTTCTTCAGCTCCTCGAACACCTTGTTGTAGGCGCTGCGCTGGGAGTAGCCCGTCGCGTCCTCCTCCGAGTCCATCGAGGACACGAGGATCTTCTCCTCGTAGTCCGGCAGGCCGGAGGCAACGTCCGCCAGTCTGAGGAAGACGGTGTTCCCTATGATGTGGAACAGCGCGGAAGGAACGAGGCCCGGCCGCTCCCTGGTCACCTTGCGGAAGCTGCGGCGCCTGCTGTTGCGCCCGTCCTCAACCGCGTCGTCGTCGGGCTTGCCGACGGTGACCTCCTCGAAGCCGTACCGCTGTATCCAGCGGTGCTCGTCGGAGCGCCCGAACTCCGTCCTGATCTCCGGCGAGAACCGGTAGAGCAGGTGGAAGATGGTCGAGGAGTAGCCGCCGAGGAGCGTCCCGGTCAGGCTGAGGGACTTGCCGCACACGTCGGCGAGGATGCCCGCGGCGATGCCCTGGGCCGAGCCGCGCCCCTTGAACTCGTGAACTTCGTCGCCGATCAGCAGGTCGAAGAACCCCTTCATCCTGTGCTTGATGTAGTCGGCCAGCGGGTAGCGGGCCGGGCCGGACCTGTCGGCCTGCCAGAGGGGGGCGTCGCAGCCGGCGCAGGTGTGCTTGCGCCGGTTCAGGTCCGCGAACGTCAGCGGCACGCCGTCCTTGTCGACGATCTGCGCCGTGCAGTCGGGGCAGCAGGGGACCCGGAAGGGCTCCCCCGTCTCCTCCTCCCGCAGGAGCCTTCCCTTCGAGACGGCCCACCGCTGTGTCACGGCGGGCATCCAGCGGTAGGACAGCTTGGCCTTCTCACGGCTCATCACCGCGAAGAGGGGGCCGGAGCCGATGGAGAACCTGAGCCGCTCCAGGTCGGTGATGGACTCGACGATGGCGGCGCGGACGCCGGGCACCGTCATCTCCACCTCCCGCTTCCACTTGGGCACCAGGTGGGGCGGGCAGATGATGAGGATGCGCTCGAAGCCCGCCATGTGCGCCGCCGCCGCGCCGATGAAGGTCTTGCCCGTCCCCATCTCTCCGACGACGGTGGTGCCCCGGTGGGCCTTGAGGGAGAGGGCCGCGCCCCTGATGGCGTCGGCCTGCGCTCCCAGGGGCTTTCGCAGCAGCCTGGGGAGCGTGCCGCCGTTCTCCGAGGGCCGGTAGAGCGGCGGGTAGGACTCCACCACCCTCCTGGCGATTGCGTCCTTGAACGTGTCGATGAAACCTCCGAGGTTCATTTGAGTCGTCCTCCTTTTCAGTGGTGGGCCGGAGGACGACGCCAGGACCCGAGGCGCACCACGCCCCCATGTGGGGGACGCTTCTGTGTCGCGGGTCCCTGGAAACGTCCCCAGGCGGTTGCTTGAACGTGCGAGGCTCTGGGCCTCGTTTATGTGCGGCTCGGTGTGAGCCGTCTAGGCTGCTTTCAGGGCCTCCCTGCGGGCGGCTTCGGCATCCCTGTACTCGTCGTAGCAGCGTCCCTTCAGGTGGTACGCCTTCACCGGGGAGGACACGGCCCTCCCGTAGTCGTCGATGTCCACCGAGGCGGTCTGCATGGCGGGCTCGCCGGGGGCGATGGGCTGCCCGCACCGGCAGCAGGCTTCGAGGACCATGATGGTCTGCGTCTGCATCTTCCTTATCTCTCCTTCCTTGTATGGGGGTTGTCGTGGGCCGTCCAAGCTAGGCGGCGATGTCCTCGATGCGGCCGTCGTCGAGATCGAGGGCCACCACGGTCGTCGTCAGCTTCTCCCGGTGGACCTCCTTCTCCGGGGCGTCCTCGACCAGCACCATGTCCTTCGAGGTGCGGCCCTTGACCAGGATGCGTCTGTCGTCGGCTTCGAGGACCAGGTTGTTCAGGAAGCCCGCCGCCACCAGCATCGCCATGTGCCCCCGTTTGAGGGGCATCAGCGGGCGGGTCCGGTTGTCGTTCGCGGGCCAGAGGGTGTCGGTGATCTCCGTGCTGGTCCACAGCCCCGACCGCCGCGCCTCGGCCGCAGCGGCGACGGGATCGACGGTGCGGGTCGTGAACAGGACGTCGCCGCTCGGCGTCGTGGCGGGGGTGTATTCTGTGTAGGAGTAGGAGTTGCGCTGGGAGCGCAGGGGCTCCGGCTCCCCCACCGCCCACTCCAGCACCATGCTCTCGGCTGTGGCGTCGGGAACGGGGTCGGCCTTCCGGTAGCCCATCAGCGCCACCTGGTCGAAGACCTCGCGCTCCGGGTCGGGGAACGCCCAGCACCGCATCCGCCCGTAGTGGGTGGAGAGGTAGCGGGCCGAGACCGCCAGCCGTTGGCGGGGCACGATGAAGACCAGCAGGCCGCTCTCGGCCAGGTAGCGCGTGGTCTGGGTCAGGAAGGCGTGCTCCGTCCGCTTGTCCTCCGAGTCATAGTCATAGGGCGGGTTGAGCAGCAGCAGGCCGAAGGCCCCGTTCGCAATCGACGTTGCGAAGAGGTCGGCGGCCAGGGTGCGGTGGAGCACCTTCTCGGCCTCCTCCGCCCGGTCCCGGTGCAGCTCGACGCCGTAGGTCTCGATGGAAATCGAGTTGGGCCGGTCGAGGTTCTCGGCCAGCCTCTGGAGCGCGTCCCCGGCCCCGCAGCAGGGGTCGAGGATGCGGAGGGTCTCCCGGCCCCGGTGGTAGGAGCCGGAGGGGGTGTGAATCAGCTCGGCGACCAGGTCCACCACCCGCTCGGGAGTCGGGTAGTAGCCCCCTTTGGCTTGTGCAGCGAGTCTCATGTCGTCTCTCCTTTCGTGTCTGGTGTCGTGCGCCGCGTCAGGCGGCGATTGCCAGGTCCTTGTGGCGAGTGTCGATGCCGACCACCTCGCCGATAGCCACGTTGCGCTGGTAGCAGAGCACCTGGTGCGTCTGCATGGCTTCGGCACAGGCGGTGCAGAAGGCGGTGATGAGCTCGGCGTGGTTGGCGACGGTCATCCGCCGCACCAGCATCGAGCCGCCGTCCGGCAGTGTGTGGCGGTAGAGCATGACCGTGGGGTCGCGCCGCTCCGCCTCCGTCGCGGGCCGGAAGAAATGCGGCTGCCCCGACCGGCAGAGGTGATTCGAGCCGTCGTGCTCGCAGTAGCGGCAGGTCTTCCCGTCGGGGGAGAACCGCTGCCATGCTCCGTGATTGCGCTGTCCGCGCCTCTTGTTGTTGCGCTTGGCCCGCTTCAGCGTCCTATCCATCGGACGCCTCTCTGGGCAGCGTCAGCCTGCCCGACGCCACGGCGTCGGAGAGGTCGTCCCGCAGCTTCTTGGCCTTGGGGGAGCACCGGTAGGCGGAGACGCCCACCGACTGGAGGGGAACGGTCTCCTCCTCTTCGATGCCCCGCTCCCAGAGCCAGTCCGCCCAGGAGCCGTGGAGGGGAAGCGGGCTGCGCTTGTCGAGGAAACGGTGATGGAGAGCCGGGGCCTCCTCCTCCGACTGCGCCAGCAGCAGGAAGGAGTCCTTCTCGTAGCCGTATTCCGCCGTTTTCGTGTAGACCAAGGCGTGCCAGCCCCCGGTCGCCGGCAGGCGGGCGATCTTGGTCGTCCAGGTGCCAATGGTCTCGTACGGGATGATGCACCGCTGGTAGCCGCCGTGGAGCGCCATGCCGTCGGCGCCCTTGATGATGTGGGCGACGTCCGGCGGCTGCTTGAGCAGCGAGGCCCAGATCGCCTTGAGCGCCGTCTGGGAGCCGACCATCGAGACGAACCAGAGGCCGTCCGTCCGGTCGTCGCGGGCGAAGGCGTCGGCGGTTGCCGAGAATCCCCCGGCAGTGATGGTGTAGAGGTCTTCGGGGTCGATGGTGTGAGTCTGCAACATGGGCAGTCTCCTTTCGTTCCTTGATGTGGGTGATGCAAGCGCGGGAGGGTGTCCCCCCGCGTAAAGCCCGGTAGGGGTCGATGCGATTCCCTTGCGCTAGGGCGTGTCCTTCTGCGGCCGGTCGTCCAGAAGCTCGCAGTCGTTCACGTGGTAGGCGACCCCGCAAAAGCGGGACTCCGCCAGGGACTGCCTAGCCTCTTCGAGGGTGTCGCCCTCCAGCGCCCACACGGTGGCCCAGGTCTCCCGACACGTTCTCAGGTGGGCCTCCATGCCCTCCGCAGGGCCGTTGTAGCCAGTGCAGGCGAACGGGTCCGGGTCCCTGTCCACCAGGGCCACGAACCCGCCTTCCATTACGAACCCGGCCCCCCGAACCTTCCACTTGATGGGTGCGTCCCGAATGTCTCTGTCTGTCATGGGTTCCTCTCTCATAACTTGGTTTCCGTGCGTCCTGCGGGGTGGGACGGGCTCTATCCGCCCATCAGCCCCCGTTCCTTGAGGCTGACGAACCGCTCGCCGCCGATGACGATGTGGTCCAGCAGCTCGATGTCCAGCAGCTTGCCCGCCTGGACCAGCTCGCGGGTGAGGGCCGCGTCCTCGGGGCTGGGCGTCGGGTCCTGGCTGGGGTGGTTGTGGCTGACGATGATGCTGGGGACGGCCTCGATGACCGCCGGGCGGAAGACCTCGGCGTTCCTCACGATGGCCGAGGACACGTTGCCCTGGTAGATGATCCGCTGGCCCACCACCTGGTTCTTGGTGTTGAGCAGCAGCACCCGGAGTTGCTCTTGGGCGAGGCCGGACATCTCCGGCCCCAGCAGCTTCCGCACGTCTTCGGGGCAGTTGATGGAGGGCGGGTCCTCCGGGCCTTCCGGCCTGGTCTCCACGTCGTAGCGGACCGCCAGCTCCCCCAGCAGGCTCAGGTTGATGCGGAGCGCGTTCAGCAGAACAGCGTCCTTGGTGTAGGTCTTCTTCCTGGTCATGTCGGCCTCCTTGCGTATCGGTTAGAACAAGAGCGGGGCCGCCCCCTGTAGATGGAAGCGGCCCCGTGGCGCGCCTTCGGGAAGGCGTCGCTATGCGGTTGTGGGACTAGAAGGGAGAGGCGCCGACCGGCTGCTCGATGTCCGCGGCGTCGCCGGTGCCGTTCCCGCCCTTGGAGTCGAGGAACACGACCTCGGAGGCGTGAATCTCGGTGCGGTGGCGGCGCTGGCCGTCGTCGCCCTCCCAGCTGTTCTGGACGAGGCGGCCCGCGACGTAGACGCGCTGGCCCGTCCCAACGTACTGGTTCACGGCCTCGGCAGTGGCGCCCCAGACCACGATGTTGTGCCAATCCGTCTCGTTCTCGGCGTCCTTCCGGTAGCGGTCGGTCGCCAGCCGCAGCTTGGTGACGGCCGTGCCGCCGGGGGTGTACTGCATCTCCGGGTCGGTTCCCACCCGGCCCAGCAGCGTGACTTTGTTGATGGTGCGTGACATGTGATTCTCCTTGTGTGTGTAGTAGCGCGGTACTGCCGCGCCCGGTTGAATGAGAGCGGGGCCGACTCCCCGATAGAGGGAAGACGGCCCCGTCCTGCGCTCCCAGCAGGGGGAGCGTCTAGGTGTTCACCCGCACGTACTCCGACTCGCTCTCGGTGACGATCTCGGCCCGGACCTCCGGGTCGAGGGCCTCGTTGAGCCTGCGGTGGTTCACGGAGTACCTGGTGGAGCTGACGAGGGTGACCGTCCGGCCCCCCACCGTCGCCTTGGAGTCCCCCTGCCGGCGCATCCACGCCTTCAGGGTGTCCAGCGCGGCGCGCTTGGCCTTCTCAGGCTCCTTGATGGACTCCTGAGCCTCTGCGTAGGCCGCCACCGCGTCCCGTGCCTCTTCGTCGCTCACCTCCTCTGTCTCGGTCTCTGCGTCCTCGCTGACCTCAGCCGCTCCCGGCAGGCAGACCGCCAGGAAGGGGCAGCTTCGGCACTGCCAGCTGGTTGCGGAGAAGTCCCGCTCCGGCAGCGTGTCGGGGTCAGGCCCGCTACGGACGTGGTGAGCGGCAAGCTCACCGAGCCACTCGCTGGCGTCTTGCAAGGCCCGCTCCAGCCGTGCGGCCGGAATCCGCTCCCAGTCCCAGGTGCGAGCCCCCGTGTCCATCGTGGCGATCACCGCGTCCCGCAGGTCGCCGAACTCGCCGAGCGAGTAGAAGGCGGCCTGGGCCACCGACGCCGGGTGGCTGCGCTCGGCTCCCAGCGTCCGCCAGCGCTTGAACGCCTCCGGTCCCCGCGTCTTGATCTCGACGACCATCGGGTCGCCGTAGGCGGGTCCCAGCGTCTCTCCCTCGAAGAGGAACAGCTGCGGCGCAGCCGCTTCGTCTCCCTCTATCGGCATCCGCACCGTGCCGTCGGGGTGGCCGGTCACAATCATGTTGGGGCCTACCCGCACCGCCACCTGCTTCGGGTCCTGGGGGTCGGGGGCATCGACCTTCCAGCCCGCCCGCTCCATCGCCCGCACCACCACCGGCTCAAGGGCGTTGCCCGCCTCCATCGCCGTCAGCGAGGACTCGCTGGGGGGATTCATGGCCTCGTAGCCGGTGGCTGCGTACCAGAGGGCGCGGCGGCAGCCCAGGGCTGACGATGCCCGCACCTCCATGTTGCCGTCGGCGTCGAACCGCGCCGCAGGGCGAGAGAAGACCTCCGCCCTGTCAGTAGTCGTCGTTACCATCGTCGTCGCCTCCTTCCTGTAAATGAGAAGCGGGGCCGCCCGTGAAGGAGACAGCCCCGCCTCGATTCCGTTGTTAGTCCGGCTCACGCAGCCGCCTGCACTTCCTCCGCCTGCGTAGTCTGTCGTTCCTCCCTGGCCTTCAGGTGAGCCTTGAGGATGTGGGCGATGCCGTCGCCGAGGCCGTGGACGGGCACGCTTCTGCCGTCGCCCATCTGGTTCCAGAATGGCTGCATCTCCTGGATGCCCTGCATCTGGTCAATCACCTCTTCGACCGGGGTTCCCCTCCGCAGATGCAGGGAGATCAACCGGCACGCAAGCTCCGTAACGCCATGCTGGAAGGAGCCGCCCTTTCCCAGGTAGCCGAAGACCTCGAAGGGTTCGCCGTCATCGTCCACGGAGACGGTGACGAAAAGACTGCCCATCTCCGTTTGCAGCTTCGTCGTCGTGCTGGGAAGGCTGCGGGGTCTTGCCCGCGTCCCCGTAGTCATGGCCTGTCCGCCTTTCCGAGGCAGAGCGGGCGCGTCCCGGCGCACTCGATGGCCTCCATCCGCCCGTACTTCCGCACCATCTCCGGGTCGTTGGCGAACGACTCGGCCTCGATGCAGGTGTCGAACCGCTCAAACGGGTCCGTGCCGAGGCCGCCCCGGTAGGCGACGGCGTGGTGGTGGATGCCCGGCGGGCAGTCGCGGAGGTAGGGGAGCGCCGGAGCGTAGCGGTCGAAGTAGCCCGCCACCTTCAGGGCCATCTCCCTCTCGCGGTCGTCGCCGAGGCCCAGGAGCGTCCTGACGATGGGCTCTTCGCAGTCCTCCTCGGCGAAGGTCTGGGTGTACATGGCGTCCCGCAATTCGGGGGGAAGGGAGTCCCACCGCTCCCGGCTGAGCTTCAGCCCGCCGTGGCTCGGCGTCGAGACCCGCCAGACGCCCTCGGCAAGCTCTTTGACGTCCTTGGTCCAGCCCCAGGGTGTGTAGGTAACGTTCGTCGTCATTTCAGACCTCCTTGTCATCCTGTAATGAAGGAGCGGGGCAGCCCCCGAAGAGACGGCCCCGCTCGCGATTCCGAACCGGATTGACCGGCAGACTAAGCGGCCTGGGCCTGCTGCATCTGCCGGAGCTTGTTGGCCGCGGCTTCCACCAGCGGCCCGAGCTCGGTGCCGTCCAGGTCGTCGAGGCTCTTGCCCGTCCGGTCCGTGACGGCCGTCCGCACCTGGTCCTCATCGAGGCCCTGCTCGGCGGCGATCTCGATGAGCCGCTTCCGTAGCTTTGCCATCTGGGACTCGACGCGGTCGTTGGCCTGGTTCTGGCCGGAGTTGCCGTTGGCCCCGTTTCCAGTACGGGGCTGGCTCTGGGCGGGGACCCGTTGCGGCTGCGGAGCGTTGCCGACCTGCGGCTGGTCGCCGTAGAACGCGTTGCCGAACTGGACGCCGAAGCTGCGGAACGCCCGCTTCAATCCGTCCGTGACCGCGCCCTTGATGGCCGTGTCGTGCCCGTCGAAGGTGTCCTCCGCCACCGGGTGGACGCCGATGTCGGCGCGGGGCAGGGCGCCCGCCACGGAGACCCGCACCGGGGCGCTGTAGCCCTGTTCCACCTTCACCTCGCCGGTCTGGGGGTTGACCGTCTCGATCCGGCGCAGGGTGACGTTCTCGACCAATTCGTAGCCCCACCCTCCGTATCCGAAGATGAGATTGGCCTGGGCGATGACAGCGTGGCCTTCGAGGTAGTCGAAGGACCTGCCGCCGCGCCCCTTGCGCTGGGAGACCAGCTCGGGGTCGATGGGCTGGCCGAGCGCCTGGGTGACGGCGGGCGAGAGCCCGTCCCAGAGCAGCTCGTGCTCGGTGACTATCGCGGCGTCGGGCTTGTGGCCGTTGCCGTTCCGGGCGGCTATAGCCTGCCCCGTGCTCGACACGGGGGCGGTGTCCTTGTGGGCGCCGTTCGCGCTCCCGTTTCCGTTGTTGCTTCCGTTCTTGTTGAACATCTCAATCTCCTTCTTGTGGTGTCGTTCCTGTAGCGAATGGCCGGTGCGAGTTCCTCTGCGGGAACCCGTGTGCGGGCGAAGCCCGTCGTGAATTGGGCATAGGTCCTCCTGTGCGGTGAGAGTGGGAAAGGGCGACAAGCGGGCGGGGAGGCCCGCTGGGGAGCGGCGGGGAGCCGCTAGCGGGCGGAGCGTGCCGCCAGGGAGAGCAGGCGAAGGAAGGCGGCTTGTCCGTGGGGGAGGGCCGCAAGCTCGCCCACGTCGCCGACGCCCTGGGGGAGGGTGACGGCGGCGGCCCTGCGACCCAGCAGGGTCAGAAGCCGCTCCGTCGCCTCAAGGCCCGCGTCGTCGCCGTCGAAGGCGAGGAAGACGCGGGGGCAGCCCCGGAGGGCGGAGGCGACCCGCTCAACGCCCTGCGTGCCGAGAGCGGCGCAGGATGGGATGCCCCATCCGGTAAGGGCGAGCCAGTCGAACAGCCCCTCGGCCACGACCGCCCAATCAGGAGCGGGGCCGAGACGCCCCAGACCCAGCACCGGCTTGGGGCCGGGAAGGGCCTGGAACCGGGGTGTCCGGTCGGGATCGACCGCTCGCCCGGCGAGCCAGCGGACGAGGCCGCCGGTGACGTCGGGGACGACGACCATTCCGGCGAACCGCTCCGCTCCCCGCTCCATGAACAGACCGGAGTCCCTGATGCGCTTCTCGGAGAAGCCGAGGGACTCCAGGGCCAGCCGCAGCCCGCCGCCCGGCGCATAGCCGAGACTGAGGCGGGATGCGGTGACCGGGCCGACGCCCCGCGAGGCCAGGTACTTCCGCGCTTCTGTGTGACGCCGGATGCCTCCGGCGTAGAAGCGCGCCGCCGCCGTCAACAGGGCGGGGTCGCGGGGAGGAACCGCGGCGGACCTGGGACGCCGCGTTGGGGCTGGACGAGTGGCAGACCGGGGCGCAAGCCCTGGGCTGCCGTCCAGCCGTGCGATGGCCTCCGGCAGCGACAGCCCCTCGGCCTGCTGGATGAAGTCCAGCACGTCGCCGCCGAGTCCGCACCCGAAGCAATAGAACCGCTCCGAGTCGGCGTAGACCGTGAAGCTGCCCTCGGCCTCTTCGTGGAAGGGGCAGACGCCCTGGCGGACCCTTCCACGACCGCGCAGCCGCACCCCGGCGGCCTCCACCGTGTCGCCCAGCGGGTGCCGGGCCTTCAGCGCGGGGATGTCCACGTTGACCGTGACCATCACGCGCCTCCGGTCAGGGGCCTGAGCCCCCGGAGGCTGCGCCCCGAGACGACCTTGCCCGGCCGCCAGCGCATCCCCAGCACCGCCGCCACCTCCAGCGTCCCGCCGTCGCCGGTGGGAACCAGCGCAGCGGCCCGTCCCGTGCCCTGGCTGTAGACCAGGGCGCCGCGGCCGCCGAACCGCCGCTTCACCAGCTGCGTCCACTCGGAGAAGGCCCACCGGACCTCCTTCGTCTCCGCTTGCGCCGCGTCCACGCCGGCGAGGACCGCCAGCGCGCCGTCGACGTCCCCCGCCTGCCTGAGCCGCCGGGCCTCGTGGATCGAGCGCACCGCGCCCGTCTCCGCCGTCTCCGCCGCCTCCGTCTCAGGGTCCTTGAATCCCATCGCCGCCATGAGCTGGTCGACCAGCTCCTCCAGGCTGCGCCGGGGCCTGTCCACCGTGTCCATCGACCGAGTTCCAGTTGCCAGTGTTGCCGTCGTCATCATGCACCTCCTTAGTGCCTGTGCTTTATTGCCTTGCCGTTTGCGCCCGCTTGCGGGCAAAGAAGAAGGGCCGCCCCCGGATGGGAGACGGCCCTTTGCGTTGAGTTGGGATGGGTATGAGGGAGCCGGAGGCCCTGTCGTCAGCGGCGACGGACCCTCCCTACCGGACGCCGGGGCATGAACCGCCGGAGCAGCAGCGCCCCGATGCCCAGCCCGACGAGGTTCAGGAAGAAGAGCTCCACGTCGCCGGTTATCAGCGGCGCCGCAACGACCAGGACGACCGCCCCGGCCACGACGACCCGCTTGCGCTTCCACCACGGCTGCTTCTCAGGGGCCTTGACCGGGGTGTCCTGCACCTGGGCGTAGGCCGTCCAGATGGGCAGCCCGATGAGCGCCTCCAGCTCGGTTATCACCACGCCGGCCGAGCAGCCCCCGGTGTGGCACTTGACCTCGATGCCGTTGCCGTCCGGTCGCTGCCTGAACGCCAGCCCGTCCGACTTTCCGCCGTGACAGAGGGCCGTCGTCGTCCAGAACCAGCCCCGCTCGAAGCTGACCCGGCGCGGCAGCAGGTTCGCTATCCGCATTGCGCTCGGCCCCACGTACTGTTCCGTCCTGTCCTGTGTCCGTGATTCGTCCATGCCTATGTACCTCCTTGCTGATTGGTATGCCGTTGCCGTTGAACCCGTGACTCCGTTCCGAAGACGCACTCCGCCCGCGGTCGAATGTCGAACGCGGAAGACGGAGCGGGGTGAAAGAAGACGCAGCTCGGCCCAGGGTGGATGCCGTCCGAGTTTGGGAAAGCTGCGAGACGTGAAGCGGCCAGCCTGCTTCTCAGTCGCAGACCGGCGCGTGTCGAAGCTGCGGCCCTGGCTGTGAGACAGTCGTGCCGCAGGCATGTTGAATCGGCCGGGGCGAAAGACGCACTCCGACCGACTGGGTGAGGACGAGGCGCAGAAGGCGCTCCATCCTCAGAATCCAGCGGGAGAAGCGATCAACTCCAACCACCGGACGGGTGCCCAACGGGTGAAGGACTTACGTCAAACTCCAACCGACGGACGTGGACCGAGGACGAAGGACCTACGTCAAACTCCGTCGTTTCGGCCCGTGCTGCTTGCGGAGAGCTACGTCAAATCCACAGCGGCAGCATTTCCCTCGTGGGAGACCTTTCAGAGAGCGAATCATCCGTCAAGTCAGACCCGGGCAACAGGGATCGCGCCCCCAGGTTTCTATGGTCGGAAACCTTGGATGAAAGCCAAACAATGCAGACATTATTACCCACCAAAGACCCGTTGTGAAGGCTCTCGGGCAGTCCACGCCAACATCGTTCACAAAACTTCACGGAAGTTAACCGGAAGCCGGTGCGGTAACCCGCTGGGGCTACTTCCACAAAACTCCGCAGGTCAGCGAGTGCAGAAGCTCACGCTTTCTCAGCGCTCTCCGCGTGTCGGAGAGCGCTGTCTTCCGCCAGTTGACCTGCCCGTTCCGGTCGAAGCCCCGCAGCGGAAATGTCGCCGGGGGAAGCGTCAGCCCGTGCCCTTCCAAGAGCGTCAGCTCCAACGCCAGGAACCGCTCCTCGGTGCGCAGCCAGGACAGGCTCTTTCCCTCGTCGGGATGAACGGCCTTCAACTCCCGCCACTCGACGATCAGGGGCCAGACATCCCCGAACACCTCCTCGTCGTCCTCGGCGGGCTCCAACGTCACGAGGTCGGGGTACTCCCGCCTGAGCGAAGACCTCTTCCTGGGCTGCGGGCCGGCGCCGTTCGCCTTCGCCCCGTCCTCCTGCCCACCCCGTCCCGTCTCAAGACCCGCCAGCGTCTTCTCCACCTTGCGAAAGCCCTGGGCCACCTCCTCACGCACGGCCCTGTCCCTGTCTTCGCTGGCCCTGTTGTTTTCCCGTATCTCCTTGCCAAGCTCCTCGAAGCCGCCCTCCAGTTCTTCCAGACGGTCCGCCAGCCTGTCGTTGCGGTCCCGCTGCTCGGCGGCTGCGGAGCCCACCCCCGACTGGAGCGCCTTCTCCAGCGCCCCCCGGATGCGCCGCGTCAGCACCCCCTCGTCGAGGCTGGCGTCCAGGGTCCTGCGGTCCACCCCCAGCATCTCGGCCGCCTTCTTGCGCCCGTTGTCGCGCTCCAGCTCCTGCAACAGCGACATGAGCCGCAGGTGGTGCATGTCCCGCACGCTCCTGCCCTTCTCGACCACGTCCTTCTTCGGTTCCATGAGCCCTCCTTCTTTCACCGGCCTCAGTCCCCGGTCTCGCCCACGAACAAGGCCCGGCTCTTCACGGGCTGCGACATGTGGACCACCTGTAGGGGGGAATGCGGGATTCCGACCCGATTCTTCCCCTCTCTCATGCGGCCCCGCTGCGCCCCTTTTTGCGGAGCGAGGCCGACCTGGGGACTTAAGTCCAAGTGTTCACAACTTCAGCCCGTTGTCGGCCCCATTTGTTCCTGTTTCAGGCTTGCCGTGACCTCACCGGCAACTTCGCCACAGACTTCGTTTTCTTGTACAGCCCCCATACTGCACGGGAGGGTGTCTTTTGCCTAGAACCTCAAAAGGGGCGACATTTTTGTCGTCCCTTTTGGGCAGTTTCCACCGTCATTTCGTTTGTTCAAACTCTTCTGCGAGCGCCGCGATCCGATGAATCGCGGCGAACGGAAGAGAGGTGAACGAGTTGGCGCTGAAATCGAAACTCCGGTCGGCAAGACGGCTTCTACCCCTGGCATCCGCGCTGCTTCTGGCGGCGCTTCTGACAATCCCATCCAGCGGCATCGTCCTGGCCCAGACCCCGCCCGGCGACGAGATAACCCTCGTCAACGCCGGCCGGGAGTTCGTTGAGCGCAAGGGCGGCGGCGAGTTCGTCGCCCGCCCCGTCTTCGACCGGCAGATCGCGGCGCTCCACTACGCCGTCCGCGACGCCGACACCGGCGACTGGATAAGCGCCATGTACCGGGTCAGCGGCGGCGAGAAGGCGAGAAGCGACGGCTGGGAGTACTCGTGGGAGTACCCCGCCCTGGACGAGCAACCCGACCTCGACCGCGACCGGGCCTACCTGCTGGTCATGCTGGCCCAATCCGAGGACGGACTCAGGGGTGACTTCTACGCCGTCGTCCCCATCCACCAGCCGGGGCGCATCTGGGACAAGATCCTGTCCGCCCTCAACCCTGCGCGGTGGGCTCGGGCCTTCGCCGGCTGGGTGGTCGAGGGAGTCCACGGGACCCTCTGCGGCGTGGTGGAGCGGGCGTCCGGCGAGGACGTCGACAACTGCGGGGGTCGGTAGCGCATGAGCGACATCCTCACCGGCACCCCTCCCGACCTGACCTACGCCCACCACCTGGTCCAGCAGGCGTGGATGGTCGTCTGGGCCATCACCTCCGGCGCGCTGATGGTGATCCTCGGCTGGATGGGCCTCAGCTTCATCGTGTCCGAGCACCTTGGCCGCTCCCAGACGGGATGGCGGGAGATGGTCCCCCGGCTCGTGCTCGGACTCGTGGCCGCCGCATCGTCCCTGTGGTGGTGCGCCTTGGTGCTGGACGTGGCCGACGCCGTGTCAGGATTCATCGCCGTCTCCCTCGACGTCACCCCCGGAGACCTGCTCAGGGCTCCCCTCGACACCTTCCTCACCGCCGTCCAGGCCGGGAGCGTTGGCATGGCGCAGCTGCTGGCCCTGCTCTACCTGGTCTACGGCTTCTTCGTGCTCTACGTCATCGTGCAGATGGTGCTGCGCCTGGCCCTCATTGACATCCTCCTCGCACTGGCGCCCATCGCCTTGGGGCTGTGGATTCTTCCGCACACGGCGGGATGGGGACGGCACTGGCTGCGCCTCTTCATGACGACGGTGTTCCAGCAGGCGGTGCAGCTCATCGCCCTTGCGCTCGGTCTCGGCTTCCTCAACGAGTTCGCGTCGATAGCGGCCTTTGAGCCGGTGCAGGACCTGATCTGGAAGCTCCTGATGTCGCTGGCCTTCGTCTACATGGCGACCCGGGTGCCCTCGATGCTCGGCAACTCCGGAACCTTCGACTCATGGCTCTCGATGCTCTATTTCGGCATGAATCTTCCGTCGTCGCTGATGCGCTCGGCCCGGACCATCGGGCTGATGAGCGGGGCCGCGGGAGGGCCGGGCGGCATGGCGGTGGGAGCGATTGCGGCCAGCGCGGGCGTGTCGGCGGCCGCCAGCGGCCTGAGCTCGGCGGCCTCGATGGCCACCCCATCGGCAGGCGGAGACGGCGGCGGCGAGCCCCGGAGCAGCGGCGAGTAGCAAGAACACGCAAACACGAGGGTTCGTGTCGAAAAGCAAAGCAAAGGAGGGGGAGCGATGCGCAGCTAGCGGAGCTTATGGAACCCAATCGGTAGAGAGAGAACGGAAAGCTCGGAACAAGAGAGGAGCGAAAGGAATGGAACAACTGACACAGACCATCTCGAACCTGGTGGGCATCCTGCTGGGCGTCGTGGGAGCGGTGGGCGTGGGCTTCTTCATCTACGGCGCGTACATGTACCTCACCGCCAGCGGAGCGCCCAACCAGATGGAGCGCGGCAAGAGCGCCATGATGACCGCCCTCGCCGGCATCGTCCTAGCCCTGGTCGCCTACGGCGTCGTGGAGCTGGTGATGAACGCCGTCGTGGACCCGGGAATCGACATCGACGACGTGCTGCCCGAGCCGGAAGCCCCGGACGCCGACGACGCCGGCGACGTCAGCGGATAGGGCACGTGAGGAAAGAGAACGAGAGATGAGAGAACACGAGGTCCCAACTCACGTGCAGGCCGAGGACAAGGTCCTGCTCGGCTTCACCTTCCCGCAGGTCGTGGCGGTGATGGCCGTATTCGCTTTGTCCTATGGGGCCTACCGCTACGCCCCCGTCGGCCCCTCCGAGGTGCGCATGGCCCTGGCCGTCCTCTTCGGGCTGGTCGGGGTGGCGATGGTGGTGGGCAAGATAGGCGGTCGGCGGCTGCCCCTGGTGGCCGCCGACCTGCTGAAGTACCGGCTGGGGGCGCGGCGCTACGCCGGGCAGACCGCCCAGCTGGTGAGGGCCGAGCCGCCCGCGCCCCCGCAGCCGGTGAAGACCGGACCCGGCCCCATCCGGCTGATGGTCAGGAAGGCAAGGCGCGGCCTGAGGAAGCAGCGCAAGAAGACGCGCCAGACGAGGGAGCGCCGCAACGGACGGATGCGCTGGTTCGGGAAGCGCAGGGGGAAGGACGGCGGGAACCGCCAGCGTCACGACAACATGGCCGAGACGCTGGAGATCAGGCGCCGGAAACCCCACAGGGGCTTTCTCGCCATCGCGGCTCTGGCCGTCCTGGCGGCGGCGGTCATGACCGTCCCCCAGGCGGCCCTGGCCGACGACCACGAGCCCTGGCGGGAGGAGATCGACTTCGAGGTCGAGGAGCCGCTGGAGGGACGGCGGATATTCGTCGAGGCGCTCACCGTCACCGGCGACCGCGCGGCCGTCACCCTGCGGGCCGCCACCGCCCTGGACATCCGGGTGCGGGCCTTCGGCGGCCCGCAGGGGAACTGGCTGCGCTTCTGGGGCTCGGCGTCCCTGGCCGAGGGGGAGCGCATCGACTACTCACTCCCCCTCCACGGCCCGGCGCCGTCCTTCACGGTGTCCTGGGAGGACACCCTCGGCCAGGCCGGGGCGCTCACCGTCAAGGAAGCGCAGCTTCCCTATCCCTTGCCAATCGTGGAGGGGGAGTTGTGCGACCTGCGTATGACTTCCCTGGGCTGGACGCCCGGAACAGTGAGCGGCGTCATCGAGGCGGAGTGCGTCACGCACACCGAGCACCCGGTGGAACTCCAGACGGTGTCCGGCTACGAGAGCGTCACCGAGACGGCGCTCTTGGACGCCCAGGTGACGACCATCACGGGGACCGTCGTCGCAGCGACGGGCGCGTCCCACGCGAACGTTCCGTTCGTCCCCAATGGCGAGACCCGCTTCCGGCTTCCGGTCGGAACGGGCGAGGCCGTCCACGGCGTCACCATCGAGGCCGACATCGAGGCTGCGCTCCGCATCCCGATGCCACCGCTGACGCAGCTCACCCACCACCCGGAGCGGGTCGAACAGGTCACCAGGACCGTGCACCTCCACCGACCGGGGGACAGCGACTACGACAGCGAGACGGTGACGGTCACCCACGATGACGGTTCGACGTCGTCCGCCACCGCGACGGCCTACGCCTACGTTCCCAGCGCCACCATCGCCAGGCAGGTGACGGTGGCCGTCCTGCACCCGGAGCACGTCAAAGCCGAGACGGTGGAGCGGCAGCCCATCGCCGGGACCAGGGTCGAAGACCTGTCCCTGGCATCGGCTGTGGGATCGGACGACCCCTTCGCGGTCCTTGTCCTACCGGAGCCCGAGCCGGAAGAGCCGCCCGCCGAGCAGGAGCCCGCCGACGGCCTGCGCCAGTGGTTCGACCTGCTGGGATGGGAGTGGCCCTGGTGAGGCCCGCGATTGCGGTCACCCTGCTGGCCGGGGCTGCGCTGGCGACGACCGGCGCGGCCCCGGCGGAGGAGCAGGAGATGCTCCGCCAGTTCGACCGCGTGCTCACGGCGATGGCCTACGCCGCCTCCGGCATCTGCGTCTTCGCCATCGTCTGGGCCGGTTTCATCCTCATGGCCGAGGGAGGCGAGGAGCGCGGCGGCGGCAGGGCAAAGGCCGCCGTCGTCATGGCGGTGGTGGGCCTCGTCCTGGTCCTGTCGGCCAAGGGCGTGGCCGCGCTGCTAAGCAGCGGCCTTGTGGACTTCCCAACCCCATAAAGAAAAGGAAGACACCCTGTTGAAAGAGCTTATTCGACGACTGACAAGACGAGGAGCGCAGGGGGCGCAAGAAGACCTCTCCGCTCCCCACGAGACGCCCGGAGGAGCGGTCGAGCCATCCGCGCCCAAGCCCCCGCCCGAGCTGCCCCTGTTCTTCATGCTGTCGCACCTGGACGAGGACGGTCCCGTGCGCCTGGACGGGGTGAAGCTGGGGGTGTGCGAGGTGATGGGCCTGGAGCTGGACGAGCCGAAGCTGGGGGCCTTCGCCGGCGCCCTCAACGCCCTGGACTTCCCCGCGCAGCTGCTCATCAGGCAGCACGCGCCGCGCCTGGAACGCCTGCGAGACGACCTTCGGGAGGCCCAGCCGGACGACCTGCCCCCGCAGACGAAAGCGGCCGCCGAGTCCCTTGGGCGCCTGCTCACCGAGTTGGAGGCCCGCGACGGCATCCTCGACCGGCGCTTCTACGCCGTGTGCGAGTTCGCCCGCGTCGACGACCTGCGGGGCCTGCTCTCCAGGGGCGGGCTGTCCGTCCACGTCCTGAGGGGCCGCCAGCTTCGGATGTTCTTCGTATCGGCCGCCCTGGGCGGCTCCCCCGCAGAGTTCGACGAGGACGCCCCCGTCGAGGTGGAGGTGGGCCGGCGCGATGTGCGCATCGGCCACCGCCTTGCGCGCTCCCTCCACCTGGGCAAGTGGCCCCGCTCGCTGGCCCCCGGCTTCCTCCAGGGGCTGATGGCAGCCGGAGCGCCGATGGACCTGGCAGTCCACGTCGGCCCGATACCGGCGGAGCAGGCGGCGAGGACGCTGGAGTGGCAGAAGGTCCGCTTCGAGTCGGCCCAGTCCCTCTCCTTGAAACGCGGGCGCACCATGTCGCCGGAGGCGGAGATCGCCCTGGAGGACATCACCCGTCTCCGCGACGAGGTCCAGCGCGGGCGCGAGCGGCTCTTCCACGCCTCCCTGTCTGTGACCCTTCACGCGAAGGACGAGGCGTCGCTGAGGGAGATGACCCAGCGGGCGAAGGCCCACTTCGCCGCCACCCTGGGCAAGCTCGACAACCTGGCCTTCCGCCAGCGCGAGGGGCTGCTTTCGACCCTGCCGCTGGCCCTCAACGCCGTGGCCGAGTGGCGCAGCTTGGACACGTCCAGCATCGCCCGGCTCTTCCCCTTCTCGCCGCCGGACCTGGACACCCGGAGCGGCACCCTCTACGGCATCGACATGCGGGCCTGCTCCCCCGTGGTCTACGACCCCTGGGACGGGACGCACATGAACGCCAACACCGCCGTCCTCGCGAGGTCGGGCAGCGGCAAGAGCTTCGCCACCAAGCTGGGCGTGCTGCGCGGCATCACGCGCGGCATCACGGCCTACGTCATCGACCCCGAGGGCGAGTACGCGGACATGGCCCGCGCCGCTGGGGGGCGGGTCCTGTCCCCCGGCGTGCCGGGCGAGGGCATGAATCCCTTTGTCATCGACAAGGGGGACTCGGAGGAGCTTCTCCAGCGCATCGGCAGCCTGCGCCGTCTCATCGAGGTCATGGTGGGAGAGAGTCTCGGCGCGGAGCGGCGCGCCTCCCTGGACCACGCCCTGGCGGGCTACTACGCCCAGCCACGCGAGCGCACCGGCTTCCGCGATTTCTACAAGTACCTTCAGGAAGACGAGGCGGGAGACGCGGGTCTGGCCCGCCTGCTGAGGCCATTCGCCACCGGCAGCCTGAGACACCTGCTCTCCGACGAGGGGGACGACCTGCTCGGCAACGAGGCCCTCGTCACCGTCTTCGACCTGCACCTCTTGGAGCCGGAGCTTCGGCCAGCCGCCGCGATGGTCTGCACCGAGACGGTGTGGGCGTCAGCAGCCCAGGATCCCAAGCCCCGCCTGCTGGTCGTCGACGAGGTGTGGTCGATCATGCAGCACCCCGAAGGCGCGGCCTTCATGGTCAGCGTGGCGAAGCGGGCGCGCAAGCACCGCCTGGGGTTGCAGTTCATCACCCAGGACGTGCAGGACCTGCTCAGCGAGGACACCTCTCGCACCATCACCGGCCACTCCGGGCGCGCCCTGCTTCAGAACGCCGCCTTCAAGCTGCTCCTCCAGCAGGACGCCGCCGCCATCAGCACCGTGGGCGACGCCTTCGACCTGCCCGAGGACCTCCAGCGCTGGCTCCTGTCGTGTCCCAGGGGAGACGGGTTGCTGCTGGCAAAGGGCAACCGCTTCCCCGTCCGCATCGAGGCCACCCCGGAGGAGACGGCGGTCATCGAGTGGACGCCCGGACGCCATTAGAGAAAGGAATAACACCATGAAGCTGAACCCGAAGGAAATCCTGTTTGGAAACGACACCGAGAAGAAGCCCGTCCTGCTGACGGTGACGCCGCCCCGCGCCGGGGAGCGCACCCTGCTGGGCGTGGAGAACATGCTCGGCTCCATCGCGGTGCCGGAGCCCTTCTCCCTGGAGCTCGCCGCCGACATGGACGGCGTCACCCTCATGGCCCGCTGCCTCGACGACGAGGTGGTGCGCGGCCAGCTCTCCGCCCACTATCCCCAGGCCCGCATCCGGAAGGTGGACCCGGACGACGATCCCCTGTGCATGGGCGAGGGCGAGCAGGCGTGGAGCATGACCCTGCGGGCCGACGGCCCCGAGTACGTGCCCCTGAGAACCTTCAGGGACGACGACCTGCTCGATCCCGGCTCAGACCCCCTCATCGCCCTGATGGGCGCTCTCTCCAACATCAACAAGGGTGAGCGCGTCGTGGCGCGGCTGATGCTGCGCTCCCTTGGCCCCGACTGGTCGCAGGCACACCTGGACAAGGCCCACAAGCGGCCCGGCATGGAGCCGAGGGAACCCGCCTACACCTTCCAGACCAAGCCTCTGCAGATGGACGGCATCACGATGGCCGTGCTCGGCATCGGCGCGCTTGCGGCCCTCAAGGGCTACCTGTGGGTGCAGGACGGCGAGACATGGAAGGCGGCGCTCCTGGGGATGGGCTCGGCCCTGGGGCTGGCGGTCGGCGGCTGGGCATGGCACCGCTGGAAGAAGGCCCGCAAGCGCGTCGAGGACCCACTCCTCATCCAGGAGAAGGTGTCCCGCGTCGCCTTCGACGCCGAGCTTCAGGTCACCGCCATACTGCCCGCCGGGACGAGACCCCAGCGCGCCGGCGAGCTCCTGGGGCCGGTGGCCGCCGCCTACCGCCATTTCGACAACCCCGCCGGGGCGCGCTTCAAGGTCGGCAAGGTCCGGCCAACCGCGACCAACCCCGACATGATGCACCCCGCAGGCCCCGGCCTCTTCGGCGGGCGCAGCGTCCTGGGCGTCCGCGAGATCGCCTGCCTGTGGCACCCGCCCGGCGCCGGGGACGAGACGCCCCTGGTGGAGCGGTCCGGCGCGAGGGCGCTCCTGCCTTCTGCGAAGGGCGTCAGGGGCGGCGCGCTGGTGGGGGACACCACGGCGGGCAAGCCCCGGCCCATCCGCTTCCCCGACGACCTGCTCAGGAGGCACCACCTCTACGTGGCGCGCACCCGCATGGGCAAGTCCACCCTCATGCACCACCTCGTCACACACAAGATGCGGGAGAAGGCCGAGGGCAGGGACAACGACGCCATCGTCGTCGTCGATCCCCACGCAGACCTGGTGGCGGGGCTGCTCCGGCAGGTGCCGGAGTCCCTCATAGACCGGGTGCGGCTCATCGACCTGGCCGACCAGCGGAGGGCGCCGGGCATCAACCTCCTCGACACCCGCATCTTCACCGACCGCGACCGCACCGCCGACTCGGTGGTGCGCGTCGCAAAGGGCCTGTGGGAGCAGTGGGGGCCGAGGATGCAGTCGATCCTAGAGCAGACGGTCAAGACGCTGCATGAAGCGAACGAGCACCCCGAGACGGACGAGGGCAGCCAGCACACCATCCTCGACGGCCTCAAGCTCCTCTCCGACAGGAAGTTCCGGGACGGCGTACTCAAGAGGATCGAGGACCCGTACCTCCTTGAGTGGTGGGCCAGGGACTTCGGAGGCTGGCACCAGCAGTACCGCGCCGAGGCCCTCGCCCCCGTGCAGACCCGCCTCTCCTACTACGCATCCTCCAAGCGGGCGCGGGCCATCCTCGGCCAGCGCCGCTCCACCATCGACCTGCGCGACACCATCCTCAACGGCGGCATCCTGCTGGTGTCCACCGCCCAGGGAGCCGTCGGGAGGGACGTGTCCGCCCTGGTGGGAGCGTCCCTCCTCAACCTGGTCGATTCGGTGATACGGGAGCAGGAGAGCGTCTCACTCAGCCAGCGGCGCGGCGCGCTTGTCGTCGTGGACGAGTTGCAGTCCATGCCCGGCGTGGACTACGAGTCGATGCTCTCGGAGCTGGGCAAGTTCGGGGCGTCGTTCGTGCTCGCAACCCAGAGCCTCGCCAAGCTCGACGACCTCTCCCGCACCATGCGGGACACCCTGCTCGCCAACGTCGGATGCCTGGCCGTCTTCCAGGTGGCCGGGAACGACGCAAGGCAGCTGGTGTGGGAGCTGGGCAAGGAGCGGGTGACCGAGGACGACATCACGTCGCTGCCGGTCCATCACTGCTACGTCAGGGCCACCGTCGGCATCGAGCGGATGCCCGCCTTCTCGATGATGGTCAGAAAGCCGGAGGACGGAGACCCGGCCGTCGCCGCTCAGATCCGCAGCGCGGCCTCCTCCTACACCTTGACGGCCCAGGACTTGGAGGACGCCGGGGCCGCCGCCCAGAAGAAGGTCCGGGACTTCAAGGACCGCGCCGCCGACCTGGAGAAGGACGGCGAGGAAACGGAAGACAAGGCCGCCAGTAAGGACGCGGCGGAAGAGGAGGCCGAGCAGTGAGAACTGAAGGATGTGAAGCCCAGACCCTCCGAGCCCTGGCGGGAATGCCCTTCCTCGACCGGACGGAGATGGTGGCCGTCACCGGCTGGTCGAAGGCCGCGGTCCACGAGGCCGTCGACAGGCTGGACTCCGGCGGCTTCTGCGCCGCCGTGCCCCACGCCACCCCCCTCTTTCCCTCCTCGACCCAGAGGTTCCACCTCACAGCCGCCGGGCTCCGGCGGCTGGCCGAGGAGGAGGAGACCTCCCTGGACGAGCTCGTACGCGACCGCCCCGTATCCGCCGAGTGGCGGCGCAACTTGATGGGACGGCTCGACTCCCTCGCCGCGATCTACCGGCTGGCGGTCGCCGTCTCCGGCGTCGCATACCCCATACGGTTCCGGTGGTACAGGGCCTCGACCCTGGACGCCGCCGTCGAGCTTCCCGGCGGCCGCACCGTCGGCATCGTCAGGCAGGGGCTCACCGCCGACAGGACCGGCTTTTCCAACCGGATGTGGAGGCTGCGCCAGGGGCCCCTCCCCGGAGCCGTTCTCGTGCTGATGGCCGACGACGTGCGGCTCAGGCACGTCCGCAGGACGCTGGCCGGCGCCCCCGTTCCATTCTATCTCGCCCTCGAACGCGAGGCGGTCGCGGCGTCGCCGGACGACCCGGTGTGGAGCCCGCCCGCGGTCAACGCCTCCGTCGAGCTGCGCTCTGTCCTCGACCGGATAGAGAAGGGAAGCCTCTTTCCCGAGGAGGACGAGCCACAGGTGGCCTCGCTCCCAGCCGACCTCTCCGTCGAGGGTCCGGGGTGGAAGGTCTCCGACTATCTGCTGCCCGCCACCCTCAAGCCCGCCGAGAAGCGCGCCCTCGACCTCATATCCGACTGGCCCTGGATCACCTTGACGGACCTGGCCGGACTGATGGCCATCTCGGTCCCCAGGGCCTCCCAGATCGTCACCCCCCTCGAAGGGTTCCGCCTCGTCACCCGGCCCATCGCCGGAAGCGGGCGCATGGCCCTCACCGACCGGGCCCTGGCCCTCCTGGCCCGCAGGGACCGCACCTCGGTCGCCGTGGCGAAGAAGCGGTGGAGCGCCGCTCCACTGTTCCCCGGCACCCCATTCGTCTGGGACAACGTGACCGGCGCGAGGAGCCGCCAGCTGCTCAGGAACGTCGAGCACACCGCAGCCGTCCACTCCTTCCTTGCGGCCATGACCGTGCAGGCGGGACTCCTGGATTGGGAGGTCTCCCAGGTCGACCCGCCCCGCAGGGCCTCACGACACTTCAAGCACGGCGACGGGATGCGCTCGGTCAACCCCGACGCCTTCGGCGTCCTCACAAAGGGCGAGACCACATGGCCCTTCCTGCTGGAGTGGGAGCGAAGGGCCGTGCGGCCCTCGACCATGTCGGAGCGCCTCGCCCCCTATCTGCGCTACTTCTCCTCTCACCGGCCCACCGACGACCACGGCACGCGGCCCTCCGTCCTCATCGTCTTCGACGACGAGATCGTCCAGACCCACTTCCTGCGCCTGGCGCGGGACGAGATGCAGGCGAAGGGCGTGACTGTGCCCCTGTGGGTGTCGCACAGGGCCGCCATCGAGCAGATGGGGCCGCTGGGACGCGCATGGCGCGCCCCGGGCGACTGGCAGTCCCCCCAGGCCATGCCGCCGCAATGACCAACGACTGACATCGGGGAAGCGGCGCGACGGCTCGCGCTCCCTTCCCCCAGAGGAGACGAAGAGCCATGCGTTCGCAAGACGACCACAACAAGAAGAAAGGCCCCCGGAGGCGTGGTGGATGGACCGTTGTCCGGCTCAACACGGCGGCCCTATGGGAACGGCTCACTCTGCTGAACCGCTCCCAGAACTGGCTCGCCAGGGAGGTCGGGGTCAGCCCCGGCTACATCTCGATGCTGGTCAACGCGGGGCGCACACCCTCCGGTCGCATTCGCCGCCGGATGCTCAAGGCCCTGGGTTTCGACGACTTCGACCAACTTTTCACTATGGAGGATAGAGATGACGAACCATAACGATTCGTCCCGTTTCGACGGGACCACGGAACAGACCTTCGACGAGGAACAGGACCTGGCCCTCCAGGCCGCCGTGCTGGCGGAGGACTTCCCCAAGCGCCTCGAACGGCTGCACGAGGTCAGCGGCCTCACGTGGGCCGCCTTCGCCAGGGCCATCGGCGTGGACCCCAAGCTGGTCCACCGGTGGCGCAACGGCGTCGAGCCCCGCGGCTGGGCCATGCACGCCCTCTTCCGCTTCGCGGCCCGGATGCCCGGAGGCATGGCGATCCTCGTGACCGAGAGCTTCCAGATGAGCTTCTTCAAGGAGCACAGCTAGACCAGCGGCCCCGCCGGCGCTCGCCCGTTCCGTCGGCGCCGGCGGCCCAGCCGCAATCCCGTGTCGAGAGGCCAGCGGCCCACCAGACGCCGCTGCGACTACGCAATATGAAAGATACCACCGGAAAGAATGAACAGAACAGGCGGCGGAAGCCCCGCGGGGACGCCTTTGAGATAGGCGTCATCAGGGTCTCTTCCAGACCAGGACCCGACGCCCGGGACCGCTTGCGCCGCATCATCACCCTGATGATCAAGCACGCCGCCAGGGACAGGCAGGCCGCGCACGGCGAGGACACTCCCCCGAGCGACCCGCAAGCTGATGACACCACCGAGGCGGAGGCATGATGAAGCCCGAACCGTCTCTTACCGTCATCAGCATGGGCGGAGGCGTCCAGTCCTCCGTCATGGCGCTCATGGCAAACGAGGGGGCATTCGACCGCATCCCCGACTGCGCCATATTCGCCGACACCCGCTGGGAGCCGCCCAGCATCTACGAGCACCTGGCGTGGCTGAAAGACCGGCTGAGCTTCCCCCTGTACGTCGTGGACAACGGACGCAGCCTCCGCGAGGATGTGAAGGCCCTCACCAACCACTCGGACTCCCGAAACTACGTGGACATACCCGTCTACCTGAAGGGAGGCGACGGGGAGGGCGACGGCATCGGCAGGCGGCAGTGCACCGACAACTACAAGATCAGGCCCATCAGACGCAGGATAAGGGAATTGCTGGGCCTGAGACCCCGGCAGCGCGTCCCCGCCGGAACCACCGTCGAGCTGTGGCTCGGTATCTCCACCGACGAGGCCATACGCATGAGGACCTCCCGCGACCGGTGGATGACGAACCGTTACCCGCTCATCGAGAAGGGGATGTCCCGCAGCGACTGCCTGAACTGGTGGAAGAAGCGTTACGACAGGCCCCTGGAACGCTCGGCCTGCGTCGCCTGCCCCTTCCAGTCCCGCCACAGATGGGTGGAGACGAAGCGCAGGTGGCCGGAGATGTTCGCCGAGGCGGTGGAGATCGACGCCAGATTGCGGGAGGGGCTGTCACTGGACAAGACGCCGTACCTGCACTCCCTGCGGATGCCCCTGGCCGAGGCGGTCGCCCTTGATGAGGTGGACCTGGGAGAGGACGGGCTGCGAGACGGGTTCGGAAACGAGTGCGAGGGACATTGTGGGGTGTGAGGCGGTTGTGAAGTCGAACGACAGAGGTCTGGGCAACCCACAGCTGCACGGGCTATCACCGGCATCGAGCGTTGACAGCCGCCGCCGCTCGTGGTATTTTTCTTCTACCACCCCTATCGCTTCGCCGGTAGGGTCGAGACCGTCCTCCGGGGCGGTCTCTGTCTTTGTATGGGAGTAGCGATTGATCACCAACGTCTACATCGACGGCTTCAATCTCTACTACCGCGCCCTGAAGGACACGCCCTACAGGTGGCTGGACCTCCGGAGGTTGGCCGAGACGCTCTTTCACCAGGACTCGATCAACCGGGTCTGCTACTTCACCGCCCGGCTTGATGCCCGTCCCGGCAATCCCAATCAGCCACGTCGCCAGCTCGTCTACCTGAGAGCCCTGGCGACGCTGCCTAGATTCGACACTTACTACGGCGTCTTCCGGTCCGGCGTCAAGCGCCGTCCGCTGGCGGAGCCTGTGACGGGGCTGCCGTCTTACGTCCTGGTGAGGGACTCGGAGGAGAAGGGGTCGGACGTGAACCTCGCCACCCGTCTCCTGGTCGATGGGTTCAACGGGGAGTACGAGCAGGCGGTCGTCGTGTCCAATGACGCGGACTTTGCGGGAGCGATGCGCTACGTTCGGGACGATCTGGGGCTTCGGGTCACGCTGGTCAACCCGGACCCCAGGAACAGCAGTCCGAGGGAGCTGGCGGACGCCGCGACCTACGTCAAGCGCCTGTGGAAGAGCCACCTGAGACGGAGCCTGTTCCCCGACACGCTGACTGACGGGATCGGAACTATAACCAAGCCAGCGGGGTGGTAGAGAATGACTGACCTACTGGCGGGTGACGCGCTTTGACGCCGGCCCCCCAATCGCGGTATCATGGGAGCGAAAGTTGGCCCGGTGATGCAGCAAACACCCCGGGCCGTGGCGCCACCTGATTGGACAGGTGATGCAGTAGCATTGTACTACTCGCAGACCCGCTCCCGACAGGAGGCGGGTCTTTTTGATTTCAGGGAGTCGGAAAGGAGGCAGCAATGGCGAGAATCACCGATAGAAAGACGGAGGCGAACCGGGCGGCCATCTACGCCCGCGTCTCGGACAAGAGCCAGGACGGGGAGGACAAGACCTCCATCTCCGAGCAGACAGGCGACATGGAAGCCTACTGCGAGAGCAAGGGGCTGACCATCACCGCCCGCTACCAGGAGGTGGGCAGGGGCTGGTCGAAGAAGCGACCCGAGTTCCAGCGGATGCTGGCCGACGCCAGACGCGGACGCTTCGACACCATCGTGTGCTGGAAGTCCGACCGCCTGAGCAGGGGCATGTACCCCGCCGCCGCCCTCATGGAGGTCGTCGAGGCCCATCAGATTCGGCTCGAAGCCGTCTTGGACGCCATCGACATGAAGACCTTCGGACTCATGGCGGCCATCGGCAAGATAGAGTTGGACAACTTCCGGGAGCGGTCCACTATGGGCAAGCGGGGGACTGCCAAGCAGGGACGGGTGCCCACCGGCGGCGTCCCCTACGGATACCGCATCGGGGACGACGGCAGGTTTGAGGTGGTTGAGGAGCAGGCGGAGGTCGTCCGCCGCATCTTCCGCATGTACGTCGATGAGCGGATGGGGTCCTACTCGATTGCCGTGCGGCTGACCGACGAGGGGGTCCCCACGCAGTCCGGCAAGATGCTGTGGCTTCAGTCCCGCGTGCACCACATTTTGGGGAATGCCACCTACACGGGCACCTGGGTCTACGGAAGGTACCGCCACGTCTCTACCGAGGACGGTATGAAGGTCTACGACCAACCCAAGGACACCTGGATTGAGATCCCGGTCCCGCAGGTGGTCGACGATGAGACCTGGAAACGGGCGCAGAAGTTGAAGAAGCAGCGGGGCACGAAAGCCAAGAGGAATACCAAGGTGGTCTACCTGTTGCAGCACCTTCTGAAATGCGGCGAGTGCGGCCGCAACTTCCATGCGAGGGCGAGTTGGACAACCACCAGCGTTCGCAAGGGCAAGGCTTACACCTACGACCTGCCCACTCCCCGCCGCTACTACATGTGCAACGGGATGCAGAGTATGCGCCTGGGCTGCCGGGAGAAGCCCTACATCCGGGCTGAGCAGTTGGAGGAGCCGATATGGCGCGAGGTGAAGCGGGTACTCCAGAACCCCGATCTGATCGTCGCCGGTATCGCCGACCTCGATTCTCAGGATGGCGTCGGAATGGAGGAGGAGATCGCCCAGGCCGAGCGAGACCTGCGGAGCATCCAGATGGAAGAGGACCGCGCCATCAGGCTGTTCGTGTCTGGGAAGATCACTGAGGCCCAACTCGACCTTCAGCGTAGGTTCATCACCGAGCGGCTTGAGAGCGCCAGGGCGAAGCTGGACGATTATCTGGTTCAGGAGACGAGTGGAGCTGAAAAGCGGCGACTGATGGAGGAGGTCCTAACCTGGGCGAGAGAGTTCGGCCAGGGCCTGGACGAGGTGACCCTCGAGGAGCGTCACGACTATCTCCAGATGCTCGTGGAAGAGGTCATTATCGACAGGGACAACAACGTGGACATCACGCTGGCTTTACCCATCGACGATGATTCCTCAGACCCTGATTCTCCTGACCCTGAGTCCCCTCAGCCTGAGTGCGTGTCAATTGGTTCACAGGAACCTTCGAGTTGAGGTTCAGGTTGGCGCTGTAGGGTAGTGGGTTGCCTCGACCACCCAGCCCACCTGCGGGGATATTTGGGGACAACAGGCAAGGCCGCATCGTGAGTACCCCAAGTCATTACGACTACCCTGTTCATCCTGCGCCCTACAGAGTCATCCTGTGGCGGCGGCGGGTTGGTTCTGCATTCCACTCAATGGAGAGCCTAGAGGATGGCTGGGTAAGCGAGATTTCGTCAGTGTGTCCCCTTACCACTTCCACCAAGAGGCGCAACGCATTTCCATCTGCTTGATATTGTTCGCCATCTGAATATCCCAAAATCGTGTTACGTCGCCTGCCACGCGACCTCCGGTGGACCAAACGTGCCGTAGCCGCCTTGTCTGGACCGACGGACCGGCGACCGGAGAATCTTGAAGACGCCCCATGAGCGGAACCAGTGGTCGCGATCCCTATCGCTGTAGGCGTGGGCCAACAGCGAAGTGACTGCACGAAACGAGGCCGGCTTGCGCCAGAGGGGCCAGCAATAACTACTCGCCGTCCACAGGCCAGAGCATCCTTGCGTGAGTGTCCTGCCCCGGCTCCCGAACACGGGGTGCATACTCAATCCCAAGATTGCCAATGCCTCAGGCCCTGCGTTGGTATATTTCGTTTCGGTAGACGGGTTGTTGGCCCGCAGAGCATACACACGATCATCGGCAACATCCCAGCCAAGGGAAGGGGTGTTGCTCGTGTAGCTCCAAGGGCCTTCGAGTCCGATACACACGTCATGCCTGGAGACTCCGCCCAAGACCTCGCGGACTATCCCCAAGAACTTCTGCTGCCCCGCAGTGAAATAGAGGTCCGATGGCTTGGCTGCGTCGTTCCCGTCCAGGCTTCCTTCAGCCACCAGCGCGGTAATCAGACCGCCCCCGATGTCGCACTGGTCGGCGAGGCTGAGATACGCGCGTAGGTCATCGGGGGATAGCTTGAGTTCGTCGCCTTTCGGCATACCCGAACCGTCCGGTTGTCTAGGGGTCACCGCTGGGCTGTCTTTCCATAAGGCGAAGGCCTTCATGGCCTGGTCCGCTATGCGCTCTACTGTAAAATCACTCGCCACCACGGCGCGAGGCGTAATATCGTCGCTCCACCACAAGCGCGGCTGCTCGGGCTCCGACGCAAAGGCCGCCTGCACCCCGAGAGCGGCCAAGAACGCCAGCGGGTTAGTCCCTTCGAGACCCTCAAGACGAACTCCGTTCATGACCGCGCCTCTTCCGCGCTCTGTTGATGGTCGGCCAGACGCAGTATCGCCTCCAACCAGGCCAGCCCATGATATCCGTACCTTTCTACCAGGAGCCAGAAGCGGTCTGCCATGTCGAGAGCCAAGTCGCCTTCGACGATATCGGAACAGATTTCCATGAAGTGTCCGCCAAACTCGTAGGAGAGCGTCTGCGGTTCAGGGTCCTCAATAATCGGTGGCAACGGTCGTCCCCAACCGTGGTGTGTTCCAATCAGATGGAGCACAAGATCCCTGTCATGGGCGGAGCCGAGAACGTCGGCGTTCGATTCCACCATTGCGACGCTCGCCATCTCATGCCGCATCCCCTCGGGGTATCGCCGGGCCCGGCGAGCCCCTGGCAATGACTTGGACTTGGCCAGCGGCTCATCCTGCATTTGCTTCTCCAGGTCCACCAGATCGCCGCCCACCAACTGCTCCTGGAAGCGCCGGTCCACCTTGCCGAGGTCGTGGAGCCGGCCGGCCAGGCTCAAGTCCTCCACGAGTTCGATGTCGAAGCCCAGCCGTCCGGCGATACGCCCGGCGCGGTCTCCCACACCATCCATGTGGCGGCTCAGCTTTACACCTGTACCAATCAGACACCCTGCCTCGTCCGAACCGTCCATCGTAGACGGGTCCACGGCGGGTTTTCCCGTTTGGGAGTCTCGCTCTGTCAGGATGTAGTAGCCGCCCTGCGATGCCTCGTCGTCTATACCAACCGCACTGAACCCGAAGTTGCGGCCCAGTTTCTGGGCTATCTCGGCAATCATTTCGGAGTGTCCATCCCGATTCAGCCATTGCTCAATGAGTTCACGGGGGGACAGATCCGCCTCGGTGTCGCCGACGGGTGTTGGCGGAGAATCTATACCAGGCAAGCGTGGGTCGAGACGCAGCGTCGCTTTGCGGCCATACGCCGCTTGCGCTGCGTCCCCCAAGTCCGCGACTTCCTCAGGAGAAGATGGGTCCCAAGTTCCGGCTCCCAGACCGCCCTGACTTGGGGCCACGATGATAACGTCGCCGGGACGAATCTCCTCAAGGGAGACTCGCTCAACACCCTTATCGAATCCTTCCCAACGCACCCAGGCGATACTGTTGTAGTGGGAGGCGGGATGGTCATCGTCTGCCCGGGCCGCGTGGCCGACGTCGGCCACATCCACCTCAACGCCACCTGACAGCCACGACTTGGCGGCGTCGATGGGAACCGGCAGGAACTCCACTTGCCTTGGCGGAACCAGCCGCAGCGTCCCATCGGTCCTGTCGTGTCGCCAAACAATCGAGACATCCGGCGTGCTGGTCTGATTCATGCCGTGCAGGAACCACTCAACGGAAGGCTGGACGATGGGCTCCGGGCTGGTCTGTGTCCAGGCGTCCATGTGCGTTTTCAGAAGCAGCGGGGCTTGATCCCTTGGCGCGGCTGCCTCGTCGGGGAAGTCTTGCAGTGATTGAGGGCCGATGTCGATCGGCCCTTCTTGGCAACGGCGTTCAAGCTCCTCCCAAGTTGCCCTGACCGACGTTCCGTAAATCGGGTCCGGCTTCTTGGATGTGACGATCGACTGCGGTCCAACAATCCACGCCTGGGCGGCAGTGCCGGTACGGACGAAGTGCGTACCCCGGCGGTCCAGCCGCCCGAACCGCTGCCGCAGGCTGTCAACCGGGGCGCACTCCGTAATCATCGCGTCGAAGCTGAAATCGGCGCCGACCTCGATAGTCTGCGTCGCCACCACAACTGTAAGCCCGTCAGGGCGCTGTTCCCCGTCGGGATCGACGATGGGGCCAATCCTGCTGAGGGCATCAATCCGATCCAACGATCTCATGCGCCCTGTTATCAAGTGGGTCGAATAGCCGCCCTCTTCGAGCTTACGTTGGGTCTCGCGAGCGACCCGAACCCGGTTCACCACAACGCCCACGCTGCGAACACCCACGCCGTCAATGGACTTTACTATCCCCAGCACGGCTGCTGGAATTGCGTCGTGATTTTTTACGGGGACGAGTTTCGCCTCCTTGCGGGCCTTAATCCGGCGTCGCAATTCCTCACATCCCAGGTCTGCACTGTCCAACGTGAAGGGATCAGCCTCGGTATTGCTGGGCGTAGCCGACATCTCCACTATGTGGAACCGGCGAGGCAGCCCGCCGGACTCCAGCTTGGACACCTGCGCCAGCGTCTCTGCGAATGGGACGCTCAGATGCACCTCATCGAGTATCACGAGGCAATCGTTGCCGGCAAGGCCGGCATGGACCGGACGCATGCCTCGGCTCACTCCGTAGCCGCGAAACAGCAGCCGAGAGCCGAACTGGTCTACTGTGGAGACTACGACCCAAGGCTGGTCCGGGCGGTACGTCCACTCGTTGTCGACGGGAATGCCGCCTCGCAGCGCGGCTACTCCCAGCACATCGCCGTCGCTCAGCGCCCGCAGGCGGTCTCGGACTTGTCGCAGCGCCTCGGTATCGCCTGCTTCAATCCTGTCCCGGATGCGCTGCGCTCGCACGTAGACTTGGTCGACGACGATGCGCCGGTCTATGACGAACACCACCCGCCGGGGCGAGGTGTCCGGCCGAGCCGCCATGGCAAACACCGCAGTATCGAGCACGGCAGTCTTGCCGGTACCCGTCGGCAAGTCCATGACGTTCGGCCACGCGCCGTCTCTGAGCACCTGTTCCGTCAGCCGTTGTTGCCAGGGAAACGGCTCGTGGCCGTGTACGTCCCTGAAGAACGACGCGAAGCCTTCATGGGTCAACTCACGCATCGAGCGTCCCTTCGGCGGTGTCGTCCGTCTCTTGCATCGGGCGCATCAGCCCCAGCCCCAGGAACCGCCCTGCCCCAAGCATGAAGGGTCCAGTCACGGGATTTTCGAAGGTCAACGACACGTAAACAAGTTGGCGTCTGACCGGTTTGCCGTCCCGCCCTTTCTGGCTGAACACCGGGAAGTCCCTGACCGGGCGGGACCCCGCCAAGAACGGATCCAAGGCAACTTCAATGGCAACAGGTTCAGGCAACCCAACGTGCGCACAGGCCGCTGCCACAATCGATTCGACCGATTCCCATGCCCTGGCGCGGGCCATCGCCGTTCCGCCGTTGAGATGCCCGGGATGTCTGGGCAGCGCAACGGGTGTCGCTGAGACCCACCGGCGCGCGGGGCAATCCCAAACGCTGGGCCGCAAGGCGACCAGGTCGGCAGCCCCACGCAGGCCGCTCCATCTGAACGACGCCCAGAGAACCCAGGGTGAGCCTGAGGGGGTAGGGATGGGGCAGAGCCGCCTTTTCCCATGTCCCGATCGCGCGGTACACCGCCCGACGCGCGGCGGCGTCCAACGACTTCGGCATGGACAGGGCCATACCGAGCAAACGACCGTCGGCGTACTCAGAGCCGACATGTGGAAGCGGCAGGAACGCTGTGTGCGGCGCGTCCATCGGACTTCCTTCGCGCTTGTGACCACTGACCTCTTCCGGGATGGGATCCTCGGCGAAGCTGAGAACGGCGGCTCGCATGGCCGTTGCCAACTGCACGGTCCGCGTCGACGGAAATGCGCGCGAGCCATGGGCAAACTCGAAGACAATCCACTCGCCGGCGGTATTTGGTTCCTCGGGCGTCTCCTGATGCGAGGCGTCGGTGAGGGCCGAGTAGCGAACATCCCTATAGGGCAGAGAGCGAGGTTTGAAACCCTTGTGACGGGTGTATTGCCGTTCGATCTCGGCAAGCTGGCCGCGGCGTACGGTACGCAGGCTCCGACCGGCATTGCCGGGCACGTAGCTGGGGGCAGGCGGCTCCGGCGTCACCCGGCACGACACCAGGGAAGAGGAGTGGCCGAACCGCGTCACGCGCTGGAGCAGCCGGTCGAGGACCTCGCCGACCCCTTCCGGGGCAGCAGCGTCCCACAGGTAGGTCACGCGGGTGTCGTCGGGTGCAACGGACGGGAAGAATCGCTCCTGCCTGCCCCGCTTTTCGGGCAGCATCTCGACGGCCGAAGCGATTCTCGTCGTTCCCGCCGCATTGATATGGGATTCGACCTTTCTTTGCGTGGCCAGCTTGTCCTGTATTCGGGCCACTTTCTTGGTGACCTCACCTTTCGACAGGGCCATCTCTTCGCACAACTGGTCTTCCAATGCGTAGATCGCCTTGGCCCTTCTCTCGTACCAAGACCGACTGACTATCGCCGCATCATTCACCGGCACATAATGCGCAACTATCGTACGAGGCACGGCTTCGGACGCCGTAATCGCCGGCGGCTCCTGAGATTCGATCCATTCCAACGCAGCCCGTTCCGCCGGATCGCTCCCGTCTTCGGCCCACGCCGCCACGAACGCTGAGAACAGGCGCGCCGGATGTGGGGGCCACTCCGTCTGCCGACGGTCGTTGTGGTGGGTAGCCACGTACCGACCCGT
>OZ253484.1:0-880694 GCA_965261825.1 Dehalococcoidia bacterium | reverse complement strand
CCAATCCATGGATGCCCTAACCTCCCAAGCCACCATCATTGGGTACAAAGCGGTTCTGTTGGCGGCTGAGATGCTGAACAAGATCTTCCCCATGATGATGACGGCCGCGGGCACCATTACACCCGCCAGGGTCTTTGTAGTTGGGGCCGGAGTAGCCGGGCTGCAAGCCATTGCCACCGCTCACCGTCTAGGAGCGGTGGTCCAGGGTTACGATATTAGACCCGACGTAAAGAACCAAGTGGAAAGCTTGGGCGCAAAATTCGTGCAGATTGAACTGGATACGGAAGGAGCGGAGGCTACGGGAGGATATGCCCAGGCTATGGGAGAGGAATTCTACAAACGCCAGCGTGAGTTATTGACGAACGTGGTGGCCAATAGCGACGTTGTCATTACCACTGCCGCCGTTCCCGGAAGGAAGGCGCCTATCTTGATAACGGAAGAGATGGTCAAAGCCATGAGCCCGGGCTCCGTGATAGTAGACGTGGCCGCTGAAGGCGGAGGCAATTGCGAACTGACAAGGCCATCTGAAACAGTAGAAGAGTTCAACGTCACAATCATGGGACCAACAAACCTGGCATCCTCCATTCCATTGCACGCCAGCCAGATGTACGCCAGGAACCAGCTTTCCTTCCTACGCAATATAGTCAAGGATGGCGAGCTGAATCTGGATATGTCTGACCAGGTCACAAGAGACAGCTTGCTCACCCATAACGGCGAGGTGGTGAACAATCGTGTGCGGGAAATGCTGGACATGTCTCCACTCGACGAAGAATCAATGAAGGAAGGGAGCGAGTCCTGACATGGAGATGTTCATAGCAGGGCTAACCATATTTGTGCTGGCTGTCTTTGTTGGCTTTGAAGTCATCACCAAGGTGCCGCCCCTGCTGCATACACCGCTTATGTCAGGCGCCAACGCCATTTCAGGGGTTACCCTGATTGGAGCCGTGGTAGCCGCAGGCGTGGAAGAGCCAGTAATCGCCAGTATATTGGGCGTTATAGCAGTAGCTTTAGCCACGATAAACGTAGTGGGCGGATTCCTGGTAACCCATCGCATGCTTCAGATGTTCCGCAGGAAAGAGCAGTAATGTCCATCGACGCTAGCATAGTAAACTTAGTCTACCTTGTTTCCGCTGTCCTCTTCATCCTGGGACTAAGGAACCTCTCCCACCCCCGGACCGCCGTCAGGGGCAACATCATGGGCGCCACCGGCATGCTCCTTGCTGTAATAATCACGCTGTTTGATCAGCAAATAGTGCGGTTTGAACTGATCATAATTGGCCTCGTCATCGGCGCATCGATAGGAGTAGTGCTGGCGACGAGGGTGGCCCTAACCTCCATGCCCCAGTTGGTAGCGTTGTTCAACGGTCTGGGCGGTGCCGCCTCCATGCTGGTGGCCGGCGCTGCTTTGGAGCAAGAGCTTTTCAAGGGGACAGACCTCGGCCTGCAGTTCACGATAGCTTCCGGCCTCTCCGCCCTCATTGGATCGGTTACTTTGCTGGGCAGCTTGGTCGCCTTTGGCAAGCTCCAAAGTCTTATTACAGAGTCGCCTGTTTTGTTACCGGGACGTCATGTACTCAACATTCTGCTGGGGCTGGTCACTGTTGGCCTGGTGGTATGGCTAGCCATAGATCCCTCTAGCAGCATCCCGTTCTGGGCCCTGGTAGCAGTTGCAGCGGTGTTCGGCATCACCCTGGTCATACCTATTGGTGGCGCGGATATGCCCGTGGTCATATCTTTGCTCAACTCCTATTCTGGTCTGGCCGCCGCCGCCACGGGCTTCGTTCTTGAGAATAATATGCTGATAATTGCAGGGTCTCTGGTGGGAGCCGCCGGTCTCATTCTGACGCGTATCATGTCCAAGGCCATGAATCGGTCTCTGACCAACGTTCTCTTTGCCGGCGTGGGCGCTGTGGCAGCCTCTGCGGCAGAGGCTGACGAAATATACGGCGGCAAGATAAAGTCGGCCGCGGCCGACGAAATAGCCATGTTGCTGGAAGATGCGCGGCGGGTTGTCATAGTGCCCGGCTATGGAATGGCGGTGGCGCAAGCTCAGTTCGCGGTGCGGGACCTAACCAACCTGCTGGATTCCAAAGGCGTGGAAGTTGAGTTTGCAATCCACCCGGTAGCGGGCCGCATGCCCGGCCACATGAACGTCCTGCTAGCTGAAGTGAACATACCGTATGAGAAGTTGAGAGAGATGGATGATATAAATCCCAGCTTTGAGCAAACGGACATGGTGCTTGTGATTGGCGCCAACGACGTAGTCAACCCTGTAGCCAGAGATGTAGACGAGCCCTCCAATCCAATAGCTGGAATGCCGATTCTGAACGTAGATCAGGCAAGGACGGTAGTGGTAATCAAGCGTAGCTTGAGTCCGGGGTTTGCTGGGATACCCAACCCGCTTTTTGCTGCGGATAACACGTTGATGTTCTTTTCGGATGCCAAGCAGGCCGCGCTAGACTTGGTCTCTGCGGTAAAAGAGGTCTAGCTTCAACGGCTTGGATGGATCTACTAGGAATCTGTTGACACCAGCCCCGATGGGGTTTATGATGTAAATGCAATCGGCCATTGGCCGATGTTTTGCGCTTTTGGCACCTTAACAAGTGGATAGTGGAAGGAAGTAAGTAAGGTTATACGTGAGAGTTTGATCCTGGCTCAGGACGAACGCTGGCGGCGCGCTTAATGCATGCAAGTCGAACGGTGAAACCCCTTCGGGGGTGGAAGAGTGGCGAACGGCTGAGTAACGCGTAAGTAACCTACCCCCGAGTGGGGAATAACTCCGGGAAACCGGAGCTAATACCGCATAATCCGTTCTGTCGCATGACATAACGGCAAAGGTTTCGGCCGCTTGGGGATGGGCTTGCGTTCTATCAGGTAGTTGGTGAGGTAAAGGCTCACCAAGCCAATGACGGATAGCTGGTCTGAGAGGACGACCAGCCAGAGGGGGACTGCGACACGGCCCCCACTCCTACGGGAGGCAGCAGCAGGGAATCTTGCGCAATGGGCGAAAGCCTGACGCAGCGACGCCGCGTGCGGGAAGAAGGCCTTCGGGTTGTAAACCGCTTTTCTGAGGGAAGAGAAAGGACGGTACCTCAGGAATAAGCCTCGGCTAACTACGTGCCAGCAGCCGCGGTGATACGTAGGAGGCAAGCGTTGTCCGGATTTACTGGGCGTAAAGGGCGTGTAGGCGGTACAGAAAGTCTTTGCTTAAATATCCCGGCTCAACTGGGAAAGTGGCAGAGATACTTCTGAACTAGAGGGCAGTAGAGGAGAGCGGAATTCCCGGTGTAGTGGTGGAATGCGTAGATATCGGGAGGAACACCAGTGGCGAAAGCGGCTCTCTGGGCTGTACCTGACGCTGAGGCGCGAAAGCGTGGGTAGCAAACCGGATTAGATACCCGGGTAGTCCACGCCATAAACGATGGATGCTGGGTATAGAGGGTATCGACCCCTTCTGTGCCGAAGCTAACGCGTTAAGCATCCCGCCTGGGAACTACGGCCGCAAGGCTAAAACTCAAAGGAATTGACGGGGGCCCGCACAAGCAGCGGAGCGTGTGGTTTAATTCGATGCTAAGCGAAGAACCTTACCAGGGCTTGACATACTAGTGGTACCGATCCGAAAGGTGAAGGACCCTTCGGGGAGCTAGTACAGGTGCTGCATGGCTGTCGTCAGCTCGTGCCGTGAGGTGTTGGGTTAAGTCCCGCAACGAGCGCAACCCCTGTGGTTAGTTGCACTCTCTAGCCAGACTGCCCCTAGAAGGGGAGGAAGGTGGGGATGACGTCAAGTCAGCATGGCTCTTACGCCCTGGGCTACACACACGCTACAATGACTGGTACAACGAGTCGCAACAGCGCAAGCTAGAGCTAATCTCTGAAAACCAGTCCCAGTGGGGATTGCAGGCTGCAACCCGCCTGCATGAACGAGGAGCTGCTAGTAACCGCAGGTCAGCATACTGCGGTGAATACGTTCCCGGGCCTTGTACACACCGCCCGTCAAGTCATGGAAGTCGACAACACTTGAAGTCCGTGAGCTAACTCGCAAGAGAGGCAGCGGCCGAGGGTGGGGTTGATGACTGGGACTAAGTCGTAACAAGGTAGCTGTACCGGAAGGTGCGGCTGGATCACCTCCTTTCTAGGGAGTCCCTTTCTGGGAATCCTAGGTCGGTGAGTGGGCGTACTCTCCAACTCTTGCAGCTACGGAATGACCACCCGTAGCAGTGACGCTCACTCCGGTCATTTGAACATTTTTACCAAAATCTTCCTTCCGCTATCTACCTGTTAAGGACAAGCAAAAACCCGGTGATATCACCGGGTTTTTGCTTTCTAGGGGATATCAGGTAGTTAGCCCAGGTTTCTCAAGACGGCAACCACTTTACCCTGCACTTCTATGTTGCTTGCCGAAACAAATATAGGCTCCATTTGGCTGTTGGCCGGCTGGAGGCGCACCACCGTTCCATCATTGTAAATCCGCTTCAGCGTGGCCTCCTTTTCATTCTTCAGCCAGGCTACCACCATATCGCCATCCTTAACGCTGTCCGCCGGCTGAATAACAACCACGTCACCGTCGTCCACCAGAGCATCGATCATAGATGTGCCGCGCACCCGCAGGGCGTACAGGTTTGAGGTCCCCCTCACCCGTACACCACCCATCATGCCGTTGACCACGTCCACCTGATCAACGGCGCTATCCGGAGCCCATCCTTCTGAAGTGGGCACCGGAATGGGCTCACCGGCGGCTATGTAGCCCATGACTGGGACAGAAAAGGCGTCCTTGTGCCGCTTGTCTCCCAAGACCTCAATGCCCCGGGATATCTCCGGAGAGCGGCGTATATGCCCCTCTTTCTGGAGAATCTTGAGGTTGTAGTCCACCACAGAGGTTGAGCTTATGTTGCAAGCGTACTGGATGTCTCTGACCGTGGGGGGATAACCCTGCTCCTCCAAGAACTCCCGTATCAGACTAAGGATCTTTTCTTGACGAACTGAAAGCTTTCTCAAGATACACCCCTCTCCTAAATCAAAAGATCGCCGGCAAATAGTACGAATGTTCTTTCTAGTTAGTCAATGTAGCATACAAGAAAAAGGTCTGTCAATGAGATCGGCATTCTGCCCTTTGACTATGTCACTCCATCCCCCTGATACGGTCGTAATAGGGGGCGAGTTCATGTCTGCTTAGATTCACTTGAGCAACAGTCTGCAGAGCACGATTTCTGTCTGAGATGCTAAAGACGTGTTAGGCTAACCAATTATGGTAACTTCAGAGCGCCGTGCCAGAATGTTTGGAGGATTATGTCGACAAGCTTCTATTACGTTTATGCTCTCAAAGACCCCAGGTTCTCACCAGCAAAGCCTTTCTACATTGGAAAGGGCACAGGCAGCCGGGCCTATGATCATCTAGTCAGACCAGATAGAACCCGAAAATACGCCCGTATTCAAGAGATTACTGAAGCCGATCACAGACCTTTGGTGGACATTTTGGTTGATAATCTATCAGAGACCGATGCACTCCGCATTGAGGCTGAGCTCATCTCAGCGTTCGGGACGGAAGAGACAGGGGGCCTTCTTACGAACTCAGTTGTACCTGCTGGGTTGGGCTCAAAAAAGCGCTCCCGTATCGTTGTTCCACAAGGTGCAGTTGAGCAAGCACAACTGGGATTGGCAATGCTAAAGGATGCTGTCGAAAAGCTTATCGACACTAATCCAGATGGTATCACAAATTCAGATGCAGCCAGTCTTTTGGGTCTTCGCAGCGACTATCGCGGGAGACAGAAAGACTACCTCTCCTATAGCATCCTTGGTTTATTACTCAGAGAAGGGCGTGTAATGCGTCGTGAGGGACGTCCTCCAAGACATGTCTCTTTAGTATATCTGTGATTTACAGCGCGCCTAAGCCAGCTTGGCAAGCCGTTTAGCCAGCCTTGATTTGCGCCTGGCTGCATTGTTGGGGTGCAATACTCCCTTTCTTACTCCCACGCCCAGCACAGAGGCAGCCCTGGCAACTGCGGCGGCTGCTTGGTCTCTGCTGTTGGCATCCAGGGCATGCTTGGCTTCCGTAACGGCGTTTTTCGCCGAGCTTCTGGCCGCCTTGTTGCGGACTGTCTTCTTGAGAGTAACACGGTGAGATTTTTCGCTTGGCATATGAATCCTTTGTCCTTACTAGGAGGTTACCTTGGTTTTTGCTTCCAGAGGGAGTTGGCCATCGGGCGATTTATGGAGATTCACCCTATTAACCTTGATCATCCCCTGCACCTCTTCCAACTTTGTGAACAGTCTGCTCAGCTGATTTACATCAGTAGTAAACACGGTTAGCTCCATTATGGCAATGCCCTCTTCCGTTTCACGAGTCACCAGCGAAGCAATGTTCGCCTTTTCCGCGGAGACATGCGTAGTCACGTCTCTGAGCAGACCCACCCTGTCCCAGGCCTCCATCACCAGCCGGACGGGATACAGATTCTTCCTTGCACCCCAATCTACCTTGATTATTCGCTCAGGCTCATCCTCAGAGACGACGTTCTTGCATTCCTTGCGGTGAATGGAGACGCCTCTATTGCGCGTAATGTAGCCAATTATTTCATCCTTTGGAAGCGGCGAGCAGCACTGTGCAATGTGGGTTAGCAGATTTCCCACCCCTAGCACTTCAATGCCGGAAGCAGGGCCTGTGACGGGAACCCGGTAATCAATGCTGGGCGGTTGATGGGGTGCCATTGCAGTAAGCCGAGCCGTCACCTGGTTAACGGTTACCGCGCCACTTCCCAGTGCATAGAAGAGCTCTTCCACCGAATCCTTATGAAAGAGACGAGCTATCTCTTCTGCTGTGGGCGTTACGTCCAGCCTGCGCAGCTCACGGGACAAAAGCTCTTTGCCGCGTTCTACGCTGTCGCTCCGTTCCTGTCTACGGAACCATAATCTAATGCGCTGGCGAGCCGTAGCGCTCTTCACATATCCGGCGTGGGGGTTCAGCCAGTCCAA
The DNA here is from genome assembly GCA_965261825.1 of Dehalococcoidia bacterium. GTDB lineage: Bacteria > Chloroflexota > Dehalococcoidia > Lucifugimonadales > QGNO01 > DAOUJH01. The sequence goes on along the minus strand of OZ253484.1, from coordinate 873,728 downwards.
GCTAGGACCGCGAGCTACCTTGCTGGTGAGGATCTCCACTGTATCGCCGTTTTGCAGCGGGGCATCCAGAGCGGTCAGCTTGCCGTTTACCTTTGCGCCAATACACCTGTGCCCTAGTTCCGTGTGCACATGGTAGGCCAGGTCAATGGACGTGGAGCCGGCGGGCAGCTCTTTGACGTCTCCCTTGGGTGTATATACAAAGACACGGTCTGGAAAGAGGTCTGTCTTGACATTTTCCAGGAACTCTTCAGCGCCTGAGACCTCACGCTGCCAGTCAAGAAGCTGACGCAGCCAGGTCATCTTCTGCTCGAACACGGAGGTCTGGTTTAGCCCCTCCTTGTACAGCCAGTGAGAGGCTACGCCGTATTCCGCCAACCTATGCATGTCATGGGTTCGGATCTGCACCTCCAACGGCATAGCGCCCGGGCCCACCACGGTTGTATGAAGCGACTGGTACAGGTTCTCTTTGGGCTTGGCCACGTAATCATCGAACTGTCCTGGAAGCGGAGTCCACAGCGCATGCACCACGCCCAATGTGGGGTAGCACTCGCTCTTTTCGTCTACGAGGACTCGGAGAGCAAACAGGTCGTGAATGTCGTTGAAGTCCTTGCGCTGGGCGGCATAAGCCTGCATTTTCATTTGAATACTGTAGATGTTTTTGGCTCTGCCTGTAACCTGACCTTTTATGCCGTGTTCCTTAAGCGCCTGTTCCAGTGCTCGGCGCACCTCTCCTATGTGGCGTTCACGTTCGTCTCTCGTTTTGGACAACAGTCTGGAGATCTCACGATACCGTGCCGGTTCAAGCTGCTGGAAAGCTATGTCCTCCAGGCGCCATTTGATATCCCAGATACCCAATCTATGGGCAAGCGGTGCGTAGATATCTAGGGTCTCTTGTGCAATAGCAATCCGCCGATCCAAGGGCACGTACTTCAGAGTGCGCATGTTGTGAAGGCGGTCCGCCAACTTGATGAGCACAACTCTTAGGTCCTGGGCCATTGCAACCAGCATTTTGCGCAAGCTGGCGGCCTGGTTCCCTCCTTCAGACCTGCTCTGAGCACCATCGTCATTATCAGATGTACGGAGATCTAAGCGATTGAGCTTGGTAACACCGTCGACCAAATGAGCGACCTCAGCCCCGAACTCAGTATCCAACTTGTCCATGGAAACGTCGCAGTCCTCTATGACGTCATGAAGCAAAGCAGCAGCTATCGTCGTGGAATCCAGATGCAAGTCGGCTAGATATAATGCGGTTTCCACGGGGTGATTTATGTACGGTTCACCGGAAAGCCGCATCTGGCCGTTGTGTGCCTCCGCAGCGAATTCATAAGCCTTGCAGACAAAAGCAACGCGATCGTCCGGCAAGTAGCTCTGCACTCTTGTAAGAAGATTCTTCAATGCACCCTTCACCCTACCTTAGACTGCACAAACAAAGTATAACCCAACTGGCGGATTGGGACAAAATGCAAACATACGGATATGGATCGTTGATTCAAGGGATAACGGCACATGCATGCTTGCTGTCTTTACTAAGGCGTATGCCTAGAGTATTCTGATTTGGCACCCTATCTTTGAGGCTTCCCTTGTATAGAGCACCCAGAGGCACGTCGGACCAATTACCTCAGGAACAAAAGTACCGGAAATACGTTGAGGACACGGCTGCCCTGGTATGCCGCACATTTGGGTTCGAAAGAATCGACACGCCTATTTTCGAAGCTACGGGACTTTTTGTGCGCACGGTTGGAGAGGAAACGGACGTAGTGCAAAAGGAGATGTATACGTTTGAAGACAGGGGTGGAGATTCCTTGACGCTGAGGCCTGAAGGCACGGCGCCGGTCTGTCGCGCCTACATTGAGCATGGCATGTCCAATCTGCCTCAGCCTGTAAGGCTCTACTACTGCTGCCCCATATTCAGATATGAAAGGCCGCAGGCGGGCCGGTTCCGGCAGCACAACCAGTTCGGAATCGAAGTTATTGGCGATGCCGGCCCCTTGGCGGACTTAGAAGTCGTCCAGCTTGGTTGGACGTTCACCAGGAACCTTGGACTGACCAACCTGACGCTTTCTATTAACTCCATAGGTGACAAGGAATGCCGCCCCTCTTATTTGAATAAGCTGAAAGAGTACTATCTAGCGCACCTGCAACAGCTATGCGACGACTGTCGTACACGGTTTGACAGCAACCCTTTGAGACTGTTGGACTGCAAGCAGACCGGCTGCCAGCCTTTCATAAAGAACGCGCCGCCTTCTGCTGAAAATCTGTGCCTCAGTTGCCAGCGACACTGGGACGTTTTGCGGGAATATCTGAAACAGTTGGGGATACCTTACAAAGAGGATTATCGGCTGGTTAGAGGGCTGGACTACTACACCCGCACCGTTTTTGAGATCCAGCCCCCGGAAGATGGAGCCCAAAGCACCGTGTTGGGCGGCGGACGATACGACGGTCTAATCGAGCAGATGGGAGGCCCTGCCACGCCAGGGGTGGGGTTCGGCAGCGGCATAGAGCGGCTGATAGCTAATCTGAAGCGCCAGGGTGTCACCCTACCCGACAGATCACCCAGGCCGGTGGTGGTTACAGCTCTAGGGGAAAGAGCCCAGAGCAAAGGTGTGGAGCTCGCGGCCGCTCTCAGAGAAGCCGGCTTTTCCGTATTGATTGCTTCCTCAAGCCGCAGTCTCAAAGCCCAGATGCGCTACGCTTCCACCATGAACGCAAGGTTCACTGTAATCATCGGAGAAGATGAACTGGTTAGAGGCAAGCTGGGCGTTCGAGACATGGACAACAGCGACCAGCGAGAAGTACCCATGCTTGAGATCGTGGATTACTTAACAAAGGCTGCCATAACCTAGAATACCAAGTTCAGGGTCCTGTGAAGGCCACCGGTGGTGCTGTAAGTAGCCCTTGCCTCACTACGTAGGCCTTCCATGTAAAACTCAATCCTGCTGTTCAAGTAAAGGTGGTTCACAGCACCTATGGTGAGAATGTACTTCCCGGCATCCTCGACTTGCGTAGGAATCCAGAGGTCCCCCAGCGCAGAATTGATTACCCTAGCGTAAACCAGCATTCCTTCCTGGGCCAGTTGACCGCGCAGGCTCACGGTTCCACGTAGGATGAGCGGCGGCGGCGGCGGGGCATTGGGGCTGGGAGGAGGAACTGGCCTTACCGTATGGTCTATAGAGATGGAGCCGGCCTGAAGAGAACCCAACTGCTGCATAACGTTGTCAGAGGCAAGTGCATAGCCGGCAGGGTTGACTATGAGGCCGAGGTTCTGCACGAATGCACCGTCTACGTTTATCCCCACAATCTGGCCGTCCCTGTTCAGCACGGGGCCGCCTTCCATACCGCTTTGAGGTTGCACGTTAAGCTCAAAGAACCGCAGTCCTAAAGTAAAGTCATCCTTGATATCAGAGATCTCTGCTTGCGCAGGGAACACTTGCTGAGGGCTCCGATTGGGGTAACCAAAGGAAATTAGAGCCTCGCCTACCTGCAAAGGCCCGGAAGACCCCAGCTCCAAGCCAGGTAGATTGGTGTTAGAGGTACGGATCAAGGCCAAGTTGTTGAAATCGTCGCGGCCTATTACCCAACCATCAATACGCTGGCCATTTTCGGCCTCGATTTCCACTATGGGGCCAACTCCCAACGACCTGCTAGCAGCCAGGACGTGGCCCGCCGGCCTGTTGAGGACGACACCGGAAGACTGGGCCCCATCAGAGAATACCTTGACCACTGAAGGGCGCGCCATTGGTATCACGGTTTCCAAACGCGGCGTAGGTGTTGGCGTTGGCGTTGGCGTAGAGGTTGGCGTTGGCGATGGTGTAGGTGTATCCGTTGGTAAAGGCGTAGGCGTGGCTGTGGGATTAGGAGCAGGAGTAGGTGTCAGGGTCGGGGTTGGCGTAGGCACGAGCGTCGCTGTAGCAATAGGTATCATAGTAGGAGTTGCAGTTGGGTCGGGACTAGTACAAGCAGCGAGTATAATAAGGGAAAGGGAGGCAATGCTAAGAAGAGCCAGAATCTTGTGCATACGCATTTAAGCTCCAGGATAATGATAAAATATCAGAATAATCCTAATGTTTATTCTAATATACTTATATCCTTTTGCAAGCAGAGTTTCGCAGGCCTTGCCGTACTCTCGCCAAATCACACGGCCACAAACTCCCGACGTACGAGAGGGATGATGCTAGACAAATTAGCCGAAATGGAACTTCGTCTTAACGAAATCGATGAGTTGATGGCGAGTCAAAGCGTAGCCGTAGACACCGCTCGATTGATTAGCCTGAGCATGGAGAGGGCCAGCCTAGAACCAGCTGTCAACTCCTACAAAGAGTACCTTGAAATCCAGCACTCCCTGGAGGATGCGCAAAGTATCATCAGGGAAGCAGATGACCCTGATTTGGTGGCACTGGCCAAGGAAGAGGTGGCTTCCCTGGAGGATAAAAAGAGCGCCCTTGAAAAGGACCTGAAGCAGGCGCTCATACCCACAGACCCCTCAGATACAAGAAACGTCTTTGTGGAGATACGCGCTGCCACCGGGGGAGACGAAGCTTCACTATTTGCCGGGGATCTTTACCGGATGTATTCTCGCTATGCTCAACTTCAACGCTGGCAAGTTGACCTGGTCGATGCTCACGAATCGGAGGTTGGCGGCTTCAAAGAGATCATATTCCAGGTCAATGGCCGGGACGTATACAGCTACCTCAAGTATGAAAGCGGCGCCCACCGGGTGCAGAGGGTCCCTGTTACTGAGTCCTCAGGCAGATTGCATACGTCCACAGCTACCGTAGCCGTCCTTCCGGAGGCGGAAGAGGTTGACTTTGATATCAAAGATGAAGACTTGAGAATCGACATTTTTCACGCAGGCGGTCATGGCGGGCAAAATGTCAACAAAGTTGCCACCGCAGTGCGCGTGACCCATCTGGCCACCGGAATAGTGGCCGTGTGCCAGGATGAAAGGTCGCAACTGCGCAACAAGGAGAAGGCGCTGAACGTACTCAGAGCACGCTTGTTTGACAAAGTACAGCGAGAACAGCAAGAAAGCCTCAGCCAGGAAAGACGGAGCAAGGTGGGCACCGGAGAACGCTCCGAGAAGATCAGAACTTATAATTTCCCCCAAGATCGCATTACAGACCACAGGATCAACAAGAGCTTCCACAACATACAGTCCATCTTAGATGGCGAGATGGCGCCGGTTGTTGAGCCCCTCAGAGAATATGAGCAAAGTCAGCGAATGGAAAGCCTCTGAAACAGTCACGGTTCGTGAAACTGTCCTCAACATAAGCAAGTCGCTCCACAGCGCGGGAATAGCCGAACACCTTCTGGAGGCTGAACTTCTGCTAGGTGCGGTCCTGGAAATGGATCGCGCAGCTCTGTACACGTCTTTCAATGAAGACGTACCCGGTTCCAGCCTGCATAGGGTAGATAAGCTATTGACGCGGCGACTGACCCGCGAGCCCCTCCCCTATATTCTGGGTTACCGTGAATTCTACGGACTGTCTCTAGAGGTAAAGCCCGGCGTATTCATTCCTCGGCCGGAGACGGAGATGCTGGTGGACGAGGCGATACGTCTGGCCAAGCAGATGCCAAGACGGTCCCCGTTGAGAATAGTAGAAGTAGGTACCGGATGCGGTGCAATCGCCGTAGCTTTGGCCTCACGCTTGGTCAACGTAGATATTCGTGCTACTGACATCTCACGGCAGGCCTTGAATACGGCCCAGGCCAACGCCGAGCGCCATGGGCTGCGGAATCGCATAGAGTTCATACACTGCGACCTATTGTCTTGCTTTTCCGGACCGATCGATATGTTGATAGCCAATCTACCCTACGTGAGGAGCGCCGCCATCTCATCGCTGGAGCCTGAGATACGCGTATTCGAACCGCGGCAGGCGTTGGATGGCGGTGACGACGGCCTTATTCTGATCCGGAGGCTCCTGGGGGAAGTGCGCCGTGTGCTAGGGGGCAATGGCGCCATCCTGCTGGAAATGGACCCGCACCAAATGGACGGCGTAGAGGTGGCAGCCAGAAGCTATTGGCCCAGCGCAACAACCAGCAGATACAAAGACCTTGCCGGATTGGATAGAGTGCTGTCTATACAGTTGCCCGGCTGCTAGAGTTCCATCACCACTTTGAGAACTTTGTCCTGCTTTTCACTGTACATTTGAAAGGCCTGCTTTGCCTTTGCAAAAGGCAGTGTATGGGTCACCAGATGCTCCAAGCTAAGCCTCTTCTGAGCCACCAGGTCCACGCAATGTTTGATGTGGCTTGCGGGATCGTTTGGCGGCCTGGAGCTGATGGTAGGCAGGATGGTGGCAAGGCTGCTCATCATTGCATCGTAGTTGATGGGAAGCACGTCTTCATGATGGGGCTGCCCGAACAGCACGGCCAGGCCCATCTTGCGGATGACCTGGAACATCAGGTTGATGGTCTCAGCCTCGCCGGCGGCCTCAATCACTACGTCGGCCTGACCCCCGCTGGTGATTTCAGCCACTGCATCGACGACATCTTCCCTGGAAGAGTTGATCGTGTGGGTGGCGCCCAATTGCTTGGAGACCTCCAATCTATAGTCCAACAAATCAACCGTGATGATTTGCCTTGCTCCCTGCTGGGCCATCCAGTAAGTGAAGTTCAGTCCAATGGGCCCCTGCCCCATGATCACTACCCGCTTGCCAAGGACGCTGCCCAACCGGTCGCAGGAGTACATCACCGTGCCCATGTGCTGGCACATAACCCACGTGGAAAGGTCTCCATCATCCGGGATAGGAATTACGCGGCTGGGCGGTTCGGCAAGGTATTCAACCAGGCCGGCGCTCGTGGAAGGAAGCGCTATTACACGCTGGCCCACCGCAAGGTCATCGCTGCGGCTCTCCACAATAACGCCGGCGCATTCGTGACACGGTCTGCCGTGATCCAGCGGGTATTGCTCCTCCGGTAGGACTCTATCGAAGATGCGCAAGTCGCTGCCGCAGACGGAGAGCCTCTGGAGCTGTATCAGCACCTGGCCGTCTTTGACCTCAGGCATCGGAATGTCGTCAAACTGTAGCTGCTGGGGACCAACGACACGAGCTGCTTGCATTAGCTGTTACCTCCGCATGGATGGGTTGGATTCTGCACGGTAATCTATCATCAAGGCGGAGGAGTTTGCCAGACGCTGAGCAGGCGCGTGGGCAAAACAGCAGGAACCGCCTATCGATGATTGATTGAGCATGGATTGTCGGATATAGTCAGCGATAGGAACGCTCCTAAGGAGGCTGACACGATGAGCACAGAGACCCAAACGAACATGGCGGGCAAGGTTATCACGGTGAACGGCCCCGTGGACCCCGACCAGCTGGGCGCCACCATAATGCACGAGCATATATTCATAGACTTCTGGCGCGACAAGACGCTTGGATTCAACGCCCCGGCCACAGACGTTGAGATATGGGACCAGAAGCTGACGCTGGAGAACCTGCACCTGGCCCGCGAACGCAAGCACATGAAGGACAACTACATGCTGACCGACGAAGACGTGGCGGTACGGGAGCTGCGATTCTTCAAGAACAGCGGCGGCGGGACCGTGGTCGACGTGACGAACATCGGCCTGGGAAGAGACCCGCTGGCCTTGCGGAGGATGGCGAACGCCACCGGCCTCAACGTTGTCATGGGGTCTGGTTGGTACCAGAAGTTCTATCATCCTGTTGATATGGACGAGCGGACGGTTGAAGACCTGGCGAGCGAAATAGTGCGTGACATCACGGTGGGAGTGAACGGCACCGGAATAAGGTCTGGGGTCATTGGAGAGGTGGGAATCAACGGCAACCCGCTGACGCCTAGCGAGGTGAAGAGCATCAAGGCGTCGGCGCGGGCGAGCAGGGCCACCGGCGCCTCCATTTCGTTCCACCAGGGGGGCACGGACAGGGAGAAGCTGGAGGTGGCGGGCATCCTGGGAGAGGAAGGGGCGGATCTGAATCGCGTAATATTCGGGCACAGCAACACCTACGCGGGAGACGTGCCGCTGCTTCTGGAGCTTCTGAAGATGGGCGTCTACATCCAGTTCGACACGCTGGGTAGAGTGGGCGCTGCAGTGGCCCGGTATCCCTACATCCACGATCCCGATATGAACCGCGTGTACCAGTCTGCGGGCGACGTGCTGGTGGCGGAGGCGATACCGCAGTTGATAGAAGCCGGGTACGAGGACCGGATACTGCTATCTCAGGACGTGTGCACGAAGATACACCTGAAGGCGTACGGCGGCACGGGGTATTCTTTCGTTATGGAGAAGTTCCTCCCCTACCTGCTCACGCTGGGAGTCACGGAGAGGCAGGCCACCAAGATGATGGTGGACAACCCCATGCGGGTGCTGACGCTTGTGGAGGCGGGGTAGGTACATCGTCATTCCCGCCCCCGAGCGGGAATCCACCTCCCAGGCCCCTAGATTCCCGTGTCGAGCACGAGAATGACGGAGGGTACATCATTCCCTGGAAGTCAGTAACCTCTCACATCCCTTGTTCCCCTACTGGGATATGCTGAGCATCCCCAAAAGTCGCCATTCCTGCCCCTGCGCAAGACCATCACCCTTCTACAGTCGGGACATATCGGCTGCCTTCTGCTCGGCCGGCTTCGAGTCTCTTGGGGAATATCGTCTATCGTCGCCCCTTCCGCCATCTTTGCGATAGCCGAGGCATCTAGGAGGCGTATCGGCTTTCCTTCCACAAATTCATGAACACCCCTTGTGAATCCTCCGGTGCAGGCCAGAATCGCGGCCTTAGCGCGAAAGGCAACCATACTGCCAAATAGCTCCCTTGCCACTGCTGGACCAACGCCGTCTTTATGGGCTTTACATTGAACGACGGTAGTCACCCCGTTCTTCCTAAGCACCAAGTCAACCCCTTGGTCTCCAGATGTAGGAGTCCTTTCTACCCCGTAACCCATATCTTGAAACAAGCCTCCCAACTCCCGCTCGAATCCAATCCCGTCCATAGATATCCAGTATTGTTCGAGTTTGCGTTGTCGTTGTCTCTCAGCCTCCTGTCGTCGCTGTTCTGCTTCCCATCGCACCCTTTCGGCTTCTCGCAGTTGCCTCTCGGTCTCTTCTACGGCCACCCAGTACGTTCCCAGAGCTTCTTCGTACAGTTTTATCTGAGAGGCGATAGGGCCACGCAGCAAACGGGCGCGCCTGAGTCGTACAATGATTGAGCCTGCTAACCCCGCTAGCTATCAAGGACAAAAAGGGGCCGCCAAAGATACCCCACCAAAGTGCCACGGACCAGCTCTTGGTAACGATGAAAGCAATAGGGAAAGCGGACAAGATACCGGTCACATAGATCACTGTAAAGAGAAGCCGAACGGATCTGAAAAGGTCAAAGGCATCACCTTTCTTGTAATAGAAGTCATAGTCTTCAGGCGTTATTCCGAAGTCCTGTAACTCAGGCTCTCTTGTGGTCATAACCTTGGTGGGACACGGTGATCTCCCAGGAGACGCGACTGCGCTGATGGGAGTGTACTAGGGAGTTTGAATTTGAAGAAAACAACATTCCGCTAAACGGGATTGCAGGCCCCTCTCTCCAATTGCTGCGCGTGCATCGTTCACATTCTTATACTTGTCAGGAAAAGGAGTGCCACTGCGGTCAAACTGGGCATATAAGCATTGGATAATATGAATCTCGCAAGGCTGAGGCCTAGTGTCGCGCACCACGTAAGCCGCCCGTTCAACCATGTAGCGGTGGTACTCAGTGACACTCATCTTCTTTTCAATATATTGATCAAACTCCCCAGTGTGTTCAGGAACCAGGACAAGCCAAGACTCGTTTGTCATTTCCTTCTCCTTTTTATGCAGTCATCTCTGCTGGAGGAGGCCGCCCTCCATTTAGGAGTCGAAGACTGTTGGTGCCGAGGATGGGATTCGAACCCACACTCCCTTGCGGGAAGCGGATTTTAAGTCCGCCGCGTCTGCCATTTCGCCACCCCGGCATGGTGCATGCCTAGATGTTACCTTACAGAAAACCGCCGTACCAGCGGCCTGTCTGATGCAGGCTGGTACGGCGGTCCAGTGATTGCTGGAGGCGACGGGCGGATTCGAACCGCCGAATAGGGGTTTTGCAGACCCCCGCCTTAGACCACTTGGCTACGTCGCCATCCTATTTCTGGTGCCGAGGAGGAGATTTGAACTCCTACGCCCTCACGGGCACTGCCCCCTCAAGACAGCGTGTCTACCGATTCCACCACCTCGGCACGGGTCTGTCCCTTTGGCAGGGGCGCGAGGATTCGAACCCCGGACCTGCGGTTTTGGAGACCGCTGCTCTACCAGCTGAGCTACACCCCTACGTACAATGCCCGGTCTATGTTTCAGAGTAGCATCAGGCAGGATGGAGCGTCAATACAACCGCCCATGGTGAAGAAACGTTATCTTTCGGCAAGCTCAGGCGGCGGCGTGGCATGCTGCGGCGACTCCAGTTCCTCCACCACATCGGTATAGCCCTTCTGGTCTCGCTGATACCAGAGAACGAACACCACGCCCATGGTTATGAAGAAGGCCAGCGCTCCGGGGAGCTTCATGATCAGCCCCCCTATCTGCTGGTCCGATACGACATCCAAGCCCCAAAGCCTGGGTACGGTAGCGTAGAAAGGGTACAGCACACGCGGCGAGAAGGTGATGGCGGCGCCTATGAAGCCGGCGGGAAGCGTGAGCAGGAACAAGTACACCATTTGCATCGGGTAGCTGGCTCTGGGAACCTCGAAGAGGGGACTCATCACGGGCCACCACATGATGACGGCGCTGACCATGAACATGAGGTGCTCCAGGACGTGGATTCCATGCGCCTGGAGCGTAGCGTCGTAGAAGGCGGGAAGGTGCCAGACGGCGAGGACGAACCCGGAGATGGCAAACGCCTGCACGGGACGGGTGAGCCAGCGTGCCGCGGACAGTACTAGGTTGTGGCGGAAAAGCGGTCTGATCAGCCAGGATGGCGTCCCCGCCAGCAGCAGCGGAGGCACTACAAGGATGAGAATCAGGTGCTGCACCATGTGAGCGCTGAACAGGAAATTATCGGCCAGGTGGTGAATGGGAGAAGAGAGCGCCAGGTACATGGCCAGCATCCCGGCGGAGAAGAAGGAGACGCTTCTAGCCTCGACGGGTTGGGCACGACCCAAGCGGCTTCGCAGGCGGGTGACGCCGAACAGATAGGCGCCCTGTAATAGTAGGATGCCTAGGACAATGTCGGGATGGAAATGCCACTGGAGCCAGAGATTTGTATCTGCCACTACCCTACCCGTCCATAAGCAAAGCCCGCAGGCTTAAGAAGATGAGCCGCGGCCACCCTTTGCCAGAAACGCTGCGCCAGCGAGAATCGCGACGGAGATGAGCAGCGCTACGAGCACCGACCACGGTTCGTTTACTTGTATACCGCCGATGGTCACGTGGTCCTTTACTTCAGCCAGGGCAAGGAGCAACTCTCCTATGCCAATGATGATGGCCGCGGTGACAATGAGTACAAGCACGGGCACCCAGATGGCGGAAGCTATGCGGTCTTGCAGTGTTTTCTTGTCCATATTACCTACGAAACTAAGAGTCCAAAGAGAGCCAGCAAGGCAACTATCACACTGGAGGTGAGCAGCATGCCGCCAACGAAAAAGGCGGAAAAGAGCTTGCTGTCAAATTTCAAATGCATGAAGAACATGACTACCAGCGAAAACTTGGCCGCGGAAAGCACTATGAGAACAGATACAAGGAAAGCAATAGCAAGGTCAAGATAAACGATGGCGACCTCTACGATGGTGACGACGGATAGTATGACGGCTATTGCTACGTATTTAGCCGGTGTGGGATGACCTGCCTCTCTTGTCTGTACGCTTGTGCTCATCGTAGGGCTCTTGTTCACCTAAGTCGCAATGTTGGGCGCCTCTACCAGGTATACCACTGTGAATATGACTATCCAGACTACATCCACAAAGTGCCAGTACAAACCGGCAAGCTCTATGTTCAAGTGCTGCTCGGGCTTCAGCCGGCCTCTCCAAGCCACGACGAAGAAGGACAGGAGAATGATCACGCCAACGGTTACGTGAGCTCCGTGAAAGCCGGTGAGGACGAAGAAGGTGGTGCCGAACAGGTTCTTTGTCAAGTTGAGGCCGTTGTGCTCAACAAAGAAGGTGAACTCAAAGTACTGTCCTCCAAGGAAGACCGCGCCAAGCAGTGCCGTAGCCAGCAACCACACCTTGAGGCCGCGCTGATCGCCGCGCTGTATAGCGGCAAGAGCAAGCACCATGGTCAAGCTGCTCATGAGCAGTACAAAGGCGCTTATGGAGGTATACGGGATGTTGAAAACCTCGTATGGATAAGGGCCTTCTATGCTCTTGCCCTTGTAGAGCAGGTAGGTTGCGATGAGCGAGCCGAAAAACAAGGTGTCCGAACCAAGGAAGGCCCACATGACCATCTTGCGATGGTCCAGGCCTGTAGTGGTCTGGGGGTGTTCGGAGTGCGCTAGGGCCTGTGCCAACTATTCACCTCTCTAATGACTTTCGGGGCCGGGTTCAGGATCGGCCGGTTCAAAGGCCCAACCGTAGATGCCAAACATCATGACCAGGACGCCAATTACAATAACGACAGGATGGATGAGTATTCCAAATGCGGCAGCTACCATACCCAAAGCCGTTGCAAGCGGGAAGTAAGACAGGCCGGGCATGTGGATGCCATGACCAGCATCGGAATGCCCTTCGTTTGAGGTGGCAGCCCCGGCCGGTATGGGTACGGGCCTGCCATCCGTGCCTTCGGTATATTTCCGCTCCCAGAAAGCGTCTCTAGCGTGGACCGTAGGTATCTCGGTAAAGTTGTGGGGCGGCGGCGGTGAGGATATCGACCACTCCAACGTTCTGCCATCCCAGGGGTCGCCGGTTCTATCCTCCTCGCCTTTGCGAAGGCTTGCGAATAAGTTCCATACGAAGACCAGCACTCCCAGCGCTATCACCCAGCTTCCCACGGTGGCGAAGAGGTTCCAGAAATCCCACCCCATGCTGGAATCGTAGGTGTTGATGCGGCGAGGCATGCCGTCCAAGCCCAGCCAGTGCATGGGGGCAAAGGTCAGGTTCATGCCTGCGAAGAGCAACCAGAAGTTGAGCTTGCCCAAGCCCTCATTCATGAGGCGACCCGTCACTTTGGGGAACCAGTAGTAGATGCCGGCAAACAGACCAAAGATGGAACCGCCAAAAAGCACGTAGTGGAGATGGGCCACTATGTAATAGGTATCCTGCTGCTGGGCATCGGCGGGGGGTGAAGCGTGAGTGACGCCGCTCAAACCTCCAATTATGAAGAGAACAATGAAACCTATGGCAAAGAGCATGGCGGTGGAAAGATGTATGGAACCTCCCCACAAGGTGCCCATCCAGTTGAATATCTTCACACCCGTGGGTACCGCAATCAGCATTGTTGTGATTGCAAACGTGGCGTTGGCCACCGGGCCAAGTCCCACGGTAAACATGTGGTGGCTCCACACGGCCCAGCCCATGAACCCAATGAATACGCCGGACAGCACTATGAACGGATACCCGAAGAGAGGTTTCTTAGAGAAGGTGGGCAGTACCTCAGAAACGATACCCATGGCAGGTAGTATCAGAATGTACACTTCAGGGTGGCCAAAGACCCAGAAGAGATGTTGCCATAGGATTGGGTCGCCGCCGGCAGAGGGATTGAAGAAGTTGGTGTCAACGAATCTGTCGAACCCCAGTTGAATAAGGGCAACTGTAATGACGGGCATGGCGGTGACCAGTAGGAAGGAGGTGACCAGCGTCATCCAGGTGAATACGGGCATGCGCATGAGAGTCATGCCCGGGGCGCGCATATTTATGATGGTAACAATGAAGTTGAATGCGCCTGCCATGGAGGAGGTACCGAGCACCAGCAGGCCAAGGACGTAGAAGTCCATGCCGCTCCCAACATCGAAGGCTGTATTGGTCAACGGGGCATATGCAAACCATCCCGCTCCGGGAGCAGCCCCTATGAGCCAGCCGGCATTAAGCAGTATTCCGCCGAAGAGGAATATCCAATAGCTCAATGCGTTGAGGCGGGGAAACGCAACGTCCCTCGCCCCTATCTGCAATGGGATAACGATGTTGAAGAAAGCGACGCTCAACGGCATTATAGCCAAAAAGATCATGGTCAGCGCATGCATGGTGAACAGCTGGCTGAACATGTCCGCGCTGACCAGGGAGTTTTCTGCGGAGGAAAGCTGCAATCTGAGGGTCAGCGCCTCTATTCCGCCGATGAGGAAGAAGACTACGGCAGTTACGCCGTAAAGGACCCCAATGCGCTTGTGGTCAACAGTCACCAGCCAGCCCACCCAACCAGTGGTTGTGGTAGGCCTTCTCAGTATCCAAGGTATCTGGCTAGTAACAGCCGCCATTACCGACCTCCAAGAATCAATAACCGCTTCATTGCAAGCTCTGCAGGTACGCCACCAGGGCGTCTATTTCCTCTTCACTTAGGTTGAGAACGGGCATTGCCACCCCGGGTTTGATCTCATCAGGGTTGTGCAGCCAGTTTCTCAGATTCTCTTCATTGTTGTCTATAATACCAGCAGCAATGGTGCTCCTGCTGGCTACGTGGGTGAGGTTGGGGCCAATATCACCCCTTATCGGCTGGCCCTCTACGGTATGACAGATAGCGCAACGCTGCCCGGTAACGCTTTCCCCTTTGAGGGTGCCGTCAAACCCCTTCATGGCAAACAGTTCTGCACCCTGAGCAGCCAGACCCGTGGCCTCTGCCGGTTCGTCCCTGATCCCCTCCACCCAGGCATCGAACTCATCCTGAGGCTGTGCGAAAACACGGAATCGCATCTGAGCGTGGGCGGTGCCGCAGAACTCGGCGCACTGGCCAAAGAACTCGCCGGATTCGTCTGCTCTGAACCACATTGTATTGGTGTTGTTGGGCACAATATCAACCTTGCCGGCCAGTTTGGGTATCCAGAAGCTGTGTATGACGTCGCTGGACTCCAGGGTCACGTCTACGTTCTGGCCCACAGGCACGTGCAGCTCGTTGGCGGTGGAAATACCCAAATCCGGGTAGTCGAACTCCCACCACCACTGATGTGCGGTAACGGTGACCGCAAGTACGTCCCCATCGGGCGCATTGGCCGTACTGAAGATTGTGTCCACGGTAGGTACGGCAATAATGGCGAGCACTATGGCGGGAGCAATGGTCCAAGCCACCTCCAGCCTGGTATTTCCGTGGGTTTGCTTGGGCAGGCCGTTCACTCCGGCGCGGCGGCGGAACCTGAAGATGGTATAGAGCAAGGCCCCCTGCACTACCACGAAGACAAAAACGGCGGCCCAGAATGTGATGTAGAAGAGATCCAACTGTTCTTGAGCCACGGGGCCGGCGGCTCCAAAGGTAGACTGCGGATGGGAAGGAAAGCATCCCGCGGTCATTACCGCTAGACCCAAGAGCAGAACCAACGCCCTCAGCTTGATAACGTCACGCCACATATATCGTCAACATCCTAATATCTGACAAACCGTTAGCCCGCAAAGGTCACTTTGTGAAAAATAGGCCAATCAAGTGTGAAGAATACCAACTGCGTGAATCTGCGTCAAGGATTTTGCGACTCTTCAATCACTTGTTATGAGGAGCACACAGGCTATGATATATTATAGGGACTGATTGCCGTTACGACCTTTTTTCATACGGATGTCCGATTCGACTATTACCAATCGCCCAAGACCTGAGCTAACTTCGTACGAAGCCAGCGGGCAATTCAAGCCAGCCAGCAATCTGCTTCTAGCTCTAATAATCGCCTCTTCCATGGCGGTCTTCTGTTTGATAACCCTGGGCGGAATCGTACGAATAACCGGTTCCGGCCTGGGATGTCCGGACTGGCCCCTATGCCATGGCAAGCTGATCCCTCCCTTTGAATTTCACACGCTGATCGAATACGCACACAGGCTGGTGGCCAGCAGTACGGGAATAATCGTTCTGGCTACCGCTGTGACAGCGGCGTGGAACCAGCGTAGACTCAACTCGCTGGTGGCAATCCTTTCCGTAACGGTATTCCTGGTGGGCGTCGCGGGTGCTCTGGGTGGAGCCACGGTGCTGACAGAGCTGCACCCCGACATGAGAACACTGCACCTTGCCACTGCCCAAACCATCTTCGCCTTGCTCATGATCAGCCTGGTGTTGGGATATAGGACCCGCGCCACCCCAGGACAGGGAGACGACAGGCTGTTCTCGTGGGCATCGGCGGCGGCTATAGTCACCTTTGTAGTAATTCTGTCAGGCTCATATATAGTGGGACGTGGAGCTGGAACGGTATGTCCTAGCTGGCCGCTGTGCGACAGCGGCCTGACACCCAACGTCTCTCTGGGTTGGCTGCACCTTTTGCATCGCCTTCTGGCAGGAGCTGGAGCCGTACTGGCAGGGGTAGTAGTCCTCATGGCCTGGCGCTACAGGCAGGAGCGGCGCGTCCTCTGGATGACGGGAATCGCCGTAGGAGCCCTGGTAGTTGTGCAAACGCTGGCGGGGGCGGCCAATCCCTGGACGGGCTTCTCCGCAGCGGCTAGAGCGGTGCACTTAAGCCTGGCTACAGCGCTCTTGGGAGGTCTTGTAGTCATGGCAACGCTGGCCAAGGCTACATCGTTAGAACTCACGAGAGTCAAAGACTACGTCACTCTTGCCAAGCCGAAGATTGTTGTACTGCTATTGATAACCGCGCTTGGCGGCCTGTTCCTGGCAGCCCAGGGCGTACCGCCTCTGGGAACAACGTTGCTGGTGCTGCTCGCGGGCTCTCTAGGCGCCGGCGGTGCAAACGCTATCAATCATTACCTGGACAGCGATATAGATGCCAGGATGAACCGGACGAGGCAGCGTCCCCTGCCGAGCCATAGAATCCCCGCAAAGCATGCGCTGTGGATGGGGATAGGACTGAACGTGGTTGCCTTTGGCATTCTCGCTCTATGGGTTAACCTGTTAAGTGCACTGCTGGTATTAGGGGCTACGCTCTTCTACACCCTTGTCTACACAGCCTGGCTGAAGCGGACTTGGACGCAGAACATAGTGATCGGCGGCGCCGCGGGCGCTGTGCCTCCCGTAGTGGGCTGGGCTGCAATCACGGGAGGATTGGACCTACCCGCGCTGTACCTTTTCGCCATCATCTTCTTCTGGACGCCGCCTCATTTCTGGGCGCTTTCACTTCTTCTCAAGAACGATTACGCAAAAGCGGGGATCCCTATGCTGCCTGTAGTGGCCGGTGAACATGCAACCGCAAAGGCGATTCTCATGCACAGCCTGATACTGGTTGCCATAAGCTTGACCTTCGTTACGGCACAGGCCGTGGGCTGGGTTTATGCACTAAGCGCCGCCATGCTGGGGGCAGCACTGCTCTTCTACGTGGCAAGGCTACTGAGGAACCAGACGAATCGTGCGGCCAGACAGCTATATCTATATTCACTGCTGTATTTGGCGCTTCTTTTCACGGCTGTCATGGTGGACAGCTCGGTAAATCTGTGACCGCGCGCTTACTCTTGCCCCGTAGGATACACGCGATTCCCTTATTGGTGGGGGTGTTGACCGCAGCAATGCTGACGGGCTGTTCTCAGACGGCGGCATCCTTCATGGGCACTGAGCTTACAGCAAAGGATCCCGCGCCAGGATTCACGCTGCTCGACCAGTTCGGAGAGGAAACGTCCCTTAGAGACGAGCGGGGCAACGTGGTTGCGTTGACGTTCCTCTACACCAACTGCCCGGATATTTGTCCCCTCACGGCGCACTCGCTTGCCAAAGCCCATGAAGCCCTGGGTGAAGATGCAGCCAAAGTCTCCATAATAGCCATTTCCGTAGACCCCAACAGAGATACTCCGCAGCAAGTCCGCGCCTATTCACAACAGCGGAACATGCTGAATAAGTGGTCTTTTCTGACCGGATCAGAAGAGGAGCTATCCGTCCTATGGGAAGCGTACTACCTGTCAGTGAAGCGAACTGACGACTCAGGCGGCGGCGCAATAGAGAGCTTAGGAACTGACCTGGCAAGAGAAGCCCTAGTGAGCGACGAAGGGCTTTCCGAGAAAGCGACTTACCTGGTTACACATTCGGCGCCGGTCTACCTCATAGACCAAGAGGGAAGGATGCGCTCCGTGATTACAGACCTGACCCTTGACCCCGAACCTCTAATCCACGATATTCGGCTGCTTTTGAAGTAGGCTATTCGAACCTGAAGACGCGCACAGCCACCACGGAGCTGACGGCTATCCAGGCCCCAAGCAGGCCAAGCTCATAGGGGTAATTCCACAACGGTTCGGCCTCTAGGGCCACTCCTCTGAGGACGTCCAGCATGGGCGCCAGCGGCAAATACGAAACGACGTTGGATAGTATCCAAGGAAGGCCCTCTTTAGGAAAGAAAACGCCGGCCAGAAACATCATGGGCAAAGATACGGCGTTGGCCAGGCCTACGGCGGCGTCTACATTCTTTGATAAGCCCCCAATGATGAAGCCAATGTTGAGAAAAACTATGCTGGAAACCAAGACTACGGCAAACACCCAGAGAAAGTTGCCGTAGATGTTGGCTCCAAAGAGCAGAATCCCCGCAGCCAGTATGATGGACGCCTGGATTACAGCAAGGACAAGGTTGGCAAGGACTTCAGAGGCAAAGAATACACGCACCTTCAAAGGCGTGGCCAAGATCCGCTTCAGTATTCTTTGCTGCCTATAAAGAGCCATTGAAGCCGCGATACCAATGATTGAGGAGGTCATCACACCCATCCCAACAAGACCTGGAAGCAGGAAATCGTAGTAGGTCAACTGCCGTGCCTGGACACCTTCAGACTGCAGATCTATGAGCGTTGGAGCGTTGGCCAGCCGTTTATTCATCTCATCCACTAAACCTTGCACCACGCCTATGGTAATGGGAGCGCCGCTATTGGCCCTGTCGTAGATCAGAGAAATGCTGGAAGGGCCTGCTCCCTGGCCCTGAGCGATTCTCTCCTGCAAACCATCGGGAATGATCATCAGGTAGTTGAAATCACCGTCTTCCACTTCCCTGCGGGCGGACGGCGCATCCGACCGTTCCTCGATGGTAATATGCTCCACCGTCGACATGGCCTGGATAAAGCCCTGCGATACGGCATCTTGCGACTGGTCAACGAGCAGTATGGCAGCGTTGGGCGGGTCATCAAAGTTGAACAGACCGAACGATGTTACAAAGATAAGGGGGAACGCCAGCGACCAGAACAGGGCCTGCTTGTTCCTGTAAGTCATCTTGAGATTGGCAACAGTCAACGACAGCAACATAGTTCCATCAGTCCCTCAGATGACGTCCCGTAATGGACAGGAAAACGTCCTCCAGGTTGGCAGAGACCACTTCCAGGTGGGTCAACTCTCCGTTTTGGCCCAAGCTCATCAAAGCCCCCACAGTCTTTGCGGAATCGGAAGATGCCAAACGCCACAATCCGTCCTCGTCTCGGTGGACGGATTGGGCTCCATCCAGTTCTTCCAAGTCCCGTTGCTCCAGAGCGCCGTTGGCCGTGAACCTGATTTCGTACGGCACCGGCAAGGAGCGTATCAGATTGGCGGGAGTGTCCATGGCCACAATTTTGGCCTGGTCCATGATGGCTACGCGTCGACAAAGGAACTGCGCTTCCTCCATGTAGTGGGTGGTCAACACCACGGTACACCCGTCTCTATGGATGGCTTGGATAAACTCCCAGAGGTTTCGCCTGGCCTGGGGATCTAGTCCTGCGGTGGGCTCGTCCAAGAACACCACTTTCGGGTCGTTGATAAGCGTGGCAGCTATGGTAAACCGCTGCCTCTGTCCCCCGGATAGTTTGGATACGGTGGACTTTGCTTTGTCAAGGAGGCCCACTCGCTCCAGCAATTCCCTGGAAGAGATCCTCTTTGAGTAGAATTTCCCAAAGAGGTCCAGAATTTCGGTAAGGGTGAGGTGTTCGAAGTACGCCGATGCCTGCAGCTGCACCCCTATGCGCTCCTTGACCGCCAGGCTTTCTTTCTGGCTGTCCATACCGAGTACGGTGGTGCGGCCGCCGGTGGGGTGTTGAAGCCCCTCTATGATCTCCAGAGTAGTGGTCTTACCCGCCCCGTTGGGACCGAGTATGCCGAAAATCTCGCCCTGCTCCACCGAAAATGAGATGTCGTCCACGGCGACCAGGCTGCCGAACTTCTTGACCAGATTTTCTACGTATATTGCGTCGGTCACGGCTTCACCTGAGCTTTGACCTGAAGGAGCAATTGCTCAGCCGCGGCGTAGCTCCTCCGCCCGCCCTTGAGAATGGGCGGGATCAGATAGATCAAGTCCATCCCCTCATCTATATAGCTCTGAAAGTGCTCGAAGGCTATTTCCAAAGGCGAACGACCTTTTTCCAAGTCACTCCTCAAATGCTCTGGCACGTCGCCAAAGAGAATGCCGTCGCGTTCCAGTATCTGCAAACCGTGAAATACGGGTAGGGCCAAATTACCGCCGGCAACGCTGCTATAGATCTCGTAAAAGCGGTTCGCCACTTGAACGCTGTAAAAGGCCTGGCTGAAGAAGAAATGTGCCCCAGCCCGCACCTTCCTCTCTGTCAGCCTGGCTTCTTTTTCGATGTCGGAAGCGCCGAAATCGATTACGGCTCCTATGCAGAACCGGGTGGGTTTTCTCAGCTTCAATCCGCGGAAGTCCTCCCCGTGATTCAAATCGCTGATTGCTTTGATCAGCCCCGTGGAACTGTAATCACTGACCCGAGTCAGCAAGCCGCGGTCTCGTGGCGTGAAGTCATCACCGCCCAGTACAACCACGTTTTCCAGCCCCAGCGCCTGCGCGCCCAGCAAGTGATTCTGCAAAGCCAGCTTGTTCATGTCGCGGGGGGCCAAGCTGAAAATGACGTCCTGATCACCGGACAGACCGATGACCTGCGCCATTACGGTTGAGTCGACACGCACCGACCTGCCCGGGCTGTAGGCCACGCTCACAAAGTCGGCGCCGACTCTCTTCACCTGCTCCACAGTGGAAAAGTCTGCGCCGCGCGGCGGCGAGAAGTCGCAGACGAAGGCGGGGTTACGGTTGCGATGTCTGAGCTTTCCAGTGACGGTGGTCAAGCTGTACTAAGTACGTTCACCAAAATGCGGTGCCATCCTTCGGCACCGTTAGGCAGTGCTCTGGTGATTTTGGCGGGCTGCGTGTTCCCCTCGAGATCCGTGGCTCTGACCGCCATGTTGACTCTTTGCGGCTCGGTGGGCGTCCAATCTCTTGTCCAGAGCACCCATGTGTAGGGCGAAAGTGGCTCGCTGAACTCAGCGGTCTGCCAGGTTTCGCCGTCATCAAAGCTCACTTCCACCGTTCTGATACCCCTATCGCCAGCGAATGCCACCCCGCCAACAAACGATTCATCGTTTACCGGAATGTCCGCGTTGCGAACGGGAACGTCTATTCTGGACATCGTCTGAATGATGGCGGTGTCGGCCCAGCTCCTTGTCTGCCAGTAACCCCTGAACGATGACGGTACAGGCTCTATCTTGGTGAGCCACTTTACGTTTTCCATACCGTACAAACCGGGGACTATGATTCTGGCCGGGAATCCATGTCCGTCCGTGAGGGGCTCGCCGTTCATCAGGTAAGCAATCATGGTCTGATCACGCAAGGCATACTCCGTGGGGAAGCTATCCACATACCCGTCGGCGGCGTGGAAAGCCAGCCTCTCAACGCTGGCGGGCATTTCGGCCATCTCCAACAGTGTGCTCAACTTGACTCCTCGCCACAAGGCGTTGCCAATAAGCCCTCCGCCTATGCGATTGCTGATGCAAGTCAGCGTGACGTACTCCTCCTGCCAGGGAAGCGACTGAAGCTCCTCATAGGTTAGAGATATTGGATTGCCAAAGTCCCCTGCGAATTCAAGCTTCCAGTCAGTCACGTCCACACTGGGGTTCACTATGTTCTTAGACACCTCGTAAAAAGTGTCGTTAGGAGTAATTTCAGGGGGCATCCCCGCGACACTGGTCACCGTAGACGGGGTAACGGCTGAGGTGTTCTGAAGGATGGTCCTTACGGCCAATCCCCCGACGGCGGCGAACAGTCCAAAGAAAGCGGCCCTTCTCATGAACTCCCGCCGCCCGGTGACCGGTTCCGGGCTAAGGCGCGCCATGGCTATGCGATGCAGCTCGATTAACGTGGCGCTGAAGGCAAGGAAAGAGACATAGGTGATGAACATGTAGCCCCAAGGGCCGTCCGCCAGAGATACGCCAAATAGACCCGCGCCTATCACAGGCGATAGCAAAACCATGAAAATGAGCCATATAGCCGTTGCCAAGATGAGGCTTCTTAGCCAGCTGCTTTCCGGCAAGAAGGGCATTGTAGAGGAGTATCGAACGTGAGCCACGCCAAAGAGTCCGCCGGCCAACACTTGGGCTACCAGCAGGATAGAAAACATCAGGGGCTTGGCCGCTACCTGCAGAATTTCCAATGTTAAGTCGAACAGCTCTGGCGGAGTTACGCTGGTTAGCCAATCTGCAATGATTTCGGGAAGGACAGGGGTTTCGGTAGCAAATCTCAGGGCCACCATGATCAAGGTCATGACGAGGCCGGAGACAAGGCCAAGAAGAAAGCCTGCTCGGTACGTAACCCGGGAGGGCTGTGGGATAGTATGCTCTTCCATGATTCCCTCTCAACTAACTGCAATATAATATTAACATAGCCGTTTGTTCCAACGTAAGAGGTTCAGAAGAAGTGACTACTCTATACTTAATAGCAACTCCCATTGGGAACCTTCAAGACATCTCTTTGAGGGCGCTGCAAGCACTTGAGGATGTAAGCCTGATAGCGGCGGAGGACACCAGAACTACCCGGAAACTCCTGCGTCGCTACAACGTAAAGACGCCGCTGATTAGCTATTACAAAGACAACGTGAGCTTGCGCATACCCTACATATTGGACGCTTTGCTTAGAGACAACGTCGCCCTGGTTTCTGAGGCCGGAGTGCCCACCATCAGCGATCCAGGCTGCGAGCTGGTCGCTGCCACAGCAGAGGCGGGATTCACAGTGACAGCGGTGCCCGGGGCTTCCTCTGTCACCACGGCGCTTGCCGTATCCGGCATGCATGCGGACCGGTTTCTCTTCCTGGGTTTCCTACCCAATAGACCAAAGGCCCGCCGTGAAGCGCTGGTCGCAGTAGCCGCCGAGCCTTATACGCTGGTCATCTTTGAGGCTCCCCACCGGCTGAAGGCCTCCTTGCAAGACATGACCGAAATCCTGGGAGACCGCAAAGTGGCCGTGTGCCGTGAGCTAACCAAGCTCTATGAAGAGATATACCGCAGCACGCTATCGGAAGCGGTAGCTCACTTTGCCCGGCCAAGAGGCGAGTTTACCCTGGTTGTAGAAGGAGCCAAGCCGGCCAATGGCACTGTGGACTTGGAAGGCGCAACCAGCAAATTGCGAGAGCTAAAAGAAGCGGGAATTACCGTCAAAGAGGCTATAGCTCAGATATCAACCGAGTTTAGTCTATCCAGGCGGCAGATCTACGACCTATGGCTGGAGCTATAGGATTACCCGGAGACGTTGCCGGGTATGTCTATGCTAGAATAGCCACATTCCACTGAGAAAGAGAGCCAACTTGGCCGCTGAAAAGATTCTTGTTGCCGTAGCCTGGCCGTATACCAACGGTTACGTCCACCTGGGTCACCTAGCGGGGTGCTACGTGGCCGCGGACATTTTCGCGCGGTACCACAGGCTGAAGGGCAACAAGGTGCTCATGGTGTCCGGCAGCGACCAACACGGCACACCCATAACCGTTACCGCTGAAGAAGAGGGACTGACCCCACAGCAGGTGGTGGACAAGTACCGTCCTGCCCAGCTTGAGGTGTGGGAGAAACTAGGCATCACGTTCGACCTGTTCACCAGCACGGGTACCGAGAACCACAAGGAAGTGGTTAAAGATATCTTCCTCACTCTAATGGACAAGGGCCTTGCGGTCAGGAAGACTACTCCCCTGCTCTACTCTGAGGTCGACCGCAGGTTCCTGCCGGATCGCTACGTTGAAGGGACCTGTCCCTTCTGCGCCTATGAGAAGGCCCGTGGCGACCAGTGCGACAACTGCGGCAGGCCAATGGACCCGCTAGAGTTGAAGAATCCGCGCAGCCGCCTCAGCGGGGCCACGCCGGAGATCCGAGAATCGGAGCACTATTTCTTACGCCTCAGCGCTCTGCAAGACGATTTGCTGGAGTGGGTGCAGGGGCAACCACACTGGCGTCCCAATGTCTTGAACTTCACTCAGGGTTATATCAAAGAAGGCCTGCACGATAGAGCAATAACGCGCGATATAGATTGGGGCGTGCCCGTTCCAGTGGCTGACTACGGGCAAAAGCGCGTGTACGTATGGTTTGAAGCGGTAATAGGATACTTATCTGCCTCCAAGGAGTGGGCCGCACTTCAGAACAGGCCGGAGGCGTGGAAGGAGTTCTGGGAAGACCCAGAGGCAAGGACGTACTATTTCGTGGGCAAGGACAACATCCCCTTTCATACCATCATATGGCCAGCAATACTGATGGGGTACGGCAACGGCCTTCACCTCCCCTACGACGTACCGGCTAACGAATACCTCAATATGTACGGCGGCAAGTTCTCCAAAAGCGAGCGCCGGGCAGTCTGGGTAACCGATTATCTGGAGCGATACGAGCCTGACCCACTGCGGTACTACATCTCAGCGAGCATGCCGGAAACCTCCGATACGGACTTCACCTGGAATGAATTCGTGCGCCGCAACAACGATGAGCTGGTGGCAACTTACGGCAACCTGGTGCACAGGGTGCTCACGTTGATCAGACGGGGCTTCAATGGCAAGGTGCCTCAACCGCATGAACTCACTGACGTTGACCAGTCGCTGATGGCCAAAGCCAATGACGCCTTGAATGAGACAGCGTTGCACATATCCAGGACCAGGTTCCGTGAGGGGCTTCGCGCCGCCATGTCGCTGGCGCAAGAGGCCAACCGGTACTTGGATTCACAAGCGCCGTGGCATACCTTGAAGGAGAACCGTGACAGGACGGCCACATCCCTTTGGGTAACCCTCCATACCATATCCGCGTTGAAGACTGTTACCTACCCTTACCTGCCATTCAGTGCAGAGCGATTACACACCCTCCTGGGCCTACCGGGAACGATCCACGACCATGGCTGGTCTGTTCAGCAGCCGGAGCCGGGGGTCGAGCTGCCATCGCCGCAGGCGCTCTTCACCAAGCTGGACGATTCAGTTGTGGAGGAAGAAACGCGGCGCATGGAAGAGGCCATAACACACTAGTGACAAAATTGAACACAGACCAGAGCGTCCTGGATTTCATATACGAACCGGTACACCGGCAGTTGGAAGCGGTCGAAGATAAGTTGAGGTTCCTTTCCAATCAGGAGCATTCAGCCCTGGAGGGACTTCTTGCTCATACCTCCTTGATCCCGGGCAAACGGGTGCGCCCGGCAATAACACTTCTAGCAGGAAGAACACAACAGGGAAGTGAAGAGTTGCTGGTAACCATGGGCGCCGCCATGGAGCTCCTCCACGTATCCTCTTTGATACACGACGATATGGTAGACCATGCTTCGCTGAGGCGTGGACGCGCCACGGTGAACAGCTTGTGGGACAACAACATCGCGGTGATGTTCGGAGACTACATGTTCGCTGTTTCAGCGGTACACGTATGCGATACAGGCAACGTGAGGGTTGTCCGCCGTTTTGCTGAAACAATCATGGAACTCTCAACAGGCCAGATCTTGGAGTCGTTCAGCGCCTTCAACGCTAACTGTTCTCTTGATCAATACAATGACCGTATATACAACAAAACAGCAACTCTGTTCCGTACGGCCGCTGAAAGCGGGGCTATTCTAAGCGGAGCGCCCGAATCGACCGTTCAGCTATTCGTTGAATACGGCCGCAACTTGGGGATGGCGTTCCAGATAATAGACGACATCCTTGACTTCGAAGGGATCGAAGAGGAGGTAGGGAAACCAGTCGGGCTCGATTTGATCGAGGGCAAGGTCACACTGCCTACCCTGCTGCTAATGGAGCGTTATCCGCAAGACAACTCTATAGATGCTTTGTTCAAGGGGAAGAACCGAGAAGCCAATCACAAGCGCGTGCTTGAAATGCTACGGAACTCCTCCGTTCTGAGCGATTCATACGCAGTGGCCGGGGAATTCTGCGACCAAGCCAAGAGAACGCTACTCCAACTTCCAGATACCAGGGAGAGAAGGTCTATGATGAAGCTTGCTTCCTATGTTCTGGAGCGCCGCCGCTAGCTAAGCGCGTTGCTGCGCCACTTCGGGCTTCAGCTTATCCATGTGCTGCTTGCGAAACTTGGCGACTTTGGGGCTGATGATGGCCTGGCAATACGGTTGTCGGGAGTTCCTGCGGTAATACTCCCGGTGATAATCCTCCGCAGGATAGAATCTGGTCAAAGGCGCAACCTCGGTGACAATGGAGCGGTCCCAGATTTGCGCCTTGGTTAGCTCTGCAATCAACTCTTCCGCAGTCTCCTTTTGTTCGTCATCATGGAAGAAAATTGCCGAGCGGTACTGCGTGCCCATGTCCGGCCCCTGGCGGTTAAGCGTAGTCGGGTCGTGGATGGAGAAAAAAATCTCCAGCAACTCACGATATGAGACCTGGTTCGGATGGAAGACTACCTGCGTTACCTCTGCATGGCCTGTAGTCCCCATGCATACCTGCTCATAGGTTGGATTGGATACGTGTCCGCCAGCGTACCCCGACGTCACGCTTTCCACCCCGTGCACCTGCTCGAAAACCGCCTCCAGACACCAGAAGCAGCCGCCGGCCAGCGTTGCAACCTTTACTTGCTCATTCATTATACTTTCATCCTTGTACGGAAGCGGTGCTCTCCAACTCTTCAAGGTGATACTTCTCACCCTGTTCCAAAGCATCAAGAATGGCCTTTACCAACCGCCTTGCCGAATCGGCGGTGATCTCCACGGCCACCCTGGCGCCCAGGCCTTCATTCTCATTGACAAAGTCTATGTTTATAGCGTGGTCAAGCGGAGCATTGAAGGGATGGTCAAAGGAAACGTTTGCCTGGCGTACTTGGAACCAGCCCTTTGGTCCCTTGGCAGTGCCGGACATCAACGCCTTTTCCGTAATCATTGTACACATTATTCACATCTCCTATGCGAACACCGGGGGATTTCCAGCCCTACGCGGGCCCTCCCAGATGCCTATGCAAGAAGTCCCAAACCTTGCCCCATCCGTCCATTGCTTGCTGCTGGCGGTATGCCGGCCTGTCATAGTAGAAGAAGCCGTGGCCTGCACCAGGATACATGTGAAACTCGTAATCCTTGTTGTGCTTTTTCAGCTCATCCTCATGTTGAGCCACCTGTGCCGGCGTAGGGCTCCGGTCTTCTTCACCGAACAGTCCCAGCAATGCAGAAGACAGATCCGCGGTGTAGTCAATGGGGGCAACAGGCTGCTGAGGGCTAAGTTCGTCTTGCGACATCACGACGCGACCCCCCCAGCACTCTATAGCGGCGTCGAATCCTTCGCTGCGGCAGGCCACCAAGAAGGCCTGGCGTCCCCCGGAACAGGTGCCGAATATACCCACCTTGCCGTTGTGAATAGGCAGAGAGCGAAGGTACTGCATAGCAGCTTCCGAATCGGCGACAACGGAATCATCAGACACGCCGCCTTCCGAGCGTACTTTGGCAGTGACGTCGTCGGGAGTGCCATGGCCAAATCGCTGATAAAGGTTGGGGCAAATAGCCAGGTAGCCATGGTGGGCAAAGCGGCGGGCGGTTTCACGGTAGAACTCGTCCCAGCCTGGCAAGTGATGCACCAGGACTACGCCGGGAAACGGGCCCGGGCCAAGCGGTTTGGCAAAGTAGGTGTACACCGGGTCATCGTTGTAGCCTCTAATGGTTATGGTTTCCGCAAGCATACCTTCGTACATATTGGTCTCGTACATGTTCCCCCCTCTGCTCGGTGGATTCAGATGCTTTATCTCATTTGGGTTCGGGCTTGTCAAGACGTTCTTGGGAACTGAAAGCGGGCCGAAAGTTAGTGAGAATGGGAGCCCACATCCATAAAGGCTTTTACAGCGTACCAAACAAACATTTCCGGCGTCAGTCCCAACTCCCTGGCCGAGTCTCTTATGTGAGATGCCATTGGGCCGGTGAAGGATGCGGTAACTCCGCGCTCTTCGTCTGCCCAGACCAGCACGTTTCGCAACGTGGAGAGTCCCATCTCCAGGACGACCGGATCAGTGGTAGCGCCGGGAACCTTGCGGTGAAAGCGAACGACGCCATCGCCTCGTTCAGCCCAAAGGGTATCGTCTATTTCAAAGCTGTCAGCCAGAACCAGGCACCTCAGAACTAGGCTAGCACCAGGGAGGCCGCCGAATGTTGCTCGTCGGCATGATAGGAACTGCGCACCAAGGGACCCGCGGCCACGTGGCGGAAACCGCGTCGCAAACCCTCCCGCTGCAAGTCGAAGAACTCCCCGGGCGTGTAGAATTTGCTCACTGGCGCATGCTTCCCGCTGGGCCGCAGGTACTGGCCAATGGTGAGCAGGTCACAGTTCACGGCGCGGAGATCATCCATGGTCTCCAATATCTCTTCCCGGGACTCGCCCAAGCCAACCATCATGCCTGACTTGGTAACCATATCCGGCGCCATCCGCTTTACCTGCTCCAGCAACTCCAAGGAGTAGTCGTAGTCACCCTTGGGACGTACGCCATGGAAGACGCGTCGTACCGTTTCTATGTTGTGATTCAACACATCCGGGCGAGCGCGCACCATGGTCTTCAAGCCGTTGCCCTGGAAATCAGGGATCAGCGTTTCCACCTTTATTCCGTCTCCGTCCGACATCCGCTCCCTGATTTTGATTACGCACTGAGCGAATATGAACGCTCCGCCATCGGGCAGGTCATCTCGGTTGACAGAGGTGATAACAACGTACTTCAAGCTCAGCCGCTCTACCGTTCTGGCCAAACGGTTTGGCTCTTCCAGGTCAACGGCCAGCGGCTTGCCGGAGGTAACGGCGCAGTAGCGGCAGGCCCTGGTGCAGATGTCGCCCAGGATCATGAAAGTAGCCGCGCCTCTTTCCCAGCATTCGCCAATGTTGGGGCAGCGGGCCTCCTCGCAGACCGTGTGGAGGTCGCTGTCCCGCAGGAGGTTGCGCAACCGGACGTAGTTCTCGCCGCCCGGGGCGCGCACCTTGAACCAAGGCGGAAGTCTGCGACCTTTCTCAACAGGTTCTACTGTCATGTCATCTTAAACGGCACTCACCGTCGAAAAACGTAATTCAACCAATCTTATGCTATAGCATGGTGCGGGTACAAGTGGGAATGCTAGACCATAGACCGGCCTCTCTTTTTGAATCCACCGCAAGAGAGGAGTATATTAGGGTAACCAGACTTCTCAACTATCTTGATGACAGTAAGATGACAGTAAAGAGTATAGAACGCGGCCAGCTATTGCGCCTTGAACTGGAAGGGATGGGACGACTTGGCGAGGCGCTGGCTTACCTGGGGGATAAGCCGGTCTTTGTGTTCGGTGGCATACCGGGAGAGGAAGTGGAGGTGGAGATCATCAGAGAGCGCCGCCACTACATAGCGGCTGAGGTAGTGAACGTGATCAGGCCGTCGCCGCACCGGCAACAGCCTCCGTGTCGGTATTTTACAGAATGCACGGGGTGCCAGTGGCAGCACGTCGTATATTCCCACCAACTCCAGCTGAAACGTCAAGCCGTTGAAGATGCCCTGCAGCGTGTAGGCGGCTTGAGCGATGTGCCTGTCTCCCCTACTCTGCCCTCTCCCCGGGAGTTCGGCTACCGCAACCACGCCAGGTTCACGGTCAGTCGTGAAGGCGGGCGATTGGGCTACATTCACCGGGAACGGCGTCGTTTCATCGATATCGAGCGTTGCCTGCTGATGAACGATTACATTAACGACGTTTTGAGCCAGTTGGACGGTCATTGCGGAGAGACGACACAGGTGGCAGTGCGCTCCGGCGCAAGGACGGGCTCCAGGTTGATTCAACCCACTCTCAAGGGTGAGGACGTGCCTCTGGAGACAGGGCAGAAGACTTACATGGATTCCGTACTGGACATCCACTTCAGGGTGGCCTCTCCGTCCTTCTTCCAGGTGAACACAGAGCAACTGGAAAACATAGTTGGCTTGGTGAAGGAGTCGCTTGGGCTCACGGGCTCAGAGGTGTTGATAGACGCTTACGCAGGAGTGGGAACGTTCGCCGGCCTGCTGGCTCCTTACGCCTCCAAAGTAATCGCCATCGAGGAGTCGGCTGCATCTATAGAGGACGCGCAATACAATCTGAGGCTCTTCAACAACATAGAGATCCGCAAAGGGAAAACGGAGGAAGTGCTGCAGGAGATAACGGAGCCGGTGGACGCTATGATAATCGACCCTCCACGAGCCGGATGCCAGAAGGCGGCTTTGGAGTCCATCGTCCGCCTTGCTCCTCAACGACTCATCTATGTATCCTGCGACCCCGCCACCCTGGCAAGGAACCTGCGCATCCTCAGCGGGCCTTTCAGAATCGCATCGGTTCAGCCGGTAGACATGTTCCCCCAAACGTATCACGTGGAGTGTCTTGCCACACTCACCCTCAGGCCAGGCCATCCCATCACGCTGGCTTCCGCTTCGCCAAGGCGCCGGCAAATCCTTCGAGAACACGGCATACCGTTTACCCTCCTGCCATCGGAGTCAGAGGAACCGTCGGTTGAGGGAAACCCCGAGGAGTACACTCAAAGAGTGGCGTTGCACAAAGCGAGAAACGTAGCGAACAGAGTGCGCCAGGGACTGGTGCTTGCCGCAGATACCGTTGTGGTCGATGGCAATAGAGTATTGGGCAAGCCTCAAACTGAACCCGAAGCCATGGAGATGCTGCTCGATCTGCTCGGAGGTACGCACGAGGTAATTACGGGAGTAGTCATCCTAGACAGCAGTTCCGGAGAAAGCCGCAGCGGATACCTCACGAGCAAGGTAACGATGCGACACTACAGTGAGGACGAGGCCAGGGCATGGGTAGAATCAGGGCAGGCTATGGACAAAGCCGGTGCTTACGCCATACAAGACGATGTGTTTTCTCCAGTAGCCTCAGTAGAAGGATGTTATCTTAATGTAATGGGCCTTCCTATGTGTCTCGCTACAGACTTACTACGACAAATGGGTGCGGATCTCGACCCACCGCCTGAGATGGGAAGCTGCGAGACGTGCCGACTCGGAGGAGAGACACCGTGAACTTCTTTGGCGTAGGAATATTCGAGATGCTCTTCGTGATGCTGGTGGCGTTGCTGGTGTTGGGCCCTTCCCGCATGGTAGAGGTGTCTCGCACTCTGGGTAGATACTTGCGTGAGTTGCAACGCGCTACTTCAGAGATACCGAGACTAATAGACCTGGACGATCTGGAGGGAAAAACCCCTACCGGCAAGACTACTGAACGCCAGCAGATTCCATCCACCGCCGAGCGGCAACAGGATACCAATCCGGAACGTTGACAACAGAGCAACAAGAAGGGCTTACGTTAAGAGACCACCTGGAAGAGCTGCGGCGCAGACTGTTTATCGCCGCGCTGGCCTCGGTCGTTGGCGCCGTGGTTACTTTCATCTTCCACCGTCATATCCTGCTGTTCCTGCAGCGCCCGGCAGCCGACCTTCCTGGCTTTACGGGCGCCCCCCTTGTCTTCACGGAAGCCACGGAGATGCTGGGCATCACCATGAAGGTGTCCTTCCTGGGGGGAATAATCCTGGCGCTTCCCGTGCTTACCTACCAGGTGGTGATGTTCGTCACGCCCGGCCTGACTCCCAAAGAGAGGAAATACCTGCTGTTCCTGCTTCCCGGAGTATCGCTGGCGTTTGTGCTGGGAATAGCCTTCGGCTATTTTGTCATAATCCCACCGGCGTTCAGGTTCCTGCTTACCTTCAACTCAGACATTGCCTCGCCAATGATACGCATTGGCAACTATGTGAACCTCATAGTGAATCTGTTGTTCTGGATGGGGTTGGTCTTTGAAACTCCGATACTCATGTTCACCTTGGCCAAGTTGCGCGTGGTCAGCCACAAGACGTTCGCTAAATGGCGTAGGTTGAGCTTTGTGCTCGCCTTTGTGCTGGGAGCGTTGATTACCCCCACGTTTGACCCTATAAATCAGACGCTGGTGGCGCTTCCGATAATAGTGCTGTACGAGACGGGGATATGGCTGTCCTGGTTGGCACGACGCGATACGAGTACAGCATCGGACGCCGTCCCCGAATCCGGCGGGTAGCGGATAGAAGAAGCGGCTGTGCAGTTGCAAAGGCTTCTTCAGGCACCTTCAAGAACCGGTGCTATGTCTTGGCTTCCTCTTTGGACTTGGACTTAGAGCTTGCTTGAGAACCTGACTTGGCATCGCCGGCTTCGTCTTCGGCATCGTTGCGGTCTTCCATGCCTTCTTGACCACGCTTGAAGGCGCGTATGCCTTTGCCTATGGCGCCGCCAACTTCAGGAAGCTTGCCGGCGCCAAATATGATAAGCACTATGACAAGTATGATAACAAGCTCAGTTCCACCTACTCTAAACGGCATGTCGGCCTCCGCCCATACGGTGTCATCATAATAGCGGAGTCGGGACGGCTAAGCAAGGACGGAGCATGTATTCCTTGACCGGCAAGTAGCGCCTACCTATACTTTGAACCAGCGTGGGGCTGTAGCTCAGTTGGGAGAGCGCCTCCTTTGCAAGGAGGAAGTCAGGGGTTCGAGTCCCCTCAGCTCCACTCGTTAAAGCTGCTAGCAGTCGCCTCTACGCCGTGGTAGTAGGAACTATGGCCGGTATTTTCATCTCGTGGACCATGTCAATGAACTGAGAAACGTCCTGGTCTATAACCTCCTGCAGGCGCTCTAGCTGCGAGTCTATCCTGACAGTGAAGTCATCCAACACGTCATAGGCCTGTTTTGGTGGGGCGAAATCGGCGCTGGACACCACGCCGGCCAGCTCGGCCAGCTTGCGGTTAAGTCTGGCGGGAAGGTGAAAACGATCCCGCTCTCCTTTGAAGTCCACCTGCACCAGGTTGTTCTCTATGACTGAAAGCTTTGCCCGCAGAACGCTGGCCGCCTCTGATACGGCGTCGGCTGAGGAATGACCAGCAGCACGGCGCGTCCACTCATCCACCTGCCGCTTGACGCTACGGAGCTTGACCACAGAGTCGTTGGTCTCCGACACCTTGTCACGTATCTTGATCAGCAAGTCGAACTGCGCCTGAAAGTCCTCCTGAGTAGTGGCCACTCGGGGGTCTTTGACGATGTTGAAGGTCTCGGTCTGAGACTGACCTAATACCTTCAAGACCACCTGATAGGTGCCGGGTGGCGCCAAAGGCGCGATCACTATCTGCTCCATCGATTTGTCATCAGGGACCTTGTATGCATCGGAATACTGCGTGTCCCAGATGAACCGATTCATACCGGCCTCAGCCGATACTCTTGGTACCGCTGATGGCTCAGTCGATCCCTGACCATCCTCTTTCTTGCTGGAAAAAGTCTTGATCATTTGGCCGTCGGAGTCCAGGAAGCTGGGCAGTACTTCTTCATCCTCGGACGGTCTGTCTTTCAGGTAGTAGGTGACGATTACGCCGTCAGGCGGGTTCTCTCCAGCATCCAGGAACTTGCGGAGCTCGCTGTAAGCAACCGCCCCCAAGGCGAGCTGGTAGTTCTTTCCCGGCCCAGGTACCCGGTACGTATCACGCGGTTTCATGAGATGGAATGATTTTGAGGCCAGGTCGTCCGTGACCTGGTGTATTTGGGTCACGTCATCCAGGATCCAGAAAGACCGCCCGTGGGTAGCGGCGAGGAGGTCATTATCTTTGACAACGATGTCGTGCACGGGCACAACGGGGAGGTTGGCTTGCAAGGACTGCCAGGACGCGCCATCATCAAAGGAGAGGTAAACACTGGTCTCGGTGCCGACGTACAGCAGGCCGCGTCGGGTTGGGTCTTCCCGAATGACTCGCGTGTAGTCTCCACCTGGGATCCCTTGAGAGATGTCCGTCCAGGTCTTGCCGTAGTCGTTGGTTTTGTAGAGTATTGGCCTGGGATCGTCCAACTTGTAGCGTGTCGCCGCTATGTATGCCGTGGCAGGGTCATGAGAAGAAGGCTCAATCATGCTTATGAGAGTCCATTCCGGCAGGCCTTTGGGCGTCACCTTGTCCCACGTCTTGCCGTCGTCCCTGGATATATGGATGAGTCCGTCGTCCGAGCCAGCCCAGAAGACGCCTCTTTCGTGAAGGGACTCGGTGAAGGCAAAAATGGTGCCGTAGGTCTCCGCACCCGTCGCGTCTATTGTGATGGGGCCTCCTGACAGCTCCAGAGTAGTGGGCTCGTTCCTGGTGAGGTCAGGACTGATGGCTTCCCAACTGCTACCCTGGTCTCTTGACCGGAACACCAGGTTGCCAGTTACGTACAGGACGTTGGAGTCGTGAGGTGAAAACTGGATGGGGTAGGTCCACTGGAACCTGTACTTCATGTCCTTGGCGCCCCACCCAGCATAGAACTCGGGCCACACCGTAACGTTCCTGACCTGACCTGTCTGATGGTCATAGCGAAGGAGGTTTCCTTCATCCGGGGATATGCCAATAGCTCCCGAGAAGACGATGTTGGGGTCTTCGGGATGGACAGCTATGTAGCCGCTCTCCGCGTTGCCAACGGGATAGCAATCGCTCCAGTATATGGCATCCTTGTCGGTGCGTGACGGGACGCTGATTGCGGAGTTGTCCTGTTGCCTACCGTAAAGCCGGTAAGGGAACTGGTTATCAGCACTGACGTGATAGAGCTGGGCGGTGGGCTGGTTGTAGATGGTGGACCAGGTCTGGCCACCGTTAAAGGTGACGCATGCGCCGCCGTCGTTGCCTTCGATCATACGCTGCGGATTGTTGGGATCAATCCACAGGTCATGGTTGTCGTCATGAGGCGTGGTGACCCGGGTAAATACCCGGCCACCGTCCAGCGATTTCCAGCACTGGGAGCTGAGTATCCAGACGGTATTTGCGTCTTGGGGATCGGCGAAGATGTGCTGATAGTACCAGGGGCGCGCTTGCACATCCCGGTTATCGTTGACCATTTCCCAGGTATCGCCGCCATCGTCTGACCTGTAAACGCCACAGTCTTCGGCCTCTATAGTGGCCCAGACGCGGCCCGGTTGGGCGGGTGAGGCCGCTATGCCCATACGGCCCTTGAGACCCTTGGGCAGACCTGGGTTGCTGGTGATCTCCGTCCAGATGTCGCCACCGTCCACAGATTTGAATATTCCACTGTCGGGGCCGCCACTTACCAAGCTCCAGGGCGTCCTCAACGCCTGCCAGATGGTAGCATAAAGGATGCGTGGGTTGGTGAGGTCAAAGGTCAGGTCGGCGGCACCTGCCTTGTCGCTCTTAAACAATACCCTCTCCCACGTCTCGCCGCCGTCCTTGGACCTGAAGATGCCGCGCTCTTCATTTGGTCCAAAAGCATGGCCAAAGGCCGCCACATACACCAGGCTAGGATCCTTGGGATGGATACGGATACAGGAGATGTGACGCGTATCCGACAGGCCCACGTTGGCCCAGGTCTTTCCGCCGTCCGTGGACTTGTAAACGCCGTCGCCATAAGAGACGTTTCCTCGAATGCAGGCTTCTCCGGTGCCTGCATAGACGACATTAGGGTCGGAGTCGGCAACGGCTATAGCGCCAACTGCCACCGTGTTGAAGAAGCCGTCGGAAACGTTTTCCCAATAGGTGCCAGCGTCAGAAGTCTTCCACACCCCCCCAGCACAGGCGCCGAAATAGAAAGTGTTCACATTCCAGGGGTCTCCAGCCACTGCAACCACGCGTCCCCCTCTAGGCGGGCCTATAGAGCGCCACCTCAAGGCCCCAAGAATGTCCTGCTTCCGTTTGACTTGTCCGATGGTCACAGCGACTTACCTCCCTATGTCCATGTTTGACTAGCGGTGCTGCTACAATTAGTGGCGTGCCATCACCGAAATCTACTGATCCGAGGCCTACCGGGGAAATCCTGACTCCCGTACACCCTAAGACCCTGTGTCCACGTAGCGTAACCTGTCGATAACGCTGAAAGTGATTAATGATCAAGTTCTCCGTGGGCAAACGCCCTAATGCGTTCTGAGGAGTTGGGACTTGATGGTAAAAGAGATATCTCCGCCTTCAAACAGTGCCCTACCCAATGGCGGATTATTGATGCAAGATAGGGTTATCATAGTGCAACATAGTCTCTAGATTTGAATAAGCCCCAAGTTGCCTTCTATCTTGATTTCTGTACCAAACGGCTGGGACCGCCTCTGGAACCGCTCTAGCACTCTTTCTGCTACCTCTCCCTCGGCAAGAAGGGGACGACCCTGCTGGTAAAGAGGACGTTGAAAGCCTAGGTCAACGGGATAAAGCCGTATCTCCTTCAGCCGCCTGCCATCGAATCTGGTCATAGCAACGGCACTCTCCCAACGAATGGCCTGTACTACTTGACCTCGTGTGCCATTGGCTGAGCGCGCGTCGAAGAAGTCGGCGGGGGTCGCTTCCCAGCCCAGGCCCTGCCGTAAATAGTTGTCGTGAGGTTGGAAAAGGACACTATCGTTCTGACAGATGAAGTCGCCCAGGCTATAGAAGATGGGCCTGCCTTTGTAGATCTCTATGCCTCGGTCTTCATGGGGCCCATGGCCTATGAACATATCAGCCCCAGCGTCTATGACGGCATGGGCAAGGACTCTGATATGGTCGGCGGGATCTGAGAGGGTCTTTCCGCCTTCGTGGGTGTGAATGGTGAACATAACCCAGTCCGCCATTCGTCTGGCATCGGCGACCCACTGAATATTACGCTCTAAGTCGGCTTCATCTATATAGGTGTGTCGCTCAAAGGAATCACCCAGCACGAATCTCGCCGGTGACGCCTCCCCTACCACATTGGTCAGCAAATGCACCAGGGAGTCCGTGTCCTGAATGGGGTTCTGGTATCCACTCTCACCTGAACGCCGCACCTGCTCCGCCCAGCCCAGACCGTTGCTAATGCGACTGAGTTCATCAAATGCCTGACGGTCCACAGTCCACTCTGTAGTGAAGCCAATGACGTTGGCGCCGGGGCGCCCCATAAAGTCGCGGCGCTGTTCACCAGCCCGTGCCATGACCGAGACTCCTCCCGTAGGGCTCGTGGCAGAAACAAGAGCTACGCGCCCGTTGGGGGTGTTGAGATAGCCGGGTGCTGAAGCCTCTGCTAGGTGTCTCCCGGTGCCTGAGTGGACCAGCCCTGCCTCATCTAGATAGCGTATGTTAGTGAGTACACCGTTTTCGCCAAAGTCAAAAGCATGGTTGTTGGCACAGGCGATCAAGTTGAGTCCTAGCCATTGGAGGTCTTTGGCGAAACGAGGATCGCAGCGCATATATGTACCGCCAGAGAGATACGCAGGTGGGTCTTCATAGTTGTTTAACAACACCTCGAGATTGGTGAACCTTACATCTGCGCTCAGTAACAGATCTCTCAGTTTCAGGAAGCGCTCCTCCTGGAACACACTTAATCCCTGAGTGATAAGACTCTCACCCGTGATGGCCATAAGGATGTTTCCTTGCTCAGATTCATAAAGCATGTTGGATTCCCCCCATGAACTGGTCTGTCTCTTCCACCCAGAACCAGGTCTGATGCAGCTCAGGGTGTGAACTTTGAGGCCTCAGCGAATACGGCCAGATGACTGCCGTATCATACCACCGCTTGCTCTCCGCCGACACGGGTCACTACAAGTCAGCTAACCTCAGGCCCCTAACGGTTGATATGTCGATAGATCACAGCTAGGCTTGGAACGGCTACGAGGATTAAATGCAGGAGGCGCTCCAATGGCTAAACCGCGAGTGATTTATATGGCGAAAGAAGACTCCTTACTGGAAGTAGACAAAGATTACTACAACCGTTTAGCCATAGAAACAGAGAAGCGAGACTTGGTGGAACAGTTTGTGATTCCCCCAAGGTCGGGAAGAGCCTGGATGGTATACGCCGGCCAGATCTGCCGCATCGTTGTAGTAGAGGGCCCCCAGGTGGCCGACTTCAATGTTTGGAACCTTCACAACCCTCATGAGCGATTCTGGGCAGCGCGAACCAAACAACTCCACCGGGCCCATATGACGAGGTATGATAGGCTCTGGTCTTGTATGCCGTATCTTCGGCCTATGTTGACTATTACGAATGAGACTATACGGTACGGGTTGGATGAGGACGGGGCGGGCTGCCATGACCTCTTGGGTACGCGCTGTGATCCCTACGTTCACAAGCTGCTGAACAATGAGGAGTTCGACTTCACCTGTCATTCCAATCTGGTGCGAGCTGTCCTGCCCTATCACCTGACCGAGAACGACGTGCATGACGTCTTGAACATTTTCCAGGTGACTGGCCTCACAAAAGACGACAAGTACTTCGTTAAACCCAGTCCAGCCCAAAAAGGGGACTTCTTTGAGTTCTTTGCTGAAATTGACCTGCTTTGCGCACTCTCTACATGTCCCGGGGGAGACCTCTCCATCCCAACATGGGGCCCTGACGCTGGGGACCCGGCTCCGACATGCAGACCCCTCGGTGTAGAAGTGTACCAACCAGCGCCTGAGTTATTGAAAGGGTGGGAATCACCTTCCCCTTCCGACTATCGTGGTGCCCACGGAGTCACCATACCCCAGAGTGGTATGGTATAGGCAGTTCCCAATGCAGAGGCAAGAATTGAGCCTATACTCGGCGCAACCGTGGCGATGCTGCAGCAATAACCAGCACAATCAAAGCTAGAGAGCCGCCATTGATAACTAAGGCTGCCGGCGCGGTAATAATCTGAGCGAGTGCGCCTACCTGTACGTGTCCCAGAGGACCAATACCCAAACCCAACACCCAGATACCTACGGCCCTGCCCCTCTCCTCTTTACTTACGTTGAGCTGAAGAGCGGTCTGCTGAAGTGTGTCGAAGGCGCCCATGACGATGCCGGTCAGCGTAATCGCAGCGAGACCGAGCAAGAACGACGGAGAGATAGCAAACCCCACCAAGCCTATCCCAAAGATGGCACTAGCCGCTAGAAGAAGCTTTCCTTTGTAGGAGATGTCGCCTAAGGCAACCAAGCCTAGCAACCCCACCAGTGAGCCAAAGGCCTGTAATCCCATCATCAATCCTAGTCCCTCTGCACCTACGCCAAACACATCCACGGCAAACACGGGCAGAACGGCGAAATGAGAAAAGGCGAGAATTTCAGTTATAAAGACCAAGCCAAAAAGCATTGCTACAGTGCGGTTTTGCTTGATGAGACGGAACCCTCCAAGGAAGTTGGTCAACATGGAAGGGTTACCGTCAATAGCATACGTCGAGCGGGTCTGGAGCGACAATAACAAGACAAGAGCCAAGAAATATCCAGCCCCCATAGCATAGAAGGCGCCGTCTGCACCCAACCAAGCAATGAGACTCCCGCCAAACACGGAACCTGGGATACCCATGCCCCAAAAGGCGAGATTGTTCAATGCTATTCCGTTCATGGCCCTGGCTGGTCCAACAATGTCGTAAATATAAGGGTGGCGGACAGTGAAGTGAAAAGCCTGGACGGTGCCGAAACTCATTCCCAAGGCAATAGTCAGGGGAACGTTGATGTTACCAGTGGTCACCAAGAATGCGGATAAGAGGCTTAGAATAACTTGCGTGGTGACCAGAGTCTGCAACACCCTTCGGCGGTCTATTCGATCAGAGATAGCACCTGCCACGGGGCCGAGACTAAAGGGTATGAATCTCAGGGCAGTGGCGATGCCTACGATGAACGGAGAGTCGGAGAGTTGAAGCACCAACCAACCGAAGAGCACGTTCTGTATCCAAAAACCGTGGGCTGTCCCCAGAGTGCCAAACCAGAGGATACGATAGTCGCTGGACTGGAACGAAACGAAAGCAATACTGGGACGCCAGCTTTGGGTTTTCTCAGGCATACTTGCAACGTCTTCCTGCTCCCCCGGACCATATCATTCCATGGATACTCTTCTTTGGCTTTGCAGAGTCTATGACACCACTGTCCCAATGTCTATGTGGATACATTATGATTCTGGGGCACGGGCTGCTTGGCCAAAAGTGCCAACACGCCTGCCAGGACATAGCAAGCCACGAATACCTGCAAAGCAAGGGTGTAATCACCCTTCAAGTCGAATAACAATCCGGCTAGGAGAGGACCCCCCGCATGCGAGACGAGATTGAAAGGCAAGACAATGCCATTGATGCTGCCCAGGAACTTCCGTCCATAGTAGTTAGCCCAGACAAGCGTGGTCATCATGACGTAAGCGCCCCGGAACAGACCGTACACCACGGCGAAGGCGTATAACAACGCTGCGTTGGCACTCCACAGCAGAAGCAACACTCCTGCAGCGCTACCAAACATGATTACAGTGACCACGTACCGTATCGGAACCAAGTCGGAGAGAATTCCAAACCCAATCCGTGAAACTCCAGATAATATCGCCCAGATGCTCAAGGCCGTTGCCGCCTGCGCTACCGTAAAGCCGCTGTCGGTAATATGTGGTACCTGATGAGCCAGAACCCCCGAAATGGCAAGCCCCCCCGCGTTGAACATGAGAAGCAACAACCAGAAGGTTGGTGTTCGTACTGCTTGAGATCTGGTCCACTCCGGCTCGGATGGCCCTGGTATCTGGTCATCATCATTAGAGAACCCATCAGGCTTCAACCCATAGTCCTCAGGTTGCCTGCGCATCAGTAAAGAAACAGGGGCAACCACCACTGTGGTTACGATGCCTAATACCACCCAGGTGGCACGCCAGTCAATTGAACTGATCATGACTTCCACTAAGGGTACCAACAAGGCCACGCTCATCCCCACGCCCAAATCCGCGATACCTAACGCCCTTCCACGTCTTCGGACAAACCATTTGGAAACTGCGGTGCCGGTGACCAAGTTGCCAATACAAACGAAGCAGACGGAGCCAATAAGGCCATACAAGAGGTAGAACTGCCAGAGTTCCGTAATCAGTGCTAACCCCGCTGTGGCTAGACCTGCAGTGACAGCCCCCCCAAAAACGAATGGACGGGCACCCCAGGCATCTACCTTTGGGCCGATGAAAGGGGCAGGAAGAACAATGGCAACGGAGCGTAGCGACAACGCACCTGACATAGCGCCTCGGGACCATCCCAGGCTCTCACTCATGGGCTTGAAGAAGAATCCGATGACGACCAAGCCCACGGCGCCGAACAGTCCGTTGCCCAGAAAAGCCCCGGCTACTACGCCCCAACCAGGGTATATACCTGACCTTCGACGCGCTCCGGTGCGCGGATCGCGGTTACCCAACAACTTGCATCTCTTTATAACCTTAGAATCTGTATGCTAGCTCTGAAGTCAGCCCTGTGTACAACTTAGGCATACTCCGTAACTGCCAATCCGCCTCAGCTTTTGTCTCCTAGTCTGGCTTCGAAAGGCCCCCAGACCACAGGAGAGCCTTCCTTCACCATCATCTGACCCTTGGCGTAAACTCTGTCAACATTCAAATCGGGGTCCAGAACAACCAAGTCGGCATCGGCTCCTGGAGCGATGCGACCTTTTCGGCGTAGATTCAGGACATGAGCTGGACTGGAGGTGACAGTTTCCAGGGCTGTAGACACGGGAACATTCTCCTCGTTAACCAGGGCCTGCACCGTTTCCAGAAGACTGCTTATGGGAGCCACGGACACGTCCACAATGTTGCCCGCGTCGTCGCGGCGCACGGAGTTGCCGTTGCCATCAGAGCTGATGGTGATCTGGGCGGCCGGTACGCCTGCATCAAACAGTGATTTGACGGCGCCGCTAGCCGGTGGGCGCTCGGCAAGACTGGTTACAGAAGTAGCTGTGACATCCACGCGTCCCCCGGCTTTGGCGTAGGCCTTGGCTTGATCCAGGTTGCGCGTAGAAGAACCCACGTGAGTGGGGACCATTTGCGTTATGGGTACATCGGAATGTTCTACGGCGTCGAAAAGGGGCTGCAAGCCTGATTTGCCACGACCCACGTGAACATGGAGCACCCCGGCCTTGTTGCCTATGACACCACCCATTCGCGCCAGCGCTGCAAGATGATAGATGTCCTCTACAGAAGGTTGGGAACACAGTGGATCTGATATCGCCAGTTTGACGCCAACCACTTTGTCTATAAAAGCGATGTCGTTGGTCACGGAACCCGTTATGGTGGGTGAAGGCAAGACGAAGCCCCCTACATACATATAGGCGCTGATACCCTCCTCTTCCAAGGCCAAGGCCCTGGCCAGTACGTTGGTGGCGTGTTTAGTGGTACAGTCGTAACCGAGTACGCCCACTACGGTCGTCACACCGAAAGGTGTGATCTGCGATAGCTGGATATCCGAGTTTCGGGAAATGGGACCTCCCGCTCCACCACCGCCGGCAATGTGTACGTGATTATCTATGAATCCAGGGACTACCATCTTGCCCGCGATGTTGACAACCTCTATATCACTCAGACCGGATGGCATTGAAATGTGCGGTTCAATCCTCACTATCCTGTCGTTGGCAAAGAGCAAGTCTTGAACGCCCATGTCCTCTGGGGCGTAGATGTGGCCACCTTGTAACAGCAACATATGATCCTCCCGGTAGAGCCGTGAAGTAAGCCACCATGAATGGCTCACATAGACTCGTTTCCCTAATGTACCTTAATGTAAATGTACCTTTGACGGATGGTATTCAGGAAACATTAAAGTTGATGACTTGTTGCCACATCAGAGAAGTCACTTGGCCATTCCTGCTGCTATGGCGAATTCTTATTCCCAGATACCAAGTCTCTTCTGGTATTCCGGGTCAAGCCTTGAAACAATCTTCAGCTTGAGTAACTCCTCATCAGGCACGGGAGTTCCGTTGGAAGCCGGCACGGGCGCATCACTTATCAAGCCTTCCTTTTCTAGTTCTTCAAGTTCGTTCGGTTCCATACCCAACAAGCCTACAAGGTACTTGTGATTGTCTTCGCCCATTTTAGGAGCAGGTTTTCGGACTTTCACATCCTGCTTACTTAGCTTCCAGGGACGCCCAATTAGCGTCCGCGAGCCCATCTTGCGATCCTGGGGATATACCACGCGTTCCAAGAAACCCCTATCACGGTAGTGGGGGTCAACGTGCAGGTCCAACGCGTCTAACACAGGCCCCGCTGGGATTCCAACCTGTTGCAATTCCTCCATTAATTGGTAGCGGTCACGGCCTGCCGTCCATTCTGAGATAATCTTGTCGAGTTCATCGTGGTTTTTCATGCGTTCGGCGTTGTTGGCAAACCTGGGTTCCTTGGCAAGTTCCGGCTTGCCTATAAGAGAGCACAGGGCCTGCCATTCAGCATCCGTACCTACCGAAATAGCTATCCAGCGATCTTCACCCCGGGCAGGATAGACTCCTTGTGGTGCCCTGAATCGGTGTCGGTTGCCTATGCGCTCACCCGGGTTGCCGTTGGCAACGTAGTCAAGCAGGTACTCAGAAATGTTCATGACTCCTGCTTGGTACATAGCCACGTCAATCCACTGTCCCTTGCCGGTGCGCTCTCGACGACGTAAGGCAGCAGAAACTGCGAACAAGGCCGTCCAGCACGCTACGAAATCTACATAGGAGATTCCAGCCCTAGCAGGATTCCCACCAACGTAACCTGTAAGGTTGCTCAGGCCATGAGTTGGTTCCATAGCTGAGGCTACCCCGGGATAGCTGGAGTAAGGCCCGTCACCGTGACCGTAGCCCGTATTGGACACCATGATGATGTCAGGGCGTATCTTGCATAGGTTGGGGTAGTCTAGCTCCCACCGCCGCATCACGCGTGGCGTAAAATTCTCGAAGACGACGTCTGAGATTTTCACTAGCTGTCGGAATATGTCACGACATTTTTCGTTGCTCATATCCAGGGTAAGGGAGTATTTGCTTCTGTTGAGCAGATTGTAAATGCCTCCACGGTTCCACCAGTCATCACCGGGGTCGCCTTCAGCGTACAATCCA
This sequence comes from Dehalococcoidia bacterium, assembly GCA_965261825.1. Taxonomy (GTDB): domain Bacteria; phylum Chloroflexota; class Dehalococcoidia; order Lucifugimonadales; family QGNO01; genus DAOUJH01. The sequence continues at coordinate 829,836 of OZ253484.1, read as the reverse complement.
CCCTGTCCACCGCGGCGAACTCCTTCAATGTGCGCTGGCCCCTCTATTTTCAACACCTCGGCGCCGTGGTCTGCCATGATGCCAGCGGCGTACGGGAGTGCAAAAATATATGTGGAGTCCAGGATTCTAATGCCTTCAAAAGGAAGACCTATCTGATGCGGTTGCACAATGGCGCTCCTCTGCTAGACAACGTTCTGCTGCCTCAGTGCCTGAATGTCCTCATTGCTGAGACCTAGTTCCTCTCCATAAACCGCTTCGTTGTGTTGGCCTAGGAGAGGTGCGGGGTGTGTGCACTCATAAGGCGTCTCACTGTAATTGAATAACACCGCAGGCACCTTAATCCGACCCATAACTGGATGCTCTACTTCACGGTAGAATTCTCTACTTTCCAGGTGGGGACACTCGACCAACTCCGGCACAGTCTGAACAAAACCAGCCAAAAGTCGCCTTTTGGCGGCTTCGTGAAAGTAGTCCCATCGGCTCCAATTCTCAAGCGCGTCCACCGCGACGGTGTCCAGCTCCTCGCCATTTTCCATGCGGCTGCTGGGTGAGGCGAATCTAGCGTCACGTAACTCCGGTTTTTCAAAGAAGTCGGCTACATCATCCATGGTGGCCCTACCACCACCGGCTGTCAGTGAGATCCACCCATCCTTACAGGGCATGAGGTCCGTGAACATGCGACCCTTTGGTAAGCGACGGCCGGGTATGCCACCTCTGAAGGCATACGGTGGCTGAGTCTCAACCAGTGTTGAAGAAACAACTTCGGTAATGGAAACGTCCACGTGCTGTCCTTCCCCAGTCGTAGATTGCGTGAACAGCGCAAAAGATGTCGTGACAGCCCCCACTAAGCCGGCTTCGTACTGTGCTTGGCTACCTCCGTGCTTCAGAGGCTCCCTGTCTGTGTAGCCGCTAATAGACATGATTCCGGACATGGCGTACTGAACCAACTCTTCACCTTGAAAATGGCTGTAAGGACCCGTCTGGCCAAAGGGTGTTATGGACGTCAGGATGACTCCGGGATTTATCTGGGCAAGTTCATCGTAGCCAAGGCCAAGAGTGGAAAGATACCCTGGCTTGAAACTCTCTATTACAACGTCGGCATGCTTCACTAGGTCTCGGTAAAGTTGCCTCCCTTGCTCATGTTCTAGCTGGAGAGTGATCCCCCGTTTATTCAAGTTTACTGCTAAGAACTGAAGACTGTTTTCTGGATGGGGATTGTTTTGAAAGAAGGGGCCCGTTCTACGCAAGGGGTCACCATCTGGAGGTTCTACCTTGATCACATCCGCCCCGTAATCAGCCAAATATCTACCGCACATTCCTCCCGCAATTCCATAACTGATGTCCAAGACCCTGACACCTTCTAAGACGCCAGACATGGCTCTTCTCCTTCCTGTGAGCGCTTGCAAACCAGAGATGGAAAGGCAGGCGCCAATTGAGATCACTTCACGTTTGTACTAGTACCAGTCTCGATAGAATGTCTCGTACGGGACATACGGAGGGCGGACGGGATGAGGGACAGGTAGACGCACGGCTCCGTCTTCCTTGGAGGGCAAATAGACGGTAGATGTACCCACTACTTGGGCCTCACCTAGCTGGTTCACACCTTGAAACTTGATGCCTACAGCGTGATATTGGCGCTTGCCTGGCGCGGCTCCGGCCGCTGACTCGCCTTCCTGGACTTCCTTGAATTTCTTGACAACCTCACCCGTATAGATGCCAACATCACCGTAGAACACAGGCTTCCTTAGTGGAATGACCATGCGCCGGATGAAACCATCGTCGCCCATCCAGTTGCTCATGAGTTGCTGGCACATTTCAGTCCGCTGTACTCCGTAGTCAAAGGGCGCGGGCTGGCCTATGTAGGCGGCCAGCAACGCGTCTTCATGCTCTGCATTGGGAGTCCACGGCCAATTGGTCGCGGGATTGGTGTAGCTCCCGTAGGAAGGTCTATACCGCACCCAATCGTAGGCACGTTCAAAGGCCAGGTCGTCCCCGCCTCCACCGTCCGTCGAAGCTGCGGCCCAGGACAAGGCATGGTAGCTTATCTGATCCTGCAGAGTCCACGGAACAATGACTACAGGTCCAATTTTTTCTCCTACTTCCACTTCTTCCCAATGCAAAACCTTTGCCCCTCTACGTTCTTGCCTACCCAACTGACTCAAGACTTCTTCAATTTGCTCCTTGTCATACTGATGACTCTTCCGTTCGTAGAGCATGCGCTCTCCCAAACGGTCCACAGCCATGGCCCTAGCACTGCCCATGGATTTCATTGGCACCATAATCTGGGTGGCATAGCATTTCCCAATCAGGTCTCCGTGAAAGTCACGGTAATGGTTTTCCGAAATCATAAAGACCAGTTGACCACGAGAGCCGGTCTTTTCGAATATCTCCTTGGTTACTTTGGAGGACGTGAATCTAGACCCTACTCTTACGACATCGAAGAACTCCCAGGCCGCGCCAGAGTAGTAGTTGGCAAGTGGATACCCGCCAGGACGCTTGGCCCCATGAACCGAAGGATAACGCACCAGTGCCAGGATGGGGCCCGGCGCTATTTGGCAACCGTACTTGGTTTGCTTCGCGTACTCAGGGTCAGTGAAAAGAGGATTATTGTCCCCTATGGATTGGCTAAAGGCAGTAAGCAGTCTTGCATCAAATCTCTGGGCGTATTCGTAGGGTGGTCCTGATTGCTGGTATGGAGAGGGAGACCATGGGGGTAAATGCTCCTCTGACTCCTGATCGAGTTGTTCCCTTGATCTGGCCATAAACTCTGTTACGGCTTCTTCAAAGGTCTGAGGTTTCGTAGAGCTCATCCTATCCTCCTTGTTTTATGCTTCCTCGCGATTACACACTTCCAGGGCAGTAGCAGCCAGCACCTTTGAGCAGTCAACCATCTCGCTAATAACGCTATATCCGTCGTCCATGTTGTCTTCAAACTTGCCGGCACGTGGCCCGTATATGAGGCAGGGAATTCCGGCATTCCATAAATGGCAAGTATCGTTGGCAGAGTAGGAGTTGGGTAGTACTGCGCCTATGAGATTCGGAGGACGCCCCGTGATCTTCTCATGGGTTCTGGCTACCGCCTGAACAATATACTCGTCCGTGGGAACGTCCAACGGGTCCATAACCAAACGGCGCCTACCTTTAAAAAAGTCTGGAATATCCGGCGGCGGTATCTCGATTTCGTATCGTAGGCTTGGATCTTCTTTGGTCAGTGGGTCTAATACGTGGCGAATGTCGGCGACTATGCTGTCTATGGTCTGCCCAGGAACAAAGTGCACGTCCACGATAATGGTACAGAGGTCAGGAATGTAAGGTGGCTCTATGAGAACGTAGTTCTTTCCCCGCCCACCGACGATACTTCCCAAGTTTAATTGGGGCATAGCAGGCAAGTCCTCTCGGGGTGTATAGGTGAACTTGACCTTTTGGAGAGCTTCGGTAATTTTAGACATTTTGTGGATGGCGTTGATGGTTTTGTCTAATTCTCGAATGTGCCCGGTGACTCCGTAGGTGTGAATGGCCATATGGACAATCCCTGCATGCACGGTGACTATATTGCCCACGCCGAATGGCTCTGCAACAATAGCTACGTCCGGCCGCGGTCCATGTTGGGCAACATAGTAGGTCCCTTCCCCCCCTTGCGTCTCTCCCGCAACACAAGCGATGATCAGATCCCCTTGGAGCCTTGTTCCAGACCTGCGAATAGCCTCGGCCGCTTCTATAACACTAGCCAGGCCACCCTTCATATTCTCCACGCCGTGCCCGTAGAGACGGTCCCCCTCCACTGTAGGTGTCCACGGGTCACGCCTCCACCCCAAGGTCAGCGAGTTGATGTCAATGTGTCCATTTAGCATCAGGCTCATACCGCCGCCTGTGCCTTTGATAGTCGCAATGGTCTGGAAGCGCCCCGGCTCTATTTCCTGCAATTCCACTAGGTAGTCCCTGCTGCGAAACCAGTCTGCCAGGAACATAGCCACAGGGGTTTCTTCCATCTTGAAACTGGGAATTTTGATCAATTCGCTGGCCAAGTCCACCAGCTCTTGTCTGTTGACTTGATCTAATACGGTCTGGAGGTCTTTATTGGGAAGCATAGCGACCCCCATTCACTGTGAGCTACCATAAAGATGCCCCGATTCTAGGCAAAATGATAGTCCCTGTCTATACCCCCTGCTCTATCTCTATAGTATGGGCGAAACCATTGAAACGATATGTACCTTCCCAAGATACGATGATAGTTCAATGGAAGGAATTTGCATTGACGAGAGTAAGCCAAGATGCAAGTATTAGCTGAAATGTCGATCGAAACCAAGGAGGGGAATATGGCAGATGAAGTATTGTTTGAGACGGATGGGCATGTGGCCATCATAACGTTGAACCGGCCCCAGGTACACAATGCAGTGAACCCGGAAATGGCTTCTGCTCTGAGGGCGGCCTACCAACAGTTCCGGGATGACCGGAATTTGCGGGTTGCAGTGCTTACAGGCGCGGGGGAGAAAGCATTCACCGCCGGCGCAGATCTCAAGGTAATGGCTTCAAATGCGAATATTGACCCTGCAGAGAACTACTGGTGGCCTCCCGTTGACAGTGGATATGTCGAAGTGTGGAAGCCGGTAATCGCTGCCGTTAATGGTTATTGTTATGCTGAGGGATTGAACATACTATCCTCCATCACTGACATTCGCATTGCGTCTGATACCGCTACCTTTTGCTATGCTGAAATCCTACGAGGATTCAGTGGCACGGGTTACGCCATAGAAAATCTGGTGCGTCAAGTTCCGTATGCTATAGCTATGGACTGGTTACTTTCAGGCAAGGTATTCAATGCCGAAGAGGCGCACCGCTATGGGTTTGTCAACGAAGTAGTGCCCCTGGCCCAGGTGAAGGACAGAGCTATTGAGAAAGCTCAGGAGATATCAAATCTGGCTCCCATAGCGGTGCGGGCGATAAAAGAGGTTGTGGTAAGAGGACTCTCCATGGATCTTCCCAATGCAATCCGGTTCGCAAATACCGTTGGCATTATGACTAGATTTACAGAGGATGCTAAGGAAGGTCCGCGGGCATTTGTTGAGAAGAGAGATCCGGTGTACAAAGGACGTTAGTCTATAAATCAAGCAATGCAGCCAGGGGCTTTGCTCAACATAACCCAGGGTTGACTCGACAATATGAGGGGAATATGTTGTAGCTGTTGGTACGAGAGGCTGAGTTCTAAGCGATGGCCTCATCTTATCTTAAGTGCAGTGTGAGGACGCCATTGGAAAAGGAGCGGCCTTTGCAGGTGAATTGGCAAATAGGTGTGGAGACTCACACCTTCTCTATCGTCGGCAGATGCCAACGGACCGGCATGCTGGGCATAGCAGGGACTACTTCGGACATCGCCATAGGGTCTCGCTGCCCACATGTCAAACCCTTGGTAGGCGCCGTTACTACCCAGGCTTCCACCGATCCGCGTTTGGGAGACTTTGCGTTGCGTCTGATGGCAATGGGTTACTCGGCGCCCGCCGCTCTAGACGAGCTCTCTCGGTCGGATCCTCATATTGAGAGACGCCAGCTAGGTCTGGTGGACGCCGATGGAAACGTGGCTGCTCGCACAGGGGATCTTAATCAGCCATGGGCCGGACACCACATAGGTGATGGATACGTGGCTCTGGGGAATGGCCTGGTAGGAGAACAGGTGGTAGCAGCCATGGCCGCAGCTTTTGAAAAACAAGAAGCAAGTGACCTGGAAGACCGGCTTTTCTTAGCTTTAGAGTCAGGGCTAGCCGCAGGAGGCGAGAAGACGGACATGACACCCTGGCACTCGGCCACGGTTCTGGTCTATGGCAACGATCCATTCCCACGGGTAGACCTACGAGTGGACGAGCACCTATCCGCAGTGACGGAGCTACGTCGAATTTTGGACATTTACCGGCAACGATTGGACTTCTTCATTCTCCGAGCCAGGGATCCAGGCGCCGCCCGACGTGCCGCAGAGAGAGCCCAACAGAGTTAGCAATGCCAAACTGAATTACACGGCGAGATTCGCCGTGTAGTGCGGAGTAGTGGGAGGTTGCTATAGACGTTCTTCTTACCAATGCTACTGTTATTCTAGGAGAGCCAATAGGCCAGGTTATTCGCGACGGTGCCGTAGCCATTCAGGGCGATAAGATTACTGCCGTGAGCAACACGTCAGACCTGGAAGCTCGATTTCCTGACCTGAAGCGTGTTGCCATCCCCAGCCGAGTTGTTATGCCGGGGCTAATAAACGCCCATACACACACGGTGCTTAATGTCCTACGAGGCACGATAGAGAACGGAGAGGGCGACAGGGTGTATGGCTATATGGTGCCTATCACCTTTGCAATGTCGAACGAAGACCGGCAAGCGTTGGCAGCTTTGGGGTGCCTGGAAGCCATTCGGTCAGGCACGACGACTATAGTGGACCCTCTGCGCTTTGTTCCCTCCTACGCTCAGGCTATGGTGGAAACCGGCCTTCGAGTGTATCTTGCCGAGTCTGCAGCGGATGCCGTAACGACGGAAATCCGCACCAAAGGTTATCGGTACGATCGCTCTTGGGGCGAAGCTTTCCTTCAACGTACCATGGAGTTGATTGACACTTATCACAACACACACAATGGGCGCGTTCAGTGTATGGTGGCTGCTCATGCCACGGATAACTGCTCGGCATGGATTCTAGACAAACTGCGAGACATCGCCGAAGATCGTAAGTTGCTGCGCACAATCCATCTGGCCCAATCCCGCCAAGAGGTGGAACAAGTACAAAGTATGACTCATGGCAGGACCTCGGCAGAGTATCTCCTTGACCATGGCTGGCTAGGGCGTGACGTCCTTGTCGCTCACTGCACTCACTGTACGCCTTCGGACATTGGGCTTCTGGCAGAAACAGACACTTCTATGGCCCATTGTCCGGCATCCAGCTCCCGTAGAGGGTTTCATGGTCTCGCGGACATGCCCGGTCTGGTAGATGCGGGAGTCAACGTTACCCTAGGTACAGACAATATGTCCGAGGATATGTTCGAGGCGATGCGTATAGGCATCATTGTTAACCGTGGGCTGCGCAAGGACAGCACACGTCCAACATCCCCTGAAATGCTGGCTTGGGCTACCCGGAACGCGGCCCAAGCCCTGCAAAGAGAGGACCTGGGAACTCTGGAGCCGGGGAAGAAGGCCGACCTTACCGTCGTCCGGACGGACAGGCCACATCTTACTCCTCTACTGGATGTTATTTCCAACCTCGTCCACTACGGCCAGGCGTCGGATGTGGAGTCGGTCATGGTTGACGGGGAATGGATCATGAAGGACGGGAAGGTGTTGACCATGGATGAGGCAGCGGTGTCAAAAGCCGCCCAAGAAGCTGCCTTACACGGATGGCGCAACCTGCACCAAGAGTGGCCCGATATTGAAATGGTGCCAGAGTTTCGAGATTTGCTGATTTGACAGCCAAATACAGGTGTGGGAGCCCTATCCTACTGGTTGCTTTTAACTCTCACCACTGAGACTCGAACCTGTTAGCTAACAAGCCCCAGCAATCTCTCAGGGTTGGACTTGACCAGCTTTCGGATATCGTCCGCCGGGATCCCTAGGTCAAGAAGAGATGCGATGAACTCGCGTAGTCCCTCGACTGGGTCAGGCAACGTATATACACCAAGATCGGTAGCTATGATGCAATGATCAACTCCAATATCTTGGATTTCTTCGGCAGCCCCCCTGATGCCGCCGCCAACCTCTTCTGCTAATCCCTCATCCATAGCTGCATATTCAAGCTCAGCGTAGTAGTGGGTCTTAGGAATAGGTGTGGTATGGGTATATGCCGCCAGAGTGTATTCGATAAACGCCCCCTTTCCAGCCATGTATTTGAGCTGGTCCAGTGAAGCGGCTTTGGTGGCGCCGGTAGCAACAAGCACGTCCTTGATCCCATATTCCCCGGCAAGGTCAACCAGCCTTACAGCCTCTTCTCCGGAGACGTGGCCGGTGTTCAGAAAGATATGCGGATTGGCCGCAATGAGTCTCAGAATCTCGTCTAGCTCAGGTCCTATAGGTCCCTCGGTCGGTATGCTAATTGCGCGATCCACCTCTTCTCTCTTGAAATCGGGATAGAGTTCGCTTAGCGGCGAAAATTTGCCGTTTACTACCCTACCTTCCCGGGAGGCCTGAAAATAAGTAGAGTGGGTTCCAAAGCTAATAAACTTGGCGCCATCGCCATATCTGATAGCGGTCTTGACAGTACGGGGGTTTAGACCACCGTAAGCGGTATTGAGGATCAGGCCACCGTAGACCTTATAATCAGGAACGGCTCTATTTACGATCCAAGCTACTCCGTTGGTCATCTGGAAAACGTCCATAAGCACTATCGTCTGCATGCCAGCATCCCGCGCCTGAATGGCAGCCTGAATTGGGTCTATTCTTCTTGGACTGCTAGGTAGGTGTGGCGTGGCGTGGACATGAACGTCTATGGCGCCTTGGAGAAGTTCCTCAGACAATTCAAAGGATCGACCTTCAGGTAGTATCATGGGACATCTCCTTAAACAACATTTTTACGATACGTAGAATCCATGCCTTAGTGGGTCGCCAGGGTCAGTAATAATATGGTTGACCCCGGTGATATGTGCTCTGCCCGTGATCTCAGGTACCACGGCTTCGATTGATCCAACCTGTACCTTCTCAACAAGTCGTCCACGAAACAAGCTCCCGGTTGCCGCGCTTTCGTGGACGTATTCCTTGTTAAGGTCTAGTACGCCATTTGCATGCAACACAGCCATCTTAGCACTGCTGCCAGTACCACATGGAGAGCGATCGAAGCCCAACTCCGTGGACAAGTTAAAGTTCTTGCCGTCCGCTTCAGGGTTCGTCGGCGGACTGGTAAACAACAGTTGTGGTAAATCTCCAGCGGGCCCTAAGATGGGATGTACCGCCAAGATAGCCGAATTCACTGCTTTGAGTATTGACCTGCTGGCGTCACTCAGGCGGTCTAAGTTGCTTAGGTCCAGGGAGATGTTGACTTGGTCAGCATCGACAATAACGTACCACAGCCCTCCATACGCTATATCCACTTTGAGATTTCCAAAGGGCTCAACACACACTTCCAAATCTTTTCTATACACAAAAGTGGGCTGGTTGCGGAACGTCACGCTCAGCACTTTGCCATTGACTACATGGGCGCGGGTCCGCATGATGCCGGCGGGGGTCTCGACAGCCACCACGGTCTCGGGTTCATCGGCCTTGATAATTCCTGCTTCGAGAACACTAGTAACGGCCCCGATTAGTGCGTGGCCGCACATGTCCAGGTAACCTAGGGCGCACATGATGATGACACCAAAATCAGCTTCGTCTGAGGTGGCAGGGCATAATACCAGAGCGTGCATGGCCTGATGAGCCCTTGGTTCGCCCGTGAGCGTGGTCCTCAGGTGGTTCAGGCTATCAGCAAAAAATCTGGTCTTCTCCCTTGCGTTGTCTCCAGAGATCTCTGGGATTCCGCCTACAACCAGCCTTGTTGGCTCGCCGCCGGTATGGGAGTCAATGCACACAATGGCATCTCTAAGCCATCCCTGGGGAAGTGTTGATGCGCTTATTTGAAACCCTGTTTGTGCAACCGCCATGACAATAGATCCTTAGTCCTTCCTAGACACCACTTTGAGTCTAGAGTTAGGGCTTGAATTGGAATCCCTGCTCTCCCATAACATTATCGAACTCTGGAGGCTCGATATAAGTCTCATAAATCTCTATTCCAATGGGTTTTACGTCCTGCTCCTTAGCGGACCAATGTGCCGAGCCGGAGCCGCTGGGGCATAGGGACACCGCCATAAGAACATCCATCTCCGCATAGAATTCCACGTAGTCTCCTTTTTGGGCGTCGCTAGGGTCTACTGGTCGCAGCCCCGTGTCCAGTTCAAAATGAGTCTTCTGGAATAGGTTGATGTTGCTGTGAAGATCGTATTGCCCAAGGCCGAAAGGTTCTACTGCGCGAAGAAGGTTTGACCAACAATTGAACTTGGTGACATTTGGATGATTCTTGTCCTTGACGGCCCAGTACCAGAAAGAGGGGTTGCAGTGTGAACCTATGCAATAGTGATGATCAGCACCGGGATGTGTAGGCTTGGTCTCCACAGTATCTTCAATTATGGTCATGAGAGGTCGGAACATGGGCATGTTACTCCAGAGACGGCTGAATGTAGTCAAGAATATGCCCTCTCGATTTAAGGTGTAGTCTGCCCAGAACCGTTCTTTATAGTTGTTGGCGTTCCAAATACATAAATCTACAATTTGAGGCCCCTCCACACATACAATACGAGCCGTTTCTCCCTTCTTCACCACAAATCCTCTTCCTCTCACTTCAAGCGGGACAATGAACTCATCTTTCTTACGGAAGTTGGGGCGGGATTTGTATAGATTTTTGTAAAGTTCGTAAGGGAAAGGGGGTTGTGGATGAAAATTCGGCCTCTTTGAGGGTATCTTCATCAGTTTTTCTCTCCTAAGAAATTACCACAGTGGACAAAGAAGCCAACTAATCAAATTCTACGAGGTCCCATGGGCAATCATAGAACGAAATCGATGTCGGTGCAATTGCAGAAGATAACTGACATCCAGCATCCAGGTGAGGCATAGGACTATCGAAGCTAACAGGTCTGATCCAACGTGCAACTGACGGGGGTAGGTGTACAATCAGCAAACAGTTTACGAAGTCCCAATACAAAACCTTGCTCAAGGGAACATAGAGGAGTGTCAAGTATTAGCGGGAGGATATATGCATACTAGGTCTTCTACGCCTCTGGCATCAAACCTGGTCGGTAAAGCGCTCACAGTGAATGGCCCGGTGCCTCCCAAACAGCTCGGCATTTCACTGATGCACGAACACCTCTTCTGCGACCTGTGGAAAGAAGTTAGGCTTGATAACATCACCTCTACCGAAGACTTGGCTCTTGTGGATCAGAAGCTTGGTCTGGGAAACCTACGATTCGCCAGAGATGGCAAGCCCATACGTGACAATTACATCCTGGACGACGAAGCATTGATCACCGAAGAGGTGATGGAGTTCCAGAAGATGGGGGGCCGCACCATCGTTGAGGTGAGCAACATCGGCTTAGGGCGGGATCCGCTGGCATTGCAGCGGGTTGCCAATGCGACCGGCCTCAACATAGTAATGGGAGCAGGATGGTATCAAAAAGCATTCCACCCTTCTGACATGGACCAACGTACCGTAGAAGATCTTACGGAAGAAATCGTTCGGGACATTACTGTAGGGGTAGGCGATACTGGAATTCGAGCCGGTATCATTGGAGAGATTGGCATAAACGGGGACCCTCTTACAAGTAACGAGGAGAAGAGCATACGGGCCACAGCGCGGGCCAGTAGAATCACCGGAGCGGCCATCTCCTTTCATCACGGCGGGACAGGTAGGGAACGGTTCAGAGTAGCTGACATGGTGGCAGAGGAGGGAGCGGACCTTAAGCGAACCATCTTTGGCCACAGCAACTCCTACTGCGGAGACCTCGGATTCTTGCTGGAGTTATTGCATTTGGGTGTTTATCTCCAATTTGACACCCTCGGAATAGTAGGAGCTCCAGTCGCTCGGTTCCCGGTCTTTCCGGGACCCAACCATAACAGTAGCTACCAGGCAGCCGAAGACGTACTAGTTGGCGAAGCCATCCCTAAGCTTGTTGATGCAGGGTTCGAAGATCAGATCCTGGTTTCCCAAGACGTTTGCTTGAAAGTCCAGCTTAAACGCTATGGGGGCACAGGGTATACATTCATTCTGGATAAGTTCATTCCATTCCTGCGTACCCGGGGCCTGACCGAAGAGCACATAGACAAGCTGATCATCAAAAACCCTCAGAGAGTGCTAACCTTTGCTGATCCCAGGCAGTAAGTTGACCGCTAAATCACGGATATGTGCGTATATCTGGAAGATCAGTCCCTGGCATGCCATTTGGACACGAAAAGCATGATCACCGCCACCAACTGCACCAAGTCGTCGATGTCCACCCACTCGTCAGCGGCATAAAAATTTCCACCCTTGGAACCAATCCCGACCGCCGCAATATCGTGCATACGATTTGGGAACCTAGTGTCGCTCGCCAGTGAATTGGTGTACGGGTCCGGTGGCACATCTGTAATTTCACGGACAGCCTCCCGCAGGATCACGCACTCGGGGTCTTCCCAAGATGTGACAGCGGGGTTAGCACTAACCGTTGGGCCCAGAATCTGACACTCAAATCTCGGGGCAGACCTCTCTAGCTCGGTAGCGATAGCCGCTAGAACACGTGGGACTGTCAGCGGATCCTCGAACAACACTCTGAGTTCGGCATGGCACCGGTCCGGCACCAGACCAGCACTATCCCCTGCCACCACTTTACCCAAGTTGATCTCACATTGGGAAAGCTCGCCCTGGCGAAGACCGCGCACGATTGCCAAGCAAGCTTTCAGAGCGTCGCCACCGTCACTAAAGGGGGCACTATCCATCACACCTTCCTTGGGACTCCCCCGCCAGCCTTTGATCTCCAGGATGACATCCACTATACCTCGGCTAGCATTCTCAAGTACCCGCATTCCATAACCAGTCTCAGGGGGATGAACATATAGGCAAGCACTCAGGCCTTTTAGTTTCGCCATGACCGGCAGGGTCCCCCTAGCTCCTCCACCTTTTCCGGCCATGCTGATTACCAGCGGCGCTTCACCAATTGTCTGATAAAGAGCCGCAGCGGCCACCAACATGGCCGCTAAACCTCCCTTGTCGTCCGCGGCGCCCAGTCCGTACATTCGCCCATCACGCACAAGGGGCTCGGTAGGATTAGAGTGCCAACCTTGGCCTGGATCTTCCGTGTCCACATGGGCATACAATGCCAGAGGTGCCGCCATCAAATTATGCGGGCGTGCCACCATATTCACTGGCGCCTCCTTACCGGGTGGCAATGGCCACGTAAACTCAGGGTGCTCCCTGTACGATTCGGGATCATCCGTTGATAACTCTACGGAGAAACCGTGGCGCTGGAGATATCCCGCCACTACCTGCTGGGCTTCGGCTGCAGAGCTACCATACAGGCTCGGAATCGAAATTAGCTCGGAGAGAAGATCCAACAGCTCTGAACGCCGACTTTCTGACAATTTCAAAGCTGTATCTCTGTCCATGACGGTGCCTCCTGTGCCATTCGCCGGTAGCCAGAACTGCTGAGTGCAAAGAGCATTCGCGTCCCTGGTCAGACGCCGATCTTCATCTTCATCCAGTGGGAAGTGTTGTGGAAATCGACAACAGCGCTGCCCGGAGGAACCAGTTCGTCACAGGCAGCTCGCAGATCGTCGCTCAATCTCATTTCTAGCACGGGAATTAGCGGCTCAAGGTGCTGCAGCGTCCGTGGGCCAATCAGCGGGGCGGTTATTCCCGGTTGATCCTTGCACCAAAGAACTGCCAACTGGGCCGCGCTCAACCCGGCATCCGCCGCCAGCGCCGAGAATGCACGCCCTACCTCGACGCCGCGTTGGGTAACACGATCAGCGTAAAAGCCGCCGCGCAAGTCTGCCCGAGACCCCTCCGGGTAATCGGTACCTGAGCTATAGCGGCCGGCCAGCACCCCCATACCCATTGGTGCCCAATTGATAAGGCCAAGTCCCCACTTCTGGCTCATTGGAATGAGCTCGTTCTCGATGCGACGATCGAGCAGGTTATACGGCGGCTGCTCCGTGACGTACCGCGCCCACCCCTTTGATTCGCTTATCATGATCGCTTCCATGACCATCCACGCCGGATGGGTGGAACAACCTATATAACGCACCTTGCCCTGCCGAACCAAGTCATTGAGCGCACCCAACGTCTCGTCGACCGGGATGTCAGGAGATGGGCGATGGATCTGATAGAGGTCAATGTAATCGGTCTGTAGGCGCTTCAACGACGCCTCACACGCACGGATGACGTTGAGACGCGATTGGCCGTACTCGTTGGGTCCGAGGACTTCTCTGTAATCCTCAAGCCTAAAGCCGACTTGCCGGCGACCGGAGTCCACTTTGGTCGCGATCAGGACTTCGTGCCGCCTTCCATTCTCCTTCAAAATGCGACCGATGACCCGCTCGCCATCACCATCCGCGTAGACGTCGCCGGTGTCCAGTAGATTGATGCCGGCATCCATTGCTGCATTGAGGATATTTTCGCACTCATCCTCCGGTGTCGGATCCATGAAATTGTCGGTACCCAGGCAAAGCGGCGATACCTTGGCGCCTGTCCGGCCAAGCGAGCGATATTCCATAATTTGCGCCTCCCTTATTGTTCGGTCACCCCGTCGCTATTGGGGGAATTCGATATACTGGGTAAAGCTCTCCAGAATCACCGCCGCTTGCTGGATGCAGGCCGAAACAGACCGGTCATACACGGCCATGTTGTTTGCCCTTGCTAGCTTATAAGGGCGTCAATTGCGCTTTCTAGCTTGTAAGCTGCCGCTTGCAACTGCTCATCAGCGGATTCTATCCATTCCTCGTCTGCATCTAGCTGTGTGTAGTATTGGGGAAGCCGACGTCGTGATTCCTCTGGTGCCGGGCCACCGTACAGCACACGCCTATCAACAAACTTGGAGGGATCCAGTGCTTCGTCAAGGTGCTCCTGACTCAAGCCTACGGTCTCTCCATAGTAAGCCATTGCCGCCTCGTCCAGCAGTTCTGAAGTGACATCTTTGGGATGGATGCCCCTTTCATAGCTGAACCGCACAAGTACACCCACGATTTGATGAGCGGTGCGCCACGGGAGCCCTTTTTCGGCTACCAAAATTGCGGCAACGTCAGTACCCTGTGCCCAGTGAGCTCCTGCCATTTCCTCCATTCGCTCTCTTTTTACTTCCATCGCAGGTATCAACTCGGTAAACCAGTCCATCGCCTGAGCTACCCTATCAAAGGCACGGTGAAGCGACGCTCCACCATCGGTGGTGAACTCTCCTCCGGGATAGTTCTGTCCGCCATATGTAGTCACTACGCCGCCTATGGTCTCCTCTGATGAAGCTCGCACGGTACTCAAGACTGACGGGTTCCTTTTCTGCATCATTATGCTGCTAGTGCTGCAGAAGCGGTCGGGTATGTCCACATACCCCGCCTCCGAAGTGAACCAGAAATTGATGTCATTTGCCCATTTGGACAGGCTCAGGTGCACGCCGGCCGCCACCATGATAGTCTCCACCGCGTCGTCCTCAAAAATGATGGCGTCAAAAGTGTTTCTGAGCACGCCTTCAAAGCCAAGGAGTTCCCCAACGCGATGCCTGTTTAACAGAAAACTGGAGCCAGTCATTATGGCCGCACCGGCTGGGCTCTGGTTCACCCTTTGGTAGGCAGCGGCGGCTCGCTGGAAGTGCCGTTCCAGTACGGATGCCCACGCCATGAGCTGATGACCCAAGGTAACTGGCTGGGCGTGCTGGCTTCCCGTGTAGCCGGGCATCACCACATCCAGGTTCTGTTCCGCCGTTGATAGGATCGCTCTTCTCAATCGGTTGATACCCTTCAAGAGCTCTCCTAACCGGTCACGCTCCCGAATCCGACGCCACACCGCTCCTAGGTCTCCTGAGCTTCTTCCCAGGTGGATGCGTCCACCTACTTCGTAGCCCAAGCGACGGATCAGGTACTTCTCCCCCGAGTGCATACCTCCCTCAATCTCCTGGCGGACCTCAGCCATACCCTCTTGCTCCATTTCTCTAAGCGACTTCAGCATGGCAACGGCGTCTTGGCGAGGTATCAAATCTTCCTCAGCCAACATCACCAGGTGCGCCTTATCAAACATGTGATAGGCGTCCAGCGACGCTGTATCTGCGGAGCCACCCACGCCTAGAGCAAAGGGTCCTCCAAGGCCCGGCAGCATGGGCTCCTTCAACCGAATGCCTAGAGAGCGAGGGCCATCGTAATCTGTGTGGGGCTTCCTCAACATGGTGCACCTCAGTCGTTTTTTGGGGATTTTATAGGGGATATTGAAGTCGCACTATTCTACTTGAACATTAAAGATTCTGCCATCGAACCTGTAATCATGGTCTTGAGCTTTCTCCATTTCGTCACCCTGCGTCATAGAACCAGTATTGACACAAAGGTTTTACCTACTAGGAAAGGAGAAATCTGTTGTTGACTTCCTGGTCGGACTCTGCCTTGCCGGCAGTCAAGTGGTCATAGTGGCATGAACCTGATATGAAGTTAGGGAATGATAACGCATGCTTGACAATCTACAAACAGTGTGCGTAGTATGCGTGTCGCATTCGCTTCAAATACTAAACACAACATGTCCAGGCTCCATATTCACATGATAGTGGTGGGATGGGGGCTGGTTGTTGACATCTAGTATAGGCTTTAGGGTCGTAGGAGATAGGTACATGGGATATACAATGGTTAGAAGATTGACTGGCGCGCTATTAGCGTTCACTTTGCTGGGCTTCCTGGCATGCAGCGGTGCGGAGGAGGCTACACCAACTCCTTCGGCTCCTACGGCGCCCAACCCGACTCCTACGGTGCCCAGCATCGTTGTTCCGACAGTTGCACCTCCAACGGCGACTCCTCCATCTGCTCCCGGCGAAGTAGTGGCAAGGCCCACTGCTACGAACACTCCTACGGCAGTTCCTGCAGGAGACCAGCCGAAATATGGCGGAGTAATTAATATAGCTGGTGAGAACTCCGGCTACGTTGACCCGTTCAATAATCGATCTAACTGGAACTGGTTCAACTTCGGGAACACCTGGGGCCAGTTGGTACGTCTTGATCCTCGCGACCGAGTTACTCTTCAAGAGGATCTAGCCGATAACTGGGAACTCAGCGGAGACGGCTTAACCTGGACGTTCCATATCCGCGATGGGATCGTAGATCACGAAGGTGGCACTTTCACCGCCGAAGACGCTCGCTGGAACATAATCCGGCTAAAGCACAAGCCCAACGGAGTCCCCGGACGCCGCCAGGGATGCATGCGAGAGTTCGTAAGCGATATCTTGGATGACAGCGGCAACGTGGTGTCCAACCCCGGCGCCGAGGTCACAGGTCCCAACGAGTTGACTGTCCGGTTGGTGGCGCCGCGTGGCGCGTTCATGGGGTGCGTGACTTCCGCATTCATGCAGTTCCAACCCTCCAAGTATACCAAGCCCATTGACACTGCATCTGGTGGAGAGTACAGAGACCTGGATTTCGAGAAGGGAGAGGCTATTGGCACCGGACCCTTCAAAATAGTAGACCTAGCGTTGAACAACTTCGTGAAGACAGAACGGCATGACGCTTACTATCATGAGGGTTTGCCTTATCTGGATGGTTATACCGAGTTTGAAATCCTAGATCGAGCTACCAGGACCGCTAGCTTCGTCGCTGGACGCGTTGACGCCTTTCCGTTATTTGGAGCCCCCAAGAGACCGGACGTGGAACGGATGGTCCAGGAACTTGGAGCCGACGAGGTGAAGTTCAGCCGTGTTCCTGCCGTTGGAATGAGAGTGCTCGAACTCAATACACGGAAGGCTCCCTTCGGCCCCGTGGGTGACCCCATGGCGGACGACATTCGCTGGGCCATTCAGTTGACCTTAAACCGTGATAACATTAACAAGCTGGCCTTTGACGGTATCGGTTTCCTGGCGCCACCGTACTACATTGGATGGGAGTGGATTTACACGGAACAGGAGTGGTTCGACCAGTTCCCTGGCCTGGATTCTACTCCGTCGGTAAAGGCCCAGCATATTGCCGAGGCCAAGCAGTTGATGGAGAAGCATGGATTTGGTCCTGATAACTTACTGACCATCCCGGTCCATTTGACCACTGGCAGTGGCCAGAACGAAAACGAGGTCATTGCAGATCAGCTGAGAGAGATCTACATTGACACCAAGATAATCGTGCAGCAGTCCGCCCTCATAAGCGAACGGATCGTAAGTGGTGATTTCGATATAGCTCAACAGAGCCGGGGAGCTCCCTTCCCTGACCCCGACGCATTCAACATATCTCTCTACTTCTCTTGGGAAGACGGTGGCTTCAACTACACAGGATACGAGAATCCCAAGTGGAGAGAGCTGTATGAGCAGGAAGTTATACAGGATTCAGAAGAAGCCCGGGGGCCGCTACTGAGAGAGATGGCCAAAATCATGTATTTCGACGCCACGCTGATCAACTATATCCGCCCCGGCCTAATGTACACACATCGAGGCAACTGGCGTGGCTACACCTTCCCTATTCACCACGTCATGAATGCCTCTCTAGAGTACACCTGGCTGGCTGATCAGTAGTCTAGTCTCGGCAGAACATCATCGGAAAAAAGACAGGGCGCTTCTAAGAAGCGCCCTGTCTTTTTCTTGGGGAATTACCCCTTTGTGTGCCAACGCAACTGAGCGAGTTTTTAAATCATAGGTTCGATTTGGGAGGCGCTCAGACTGGAGTAAGTCACCCCCCCGACGGGACTCCAAACCCGTGCGGATGCGTGCACACCCTGGTTTTTCCAGACCAGTGTTTTCGACCACTCAGCCATACTATCACCGGGGGTCAGACTTCCAATCTGACCCCCACTTTTATTTCTACAGTAGCCGAGAGGGGAGAACAAGGGATAAGAAAGGAGCTAGAAAGATGCGACGATTGTGCTACCGACTGGAGTAGCGGTTCTAGCACTACCAAGCGCGTGGGAAGAGCACCTCGGTATCTCATATAGGAACAACCCAGTTGTCACTGGAGAGCGCCGAGTACTTCGTGGTCAGTCTTGCAGATTTATCTGCCGCGCAGCTTTGGGTCCAAGACGTCGCGTAGGGAGTCGCCCAGGACGTTCATCCCAAACACCACCAGCGTTAGCGCGGCGCCAGGAAAGATGCCAATCCAAGGGGCAACTATAAAATAAGACTGGGATTGCTGGCTGAGCATAGATCCCCAGGAAATCACATCGGCAGGAGTACCAATGCCAAGGAAGCTGAGAGACGCCTCTATGATGATCATGAAACCTACCAGCGCAGTAGACACCACAAGTAGCGGAGCAAAGGAGTTAGGCAATATGTGTCTGAAAACGATGCGCAAATCGGTGGCGCCTATCGCCTTGGCTGCCTCCATATATGGCGTCTCCTTGATGCTCAAAGCTGCTGATCGAACAACACGGGCGATCCGGGGGGTATAAACAATGGCCACGGCGGCAATCACATTGTTCAGTGATGGACCAAAAGCCGCCATCAGAGCTAAAGCAAGGAGCAGTGACGGGAAGGCTGTTGTACCATCAACGAAACGCTGTATTATAAGGTCCACCTTGCCACCCAAATGGGCGCTGGTCACTCCTATCAGTGCCCCTGCCACGCCAGCAATAATCACGCCTAGCAAGCCCACCTTCATTGACACTCCTGTTCCATACATAGTGCGGCTCAGGATGTCGCGCCCCAACTCGTCCGTACCAAACCAGTAGGTCACGTTAGGGGACTGCAAGATAGCGTCGACATTGGTCTTCAGAGGGTCGTATGGGGCGATTATTGGCGCGGCCACGGACACAAAACCGGCACTGACCAATATGATTACACCGGTAGCGCCCAGTGGCTTACTCAGCATGAAGTGCCGGAATGCCCTGAGCCGCCGAATCCAGGCGCTCCTCCGCAGAGCAGCGTTGCCAAGGATTGTCTCTTTTTGAACCACTATGACTGTCCTTCAGATTAGATTTCCACTGCCTAACTAGGTCTAAGTCTAACTGTAGCGTATACGGGGGTCTAGCAAACCATATGTCAAATCCACGACCAGGTTTGCCACTAGAGCCACGATGGCGAAATACATTATGTAAATCTCTATCATCTGAAGGTCCCGACTGAACATGGCAAAGACCAATCCACGACCGATCCCAGGAAGATTAAAGATGATCTCTATGATCACCGTTCCCGAGAAGAGGGAGCCGATGTTGAGTCCGAATACGGTCACTACAGGTATCATAGCGTTACGGATTGCATGTCTGCCTAGCACTACTCTTTCTCTAAGTCCTTTAGCGCGGGCGGTGCGTATGTAGTCCTCCCGCAATACTTCAAGCATCTGAGCCCGGGTTATGCGCAACATCAGTCCCTGAGAGGTGAAACTGAGAGCTACGGCCGGGAAAATGAGTTGCTGGAACCCGTTGATCGGATCATCAAAAATGCCAGTGAACCCCAGAGGGGGCAACCACTTGAACACGCTCGAAAGAATTAGAACGATCATCAGACCCACGAAGAAACTGGGCATGGCGAGGCCCAGAATCGCCATGCCCCGCACCACGTAGTCAACAAAACTATCCTGTTTTATAGCTGCCAGAATGCCTATTGGGACCCCTACTATAGGAACAATAATCAATGCCAGTAGGGCCAACTGCAACGTTATAGGGAATCTTCTTCCGATTTCGCTGGCCACCGATCGGCCAAGAAATACGGAATCCCCCAGATTCCAAGTCAGTATGTTTGTGATCCAACGCGCGTATTGAACATGAATAGGGTCGTTAAGCCCTAATCGCTCACGCAGTTCCTCCACTTCTTGCTGAGAATAGACGCCGTCCCCTGTTGGCCCCGACAGCATCGCCTCCGCAGGGTCCCCCGGAATGATGCGCAGGACTACAAAGACGACCATGGATACACCCAACAAAGTAGGAATAAAGAGAAGAATCCTGCGTAAGATGTATGCTTTCATTCCTTAAACCAACGCTGAGCCGCATGCAAAAAGGGTGCGTTCATTTCAGGCGTTTCACAAAAGGCCAAACACCAACCCAGAAGGCTCCGCTGCCTGGTAAAACCGGGTTGTGACGTTTGCTACCATTAGCATACCTCAGGTGAGATGTCAATCAGAACCACCTTTGGTTGATACGCTGCGAAAGTGTATTCGAATATCAAGGAGTCAATGATCCTCGGCCTGGGAGAATTTCCCTAGTGAGCCTGGTACACTAAAGGACTCTCTCCAAGGCCTGATCCAGCTCGTCAAAAGTGGCGAAGGACTCGAACCGGGCCGCGACCTTCCGGTCGCGGTCGATCACGAACGACCACTCTGCACTCGGCAGCCGCCACTCTAGTACAGTGGGAGAGATGCGGGCCCGACTCAGATCTCCCTGGATATCGTCAGGGTTGTCGTAGAGGTCGACGTGGATGAAGTTGGCTCGCCCTCTGTATTTGTCCTTGAGCTGCTGGAGCACCTCTACCTGGGGACCGCAGACGGCATTGATGCAGAAGGCGGGACTGGCCATCACGATCACTGTAGGCATGCCAGAGCCGATAGCGTCGGCGATTGTAGTTCGGTAAAGATCGGGGTCTCGGAGGGAGCCGGTTGTGAGATCGCCTATGTCTTCGACGTCGACGAGGGTCTTGTTCTCACTTGGCACCGCCACCACCCCGACGTCAGGAGCCTTGGTCACCTCTTCAACCTGAAAGGACAGCTGCGCGACCCGGCTGTGCCCGTTCCCGTCCATCACAGTGACGTCGATCTGCCATTTGCCAGCCACATCGAATGTAAGCCGAGTCGTATAGCTTCCTCTGATCCCGTACGGCCACGGTCTGAACACGGCCTGCGCCGTCTCTCCCTTGCGGCCCGCTACATCTCCCTCGGGCAAGTGTCGCGACGCCACAGTCGCGTACGGCGTGCGAACTAGGCTCTGTTCCGACTGGAGCACAAAGGCCATCCTGTGCATGCCTACCGCAACATCCGGGGTGCCCAGGATGATCTGTATCCCGTCATCGGATGGCAACCCCTCTATCAACTCGACCTCGTCCGGGCGTGGCGATAGATCCGTGCTGGTGGTGTCCGAGGAAAAGCTGGAGCACGCGGCTATCAGGGTGGTGGAGAGCACGGCTACGGATGCGAGTAGTCTGGAGCGCATTGTAATCCCAAAGGACTAATAATCGGTGTCGTATGCACCGAAGATGAGACCAGAAAGCTCCATGTCGTCCGAATTCGAGTTCAAGTCGGCCCCGGCTCTTCTAGCAGGTCGCGAATCCACTGCTCCGTCTCCTCGTAGCGCCCCTCTCCGATATGGACGTATCTGATGTAGCCGTCCTTGTCTATCAGGTACTTTGTCGGCCAGTAACGGTTGCTGAACGCCCTCCATGTACTGAATTCGTTGTCTTGGACAATGGAATAGAGGAGGCCATGCTCCTCGACTGCTTCTTGGACGTTTGCAATGTCCTTTTCGAAGTTGAACTCGGGCGAGTGGACGCCCAAGATCACCAATCCGGAATCAGCATACTTCTCATGCCACGACTTCAGGTATGGCAGAGTGCGCTTGCAGTTGATGCAGCTGAAGGTCCAGAAGTCAATCAGGACGACCTCTCCGCGCCGGCTCGCCAGCGTGAACGGCTCCGAATTGATCCAAGCGCCGGTGCCTCTCAGCTCAGGAGCCAGCAGTTCGTCGCCGATACGGCGGTTCTCGGCGGGGACAGATGCTGGGGTTGAGGAGTCCGAGCCGGTCACCGTTGGTGAAGCCACTTCGGCAGCCGGGGATGGAGTCTGGGACGAAGGAACCGACTCATCCTCCCTGTCGGAACTGCAGGAGACAACCAACGTTAAAAGGAGTGTCGACACGGCTGCGGCTATCGCGATCGATGTGATTCTCAAGTTGCCTCCACAGTGACGGCCAAGGCCGACATATAGAGAACCGCTCCATCCTGAAGGGCCTCAACAGTTGATTGTACAACATTGAACAACGACCTATGAGATGCCCACTCGGCGAAAACGTAGGTGGACTGCAATCCATGTACGGAGTTTATATGCCCTCCGGGGACGAAGTGAGGCCACCAGGCGGTTCGCTCTCATAGGGAAACGGCAAAATACGAAAATGGCCGATGCCTCCCACGCTAAGCGGGTGGCAGGTTCTCAATCTCCACAGGCTCCACCGGATCGGCAAGGTCGAAGCCGAAGACCCGCGAGTAGAAGTAGAACTCAGCGTCCAACGTCCTCTTGATGTTCTCGGCACGTCGGAAGCCGTGCTGCTCACCCTCGAACGGTAGATAGGCTACGGGAATCCTTTTCTCACGCAGCGCGTCGCGCATCATCTCAGACTGGTTCGGGGGTACTACCTTGTCCTCCAGGCCCTGGAACAGGATGAGCGGCGCGGAGAGCCGGTCGACGTGATGGATGGGAGAGCGTTCCAGGTATATATCCCGACGCTCCGGATACGGCCCTACCAGGGTGTCCAGATACCGCGACTCGAACTTGTGGGTGTCTAGTGTGAGGGCCTCCAGGTCACTGACGCCGTAGAGGCTGGCCCCGGCTCGGAAGACGTCATGGAAGGTCAGCGCGCTCAGCGTCGTGTAGCCGCCGGCACTCCCTCCCCTGATCGCCATGCGGCCGCCATCCACATCGCCGCGCTCGGCTAGGAACCGGGCGCCGTTGACGCAGTCTTCCACATCGACCACGCCCCAACTGCCGTTGAGACGCCGGCGGTAGGCGGTGCCGTAACCGGTGCTGCCACCATAGTTTACGTCCAGTACCGCGAAGCCGCGGCTCGTCCAGAACTGGGTACGAAGATCGAGTGTGGATGAGACGGCGGAAGTCGGTCCTCCGTGCACCAAGACGACCAGTGGAGGCCGCTCTCCTTCCGGCGCCGAGTAGTCCTTATTCGCCGGAGGGTAGAAGAAGGCGTGGGCTGTGACGCCTCCTCCCGTAGGGAACTCGATCGGCTCAGGCACCGAGACGTAGCCCTCGTCGACGCTGAAGGCGTTCGAGTTGCGCAGCACCTCCGTAGCGCCGGTGCGCAGGTCATGTGCTATTAGCGCCGGTGCCATCGTAGGGGAGCCTGCGCCGAACACAACGCGACCTGCCCCGACGAACATCCCTGACCTAGTGACCTCAGTGAACGGAGTGGGCACAGTCTCGATCTCCAGCCTGTCGCTATAGAGGTTGGCGAAGTGCGACGTGCCGCCTCTGTTGTAGCTGCAGACTATGCGGTGCTCAGAGGCAAACCCGTATGTGGACATGGCCAGTCCCCACTGTGGAACCCCGAACTCCGCATCCATCTCGCAGAGGGGCTCGATCCTACCGCCCCGCCACCGATAGAGGTTCCACCAGCCGCTCCGGTCGGAGACGAAGTGGAGGATCCCCTGCGGAGACCACTCCGGCTGGTTGATGGCCTCGCCGCCTCCTCCAGCCACTCTCTGCGCATCCCCGAGAGAGCCGTCCTCCCTTACTTCGGCGACCCACAGGTCGCTGCTGTCCCACGGCATGTTGGGATGGTCCCATGAGAGCCAGGCCAGCCGCGACGCGTCCTGGGACAACCGGGGTGAGGAGTAGAAGTCGTGGCCGGATAGGAGGACGGAGCCACTGTCCATCCCGTCCAGGCCAATGCCTACGATCGTGGTGATCGCCTCCCCCTCTCCTCTGTGGTCCTCCAGGACGCAAATGATGCGAGCCCGCCTGCTGTCCATGACGCCGTCGGCGTAGCGCACAGCTGCCTCCGGAGTGATGGGCTCCGGCTCCTGACCAGGCCTCTGCCGGTACAGCCGCTGGTCTTCGAAGTTGGAGAAGTAGACGACGCCGTCGGACACTAGAAAGGCGCCGCCCCCGTACTCATGCACACGGGTACGGACATTGAAGAGCGGCGGTGTGACGTCAGCCGTCTCCCCGTCAGGCCCATGCCGCACCACGACGTTCCTGCCGCCTTCCGAAGGCCGCATCTCGGTCCAGTAGATATCATCCCCATCCAGCCTGATTTCTCCGATGCCGATCGACTCCGCGACGATCACGTCGGAGGTGATGGGCGACCTCCAAGAACCGTACGGCGCTACATTGCGGGAGTTCATTGATTGGTCTCCATTGGGCTGAGATTTCCCATTTCGGCTACCCTCGGAGCCCAAGGGCAACTCAGACGAGATGGCGACAATCGTAAAGTTGTCTTGCTATCCCGGTCAATCCCCCGGTATCTCTAACGGCAGACTTCCACGGTATGGCCGCTGTCCATCCATTCTGAGTAGGAGCCGTCGTAGAGACGGACCTTGTACTCGGTATGTTGCATGGACAGATAAGCCAGTGAAGCCCGGATTCCAGTACGGCAGTAGGCCACCACCGGATCACTGGGAGTGATGCCTGCTGCTGTCAATGTTTCTTGCTCTCCATTGATATCGAGCCCTTAGCCCTATGTTCCGTAACTCTGTTCTCCATGTTGGGATAGGTCCAGACCTTCTTCTTCCTGCTCCTCTTCGAGCCGCAATCCGAGAGTGAACTTGATGGCGAAGAGGATTATCAGTGTCATCCCAAAGGCCCACGCCCAAGTAACACCGATACCTCCCAGTTGCCGCACAATCTGAGCTCCCCGGCTAAGGTCAGTCAGCTCGGACAAAGTCAAAAAGCCCACGCCCACGAACAACCCCGTAGCCAACATACCCCAGGTTGATCCGACGCCATGAACTCCCGCGACATCCAAAGAATCGTCCAGCTTGATCTTGTTCTTGAACCATACAGCGGTATAGCAGAATACCCCAGCGCCGAATCCGATGAGGATAGCAGGCATTGGACCTACAAACCCCGATGCGGGGGTGATGGTCGCCAGACCAGCAACAGCTCCGGTGGCAGCCCCCACGGCGCTGACCTTCTTGGTGAAGTGCATCGACAGAGCAACCCAAGTTAGAGCTGCTGTGGCGGCGGCGGTATTGGTCACCACAAATGCGTTGGTGGCGCTACCGCCGGAGGTGAGAGCACTCCCGGCGTTGAAGCCGAACCAGCCAAACCACAGCAAGCAAGCCCCGAGAATAACGAAGGGTACGTTGTGCGGTTCCATCGGGTCGGAACCAAACCGCAGGCGCTTGCCGAACACCAAGGCTGCTGCCAGCGCGCCTGCTCCAGAGCTGATATGCACCACGGTCCCTCCTGCAAAGTCCAACATACCCCAAGCTCCCAACCAACCACCATCGCCCCAAACCCAATGAGCGAGAGGAGCGTAAACGATAGTCGACCACGCAACGATGAAAATCACATAAGAGCTAAATTTTATTCGTTCCGCGAAAGCCCCTGTGATGAGAGCTGGCGTGATGATGGCAAACATCATCTGAAACACCATAAAAGCTTGGTGGGGGATTGTACCGGCGTAGGGTCCTGGGTCTTTTGCCGAAACATCACGCAACATCACATAATCCAGCTTGCCGATAACACCGCCCAAGTCGGGGCCGAAGGCCAAGCTGTAACCCCACAGTATCCAGACCAAGCTGACCAGGGCGATGGCCATAAAGCTGTGCATGATGGTGCCCAGAACGTTCTTCCCCCGAACAAGCCCTCCATAGAAAAACGCCAAACCTGGAGTCATGAGCAACACCAAGGCCGACGATGCTAGTATCCACGCTGTATCCCCGCTGTCGATAGCAGCCATAGATCCTCCCGTTCACCTCATCTATGAGCGCATCTGGCTTTCAGAAAGTACAAGAGTACTCACCTGCCGATTACCGATAGTGCCCATTCAGGTGCTACAGGCAGAATACTTACTTACAGATTGGAGGTCAACCTTTTCCCAGTCGAAAGAAGAGGGAGGTACCTCAAAAGGTGTGTAAACAGTCAGGCGGTGTACCCTCTTCTCTGAACAAGACGGGCTCAAGGCCCAAGAGAGGAGATACACCCCATATGGGAAAGAAAAGCACTGGGAGCAGGCCGGAGTGGGAGCAGTTGGAGGATTGGGTGCGAGGCTAGGTTCAGCGGCTGATCCAGGAGTTGCTGGAGGAAGAGGTGACGGAGTTTCTGGGAAGGGCGAAGTCGGCTCGCAGGTCTGACTCGGACTCAGACACCAGCTACCGGAACGGATACAGCAGACCCAGGAGGCTGACGCTGAGTTCGGGAACGATACAGCTGAGGAGGCCGCGAGCGCGCGACACCGAGGAGGTGTTCAAGAGCCGGCTGCTGCCTTTGTTCGTCAACAGGACCAGGAAAGTTGCTGAACCGATCTCCAGTGGCGCTCTATCGACGACCTCAATCCCGTCGCCTGTGCCAACTTCAGGTACGCCGGCAGGCCTGACAGCGCCGTCATACCCGTTGAGCTCTTCTCCTCTTCGTACTGGAACGGCAGAACGCCTTGCTTCATAATGGATGCACCTCGGTGGTGACGGTTTTGTCATATCAACAAACATCATAGCCCGCATCGCGTCGGGCTCCAACGGGGTCTTCCTTTTCTTTAGGTGGGGAATCAGGGTTACTGTGTGCATTTGTCGCCGGTCAATCGATAGTGTTACAGTAGGTGAAAGCTCCCCAGGAGAAGAGAGTATGAACAAGATCGAAGCATTCATCCGACCCGAAAGGCTGGACAACGTAAAGGATGCCCTGGCTGACGAAGGCATCATGGGCTTAAGCGTGATCCAGATAACCGGTCGGGGGGCCCAGAGGGACGTACGAACCGGTGGCAGAGGAACCCAGAGCTACATGGCGAACATGCTTCATCAGTTGAAGATCGAGGTAGTGGTCAGCGATGCAGATACTCAGAAGACCATTGATGCTGTCGTCGCCAACGCTCGAACCGGCAACACCGACGACGGGAAGATATTCATAACGCCGGTATCTGGCGCGATTAGGATTCGCACCGGAGAAACAGGGGATCAGGTCCTTTAGCTAAGCTTGAAGTTCCCCAGGTGAATCCTTCAGCCCGGATCCGACAGAGAGTAGGACCCGTCCTATAGGAATCTTAACCCCTTCCATGTCGAGCCACATGTCTTGTTCAATGAGAAAGGAGCGCGGACAGCCATTCATCAGTTCCTCCAGCGCCGGGCCCCAATGATCCAAGCTCAGGTTCAACGATTTCCATGTAAAGTCGATACTTTCCCCCTTTAGCAGGATCGCAGCCGTCAAGATCTCCTGTCCTTCCTCGGGAGTAAGTGAAGGCGACATCTCCCAGTGAATGCCCCTGCGGTCCTGCAGATAGGCGAGTGCCTCAACAACCCTGCCGAGGCTTTCGTCTACGAAGAAGGGTGTCCGTATCTCACTGCGCATTTCTGAGCCGCCAGGCCATCGGAACGTAAGGCAATGCGGTGGCTGACATGCGCCTACCCATCGAAAGAGTGGTACTAGAGCAACTGGCATAGCTGGCTTAGGATTCAACCAGAACTTGGCCTCAAGCACCTCAGCCTCGACGTCCACCTTTAGGCGAGTTTGCAGCCACCCGGTGCTATCGGCCCCTGTAAAGATGGACCCTTTGAGACCTGCTGTCCGTTCGGTGAGATGGACCGGCCAACTGGCAATAGGTCTGTTTCCGTCTATGATGTCGAGTGCGAGGGTGATGGGTTCTTCTAGCACCCTGCTGGATGGCAGGAGGCTGCTCTCCGCTTCAGTGAAGCTCCCTCCAAGACCAGAGGGTGCTTGCCCTCGTACTCCAAGTCCGCAAATGTTGGCTGGTCCATTGTGTCTTCACCCCAATCATCTCTGACTGCCGTGTCACATGGTACTATGCACAACCCACCAAACTTGTTCAGAGTATCCCCAACACCAGTCAGGCCTCCTGGATCATGGACGGAGCGCCTTCCACAATCTCAGATAGCTCATCGGTTGTTGTAGGTACCTGGTTCAGGTACACGTCTCCGATTTCCTCAAGGGGAATGGGTTCGATTGGGAAGATCAGACTTCCACGGTATTGTCGCTATCCATCCATTCTGCGTAGGAGCCATCGTAGAGACGGACGTTGTACCCGGCATGTTGCATGGACAGATAAGCCAGCGAAGCCCGGATTCCAGTGCGGCAGTACGCCACTACCGGATCACTGGGAGTGATGCCCGCCGCTGCCAGCCGTCGGCGCAGAAGGTTCGGCTCAATGAGCAGTTTTCCATCAGTGCCAGCCATTTCGAAGTGGGGAACGTTGACGGCACCGGGAATGTGCCCGGGACGGTGGTCAATTTCCGTTTGGCCGCGAAATTCCTCCGGGGAGCGTGTATCCAGAAGTTTCGTCTCGCCGGGGTTGATGAGGTCGCTGATAGTTGCCCTCACCGAAGGGTTCAGGCGTGGCGACAAGGACTTTGGCTCCGTGGAGACAGGCCGGTAGAGTACCTCCCTACCCTGCTCCTTCCAGGCATCATAGAGTAGGTCCATGATGTAAACGTCGCTAAGGCCCAGGTATTTCAATACCCAAGCCGCCATGGAGGCGTTTCGGCCATCCTGATGGTCGTAAAGCACAGGAGTTACACCGTCGCCAAGCCCCGCTTCACCAAAAGCTGCAGCAAGCTGGTCCGGCTGATAGAGACGACCGTTCGAACCTTGCAGTTTCTTTAAGGGGATGTTGACTGCGCCTCTCAAGTGGCCCATCAAGTAGCGCATGGCGGAACGAGGGTCAATTATCAAGTATCCTGGCTGCCCGATATGGTTAGAGACCCAATCCGCCGAAACGAAGTTGACCATCAACCAACCATTTCAAAGTCGGTCTCTACTGCGGTCGGGTTGGCCACCGACTGAGTGACCGGAGAGCCCTCCACCGCCAAGCGCCAGATTTCCCGCAGAGTTTCCTCATCAGCGTCGGCGCTCACGAAGCACTTGGCCGAAATCCTGCCGTAGCCCGGGTTTCCCTCGTCCTCAACTCCAGCCCACTTGCGGATGTTGTCAAAATACCCTTCGACCGCCACCTCTAGGTCATTGATGCGGACTCCCTGCTTCGTAGCGTTGACCACAAAGCCCACAGTCATGCAGCTGCCAATAGCCGACAGTAGCTGCTCGTGAGCGCTGGCGGCCACATCTGTGGCGGTCAGGTCTCCTGGCTCATCCATGTCAACTTGGTGGTTGCGCATGTAGGCCCGGGCTCGCATCCCGTCCTGCCAGACCACACGTGACTTCCAAGGCCCAGTTACTGCCTCAAAAACCTCCGGGTCCCGAAAGGAATCCAGAACTTCGGCCAGTTTCTCCCGAGGCAGCCCGTTAAGGTCTCTCTCTTCAGCCATTATCTACTCCTTAATGTCAATTTAATGTCGATCAATTCTAGTTGGCGTAAACCCTGATCCCTGGTGCTATCGATACTCGTCTCTGAGTTGTTCGGCAGCCTGGACAATTGCCAGCATCTTCCTGGAGGCAACTTCATGAGTGTTGACGTTTCTTTCGGCAAAGGTGCCAAATCCACAGTCGGGATTGAGGTAGATTTTGTCCGGATCGAAGTATTCCAAAAGTTCCTTCACCCTGGCGACAATCTGCTCCGGAGGTTCTACGTCATCGGTCCGGGGATTCACTACTCCAAAGCCGATTTCTTTCTCATTGCCGTATTCCTTGAAGACCTCCATCTCGCCAGCCCTAGGCGTGGCGCATTCCAGCACTAGCTGGTCAATGTTCATCTGGACAAGGTAGGGAAGCATCGGCCCGTAGTTGCCCGTGAGCAGCACCTCCTCCTTCCGGCTCCAGTTGCCGCGGCAGACGTGAACCCCGGTCTTGATTCCGGTGATTCCCTCCGTGGTCTGGTTCATTAGCCGCACCGCAAACTCAAGTTCGTCGGTGGGGTCCCGGCGGTTAGGGAGGGCAGCGCACATGAAGGTCTCCGTGCTTTCCTCTCCGAATACCACCTGGCTGAGAATGGGTTCGTCCAACTGAACAAAGTTGCAGCCCTGGTCCCGTAGGGCAATTATCTCCTCCCGGAGGATGGACACAACGTCAGCGGCCAAGTCTTCGGGATCAGGGTACACCTGGTCGGAGAGACCTTCGAACCAGCTGGAGCGGGTCAGCATATAGGGGCCGGGAAGAGGAACCTTGATTTGCCGGTCAGTGTGTTCTCGCATGAAGGCCAATTCATCAAGGGCCAAGCCATTGCGCTTCTCTAGGCGGTCAACCACGATGGCGCTCTTGATGGCAAAAGACGGCACGTCAAGTGCCCGCAACATCTCCTCCATCCTGGCCCGATCCTGGGAGTGGTCCAGCAACTCAGAGACCTTCATCAGCTGCATCCCAGTCAGCTTGTCCACGGTGAAGGAGTAAAAGTTGTCTCGGCGCTGCTCTCCGTCGCTTATGATATCCACTCCTGCCTCTTCCTGCGCACGGATGCAGGCCAACACTTCGCCATCGGCCACGGCGTTGAAATCATCCGGTGTGATTTCGCCAGCTTGCCTTTGGCGGAGGGCCCGGACCAACTCAGCGGAACGGGGCCAACTTCCAACGACCGTTACTGGGAACAATGGAGCGTACGCCATTTGGGTTCCTCCCGGATTTGGGCACTACGAAAGTCTGAAGCCCGCTGTAGTGTATCCCAATATGAAATCCAGGACAAATTGGGTAATTATGCGGCTTCAAGAAGGCAGTAATCGCAAATTCAGCCTCATTAGGCCCGCCAAAATGTATCAGCGGTCAAGGCGTCGTAGGGCAGCCTGTGCGGCAAAGTAACCGCACATACCGTGCACGCCGCCTCCGGGCGGCGTCGACGAGGAGCAGATAAATAGGTTAGTCGACGGGATAGCGTAGGGACTGAGCATCCGGGCAGGACGGGAGAAGAGCTGGCCCAGGTCCTGGACTCCTCCGTTGATGTCTCCACCAACGTAGTTCGGATTGTACTCCTCCAAGGCGGCCGGAGGCCGGACGCTCCTCTTCAGGATGCGGTCACGGAACCCCGGAGCGAAACGCTCCACCTGTTCCTCAATCCTGTCGGTCATATCGAAGTCTGACCCGTTGGGGACGTGACAGTAGGCCCACGCTGTGTGCCTGCCATCAGGGGCCCGGGATGGATCGAAGAGGCTCGGCTGGGAAAGCAGCACGAAGGGCCGTTCCGGATGACGGCCAAGCCACACCTCACGTTCGGCGTGGGCGACTTCGTCCATCGTACCGCCCAGGTGGACCGTGCCAGCCCGCGCACACTCCTGGGCCCTCCAGGGCACCGGCCCGCTCAGTGCCCAGTCTATCTTGAAGGCCCCTGGTCCGTAGCGGTACGCCTCCAGCCTGCGTCGGAAGCGACCCGGAAGGCGGCGTCCGGCGATCCTGACGACCTGTCTGGGCGTAATGTCTAAGAGGACAACATCTGCTGCGGGCATATCCTCCAGCCGCTCCACCTGTATGCCTGTTTCTATCCGGCCTCCCAGAGAGATCAGATGAGACGCCAGGGCCTCCGATATGCGCTGGGATCCGCCCCGCGGCAGCGGCCAGCCGACCGCGTGACCGCTTGTGCCCAGAACGATGCCGACCGCGGCACTTGAGGGTCGTTCCAGAGGCAGTGCCGAATGTGCCGCCATTCCAGCGAACAGCGCCCTGGCACGTTCACCGCTGAAGCGGGCCTGCGCCACTGACAGCGCAGACCGCAGTCCGTGGAGGCCAAAACGGGCGGTCACCATCGGATGACGCGGCACTCTAAATGGCCCCAGGATGTCTGTAGCAAGCTTTTGCCAGTCCCTCACGATAGGGCCAAACAGGCTACTATACGACGCCGCATCACGCCCCAGGCCGTCGGCAGTCGCCTCGACCGAGCGCTCCATCATTACAGCCGTGCCGTCGTCGAGTGGATGCGCCAGCGGCGCAGGAGGCTGCACCCAATTTAGGCCGTGGTCGGGCAGCGGCAACGTGGTGAAGAAGGGTGAACCCACTGCCAGTGGGTGGATCGCCGAGCATACGTCATGGAGGAATCCTGGCAATGTTAGGGCGGCAGACCTAGCGCCCCCTCCAACCGTGTCCCTTCCCTCCACGACTAGTACTGTACGCCCCGTCTGCGCGATGGCTATTCCTGCCGACAGGCCATTTGGTCCCGCACCTACCACGAGAGCGTCGTAACTACTTGTCCTTTGCACCGAACTCTTACCCCTCAATCAATCGCCGCCGTAATCTAGCCATGTTCTCGTACCACATATAAACGCATCCGCCTCATCCGTAATTCACTAGACAATACAATACTCTGGTCTAGCGTACGCTGTAGTACAGTGCGTGCCCACGGCGGTTGCCGTTGCTAGCCTACGCTCAGCATATCCCTTCTGCGGGCGGCCACAGACTGGGTCAAGCGATCCATAATTATAGCTAGAAACACTATGGCGAGTCCGGCGATTGCCCCATTGCCTGGCTCGTTCTTCTGCAGCGCCCGTAGCACGTCATCGCCCAAGCAGTGCCAGGCCGACTACTACAGCTGGCCATGGCAGCCACTACCCCAACTCTCCGCTATCACAGCCTTAGGCTAGGGTGTAGGACGCGCCGCTGGGTTTTGTCGAGAATATTGAACTCGTCGTAGACCTCCAGAGACAGCCAGAGACAGCGGGATTCCAGGCTCTTGACAGGCCAAGTACATCAAACTATCCTGAGCAGGATTTCCCAAGACACAACTGCTTTTCCCGTTCTGGAATCTGCGGTCAGTGGCGGTCATTATGACGCTCGAAGCAACTGAATCTTTCCTAGAGCCCCGGCACTCAAGTCAGGCCCGAGTTAGCATTCAAGCCCTCTGGAAGGTCTTTGGCTCGGACGAAGGCCCTGATGTTCTCCACAAAATCGCTGGACTGTCTAGGGCCGAAGCTCAGGCCACCTACAACTGCGTTGTTGCTCTACAAGACGTCAACTTCGACGTGTATGACGGGGAGACGTTCGTTGTCATGGGCCTCTCCGGGAGCGGGAAGTCCACCCTGGTCCGCTGCATCAACCGGCTCATCAAACCCACCACGGGTTCCGTCTTGGTGGACGGCGATGACGTTTTGGGATACGACGATGAGGAGTTGACGGCGTTCCGTCGGACCAAGACCTCGATGGTCTTCCAGCAGTTCGGCCTCCTGCCCCACCGCACCGTTCTGGAAAACACCGCGTGGGGCCTGGAAATTCAGAATGTTTCCCTGGAGGAACGGTCGGAACGCGCCCAAGAGGTCCTTGAGCTTGTGGGGCTTGGGGAGTGGGGAGAGTATCGGCCCTTCGCACTGTCCGGCGGCATGCAGCAGCGCGTTGGCCTGGCTAGGGCATTAGCCAGCGACCCGGAAATCTTGCTGATGGACGAGCCATTCAGCGCTCTTGACCCCCTCATACGCCGGGACATGCAGGACGAACTCATGCGGCTTCAGGAGCATATGCAGAAGACCACTATCTTCATCACCCACGACCTGGCAGAAGCCGTGCGACTAGGCAACCGCATCGCCATCATGCGTGATGGGGCTATCATCCAGATGGGGACTCCTGAGGAGATCGTAGCTGAGCCAGTAGATGAGTACGTGGCGGACTTCACGCGAGACGTTCGCCCGTCCACCGTCGTGACAGTGGGCTACATCATGGACCGCCACGGGACCAAGCAAGCGTCGGCAGAGATCAACAGGCCCAACGCTAACGTGGCTTCTGAGCAAACGGTGGATGAGGCGCTCTCCCAGCGATGGTCCACCCCTGGACAACTCCCGGTGATAGATGAATCCGGTGCCCTTGTAGGCGTGATAGACCGGGACGCCCTGCTCCAGGCAGCCTTTGAGCAGCCCGGCTTCTCCAGCGACAATCACGGGACGGCTGCAGCCCCAACCGAGGTCTCCCCCACCAAAGCCCGAGGAGCGACGACATCCCTGGAATTAGAGGAATCGCGTGTAGACCAATCTCTGACTAGACGCATAAACGCCAACTTTGGATGGCTGGTCTACGCCCGCCTTGCTGGGTATCCTTGCAATGGCTGTTTGCACAGCCACTGTGGCAATCATTTGGGGACAAGGAGTCTCCTTCCCCGTGAATTTGGGGCCGGATATCGCAACATGGGTCAACGATTCTCTTCGCTGGGTGACACGCACCGGAGCTCCGGTATTTGACAACGTTGCGGACGCTGTCCTGTCGTTTCTGCTGTTGTTGGAGAACACGTTGCGGTGGCTTCCCTGGCCCACTGTGGTGTTGGGCATCGCGCTGCTGTCTTGGCGAACCGTGAGTTGGAAGTTTGGGATGTTCGCCGTGGGAACGTTGGTAGCGATGGGCATAGTTGGCCTGTGGGAGAGCGCCATGGAAACGATTGCCTTGATTGTTGTGGCGGCGACCTTCTCCGTGGCCATAGCCATTCCACTGGGCATTCTAGCCGCCCGCAACAACACCGTGAACTCCGCCGTACGGCCCATCATGGATGCCATGCAGACCATGCCGCCCTTCGTCTACCTTGTGCCCGGCATCATGCTGTTTGGCATCGGCAACGTGCCCGGCATCTTCGCCACGGTGATCTACGCCGTGCCCCCCGCCATCAGGCTGACCAACCTGGGCATCCGACAGGTGAGGCCACAGGTGGTGGAGGCCGCCCAGTCCTTTGGGACTACCCGCCGGCAGCTCTTGCAGAAGGTCCAGTTGCCCATGGCCGTCCCCACCATCATGGCGGGCATAAACCAGACTATCATGATGGCCTTGGGCATGGTGGTGGTGGCGTCGCTGGTGGGCGCCGGTGGATTGGGCGAGGACGTGTTACGGGCCCTGGGCCGGTTCCGACCTGGTGAAGCGTTGCTAGCGGGACTAGCCATAGTGGCGCTGGCAATCATCCTGGACCGCATTACCCAAGCCTGGGCGCGGAACCGGCAGGCCTCGCTGGGCGAAAGGGATTAGCAAGGCAGAAAGCAAGCACAAGAATTCCAAGATACAAGGAAGATCGCACAATGAAGGTTAAGACTTGGAGGGTAGGACTCGGACTGCTCAGTCTAATGGTGGTATTTCTGTTTGCAGCAGGAGCTTGCGCAGGAGAAGAGGAGAAGCCCACCGTCATTTTCTCTGACCTCAACTGGGAAAGCGCCCAACTGCAAAACGCCATTGCGGCAAGGATTGTCGAAGCGGGTTACGGCTATCCGACCGACAAAGTGTTTGGCGCCACCGTGCCGCTGATGGAGGCTCTCACCAGAGGGGACACCAACGTCACCATGGAGATCTGGCTGCCAAACCAGCAGGAAGCCTATGACACGGCCATAGCCGAGGGCACTATTAAGCCAGTAGGAAACAGCTTGGAAGACAACTGGCAGAGCGCCTTCATCATTCCCCAATACGTGGCGGATGCCAACCCCGGCCTCCAAAGCGTCCAGGACCTGCGTGACCATGTGGAACTCTTTGAGACGCCGGATTCAAACGGGAAAGCTCGGCTGCTGAACTGTCCTCCAGGCTGGGAGTGCGAGATCACCAACACGAAGCAAGTTGCGAGTTATGGATTGGACGACGTGGTTGAGCTAGTCAACCCAGGCTCGGGCGAGGCTCTGGAGGCCGAGATCAGGGGCTCCTATGAACGGCAGGAGCCGGTGCTCTTCTACTATTGGGGGCCCACTACCTTGAGCAACGACCTGAACAACGAGTATGGCGGCTTCAAGCTTCTGGAAGAGCCCCCGTATAGCCTAGAGTGCTGGGAGGCCGAGCGGGGCTGCGGATACTCATTAGCGCAAGTGCTCATCGTTCTGCGGCAAGACCTGATCGACCAGGCGCCAGACTTGGTTACCATGTTCGAAAAGTGGGACTTCAGCGCTGCTAACCAGTTGGAAGCGGAGGGTTACCTCTCCAACCTAGATGGGGACTATACCGCAGCAGCAGACGAGTTCCTGCGGAAGAACTCGGCCTGGAAGAACTGGGTGACCACGGATGCCACGGAAAAGGTTGAGGAAGCCCTCGGTTCCTAGAACGCAGCTCAATCGCTAATGCTGACTAGCCCCACCTTACGGACACAAGGCGGGGCTAGTTGTCTTGAAAGACACGTATGAGATTGCATCGCCCGCAGTTGCCGGCCGATAGAGTGGTCGTCTGGGCCAGGGTTGGCCAGATAGTTGCACTGACCATGGTCATCGCAACCACAGTGGTGACCTGTGCCCCCGATAGCGCCTCGCCAGTCGCTCCCACCGTCCTAGACGGACTGGCGTCGCCACGGGGTTTGACCCCCCAGGATGACGGCCGGTTGCTCATCGCAGAAGTGGGCGGCGGCCGTATCTTGGTCTTGGATCGCCAAAACCAGCTCTCGGTACTGCATGAAGACCTGCCATGGCTGAAGAACGGGCCAGAGGGTGCGCCCGCCGGGGTCTCCGCCGCAGTTCAGATGGGCGGAGCCACGTACTACGTGGTGGGAGAAGCCCGGGCCAAGGGGTTCCGCGAGGTCTACGAGATTACCCCGGGAGCCCACCCCGTGGGTCTGACCGGTCAGGACCCTTTGGGCATTCATCCCCCAAAACCCATCGTCAATCCCTATGACCTGCTGGTTGCGTCCTCTGGCGGATTGCTGGTCAGCGACGCGGGCGCCAACGTGGTCTGGCGCGTTAGCCTGGCCGGCGACATTCATCTTTACGCCAGGCTGGAACCCCAAAGCCACCACACTACAGAGGGCCAGGTGCAGGTTGAAACCGTGCCTACCGGAATGACATCGGGCCCTGATGGCGCAACCTATGTTGCCACCCTGACGGGATTCCCCTTCCCCACTGGCGGCGCGCGGGTCTTGCGCTTGCAGGATGGCAACGGTGACGGCGATGCCCTAGACTCTGGCGAGACCACCGTCTACGCCTCCGGGTTCACCACCGCAACGGATGTGGCCTTTGAGGCAGATGGAGCCATGCTGGTCACCGAGTACAGTGGCGACATGAACGCCCTAGCCAAAGTTGGCTTCAAGAATTCCAGCCTGTTTCCCGGAAGGCTGGTTCGCTGGCGGGATGGCGCCATCACGGTGGTGGCCAGCGATCTGGTTTCTCCAACGGCCGTGGCTGTAGTTGACGGTCGTATCTACGTCAGCGAGGAGTTCGCCGGAAGGGTGCGGGTCATCCCATGAAATCCTTATCGCATAGTAGCGCTCCAGTGTAACCGTCAGTCCAGTATGCTAGGCTGACAGCGTTGAAACTCCGGGCCAACGGGATGACGCCCTTCTTGCCCAGCAGATTGAATCGTACGGGCTGTCCGATCACGTGCACATACTCAACCCCGGTGACGGCGCGGCGGCCAACGCCGACCTGTACGGCGCCTACGAGAAGCAGGAGCCGTGGCTTGGCTACCAGTGGGGCACCAACGACCCCGCTCTGCTCCTGGACATTGTCCGCCTAGAGGAGCCCCCTTTCAGCGACGAGTGCTGGGCCACTACCAAGGCCTGCGCATACCAGGACTCCACGATTATCATTGGAATAAACACAGAACTGAACGACAGAGCGGCGGACGTCATTTCCATGTTCGGCAATTGGGGTTTCCACATTGACCTCTACAATGAAGTAGCCGCCTGGCAGAACGAGAATCAGGACGCGAGCAATGAGGACGCCGCCCTCTGGTGGCTGAACGGCAACACTAGCTCTGGCGCGGCTGGGTGACATCGGACGCCGCCAGCGCCATCCAAGAGGCCCTGGACAACAACGAGATCCCGGAAGGCTGGCCGACGGGGTAGAGATTAGCGACCGCTGCCGGGCTACCCCTAGCAATTCGTCGAAGGGGTGCTGACTCTACGTCCGGGTCTCGACGGCGGCCAAGGCTGTAGCAACATCCGTATGATTGGGGATGATCTGATTGAACCCGATTATCTCGAAGACCGCGGGGTCAACAGAGACTGGCTGCGGCGCGTCTACTCCTTCGCCCTCCGGCCCTCTCTAGCCCTGTACTTCAAGGTGCCGCTGGCGGAGTCCATCCGCCGCATCGTCACAGGACGGTCCGAGCTGGGCTTCTACGAGTCCGGCCAGGATGTGAAGCCGACCTCCAGCCGGAAGAAGGCCTTCCGGCAGTTTCAGGGCACCCTGCTGGAGGAGTACGACAGCCTTGCCAAGGAGTTCGGATTGGTGACCATCGACGCCACCCTGCCTGTTCACACTCAGCAGATGATGGTGCGGGAGTTAGTGGAGCCCCTGCTGGCCGGCGTGATGCAGATGCCCAGCCACAGTGTAACTGACGCCCTGATCAGCTCCGGCCTTACGGGGCGGTACATCCAACCGTCCGGCTCGCGGCGGGTCCCGGAGCTCGCCACCGCTACCGACGGCTAGTCCCCCAGCACGCAACCAGGAGGCGAACCTATGAATATGCCCAGATTCTACGGTCACACCCCCCTAGACCTGGGGAACACGGAGATGCCCGGACACCTCATTGTCATTGAGGGGACCGACGGCGTTGGCCGCTCTACGCAGATAGCTCTCCTCAAGGAGTGGCTGGAGACGGAGGGCTACGCCGTGATGGAGACCGGCTTCCGCCGCTCCAAACTCACGGGCGACGGCATCGACCGGGCCATGCGCGGCCACACGCTGGACCACTTTACTCTGAACCTGTTCTACGCTACAGATTTTTGG
Source organism: Dehalococcoidia bacterium (assembly GCA_965261825.1). Classification (GTDB taxonomy): domain Bacteria; phylum Chloroflexota; class Dehalococcoidia; order Lucifugimonadales; family QGNO01; genus DAOUJH01. The sequence continues at coordinate 790,882 of OZ253484.1, read as the reverse complement.
GACCGCATGGAGAAGAGCATCGTACCCGCCTTACAGGCGGGCATGGTGGTGCTGGCCGACCGCTACACTTACTCCATCATGGCCCGCGCGCGGGTTCGCGGCGTCCCGCCTCGCTGGCTTGACGACATGCTGGAGTTCGCCATTATCCCCCACCAGGTATTCTACCTAGACATAGACGTAGACGACCTCCTTCCTCGGATGCTCGCATACCGGGAACTGGACCACTGGGAGTCGGGGGAGGACTTCCTACGGGAGACAGACCGACACGCCAGCTTCGTCGAATATCAAGGCTGCACTGTTGAGGGAGTTCCGTAACTTGGCCGAACAGTACGGGTTTCAGACGGTAGACGCCCGCCTAAGCGTACAAGAGGTCTTCGAGACGCTACGACTGGGCATAGAGACACCATAGAGCAAGCTGATCTACTCCCCTGACGACGTCAACCACTCTTGCCTCCGATGGACTCCCCAGACTAGCAGCCGCCCAAGCACGCTACGATTCATCCTGCAGAGCATCGTCTTGGGCTTCTACAAACGTCCAACCTAGTGTCAATTTCGGAAGACTCAATGGAGTTCCGGACGCGGCCCAGTCGCCGCTTCACGTCCTCAAGCTCTTCAGGATTCCAAAGTTGAATACATAGTATAATGCCGCCGCAGGCTCGCTTGGCAGGCATAGCGAGCAAGCTGTCCAAGGAGGTCTAAAATGCACACCCCTCAGCGCATCCTGGGGGCTTATTCCATGGTAATAGCCCTCGCTGTCGCCTTGAACTTCATCCTCACACCCTTCTTCTTCGACAACGACACAGGATACCCCATATGGGACGTCTTGGACTTCTTCATGGCGGCGGCAATTCTCATCGTGTTCGTTGCGAGTTGTGTGAATATGTGGCGTCTATGCCATGCCGGAGGCGAAGCCGACCTAAAGCGCTACCTGAGCGTTAATGTTGCCTTCTTCGCAACCGGCGTGCTGCTGCTCCTGTTCTTCTCTAACTGGGCTGCCCACATCGTGAAGCACGCCACCCTGGAGGACTGGACCATCTGGGCCATAATCGACGCCATCCTGCCGCCGATAGTGGGTGCCGGTGGGTTCAGGCTCTGGCGGACTTCGTGAACCCTAGGAAAGCGCGTCCTCATGGAGAAGCTGAGCTAGTAAGCGGGTAAGACGCGCAGTGATGAACAGGCTGACACACCTCTCACGCCGGATAACCGAGTCCACAGCCTTCGAGACTGGCATCATAGCGGTTATCATCATCAACGCCCTGCTACTTGGAGCCGGGACCTCACCGGCGCTTGAGCGGCAGTACGGGGAATGGATCAATGCCGGCTACCGGATCGCTTTGGCGGTGTTCATTGTCGAAGCGCTGCTCAAGATGACCGCGTCGTCGCCGCGCGTCGCCGGGTACTTCAAGGACAGCTGGAACGTATTCGACTTTCTGGTCATAGTTTTCGCACTGGTACCGGCGACCGGAGAGTTCGCCATGGTAGCCCGGCTCGCGCGCCTGCTTCGAGTGTTGCGCCTCGTGTCGACGATCAGAGACCTGCGGCTAATCGTGAGTGCGCTCGTCCGCTCCATCCCCAGCGTGGGGCACGTCATGATGCTGATGAGCATCATCGTCTACATCTACGCCATCATTGGATACCACCTGTTCAGCGAGCACGACCCCGAGAACTGGCGGACCCTGGGGATTGCCCTCCTGACCCTGTTCAACATCATCACGCTGGAGGGATGGACGGAGGTGATGTTCACCGCGATGGAGCTCAACTCGCTGGCGTGGGTCTACTTCGTCAGCTTCGTGGTGGTGGGCACTTTCGTGGTGATCAACCTGTTCATCGCAATCATCATCAACAACCTTGACGAGGCCAAGCTGGAGCGTCTCCGTGAACTGGAGCGACCGGTATCGCGGGAGGAGCTTCTGCGCGAGATCCGCACCACCCAGGAGGCACTGCGCCGCCTAGAACGGCGCATGGATGACAACTAGAGCGGACAGCCCCCGGCCCTGTATTGTCCAATAGGGGCTAGGCTTCAGACTGCGCGATCTCCCCACTAGGAGACGGGAGGGCTGTCTAGCGTTATAATCACGGCTGTCCCTACGAAGACAAAGGTCGATTACGGCGGTCGATGAAGGGAGTAGTTCATGCAGTTCTCGTCCTGGAAACCAATCCTCACGTTAGGCCTGCTGGCAGTCCTGGCAACGATGGCCGCGGCTTGCAGCGAAGATGAGGGAGAACAAAGCCCGTACCGGATAGGCGTGATGGAATCGCTGACTGGCCCCGGCGAGACCTACGGCACGGTGGCCGTTCAGTCCAAGACAATGGCCCTGGACGAGATCAATGCGGCGGGAGGCATCAACGGGCGCATGTTGGAGTTTGTAGTGGAAGACTCGAAGTGCGGTGCCCAGGATGCAATTAGCGCCTACAAAAAGCTAACCGACGTGGATGGAATGAAGATCATCCTCGGGACGTCGTGCAGCGGCGCGATGCTGGGGGTCGCGCCGCTTGCCGAGGGGGATGGCGTTGTCCTGTTCTCCGGGTTGGCCAGCAACCCTGATATCGCCAACGCAGGCGATTATATATTCCGTACCCAGATCAGCGATATAGAGGTGGGCATCAGCACCGGCAACCTTCTCCGGGCGGACGGCATCCGCACACTGGCCACCATCACTGAAGAGACCGACTACGCCGAGGGCGTCAGACGCACCTCTGTGGCACAGTTCGAAAAAAACGGAGGCAGGGTTATATCCGAAGAGCGATATGCGTCCGACGTCACTGACTACAGGTCGCAGCTGACGAAGCTGTTCGAGGCAGGTCCGGACGCTCTCCACATAGCGCCTCAGTCCGAGTTCGCGGCGGGCGCCATCGTCAAGCAGGCACGGGAGCTGGGCTACCGGGGCCCGATATACGGCGAAACGATTACGGTGGGGACCACCGCGCTCAACATAGCGGGCGACGCGGCGACCGGGCTGAAAGCCATTACGGCCGCTCCAGACCCGGGCAACGAGAAGGCGCAGGAAGTTCTTGCCAACTTCAGGGAACTCTACCAATACATCACTCTGCCCTGGCATCTCGGCTCCGCCTACGATGACGTGTACATCGCAGCGGAGTGCCTCAAGCAAACCCAAGACGACCAGGACGCCGACGGATTTCGGGACTGTCTGTACAACATCACCTGGAGCGGCGCTATCGGGGACAACTATAGCTTCGATGCTGACGGTGAGGTCGTCGGTCTCTCCAGAGCTGTCGTGGAGGTCCTCCCACCAGATGAGCGGACGGAAGAAAACTATGGGTACAAGGTCCTGGGCCGCGGTCAAGCTTAATGCCTGACCATTTGCCCGCGGAATCGGTGATTGATGAATAGAGGCATTCACAAGAGCAGGCCCAGGATATTCTACGGCTGGTGGATTGTATTAGGTGGCATTGTAGGAATGCTGCTCAGCGCTGGCTTCAACTACCACGGGCTGAACGCATTCGTGATTCCCGTGGCCGACACTTTTGGAGTTTCTCTCACCGCAGTTACAACTGTGCTTGCCGTGGCCAGGATTGAAACGGCTTTCATTGGTCCACTGGAAGGCTACCTAATTGATCGTTTTGGGCCAAGGACCATGATGTTTCTAGGCGTGCCGCTTATGGGAGTTGGGTTTCTGATTCTTAGCGTTGCGCCTAGCTTTACGGTCTTTATAGTAGTGCTCTTCTTAGGAGTGATCATTGGATCCAGCCTTGGCTTCGGAAGCCCCATTACTACGGCTGTAGCAAACTGGTGGCATCGGCACCGCGGTAGAGCATTCGGGATCATGTGGTTAGGAATAAGTGTGGGGGCGATTATGGTTCCACTTGTGAACCAAATGATCGAGCAGTTCGGCTGGCGCTGGGCGGTTCGCGTAATGGGCGCTCTGGTGCTCTTGATGGGGCTACCGGTAGCAGCCATCATGCGCCATAGGCCCGAACAGTACGGGATGCTCCCGGACGGCGATGTTGCGATAGATCCGGCGGAAGAGTCGCATGGAGGCGAACCGAGTGCACCTTTGGACAGCCAGCCTCCACCTGACGGAGAGCGGGAGTTCACCCTAGTGCAAGCCCTGCGATCGGCGGCATTCTGGTACTTCTCGCTTTCATATGGACTGCGTGTAGGAGTGACCAGCGCCGTGGCGATCAACTTATTCCCTCTTGTTCAGTCGATCGGCGGTACAACTCACCAGGCAAGCCTTCTCTTCCTGGTGCATGGCATATTCAGCGCTCCCGGAAGGTTGTTCCTCAGTTGGGCTGGCGATTATTTCAACAAGCGATTTATTATGGCAGGCCTCTTCCTAGTGCTGGGTGCCTGTGTCTTTGGCATAGGTCGAGTCACCACGCTGACAGCACTGTTCATTGTCTACATTCCGTATGCCTTTTCGTGGGGCGGATTATCGTCACTTCCGCAATCCTTTCAGGCCGACCTCTTTGGCAGGCAGCACTATGCCACAATCCGTGGTGCTAGTTCGCCTATGCAGAGCATCTTTTCACTAATCGCACCGCCGTTCGCTACCCTGATGTTTGAACGAGTGGGCAGCTACTCCATTCCATTTACACTTCTTGCTGGAACTGCCGTTGTCGCCGCATTGCTAGTGCTCAACGCTAAGCCCAGCAGCCCTAAAACCTGATGCTGGCCACGTTAGAAAGGGTCGCACAAGATGTCGACAAACTTGCGCATGACCATCGCTTCTGAGAACGGTCTGACCATGCTGATATGCACTTGCGGTTGTATGCTCCTGATGCCGGCATGTGGAGTTGCTGGGCTATTCCCCTGAAGCAGGTTCACAGATGATGGCTCGAACCATACGCTTGCGGATGCTGAATTTGCCAGAGCTGGAGCGTACTAGCTAAACTGAACTAATAGGCGGTTCGAGTCTCTCGGAGTGGACGAACCTGCCAACCTGACAGATTGAAGAAAGGTGAGTTCAATTATGAATGACCCCCGCGTCGTTGCACTCCACTATCGCATCGAACATGAGAGCTCCGTTGACTACAGTGAAGCGGAGTCGGTAGATCACGAAGAAGAGGGATTTACGATACGGATAGAAGAAGGCCGGGTGTGCTTTGTGATGAAGAACGACCATCCAACTGTTGACTCGGCATTGGAAGTGGTCAACTCCTACATTAGCAATTGGGAGTTGGATGACGCCCTAACGAGCAAGCCTGGTGAGTTCAAGTTGAGGTTCGTCAGGCCTGAGATAGTAGATCGAAAACCTATCCCGGGCGAGCATAAAGTTTCTGCAGGCCCAGTATTTTGGGAGTTCAGCACGTCGGTTTCTACAGTTACAAAGGGTAGACCGTATCCCAAACCTCCGGTCGGAGTGTCACTCAAACGCAATAATGACGTGGTGATCATGCTTGATCGTTATGAACAACTCTTTAACGACAGGAAAAAACTGGTGGACGTAGCATATTTCTGTCTGACCATGCTCTTGCAATTGGCAACAGATCGGGCGAGGGCAACCAAGAAGTCGAAGACAAAACTGGAGAAGGCAGCCGAGAAGTTTGAGATTGAATGCAAGGTGCTCAAAAAAGTCGGGAACCTTACCGCTAATAAGGGTGGCCCCGCCAGAGCCAGGAAGGCCCAAGGAATCAATCAGGAGTTGACTCCTAGGGAGTCTCGGTTTCTCGAGAATGCTGTCAAGGTGTTTATTCGGAGAGTGGCGGAGGAGGCACAATCCCCGGGCGGACCGTTCCGAAAGATCACCATAAAGGACTTTTCAGAGGTGCAGTCGGGCACCAACAAGGGCTGCGCCCGAGTGTAGTACGACCTACCTCTATTCCCTCCAGTTCATTGAGCAGCTCACCCAATTGGGTGCTGGGCCAAGGTATGAGATGCTGCCTGGATGAGTTGGATCTGACCTTTGCGAGGCCATACGGCTGGATCCAGATAATGCCGACGTCTACTGCGGCAGAGGAGACTGCCATCGCTACATGGAAGAATACGACCTGGCTACCACAGGTCATGACTACACTGTAGAATACTGGCGTAATTTTAGGAGGGGGAAATGTCATTAGGAATTGTCTCTTACAGACCAAGCGTTTTAGCTAAGACTCACATGGTGTCATCAGGCCACTACTTGGCCACGGCCGCAGGCTATAGGATCCTGGAACAGGGCGGTAATGCCATTGACGCTGGGGTGGCTTCTGGGATCGCGATAAACGTGACCCTACCCCACATGACATGCTTTGGCGGTGTTGCTCCGATCATGGTCTACGTTGCTGAAGCGAAGAAAGCATTTACGATTAGCGGGCTTGGCCGGTGGCCCAAGAAGACGCCTGTAGAAACCTTTAACGGCGAAATGCCGCCCGGCCTGGGCCACGCCGTAGTGCCGGCGGCCTGCGATGCCTGGCTTACGGCACTGGAGAACTACGGGACTATGACTTTCAAGCAGGTTGTCACTCCCGCTCTGGAATTGGCTGAAAACGGATTTCCTATATCCAAAAGGGTAGCAGACGCTATCTCCGGAGCCGAAGAAAGGCTGTCCGGGTGGCCACAATCCGCCGAGATATTCATGCCAAGAGGTGCCCCACTGGCTCTAGGCGAGAAGCTTGTGAATCCTGATTTGGCGTCCCTATTTAGAAGTATGATCGATGTTGAAGAGGCCTCAATGTCGGCGGGCCGGGAGGCCGCCATAAGAAAGACGAGAGACTATTTCTACAAGGGCGAGCCGGCTAGGCTCATGACCGAGTTCTGTCGGGAGCGCGGCGGGTTCCTAGATCGAGACGATCTGTCCTCGTTCCGTGTGGGTATTGAAGAGCCGCTAGTGGGTGACTACAGAGGATATCGCCTTCTAACCTGTGGCCCCTGGTGCCAAGGGCCTTCCCTCATCCAAGTGCTACAACTACTGGAAGGCTTTGATTTCAAAAATATGACGCACAACTCACCAGAGTATCTGCACCTGATCATCGAGGCGATAAAACTCGCGTTTGCTGACAGACACGGGTACTATGGCGACCCTGACTTCGTCGATGTGCCCTTGCCCGGGCTGCTGTCCAAAGCCTATGCCAAGGAGCGACGTGAGAAAATCGATCAGCTTCAAGCTGCGCCGGGAATGCCTTCTCACGGAGATCCGTGGCAATACCAAACTAGGAAAGGACAGCGCAGCGCCATCCAGGCTCCAGCCAGCTTAGACGCAGAGTGGGAACCCGATACGAGCTATACCTGCGTGATTGATCGCTGGGGTAACGCCTTCTCGGCAACGCCGAGTGATGGGCAACTAGGAGAGCCGCTAGTCCCAGGCCTGGGAATCACAATCTCAACCAGAGGGTCACAGGCTTGGTTGGACCCAGACCATCCGGCTCGTGTAGAGCCGTGGAAACGACCTCGATTGACACCGAATCCGGCCATGGTGGTTAAGGACGGCGAGTTGTTCATGGCTTTCGGCACACCTGGTCTGGACGCGCAAGTCCAAACCATGGCGCAAGTGTTCCTCAATATTGTCGAGTTTGGCATGGACCCGCAAGAGGCCATCGAGGCGCCGCGGGCAATCAGCTACAGCTTTCCCAGTTCGTCATGGCCGCACCCATATTTACCCGGCCGCTTGAATCTAGAAGGCCGCATCAACGAAGTAACCGCGAACGCCTTAAAGTCGCTTGGCCACGACGTCGAGCACTGGCCCGAGTGGACGGAGCTAGCTGGGGGCGCTTGTGCAATAGTAGTTGATAGAGAACGGGGTATCTTGCAAGGTGGCGCTGATCCGCGGCGTGAATCATACGCCTTGGGACGTTAGGGGAATCCCTACGTGGGTCTTGGCACTATCTTAACTTCTACTTTGCCTAAGGTCCCAAAGTCCGCGATAAAGACGTCGTCCTCCATAACAGGAGTTATCCCCGTGCATGTCCCGGTGGTCACTATCTGGCCTGCTTTGATGAACTCACCCCTATTCAAGAGATGATTAGCCGTCCAATGCAAGACCAGCAGGGGATCACCTAGGACAAGGGAGCCCGTGCCTTCGCCAACCTGCTCTCCATTCCTAAACAGGGATACGGAATGTGACCTGAGATCTATGCCACGCCAGTTCGTGATCTCTTGTCCTGAAACAAAGGCCGTGTGTGCGACCATATCAGCGATCAGTCTGATGGGACCAATCCTGCTAAACCCTCCCTCGAAGCGGCCGCCAACTAACTCAATCGCAGGAAGCAAGGCATCTACTGCATCTATTACCTCGTCCAGACTATACGGTGTCTGCCGTTTCGGCAGATCACGGGCAAAACGGAAGGCGAACTCGCTCTCGACGCTCGCGGTCTGGCCAGGGAACACGGCAACATCGGCTGGGCTTTGGAAGCAGGTGGGTGCAAACATAGGCGCCGTCGCTGGCTCCTCAATGTCGAGAACCCGTTGAGCCTCTTGGCTGGTGGCGCCAACTTTCCAGCCGCATCTTGGCATGGCTGCCAAGGCCTCTACTCTGCGTTGAACACCGTAGGCGGCTTCAATTGATTCGATCCCGGATGCGGCCTCAATTGGAACAAGACCACCTAAGCTACGTGCTTTCCAGAGAAGATTGGAAATTGCATCCGTTGTTCCCTCTACCACAATTGTTCTTCCACCTAGAGATTCTCTAATGCGACGTAGCCCTCTCTGGATAGGCCCTGGAATAGCTCCAAAATATGGCGTGGTTCCAGGTCGAAGTTGAATTCAGCACTAATAGCGTTGGAGACCTCATTCACACTCCGGCGACCGTTTGTGAGATTCCATATCTCGTCTCCGATTATTCGCAGAGAGTCGAAGCGCACTCTAGGGTCCCGAGCATTCATTTGCTCGGACATGTGGACTAACGTCCAGTAGTCGGTGCCGGCGAGACCAGGCGCGTCCCTATCGATCAGTCGTTTAGGCACAACTTTGCCTGGAGCAAACTCCTCCTCTGGGACCGCCTCCGGCAGCGAGTCTAGCACCTCCACCAGCCGGTCTTGGATTCGTTTCTGCAGCTGGTTCTTAGTCGTTTCCAGGGCCTGTCTATCTTTGGGGTCATCGTCAAGTACTAGAGCCGACTCAACAGCTCCTTGATCGCGAGTGGCCAGATGCATCAGACGCCTTCTAATGGCCATATCCGATCCTTCGCCTCGCAGTGCAATGTGGCTCAATCTAAACTCGCTGCGCGCCGTCACTTCCTTCATGATGTTGGTCGCTTCTTGGAAACCGGCGTAGGCCAACTCCAAAGCCGCCAGTGCTGTAACCATCCCACATCTGCGGAAAACAGCAGGGTCAAGCATGTCGGCAGTCAGATAGTCCGTATGGAAGTACAGGTCCGGCCAGGACATCAGTAGCGGGGATGGTATGCCAAAGGCGGGATAGTACTTGTTGTCGCTCCAAGGCGTGTAAGGCAAGTCTGTGAAGTTCACAAACGGGATCTCGTCGTCATTACTGAACACCCAGCGCGTATCCTTGGGAGTCGTTTCTATAAGAGACACAAAATAGTCGTTAACGAACGTAGGGACGGAATCCGGAGAGTGATAGAACAGTAATGCCGACTTGCTCTTCCTCTGGTCGTGTCCAACGCTGTCTAGTGCAATGGAAACAATCGTTTTCTCGGCCTCTTCTCGATGGTTCTGGATGTAGTGCTTAGTTCCGTGTCCTTCAATGTCTATGAGGAACCTTATGGTGCGGCGCGGCCGAGGAATACGTCCATCTGAAATGAGCCGGGACATCACGAGTCCTATTTCGGCCAGCATTGCGGGTCCTGAAGCACAGTTGGCGCCCGGCTTGGTGCCTGCTGTCGAATGACAAACGAAATGGATGAACTCATCCGCCTTGTCGGTACCGGTTATGTCTGCAAAGAGATTCTGAGCTTCTCCCTTGAAAGTCTTGGCCTGAATGTCTACCCAAACCCTGGCTGTCCCTTGCCTTGATATAGCAGCAAGCTGCTCCGCGGCATGGTAGTTCACGGCAAGTCCCCAGATTTCTGGGCGGCTGGAAGGCATTCGCAGAAGCTGCACAGGATCGGGCAAAGATTCCCTGGTGCGGAACGGAGACGTAGGGTATAGCAAGGTGTCCGTGATTACACCCACGACGCCGTGCGCTGCAGCTAGTTTGACCGCATGCCCAAAGGTGCCGGGCACCGTGGTACTTCGCACCAGGACCGCCTTACCTTCAACCTCCTGTTTCTCATAATCTTCCGCATGCTCACCTGTACCCACGTCTACTACCTCAACCGTTACTCCTCCTTCTGGAGTTGATGGCGTCCACCATGGCAGGCAGGAAGGAGCATCTTCGTAAGACACCAGGAGTTTGCCATTCGCCGACCCCACGCGCAGTTCGGCGCTGATGGGTTCCCAAGCCATGGGCATAGTTTGACTCAGCAACTTGGTCTCGCCGTCCAAAGGAAATCGTTCCACCCAGACTCTGTCCATACCGTTGTCTCTGAGAAGCTGCGCCACAAAGTCGGTGGCGCGGTGGTATCCGGATGCGCCTGGCGAACGGTAGAACTTCGTCATATGAGCGGCGGATTCCAGCGCTCGTTCCCCAGATAGCTCGTCTTCGAGAAGCTTTATAAGTTCTTTTCTGTGCATTTGTTGATTTCCTTACTTCAGGGCTCTTATGTTCCCTAACATCCGCTAGTTGACATGGAATCCGTCAGATGAGTAAGCGGCAGCATTGGGGTCGCTTGGGATGTACCGGGCGTTGCCTTGCTTTCCCACTAGCTTGCCGTCCTCTATGATCACGTTACCCCGCACCATGGTAAGCACCGGCATTCCCAGCAACTCAGTGCCCTTGAACGTAGAAAAGTCGCTCATACCGTGCTCTTCATCTATCAGGTGTCTCTTTGCAGGGTCCCAGACGACTATATCGGCGTCCGAACCGGGTTGAAGGATTCCTTTGCGAGGATATATGCCAAATATCTTGGCGGGGTTTTCACAGAAAACCTGAACGAACTTGGGTAGGGTCATACGCCCGCCGTTGATGCCGTGCGTCCATACTACCGGCATCATGAACTCTAGGGTAGTAAGCCCCGCTCCGATATTAAAAATGTTTTCCTGACCCGGTTCCGGCTCTTCAATCGCACCCTCCATAGTCCCGGTCAGCTTCAAAGCACGCGTATACCCCGTGTAATCACTTCCAATCACGTCTAAAGCTCCGCTAGCCAGCCCCTGCCACATGGCTTCCTTGTCTTCCTCTTCCCTCAGAGGAGGAGCTACTTTCAGCAGATAGCCCTCCCTAATGAGGTCATCATTGGTCAAGGAGAGATAATGCGGGCAGGTCTCTCCATAAATGGAAAGCCCCTGGTCCTTGTAATGTTGCAGTATGCCAACGATCTCTTTTGTACTCAGATGGACCGGATAGACCGGGCAGTTAGCTACCGTCGCCATAGTCGCGGCACGGTGTACCGCCTCTGCTTCTACTATGTTGGGAGCAGCATCCTTGTAGTGGTGGACAGATACTTTGCCTTCAGATCTGAACTTGCTTTCCAGGTAAGCCTTACACACACCGTTCTCCGCATGCACCATTGCCATGCCGCCTTCACGGCCCGCCAGGTCCATGACTCGCATCAATAACTCATCTGGAATAGCTAGGAGATTGGTTTGCGATCCGGGTGCTCCCCACGGGTTCCAGGTCATGAACATCTTGTAGGAGATCACTCCCAGACGAACCAGATCGGGGATGACCTTATGGATGTCATCCTGGTCTCTGGTGGTGATCAGTCCGTGTATGGCGAAGTCGGTGTATGAGGCCTCCTCTCCGTATTCTATGAACCCCTTCACTATGTCAGGGTTGTAACTCTTCACCCCCCAGTGATTCCCAAACAGCTCGTGGCGGTGTGTCTCTGAACCAACGAAGGGAACCACTGTGGTGACTCCCCCATAAGCAGCACAGATGGAGTAGGTGTCCATTTTGTCTGCGTATATGGGATGCGCATGGGAATCCAGGCCACCGGGCAGAACGTACTTGCCAGAAGCGTCTACGGTGCGTTTGGCGCTCCTGTGCGATAGGTTGTCCCCGATCTCATCGACCTTGCCGTCGCAAACAAGGATATCCGCTCGCGTGATACCTTGCCCGGAGACCAAGAGGCCTCCTTGGATGAGGACATCAGCAATTGATTCAGCCATGTCTCCCTCCCTGTTCTCTGTGCTGTTTAACTTATGCTGGTTGATTGGGAGATGCCTAACTCCGTTACGATTCGCAGCAAGCGCGGTTAGCCGGGCGTTAAGTTGATGTTGCAGGCTATTAGTCCGTAATCTATTGTAGGAAGGGGTCAACGTCAAGGGTGGCAAGAACCGGATAGAGCGGCCAGGCCGCCCGAGGCTGGCATAGCGCAGCTACGCCAGGGAGCAACAGTCGCCGCCGCCGTAGGCCTCCCGCGGCAGAAGGGTCATTGCGAGGAGGAGAGACCATGTGGCATAATTCGGCGGCGTCGAGCGGAGGCGCTTCTGTAGCATCTATGAGCACGGACGACATTGTCATACGCACCAACGGCCTGACCAAGCGGTTCGGGGAGAATACCGCGGTCGACGCGCTGTCCATGGAGGTGCAAAGGGGACGCGTGTACGGGCTGCTGGGCCCCAACGGCTCCGGTAAGACCACCACCATTGGGATGCGCTCGGTCTGCTCAAGCCGACTGCGGGCAGCTTCAGCCTGTTTGGGTTGGACGGCCACCACGACGCCACGCTGAGGCGCGTGGGGGCCATCATAGAGACGCCGTCCTTCTATCCCTACCTGTCGGGCAGACAGAACCTGACCTACTTTCAGACTGTGTCCGGCGGCGGACCGCGCAGTGAGCCGGACGATCTCTTGGAGCGCGTGGGACTGAGCGAGCGCGGCGACGACAAGTATCGCGCCTACTCCCTGGGCATGAAGCAGCGCCTGGGCATTGCCTACGCCCTGCTGGGGAACCCGGACTTGGTCTTTCTGGACGAGCCCACCAACGGCCTGGACCCCGCCGGAGTGATTGAGATGCGGGAACTTATCCGCAGCCTGGGCGACGGCAACCGCACTGTCCTGCTCTCCAGCCATCTCCTCCACGAGGTGGAGCAGACCTGCGACAGCGTGACCATAATCTCCCGCGGACGGCTCATAGCGCAGGGCCCGGTGGCTCAGTTGGTGGCCTCAGGCGGACGCGAGCAGGTGCGAGTTCGCACCACGGACGACACGCAGGCGCGGCCGATACTGGCGGGATTGGAGTGGGTGAGCGACGTTGCCGAGCAGAACGGCGCCATGCTGGTCACGGCGCCTATAGACCGTTGCGGCGAGATAACGGCGGCGCTGGCTGGCTCAGAGGTGTGGGTCACGGAGATGACGCCGGTCCAGACGTCGCTGGAGGACTACTTCCTAGAGGTGACGCGCGAGGACTACCCCGGCCGCGCCAACACTCCCACTAATGGAGGCACCGCTTCGTGATTGGAGAGGTCATACGCCTGACGCTGGCGGAGTGGTACAAGCTGCGACGTCGCTGGCTCCTCTGGATACTGCTGGCGGTCAGCGTGCTGATAAGCCAGGCGTTCGTCTGGGGACTGAACACTGCTTACCACGTCAACGAGGAAACGTTTGGCGCGCTCATCCCGCCCTACGAGTACCGCAGCGAGGACGGGATCATAGACCTGACCTGTGCCGACGTGGCGCAGGAGCAAGTAGAGGAGAAGCTGGCGCCTCTCTCTGAGGCGGAGCGCGAGCTGATAGCGGAGAGCTTACAGGAGTGGCAGTCCACCTGTGTGGGCTACACCACGCCGGAGGAGACTCGGCAGGCGTTCACGCTGCCCTACGCCATCACGGCCACCAGCGAAGGGCAGTTATTTCCCATAGCGTTCAGCCTGATTCTGGGCGCGGCCGTGCTGGGTTCGGAGTACGGATTTGGCACGCTTCGGTCCACGCTGACCCGCGGCGTGGGGCGATTGCGGTACCTGGCCGCCAAGCTGATAATCGTGCTTCTGGCCGTGGCAGCGCTGGACCTTGCCTCCAGCCTGACGACGGCACTGGGAATTCTGGTCATGGACATTGTGCCGCCGGACGAGGGCGCGTCGCTGATAGTAAGTGACGGCGAGGCGTGGCGGCGCTTCGGCGAGGGCGTGTTGCGGACCTGGGTTGTGCTGCTGCCGTACGTGTCGCTGGGAGCGCTGTTTGCGGTGCTGACACAGTCAACGGCGCAGGCCATCTCCTTCTCGATGGCCTACTATTTTGTCGAGTTTCTGCTGCTTGGCCAGCTTTTCGGGCTGACCTCGTGGCTGCAGCGTGCGCGTGAGTTCCTGCTGAGCGATGCCGCGGGCGAGTGGATGCTGCAGTTCACGACGCAGATGGAGATTGCGACGGGCGCGGTCACGGAGCAGCCCAACCCGACTGCCGCTCTGTTCCTTCTGCTTGGATACAGCGCCCTGTTCATAGCCGCAACGGTGTGGCTCTTCCTCCGCCGGGACGTCACAGGCGCCAAGGGAGAGTAGGGGGGCCACCCCACTCCTCCCTGCTCCGGGCAGGCGGGCAAGGTGGGCAGCCACCTTCCGTCATTGCGAGGAACCGAAGCAATCCGGCGGTGGCGGTTGTGATGAGAGTTTGTAAAGATCTCAGCGCCGGTATTCGTACAGGCGCAGTTCCGTGTGGCGGGCGAGCACTTCAAAGTCGGCGTCGCTGTGGAGGATGAACGCGTCGGCGCGTATAGCGGTGGAGGCAATAAGACAGTCGATCATCTTGCGAACGCTTTCCCCCTGCTGTCGGCAGCGGCGATAGAGGGCGGCGGCGTCTTCGTAGTCTGCGGCAAACGTGGGTATCACGGAGGCCCGTGCCAGCAGTCTCCGGAGGCTCAGCAGATGCAACTCGTCGCGCGCGCCGGCCAGGACCTCCATGCGCACGGCGTCGCAAACAACGATCTCCTCGGCGAGCAGATCATCAACGGCCTGGCATACCCTGGTGCCTGTGTTGCGCAGGAACTCAATCCACGCTGAGGTGTCGATGAGAATCACGGCGAGCGGTTGGAGCGCATTGCATCGAGGTTGCCCTGCCAGCCGGCACCTCGCAGAGCGCGGGCCTCTTCGATGGAGGCGGGCTCCGCCGCCAGCAGTCGCAGCGCAAGGTTGACCGCCTCACGCTTGGTAGCGAGGCGGTAGCGGCGCATGACCTCGGCGCAGGCGCTATCGTCGATGTCTACGTTGGTGCGTGTCATACACCAATCATACACTACCGCGCCTGGGCCGGCAAGGCGGGCACAGCGGTTGCTACGTCATTGACACCAGTTTGGCGTGAGACATATACTGCCCGCAACTTCAAACTAAACCACTGCCCGTTCAGGTGCCCGCATAGGGAGAATAGGGAAGGCGGTGAAATACCGCCGCGGTAGCGCCACTGTAAGCGGGAGCTTGGCCCGAGTCCACTGCCGGAAAGTCCGGTGGGAAGGAACCGGTGCACAAACCCAGCCCGCAAGTCAGGAGACCTGCCTGAACGGAAGGTGACCACTCTCCGCCTCAGAGAGGGTCCCTCGAGTCCAGGGATAGAAGTCCCGGCCAGCGCACATCGAGACCTCCGGCGGAGAACCGCGGGAGGTCGTTTCTTGATAAGGACCGTTGGCGCAAATGCGCTGCGCAGCTACCGACAATCAGGCGTGGTGACCCGGCTGTTGGCTAGTTCCTCCGTCATCCTCCTGCTGGTCCTGGCTACCGCGCTGGTTTCCCTCAGCCTGGGCCCTGTCAACATCGCCGCCGGCCGTGTCGCCTCAATTGTACTGTCCTACGTTGGGCTGGACTTCGCCGCCTTTGGCCGCACCGAACAGCTGATAATCGAGCAGATACGACTCCCCAGGATTGTGGTCGGAGCCCTTGTCGGCATGGCTCTGGGCGTCGCCGGCGCAACAATGCAGGGCCTGTTCCGCAACCCCATGGCCGACCCAGGGATAATCGGGGTTTCGGCGGGCGGGGCGGTGGGAGCTGTCGCAGCCATCGCCACTGGAATGACCGGCCTGTTCTTTCTTGCTCTGCCCGTATTTGCCTTTGTGGGCGCCATGGGAGCCTCGTTTCTCGTCTACGGCATCGCCGCGGTCGGTGGCCGGTTCTCCATGGCGACGTTGCTTCTGGCTGGAGTGGCGGTCAACGCATTCCTGGGGGCGGTTGTCTCCGCAATCATCATCCTGATCCCCGACAACGGCGCCCTCCGCGAGATACTCTTCTGGCTAGCCGGCGGCCTGGACTCCCGTTCCTGGGACCATGTGCGGATTTGCGCCCCCCTGGTCCTGGTTGGGACGGCTGTGATCGTAATCATGGCTAGGGACCTCAATCTGCTCACCCTTGGCGACGACGAAGCTCGCTCAATGGGCATACGGGTTGACGCGGCGCGGATGTTCCTGCTAGCGGCGGCGGCACTGGTTACCGGCGCCGCCGTGGCAGTGAGCGGGATCATAGCCTTTGTCGGCCTCGTGACTCCTCACATACTCCGCTTGGTCCTCGGGCCAGACCACCGCGTCCTCGTTCCCATGAGCGCCCTGGGCGGCGCCGCGTTCGTCATACTGGCTGATACGGTCGCCCGGGTCGTTATTCAGCCGGCCGAGCTCCGCGTCAGCATCATCACTGCCTTTGTGGGCGCGCCTTTCTTCATCTTCCTGCTCATAAAGAACAAGCGACAGGTCTACTCTCTATGAGAATTCTAAAGCAGAAAAGGAGCCACCTGATATTTAGAAAGCACTGCATCCCACTGGCATCCCTCTCGTCCCTGATGCTTCTATTGCTGGCGGCGTGTTCATCAGAGACGCCAGCGCCCACGGCAACCGCCACCCTGGCGCCGGCCGCTACCTCCACTGCCACCATTCCCCCAGCTCCAACATCAACCCCTACTCCGACACCTACCCCGTCTCCGACGCCCACGGCCACGCCCGTACCTACTGCCACTCCCATGTCACTGGCGTCTGAGTTTGAAGGAGTTCCTGGAATCATTAATCCCGCCAATTTCGGCTGGCCGCGCCAGGTCGAAGGCCTCAACGGCATTGTCACCATTCCCAGCAAGCCGTCAAGGATCATAACCGCTTCCGTCGGACACGACGAAATAGCCGTGTCGCTCATACCGCTGTCCAGGCTTGTCGGGGTGGGAGGAGCCACCAAGAACACCACATTTTCCAACGTAGCCCACCTGGTGCAAGACATCCCCACGATCACCAGAGACCCGGAGACCATCATCGCCCTTTCTCCGGACGTCGTCGTCACCAGTCCGTTCTTTGCGGCGGAGGGTATCGACGCCCTGTCCAGGCTTGGCATCCCCGTGGTACAGACCGACCTGGTACAAGGGCCCGAGGAAAGAATTGAGAACATCCTTCTGATGGGATACATTTTTGGAGAGGAGGAACGCGCCATAGAGTTTGCCGCCGAGGTTGTGGAAAGATACGATTCCCTGGTGGCCGTAACAGGCGCCGCCGACCCCAAGCCCCGCGTCCTAGCCCTGACTCAGTATGCTGATACCATCTGGACCGCCGGCGCAGGTTCCACGGAGGGCGGCATAATCTCCGCCTCCGGAGGGATCAACACCGCCGAAGAAGCGGGCATTATGAGGAACCTTACCACCACCCTTGAAGGTGTGATTGCCATGGCCCCTGACATAGTTATTATTCCCCAACCGCCGGAGTTCGGCGCTGGGAAGTTCCGCCAAAGCCTGCTGGAAAACGCCGCTCTTGCTGAGGTCCCGGCAATCAAGAACGGCCAGGTCCACATTGTGGAAAGCAAGCACTTTACCACCCTTTCCCATTGGAATATCCTCGGGATGGAGGCTCTGGCCCGCATCCTATGGCCGGACCTTTCCCCCGGTCCGGTTGACTATCAATTCAGCCTTGCCGAGTAATAAGAGACTATGAAGAAACAAAGCTCTAGTGCCGTAAGCGCCGACGGGCTCCACTACGAAGTGGATGCCAAATCACTCCTGGACGGAGTGGACCTGTACGTCGAACGGGGACAGTTCGTTGGGCTGATAGGGCCCAACGGCGCGGGAAAAACAATGCTGCTCAGAGCCATAGCGGGAGTTCTTCGCTACAGCGAGGGCGTAGTGCTGCTGGACGGAACCGACGTCAAGAACGGTTCTCCCAAGGACATCGCCAGAGCCATGGCCCTTGTGCCCCAAGTTGCACCCTACACCCAGGGCTTCACGGCACTGGAACTGGTGCTCATGGGAAGGTACCCTCACATGGGCCGGTTCCAAATCGAGGGCATGGAGGACAACCTGATTGCCAGGAACGCCATGCGCCTGACCGAGACCGAGCAGTTCACAGACAGGACCTTGGACACTCTTTCCGGCGGCGAACGCCAGCGCATCTTCGTCTCCCGTGCCCTGGCACAGCAGCCTCACGTCCTTCTGCTCGACGAACCCACCTCCAACCTGGATGTCCTTCACCAGCTGAAGGTGATCAGCCTGGTTAGGAAGATGGTGGACGGTGGGCTGACCGCCATTGCCGCAATCCACGACCTGCAGATGGCGGCCCGCTACTGCGACCGGCTGGTGTTGATGAAAGACGGTAGAATCCTGGCCAAGGGCTCACCGGAGGAGGTGCTGACTTCAGAGACCATTCAGCTCTCTTTTGGCGTGGAAGCCGCAGTATATCGGGACCCGGTTGCCGGCTCCCTGGCCTTGAGCCTGCTTGGCCCGGCGGAGGAACGGCCCGGTACCTCAGCCTCTGATGGCCTCCCAACGCCTCTGGCGCTGGAGCCGGACGCCCGGCTAGACACTGGAATAGGAGTTGAACCATGAACACCCAGGACCCCGCCGCGACGCCCCACAGGCCGGCCGGGCTTCGCCACGGCCGCATCGGTCTTGTGATAGTGAACACCGGCGACGGCAAGGGAAAGACCACTGCCGCCCTGGGTGTAATCTTTCGTGCCTGGGGCAGGGACTTTCGAGTCAAGATGTTCCAGTTCATCAAGCATACGGGAGCGCGCTTTGGGGAGCACCACGCGGCGGACCGGATAGGCATCCCTATTGAATCCTTCGGTGACGGTTTTACCTGGCTCTCCAAAGACATGGACCAATCCACGGCCATGGCCGTGGCGCAGTGGGAACGCTGCAGGGAGGCGATACTGAAGGGTGAGGAGGATATCATTGTCCTAGATGAATTCACCTACCCCATGCACTACGGCTGGATACCGGTTGAAGAGGTGGTTGAAACCCTGGAGCAGAGGCCGCCGGAACTGCACGTGATTATCACGGGCCGCTACGCTCCCCAGGAGCTCATTGACTGCGCCGACCTTGTGACGGAAATGAAGATGATCAAGCATCCCTATGAAGACCACGGAATCGTTGCACAGAGGGGCATCGAGTTTTGAGGCAAGGCCATTATTGTGGCCACCTCATCCTGTCCTGCACAAATCGACAAATCCCTTGCAATATCGCCTATCGCGGTGCTATACTCTATAAAGTAAGGATAAAAGCAACAAAGTAATGCAGACTATGGCACCGCTATGTATGAATCTGGAATAACAGCAAAAGGTCAGACCACACTGCCCAAGGTGGTTAGGGAAGCCCTTGGAGTGCAGTATGGAGACCGCGTCAGGTACATCATCCACGGGGATGATGTTCGCATGTTACCAGTGCGTCCCATTGGTAGGTTGTACGGC
The DNA here is from genome assembly GCA_965261825.1 of Dehalococcoidia bacterium. Lineage (GTDB taxonomy): Bacteria > Chloroflexota > Dehalococcoidia > Lucifugimonadales > QGNO01 > DAOUJH01. Next base: position 771,382 of record OZ253484.1, on the reverse strand, counting down.
ATACTCAAGTACGATGGTCCGTCTTTAACCCTGGAAGATATGGATCGTGCCATTGCCGATGGGGCTATCGGGGCGTGATTGCCCTAGATACCAACGTACTGGTTCGCTACCTTGTTCGAGACGACCCGGAGCAGGCCGAGGCTGCCCGCCTTCTGCTGGAGGGGCTGGATTCAGGGCGGCCTGGCTTCATCTGCCGCGAGGTGATGATGGAGGTGGTCTGGGTGCTGGAACGGGCTTATAAGTTCCTCCGTGCCCAGATCGCGGATGTGCTGGCAGAGCTAATCGCGACGGATGGCCTTGTCATAGAAACCGCTAATGAAGTGGGCCACGCAGCTATGAGCTACCGCCAGCCGGGAGTCGAATTCTCGGATTTAATGATTCTCTCAGTGGCCGAACGCAAAGGAGCTAGACCCCTCTACACCTTCGACCGCAAGCTGGCTCGAATGCAGGGCACAGCGCTGGTGGGAGAGAGGTGATATGGCCCTCCCCCTGCCTCTATACGGGCAGTTCGGATGCCTCTGGTTCCATGTTTCTGGTAGGTCTAGGGGACTGTAAGGCAGTATAAGTATCAATGCTCCCCGCATCCCCTCGACATCATGGCCATCTACGCGTTGTACCAGAGGTACTACCGTAGTCTTGTGGAGGGCCCGCTCCACCCCGCATGTTCGCGTCTACCTCCATCGCCCCGGCAAACAGCTCAGCCTCCATCATCTCGTGTAGAGGAACGAATTCGCCCTACCCTTCGTATATATAGTAAACAGCCTGTTCTACCATCGATACGGAGTCAGTCAGGATGAAAGCCAAAGTCAAGAACACTCTGCTAGCCGCAGTAGCCATTTCGGTTGTCCTGGTGGCGTTGGCCGTTTGCGAGAGCAACCCGAGACCAGCCAACATCACCGTGGAAGTGCTGTCGGGCCGGAGTCCCAACGCATCGGTGAGCGGCGCCGTCACCTATCGGGAGCGGTTGGACCTCTCTCCGGGAGCAAAGCTCGTGGTGGAACTGCGTGACGTGTCTTATGCCGATGCTGCGTCAACGCTTATCGCTCGACAGACTATCTCCGACCCAGGACAGGTCCCCATCAAGTTCAAGGTCGAATACAACCGAGACGACATCGACTCCCGGAACACCTATGCTGTTAGTGCCAAAATCATCGAGTCCGATGGACGGCTCGCCTTCACCAACGATACGGCATACGATGTAATCACTCGCGGCAATCCCAACAAGGTGGATATGCTCCTGGTCCTCGTGCAGCCCCCGCCAGACCTCGTCGAAGAGGGCGTCGACTGGCGAAAATGGGTGGAGGTCCCAGCCCGAGTGATCTCGGCCAACCTGATACCGAACGAGCGGGAATACTTTCTCCGCATTGTCTACTACCAGTCCACCATAGAGGGCTGCGCCAGGCCCGGCAGCCAGGGACTGAAGGTGGAAGACAACAAAATCATTGTCACCATAACGCTCATGCAGCCTCCCCCCACAGCATGGGTCATTCCCTGCGATGAGCTGTTGGTGGAACTCGACGCCGTTGAGCCAGTGGAGGCTTCGCTTGAGCCGGGCGAGACCTATCATGTGATCGTCAACGACACGGCAACCACATCCTTCAGCCTGCCTAGACCCAACCTTAGGCACACCTTCATCGCCGAGTCGCCTATCGAGAACGCGGAGATCATGGTATTGGAGAGAGCGCCGCCGCAGTACCTACTGCGCGTCGTCTCCGGTCTGCCAAAGGGAAGCGGCTGCTCTCAGTTCAACGGCTACGAAATCCGGCGAAGAGAGTCGAACGAGATAGAGGTGGTCGTCACCCACCACGAGATAGCCGACCAGCAGGTCGTTTGTACCGCCGACTTTCCCATAGTGGAGACCAACGTACCCCTCGGTTCGAACTTCGAGCCGGGCGAGGAGTACACCATCCGCGTGAACTCGGACATCACCGTGTCGTTTGAGCCCCGGTAGGAGTAGGTAGAAGCGGTCTAGTTTGGCCGTAGCCAGAACCACCTTTGCGGTTATGCGTCTTCAGCAACCAGGTTTTCGTCTTGAGGATACCTCTCCCAGAGCCACTCCACACTCTCGTTGCGAGGCGTCTTGATGGACGGACGGCCGTTCAGAATATGGTCGACATAACTGATGATGTCATTGGCGCAGATGCTACAGTAGCCGTAGGAATTGATCAGCCTGGAGGTGATGCTCCTCCATCGCTGCATCCAATCGACCCGCTGTCTAGAAAAGCGCGGCCGGGTAAGGTTCTTGTTAAGGTCGCTTTGCGCGATGAGAAGCCGCTTCTCTATGGCCTCCTTCAGGCGCGGGTCGGAGTCATATTCGAATGTCCTGCCTCTGCTCCGCCAGGCCTCGACGTGCTCGTGAATCTCGCGCCGGAACGCATCCTTGTTGCGGTCGGTGATTCCAAGGACGCGTTCCATCTCCCGCATGTCGCGCTCCCTCCCTGCGTCGGCACGGGTGGGTCTGTGCCGGCCCTTGGAAGTGTCCTCCAAGTAAGAACTGAGGTCGGACAGATAGGCCGTGAGCAGGTCCTTGGCCTTTGCCTCGAATCCCTCCTCGCTTGCAATCCGTACTTCGCGGACCGCTAGGTCGTAGTACACCTGCACGGTGTCTGTGATCAGGGCAAGCTTGGTCGCAACGTCGCCCCCGTAGCTCACATTCTCACCCAGGCCTTCCCAAAGGCTGCCTAGGGTGACAAAGGGCGTAATGCAACGGACGTTGGGCTCGCTGGCAGCAGCATCAATGCGATTCATCACATACCGGGGTGATATTCCGGCCATTCCCTCCATGGGGTGTTGACGCTGCATATCGCGCACGGTCTGACTGGAGAAGTTAGGGACCACATGGCCGTCATAGAGATTCAGCTTGTCTAGTAGCGACATCCCCTGGCGGTCGGGCGGGTCCAGCCGCGCCAGAACGGAGAAAGCGCTCGCCACCTGCAGGGTCAGGGGGGCTATGTGTACGTCTCCCATATGGCTCATCTTGAGCATCTTCCGGTAGATCTTGACCTCTTCACTGACCTTCAAGTTGTAGGGGATCCGGACAGCGATGATGCGGTCCTTGAGAGCCTCGGAGCTCTTGTCTCTTGAGAACTCGTCGAAATCTCCCTGGTTGGAGTGCCCGATTATGACCTCGTCGGCGTATACGGAGCCGAACTTCTCCATCTTGATGCTCTGCTCCTGCGCCAGGCTGAGCAGAGCGGTTAGGAGGTGCTTGTCGGCCTTGAACATCTCAATAAGCTCGATCATGCCCCGGTTGGCGACGTTGAACTCCCCGTCGAGCCTGAACGCCTTCCCTGCCACCTCAAGACGGTCACCCTCGAGCTGGTCCGTATTGACGCTCCCGACCAGCAGGGACGAGTCGGATGGGTTGGGGTTGTTGGCCACGAAGCAGCCGATGCCGATTGCCTCTTGCTCTGAGAACGTCACTCGCTCCACTGGGACATCCGCATACCGGCCCTGATACTCGGTCCTGACCATGTAGCGGCACCGGGGGCAGAGGTCGCCCTCAACGTGGATGCCGTACTGGTCGTAGAGCTGAGGCCGGAGCCTTTGGGGGATCAGATGCAGGGGCTCCTCCTGCATTGGGCATCCCTTGATGGCATAGACAGCGCCTTTGTCTGTCCTGGAGTGGGCCTCCATGGCGCGCTTTATGAGATCGACGACGGTGGACTTGCCACTGGCCGGAGGGCCTAAGAGCAGGAGTATCCGTTTGCGCACCTCGAACCTCTGTGCGGAGGCCGCAAAGTATTGAACTATGCGGTCGAGCGGCTCCTCCAGTCCAAATATCTCGTCCTGGAACAGGCCGTAAGTGCGGTCTCCTTGAGGGGTCGCGTCTGAGCCCTTAGACGTGATGGCGTCGTAGATGTAGGCGTGGGAGAGGCGGCTCTTCAAGGGGTCGCTGACGACAAGGCGGAGATATTCCTCAAAGGTCCCCTCCCAGGAGTACCTAACAGCCTCGCTCTCGGCCTCGGATATGATGGACTGGATAGTAATTTCGTTTGTCATAGCTCCCTCAATACACCATCCAATTAAGCTGGACTTGCTGAATAGTGCAACTCGCACCGAGGTCGGTGCGAGCTCAGGTGGGCCTCGTGGACCCTCAGTTTGCTTTACAGGGCCTCCACGGGGAGGCCAACTCAACCTACGCGATGACAGACGTGAGCGCCCAGAGGCCCACCAGTCCAATAACGGTGCCGCCAAAGAGCATAAACCAGCCCGTGACTAGCCTCAGAACTGGTAACTCAAAGCTATGGTAGAAGAATACGAGCGCAGAGATGATGGTGAGTATGAATGGCACGGACGACATTGCGAGCCATATGCCAAGAGAATGCTCGAATACGCCATTTTCAGCCATCGACAGTGCGAATATGAGAAAGACTACGAGGGAGGCAATGGAAAGGAAAAGACTGTAGAAGCCAATGGCGCGCGGGTCCGTGTCCCAGATGCTCTGTGCTCCAACGGCGAGCGAGTAGATCGCCCAGAGGACGATGAGCGCCGTCAGCGCGGTCAACAGCTCAGTCGAACCTCCGCCGGAGATCAGGGTTGGTGTAATGGTCGTGCCGAACATGATGGTGCCGAGAGTCAGCAGACCGAGCCCCGTGGTAAACACGCCCATAGTCCGACCCTCGGAATACAGTCCAAGCACGTGCCAAGACTGTGAGAATATAGCTGCGCCTATAAGAAGAAAGAAAATACCTTCCATGAGTCCTTATCCTCCAGTTTTAATACCCAATGGATGATCATCGTGGCTACCATTGCGGCATTCGAGATCAACCGAGCCGAGCGTCCTTATTCTAGTGGGAACTTAACATATAGTCGAGCAATCTCCGGGATTGTCTGAGAGTGCTGGAACTGTTAAAGGGTTGACGTTCAAGTTGCTTTTTGGCCTTTCAGGCGAACCGCGTCCTCCCTAGCAGTCGACGCACTTCATGATGAATAGGGTGTCAAAGTTGGTCACTCCTAGGACCCGTTGGAGTCAACTTCGCACAAGGGTCGATGGACTCCGCATCTCGCCTATCACAACGCTGGTAACCCAGACTTGCCGACCTTTGCCAATTCCTTAGAGGTGATCTAATTTTCCCCTGTCGGGAAAGAAAGCAGACTTAAGCTGTTTGGCTATGCCTTTGGCGTCCATTTGCAGACGCCGCCTCTGATCCGCTGCAGTGCCATGCTCGATGAACGAGTCGGGCATTCCAATGCGGTGAACCGCGGTATCCTCCATTCCTGCCGCAGCAAGAGCCTCCAGCACCGCCGATCCGAAACCACCGGCAAGGACATTCTCTTCTACCGTGACTATTCGTCCGGTTGTACGTGCAGCATCTAGAAGTAGATCAATGTCGAGCGGCTTGACGAATATCGGGTTCACAACTCCGCAGGAAATCCCATATTCGTCAAGCATTTCAGCAGCCTCCATCGCGGCTGTAAGCGACTTACCCAAACCGAATATAACTACATCTCGGCCTTCCCTTATCACAGAGCCTCTACCGATGGGCAACTCTCTGAGTTCCTCTTCCATCGGCACCCCTGCTGCCTCTCCCCTAGCAATACGAATAGCGAATGGGCCTGCGTGTTTGTAAGAGGTATAAACTAGGTGCTGTAACTCATTTTCATCCTTAGGCGCGGCCAAGACGATGTTGGGAAGGCAACGGATGTATGAGATGTCAAATGCGCCGTGGTGTGTCTTGCCGTCCTCCCCCACAATTCCTGCCCTGTCCGCAATAATGGTTACAGGGAGGTTCTGCAAACAGACGTCGTGGACTATCTGATCGAACGAGCGTTGGAGAAACGTTGAGTAAATTGATACGAAGGGCTTGACTCCGGTGGATGCCATACCAGCCGCCATACTGACTGCGTGCTGCTCCGCAATTCCGACATCGAATACCCTACCAGGGAACTCCTGTCGGACACTAGCCAGTCCCGTGCCTTCAAGCATGGCCGCACTTATGCCCACGACATACTCGTCTTCACGCATGATCCGCGCGACAGTTTCAGCAAATACCTGAGAGTAAGTTGGCGCGCCGGAACCGCCGCCCAGCGGGGAGCTTGGTTGATGGAACTTGACCGGATCGTCCTCTGCAGGCTCATAGCCATGTCCTTTGTGGGTGACTACGTGAACTAACGGTACAAGTCCAGTGCGGTTCCTGGCCTGTCGGAGTGTTTGCTCAAGCTGCCTGAAGTTATGTCCATCAATTGGGCCAAGATACTGGAAACCCATCTCGGCCCAGAACATCGTGGGAACGGTAAGACCCGCCAGGGCTGTATTGAATCTTTTGACAAGGCTGTAGATTAATTCGCCTGTGGGCACCCTCTTGGACAGTGCCTTCATTCGATTCACCATTGCCTGATACTCCGGGTGAGTGATCAGGCGCTTGCGCCAGTTGGTCAAAAATCCAATGTTCTCTGAGATGGACATGCCGTTGTCGTTCAGGATGACGATAAATTTCTCGGGGTTGAGATGCACGATGTTGTTCAGTGCCTCAAAACTGGAGCCTGAGGTCATTGCGCCATCTCCGACAATTGCGATAGTCCAAGAGTCCAGCTTGAGATTCGCGGTGCCCTCGGCGATTCCGAGCGCAATCGAGAGTCCGGTCCCGGCGTGTCCCGCAGCCAACGTGTCATGCGGGCTCTCTCTCGGCTCACCAAACCCTGACAGACCTCCCTCCAGCCGGATGTCCTTGAATTCGTTACGCCTTCCGGTCACCAACTTGTGTGTGTACATCTGGTTGGTAGTATCCCAGACTATCCTGTCGGCTGGGCTATCAAAAACGCGGTGCAGCGCCAAAGTAAGTTCCACAACTCCCAGATTGGAAGCCAGGTGTCCTCCACGCTCAGTTATGACAGAGATGATGGTATCGCGCACTTCCTGCGCTACCTGCTCCAGTTCTTCGTGGCTTAGGGACTTGAGGTCGCTTGGCTTATTTATCTGATCCAGAAGGCAACTAGCTATAGGATAACTCCTCAGGTGCTATCCGATACCGAAAAATACTCTTATTTAACCGTTCCCCGCGAGTGAAGCGTACGTAACGTCTCAATCAAGATGCACATACGCCAATCACTCTCTATCAATAGTCCCTTACCAATGTTCCACTATGTACGCTCTGGAAGATTAGCATAGTATCGGCCGATTTTGCTATTTCCTGAGCAAGCCCATGCTTAGTTAGCGTGATGCAGACATCTGTTAGCTCGATGGAAGTCCTCGACCCAATCCAATGCCAACTCAACCTAACTACACTTGTTACAGGAGTGGGGGATACATTTGGCACTGCTGAGACGTCAAACGACATATGACAGGCACGAAATGGGGACACTATGGGACAATTGAGGACAGAGACGGAAGGAACGGTGGTGGAGCTGAAGGGAGTCGAACCCTTGACCTCCTCAATGCCATTGAGGCGCTCTCCCAACTGAGCTACAGCCCCACGCCAACCTCAACTATAGCAAAGCCGTATTGCTGGCGCAATTGCCGCCTATACACTATAATTACCATACCATGCGTCTTCAGACTAACCTCTATCCATTGCTTGGCCCGGCACAGCTGAGGAGGAATGACCCGTAGGGGGCGCAGCGACATCTTTCAAGCACACGTACGCCCCGCCAAGGGGCGTTTTTCTTTATGAGGTAATTGACAGTACCAATAGCCCTGACTAGCATACCTGCCCAAGGAGCAGAAGATGACCAGCACGGCACGTCAAACAGAGCTACGCTACAGCCCACAGGAGATAGACCTCAAGTGGCAGGAGCGCTGGGAGCGCGACGGCCTCTATCGCGTAGAGGACAGCGACCCGCGGCCAAAGTGGTACGAGCTGACCATGTACCCCTACCCTTCCGGCGACCTCCACATAGGGCACTGGTACGCCATGGCTCCGTCCGACGCTCACGCCCGGTTTCGCCGCATGCAGGGCTACAACGTACTGCATCCCATGGGATTCGATTCGTTCGGCCTGCCCGCAGAGAACGCCGCCATCAGGCAACAGATACATCCTTACGACTGGACTGTAAGTAACATTGAGAACATGAAGCGCCAGCTCCGCTCAATGGGAGCTATCTATGACTGGACTCGCCAGATCAGCACCATGGAGCCGGCGTATTACCGCTGGAACCAGTGGATTTTCCTTCAGCTCCACAAGGCAGGCCTGTCCTACCGCGCTAACGCACCGGTCAACTGGTGTCCCACGGACCAGACCGTGCTGGCCAACGAGCAGGTCATCGACGGAAAGTGCGAGCGATGCGATACACCGGTAGCCCGCCGCGACCTGGAACAGTGGTTCTTCCGCATCACCAAGTACGCCGACGAACTGCTGGACTTCTCCGGCGTCATCGACTGGCCGGAGCGAATCAAGACTCTTCAGGAGAACTGGATAGGACGCAGCGAGGGCGTGGACATCAGCTTCGACATCTCGCATCTGGGGATCGAAGAGACCGAGATACGTACTTTCACCACTCGCATAGACACCATATACGGGGTCACGTTCATGGTGCTGGCGCCGGAGCATCCGCTGGTGAGGAAGATAACCACCGGGGAACAGCAGGACGCTGTGAACCGTTACATAGACCAAGCACGCCAGCAAACAGAGATCGAGCGCCTGTCCACGGAGCGCGAGAAAACGGGCGTGTTCACCGGCGCCTATGCTGTCAACAGGCTCAACGGTGAACGGGTGCCCATCTTCATAGGAGATTACGTGCTGCTCAGCTACGGTACTGGCGCCGTCATGGGCGTACCAGCCCATGACCAGCGCGACTTTGACTTTGCCCGGAAATATGACCTGCCCATCAACGTGGTCATAGCACCGCACGGCTGGGACGGAAGCGAGCTTGATTCCGCATACCTGGAAGCGGGCGCTCAGGTCAATTCAGGCCCCTTCAACGGCATGCCCAGTTCCCAGGGCATCAAAGCCATTGCGGAGCACGTGGAGGAGCAGGACTGGGGCAGCCGAACAGTGTCATATCGTGTGCGGGACTGGCTGATTTCGCGGCAGCGCTACTGGGGCACGCCTATCCCCATCGTCTACTGCGAGCAATGCGGTACCCTACCCGTTCCGGAGGAAGACCTGCCCGTTCTGCTGCCACGAGACGCCGAGTTCCACCCAACCGGTGAATCGCCGCTGACCTCCAACGAAGAGTTCGTCAATACGTCCTGCCCGGACTGCTGCAAGCTGGCTAGACGTGAGACCGACACCATGGACACGTTCGTCGATTCGTCGTGGTACCAGCTTCGCTTCACCAGCCCCGATTATAACGACGCCCCGTTCAACCCCACGGCAATGAAGACGTGGAACCCCGTAGACCAGTATACCGGCGGCGCTGAGCACGCCGTGATGCACTTGCTCTATGCTCGCTTCTTCACAAAGGCCTTGCGGGACCTGGGATTGGTGGAGTTCAACGAGCCGTTTCTGCGTCTGTTCAACCAGGGCACCATAATCGCGGAACACCATAAGATGAGCAAGTCCCGGGGCAACGTTATTGCGCCCGACCCCTACGTACATTCGCTGGGCGCCGACGTGGTGCGCATCTACCTGATGTTCCTTGGCCCCTGGGACCAGGGCGGCGACTGGAGCGATAGCGGGATCAATGGCATGACGCGCTGGGCCAACCGCGTGTGGGACATCGCACAACGTGACCCTTCGGAGCTTGGCAACGGCGACCCCAAAGCGGTACGGGACCTCACAAGGGCCACGCACAAGACCATTCGCAAGGTGGTCACGGATATAGAACGCTTCCACTTCAACACGGCGCTGGCCGCAATGATGGAGTTCACCAATGCCCTGGGCTCCTTTTGGGATGCGAAGAACGTCGATGCCGCCGCCTGGGACTCAGCGATAGACACGCTGCTTGTATTGCTGGCTCCCATAGCTCCCCACGTCACCGAGGAGCTATGGGAACGGCGGGGCAACGCCTACAGCATCCACAATCAGCCGCTGCCTTCCTGGGACGAAGAGTTGGCCGCCGATGAGATGATCACGCTGGTGGTGCAGGTCAACGGCAAGGTGCGCGACAAGCTTACCGTAGCCGCGGGCATATCGGAGGAAGAGGCGAAGAAGTCAGCCCTGGACAGCCCGCGTGTGCAAGCCCAAGTGGACGGAAAGCAGGTGCGACAGCTTGTCTACGTGCCGGGACGACTGGTGAACGTGGTGGTGGGGTGAGTAGAGGGGAAGCTAGCGGGCCAATGTCTCAGTGACGTTTACTGCGCTGGACTCTAACTCATCATATTCCCAGATTTCTACATCACCTGGTATCAGGTGACTATATGTCCTCACGTAGTACTCCGCTAGGCTCTCATTCCGTCTTTCACTGAAATCTCGTACTACGAAAGAACCTTCTTAAACTGCTTCGGAGCCAGTAGGAACAGATACATTGCCTCGTTCCATACGATCATTTTCGCACTCGGAACTTTGTCGGTACCTGTCCATGTGTGAGATTTGCATTCGACTAGCACAGGCGGATTGTCAGAGCCAAGGTCGAACTGCCTGTGCTTCTTGCTGGAAACACCAATCTGGACACTGTGGCCCTTTCGGAGCGAGATACCATTTTGGCGAAAATAGTCTTGGGCTGCAGTTTCAAAATCTCGGCCTACGTGAGCATTTGAGGTTGAGCCAAGCCTCTGGAAATTGTTGACCATTGTTCAATGTAGAAGCGGGTTGTAAAGTTCGGGAGGTACTCTCCTACATCTCCATCTTCTTCTCGCCGGAGAGATAGGCATCCGGCTCTTTGGAGAAAGCGACGCGGCAGCCCGGACCGCAGAAATAGTAGGTCTCTCCCTGGTATTCATGGGTACCCCCGGGAGGATTGTCGATGCTGACCTTCATGCCGCATACGGGATCCTCAGCGGCCTCTCCGCGCTTGAACACGTTTAGCAGTTTGCCAACCATGCCTTCCTCCTCACGTACTAGATCCTGGTGTATTTGGCAACCAAAGCGTCATTGCCAGCGGTGTACATGTTGCCGTGGATGTCCACCCACATGCCATGTCCGTTAGCGGGGGTCCTAATGCGGGTGATCATACCGCCTTCGCGGTCTAGCATGGTCATCCCAGGAACCTGATCGGTGACGTAGATGGTTCCTTCACCGTCAACGAAAACGTCCATTGGGTGGAAGAAGCCAGTCCATTCAGAGACATACTCCCCGTCCCTGCTGAATATCTGCACCCGGTTGTTCTCGCGGTCGCACACGTAGATGCGGTCCCCATCCACCCAGATCCCGTGCGGAGTTACGAACTGGCCCGGGCCCGTCCCCCATGACCCCCACGATTTGACGTGTTCGCCATTTGCGGTGAAGTGATGCACTGAGCAGTTGGCATAGCCGTCAGCCACGTATATATCGCCGCTTTCCGCCACCGCTATATCTGCCGGATGGTTGAACGGCCCCTGCAGCACCGGCTTTTCACGGTGGCCCAATCTCAAGAGCACGTTGCCCCTATGGTCTAGCTTGATGATCTCGTGCGCATCTCTATCGGAGAGGAAGACCTCGTCGCCGGGAGTGATGAAGATACCGTGGGCATCCACGAACTGTCCGTCCCCCCAGGAATCGACAAGGTTGCCGTCACCATCGAAGACCAGGACCGGCGGGTCCTTCCGCTGGTAAACGTAGACCCTTCCCTGCGAATCGGCAGCTACGTGGGACGTATTTCCGAACGTCATGCCGGATGGGAGCGTTCCAAACGGGTGCGATACCTGGTACACGTGCTTGCCGGTACCCACGATTAATCTAGTCATAGCCCCTCCCGATTATGCCGTAGTTTATCCGCCGTCTGTTCTACGTGACGGCGACCTTCTCCCGCTTAAGATCTTCCACAATACGTTGCGTGATGTGCTGGGGCACCTCTTCAAAATGGTCTTCCACCATGGTAAAACGGCCCCGTCCCTGGGTCATGGAGCGCAGCTCCGTAGCGTACCTCTGCACCTCCGACTGCGGCGCCTCTGCCTGTATCAACGTAACACCATCAGCGGGGTTCATTCCCAAGATGCGCGCTCGCTTGGTATTGAGATCGCCTATGATGTCGCCGGTATAGGAGTCTGGCACGGTGATCTCCAGCTTCATCACCGGCTCAAGAAGGACGGGCGAAGCTAGTTCGACACCCTTCCTCAGAGCATACGATCCAGCGATCTCGAAACTCATGCCGGACGAATCGACGGGATGAGAGCTGCCGTCGTAGAGTACAACTTTCAAATCCACAATGGGAGATCCGCTCAGCGGACCCTCATCCAGCGATTTGACAACGCCCTTCTGCACGGATGGGATGTATTCTTTGGGCACGTTGCCCCCCACCACCGTATCGGTGAACTCGAATCCGGAACCCCTGGGCAACGGCTGCAACTCTATCATCACGTGCCCAAACTGGCCGTGACCACCGGTCTGCTTCTTGTGCCTGTATTCGGTCTTGGTAGATGAAGAGACCGTTTCCTTGTACGGCACCCTGGGCAGATTGCTGAAGAGCTCCACGCCAAACTTGCGCTTTGCCTTTTCCAAGGCCACGTCTATATGTGTTTCTCCAATGCCGGAGAGCAACGTCTCTGCGGTATCAAGGGAACGGGTCAGGCTAAGGGTAGGGTCTTCTTCTGTGAGACGGGCTAGTGAGTTGGCCATTTTATCCACGTCGGCCTTGCCCTTGGGAGTAATGGCAGCGCTGAACAGAGGTTGGGGAAACTCCAGGGGACTGAGTTTCACCGGCTCATCCTTCAGGCATAGCGTGTCGCCGGTAACAGTAGCCGTCAGCTTGGAAACCGCTCCAATATCACCGGCGGCAAGGCCATCAGTGGTCTGCTGGTTCTTGCCAAGCGGCACAAAAATCTGGCCTATGCGTTCATCATGAGACTTGCTGGCATTCAACACATGTGAATCGGCTTTGAGAGTGCCTCTGACGACCTTGAAATAGGACAGCTTCCCCACAAACGGGTCTGCCGTGGTCTTGAAGACGTGCGCTACCAGCGAGCCCGATGCATCCGCTTGAATCTTGGCTCCGTCCTCCGCTTCAACAGGCGGCGAGTCCAGTGGAGAGGGCAACAGGTCGACCACCGCGTTCATGAACTCCTCCACACCCACGGACGTGGTGGAAGAACCGGCAAGCACTGGTACTATATCGCCTGCCAGGACCGCGTCCTTTAGAGAGGAAACCAGGTCTTCATTGGAAATGGTCTCCCCTTCTAGGTATTTCGTGGCAAGATCATCGTCGGTTTCGGCCACGGCCTCCACCAGTTGTTCACGCAACTCCTCCAGATCAGCGGGGACGTCGTCCTCCGATCCAAGGAGGCTAATCACGCTCTTGAACTCTTGCTCAGCGCCTACAGGCGCTTGGATTGGTACGCACTTGCGACCAAACGCGGAACGTATGCTTTCCAGTGACCGGAGGAAATCGGCGTTTTCCCTGTCCATCTTGTTAACGAAGATAATGCGGGGAAGCCCCCTGGCTTCACACATTGCCCAAGCGGTCCCGGTGCCCACCTCAACGCCGGCCTGTGCCGCAACAAGCAATACCGCGGCATCCGCGGCTCCCAGGGCGGATACAGCCTCACCAACAAAGTCGGGGAAACCCGGAACGTCCAGAAAGTTCAGCTTACGACCTGAGACATCGCATGGCGCCACCGACATCTGAATGCTGCTCTTGCGTTTGATCTCCTCCGGCTCATAGTCTGAAGTAGTAGTTCCGTCTTCCACGTTGCCCAAACGGGAGATGGCGCCACTAGCCATTAGCATTGCTTCCACCAATGAAGTCTTGCCGGTGCCAGAGTGGGATAAGAGGGCTACGTTGCGGATATTGTTGCTATCTACTACAGGCATGCGCTTAACCTCCCCTTGCAAACCTCACTGAGTGGCCCCATTGTAGCCAAGTAACCATTGCTTAGCAATTATGAAGCGCGGGGATGCGTCAAGCGGCCTCCATTCCCCCAAACAGCACCCCTCCCAGTCTGACCGTATGTCCTTATGTACCTGCGTCTTGCGCCCAGCATGACTATTACCTACCCTGAATAGACATGGGAAATCTCTACACGTTGTTTATTATCGTTTTCTTGCTGTCGGTGGCGGTATCGCATGATAGGCTCACAGCAAGTCCCGTAGAGGAGTTATCCGTACGTCATCGCTACAGCCTGGCGACATGGGAGGTGACGCGCTTCCCCGTCAAATGGCTGTACAAAGCCGGTAATTTCCTGTTCCCCCACAAGCCTACTGCGGAAGAGCAAGAACAGCTTGTACTGGACTTCTTCAGCACAAAACGGGAAGCGGACAGGCTTCAGGCCCAGGTCAATACGGCTGCCGCCACGGGTGGAGCAGACCTCCAGGAGCTGGAAGACCGTTTGAAGGAGGTCCAGGGTAGCCTTAGTGATATGCAGCCACGGGTGGAGGAGAGCTTGGAATCGGCTATATCAGATGTACTGCGCCAACAGGGTATCGCCACCATAGGCTTGGATAACATATTGGAACAACGGGGCATCGGGACCATAGGCCTAGGCCCAGTTATCTTTCCACCCGTGGACTTCATCCTTGACCCCCTGCCCACAATTCTCATCGTCTCGCCTAGGGATAGGATAGAACGCTTGGAATCCGTTCTGCTCAATCCCAACCTTCTCCCTTCTGAGCGAAGCATCCTGGAAGAGGAAATCCTGGAACGGGAAAACCTGTCCTCTATTGTGGAGAACATCGGGGGATTGTCCACGTTCCCCAACATCATTGCCCTATACGATCTACGCACAACTATGAACATAGCATCTCATGAATGGCTGCACAGCTACCTCTTCTTCCATCCTCTGGGCCGCAACATTCAACGGGACGCTGACACGCACACTCTGAATGAGACCACAGCCAATATCTTTGGAGAGGAGATGGGCCGGTTGCTAGTTGAACACATCACCGGTGAGCATGTGCCGCCGCCTACCCCGGGCACCGCTGAACCCTGCCCTGAGAATCAGTTCTGCTTCAACAGAGAGATGCGGGAGACGCGACTTAAAGTTGACGACCTCCTGGCGGAAGGGAAAGTGGATGAGGCAGAGGCCTACATGGAGGAACGCCGGCAACTATTTGTAGACAACGGCTACTCCATCAGGAAGCTGAACCAAGCGTACTTTGCTTTCCATGGCACATACGGGGATAGCCCCACTTCGGTGAGCCCCATCCACGGTCAGCTTCAGAAGCTACGGGAAGTATCCAACTCTCTGGCGGATTTCATACACGTTGTGCAAGGGGTATCAAGCTACCAGGGATTTCTTCGCATTCTGGCGGAGAAGGGCATTGAGCATTAACAAGAAGCAATCGTACAATCCACACAACCCATCCCGGACAACAACGCAGAGGCTGGACATGACCGAGCCCCACGGACTCATCCTGGGGTTTGACCCCGGTGGGGAAGGCAAATCTCAAGGCGAGTTTGGTTGGTCCATATGCAGCACCAGCAATGGCACGCTGCAACCACCCCTGAAAACAGGTTCGGCCAAGAATGCCTGGGACGCGCTACTCCAAATCAAGGATGCGCTCCGACGCCACTACCCCACCAGACACCCTCCAGTCCTTGCCGCAGGAATCGACGCTCCACTGTTCTGGAATCCGCAAGGAAAAAGGACGGTGGATTGTTACCTCAAGCAAGTCTTGAAGCCGTCGGGAATGGACAAATCGGTCATGCACATCAACAGCCTGCGAGGCGCGTGCCTGGCACAGGGTTTGCTGCTGGGCAGACACCTCCGCGAAACTTGGGACTTCCCCATGACGGAGGCTCACCCCACGGTCCTGCGACATCTGCTACACCGTTCGGGGCAGTCTGAAACGACCCAAATGGTTGAGCACGTAATCGTCGGGCTGGCTGGCCACCAACGGGATGCCACCCTCTCCGCCGTTGCGGCATGGGCAATGCTCCACGAGCCACCTAGGTGGCACAACCTTTACCCCAAGGAACACTGCCCCGTTCAACTGATAGACCCACCCATCAGCTACTGGATGCCCCTTTCCTAAAGCATCCTCACGCAGCTAGGCCCATCAAGCTAACTGCGCACTACACCACGTGGCGCCACACGGCGCCGCGCATGCTGACAACCCCTTACCTACGTCCCACGACACTAGGAGCCGGATGCGGTGAAAGCCGCACGTCAGATTCGGAAGGGAGCCGACGGAAAAGTGCTCCGGTAACTCGGGGTAACTCGCCGGCGGCCTACCCTACCATGGCCCAATATTCTTGTGTCCACCTACTCCATAACACAACACATCCACTGTCTCCGCTTTCTTTTCCGCATTCCATGCCCTGTGCTATCATCTCCTCAATGGAGCGGTTATGACAGAGCGGCTCATTGATGTCCGGATTTTTTCCAGGTTTAGCAGTTCACTATCCATGGAATGGCTGAGCAACGTAGCTGAAGCGGCATTGGCGGAGGGCTCGCCGCTTCTGAGAGCGGGTTACAGCCGCCGGAACATGAGCTTGGTGGTCGCCGATGACGTTACAGTGCAGGAGCTAAACAGGAAGTACCGGGGGCTTGACGAAACCACGGACGTCTTGGCCTTTTCGTCGCAGCACTGGGGCCACTATGAAGGTGAAGATGAGCCTAAGGCGTTCTGGGATGGAGAGCCCTTCGTTATTCCTGAAGGACACCACGACTTTGTAGGGGAAGTGATCATATCTTACCCACAGTGCCAGCGGCAGGCGGATGCCCGGGGCAGAAACGTTGAGGATGAGCTGGCTTTGCTGATAACGCATGGGGTGCTTCACTTGCTTGGATACGACCACATGGAGCCGGAGGACGAGCGGGAAATGCAAGCACTGGAAAAGAAAGTTCTTGCCAAGGTTGGCCCGGCAGAGGCGGGGCGTTGACTTCTTCACAGGTATACTACCGCAAGTGGCGTCCACAGACGCTCGCCGACCTGGTGGGGCAAGAGCCTGTGGCGCGCACCATTAAACAGGCTATCAAAAGGGGCAGAATTGCTCATGCCTATCTGTTCTGCGGCCCTAGGGGCACCGGCAAAACCAGCACGGCAAGAATACTGTCCAAAGCGGTGAACTGCCTGGACCCGCAAGAAGGGGAGCCGTGCAACAACTGCCGGATGTGTGTCGCGGTGAACGAAGGTCGAGCTATGGACCTTGTGGAAATAGACGCCGCCAGCAACAGGGGCATCGATGAGATACGAAGCATACGAGACAAAGTGAACTATGCTCCCCTGGAGGCTGCCTACAAGGTCTACGTTCTGGACGAGGCGCACATGCTCACCGACGCAGCGGCAGACGCGCTTCTCAAAACACTGGAGGAACCGCCGTCACACGTAATCTTCATCCTGGCCACCACGGAGCCGCACAGACTATCATCCACCATCATCTCCCGTTGCCAGCGGTTCGATTTTCGTCGCATAGCCCCTGCAGCAATGGCGGAGAGGCTTGCTGAAATTTGCCAGGCCGAAGGAATAGAGGCGGAACCGGCGGCGTTGAGCGCCATCACCAGGCAGGCGGCGGGAAGCCTCAGGGATGCGGAGAACCTGCTGGAGCAAGCCGTGACGTCCTTTGGCAGCCCATTGGCCCTGCAACAGGTCAACCTGCTGCTGGGCTTGACCGCCGACGAGCGCGTTCGCGATCTGGTGGCCCACATTCTGCGAGGACAGGTTGCCGATTCCCTCACGCTGCTAAACACGATTGCGTCGGAAGGCAACGACCTCAAGCAACTCCACCGACAGATGGTTGATGAGCTGCGCGATGTGCTGCTCATCAAATCAGGCGCTAAGGACATGGTTGCTCAACCGCAAGAGATCGTTGAACGCCAAGCCGCGTTGACAGGCGATGTTACCCAAGAAACTCTGCTCCGGGCATTACGAACCCTGGGCCAAATCAACTTCCGCCAGGAGGTGCCCAACACGCTCCCTATAGAGCTAGCTATCATAGAGTGCTCCCAGCAGGTCGCCACGGAACCAAGAGCAGACGTCAAGGCCGCTTCACCCAAGCAAAGCAGCCCGGTTCAGCCCCAGGTCGCACAAACAACCCCTACCCAGCGAAACGGAGCCGATGCGCTTTCTGAGGCCCCTTCCGAAACAGCAGGGCAACTTCCTTCCCATACAGACGGACCCTCCAATCCGCTGGAAGGAGCATCCTCAGAGGAGGGCAATCCCGCTCCTTCTCAGGCGCATCCTACGCCCAGTGGCGATATAGATACGCGTCTGGATCAGCAATGGCCGACCATCGTCAAAACCCTCAGCCGCTACAAGGGACGCCGGTTCAATATCGGAGCGCTACTGAGGGCCTGCCAGCATCACAGCTTGGAGGGCAACACTCTGCAGCTGGAGTTTTCGCATCGCTCACACATGGAACGGATACTGGATGAAATGGAAAATCCTGAAAGCAAGCGTACCCTGATATCCACCGTAGCGTCCGCCCTTGGCTTGACAGAGCCGTTGGAGCTCTCCTTCCGAAACCCCAACGGACAGGAAGGTCGCAATCAAGCCAGGCAGAGCCCGCTGGTACAGGCGGCGCTTGGTATGGGTGGTAAAATCCTGGAGGAGACAAAGGAATAATCTCAATGAACAAGAACATATTGCGCCAGGCACAGCAGATGCAAAAGCGGCTAAACGAGGCTCAAGAAGCCCTGGAGAACGAATCGGTGGAAGCGTCCTCAGGCGGGGGAGTGGTGACAGCCACTGTAAGCGGCAAGCAGAAGCTGCTATCCGTTAGGATAGACCCCGCGGCAGTGGACCCTGACGACGTTTCCATGCTGGAAGACCTGGTACTGGCAGCAGTGAACGAGGCAATGGATAAAGCCCAGGAGTTGGCTTCACGGCGAATTGGCGCCATTACGGGAGGTATGAACATACCCGGGCTGATGTAGCTGGCCGTCACTGAAACCATGAACAACAACGATTTTCTGCCCGCCGCTGCCCCTGTGGCCCGGCTCATACAGGAGTTCCACAAGCTGCCGGGAATTGGTTCCAAGAGTGCGCAGCGCCTTGCATACTACCTGGTGCGAATGCCTGAAGAAGAGGCCAAGTCCCTGGCCGAAGCCGTGCTGGCGGTAAAGGAACGCATTGTCCTCTGCTCTGAATGTCAGAACATCTCTGAGCAAGACCCCTGCCCTATCTGCAAAGACCCCAATCGTGACGTCTCCACCATATGCCTGCTCGAAGAACCCCTGGATGTCCTGGCCATGGAACGCACACACGCCTACAACGGGCTCTATCACGTGCTTCACGGCGCTATTTCACCAATGAACGGCATAGGCGCTGAAGACCTGAAGATCCGCGAGCTGTTGGAGCGGCTCAAAGACAGCACTGTGAAGGAGATAATCCTTGCCACCAACCCCAATCTTGAAGGCGAAGCTACCGCTATGTACGTTCAAAAGCTGATCTCGCCTCTGGTAGAAAGGATCACCCGCTTGGCCCGCGGCCTGCCCGTGGGAGGAGACCTGGAATACGCGGACCAGGTTACCCTGACCCGCGCCTTTGAAGGTAGGCAAGAGTTCTAGAATGTCCAGGCCGCGTCTCTACACTAGCGAAGCCACAGTTCTGCGCTCCTCTCCAATAGGGGAAGCCGATAGGCTGCTCACAGTGCTTACCCCATGGATGGGCAAGCTGAGGATTACCGCCCGCGGCGTGCGAAGGCCCAAGAGCAAGTTGGGCGGACACCTGGAACCCTTGACACGCTCCACCCTGACCATTGCAAAAGGCCAAAACCTGGATACCGTGACAGGAGCCGACGCAAGGGAGATGTTCTCCGCACTGAAGGAAGACCTACCACGGCTTTCCACAGCTCTCTACTTGACTGAGCTCGTCGACTCTCTCAACCCGCTGGAGTCGCCAAATCCGCCGGGCTACTTCACCTACCTGGAGGGTTTACGCGCAATTGAGATGAGAAATAGGTTAGACTTGGTGCTGCGCTACTTGGAAATCTGTTTATTGGGTCAGGCTGGCTTTTCGCTGGAGCTGCGTCAGTGCGTGGAGTGCCGCAGCCAGGTAACGGAGGGAAAGCACCGATTCAGCGCAAGAGCAGGCGGCGTTTTGTGCCCGGCTTGCCATACTTCCATGCCGGGCGTTAAATCGCTGTCGCTGGAAGCGCTCAAGGTGCTCAGGTTCTTTTCCACGGCCACGCTATCCTCCTCGCTGATGGTGAACGTGGGGCCAGCACTGCAGCGCGAGTTGAACTCTTTGATGGACTCCTATGTAAGATATACACTAGAACGGGAGTTGCGTTCCGCATCGTTTCTCAGGTCAATTGAGAACATGGGAGAAGTATCCAGCGAAACGGTGAGGTAGCACGTTGCCTAAGAAAAAGAAGACGGGAAAAAAAGCAGACGTACCGGTTAGGCCCCTCTTCTCCAAGATACTCATCGCCAACAGGGGTGAGATAGCCTGCCGCATCATTCGCACTTGCCAGCGCTTGGGCATCAAGACCGTGGCCGTGTATTCGGACGCTGATAAATCCGCCCTGCATGTGAAGATGGCGGACGAAGCCTTCCGCATCGGCAAAGCGCCTGCCGCGGAGAGCTATCTGAACGCCAGGGCAATCATCAGGGCGGCGCAACGCTCAGGAGCCCAGGCCATACACCCCGGTTATGGGTTCTTGTCAGAAAACGCCGCCTTTGTACATGCATGTCAGAAGGCGGGACTGGTGTTCATTGGGCCATCGGCAGAGGTCATGGACTCAATGAAGGACAAGGTACAGGCCCGCCGCCTTGCCCAGGCGGCGGGCCTGTACCTGCTGCCCGGCTCCGAAGGTGTGGTAAAAGACGACGAAGCCACGGCAATAGCGGAGGAGATTGGTTATCCCGTCATGGTCAAATCCGCTTCAGGCGGTGGCGGCATAGGCATAAGGCTGGTGAACACGCCGCAAGAGCTTCCCGACGCCTTGAAACGGTCCAGGGCTCTCGCCGACGGCGCCTTCGGCGATTCCGACATGTACATAGAAAAGTACCTGGAACAACCATCGCACATAGAGATCCAGGTGCTGGCCGACAACCACGGCAACGCCGTTCACCTGTTTGAGCGTGACTGCTCCGTACAGAGGCGCAATCAGAAAATCATAGAGGAGACCCCCAGCGAAAAGCTGAATAAGGGCCGGCGCAAATCAATGTGCGAAGCCGCCCTGGCCCTGGTGCGCCACTTGAACTACACCAACGCCGGAACGGTGGAGTTCATCGCTGACGAAAAGGGGCGATTCTACTTCCTGGAGATGAACACCCGTCTCCAGGTGGAGCACCCCGTCACCGAAATGATTACAGGATTGGATATAGTTGAACAGCAGATCAGGATTGCGGCCGGAGAGCCTCTGGAGTTCTCTCAAAAGGACGTTCGCCGCCGGGGTCACGCTATTGAAGCCAGGATATATCCTGAAGACCCCACTACGTTCATACCGCTTTCAGGCACCATCAAAAGCATAATAGAACCTTCAATGGAGCACGTCCGCATAGATAACGCCGCCTTCCCAGGTTACGAAGTCACTCCATACTATGATTCCCTAATCGCAAAGCTGATCGTTTGGGGCAAATCTCGAAAACGCGCCATCGCCACTATGATGAAGGCTCTGGAAGAATTCAAGATAGATGGCATAGTCAACAATATTTCCGTGATACGCCAGGTCCTGCAGGATGAAGAGTTCAAGGATGGAGAATACTCCACCCAGATCCTTGGCAGGCTTTCCGAAAACGCCGATAGGGTGCTCACCCCTGAAGAGGAACGCGAGGCCGTAGCCGCCGTAGCCGTGGCTCTCGGCGCAATATTCGGCAATGGACAGGAGCAACGTTCCAGCTCCTGGAAGACCTACGGACGCAGTTTGCAAGTGGCGCCCCGGCTGGGCCGTGGGGGATTATGGTAAAGCGGCAAATCCGCGTCAAGATAAAAGGCACCTGGCACACGGTGGAGGTGGAAGAACCTCAAAGATACCCCATCCAAGTTGTGGTTGACGGGGAAGCCATGTCCGTTGAAGTGGAGTCCGGCTCCATTGCCTCCCCGACGGGCAAAAGGCCACCGGCGCGTGAGGCCGCCAGATCTCCGGGGCTTTCCGCCATCACCCAAGAGGACAGGAAGATAATAAGGTCGCCCATGCCGGGTCGCATTGTCTCCGTGACCGCCAACGTATGGGACGAACTGGAGGCCGGAGCCGAGGTGTGCGTACTGGAGACAATGAAGATGGAGCAGAGCGTAAAGCTGGCCCACGACGGAACAGTCCGAGCCGTGTTTGTTCATCCCGGGCAGAGCGTAGCCACCGGGACACCGTTGATCCAGCTAAGCTAAGTAACGCATATGGTTGCTCGCCAGGGATCACCCACAACTCAAGAACAGTGGACAACAGTTGACTGCTATATATCCAATTACTTGGTGTCATCGGATTCCACTTTGGACTCCGTAATTAAGTCTAGCGCCGCAGCTGGTCTGCCACTGCACAATGTTTCACCCAATCAAGGCAAGCTGCTATACCTATTGGCCCTTATTCAAAAGGCAAAAACTATTCTTGAAATTGGAACACTCGGCGGTTACAGCACAATCTGGCTAGCAAAGGCACTACCTGCAGACGGCCGTCTAATCACTCTGGAGGCAGACCCAAAGCACGCGGAGATTGCTAAGGCTAACCTCACAATGGCAGGGTTGTCCCATATTGTTGATCTACGGCTGGGATTGGCACTGGATACACTCCCTCAACTCCAGGCTGAAGGTTACAATTCGTTCGATTGATATTCATTGACGCGGATAAGTCAAACAATCCTAGCTATCTTGCTTGGGCGCTTACGCTTTCACACGTTGGCAGCCTGATAATCGCTGACAATGTTGTTAGAAATGGGGCCATAACAGACCCCAAAAGCGCTGATGCCGGCACACGGGGAGTCCAGCGTTTTTTTGAGATGCTTGCCACCGAGCCGCGAGTAACAGCCACAGCCATTCAGACCGTGGGCAGCAAAGGCTACGATGGTTTTGCGATGGCGCTGGTCACCGCTGACTCATGACGCGCATCAACCCCTAACTGGCAACGCCGCCGCGCACCAGCTTTTCGACTCTTTCCCACACCGCCTCGGCTACTTCCTCCACGGGCAACGCGGCATCCACTACGTACCATCGCTCAGGGTCGGCTTGCGCCATCTGCAAGTAGCCCTGGTGCACTTTTCTATGAAAGGAAAGAGGCTCCTTTTCAAACCTCTGGCTTCCTTCTTCGTCCACCCGCGGCGCCACCGGTTCTCCGGCCTGCTGCCCATCGACGTTCAGATTGAACGAGGGTTGAGACGCATAGCGGTGCAGCGCTTCTTCAGGTGAAATGTCAAGGAACAGTATTAAATCAGGCGTTGCTTCACCAGCCGTCAACTTGTTCAATTGCTCGATAGTCTTCAGCGAGAGGCCTCTGGCATAGCCCTGATAGGCCAGTGTGGAGGGCGTGAACCTATCGCAGATCACTACAAGCCCCTGCCTGAGCGCGGGTTGCAGAGCATCCTCCACAAACTGCGCACGGGCAGAGGAAAACAGGAGCAGCTCTGCAAGGGGGGACATCGAGGATCTGCGTTCAGCCTTGAGCAAGGCGCGCACCTGCTCACCCAGGGTTGTTCCGCCGGGCTCATGCAGCAATACCGCGGGGACGCCTTCCCTGCGAAGCCTTTGGTGGAGCAGACGCGCCTGCGTCGATTTGCCGCTGCCCTCTCCACCTTCCAGGACAATGAAAGCGCCCATGATCACCGATCGAATACTATGACGCGCCGCTCCGGCTCCGCGCCTATACTCTGAGAAGCAACGTTGTATCTATTGGCCAATAGATGTTGCTGCCGGCGTATATATGCGCGCTGGGGCTGAAGTTCTATGTAAGGCATGCCGCTCCAGACTTTCTCCACCGCATCCTGGGCCTCCTGCATTGCCTCTTCCGCCGACCCGTGGGATAACTCGTAAGAGCTGCGGCCATTGCCCTTGCCCAATCTCTTGAGGAACTGCTCCATCTGTACCTTGCTGTTCTTCCTCAGCACGTGCACGGGGACTCCCTGCTCTTCAGCGCTTCTCAACAGCTTTGGATTGCGCTTGAAGTGCGTCCTTGTTGTAACCATCAAGTCGGCCCTCTCCAGGCTATCTGTCATATCAACCGGCAATCTAAAAGCGCGCACCACCTGCTCAATGACCCCCCTGTTGACCCCAAAGGGGTAGACCCTGACCGTTTTCTCAGGCACAACCGGCGCCGTATGCTCCAAAGGAGGACCGGCAATAGTGGAAAACGGCTGGTAAGCTGCGGTTCCTTGTTCCGCGGCAAGGGATCCTGGTCTTCCTGCCGCCTGAACCCTGCCTACGGAGTCTATCTTTCGCAACTCCGGCTGTGGTTGCAGGCCGCGCAGCATGTCATCCACCACGTAGGCTACGTCGTCGTGTATCGCTACCTCTCCCCAGCTCTGTATCTCGACGACGGAGTCGAAGGTAGGCGGGCGTTTCCGCTCCAGGACGGTCTTTTGAGTCCTCCGTCTTCTGGCCTCGTCGTCACCGAGGATAACGGACTGCATTCCTCCAATTAAGTCGCTGAGCGTTGGGTTCATCATGAGGTTCTTCAGTGTATTGCCGTGAGCCGTGGCTATGAGCTGTACGCCGCGCTCCGCAATCGTCCTCGCTGCGGCGGCTTCCAGCTCCGTACCCATCTCATCAATGATGATGACCTGGGGCATGTGGTTCTCCACAGCCTCGATCATAACGTCGTGCTGAAGTGCTGGGGTGGGCACTTGCATGCGGCGGGCATGGCCTATTCCGGCGTGTGGTATGTCGCCGTCGCCGGCTATCTCATTAGAGGTGTCCACCACAATGACGCGCTGGTGGGCCTCATCGGCTAGTACGCGCGCCACTTCTCGCAGCATGGTGGTCTTGCCCACGCCGGGTCGGCCCAGCAACAGAATGCTCTTGCCGCTTCTCACCAGGTCTTCGATGGGCTTGATGGTGCCGAACACGGCTCGGCCAACCCGGCAGGTAATCCCCACGGTCATGCCACGGCGGTTCCGAATGGCAGAAATCCGGTGAAGCGTTCTCTCTATCCCTGCCCTATTGTCTTCTCCAAAAGTCCCTATGCGCTCAGTGACATGTTCCAGGTCGTCCTCAGTAACCTCTTTGGCGGAGAGGTAAACGTCTAGCCCGGGAAAGCGTGCTTCCGGAAGCCTCCCCAGGTCCAAGACAACCTCCAAGAGGTCCCTCAGATCTTCTCTGGCCCGCAACGGCTGCGATATGTGGATGGGTATCACGTCGAGCAGGCTCTCCAGATCATCCACCACCGCTTGTTGGGTATCCATCTGCTTCAACTCTTCCACAATAGACCTCTATCAGCCATAGGCCGCATGCGCCGGGGCTATTTCCCGCGCCTCTAGATGCACTGCCAGGGCCTTGACCATAAGATGATATACGCCGGCTGTCTCCAGCCCAATCTGTTCCAGCAAATTTCCAAGGGACTCCTGATGCCCCAACACCTCCCACCATAGGGAGCAAGATCCGGTCTCTTCTAAAACGAATGCTATCAAGGAACACGGATCACCCTTCCAGGAAGGGTCCACGGTCAAGCGGACGCGGACGCGCCCCCGTTCCCGGTCAAGTCTAACCCAGGCTGCAATGCCGTCCTTCCCATCCAGGACGTGCTCCGCCGTTCCACGCCCGTACGACTCTTGCGAGTCCTTCCACTGCGACATAGTGAGTCCCATGGCAAAGCGTGCTTCAGGGGGCGTTGCGCGACGATAGAGATCGAATAGTGGAATATCGTCATCAGGCATCCTGGGTCTAAAACCCGTCTCTAACTCTTCTCCTATCAAAGTGGCCCTCCCACTGAGGGTAAGCACCTTGACTTCTATGCTGGGACGGAACCCGCT
Organism: Dehalococcoidia bacterium; assembly: GCA_965261825.1. GTDB lineage: Bacteria > Chloroflexota > Dehalococcoidia > Lucifugimonadales > QGNO01 > DAOUJH01. The sequence goes on along the minus strand of OZ253484.1, from coordinate 745,650 downwards.
CCTGCTGGCGCTATCCATGAGTTGCCATTCATCAGGAATATTGAGAAGGACTCTTTGGGCGCCCCGTCTGCCGGCTTCCGCCGCCACCTTCCCCAAGAGAGTACCGGCAGCAAGATCGGTTTCGCCTACCACCATGTGGTCTATCCACCAAACGGTATTGCCGGAAGCCGGTATGGCGGAAACCAGGCTCGTAATCCTTCCCCCATCCGTTGCAATCCAAGCAACCTCTTTACCACGGGACCGTAAATGCCGCCAGAGAAAGGACGTCGCCGAGAAATTGGCCCGACCGCCGGACGAAGCTGCTGCAGCAGCCCAGTTGGAGCCCTTCATCAAGCCTATTCCTACAGAATCTACCAGTGCTATTGGACGGAGCATATCCTCATCCAAATCATCCGGTCATATCGACAAAATACCGGTGGAACCTGGTGTCTTGCGTGAGTTCCGGGTGAAACGCAGTAGCCAGCATGTGACCTTCTTGAACCGCCACCGCGCCCCCTTCAGGATAAGAAGACAGCACCTCTACGTTCTTACCCAAACCCACCACCTTTGGCGCTCTTATGAAGACAGCATGAAAGTCAGGTTTGCCCAGACAGGGAACGGGAACGGTTGCCTCAAAGCTGTCGACCTGCCGGCCGTAGGCGTTGCGCTGGACTTCAATCTCCATTAACCCAAGAGGCGCCGGCTTGCTTTCCACCAGCTTGCCAGACAGCATTATCATCCCAGCACACGTACCCCAAACCGGCATGCCCTTCCGCACCTCCTCGATGATGGGACAGCGCAGTCCGTAGATATCGATAAGACGCGCTTGGGAGGTGCTTTCTCCCCCGGGAATGATGAGCCCATCCAACCCATCCAGATGCTCAGGAAGTCTCACCTCCTGCGCCTCAACGTTCAACCTTGCCAGTGCCGCGATATGTTCTGCAAAGTCTCCCTGTACTGCAAGGACACCTATTCTCTTCAAACCTACCAGCCCCGGGTAGATAGAAGCTGCCCTTCTTGGAGAGTGCCTATTTCCAGACCGGGCATAGCCTCGCCTAAGCCCCTTGATACATTGGCAATAATTTCAGGATTTTTGAAATGGGTAACCGCTTGTACTATAGCTCTGCCTCGTTCTACCGGGTCGTCCGACTTGAAGACCCCAGACCCTACGAAGACTCCATCGGAACCTAGCTGCATCATAAGCGCGGCATCCGCCGGCGTAGCCACTCCGCCTGCGGCAAAGTTGACCACCGGCAGACGGCCCAGCTCCTTGACTTCTCTTACAAGCTCCAGCGAAGCGCCCAAGTTCTTGGCCTCGGACTGAAGCTCATCTTCACTCATGTTCTGCACTTTTCTGATCTCGCCCATGACCGCTCTGATGTGGCGAACAGCCTCCACCACGTTGCCCGTGCCGGCTTCACCCTTGGTGCGGATCATTGCCGCACCCTCAGCGATGCGGCGGAGCGCCTCTCCCAAGTCACGGGCGCCGCACACAAAAGGAACGGTATAACTGTGCTTCCAGATATGGTTCTGTTCATCAGCGGGGGTTAGCACCTCCGACTCATCGATGTAATCGACTTTCAATGCTTCCAGCACCTGGGCCTCGACAATATGTCCAATCCGGCATTTTGCCATGACCGGAATGGATACGGCTTCCATGATGGAAAGTACACGCTCGGGGTCGGCCATGCGCGCCACGCCCCCAGCGGCGCGGATGTCCGCGGGGACTCTCTCCAGCGCCATTACCGCACAAGCACCCGCTTCTTCAGCGATCTCAGCCTGCTCTTTGGTCACCACGTCCATGATGACCCCGCCTTTGAGCATCTGGGCGTGACCTGCCTTCACTTGCCACGTACCCTTCTCCATTTTCTTCCTCCCAGTTGATTAACCGAATAGCTCTTGCCGTACTCGGCCATTATACTGTGCTCTTTTAGCTATCCGCAATTAAACTAGCCAAGCTGTTGCCTGTAGCGTTCAAGCTCCTTTTCCAAAGCATTTAGAATCTCGCCGTGCGACTCGGCTAATCTTGCAATGCCCTCCATGATAATGATGTATTTGCCCGCTCTGACCCTCTTGCCTTCGGCTGGAAAGCGAAACTCATAGAGGAACTTTTGAGGCGTCAAACCAATTGTCACGTTGCCTTCCCAGTAACCTAGCTTGGTTATGGTACTAGCAAAAAAGCTGCGGTATGCGTGTAGCAAGTCATCTCTAACGCTGTTGAAATGTTTTATCACTTGCCAGACCTGCTTCTTGTGTTTATCAATCAGGGCTTTAGCTATCTTCTTATCGGGAACGTATATATCAACGGAACGTCTAATTACCTCTTCGACCCGCTCGGATAATGTAACTGCGTTGGTGTACACGGCAACAAAATGGTAATCAACTCGCTGTCCGGCGTCCAAGTCTAACATACCCTGGAATTCTTTATCGTCAAAGCTCTGTGCGCATGTTCGCAGCCTTGCTAATGCCATTGTCAGTTCAAGGCATGCTTCTAACAGCCTATGCCATTTCTTAGAGAGTCTTCGTTTCGGTGTGTAAGGAATATCAAGCCAGGGTGAAGATAGACCTAGGGTATCTAACTGGATTACGGCTTCTAGTTTGTCAACAAAATCGGGATCAAGTTGATGGAGTGTGTGCTTAGCGTCCTGCCATCGTTGAGTAACAAAATCGTCTATGCTACTCACCTATCTCTCCCTCCAAATTAGTCTGAATGCAAGCAGATACTCTTCCGCCCACGCTACGGCGACTTCAACAGGCACACTACCATAAATACCAGAGTACAAGTTTGAGTGCAAATATCGCATATCCTCTACAAATTGCTGTACGGCATAGGTTGGTTGAATTTTCGTTAGACACTTCTTATATATTCCTCTCTTAAATTCTGCGTTTAGGAGTTTGGGTGATCTTTTGGACGATCCCCCTGTACCACAAGTACACAAAGGGATAAGTCCCAAACCAAGCCGGCCCCGCCTCTTTTGACAGCGTGCGTCCGAGCTATATAGACTGGCCCTTTCATCTGCTTGGGAGGAGACCATGACCAGCGAGACCGAGGGTTACTTGGAACGACTAGACTACCTCAGAGACGAGTTCAAGAAAGAAATACGGAACATGAGCCCGGAAGAGCTGGCCTGGAAGCCGCTCGGCGAAGATACAAACTCCCCCTATGTTCTGGCTACCCACGTGGCGGGTACGGAAGCCTTTCACATCCACCAACTGGTCGGCGGCATCGACGTGCACCGCAGCCGTGAGGCAGAGTTCGCAGCCAGCGGTATGGACCCTTCTCACCTGGAACAAATGCTGAGCGAAACCGGCGAGACTACCCACCGGGTGTTGAGCAAAGCTACCACGGCGGACCTGGACGAGACCATTGAATACGGCGGGCGGTCTGCAACGCGGCGCTGGGCGGTGCTCCACACCTTGGAACACATAGGGCAGCATCTGGGACATCTAACGCTTGCAAGACAGCTTTACCGGGCCCAAAACGGCTAGGGATGGCGCTGCTTAGGTAGAGGATAAGCCGGCTGGCCGGTCTGAGAGTACCCAGCCCCTGCCCCACTGGCAGGGGCACACGCAGTCTAAGACCTTACACGCCGGTAAACAGCGTACAGTAGCAGGAGGAGCAACACCCCTCCCACTACAGCCGCGCCGCCTATGAGAAGCCAGCGGCCAAGGGAAGACTCCCCCTCCATTAAGAATACGGTCAGCCTGCTATCGGGCTCCTCCGACACCACGTTGCCGGTGCTCTCTCTGATCTCTTTATAGGTAACCTCTCCTTGGCCTTCAACTTGAGAAAGTACAGCGGAGAAATCCTTAGCTAAGACGCTGAATTCTATACCCGCCTGCTCCCTGCCGTTGCTCACCGAAATGAAAACGCTATCCAACTCGCCGCCAACCCTGGCCACCAGCGCCTTAACCTCATCAACAGAAGCGGAAACGTCTTCAACTTCCATGTTCAGTGAACCGTAAGGAGGATCGGCCAGCCTCTCTTCGGGCGGGAATAGAGCCACTGAAATGGTGGCCAGGTCTACCCTCCGCGACATGAAATTGATCTGACCCTGCAGCCGCTCTATCTCGGAGCGGACACGGGCTAGCTCACGCTCTATGGTCAAGATGTTGCTGACGGTGTCGGCGCGCTCCAGGAGAGACAGCAAGCTCTGCTCTTCTCTGAGGGCGCTTCGCAAACGGGCCTCAAGGTCAATGAACTGCTCCGTCACATCCTCAGAACCCGCGTTTTCCGCCCACACCTTGCCCAGCCCCTTTATGCTTTCCAAGGTGTCAAAGAACTCCCCCTGCGGCACACGTACCACAAGGTCTGACCGCTGTCGCCCCGGCGTCCCGGTAGTGGCGACTTGGCTTATAAAGCCGCCCCTAGTCTCAGCAATTGTCCGCACCTGGGCCACCGCTCCGGCCACGTCTTCAACCTCAACGGACAGCGACGCCTGCGAGATGATTTGCCTGTCCGCAATTTCTACAGTAGTAGGCTCCTGCCTTTGCAAAGCTGTGCTCGACGCCGGTGTCGGAACCGCCCCAGACGTGGCTTGTGTATTCACGGCTAGCCAACCCCGATCCTCTGAAGCCCCCGAAGAACCCGCTGGGCCTTGTAGGCTAAGTGGTGCTCTGAGTCTATCGACTCTGTTTCTATCTGAGAACTGATCCGCAGCAGGGTCCGTAAGCATCATTGTCGCTGGCGCCGGTGTGGCCGTAGGCACAGCCGGCATTGGCGTGGTCGTAGGCAAAGCCATATGTAAATCCTCCTCTGCACCCCCCTGGAACAGCTCAAGATTGAGCGCCCAGATCGTGCCCGCCAGCAGGATCACCGCAACGGCGGCAAAAGCATGTACGGGGCGCCATTGCCGCAATGAAAACAGTCTTCTCCATGGAGACCCTCTCCGCGCAGAGTCAGCGGCCAAGCGGGAGCGGATGCTTGACCAGAGGCCGGCGGGAGCGCGTAATCGCCGTGACTCCTCAGCGAAGTGCTCGGCTAGTCTCCGTTCCATCTCCTGGCTTGGTATGTCTTCCATCATAATCTTCCACCTTGTGAGCTATTTCCCCAGCTCTACCTTCATGTGTTGGAGAGCGCGGTGCAGTCTCGATTTGACGGTTCCCTCAGCCCACCCCAACGCCTCCGCCGTTTCCGATGTGGTCATACCCGTGAAGTACTTGAGCATGACCACCTGCCTTTGCTCCTCCGGCAAGACGGCCAGCGCCTGGCGGATAGCTTGCCTATCCGCGACCTGCTTTGCTGGGTCATCTTCTCCCAACAGGGCGGCACCTTCTATGTAGTCTGTGGGCAGGTGACGCCGCCTGCGCAGGTCCAAGACGGTGTTGACCAGAATACGCACCAACCACGGCTTCACCGGGCTGCCATTGCGGAATCCTCCAATGCCGCGCCACGCAGAAAGGAACGATTCCTGGACGCACTCTTCGGCTATGGCTCCATTGCTGGTCATCAGGTAAGCTGTGCCGTACAAGACATCCTGGTGCCGTTCAACCAAGTGGCGAAACGCATCCAGGCTGCCATTTTGGCAGAGCCGCACGGCCTCAGCATCGTTCATTGGGAGCTCCCTTGCCCATGGACGGGTCTTCGTTTAATAGATACGTAACAGAGAACGAAAAAGTTCCCAAAGCATAATATCCGCAACCATGCATGCCAGAGAACCCTCCCATCAACCTCAGATGGTTGATACAATGTCTTTTGCGGCTTTGAGCCCACAGGCTTAGGAGTAAAACCAATGCCTCCAGAAAACATCGTTGTCAAGGGCGCCAGAGAGCACAACCTCAAGAACATAGACGTTACCATCCCCCGCAACATGCTGGTGGTGATCACCGGTGTATCGGGGTCTGGTAAGTCCACGCTCGCTTTCGACACCATCTACGCGGAAGGACAGAGGCGTTACGTGGAATCGCTGTCCGCTTACGCACGGCAGTTCCTGGGCCGCATGGACAAGCCCGATGTCGAATACATAGAAGGCCTCTCCCCCGCCATCTCCATCGACCAGAAGGGTGTATCGCACAATCCCCGCTCCACGGTGGGAACGGTCACCGAGGTCTACGACTATTTACGCCTGCTCTTCGCCCGTGTGGGTAGGCCCCATTGCTACAGCTGCGGCCAGCCAGTGCAGAAGCAGACTGTGCAGCAGATTGTAGATGCCGTGAATGGTATGCAGCATGGCAAACGAATCATGGTCCTGGCGCCCAAAGTGGTGCACAAGAAGGGTGAACATAGGGAGGTCTTTGAAGAGGCGCGACAGGCCGGTTTCGTTCGCGTACGGCTGAACGGGGAGATACGAGACCTCTCGGAGACGTTCAACCTTAACAAGCAGAAGTGGCACACCATTGAGATTGTGGTGGACCGCCTGGTTGTCAGCGACGACCTGGATACAAGCAGACTCACCGATTCTATGGAGACCTCCCTCAAAGAGGGCGGCGGCGTAGTCAGTATTCTGGACGCCGACAGCGGTGAAGAGCACCTGTTTTCTGAGCAGTTCGCCTGTGTCCTCTGCGGTATCAGCCTGGGCGAAATAGAGCCGCGTACTTTCAGCTTCAACTCACCTTACGGAGCCTGCCCCGACTGCACCGGCCTCGGCTTCCGGCTGGAGATTGACCCTCAGCTTGTCATTCCCAACAAAGACTTTTCGCTGGCACAGGGCGCCATCCAGCCTTGGATGCGCGCCGGCTCATACAGTCCCTGGTACACTAGTCTGCTGGAGTCGCTCTCCAAGAAGCACGGCTTCTCCACCAGAACGCCTGTCGCTGAGCTTGAACCGGAGCACCTTGACATCATCCTGTTCGGCAACAACGGCCAAACCGTTGAGATGAGACACACCACGCAAAGAGGGCGCACCTACACCTGGGACACCACGTTTGAAGGCGTAGTGCCCAACCTCACGCGCCGCTACAGAGAGACTTCTTCCGACTATGTACGGCGCGAAATAGAGCGCTACATGGCCACGCACCCCTGTCCCTCATGCCGGGGCAGACGGCTAAAGCCGGAATCACTGGCGGTTACGGTGGCCGGACAAAACATAATGGAGGTAACGGCACAGTCGGTGGGCCAAGCCCATGAATGGACGCGCTCTGCCACCGGAGACCAGGGGACAAAGCCGCCGGCCAGAGACGCGCTCACAGAGCGGGAGCATACCATTGCCTACCAGATACTCAAGGAGATCCAAACCCGGCTAAAGTTCCTTCTGGACATCGGCTTGGACTACGTAACCCTGGACCGCACAGCCTCCACTTTGTCTGGCGGAGAGGCTCAGCGTATCAGGCTGGCTACTCAGATAGGCTCAGGCCTCACCGGTGTTCTCTACGTCTGCGACGAACCTTCCATCGGGCTGCATCCGGCCGACGATTCCAGGCTGATTACCACTCTCCAACATCTCCGTGACCTCGGCAATACCGTGATCATTGTGGAACATGACGAGGCCATAATGCGGTCGGCGGACCACATCGTAGACCTGGGCCCCGGCGCCGGCGAGCACGGCGGCAGAGTCGTGGCTATAGGCAAGTTGGATGATATCTGCGCCTCGGATGAATCGGTGACGGGTGCTTACTTGAGCGGTCGCCGTGAGATCCCGCTTCCGCTTTTAAGGCGTCCGGGCAACGGAGAACACATCACCATAAAGGGAGCGCGTGAAAACAACCTGAAGAACATCGATGTGGAGATCCCTCTTGGTAAGCTTGTGGTGGTTACCGGCGTATCCGGCTCCGGCAAGTCTACCCTGATCAATGAGGTCTTCTTCAAAAAGCTGGCGCAGTTGCTCTACAGGGCGAAAGATCGCCCCGGTGACAGCGACGGCCTGGATGGAATAGAGGGCGTAGACAAAGTGGTGGATATAGACCAGTCGCCCATTGGACGGACGCCTCGCAGCAATCCCGCAACCTACGTAGGAGCCTTCACCCCTATCAGAGAGCTGTTCGCCTCTGTGCCGGAATCGCGGGCGCGGGGTTATAAGCCGGGACGGTTCTCCTTCAACGTCAAGGGAGGCCGTTGCGAGGCCTGCGCCGGAGACGGTTACATGCAGATAGAGATGCAGTTCCTGCCCAACGTTACCGTAGCTTGCGAGGTGTGCCATGGAGAGCGCTACAACCGCGAAGCCCTGGAGGTCAAGTTCAAAGACGCCACCATCGCCGATGTCTTGGACATGACGGTTTCCGAGGCACTGGAGCTTTTCTGGAACTTCCCCAAGGTGCGCAACAAGCTGGAAACCATGCGTGACGTGGGCCTGGGCTACATCAAGCTGGGCCAGCCCGCCACCACTCTGTCCGGTGGAGAAGCGCAGCGCGTCAAACTCTCAACCGAGCTGTCTAGGAGGTCTACCGGCAAGACCTTATACATTCTGGACGAACCAACCACCGGCCTGTCATTCCAGGACTGCGACGCCCTGCTGGAAGTGTTGCACCGCCTGGTGGATGCAGGCAATACGGTAGTCTTGATAGAGCACCATCTGGACTTGATCAAGAACGCCGACTGGATCATAGACCTGGGTCCCGGAGCGGGCGAGAAGGGAGGCTACGTAATAGCCGAAGGCACCCCTGAGGAGATAGCTCAAGTGGCCCATTCCTACACCGGTCAGTACTTGAAGCCGCTGCTGGAAAAGGCTGGGCGTGTACTCAGCAACGGCGCCAAGCCCAAGGCCAGAAAGCCACGGGAAAAAGCCAGGCCAGCAAGCTGACGCATACGGACACTCCACCTTTCGTCACACTCCACCCCTTTCGTCATTGCGAGGAACCGGAGCAATCCGGCGGCGCGGGGCTTCCCTATGCCGACAGGCAAGCGCCTGTCTCTCGTCATTCTCCCTCTCTCGTCATTCTCGCGGAGGCGAGAATCCAGGTGGGGTTTAGGGTGGGACATGCCCGCCCACCAACACCTCTACAATCTACCCATGGCCGCACCAAGCAAAACCGCACCCACAAACTCCCAGCAGACTCATCGGGCACTTCCAAACTTATTACGAAATCCTGTCCTGAGCTTGTCGTAGGATCGGATTTGTTTCCCATATTTCCAGAAAGTTTGGTTCGTTCTAGCTTTGGAGTAGACATAACGTTGGAAACAAATACCTCCACAACCCTGCCGCGCCACACCCCCATGTCCGCCTGTACGTCCTTCCTCCCCTATTTCCACAACGGTTATCCTGTGATAAAAATGTCCCGCTTACCCTGTTACCACCGGAGGCATCATTATGGCTGACCGACTACCCCTAGTATGGGTGCTGGGCACTGGAGGCACTATCGCCGCATGGGGTGCACCAAGGTTGAAGTTCTTTGACTACGGCGTCCCCGGAATGCGTCTGGACGTCCACGACAACCTGGAGCAAATCCCTGAAGTGGACCAGTTCGCCAGGGTGAAAGCAGAGCACCTCATACAGGCGGGCAGTGGCGGCTTGGGCGACAGCGGCTGGCTGATGGTCGCCAAGAAGGTCAACAACCTCTTCCAGGATGACCCCGAAATATCCGGCATCGTAGTCACGCACGGCACATCCTCTTTGGAGGAGACCGCCTACTGGCTGAACCTTACAGTGAAAAGCGAGAAACCGGTGGTAGTCACCGGCACCATGCGGCCACCCTCCGCCATGGGCACGGAAGCCTACAACAACCTGCTCGGCGCGATTATCCTCGCCGGTTCGAAAGAGGCGCGTGGTATGGGTGTTACCGTCATGCTCAACGACGAGATCAACGCCTCCCGAGAGGTCACCAAGCAAAACTCGTACCGAATAGAGACCTTCGGTACGCGGGAGCTGGGGTTCTTGGGATATTTGGACTCCGATCTCAAGCCGGCTTTCTACAGGCGTCCCACTCGGAAGCACACGTACCAGAGTGAATTTGACGTCAGCGGATTGGACACTCTTCCGCAAGTGGAAGTCCTCTACTCCTACGAAGGAGCCAGCGACCTTCAAGCGCGTGCTCTGGTCGATGCCGGCGTGGCTGGCATCGTGGTTGGCAGCATGGGGCCGGGCGCCGTGGGGCAGCAGGTGAACGATGCCTTGCTGGAGGCAAGGAGCAAGGGCATTATAGTAGTGGTCACCACGCGGGCCGGCGCCGGTAGAATAATCCGCACCAGCGTATACGAGCAAGAAGGAATAGTGGCGGGCGATAACCTGAGCCCCCAAAAAGCCAGGATTCTCCTGCAACTGGCGCTGACAAGAACTAAGGACCCTGAGCAAATCCAGCAGATATTCAACGCGTACTAAAAGAGGGACAACATGACAAGCAATCAACTGCCCGTAGTTTGGGTTCTGGGCACCGGCGGCACAATCTCATCGTGGGGCTCGCCAAGGCTCACTTTCTACGAATACGGCGTGGCTGGACAGAGGTTGGACGTCCATCAGAACCTGGAGCGTATACCGGAGGTTCAGGACTTCGCCAACGTGAAGGCCGAACATCTCTGGATGGCGGGAAGCGGCAGCCTTGGCCCCGCCCGCTGGTTGGAGTTGACTAAGAAGATCAATCGCCTGTTCCAAGAAGACCCCGGTATTTCAGGCATTGTAGTTACCCACGGCACCTCCTCCATGGAGGAGACCGCCTACTGGCTCAATCTTACCGTCAAGTCGGAGAAACCGGTGGTGGTCACGGGCACCATGCGGCCGCCCTCCGCTATGGGTACAGACTCGGACAACAACCTCCTAGGCGCCATCATTTTGGCCGGTTCCCAGGAAGCACGCGGCAAGGGCGTTACCGTCATGCTCAACGACGAAATCAACGCCGCACGCGAAGTGACCAAGCAAAACTCCTACAGGGTAGAGACCTTCGGCACTCGAGAACTGGGGTTCCTAGGATACCTGGACTCAGACCTCAAGCCCATGTTCTACAGAGAGCCCGTGCGCAAACACACCTACCAAACTGAATTTGACGTTGACGGCCTCAGTGACCTTCCTAAGGTGTACATAGTGTACGCTTATGAAGGCGCAGACGACCTTGTAGTACGCGCCCTGATAGACGCCAAAGCGCCCGGGATAGTGATAGCCGGCATGGGCGCGGGCGGCGCGGGCGGCCAAGTGCAGCAAGAAGCGCTCATGGAAGCCAGCAGGCAAGGCTCAATAGTGCTCTCCTCCACCAGGGCAGGGTCCGGCCGCGTCATCCGCACCAGCCGCCATCGTGAAGCCGGATGGGTCGCCGCGGACAACCTCAGCCCGCACAAGGCCAGGATCCTCCTGCAGCTGGCGTTGACCAAGACCAACGACCCTGAAGAAATTCAGCGCATGTTCGATGCTTACTAGCCCCCAACAAATATGCCCACTGATCTCACTTTCCCAGATTGGGGCGTAGGCGAGGAAGAAGGACGCGTTATTCGCTGGCTGAAGCAAGAGGGCGACCGTGTGTCGCGGGGCGAACCCATCGCCGAGATAGAATCAGCCAAAGTTACCGCCGAAGTCGAGTCTCCAGCCTCCGGAGTTATAAGCCGCATCGCGGTGGCCGATGGTGCTTCCGCCAAAGCAGGTGACATGCTTGCGACTATCGGCGAAGAGGCCCCTTCCCCAGCTTCACCGGCCTCTCGGCCGTACGCACCTCAGGCAGACCCCAGCGTCCGTCGACTGGCGGAGGCCTACGGGATAGACCTGAACCAAGTAGAAGCGGGCAGAGAACGGGGTGAGGTACTGGAAGCCAGCGTCAGAGCCCTGATAGAGGAAGAAACCGCTCCTGAAATCCGGCAGGTTCCCCTTATCGGTATGCGCAAGACAATTGCAGACAGGCTGTACGGCAGTCTTCAGTCCACCGCTCAAGTCACCATTACCACGGAGGCCGATGCCACGGAATCGGAGCAACTGCGGCGGGACCTGGTCTCCCAGTGGCGCAACAAGGGAGTACGTCCCATGTCCGTGGCGATGTTGATAAAGGTAGCCGCAAGAGCGTTGAACGAAAACCCACGGTTGAACGCCACTATCAACGGGGAGACTGTTTCACTGCACAAGCATGTCAACGTAGGATTTGCCGTAGCCGTTGAGGCCAGCCTAGTGGTGCCTGTGATCAAGCTGGCCGAGCAAAAGACGTTGATAGATATCAGCCGGGAAGCCAGGGAACTGGCAACCAGGGCACAACGCGACCAGTTGTCACCCGGTGAAATGGCCGACGGCACGTTCACCATAACCTCCATGGGAGTCTACGACGTGGATGCGTTCACCCCCATCATCAACCCGCCACAAGTGGCCATACTGGGAACCGGCCGCCTTGTGGAGAAGCCCGTGGTTTACAACGGCGAAATCACCAAGCGCTCCATGATTGCCCTGAGCCTAACTTTTGACCATCGTGCCATCGACGGGGTGCCCCCAGGTCAGCTTCTAAAGGCGATCAAGGAGTACCTGGAGCAACCCCGTTGGCTGGTTGAGTGAACGCCCTATGGTCGCCCTTCGACCATCTCCGGCAGGCCATTTAGAACTTGAGCCACAGCTTCGTACCTGCCAAAGGAAGGTACAAAATAGACGCCGGCTATGCTTGAATGCACCCCTTTGAGCAACTCTTGGGCTAGGGTTATTCCCATCTCGCCACCCTCTTTCCCTGCCTGTTTCATACGCAACTGGCACTCCGGCGGAATGACTATGCCCGGCACTTCGTTGTGCAGGAATTCAGCATGCCTGTAGCTGCGCAGGGGCAGCACACCCAGGATAACGGGTTTGGGAAACCCTCCAATCCTCTGCCGCCACTTCTCAACGGCTTCAGGTTCGAACACAGCCTGCGTCAGTATGAAGTCAGCCCCAGCGGCTATCTTCCGTTCCAAACTCGCTTGTTCCTTGTCCACGTCCTCCGCTTCCAGGTTTAAGGCGCACCCCACCAGGAAGGAGGTAGCCTGCTCAATGGGCCTACCCGCTGTATCCAAGCCTTCATTGGCCTGGCTGATCAAACGAATCAAGCCCGACGAAGTGATATCTGAGAAGCTCACTGCTTGCGGGTAGTCACCCATCTGAGGAGGGTCACCCATGAACACAAAGATGTTGCGCACACCCAGTGCGTGAGCACCAAGCAAGTCGGACTGCAAGGCCAGCAGGTTGCGGTACCTGGTAGCAATGTGCATGATAGCCTCAGTGCCCAAACGTGTCTGCACCAGGCTGCTCATTGCCAGGGCGCTCATTCGGCCCTGGGCCAGAGGTATATCCGTACAATTGAAAGCATCCACATTGACCATGCCCAGAAGGTTCCGCAGGCTGGTCAATGTAGTGCTCACGTCGAACCCGCGCGGCGGATGCACTTCCACGGTAACCACGAACTGCTTGCCCAGTTTCTGAGAGAGCTCGGTGGGAGGAGTGGGCTCAGGTGCGTATTCGCTCCTCGTCTCGATGACCTTAATCTCAGCCTCAGCGCCGGTTTTTCGTGTCTGGACACGCCGCTCTCTCATCACGCTTCTAATGGCAGCGATGTGCTCAGGCGTAGTACCGCAGCAACCTCCAATTATCGAAGCCCCCACATCAAGGATCTGTCCCGCATAGTCGGCCACGTACGCCGGGGACGACAAATAGAACAAGCGCCCGTCCACCCCCATAGGAAAGCCAGCATTGGGTAAAGCAGAAAGGGGCGTATCGGCAACTGGGGCTATGGCTTCCACCACATCAAGCATCGGCTGTGGGCCAACGCTGCAGTTGGCCCCTATCGCGGTGAGTTTGTAGTCCGCCAAGGCCTTGACGACCTCTTCCGGCGAGTCGCCTGCCAGTGTACGCCCTTCTTCGGTAAACGTGAGCTGCGCAATAACCGGGAGGTCTGCGACCTGCCCGCAGACTGCAACTGCCAGTTGAATTTCAGCCAGTGAGGGAAACGTCTCTAGGAGCAGCACGTCTACCCCCGCATCCGCCAGAGCTTTGATCTGTTCCGCAAAGGCTTCTCTGGCATCATCTACCGTAATGGGACCCAGCGGTTCAATCCCCTTCCCCAACGGCCCCACCGAACCGGCTATCCAAACCTGTTGCCCGGTCAGGCGCTCCGCTTCCCTGGCTATTTGCACCGCCTTGCTGTTGATCTCCTTTACCGAATCAGCTTGGCCGTATGACCCCAGCCTGACCCGGTTGGCGCCGTAAGTGTTGGTCTCTATCAACTCCGCTCCCGCCTTCAAATAGTCCAAGTGGACCTGCTTGACCAGATCGGGAGCGGTGAGGTTCAACCCTTCCAGGCAGGTATCCATCGTAACATTGGCCAGCTTGATCAGCTCCGTACCCATGGCGCCATCGGCAAGTATAGGACCTTCAGAAAGTCTCTCGGTAAACAATCTACTCATAGCGTCGTCAATTGTAGCACTCCCGCGAGTGAGCTAACTCAACCAATGGGGCCGCGCAGCACATCCAAGTACTTGTATGCAGACCCCGTGTTCATCAAGACTATGTTCACGGACGGATCCACTTCGCCTTTTGCCAGAAGCTTCTTCAACCCGGCCAGCGTGGCCGCGCCTTCCGGGGCAGGGTAGACGCCTTCAGTGCGAGCCATCTGGTTCACCGACTCCATCATCTCTCCATCTGTAACGGTCAAGGCTGTCCCGCCGCTTTCCCTCAGTGCTTGCAGTATCAGGTAGTCGCCAATGGCCGAAGGCACGCGCATGCCGGCTGCTACGGTAGCAGCCCCCGTCCAAGGCTCTGCATGGTCAGCTCCGTTGTGGAAGGCACGGACGATGGGCGCACAGCCCTCTGCCTGCACCGCTATCATTCGAGTCGTCACATGGTCCAGCCAGCCCAGTGCCACCATCTCATGGAACGCTTTCCAGATGCCAACAATTCCCGTGCCGCCTCCGGTGGGATAGACAATAACGTCCGGCGTGCGCCATCCAAGCTGTTCCACCAGCTCATAGCCCATGGTCTTCTTGCCTTCAGCCCGGTACGGTTCCTGAAGAGTCGAAACATCGAATAGGCCCATTTCAGCGGCCGTCTCTCTTGATAAACGGCCCGCATCACTTATTAAGCCGTCGACAAGGGTAAGCTGGGCGCCGAAGGCCAAGCATTCCTGTTGATTGGCCTTCGGCGCGTCATTGGGCATGAAGACATGTGCCTCCATACCCCCATAAGCGCAGTAAGCGGCCATGGCGCCAGCAGCATTTCCCGCTGAAGGCATGGTTATCCTAGTCAAACCCAGCTCTTTGGCGCGAGAAACCGCGGCTGATAGGCCTCTAGCCTTGAAAGAGCCTGTTGGGTTAACTCCCTCGTCTTTGATGTACAGATTGCCGCAGCCCAGCTGCTCGCCCAGGTTGGGTGCAGGCAATAGAGGAGTCATCCCCTCGCCAAGGGTGATCACGTTGCCGGGATCACGCACCGGCATCATCTCGTAGAAACGCCACATATTGTTGGGCCTAGACGAGAGGGCCTCACGGCTCACGGCTTTGCGGACGCCGCCTATGTCATAGCGTGCGTAAAGCACCTTGCCGCAGGCAGTGCAAGTTCTATGAGGTTCATCCGCCGGGTAAGTTTCTCCGCAAGCGGTGCATTCAAGGTGGCTAAGGAAGCTCTGCATGATCTCTCCTCTTTACACTGAAGGCATTCTACCAATGAGATGCTAGCGGTCACCGCCGTTGGCAAGTCATGTGCAGACTTGGGTGTCCTGGCTGCAGGCTAAGTGGTGACCGCGGTAGACGACAGACCAACCGATAGTGAGGAACTGCTACGCTTCGGCGGACTGGCCTATGTGAGGAGGTTCGGTTACCAACCTGGTCAATACATCGGTCCAGTCGGAAGGAACGGTAAACAGGGGTGGGGAACCGCCCACCATTGCATAGCTGGAACTGACGTCCGGCGTTTTGTCGCCTATGAATAAATCTATCTCCCGGCCCGACCTCAGAGCCACCACTATGTGAGTTAGAGGAGGATCAAGGCCAAAGCTTGCCGGATCCTGGACCACCTCTTCCAGAACCCTGGAGGACCTTGGTCCTGTAAGCAAGAGGGGCACGCCGCCCCATCTGTCGTTGTCCACAGGCTCACCGCTGTCTGCAAACACCCAGCCTGATTCCGATCTGATGAATGTCTGCGTATCCTCCCTATGCGTCACCTTTATTCCGGTTATGTCGCCGAATGTAATGTCATAGACCCAGGGATTCTGCGGTTCGACCTCTTCACTGTTCTGAAGCTGAAAGAGCACCACGTATCCACCCACGATAGCCACCAGGACTACTAGGATGAACGATACTCGATAGTTCATCCTACCGCCTCCGCCACCAAGCCACGCCAGCAAGCAGCGCCATCAAAGATGGCAGAATGATCCAGCTCAAGCCGCGTATCAGTTGCATCTCGCGGCCGGTGACTATGAGGCGCCTTGAAGCTATGGGCTTCGACCGTACAGAGGCCAGGGTATAGTCTTCCGTAAGCCAGTTCACCGAGTTGAGCAGCATGTCCCGGTTGCCCACACTGTTGATATGGAAATTAGTAGCAAAGTCTTTGTCTCCAAATATAACCGCCTTGGTTCGCCGTGCTGCATTGGGATCAGGATTCAAGCTCAACGGAGCAATGCCCTCCATGGCAAAGGCAGGCACCCTAATAGCAAAGTTGCCGTCGGGGCAGTTGTTGACCTCTTCATCCAGAGTCAAACAGCTCAGGATGGTGGTGGTAGCAATGGGATATTGCGCAATTGTACCGGGCATCTCCTCTGGGCGTAGACTGGGAATAATTGAAGTGGCGCCTGCAAAATAGCTCTGCTCCACCAGCGCTGTTATGGCATCCACAGGCTCCTGGTCATTATATTGCGTACGCTGTATGAGCGGCGTCTGAGGCTGGCCTGCCAGAGAACTGCCCAGATCAACTATAGTCCCTTCCTCTACTTCTATAGCCCAGGGTGCAAGCAAGTCCTTGAAGGTCTGCGGCGGGTCAGGTTCCAGTAGAAGGAGTAACCGGCCACCCAGGCGCAGGTACTCTGAAAGCAGATCGAACTCTGTCTGGTTCAAGTCTCTTGTAGGCCCGGCAATCATGACGGCAGCCGCCGATTCAGGAATTTCCGGGTTCTGTACCAGCGAAAGAGGGAAAACGCTGTAGTTGTCGTTGTTCATACCAGACCTGGCGAGTCCGAATCCTTCACGACTATCGGTTTCATCGTTGCTCAGGTCAAGCTCACCATGGCCCGTGAGGTGGAATATCTGTTTGCGCTCCACGCCGGTCACAATGAGCAGCGCCGACGATATATCGCGTTCCTCGAAAAAAGGCGTCGTGAGCCTGTATTGCAATCCTCCATCCAGACCCTCAAAAACTATGGTGGGATACTCCGTAACCCTGTACCGGTTGGCCAGCGCAGGTTCGCGGTCCGGGTCTGAGAAACGGTAGTCAAACTGGCCTCCCGAACGGTGGCGGAACTCGTTGAGTAGATTTTCCACAGGGATGCGGAACGGCTCCTGTCTGGGGTCGTCCGGCACAAAGAAGGCAATAGCTTCAACCGGCTCGTCAAGGTTATCCAAAATGCTCAAGGTATGAGGCGCAAGGCTGAACTGGCGCGTCGCGGTGAGATCCCATCTGAAGGCCGTATTGACTCCCAAGACGTAGATCAAGATTCCCAGCGTTAAGAACGCCGCCACCATGATTACAGTGTTCAGGCCGTACCTGCCCCTGCGTCCCGTAATACTCTGCACCACGGTATTGAGGGAGAGCATTAGGGAAACAACCAGAAAGATACCGCTGAGCATAATTACCACTATGGCAGGTCCGCGCAGCTCAGGTATGAAAACCAGAAGGACAAGACCAATGAAGAAGATGGCCACGCCAGCCAGGGCTATGACCAGGCTTACCGCTCCCCTAAATGGAATTCGGCGCATGAGCGAGGCTAGCGTTTGGCTTGTTTGCTGATCGGTAGAGGTATCCCCGGTGGGAGTAGACATTCTAACGCCATCTCCTTGACTCTAGTGATCTGATAGTGAGGAAGAGAAACACCGCCGTCACCACCAAGTAATATATGATGTCGCTTGTATCAATGACGCCACGGGCAAAAGCGTCGAAATGGCTGCTCAGAGAAATCGCTTCTAGCACGGTGGCAACGGTGCCTCCCACAATGGTTGTGATCTGATCGATCACGTTGAAAAGCAGTATCACTCCAAAGCCCACAGCGGCAGCGACGAGCTGATTCCCGGTGAGAGAAGAGGCCAGAAGACCTATGGCAAGCGTGGCGCCGCCGTAAAGGAGGAAACCCAGATAGCCGCTGAATATTGGGCCAGGGTCTGGATTTGCATACAGCACAAGGATGACCATGTAAGAAATCGTGAGCAAGACGGTGCCGCTCAAAATTATGAAGCTGGATATGAACTTGCCAAGGACCACCTCGTAGTCGCGCACTGGTGACGTCAAAAGCAACTCCAGCGTGCCCAACTTCTGCTCCTCAGACAGCAAGCGCATCGTCAAAAGAGGCGGGATCAGGGGCAGTAGGAAGAAGCTGCTTCGCAGCAACAACCCGCGGACCTCCGCCACCGCAAAGGTCTGGTCGATGCTATCGATGAAGAAGACGCCGGTCAGCGCAAGGAAGACCCCCGCTACTATGTATGCCATTGGCGACTTAAAATAGACCGCCAGTTCTTTAACAGTAATAGCCAATGTTGTACGCATAGCTAAGACTCCTCAACGGTGGTGAGACGAAGGAATATCTCTTCCAGACTCAATGTCACAGCTTCCATGCGAAGCAATCCCCAACCCTGTTCCACCAGTGTTTTCGCAAGCTCAATGCGCATCTCGTCGCCGCGCCTGCATATCAGATTATACACCACACTGCCCCCGTCTCCTTCGGTGAACCTAACGTCCTGGACTCCCTTCACGCTGCGTATTGCTTTGGTCACCTCGTTGCTGGGGCCCCTCACCTCCAGAGTGAGGCGTTCCGTGCCCTCCAGCCGCTCGGCTAGATTCTGCGGCGTATCTTCGGCCACTATCTCACCTTCGTGAATGATGACCACCCTTTCACATATCATGCTAACTTCGGGGAGAATGTGGGTGGATAAGATCAGGGTATGCTCACCGCCAAGGTCCTTTATCAACTGGCGCGTCTCAACGATCTGTATGGGATCTATGCCAATAGTCGGTTCATCCATGATGAGGACGTCCGGCTCATGCAGCACAGCCTGGGCAATGCCGGTGCGCTGACGGAAACCTTTGGACAGTTTGCCAATAATGGTATCCCGGTAATCCTCCAGGCGGCATATCTGCACCACGTCATCTATACGCTGCCCTATACGTTTGCTGTCCATACCCCGGATTGTGCCCATGAACCTCAGGTAGTCCCGCACGGTCATTTCCGTGTACAGCGGTACGTTTTCCGGTAGATAGCCAATCTGCTGCCTGGCCTTCAAGGAATCGCTTACGACGTCAAATCCCCCGATGCGAGCTGTACCGCTGGTAGGCGGCATATACCCCGTGATGATGCGCATGGTTGTGCTTTTGCCGGCCCCGTTGGGGCCAAGAAAGCCTAGTATTTCGCCCTTATTGACAGAGAACGTCACGTCGCTAACAGCGGGGAAGTCCCCAAAATACTTGGATAGGTGGTCAACTTCAATCATTGGTTGTCTGGCCATATTTAATTGATCCTAAGCATGCAAAGGAACCCCTATGAGGCCAACGACATATCCAAGCAACTGATATGGCTGGTTTGCCGTCGACAATTTCTATCTATGTGGACAGCAGTTGGGGCGCCCCAGAAGTTGTGCCTTGTGTGAATTTTAGGACAAATGATATGCTAAGCAAAGCTTTTTGCCAAGTTATCTCTGTTTGGAGCAGTGAATGCACCTAGTAATTGATGGATTTGGAGCCAGTACACCCATATTGGAAGACGTCGACGCCATCTACAAGTTCTTGGATCAGTACCCCGATGCCATAGGCATGACTAAAATAGCGCCTCCTCACGTATATTCCTACGAAGGCAAGAATCCTCTGGATGTAGGAGTTTCAGGGTTTGTGCTCATTGCGGAAAGCCACATAAGCGTCCATACATTCCCCAAGCGCGGCTACGTGAATATAGACGTCTTTTCCTGCAACGACTTCAATGCAGAGAAAGCCTTGGCGGAACTCAAGCAGATGTTCGCTCTGGATACAGTGCGCAGCTGGGTCCTAGAACGAGGTTTGGAGTATTCAGACCCTGTTGTGGCGGCAAGAGCGGTAACGGCAGAACGATCACAGATAACAGAGCGTATCTAAGCTCCTACAGATCACCTATCGGCTTTGGTTGAGACCAGGATAGACTCCACGTCCAGTGCTGAGAGAGCAGCTTGCGCGGCAGCAAGTCGGGCCACAGGCACGCGAAACGGAGAAGCGCTGACGTAGTCTAGCCCAACTTGATGGCAGAACTCTATGCTGGAAGGGTCGCCGCCATGCTCACCGCAAATCCCAACCTCCAGAGTAGGATCGATTGATCTGCCTTTCTCCACGGCCATCTTCACCAAAGCACCTACTCCGGCCCTATCGAGCACTTGGAACGGGTTTTCCGGGAAGATTCCACGCTCCATATACTTGGGCAGGAACTTCTGTTCGTCGTCACGACTGATTCCAAAGGTCGTCTGGGTCAGGTCGTTGGTGCCAATGCTGAAGAACTCGGCATGCCTGGCAATCTCGTCGGCAGTCAGTGCAGCCCTGGGCAACTCAATCATAGTGCCAATCTTGTAGGGCACTCGGACTCCTTGCTCTTCCTGCACCAAACTAGCCACCCTTACCAACAGCTTCTTCACCAACTCCAACTCGTTGGCGTGGCCAATTATAGGGACCATGATCTCAGGCCGTGGATCGAAACCCTCCTTGGTAAGCTCGCAAGCCGCCGTGAAGATGGCCCTTACCTGCATCTCGTTGATGGCGCCGTACATGATGCCAAGGCGGCACCCCCTGAGACCCAGCATTGGGTTGGCCTCACGCAGGCTTTCTACTACGCCAAACAGGTCCTCCCTTGATTTCAATTCATCCGCTTCAGACTCCCCCATACGCAACTCAATAACCTCCCGCAGGAGGTCTTCATACGGTGGAAGGAACTCGTGCAACGGCGGATCCAGAAGTCGGATAATCACAGGCTTTCCCGTCATAACCTTCATGATGGCCTTGAAGTCTTTGGTCTGGAACTCCCAGAGCTTGTCAAGCGCATCGTAATAACGCTTGGCATCCAGCGAAACGCCCAAAGTAGCGCGGTGCTTCTCCTGCTGTTTCATAAGCTCTTCTCTGTGGCTGCTGGGAGACTTATCTATCCTCTCCTGAATATCACGCATCCAATCGTCAAATTCAGCGGCGCCCGGAGCCGCTATAATCATCTGCCTCACCACAGGAAGCCGTTCCTCCGCGAAGAACATATGCTCCGTACGGCAGAGGCCTATCCCCTCGGCGCCAAAGTCCAAGGCGCGCTGAGCATCCTCCGGCGTATCCGCATTTGTCCACACCCCCAACTTCCGCGCTTCATCGGCCCATTGCAGTAGAGTGTTCAAGTCTGTTTCGTCAGCGAAATTGGCTTCCCTGGTGGGTAGACTGCCTATGAACACCTCGCCGGTAGTCCCGTCTATGCTGATGTCCGTCAGCTCCTGGATTACCCTACCGTTGATAGCGCAACTATTGGAATCGTAATCCACCACCAACGCATCACATCCGGTGATACAGGGTTTACCCAGTCCCCTAGCCACTACGGCAGCATGGCTGGTGGCTCCGCCGCGTGCCGTCAGCACACCTTTAGCCAGCAGCATGCCCTGAACATCGTCAGGGTTGGTTTCCGTCCTGACCAAGATGACGTCTTCTCCCTGAGCTCCAAGCTGTGCGGCGTGATCTGGGTTGAACACCACCTTGCCGCTGGCTGCACCCGGAGAGGCGTTGAGACCGGTGGCAAGCATATCCCCGCGGGCGATGGCTTGGTCTTTCGCCTCTTCATCAAAGCGAGGCAACAGCAAATGGTTCATCTGCCCAGGCTCAACGCGCATCAAGGCCTCTTCTCTGGTGATGAGCGCTTCTTCCACCATATCCACAGCCATTTTCACCGCGGCCCGTGCCGTTCGCTTGGCAGACCGTGTCTGCAACATGTAGAGAGTGCCCCGCTCCACGGTAAACTCAATGTCCTGTGCGTCTTTGTAATGCACCTCCAAGCGCTGTGCAATCTCATCCAACTGCTTATAAAGGTCCGGCATTGTCTCCGCTAGGTAAGCGATCTCTTGAGGAGTACGTACACCGGCCACAACATCTTCACCCTGGGCATTGGCCAGGTACTCGCCGTACAGCTCTTTTCCCCCAGTGGAAGGATTGCGGGTGAACACCACGCCCGTGCCGCTACGTTCATCCATATTGCCGAAGACCATGGTTACTACGCTCGCTGCGGTACCCAGGTCATGAGGAATGCCATAGAAGTTCCGGTAGTCTACAGCGCGACGGCCGTTCCAGCTTGAGAATACCGCCTTTACGGACAGTTCCAACTGCTGGTATAGGTCTTGGGGAAATCCCGAACCCGTTTCTCTGATCACCAAGTCTTGGAATTTGGCCACTACCTCTTTAAGATCCTCAGCGGTCATCTGAGAATCATTGGTTACCCCGGAGGCCTTCTTTTGCGCATCCAGGATGTCCTCAAAAGCCTCACCCGGCATACCCAGCACAACTGTGCTATATTTCTGAATGAAGCGCCGGTAAGAATCGTAGGCAAACCGTTCGCCGCCACTGGCCTTGGACAACCCTTTCATCGTCTCATCGTTCAATCCCAGGTTGAGTACCGTGTCCATCATGCCTGGCATGGACATCGCACTACCGGAACGCACTGACACCAAGAGTGGGTCTTCGGAATCGCCAAAGGTCTTCCCTGTACTTGCCTCTATATCGCGCATGCCCTGCAGGGTCTGTTCCCACATTCCAGGAGGAAAGTTCTTCTCCAGACCGTAATAGGCATTGCAGGCCTCGGTGGTAATGGTGAAGCCTGGCGGCACAGGGAGTTGGGCCCTAGTCATTTCGGCTAGACCTGCTCCCTTTCCTCCCAAAAGGTCTCTCTTCTCTCCACCGCCTTCACGGAAGAGATAGACCCATTTCTTGGGACCTGACACGGTTTTGCCTCCTAAACCGCAAACATGAAGTATAGATATCGTCTCTAGGAGACTACTCTTACTGTGGGTGTAGATTATACCATCTTAACTTCTAGTTAGTACTTTAACAGTACTGCTCAGTTGCATCAAATCCGCTTTAGGTCATGCTTTTCACTCCAAGAATGCAGCATGCTATATTTCTTAAATGACATCTCAAGCCACAGATCACAGCGTACGTTTGAGATTGGAAGCAAGGGAAGAGTCGCTCTCCCCCCATGCTTCCAGGGCAAGAAGCTCAATAGGCAGAGATTCCTGGGAAGAACCTTCCCCCCTGCGTACCGACTTCCAGCGCGACCGCGATAGAATCATCCACACCAAGGCGTTCCGGCGCCTGAAGCACAAGACGCAGGTCTTCATTTCTCCCCTCGGCGATCACTATATGACCCGCTTAACGCATACTTTGGAAGTCTCCCAGATAGCACGGACCATAGCCAGGGCGCTCAATCTGAACGAAGACCTGGCAGAGGCAATCTCTCTGGGCCATGATTTGGGCCACACCCCCTTTGGCCACGTTGGGGAAGAGGTGCTTGCGGAGCTGGCTCCCCCGGGATTCAGGCACAGCCAGCAAAGCCTGCGCATAGTGGAGGTACTGGAAAAAGATGGCCAGGGCCTCAACCTCACTTGGGAAGTACGCCATGGCATTGCCAATCACTCGAAGCCAAGGAGCGACATCTTCAATAAGGAGCTAGTTCAAGGCCTCTCTCTGGAAGGACAGGTGGTCCGCCTTTCCGACGCCATAGCCTACCTCAATCATGACATAGGCGACGCCATACGCGCCGGCACCATCAAAGAGAGCGACCTACCGGCATCGGCCAGACAACTGCTTGGTGACAGAAACTCTCAGCGGATTGATACTATGGTAACAGACGTGGTTGAGGCATCCTGGGAAGCTACGGGAAACTACGGGGACGCCAAAGAGCCCCCTACCATAGCCATGAGTCCCAGAATTGGAGAGGCCGTCAATTCACTCAGAGATTTCATGTTTGAAAACGTGTACCTGCCGGTGAGCAACGGAGAAGAGTCCAACAAGTCCCGTGAAGTGCTCGCTTTTCTCTACAACTACTTCCTTCACAATCCAGACTGCATACCTGAGGAGTACTGGAAGCGCGATGAGCACCCTCAGCAGATGACCGTGGATTACGTATCCGGTATGACGGATTGGTATGCCTTGGCCACTGCTGAAGCACTATGCCCCGGCATCTCAGGCAAAGTACTTGCGAGGATGCTCTAAATGGCGATCTCTGACGAAATAAAACAACGCCTTGACATCATAGATGTAGTCAGCGGTTACGTGCCTTCCCTTAGGAGAGCGGGGCGTAGCTACAAAGCAACATGCCCCTTCCACTCGGAACGGACCCCCTCTTTTGTAGTCTTCCCTGAGAGGCAGTCCTGGCGATGCTTTGGGGCGTGTGCTACGGGAGGAGACCTCATCTCCTTCATCATGCGCGCCGAAAATCTGGACTTCAAAGATACGCTCAAGCTGCTGGCAAATAGGGCTGGAATAAGCGACTTCCAGCCAAGGCAGCGCCAGCGGAATGAAAGCCAACAACGCGTCAATGAAGCCGCCGCCGCTCACTTTCAAGGGCTACTTCTTGCACCCCAAGGGATGGCGGCAAGAACCTATTTGCAACAGCGAGGGGTGGATGCCGACGCCATTGCCCAGTTTGAAATAGGGCTCAGCCCGGCCGGCGGCAGTGCTCTGCTACAGCACTTGAAGTCGCTTGGGTACTCAGAAAGCCATATCTTGAAGGCCGGGCTGGCCAGTCAACGCGACGACAGCCAGCCACGGGATCTGTTCAACGGGCGTCTTATGTTTCCCATCAGGGACGGCAACGGAGTCCTGGCAGGCTTTGGCGGTCGCTCCTTGGACGGCTCCGAGCCGAAATATCTCAACTCCCCGCGCACAGAGCTCTTCGACAAGGGCCACATACTTTACGCCATGCACAAGGCCAGAGACGCCATCAAACAGACCGGAGAAGGTGTCATTGTAGAAGGCTACATGGATGTCATTGCCGCTCACCAGTACGGATTCAACAACGTCGTGGCGTCCATGGGAACGGCTCTTACCGAGCAGCAGGTTACCCTGCTTAGAAACACCGGCCGGCGGTTCGTGCTAGCCCTGGACCCGGACACGGCAGGGCAGGAGGCAACCTTCAGAGGCCTGGTGGAGTCCTGGCACATTTTCGAGCAGCGGCTGGTAGGGAGGCGAAGAAGCATAGCCATCTACGAGCGGGCTACCGATCCGTTCCTTGTTAAAGTTGCCATCCTTCCTCCCGGCCAAGACCCCGATCAACTCATACGCAGCAACCCTGAAGGCTGGCAAGCCTCTCTGGCTGAAGCAAAGCCCCTGGTTGACTACCTCATAGATTCGGCAAGGGACCACTGGGACATTTCAACCAGTGAAGGAAAAGCCCGCGCCGCTGAAGCTCTGTATCAGGTCATTGCCTCCATAGGGAATCCTTTCGAACGAGAGGGGTATCTAAAGCGTTTGGCAGAGGTATTGGGCGTACAGGTGGCCACCTTGGAAGCTAGCTTGGGGAAGCTGAGCGCATCCTCCTCACGCCGCTCCAACCCGCAACAACGCCCTCGAGCCTCGGAGTCACCGTTTGAAAGCGCAAACAAAGATGTTCTACAAGAGCACTTCCTGGGATTCATTCTGCAGTGGCCGGACTTGCGGGAGCACCTAGCGGACATGGATCCCCAAGTGGTCAGAGGCTGGGAAGACCGCATCCTCTTTTCCTCCTGGCTTAAATGCTCTACAATAGATGAGTTGCGGCAAATGCATGACGACTATCTTCAACGGCGCATAGACCATCTTCTGTCACTGCCAGTTCCTCCTTTGGATTTACGTCAAAGAGAGCAAGCCGTCAAGGACTGCCGTTACCACCTTGAAATCAGGCGCCTGAAATCCCTCAAAGAGGAGGAGAAGCTTGCCTTGAGCGAAGCCGGTTTCTCCGACGACATTGAGCAACGAGTGGTTGAAACGAACGAACAATTGAAAAACCTATTCCAACAGAAATACCCGCATCACGCCCGCCCTTAGCAACAAAGGAGAGGGATGTTAAGAAGACCGGACGACAACGTAGAAGACGAGATATCTGCGGATAGAATACGCCCCATACACAGCGACGACCTCAGGGGCTTGATCCCAATCCCCTTCCGAAACAGCGACGATTCCGAGGAGATCACCGTCACACCTCGCGAATCACAAATCGTTGAGGCAGACGCCGAGGAAGAGGACTGGCCCGAGGGCTCCTCTGAAGGCGAAACTCCCTCCGAAGGGCCGGACGAGGCGGCCATCCTTGCCGCGGCCGCGGCCGCGGCCGCCGACAGTATAGATACCACGGACATGATCGACGACCCCGTGCGCATGTACCTACGCGAGATAGGCCGTGTGTCCCTGTTGACCGCCAAAGACGAGCGCTGGCTGGCCAGGGCCATGGAGAGCGGCATATACATTGACCGGCTGGAACGGGAGCTTGCTTCACCAACCGGAGCGCCGCCCAAGGCCCAGGAAATCGTCCATCATCTGCTCAGGGAAAGCAGCCGCCTTGCCTATATAGAGAAGGCGCTTGCCTGGAAACGCAGTCTACCCTACCCTCTGCCACTCAAAGAGATCGCTTCCAATCCGGACTTTCGCGCCGCCGTGGACTCTCCCATCGACCACGAGAAGATGCAGGAAGTAGCAGACCACGAGGGCAGAACCCTAGAAGATATAGAAGGGGGCGTAATCAAGCTCTCATTGAACAGCCGCCTTCTACCACAGGACGCTATTGAGATCATTGGTGAAGGCGTAAGTCTGGAGGAACTCGCGGAAATTGTGGAAGAAGGCGCCTTGTGGGGCCAGTTGGGCCCGTACGAGTTCCTCTTTCGCATGTACTTGAACAAAGTCAAGCGAGAGGGAAAGACGGCCCAGCGGCACCTTACGGAAGCCAACCTGCGCTTGGTGGTTAGCGTAGCCAAGAAATACATCGGCAGGGGCATGTCTCTGCTTGACCTCATCCAGGAAGGAAACATCGGCCTTATCAGGGCGGTGGAGAAGTTCGATTACCGCAAAGGCTACAAATTCTCCACCTATGCCACATGGTGGATACGGCAGGCCATTACCCGCGCCATAGCCGACCAAGCCAGGACCATCCGCATCCCTGTCCACATGGTGGAGACCATCAACAAACTGTTGCGCGTAAGCCGAAGGCTAGTGCAGGAGTATGGACGGGAACCTACCAGCGACGAGATAAGCTGGGACATGGATATTCCATCGGAAAAAGTCAGGGAAATCCTCAAAATTTCTCAGGAGCCCGTTTCACTAGAAACGCCCATTGGAGAGGAGGAGGACTCTCACCTCGGCGACTTCATAGAAGACCGCACCGCCATAGCTCCGGCGGATGCCGCCAGCTACCAGCTCCTCAAAGAGCAGATAGACGAAGTGCTGGACAGCCTGAACGAACGTGAGAAGCGCGTGTTGCAACTCAGGTTTGGCTTGGAGGACGGACGTAGCCGCACTCTGGAAGAGGTCGGAAGGGAATTTGGCGTAACAAGGGAAAGGATACGCCAGATAGAGGCAAAGGCGTTGCGCAAGCTGCGGCACCCTACTCGCTCCAATAAGCTGCGTGACTTTCTGGAATAGATTCTTCCCTTCCCGGCGGCCGTCTGCAACCCAACAGTTGAGCAATTCCAGCAGCTATCTTGACGTGAGCAGACCTTCCCCATCTCATTTGTAGTAGAATCCAGTCAAATTCAAAGTCACGTCCTAAGATGCCTGAAGCGCCTGACCTGGAAGTCATCAAAGAAGTGCTAATCCGTCGCGTAGCTGGTCGCAAGGTTAGCTATGCCAAAGTACTCAAGCCAACGGTCCTCAGATCCCTAGCCGCCCCTAACTTCCCTGAAGACGTCACTGGCCGGACGGTTGAGCGGATAGCCCGCAAGGGCAAATTCCTCTTGCTTGACCTCAGCCCCGACCGGATGCTGGCGATCAATCCAATGCTCACGGCGCCTTCCAGCTATGCTCTCCGCAGGCCAGGGTATTCAAGCGGACCTGCCTGATCATTGGAGTGGGCCAAGAGTTGGAGATACGATACATAGACGACAGGCAGATGGGGCTGGTCTACTACGTTGAACCGGCCCAGCTGGCCCAAGTGCCGCGGTTGAACGAGCAGGGGCCGGACGTGCTGGACGACGAGATCAGCTTCCCCGAGTTCAAGGCCAGGTTGCGCCCTTACTACGGTGAGATCAAAGGGGTGCTCACCCGGGGCGCCTTCATCTCCGGAATAGGGAACGCCTACAGTGATGAGATTCTATTCTCAGCCGGCATATCGCCGTTTCGCAGGCGCAAGAGCCTGTCGGATGAAGAACTGATGAGGCTTCACCGCAGCCTCAAGCAGGTAACGTCGGATGCAGTAGCAATCCTCAGAGAGAGAATGGAAGAGGAGACTCATCACAAGATTCGCGACTTCCTTCAAGTGCACAACAAAGGTGGAAAGCCCTGCCCGCGCTGCGGCAACAAAATCAGCCAGCTTACGGCAAACCAGCAAATCACCAGCTATTGCAGGCACTGTCAGCCAGGCATGCTCATCAAATCATAGGACAACCGTGACTCAGCTAATCCTAAAGCCCGTTCCGCCTTTTGATCTCCGACTAACCGCCGGACACCGAACCTACCATCAGGAACAGTTCAGCGCCGAAGCGTACTTGGATGGAAAGTATTTGAGAGTATTTGATGGTGCGGGAACTCCCATCCTTGTAGAAGTGGCTTCCACAGGCACCATGAACGCCCCGGAGCTTTCCATCTCCCTTCCTGATAGCGCACCGTACGGCGTTGATGGCGCGGCTATAGCTGAAGAAATAGCACTCTCCCTGAATACGGACTTCAACCTAAGCCATTTCTACCAGATTGCCAAAGACGACCCCGTCCTCTCCCAGGCCATCCGTACCTTTCGCGGCCTGCATCCTCCAAGGAACAGTTCCCTATTCCAAACTTTGCTGCTGGCAATCGTTTCCCAGCAAATCTCCGGGGCGGCGGCAAGGGCCATCCGCGGTAGGATCATAGAGGCGCTGGGGATTCCCCTCAGCTTCAACGGAAGGACTTTCCATCTGTTCCCCAAAGCGGAATCATTCCTTGAATCCGGGCAGGAAGCGTTGCGCTCCTTGGGTCTCAGCAACAGAAAGGCCGAATATGTCTTGGAGATTGCATCGACGGATGTAGAGGGCTTTCTTGACATCCACCGGCTTGAGCGTCTTGACAATCAGGAAGTGCTTCGCGAGCTGGTGCAGTTGCGAGGCATAGGCCATTGGACGGCGCAGTGGGTTCTGATCAACTCTTTGGGTCGCATGGACGCCTTTCCTGCCGGAGACCTGGCCCTGCAAAAGGCAATCTCGGAGCACTACTTCGACGGCAAACGCCTCAATGAGAAGGAGGCAGCCACCTTTGCCCAGGAACGGTGGCCCGGATATGCGGGTCTAGCCACCATCTACCTGTTTGCAAATTTGCGCCTCCAAAGGGCGGCGGCCCAAAGCGGCGGCAAAACAATTCAGAGAGCTTAGCCTAACAACCAAAATGAAACCTCGGCATACGGAAAACGCTCGCTATCATATCTACCTGGAGGCAGAACGAGAAGCCGTCGCTCTCTACACGGCTATGGCAGATGCTGAGCCGGATCCCCGGCGCTCTAAGATATTCCGCCAGCTTGTAGAAGCAGAGAAACGCCACGTGGCGCACTGGGCCGGGAAACTGGGCTTAGGCGTAGATGACTTGCCTCCATACCGTCCCAGGCTAAAGATCAAAATGCTTGGCTGGCTTGCACGCCAGCTCGGCACACAGGGAGTACTGCCTCTGGTGTTGCGGATAGAGGGCAGCGACACCGACATGTATGCCGGCGAGCCGGAAGCCAGGGACATAATGGACGAAGAGAAAGGGCATTCCAGAACGCTGCAAGATCTGAAAGAAGGCCGCTATCCGGCAAGCGAACTGGGCGGCGGAGTGCTGCAAAAAGCAGCCGCGGGCGGCGCATTCCGTGCCGCCGTGCTCGGCGGCAACGACGGGTTGATATCCAACCTAGGCATAGTATGGGGTGTATCCGGAGGCACCTCCAACCCGGACTTCGTTCTGCTGGCCGGCGTTGCCGGCCTAGTTGCCGGCGCCATCTCTATGTCGGCGGGCGAGTACGTTTCCATAAGGGCGGACCGTGAGCTGGCAGAGTCACAGATAGAGAAGGAACGGCGTGAGATAGAGGAGTTTCCAGAAGAAGAAAAAGAAGAACTGTCCCTGATCTACCAGCTGAAAGGCCTCAGTGAAGACGAGGCGAATATTCTGGCGGAACGGATCATGCAAGACCCTGAGGCAGCGCTTGAAACCATGGCCCGGGAAGAACTGGGCTTGAATCCCAGCCAGCTGGGGTCGCCATGGGGCGCCGCCGTCAGTTCATTCATAGCATTTGCCGCGGGATCATTCGTTCCGTTGATTCCGTATGTATTTGGGCTTGAAAGCACCCCTGCCTTTGCGGTTGGTGGAAGCCTTAGCGCCTTGGCTCTATTGATCACGGGTTCCTCTCTGGCCTATCTATCCGGAAAGCACCCTCTGCGTGGTGGCTTGCGCATGCTGGCTATTGGCGCCGGTGCCGCGCTGATCACCTATTCCATAGGAAGGATGGTGGGTATCTCACTCAGCTAGACCGGCGCGCTTTCCTTCTCCTAGCGGAGCAGGCCTGAAAGGCCGCGCGGGACGCGGCCG
This sequence comes from Dehalococcoidia bacterium, assembly GCA_965261825.1. Classification (GTDB taxonomy): domain Bacteria; phylum Chloroflexota; class Dehalococcoidia; order Lucifugimonadales; family QGNO01; genus DAOUJH01. The sequence goes on along the minus strand of OZ253484.1, from coordinate 715,006 downwards.
GACGCCATCTGCCTCATCAGCTTCTGCGTCTGCTTGAACTGGTTCAGCAGCTGGTTTACGTCCTTGGGCTCGGTGCCACTCCCTTTTGCGATACGGCGCTTCCGACTACCGTTGAGCATGTCTGGGTTGCGGCGTTCTTGCGGCGTCATGGAGAAGACTATAGCCTCCACTCTTTTTAGCCTATTCTCATCCATGGCATCCGTGGGGAGTCGCTTGGAGAGGCTGGAAAACCCGGGTATCATCTCCATAATGCCGGAAAGGGGCCCCATTCGTCTTAGCTGCTGGAGTTGCTGAAGGAAGTCCTCCAGATCAAAGGTGGCGCGGCGCATCTTCTTTTCCAGCTCTTTGGCCCGTTCCTCCGTTATTTCGGCCTGTGCCTTTTCCACAAGGGTAGCCACGTCGCCCATGCCTATGATGCGGGACGCCATGCGGTCCGGATGAAACGGCTCCAGCGCATCGCTGCGCTCACCGATGCCAATGAACTTGATGGGGACCCCGGTAACGTGGGCAATGGAAAGGGCAGCGCCGCCCCTGGCATCGCCGTCCAGCTTGGAGAGAACGTGACCAGTCAGGCCAATTCGCTGGTGGAACTCAACCGCAGCGTTCACCGCATCCTGTCCAGTCATGGCGTCCACCACAAGAAGCGACTCGCTGGGACTGGTGGAGGCTTTCACCCGTTCCAGCTCCTCCATGAGCTCATCGTCGATGTGAAGACGCCCTCCGGTATCTATTATCACCCAGGTGACGCCAAGGTTTTTGGCATGCTCCAGGCCATGACTGGCCACGTCTTCAGCCGTGGAGGTCAGGGGATCTTCCTGGTACACGGGTACGTCTATCTGACGGCCCAGGGCAGCCAGTTGTTGAATAGCAGCGGGCCGTCTGAGATCGGCTGCCACCAGCAAGGAACGGTGCCCCTGGCGCCTCAGGTACATGCTCAGCTTTGCCGCGGTGGTGGTCTTCCCTGAGCCCTGCAGCCCCACCATGAGAGCCACCGACGGCGCCTGCGACGAGGCCTGAAGGCCGTGATGGCCCTCTCCCAGGATGGCGACAAGCTCCTCATATACGAAGGTAACCACCTGCTGTCCCGGGCTCAGGCTTTGCAGGACGTTGGTATCCAGGGCGCGCTCTCTAATGCGCCCCACCAGCTCGCGAGCCACCCTGAAATTGACGTCCGCTTCAAGGAGAGCGACACGGACTTCCCGCAGGGCTTCGTCCACGTCCTTTTCGGTGAGCCGCCCCCGGCTGGTGAGCCGCCCAAAGACAGCGGTTAGCTTATCGGTAAGCGCGTCAAACATAACTCTATTCTAACTCATGAAACCATGACGCAGCCCATAATGTTCGATCATGACTAGCTTTGAATGGAATAGACATCAGATTACCAAGAGCCTTCTCCCGCCTATCCTATAGGGCTCAACCGCCCGGAACTGCTATGGTTTCAGGATCGACGGGAAGCCAGTCAGTGGGCACCCATTCAAGCAAGTGGGCACATCGGTCGATGGTACTAGGTACTGGTGTTCCAGAAGGCGTGTGCCACGCCTCCACATAACATGCTCTGTAGTATTCCCTTAGTGTCTGCTCACGCCATACGCCCATCGGATTGCTACGCCTTACGTCCATGAACGCGTTCAAGCGAGCTTTTTCATCTGTGCAGGCACCATAGCTATAACTGCTATAACTCGTCGGCGTACCAATGTCCCGTTCTCTCAGCCTATCCATGGCTGACCCGATAGTGTTCAAATGCTGATCAGTCAGATATCGCATCGGAGTCCGTATTACAGATGTCCACTGTCGCCGTTGCTGCTCGATCTCCTGTGTGGTGCCGCTGTACTCCGTAGACTCCTCGATTGCCGCTGCGCATGACTGCCCAATCGAGAAGTCAAGTGCCAGCTCAGGGAAAACCGTCTCCCTGGCTACTGCTTCACCAGCAGAACCTAGTGGTCCCTGCTCCCCAGGCACTCCTTGCTCTCCTAGTGCCCCCTGCATTCCTGCTTCACCAGCGTCCTGGCGGCCCCTGTGGCCCAAGTTCACCCTGCGGGCCTCTGCAGCCTAGCAACAGCATCGATATTCCTATCAGCAGTAAGCATGTTCTCATTTATGGTCTCCAATGACTGACAATGGAAGGTGCACTTTTGCACAATCTACTTGCTAGCATTGGGTCAGCAGACAATTTCGTGGAGTCAGCGGCAATGCCCAAGATGATTGCCCCTATTTGTTCATTCCTCACTTCTTTCCCCAGAATGCGGAGCGCTCATGGATAAGACTGCGCTTCAAAGGTCTACCCGGAGCCCACAAAGCGGTCAACGTCCTGGTAGTTCCGTCTCCTCCGTTCTCCCTCATATCCCTATGTTCAGAGGTGATGCCATCTGCTTCAAGTAGGCCAGCACTGACAGTGCGGTAAGCCGTCCCGTCCTTGGATTGTCGTCAGAGGGGATATTTTCTATGTGGAACTGGAGTTTGCCGAATTCGCCTTCAGCCACAACGTCGTGGGTGTTGCGCGTCACCGCGGGGTCGGCAATTACGCGGATACGCGTTTTGTCGGGGCCGATGCCGGCCATGCTCACCGCCGCCGCCACGTTAACGTTGGCCGGAAAGCGCTTGAATCCCTCGCTCACAGGCCCCTCGAATACCTCGGTGGCCTCTGTAAGCGCGTCAAGGTCTATGCCTGCCATCTCCACCCCCGGCGAGCCCTTCAGCCCTTCCGGCGGTTTGCGCGTGATCATTGTGATGCTGTCTATCTGCCCCTCCGATGCGGCCAGCAGGCCGTCCAGTCCAATGATAGCCCCTGAAGGCACGTGAATGCGGGCGCCTTTCCGTCTTGCCAGCTCGAAGAGGTCATCACGCCCCAGCAGAGCGCCGCAGCTCACCACCACCACGGATTTCCCGGCTTCCAAAGACGCGGTAACTATCTGTTCCACGGCATGAGCACCCGCCGCCTCTATTACCACGTCGCAAAGGGCTGGCACTTCATGCAGTGGGACCACCTTGGGTCGGGATTCAAGAATCGCGGCAAGCTCACGTGCCTTCTCTTCGGTACGGCTGCTTAGTGCCGTAACTCTGAGGCCCGGGGCCTTACCCGCTTCCAACTCCGTCGCTACCTTCCGCCCTATGCTTCCCGCTCCAACTATGCCTATGTCCATTTGTAGCTCTCCTATGGCACTCACAATCCTTGATTATAGCGCAATCCAGAGAAGCTTGTAGCGTGACAGCAAGCATATTCGGCAATAGAATGGTCAGAACCGCATTTCTAGGCAGGGAGGCGCTATGAACGATGACAACGCACGCAACGCCGAGATAGAGGAGCGCTCCGCCATGTTGAAGCGCCGATTCGGCAATCAGCTCAACGCGGAGCAGATGGATGAGGTGACAAAGGGCGTGGAGGCTAGCGTGGATATATCCCTGGCTCTGAACAAGTTCCAGTTGGACTACAGCGACGAGCCACCGTCTCTGTTCCAGCCCTACAGGAAGGAGGGCTAGTCATGACGGCAGACCTGCAATTCCTCTCTGTACGCGAGCTTGGCGGCCTCCTGCGCACTGAACAGGTATCCCCGGTAGAGCTGGCCGAGTTCTTTTTGAATAAGCTGGAAAGCGAAGGCCCAAGGTACAATGCGCTGGTCACCCTGACCCGCGAGCGCGCCCTTAAGCAGGCCAAACAGGCCGAAAGGGAAATAGCCTCCGGAGAGTACAGGGGCCCGCTGCACGGCATCCCCTATGGCTTGAAGGACCTCGTCGCCACAGCTGGGGGCACTCCCACCACGTGGGGCGCCGTACCGTTCAAGGGCCAGACCTTTGACTACGATGCCACCATCGTGCAGAAACTGGACGCCGCCGGCGCTGTCCTTGTCGCCAAGCTGGCTATGGTAGAGATGGCGGGCGGCATGGGCTATCTCTATCCATCGGCATCTGCCACCGGGCCTGCCATCACTCCCTGGGGCAACAAGGATTCCTGGACGGGCGGCTCGTCCAGCGGTTCCGGTGCCGCCGTAGCCGCCGGGCTGGTGCCATTCGCCATAGGCTCGGAGACCTGGGGCTCCATCCTGCTCCCCGCCCACAACTGTGGCATCGCCGGGCTGCGTCCCACCTATGGCAGGGTGAGCCGGTACGGCGCCATGGCGCTCTCTTGGACTCTGGACAAGCTGGGGCCGATGTGCCTCACCGCCGACGACTGCGGGCTGGTGCTGGAAGCTATCGCCGGCCGTGACTCCAACGACCCCACCACCAGTGATAGGCCGTACTCGTACGATGCGGAGCACGCCGCGTCGCGCAGGTTCAAGCTGGGCGTGCTCAAGGGCATGGTCGACGCCGCCGAAGAGGAGGTCAAAGCCAACTTCCAACAGTCGCTCAAGGTGTTGGAGCAGATGGCCGACATAGAGGAGGTGGAGTTCCCCGACATGCCTTATGAGCCGGTGACCCGCACCATCCTCAACGCCGAGTCCGCCAGCATCTTCGAGGACTTCTTTGAAAGCGGGGAGACGGCCCGGCTTTCAGGTGACGAAACCAGGTTTTCGGCCTACTCCAGGCTGGCCGTGCCCGCCACCGACTATCTGCGCGCCCTGCGCATCCGCACCCAGATCTGCCGGGCTGCCGATGAAGTGCTCTCAAAGTACGACGCCGTTGTGGGGACGCCGCGCAACCACGTAGCAACCCCCATAGACCAGCCCATCCGCGCCTCCATATCCGGTCTGGCCCGCGATATCCTGGGCGCAGTGGGCAACGTGGCTGGGCTGCCCTCCATAGCCGTGCCCAATGGCTTCGGCGCACGGGGTCTGCCTACAGGCATCCAGTTCATGGGGCGGGCCTATGAGGAGAATTTAATCCTTGCCGCGGCGAGGGCGTATCAATCGCTGACGGACTGGCATACACAGCACCCCCCTGCCGGCTAGCCAGGGGTTCGCTTCTCAGGGCGACTGGGTGAGCAGCCTCACTAGCCCCGCTCATGGTGAGCTTGTCTAACCATACGAGCGGGGCAGCAACCGGCAAGGCCGGTCCCACTCGCTGCATTTCAGTATCAGCATAACGGAGCAAAACATGACCAACCTATTCACTACGTCCAATGAAAGCAAGACCCTGGAAATAGAGGATACCAACAAGGCAGAGCATCCCTTCAGGCTGGTGGTCACGCTTCAGAAGCTGGGCGTTACCACCAAACTGGACTTCTTCCTTACTGAAGAAGATGCCCGGACAATGGCCAAGACCCTGGCCTCGGCCACCGGCTAAGCAGCGCAATGTTCTGGAGCCAGATCACCATACCGGGCAAACCACGGCTCCTCGTAGTAGATGGATCGTGCAACGTTCTGGGCTGGGAGTCCCAGTTCTGCGACCGCATAAGCAATGTGCTGGCGAGGAAGGAAGTTGGGTTGGTGACGGGAGGCGCCGTGCGCCTCAACGCGCCGGAGGAGCTTGCGCCTCTGCTCCGAGACCAGCAGGCTAACTGCATCTTCCTACTCTGTCATGGTTATAGCCAGGGCGGTCAAACAGCCACGTTAGAGGACTACTGGAAATGGCTGGCCGGACAGAACGGCCTTACAGAAATGCTGCTCGCCGTTTGCACCTACGAAGGGCACGATCCGGAAACGGCGCAGGCCATTATGGACGCCGACGACAGCTTCGCCAAGCTGGCTGTAGCCCAGCAATCGGATATGTCACTGCGGGCAGCCGGGCTGTTTTTCATGAAGTTCTTCACGGAACTGGACCTCCACGCCTATGACTCCATAACTGGAAAGATGGTCTGGTTCTCCCACTCCAAGGCGAGAGAGATACTGAAGCGCCGCAATCTGCCAGGCCGCATGGGTCTCAGGTGCTAGCGGCGGTGGACGTACGCAGAATAGTAATCACGTAAGGATTCGTCGATCCCGGTTCAGCTCTCCTGCTATCCGGAAGGTGGGCATTTCCGACAATACTTGTGCTATAGTGTGCCCTCTATGAACTGCTCCCGAATCCCTTACTGTTCCTCTATCAATCTCTTAAGCTCGGCTGCAATGCTCTTCGTCATTATGATCGCGGTGGTTGGATGCACATCTGAAACGCCCGCTTCAGTACCGACTGCTACAACAGCCTCGACATCTACGCCCTTGGCAACTGCTCCTGCACCTACGCCTACGCCTACGTCTACCTCTACCTCTACCTCTACACCTACACCCCTGCTAACCCCAACACCGACGCCAATACCCAACTCCCCACCTATCATCGTGAACCCCGGCAGCAAAAGCTACGATCAGGGCGAGTCCATCACAGTTTTCAGTATCACGGTTACCGATGCTGAGGATACCCCAACCGTACTCCTCTCCGGCTTACCCTCTGGTCTCTCCTACATGTCCGGTCAGGTCAGTGGCAATTTCGCCTCCAACGCCACCGCCAAGGACTACACCGTCACTATATCCGCCAATGACGGCTCTAACTCTGCCGTCTCCGCCACCTTCACCATCACTGTGCTGCCGTACGATAAGCCCATCCCAAACATGTGTTGATGAGTGGTTCATAGACGAAATTGTCGGGTTATCGGAAGAAAGAGAAAGTTCATTCTCGCCCCGCATCCTGAAGTTGTATACCGACAAAATAGAGGAGGTAGAGCGGACAACGAAGCTCTTGCGCTGTAAAGCTGAGGTTAAACTAAACGAGGGTGGAGATGTATTCTTGATCTATCATTACGAGATAGACCGTGATGGTGACGCGTTTATCGGATACAACGTTGGAGATCCCGTGCCTCCGCCAGGCTCCATTTTAGATGATGCATATGCCTTGGGCGATGTCATGACAGGCTCAGACGGCACACAGATTCGGGCTGTGGAAATAACAGCGGATGCATGGCCTCAGGTACTCGCCGAAAACCAATTTTAACGACCCACCGGCTGAAGGCAATCGCTTCTTCATGGTTCGTGTAGAGGTGAACAATCCATCAGACGCTCTACAGTCAGTTGATATCAACACATATGACTTTGAACTCATCGGTGATAACCGAGTGGTCTATACGCAGTTCAACGAGGACTGTGGCATCATACCGGATGAAATCGATCGCGAAATCTTTCCAGGAGGCCGGATTGAAGGCAATGTTTGCTTTGAAATCCCGCAGGAAGAGCGTGGCTTGATCCTGATACATCAACCTGGGTACAGTGCCGAGGATCGGCGGTTCCTTTGGATAACGGACTGAGACGGGCAAGCTTATCCATCGAAGTCTCCAGTAGACAAAGCTAAAGGCCCCTGACTCCTCAGGGGCCTTTCTGTGTGTTCCTGGTAGCGGGGGCAGGACTCGAACCTGCGACCTTCGGGTTATGAGCCCGACGAGCTGCCACTGCTCCACCCCGCGATGGTTGGAATTGGTTTTGCCCAGAATAGGGAAAGAGAAATGTTCTGTCAGAGGCTTTATGTGGGTCAAGCCCTCGGTCAATTAGTACCGCTTAGCTTAATCCATTACTGGACTTCCACTTGCGGCCTATCAAACAGGTAGTCTTCCTGTGACCTTACCTCCGATAAATCGGAGTGGGAGATCTCATCTTGGAGCTGGCTTCGCGCTTATATGCTTTCAGCGCTTATCCAAACCAGACGTAGCTACCCGGCACTGCTCCTGGCGGAACAACCGGAACACCAGAGGTCTGTCCCTCCCGGTCCTCTCGTACTAGGGAGAGCCCTCCTCAAATCTCCTGCGCCCACGACGGATAGAGACCGAACTGTCTCACGACGTTCTGAACCCAGCTCGCGTGCCGCTTTAACCGGCGAACAGACGGACCCTTGGGACCTTCTTCAGCCCCAGGATGCGACGAGCCGACATCGAGGTGCCAAACCTTGCCGTCGATGTGAACTCTTGGGCAAGATCAGCCTGTTATCCCCGGGGTAGCTTTTATCCGATAGGCTACGGCCCTTCCACACGGAACCGTAGGATCACTTTGACCTGCTTTCGCACCTGCTCGACTTGTAGGTCTCGCAGTCAAGCCCCCTTATGCCAATGCACTCCACGGGCGATTTCCATCCGCCCTGAGGGGACCTTTGTGCGCCTCCGTTACCTTTTGGGAGGCGACTGCCCCAGTCAAACTACCCACCAGGCATGGTCCCCTGGCCTATCCAGGGTTAGAGCCAGAAACAGGAAAGAGTGGTATTTCAACGGCGGCTCCACCCCGACTAGCGTCAGGGCTTCTCAGCCTCCCACCTATCCTACACATTCATGTCCCCAGTCCAATGCCAAGCTGTAGTAAAGCTCCACGGGGTCTTTTTGTCCTGTCGCGGGTAGCCCGCATCTTCACGGGCAATGCAATTTCGCCGAGTCCCTCGTTGAGACAGTGCCCAGGTCGTTACGCCATTCGTGCGGGTCGGAACTTACCCGACAAGGGACTTCGCTACCTTAGGACCGTTATAGTTACGGCCGCCGTTCACCGGGGCTTCGGTTCAGAGCTTCTCCTTACGGATAACCCCTCCCCTTAACCTTCCGGCACTGGGCAGGCGTCAGCCCCTATACTTAGGGTTTCCCCTTTGCAGAGACCTGTGTTTTTGTTAAACAGTCGCCTGGGCTAATTTGCTGTGTCCCACAGGGCTCCGTCCAGCGAGTGGACTTCACCCCATGGGAACCCCTTATCCCGAAGTTACGGGGTCTTTTTGCCGAGTTCCTTAACGAGGGTTCTCTCGAACGCCTTGGGACTTTTATCCCTGTCTACCAGTGTCGGTTTGCGGTACGGTCACCTTTACCCCATAGCAACGAGGCTTTTCTAGACGGTATAGGCTCAATGGAATTCCCCAGGTATACCCTAGAGTTTCCTGCCCCCTCAGCTGTAACGCCGGAGCGGATTTACCTGCTCCAGCATGGCCTACAGGGAAGGACGCACCATGTCCAATAGGCGCGCTCCACCTGCCTTTCCGTGTCCCCCCTTTGCTTTAGTCGAGGTACTGGTGGTGTAGGAATTTTGACCTACTATCCATCGCCTGCGCCTTGCGGCCTCGGCTTAGGACCGACTAACCCTACGTCGAAAGACGTTGCGTAGGAAACCTCAGACTTTCGGCGTCCCGGATTTTCACCGAGATCTACGCTACTCATGCCGGCATTCTCACTTCTGCGCGCTCCACTACACCTTACAGTGCAGCTTCTCTGCCCGCAGAACGCTCCCCTACCCAGCCCCCGATAAATCGGGAACTGCCACAGCTTCGGCGGCAGGCTTGAGCCCCGTTACATTGTCGGCGCGGAATCCCTCGACCAGTGAGCTATTACGCACTCTTCAAAGGATGGCTGCTTCTAAGCCAACCTACTGGCTGTTTTAGCGACTCCACTTCCTTGCACACTAAGCCTGCACTTAGGGGCCTTAGCTGGCGGTCTGGGCTGTTTCCCTCTCGACAATGAAGCTTATCCCCCACTGTCTCACTCCTGAAGTAAGAGCTTGAAGCATTCGTGGTTTGGTTGGGTTTGGTAAGCTCACGCTCCCTAGCCCATCCAGTGCCCTACCTCCTCAAGTCATCTTCAAGGCTGCACCTAAATGCATTTCGGGGAGAACCAGCTATCTCCAAGTTCGTTTGGCATTTCACCTCTACCCACAGCTCATCCCATACTTTTGTACCAGTAACGGGTTCGAGCCTTCACTCCGAGACTATCGGAGCTTCACTCTGGCCATGGGTAGCTCACCTGGTTTCGGGTCTACTAGACGCAACTGCTGCCCTATTAGGACTCGCTTTCGCTACGGCTCCCTTCGTCCACGAAGTTAACCTTGCTACGCCTAAGTAACTCGCCGGCTCATTCTTCAATAGGCACGCCGTCATCCTGACAAATCAGGACTCCGACTGGTTGTAGGCACGCGGTTTCAGATCTATTTCACTCCCCTCCCGGGGTGCTTTTCACCTTTCCCTCACGGTACTGGTTCGCTATCGGTCGCTAAGGGTATTTAGCCTTGGAGGGTGGTCCCCCCAGATTCCCGCAGGATTTCCCGTGTCCCGCGGTACTCAAGGACACACCAGGAGCCTGTCATCTTTCGCCTAAGGGGCTCTCACCCTCTACGGCGGTCCGTTCCAGGGACCTTCGGCTAGATGGCAGGTTTCTTACTCCTTTGAGGATGCTGGGGCTCCTCTAGGTGACCTTACAACCCCTGAAAGACATGGGCTCCCAGGCCGTGAAGCCTTCCAGGTTTGGGCCTTTTCCCCGTTCGTTCGCCACTACTAGGGGAATCTCGGTTGATTTATTTTCCTCAGGGTACTTAGATGTTTCAGTTCCCCTACTTACCCATCCTAGCTTAAGGGTTAGGCTAGGACTCTCCAACTTTCAGTTGAAGGGGTTCCCCCATTCGGGAATCCCCGGCTAAGCCAGCTAGACGGCTCACCGAGGCTTATCGCAGTCTTGCTACGCCCTTCTTCGGCCCTTAGCGCCAAGGCATCCACCGCGAGCCCTTAGTAGCTTGACCCACATAAAGACCCGGACAGAACATTTTCTCCATTCCCTATTCTTTTTTTAAGGTACAAACCGAAGCGGCGGCCAGATTACCCTAGGCCACCGCCTCGGTTTGTCTGGCTCTCATTCCGCTCTCAGGTATTGAGTTTTGCCAAAAAGCTTACTCCCTTTTCAACCTGTGCAACTAATATATCAAGGGGGCTATGCGCCGTCAAGAGCGTTGACAGCGGGTTTCCTTATGTGTGAAACAGAGACAGACAAGAAGATGGACATGCGCCGCCTTCCCTTGACCCCCCTTTGACCCGTTTCTATAATGGCCACGCCGGAAGACGACAACTTGCCGGCCAAGGAGGAAACTATGACCACCCATCAGGCACTCTTGAGCCCCCAGACCGTGATAGACCAGTTCAAGAAGAACGGCGTCACTCACGTGGTCTGGCTCCCCGACAGCGAAACCAACTGGATGTACCTGGCCATGGAGGAAGAGAAAACCTTTGACCTGATCCCCGTGGCCCGGGAAGGAGAGAGCATGGCTATAGCGGCCGGCCTTTACATAGGAGGCAAGAAGCCGGTATGCCTCATTCAAAACACTGGGATGTTTGAATCCGGTGATTCCATACGGGGCATAGCCCTGGACGTCAAACTCCCCCTGGTCATTATGGTGGGCTACCGCGGCTGGACAAGGCACGGGGTTACCACGGACTCCGCTGCCAAGTTCACGGAGCCTATCCTGGACGCATGGGGCATCAACTACTACCTGGTGGAGGGCGATGCGGACGCCGACCGCATCACCACCGCCTTTGAGGAAGCGGAGTCCACGGGACGTCCCACAGCGGTGCTGGTAGGAGACGAGTTCCACGGCTTCAACCGCCCTGTCCTGAGCACCGATACTGCCTGACCAATCCAAGACGGCGCAATCAGGATAGGCAGTCTGCCTGCTGCATATAGGCAAACTGAAAGGAGCAGCGTATGAAAGCTATAGATGCTTTCCGAGTAATAGAAAGCCTCCAGGAAGACTCTGTAGTAGTGGTCTGCCAGGAAGGCCGCTTGCCCTGGGAGTCGCTGGATCCCAATCTTGACCTTTACATACCCTTTGTCGGCTCAATGGGTAAAGGGTCATCCTTAGCCCTGGGAGTGGCGCTGGCCCGCCCGGACCGACGGGTGATAGTCCTAGACGGCGATGGCAGCTTGCTGATGAACCTGGGCTCCCTGGTCACGGTGGCAAACAAGGCGCCCAAGAACTTCTGCCACATGGTGGTGGAAAACGGCATCTACGCGGGAACCGGCGGACAGCCCATACCCAATTCCGGCAATACATCCTTTGCCGGATTGGCCAAGGCGGCCGGCTACGCCAACACCTACGAGTTCAACGACCTAGAGGAGTTTTCTCTGCGGGCAGAAGAAGCTATGTACGCGGAAGGCCCCGCCTTCGTTTCGCTCAAGGTTGAGCCTGAGCCTGAAATGCGGCCAATGGCAACGCGTCCCAGGGGCAGGCCCATGCGAGAGGGCATCTATACGGTGAAGGCCACCCTAGCCGGCTCCTGAAGCAACCTGCTAACGCTAGCTAACCGTTACGGCGCATCACGACGGTCACCTTGCGCTGCTGGCCCTCACCCACGCTCTCCGTAGTTACGGAAGAGTGGTTTGCCAGGGCAAGGTGTATCACCCGTCGCTCTGATGGCGGCATAGGTTCCAGGGTTATCGGCCTGCCGCTTTTTGCCACGCGCTCCGCCACCCGTGAAGCAAGCGCTTCCAAAGACTTGCTGCGCCGCTCCTTGTATTTCTCCACGTCAACCACAACTACGGGGTGGCTCTGCATAGATTTGTTCAGGGCCATGTTCACCAGGAACTGGAACGCTTGAAGGGTCTCACCCCGCTTTCCAATAAGCAGCCCGGAATCTTCGCCGTGTACGTCTATCACAGGGCCGGTTTCGTCATCGCCGGAAGACCTAATAGTGGCAAGGACGGAGATATCCATTCTGGATATGAGGGAATTGACTACCCCTATGGACAGCGAAGCCAGGCCCTCTGAAGAGGAGAGGCGAGTCACACGGACCCGCGCCTGCTCTGAACCTATGCCAAAGAAGCCGGCGCGTCCATGATTAACGACCTCTACCGCGACTTCCTCGCGACCTGCGTCTAGCTCCCTTAGGGCGAGCTCTAGCGCCTCCTCTGCGGTTCTGGCGCTGATCTCTATCGAATCGTTGTCCATCACTAGCAACCTCCTCGTCAGGTGAAGGGTCGCCTTCCGTATCTGATGCTTCGCCGACCGCGGATGCTGTAACAGTAGCAGGTGCGGTGCGAGATCGCAGAAGGCCGCCCCATCCGGTTACAAAGTATTGAATGACTATTCCAATGAGGTTGGAGACCAGCCAGTAAAGCGGCAGCCCAGCGGGAAGGGACAGTGTAAAGAAGCCAAACATTATAGGCATCATCCAGAGCAGCATGCGGTTGGTGGATTCCTGGCGTGGGTCCGCAGCCAAGGGAGTGCTCATCTTTTGCATGACCCACATGGACGCGCCCACCAGTACAGCCATGAAATACGTAACTATGGAGGTCTCTGCCACTGCCAGGTCCAGGCCAAAGAACTTGCTGTTCAGCGGCACCACCTGGTTTACCATGGGCATCCAGGAGTAGAGGTGCCCCGAAAGCCCCGCCAGCGATTCAGGGCTGGTGGGCAGCACCTGAATAATCGCCATGTACAGTCCTATCCAGATGGGAAATTGAATGACAAGGGGGCCCAAACATCCTATGGGATTGACCCCGGACTCGCGGTACAGCTTCATGGTCTCCTGGGATAGCCGCGCCTTGTCCTTAGCGTATCTCTGCTGAATGGCCTTCAGCCTGGGCTGAAGCCTGGTCATTTTCTGAGTCGAGCGGATCTGACGTAGGGTAAGGGGTAGAGTCGCCAGCCTGACGATAATGGTGAAAACTACAATTGTAATTCCAAAGTTGCGCCCAAGCACAGCATAGAGAAGGACCAGCCCGTTCAGCAGCGGGTTCAGAATAAACGTGTTCCAGATTAAGGCTATTATTTCCATGTGTTGTCTTTCTACCGGTCAGACGTATCCGTCTGCCAGAGTTGCCGCTGCCCTCCAACGAGCCTCAACGCCCAGACCTGCCTGTCCATATCGTTGATGTATACCGTATCTTCCTGCACGCCTATGTCCGCTCTGACCTCGGCGCCCACGTCGAACCCCGGATTCTCCTGCTGTCCGGATCTTGCGTTGAGAGAGAATACAATCCCCTCGTCGGAAGTGACCACTACCCGGCCGTCCAGAACGGCCGGTGAGGCGATGATGGGCCTCTGCAGGTCAAACTGCCAGCGCACTCTCCCCGTGCTCACGTCCAGCGCATAGAGAACGCCGTTGGTTGTGGTGGCGTAAACCATGTTCTCCACCGCAACGGGGTCTGCCCAGAACCAGCCGTCGCCGTCGAACTGCCATATCTGCTGGCCGTTGTCTATGTCCAGGGCATGGAACGTACCGTCGAAGGAGCCGAAGAAGACCTTACCATCGGACACTAGGGGTGAGGTAACAATGGCTCCGCCGGCTTCAAACGGCAGCGACCATTCCTCTTCGCCGTCGAGGAGGGATAGTGCGTAGAAGTTGTGATCAAGTGAGCCGAAGTAAACTACGCCGTCCTTAATGGCAGGGGTAGACCAGACCTGGTTTCCCGCTTTGAAAGACCACTCCACTGTTCCCGTGGAAGTGTCAAGGGCGCGCACCACGCCTTCGGAATCGCCAAAGATAACCTTGCCAGGCTCAACGGCCGGCCCCCCCACTATCCGGCCTACAAAGCTTCTGTCTAAGGGGAACTGCCATAACGGTGTCAGGTCAGATGCGTTGAGAGCGTGTATCTTACCCTCAAAAGCTGCTACGTACACACGATCGCCGTCGTAGGAAGGCGTGCCATAGATTCCGCCAAGCGGGTCCTGGCCGGGAAGTGGAAAGCTCCACTGTATTTCGCCGGTATCCCTGCTCAGTCCAAGCACCCTGCCGTCCCTAGAACCCACGTAGACCATGTCCTGCGAAGCCACGGGGCCGGACCAACCTCCGGAGAAACGGAACCGATCCGTAATGCAACCCGTTGCCAAAAACAGCACAAGAAACAGAAGAAGCAGAAGAACCAGCAGCCTCTTTCCCGTCATACCCTGGCCTGCTCCGCTTCTGTCGATTGACTTTCCCGCAGCGGGACGGGGTCGTATCCGCTTTCACCCCAGGGCTGGCAGCGACCCAACCGCTTCAGGGACATCCAGCCTCCTCTCAGGGCGCCAAAGCGTTCAACTGACTCATAGGCATAGCAAGAGCAAGACGGAGTGTACCGGCAATGGGTAGGCCAGTACGGGGAAAGGGTGGCCCTGTACAACCTGATCAGTGTAAGCAGCGGGGATTTCATAGGGTATCCTCAATTGGTAACCTGGCACGAGTCTTGCTTGAAACGTCCAACACAGCTTTCAGCAGTTCTGCATACGTTGCCCGTGCCGCCCCGACGCGGGCTATGAGAACAACATCCCAGCCCGCCGGAAGCGGCGCTGACCGCGCTGCTTCGCGAAGTCTCCGTTTAACCAAATTTCTGACTACCGCTTTTCCCAACCGGCGACTCACGGAAAACCCTATCCGGGTTTTACGAGTGCCGTTGGCTCTTACCCTCATTACCACCAGCCGGTTGTCACAACTTCTTCCTTCTCGCTGCACGGCTTTGAAGTCGGACGCCTTCCTAAGGCGACGGTCTTTAGTCAAAGGAGGTCTTATAGTCTGACGAGGGCCTTCTTTGAAGGGCAGCTTACTAGACCGCGAGCTCGTGCCGGCCTTTGAATCGCCGCCTACGCAGCACGTCACGGCCACCTCTGGTGCTCATACGAGCCATGAAGCCATGCCTGCGCTGACGCCGTCGTCTCTTGGGCTGGTAGGTCCTTTTAGGCATAAATCGTAAAATAGGGTCGGTTGCAACTTTGGATTATAAGGGGCTGTTGTGCAGAGTGTCAAACTGAGCTCAACGAGCCTTGTTCAGGGGATAGGGAGCAGCAAGGGAAAGGCGTCTCTCCTTTCAGGTGCGCTCCCGGCCTGTTATAAGGGGAATTGTTTCCAACGTTATGTCAATTCCAAAGCTAGGAAACGAAGTTGTTATTGGAAATATGGGAAACAAATCCGAATTTCGACAGGGCAGCATAGGATTTCGTAGAAGAAAGCGAGCTTTTGGTAATAGCCGCGAGCAATGTGGTAGAAAGTGGCTTGTACACATGGACAGAGGATAGCGTGAGCCGGTGGGTATGGGGAAGAAGGGGATGGCGGTAATGCCTCAGTAAAGGTGCACGAACGAGAATATACTACCGTCCAAGTAGAGTTTCCTTGTTGAATCAGTAACGAGTGATGTGGCTATGGAATAGCAGCCGGCGTAGGGGATGCCTTGCCGCCGTGAACCGACGGTGGTCCTATTCACCCCCCAGCAGCTTGCCCACGGCTTTGCCTTCAGCGAGGCCATGTTCAGCAAGCCGTGGGCTTGACAGGTCATCCTTCGTCCGGGAAAAGCTCCTTGAGCCTTGCCTTCCGGTAGTCGAAGATCCTCCGTAGCTCCCTGGCAACGAAGAGCCGGTTGACCAGCGCTCCGCCAATGACCGCGTAATCCACGTGGTCAGTCACCAGGGTTCCATCCGGCCTCTCCTGGAACGTGTGCCGGTGTATCCAGAACCGGTAGGGCCCGCGGCGCTGCTCGTCGCAGAAGGCAAAGGGAGGCTGCCACTCCGTTATCTCGCTGCTCTAGGTGACTGGCACGCCCCGGAGCCTGATCCTGTACTCTATAATCGCCCCTACCGCCATCGAGATAGGCAGAGGGGTCAGTATGGAGAACCTGACCCAGGGCGGCGTGAGCAGATCCAGGTTCTCGGCTGCGGAGAAGAACCCGAAGACCTGCTCAAGGGGGTATCTTAGAAGCTGCTCCTGGTGGATCTGAAATGCCATTTGTACTCAATCTCGGGAGGCGTCGGGCCGTGCCTTCCCGCCCGTGAGATATTCCCGCTCATGGTGAGCTTGTCGAAGGAAATGAGCGGGAAATGTACGAGGGCGCGGTTGTGAAAGAAAGGTGAACATTCCTGACGATCCCGCTGCTACGTATAGTCACGACTCATTCTGCTTGCTTTCTAGTATTTGCCTCATTTGAGCAACCATCTTGGGGTTGTCTTTTGTATAAGTCCATCCGTCGATGTAGCGCGCAATGATATAGGTGCATGCCCTGAATGTGTTAATTGCATCAATATACACTTCATCGGGGAATGTACGGTCTAAGCTGCCAATCTTTAACCGGTATTTCCCGGCATCTTGGTCTATCTTGCTGAGTGTGCTGAAAATATGAGTTTCAGACAGGTGAATATAGTTTGATGCCCTTTCATAGACTTCTTCGACCCACGGATACTCCTTCGCTAGTTGAGTGACTAGATGGCGGTCCTTCATAAGGTTGCCATCTTTGTCTTTCATTCTGTCAATTCGATTGCCTTCGAGTACCTTTAGGGCGAACTCATGCGGTTGGTCTACAATGAACCCAGCGAAGAATCTAAGGACAGTATCCAATTGCAGCCGAACCAATGCTCCCGCACAAATGAGATTCTGCTCACGAATCATTGTGCGGAAACCCGAGGATACGGCTAAGGATCGATTTACGGCAGCGTTTGCCAAGAAATCAAATCCATACATGAGCTCCTCCGTATGCACGGAGCATATTGCCTGCAAGTTCAAACATTGCCTTTGCGTCAGCCTCAACTTTGGCCAGGGCTGCTTCTATAACCTCTGATGGAAACTGTGACATTTTCAGTCCTTTTCTAGCCCCCTCACACCACCAGTTTAGCACCCCTTGGCCGCGCATTGCCGCCGTGCACCGACGGCTCAGCGCACCACTTGGCGGCGAGGCGCCGCTATATGCCCAAGCATCGAACTATGAATAAGGTTCAAAACAACACCAACAACCACCCCTATGCTATATTTACTCGTCGCCCACAGGGGAGAGAGCAATATGAGAGCTCGGTACAGCGATGAATGGAAGGCCGAACTCCTAGACCCGAAGCGTAGATTTCACGGCCTTGGCATTGCCGAGTTACTAAAGGACCTGGGACTGGAGGCTGGAATGACCGTGGTCGAGTACGGCTGCGGCCCCGGCCTTGTGGCCTTGCAGGCCGCCGTGATGGTGGGTCCTTCCGGCAAGGTGTACGGAGTCGACATTCATGAGGGCATGGTGTCACTGGTCAACTCGAGGGCTGCCGAAGCGGGGCTCACCAACGTGACGGCTCTGCTGAAGGATGGACCCAGGGTGCCCCTGCCCGGCGGTGTAGCCAACCTTGTAACGTGCTTCCTTGTCTTCCATTACATGGAGTCACGCGCTGATAGGCAAGAGCTGGGCGCTGACCTAGCCAGGCTTGTGAAGCCCGGTGGCCGCGTGGCAGTCCTCCAGTGGGACGATCGCGTTACCTATGAAGAAACGGTCGATTTGCTTACGGCGGCAGGCCTTCAGTGCACCGGCCCGTACTCCGTTTCCGACAACCAGTACAGGGTCATTGGAATCAAGCCGGCGGAGTAACGCGCCTGCCTTACACCGTTTTGGAAAAGCAGTGCGGCGGTGCTAGAATAGCTTTGTTATCTTCCGCCACCGTAGCTCAGGGGTAGAGCAGCTGTTTCGTAAACAGCAGGCCGTCGGTTCGAATCCGACCGGTGGCTCTCCCATATCATGCAGGAAATCCTTACGGGAGGCACGCCGTGTCATTAGTACCAAAGGTGATGAGCACTCAGCATCCGGATAATGCGACGCCGGCCCCCTTTGCCGACGACACCGGAGTGCTGAAAGGAGACGGCGAGGTCGAGGAGGCCGTCGCCGCGTTTGACCTGGGTTGCGACGAGCAGATGTGGGACTCCGAAGGAAAGGAGGTCGACAACCAGGTTGTGAGGAAGCTCCTTACCAATTACCCCGACTTATTCCGGGGCGGCCTCCAGATTGGACGCGACGTGGCTCTGACGCTGCGAGTGCCCAACCCGAGCATCGAGCGGGACTTGCGCAAGTCCATGGTAGAGGCTCTCCAGAGCGTGCCCGCAGCCTGGGACATGGCCACCAGTTTTTATGGGGAAGACGCCGCCGCTCCTATCCAGGAGGTGATACTCCCCTTCACTACCTCCGCCGAAGAGATCTCCCTGGTGGAGGCCTATTATCGGAAGGTGATAGTGGGGCAGGAAGACCAGACGCTGTTCAACGGCCAGGTTGTCAAGGACTGGGTGGGCGAGTTCTTCCCCAAGCAGATCCGGATGATCCCCCTCATAGAGGACAAGGAACACCTCCTTTACTGCGACCAGATAGTGGAGGAGTACCTCCAAGGGAGAGACCTGCCGTACCAGCGGGTGTTCCTGGCCAGAAGTGACCCGGCGCTCAACTACGGCGTGGTGGCCGCCGAACTGGTGCTCAAGGTGGGGCTGCTCCGTCTCCACGACTTGGAACGCAGACTGCAAGTGCCCCTTTATCCCATCATAGGCGCTGGCTCTGTGCCCTTCCGGGGCCACCTGACCCCCGCCAACGTGCCTCGCGCCCTTACCGAATACCCCAGCGCACAGACCTTCACCGTCCAGTCCGCCTTCAAGTACGACTACGACAAGGATACCGTCCGCGAAGGCATCAGGCAGATCAGCGTCCACGAGAGAGGCGAGCCGGTGCCCATTGACCAAGAGCGCGCCAACGATGTGATAGAAAAGGCCACCGCCGAGTATCAAACCCAGGTGCAGAAGCTGATCCGCGCCATCAGCACAGTTTCGAACCACATTCCCAAGCGGCGCGAGCGCAGGCTCCACGTTGGCCTCTTTGGATACGGTCGCTCCATGGAGGGCGTCGAGGGCGTGATGCTTCCCCGCGCCATCAGATTTACGGCTTCGCTCTACTCCATTGGAGTGCCGCCGGAGCTGCTGGGATTGGCGGCACTGAACCAGGCCGACCTGGCCTTCGTGCGTGAGGTCTATCCCAATCTGGACAGCGACCTACGTGCCGCTCTGCGCTTTGCAAACGAGCGACACGTAAAGGAGCTGCTGGGCGAGCCGTACCTGCGCCTGTTAGGGCAGTTCACCGACGAGATAGACCGCGTTCACGAGGGGTTGACGAGCGCCATCAGGGCCAGCATCAGCAATAGCAACGCTACCATGCGTGTGTCCCACTTCGTTGAGGAGGCCGCCCATCTTCGCCGCTTCCTCGGCTAGCCCTGATTACTGTGCGTTGGCTGCCGCGGCACGGGAGGGCATAATACCCATGAAGCTATATCTCAAGGAGTGGTGTCAGCGTCATGTCTGAACTGAGCGAGAGGTTGGACTTTGCAGTGAGGGCGGCCATAGAGGCCAGTGAAGTGACTATGCGCTACTTCCGCTCCCCAAGCCTGGCTGTAGACGCCAAACCGGATAAGTCGCCGGTGACCAGGGCAGACAAAGAGGGGAGGAGCTACTGCGCGAGCATATCGCCAGGGAGTTCCCGGATGACGGGATCGTTGGTGAGGAGTTCGGAGTGCAGGATGGTTCCAGCGAATACAGGTGGTACCTGGACCCCATCGACGGCACACAGTCGTTCATTCGTGGAATTCCCCTCTTCGGAACCATGAAGCCAAGAGCGAGGCCGTGGCCGGCGTCATCATCTTTCCCGCCTTGAAGGAGCTGATCTTCGCCGGCAAAGGTCTCGGCGCATGGTGGTGCGACGACCTGACGCCGCGCGACCGGAAGAAGGCGTATGTATCGAAAGTGTCGCGGCTCTCAGAGGCGTGTCTCTCCACCAACTCGGCCATCGGGTTCGAGAGGATTGGAAGGGAGGCCGCCTATCGAAAGCTGTCCGCAGCAGCCGGGGTCAGTCGCGGCTACCCTGATTGCTACGGCCACTACCTGGTTGCCACCGGCCGCATAGAGATCATGATAGACCCCGTGGTGAGCGCTTGGGACAACGCTCCTCTTCAACCCATAATGGAAGAAGCAGGCGGACGCTTTACCGACCTGGACGGGAACACCACGATTCACGGGGGCAGCGGCATATCCAGCAATGGCCCAATGCATGATGAGGTGGTTGCTATGTTCAAGGGCGATCCTTAGCCGCGCTCAGAATCACAATCGCCTTGGCCGACTTTTGGCCTAAGGGATGCACCTATTTCTAGCAACGTCGGCGGTTTCAGACCGTTGACCCTGCCAATTCCCGGTGCTAATGTCGGACTCGAAGCTACAGCGGCCAGGGAAGGAGATCACCTTATGTACAAGAGAGATGCCATGCCATATTACGGGGGCCCAGTCTCCTTCTTTCGATCGCCCCAAGTCGAGTTCGACGAAATTGTTGAGGGCGCTGCAGTGGTGTCGGGAGTGCCTATCGACAACGGGATATACTCAGGAAGGCCTGGAGCCCGGTTCGGCCCCAGGGCCATTCGAGAGGCATCCCTGCACAACAGAACAGGCTATGACGTTTCACCGGAAAACACGCGAGTGGACGTGGATACTGGGGTTGGAACACGCCTCAAGAACGTGCCCATGATAGCGGACATTGGTGACTTCAACATCTACCCTACAGATCTGATGAAGACAACGGAGTCGGTCAAGGAGGGAGTGTACGAGGTAGTAAAGCGTGGCGGCTTTTCAGTGGTAATGGGAGGAGACCACTACGTTGCCTATCCCTCCTTTGAGGGATTCGCCAAAGGCATCGCCGAGAGAACGGAAGGAGCACGCCTTGGCTACCTCCATATAGATGCACATTCCGATTTTCAGGACGGCAACTCAGTGGGAGGGCGGTACCACCACGGGACAATGGTGCGACGCGTAAGCGAGAACCCTATAATCTCCTATAAAAACCTCAGTTGGGTCGGCCTCAATTCTGCGTTGACCACGGACCAGCACCACTTAAAGAGGGCACATTCCTTGAAGATGCTCACGGCGAAGAGTGTCCGTGAAAGAGGAATAGCCGAGGTTATGAAGGAAGCCATGGACGTGGCGGCAGATGGGGTCGACGCGGTGTACGTGAGCATTGATATCGACGTGATAGACGCCCATGAATCGCCGGGAACCGGCGCCCCCGAGTTTGGCGGCATCACCGTGCCGGAGTTCTTTGAGGCCATGGAGATGTTGAGCAACTACAAGGCTATGGGAGCAATTGACCTCTGCGAAGTATCTCCCGATTGGGACACTTCTGCACAGACGGTTAAGATTGCTGCCTCAGGTCTGCTCAAACTCCTGCATCCCTGGCTGTTCGACACGGTCAAGGTGTAGCGGCGGCCGTCTCATCCGTATGGCCGTGACTATGGGGCGTCCGCCTCCTACAAACCATCGGGCAGGTCCACCACCATTACCCCTCGTTCTGTGTCCACCGCTTTGACCACGTCCGCCAGCGCCGGTACCAGGGTCTCCTTGTCGGTGCCCTTCACCACGTAAACGTCGTTGGCGCCGGTCTGCAGGATGTCCGTTATCAGGCCAAGCTCGTCGCCGTCGGCGGTCACAACGCACATGTCCAGAAGCTGGTAGTGGTAGTAGGTGTCGGACGGAAGCGGATGGGCGTGCTCCTTGCCAATGAAAACAGGCTCGTTTCGAAGCTCTTCTGCGGCTTGTTGAGAGTCGATGCCCCTGAACTTGACCAGCAGGCCTTTGTTGGTGCTGCGGGCGCGCTGTATGGAGTGCGGTACTCCCATAATCAGCACCTCTTGCCCCGCGGCGAATCTTTCCGGCACATCGGAGAGGAGCTCTACGTGCAACTCGCCGCGCAACCCCGCGGGGGACCTGATGCGGCCTATCAGAATGAGGGAGTCTTCTCCGCCATCGCAGCGGGAAGGTGAATTCATGCCTGCTAGACGATTTCCAAGCTGGCGCGGGCGCCTTCCTTGACCGCGGCCACCCTGAGCAGGACTCTTATGGCCTGGGCCACTCTACCCTCACGGCCAATGATCTTGCCCTTATCTTCCGCCGCTACTTCCAGCTTGAAGATAATGCGCCCGTCTTCCTCGGTCTCGGTGACCTTGACTTCTTCGGGCTTGCTGGCAATGGACTTGGCGATGTATTCGACCAGTTCCCGCATCTGTGATTACTCCTCCGCAGCGGGCTCTCTGCCGCGAAGAATCTGGGCTACCGGATCAGAAGGCTGGGCTCCCTTGCGCATCCATTCCTGGACCTTCTCTTCGTTGAGGACAATGGTAGGAGGGTCGGTCATGGGGTCATAGTGACCCACCTGGTCCACGAAAGCTCCGTCCCTGGGAGACCTGGAATCGGCTACCACAATTCTATATGAGGGGTGCTTCTTGGCACCGACTCGCCGTAGGCGTATACGTAACATCTTTTCCTAAAAGCGTACTTTGGAAAGCACAGTCAGTCAGATTGTAGTCCCCGCTTAGAGATGTTGTCAATGTTGATAGGAAATTGTGGAGGGAAGTGCAAAACGCGCCTCCCGTAGGCAGGGGCTTAGGCACGAAAGGACGGGCGGAATCTCTGCACCTCCCAGGAGGTAGAATTGGAAAATCTGCCGGGCATTGTCTTAGTGCTGCTGATGCTAGAAATCGCGTTGGACGATTTCCTCTACCCCCTACCGTAGCTTGTCAAAAAGTCAGTTCAGCAATCCCTCCCATCCCGCAAAATGCAGCACCATCCCTGCGGTGAGCAGCAGACCCACCGCCAGGACAACCTTAACCCCTCCTGCGGGACGGAACACGTACAGGACGGACTGCTCCGGAGAGCCTTTTGGTGCCACCATTTTTGCTATGCCCAGGCCCATACCGCCGAAGAACAACCCAAAGAAGATTGACGCCACTAGGAAAAATCCTTTGGAGAAGATCGGGTCCGGCGGGTCCGGCGGCGCTAAGAAAAATGCAAGGGTGCCCGCAACGGGCAGCAGAAAGCCCCCTGCGCTAAATGCCCAGATTGTGCGCGTTGCCGTGCGGACTGCGTCATCGGTGTACGTTGCCCAGCAGAGCAATACCGCCCAGACAAACAGAAGCGCCGCAACGAACAGGCGACCCATCGTATCGGAGCTTGGCCCGGCCTCACTGCCCACCAGCAGGGTAGCGAACGCTGCGACAACTGACATCAGCATCATCGTGAGCAGGAAGGCCCCGGGGATGACCAATAGCGCGGCCATCGCGCCTCTGCCAATCACGTCCTGCTTGGCTATGACGAACCTATAGGCGGTATATGCTTTGTCCATGCCTAGTTCCCTCCATACGCTCCACGATAAAGCCACGGCGCGTCATTGTACTGTATGAGGGG
This sequence comes from Dehalococcoidia bacterium, assembly GCA_965261825.1. Taxonomy (GTDB): domain Bacteria; phylum Chloroflexota; class Dehalococcoidia; order Lucifugimonadales; family QGNO01; genus DAOUJH01. The sequence continues at coordinate 691,429 of OZ253484.1, read as the reverse complement.
GTAGTTAAATACCCACAGGGGATAGATTCTACTGCCTGGGATGATTGCCGCCGACACCAGCTTGATCCCCACCCAGCTATCGGGCGGCGTAACGCTATTGCGGCGCTCCCTTGTCTGCCTCTGGGTAATCCGAGGGTATTCCTCGCAATGCTCCTTTAGTGTATCGTCCCCTTCGAGCCTCACCGAGAAGCAGAACTTGTATGTACTGGTGATGGGAGCGCAGCCTGAACTATTTGACCAACTGATGCTAAACGTGCCTGAAGCGTGGGTAACGGTCGGTCTGCCGGCTATGCCTGGAACGTCGCAGGCCAGAAACTCCTGGTTCGCATTAGCATGGGCGATGTCCTGCTCGGTGATGGGCCAGTCCTTAGAGTTGATCTGGGCTACGGCGAAATGCTGTGCCGCGGCATTCTGAAAGTTCGCGTTATCCCACCAGGGGGTCTGCACCAGCACGGCCAAGAAGTCATGGTCGCTGTCGTCCTCCGGTATGCAGCCTCTGCGCTCACCTCTATTGATGCCGCAGAGGCTGTCCATGAGGAATATGTGGTCGGCTAGATACTTGTTCCTCGGATTCCAGGCGACGTCCAGGGTGTTCCCCGGCTCTAAGCCCGGTCCGGTAACGTCGTTGAACATGCCTGTTGCCCCACCTCATTCCGTGCGCTACAGTATCGGCAGAAAGGAGACCATGACCACGGCTACCGGCGCCCTAGAAGCAGAGTTGCGCCGCCGCGTCCAAGGCGAGGTGCGGTTCGACGCTTATTCCAAGGCGATGTACAGCACGGACGCCTCCATCTATCGGATGGAGCCTGTGGGCGTGGTCATTCCCCGCAACGCCGACGATGCGGCCGCCGTTGTCGAGATATGTCACCGGTCGGGCACGGCGGTGCTTCCCAGGGGCGGGGGCACCGGGCTTGCCGGCCAGACGGTGAACCACGCCGTGGTAATGGACTTCTCCAAGTACATGCACGGCGTGGTGGAGGTTAACGCAGAGGAGAGATGGGTCAGGGCCCAGCCCGGCATTACCCTGGATGAGCTCAATCATCACCTGCGGCCTCACGACCTGCATTTTCCTCCCGATCCCACCACCAGCAATCGGGCCACCGTGGGAGGAGCCATAGGCAACAACTCCTGCGGCAGTCACTCGGTGCTATACGGCAAGACCTCAGACCACGTGAAAGAGGTCAGTGTGGTACTGTCGGACGGGACGCCTACCATACTGGGTCCCGTTAAAGGCAAGGCGCTGGAAGCCAAGCTAAAAGGGGACAGCCTGGAAGGCCGGATATACTCCGACATCAGGCGCATTGCCGGGGAGCAGCGCGACGAAATAGAGCGCCGCTATCCCAAGATCATGCGCCGCGTGTCCGGTTACAACCTGGACATGATGCTGGGAGCGGACGAAGTCAACATGGCCGGGATGATCGTCGGCTCCGAGGGTACGCTGGCCACGGTCACCGAGGCCAAGCTCAACCTGGAGCCCCTTCCCAGCATGAAAGCGGTGGCAGTGCTGCACTTCCGCAGCCTTATAGAGGCTATGGAAGGCACACTGGCCACGCTGGAACACGGCCCGTCCGCGGTGGAACTGGTCGATCGCATGCTTCTGCAGCGCACCAGGGAATCGCCCAGCTTCTCCCGTCGCATGACTTTCGTGGAAGGAGACCCGGAGGCCCTGCTGCTGGTCGAGTTCTACGGGGAGTCGGAAAAGGAGCTTCAGGGCAAAGTAAGCAGTTTGAAGCGGCACATGGAGAGCCTCAAGCTGAGCTATGCCTGCGTGCCTGCTACGAGCCTGGAAGAGCAGGCCAACGTTTGGGAGATACGGAGAGCCGGCCTGGGCTTGCTGATGAGCGTTAAAGGCGACTCCAAGCCGCTGCCCTTCGTGGAGGATACAGCTGTGCCCCCGGAGAAGCTGCCGGAATACGTGCGGCGCTTCGATGAGATGGTGCGCGACCACGATACTGTCGCGGGGTACTACGGCCACGCCAGCGTGGGGTGTCTGCACATCAGGCCCATGGTCAACATCAAGACGGAGGAGGGACTGGATAAACTGGTCTCGATAGCCACGGCGGTGAGCGACCTGGTGCTGGAGTATGGCGGCTCGCTGAGCGGAGAGCACGGCGACGGCATAGTGCGGGGCGTGTGGACGGAGAAGATGTTCGGCAGCACTCTGTACAACGCCTTCCGCGAGGTGAAGCGCACCTTCGACCCCAAAGGCATCATGAACCCCCGCAAGATAGTGGACACGCCGGGACTGACGGAGAACCTGAGACTCAGCCCCGCCTACAGGGCCATGGAGCCCGACACCGTCCTAGACTTTTCGGCGGACGGCGGGTTCGCCCGCTCGGTGGAGCTGTGCAACGGAGTAGGCGCCTGCCGCAAGGTGCTGGGCGGCACCATGTGCCCATCGTACATGGTGACCAGGGAAGAGGAGCACTCCACGCGGGGACGGAGCAATGCCCTGCGTTCGGTGCTCTCAGGGGCTTTGGATTCGTCCGAATTTACCGGCAAGCGTCTGTACCAGGTGCTGGACCTTTGCCTGGAATGCAAGGGCTGCAAGGGCGAATGCCCCTCTAATGTGGACATGGCCAAGATGAAGTACGAATTCCTCAACAGCTACTACAAGAAACATCGTATGCCCCTGCGGGCGCGCCTCATGGCCAGCATTGCCGGTATCAACGCTCTGAGCGCACCTCTGGCGCCGCTGGCCAACTTTGCTACCAGGAATCCGCTGAGCCGGAGGCTGATGCACTGGTTCCTGGGTTTGCACAAAGACCGCAAGACGCCGGCGCTGACCAGATCGACCTTTCCAATCCGGTTCAAAAAGAGGACGGCGAATGAGAGAAACGCGGTCAGAGGGCGGGTGGTGCTATTTCACGACACCTTCACCGACTACAACGAACCCCAGGTGGGTATGGCTGCCGTGGACCTGCTGGAAGCTGCGGGATATGAAGTCGTCCTTGCCGATAAGGTTTGCTGCGGCCGGCCCATGATCTCCAAGGGAATGCTGGAGCGCGCCAGGGAGAACGCCCGCATCAACGTGCAGCGTCTATACTCCTTTGCCAGGGAGGGCGTACCCATTGTGGGCACCGAACCAAGCTGCCTCCTCACCCTGCGCGACGAGTATCCGGACCTCCTGCGCAACGAGGAATCCAGAACGGTAGCGCAAAATTCGTACCTGTTGGAAGAGCTGCTGGTCAAACTGCAGAGGGACGGAGAGCTTGACCTAGAGTTCAGTAGCACGCCTCAGAAGGTACTGTTCCACGGCCACTGCCACCAGAAAGCGGCGGTGGGCACGGCGGCGGCGGTGGCGGCGCTGAAGCTCGTGCCCGGCCTGGAGGTGGACGTGATCGACTCAGGGTGTTGCGGTATGGCCGGCTCGTTCGGTTACGAGAAGGAGCACTACGAGGTATCGATGGCTATTGGAGAAAGCAGGCTTTTCCCGGCGGTGCGCTCCAATCCGGAAGCGCGCATTGCCATTACGGGATTCTCCTGCCGACACCAGGTAATGGACGGCACGGGTCGCGAGCCGGAGCACGTCGCCGAGATATTGCGGAGCGCGCTGATTTTGTGACCACGGCTTCAGTGCGGGGAGGCTTGCCTTCCCAATGTCCACATCCGTGCTCTTAACCTCTATGCCAAAGGTGGTGTACCATATGGTCAATTGGTTTGACCGTCTGCGAAGGGCCGGATGGGGCGGACGTTTGTGCCGTGGCGTTAAAGAACGGCCATAACATTATGAGAGGCTTGCGTGTTTGACCTCAGTGGAAAGAGTGCGCTTGTAACGGGCGGCAGCAGGGGCCTGGGCAGGGCAATCGTCAAAGACCTAGCGACTGCCGGCGCCCAGGTCTCCTTTTGCTATCGCAGAGACTCTGCAAGCGCGGAAACGGTGGCCGAGGAAGTGGAGGGCTGCACCGGACGCAGACCTCTGGTCATCCAGGCTGACATAACTATAGGCGTGGATAGACAGAGGCTGGTGGAGCATACCGCCGCGCAGTTGGGGGGAATAGACATCCTGGTCAACAACGCGGGGACCAGGGAGGACGGAGTAGCACTCAGGATGGACGATGCCTGGGATCACGTGCTAGACCTTGACCTGACCGCCCCCTTCCGATTGTCCCAACTGGTGCTGAGGTTGATGATACGGCAATCCTGGGGCAGAATAATCAACATAGGGAGCATCGCCTCTCGCATAGGCCTTGGCGGACAGGCGAACTACACTGCGGCAAAGGCGGGCCTAGAAGGCCTGACCCGCTCCCTGGCCCAGGAGTACGGCAAACGCGGCATCACGGTGAACACACTGAATCCAGGATTCATCGAGACCGACCTCACGGAGGACGCCAGCAGCCAGCTGAGAGAGGCTCTGCTGGTCAGGGCAGCCATACCGCGCTCGTTGTCGCCGGAGGCAGTGGCCGGCGCGGTGGTGTTTCTGGCTTCGGAAGAGGCCTGGGCTATAACCGGTCAGGCTATAAATGTTGACTGCGGACTGGTGAAACTGTGAGAAATGGCAACGCAAAAAGGGTAGTGATCACAGGGATTGGCACCGTCAATCCCCTGGGGTTCAACGTCCAAGAAACCTGGGCCAGCCTGTTGAACGGAAAAAGTGGCATTGGCAAGATACAATCCTTTGACCCTGAAGAGTACGGCATGCGTACACGGATAGCGGGCGAGGTGAAGGGGTTCGATCCGGAAAACTGGATGGACCGCAAGGAAGCCAGGCGCATGGACAGGTTCAGCCAGTTTGCTCTCGCTTCGGCAAAGGAGGCTATAGCCCACTCCGGACTCAAGCTGGAGGGCGACACCCGTTACGAAGTCGGGGTTCTGATTGGCAGCGGTGTAGGCGGACTGGCCACCATCGTCGAGCAGTCCCGCGTGGTGAAAGAAAAGATGGCACGGAGAGTCAGTCCATTCACCGTTCCCATGCTCATGCCCAATGCCGGCTCTGGCGTGGTGTCTATACATCTGGGCTGCTGGGGCCCCAGCTTCGCCACGGCCTCCGCATGCGCCTCATCGGCGGACTCGCTCGGCGTAGCGCTGGATATGATACGGAATGGCCGCGCCAAGGCAATGGTAGCGGGAGGCAGCGAAGCTACCATTATCCCCGTGTGCGTCGCATCCTTCGAGCAGGCGCAGGCCCTCAACTTCAACAGCAACGACCAGCCGGAGAAGGCGTGCCGCCCCTTCGACCTGCATCGAGATGGGTTCGTGCTGTCCGAGGGAGCGGCGGTGCTGGTACTGGAAGACGAAGATTTCGCCAGGGCGCGCGGCGCCACAATTCTCGCCGAGCTGGCGGGCTATGGAGCGGGTTCAGATGGCTATCACATCACAGCCCCCGAACCCGGAGGCCGCGGCGCCATCAAGGCCATGGAGAGAGCGCTGGAAGACGCCAGCGCCATGAAGGAAGAGGTTGTCTATATCAACGCCCACGGCACATCTACGCAGCTCAACGACAAGGTGGAGGCACAGGCAGTCCACGAAGTATTCAATGGAGCCAGGGTGCCTATCAGCTCTACCAAATCGATGACGGGACATCTGGCGGGGGCGGCGGGGGCCCTGGAAGCCATATTCTGCACTAAGACAGTGGAGACCAACTGGGCGCCGCCTACGATCAACTACGATACCCCTGACCCTGAATGTGACGTGGACTGCATTCCCTGGGAGCCCCGGGAGATAGGAAAGGGAGTTATTATATCCAATTCGTTCGGGTTTGGAGGGCATAGCTCCTGTTTAGTATTCAGACCGTATGAAGCATAGCTTGCGGTCAAAGGACGTTTACCTCTACTATATTGGCAACTCAGGAGCGGACACAGACTATGGCAATTCATCAGACGGAATTTGTGTATGAGCCGTTTGCGGATACGGAGGAGTACCGCGAGGTCAACACGGAAATAGTGCGGGGCTGGATAGAGTCCATGGTGCAAAAGAGCAGCAAGGAGATAGAACGCCTGCTGGACATAGCAACGGGAATAGGCACCATGGTGCATATCTTCGTGGAGAACCTGCCTAAGCACTGGCACACTCCCACCATCGTTTGCCTGGACCAGAGCAGAGACGCTTTGGAGCAGGCCAAGCTAAACCTGGAATCGAAAGTTGGAGAGTTGGAGCTCATCCACTGCCGTGCCGAAGAGGTGACTTTGCCAGATGAGAGCGTGGACGTGGCTCTGTGGGGCAACGGCATTCATTATCTGGAGGCCGACAGCCAGGAAAGGGTGCTTGCCTCTGTGAAACGGGCGCTGAGGAAGGGAGGATGGCTCTTATTCAATACGGCTTTCTATGCCGAGTCCCGTCCGCCCGAGACCATACCATTCTACAGGGCGCAGGTGAGGCGCGCCGTAGAATACCTGAAGTCCAAGGGGATACGCAGAGAGCAGATGGACGGGAGACCCTCCGCCAGCAATTTCCTATCCAGGGATCACTACGAAGCACTACTGCAAAAGGTTGGCTTCAAGGTAGAAGAAGTCAAGGAGAGCGCGGTCCGAATACGGACGCTGGCCATGGAGCATATCAGCGGCTTCCAGCAGTACGCGGCGGGAGCCCTTCACGGTTACAATCCACAAGCGGCTACGGAAGCCATGAGGCTGGCGGTGGCCCCGGCCATGGAGCGGCATGGCCAGCCGGACAAGGACGGCGTCCTGGCCATCGAGCGCAACTGGCTGGCAGTAAGCGCTCGGGTCTTGTAGAGTTAGGGCCCGCTGCCTCAGCCGTCATACTCGTCGGCAGGGCATGGTTGGCATCCCCCTACCCTTTCCCCTGAGAGGCCTTGGCCTCGTTCCATAGCGCTTCCTTTTCGTCTAGAGAGAGGCCGGTGAAGTTGAGACCCCGTTCGCCTGCAAGGCGTTCCATCTCCAAGAAGCGACGGCGAAAGCGGGCGGAGGCTTGTCGCAAAGCTTCCTCCGACTGGATGCCCATCCATCTTGCTGCGTTGACCATCGAGAAGAGCAGGTCGCCTAGCTCACTTGTCCTCTCTTCTTGAGACCGCGCTTCCCGGATCTCGCGTACTTCCTCGGCGACTTTTTCCAGTACACCGTCGATCTGCTCCCAGTCGAAGCCGGAGCGGGCGGCCCGCTCCTGGACAAGCTGGCTGTGGGCAAGCGCTGGCATGGCCGACGGTACGCTGCCCAGCAGCGATAAGCCCGGCTCACCAGTCCGTTCTCCACGTTTCAACTCTTCCCAGTTGGCCTCTACTTCCCGCGCGTCTCTCACCTTCTGCTCGCCGAATACGTGAGGATGGCGTCTCACCAGTTTGTCCCGCAGCGATTCCAGCACGTCGTCTATGGTGAAACGCACCTCTTCAGCGGCTATCTGGGCGTGGAACAGCACCTGCAGTAGGACGTCGCCCAACTCTTCGGGGAGCTTCTCAGGGCTATGGTCGATAACCTCGAAGACCTCGTACGACTCTTCGAGAAGGTATCGCTTCAAAGAATCGTGCGTCTGCTCCTTGTCCCAGGGGCATCCCTGCGGACCACGAAGGGTGTCCAACAAATCTACCAGCCGGCTGAAAGCAATGTCTCTGTTCTCCGTCATGGAGCCTCCCAAGGACGATTATATGGAGGGGCAACGTCATTGACAACCGCTCCAAAATGCTCCTACCATCCTAGCCAAGATGGAGAGTTTGCGGTACTTGAACTTATTCTTGAACGCAGCCTTTGTGTTGGCCTTCCTGATTTTCCTGGTCACAAGCAACGTACGACTGGCATTCAACTCGATTGCCCTCTACGAGTTCGGATTCGACAGGCATAACGTGGAGAGTACAACCGGCCTCACGGAATCGCAGCTTTCAGAAGTGGCGACTCAGATCAGGGACTACTTCAACTCTGATGAGGAGCTGCTGGACGTTAGGGTAACGGCCGACGGGGATGCAAGGCCACTCTTCGATCAGCGGGAGATCATTCACATGCGGGACGTGAAGGAGCTCCTGCACACCGTGTACCGGGTGCAGGAGGGGGCTTTCCTCTTCCTCTTCACGTTTTCCACGGTGGGCTTCCTCATACTCAGCAGCGAGTTCGCGGAGAGAATTCGCAGGCTCTTCTTTAGAGGCATGGTCTTTACATACGGGACTATAGGAGTCATAGGCTTGGTCTCTCTCGTTGGTTTCAACCTCCTATTCAGGTGGTTCCACGAGGTCAGCTTCAACAACGACTTCTGGCTGCTGGATCCCAGTACGTCCTTCCTTGTCCGGCTGTTTCCCCAGGGCTTCTGGCTTGAATCCACCCTAATGATAGGCATGGCCACGCTGGTGGAGTCGGGCGGAATAGTGGCGCTGCTTGGTCTGATTGGATGGTGGCAGAGACGGCGGGGACGAATTGCGGCAAGCAAACAACCCCAGTTCCTCTAAGGACGCGTGACTATGAGGAGACGAGAGGTTCCCGGCGCTATGAGCTCTCAAACGGTCATGGCACAGGCGCAGGAGCCGCCAGAGGCGCAGGCACAGCCGCCACCCACGGAGGACATGGAGCCGTCCGAGCCGGAGACAAACGCGGCAAAGGTGGAGAGGACACGCGGCGACGTAGAGCCGCAGTCGGGACAGTCCGCTTCTGGGCCATCGCTGAACCGCGCCAGCCGCTCGAAGCGTTCATCGCAAGAAGGACACCGGTATTCATATAGGGGCATGGAGACACCTCTGCGTTGGTACCGGCCCAGTCTAGCATCGGGAAATAACACGGTCAAACTTGATTTTTGCCAAAAGGGGAATCCGGCACAGATTGACGGTTGAAACGCATGGAGGTTACGATTCATCTGAAGCCTTATACAAGTCGGCCAGAAGGAGGCTGTATGTATTCTAGTCTCATTGGGAAGGTACAGAAAGCGCAGCTATATGCCCAAGAAAAAGAGCGAGTAATCATCTCTAGTTTCAAGGCCACTTTCCAAGGAGAACACGACAGTTACGAGATTAGATACGATGAAGGCGCCTGGTATTGCTCCTGCAAACACTTTGGTGAAGACGGGTTTTGCAGCCACACCATGGCGGTCGAGAAGATGATGGAAGGCATGGTGCCGCAGGGCACACCTGTCTCCGGGTAGTACTCCACGGAAAGAAAAGCAATAGGCTACGCAAACTGTACTATTGCGGAGGCATGTCGGTCTGCATAGACTGCATAGTCCCAGCGCGTTCCGGGCGTGAGTTCTAATTGCAAATTAAGTACGAGATAGCCTCTCACATGCTGAGGGGAACCGATCAGTCCCCGCACGCCCCAACATAACCCCCGGCAGCGCAGCATCCACAGAAGCCCCGCGGGTTTATGGCGCGTGAGCGCTCGACATGTCTCGCCGTAGAACCGGGTAAATCTCAGGGGGTATACCCAGAATCGCTTCACGGGCCTCGGCGGCAACAAAAAGCGAGCCTGCTGCCACTATCAAATCTCCTTCCCCGGCTTGAGACAAGGCCAGTTTGACCGCATCGGCAACGCTGTTGCTGGCCACGGCTTCCACGCCGTGCTGTGTAAAAAGCTGTGCTACTTCTTCAGGAGATACCGCCCTGGGATGCCGCGACTTTGCCGCGATGACAAGGCTGGCATTTTGCGCCAGTTCTGCCACTATCCCCTCTACGTTCTTGTCATTTGAAAGCCCAACGACGTAGATGAGCCTACGGTAATCCAGATAGTCCTCTAGGGCCCGGCGCAGTATCCCCGCTGAATACGGGTTGTGCGCTCCGTCGGCTATGAGCAACGGCTCCCGGCTTAGCACCTCCATGCGGCAGGGCCAGGCCATGGAATCGAAGCCCCGGCTGATGGAATCACCGGATACGGCGAAGCCCATTTCAGCGAGGACCTGCAGGCTGACCAGGGCGGTAACGGCGTTCTCTACCTGGTGCTCTCCGAGCAAGGGAATGCACAGCCGGAATTCGCCCCAGGGGGTGACCAGATCAAGGGTCTGACCCTGGAGATGGTGGGAGACGCGTATCGCCAGACACTCGTCTCCGGCCTGGATAAGGCGCGCGCCTCTCGTACGGGCCACATCCCGCAAGACGCACATGGCCTCCTTCTTCTGGGGGCTTGTCACAACGGGCGTCTTCTGCTTGATGATGCCCGCCTTTTCAAAGGCAATCTTCTCCAATGTGTCACCGAGAATACGGGTGTGGTCAAGGCTGATGGAAGTGATCACGCTGAGTTGCGGCTGCACCAGATTGGTTGAGTCAAGCCGTCCCCCAAGCCCTACCTCTATGACCTGAAAGCCGGCGCTCTGCCTGTGAAAATGGAGGAACGCCATGGCGGTTAGAAGCTCGAATGTAGTGACTTCCCCCAGCGAGTCCTTGGAATTCACCGCCTCTACTTCGGGCCAGACCGCTTCCAGGAGCGCGGCGAACTCGCTTTCGGAAACGGGGGCGCCGTTGAGCTGGATGCGCTCCCTGAAGGTGTGTAGATGTGGGGACGTGAACAGGCCGGGCCTGTACCCCTGGGCGGCAAGGACAGAGGTAATCATGGCAGCGGTGCTGCCTTTTCCCTTTGTGCCCGTAATGTGAACGGTGGGCGTCTTCAGGTGGGGGTTGTCCAGCCGCTCCAAGAGCAGACCTATTCTGTCCAGGTTATAGCGGCCCCCGCTCTGGGTGCGGCCGGAAACGCGCTCCAAGTCGGTGAGGCTCAGCAGTTTGTCCAGGGCTTGCCTATACTCCACTTCTAGGCCCCTCAATGGTCGCGAATATGGCTTGGCATCCTGCCCAGGACCATCTTGACACCGTCTAGGAAGGAGACTTGGCGAATGTAGTCTATGTTCCCCGCGAGCGGTCTGGGAGAGAAGCCGAACTCTTTGCTTACAGTGTCGGTCTCGGCGATATTATCGAATTCGAGCATGTTTAGCTGTTGGCTTGTGGCCGGCGGGTGGGGCAGCAGCTTTTCCATCAGCTTCACCACCGGCCGCATGAGGCCAATGGGCATATGCAGCTTCCAGCGCTTGCAGCCGTAAGTCTCCGCAATCGCATCCAGGATTCCATCGTAGGTGAGGTATTCAGGGCCGCCTATTTCAACGATGCGGTTTTTGGTTTCGCTCAGCTCCAGTGTCCTCGCTATGGAGTGCGCCACGTCCTCAACGTGTATGGCCTGAAAGCGGACTTTTCTGCTGCCTATCACCGGGACCAGCGGGAATACTCTGACGAGTCCCCCTAGTGTGTTGACGAACTCATCTCCTTCACCAAAGATTATGGAGCCGCGCAGTATAGTGTACGGTAAGCCGCTTTGTATCAGGGCCTGTTCGCCGTGCCACTTGGATTGCAGGTAGGGGAACCTAGGGTCGTCCACAGCGCCAATGGCGCCCATTAGCACAAAGCGCGATACACCAGCGCTCAGCGCTGCTTTGACCAGTCGCGCTGTGCCCAGGTGGTTGACACTATCGAAAGTTGCTTCGCCGCGTTCCCTTATGATTGCCACAAGATGGACCACGGCATCAATGCCGGACAGGGCGGCTTCCAAACCTTCCTTGTCGGTCAGGCTGGCATAGCTCACCTCTACGCCTTCGGGAAGAAGATGCTGACGCACCGGCCCGCGAGCCAGGATGCGCACCGCATGGCCGCTCTCCATCAGACACTGGACAACGTGACGGCCCACAAAACCGGTGGCGCCGGTAACAAGAATTCGCTTCATAGCCGCTTCCTGGTTCAGATTACGACAGCCAAGGCGTTCTCTGAGTGATGGTTAAAGCCTAGCATTCTACAGATGAACTAACAATATTCATTTAAATGGAGAAAAAACCTCAACATGAAGTGGTATAATTTCGCCCTAACTCAATATCTGGCGCCATTTTGACAAAGACCCATTGTCAGGGCGCTCTTGAAGGCACCCGAAATATGTCCTACTTTTTTCTTGTTGGGAGCCCAGTGGAACGGGCAAAATAGAGGCCATGGAACCGTTTGTTCATCTCCACGTCCATACTGAATACAGCATGCTGGATGGCCTGAGCCGGATACCCAGCCTTGTGCAGCACGCCAAGGAACTGGGCATGGACAGCCTGGCGATAACGGACCACGGCGGGCTGTACGGCGCAGTGGAGTTTTATTCGGAGTGCATAGACGCGGGGATCAAGCCAATCATCGGCTGCGAGATATACGTGGCCGCCGGCAGCCGTACCTCCAAAGGACACGGGGACAAAAGCCCGTATCATCTGACCTTGCTGGCTAGTAACAACACCGGGTATCGCAATCTGATTCAACTGGTGAGCAAGGCTCACCTGGAAGGCTTTTACTACAAACCGAGGGTGGATAGAGAGCTGCTGCAGGAATACGGCCAGGGGATCATAGCTCTTTCCGGCTGTCCCTCCGCGGAGGTGCCACAGCTGCTGGTCCAGGGTCGTATCGACGAGGCAAAAGAAGCGGCCGTCTGGCACAACAGGACCTTCGACGGTTACTACCTGGAGCTCCAGGCTCACGAGCACATCCCACATCTGGACGTTTTGAACCAGGCGCTGATTTCTCTTTCGGAGGAGCTGGGGATACCCCTGATCCTGACCAACGACAGCCACTACACGCTCAGAGAAGACGCGCCCATCCAGGACCTACTGATCTGCATACACACCAACACTAACATCAACGATGAAAAGCGCCTGCGAATGGAGGACGACTCGTTCTACCTACGCTCTTCGGAGGAGATGGCAGCGTTGTTCCCTGACCATCCCGAAGCTTATACCAACACAAGGGTCGTCGCCGAGCAGTGCAACGTTGAAATGGACTTTTCGTCGCTCCACCTGCCGGAGTATACGCCCCCCGACGGGCTGCCGGCGGAGGAGTACCTGGTGAAGCTCTGCTGGGAAGGCTTGGAAAGGCGCGTTCCCAGGGCAGACCAGGAATACGAGGAACGGCTGCGCTATGAGTTGGACGTGATCAAGAAGACGCAGTTCTCCAACTACTTCCTGGTAGTTTGGGACATTGCCAGATTTGCACATGAAAATGGCTTCCTCCTTGGTGTGCGCGGCAGTGCCGCGGCTAGCCTTGTTCTCTACGTAACGGGAGTCACCGACATAGACCCACTGGCCTATCGCCTGGTATTCGAGCGATTCCTCAACCTGGAACGCAAGGAAATGCCGGACATAGACATGGACTTCCAGGACGACCGGCGTGACGAGGTGCTTCAATACGTCAAGGACAAGTACGGGCGTGACCACGTTGCCCAGATCATCACCTTCGGCACCCTGGGCCCCAAGGCGGCGCTTCGCGACACGGGCCGCGCCCTTGGCATGGCCTACGCAGACGTCGACCAGGTGGCCCGGCTCGTGCCGTTCAGGGCGCGTTCCCTCAGGGAAGCCATGGAAATGGAGCCGAACCTGAAGGATGCCTACGACGACGATGAGACGCTGCACAAGCTTATAGAAAACGCGGGAAGGCTTGAGGGCGTGGTTCGCCACTCCAGCACGCACGCCGCCGGGGTGGTCATATCCAAGGAGCCGCTGGCTGAATACGTGCCTCTGCAGAGGCCCATCAAAGGCACCGACGACGACGTGGCAATGACCCAGTTCTCCATGGATCCCATTGCCAAACTGGGCCTCCTTAAAATGGACTTTCTTGGCCTGACCAACCTTTCCATCCTGGACAGGGCCATCGGCATCATCAAGGAACATACCGGCGAGCATGTGGACCTGGGCAGTGTACCCTTTGACGACGCAAAGACCTTTGCTCTCCTCTCTTCCGGTGAGACTACGGGGCTCTTCCAGCTTGAAGGCGCCGGTATGCGCCGCTACATAAAAGACCTCAAACCCTCCTCCCTGCTTGATGTTGCCGCCATGATAGCGCTCTACCGGCCGGGACCCATGGATCATATAGATGCGTTCATCCAGTCGAAACACGGCCAGCGGGAGGCTGAATACCCACACCCCAGGTTGAAAGACATTCTGGAGGAGACGTACGGGATCATTGTCTATCAGGACCAGGTGCTGCTCATTGCGCAGGCCATGGCCGGATACAGCCTGGGCGAGGCGGATATAGTTCGCAAGGCCATGGGCAAGAAGATACCTGGAATTATGCAGCAGGAACGAGACAAATTCATAGAAGGGGCTTTGAATCAGGGCTACGACAAGGGGCTGGCGGAACAGGTGTTTGACCTGATAGAACCGTTCGCCGGGTACGCCTTCAACAAGGCTCACAGCGTTAGCTACGCCGTCATTGCCTATTGGACGGCGTATTTCAAGGCGAACTATCCCGTGGAATACATGGCGGCGTTGCTCAACTCCCACGCCGGACAGCACGAACGCATAGCCATAGACGTGGGCGAGTGCACTCGGCTTCGGATACAGGTGCTCAGACCGGACATCAACCGTAGCGGCGTACGGTTCACCGTGGACACGGACTCATCCGTGAAGAGGGCAATCAGGTTTGGCTTAGGGGCGGTGAAACACGTGGGTTCGGGAGCTATGGAGGCCGTGATCCGCTCCAGGGAGGAGCACGGTCCGTTCCAATCCCTGGAGGAGTTCTGCCGCAACGCCGACTTGGACTCTATGAATCGTCGCTCGCTGGAAAGTCTAGTCAAAGTGGGCGCTCTGGACGACTTCGGGCCTAGAGGGTCTCTGCTGGCCAGCGTGGAGAGGATCCTCCACGTGGCGCAGCAGGAGAGACGACGCAGAGAGTCGGGGCAGATCAATATGTTCGACCTGTTTGGGCAGTACGTGGAAGCGCCAACGAACGCAGTGGAGCTTGTTCAAGGCGACGAGACCACTCCCAGGGAACATTCCGAATGGGAGAGAGAGCTTCTGGGTAAGAGAATCTCTGACAACCCTCTGCATACCGTGGCCTTCGGGCCCAAGACCACCGCCATAGCCTTCCAGGATGATTTGGAAGAGAAGCCCGACGGCTCCACTGTGGGACTTGTCGGCCAGGTGGCCTACGCTACCAGTCGTAGGGACAGAAACGGCAAGCCGTATTTGAAAGCAGGCCTTGAGTTGCTGGGAGGCAACGTAGAGCTGTTCGTCTGGGACAACGTCTATCAAGAGACCTTAGATCTTTGGGTGGAGGGAACGTTGATAACCGTGGAGGGCAAGCTTCGCAATAACGACGGCAAGCTTTCCGTGCGGGCCGCCAAGGCAGGGCTGTTCAATCCGCAGGGCGATGAACTCGCTCAACACGAAGCAGGAGCCGAAGCTGTTGCGGAGCCTGACCCGGCTGCAACGGCGGCGACTATGGAACCCGTCGCAGAGCAGGAAGTATCCCAAGTAGAAACCGACGGCTATGAAGAGACCGCTTCGTCGGACAAGGTTGTGCTGGGAAGCAACGGTCGAAACAGCTCCAACGGTCTCAGCGAGAATAACAACGGCAACGCCGCGAACGGCGACGGAAAGAGGAAGGCCGTCCTGCTCAATCTGACCGATACGGGGAACGCTTCGGATGATGCCTATCTGCTGAAGTCGGCCATGGAGTTGATGCTGGAATACAAGGGAACAGACCTTGTTTACTTGGATATAACCTCAAACAGCAATCGTGTGCGCCTTGAAATGCCCATGGTAACTACTAAGTTCTGTCCCGCCCTGGAAGGGAAGCTCAATGCTTTGCTGGGCCCGGGGCGCACGCGTCTCATCTGATAGCCATGCCCAATAAGATTCAGTGGGTCTATCTAACTACAACTCCTGATCAGCTTACCGCTGAGATGTGGAGGGGTCTGCTGAACAATGAGGGAATACCCGCCATGGTACGCTCCGGCGATATGGCTTCCTATCTGGGAGTCTTCGCAGGACCGACCAGGATTCTGGTGGACGCAGCAGCTCTTGAAGAAGCAACCAGGTTCTTGGAAGATCAGCTAGGGCCTGAAGCGCTCAGATGAGATGGTGCGCGTTAGGCAAAGCCCCGTCTGCAGAGCCCGAAACACAACTTCCCGTCATGCCCGCACAGGCGGGTACCAGGATTTTCTCCAAAGCTGGGAGAAAACACTCACCTCCTCGGAAGGAGAGAGGGGTTATCCCCAGGTCTTCTGCAGAGGCAAAGCCCCCTCAATCTCTAGCAATCGTTGCTTCAGTGGTAGGCCTCCAGCGTAGCCATGCAATGCGCCGTCGCTGCCAATGACACGATGGCAGGGAATGATTATCGGCGCCGGATTGCGGGCCATGGCCAAGCCGGCGGCTCGTGCCGCCCTGCGATTACCCGCCTGCTCCGCCAGCCAGTAGTAGGTTCTAACCTCACCTTTGGCGATGGACTGGCATGCTTTCCAGGCCTTCACCATGAAATCGGATGCTCCTTCCAGGTCCAGGTCGTCTTCAAAGTCCACGTTAGCCCCTAAAAAGTAGGCCTCCAAGCGCCGCCGCAGGCTGTTGAACCGGGGCCTTGAAGGGACGGCATCAGTGGTCTGGAGACGGAGCTCCTGCATGGCCTGGTCTCTAGAGGGTTTGGGCAGGACAACCCTGCGTATACCCCTATCTGAGGCAAGTGCTGCCATCCAGCCCAGGGATGTGGGGAATACGTCAAAGCGGCAGCGATCCGTCATTACTCTGAGGCGCGTCCGCTGATCCGGGTGCCCGGTACTTCTATGCTACCCAGAATCTGCTGCATGAGACGCCGGTCATCCACACCCTGCATTCTTGAAGAGGCGGTAAGCACCAGCCTGTGTGAAAAGACCGGCTCCGCCAGCTCTTTCACGTCGTCCGGAAGAACGTAGTCACGGTTGCGAAGCAAAGCCAGGGCCTGAGACGTCCTCTGCAAGGCCAGCGAAGCCCTGGGTGAAGCGCCCAGCGCCACGTCGCGGTGACTTCTCGTTGTATCCGCCAGCCTGACTATGTACTGCTTGACGAGAGGGTCGACATATACTTCACGAGCCTTCCCTTGCAGAGCGAGCACCTCTTCCGGACTTGCCACGGACTCAAGCTCGTCGAAGGGGTGGGTGAGCTGCTGTCCATCCATTATGGATACTTCGTCATCAAAGCCTGGATAACCAAGTTGAATGCGCAGCAGGAAGCGGTCCAGCTGGGCTTCCGGAAGAGGGAAAGTGCCTTCGTATTCAATAGGGTTCTGCGTCGCCATTATCATGAAGGGTTGCGGCAACGGATGGGTGACGCCCTCCACCGTGATCTGATTCTCTTCCATGGCCTCCAGCAACGCCGACTGGGTCTTGGGAGTGGCCCTGTTTATCTCATCGGCTAGCACTACCTGGGCAATGATGGGCCCAGGCCGGAACTCGAAGCCGCTGGTCTTCTGGTTGTAGACGGATGCGCCCGTGATGTCGCTGGGCAGCAGGTCCGGGGTGAACTGCACTCTGCTGAAGGAGCAACCGGTGGAACGGGACAGGCTCTTGGCAAGCATTGTCTTGCCCACTCCAGGCACGTCCTCTATGAGAACATGTCCTCTGCTCATCAGCGCAATAACGCCCAGCCTGATGGCGGCGTCCTTGCCAATGATCACCCTGCTGATGTTCTCAATGATCCGCTCGGCAACTAAGCCAGTCTGGGTTTCCTCTTGCTTAACGTCTGTCATGTTGCCCCCAGTTAGTTTGCACGATGCTGTACCTGCTCACGGCGCTGAGGCGCGCCTAGGCGTCTACTCAATCCCTCTTGCTAGGGAGATTATGGTTTTGAATTACGTATAGTATCATGAAATGCGAGCGCAAGGGGACTGCACCGCGAACTTTCCGGCGCAGGTCAAAGAAAGCGGTTTCACAGGCATGGCACTGGGCCGCCTCCGCTTCGTCTCTGACGCCCAGCCGATCAAACCCTGTCTGGACGCGGGCTTGGCGTATCTGACCGCCGACGTCCCCATACTAACCGTCGATGATCTTTCGCTCCGTCTGTTGCGACACCACGCCTCTGCCGTGCGTCACCAAAAGTTCCACGGCTTAGACATCGTCACGGTTCAGGTAGAGGGCAACGCCTGATTTAAACTTGGGCGCGGCGGCCCGGCCTCTGCTACTTCCCCTGGATGGCCTGGAGCGTCAGCCTTGGCGTGGGATTCCTCAAGGAAAGCGGTCTCGCCTCCAATTGAGTGTATCGGCTGCGCCGCGTTGCATCTCAATCACCCTGTCGGTGTGCGCGTTGGCTCCGTCTTACGTGGGGGTTATTGGTGGGCCTAAGCACACCGTACTGCGAACTTTCCGCTGGGAGGTCATATTATAGGGGAGGAATCAATCTACCCAGGACGGCTACACCGTCATAGCCCGGCCATTCCTCTGAAAGGGGAAGCTTGGCCAAGGTGACCGTCGTCGCCGTCCCGGACGGCAACGCCGCCGTCCTCCGACCCCCAGAGGATCGCCGCCGACACGACTGGCCGCGGGTATCGCATGGCGACAGTGCTCTCCGATACTGTAGTGTGAAGGACGGTTGTCCGGCGGAATCAGGTAAGCTAGTACGACCCGGGAAGGAAGGTAAGCATAGTGAGTGTGGTGGTAGCGGTGGCGGCCCTTGCCTCCATCGGCTTACTGTTGGCGATGGACCCTGGCGGGGCAATTGCCGAAAGCGGCTTTCCCGACTTCCGGGAGATGGACTGGAAACAGCTGGCGGTCTGGGGCTTCCGCACGATAGGCGTCGGCGTCGCGCAGTTGCTCATCATCGTGCTGTGGCTGTGGCCCAAGTACCAGCCCCCGCAGCCGAGCCCATCGTACTCGGGGACCCCGCGGCCCGGTTCAATGCCCGCGGCGGCGGTATCCGCGCTGGGAGGCCACATGATATGGAGCCCGACGATGCTGGCCTCCATCATCGAGATGTGCCAGCAAGGCACGCTGCGAATCGAGGCCGTCGGAACAAGGGTCGGCTTCTATTATCGGCTGTCTCGGCAGGCTCCCGTACAGTATGACTGGGAGCGAACGATTTGCGAAAGCATGCCGTCGCGTGCCACAACGGTTGATGCGCTCCATGAAGCGATAAAGAAGCGCGAGGTTGCCATCGGCGACCAGATAGGGGACTACCTGCAGCATCGCGGCCTTTTCCATGACAATCCGGTGCGAGTCAGGAGGAAAAACGACGACGATGCAATCGGATGGGGAATGCTGGCCGGCGCCTTGATGGGCGTTGGCAGCGGGCTTTGGGCGGTTCTATGGCTGGACCAGTGGTGGGCGAATGCCCTGATCGGCGGGTTCATCGGCCTCGTATATCTGCTGATGGCGACGCCGATACCAACGGGGATGCTGAAGCCAACACAGGCGGGGGCGCTTGAGATAAGTCAGTGGCTTGGTTTGAAAGAGACCCTGACCGGAGCTGGATCGGCGGGCGCTCGGAACCAATCAGATCCCATGCTGGCCTACGCCGTCGCGTTCAATGTGGCCCAGCCGTGGCTCGACGTTGCGGCCTCGGCTCCGCCGTGGTTCGGATCCCGCGGGGAATCCTCCCTTCGGGGCGCCGACCTAGACGCGGCCTATCGCGGTTTCATGCACGCGCCGGAGTGGTGGCTGACCGGGCGGGCGGGCGATGCGGCGAAAGCGGCCGCGGGGATGGGTTATGAGTTAGAGCTCGAACTGCTCGAATTGGAGTCGCCGGATACCGAGACAACTGTGCACCGCAGGACCGCCGACGAAACTGAAGAGATTTCGCGTGAGTTGGAGCCGCAGAGCAGTCCTCCGGCAGCCACACCTGGAGCGTCTTCGACCAAGTGTCAGACGCACTGGTTGGAGGGAACCGTTGAGGAGGCGAAAGGCGGCGGTCGCCTCCGCGGGTTCCTCATGTGGGTCGTGAGCTTGATGGGCATAGGGGCACTGGTCCTGGTCGTCCTGTTCAGCCTCGACGTGGTCTCGCCTCGCGACAAACCCTGTCCCCTGGAATCTCCCGTGATCCCGACGTCCGCGCAGATTGCGGTGGCCGGCGACCTGTTCCGCGATGAGTGCGTGAGGGTCAGCGGCACGGTCGTGTTCCAAGACGCCGACGAGCTCGTGGTGGAGATGAATCGGGGCGAGTACGTGCAGCGAGTTAACGTCCGAGACCCGTCGGAGGTCCTCGAAGCAATCCCCCTGGGCCGTGTGGTGACCCTGGCTGGGTGGCTCAAGGTGGAGGAGGACGGAACATACGCAGTCCACTTCGTACCGGAACATGGATCGGACCGGGGGTGGTGGCGGAACCTCCGGGAGAATCTTGAAGGTTTGTTCTAGTTGGCTGGGGGTGCGACAGGCTTTGGTGATGGCTTCCCCACGGCGTCGGTCAAGGAGTCATCCGATCAAGCAAGAAGAGCATGAAGCATGGCAGTCCCAGATTTGGTGAAACCCTGAGCTTCGACCTGGACGATGGCACCGGCCCACGCGAGGGCCGCGCCCGGTCCTGTACCAGTTCTCCTAGGGGATTAGCGTCTCCAACGAGTCACTGAGTGATGAATTCAGTCCCATTGGGTCTAAGAGTGGAGCCAAAGGATGGTTCTAATGTCCTGGGCGGGTCTCAGTCGTACGCCACGGCAGAAGGTTCGAGTCCCCGCAGGGGTCTTAGCTATGAACTGGTGGGCGATGGAGGGCTCGAACCTCCGACCTCCTGCGTGTAAAGCAGGCGCTCTTGCCGTCTGAGCTAATCGCCCCCGCAATTGAGAATAAAGGGTGGCACGCTTGGCGGGGCTCGAACCCGCAACCTCTGGCTCCGCAAGCCAGTGCTCTATCCAATTGAGCTACAAGCGCCCGATGCCTGCAACGAATTGAGACAATTCCAATAATACCTGGTGCCGAAGGGGAGATTTGAACTCCCACGCCCTTACGGGCACTACGCCCTGAACGTAGCGCGTCTGCCGTTCCGCCACTTCGGCGCTGCAAGTCAGCCACTGCAATATGGTGGGCGATCCTGGACTCGAACCAGGGACCTCAGTCTTATCAGGACTGCGCTCTAACCAGCTGAGCTAATCGCCCTTGTAAACTTGGAGTGGTTGCCCTGGAATAATCTCAGGCTATGCTCACACTCGGCAGGGCACCATCTCTAGGCAGTATAGAAATGGGTCAATGGGGTGTCAAGTTGAACCGGACCTTTGCAGCCAGACAAAGAACTCCCTGTTCCCCGCATTGCCCAGTATGGGCGATGCGGTCGCTCCTCTGAAGCGCAAGCCATGGTCAATTGCCCATAGCGCTACCTTGGACAGAGTTGCCGCGTGTATCTTCGGGTCGCGCACCACGCCTCCCTTGCCTACATCTCGCCTCCGCGCCTCAAAATGCGGCTTGACAAGTCCTAGGATTGATCCGCCCCGTTCCACGTGTTGCACCACTTCAGGCAGAACCATGACCAGCGAGATGAACGACACGTCTACAGTGGCGATATTCACCTTTTCCGGCAGATGAAACGGCCGGCGGGCGTTGATTCCCTCCATGAGCACGACTCTAGGGTTATCACGCAGTCTCTGGTGAATCTGGCCCCGTCCCACGTCCACGGCGTAAACCCTGGAGGCGCTGCTCTGCAAGAGGCAATCCGTAAAGCCGCCGGTGGAAGCGCCAACGTCCAGGGCTACGCTGCCGGACACGTCCAGCTCAAAGCTATCCAAGGCATGCTCTAGCTTGATGCCACCTCTGCCCACGAATTGGGGCGCCTGCTTCACCCGGATGTCGGCTTTGGGTGAGACCATTGTTCCCGCCTTTTCCACCATCCGGCCATCCACAGTGACCAGGCCAGCCATCAGCAGGGCTTGGGCTTTGTGCGGACTCTCCACAAGTCCTAGCCGCACGAGCAACAAGTCTATCCTCTCTTTATTGCTGGGCATGGCAATTATTCCTTGGATACGCTGCGCCGCACCGTGTAGTTGCACACAATATACAGAGGGACTCGGGGAATCGCTAGGCGGCCTGTAGGACGGGCGTGCAGAATACGGGCATGAAAGCGGTCAGATTGACACGGGGTTGGGAGCCTAGTATCTTCCAGGTCGGATATTAAACTGGGCTTCATCGGGTATCTTGCTTCTTTAGAGATGTGATGATGCGCCTTATGGCGGGCACAGAAATCGGGGCCCGTAACTGGCAGCCCTATAGCAGTAAGTCTGGCCAATGTTCAAGCTAATAGCCCCTAGAGACCTAGCCCCTATCCCCGCCGTCACCGCTACAGCCTTCGTGGTCTTGGCCATCTTTGCCTGGACTGAGAGGACCGTCCTTGTCGACCCGCAAGGGATGTCCGTTCCCTATTGGCCCTGGAAGCTGTGGCAAATCGGCCCGCTCTTTATGGGTTTCGCCGGAGTGTGGTGGGTCTGGTTGAGCACGCGTCATGTCCCCTGGGTGCGCAGCCTGGCGCTAGGTATATTGGCCCTGGTAGTGCTCACCAACGGGTATAGTGACCTGTTCGGCGACCATTGGGGGAATGTGTGGCGCACGGTCAACCCGCTTTTCATTGGTTCCTCCAGCGTGGCGGCGGTGGCTCTATGGCACTCCGGACACATTGCAGGTCGAGTGGGCGCGGTGGTCTCGGTGGCGCTGGGCACCCTGGTTTTCGCCAATGGCTACTTCGTTGACAATGGGGTCATCTGGCAGATTCTGAACCCGGCGCGGATGCTTGCGGCACTGGCCTGGGCCGCCGGCGCCAGCCAGGCCAACGTTGCCACACCTGAAAGTGGTGAGTCATCGGTTGATGGCTAGCACCCCTCTGCGCCGTCGATGCATGATAACGATGCTCCGGCGACTCGTCTTCGACCAGACCTCAATTGGGCCGTAGCCCTGTATGGATCCTGCGTTAGTGGGAGCGTAACTAGGTTGAACCTGCGCATCCCATCACATACAATCAACGTATGTCTCCTCGGTATGTTTCCTAGCCGGACTTGGCGCTACTATGAGTAAACTGCTTGAACGACTGGAACAGGTGAACAAAGGTCCCGTCCGTGCTCTGGGATTCGTACCACGACGAGAAGCAGAGACGTTGCCCACAATGCTGCTCCTGGCTTGGGCGGATGGCGCCAAAAAGCAGGACTTGAGCAAAGTTTCCTCACGCACGGATGCTTTGGTGTTGCCTCTCAGTGCGCTGGAAAGCTCCCCAAGCAAGTCCGCTCCACCGGAAGGGGCCATCTGGGGCATCGCTTTCGACAAGACAGACAGCAACTTGGTGGAAATAGCCAAGGAAAAGGGCGGGGACTTTGTAACCTTCAACCTCGACGGCGCCCTGGTCGACTATTTGAGCGAGGGCGACGTAGCACGCGTACTGCAGATACCCGCCAATTTGGACGAATCGTTGATGCGCGGACTGGAAGACCTTCCCGTAGACGTCATCCTGCTGAAACGTCCCGAACCGCAGGGGCCGCTCTCCCTGACCCACATGCTGGCTATATCCAACGTTCGCTCTGCCATGAGCCGCTACATGCTGCTCGAATGGGACGCCGGCTTGACATCCCACGAGCTGGAGCAGCTGAACGACATGGGAATCGATGGCATCGTGGCGAATCTGGGCAAGATGAGCCCCTCAGCTATAGGTAAGCTGAAGGAGAACATCGACAAGCTGCCGCCGCGCAAGGCGCGCAACGAGCAAAAGCTGAGCCCCACGCTGCCAAGAGCGCAGGAGTCCGCACTACTGCAACACCACCACGAGGAGGACGAGGAGTTAGAGGAAGAGTACTAGCTCCTCATCCTAGCGCTTTGATCTGCAAACAACTCCCCGGTAGGTCCTCACCTACATGCTGTTAGGTAACCTGGACCTGCTTTTCTCTGATCCCCTTGCCTTCCTCCGTATCCTCCCCGTGTTGGCGTTCACCGTGGGACTCGCTCTGCTCGTGGCAATAACCATCCACGAGTTCAGCCATTCGCTGGCGGCCTATCTTCTGGGCGATAGCACGTCCAAGAGGCTGGGCAGAATGTCGCTCAACCCGATCCGTCACTTAGACCCCGCAGGCTCGGCGCTGTTCTTCCTGGTGGGATTTGGCTGGGGCAAGCCTGTACCCGTAGACGATAGAGCGTTAAGGGGCGGACGGCGGGCAATGGCGATTGTGTCAGGCGCAGGGCCGGTATCCAACCTGCTCACAGCGGTGGCTTTCACTCTGCCAATCAAACTGGGACTCCTTGACTGGCCGTTCAGGCTCTTTACCACCCGCCTGTTGGAAGACGGCCTGGAAGGATTCCTGGCCCGCACGGTGGCTACCATAGTCCTCTTCAGCATAATCCTAGCCGTTTTCAATCTGATCCCCCTGGCTCCGTTGGATGGTTCCGGAGTGGCCGCCGGGCTGCTGCCCGCCAGCATGGCGCGCAGCTTTGCTAGGTTTCAACAATACGGGCCGCCTCTGCTCATGCTGGCTATAATGTCGGACATACTATTCGGGGTGGGCATAATCCGTAGCGTCATCAACCCTGTGATAAACTACCTGGGTACCGTCATAGTGGGACAGAGCTTCCTCTAAATAGGCGGACCTGGGAGGGGATCGTGGACAAGATAACCATCATAGGGCTGGGGCTCATTGGCGGCTCCATAGGCCTCGGGCTCAAACAGAGAGCTCCGGACAGAGTAGAGGTATCGGGGTACGACAAGGAGTTGGGTACTGGCCGCAAAGCCGAGAAGCTAAAGGCCGTGGACAAGGCGCATTGGAAGCTGGAGGACGCGGTCAAGGACGCCAAAATGGTGATCATCGCCACCCCCGTGCTGGCAATACGGGAGATGCTTGAGCTGATCTCAGACATGGCGCCGCCGGGCTGCGTGGTAACCGACACCGGAAGCACCAAGGCCGAAATAATGAACTGGGCGGAAGAGTATCTACCGCGAGAGATCAACTTTATAGGCGGTCACCCCATGGCCGGCAAAGAGTTCTCCGGCATAGACGCTGCGGACGCCAACCTGTTCCAGAATGCCCGCTATGCAGTGATCCCCGGCAGACGGGCCAGGGGGGAAGCGGTGAGAGCCGTGCTTGGCATGGTGGAGCTGCTTGAAGCCAAGCCGTATTTCGTTGATGCAGTGGAGCACGATAGCTACGTGGCGGCGGTTAGCCATCTCCCCATCATAGTTTCCTCAGCACTGGTTTCGGTAACCTCCAAGAGCCCGTCCTGGAGAGAGATGTCCAAGATGGCTTCCACGGGTTACCGTGACGTATCGCGCCTCGCTTCAGGCGACCCTGTGATGAATCTCGACATATCACTAACCAACCGCGACAATCTGCTCTACTGGGTAGAACAAGCTATCCAGGAACTACGCCATTTCCACGACATGATAGGGAAGACGGCGGAGGAAAGCGGCCTTGAGGCCCTAGGCGATACCTTCGCCAAGGTCTGGGAGAAGAGGGAGAAGTGGCTGATCAGGTACGAATCCGGCGAGGACCAAGACGATGACCTAGCTCCCTCCGGTCCAGAGGTGCCGTCGTTCGGCGATCAGATGATGGACATGGTCGTGGGCAGCAAGCTAAGAGAGAGATACAAGGAAATAATATCCATGCAGCAGCGTCGCCCCAATCAGCGGGAAGAAAGACGTAGAAGAGGATAATGAAGCGCACCATCTCTCCACCAAGCCGCTTGGAAGGCGTCTTAGCGCCGCCCGGCGATAAGTCCATTTCCCACCGTGCCGCGCTGCTCAACTCCATTGCCATGGGCGCTGCCCACGTCTCCAACTTCTGCGTAGGCGATGACCGAGCCTCCATGCTGCGCTGTTTGCGAGGGTTGGGCGTGGAGATTACCCGTCATATGGATTGCGAAGTCAGCGGCGGAGAAGAGTGCTTTGAAGTGGCGGGCAACGGTCTTCACGGGCTGGTCGAACCCGTAGATGTTCTCAACGCGGGCAACAGCGGCACCACCATGCGTCTGATTTCAGGCCTGCTGGCGGCTCAGCCGTTCTTTAGCGTACTCACCGGAGACAAATCGCTCAGATCACGGCCCATGGGTAGAATCATCAAACCGCTCCAACAGATGGGAGCACGGATCCAAGGGAGAGACAGCAACAGCAAGGCTCCGCTTGCCATAAGGGGCGGCGGCCTGCGCGGCATTGAATACGACATGCCGGTAGCCAGCGCCCAGCTCAAGTCTTGCCTTATAATCGCTGGCCTTTACGCCGACGGGGAGACCACTTTGCATCAGCCCGCGGCCTCCCGCGATCACACTGAGCGTATGCTGGAGAACATGGGCGCCGCACTTGTGGAGGATGGGCTGACCTTGAAGGTCACTCCCGGCAAAGAGCTGCGGGCCGTTGACGTGAACGTTCCCACCGATACGAGTTCGGCGGCCTACTGGCTGGTTGCCGGTGTCTGCCATCCTTCGGCAAAGGTCACCGTGTTGAACGTGGGAATGAACCCCACGCGTACCGGTGTCCTGGAAGCTTTGGACTCTATGGGAGCGTGTCTCACCGTAGCCAACAGACGCATGGAGGGCGGCGAAGAAGTGGCGGATATCACGGCGGAGTCCAGCAGCCTCACTGCCACGGAGATCGCCGGCGATCTGATCCCCAGGCTTATAGATGAGATACCCATTCTATCCCTGGCCGCTTGTTTCGCCAGGGGGACTACGGTTATCAGAGATGCCCAAGAGCTCCGAGTCAAGGAGTCGGATCGAATAAAGGCCACGGTTGCCGGACTCTGCCGCATGGGCGGTCACGTGGAGGAGATGGATGATGGGATGGTGATCAAAGGCACCGGCCTTCTCCAAGGCGCGTCGGGGCGGAGTTACGGAGACCATAGACTGGCGATGACGCTGGGAGTCGCGGGGCTGCTGGCCGCCGGGGAAACCGCAGTACGGGGTGCAGAGGCAGCCAGCGTATCCTACCCCACCTTCTGGAAAGACCTGGAAAGCTTGATCAACGGGTCTTCCGGTTAGCCAATGTCTGTGGAAGCGCCTGAACCCCTGCTCGTTGTCATCTCCGGCCCCTCCGGGGTTGGCAAAGACGCCGCCTTGCAGGATATGAAGCTTCTCCACCGTCCCTGGCGCTACATAATAACCGCTACTACCCGGCCCAAGCGCCCCGGCGAACGTCACGGCGTTGACTACATCTTCATGTCGCCTGAAGAGTTCCGTACCTTGATGATGAAGGACGGCTTCCTGGAATGCGCCGAAGTGTACGGTACTTGGTATGGCGTGCCACGCGCCCAGGCGGATGAGGCAATGGCTTCCGGCAAGGACGTAATTGTCAAAACGGACATACAAGGAGCGCGTACCTTGCGGTCAAAGATACCGGACGCACTGCTCATCTTTCTGGCCCCTCCCACCATGGAGGAGTTGAAGCACCGTCTCCTAGAAAGAAAATCCGAGACGGAAGAAGCCCTGCGCCGTCGCATAGAGACAGCCGAGATTGAGATGGAATGCCAGGACGAATTCGACTACGTGGTAGTGAACCACAACGGCCGCTTGGATGAAGCCGTGGAAGAGATAGACCGCATCATTCAGGAAGAGAAAGCCAACCAAAAAAAAGAGGCGCTCAAATGAACGACATGCTTCTATTCAAAGCCATGCACAGCCAGCGGGCCATTCGGCTGTTCACCTCGGATCCCGTCTCTGAGGAAGACATTAATACCATCTTGGAAGCCGCAGTGCGCGCTCCAAGTCCCGGGAACAGGCAGACCTGGCGCTTTATAGTGGTCCGCGACGGGGAAAAGAAACGCAGGCTGGGAGAATGGTACCTGGAAGCATGGAGAGCCACCGTTGGCAGCGACAACCCCGACCCTGCTACGCTGACACAGCCTTACAGGCTGGGCTATGAACTGGGCGCCCGCATGGGTGATATTCCGGTGGTCATCGTGGCCTGCATTGAGCACACCGACGGCTGGGATGGCGGAAGCAGCATCGTCGATGGCGCTTCCATTTACCCCGCGGCGCAAAACCTCATGCTGGCGGCTCGTGCCCTGGGATTGGGCACAGTGCTAACCACCATGCACCGCCGTTATGAACGGCAGATCAAAGACTTCCTGGGCATACCGGACCACGTGGAGACGGCGGCACTGATTCCATTGGGGTATCCCGGCGAGGGGCAGCACTTCGGCGGAAGCAAACGCAAGCTTGTAGAGGACGTGATATTTCACGACAGTTGGGGACACTAGGAGACCGCTGAAATTAAGCAAAGGAGAAACCATGGCATTGACCTCTGATGAAGTGCGTCACGTTGCGTTGCTGACAAGGATTCGACTCACGGAGCAAGAGGTGGAGCTGTACCGCTCGCAGATGGACGACATCCTGGAACACTTCCAGATGCTACAAGAGCTGGACACCGATCAAGTGCCGCCCACCAGTCACTCGGTGCCGCTGGACACAGTGATGCGCGAGGACGAGACGAAGCCTTGCCTGGACAAGGAGGACGTGTTGTCCAACGCGCCGCGTCGTGAAGGGGACTATTTTCGGGTCAAGGCCGTGCTGGAGTAGGAGCCGGTATTCCATGGTTCAACTATCTGAGAACGCAAGTTGACTGACGAACTGTACAAGCTGACTATACACGAAGCACGCACCCTGTTAGACCAGCGTGAGTTGTCGTCGGTAGAGCTGGCTCGGTCCTATCTGGAACGCATCGAGCGGCTGGAGCCCAGGGTGAAAGCGTACGTTAGGGTAACGCCTGAGCAGGCTCTGAAACAGGCTCAGCAGGCAGATGCCATGATAGCGCGCGGCGAGGCGCTGCCTCTAACCGGCATACCCCTTCAAATCAAAGACAACATGTGCACCAGGGGAGTAACCACCACCTGCTCGTCGCGCATGCTTGAAAGCTTCGTTCCTCCCTACAGCGCCACAGTTGTGGAACGTTTGGAAGGACAGGGCGCCGTAACGCTGGGCAAGGGCAATATGGACGAGTTCGCCATGGGTTCTTCCACCGAGAACTCGGCCTTCTTCAATACTCATAACCCCTGGGACATGGAGCGTGTGCCCGGGGGTAGCAGCGGCGGCCCCGCTGCCTCCGTGGCCGCCAGCGAGGCCATGGCCTCGCTGGGGTCAGACACCGGCGGCAGCATACGGCAACCGGCCGCTCTATGCGGCGTGGTGGGCATGAAGCCCACCTATGGTTTGGTCAGCAGATACGGACTGGTGGCCTTCGCCTCTTCCCTGGACCAGATTGGCCCCTTGACCCAGGATGTCACCGACTGCGCCATGCTGCTCAGCGCTATCGCTGGCCACGACCCCAAAGATTCAACCTCTCTGCCACAACCGGCCCGGGACTTCACGCAGGCCCTGACCGGCGACATAGCGGGAATGCGGATAGGCGTTCCTAGAGAGTACTTTTTACAGGGCATGGATCCTGAAGTAGAAACGGCGACTCGCCAGGCAATAGGCGTGTTGGAAGAGCTGGGAGCCTCGGTTGACTGGGACGTATCGCTGCCCTCCACGCCGTACGCCCTAGCCGTTTACTATATCATCGCTCCCTCGGAGTGCTCGGCAAACCTGGCGCGCTATGATGGCGTGAAGTACGGCTATTCCGACCACGATGAAGCTGGCATGTGGGACGAGCTGGAAGCTACCCGCCAGCACGGGTTCGGGCCGGAGGTGAAGAGGCGTATCATGCTGGGCACCTACTCCCTCTCCTCCGGCTACTATGACGCCTATTACCTGAAGGCGTTGAAGGTGCGCACCCTGATATCCAGGGAGTTTCAAGACGCCTTCCAGAAGTACGACGTCCTGGTAACCCCAACTTCGCCCACAGCCGCGTTCAAGTTCGGGGAAAGGCTCCAAGACCCGCTAAAAATGTATCTCAGCGACGTTATGACCATACCGGCGAACATCGCCGGGCTTCCCGGTATATCGGTGCAGTGCGGCTTCACACAAGGGCTGCCCGTGGGCCTGCAGGTCGTAGGCCCCGCCCTGGGCGATGCCGCGGTGCTCCGCGCCGCTCACGCCTTTGAGCAAGCAACGCAGTGGCACAAAATGCGCCCTGCAATTTAGCAGCCCCAGATATTATCTAGGTAGTGAGTCGACTACAGAGGAGGACGCTATGATCCGCAGCTTGCAGGGTAAATCACCCAACATACATCCCACCGCCTTCGTCAGCGAGGCCGCCTACGTCATCGGTGACGTGGAAATAGGAGAAAACTCCAGCGTCTGGCCGGGCGCAGTGATCCGCGCCGACAACGGCAAGATAACCGTTGGCGCCAACACCAACATACAGGACAACAGCGTTGTGCATTCCGACGCCGAATCCAAGATTGGGAGCGGTGTAACCATCGGACATAACGTGTTGTGGCACGGACGTTCACTGGCAGACAACTGCCTGGTAGGCAACGGCGCTACGGTGAACGAGGGTGCGGAAGTGGGAGAGCTTTCTATCGTCGGTTCCGGGGCCGTGGTGCTGGAAGGTATGACCATAGAGCCTCGCACCATTGTAACCGGTGTGCCCGCCAGGCCAAGGGGCGAGATCCAGGAGCGGCACGAAGAGCTGATAAGAAGCAGAGCGGTCAGCTACGCGAAAAGGGGCAAGGTCTACAAGTCTGAAGGGTTGGAGTAGGTCATGCATGCGGCGCTGGCTTCTGGCAAAGATACAAAATCGGATGCCCCAACCTGAAGCAGGCTGCTAGAACGCAAATATGGAGACTCTCCGCATACAGTTGCCCGGCGGTAGGAGTGTAACAGCCCTCCTTAGCCGGGCTCAGAGCCCCGATACAGGCTGGACCTTCATTTACGCGCCGGGGGCGGGCTCCAATATCGACGATCCGTTCGGAGGCTACGCCGCTTCCCGTCTGGCGCAACGCGGTATATCCACGGCGCGGGTCCAATTCCCCTACATGGAGGAGAAGCGCCGGGCACCCGACCGCACTTCCGTCCTCGAAGCAACCTGGCGGGCGGCTATTGAAGCGTTCTACCGCCCGGACGGCAGGCTGGTGGCTGCGGGCAGGTCCATGGGAGGCCGCATCGCTTCCCTGGTAGCAGCGCGGGGAGCCCCGCTGGACGCACTGGCGCTCTTTGCCTACCCCCTGCACTCACCGGGGAAAGACGAATGGAGGGATGGGCACTTCCCCACCATCTCTCAGCCCGTACTGTTCTGTTCAGGCACGCGTGACGCCTTCGCAACCCCCGGCGAGCTTGCAGAGGCCGTCTCCAAGATCAAGGAAGCCCGCCTGCACCTCTTGGACGGCGCAGACCACGGTTTCTCGGTCAGAAAGTCCAGCGGCAAGACACGCCAGGACGTTTGGGATGAGGCTATAGAGACCTTCATCTACTGGTTGCAAGAGATAGCTTAGGCGGAACGGTTGCCAGCGTATCCGTACCGCAGATGCTCAACTCTTGTAGCTCATCTTGTCCAGTCGGGTGAAATCATGGACGGAGTCTACCCACCGCAGCGTTCCTGAGCGGGACCGCATTGCCAGTGAGTGTGTCTGCGCGCCATTGGCAAAGAAGCGCACCCCATTCAGCAGGTCACCTGTGCTTGCGCCGGTTGCAGCGAAGAAGACGTCTTCTCCAGAAACCAGTTCCTCAGCGGAGTAGACTTTGCTCAAGTCGGCGCCAGCCGCGATTGCCGCGTCTCGCTCCTTATCGTCGCGGGGCCAGGCCTTGCACTGGATAGCGCCGCCAATGCACCTTATGGCAGCAGCGGTAATCACACCCTCCGGTGTGCCTCCTATCCCCATTAGTATATCCACTTCGCTTTCCCACATGGCGGCGTGGATGCCCGCAGCTATGTCTCCATCAGATATCAACTTTATACGAGCGCCGGCACTTCTGATGTCGTCTATAAGCTGTTCGTGTCTGGGCCTGTCCAGCACTATCACGGTAAGTTCACTTATCTTTCTCCCCTTGGCTTTGGCAATGTTCTTGAGATTCGTCCCCACGGAGGCGTTGATGTCAATCACGTCCTTGGCTTCTTTGCCCACCGCTATCTTATTCATGTAGACCACTTCTCGAGGGCAGTTCATTGTGCCGCGCTCCGAAAGGGCAATCACGGCAATGGCTCCCGGCAACCCCTTGGATAGCAAAGTAGTGCCGTCAATGGGGTCAACGGCTATGTCCATCCCCGGCCCTATCCCATCTCCTATCACTTCGCCGTTGTACAGCATTGGCGCCTCATCCTTTTCTCCCTCACCTATCACTACCACACCGTCCATGGACATGGAGCCCAGGGTGAAGCGCATGGCATCCACCGCTGCCTGGTCCACCAGCTCCTTGTCACCCATGCCCATGTGTTGTGCCGCCGCAATAGCCGCCGCCTCTGTAACTCGCACCATGTTCATCGCGAAGTTACGGTCAATGGCTTCTCTAGTATTCATTGATATACTCCCTTTGAATCGCGGTGATTCAAAGGGAGTATATCAGCATACGGAGGTTGTTTTCCGCCTCGTACATCGTGATAAACTCATCATGGACAAAGGCCCAATCTGCGCCTATCTTGGGGAATAGGCGTCCCACTGAACTTGAGAACGCAAGGAGGCAAGCATGAACACGCAGGAACTACAAGCCATAGCCCAGGCTATTGTGGTCAAGAGCAAAGGTATACTTGCCGCTGACGAGAGCGATTCTACGATAGCGCGCAGGCTGGAAAGCATAAATGTGGAATCCACAGAAGACAACCGTCGTGCTTGGCGGCAGCTTCTGTTCACCGCCAATGGCAGCGGCGATTACATCAGCGGAGTCATCCTGTTCGATGAGACGATCCGGCAGAGCGCAGACACCGGTCAAACGTTTGTAGACATCCTAAACGGTGAGGGCATTGTGCCCGGCATCAAAGTGGACAAGGGAGCAAGACCCCTGGCCGGTTCCCCTGATGAAACGGTGACAGAGGGGCTGGACGGCCTCCGTGAGCGTCTCGACGACTACCGTGAGCTGGGCGCCAAGTTCACCAAGTGGCGCGCCGTGATCACCATCGGCGAGAACATACCGTCCTCGTATTGTATCGATGTCAATGCGCATGCCCTGGGGCGCTTCGCCGCGCTTTCCCAGGAGGCGGGCCTCGTCCCCATCGTTGAGCCGGAGGTGCTCATGGACGGCGGCCATGATATAGATCGCTGCTTTGACGTGACCGAGGCCACCTTGCAGCGAGTATTTGAGGAGTTGCACAGGCAGCGTGTTGCCCTGGAAGGCATGCTGCTCAAGCCCAACATGGTCCTGTCAGGGACGGAAGCTCCCAACAGGGCGGGCCCTGAACAGGTGGCAAAGGCTACCATAAGCTGCTTCAAGCGCACCATTCCCGCATCCATGCCGGGCATTATCTTCCTTTCAGGCGGGCAGAGCGATAACGAGGCAACGGTAAACTTGAACGCTATAAACCAGCGTGTCGACTCTACTACACCGTGGCAGCTCAGCTTCTCATACGGCAGGGGTCTCCAGGCGACTCCTCTCAAGGTATGGAGCGGCGACCCGGCCAAGGTGCCGCAAGCGCAGGAGGCCTACTTGCGCCGCGCCCGGGTAACCAGCGCCGCCCGCGACGGCGTCTACACTCCCGATATGGAGAAGGAATTCGTCGGCGTCTAGAGTGTTGCATAGTTCCAAAGCACAGCAGGCGCGCCGTCAGACTGTGCCTTTCTCCGGCTATGGTGTTATCATTTCTACAACGTGGCTTTCAAATTGCTGATCGCAACCAACAACAGCGGAAAGGTGGAGGAATACCACCGTCTGCTTGGCTGCCTGCCTGGCGAGTTGACCACTCCTTTCAATGAAGGAGTGACGGAAGAGCCTGAGGAGTCGGGAGATACTTTCGAAGAAAACGCTCTCATCAAGGCGCACTTCTATTCGGAAGCAACGGGTCTGCCCGCCCTGGCCGACGACTCCGGCATAGAAGTGGATGCGTTGAATGGCGAACCAGGAGTGCGAAGCGCCCGCTACGGCGGCTTGCAAGCCAGCGATGACGACCGCAACAAGCTGCTTCTATCCAGACTGAGCAACCTTCCCTGGGAAAAACGCACCGCCCGCTTTATCTGCGTGGTGGCTCTGGTTTGGCCCAGATCTGGAGAGGAAACCTTCCAAGGTGCCTGCCAGGGATATGTTGCCTTTGAGCCCATCGGACAAGAGGGGTTTGGATATGACCCCCTGTTCTACTATCCCAGTTTCACCAAGACATTTGGACAGGTAGATGCGGAGGCCAAAGATAGCGTGAGCCACAGGGGCATCGCCACCCGAAAAGCGGTGCAGAAACTGAAAGAGGTCATAGGCGCCAGGTCGCCAAGCTAGCAAATGGACCACACTCAGGCAAAGGAAACGTTACGGGACCTGTTCGGCAGACCGCTGGCCGACCTCCGTGTCTCCGTCACGGATAGATGCAATTTCCGTTGCACCTACTGCATGCCTGCCGAAATCTACGGAGAGCGATATCAGTTCCTTCCTAGGGAGCAAGTCCTCAGCTATGAGGAGATAGCGCGGCTAGTGAAGATTTTTGTCAAGCTGGGAGTATCGCGTGTACGCCTAACGGGTGGGGAACCGCTCCTCAGACAAGACTTGGAGATACTTGTGGCCATGCTTGCCGGCATGGAAGGAGTGGACGACCTTTCGTTGACCACGAACGGCTATCTACTGGACGACCATCAGGCGCAGGCACTGAGAGATGCGGGGCTTAGACGGGTCACTGTTAGCTTAGACACCTTGGATGACGCCGTATTCCGTCAGATGAACGGCCGTGGCTTCAGCACCCAGCGAGTCCTAGACGGGATCCGCGCCGCTGAGGAAGCGGGGTTCCGCAACATCAAGATAAACGCGGTGGTCAAGAAAGGCGTCAACGATCATACGGTGGTGGACCTTGCCCGCTACTTCAAGGATAGGGGTCATACCGTCCGGTTCATCGAATACATGGACGTGGGCAACCGGAACGGGTGGAAGATGGAACACGTAGTCTCTTCAAGGGAGATCATTCACAGGCTTAATGAAGAGATTCCCTTGGAGCCCGTGGGAAAGGCCTTCCTGGGAGAGGTGGCGGATAGGTATCGCTACATGGACGGGCAGGGTGAAGTCGGCGTTATCTCGTCGGTCACGGAGCCGTTCTGCGGCGACTGTACACGGGCAAGGATTTCCGCGGACGGCAGGATATACACCTGCCTGTTCGCCAGCGAGGGCCATGATCTGAAGACCCCCTTGCGAAACGGCGCCAGCGATGGGGATATTGAAGCCATAGTCAGCGGTATTTGGCAGGTCCGCACCGATAGATATTCAGAGGAGCGCACCGCCCTTTCCGGTGCCCGTAATGACAAGGTGGAGATGTATCACATAGGCGGGTAGAATACTACATGCGAATCTTAAAACGGAGGTAAAAAACAATGGCAGCAGACAGGAAGAAAGAAAGACCTCTTAGAGAAGGGTTCACATATAAAAAGCCGCCTAAAGAACTACCAAAATCTCCAAAGCCTGCTGTTCCTCCAAGGCAATCCCGCAACAACAGCTGAACAGGTACGGAAAGGGATTTAAATGGGGTTTGCAAGCCTACCTCTGGCTTTATTCTTGTTGCTTCCTGGTTTCGTTTTGCTCCACGTCATTTATCTAGTGAGTAGAATCAGGCGAGCATCAGCTTTCTATACCACTATGTGGAGTGTACTAGTAAGCCTCGCCCTCATTGTTGTTCTCTATCCTATATTCACACTCCTTGTGGCTCCCCCTATCAAAGAACAACCATGGCCTGGTCTATTGGACGTTATTGCTGATCCCTCTAAGGTGCCAAATAATGTATGGCTTGTACTTTACCTAAGTGCTGTCGTTTTTGGTGTATTCCTTGGAGTTCTTGATCGGTTCAGAATACCAGAGCGCGTCCTAAATCCGCTTGGTATTGATTTAAGAGTCCACGGTGACCTCTGGAGTCGATTGCTTCGAGAAGATAACTATTCACACATCTTGATGTACTTAAAAGATGGCAGCTTGATCAGTGGCTGGCCGATGTACTTTTCCAACGACCGTCTACCTCCTGGGCCTGAAATCTATTTATCACCATTCCGAATCTGGGATCCTGATCAAGAGGACTGGAGTGAGCCAGAAAAAACCGAAGGTTTGCTAATCCATGGAAGTGAAGTTAGTCGTATGGAGTTCGTGTCCAAGATATGATTACCATCTACACAGACGGCTCCTGTTTGGGCAACCCGGGACCCGGCGGCTGGGCTGCCGTCATTGAAGATAACGGCGCCAAACGTTCGTTGGTCGGCAAAGAAAACAACACCACCAACAACAGAATGGAGATACTGGCCGCAATCGAAGGCTTGCAGGCCGTCCCCGCCGGCTCAGAGGTCACGGTCTTCAGTGACAGCCAGTACGTGGTCAACACCATGACCAGGAGTTGGAAGAGAAACGCCAACCGGGACCTCTGGGCCAAACTTGATGAAGTTGCCGGGCAGCATGAGGTCACCTGGCAGTGGGTGCGTGGTCACACCGGCAACCCGGGTAATGAAGAAGCCAACGCCCTAGCTTTGCAACAGGCAAACTCCTTCTTCAAGAGCAAACCCACCCTTTCACACCTTGATTCGCAAGGCAACGCTCAAATGGTGGACGTGAGCGGCAAAGATGCCACGTTGCGAGACGCCGTGGCTGAGGGCCTAGTCCACATGAAGCCATCAACCTTGCGTCTGATCAAGGATGGCGGCATAGACAAGGGCGACGTGCTGGCCGTGGCTCGTGTCGCAGGGATCGTAGCTGCCAAACGAACGTGGGAACTCATTCCCATGTGTCACCCCGTGCCGCTGGATCGGGTAGCCATAGAGTTCAATTTGGACGCCGCCAGTGCTATTCGTATAACAGCCTCCGCTCGCACCACTGCCAAGACGGGCGTGGAAATGGAAGCCCTGACCGCCGTCAATATCGCGGCGCTGACCATATACGACATGGCAAAAGCCGTTGATAGGGCAATGAAGATCAGTGAAGTAAGGCTAGTGAGCAAAAGCGGCGGCAGAAGCGGCGACTACTCTTTAGAGCCTGCTCAGAGCTAGGCATCGCACGGAAAAAGGCAAAACACAACCATCCGATTTGTGCCTCGGTAAACAAGCCCGGCTTGAAATTGGAGCTATCTGGAAACTTTCTGCTGGGCCTCTAGTACCTCAATGCCGTTGCGGACCGTGCTCAGCAGCCCTGCCACTT
Source organism: Dehalococcoidia bacterium (assembly GCA_965261825.1). Classification (GTDB taxonomy): domain Bacteria; phylum Chloroflexota; class Dehalococcoidia; order Lucifugimonadales; family QGNO01; genus DAOUJH01. Next base: position 654,782 of record OZ253484.1, on the reverse strand, counting down.
TCTCTTCCAGGCTGTACAGCTGTCCTTGAGCGTATTGATCAGCGGAGTTGCGCCGGGAAGCGGCCTCACTCTCAGCCATATCCAGAATGCGCTGCGCCTTTAGCTCGGCCTCTTGGCATATCTTCCGAGCATCTTTTTGGGCCTCTTTCAGCAGTTCCGTATCGTCCACGCGACTGCGGAATTCGGTCTCCGCCGAGGCCCTGATGCGCCTGGCTTCACCAAGCGACTGGTTGAGCAGATCTTCGCGCTTTCTGATCACTTCATCGGCTTCAGCAATGCCCTGGGGCACGGCAACTCTCAACTGGTCTACAAGCTCCAGGAGAGCTTCTGAGTCAACAAACAGTTTCCTGCTCATGGGGACCCGCTTACCTGAAGCCGCTAATGATTCTAATTTATTGATAATACCAAAGATATCTATGATGTCCCCCTTTCGAACCGCCGCGCTATACGGCTACGCCTAGTTTGTTTTTCAGCGCGACGGCAACGTCGTAAGTCACAAGGTCTTCTATGTTTCCACCGAAGCTGGCCACCTCCTTTATCAAAGATGAACTGAGTGACTGGTATTCCTGGCTGGTATAGAGGAATACCGTATCTATCTGCGGATTGAGCTTGCGATTCATCATCAGCATGGCTACTTCGTAGTCCAGGTCGGTGACGCTGCGCAAGCCGCGCACCATGAAGTCCGCCCCTATCTCTTTGGCATACTCAACGGTCAGGCTGTTGTAACGCGTAACTTCCACGTTGGGCAGATCAATGACGGCCCTTTCGCACAGGCCAACGCGCTCAGACGTTGAAAAGAGCAGGCTCTTGGAAGGAGTATCAAACACCGCTACCACAAGTCTGTCCACAATCGCAGCGGCTCGCTGCACAATGTCCAGGTGTCCCTTGGTGATGGGATCAAAGCTCCCTGCGTAGATTGCTATGGTCACCGGCTCTCCTTAGTTGTACACGGACAGCACAGTATCTCCGTACCGTCTTTGAAAGCTACGCTCCAGCGTGTCGTATCTCTCTTTTGCATCTGTCCTCTTGCTGTGCTCCAAGAGCACCAAGCCTCTCTCTGCTATCAGTCCCGACCTGGCAACCTTGCTCATTATTTGTCCCAAGTCAGGTAGATCATACGGTGGATCAAGAAGAACCACTTGATACGGTCCCTTCAAGAAGTCCAACGCCCGGGCCACCTGTGCCCTGTATATAGTGCCTCGTTCTTCCAGGCCTGCCTTTCTCAGATTTTGCCCGATGGTCTGACATAGGCGACTGTTTTGCTCAACAAAGTCCGCCGCTTTGGCACCTCTGCTGAGCGCTTCTATTCCCAGTGCGCCACTTCCGGCATACAAGTCCAGTACTCTGGCTTCGATCAACGCCTCAGATATAACCTGAAATAGCGCTGAGCGTACTCTGTCAGAGGTGGGTCTCAAGTGCAGAGAACGCGGCACATCAAGTTGGATACCCCGCGCCTCGCCTCCTGTGATACGCATCTGCTTAGCTACTTTCACATCGCCGTTTGAGGCACAAAGATATTACAGATTTTTTGTACAAAGGTCAATCTTTTGCCTAGTATTCCGCCCAAATATCGGCTCCAGCTCCTGTCATAACAATGAAAATGGACTGCCCATGCGACGTTGAGGGTAACCTTGTGGCCAACCGGTTCCAGTTGACGAGAGGAAGAGGCGTGGCCCATTGCCAGCGGGGACGCCTCCCTATGCCCGTATGTCCGTCCTATACAAGTCATCAAACGCTTGACACTCTTTTCAGAGCACCACTACAATCCCCTATGATATGCACCTCCAAGCAAGGGTATGACCTTTAGAAGGCCACTACAGATAAGTCTAACTTCCCAGCTTGTGGTGTCCCCTTCTCCCCTGTACATAGCTCTGTTTCTTTGTACCTAGTTTAGCTTCCATTGGCATAGGTTGGGACTTGCATTGAGAGTATGACGACGAAATATATTTTTGTGACCGGCGGTGTGGTTAGCTCACTGGGCAAGGGCATCAGCGTGGCCTCAATAGGTCGTATCCTGAAAAGTCGGGGCATTAGCATCTCCGTGATGAAGCTTGACCCTTACCTCAACGTAGATCCCGGAACCATGTCCCCCTACCAGCACGGGGAGGTCTTTGTGACCAAGGACGGCTCAGAAACCGACCTTGACCTTGGCCACTACGAGCGATTTATCGACATCGAACTCACCGCTTCCTCCAATGTGACCGCCGGTCAAATCTACAGCACGGTCATCGCCAGGGAGCGCCGGGGCGATTATTTGGGCGGCACCATTCAAACCGTTCCCCACGTCACCAACGAAATCAAAGATCGCATGTTCAGCCTTGCTTCTGAAAGCCTGGCAGACGTAGTGGTGGTGGAAGTGGGCGGAACCGTTGGGGACATAGAAGGATTGCCCTTCCTGGAAGCCATCCGACAGATCCGCAACGATGCCGGTAGAGACAACGTCTACTACATACACCTCACCCTTCTTCCACATATCCAGGCTACCGGCGAGTTGAAGACCAAACCAACCCAGCACAGCGTCAAGGAGCTGCGCAGTATTGGAATCCAACCCGATGCAATCATAGCTCGCAGCGACCTACCCATAACGGATTCCATCAAAGACAAGATATCCCTCTTCTGCGACGTACCCCGCAACGCCGTGTTTGCCCTGCCCACCGTGGGCAACGTCTATGAAGTTCCGGTTGCGCTTGAGGACGCCGGCCTTGGCGATACTCTCTTGAGCGCCCTGCACCTGGATTACCATAGCCGTGACATGGCCGACTGGCAGTTCCTGATCAATAGAATGAACCTAGAGAAGGAGAAGGTGCCCATTGCCATAGTTGGTAAATATACAGACTTGCCAGATTCGTACATATCCGTGAAGGAAGCCCTTTCCCACGCAGCGCTTGCCCATAGCAGAGACGCCGAGATCTCCTGGATATATTCCGAGGAAATAGAGCAGAACGGCCTGGAAGATTTGCTCGCTTCGGTTAAGGGAATCGTTGTGCCCGGTGGATTCGGCCCCAGGGGAATAGAGGGTATGGTCCAGACCGCGCGCTATGCTAGAGAAAACGGCGTGCCTTATCTGGGACTGTGCCTGGGCATGCAACTCATGGTAGTAGAGTATACGCGTAACCTGTTGGGATACCAGGACGCCAACTCCACCGAGTTCAACCGGGACACACGGCACCCGGTCATAGACCTGATGCCGGAGCAGATGCAAATGAAAGATATGGGCGGGACCATGAGACTTGGCCTATATCCCTGTAGGTTGGTGCCTGGAACCCGCGCTGCCAGTGCTTACGGTCGTTCTGAAGTGGAGGAGCGACACCGCCACCGCTACGAGTTCAACAACGCCTACCGCGAGCCTCTGGCAGAGGTTGGTCTGATTGCCAGCGGCCTATCACCAGACGGCCTGCTTGTGGAGATAAGTGAGGCTCCGGACCATCCCTTTATGCTAGGCGTACAGTTCCATCCTGAGTTCCTCTCCCGCCCGGAGAGGCCGCACCCACTGTTCAAAGACTTCCTTGGCGCAGCCAAAGAGACCATCCGTAAAGGAGACCAGCGTCCACTGCCACTGACAAGTTCGTAGTAGACTACCAATGTGATGTTTGCTATACTATCCCCTGTTCCACCGTCTTGGATTCCCCCTACACCCCGGACTTGCAGCTTGCCTTTACGCCAAAAGAACAGGTTCCAGCTAGGACTCAAGACTATATCCACTCAACTATTAGGAAACCCTGACTAGAATCAACGATCCCACTGAGGTGACACTTTTTTGACCACAAAACCCGTTTCACATCTATCTGAGCTGGAAGGGAAAACTAAAGAGGAGTTGGCGGAGCTTGCCGCCCAAGCGGGCGCCGTCAACGGTGAAACCGCAGGCTCCCTAAGTAGAGAAGAGTTGCTTCACAAGCTGGTTGATAACTACTCCGAGCAGCAGGGCATGATTGTGGCTAACGGAGTGCTGGAGGTAATGGGTGACGGCTACGGTTTCCTGCGCCGAAACGGTGAGCTCAGGCCCGGACAGCGCGACGTATACATATCCCAATCCCAGATACGCCGGTTTGGACTGCGCACCGGCGACATGATCGCAGGACAAGTCAGACCGCCCAAGGACTCCGAGCGTTATTTTGGCCTGGTCAGGGTGGAAACGGTCAACGCCGTGGAGCCGGAAACCGCCAGAAGCCGCCCACACTTTGAAAACCTAATACCCGTATTCCCCGACTCCATGATCAAGCTGGAGACCGTACCCTCCAACCTTTCTTCACGCCTTATAGATCTGCTGGCCCCTATAGGCAAAGGGCAGCGCGGTCTTGTCGTATCGCCGCCCAAGGCGGGCAAGACAATGCTTCTAAAGGAGATAGCCAACGGCATCACCACCAATCATCCGGAGATTCATCTGATGGTGGCCCTCATTGGTGAGCGGCCTGAAGAAGTCACCGACGTCCGTCGCTCCGTGGCCGGTGAGGTGTTCAGCTCAACTTTCGATGAACCGGTGGAGGACCATTGCAGGGTCGCGGAGCTGGCCTTGGAACGGGCCAAGCGTCTCGTCGAGGGCAAGACGGACGTAGCCATTCTGCTGGACAGCATCACCAGGCTCACCCGGGCCTACAACCTGGCCGTGCCCACCAGCGGACGCACCCTTTCCGGAGGCATTGACCCCATCGCCCTCTATCCACCCAAGAGGTTCTTCGGCGCTGCCCGCAACACGGAGGGCAACGGCAGCATGACCATCATCTCCACCTGTCTTGTTGACACCGGCAGCCGCATGGACGACGTTGTATACGAGGAGTTCAAGGGCACGGGCAACTGGGAGCTTCACTTGGAGCGACGGCTTGCGGAAAGGCGCATCTTCCCTGCCATCGACATTCAGAGAAGCGGCACCCGCCGTGAAGAGCTGCTGCTCAGCCCATCAGATTTGAAGCAGATCTGGCTGCTCAGGCGCATGGTTAACATGATCACCCCCGATTCCGCGCTGAGCACCGAGGCAACGGAAAAACTCCTGGAGCGGCTAGTCAAGACCCCAAACAACTCGGAGTTCCTGCACAACCTACGCAAAGGGGCTTGACCCCTATTGACTCTGGCTAGCCTATAGAAGCACACCCCTCTCGTCATTGCGAGGAAACGAAGCAATCCGGCGGCAGGGCGTCCGTGACCCCAAGAGATGATTCGTAGGCGGGAGCGGTCTTAGAGCAACGGGGACCAACCGACTCCTCAGCATGACAGACGCCGTCTTGAAATCACATCCCCTGTCCCCGCTGGCGGTACTGCAGCGCCTCTGCCAGGTGGACGACCTCTATTTCCTTCGAGCTAGCCAGGTCGGCGATGGTGCGGGCCAGCTTCAGAACACGATGAAAGCCCCTGGCGGATAGACCCAGCTGCCGCATGGCCGACTGCAGCAGGCCCTTGGCGGAGTCGTTGACCTGGCAGAACTTCCAGACCTCCTCCGGCCCCATGTCAGCGTTGGTCAGCACCCCATTGCCCGCACCGTTGAACCGTTCCCGCTGCACGGCACGCGCCTGTTCCACGCGGCCGCGGACGTTGGCTGAGGTCTCCTCGGATGGCGAAGCAACCAGCTTCTCGTAGTCGATTCGCGGCACCTCAACGAAGATGTCGATTCGGTCAAGGAGCGGCCCACTGACCCGCTTCTGATAGCGGGTAACCATGCTGGCCGAGCAGGTGCACGCCTGATGGGTGTCTCCATAGTAGCCGCAGGGACACGGGTTCATTGCCCCCACAAGCATGAAGTTGGCGGGGAAAGTCACGCTCCACTGCACCCTGCTGATGTTGACAACCTTATCCTCAATGGGCTGGCGCAACACCTCCAGAACGCTGTGCCCAAACTCGGGGAGCTCGTCCAGGAAAAGAACGCCCCTGTGAGACAGCGTTACCTCGCCCGGGCTGGGCCATCTTCCTCCTCCCACCAGGGCAGCGTTGGAAATGGTGTAATGCGGAGAGCGGAACGGACGCTGCATGATGAGAGGCGTGTCGGAAGGAAGCATGCCGCCCACACTGTATATCTTGGTCACCTCCAGGGCTTCTTCCCGGCTGAGCGTGGGCAGGATGGTGGAAACGGAGCGGGCAAGAAGGGTCTTGCCGCTTCCAGGCGGTCCGGACATGAGCAAGTTGTGGCCTCCCGCCGCGGCCACCTCCGCAGCGCGCTTGGCATGCTCCTGGCCCCGCACGTGGCTTATATCGTTTCCGTCGGGAAGGTTGAGCACCGTGGGAGACGGCGCACTGCTCCTGTCGTAGGGAGCAAGCAGGACCTCGTTTCTCAAGTGCCGCACCACGTCCAGAAGCGACGATGCCGGCATTATGTCTATGCCTTCAACCAGCGCAGCTTCACCTGCGTCCACGGCGGGGACGAATACCGTCTTGAACCCCTGCTGCTTGGCCAGCGCCACCATGGGCAGTATGGCGTTTGTGTGGCGCAGGCTTCCGTCCAGGGAAAGCTCGCCCAGGAACAGGGTGGAGTCCACGGCGGAGTGCACCTGGCCGGAGCTCATGAGGAGGCCCACCGCAATGGGTAGATCGTAGGCGGGGCCCTCTTTCTTCAGATTGGCGGGCGCCAGGTTGACCGTGACGCGGCGCATGGGGAACTCGCAGCCGGAGTTGCGCACGGCGGCACGTACCCGCTCCCGGGCTTCCTGGACAGCCGTATCGGGCAGGCCAACCACGCTGAAGCTGGGCAGCCCCGGAGAAATATCGGCCTCCACCTCTACGATGGTGCCGTCCAAGCCAATGATGGCGCATGTGTTGACCTTGGCGAGCATGACCCGCCTATTATTCTAGTTTACTGTGATAAGGTCAAAGGGTATAAGGCAGATGTGTTCTTAAATATGCTCAGATCAAACGTAGCTGATGGAAATCCAACCAAATGAAGGACTCGTCAACCGCGTAGAAACGCTAATGGCCAGCCCGTCTACGAACTAGGTGTGGGTGGAAGGCGGTTATACCGCCGCTGACAGGTGGGTTGTCAGCTTTGAAAATGGCACGTCCGCCTTTATCAAGGCGGCAACAACGGATTTGACCGCTAAAAGGCTTCGCGAAGACTATTACATCTATTCCCACATAGAGGGTGATTACCTTCCCGCCGTCTTGGGCTGGCAAGATGATGGCGCCAGACCCGTCTTGGCTCTGGACGACCTTAGTAGTGCGCACTGGCCTCCACCTTGGAAGCCATGGCAGGTAGACAAGGTCTTGGAGACTCTGACAAAGGTGTGGGCAACGCCTCCTCCTCCTGATGTACTGCCTCTAGACCGTGCAACTTTGACAGGCTGGCCTTTAGTTCGGGAAGACCCGGCGCCTTTCTTAAGCCTGGGGTTCTGCTCGGAGAACTGGCTCCAAGAGTCGCTTCCCACGCTGGTTGAGTCGGAGCTAAATGCGCCAATAGAAGGAGATGAGTTAATACATCTGGATTTTCGCAGTGACAACCTTTGTTTCTCTGATGACCGGGTTGTGATTGTTGATTGGAACCTTGCCTCAAGGGCGAATAGTCTACTGGATATAGCGGCCTGGCTACAGAGCCTGGAAGCGGAAGGAGGTCCCAGCCCGGAACAGGTCTATCCGGAGGCGTCGGTTTTTGCCGGGCTGGTAAGCGGCTATTTCGCAGCGAGGGCTGGACTGCCAGCACTGAAGGAGGCGCCACTGGTACGACGGGTGCAGATGGAACAGCTGTTGACCTCTCTTCCCTGGGCAGTCCGTACCCTGGGGTTGCCTCCCCTTGCCTAGCCCGTTAGCACTCCATGCTTGCAGACAAGAGTAGTGTGGCTGCTTGTCCCCTTCTGCAAGGACACGGGCCGTTCTGATAAGATTCCAACACTTCAAAGTTAGGAGACGACTATGCTGGTAGACTTGGTTGAAGTGACCACATCCGACGGCATCCCTCTGTCCGGGGCGTATTTCGAGGCGAAGGGCAGCCCCGCACCGGGAGCGGATGTACTGATCTATTTCCACGGCGATAGCGGGCATTTCTATAGCAACCTCCTTACCCAGCTGGGCCGGATGTTCTCCGAGCAGGGCATGGCGTTCCTCGCGGCCAACCGCCGCGGCCACGACATGGTAGCCACAGGAGTGAGGGGTGGCGACCTCAAGGGCTACGCCTTTGAATCGGTCGCCGAGTCGCGCCTGGATTACGCAGCGTGGCTGGACCTTCTGCGCAGCCGCGGCCATCGTAGAATCGCCGTGGGCGGTCACAGCGGGGGTGCGGTAAGAGCCACCTACGCCCAGGCCAGCGAGCACTACGATGACGTGTCGGCGGTGGTATCGGTTTCGCCGGGGGAGTACAACCACGAGAAAGTGGCTGCACTGCACGGAGACAACTTCCTGGGTCCGTACAGGCAGTCGGAAAGAGATATCGCGGAGGGCAGGCCGGACACCTTCCTCAGGCCCGGAGTGCCCTGGGGCTCCATGTGGACGGCTCGCAGCTATGTGGACTGCTTCAACAAGGACAACCGCTACAGCGTCAGCGCCCACGCCGCCAACACCGGCGTGCCCACGCTGTACGTCTTTGGCGAGAAGGAGTGCCATGTCGGCGGCGAGGAGGAGTTGCCCGTCTGCGGCCTGGCCATGCGAACCCTGCGTGAGATCGACTACTCCCACGCCACCGTCAAGGTCGTTCAGGGCGCCAACCACGGCTACATGGGCCGTGAGAAAGAGCTGATGGAGACTATCTACGCGTTTCTGAGCGGAATCTGAGCCTGTACTTTCCATAGTGTATACTTGCCAAGGCGCTGGTGGCCCCGGACGGTATTACCTCATTCCAAACGTTCGGGCGACCACACGGAGGACATATGCCGGAAGCCATACAAGCGAGTGAGAAGAATCTGGATAAGGTGTTCTGCAACGATTACCTCTTCGAGATACCAGTGTTCCAGAGGCCCTACGCTTGGACTAAGGAAGAGGTCGACGACCTCTTGGACGACCTCCTCTATGCGGTAGGCAGGGATGAAGAGGAACCCTATTTCTTGGGTAGTATCGTTCTGATCAAAGGGGATGGTCCGGCTAGTCAGGTCGTGGATGGGCAGCAGAGACTCACAACCCTGACGATGCTGCTCTGTTCGTTGAGGGAACTTGCCGATGAAGATGTCAAATCTTCCCTCGACGGGCGTATCCGTCAAAAATCCGACCCTGTAACCCAGGTCCCAGAAGTGGTTCGGCTGGAACTCAGGCGTCAGGACAGGAACTTTTTCCACCGGTACGTCCAGTCCGAGGGGGGAATCCAGAGTCTGCTTGAGTCAACGCCCAAAACGGAAGGAGACAGCCAAGAACGAATATGTGAAAACGTAAGATTTGTACACGAGAAGCTGAAGGCTCTGAGCCCCGAAGAGCGTATGAAATTAGCTACGCTCCTCATAAGGCAATGCTACATTGTAGTCGTCTCAACTCCCAATCAAACCTCCGCGTACCGGATTTTCTCGGTGCTCAATAACCGCGGACTCGACCTCACCGCCACGGACATCATGAAAGCGGAAATCATTGGGGAACTGAACGACGTGGAGCAAGAAGCCTACGGGGACAAGTGGGAAGACATCGAACAGGAATTGGGGAGGGAAAAGTTCAGCGACCTGTTCACCCACATCCGAATGATATACGGAAAGGCCAAGCAGCGCCGAACCCTCCAGGAGGAGTTCAAGGACCAGGTGCTCAGCCATTACACCGGCAAAGACTTCATCGACCTTGTTCTAGACCAGTACGACGACGTTTATAAGCGAGTCCTAGGGCTTTCCAGCGAGAAGGAGATGTTCGGATTGCACTTGGAATTCTTGCGCCTCCTCGACAACTCCGATTGGATCCCTCCTGCGATGGCATTCTTCTTTCGCAACCCCAACGCCCCAGACCTATTGAACAAATTCACGAAAGAACTTGAAAGGCTTGCTTTCGGCCTGTTCATCCGGCGGGTGAACATTAACGACCGTATTAATCGGTACGCAGCAGTCCTGGCTGACATTGAGCAGGACAATGACGTTTGCCGGGACGAAGGACCTCTCCAGTTAAACGCTAACGAGAAAGTCGATATCCGGAGAGCATTGGACGGGCCAATATACACCCTGCCACGGGTCCCTAGGCCGCTGCTACTGCGCTTGGATTGGCTGCTGGCGGAAGCCCGGTGCAACTTACAATCACCCGATCATTTCGGTCGAGCACGTTCTACCGCAAAATCCTCAACAGTGCTCAAAGTGGCTCACATGGTTCTCCGAGGAGGAACAAAGAAGGCAATGGACCCACCGTCTAGCTAACCTCGTCCTACTCTCGTCTCGTAAGAACGCCAGGGCATCCAACTACGAATTCGACCAGAAGAAGAGGGAGTACTTCCAGAGGGGAGGCGTTCAGACATTCGCGCTAACCAGCCAAGTTGTTGATCAGGCCGAATGGACCCCAACGGTGTTGGAAAAACGACAGAAACAACTCATAGGAAAGCTGGAAGAAGAATGGAGGTTGGTGTAGCGGCCCTCTACGGCCTAATACGCGTACACCGCCACTGCCACCGCCACCGCCATCACCACCAGTGTCGCTGCGGTAAACACGGCGTTCTCCAGGGAGACAGCGCCTATGTACAGCAAAGGAAAATCGGCGGCCATGACCCAGAGCACCGCCTGTCTTAGCTTAGTCTTGCTCGGCATATCTAACCTCAACCAAAGAACCTCAGGATAATCCAGGCCTGTATTCCCACCAGCAGCACAATGCCCAGGCAGTACGGTATCGTGCGGCGCATCACCTCGTTCTCCCTGCCTGAGAGGCCGACTATAGTGGTGCCCACCAGCACCTTCGCCGGGGCGATGGCGCTGCCCAGGGAACCGCCAATCGACTGGACGCTGGCGATAGTCACCGTGCTTATGCCCAGTGCGCTGGCGCTCTCCAGCTGTAGAGCGCCGAACATGACGTTGGAGTTGGTGTTGCTCCCCGTCATGAACGTGCCCAGCACGCCAATGTACGGGGCGAATATGGGAAAAGCGGCCCCTGTGCCCGCCGCTATAGCGCGGCCCAGCAGAGCCGTCATGCCCGTATCGGTCATGATGACCGCCATCATAACCATGGCGCCTATCCCCACGCTGGTGGAGATCGACTGGCTGTAGGTCAGCTTGGTCGCTGAAACAAGCGTGCCCGACCTCCAGCGCCCGGCAATCTGATAGACCAGGTAGGAAACAAACAACGATGCCAGTATCAACGGCGCGGGATGCCTGAAGAACCGTATCCTAGCGTAGTCTTGCTCCGCTCCCACCTCGAAGCCCAGGGCCGTCTCCAGGGCAGGATAGTCCAGCGCGAAAAACAGGCTGTTCGCCGCCGACTTGATGGCGGGCACCTGCGACAGGATGCTAAACAGAATGACTAGGTAGTAGGGAAGGAACGCCATGTGGAAGTTCCCGGACACGCCGGGAGTAGCCTCCGTTCCCTCTGACTCGTTGGCGTCTCCCTCGGACACGGGTGCGCCCTCCTCCACGGCTCGTGGAGACCTACCCAGCAACGGCGTCTTGGAGACCAGCCATCCCACTCCCGCCCCGACAAGGCCGGGGATAATGGAAGCCAGCTGCGGCACGCCCACCAACGCCGCTATCCATACCGAAAGCGCCATCGCTCCGCCTATGACCAGGATGCCCGGCGCTCCCCTTCTCACCGCGGCTAGCCCTCCTTGAAGGTGGGCCACCGCGAAGCCGGTGACTATGATGGGCAGGGCAAAGAGAGCCGCCATCTGCGGCCCGATGACATCCCCTGAAATACCGGTGACGAGCTGTATCGTGTAGTAGGAGGAACCCATTGAGCCGAAGGTGACCGCCCAGGCATGGCCGACCAGCACTATTGCCGCCGCCCTTACCGGCGAAAAGCCCATCAGCACCAGGAGCGGGGCCACTACTGCCACGGGTACGCCGAAACCGGCCACACCCTGCATGAAACCGGAGAACGCCCAGCCCACCACCAGCGCCTGCGCCAGCGGGTCGCCGACGAGACGCGTCATGGTGCTCCCTATCACCTTGATTCCGCCCTGCTTGTCTATGACGTTGTACAAGAGCACGGAAGACCAGATGATGGACAGAACAAAGAAGCTGAGGCTGAGTCCCTTGGCGCTGGATATGGAAAGTAGATCGGCGTCCGCGCCAAAGAAAACCAGAGCCAGCGCCGCCACCGTCAGCCAGGAAGCCGCCCCTGCCCTGGGAGCGCTCCACTTGAAGGCCAGCATGGTGACCAGCAGCACAAGAAGAGGCAGGAACGCTAGGGCCCCGTTGCTGAAGTTAAGGATCGGGCCGTTTTCCATGAGGCTATAGACCGGCGGCGGAGAGCACCCTCTCCGTTTGAGACGTGTCAGGGGTTGCCTCTCCCGCCTCTATCTCCTTCATCACTCGGACAACCGCCTCGTTCACCGGCGTGGCAACGTTCCTCTCGCGGCCCTTCTCCACAATGTAGCCATTCATCTGCTCTATTTCGCTCTTGCGTCCCTTGATCACGTCCTGGGCCATGGATGAGCGCCAGTCCTCGGGATCGCCCCGCGTCTGCAGGCGACCGTCCAACTCCTCGAAAGCGTCGCCCTCGTCCGCTCTGCCCCAGACTTCCGCCTCTATGCCGTTCACCGGCTCTACCTGGTAGTCCATGGCTTGACCTACCTGAACGCACTCCTTGGCGATCTGGATGTAGACCAAGCGCGCACGCGGGTCCGCCGCCATACCCTGGGCTCCCAGCCCGGTCATAGACACCACCGGGTTTGAAGCGGCGTTGAGGGTCAACTTGGACCAGCGCTCGCCCCAGATGTTAGACGTGGTGTAAGCGCCGTCCACGCTGCCCAGCAACTCGGCCAGCTCCTCCACGCGGGGAGTGATTTTGCCGTGAAGCTCACCCACGCGGAACACCGAGTGGCCGGCGCCCTCAGGCTCCCTGCGTCGCACGACCTTGCCCGGTTCCCAGAGGGCCACTGCAAAGCCGGAAATAACGCAGGGCACCTCCCGTTCATGCCCAACGATAGACGCCACCAGCAAGTCGTTCATGCAGTTCTGCGATGAAAGCATGACGCCGTCCTCAGACAGGAACCGCTTGGCGAAGTGGGCCGCCCACTCGGTGTCGTAGGACTTGACGGCAAGAAAGACGACGTCGAACGGCGCATTGAAGGCTTGGGCGTCGGCCCAGTGCACCGCCCTCACCCGCTGCACGAACTCTCCCTGGGGGCCGCTGACGTGCAGGCCATCCTCCCGAATGCGGTCGACGTGCGCCGCCCAGGGGTCGACCAGTGTAACGTCGTGACCCGCCCTGTCAATGAAAGCGCCGATGTAGCTGCCGACGGCGCCCGCCCCAAATATAGCAATCCGTTTATCAGTCCTGCTCATGTGTCACCTGTGCATGGTTGCACAATGGAAGAGTATATCTTGGCTGCTCTTAATGAAGCAAACATCCGCAGAAGAGACCTTCCGCAACTTCGTCATTGCGAGGACTCGAAGCAATCCGGCAGTGGAGCGGCGCCCTTATCAGCAGCCCCGCCCGTCCCAGCTTGCTGCCCACAGTCGACGGGGCTCACCACGAACGGATCTGTTGAAAATGTGGTAGATTCCTGTTGGAGAGCCCTAACATGCAGCAAACGGAAGAAAGAGCAGGCAAGCGGGGGTTGCGCGGTACCCATTACGGCTGGGTAATGGTAGGCAACGGCGCCGTAGTCAACGCCATAGGCTCCGTCCACGCCGCCACTTTCCCCATCTTCTTCCTGCCCCTACAGGAAGAGTTCAAGGTCGGCAGTGCGGCGTTGGCTTTCGTGCTAACCATGGCGCGCGTGCAGGGCGGCATAGAAGGGCCGCTGGTAGGCTGGTTCATAGATCGAACGGGCCCGCGCCTTCCCGCCGTGCTCGCCGCCCTCATCGGCGGAGTGGGCTTCCTCATCCTGCCCGTGGCCAGGAACTACTGGTCGTTTCTGCTCATCTACGTCTTCGTCATATCGTTCGCCTTCAACATGGGCTTTCTCCACGCTATGCATGCCGTGGCCAACCTGTGGTTTGTACGCTACAGGACACGCGTCCTCAGCATATTCTCATCCTCGTTGAGGTTCGGCAGCGCTCTACTAACCCCGGTGGTCGCCGTCATAGTAGTCACGTATGGCTGGCGCTGGGGCGCCGTGTTCGCTGGGTCCCTTGTGCTCGCACTAGCTCTGCCTCTCACATTCCTCATTCGCAAGTCCCCCGAGTCCATGGGCCTGCTGCCCGACTGGCGACGCCCCGGGTTGGAGGACGCCGAAGCCCAGAAGCAGGAAGGCGCCCGGTCCGCGTCGAGAAGAACCACGGCTCTGGAAGATTTCGATACGGGCGAGGCGATGAGGTCGACCTCTTACTGGATCATAATGTACAGCACGGCGGTGCGCCATGCCGTGCTGGCAGGCGTACGCGTGCACTTCATACCCATATTTGTCGGCCTCGGCTTCAGCGAGCTCACCGGGGCGGGTTTCCTGGCGCTGACGGCGTTTATCGCAACGCCTCTGATTCTGTTCAACGGATGGCTGGGAGACCGCATTTACAAACCTCGCGCGCTCATGCTGGGGCAGCTCGCCTCCGTGCTGGGGATGTTGTTCCTCATCCACTCCAACGCTAACGCTGTCTGGATGCTGTATCTGTTCACCTTCTTCTTTGCCTATGGGGAGAGCACTGCGCCCGTCAACCACTCCATAATTGGAGACTTCTATGGGCGGAAGAACTTTGCCAAGCTGAACGGCATGCTGGGTACGGGCACTATGTTCGGCAGTACCTTGACGCCTGTAGCAGCGGGGTTTGTGGCGGATAACCTCGGCACCTACAACCCCGCTCTGTGGGGGTTCCTCTGCGCCGCGGCGGCGGCGGCTTTTTTCTTGCTCTTCACCAAGCGCCCTAGTAGGAGAGCACGGCATCAGCCGGCGTGAACGCCCAGCGCCCGCGCTGCTCAGGTAAGGCCAAGACGCCGTTTGCCGTGGGGAGCCGATAGAACTGAACCCTTGAACTTTCTGCCTTACCCAAGTAGTATTCTAGTAAGGAGGAACGGATGCTCGTCAAGATTACTTCCAAACGTCAGGTGACCTTCCCCAAGCGCGTACTGGACGAACTAGGCGTGGGGCCCGGCGACCAGCTTGAACTGCTGGAAGGGCCGGACGGGTTCACCCTGCGTCCCAAGCGGATAGACCTCTCCAAGCTGGGCTATCTTGGCGATAAGATCCCGCCCGGAACTCCCCCTTTCGACATCCGCAAGTTCCGAGACCAGCGGGAGAAGGGGCATGGCCCTGCGCTACGGCGTTGACACCTCAATTTTGGTCAGGCTCGTCGCGAAGGAGCCGCAAAGGGACTTCGAGCGCTGTGTGAGTCAGCTTGTCGCCATGGTGGAGGAACGCGGATGCGAGCTATTCGCGTCAAATCAAGCAATAGGTGAGGCCTACGCTGCCTTGATTCACCACTACGCCATTTCCAGCATAGAAGCCCGCGCCGGCTTGGCCGACGTGCTAGCGAGTGGCCTCGTCGCCCCGCTGAACGGGTACGCTGTGCTCGACGCCCTTGCGGCGAGGAGCAGTCCCGGGCTTTTCGACAGGCTCATCGCGATCGACTACGCAGGGGCCGGGCTGGAGACGCTGACGTTGGATCGCAGTATGTCTAGCCTGCCCGAAGCAAGACTTCTTTAGGTGGCCTCTGACGCGTCTCCGCTCACACGGCGGTTCCCTTCTCCGTCATTCTCGCGGAGGCGAGAATCCAGGAGGGGCAGTGGGTGTGGGCCCCAAGGGTGGGGCAGGCGACAAACGGACATACAGGAACCCTCCACCGTCATTCTAAACGTAGCGGAGCGAGTGAAGAATCCAAAGCCGTTGCCGCCAAGCAGGGCCGCCCCACTCCACCCTTCCAGTGGCCAAGTGGGCAGACGGTAGCGCGACGGCTAAGCGCCGTTGTGAAGCTGGTTGAAGACCGTCAGATAGTCTCTGAGTAGACGGGTTATGAGGTAGTTCTCACGGACGTGCTCTTTGGCGGCATTGCCCAGTCTCTCCCCTTCGTCAGGGTCGTTGAGCAGTTGCAGCGTTCTTTCGGCGAACTCATCCGTGGTCGAGGCTAGGTAGCCGGTCTCGCCGTCGCGAACCTGGAGCCGTATGCCGCCCGCATCGCCGGCGACGACGGGCTTGCCTTTCCAGAGGGCTTCGGTGACAACCAGGCCAAATCCTTCTCGTATTGACTTCTGGAGTACGACCCTGGAGGCGGACTGGACGGCGTTTACGGGAATATCATTGCCCCGCCCAAAGAGATCGGTGAGGAAGTGGATGTCGGGGTCTTCACCGGCGTGACGCAGCGTTTTTTCGTAGTAGACCCACCCTTCCGGGTCGTCGCCGGCCATGGCGGAGACCATGACAAGCTGTAGGTCTTTCACCTGCTGCTTGACCTTTTTGTAGACGTCTATGACGCCTAGGGGGTCTTTCCAAGGGTCAAGGCGAGATATCTGGGAGATGATGGGGCGGTCGGGGTCTATGGAGGCATCGGAGAGGACCCTCATCTGGACCTCGGGAGGAAGTGGGGTATTCTTGGGGGTGAGGGGATCTATGCCTGGGGGAATGATGGCCACGTTGTAGCCGCCCAGCTCTTCCTTCACATAGGTGGGCATGGTGAAGACCAGGCCGTCGTACATATCAAGGAAGAGCCTGAAAACGTCCCAGACCTCTTGACTGGCGTCGGTGAGGTCTATGTGGCAGCGCCATAGCCAGTGGCCGTTGGTAGAGGAGTTGCGCCTCTTCACAAAGTTGAGGAGCGCGGCGGGCTGTGGGTCGTGGACAACGACGAAATCGTAGTCGTGCATCTCCAGGTCCTGGGCGTTGGCCTTGTTGTAGCGGCGCCAGATGTCCCACATCTCCTTGGTCCATACCATGTCGTTGCCCTGGAGGCTGTTGTGCATGGCTTTGGTCACGTCAAAGAACTCAGGGGCTCCTCTCATCACGGCCCAGTCCGCCTGGAGACCGACGCTGTTGGTCAAGGGGACCAAGGTCTTGAGGAGCTCTGCAACGCCTCCGCCGGATTCGGTGGCGTTGATGTGGAGGACTCTTTTGCCTGCCAGGGGTTTGGCTAAAGAGACAATCTCTTCGTAGGCTTCGCGGCCTATCAAGTCAACGTATTCTTCTATTCCTTTCCGTTCCGGAAAGACAATGTTTAGCATGTTTCCTGCGTAGCGGCACAACTAGAAAAAGATAAGAACAAAGAACGGAACCGCGCAACATAATAGCGTTACGGTATTCGGAATGTCTAGACGGGGAGACGTTTTTTTCTCCGTACCAAGGGTGAATGGGAACCTGGGGCTTATGGTTCAAGGCAACCACGCTTTGACGCGGTAAGTCCGCTGCTATAAAATCAAGCCGATGGCAGGTGCGTCGCCCAGCCACCTTTGGACTCTTTGCAGGCATCTATGACGCATCTGGAGGGATGGAACAATGTGGACTCCGCAAGCCCTGCGAGACCTGGTCCGTGAAAAGCTTGAAGGTGCTCCCCTTATTGTCGTCTCTAACCGTGAACCCTACGTCCACACCCGCAGCAACGGTGCCATAGAGTGGAACCAGCCGGCCGGCGGCGTTACATCAGGGTTAGACCCCATTCTGCAAGCCTGCGGTGGCACATGGATTGCTCAAGGCAGCGGTGACGCCGACTTTGACGTAGTAGACTCTTTCAACAAGGTGGCGGTACCGCCGGACGACCCCAAGTACACGCTGAAACGGGTTTTGCTTTCCCAAGAAGACCAACACGGTTTTTACGATGGCTTCTCCAACAGTGCTCTATGGCCGCTGTGCCACGTAGCCTACACCAAACCGGTATTTGAAGAGTCGCACTGGGAGGCCTACAAACGGGTCAACCGTCTCTTTGCCGACCGCGTCCTGGAGGAGGTGCGCGATGAGCCGGCAATCGTATTCATCCAGGACTACCACTTCACGCTGCTGCCCAGCTATTTGAAGGAGCGGAACCCGTCCATAGTTGTGGCGCAGTTCTGGCACATACCTTGGCCGGACCCCGAGATATTCGGATTGTGCCCCTGGCAGGAGGAGATCATAGACGGGCTGCTGGGCAACGATCTGATAGGCTTCCACACCACTTACTATGGGACCAACTTCCTCAATGCGGTGAAGCGCGTTGTGGAGTCCCGAATCGATCTGGACTACAGGCATGTGTTCCGCCGGGGGCACAGGACGTCCATCCGTACTTTCCCCATAGGCGTGGACTTCGAGTCGATCAACGCAGAGGCCCAGAGCGACGAGGTGACCGGGGAGATAGGCCGGCTCAGGCGTGAGATGAACTTTGGCGACCGGCTTATTGGCGTTGGCCTTGATCGCATCGATTACACCAAGGGCGTGGTGGAGCGAATAAACGCCATAGACAGGCTCCTTGAGCTATTTCCCGAGTATCGCACCAGGTTAGTGTTCCTGCAGATGGGATCGGCCAGCCGTATGGGCATCGACTCCTACCGTGACGTCAACGATGAGATAGACAGCCTGATCTATAATGTCAATGGCAAGTACGGCCATGGCGATTGGAAGCCGATCATTCGCATCCCAGAGAACCCTGACTCCACCATGCGCATGGCGACGCGCGTGATAGCAGATTTCTACGTGGTAAGCTCACTTCACGACGGCATGAACCTGGTGGCCAAGGAGTACGTGGCCAGCCGCTACGACGAAGACGGTACCCTAATCCTGAGCCAGTTCACCGGCGCCGCGGACGAGCTGAAGGACGCCTTCCTGATAAACCCGTTTGCCACTGACCGCTTTGCAAGGACAATAGACGCCGCGTTGAAGACGCCGTACACGGAGAGACGCCGCCGCATGAAGAGGATGCGCTCCGTGGTGCAGGAGAACAACATCTACAAGTGGGCGGCAGACCTGATCACGGAAATGGCCGAGTTTGAAAGCCAGCCAATACGGGTGGGCTAGCGGTTTACAAGCTCACCATGAGAGGCGCTAAGAACGGGGTCTTGCGGAGACCGGTGAGTAGCCGGGCGGCGTTTCCCCTACCCTGCCTTCCTGGACCAGCTTTGCCAGGTGTGTACGCACATTGCGCGCCGCCGCTTCCCTGAGCCCGCGGCGCAGATTCTTGGGGTAGACGGCTCTCACAATATCGTAAACGTCTGTATGGCCTTCCCTGAGCGCTGCCAGTATCTGCCGTTCCCTCTGCAGGCGGTGTTCTATGTACTGCCGGATGTACGCGGCGCCGTTTTCTACCAGCGTGCCGTGAGCGGGAAACACCTTGTCCGGTTTGAAGCCGGCGAGCAGTTGCAGCGATTTCATGTAGGAGCCAAGGTCCCGCACCGACGACGATGAACCGCCAAGCACGGTATCTCCGGTGAACATCACTCTGCCGGCAGAGAGGTAGTAGCAGACGTGGTCTACCTCGTGCCCCGGGGTGAACAGAGCCCGCAGTGCGGCGCCTCCGGTGCGGACGAGCTCTCTGGAGCGCAGCTTCTCCACCACACCCGGCCCCAGCACGCGCTCCAGCCTTGGAACAAGCCTGGGATGGCATCTCACCGGACAGTCCATGATCTCCTGTAAACGGTCGGCGCCGCCTATGTGGTCGCCGTGACCGTGGGTGATGAGGATGGCGCTTATCCTGGGGCTGCCTAGGCCTCGGTAGTACTCCAGGATGCGCTGCGTCCAGTCACGGTAATGTTCGCCGGTATCAATGAGCGCCATCCGTTCCTTGGGGTCTCCCACAAAATAGATGTTGGTGCCGCCGGCGTGCATGACGCCGAACCCCTCCATATCTTCTTCAATGAACAGCCTGTAAACGTGCGGGGATATCTGTGTCATGGCTCTTCAACGTCCTTCCAACTCCACCATTTGAGCAACTCAGGGTCGTGCTCTTTATTGGAGGCATAGTACACAGCGCAGCGCAGAACGTACAGCATGATACGGTCTACGGCTATGTTGGGCTGGCCCTGCATCATCAGGTAGAGTTCTTCCGGGTCACGGTTCTTGAGGTCTGAGAGCGACTTCACTCCTATGTTCCACAGCGCCTCGGCCGACTTCTTCCCAATGTGGGGAACCGTAGCCAACTCCTTGAGCGCTTGCCGCTTATGGTCTTGCACGTCTGATTATCCGTGTACTGCGTGTCCTGTGTATGTCGCTGAATAGGCCCTGATGTCCAACCATCAATCAAGTGCATCACCTAGACCCCTAGTAAGTGCGGTTCACCGCCCACCAGTCGTGGAATCTGGAAGGAGGCAGATGCCCGTCGTCGAAGAGGCGGCGCACTTTGTCATATTCCTGTTTTACGGTGGAAACCAGATCTTCAGTAGTGCCGTCGTTGTGGATGACGAGGTCGGACGCCGGCTCGCGCTGTGTCCATGGCGCCTGGCTGGCCAGGCGCTGGTCGGCTTGTTCGCGGGTCAGCTTATTGCGCTCCATCAACCTACCCCTCGCCGTGTCCTCGCCGGCGGCTATGAGCCATGTGACATCGCACCACTGGCCGTGGCCCCGCTCCACGTAGTTGACGGCTTCCAGCACGGCCGTCTCGCCGTCGCTCATGGTGGCGCGCCACAGCTCGACCTGCTTACGCACCTCGGACGTCATGTCGCCTATGGCATCGGTCAGCTTCTTCATCTCGTCCGGCTTGCCGAATACCTTGGAGCCGAGTACTCTGCGGTCTATGTATCCGTCTTCGCCGACGACGTCCTCGCCGAAGACGGCCACTATCCTATGGAAAGCGGGTTTCCCGGGGTCGTACATCCGGTGCACCAGCTTGTCCACGTCACAGTGGACGGCGCCCAGTTCGACCAGCGTCTGGCAGACCAGACCCTTCCCAACAGCTATGGATCCCGTTACTCCGATGACCAGCGGCATGTTTGGCTCCTTGGGTGTTTCCTGGTGAATAGTAATGAGTCGGGCGGGAAGTTGCAATTGCGATGATGTCACTAGTTTGTATACAATCTAGTAAACAAAGGGTCAGGAGTTGACTATGTCCGTAACAGTGCGAATCTCACCGGAAACACGGGAGACTGTGCAGCGGATTGCACGAGAATCAAATGAGTCCATGCAATCCGTAATTGCCAAAGCTGTTGAGGAATACAAACGTTACTTATTGATCGAACGTACCAATGAGGCATTTGCTGCTTTGCGCCTTCAACCTAAACAATGGGCTGAAGAACTGGAAGAACGACATCTTTGGAACGCAACATTGAACGATGATTTGGAAGAGGAAGATTGATTCATCCCCTACCATCCAGAGGAGAAATTTGGCTAGTCAGCCTTAACCCAATACGAGGTCGTGAGCAAGCTGGAACACGGCCGTGCTTAATAGTGTCCATCGATCATTTTAACCACGGACCAGCTGATCTCGTGATTGTTGCTCCGCTTACTAGTGCGGAACGACACATCCCAATGCATGTTGCAGTAGAGCCTCCACAAGGAGGTCTAAGTCAACGAAGCTTTATTAAGTGCGAAGATATAAGGTCAATATCTAAGGAACGCCTAATCACCAGATGGGGTTCTGTCTCGCAGTTAGTCATGTCCGACGTTGAGGAGCGTATTCGCACCATTCTAGATTTGTGATGCCGAACTAAAGGAGGCTTACCATGACCGCGATCAACACAGTCCTAGGCACGATTGACAGCTCGGAGCTGGGCTACACCCTTGTACACGAGCACGTGCTGAGCACGTCGGCTGGATTAAAGGAGGTCTATCCTGAGTTCATCGACAGGGAGGGCACCATACAGACGGCCGTGGCCCACCTCAAGGAGTGCCATGAGGAGGGGCTGCGCACCATCATAGACATGGCCCCCTTCGACCTGGGACGAGACGTGCGCTTGCTGGAGGAGGTGTCGCAGCAGAGCGAGGTCAACATCATCTGCACCACTGGAAGCTGGCTGGTGCCGCCCCGCGAGTTCGTCAGCGCGGAGCCGGATATGATAGCTCCCCTCTATGTGCGGGAGGTGAACGAGGGGATAGAGGGCACCGGGATCAAGGCGGGGGTTATAAAGCTGTCCACGGACAGCGAGGGGATCACGGAGCGCTTCGAGCCGGTGAGCCGAGCCGTGGCGCTCGCCCAGAAGGAGACCGGCGTACCCATACTCACACATACCTTCTCGCCGGCGCGCGTGGGTGAGGACCAGGTACGCATCTTCCAAGAGGAAGGCGTTGACCTGAACCGCGTCTGCATAGGCCACAGCAATGACACGACGGACGTGGAATACCTGAGCGGCCTGGTCGAGAAGGGGGCATGGCTGGGCATGGACCATTTTCCAGGCAGTGACCCGGACTGGGAGACTCGCACGCGGATAGTGAAGGAGCTGATAGACCGGGGCTACGGTGACCGCATCATGCTGTCGCACGATTTCAATCTACGGCAGCACCGCGCCAACGCTGAGGAACGGGACACGCGCTGGCAACGCAACCCGGACGGTTATCTCTTCGTGAAGCGGCGGGTGCTGCCGCGCCTCATAGAGATGGGAGTGCCTGAAGAGCAGGTCAACTGCCTGAACCAGGATAACGTAAGGCGCTTCTTCGAGGGGGAATAACCATGTGGGGGATGATTCAAAGCCGTCTCACTTGCAAACGACGGGGTATCTTCACTAATATGTGCGTGTACACGGTCTAGAATAAGCACTGGATCAAGGAGGTGCAGCCATGACCCAGCAGAGCGACGTATATCCAGTTCAGCTTTCCGTGGACTATCCCGACGGGGGATTGAACCGGCTGTCGACCTTCTTCCGCTTTTTAATGGTCATCCCCATAATCATCGTTCAGGCCTTCTTAGCAACCCTCAGCTTTCCTGCCTCCCTCATGATAATGTTCAGACGTAAGTATCCCAGGTGGTGGTTCGACTATAGCCTGGAACTGGCGCGATTTACCACACGGATATCCGCCTACCTATACCTCCTGCGCGATGAATATCCCGCCACGGACGAAGAGCAAGCCGTACACCTTAAGATAGCCTATCCCGACGTGGAGCGGGACCTTAACCGCTGGCTTCCTCTAATAAAGTGGCTGCTAGCTATTCCCCACTACATAGTGCTGTGGCTTCTCAGCATAGTGCAGATGGTTGTAGTTATCATCGCTTGGTTCGCGATTCTGTTTACAGGGCGTTATCCGAGGGGAATGTTCGACCTTGTAGTGGGAGTGATGCAATGGTCTCTGAGAGTACAGGCCTATGCTTCCCTACTCACCACTGACCGGTATCCACCGTTCAGCTTGCGGCAATAGCCCTCCGTCACGCCCGCGCCGGCGGGAGTGGCTTTAAGGCAGACGGGGTTTAACCGACTCCTCAGCATGATGGGCGTCGTGCTACAATCCATGCCTTATGACCATCGATCGGATACGGGTGGCGCCCGGACCCCTCAGGGCAACCGCCGCCGCTATACTGAGAGAGCTTGGCCTTACCGATGGGCACGCCGCTGATGCGGCCGAGGTGCTGGTCGCCACCGACCTGCGTGGCATAGAGAGCCACGGCGTCAACATGCTGCGCAGCTACTTGCAGCAGTTCCGCGACGGCGTACTCAATCCAAGGCCGGACTGGCGCATCATCCGGGAAGCACCGGCCACCGCCACCATCGACGCTGACCGAGCCCTGGGAATCTCCATAGGCCGCAATCTCATGGAGATGGCAATGGAAAAGGCGCGCCGTTTCGGAACCGGTATGGTCAGCGTGGCCAACTGCGGTCACCTGGGCGCGGTGGGACACTTCGCCATGCTGGCGGCACGGCAGGACATGGTGGGTATCTGCATGACGGCTTCCAGCGGGGGAGTGGGCGTTCTGCCCACCTTTGGCGCGGAACCCAGGCTGGGCGCCAACCCAATGGGGCTGGCGGCGCCTGCCGGCAAGGAGGCGCCCCTGCTCATCGACATCTCGGCGTCCGTGCCCATTGCCAACAAAGTGCTGCTCCTTCACCAAGCGGGCAAGGAGGTGCCGGCGGGATGGATCTCGGACAGCCAGGGCAGCCCGATAATGGAAGCGGGGCCTGCACCGCCTCCCGGTGAATTCTTCCATCTGCCGCTGGGCAGCACGCGTCAGATGGGGTCCCACAAGGGTTACGCGCTATCCCTGATCCCAGAGGTGCTGGCCACGCTGCTATCAGGCGCGGCGCCAAGCATGCAGAAGCTGCGCAACGGCATGAAGGGAGCTTTCATTGCCTACGACATCTCCAAATTCACCGATCTGGGTGAGTTCAAAGAGAACATGGACACAATGCTGCGCACCCTGCGCCAGACCAAGCCCGCTCCCGGCGAGGAACGCGTCCTCTACCCCGGTCTCATCGAGCACGAGACGGAGCAAGAGCGGCTGGCGAACGGCATCCCCATAAGCAGCGAGATGGCGGAATGGCTCAGGGCAACCTCAGTGGAGCTTGGTTTGTCCGCGGAAAACACGCCCGACTTCATGGCTGTGTGATAACATCTGTCCCCTACCCTTTCTTGGAGGTGACCATGACCGCCGTAGACGATATGCTAGCCAGACTTCGCTCCTCTCTGGATGAGACCATAGGAAAGTTGAAAGACGTCGAAGAAGAGCAAATGCTGCTCCCAATACCTCGACGCCAGGTGCCCAATAACGTTAGACAGGTCTTCTATCGAATCATCGCCCACGAATACGAGCACACCGTCCAGATGGTGAAGACCCTCGCCGGACTGGGCGTGGAGCAGACAGAGGCCCAGCTTATCCTCAATCGCGTCCGGTCTGCCCAGGGACAGCTCCAAGGGCTGCTCGTTGGCCTCTCCGACGAAGACCTTGACAGGTCCCACGCCGAAGGCGAATGGACGCCCCGCCAGGTCATTGAGCACATCATCGAAGTGCATGAAATGTACAGCCGGGGGATCGTAGAGGCGCTAGCAGAGGCAGACGGTTCTTAGGGAAGCCCGTTCACAAGGGCTTGTCATTCTGAACGTAGTGAAGAATCCAAAACCTCCGACCACTCAACGCTCAGTTCCACTCACATGGTGTTCTCCCAACGTACCGCCTGGGGATTCTTCGTCTCTACTCTCCTCAGAATGACACCGTAGGATGCCCGCTCACTCGCAATCCCTCACGTCATGCCCGTGTAGCCTGCCCCGCACTTGATGCGGGGACGGGCATCCACCCCCTCCCGTCTACTCCACTTCTATGCTGGCCGCTCCGCCTTCGATGTCCAGAGCAAGGCGATGCTTCGCCGTGTCGTAATCGGGCGATTCATGAATCCCGTCCACTTTGGGGAACCTATCGGCTACATCCACTTTGGCCAGGCTGGCATCCACGTCTATGCGCGCAGCTACACCTTCAGGAACTGTTACTTCCAGGCTGGACGCACCAACATCAACCGACGCAATGGTGAAATCAGCTACCGCAGGCGTGACCAGAGTAGCCGAAACTGCTCCAGCAGCCATCAGCAACTCGGTAACTTGGAGCTGCTCTAGGTCGATACTAATATCGCTGGCGCCTGACTGGATAGCTAGAAAAATTTCCACGTCTCTAGCTATCTTGATGTCCCACTTGCGATCTACAGTAGTGAAGAAACTCTGTGCGTTTTCCAGCTTCACCACTGCCCTATTCCCTGAACGAGCCAGCGTTGAAACTGCTCCTGCCTTGCTGCCGGGGCCGCTGAGCCTGGCCTGCAGCAGGTCCATGGAACCCGCCGGCAGATCGCTGATCCGGAGCTCGCCCGCGCCAAATTCGACCTCCAGTTCAAGGAACTCGACACCGTCCAAGGGTTCAGAGAACTCACTAACAACGAACGATTCCGTATCAGCAACAACGAAGAAGGCGGCCGCTCCCACCGCTCCAACGAGCAGGAATACCACGACAAGCGATGTCAGAACGGGGAACCTGCGTCCCAAGATTATGCTTACGCCGCCGGCGATGAGGGCAACGGGCCAGAAACGTGCCAGCTCGAACCACAGGCTCCAGGAAACCACGCCCGTTGTCTGGAGAAGGAGCAGTGCGCCCAGCAGTAAAAGCAGGATGCCGAATACAGGCAACCCTCTTCCGCGCCTTAGATTGGCCATGAGCTAGCTTTTCGCCCGGTCCCAGATGAGGACCACGCCTACGGCTATGATGACCACCGGCCAGATCAGGCCCCACCTCAGCCAGGAGAAGAATTCGATCTGCAGCAGCAGGAATACCACCCCGATAAAGACTAGGATGCCGCCGATGAAGTTTCGGTTTCGCTTTGTCCTGGCGTCTGCTTCTGTGGATGGCGTAGAGTCCTGCGCCGGCGCAGCGCCTTCAACGGCCTCAGGCATGACCAAGGCAAGCACTACATAGGCGATGAGGCCTATGCCGCTGGCGAAGCCAAGAACCACGAACGCGACGCGTACCAGGGTGGAGTCGACGTCAAGGTGCTCAGCCAGTCCTCCCGCTACACCGAACATCACGCGGTTGGAACTGCTTTTCCGTAGTCTCTCCTTCTGCGCTTGAGCCATTCTCAACTCCCGAAGACGGCCACCGCCCACAGACGCTTTACTCTACGGACAACGACTGTACCCAGGCATGACTTCCGTCTTCCGCATGCCTCGGACGTGCCTTGCTCCATTGTACATGCTTTCCTCTGTCGATTCACGAACCCTGATTTCTCTCACAAACCACGTGGGATCCCCTCCGCCATCCTAAGCAGCACATACCCCTTCGTCATTGCGCCCCCCACCGTCATTCCCGTGCTTGACACGGGAATCCATCCCCCCACCGTCATCTGAGGAGCACCCCCCTCGTCATTGCGAGCGTAGCGAAGCAATCTGGCAGAGGTAAATGCGCAAAAAAGCAACCAGTCCCGACACAAGCCGGTTACCCCGCATGGTATCATTGCCTTGAACCCGGTATGCGGCAATAGAGTATGACGGAACGTCTGGTATCAGGAAAGCCACGAGAAGAAGATGCTTCGCTGGACGCCAATCTGCGGCCAGACAGACTTGCCGACTACGTAGGCCAGGAGAAGGTCAAGGAAAACCTTGGCATAGCCATGACGGCGGCCCGGCAGCGCAACGAGTCCCTGGACCATTTGCTGCTCTACGGCCCCCCGGGACTGGGCAAGACCACGCTGGCCAACATTGTGGCGGCGGAGATGGGCGTCAATATCAAAGTGACCTCCGGGCCTGCCATAGAGCGCGCCGGAGATATGGCCGCCATCCTGACCAGCCTCCGTGCTAGGGACGTGCTTTTCATAGACGAGATGCACCGGCTGAACAGAGTGGTGGAGGAGGTTCTCTATCCCGCCATGGAGGATTTCTTCCTCTCTTGGGTGATGGGCAAAGGTCTGGGAGCACGCACCATCAACCTCAAGGTGCAGCCCTTCACCTTGATCGGCGCGACTACCAGGTATGCCCAGATCAGCGCACCGTTGAGGAACAGGTTCGGCATGGTGCATCGTCTCGACTTCTACGATACGGACGCCTTGCGCCAGCTGTTGAAGCGGTCCGCCGCAATCCTCAAGGTTCCCGTAGAGGAACAAGGACTCGACGAAATCGCCCGCCGCTCCAGGGGAACGCCGCGCGTGGCGAATAGGTTGCTGCGGCGAGTGCGGGACTACGCCCAGGTAAAGGCCGACGGAGTGGTGGATGTAGAAGTGGCCAGGGAGGCCCTTGACATGGAAGTGGACTCGCTGGGACTGGACGAGCTAGACCACAAGATACTTCAAACGCTGGTTGAGAAGTTCGATGGCGGGCCGGTCGGACTGGAGACAATCGCAGCCTCGATAAGCGAGGAGCCGGACACCATTATGGACGTTTCCGAACCTTACCTGATGCAGCAGGGATTCGTCACTCGAACGCCAAGGGGCCGCGTGGCGACGCGTCGTGCCTACGAGCACCTCGATCTCCCCTACAAGGACAAGGTGGGAACGCTTCAGGCCTCGCTGTGGCAGGAACCTACGGGGGAGACAGGCGAATAGCTTGCGCTCGGGAACGTCCTTCGCACTTCTGTTCCTGGTAATCATGGCGGGCTGCCGCGCGTCGACCCCGACTCCCGTGGCTACGCCTACCCCCACGGCGACTCCGGCTCCTACCGCAACCGCTACCCCCACTCCCACGGCGACTCCGGCTCCTACCGCAACCGCTACCCCCACTCCCACGGCGACTCCGGCTCCTACCGCAACCGCTACCCCCACTCCCACGGCAACACTGGTTCCTACCGCAACCGCTACCCCCACTCCCACGGCAACACTGGTTCCTACTGCAACCGCTACCCCCACGCCAACACCGGTTCCTACTGCAACCGCTACCCCTACTCCCACGCCAACACCGGTTCCCACTGCAATCTCTACCCCCACGCCAACGCCCGCTTCTACTGCAACAGCTACCTCCACTCCTACGGCAACACCCGTTCCCGCCCCAACGGCGTCTCCGACTCCTGCAGCCATCCCCCAGGTAAGGATTGAAGGCGCCACCATCTTTGTAGAGCTTGCCGTCACTCCCCAGGAAAGGGCGCGCGGCCTCATGGGGCGGCCCTCCTTGGACAATGATAAAGGCATGCTTTTCATCTTCTCCAGCGAAGCTTCGCCGTCGTTCTGGATGCAGGGCATGCTGATACCGCTGGACATCGTATGGATAGATAGCCGGTTGAACGTGGTTGGGGTCGCGCCAAACGTGCCGCCTCACAGCGGCTCCGGCTCACCGGCCACGTACCACCCGCCGCAGCCGGTACTCTACGTGCTGGAGGTGAGCGCCGGCGTTGCGGGCGAACTGGGAATTGTGCCAGGCAGTCTGGTGGAGCTGGTGGGCATCCCAGAGGACAATGGCGGCTAAACGTAAATTTCAAGTCCAAGGTGAGATATGAGCACAGCGGTATTGTATGAAGTGGAAGGCCGTATAGCCCGCATAACGCTTAACCGGCCAGAGGTCCTGAACGCCCTCAATAGACAGATGATAGACGACCTGCGCCGGACCATCCTGCGCTTCAATGACGACGACAAAGCGTGGGTGGCCGTAGTCACCGGTGCAGGGCGGGCTTTCTGCGCCGGACGAGACCTCAAGGAAAGAGCCGAAGACAACGCATCCGGCAGGCAGCCCAGAGCCGAAGAAAGCATGTACGAAGATGGCTTGTCGATGTGGCCCGCCACCTGGAAGCCAATGATAGCAGCGGTGAACGGCTACGCCCTGGCGGGAGGGTGGGCCATTGCCCAGATGTGCGACCTGCGTATTGCCTCTGAAGACGCCAAGCTGGGCATCACGGAACCTCGTGTCGGTCTCATGGCGCCGTTTGCCGTGCAACTAAACAGGCTCATCCCAGAGGCCGCGGTGATGGAGCTGGTGCTAACCGCGGAGCCCCTACCGGCACGACGGGTCCTAGAGATGGGATTCCTCAATCGAGTCGTTCCCTCTGAACGGCTCATGGACGATGCCCTGGAACTGGCCCGTACTATTTTGAAGAACGCCCCTCTTTCACTGCGATCCTTCAAGGAGCTGGTAAACCGTGCCAGAGATGTCCCTGAGAGTGAAGCGGCGCTGCTAACCAAGGAGGCGTACGACCGGTTGCTGCTGAGCAAGGATGCCAAGGAGGGACCAAAAGCCTTCGCTGAGAAGCGGGCCCCTGTATGGAAAGCCGAGTAGTGTCTTTCCAGGGGTTAGCCAATAATCAAAAAGCCGCTATACTCTATACGCTCCCCGTTCAGTCGTTGGTACACCTATGTCCACAAGACAGCAGCTCCTAGAGACACCTGAACTGGACCCCAGGCTAAGCCGCTACCGGTTTGTCATGGGCGGGCTGCTGCTGCTGCTGAACTTCAGCCTTGGTCTAAGCTTCTTCGTGGTGACCCCAATTACTCCCATCATCATGGAAGAGTTTGGCATCAACAGGAGCGCGGCCAGCCTGCTGACCAGCGTGGTCATACTTTCGCAGGCGGGTCTTGCCATCCCCAGCGGCATCATTGTAAGCAGGGTGGGAGTGAAGAGAATGGTACTCATTGGCTGGGCCCTGGCCTCTGCGCCCATGCTGACCTGGATGGCGACCGGTTTCCCCATTCTGCTGGCTATCAGGATAATCTATGGGATCAGCTTTGCCCTGTTGCTGCCGGCCACAGGCCCCCTGATGATGCAGTGGTTCCGCCCCAAGGAGCTGCCCATACTCAACGCTATTAACGTCTCCGTGGTGACAATGGCGATATCGATCTCGACGTTTACCATAGCGCCTCTGTCGCAGTTGCTGGAATGGAAGATGGCGGTGAGCCTGTACGGCGGCGCCTCGCTGCTGGGAGCAATCTTATGGGCAGCGCTGGCCAGGACGGGAAGGAGACCCGGCAATGATACGGCAAGGCACCCGTCGTTCAGGGAGATCTGGGCCGTCCTCAAATCCAGGACCGCGCTGCTGCTCGCCCTGGCGGATGCGGGACCTTTCGCCCAGTACACAGCGCTTGTAGCCTGGCTGCCCACATACTACTTTGAGGTATACGGGATGTCCTTGAGCAGAGCTGGGTCGCTGGTGGGGCTGCTGCCGCTGGCCGGTGTTTTCAGCGTGCTCCTGGCGGGCATTCTGGCGTACAGGATCTCTAGCAGGAGGCTGTTCCTACTCGTGCCCGGCCTGCTTGTAGTTCTGGGCGGCTTGGGGAGCTTTTTGCTGGGCGATGGACCTCTGCTGTACGCCGCCTTGCTGGTGTTGGGCTTTGCTTCCTGGTTCTACCTGCCAGTGCTGTTCACCATCTCACTGGAGCTTCCCGAAGCGTCCGAAACCAGGGTGGCGCTTACCTACGGGACGATGATCACCATAGCCAGCTTCTTCGCTTTCCTGTCGCCGCTATTCGTGGGAACAAGCACGGATATACTGGGGACGTACAAGGTTGGATTCGCGGTTCTTGCCCTGCTGGCGTTCACCCTGCTCGCAGGGGGGATAGTCCTGCCGGAGACGGGGTCGGACAGAGAGCCCGCCGCCAGGTCCGGGGCGTAGGGCCTGACTTGCCCCAGCAGACAGGCTCAGTTCAGGATGAGCTTCCCCTCCCTACGGGCCACCCCACCTGTCATGCCCGCGCAGGCGGGCATCCAGGGGCGGGGCACTCCAAGAATGACAGATGGGCTGCCTATTCCAGGCCGCTTCCCGCCCTGCGTTCCTAGCGTTGTCGCTGCCTGCTCTCGGTGACGGAGGCCTCTTCCACAGAGGCCAGCGGGGACTCCGTTTCCTCCAGATCCTGGAAGTTCAGGGCGTATAGCCTGGAGTAAAGTGGAGACCTTTCAAGAAGCTCGTCGTGGGTGCCGGTGTCCACAATCCGGCCCTGCTCCATGACCACGATCATATCGGCGTTCTGGATGGTGGACAGGCGGTGCGCTATGACCACGGCAGTGCGGTCTTTGAGCATCTCTTTGAGGGCCTGCTGAATGAGCACCTCTGTAAAGGTGTCTATGTTCGCTGTCGCTTCGTCCAGGATGAGAATGCGGGGGTCTGCCAAGATGGCCCTGGCAAAGCTGATCAACTGGCGCTGGCCAACGCTGAGATTGCCGCCGCGTTCGTAGAGTATCGTATCGTAGCCGTTCTCAAGCTTCATGATGAAGCCATGTGCGCCCACGGCTGTCGCCGCTCTGATCACCTGCTCCATTGTGGCTTCAGTGTGGCGGTACTTTATGTTGTCGGCCACGGAGACTGAGAAGAGGAACGGCTCCTGGAGCACCGTGCTGGCCTGGGAGGCCAGTGAGCTGCGCTGGATGTCTCGAAGGTCGTAGCCATCCACGGTAAGACGGCCGCTGGTCACGTCGTAGAAGCGCATGAGAAGCGATACCATGGACGTCTTTCCGGCGCCGGTCTGGCCAACCAGGGCCGCGGTCGTGCCGGGTCTAATGTGGAGGTTGACATCCTTGAGTACGGGAATGCCGGCGACGTACTCCAGCCAGACGCCCTCATAGCGGATTTCGCCTTTGACGAAGGGCAGAGGCTTGGCGTCGGGCTTGTCCACCACCTCTGGCTCAACGTCCATCAGCTCAAAGATGCGAACGCCCCCGGTCATGGCGCGCTGGAACTGGGTGTACTGCATGGTGAGGTTGCGGATGGGGTCGTAGAAGCGCTGTACGTAGAGAGCGAAGGCGACGAGTGCGCCTGCTCCCAGGCTTTCGTTGAGCACCATGGTGCCGCCAATGACGATGACCAACCCCAGAGCTATGGCGGTAATCACGTCCACGGTGGGCATGAGTATGGCGGAGAGCCTGATGGCGCGCAGGTTGGCGTCAAGGTGGTCCATATTCACCCTATCGAACTGGTGCAGGTTGAGGTCTTCCCGGTTCATGCTCTGCACCACGCGCACGCCGGAGATGTTCTGCTGAAGACGGGTGTTGACCACGGATATGGCGTAGCGAATCCTGATGAAGGCCACCCGGGCGTAACGCTGCCAGACAGCCATGATCAAGGCAAGCAGTGGGAGTACCACGATTGTGACGAGAGCAAGCTGCCAGTTCATGAGGAACATGACGATGATAATGCCCACCAAGCTGAGCATGTCGCCGAGGGTGATGGTGACCATGGGGAGGAACTCTTGGAGTTGTCCCACGTCGCTCATGACGCGGCTCATGATCCGTCCCACCTCGTTTCTATCGAAGAAAGGGACGGAGAGCTTCTGGAGGTGATTGAACATGTCGGTGCGCAGCTTGTAGAGAACCTCCTGGCTTATCTTGCCCAGAAGTCGCATGTACAGGTAGTTGCCAACCAGATTTGCCGTGATCACGCCTATGAGCACCAGCCCAATGCGGTTCAGGCCGCTCAAATCGCCGGAGAGCACATAGTTGTCAATGGTGTAGCCAATGAGCCAGGGAACCAGCACCAGAGTAGAGGTGTAGACCAGCATCATGACCATGGACAGAGTAAAGAGGCCCAGCCGGCTCTTGAAATACGGGAAGAGGCGTTTGATTACCTCGTGGTTGTAGATTTGGCCGCTGTCGTCATCGTCAAGGCCGCCGTGTCCGTGTCCCATGCCCATGCCGCCCCCGTGCCACATTATCGCTGTGCCTCCTTTCCGGTAGAGGAGGCAATGGAGGCATGCGCGCCGTTACCGGCAAGCTTGGAACCGTTGACCTCGACTTCTTGAGGGCGCAGTTGCAGATCGTAGACCTCCTGGTAGTGCCCGGGAAGCTTGATCAATTCTTCATGGGCGCCGCGCTGCACAATCTGCCCGTCCTTGAGCACAAGAATGATGTCGGCGTTCTTGACCGTGCTCAGCCTGTGGGCAATGACAAAGGTGGTGCGTCCCTTCATAACCCCTTGCAGTGCCCTGCGAATGAAGTGCTCGGTCTCCGTGTCCACGCTGGAAGTGGAATCGTCCAGTATCAGTATGGGCGGGTCGAGAAGGACGGTGCGGGCAATGGCGAGACGCTGGCGCTGGCCCCCGGAGAGGGTTGTGCCCCGCTCGCCGACCCAGGTGTCGTAACCCTCGGGGAGTGTCTCGATGAAGTCATGGAACTGGGCGATTTTGGCAGCGTTGATTATCTCTTCGTCAGTGGCGTCCACCTTGCCGTAAGCAATGTTCTCTCTGATGGTGGAGGTGAACAGGAAGACGTCCTGCTGCACTATGCCAATGTTCTTCCTCAAAGAGGTCATTGTTACCTGTCGCACGTCGTAACCGTCAATTGTAGCGTGCCCGCTGGTCACGTCGTAAAAGCGGGGAATGAGGTGCACCAGCGTGCTCTTGCCGCTGCCCGGCGCGCCAACCAGAGCTATGACCTTGGTTTGCTCCGCCTCCAGGTCAATGCCCTTGAGCACGGGGGACACGGTGTCGTAGGTGAACGAGACGTTTTGGAAGCGGACGTGTCCCTTGACCCTGGGCAGATCGACGGCGTCTTTCTCTTCCTGCACCGGCGATTCGGCGTCCAGGGTGGCAAAGAGCCGCTGGCCGGAGCCGTAGCCCCTGGAGAAGGAGTTGACGACCCAGGCTATCATGCGCACGGGCTGAGCCAGCAGGCCAAGGTAGAAGATGAACTGGAAGAGCTCACCTTGCGAGAGTGCGCCTTCAAGGACCAGTCTGCCTCCCCACCAGAGAACGATGACGGTGATCCCTATGTAGAAGAAGGTGACCATAGAGGAGTTGGAGGCCTGGTAAATGGCGG
Organism: Dehalococcoidia bacterium; assembly: GCA_965261825.1. Taxonomy (GTDB): domain Bacteria; phylum Chloroflexota; class Dehalococcoidia; order Lucifugimonadales; family QGNO01; genus DAOUJH01. The sequence goes on along the minus strand of OZ253484.1, from coordinate 620,896 downwards.
CGTGGTAGGAGTAGCGGGACGCATTCTCCGCGTGATGGTAGAAACGGCCGCGCTCGTGCTCCTCGGCGGCGAAGGCCTTGACCACTCGCTGGCCGGACAGGTTCTCCTGCAAGGCGGTGGTCATCAGTCCAAGCTCCGTCTGCACGGCGAGCCAGGCGCGGCGCATCTGGGCCATGGTGCGGCCGCTGCGCCAGGCTACAATGGGGGCAAAGAGCAGGCAGATCAAGGCTAGCTGCCAGTTGAGCAGCAGCATGGCGCCTCCCACGCCTACAAAGAGCAACACGGTGAAGGCGGCGCGGATGAGGCCCATCTGTACGAACATGCGAATGCCTTCCATATCCGTGGTGGCCTTGGACATGAGATTGCCCGTCTGCTGCCTGTCGTGGAAGGCGAAGCTCATGCGCTGCAGGTGGTCGTAGAACTCGTTGCGCAGATCGTAGGCTACCCTCTGTCCAATGGACTCGCCTAGGTACTGCTGCCAGTAGGCGAACGCGCCGCGCAAACCGTTGGCCACGAATACGCCAAGGGCCAATATGAAGAGCTGGCTTCTCACGCCGGAGGAGAGCACCTCGTCGATGGCGGTGCCCAGGAGGCGGGGTATCAGCATGGAGAAGGCGGTAACGCCGATTATGGAGAAATAGGCTAGGAACAGTCTAGTCTTATATCTAGAAGCTCGTTTAGCTATTCTCCAGAGAACCCGCATACGGCGGCTGACCTTCTTTCCCTAATCGTCTCACTTACGAGGCGAAAATCGAACGTATCCGCAAAAGAGAGGAACGATAGAATATTATACTCTCCCAAGCAAGGATAGGCAAAACGGCGGATTCTTCGTCGCTGCCCTCCTCAAGTACAGGGCATTTGGGATAGTATGGATGCGCTTTCGCCTCGATTTGGGCAGTTGTGTGACTGGAGGATTGCGGGGCAGCCGATACACAATGGCGCCCGGTAGCCGCCGCGAGTTGATCCTATGGAGTGCAAAACGGCAGATCGAGACTGGACAAGTCGTTCTTCCACACGTATCCCAGTGGTATGCATCCTCTCAACTGGTTTTCAGAGAGGTACAGATATGCTAGTGAGAGATTGCCCAGTTCCACCGGTATCTCCCCACTCAACTGGTTTTCAGAGAGGCCCAGATATACTAAGTTTGAGAGATTGCCCAGTTCCACCGGTATCTCCCCGCTCAACTGGTTTTCAGAGAGTCTCAGCCCAATAACTCGACCGCTGTCGTCAACCACTACGCCGTGCCACTCGTCGATTGGGACCTCGCTCAGCCAGTTGTCGCTGTTCGTCCAATTGGGACCGTCGGTGGCGTTGTAGAGCGCGACCAGCACGATACGGTCCGGAGATTGCAAGAGTGCAGGACTTGGCGCACAGAACGGCAGACCCAGACTGGACAGGTCGTTGTCCCACACGTCTCCCAAATTCCTTGGTCTGCATCCGCTCAACTGGTTGCCAGAAAGGTACAGCTGTCGTAGGTTGGGAATACTACCCAGTTCCGCAGGTATCTCCCCGCTCAACTGGTTATTATTAAGTCTCAGCCATTCTAGGTTTGAGAGATTGCTCAGTTCCGTCGGTATCTCCCCGCTCAACTGGTTATCGTTGAGCCCCAGTTCTATTAGCTTGGAAAGGTTGCTCAGTTCCGCGGGTATCTCTCCGCTCAACTGGTTACGAGAGAGGTCCAGCCAGTACAAGTTTGAGAGGTCGCCCAGTTCCGCCGGTATCTCCCCGCTCAACCGGTTATCAGAGAGCCACAGATTTTCTAGGTTTGAGAGATTGCCCAGTTCCACTACCGGTATCACTCCGCTCAACTGGTTATTGTTAAGTCTCAGCGATCCTAGATTCGAGAGATTGCCCAGTTCCACCGGTATCTCCCCGCTCAACTGGTTGCCAAAGAGCCACAGCCGTTCTAGGTTTGAGAGATTGCCCAGTTCCTCGGGTATCTCCCCGCTCAACTGGTTACCATAAAGAACCAACTCTCTTAGTTTGGGGAGATTGCCCAGTTCCGCCGGTATCTCACCGCTCAACTCATTATCATAGAGCCACAGATATTCTAGGTTTGAGAGATTGCCTAGTTCCACTGGTATCTCACCGCTCAACTGGTTATCCTGGAGCCGCAGATCTTCTAGATTTGAGAGGTCGCCAAGTTCCACCGGTATCTCACCGCTCAACTGGTTATCGTTGAGCCCCAGTTCTATTAGCTTGGAAAGGTTGCTCAGTTCCGCGGGTATCTCTCCGCTCAACTGGTTATGAGAGAGGCGTAGCCAAATAACTCGACCTCTGTCGTCAACCTCTACGCCGTACCACTCGTCGATTGGGGCGTCGCTCAGCCAGTTGTAGCTATGTGTCCAATTGGGACCGTTGGTGGCGTTGTAGAGCGCGATCAGCGCGGGACGGTCCAGAGACGCACAGAACTGCAGACCGAGGCTGGACAGATCGTTACGTACGGCTCCCAAATTCCTTGGTCTGCATCCGCTCAACTGGTTACCGGAAAGGTACAGCAGTTGTAGATTGGGGAGGCTGCCAAGTTCCACTACCGGTATCACTCCGCTCAACTGGTTATTGTTAAGTCTCAGCGATCCTAGATTCGAGAGGTCGCCCAGTTCCGCCGGTATCTCCCCGCTCAACTGGTTATCAGAGAGGTTCAGCCCTCTAAGGTTTGAGAGGTTGCCCAGTTCCGCGGGTATGTCTCCACTCAACTGGTTTTCGTTGAGCCGCAGATCTCTTAGGTCGGGAAGGTTGCCCAGTTCCGCTGGTATCTCCCCGCTCAACTGGTTACCAGAGAGCGACAGCCAGTATAGATTCGAGAGGTCGCCCAGTTCCACGGGTATCTCCCCACTCAACTGGTTACCAGAGAGCGACAGCCAGTATAGATTCGAGAGGTCGCCCAGTTCCACGGGTATCTCCCCACTCAACTGGTTACCAGAGAGCGACAGCCAGTATAGATTCGAGAGGTCGCCCAGTTCCACGGGTATCTCTCCGCCCAACTGGTTACCAGAGAGGTGCAGCTCTGTAAGGTTGGGAAGGCTGCCCAACTCCGCCGGTATCTCCCTGCTCAACTGGTTATCAGAGAGCCACAGCTGTCGTAGGTTGGGAAGGCTGCCCAACTCCCCCGGTATCTCTCCGCTCAACTGGTTTTTCTCGAGTCTCAGCCCAATAACTCGACCGCTGTCGTCAACCACTACGCCGCGCCACTCTTCGATTGGGGCGTCGCTCAGCCAGTTGTCGCTGTTCGTCCAATTGGGACCGTCGGTCGCGTTGTAGAGCGCGACCAAGACTTCCCTGTCCGAATCGGCAGTGGGAGTTGGCGTAGGCGTATAGGTAGGTGTAGGCACGGGTGTTGGTGTGGGCACGGGCGTTGGTGTATGGGTTGCTGTGGGCACAGGCGTTGAAGTGCTAGTTGCTGTTGGAGTAGGAGAAGGCGTTGCCCGGGGCGGAGCCTCGATTACCACTGCCCGAACCGTTGCCTCCAAGTCAGGCGTAGCACTGGGCGTCGGCGCTTCCGTTGAGCAGGCGGTTAACAAGACACCTAGGACAGTGAATAACAGGCTAACAGTTCTCATGCATCTCTACTCTTGCCATATCTCATTCTATTTGCTATTTGCCCTGTACCATATGCTGTGAGAGAACAAGGACGAGTAGAACCCTTTATCCCTGTTTGGTGCGCTCCTGCCCCGTCACTAACCACTTCCCCCACTCCCGCACATTGCCCTATCCTGTATCCATGAACACTACCCGCAAATTAACGCCCGCCAGTGACGGGCCGCACACACGCTTCTCTCCAAACGAAAATCCTGTCCTGAGCTTGTCGAAGGATCGGATTTGTTTCCCATATTTTCCAAAAAGTGGTTCGCGTTTAGCTTTGCAACTAGACATAACGTTGGAAACAATTCCCCTTCTCAGGCACGCCACCACTCCACCATTAAACGCCATCTCACGCCTATTAACCGTTTTCAGAACACCCAAAAAACGACTTATGTCAAGTGGTGAACCATGACCCAGACCACCCTTCCTCCCTGGAGCACGATTCCAGCACCCTCCATCAAGACGGATACTTGCTATGCCCCCAGAACCCTTCCTGGATTTCCAGGCGGGAGCGCAGGCCGGTACGCTCCAGCATAGCCTCGCTGGCGGCTTGAGCGCGCTGCAGGACGGCCTCCTCGTCCACCGCCGTCACCACCCTGCCCTGCATCAGCACCCGCCCGTCTACTATGACGGTGTCCACGTCCTGTCCATTGGCGAAGCCAACCACCCGATGCACCGGCATGTTCAGGGGGTACAGGTGCGGCTTGTTCATATCCACCAGGATTACATCGGCCTTCTTGCCAGCTTCCAACGACCCAATCTGGTCGTCCAAGCCCAGGGCACGAGCCGCGTCTATAGTTGCCATTTCCAGCACCTTGCCGGGAGGCATGTAGGCTCCGTCGCGGTACTCGGCGCGGTGCTGGCGCATGCAGACGTACATGTGGCGGAACATATCGTAGTTCATATCCGGCGCGGCTGCGTCGGAACCCAGCGCCACGGTCACCCCGGCGTCAAGAAGCTGTGGCACGGGACAGCGCGACGGATAGGAGTTGCCTGAGCTTGGGTTATGGGCAATCCTGGTATCGGTCTCGGCGCAGATGCGCACCTCTTCCTCCGTGAGTCCCGTGGAATGCGATAGGAGCACGTCCGGCCCAAGGATGCCAAGCTGCTGGTGGGCGAACTTGACCGTCCCCGTATCGTGGCCGTCCTGCGTCAGGATCAGGCCGTACCTTTCGGCGAGGTCCTTGGCGGCGCGGGCCTGGGACTTGAGGTCTTCCAGTGGCGTCTCGCTGTAGGGAGAACGCGCCGGGTTCTGCGTAGGCGACATCACAGAGACGTGGATGCGGCCGCCGGCCTCTCCATGCCAGCGACGGATGATCTCCTCGGTAGTCTGCATGTATCGGTCGAAGTCGACCATAAAGGTGTGGCTATTGCCGTTGTCCCAGCGAGCGTACTGCCTGGGATAGGGAGGGTTGCTGGGGCCGACGGCAAGGAACTCGCGGATGCCCAACTGCTGAACGGCCTCGCAGTGGCGGGTGGCGTAGACCGGTTCGTCCACGCGCATAACCATGGTGCCGCCGCCGAAGTAGGTGACTCCGCAGGTGGTGCCGTTCTTCAACCGGTCAAGAGAGGCCAGGAGCGCCTCGGCGTGCCAGAACTCCTCGTCCGTGCCCTCCGCATAGATATAGTCGACAGTGCTGGACCAGGTAGGGCCAGCCCCGTGACCTATGGTCTTGACCAGGGCGTGGCCGGCGTGGGCGTGGCCGTCGATGAGACCGGGCATGATTACCTTGCGATATGCCTGGATGACGCGACCGGCGCTGTGTGCGTTCTCCACCTCCTGCCGCGGGCCCACGGCAACGATGCGATCGGCTTCGATGGCTACGGCGCCGTCTTCTATGACCCTGCGCTGTGGGTCCATGGTGATGACGGCGCCGCCGGTGATGAGAATGTCTGTCATGTTGTGCCTCCTGGGAACTTGGGGTAAGTGCTACGATCTGCCGAAATCGCTGGCCCAGAGCCGGTGGAGCTTGGATAACGCCTCATGGGGAATGGGATGTTTTTCAGAGGCGGATGTAGCTTCCTCTATCTGGGCCCGGCTGGAAAAGCCGACGAGCACGGTAGATATGCCGGTATGCATGAGCGCAAAGCGTACCGCGGCCTGGGGGCGGGACTGGATGTCGCCGGAGATGAGAAAGTCGAGTTTGGAGGCGCGCTCTTCATCGGCGTCATAGGCGGAATCGGTTACCATGGGACTGCCGATGGTGGGAGAGGCGTGCCCCTGCCGCGCCGAAGTTCCGCCCAGCGCGCCGGCGGCCATGACGCGAATCACCACAACGCCCATGCCATGCCCCGCGGCGCGGTCGATGAGATGGCGGAAGTCATGGCCAACGAAATCGGAAGGTACCGACACTCCGGCACTCGGGTTGAGCATATTGTAGTAGGCCTGCACAACATCGAAGCGTCCGCTGTCCACCACCTTGTGGAGTGCATCGGTGTCGCCGTTGCCGGTGAAGCCAATGAACCGGGTGAGCCCCTCCGAACGCAGACCGTCGAAGACGTCAGCCACGCCGTCCTTGCCCAACACGTCGTCGACTCCTACGGTCTCGCCGCCGATGCCGCCGCCGCGTTGCATTGTTATGCCGTCGTGGAGCTGGAAGATGTCCACGGAGTCACGGCCAAGGCGCTTCAGGCTGTCTTCCAAAGAGCGACGTGCCGCGCCCTTGATATCGTCCAGGCTGTGGCGCAAATTCACTTTCGTAGCAATCCAGGCCTGGGGCTTGAGGTGGTCTAGCACGCGGCCAAGGTTGGTCTCGGAAAGCCCGTCCCCGTAGCTTGGCGCGGTATCGAAATAGTTGACGCCAAGGTCAAGGGCGCGCTGTACCCCTTCCAACTGCTCTTGGAAGGAGCCGCGCACCATCAGTCCGCCCACGTTGCCGCAGCCAAAGCCAACCTCAGATACGCTAAGTCCCGTTTTGCCCAGAGTCCTGTAGTTCACAAGTCCACAACTCCCCCATGCTGACGAAATCAATTAAGATAAGTATAATGTCGGTTTGAATACCCTGTGTAGCATAACTCTATGAAGATACCAATATCCTGGCTGAAAGAATACGTGGACGTGGCCTTGCCGGCAAAGGAGCTGGCACACCGGTTGACCATGGCCGGCCTGGAGACCGGCGAGGTCGAAGTCACAGGCGAGCAATGGGACAACATATTCGTCGGCTTGGTTGTGAAAGCCGAACAGCATCCCAATGCCGACCGGCTCAAGCTGGCCACGGTAGACCTGGGAAGCGAGCGGATCACGGTAGTTTGCGGCGGTCCTAACCTGGCTGAAGGACAGAAGATAGCATTTGCCAGATTAGGGGCGCGCCTCATCAATCCGCAGTCGGGCAAGCTGGAGACACTGAAAGCGGCCAGCATCAGAGGCGTCGTGTCGCAGGGCATGGTCTGCTCGGAGCGCGAGCTGGGGCTGGGCGAGGACCACGATGGGATACTTGTGCTTAACGACGGCGCGCCCGTGGGCACTCCACTGGTCGAGTACCTGGGCGATACTGTGCTGAACACCGAGGTTACTCCCAACAGACCCGACTGGCTGTCCATGCTCGGCGTGGCCTATGAAGTGGCGGCTCTCAGCGATGGCGGAGTGCGTGAGCCGGACGTCTCCTATCCCGAAGTGGAACCCGCAATCGAGCAGGAGGTCAAGGTATTCATCGACGACCCTGACCTTGCACCAAGGTACACGGCAAGCCTGATCAAGGGAGTGAAGGTGCAACCGTCGCCGCAGTGGTTGCAAGAACGCCTGGTCAAAGCGGGCCAGCGCCCTATCAACAACCTGGTGGACATTACCAACTACGTGATGCTGGAATACGGCCAGCCCCTGCACGCTTTCGACTTCGATATGCTTGGGGAGGGCGTCATACGCGTGCGGCGGGCCAAAGCAGGAGAAGCCCTGACCAGCATAGACGGTGAGCAGCGCAATCTGACAGCGGAGATGCTGGCAATCGCCGACGCTGAAAAGGCGGTGGCAATCGCCGGGGTGATGGGTGGCGGCGAGACTGAGGTGACCCATAAAACGCGCAATGTTCTTCTGGAGTCGGCGAACTTCAATCCTACGAGCATACGCCGCACCGCGGCGGCACTGCAGATGAGAACCGAGGCCTCATACAGGTTTGAGCGAGGCTTGAACCCCGAGTTGGCGCCCATAGCACTGAGGAGGGCAACGCAGTTGATCCAGCAGATAGCGGGCGGGCAGGTCTCTAAAGGAATCGCCGACGCGTACCCGGGAAAAGCGGACTCCGGAGCGGTCCGGTTTTCGATGGACAGGGTTGAGAAGGTGCTGGGGGTCAGATTCTCTCTGGAAGACACTGAACGCGTTCTGAGTTCTCTGGGCTTTACCTTCCAACTCAAAGGGCAGGACGTGTTGGAGGTGGAGCCCCCCTACTGGCGCAGCGACATATCGATTGAGGATGACCTGGTCGAAGAGCTGGCGCGGACAACAGGATACGATGCGATACCCACAACGTTCCTGGACACGAGCATTCCTCAGCACCACAGACAGCCGGAGAGGGAGCTTAGGGAAAGGGTCAAGGACCTGCTGGTAGAAGCGGGTCTACAGGAGGTCATCTCATATGCGGTGACCAGCCACGGGACCTTGGACAAGGCCGAGGCGCTGGGAGAGATGGAACCTTTGACACTGCGGAACCCCATGTCCCCGGAACAGCAATACCTGAGGACTTCATTGCGTGGCAGCCTGCTCTCCACCCTGGAGATGAACCAGAGGTACGGTCAGCAGAGCATACGGCTATTTGAAGTGGGGCGCGTATACCTGCCTGATCGGGACGGACTGCCGGAAGAACGCGAGTTTGCGGTAGGCGCAGTCTGGGGAGACCGGACATCGCTATCGTGGACAGGCCAAAGTGGAAAGGTCGACTTCTTCGATGCCAAAGGGGTAGTACAAGCGCTGATGTCGGGACTGGATGTGAGGGAAGAATACACGGCAGTCCAGGACCCGCTGCTTCATCCGGGCAGAACGGCCTCTATCACCGTGGGTGGCGAGCAGGTGGGCGTGGTGGGAGAGGTGAAGCCTGAAGTACTGGAAGGGTTCAGCATCTCGGCGGGCGCCGTAGCCATGTTCGAGGTAGACTTAGCAAAGCTGCTGTCTCTGTTGCCGGAGGATATGCTCCGCTTCGCACCGCTGCCCAGATTCCCAGGCTCGTACCGGGACCTAGCGCTTGTAGTAGACTCTGACGTGCCGGCGGCAAAGCTGGAATCGCTGATCGAACAGCACAACCTTGTGGATACCGTTACCATCTTTGACGTATATACGGGCAAGGGAGTGCCTGAAGGTAAGCGGTCCATCGCCGTGCGCATAAACTTCCAATCAAAGAGAAAAACCCTGACGGCGGAGGCTGTATCGGCGGCGCAGGAGCAGATTATGAGACAGCTTGCTGAAGAGACAGGCGCTGAACTGCGCGGATAGCCAAACCCAATGCCGGCGGTCTGACGCCGGTAAAGTGAGACCACTGCTAAAGATGATGAGTACTGGAGAACACAGGCATAGCCATTCAGCGGATATGCTATCCGTTGAGGAAGCCAGGGACAAAGTCCTAGCGCTGACACCGGTCCTGGAGGCTGAGGACGTGCCTCTGCTGGAAGCGCAGGGGCAGATACTGGCGGAGGACGCCGTAGCCAGCTTTGACATACCGCCTTTGGACAACTCGGCGATGGACGGCTACGCAGTGCGTCACGCGGATATAGAAGGCGCAACTCTCCAGCGGAGCAAACTGCTCAGAGTGGCGGACTACGTGGCCGCGGGCCAGATCCCACGCACTACGGTCAGCGAAGGCACGGCGGTACGGATAATGACCGGAGCGCCCATACCGCCCGGTGCGGATACCGTAGTCCCCTTTGAAGAGACCGACGAGGTGGAACGTAGTGCCGCGGGACGCCCAATAGACGAGGTCTTGGTGAGAAACGAGGTTCCCAGGGGCCAATTTGTGCGCCGGGCGGCGGAAGACGTTGAGAAGGGTGATGTTACCCTGGCCAAAGGCACCGTGCTCAGAGCCAGCGAAATTGGAGTCCTGGCATCGCTGGGATATCGCTCTGTGAAGGTCGTGCGACGTCCTGTAGTAGCCGTGCTGGCCACGGGAGATGAGTTACTGGAGCCCGGGCAGAAACCGGAGGCGGGAAAGATATACAATAGCAACAGCTACAGTATAGCGGCGTTGGTCAAACGGTACGGAGGGGTGCCCCGAGTACTGGGAATCGCCAGGGACAACATAGATTCCATGGGTGAATCGCTAGAACGAGGGCTGGAATCGGACATGCTTATAACGTCGGCAGGGGTTTCCAAGGGCGACTACGATATGGTCAAAGACGTCCTGGCGGAGCGTGGCAAAATAGCATTTTGGTCGGTTAGAATGCGCCCGGCCAAACCGCTGGCGTTCGGAATGCTGAGAGGCCTTGGCGGACGCAAAGTGCCCCACCTTGGCCTGCCGGGGAACCCCGCCAGCGCCATGGTGGCGTTTGAACAGTTGGGCCGGCCTGCTATATTGAAGATGATGGGCCGCACAAACCTGGAAAAGCCCACGGTGGAAGCCGTACTGGAGGACCCCATTATCAACAACGATGGACGCCGCGTGTACGCCAGGGCCATAGTGAGAAAAAGAAACCAGACCTACTACGCACGTCTTACGGGGCCTCAGGGATCGAATATTCTGACCTCCATGGCCAGGGCAAACGGTCTTGCCATCTGCCCTGAGGACGTGGAGATAATGGACAAAGGCCAGATTGTGCAAGTCCAGATGCTGGACTGGGACAAGGAATAATCAGCTAACAGGAGATGAACGTGGTCTTAGATCAGGAAGAAGAACAAGACTCCAGATACCTGGCGGCTACCTTCAAGGTGGACCCGGGAAGATTAGAATCCCTGGGGCGCTCCATGGGCTTGCTGTTGTTGCACAGACGTTGCCCCTCATGCTGGGCAACGCTGATCAACGAGCCGAACCAGGGACTGAGCATAAAAGCCAGGGAGCACTTGAAGCGCATAGCTGAGCAGTGTTCCAAGGAGCCGGACTACATAAAGCACGACATGCCTATCATGGAGGCTGTGTTCCGCATCCTGCTGAGCCATCGGGAGGGGCCGCTCTCGGTAGAACAAATCCTGGATGAGCTGCAAGAACGGTGGACAGACCCCACGAACCCAAGAGACCCAACTCCTGACAAGATTTACAAGATTCTATCCGGGGATAGGTTCTACGGGATAGTGATGGAAACCCCTCCGCTTGAGCCTGTGTAGGAATCTTCCTAATCGGCCACCGACAACGCCGCCCTTCTTTGTTTGCAACTCCCGGCTAAGCAGCCAGCTGTTGCTTGGCAGTGGTCGCCAGCTGGGAAAAAGCCGCTTGGTCTTTGACGGCGATGTCCGCCAGCATCTTCCGGTCTACTTCCACGTTTGCCAGCTTGAGGCCGTGAATGAACGTGTTGTAGTTGAGTCCTTCCTGCCTGGCGGCAGCGCTTATGCGCAGTATCCAGAGGCGACGGAAGTCGCCTTTGCGCTCTCTGCGGTGAGCGTAGGTATAGGCCATGGCCTTGACGAGCGACTCCTTGGCCCTCCTGTAAAGGCGATGTCGTACTCCCTTGTGCCCCTTGGTGAGGGCAAGAACTTTAGCGCGGCGCCGGTGCTTAGTCACACCGCGTTTGACTCTAGCCAAGATGTCTCCTTTGAATGCAGGTCACGTCCAGGTATCCGGGCGGTCCCTATTTAGCGTACGGAATGAGACGGCGCAACTTGGGCCTGTCCGCCTTGCTTACGGGCAACGTATCATCGAACATGCGGCGGGAGCGCTTGGACTTCTTGCGCCGCAAGTGGCTGCTCATGCCCTTCATTCGCAACGCCTTGCCGCCGCCTGAATAGCGAAAGCGAGCCTTTGCACCTTTGTGTGTCTTGAGTTTTGGCATCTGTTCCTCTGAAAACTAGAGACTGACAAGCTCGGCTTTTTCCGACGGCTTGCCGACTGTCTCCTGTGTTTTAGCAGTTCCTTTGCTTGTAGCTACACCCGGAGCCAGAATGATGCTGAGCATACGCCCCTCCATGGTGGGAGCCTTCTCCAGCTTGGAGATGGCCTGCAAACCTTCAGCAACCTTACGAAGAAGCGAGATACCCAGTTCCGGGTGAGTAATGGACCTTCCCCTGAAGAGGACGGTCACCTTTACTTTGGCCCCGCTGTCTAGGAACTTCCTGATTGTGCGCTCCTTGGCATCCAGGTCATGCTGACCAATGTTGGGCCTAAGCCGCACTTCACGGAGCTCGATAGACCTCTGGGATTTCTTGGCTTCCTTTTCCTTTTTGGCCTGCTCGTAGCGGAAACGTCCGTAATCCAGCAAACGGCAGACAGGAGGATCGGCGCCGGGCGCAACCTCCACCAAGTCCAGATCCCGCTCCTGGGCTAATGCCATGGCTTCCTGGATTCTCATTATGCCTAGCTGCTGACCCTGTTCATCTACAACGCGAACGTTGGGTGAGCGTATAGCCCTGTTAGCCCGGTACTCTCTAGCTATCAGTCACCTCACTTTTTCTTTCGAATCGATAGGTGAGGAATATACCACAGCACGGCCAAAGCAGTAAAGGTTTGCGGGTAAGCACGCCTCTAGCTTCCGTGGTTAGCTTTATGCATACTTTTGGCACTTACCCACCTGTGTACCAGCGAAGCTGTTTACGAGTCTAATTCTTTATTAGCTTCTGTCCGTAGAACGGGGAAAATCCCCTCTTATAAACAACCATCGGTGGTTAGAGTTTGTCCCCAGGATCATCCTTTTCACGGTGTTGGATAAGGTTGTGTTCGTCGAGGTGCTAAACTGTTGCATCTTTGCCTCAACGTCCGCAGGTTTAAGGATTATCTCCAAGACTGACAACTTACCAACCTCTGTCACTTTCTCTACATATTCTTGTGTCTTTGGATTGGATACAGTTATTTCAACGGCAAACTCGCATGAGACATTCCACCTACTGGAACCTGGACTCCGTACCCATCCCTTTATCAGAACGTCACATATATACGGTGTACCGGGAATTGGAACCTCTTTGCGTGCGTGGCCCACTTTTAGCTCATTGTCGTGCCCATGATAAAGGACGTTGCCCAATGATCGCTTATTCGGGAGTCGGAACTTCTTTCCAACACTTTCGTGTAGAAACTGCTTTGCGAAGCGGTGCAAGGCACTCTCACCGCCACCGCACGCGGTGTTCTGATTTTCGGTGTCTCCAAAATGTGCGAAGTGATGTACTCTACACTCTCCCTTACGTGCTACTAACGGACGTCCGCATTCTGGATCGGGGCAAACACAGCCGCAGTCCAACCCTCTCGGAACCTTCTCCACTTCCCATATTCGACCTTCTCTTAGTCCAAACGGGATCATTCTCATTCAGACCCTACCTTTCCCTCTGAATGTCTCGCACTCAATGTACGTGCAACCTCATTCAACCTTCTTAGGATTGGTAGGTGGTTCCAATCATACCCATAGGGCGGAATACCTATTATCGCTAAAGTCTGGTGGCCTACGCCGTCTCGTATATTGTCCGGAACCCTACAAGCAAACTTGTTTGCCCACTTTTCGACTACCAAACAACGCTTGCTTGTTAATAGCTTCTTAGCGGATTTTGGCGGCACAAGAATCTCCACATCTGAGATTCCATCAAGCTGTATATATATCGAGGGTAAGGGTTCTTTGCATCGACGATGCTGGGGGATTAACGACTCTTGCTATTGCACCTGCGATAAATACGGATGGGTCACTGTAGGATTTAGACTCCGCTCCTAGAACTTGGGGGAATGCGAAACACAAATAGTCTAGCGGTCCCAACTCCGCCTTTAGCCTGTCTATCATCGCATGTGCCCGGGAAACCAGCTTCGAAGCTCCTGGCCCCGTCACGAATCTGCCTTTATCCTGTTTCAACTTCGTATACCTCATCTAGAATTGCACAGATAGTATAATTCCACTCTAGTTTGGCGGGGTACGTAATTCCTGGTTCTACGTATCTCCATTGACAAAATCGCACCGATGCTTTTTCAGAAATTTTACTAGGTCTGGTTCCGAGCGTATACGCTCGTCCCCTTCTATGTATTTCTTGTAGCGTATGGATAGCTTCTCTTGCGTTGATAAAGATAGGGTTGAGAATATTGGAACATGGTAAACTCGACCATAGAAGGACACGGGGCTTTGTTCTAGGCCCAGATTTGACCTTAGCAGCACGCTAGCCAGTCGCTCGGGGTAACTGGTAGGCCGAGAGAGACCAATTGCAGATTGGGAGGAGCAACATGGAGCTTGGCGCCTTTTCGTTTAGTTTGGCTGTCAAAGACCTCGATGCTTCGAGAACCTTCTACGAGAAGCTGGGATTCGAGGTAGTAGCAGGTGAGCCTTCAGAGAACTGGCAGATACTAAGGAACGGAAGCTGCACTATAGGTATATTCCAGGGTATGTTCGAAAAGAACATACTGACTTTCAATCCAGGGTGGGATAGCCAGGGCCAAAACCTCGATACCTATACAGACGTGCGCGACCTACAGCGGCAGTTCAAAGCAAGAGGCCTCCAGCTACAGGTTGAGGCAGACGAAAACGGCTCAGGGCCGGCGAGCTTTGTGCTAACCGACCCTGACGGCAATCCAATCCTGGTGGACCAACACGTTTGATGATAATGGCCATCCCTACGTGTATGCTGATATGGCCTCCTTCATAGACGCCAAGGCCTGCTCCACGGGCATGGAGCCCAGGTCTTCGTTGGAGCGCAGGCGCACGGAGACGCTGTCCGATTGGGCCTCGCGGTCACCAACAATGAGCATGTATGGCACCTTCTTTAGCTGGGCGTCGCGAATCTTGGCGTTCATCCTCTCGTTGCGGTCATCGACATCAACGCGGAGGTCGTTCTGGACCAGGCGCTGCTCGACCTGCCTGGCGTACTCCAGATGTCTGTCGGCGATGGGTATGACCACGGCCTGGACGGGCGCCAGCCAAACGGGGAAGGCGCCTTCATAGTGCTCGATGAGGACGCCCATGAACCTCTCCAGCGAGCCGACCATGGCCTTGTGCAGCACTACTGGGCGCCGTCTCGAGCTGTCTTGGTCCACATATTCCAGATCGAACCGTTCAGGCAGAGAGAAGTCGAGTTGGATGGTGCCTAGCTGCCATTCTCGGTCGAGGGCATCGGGAACGAAGAAGTCAATCTTGGGGCCGTAGAAAGCGCCCTCGCCGGGAAAGGATTCAAAGGGAAGGCCCGTCTCTTCCAGCACGCTGCGCAGCGCCAGCTCAGCCCTGACCCAAATCTCATCGGAACCCACTCGCCTCTCCGGCCTCAGGGAGAGGGCGATGCGTACGCGATCAAATTTGAACAGAGCGTAGGTCTGCCGGTACATGCGGATAAGCGTGAGCACCTCCGAGGCAATCTGGTCAGGCGTGCAGAAAATGTGAGAGTCGTCCTGTGAGAAGGTGCGTACCCTGGTCAGGCCGTGGATGACCCCCGAGCGCTCGTAGCGGTGAAGCCTGCCAAAGTCGGCGATGCGGAGGGGAAGGTCACGGTAGGAGTGAAGCCGTGAGGCGTAGATCATGGCGTGGGCAGGGCAGTTCATGGGTTTCACGGCGTACTCGCGCTCGTCCTGGTGGATGATGTACATATTCTCGTAGTAGTTTTGGTAGTGGCCGGAGCGCTGCCACAGCTCGGTATCGAATATCTGTGGGGTAATCACTTCCTGGTAGCCGTGCTGCTTGTAGAGGTCCCTCACGTAGCTCATTAGGGCGTGATAGATCACGGCGCCCTTGGGAAGGAAGAATGGGCTAGCCGGGGCTATGGGATCAATGATGAACAGGTCAAGCTCGGCTCCAAGGCGGCGATGGTCGCGACGCTGGGCTTCTTCCAGCCTGGTCATGTAGGCATCCAGCTTGTCCCCGGACTCGAAAGCGGTGCCGTAGATGCGTTGCAGCATGGGTCGCTTTTCATCGCCGCGCCAGTATGCGCCGGCCACGGAGAGCAGCTTGAAGGCCTCGATCTCAGCGGTGGAATCCACGTGCGACCCACGGCAGAGGTCTTCAAAGTTGCCGTGCTTGTAAAAAGTTATGGCCTCTCCGGGTGGAAGGTCGTCAATGATCTCCAGTTTGAAGGGCTGGTCCTTTTCCAGCTCCTTGGCCTGCTCACGGGAAAGCTCGCGGCCAGTGAAAAGCAGATCGGCCCGTATGCTCTGCTCCATGCGGTTCTCTATAGATTCCAGGTCCTCAGGGGTAAAGGGTCGTGAGACAAGGAAATCGTAGTAGAAGCCGTCGTCAGTGGGCGGGCCTATGGCCAGCTTGGTCTCAGGGAAAAGCTCCATGACAGCCTCAGCCATGACGTGGGCGGCGGAGTGTCTCAAACGGTAGCGGTAATCGGCAATTTCAGGGGATACGTCTTCAGAACCTACGTTGATTTGTTCCATAAGTCACCTCCGGTGTAGCTAACAATCAGTTGTCCTAGCTATACCCGTGCGGTGACACCAGGGGTGGTTGGCCCCCGGAAGTTACTCCTATGTGAGAATACGTTCTGAAGCATCGGACGCAAACTATATTAAGGGACTCGCCGCGGTGTTAGCAAGGCCTTGCCCAGCGTTCAGCCTCTTTCAAGCTGCTCTACAATCATCTCCACTGATGCCCCGACGCGCGCTTCCGTAAAATCGTCGTATTCCCAGGCCGGCACATAGATTTTGTGGCAGTCAAAGCAGGCGCGGGGGATGTCTTCCAAGTGGACTTCGCCATCGCCTTCGGTGCATTGCCCGGTCCACTGGCCGGTGTGCACCATGCGGAACGGCTGCTCCGCACCAAGCTCGCGGACAAGCTCCGATTCAAAGAGGGCTTTGATTTGATGGAACTCCATACGGCTATTGTAGCTCAGGGGAAAATGAGTAACACCCGCAGCAACTCATCAGCGAGCGAGTCGCCCAGCCCTGCTCCTGTATACCTGAGTTTGCCAAGGCTAACAACAAGCAGGAACAATGTTGAACAATACTTATGAATCATGTTCTAAGTGACGTAGGCGCGCTGGCAGTATAGTAGTATAAGAGAACTCAAGATGTACGAAGAGCAGCGCAGGATAGCAAGAGCCGTGAATCTGACAAGGGTGGTACGATCGCCCAAGCAGCGGCTTGCCACCTTTGGCATAACAGACCTCAGGTACTACGTGGTAACGGAGCCGGCCTACCGCGAGATCGACGATGGCGAAGATGAAGCGGTGGTCAGGGACGGACGGGTCACGGCTCAGAAGCCCGACATTGTGACACCAGGCTATATGCTGAACCTGGAAGGATTCAGCGAAGAGGTAAGAGAGTACATGCGGCGCCAAGCAGAGCAGTTCGGTGTCAACAGTCCGGGCATACTGTACAAGTACCGCAACGAGCCTGGAAGTCTGGAGATTGTCAACGGCCACGTGCGGGCGGTAGCTGAGCGGATAGGCAAAGATCTCGACGAGAGGGGCGTGGGAACGGCGGTGGTGCTCAGCGGCCTGGACGAGCTGTGGGACGTGTCCCTGTTCAAGTTCATCTACGACTACACGGCGCAGTCGTCGGAGTCCAATGCCAGGGAGATGGAAGCAATGGGCTTGCTGGACCCGGTGCCGCCTATGGACGTGCCCAGGGGCGCCATACAGAGGATAGAGGAGCTGTTCCAGCAGGTGAAGCAGGGGCAGGACCCCGGCCTGCTGCACAAGGAACTGGTAAGGTGGGGGCTGTTTGAGCACTACGAGACGCGGTTCCTGGGGCTGTTCAGAAAGTAGGAGTCCCATCATGAACTATCAGGACTGCCGTCAACTGCTGAAAGACATGGGGATCTGGGCGCCCGCCAAACTAGGACGGCGTAACAAGACACTACGCTGGAGCGACGAGCAGGGTCAACGCATTCGCGGGACTTACCTCAACGAGACCGATACCGGTAAGGCCTACTTCACTCTCAACAGCGCCTGTCTGCTGAAGGAGGACGAGAATCTTTGGACGAATCTGCCCCAGCGGTTGGTGGCTGAAAAGGACACGGCCAACCGGAACGTCTACCCTCTGCCCGGCAAGGAACGGGAAGCACTGCATCAGCTGTTCATGCAACCAACGGAGGGAGAGTAGACGGCCGACCCCCGGCGCTCGCCTACGGCGAACGCCGAAGCTAGCTCAAAACATTCAACAGAAGCTGTAGGCAGCCAATCAGCGCGCCAAGAACGGCGCCGAACCAGCTTATCCACCTCAGGTGCTGCTGCGTTACTCCCAGGATCATGCCCTCCATGGCATCGACGTCGTACTGTTTGACCCGGTCCTCGATGCGCTTGTCCACTTCGATCTCGTTGCGAAACTTGACCATCTTATCCACCACAAGCCGATAAAGCCGTTCCCTCAACCTCCTGTTCGGTATGAAGTTGACGCGCATAAGGTGCTCCAAGGCGCTGCGGAACTCGGGGTCATCCAGATAGTTGCGAATGGCGTCCTCCGACAGCAGCTCTCTTCCCACCACGGCGCCAATGTTCGCCGCCACGCCTCGTGGTTGCGGGGGATGACACCCGGGGTCAGAGGAAGGCGCCATCCAAATAGACGCTTTGCCCGGAGAGGGCGGAAGAGCATCTTGATGGCGATCCTGTTCGTCGCGTAGCCAATAAGAGCGCCGACAATGGGCGGAGTCGTCCAACTCAAGACCGTGAGGAAAGTATCCATCCTGCAGCACCTCTTCGTCCAACGGTTACATTGCGCCGTACCCTAGCATTTGTGGAAGGCAGTAGAGCGCGTATTGCCAATACATTGAAAAGACGAAGCTCGTATGGGGCCTCGTCTTTTCAATGTCATCGGAAACGGGCGTTGGTTACTTCTTCTCTTCGTCTTTGAAAGGGGCTTGAAGTACGACTTTGACGCCTGAGATGACGCCGGTTACTGCATTTCTGACCGTGGTTGCCGCAGCCTCGCCTATCTCCGCGGCGCCCTCGACGGCACCCGTGGCTACAGCTGAAGCCGCATCCTCCGCCTTGAGTCCTACGTTCTTGGCTCCTTCTATGGCTCCCTCAACGGCACTTCTGGCTACTGTGGCCAAATCGCCTCCCACCTCCGCGGTGGACTTGATCACTTCTCTGGTGCTGGCACGGACTGTTCCCACGGCATCAGCGCCGATCTCCGTTGCTCCCTTCAAGGTCCCCTGCACCACCGACTTGGCAGCAGCGGCCAGGTCACCGCCCACTTCGCTGGTGCCCTGAATGGCCCCTCGGGCAACGCTGACCACCGAGTCTTCTAGGGTCAGGCCGACGCTTTTACCCGTAACCAAGGCGCCCTCAACAGCGCCTCGACCGGCATCCGTAATATCCCGTCCGACCTCACTGGTCCCTTTGATGGCCGCCCTAACGGTGTCGCTCAGGACTCCGGCTGTGACCGTAGTCACCTCACCCACGCCTTGAACCACTCCGATGACGGACCCTTTAGCCGTCGCCCCTAGGTCAGAGCCAACCTGATGGGCGGCGTGGATAGCACCCGTGACTCCATCAATTGCCAGGCTGGAAGCCTCTTTGCCAATATCTCTCACACCCTGAAGCGCCTTCACCGTAGTATCTTTGGTGGTGTCTATGGTGGCGCCAACTAGGTCGCCGGCGCCCTTGATAGTCCCTACCAGAGCGTCTCTAATCCCACTACCAAGATTGCCTAGCGGCATGGGTTTCACCCTTCTTTCTTAAGAGTCTTGGATTAAAAATTACGAGATTATGGAGACTGTGTCAATTCACTCTTGTCACTCTTGCATCCAGAATTCCCCGGCTCCTTTCTCACCATGTGGGGCGGTTACAACCACCCCGTGGAAGGCAGTTTTCGCCGCCGGAAATGGGACGCAACGAGAGGATGGACCAGATGGGGGCTGCCGGAGGTTTACAAGAAGTAACTCGTACGAAATCCGTTCAGAAGTAATGCTAATTTACACGGCAGACCGTACAATTACAGCCGGCCAAGCGCGGCTTAGGGAACGGTTGGCGACGACGCTCTTGCCGGATTTGCAATGAGGAAGAATTACATTCCACAATCATGGATCCAAAGGCTTCGCTCGGTACTGGGAAGGGGCCGAGCCGGTATGTCCAGTATGGCGATGCTCTCCACTAGAGGAGGCATACCCATCCGCCAGACCAAGCTGGCGCCGGACGGCCTGGCGTTCTCAGAGGACGTATCGGGCGCCAGGTGGGTGGAGGAGAGCCTATCCGACTTTGGGACGGTGCGCGCCCTGCTGCCCGGCGGCTTTCCGGCATACGCCCGCCTGTTTCATCCCGCCTACCTTGCCGACGATGAGGAGCAGCCGGTGCCATGGTCCACGGTGGCCTCGTGGACGGGACGGACTGTCCATCCTCTGATGCAGTTCAGGCGAATCGCAAATCTGAGTGAAGACCCTCGCGACATGTACAAGGGCCCGCCGTGGGGTTCCCATCCCCAGGTGGGGTCCATCCCGGAAAGGGAGTGCCGTACACTGGTCGAGGCGCTCAGGGGCTTCACCTCAACCCCCGGCTGCTGCTGCTTCTGCCTCTGGGAAGGGTACGGCAACATAGACACCCGCCTATACAAGGCCAGTTCCCGGGTGAGAGCTCCGGGGCGCGATTACCTGCTGTTCCGCGGCCCCATCGATTCCATAATGGCTTTCCTTGCCGGAGACGGGCCTTTCTGGAGGGAGTCGCCGAACATCTGGTGGCCTGAGGACCGGGCCTGGTGCGTGGCAACGGACATCGACCTATACGACACCTACGTCGGCGGGAGCCAAGAGTGCATCGAGGCGGTGCTGAGCAACCCGGAGTTGGAGGCGCTCCCCACGACTCTGGACGCTCCGCTGGGGCTGCATGGAGACGCCATCAACGCACCGGAGGAGCGGTAGACGGCAGCTCCAAACGGTTGGGCCTCACACCCCTTTTCGACTTGCCCGCTCATGGAGCAAGGAATTGTTTCAGACGTTATGTCAAATTCCAAAGCTAGAACGAACCAACTTTTATGGAAATATGGGAAACAAATCCGACTATCGTAGAAGTGTGTGCTGTTTTCGTAACGGATTGGGGCATGCTTGCCGGAGGGGGTGATGGGTTTGGTTGACGTGATCATGGAGGAATGTTAGTGGTGATGAGGGTTGATTGGGAAGTGGGTGGTGTCGGTATGGGGTCACTCGGGGCGGCGGACAATGCCTTCGTCTTCCAGCTGGTCCATGAGTCTCGCCGCTCTGGGGTAGCCTATACGCAGGCGCCTTTGAAGTAACGAGGTAGAGATCTGCGAGTGGCTGCTGGCCAGCTCTATGGCTTTGTCCAGCATAGCGTCCCTTGGCTCGCTCCTCCCTGAGCCAGTGAGATTTGAGAAGCCCGAACCAGCGAGCTTGGAGAAACGCATCTCCAACTCTCTGCCATCAATGAGGGTTATCCGCTTTCCCCGGGCAAAGGCTTGGGCTTCTTGCGTGAATGTGCTTGTAGTGACTAGGAAACCCTCCGCTATCTCAGGATCATCCGAGACTACGCCAAAAAGCTCCCGTACTGCACTTACTCCCACAGGACTGCTGTACCGCTTGCACTGGACAACAACCCGTGCTCGTCCTAATCCGCCTTGCAGGCCGTCTAGGTCTATGCCTCCGTCCTTTGACCTTTGGGTTACCGATAGGTTGTAACCAAATGCATTAAACAGTTTGCAAACGGCATCCTCAAATTCATCCGGGGTCATTTGCTCAAAACTCTTACCGTCAATGTTTTCTACTTCGTCTTTGTCTTTCTTGTTCGGAGCGACCTCCTCTTCTACAAAATCGCCGTCCTCCCATACGACTCCTCTGCTCTTCTTTGCACCGCTTTTACCGTTCATTTGCTTTATCCATTCACGAGCGTCGAAGGTAGGCACCTCCTCAGCTTCTGCTTCATCGCGCATTTCCTGTATTATCTTTGCTATCCCTCTATCGAACTCTTCCTCGTTGAACTTCTGTTGGCGTGGGCGTCTGTACGCACTCCAAGCCATTGCCCCTAAAGTAAAGATGCCTATCAAGGCTAGCATGATGATCATGAAAACAGGGTCATTGCCAATGCTGCCTCCACTTGCCATGCACCGTGCTCCTAATCGTCCTCGTGTATCCCTTATGGAATTGCGTCGTTCAAATTTCTGAACCAGAGGATAACATTGTTGCCTGTGTTGGGATTATAGAACTCTTCTTCTGCTGTGAATCCCCGCCTTCCCAAAGTGGCGTTCTCAGGACGTTCTTGGCAGTAAGGGACACATGTCACAAGATATCATACATCAACCCTTTCCTTGACACCTTCAGGTGCTGTTGCTAGCATTGTTAGGCATGATTTGCGCTGCAAATCAGGAGGTACAAGCGGGTCGCTCTTGTGGAGCGGCTTGCTTTGTTTAGGAAGAGGAGAACCTGAAATTGGCTTATGTATCCGCTCTACGCTGCCGCTCCTGCAGCCGGGAGTACCCCGTAGAGCCGTTGAACGTCTGCGACTTTTGCTTCGGCCCGCTTGAAGTCGTCTATGACTATGACGCCATCGCCAGGGTGATAAGCAGGGAGCGCATAGCTTCCGGGCCTTTCTCCATGCTCCGCTATCACGACCTTCTCCCAATCGACATAGAGGACGCGGTTGAAATAGAAGCCGGGTTCACCCCCTTGGTCAAATGCAACAACCTGGGCAGATTGCTGGGTTTGGAAAACCTCTACGTGAAGAACGACTCGGTGAACCCCACGTTCTCGTTCAAGGACAGGGTGGTCACCATAGCGGCAACCAAAGCCCGCGAGTTCGGCTTCGATATCCTGGCCTGCGCCTCCACGGGCAACCTTGCTTGCAGCGTCGCTGCACATGCGGCGCGGGCAGGGATGAAGGCGTTCGTTTTCATTCCCGCCAACCTGGAGCGGGGCAAGGTGGTCGGCGCCGCCATCTACAACCCCACCCTCATTGCCGTGGACGGCTCCTACGACGAGGTCAACCGCCTCTGCTCTGAAATAGGCGACAACTATCCCTGGGCGTTCGTCAACATCAACATCCGCCCTTTCTACGCCGAGGGCAGCAAGACCCTGGCTTATGAAGTCGCCGAGCAGCTCTCCTGGCGCGCCCCCGACCACGCGGTGGTGCCCGCCGCCTCCGGTTCCATGTTCACCAAGATATGGAAGGGCCTCAAAGAGCTGTCGGACCTTGGCCTGATAGGCAAAGTGAAGACAAGGATGCACGTGGCCCAGCCCGAGGGGTGCTCTCCAATCATAGAGGCTTACGACAACAACACCCGGCAGGTCAAACCGGTGCGGGCCAACACCATCGCCAAGTCGCTGGCCATAGGCAACCCCACGGACGGCGTATTCGCGCTGGATACAATCAAGGCTTCGGAAGGCTCGGCGGTAATGGCAATGGAGGACGAAATCGCCGACGGAATCAAGCTCCTTGCCGAAACGGAAGGTATCTTCACCGAGACCGCCGGCGGAGTAGTCATATCGGGGCTGAAGCGCCTAGTGGAGCAAGGCAGGATCAAGCCCGACGAGGTCACGGTGGCCTATATCACGGGAAACGGGCTCAAGACAATTGAAGCGGTGGAGGACATGGTCAGACCGGTCCTTACAAAGCCCAATCTGGAAGCCTTCGAAGAGGCTCTTCATGCTAGCCCGGCATATTAGCAGGAGGCTTTCTAATGGCCAATAAGCGCGTCAAGTTCACATTCCCCCCGGTACTGATTACCGAACCGGTCATTCACAACCTGGGACAGGAGTTCCACGTTGTGACCAACATCCGCCGCGCGGACGTGCGCGAGGAGATGGGTTGGGTGGTGCTGGAGCTTATCGGCGAAGAAGAAGAGATAGAGCGGAGCCTGGAGTGGGTCACCGGACTGGGAGTGCGTGTTGACCCGGTGGGCGGAGATGTAATAGAAGGGTGAACTTCATATTCACCTGCCGTACAATAGTTGGAGTCCAACGCTGCAATACCTAGGAGGAACTAGCGGATGAGCGTCACTGTGCGAATACCGGGGCCACTGCGCCGCGTGACTAATGGCGAATCACAGGTAGCCGTGGAAGCCTCAAACGTAGGGGAATCGATCGATTCGCTGGATGCCAAGCACCCGGGCATCAAAGAGCGCATTTGCGATGAGGCGGGTGACCTCCGCTATTTTGTCAACGTCTACCTCAACGGTGAAGACGTCCGCTTCCTGGACGGTCTGAAAAC
The DNA here is from genome assembly GCA_965261825.1 of Dehalococcoidia bacterium. Taxonomy (GTDB): domain Bacteria; phylum Chloroflexota; class Dehalococcoidia; order Lucifugimonadales; family QGNO01; genus DAOUJH01. The sequence goes on along the minus strand of OZ253484.1, from coordinate 597,207 downwards.
AGAGATAAATTCGGGAGATGAGTTGAGCATCGTCCCGGCAGTCGCCGGCGGCTCTTTCTAGCCTCCCCTACTCCGCGAAGCCAACCATCTCCGGCTCTGCTCCAAACGAGCCGCCTCGTCCGCGGGCCGGTAGTCGTCCAGGAACTCCCTGGCAAAAAGATCAAAGCTGCCCCCGGCTATGGCCGTGCGCATATCGGCCATAAGCCTCATCACAAACCTCAAGTTGTGAATCGTAGCCAATCGCAGGCCCAGGAGCTCTTTCGCCTTGAACAGATGGTTGAGATAACCCGCGGTGAAATGATTACAGGTGTAGCAGTCGCATCCATCCTCCACTGGGCTTTTGCTGCCCCGGAACACGGGAGATTGTATATCCAGCCTTCCCCGCCTAGTGAAGAGCGCCCCGTTACGCGCCACCCTTGTTGGCAGGGCGCAATCGAACATGTCCACACCCCTGGCTACGCAATGCACCAGGTCCTCCGGCGAACCCACACCCATGAGATAGCGCGGCTTGTCCTCCGGCAGCAGCCCGGCAGTATGCTCCACGAGCGGGTACATGATCGACTTGGGCTCACCCACGCTCAGGCCGCCGATGGCATATCCCGAAAAATCCAGTCCTTTGAGGTAAGAGGCCGACTCCTCTCTCAGATCCTCGAACATCCCCCCCTGCACAATTCCAAAGAGCGCCTGGTCATCCCTGGAATGCGCCTCACGGCATATCTCCGCCCAGCGGTGGGTACGCTCCATGGCATCCTGCACCGCATCCTTGTCATTGGTATAGGCCAAACACTGGTCCAAGCTCATGATTATGTCCGCCCCCAGGCATTCTTGATAGTCGATGACCTGCCTGGGGGTGAACAGGTGACGTGAGCCGTCAATATGTGATCGGAACTCAATTCCGTCGTCGGTGACCTTGGCGCGGCCGCTTATGCTGTAAGCTTGGAACCCGCCGCTATCCGTGAGCGTAGGGCCGTTCCAGCCCATGAACTGGCTCAACCCTCCCAGGTCGCGCACGGTTTCAATGCCATGAAGATACAGGTGGTAGGTATTGCCCAAGAGTAAAGCGGCACCCAGGCAACGCAGCTCCTGGGGGGTCACCGTTTTAACCGAGCCTTGAGTGGCCACCGGCATGAACACCGGGGTCGGCACGGGGCCGTGCGGCGTACGCAAAACTCCGGCGCGAGCGGCGCCGTCAACCGTATGAAGCTCGAATTTGGCGTTCATTGTGGAATGGTAGGAAAAGCTTACAAGCAAAGCAAGGGCAGAGGGCTATCTAAAGCTTCTCAACGAAGAGAAGACGGCAAAGAAGATCAGAGTAACCACTCCGTAGGCTATACCGCTTATCAGCACGGTATCGGCTACTCCACTGGCTATGCTACCGCCCAGCTGCACGAAACCAAGGTCCAGCCCTCCGGGGCGCTTCAACACCTCCGCAACGCCGCCCAATAGAAGAACGCCTATCCAGCTCATCCCTTGAATGCTGGTCTGGAAACTCATCACCCGGCCGCGCAGGTCGTCGGGGGCTAGCACCTGCATGGCCACTATGCGCATGGCGCGGAACATCACCTGCGCCAGTCCCATGCCAAAGACCAGTACCATGGTTAGTATGAATACGTCCGACTTGGAAAAAGCTATGAGCAGACCCGCATTGAGCACAGCCACGCCCAGCAACAGGTAACCCCTGCGCCCAAAATTGGAAAGAGCCACAACGGTCAGCGCGCCAACGGCGCCGCCCAGCGTGGAAACGGTCATTAGATACCCCAACCCGGAAGCGCCCTCTCCCAGCATTGCATCGGCAAAAATGGGCAGCATGAACCCGGCGGCGCCTCCAATCACGGAGAAGGTCACGCCTATGCTGATCAGGCCAAAGAGCACCCTCTCGTTCCAGACGTACTTGAAGCCCTCCGCAAAGGAACCTCTTTCACCGGATCCTCGCTGCTTGGCGCGCTGCTCCTGAGGGTCCCAGTCCAGCAGAAACACCGTTACCGCAGTGAACAGTTGCATTGCCGCCGTTGACGCGAAGAGAATCCCCTCCCATCCCGCGCCTATAACGCCTATCAATATAGCGCCCACCGCCGGGCCGGCTACCCTAGGCCAGGTGTCGGCCACATTGTCCCATGCCGCGGCGTTGGAGAGCCGCCGTTTGTCCACAATGCTGCCCAGAAGCGCCTGATGACTCGGCCGTCCAATCGACTGGATCACGCCGCTAAGCACGGATGAAACCAGGAAGTGCCACCAATGGATCAGATCCAAAATTATCAAAACAGCAACGGCGGCCCAGAGCACCACAAGGAGCGATTCCGTGACTTTAGCCAGCAGACGGCGGTCGATCTTGTCCGCCAGGAAGCCGCCGAGAAACGGCATGAAGAGCATTGGCCATGCCAGAGAGGAGGTAACAAAGCCCAACAGGAAGGGAGAATCCGTTATCTCCCAGACCATCCAGGCACGGAGGAAAACACGCATCTGCCGGGCCATGTTGGAGCTGGCGCGGCCGGCCCATAAGATGCGAAAGTTGGCTACTTCGAAAGCGAGCACAGAGCCGCGGACACGGCCAACAGGTCTTGCTTCTACTTCAGCCGGTAAATCTGAAGAGGACTCCGCCACTGTACCTTCTGCTAAGCCTCTCGGTACTGGTAATAGTCGACAAATTTCCGCAAAGCCGCCGCCGTGCCCTGCAGCCCGTGCAAAGCGGGTATGCCCGCATCCGTAAGCCTCTTGTAGAACTCGTCCGCTACCTCCTGGGGCGGGTGGGGATGCGACGTAGAGATGGCGGCTACGTACGGCTTCTTGGCCCGCTTGCGGAACTCGGCCAGGAACTCCGGGCCATGCCCCCTATATAGTGAAGGCTCGCCGTCCCTGACTACGGTATGCACCTCATGGACGATGATGTCCACGTTCGGATCGTCGTTCAGCACGTCCAAGACGTTGTTCAGGTGATCGGGGTTGCTCAGCGTGCGACCCTCGATGGGATTGGTATACGTACTTCCTACGATGTCGAATTTTTCCAGTATGCGTTGATAGGAGCTCTCTTGTAGCGAAGGCACTCTGAAGCCAGCCTTGGAGAAGACATTGGCCATTTCAGTGGCATGCCCGCCGGACAACGCCATCAGCCCCAGCCTGTCGCCGGTGGTCGGTGGCAGTTGCAGGAGGAGCTTGGCCGTCTCGAAGACCTCGTCAACGCTTTCCATCTTGATGGCGCCGCACTGACGGAGCATAGCGTCCCAGACCGCGGATTCCGTTGTCATGGAGGTGGAGTGCGATGCTACGGCCCGTGCCGCGTCCTCCGTTTCTCCAACTTTCCAGACAAGGACGGGCTTCTTGGCGCATACTTGGCGCAGGACCTCGTAGAAACGCCTGCCGTCTCTGATCCCCTCCAAGTACATGCCTATTGCCGTGGTGTCCTCGTCCTGGGCAAAGTACTCCAGGTAATCCGTGCTGTCCAGAATGATGCCGTTGCCCATGCTCACCAGCTTGCTTACTTTGATCCCGTTGGCCAGACATCCCCTGGCAAATCCTCCCGACTGAGAACCGCTCTGAGAGATGAAGGCAAAGTTCCCGGCATCACCGTGGTACCCGCCCAGGTTCACCCCAATGCCTATCTTGGGATTGAAAACACCCAGGCAGTTGGGGCCCACTACGTTCAAATCACCGTCGCGGGCAAGCTGGAGCAACTCCCGCTCCCGGTGAATGCCATCCTCCATCCCTGTCTCGCCATAGCCTGCCGTATAGAGATGCACCCCGGCCACGCCCTTGGCTATACAGTCCTTGATTACGTAGGGCACCACCTGCGCAGGCACGGATACGATCACGAAGTCCACGTCCCCGGGGACGTCCACCAGCCTTTCATAGTTGGGGAACCCCAGCTCTTCCGCGCTGGGCCATTCATTCTTGTCTATGTTGATGTGGTACTTGGGTCCCTGGAATGGCAGCACGGTGCGCAGCCAGTTGTGGTTATCCACCTGCTTGGAGCCAACAACGGCAACGCTTCTTGGACTGAAGATTCGTTCCAGCTTGTGCATCAGGCCTCTTCTCTTCCCTTCAACTCTACCCTTGCTTCTGCAACCAGCACCTGTTCTCTATAAGCGTAGACGGGGAACAGCTCCATGTTCTCTATCTCAGGGTTCTCATGGACAAGGCCGGAGACTCTTAGAAGCATCTCTTCCAGGAGGGAGGCCCTCGGCGCGGGCAGCGCTCCGTATCCCTGCAGAAGTCTGCTTCCTTTTGGCTCGCGTATCATCAGCTTGGCGTCCTTACCGGTGAGGGGCACAATGCGGTATGTCACGTCTTCCCACACCTCTACGGCCATCTTTCCATAGCCGAACGAGAGGACGGGTCCAAACAGCGGGTCCCGGTGCAGGCGGACTATCACCTCTACGCCTGGAGGCGGCGCCTTGCTTACAGAGAGCGTCTCCACACTGGCGTCCCAGGACTTTGCCTGAGCAAGGAGCGTGGGGAAGGCGTTGCGCAGGTCCGCTTCAGACGACAACGGTGCAACTGCTCCACCATCAAGCAGGAGCCGCTGCCTGGATACGGGCTTGAGCAGGATGGGGAAATCGGAAGCCCTGGCTGCGGAGACGGCTTCATCGGCGGACGTTACCGCCTTGGTTTCAGCCACCTGTATTCCAGCCTCATGCAGCAACTCCTTGGACTCAGGATCAGTGAGGACAAGACCTGAAGATATGTCCCATTGCTGAATGAGACCTTTGACACTCATCTGCTAGAGCACCCCTTGGACGAATGCATGTATTCCTAGCACTATCAAACAGGGAAGTCAACCAAGCCGGATGACTACGTTGTAGCGTGTGACTGCTCGTATTCAGAAATAGCGGATTCGTGCTCCAGGGTTAGACCTATATCGTCCAGGCCCTTCAGCAAACAGTCGCGACGAAACGGGTCCACCTGGAACTCCGCCGTGTACTCATCCGACCCCGTAACCAAGCAGCGCTCTAGATCGACGGTGATCTCATAGTCCGCGCCCTCCTTGGCTTTGCCCATGAAGTGGTCAACGTCTTCTGGTGCAAGCTGCACCGGCAGCATGCCGTTCTGATAGCAGTTGTTGCGAAAGATGTCAGCGAAGCCGGAGCTGATGATGGTGCGAAACCCGTGGTCCTCCAGCGCCCAGGGAGCATGCTCCCTGGAGGAGCCACTGCCAAAGTTAGTCCCGGTGATAAGGACCGTGGCGCCTTTGTATTTCGGATCATTGAGAATAAAGTCGGGGTTGGCTTTCCCGTCTGGCAGCTTTCGCCACGAGTCGAAGAGGAACTCCCCGAATCCCGTGCGCTCAATGCGCTTCAAATACTTGGCTGGGATTATCTGGTCGGTATCGACGTTGGCCCTGTCCAAAGGAACGGCTCTCCCGGTCACTCTTACATACGGTTCCACGATTTTCTCCTAGCTGAAGTTCCACTCCCTAATGTCCACAATATGCCCGGCAATGGCGGCTGCGGCGGCCATCTGCGGGCTCATCAAGTGCGTGCGCCCGCCCGGTCCCTGCCTTCCCTCAAAGTTGCGATTGGACGTGGAGGCGCAACGCTCACCGGGGCCCAGGATGTCCGGGTTCATACCCAGGCACATGGAGCACCCCGATTCACGCCATTCGAACCCCGCGTCCACGAATATCCTATCCAAACCTTCCACTTCCGCCTGAGCTTTCACCGCCGTGGAGCCGGGCACCACCATTGCCCTAATCTTGTCGTTCACTCTGCGCCCGCTGACCACCTCTGAGGCGGCGCGCAGGTCTTCTATGCGTGAGTTGGTACAGGAGCCTATGAAGACACGGTCAAGGAGTACCTCCTGCATTGGTCTGCCGGGTTCCAGGTCCATGTACGTCAAGGCGCGCTCCGCCGCCTCACGCTCCACCGCGGATTCGAACGAACCCGGGTCAGGCACGTGCTCCGTCACTGGCACCACCATGCCGGGGTTAGTCCCCCAGGTGACGAAGGGCGACAGAGTAGACCCGTCCAGCTCAACCGTGGTGTCGTATGCGGCGTCCGCGTCCGTTTTCAGGGAGAGCCACTTTTCTGCGGTGGCTTCAAAAGCGTCCCCTTGGGGAACTCTCGGCCTTCCCCTGAGGTATTCAATCGTCTTACTGTCCGGAGCCACCATACCTGCCCTTGCTCCTGCCTCAATAGACATGTTGCACACAGTCATGCGGCCCTCCATGGAGAGGCCGCGGATGGCTTCACCGGTATACTCGACCACGTGGCCGGTGGCCCCCCCAACACCTATCTTGCCGATAATAGCCAGGATGATGTCCTTGGCGGTAACGCCATAAGGCAGCATCCCATCGACTCTAATCTCCATGGTCTTGGGCTTCGCCTGGCGCAGGGTCTGTGTCACCAGCACATGTTCTACCTCAGAGGTGCCTATGCCGAAGGCCAGTGCGCCAAATGCGCCATGTGTAGAGGTATGGCTGTCACCGCAGACGATTGTCTTGCCAGGCTGGGTATATCCCATCTCCGGCCCTATGACGTGGACAATCCCTTGGCCGGGGCTGTCCATCCCGTAGTAGGTTATGTCAAACTCCTCTACGTTCCGGTTCAAAGCATCTATCTGAGCGCGGGAAATCAGGTCAGCAACAGGCAGTGCGCGGTCTGTTGTGGGCACGTTGTGGTCCACGGTTGCAACCGTCAGATCCGTTCTCCTGACCTTACGGTTGTTCATGCGGAGTCCGTCGAACGCCTGTGGTGAGGTGACCTCATGTATAAGGTGCAAGTCTATGTAGAGGATAGCCGGCTTATACTGCTCCTCGTAGACTACGTGCTCACTCCAGATCTTCTCGAACATAGTATTGGGCATCTCTTCCCTCTTAGATAAGATAGTTTTCAAGGTAAACGTAGGGTATCCCAGTGACCCTTTGTCCCATGAGGCGATCATTGCCTATTATAGCGTCGCACCCCTGCTCAAGGGCAGTGGCCACTATAACCGCATCAAACAGCGTCAGTCGGTTGTCGGCTCTAACCCTTGCCGCTGTTCTGGCCAGCCTGCTATCCACCGGTTTCACGAGCAAGTTGGGCAGGTTTCTAAAGAAGAGCTCTATCTTGTCTATGGCAAGCCGGTCACGGTTGCGTATGGGCTTGACCAGAGTCTCAGCCTCGACAATAGTGGATGCAACCCCTTGAAGTATCCCCCGCTCCATCAATCTGAACAGATGCAGCGCCATTTCATCATAGGGTGCGACGCCCTCCAGCGCATAGATTATCAGGTTGGTGTCTAAAGCAACGCTGCGGTATTGCCTCAATTGCTCCAGCCAGGGGCCAATGAGAGGATTCTTCCTCATTTACCGGCTCTGCGATAGTAAATTTCAGACTTGTGTGCCGGATTCTCCCACTTTTTAATTGCTTTCAGTTCTCCCAGCCTCTCCAGCTTCTGCTGGGCAAGATATACGCCTGAACTTTCTCTGATCTGGCTCAAGCTGGACATATCTCTAGAGGAAACGGCCTCATACACAGCGCGAAGTTCCTCATCCAGGTTGAGTGCGTCCAACAGTTCCTCATCCGCCTCACCTCCATCACCGTAGCGGACTTCGCTGATATAGCTGTCTATATCTTCTTTGCGAGCTCCGTACACTCCCTTGACACTGCCAACCACGTGGTCAGCCCAGCTTCCGGGCTGCGGCATGAGAACAACATGGTCTTGAATCAGCTCCACTACCAGTTTGTCTCCGGGCTTAACGTTCAGCTGCCTGGCTATTTCTATGGGCAGCGTTATTTGGTTCTTGCTGGTCATGGTTACAACAGGCATTTGGCCACCCTCCTTCCATTCCTTACTTATAGGAAGGATTGTAAGCCATACTGTGTCTCTTGTCAATCAGGCAAAGCTTACTGCTTCAGCCGGTTTTTCCACGTCTCCCATGCTGAGCAGACGGTTCAGGGCGCTCATGTATGCCCTTGCGCTGGCAACTATGATGTCGGTGTCGGCGCCGCGTCCAACAAACGCTTGATCGCCGCTCTCAATGCGAATGCTCACTTCGCCTACGGCGTCTATGCCCTCCGTAACGGCTTGTACGCTGAATTCGGTCAGTGTGTTGGGCACTCTTATAACCCGGTTGATGGCCTGATACACGGCGTCGACTGGTCCCGTGCCGGTAGCGGCGTCGGTCTTGATTTGACCGTCCGGCCCAATCAGCCGTACGGTAGCCGTCGGTATTTCGTGATTGCCGCATGAGACCTGGATGTGGTCAAGCTTGTATACGTCATCGAAACTGCGGCGCTGGTTGGCCATCAGAGACTCCAGGTCTCTATCGGTTACTTCGCGCTTTTTGTCGGCCAGTTCCTTGAAGCTTTCGAATATACGGCCTAGCTCAGCGTCGGTAGGCTGATATCCCAGCTCGTCGAGCCTGGACTTCAGGCCATGCCGGCCACTGAGCTTACCCAGCACCACTTCGCTGCTGGGCCAGCCTATGCTCTGCGGGTCCATTATCTCATAGGTGGTGCGCTCCTTCAGAAACCCGTCCTGATGGATGCCTGAGGCGTGTCTGAAGGCGTTTCTCCCCACCACAGCCTTGTTGGGTTGCACCGAGAAGCCTGTGATATCGCTTACCATCTTGCTGATACGGTGGATCTGGGTTGTATCTATGTCCAGCCTGACATTGTAGTGGTCCTCCCTGGTGTGCAGGGCCATGATCACTTCTTCTATGGCCGCGTTGCCGGCCCTTTCGCCTATGCCGTTGATGCATCCCTCTATTTGCCGCACCCCGGCTTTTACGGCGGCAAGGCTGTTGGCCACGGCCATCCCCAAGTCATTGTGACAGTGGACGCTTAGCCTCACTTTGCCTATGTTGGGCACGTTTTTCTTTACGCCCTCCAGCAGCGCGGTAAACTCGGAGGGTGTTGTGTAGCCCACGGTATCCGGGATGTTGATTGTAGTGGCGCCGGCATTGATACAGGCTTCCAGCATTGTATAGAGGTATTCCGGTTCCGTTCGCGTGGCGTCCATGGGCGAAAACTCCACGTCATCAACGTAGCTCTTGGCGCGTTCCACGTTGGACACAGCCATATCCATGACCTCTTCCCGGCCTTTGCGAAGCTGATGCATTATGTGAATGTCAGAGCTGGAGAGGAAAACGTGGATGCGGGGATGCCTGGCTTCCTTCAAAGCTTCCGCCGCTTTATCCACGGCGGTGGGATTGGCGTGTGCCAAGGCGCAGATGATGGGCTTGCGTATCTCTTTGGCAACGGCCCTCACCGCTTCAAAATCACCGGGGGAGCTTACAGGGAACCCCGCTTCTATTATGTCCACGCCCATTGCTTCCAGCCGTCTTGCTACCTCCAGCTTTTCATCTACGGTCATTGCCGCGCCGGCCGACTGTTCGCCGTCGCGCAGCGTGGTATCGAATATATATACCTTGTCCTCTACCATGGTCTGGTGCTCCTAGTTAACAATTTGGGATAGTGCCCGGCGGGTACGGAATTGGAGGAAAGCTAAGGGTCACAGGACAACGCGGTCCGCTAGACCCAGCCTTGCTAAGACCCGGTCTTCGCAACGGACCACGCGCCGTACCTCCAACGCATCTTGAAATGATGGATTGGCAATCATCACGTAGTGCTCTTGAGCCAGGGCATCATGCCCCTCAGTTCCTTGCCTACCTTCTCTATAGGGTGGCCAGCGTTCTCCTCACGTAGAAGCTTGAATCTGGGACGGCCCTCGTCATTTTCCGCAATCCACTCCCTGGCAAAGGTACCGTCTTGTATCTCACTCAGCACCTTTTGCATCTTCACTTTGACATCTTCGTCTATGATTCGGGGACCACGGGTGTAGTCGCCGTACTCTGCCGTATCGCTGACCGAATAACGCATGTACTCCATACCGCCCTGATACAGCAGGTCAACTATCAGCTTCAGTTCGTGCATCACCTCAAAATAAGCCGACTCCGGTTGATAGCCCGCCTCTACCATGGTCTCAAACGCCGCCTTGACCAAAGAAGTAACGCCGCCGCACAGAACGGTTTGTTCGCCGAAGAGGTCGGTCTCCGTCTCCTCTTTGAACGTGGTATTCAGTACACCCGCCCTGAGCGAGCCCACTCCCCAGGCATAGGCCAGCGCCGTTTGTTTGGCGTTGCCGGTGGCGTCCTGGTGCACCGCTACCAGGGAAGGCACCCCGTTCCCCTGTCTGTATACCTCGCGCATTCTATGTCCCGGAGCCTTGGGAGCTATCATCCAGACATCCACGTTGCTGGGCGGAACTACCGTCTCGTAGTGGATGGAAAAACCGTGAGCAAAAGCAATGCTCTTTCCGGCGCTGAGGTTTGGCTCTATGTCACGCTTGTAGACCTCGCCTTGGGAGGTGTCGGGGAGCAGCATGACTATAATGTCCGACTCTTTGGCGGCTTGGGAGGTGAGGGCAACGTTGAAGCCGTCCTCTTCCGCCTTGGACCAGCTCCCGCTTCCCTCGTAAAGGCCTACAATGACGTTCAGACCGCTGTCTTTCAGATTCAGAGCGTGGGCATGCCCCTGGCTGCCGTATCCAATGACTCCAATTGTCTTGTCTTGGATCAGTGATCGATCGGCGTCATTCTCATAGTAGACCGTTGCCATGCTTTGCTCCTTGAGTTTCTCTTGGACTCACCGTTACCCTGAACTGCCCAGGTTCTTGCTCTTTACTCTCCCGTTCTCCAGGCCGTGCGACGTAAGCGGCCCGCGGTTCATAGCCACCCGGCCCGTCCGCATCATCTCTCTTACGCCAAACGGTTTGAGCAGCGTATACAGCGAATCTATCTTGTCCTCGTCTCCGGTCACTTCAATGATCATGGACTCCGCGGAAACATCCACGATGTTCGCCCTAAAAATATCAACCATTTGGATGATCTCACTGCGGGTCTGTGCCGTGGAGCGCACTTTGATCAGCGCCATCTCACGGGACACGCAATCCATGTCCGAGAGTTTGGTAACCCGCACAACGTCGATCAGCTTGTAGAGTTGCTTGGTGACCTGCTCCACCGTGGTATCGTCGCCTTCCACAACAAAAGTCATGCGAGAAAGGTTGGGTATCTCGCTATGACCTACGGCCAAGCTGTGGATATTGTAGCCGCGCCGCCTGAACATACTGGCTATGCGGTTCAATACACCTGGCTTGTCTAGAACCAGAGCCACAAGGGTGTGAGAGTGCTTTTCCGCTGTAATCATGTTCTCTTATACCAATCGCTAGGACGGCGGCATCATGTCTGGATTTGCCTCCAGCACGGCCTCAAACTGTTCCGGCGCCTCTATAAGCTCGTTGACGCTCTCTCCGGGCGGGATCATTGGGTAAACGTTCTCTTCCGGATCCACCACAAAGTCCACAATAACCGGGCCTTCATACGCCATCGCCTCTTCAATGGCGCCCGCCACCTGATAGTTCTCGGTTACTCTGATGCCCAGCACCCCGAACGCCTCGGCCAGCTTCACAAAATCCGGGTTCCCAGTGTATTCGGTGGCGTAAAAAGTATCGTTGTAGAACATGTGCTGCCACTGCCTAACCATACCCAGGAACCGATTGTTCATTATGGCAAACTTCACCGGTATTTTGTTCTCCACCATGGTCGCCAGCTCCGACATCGTCATCTGGAAGCCGCCGTCACCCGCAATCGACCAGACCACCTCGCCGGGCCGGGCAAGCTGAGCACCCATGGCGGCAGGCACTTCGAATCCCATGGCTCCAGCGCCGCCAGATGTGATCATGGTGTTGGGTTCCGTGAACGTGTATAGCTGAGCCGCCCACATCTGATGCTGCCCCACTCCGGTAACTATAATCGCCTTGCCCTGCGTGATATCTGAAAGCTGCTTGAGGATGAACTGCTGGGTCAACTTGGGATTGTTGGGCATCCGCAACGACGGATGCTCTCTGCGCAGCTGCTCGATCTCGTCCAGCCATTCTGAACGGGTTGCCGGCTCTATCTGCTTGTTGAGTGTCCTGAGTACGCGACGCAGGTCACCCACAATGGGAACATGCGTCTTCACGTTCTGCCCAATAACCGCCGGGTCTATGTCAACGTGGATCACCTTGGCCTTGGGTGCGAAAGCGCTGACACGACCCGTAACACGGTCGTCAAACCGCGCACCCAGTGAAATCACCAGGTCAGACCTGTCGATGGCCAGGCTTGCGTAGGCCACCCCATGCATACCGGGCATCCCCACGCTGAGCACGTGTGTCTCCGGGAAGCAACTCAGGCCGAGCAGCGTGGTTATGACGGGAATCTCCGCCTTTTCGGCAAGCTCCCTCAGCTCCTCATAGGCGTGGGAAATGATCACGCCGTGCCCGGCAAGTATCACTGGTCGCTGAGCGTCCTTGATCAGCTTGACCGCTTTCTTGATCTGGCTGGAATGGCCCTCTAGAGTCGGTTTGTATCCGGGTAAGTCCACCTCCTCCGGATACTCGAAGTCGGCTTTCTCTATGAATACGTCCTTGGGTATGTCCACCAGCACAGGGCCTGGCCGGCCCGTCTTTGCTATGTAGAACGCTTCATGAATGACCTTGGGAATATCCGCCGCCTTCATCACAAGATAGTTGTGCTTGGTAATGGGCAGTGTGACTCCCGTGGTATCGCCTTCTTGGAAAGCGTCCTTGCCAATTGCGGCGCGGGCTACCTGGCCCGTGATGCAGACCATTGCAGAAGAGTCCATGTTTGCGCAGGCAATGCCCGTGACCAGGTTGGTTGCGCCCGGCCCGGAGGTGGCAAAGGCAACCCCTACCCTGCCAGACGCCCTGAAATACCCGTCTGCCGCCATGGCTGCTCCCTGTTCATGGCGCACCAGTATATGGCGTATCTGCGGATACTGAGGCATCGTCTGGTAGAGGGGTAGTATCGCGCCGCCTGGAAGCCCAAATACCAGGTCCACACCCTCACGTATAAGGCTCTCACAAACCATCTGGGCGCCTGTGAGCTTCATTTCTCCTCTACCTCCGTATAGCTCTTTCAGATTCAGTTTTGATTGCCAACAAAAAAATCCCGTCCCACTAAGGGACGGGAAACGGTTCCCGCGGTACCACCCTTCTTCCCCAACATCATATCAGGGCTCTCGATTGCGATAACGGTGCAACCCCGTTGGCTCCAGCCATAACAGCCCAAGCCAACCGCTCCCGGGCGAGTTCAGGGCCTCTTTGTCACCGGCTTTTCAGATGCCGCCGGCTCTCTGTGACCGAGCCTCTCCTACTACTCCCGTTCAAAGCAGAGTATTCACTTATTAGTATCTTTGCAAAGTTAACACCAGCCATTGTGACTGTCAAGTGCGGTGCGCACCCTTGCTATAGGGGAAACCCGTGCCTAGCGGGGGTACGTTATTTTTGCAACTCTCCGCCGCCCGCTTTATACTGCGAGGCATGAAAAGGCTCTTTAACCTAACCTCTAAAGCCGCCGTGCTTGCTGTGCTTGTGGGTATCGGTTGGGCGGGTTATGTTGAGCTCTCCGCTTCCGAGGCGAGCCTTGCCGATGAGAGCTTTGTCATGGTTAAGCACCAGACGGAAGCGCTCGGAGCGTCCCTTGCCGATAACCAAAGCTTTGTTGCCGCCGCAGGCGTTGGGCAGATAACCGACTTACCTGCTCTAATCAAAGAATGGCAGCCTCGGTATGCCAGCGCCCAAGCTGCGTACAGCAGGTTTGACGCCGCGATCCGCCACGCCGAGACCAGGGCGGCGACCTACCTAGCGGCTCAAAAAGCACTGACATCGCGTTACAACAGCGAGGAAAGGCGGGCACAGGCGGAGATGAGCGACAGGCTGGACTTGTCCCTCTTCCAGCAATGGCAAGAGCGCGCTCATAATACCCGTGCGGAGGCTCTTAGCATCATGGAGCGCCTTGCTGACCTTGACACGGACTTACGCAAGCTGGAGCTGGCCTCGGAGTTCTCTTTTGGCGCCAGCGGGTTTGACAAGGTGCCAGCCGAGATCGCCGCCCTAAATGCTGAGCTTGCCGCTTTTCAAGCCGCCTCAGAGAACATACGCAGCATCACCCTATCGCCGTTTGACCCCGCGAGGACAAGTCAATGAAAACGCGGCTCGCGCACTGGCGCTTGATGGTTGCGCTAAGGTTGCGCTCCCGTCCAGTGTGGCTGCTGAGCTTTGCGGCGTCGCTGGGGATTGTTGGCGCGTTCTTCTTGCCCTGGCTAAGGCTTGAAGGGACGCCCGATAGCCGCAACGGGGCGGAGTTGCTGGCTCTGGCGGTATCCCCCTCTGTCAACTACCTAGCCGAGGTCTCGGAGATTCAACTGTGGGTGCTCATTGGCTGCCCCGCGCTTGCCATCGTCGCCGCCCTTATTGTGGTATGGCAGTATGGCCAGCGCAAGACCGCCCTCTTTGCAACCTCCTGCGTCCTAGCGGCGGCATTAGTGGCCATGTACGCACCGTTCTTACCTCGTAAGCAACGAGCCGAGAGCCTACGTGGGGCTTTCAGCGGTTGCGTACCTATCGGGAGCTTTGCTGTTGCTCCAGATAGCGATCAAGGCTTGTGCATGGCGTTGGTAAGGGCTAGAAGCCCCTGCGGCAGCTTGAACTAGCGGCGGTGCTAGACCCCCACCCAGACTAGCAGCCCCCACAAACAGCAATATGCCAGCGCCCGCTGGGTTGGTTGACACTGCTATAAGCCCCGCAACTACAAAGACCGCGCCGACAACACCACACTGTTTCACCCCTGCCACCCGTGCCATGGTGCGTCCTGCTCTACTAGAACCGCATGAATATTGTATCCGCGGACTCCCAAATGAACTGGTAGTACTCTATTTCACTGGGAACCTCGAAGAACATCCATCCCACCAGCTCGCAGGGAGAGCCTGCCTCGTCACAGGTCTCATGCAGATCCACGGCAGGAGCGTCTATGCCGTCTCCCCAGAGGAAGGGAAGCAGTCTTCCATCCGAAGGCAGCGCCTCAGCCACCTCGCTCCTGTCCTGGAATGGATTGAGAGGCCTGTAGTCAAAGAACTCGGCGTCTCTGAGCCTGGCCGACTGCGCGTCTATGGAGAGGAATACAACGTTTGCCTGACGGTTGCGCAGCTCCAGGTGAGCTGCCGCAATCATTCTGCCTTCTTGGGAAGGCCTTATCACGTAATGGTTGTCTTCTATTGAGTAGGCCACCTCATCCACAAGGCGCATCTCCTTTACCCTGACGGTGAGGGCCTCTCCAAAGGCCCAGTCCGTGGCGCTCGACCCCGAAATACACGCGGACAGGGCCAGCAGGGAGAAGAGAATAACTAGTGCAGACGTGGTCAGTGCTCGGTTGGTCATCTTGTGGTCTCTCGGAATTAGGAATAATGATAACAGTGCTACGCAGTTATTGACGATATGGATGCCATGGATCTCAGCCTTTGCACCAGATCAGGCAGAACTTCCAGAACGTAATCCACGTCTTGATCGGTGTTTTCCCGGCCCAGCGTCAGCCGCAGGCTGGACTGTGCCAGCTCCGCCGTCAACCCTATGGCGACAAGAACGTGCGACGGTTCCAGGGATGCCGACGTGCAGGCGCTTCCACTAGATGCCGCCACCCCCGCGAAGTCCAGTCCCAGCAGCAACGGTTCGCCTTCCAGGTGCTCGAATGAGAGGTTGATATTGTTGTGTAGACGCCGTTCCGGGTGACCGTTCAAGAAAACGGAGGGTATCTTCTCCTGGATACCATGGAGAAGCCTGTCCCTCAGGCTCCTGGTGTGCCGATTGAGCCACTCCTGCTCATCCACGGCCAGCCGGAGTGCCTTGGCGCTGCCGACGATGCCAGCCACGTTCTCCGTGCCGGCGCGTCGCTGCCTCTGCTGGCTGCCGCCCACGTGCTGCGGCGTGAAAGGAGTACCCCGTTTTACATAGAGGATGCCCACGCCCTTGGGCCCGTGAAACTTATGCGCGGAAAGGCTCAGCATGTCCACTCCAAGCCGTTTCACGTCTATATCCAGGTATCCCGCGGCTTGAACGGCGTCCGTGTGGAACGTGATGCTGCGCTCCATGGCGGCGGCACGCTCTTTGACCAGCTTTGCCGCCTCCGCCACGGGTAGGACGGTGCCTATCTCGTTGTTGGCATACATCATGCTGACCAGGATGGTACGATCCGTGATGGCCTTGTTCAGATCCTCCAGGTCGACCATACCGTACCTATCCACGGGCAGATACGTCACGTCGTATCCCAGGTTTTCCAGGGAATGGCAGGCGTGGAGCACGGCATGGTGCTCAATATCGGTTGTGATGATGTGGTTGCCGGTGGGCTGCAGAGCCATGGCCGCTCCGTAGACCGCCGTGTTGTCGGACTCCGTGCCTCCGCTGGTGAAAATCACCTCGCTGGTACGGCAACCCAGAATCCGCGCCACCGTCTCCCTGGACTCATCCACGGCCTTGCGCGCTTCTTGAGCCAGGGTGTAGATGCTAGAGGGATTGCCGTAGCTCTCCATGAAATACGGCAACATGGCCTCCAGAACCTCAGGCCGCATCTTGGACGTGGCGGCGTGGTCCATGTAGATCAGGTCTTTAGGCTGTTCAGCCATGCCAACTCTCCAACATCAGGTCAACCGTCCTACCAGTTTAGCATAGAGACCGCTATTGGGGCAGATTCCCCATAACGGACCGGATAACGAACCGGCGCGTCTCCCTGGCATCCTGCCTACCACCGCGTTCATGTTCCCTTGATCGTGCTCTGTAGGGACGGTATGTCCAGCCTGCGCACCTGCCGGTCGCGAGCAGCGCCGAATACGGCAAAAGCTATCACCGCCGCGCCGCCGATTGCCACAGCGCTTGGAGCACCGATGTAGCTGGCGAGCATTCCTGCATAAAACCCGCCGAGCGGCATTATGTTGAAGGTCATGCCCCACAGTCCCATAATCCTGCCGCGCAGTTGATCGGGCACCAGCAGTTGCAACGTGCTCTGAGCCAGAATCATGTAGCTGGCAGTGGACATCCCGGCCAAAGCCACCAGCGCCAGAGAAACAGGGAACCAATTGGAATAGCCAAACAGGATGAGCAGCGTTCCAAAGGCAATTGCGCCACCAATGAGCACAAGACCCTTGTTCTGGAAATCACGCAAAGACCCCACTATCAGAGTCCCAGTCACCGCCCCTATTCCACTCATGGCATGAAGGAAGCCAAGCCCCGACGGTCCAACTCCCAGAATGTCTTTTTGGAATATGGGCAGCAGGAAAACATAGGCCAGGCCAAAGAAGCTGTTGAAGAAGGTCATACCCAGCAGAAAGGCAAAGATGTGGTGTTTCCGCACGAAGGACAGGCCATCCAGGAGGTCTCTGAAGAAGGTTGACGAACGGGACCTCGGGATCCTGGGCATGCGTATCGCGCTTAGGAACACCACAAATACCAGGAAGCCGGCGGTGGCAAGATACAGCGTCAAAGGCGCTCCAACCCAGGCGATGAGCACCCCGGCTATGGCAGGACCAACTATTCTACTGCCCTGCCATATCATGGAGTTCATCGCCACGGCGTTCATCATCACCCGCCGGTCTATGAGATGAGGAAAGATAGCCTGCCGCGACGGCTGGTCGAAGGCGCCCAGAGCTCCCATTATGAATGCGTTAGCCATGATGTGCCAGGGTTGTACCAGTCCCATCAAGGCCAGGGTGGCCATAGTGCCTACGGCTACCGCGTTCAGCGACTGCACTATCATTATCAGGCGTCTGGGGTTCACCTTGTCCGCTACCACACCTCCAAACAGGTTCAAAACGATAGCGGGTACAGCCATGGACAGCCCGACAAGCCCCAACTGTACGGACGAGCCCGTGATGTCATACATCAGCCAGCCAATGGTCACGATGAGCATCTGAAAGCCCATGACGGAGACCACCTGGCCGAACCAGAAGATGCGATAGTCCCGGTATTGCAGCGCCTCGAACAGGCTCAACCGTGAACTCAAGGCAGTCAGCAAAGACATCTAGATAAAGAGGAAATCACCATGCTTTACGGTCATGGTAGAGTATGCCGGCCTATCCCCTGTCGGGAATGCTGATCCAGACTACGCCGGAGGCGTCCTGCATTATGCCCTTGTCTTTAATGGCCTGCCTGACGGCTACCAGCGTAGCGTTGGGATCGCTGGTCACAAGCTTCCAGGCGGGCTCTTCAGGAAGCCAGTAGGGGGACGTTATCCGCACTACAGCTCCTTCGCCGGGGTTTACGTAGATGCCTATTTTGTCTCTGTCCATAAAATCCTCCCAAGCGGGCATACTACTCCACAGTTACCGTCTTTGCCAGATTCCTTGGCTGGTCCACGTCACAGCCTCTACGCACCGCCACGTGATAGGCCAGCATCTGCAAGGGCACGGCAGAGACTATGGGAGTAAGAAGCTCCGGTGTCTGTGGAATCTCAATGACCTCGTCGGCCAGGGCCGCAATGTCTTTGTCGCCCTCGCTAACCAGGGCTATTATCCTTCCTCCTCTTGCCTTAACCTCCTCAACGTTGCCCCGCATTTTATCGTACAGACCGTCCCGCGGCGCAATCACCACCACCGGCATATTCTCATCTATGAGTGCTATTGGGCCGTGCTTCATCTCTCCCGCAGGGTAGCCCTCGGCATGGATGTAGCTGACCTCCTTCAGCTTCAGAGCGCCCTCCAGGGCAACGGGCATGTTCAAGCCGCGGCCCAGGTAGAGGAAGTTCTCATATCTATGCAGCTTCTGGGCCAGCTCTTCTATGCGCTTCTCCTGTTCCAGCGCCTGGCCCATCAACCTTGGAATGGAGGAAAGGTCTTGTAGCAGTTTGCTCAGCATCTCGTCGTCAATAGCCTGCCTGGCTCTACCCAAATATGCCGCGAGCAGGTAGAGCGCCGCAATGGACCCAGTAAAACACTTTGTGGTGGCAACCCCAATCTCCGGCCCTACGCCTATGTTCACCGTGCCGTCTACAATACGGGTCGCCTGGCTGGAATCCACGTTGCAGACGGAGATCTGCCTGGCGTTCTTGCGCGCTGCCTCCTCTATTGCGGCAAGGGTATCCACCGTCTCTCCCGACTGGCTGACCGAAACAACCAGGGTGCGCTTGTCTACTACGGGATCCCTGTATCGCAGCTCGGAAGCGTTGTCCGCCTCTGCTGGCAGACCGGCCAGCTTCTCTATATAGTGGCGGCCTACCTGTGCCGCCAGCAGGCTGGTGCCCATGCCGGTGAGCACCACTCTATTCAAATCTGCTATCTCTGAGTCGGAGAACGGGAATCCTTCCAGCACTACACGCGGAGGGTCAAAGGAAACTCTGCCGGACAGGGTCTGAAGCAAAGCCTGGGGCTGCTCCATTATCTCCTTCAGCATAAAATGTTTGAAACCACCCTTGGCCAGGGCCAGGGTGCCGTAGGGGGCCTGCTGCGGCAGTCTCTCCACAGCGCCATTGTCCAGCGAACGGTAGTGGACGCGGTCGGGCCATATCTCTGCCAGCTCACCGGGGCCAAGGTAGACAACACGGGAGGTGTAGGGAAGCAGGGCAGGCAGATCGCTGGCAAGATACATATCCCCTTCGCCGTAGCCAACCGTGATCCCGCCGGCATTACCCAAGCGGAAGGCGACCAGGCGATCCGGCTGTGAAGCGAGCATGGCCACCACGGCTTGAGCTCCCTGTATTGCCCTGGCCGACGAGGCAACCGCCTCTTCGAAGGGGGCGCCCTCCGCCATAAAAGTCTCGACAAGGTGGGCTATGACCTCGGTATCCGTTTGTGAGCTGAATCTATGGCCGTCTTCTTGGAGTTGCTGCTTCAGGCTGAGATAGTTCTCCACAATGCCGTTGTGGACTATCACCACGTCCCTATTGCAATCTCCGTGAGGGTGCGCGTTTACCTCGTTGGGGCTGCCGTGCGTAGCCCAGCGCGTGTGTCCAATGCCCACCATTCCCAGGGGAAGGCTGCCGTTCAGCGATTTGACAAGCGCACTCAGCTTTCCCGGGGCCTTGTGCACGGCAACAAGCCCCTCTCCATTCACAACGGCAATGCCCGCACTGTCATACCCGCGGTACTCCAGACGCTCCAACCCTTGTAGGAGTATTGGCGCCGCTTCCTTGCTCCCTATATAGCCCATGATTCCGCACATAATGACTAGGTATCGACGCGTTCAGGCGAGATCGCGCCGGGGTATTGTACGCCTTGCCAGGTACTCCCCCCTATACTCCTCAGGCAGCAATGCCGCGACACGGTCCATGATCATCTCGGTCAGCGAATCGAGCAAGGGGCCCCTGACCTTGCCTTCGATGGGGGGCAAGCTGAACGGCTGGCCGATATTGACCTTTAAATGTGTAAAGGGGAACGGCAAGCGCTTGAAGGATTGGACGTTCTCCGTGCCAGTAATGCCCACGGGTAGGATGGGCGCGTTGGATTTCAAAGCAAGGTATGCCACGCCGTTGTTCACCGGGCCAATGCCGCGAGGATTTCTGGTCCCCTCGGGGAACAATGCCACCACTTCCTCCCCTTCCAGTTTTCTGAGCAGCCGCCTCAGCAAATAGACGTCACGTCCGTTCCTGCCGGTTGGGTAGCCATGCCATTGGTGCATAAACCAGGACACCACCGGATGGCGGAACAGTCTGCGTTTCGCCACCAGGTTGAGGGGACGGTTTATGCCGGCGACCAGTACAGGTGGATCGGCGTTGGATTGATGATTGGCCACCACTATCAACCTTCCTCTAGGCGGGATCCCTTCCTGGCCTACAACTTCCCAGCGCCCAAAGGTGAAGAAGCAGAACCTGCCCAGAACCCTGCTCACTTTGTATACAAGCGTCACCGCATCTCCTCTATCAACTCCATCGCCCACTCTACCACTTGCTCCAGCGATAGATCATCGGTGTGGATAATGTGGGCGTCTTCCGCGGGCTTGAGCGGTCCCACCCTGCGCTGGGAGTCCATCAAGTCCCTCGCTTGTATTTCCGCCAGCACCTCTTCAAAAGAGGCCTCTTGTCCCATAGCGGATTGCTCCTCGCTGCGGCGTCTGGCGCGCACTTCGGCAAAAGCGGTCAAGAATATCTTGAGATCCGCATTGGTAAGCACCACGGTGCCTATATCCCGGCCCGCCATTACAATTGGCCCGCCCCCGGCTATGACGCGTTGCTGCCTAACCAACTCTCTCCGCACCGCGGCTATACGTGACACATGTGAGACGTGCCTCTCAACATCCGGGTCTCTCAGATACGGAGTGGCGTCCCAATCTCCAAGATATACGGACGCCACTCGGCTATCGTCAAAGTGCACGTTTATAATCGGTTCCTGCGCCAGTCTGACTACCGTATCGACATCCATCGGGTCTATATTGTTGTGAACGGCCGCCCAGGTTAAGGCGCGGTACATCAAGCCGGTATCCAGGAATCTATACCCCAGCTTCCCGGCCAGCATGCGCCCTGCGGACGTCTTGCCCGATGCAACTGGACCGTCTATAGCTATGGTATTGGGCCTACTCATATTCTCAAGCGTACGTTAAGTGCTGTGATTATAGGCGTCAGAAATGCGTCGCACAACAGGGGCTGTTTCATGTGCCGGCCAGTATGGTAAGTTCGAAGCAGGCTGCAATCCCCGTCTTGAATATGCTTGCAACAGGGATGACCACGTCGCCGGGTTATTCTAGTGGAAAGTCCCAGTCTACAACATCAGCGAAAGCGATGCTGACCATATGGATATAGCCGTCCTGCTCGGAGTCGTTCAAGGTGTCACGGAGTGGCTGCCCATAAGCTCGGAGGGCGCCGTTGCCGCCGCCTACTCTCTTCTGCGGAACACGTCCCTTTCTGAAGCCGTGGCCTATGCCCTGTGGCTGCACTTGGGCACCGCCTTCTCCGCGCTGGTTGCCTTTCGCAGGCAGGCCAGTGACCTGATCAAAGAGATGACGTCTACTCCCCTAGCCCCCTCCCCCCTGTTGCGCTTTCTTGTGGTGGCAACGCTAATCAGTGCGGCGATAGCAGTTCCGCTGCTGCTGCTCCTGGACGAGTTGTCGAATCGAATGGGTGCGCCGGCAATGGTTATTGTAGGTGTACTGCTGCTCTTCACCGGGGCAGTCCAGCTCCGTAGACGCGGTTGCGGTGTCAGGGGATTGGCCTGCGTATCACTGAAGGACGCCCTACTGTGCGGCATATTCCAGGGAGTGGCCGTACTGCCCGGCCTGAGTCGCTCCGGACTGACCGTGGCCGTGCTTCTTGCCCGTCGACTGGACAGACGGGAGTCCCTTACTCTGAGCTTCCTCATGAGCGTTCCCGCCGGATTGGGTGCGGCGCTATTCGCTTATTTCAGGGACAACGCACTCATGGGGATAGAAGGTATAGTGGCAAGCGTTGTCGCGTTTCTGGTAGGCCTCCTCAGCATAAGAGTCCTGCTGCGGCTGGCTGAACGAGTCAACCTTGGACCGTTTGTCCTGAGCGTGGGTGTATTGATGATAGCGGGCGCCGTTTTTCAGATGCTGGCCCAGGTATGAACTCACCTTTGCTTCAGAGACACAGCGATCTGGGCCATGTCTTCCTGTCCTATCCAGTCTAATGAACTGCCCCGCGCCTGTATCACAAAGTCTACGTTGCTTTCCTGGACACGCGTGCTCCAGAACAGGGACAGGACGCCATCGTACTCCCACTGTGCCAGTTCCGGATCCATGAACGGCCCCATAGCCACGGTTGCATCCGACCACTTGCCCCGCACCAGGTGGCCCATCCCTCCTTCCAACTCTACCTCTGTAACCGCGTCGTCAGGGCGTCTTGCGGAATTCGGGTCCCCCTCCACTAGGAAGCCCTCCTCTGAAAAGGAGACGGGATAAGATACGTAGAGCCTGCCCTCGGGGCCATCGAAGATGAGGTGCCCCCTCAAGCCGCTCACGTTTGCCGCGCTGAACCTCAATCCGTTGGGGACGTACTCCGGCAGCAGGGCATAGCCTAGCCTCTCCTTGATTTCGTCCAATGAGACCTCCTCTACCAGGATGGAAGCCTGTGCCCCGCCTTCCAACGATACTGTGTGTTCCCCGGGTTCCGCGGTTTCAGGCACACTGAACTCTCCCTGACACGTATTGACGAAACACGTCACTGAACCTATGGGCTCACCGTCAAAGAAGGCCTCAAAAATCCTGCTGTCTTCTATGTACCCACCAGGCGGTACGAAGAGGTATCCCCCGCTTCCCGAAATCAGGACTTTCTCTCCGGGAGACACCGTTTGCGGTTCAATGGAGGCCAGAGACGGCCAAACGACCGTTGGCTCCGGTGCGGGAGTAGCCGTAGCCGTGGGCGTGGGCGTTGCGGTTGGGGACGCGCAACCCAATATCAGGATAGCCAAGCCGGAACAGAGAAGAGCGAACGTATGGCGAAGCATGGGTCCTCAGTTATCCCTTAGGGGCCAAACCTGCTTGTCAATCTATGCAACACCTCGGGACTGTGCAGGAAAGTTGTACGGTCAACTCCGGGTGCTGTATGGTAATCTGTAATTGCTCCTAAGTATAATCCCAACTGTAAATCAGGAGATATGAGTTGGCAAACAAACGCAAAGCCCGCTCGGTTCCACCTCCAGAGCCGGAAGCCCAGATAGAAGAGTTGCCCCTTCTTCCCCGGCGTGAAGCGCTCGTCTTCCCCAAGCTGGTTGCCCAATTGGCGGTATTCCGTCCCACGTTTCAGCGTTCTCTACAGGAGGCTGTTGCCGGGGATAGGCGCATCGTGATTGTCGGTCGCCGCAACGTCCAAAGTTCGGAGTTCGACGTGAACGACTTGTACGGCGTGGGCACTGTCTCCATGGTGGGCCGTATGATGAAACTGCCGGAGGGCGCATCCACAGTGTGGCTGCAGGGTGAGGAGAGAGTCCGCATCCTGGAGGTGACGCAGACCGAGCCTTTCTACAAGGCCAAGGTGCAGGTATTGACAGAGCCTGAAGAGTATTCCGTAGAGCAGCAGGCTTCCATGCGGTCGGTGCTTGCTCTGTTTGAAAAGTGCGTACAACTGTCGCCAGTCCTTTCCTGGGACGCTTACGTTGCCGCACTGAATGCCGACAAACCGGGCTGGCTCGCCGATCTCATTGCTTCGTCCCTCAATCTGGAGATGGAGCAGCGGCAGGAGATGATGGAGACTCTGGACCCCGCTAAGCGGCTCAGCTCTGTCAATCTCCTCCTTGCCCACGAAGTTGAAGTGCTGGAGATACAGGGTCGCATTGATGACGAGGTCAGGGAGTCGCTGGACAAATCACACCGGGAGTACTTCCTCCGCGAGCAGATGCAGGCCATCCAACGGGAGCTTACCGGCACCGACCCTCAGCAGCAAGAGATCGAACGCATACGTCAAAGGATCCAGGAATCCGGCTTGACTGAAGCCGCGGCCAAGAAAGCCAATGAAGAGTTGGAAAGGCTGACCCAGATACCTCCCGCATCGCCGGAGCACTCCGTGGTGCGGGGTTACCTGGACTGGCTGGTAGAGCTTCCCTGGCAGACTAAGACCGAAGACAATCTGGACATCAAGGAGGCCTCCAAGGTGTTGGAGGCCAACCATTACGGGCTGCCCAAGGTGAAAGAGCGCATACTAGAGTACCTGGCGGTACGCAAACTCTCAGAAGGTAAGCTGAGAAGCCCCGTCCTCTGCTTTGTCGGCGCTCCCGGCGTCGGCAAGACCAGCTTGGGCCGGTCCATCGCCGAAGCCATGGGGAGGAAATTCGTCCGTGTCAGCTTGGGCGGTATCCGAGACGAAGCCGAGGTACGCGGTCACCGCCGGACTTACATAGGCGCTCTTCCCGGACGCATCCTCCAGACCATGAAACAGGCCGGCACGGTCAACCCCCTATTCATGCTGGACGAAATAGACAAAGTCGGCGCAGATTTCCGCGGCGATCCCTCTTCCGCCTTGTTGGAGGTGCTGGACCTGGAGCAGAACCATTCCTTCAGTGATCACTACCTGGAAATCCCCTACGACCTATCCAGCGTGATGTTCATCTGTACGGGGAACGTTCTGGACCCGATTCTTCCCGCCCTGCGAGACCGTATGGAGATCATAGAGCTTCCCGGATATACGGAAGAGGAGAAGCTGCAGATTGCAAGACGGTTCCTCTTTCCCCGCCAGCTCAAAGAGCACGGTCTCTCCCAGGAACACCTGAGATTCTCCGATAACGGCATACGGCGCATCATCCGTGAGTACACCAGGGAAGCCGGCGTTCGCAACTTGGAGAGAGAGATTGGCGCCATCTGCCGGAAGGTAGCCAAACGCGTCGCGGAAGGGCGCGAAGGGGGCGCTCTTATAGTGCCTCAGTCCATAGCCAAGTACCTTGGTCATCCCCGGTTCACTTGGGGCATGGCCGAGGAGCAGGACGAAATTGGCGTGGCCACGGGCGTGGCATACACGCCCTCCGGCGGCGACATACTCTCCATAGAAGTAGCCCTGATGAGGGGTAAGGGCAACCTGATGCTTACCGGACAGCTTGGCGAAGTGATGAAGGAGTCGGCACAGGCTGCGCTGAGCTATTCCCGCGCCAGGTCTGAGGAGTGGCATCTGAAGGAAGGATACTTCTCTACAAAGGATATTCACATCCACATACCGGCTGGCGCTATGCCCAAGGAGGGACCGTCCGCCGGCGCCGCCTTGACCACGGCGCTCGTCTCTGCGCTGACCCGCAAGCCTGTGCGCAAGGACGTGGCAATGACCGGGGAAATAACGCTCAGAGGCAAGGTCCTGCCCGTTGGCGGCATCAAGGAGAAAGTCCTGGCGGCTCACAGAGCTGGCATTCCTTCTTTCATCCTCCCCGCGGAGAATCGCGGGGATATCAACGATATACCAAAGAACGTACGCAAGGATATCAATTTTGTTTTTGTGAAAGGGATGGCAGAGGTGCTGGAAGCTGCTCTGCGAACATCCTGATCCCAGCAAAGGACGTCAAGCGGGGTCCGCCAGCCAGTGACCGGTGAATTGGATTGTCTTGCAAGGCAAGAAGAATGCTATGAACTGGTTTGACCTTGTCATCGTTGTCGTGGCCTTGGCGGGACTTTTTGCTGGGTTTCGTGTAGGTCTGATAGGCGCAGTTTTCTACGCCGCAGGTGTCCTTGTAGCGTCGTTGCTCGCTGCCAATCTCAGTGACGATATTGCCGGCTGGTTTACCGACCAAGGCGCTGCAGATGCCATCGCTACCGTCCTTGCCTACGCGGTTATTTTCACCGGTGTGTTTATTTGCGCCCTAGCTGCCCAGCGCTTTGCCAAGGAGGCAATAAAGCTGCCACTCTTGGGATGGGTAGGATCGCTGGGGGCCATAGTCGCAGGGCTGCTGTTCGGCATTGGACTCACAAGCGTTCTCATTTTGGGAGCAGTGCGCCTTTCCAGCGACCTTCCCACAGAGGGCACCATCGGCACTGTCATCGAGACGAAGGAATTCAGGGGCAGCTTGCAAAAGGCACTCGTCTTCTCCAAATTTACTGCCGTGTTCATAAACGTAACCGACTGGTTGCCCGGCAGTGCCTTGGGTTTTGTACCCGGTGATTATAAGATAGCCTTAGAGCAGATTGATAAGTTGGCTGAGCAAGAGGCTGCCTGACTAAGGGATACAGATGGTGATGCAAGGCATAATCCGGCTTCCCGTTCTGGTTCTCAACCAGAACTACCAGCCCCTCAACGTGTGCAACGTGAGGCGGGCGGTAGTCCTCCTCACCCGAGGCAGAGCGGAGCTTCTCATCAATGGTAGAGGTGAGTTGCGCACCACCACAACGGCTTTCCCCGCGCCGTCCGTAATAAGGCTGATAAACCTTGTGAAGCGCCCCCTGGCTCGGCGCAGACTATCAAGAAAAGAGGTCTTCTTTCGTGATAGCTTTGCCTGCCAGTATTGCGGCAAACAGAGCAAGAACCTCACGCTGGACCACGTATTGCCCCGCTATAGGGGAGGCGCCCACTCCTGGGAAAACGTGGTGGCCGCTTGCATCCCCTGCAATCACCGCAAGGCGGGACGCACACCCAAGGAAGCAAGCATGAAGCTTCTCAACGTTCCAAGGACGCCCAGGCCAAACCCCTACTCCATGTTCTATCACCGCTCTCTCCAAGAAGAGTGGCTGCCATTCATTCCCTGGGCTAAGAGCTAGAGCGGACCTTATCACCCTCAGGCAGCAGCAGCATTAGCACGTCCAGCGCAAGCCGGGGGCTGGCGTTTTGCGTCAACCGCTCCTGGGTAGCAAGGGTTTCCCTTATAATCGCCACTATCTGCTCTGTGCTGAACTCCGTTTGCTTCTCTTCCAACGCTTTCATACAGTCCCGGTTTGCCACCAACTCCGGCTTGCCTTCTTTGAGCATGAGGAGGTCGCGCCACCAGGACAACCAGAGCGCCAGCGTTTCCTGTACTGCCCGGCGGTCACGCGATTGCAGGGAAGCGAGTTCCTGCGAGATCCGGAAGCGGCGTTCCGCTCCGCCCTCCAGGGCATCCATCAAATCGTCCAGCTTTTGCTGCCGCTCGCCCAGTATTCTAGGTTCCCTTGCCGCCGTCAGCGCCCAGCCCAGCCGGCCCGCGGAAAGCCTGGCCAGTAGCTCGGCGTCTTCAGTCCCCAGGCCGTGCCCATTGACTAGCAGTTCCACCATCTCCCTCTCAGGCACCGGCTTGACCTCCAGTCTTTGACACCGCGAACGGATGGTTGATAGCAGCTCGTCTTCCTGTGAAGAAAGGAGCAGGAAGATGACCCCGGACGGAGGCTCTTCCAGCGTCTTCAACAATGCGTTGGACGCTTCCAGGCTCATCTTCTCCACACCGTCGATTATGAATACGCGGTACTTTCCTTCGTACGCTCCCAGAACGGCCGTATGCTCCATAGCACGTACCTGGTCTATTCCTATCTCTGACCGCATTCTTCCCGTGCGCTCGTCCGCCGCCGGCGCTATGACCTGCACGTCGGCATGTATGCCGCGCTGTATGCGGCTGCACGACGCGCACTCTCCACAAGGAGGGGAGTCTTGCAGGCAGTTCACCGCCTGGGCAATCTTCATTGCCAAGGCGCCCTTGCCCACTTGAGACGGCCCCACCAGCAGATAGGCATGAGAAAGCAGCCCCTGGCTGAGGCCACGTTCCAGGGCGCTCAACAGATGGTCTTGTCCGTATAAGTTCCAGCTAGGCATTGCTCACTGAGCCGTAAGCCCTTCGAAATCCTGCAGCCACCGGTTAGTCTGTTTCGAGGAACGGAGGTGGAACACTTCCAGGTGAGCATACTCCGGCTGTTGCAAAAGCGCTTCGATCTCTTTTCTCCGTCTACGGTGGGACCTCAGAGCCCAGAGGAAGAGAGAATCACGGCTCATGAACTGGGTGAGGAAGCGCTTTCTGTTCCCATTCCATAGTTCCTCTTTGAAGAACGCCCGTCTAACCGTGCGTGAGAACAACCGCAGGAAGATGACCGGAAACGGATAGTCCAGCCAAACAATACCAGTGGCCTTTGGCCATATCAAGTCACGCACCACACTGTAGTTTCCGTCCAAGATCCATCTGCCCGGACTGGCCGCCTCAGCCACGCGCTGTGCTAGAATACCCACAGGCGCGCGCGTCCAGTTGGGCTCCCAGAACAGCGAATCTATCTCTACGTGGGAGATGCATAAGACCTCGGACAACCGGCGGGCCACCGTGGTCTTGCCAGCGCCGGTGGTTCCCACTACGTTGATGCGTTTCGCCCAATATGGTTGCGACATTGATGTCCTATCAATCATAACCCATTCTAGCAATGACGCCTGACAGTATAGCCGCCCCAGTTGTTAAACCTCACGGGCGTGCTTTGGCAGGTGCTAATCAAATACTGTAGGTGCTCCATGAAAACTGGCTTTCCCCTTGCTATCGCATCACTACTCATGGTGAGCGTCGTTGCCTGCTCCGGCGGCGAAACTCCCACCCCCACTCCCACTTCTACTTCTACTCCTACTCCTACTCCCGATAGTTCACCCCAACAAACGCCCGAAACGGTCGTCACTCCATCTCAGTCCGACGCCGGCCAGGACGAGGTCATTTTGGAGATCTCCTCCAGCTCGGAAGCACGCTACTTGGTCAAGGAGCAGCTAGCCAGATTGAGCTTACCCAACGACGCCGTGGGCGTTACCCAAGAAGTGGAAGGCAAGCTTGTTCTTGGGCCGGATGGTACCGTACGTGCCAAAAGCTCCCTGATCAGGGTTGATCTGAGCACATTGCAAAGTGACGAAGACCGGCGTGACAACTACGTTCGCAGCCGCACGCTTGGCACCGGCCAGTACCCCTATACGGACTTTGTGCCCAACGCAATCAGCGGCTTGGAATGGCCTCTTCCTTCAACTGGCGAAGCCTCTTTCTCCATTACCGGTGATCTGACCATTAGAGATGTCACCAAGGAGGTGACCTGGGAGACCAGCGCTCAGTTCAGCGATGACCGTATCACGGGGACGGCGACCACGAACTTCACCTTCGACGAGTTCAATCTGGCGGTTCCCAGCGTTGCCGTAGTGCTCAGCGTGGAGAACAACATCCGCCTGGAAATAGATTTCGTGCTTCAGAAGACGGAAGCCTGAGCAAACTCGTAGCGCACATTCCGCCCCGCTTCCGGTTTTTACAGTCAGGCTGCACCAAACTCAATCCTCGTTTGCCGGCATCGCTTTTTCGGGGCGGAGTCTCCTCTCGTTGAGCAACCTCCGTAGAGCCGCGATTGAGCCTATGCCCTCGCGCGGCAGTATCACCACTGCAACAAGGGAGGGCGGTACAAACAGAATCGAATGTAGGATGATGGCAAAGGTCAGCGCCTCCTCTTTGGGCGCTCCCCAGAACTCCAACAGCGTTACCGCGGCAAACTCGAAGGTTCCCAGGGCTCCGGGTAGTCCCGGCAGTGCCGTCGAGAAGAAGATGGCGCCAAGCGCGGTAACAATCAGCCTGTACGGGTCGATATCCAGGCCTACGCCCCCGGCAATAGCCCAGGCTATGGGCCCAAGGATAAGCCAGTAGACAACGGTGAAGCCCAGAGCAACCCCCGTTCTTCTCCAATCCAGCTTCAGGGCGTGTATGGCATCCAGAAAGCCGGATATGCCGGGCAACTGATTGAGCGATGGAAAGCGTTTGATAATCCGCCGCAGGTTGAGAAGGACTACTATCAGTATGACGAAATAGAGGCTCGTGCCTACTATGATCGGCGTATAGCGCAGCAACACGGGCAGCGTTGCTACGGCTATACCTATCACCACCAGCGAGAAAGCCAGGTCCAGAACCCGGGTCATCACCATGGTAGCGACGATGGTGCCCCCGGGCAATCTGTCTCGGAGCGCCAGAATCCCCAGGATCAACGGTTCGTCCAGGGCGCGCACCGGCGATAGATTATTGAGTCCAATAGCGGCGTTCTCTACCCAGAACAAGCGCAGTGCAGATACCCGCTCCTTGGACCATAGGACGCGCCAGCGCACCGCTCGCAAGTAGCCGGAGACGGCCAGCAAAACCAGGGCCAGCACAAGCAACGGCAACGGGAATTCTACGACCCGCTCTCTAACCCTGCCCCACTCTATTCCTTGGATCGTCAACCAGCCGAGCACAACGCTGAAAGCAACGCCTACAAGGAGAATGCTTCCCTGTCGCACCCACCATTTCTTCCAGAGCCCCATATTTCTTTAAATCTATCTCGGCAGCCGGCTCAGGACCTACCGTGTCTCAGCACGGTGCCCGGCGTTGCTCCGGTGTGCTGGCCTTCGTCCACCACCACCTGGCCGTTGACAATCACGTAGGGAATGCCCAAGGGGTACTGCTTGGGATTGGCACGGGTTGCCGGCGCTTTCACCGTCTTGGGATTGAATATCACCACGTCGGCCTTTGCGCCGTCCCTCAATATGCCTCGCTCGCTCAGTCCCAGCCTCTGTGCGGGAAAGGAGGTCATCTTGCGGATAGCCTCGGGGAGTCTGAGCTGCTTTTCAGCTCTTACAAACTCAGCCAGTACAACGGGGAAGCACCCGTAGGTGCGCGGGCTGGGCCACTCGCCAAACAGAATAGCGTCGCTGGCCACCATACCATGGGGGTGCGCCACAAAGTCGGGAAGCGTTTGCGGGTTGGTCCCCACCGCCACGAACGATATGCCCAGGTCCTCTGCTAGCAGCAGATCGAATAGTGCGTCCAGCGGGTCCTGCGCCCTCATTCTGCCTATTTCCGCCAGCGAGTGGCCGTCGTACTTGGCGTTGTCCGCCTTTCGGAACGCGGTGAGCCACATCTCTTCCATGTTCATGGCCCTTGGCCCGGAGAGCATGTCCTCCTTCATGCGCTTCCTCTGCTCTCCCGACCTCAGGTTCTCCTTGAGCGGCTCCGGGCCTCCGTCCTTGGCCCAGTTAGGCACCTCGATCAGTAGCTTCGTCCCTGAGTAAACGTAGGTGTAGCAATCGAAGGTGACGTCTATTCCTTCATCGCGCGACTGCTCCACCAGCCCCAAGTAATCGAAGTGGGTCCCCGTGCCCTGCGCCGGCTGCCGGTAGTGCGTGAGATGCACCGGGACGCCACTGCCCCGACCGATTTCCACCGCCTCCTCAAACGGCGCCAGGTGTGACACTCTCCTCAGCTGAGCCCTGGTGTGCGTATGGTAGAAACCGCCCTTTTCCGCCACTACCTTGCTCAACTCAATCAGCTCATTGGTGTCCGCGTATGCACCAGGCGGATAGTCCAGGCCCGTAGACAGCCCGAACGACCCTTCTTCCATGGTCTCTCGCAGCACCGCCTTCATGTCCTCCATGTCCTCGCCGCTGGCGGGACGGTCGTTCCAGCCCATGGACCATATCCGTACCGGCGAGTTGCCAACGATGAATGCTATGTTGGGCGACACGGTTTTCTGGTACAGGGAGAGAAAATCATCGACGCTGCGCCAGTCGCGGCCAGCCGGCATCACATCGTTCAGTCCTGAGTCCATCTCGACGAACGCCTCCAGGTCCTCGCGAGTCTTGAACGGCGCAGCCGAGTTTCCGTCGATTCCGATGAGCTCCGTGGTCACGCCTTGCCGGAGCTTGGGCTCGTTCTCAGGCTCTCGCAGCATGGTCAAACCGGCGTGCGAGTGCAGGTCTATGAATCCGGGGCAGACCACGTGGTCCGCGGCGTCGATAACCCGGCCGGCCTCTATGCTGCTTACGTCGCCTCTGAGAATGCGCAGAGTATCCCCTTCCACCGCCAGCGTGCCGTAGAAACCGGGATTCCCCGTGCCGTCTATGATCAGGCCATTCTTGATTAGCAGATCAACCATAGCAATACCTCCTCCACTTTCGCCCCGCATCATAGCTGTGGCGCACACGTGCGGCAAGAGGTGCCGTTTACCCCTGTTGCCTCAATCCGTATATCTTCCGGTCAAACGACAGGATATACAGCTCTCCCGCTTCATCCTCGCCAAAGGAGGATATCTCCAGGGAGGAATCGAGCAACAGTTGTGTATCGGACACCTCTTGCCCATCGTAGATGAGTCCCCATATCCTGCCGCTACAGAAGTCGCCATACAAGTAGGAGCTCTGGAGCAGAGGAACGCGGCTGCCACGGTAAACGTACCCACCCGTGACGGCGCAGTTTCCTGAAGTGAGGGGGTACTCCACCAGGGGAGGCTCCAAACCGTCCTGCCGGCAGGAAGAAACGGATGGCGGGTAGCAGTGGAACCCCTCCATGACGTTCCATCCGTAGTTGAGGCCGCGTTTCACCAGGTCAATCTCTTCATAGCCCCTTTGTCCTACGTCGCCCGCCCACAGGTCGCCCGTCTCACGGTCAAAGGAAAAGCGCCAGGGATTGCGAAACCCGAAGGCCCAAATCTCGTCGCGGAACCCTGATACGCCCAGGAACGGGTTGTCCCCCGGTACGGAGTAGTTGCCGTAGCTGCTGGCAGCGGCGGGGTCTATTCGCAGAATCGATCCCAAGAGGGTACCCGGTTCTTGCCCGTTTCCTTGAGGGTCGCCGGCTGAGCCGCCGTCTCCCAAGGCTACGTAGAGATAGCCGTCCGCTCCAAAGTGGATGGCGCCGCCGTTGTGGTTTGAATACGGCTGCGGGACTTCCAGAACTACCCGTTCGCTATCTAGGTTGGCGTGCTCCTCACTAGCGGAGAAGCGAGACAGTACGGAGCGACGGGGGTTGGATGCGGAGTAGTAGACGTAGAAGTAACCGTTTTTGGCAAATCCTGGATCAAACGCCAAGCCTAGCAGGCCTTCCTCGTTGCCCCTATCGTTGACCCTGTCCCGTATATCTAGGAATACCTCGGCGCGTGAAACATCGCTTTGATTCGGGAAGACCATGACCCGCCCCGGCTGAAGCACCAGGAACAGCCTGTTCGTACCGTCTCCGGCGTGAGTGAGGAACACCATGCGCTCGAAGCTGAGGTTGGGAAAAGCGACTTCGACATCAATGCTTTGAAGCAACGGAGCCGATGCCGCCGTGCTGGCAGAGGTAGGTGTTGGCGGCGCGGGCGTATCCGTAATGACGGGCGACCCCAATGTTGGCGTGGAGGCGGGTGCTTGGGTCGTGGAAGTGAGCGCCATGGGACTGCGAGCCGCGGTGGGCGCGGTGGGCGTGGGCGGCGCTGCAGGCTGGGAGCACGCTACGGTCACCAAAAGAAGCAGTGCCAGTAGAAGAACCATCCGCCTCCAAGAGCAGCTAAGCGTCGCGCTGTTCGCGCTGCTCCAGTATACGGCGCAGCTCCTGAATCTCGCGGTTGAGTTCGCTCTGTCGCCTGGTCATGTAGAATGCGTAAGCAAAGAACGCCAGCCAGGTGATTGTATAGATGGCAAATAGAAAGGGAAGGTTGGACTCCGGGTCTGAAGCATTCTGAGCGTTGCCGGCGGCGCTGGCAATGCCGACGAACACCAGCCAGAGCAGCATTGCAAGAAAAGCGGCCAAGAGCCTAGCTTTGCCAGTGAGCCGGTGTATCTTCATGTCAAGCAGTCCTTTCCTGGTAGCGCACCGAGACGAGACTATCGAATGCCCTGCGAATGGCCAGCCGCTCGGACACCAGGTAAGCGAACAACAGGGTAAACGTCAGGGTGGAAAATAGCAGAGCGGAACGCATAGTAGGATCAAGGCTGCCTGATTCGGCGGCGGGGCCCACCACCATCCCCGGATGCACGGTACGCCAGAGGATGGTGGCGTAATAGACAATGGGTACGTTGACAAAGGCCACAATGCCCATAACCGCCGCGTAACGCGCGCCCTGCTGAGGCGAAGGAGCGTAAGCCCGCAGCATCAGGTAAGCTATGTACATGAGCCAGAGAATAGTGGATGTCGTCAAGCGCGAGTCCCACGTCCACCAGACGCCCCAGACCGGTTTAGCCCAAATGGCGCCCGTGACCAGCACCAGCGTTGTGAACAGCACGCCTACTTCAGCGGAAGAGTGCGCTAGGGCGTCCCACTTCTCAGAGCCCTTCCACAGATACATGACGCTGCCAGCCAGAACAATGAAAAAGGCAAGAAACGCCACCCAGGCCAGCGGGACGTGGAAGTACATCCCCCTTTGCACCACTCCCATGACCTGCTCCGTAGGGACCCAGAAGTAGATCAGCGCAAGGTTGAGGATCATGGTCGACGCCGCAGCAAGAAGCAGCGCCGTCCTTACGGCGAATCCTCCATCCGGCCCACCGATTAACCCTGATCTCATGCTATTCCTCCAGAACGGCGCCGAAAGTGAAAGAAGCCACAATCAAGAATATCACATCGAAGGCGACTAGCAACTGAACCCAGCGTCCTATTCCTAGCGAAGAGCCTTCCAGAATAGCGCGCGTGGATTCCACGGCGGCGATTATCACCGGCACGGCAACGGGCAGCAAGAGTATGGGAAGCATCACCTCCCGCGAACGCGTATTGACTGAGATGGCGGAAAAGAGGGTGCCAACGCTGGCAAAGCCTACCGTAGCCAGCAGGACCACCAGCGGGATCCTTATGTCCAGTACGGAAACGTTGAACAGCACGGCAAACAGGGGCACAATCACCATCTCTGCCACTGTCATGAAGATGAGCAGACCAAGCAGCTTCCCAAAGTAGATTACGTCACGGCTCACCGGACAGAGGAGCAGTCCATCCAGGCTGCCTTTGTCCTTCTCCAGTACAAAGGAGCGGTTGAACCCCAGGACGCCGGCAAACGTGATAGCCACCCAGAGTGTCCCCGGTACAATCAAGCCAATGAGCTCTTCCGTGGGAGCAAAAACGAAGTTGAAGATTGCTCCAACCAGCAGGGCAAAAATGAGAACGGTCACCACTACGTCTTTGGTCCGCAGCTCCAACAAAACGTCTTTCCAGGCAATGACCAGTATCGGCAATAGGAAGTCGTTCATTCAGAAGGTCTCCCTATAGGTATCAAAGATGCGGCGAAACTCGTTGGCGTCCAGGCCTTCCCGCGGCGCCTGATAGGCGATGCGTCCTTTTGCCAGAATGGCCACCCTGCTGGCCAGGCTGAGTCCCCTATCCAGGTTGTGCGTAGTCATCAACACCGCTTTTGCCGTGTTCTGCACCACACCTTCCAGCACTTCCAAAGCCTCTTGGTCAAGGCCGGTCTCCGGTTCGTCCATGATCAGAATGGGAGGGCTATGAAGCAGCGCTCGCGCCAGGGAGAGGCGCTTCTGCATACCGTGGGAAAGGGTTCGCGTCCGTGCTTTCAAACGATGTTCTATGCCTGTCAAATCGGCCACCCGGCTTATGCGCTGCTCCAGGTCCGCTACCCTGAACATTCTGCCGTAAAAACGGAGATTTTCGTAAGCGGTGAGGTCATCGTAGAGCAGGGTCTGGTGGGTGACCACGCCCATGCTGCGCCGCGCTTGCGCACCGTGGCGTCGCACGTCCAGCCCCGCTATCTCTATCCGTCCCGAATTGGGCCGGGCCAATGTGGCCAGCAGCCTGACCAGGGTGGTCTTTCCGGAACCGTTGACGCCGAATAGGACCAACCGTTCACCCCAGCCCACCTCCAGATCAAGGTTGTGAAGTACGGGAACAGCGCCGTAGGACTTGGTGGCTCCCTGGATGCTGATTGCCTCTTTGGAAGAAGAATTTCCCATGATTCAGTGCAATATAGACCAGAAGGCATGGGGTCACAAGTTGCGCTTTACTACGCCTCAACGTGGAAGGTATCCTTATTAGGCAACGCGCAAAGAACTGAGGTGTTTGACATGCTCAAGAAGCTGGGCAGGACCACTGCTATCAAAAAGCAAGAGGGAGTCGAGGCTCCACCGGGGCAATTCGTCACTGATAAATTCCCCGTCCTTACCTACGGCCAAACACCGGTGGTAGAGACCAAGGACTGGAAGTTCCGGGTTTTCGGCCTGGTAGACCAAGAGCTTGAATTGAACTGGGAAGATTTCATGTCCATGCCGCAAACAACCATTACCCATGATTTCCATTGTGTAACCCAGTGGAGCAGGCTGGATAACCTATGGCAGGGCGTGCAATTCAGCGAGCTTATGAAGCAAATCAGCCCCAAACCGGAAGGGAAACAGGTCATGGTGCACTGCTACGGGGGCTACACCACCAATCTTCCACTCAACGTACTCATGGAGGAAGACGTTCTCTTTGCGCATATGCACGACGGCAGGCCGTTGGAGCGCAAGCACGGCGGCCCCATGCGGCTGGTGGTGTCCAGCAGATACGGTTGGAAGAGCGCCAAATGGGTCAACGGTCTGGAGTTCATGGATGAAGAACGCCCTGGTTTCTGGGAACAGCTCGGCTACCACAAGAACGGCAACCCCTGGAAGGAAGAGAGGTTTGCATAACCCGGAAGCCCGTAGCCAACCGGGGCAGCTATAGAATTCGTAGAAGCAGAGCGGCAGTGCTCAGAAATATGGCGAAGCCGGCCACGTCCGTAACCGTGGTCACAACCACAACGGAGGCAAGTGCCGGGTCAATGCCGGCGGCACGGAACCCCAGAGGTACCAGAGCTCCCGCCAGCGCCGCCACCACCATGTTGGCCGTCATGGCAATGAACAACGCCAACCCCAGGGCAGCCTTATCCTCCAGGACAAATCCCAGGACGGCAACGAGCAGTCCCAGAAGCAGTCCGTGAATCACTCCCAATAACGCCTCTCTCAGGACAATGCGGCGCGCGCCGCGAAAGGTGACCTCCCCCAAGGCCAGGCTCCTTACTATTAGGGTGAGCGTCTGCGTGGCGGCCGCCCCTCCTTGACTTGCAACCACCGGTATGAAAGCGGCAAGGATCACCAGCCTGGATATAGTGTTTTCAAATGCGGCTATGACCGCGGCGGCAAGGACCACAGTGGCAAGGTTGAGGAGCAGCCAGGGGAACCTCTTCAACACTGACCTGCCAATTGTAGAGCTCGTCCTTTCCCTTGAACCCAACCCGGCCAGGCGATGCATATCCTCCGTCGCCTCTTCTTGCGCCACTTCAAATACCTCTTGCAAGGTAATGGCTCCCAACAGCCTGCCTTCCGTGTCCACCACAGGAATCTCCGATAAGCCGTAGCGGTCCATCAGCCTTGCCACTTCTTCCTGGTCCAGCTTCGGATCAACCGTGGCGACAGGTTTGTGCATTACGTCCTGGATGCGAGAGCCGGGCTCGGAAAAGACCAGGTCTCCCAGTGCAACGGTTCCCAGCAGCCTGCTTTCCGTATCCACTACAAAGTAGCTGCCCAAGCCCTCCGCAGAACGGCCAAAATGCCTCAGCAGAGACATGAACTGGCCTACCGTAGTCTCGTCGGAGACTGTGATGGTGACCGGCGCCATCAGGCCGCCGGCGCTTTCCTTGGGGAAGGCTATCAGAGGAGCTATCTCATCGGCATGAGCGGACTCAACCAGGACCCGTTCGGCCTTTTCAGCCGGAAGCTGCTGCAAAACGTCTGCGGCAACTTCCGGCCGCACCTCGTCCAGTACGGCAGCCAGCGCCGGGTGGTCTAGAGAGCGTAGAGCGGAGGCGGCATCCTCTTCGTCCAGATTCTCCAGGATATCCGCGAATTGCCAGGGAGTCAGCGCCGCGGCAAGTGCATTGCGCACCCTGGAAGAGACTACTTGTATAACGCTGGCCTGGTCGGCCGGATGCAGTTGTGCCAGCATCACCAGAGAATTGCCGCTGATCTCCTCTTCCAGGGCTGCCGCCACTCGGCGCACGCGGCCTTCTACGGAAGAGGCCTCTTCCGTAGACACCGTTCCATCTCTGCTCTTCCCTTCTATGTTCTCCAAGAACACCGCCTTTTAAGCTGATGGGTTTGCTCGCCTGCCAGTATAGTGACAGGACAAAACAAAAAGGAAGTGCCCTCCAAGGGAAGCCCTGGAGGGCACTTCTCCGAAGAGGGCCGGTTTGCTCTAAGCTGCCTCGGTGGCTACCTCCTCCACCAGCTTGGCGGGCATCTCCATGCCGGAATCACCCTGCACATCCGCCTCGTAGCCACACATCAGGCACTCTTTGAACCAGCCATAATGATCACCTGTCAAAGTCATATCTCCTTTGCAGCGCGGGCAAGCTTTGAAGTATATCATCTCTGTTTCTACCTCCTGTGTCCCGGATTCCTCTCCCTTTAATTTACCTTTCGATACCAGTATTAAGAGAGATACGACGAAAACCTGCTGCTGGATTCGTCAATTTGTTGTCGATATACGTAATAACGAATCAGACTCACCTTTTGTCAGTTGACTTCGCATCTCAAATTCTATACATCAGTGACTATTATATAACTTGACATGCTCCATATCAATGCTTATAATACTTTCCATAGTCACTTGAACTGATCCATAAGGCAGCAATGACAAGCAGAACTCGAAGAGAACAACCCTACCGGGGGAAGACCCCCAGCCGTACCAGCGAAGTTATCCCCTCTCCCTTTCCCGGCGAATCGCTGCCTATGCGCAGGGACGTACCCGAGGGGAAAATTCCCAGCGAAGGCAACCAGAAACCCGTAGAGGGCCTCTACATCATCAGCGTTGCCGCCCGCTTGCTGGCAATGCATCCTCAAACGCTGCGCAAGTATGAGCGCGCCGGTCTTATACGTCCACCCAGAACAATCGGCAAGCTGCGGCTCTATTCCGAGCAGGACATAGCCAGGCTCAAATTGATCAAGCACTTGGTAGACGACCTGGGCATGAACCTGGCAGGAGTGGAGCTTGTACTCGACTTGCTTGGGCGGATTAGGCAGGCCAGGCAGCGAATCGCCGCTCTGGAAGCACAACGCGACTTTAGGACAGTAGTGGCACAGGACTTCGATAGGATGCTACAGTTGCTTGACGTGGCTATGGAAAGCCTGGACCTTCCTAGAGAGATGGAGTAGCCCATGCCAGGGATAACGGACTCACCCAATAGGCCGGAAGAGCTGAACAACGAACCTGAAAAAATTCCCACTTCCAGGCAAGAGCTGGAGGCCCAGCTTGAGGAAGCAGACCGGGAACGCAGTCAGTTTCGTGAGATGGCGCAGCGGGCCCAGGCAGACTTGACCAACTATCGCAAGCGGATGGAAGAGGAACGAGGAGATATCTTCGATGCCGCTGCGTCTCGCGTTATCAACAAGCTGCTCCCCATTGTGGATGACCTGCAGAGGGCCCTGGAGCAGGCCCCTTCAGAGGGAGAAGACGCTCCCTGGGTGGAAGGGGTACGGATTATAGAGAAGAACCTGAAAGCACTGCTTGAATCGGAGGGCGTAACCTCAATAGAAGCGGAGGGCAAGCCGTTCGACCCGTGGGAACATGAAGCGATCATGTCCCTCCGGAGCAACGAGCATGAGCCTGGCATTGTGGCCCAAGTCATCAGGCCGGGCTACAAGATGCGCAACAAGATACTGAGGGCAGCGCAGGTTGCAATAGCGCAAGAACAACATCCGGAAGAAGAGGAGTAGAGCTTTCAAGGCTGGGAAACCGCCTTAGACGGAGGAACAAAGTGGCAAGAGTGATTGGTATAGACCTTGGAACAACCAATTCGGCAATGGCCGTCATGGACGCCGGGGAGCCTGAGGTAATCGAGAACAACGAAGGAGGCCGCACCACGCCTTCTACCGTGGCGCTCAATGTCAAGACCGGTGAGCGATACGTGGGACAATCCGCCAAGAGACAGGCGGTGACCAACCCGGACAACACCATCTTCTCCATAAAACGTTTCATGGGCCGCAGGCACGAAGAGGTGGCGGAGGAGGTAAAGCGCGTCCCATACAAGGTGGTCAAGGCCAAGAACGCAGATGTGCACGTCCAACTCGGGGACAAAGTGGTCTCCCCTCCTGAAGTATCGGCCATGGTGCTCAGGAAGCTCAAGGAAGATGCAGAGGCCAAGCTGGGTGAGGCGGTAAACCAGGCGGTCATCACCGTCCCCGCTTACTTCAACGACAGCCAGCGCAACGCTACAAAGGACGCCGGGCGTATAGCTGGACTAGAGGTGCTGCGCATCATCAACGAGCCGACTGCGGCATCTTTAGCCTACGGAATGGATAAGAAGGGCGACCAGACCATAGCGGTGTACGACCTTGGAGGTGGCACCTTCGACATCTCTATTCTGCAAATAGGCGAAGGCGTCTTCGAGGTCAAGGCCACCAACGGCGACACACACCTTGGCGGCGACGACTTCGACCAGCGCATCATGGATTGGATTATTGCCGAGTTCAAGAGGGACCAGGGCATAGACCTGACCCAGGACCGGATGGCCTTGCAGCGGCTCAAGGAAGCCGGCGAAAAGGCCAAGATAGAGCTGTCCAACGTAATGCAGACGGAAATCAACTTGCCTTTCATCACCGCCGATGCTTCAGGGCCTAAGCACCTGACCATGACCCTCTCCCGTTCAAAGCTGGAGCAGCTGATAGGCGACCTTGTAGAACGAACCGTGGGACCCTGCAAGCAGGCAATAGCAGACGCGGGCGTCTCCACCGGCGACCTCAATGAGGTCATCCTGGTCGGTGGTATGACCCGCATGCCGCTGGTACAGGCAAAGGTCAACGAGATGTTCGGCAAGGAGCCCCACAAGGGGGTCAACCCAGACGAGGTCGTAGCGGTGGGCGCCGCTATCCAAGCGGGCGTGCTCAAGGGAGACGTGCGAGACATTTTGCTGCTGGACGTCTCACCGCTGACGCTGGGAATCGAGACGCTTGGCGGGGTGTCCACGTCTTTGATACCGCGCAATACCACTATACCCACTTCCAAGAGCGAGGTGTTCACCACCGCCGCCGATAACCAGGGATCCGTTGAAGTACACGTCCTGCAGGGTGAGCGGAGCATGGCGAATGAGAACAAGTCCATTGGAAGATTTATGCTGGACGGAATCCTCCCCGCGCCGCGTGGCATGCCTCAAATTGAGGTGACTTTCGACATCGATGCCAACGGTATCCTGAATGTTTCGGCCAAAGACCGCGGCACCGGCAAGGAACAGCGCATCACCATAACCGCCAGCTCCGGTCTGGACAAAGGCGAAGTCGAACGGCTGGTGCAGGACGCTGAAGTCCACGCCGAGGAAGACCGGCATCGCAGGGAAGAGATAGAGACGCGCAACGCGGCCGAAAGCTTGGCCTACAACTCAGAGAAGATGCTGCGTGAGAACAAGGACAAGATCCCGGAAGACCTGCAGAACGAGGTCAACGAGAAGATAGTCGCTCTACGCACTGTCCTACAGGGCGAAAGTGAAACCGCAGCCATAGTCGCGGCAATGAACGAGCTTCAGGAAGCTCTGCAGAAGATGGGAAGCGCCGTTTACGGCCAGCAGTCTACGTCCACCCCGCCCCAGGAGGGTGAGACAGGAGAGAAACCGCCGGACGATACGGTTGAAGGTGAGTTCCGCGAAGTATAGTCGTCACTTCAGTAAGAAACGGGTCTCATTCATGAGACCCGTTTCTTTGTATTCTTCCGCGTGCTAGACATGGTGGGGAAAGATGATCTTCTCCACCATCCTGACGCTTGCCTCGGCGAACTGCCTTGTCGCCTGGACCGCATCTCTCGTCATGGGAGGGTCCTCAAGGTCTCGCACTCTATCCTTCCCCAGCCTGCCCTTTTCCGACTCAGGCACAACATCCGACAACTCCTGGCCTACCATGACACCGTAAGCCAGGGCCCAGCACCTGGCCACGGCGGAGAGGTCGTAACCGCCGCCGCCCAGGGCAATCCAGGGCACATCCTTTGCGGCTTGTGCCAGGGATTCCACCACCGACACGAATCCCCTGCTGGTAAGAGCCAGGTGGGTCAGCGGGTCAGAGTAGTACGTATCCACGCCCAGCTGCGTCACCAGCGCATCCGGTTTGAACAGCTCCAGCAACGGAATCGCCACTTGCTGAAACGCCCATAGGTACACTTCGTCGCT
This sequence comes from Dehalococcoidia bacterium, assembly GCA_965261825.1. Lineage (GTDB taxonomy): Bacteria > Chloroflexota > Dehalococcoidia > Lucifugimonadales > QGNO01 > DAOUJH01. The sequence goes on along the minus strand of OZ253484.1, from coordinate 555,210 downwards.
GGTATAGGGCGCAAGAGGCAGGTTGACGGAGTAGCCTTCTCCAGGACCACTCCCCTTCTCTTCGACAAAGCCCGTCCCCGGGAAAAGGTACTGCCCGGACTCATGCAGCGAGATGGTCAGCACGGAATCCGTATCGTAGAACATCTGCTGTACGCCGTCTCCGTGATGGGCGTCTATATCCACGTAGGCTACGCGAAGCCCTCTACCCACCATCGCCTTTATCGATACGACCGGATCGTTGAAAATGCAAAAGCCGGAGGCGCTAGACGGCATGGCGTGATGAAGCCCTCCCGATATATTGAAAGCGGCACTCACCTCTCCTGACAGAGCTTTTTCAGCAGCAACAAGGGATGCCCCGGTAGAGAGCAGCGCCGCATCGTACATGCCCTTGTAGATTGGGTTGTCCCCCGCCGCGCTGAATCCATATCTTGCCGGGTCGCCGGTGGAAAGCCCGGCGCTCAGGCTTCTGGTCGCATCCACGTAGTCCCGCGTGTGGCAGGTTAGGATCTCCTCTTCGGACGCGGGTCTCGGTTCCACCACGGAAGAATCAGGGAGCTGGAATGCACCCAGCGCCTCCAGCAACTCGTACGTATGGCGGAGCCGGACCGGTCGCATGGGATGGCCTTCACGCAATACATGGCTGGAAAGCCGGTCAGTGTAGACGAATGCCGCGCCGCTCATCCCGACTCTCCAAGTGCGCGCTCCAAGTCCCGCCTCATGTTCTGCCAGTGGGTGCCGCGCCAGTAGACCCTGAGACAACGGGGACACTCCTTGAACATCTCCTGCGTCTGGAAAACGTAAACCGGCACTCTATCCTCCGCCTGCTCCGCGTCCAAGCCGCGCAGCTCAACGTTGCACTCTATACAACGTAAGAACTCCTCCGAAGCACTAAGTTTGAATTCACCGGTCACTTGCTGCACCTGCTCGAACAGTTTATCGCTGTACAGAAGGAGTACGCTAGCGTAACCGGACGTAACCAGGCGGCGTTCCAACAAGCGCCTGTCCCTGGAGAGGACTACACGCCCTTCACTATGCGCTATTGCCAGCAGATCGCCGTCATCGACGTCCGGCACAAAGGAGGCGTCGTAGCCCATGGCGCGCAGCCACTTGGCCAGTCGCCCCACGTTTACGTCCATAATGAATCTAGGCTTCATTTAAGAATCAGATAAGGTGAGCTTTGACAAGTACGAAAAGAGTTAAGTAAATTGTGCATGGTGTCCCGAGCTGATGACAAGAGCCCCTGGGCTCTTCCGGGTGTTTCCGGATAGTCAGCTCCTCTTTTTAGTGGTAAGTTTCGGCACTCCTTCAGCAAGCGGTTGACCCATACGGTGCTTGACGGTAGCGCCATCTTGCGTTTCGTCGTTGTACTTCGTCGTTGTACAATGATGGGACAAAACAAACATTTGCCCTAAAGTGGGCGCCTCCATGGTGAGCTAATGACCGAACCCAACTTCGCCGACAAGACCATCTGGACAGGCGACAACCTCGACATCCTGCGAGGGATGAACTCCGAGTGCGTTGACCTCATCTACCTTGATCCGCCCTTCAACTCCAACCAGAACTACGCCGCCCCCGTGGGAAGCAAGGCCGCCGGAGCCGCCTTCAAGGACACCTGGACCCTCTCCGACCTGGACGTTGCTTGGATGGGCCTCATAGCCGATGAGCAGCCCGCCACAGCCCACGTGCTGAAGACGGCGGGCCTCACTCATGGCAAGGGTATGCAGTCCTACCTCACCATGATGGCGGTGCGGCTCATAGAGATGCAGCGCGTGCTGAAGGACACCGGCAGCATCTACCTCCACTGCGACCCGACGGCAAGCCACTATCTCAAGCTGCTCATGGATGCAGTGTTCGGGCAGAGGCGATATCGCTCCGAGGTCGTCTGGCGTAGGCACGCTCATTCACACAGCCTTGGGGCGAAACAGTGGCCTGCGCTTCACGATGTATTGCTTATGTACTCGAAGGGCGATACTTGGGTGTGGAATGCTCAGTATGAGCCTTACCTTGAGCCGTACATAAAACAGGCTTTTAGATACTCGGACGACAACGGCCAATATCAATCACATCCGATTACAGGGGCAAGGCCTGGAGGTCCAGAGGCGTATGAAGCATGGAGGGGGATCAGCCCAAGTCCGGGTAGAGCGTGGGCACTTCCAAGACATAGTTTGTTGCCAGAATGGTGGAACCTTCCCCCTGAAGATGACTGGCGAAAACTGGGCATCCACGCCAAGCTTGACGTGCTAGATGACCTCGGCATGATTCACTGGCCCAAGAAGAAGGGTGGCATTCCAAGATTGAAGAACTACTTACAAGATGCCCCTGGCAAGGTGGTGGAAGGTATCTGGAATGAAATGGGTGTCAGTGCGGGCACTGACGAGCGCATCGGCTACCCCACGCAGAAGCCCCTGGCCCTGCTGGAGCGCATCATCAAGGCGTCCTCCAACGAGGGCGACGTGGTGCTTGACCCGTTCTGCGGCTGCGCCACCGCCTGCGTCGCCGCCGACAAGCTAAATCGCAAGTGGGTGGGCATCGACATATCGCCCAAGGCGGTGGAGCTGGTGAACATGCGCCTACAGCAGGCAATGGGCAGCCTCTTTCATCACCGCTACGTCACCGCCCGCACCGACATACCCCAGCGCACGGACATCGAAGCACCTGTCAACTACCGCAAACAGGCGCACGTCATCTACGGTGAGCAGATGGGCTACTGTGCGGGATGCCGGGGGCACTTCGAGTTCAGGGGGCTGGAAGTTGACCACGTCATCCCGCGTTCCAGGGGTGGCACGGACCACCGGGACAATCTACAGATGCTCTGCTCGCACTGCAATCGCATCAAGGGCGACAGGCCGCAGGAGTACCTGGTAGCAAGACTAAAGGAAATGGCGGTGCTGTGACATGGCTGATGTCATTAAGAACACTCTTAGGAAATGGGACACGGCGGAAGCTTTGGCTCGGGAGATCTCTTTGTCATCCGCCGACGATGACCCTCTCTATGTGGCATTGAAGGGAGCTGGTACGCGCGTGACTGATACGGTGCAAGGGCGAATGTCGCACAGGCTCATATTGCGAGATGCGAATGGAAAAGAAGTTCCCTTCCCACTGCAAATTGCTGTTGAGGCGACCTTTGACGGCGAGGGGCTACAAGCATGAAAGGGAGAGAAGCAATGAACAATAACATTCACATTAATGTACGATATCCGTCCCATCTGGAATATGGAGGGAAACTAAAGGCTGAGTCTATCAGTGTTTCCATGAATGCCGGGAGAGTTTCCGTGCGCCATTGAGGACTCCACCAACGAACTGGGCTTCAACGACTTACGGCGTGCTAGTCTAACCATCGCGCCTAATCTATTGAAGGCCATTGTACGCTGCGTTGATTCCGTAACCGAAGACGGCATTTACAAAGTAGAGCTAACGACGCCAATAGACCTCAGTTGAAGTGAACGGCTTCATCCGCCAGCAGGAGGTGATTCTTGGATATCAGCAACCTCATCGTTTCCATCATCAGTGCAGTATTGTCCCTCGCGTGTCTTCTTGTCTGCATATCCAAATGGGTCCCACAGTGGGCTAGCACACATCGAAGGATAGGAGAGCTCGAAAATCGGGTTTCCAAACTTCAGGCAGAGAATTTGGATCTGAAGATGGGTAAATTGAATGAGGAGTGGAATGAATATTTTAAGAACTTATGGAAGAGGGATATCGGCCCATGAAAGGCAGCATCCGCCAGCGCAGCATTGAGGCACGCTTCACTCCCAACCGCCGTTCCCCGCACTCACAAGCCCAAAGCGCCTCGCAGCAGCATGGCCGCCACTCCTTTATCCAACGGGTGGTTGTTGTTGCCGCACTTGGGCGACTGTATGCAGGCGGGACAGCCATCCTCGCAGGGACACTCCTGGAGCACCTGCAGCGTTGCCCGCCAAAGTTCCTCTATAATCTGGTACCCCTTTTCCGCAATGCCAACGCCTCCCGCGTGGCCATCGTAGATGAAGATTTGCGGCCTGCCCGTGTCCGGGTGAAACGGCGTGGACACCCCGCCTATGTCGTTTCGGTCGCAGAGGGCGAACAACGGCAGTACGCCAATGGCGGCGTGCTCGGCGGCGTGAAGCCCTCCCGGTAGGTCCAGCCTTTGGCCCTTGATCCTGGCCAGGTCTTCCTCTCGTGGACTGAACCAAAGGGCAACGGTGGAGAACTGCTGTGGCGGCAGGTCCAGTATCTCGTCTCCTATTGGCTCGTCGCTGAACTGAGCCCTCCTCTGGTAGCTCACCACCTGGCTGGACACCTCCACTTCGCCCAGGTATACGTCTATGCCGCCTACGGATCTCTGATCCAGGATGTGCCGCATTTGAATATCGGTCAGTTCGTGGGCCCGGGTGTAATACTGCACCTCCCGGGGAGTGACGTAAGCCGTATTCGAGTCTAGGTCCAACCGCTCGACCAGGTATTGCTCTCCGTAGTGTAGGTATACGGCGCCCGTATGGAGCTGGGAAAATGCACTCCCTTCGTCCACCATTTCCAGAAGCGCCCCGGACTCGCCGCTCACCACCGCATAGGAACCACGCGAGCTTGATCTGATGTTGACTTCTTCCGCCGGATAGACCACGCCGGCGCTGGGGAACCACCGTTCGCCCTCCCTGTGCAGCAGGCCTTCAGCCTGGAGCGCGGCCAGGCGGCTTTGCAAGTCCAGGCCAAAGAATCTTTCGTCTCTTCTGCCAAGCGGCCTCTCGTAAGAGGCGCAGAGCAGGTGCTGGTCCAGTATGCGAGGGTTGTTGGGAGCAATCAGTGCGTGCTCGTGCGATCTGCCAAAGAAGAAATCGGGATGGCGCATTAGATACTGGTCGAGCGGGTCGTGGCGGGCGACCAGTACGCTCAATGACCCTTCCTGCCGCCGCCCGCTGCGGCCGGCCTGCTGCCAGGCGCTGCTGACGCTTCCAGGATATCCTCCCAGAATGGTCGCGTCCAAGGTCCCTACGTCGATGCCCAGCTCCAGGGCGTTGGTGGACGCCACGCCCAACAGCTCGCCGTTGAACAGGCGTTGTTCAATGGCGCGTCTATCTTCCGCAAGATAGCTTGCCCGGTAGGGGCTGACCTTGGACGCCAGGCTTGGAACGTGCTCGGCCAAGTAGTCCCTGACCGAGACGTAGATCAGCTCCACCTGGCGGCGGGTCCTGGTAAAGGTCAGGGTGCGTACGCCGCGCAGAAGCAGCTCTCTGAAGACCACGGCCGCTTCCGCAATAGCGCTTCTGCGCTTTGCCCTGGACTCATCTAGGAAAGGCGGGTTCCAGAACAGAAAGTGCTTTCCTCCTTGGGGCGAGTGATCTTGGTCAATCACCTTGACGGGTGCGCCGAGCAAGTCTCCGGCCAGCTCTCTGGGATTGGCGATGGTAGCGGAACACAGGATGAAGCTGGGATTGCTCCCGTAGTAACCGGCCAAGCGCCTCAGCCTACGAATCACGTTTGCCATGTGTGAGCCGAATACGCCCGCATAGGCGTGCGCCTCATCAAGAACTACGTAGTCCAGGTTTCTAAAGAAGCGCTGCCAGGTGCCATGATTGGGCAGGATGCCCAGGTGCAGCATATCCGGGTTGGTGATCACAACTTGCGCCGTCCTCTTGATCCCAGACCTGACGTCACCGGGGGTATCCCCATCGAATATCTCCGCCTTGAACGGAATCAGATCGCTGCACAGGCCGTTGAGCGACCTGAGCTGGTTTTGGGCCAGCGCCTTGGTGGGAAACACTAGCAGAGAGCGGCTCGCTTTCTTCCGAAGGGCAGCCTCCAGAAGCGGGACCTGGTAGCACAGGCTCTTGCCGCTGGCCGCACCGGTGGCGACTATCAGGTTCTCCCCGGCCCGGGCAGCCTGCACTGACTCCGATTGATGCAAATAAAGCTGAGGCACGCCGCTCCTGGCAAGAGCCGCCTCCAATCTAGGGTCAAGCCGCGGGGAGAGCGATCCGTACCGAGCAGTCCTGGCCGGCACCACTTCCTCGTGGACAATCTGGTCGTTGTAGTCGGAAGCTCGTTTGACGGCCTCCAGGAAGCCGGGTACGTCCATCAGCTAAACACCAGAGATTATGTCCACTTCATAGTCCAAGAGCTCGGCATCGCCATGGATATCCTGTACATACTCCACCACGTTCGACAGTACCTGGTTGGCATGGCGCGAGTCGTTGCTCACACAGGAGACCCCCAAAACGAGCATCCGGTGAGCATCGTTCTCGTCCACCTCAGCAATGGAAACGTTGAATTTATTCCTTATCCGGCTGGTGATGGAGCGGGCCGCCTGGCGCTTGCCCTTGAGGGTTCCATTTCCAGGCAGACGGAGCCGTATTTTGCAGGTGCCTACGTTCATTTCAGAAGGTAAGGCCAGTATAACAGCATTCCCTGCACGGGAACCCAACGACGTGCGTTTGGCTGTTGATGGCGGAACGCCCCCACATTTGCGTGGAACAGAGCATTCAGTAGGTGGCAGGGAACTCGGCGGATGGGAGACAGGAAGGAAAGTTGGCATAGAAGGGAAGAACACGCACACTTTCTTGACGGTGTTTGTGAAAGCTACTACAATCAACTTCCCTTAGGACAGAAATCGTGAAAAAGCTGGTTGAATAAGTGCGTTTTTGTCAAAGGTCCCTGGCCAAGGGTGGTTCAACATGACCACCAACGCAGCTACTATGGGAAGCTCATCCGCAGAAGTCCCTGAGGTGGTGATAATGCGCCTGCCGCAGTACTTGCGGATACTGGCGCGCCTGAGCAACCAGGGGATCAAGGTAGCCAGCTCCCAGCAGCTGGGCGAGCTAATACAAATGACCCCCGCCCAGATCCGCAAGGACCTCAGCTACTTTGGTAGGTTTGGCAAGCAGGGCCGCGGATATAACATCTCCAATCTAATTGCAGAGCTGCGAAGCATCCTGGGCTTGGATATTGAGTGGAAGGTAGGCCTGGTCGGCATAGGCCGCTTGGGGCGCGCTATTCTAAGCTATCCAGGCTTTGCGCCAGAGGGGTTCAACATTGTTGCCGCATTTGATGCCGACTCACGCCAGATTGGACAGATGGTGGGCGGCATAATGGTCCAGCCCATGCACAGGCTGGCCGAAGTGATCAGTGCTGAAGGCATTCAAATCTGCATCACGGCCGTACCAGCCGATGACGCTCAGTCTGTAGTAGACGAACTGGTGAAGTGCGGAGTTAAAGCTATAGTGAACTACGCACCGGTGGGAATCCAGGTCCCGCCTGAGGTCAAGGCGCGCAACATAGACCCGGTGCTTGCACTACAGTCGATGACGTATTACGTGGCAAACGTCTGATCAAGAGGGCAGTTAACGGCGGCGACGACGTTTTACGTCCAGCCTCAACCTTGATCGCCTGATCGAAGCCAGCGCCCGCTGGAGGTCCGCGCCCTCTTCCCTTCTCTCCACCCTCTCCTCGGCTTTGCGCAACGCTTCCTGCGCCCGCGCCTCGTCAATCTCTTCGGAACGCTCCGCGGCATCGGCCAGCACGATAACCCGGTTGCCCGTCACTTCTAGAAAGCCGCCGGTGACCGCCATGTACACGTCTTCCTGTCCCGTCCTGTGAATTCGCAACTCTCCAGGTTGGAGGATTGTCAACAACGGCGCATGGTGCGGCAGGATGCCCAGCTCCCCCTCCATGCCTGGAGCGACAACTATATCGACCTCGTCGGAGTAGACCAGGCGCTCCGCCGTCACTATCTCTAGCAGCATTGGCGCCATGTCCGTCAGCTCCCGGCCTCGGCCAGCATGCGCTGTCCGTTTTCCACCGCCTCAGCTATGGTGCCCACCATATAGAAGGCCTGCTCCGGCAGTTCGTCGTGCTTGCCGTTCAGGATTTCCTTGAAACCGGCCACCGTGTCATTGATAGATACGTATCTTCCCTCGCGGCCCGTAAACTGCTCCGCAACAAACATCGGCTGCGAGAAGAACCGTTGCATCTTACGGGCGCGGGCCACGGTGACCCTGTCGTCGTCGGAAAGCTCTTCCATGCCAAGGATGGCAATCACGTCCTGAAGGTCTCTGTATCTCTGCAACACCTGCTGCGCGCCGCGCGCCACCTGATAGTGCTCTTCGCCAACAATGGCCGGATCCAGGATGCGGGAGTTGGACGTTAACGGGTCGACTGCGGGGTAAAGGCCCTGCTCCGCTATGGAGCGCTCCAACGAGATGACCGCGTCCAAGTGGCCGAAAGTGGTGGCCACTCCCGGATCGGTGTAGTCGTCGGCGGGGACGTAGATGGCTTGAACCGAAGTAATGGAGCCTTTGTTGGTGGAGGTGATCCGTTCCTGCAAGTTGCCCATCTCCGTGGAGAGCGTGGGCTGGTAGCCAACCGCGGAGGGCATGCGTCCCAGCAGAGCCGATACCTCCATTCCGGCAAGAATGTATCTGTAGATGTTGTCTATGAAAAGGAGCACGTCCTGGTTTTCCCTGTCACGGAAGTACTCGGCCATGGTGAGGCCGGTCAAGCCGATGCGCAGGCGCACACCCGGCGGCTCGTTCATCTGTCCGAAGACCAGCACTGTATTCTTGATGACGCCGGACTCCTGCATCTCATGCCACAGGTCGTTTCCTTCCCGGGAGCGTTCGCCTACGCCGGCGAACACGGAGTAGCCCTCATGTACGTTGGCAATGTTGCGGATCAGCTCCAGGATGATGACAGTCTTGCCAACGCCGGCTCCGCCGTATGCGCCCACTTTTCCTCCACGGGTAAACGGGCTGATGAGGTCTAACACCTTGACCCCTGTCTCCAGCATCTGAGTCTGTGTGCCTTGCTCTTGGAAAGACGGCGCCTCACGGTGGATGGGCCATCTCTCTTCCGCTGCCACGTCTCCCAAGCCGTCCAAAGGATCGCCTGTTACGTTGAACAAACGCCCTAGAGAGGCCGGGCCAACCGGGACGGCAATGGGACTGCCGCTGTCCACTACTTCTGCGCCTCGCGCCAGTCCTTCGGTTGCCCCCATGGCCAGGCAGCGTACCCAGTTGTTGCCTACGTGCTGCTCCACTTCCAATATGAGCTTCTCGTTGTTAAGCTCAATTTCCAAGCCGTTGAACAGGTCCGGCATTTCATCAGGGGGAAACTCCACGTCTACCACCGTGCCGATTATCTGGATGACTTTTCCCTTAGTTCCCTCTGCCATAGCTCACTCCGTTTTGTAAAAGTAACCGCTCTACGCTTCCAGCGCGGCAACGCCGCCCACAATGTCCAGGAGCTCCTTGGTTATGGATTCCTGACGCACCTTGTTGAGCAGCAGTGTAAGGCCATCTACCATATCGTTGGCGGCGTCGGTGGCGTTCTGCATCGCCACCATACGCGCCGAATGCTCGCTGGCCACCGACTCCAACATCGCGTGATATATCTGCATCTCCACAAACCTGGGAAGAAGCTCTCCTAAGACCTGCAGGCTGTGCGGTTCGTAGATGTAGCCCACCGCCTGCCCGGGCTCCAACTCCGCCGGTTCCACTGGAAGCAGCCTCTGCATTGTAGGGCGCTGTGTAGCGGTGCTGACGAATACGCTGTATGCAAGGTATACCTCGTCGGCAAGGCCGCTGACGTAGTCCTCTATGGCCAGGCGGGCTATGGGCAGCGTGTCTTCCAGAGTGGGGCGGTCTCCTAGATCGGTGAATACGGCGCGCAAGTCGCGCCCCGTTCTCGCCATGAAATCGCGTCCCTTTCTACCCACGCTGAGTATGCTTACGGGCAACTCCTTCTGCAAGATGAACAGACCTGCAGCCCGGTTCAAGTTGGAGGGCAAGCCTCCACAGAGCCCTCTATCGGGAGTTATATGCACTATCTGAATGCGCTGCACGTCACGCTTTTGCAGCAGTGGATGGCTCTGTTCGTCCTCTCCGGCCTGCGAGGCAAGGTCCGCCAGCACAGTCCGCATCTTTTCGGAATACGGTCTGCCTGCAATGGAAAGCTGCTGAGCACGCCTCATCTTGGATGCCGCAATCATCTGCATGGCCTTGGTGATCTTGGCCGTGTTCTGCACGCTTCTGATGCGGCGTCTTATTGTCCTTACGTTAGAGACTACTGCCATCTCTACTACTCTGCTTCCTCTTCCTCTTGGGTCTCTTCATATATCCACGCTACGCGGGAGACGTTGACAACTGTAGGCATGCCGTTGTCCTGGTCACGCACCAATAGATAATCGTCGGCGCCGTCTTCCAGGACGCCGGCCACTTCCTGCAAGGAACCCTCACTCTCTACAGTGGTAACAATCACTATAGGCTTGTTCTTGAAGTGCCTTAGAGCCTGTTCTGCTAATCCCATTTGTCCTCTACTCCAAGGTGACGGTCTGCTTGTACGCCTCTATAGCGTCCCTAAGCGCTTTCTGATTGTCCTCGTTTATTTCGTACGTGGTGGCAATGCTTTCCAATATCTGGGGCTGATTGGCGGCCAGGTACTGGTGGAAGCCGCTTTCCCACTCACGCACCCTGGAAACGGGAACGTCATCCAGGTAGCCGTTGGTAACGGCAAACATGATGGAAACCTGCATTTCCAGTGACAAGGGCTGGTACTGCGACTGTTTCAACACCTCCGTGATGCGCTGGCCGCGCTCCAACTGCTCTCGCGTGGCCCGATCCAGGTCGGAGGTGCCAAACTGGGCAAACGTCACCAGTTCCCTGTACTGCGCCAAATCCAGACGCAATCTGCCCGCCACGCTCCTCATGGCGCGCCTCTGCGCCGACCCGCCTACGCGGGACACGGAAAGTCCGGCGTTTACCGCGGGTCTTATACCGGCATTGAACAGGTCCGCCTCCAGGTAGATCTGGCCGTCGGTGATAGAGATGACGTTGGTTGGGATGTAAGCCGATACATCCCCGGCCTGGGTTTCTATGATGGGCAAAGCGGTGAGTGAACCGCCCCCGTGCTCATTGGATAGCCGCGCCGCCCTTTCCAAGAGCCTGCTGTGCAGATAGAAAACGTCTCCGGGATAGGCTTCCCGTCCGGGAGGCCTGCGCAGCAGCAACGAAAGCTGGCGGTATGCCCATGCATGTTTGGACAAATCGTCGTAGATGATCAGCGCGTCCCTGCCCTGCTCCATGAACTCTTCGCCTATGGCGCAGCCTGCATACGGAGCAAGGTACTGTAGAGGCGCCGGGTCAGAGGCGTTGGCGGCCACAACTACGGTGTGCTCCATGGCCCCGTTCTGCTCCAAGATAGCGACGGTCTGGGCTACTTTACCCACTCGTTGCCCTATTGCCACGTAGATGCAGATCAAATCGCCGCCCTTCTGGTTGATGATGGCATCAAGGGCTATGGCGCTCTTACCCGTTGAGCGGTCTCCAATGATCAACTCTCTCTGGCCCCGGCCTATTGGGATCATGCTGTCGATGGCTTTGATGCCCGTTTGCACCGGCACGTTCACTGCCTGGCGAGTCACCACGTTGGGGGCAACGCGCTCTATGGGACGCGTGTTCTCCGTTCTCAGAGGGCCTTTGCCGTCTATAGGCCTGCCCAATGCGTCGACTGTACGGCCAATGAGATCGTTTCCTACCGGGACCTCGGCAACGCGGCCCGTGGAGCGCACCTCATCACCCTCTTTTATTCCGGAGTCGTCACCCATGATCGCGGCGCCCACGGCATCCTCTTCCAGGTTCATGGCCATGCCAATGACGTCTCCTGGAAAAGCCAGCAGCTCCGTGTACTGCACTCCTCCAAGGCCGTGAATCCTGGCTATGCCGTCGCCCACCTCGGTGACTGTGCCTACGTCCACCATGGTCAAATCGCCGCCAAACTCTTCAATTTGACGCTTTATTACAGCAGCCAGGTCCTGGCCTCGTGTGGTCATAGCTCCATCTCTCCCGTTCTAACTTGGGGTAGCCAGCACGCTTTGCCGCAACGATCGCAGTCTTCCGCGTGCGCTCCCGTCGATGATCCTATCTCCAATTCTAACAAGCACTCCCCCAAGGACTTCTTCATCCGTCCTGGTGGTGAGTACCACTTCCTTGTCCAACAGCGTGCTCAACAGCTGGCCAAGCTTCTCCCTCTGCGCCTCATCCAAATCAAGGGCAGCCGTAACCTTAGCGCGCTCTCTGCCCTGGCTCTCGTCCAGCAGCCGTTGATATTCACTGAGCACACCGGGCAGCACCGGCAGGCCGCCCTTTGAAGTGAGCAGACCCAACAAGTTGAGGACCGCTGGGCTCAGGTCCTTGAGAACGTCTCGCAGCAGTTGAAGCTTGCGGTCCAAGCTCACTTTGGGCAGTTGAAGGAAGGCCATCGTCTCGCCATCGCTTAGGGCGTAGACCGCTGTTTGCAATTCGGCAAGCCACTCTTCCAAGCGGCCTTGCTCCTGTGCAATAGCAAATGCCGCTTGGGCGTAGCGCTTGGCTACGGGCCTTCGAGCCATCAGCCTTCGTTCCTCTGGAACAGATCGCTTTCCGACAAAGTCTGCTCTATGAGCTCTTTGTGAGCCTCTTTGTCCAGCGAGCGGCGCACCACGCGTTCAGCAGCCAGTATTGCCAGGTCGGCGAACTGGTGCCGCACCTCCTCTATCGCTGCATCACGCTCTCTTTGTATTTCGGAGCGGGCATTGGAAAGAAAAGCATCCGCTTCCAGACGCGTCTTCCCTCGCTCTTCATCACGGAACCTCTGAGCCGACTGCCTGGCCTGTTCAATCAAGCCTTGACCCTCACGGCGCGCCTCTCTGATCTGCTCCTCCATCTCTTTCTGGCGCTGAGCAGACTCCTCCTGCAGATGCTGGGCCTGCTCCATGCTCTCTTTGATGCGTTTTGAGCGTTCATCAAGAACACGCAAGATGCGCTTGTAACCCACCAAGTACAATATGACCAGCAGGATGGTAAAATTGACCAAGTAAACCACCAAGCTGGGTATATGGAAGCCTAGTTCTGCCATACCCCTCTCCCGTTTGTGCTAGGTCTGCCGACCTTACAAGTTTACGCCACCAGGGCTAAGATAATCGCCACTACTAGGGCATAAATACCCAGCGCTTCAGCGAACGCGATAGCCAGTATCATGTTCATCTGCACTGCACCACGGGCTTCCGGGTTGCGTCCAATTGCATTCATAGCACCGGCGCCCAGAATACCTATGCCAATACCTGGACCTAACATACCCAGTCCAGCGGCTAGTCCGGCGGCAAGCAACTTCAATCCATCTGCTTCAGGCATGAGTCCCCCTCTTTCTTGTTGAGCTGCGTGTTTATTTATTCCTGGCGGGAGGTGGCAGCGTACAAAGCAAGTCCAATGCCAGCCCCCACCATTCCTATTACCACTATAACCAGTGCCAGAATGATAATTTCCATATCAGCTCCTCAGGCTGGAAGGCTAGTGGCCTTCCTCCGCTCCATGTTCATGAGGCGTAACCGCCGTGGTTACGAATACCAACGTGAGACCGGCGAATATCAACGCCTGGATGAACCCAACCAGCAACTCCAATCCATAGAAAGGCAGCGAGAACGCAAACGGTATTAGGAAGGCCGTAACCAGCAGCAATATCTCACCGGCGGTCATATTCCCAAACAACCTGAACGTAAAGCTCACAATGCGTATGAATTCGCTCAACGCCTCCAGCAAGCCGACGAATACGTCTATGACTCCTTCAAATATACGGCCTCTGAGCAAGGCCCCAAACCGGAAGAACTTCCCGAAATAGGACAGCCCCAGGGCTCTGATCCCCCAGAACTCTACAAACACAAAGGAGATCAACGCAAGAGCAAGCGGCATGTTCAGATCGGTACCGGCGGGGCGCAGCGCGTGCCGCGTCAGGTGACCGTCTTCGACAAAGCCAAAGCTTTGATAGACCGGTAGCAGGCCCAGCCAGGCGTTTATTATCACAAACAAGAAAATGGTGGCAAACAGGGGAAAGAACGCCCTGGCGTACCGGGGGCCGGCCACGCTCTCCACAAAACCGTACATTCTGCTGATTATGGATTCCACAAAGTTCTGCAGCCCCCTGGGAGGTTTGTCCGCGCTTATGTTACGCGTTCCAAAGTAGAAGAGGAGTATCAGCACGGCGCTTGCTATCAAAGAGGAAAGGATGGTGTTGGTCAGTATGAATCGGTTGGGCAACTGGTGAAGCTCCTCCGCTTCATGGGCGTCCGCTTCCAATACGGGTTGCGGAGGAAGGTGGACTTCAGGGGTGGGAAGGAACGGTTCTCCGTCCTCTCCTCCAAACAAGGCGGTTCCTATGGCTCCTATTATGAATCCAAAAACAAAGAGGGCTACAAGGGCTAGGCCAAGGGCTCTTATCAGGTTCTTAGTATCCATTGATCAGCTACAAATGTCGCCCTATCACAGGTCGTCTGTATGCTCATCCTCGTTGAATAGAGGCTCAACCATTCTGTACAGTCCGTAAAATGCAGCCACGCTACCCAGCAAGACACCTATCAACGTGAATAGCGGAAGGGTGCCCATCCTGTTGTCCAGCCAAATCCCTCCGGCTATGCCAAGTATGATGGCAATCGCCACATACCAACCAAGTCCAAGCAACCGCATGGCGATGACAAACCCACGCCTATTCATGCCTCCCCCGTCAGACTTTGCGAAGTTTACCACATATCCTTTCACTGTCAACGCTATTCTAGGCGGTGCTTGCCCACATGGCCACTTGCCCGCTTGCCCGCCGTTCACGGAGAAGATAAAGTTTCTACCGTTATGAAGACCATCGGCCTTGACTTTGGTACTGAAAGCGTACGCGGGGTCCTCATGGACGTGGAGAGCGGCGAAGAGATAGCCGCCGCCATCTCGGAGTACGAACACGGCGTCATCGATGGCAAGTACCACGACCCGGATGACTACCTTCATTCCATGGACTCCGTCCTCAGAGAGCTAGGCCCCTCGGACGCTATAGGCGTAGATGCTACAGCTTGCAGTGTCCTGCCTTGTAAAGCGGACGGGACGCCGCTTTCCCGCCTGTCTGACAATCCTCTCTCCTTGGTGAAGATCTGGAAGAATCACGACGCTCAGCCTCAGGCCGACCGCTTGAATGAGCTGGCGTTGCAGCGGGGCGAATCATGGCTTTCCCGCTATGGGCGCATATCCAGCGAGTGGTTCTTCCCCAAGGTTTTGCATACGCTGGAAGAAGCCCCCACCCTCTACCGGGAAGCCGGTAGGTTCATTGAGAAGGCGGACTGGATTGTCTGGCAGCTCACCGGCAGGGAGACCAGGAACGCCTGCGCCGCCGGGTACAAAGCCATGTGGCACAAGAGAGACGGGTTTCCATCTGATAGCTTCTTCCAATCGCTCCACCCGTCCATGGCGGGCTTTGTACGGGAGAAGACCGGCTCAAGCATACTGCCGGTGGGCGCACCGGCAGGACGGGCCGGCAACTACGGAGACGCATTGGTGGCGGTGGGTACCGTGGACGCCCATGCCGCCGTGCCCGCGGCCGGAATCACAGAACCGGGGGCAATGCTGCTTGTGATGGGCACCAGTCTCTGCCACTTGACCCTGGCCGGGAAAGAGGTGCAGGTACTTGGTATGTGCGGCGCGGTGGAAGACGGTATCCTCCCCGGTTACTTTGGCTACGAATCAGGCCAGGCGGCGGTAGGCGATATGTTCGCCTGGTTCTCGCAGCAATTCAACCTTCCCCATAGAGGCTCCGGCGAACCGGGCTCCCTGGTAGCCCTCGACTGGTGGAACGGCAGCAGGGAGCTGCAAAGAGCGGACCTAAGCGGTGTGTTAGTGGGACTCACCCTGGACACCACGCCGGAGGAGATCTACCGGGCATTAGTCGAATCAGCGGCCTTCGGGACAAGGCGGATCATCGAGGCCTATGAAACGGCCGGACTTCCCATAGCTGAACTGAGGGCTTCCGGAGGACTCCCTGAGCGAAACCCGTTCATCATGCAGGTGTTCGCCAACGTGACGGGAAGGAGAATACGGATAGCCAGGACCAGCCAGGCATCGGCGGTGGGAAGCGCTATGCTGGCCGCAATGGCGGCGGGAGCCTCGCCTCATAACATGGGCGGCGTGGGCCAGCAGGAATACGTGCCCAATTCCACGACCACAAAGAGCTACGATGAGCTTTACTCCATATACACCGACCTCCACGAAAAATTCAGCGACGGTGTCATCATGGCAAAGCTAAGAGGAGGGCAATGAGACCATGAAACAGAGAATCGCTCTATTCTGGCCCGGGGACTACAGAGACAAGCCCAACGAATGGGCCCTTCCCGGCGTGGAAGAAGCCACCGCACAGCTGGAGAAAGCCCTGGTAAAGCTGGGGTACTCTCCCTACCGTGTGGAGGGATTCATAAGCAGACCTCATCAGTCCATAGAGAAGCTGGGGCCTATAGACGACCCAATGATTGGCGTTTGCACCCACTGGTTGTACGGCCCTCATACCACGGATGGCGTTGTAGGCAAGGACACTCCTCTGCTCCTGGCAAGCAACTTCTCCGGCCAGTGGCCGGGGCTGGTTGGCCTGCTGAATACTGGCGCCTGTCTGGAAAGCGTGGGTCGGCAATTCTCCAGGGTCTGGACGAACGCCCAAGACTGGACCGCCGATGAACGGTTCATGTCCAGGCTGGAAGAGTGGTGCTCCACCGGAGCCATAGACTACCCTGAAGATGAGCTCTCATATCAGACAGGCATCTCCTCCAACGCTGAGACTATCGCCAAGACCGTTGAACAGGGCATAAGAGACAAGCGGGTGCTGGCCCTGATGCTCGGAGACACCTCCATGGGCATGATCAACGGCTATTTTGGACCACGTTTGCTCAATCCCATCGGGTTCACCGAGCACAAGGTTGACCAAGCCTGGATTATAGATCGGGGCAGAAGCATCTCCGACAAGCGGATAGAGGATGCCTACCGGTTCGTCAGGAGCAACGGTGTTGCCTTC
Source organism: Dehalococcoidia bacterium (assembly GCA_965261825.1). Taxonomy (GTDB): domain Bacteria; phylum Chloroflexota; class Dehalococcoidia; order Lucifugimonadales; family QGNO01; genus DAOUJH01. Next base: position 538,398 of record OZ253484.1, on the reverse strand, counting down.
CACTATGGAGTAGAAGGCGCTGAGGACTTCGACGAAAACGCCACCAGGGAGCAGCTGCGCGACTATCTGACCGTCCTAGACTTGATCGACGAGTTTAAGGCCGACTGTCTGGGCTGGCAGTACCAGCTGGGTCTCCTCAACCTCCGTCCACCGTCCGATTTCGCGGAGGGGCTGCTGAATTCGGTATGCAGGCCGGAGTCCAACGGAGACACCGTTGCCACTGCCACCGAAGCCGACCAAGGCAACCTTGTGGCAATGGAGATGATGAAGCGCCTTCTCAAAGCCAAGGGTCTGCATCAGTCCGTACTGTTCCACGATGTCCGCTGGGGAGCGGAACACGAAGGGCGGTTCATCTGGGTGCTGCTGAACTCCGGCTCCTCCGGGGCCTACGCCTTCAACCACGACCCGGATACGCTGAGAGGAGTCCACTCTTACCGGCAGCCTTCGGGATACTTTCCCACTCCTGGCGGCACCTTTGCCGGAGAGAGCCTGCCCGGCGATATAACCTGGGCACGCGCCTATATCAAGGATGGCAGGCTCTGGATGGATATCGGCAAAGGAGAAGTAGTCAAGCTGCCGGAACAGCTGAGAGATGAGTGGTGGAACGGCACCACCAGGGAGTGGCCCTTCATGGCAGCTTACCTGGGCATCAGTCAGGATACCCTCATGGCGCACTATCTCAGCAACCACGTTGCCGTAGCTTATGGCGACATATTCCAGGAGATGGTGGCATTGAGCCAGGCGCTTGGCTTCCAAGTCAGGATACTCGGCAAGGTAAAGGAGAGAGCATGAGAGTTCTAGTCGCAGGCGAGTCATGGGTTACGCACACCGTCCACATCAAGGGCTTCGACAGCTTTGTCACCAGCGGCTATGAAGAAGGCGTGCGCTGGTTGAAGGCCGCTCTGGAGAAAGCGGGACACACCGTGCATCACATGCCCAATCACCTGGTGGCGACCGATTTCCCTTCTACGGTAGAATCCCTGCGCAACTACGAAGTGGTGATGCTCAGCGACTGCGGCAGCAACACGCTGCTTCACCATCCCGATACCTTCATCAAGTCTCAGAAGACTCCCAACCGCCTCCAAGCCATACGTGACTATGTAGCCGGCGGAGGGGCTCTGGTCATGATTGGCGGATACATGACGTTTCAGGGCATCGACGGCAGAGCCAGGTATCACGGCACGCCGGTGGAAGAAGCGCTGCCCGTGAACATAAGCCAGGTGGATGACCGCGTTGAGGTCCCTGAAGGCGTGGTTCCCCTGGTAACCAGTCCCGAACACCCCGTTGTTCGTGGAATCGATGGCGAGTGGCCAGCCTTTTTGGGCTACAACAGGCTTACCGCCCGTTCAGACGCGGATGTTTTGGCAACCGCGGGCGACGATCCGTTTCTCGTCGTCTGGCAGTACGGCAAAGGCCGGTCTGCCGCCTTCGCTTCTGACTGCGGACCGCACTGGGGCCCGGCGGAGTACCTGAACTGGCGCCACCATGACCGGCTCTGGGCACAGCTGGTTGCCTGGCTGGTTGAGGGATAGGGGAGCGTTGGTTAAGTCCGGGCCGTTCCAGCGGGTATAAAAAGCAGAGGCTACATGGAAGCGGGCGCGGGCCGACCTTCCATGCCTACCCATACCTCGCCACCCTCAAACGCCTCTTTCTTCCAGATGGGCACGTTCTCTTTGATGCGGTTTACTACGTACTGGCATGCCGAGAATGCCTCGGCGCGGTGCGGTGAGGCCGCCACCACCACCAGGCTGATTTCACCCACCTCCATACGCCCAAGGCGGTGCGCAATCGATACTACAGTGTCGTCCCAGCGCTCAACTACCTCCCCGGCAATGCGGGACAGCATCTTCTCGGCCATCTCCTCGTAGGCCTCGTATTCAAGGTAAAGAACGCGCTTGCCGCCTGTGTGGTCGCGCACCGTTCCCAGGAAAGTGACCACCCCGCCCTTGTCAGGTGCACACACCGTGGAAGTTATCTCCTCGGGGTCTAGAACATCCCTGCTTATCCTGATCACAAAGCGCCTCCGCTGACCGGCGGTATGAAGGCTATTTCGTCGCCCTCATGAACGGGGTGGTCCTCGGAAACGTACTCGGCGTTGACGGCTATCATAATGGGAACGCCGCTCTTCATCATGCCTGCGTAACGTCTATCCAACTCTCTTACAACGTGTGCCACCGTGGCCGTGTCCGGCAGGTCTAACTCAACTTCTGATTCACCTGCCATTTCTCTGAGGGCGGCAAATAGCTTGACTCGTGCTTTCATCCTACTACGTATTATAGCTTGGACGAAGGCGCTCTTCACGCCAGCTATGAGGCCTTTCTCCGCTTCGCCCTGAGCCGGCCTGCAGTGAGCTTGCCGAATTGTCGAAGGGGCGAAGGATCAGTAATCGGCTGCGAGGCTGCGGTCGGCGCTCGGTGCCCTCCACGCATTCTTCCATACGGCCGCTATTCCGAAGGCTGCGGTCGCAACCAGGGCCATGGCAGGCCCAGAGGGCAGGTCAGCGTAGTAGGACAGATACAGGCCTACCACTGCCGAGAGGGCGCCTACCAGCGCACCAATTGTCATGACTCCTACGAACCTCTTGGCGAGCAGGTACGCCGCCGCCGCGGGGGTTATTAGCATTGCCATGACCAAGACGATCCCCGCCGCCTGAATGCCAATCACGATGACGAGGGCGAGGAGGGCTAGGAGCACGTATTCCACCAATCCAGTCTTGATCCCAACTACCTTTGCCCCCACAGGGTCGAAGGTGGTGTATATAAGCTGACGGTGGAACGCATAGAGCCCCACCAGCACTACTGCCGCCAACCCCAACGAAACGTAAACGTCCGTTTGAGATACGCCAAGCACCTGGCCCAGCAGTAAATCTTCAATGTTGACGTTGATGTTGTCGGCACTGGAAAGCATTACCAGGCCCAGGGCAAACATGCCGGCAAAGATGATGCCTATGGACGTGTCCTCGCTGATACCCGTGCGCCGGGCGACGGAACCCATGGATAAAGCTATTAGGATTCCCGTAGGAACCGCTGCATAGAACGGGCTGATTCCCAACAGGAAAGCGACAACCATACCCGGCAGCACGGAATGCGCCAGAGCGTCGCCCATGAACGCACGTCCGCGCGTAATGACGTAGGCGCCTAGTACCGGACACATCACCCCTACGAGCACGGACACGATCAGTGCCCGAACCATGAAGCTGTATTGGAACGGCTCAACGATGTAGTCTATCATCCCGCGCTGCTCCCAGGACTGAAGTGGTTGGGATCGAATTCGATTCCGTGGGACCCGTACAGCTCTTCGAGCACTTCTGGGGTGAACGCATCTTCGGGAGGGCCGTAGGCGCACACGTGGTGGTTGATGCACAGAACTTGATCGAACCGTTCGGCTAGATTGGTAAGGTCATGGGTGGCGAGGAGCACTACCCTCCCCTCGTCGCGCAGGGACTGGAGTACCTTTACAATCTCCTCCTGTGCGCCCACGTCAACGCCGCTGAACGCCTCGTCCAGCAGAATCACGCTGGCCTCTTGGGCCAAGGCGCGCGCTATGAAGACCCTCTGGCGTTGACCGCCGGACAGATCAGTTATCAGGGACGAGCGCTGCTCCCACAACCCGACCCGCCCTAGACAGGCTCGGACCATCTCTCTCTCTCTCTTGCCAGGCCGCCTGAACAGCCCAACGTTGCAACAGCCCATGGTCACCACGTCCTGAACGGTGGCGGGAAAGGCCCAGTTGATGGCGGCGCGTTGAGGCACGTATGCCAGCGCGCCCCGCGGCGTTGCTGCGCCTCTCAGCGTCACCGTGCCGTTTGTTACTGGCAAGACTCCCGCAATAGCGTCGAACAGGGTGCTCTTGCCGGCGCCGTTGGGACCCAAGACACCCATCAGCGTGCCCGGTCCCACGTCAAAAGTAACGTCGGTCAACGCCTTGTGCCCGCCGCGCACCACGGTTACGTCTTCGACGGCTATTTCCGGATCGAAGGTCATTGTCGCCAACTTCTTACCTCCTCTGTATATCCCCGGCGCGGCCCTGTCTCAAACCGTACTCCATGTCCTCCGTGATCGCCAGCAAGTCTGTGTATGATAGTGTGACTGTCATGATACTTAGTATCAATGAATGCAGCAAAAGTAAATTAACATTCTCCTTTGGAGATGTCAAGGAAAGCTCATCAAGGAATGGGCAGGCGGCCTCAACAGTTTACACTTCCGCTAGCGGCACCAGTCCCTACTGACGGTCTACACTAAGGCTGGGAAGCAGCATATACGAGCCTGGCCAACGCATCTTTCCAGAATGCGCGCCGATCTTCTACGGCATCACGGTCCGGGAGCTTGGTCTGTTGAACTACAACCTGGCACCGGTCTGGTCTTTTAGAGTACAGGCTGACGGACAGGTCACTGCCGCGCTCGCCCGTTTCGAGACGCATGGACCTGATAGGGCTGGCCTTCATGGGCGCCCCTAGCCACTCGCCACGCCGCTGCTCGTCTTCCCAGACGGCGAAGATAGCTTCGGCGGATGCGGGAATGGTCATGCTCACGCTCACCTCGTAGCCGCGTTCGGTCTGGTGAACGTCGCGCAGGCCACGCTCGCGTTCATACTCCACGGTCACCGTCTGCGCCCACCATCCGGAGACGGAGTGCCGCTCCCAAAGCATCCGAGCAATGTCAGTGTGCTTCATCTTCAAGGCGCCAGCGTCGTCAAGAATGTCGAACCACTCGCTCCAGCGCCTGCCGGTAGTAGCGGCAACCACTTCATCGCTCATCCTTAGGGGCCGCTTTCTCATTGTCTCCTCTTGGAATGGAATCCTTCGCAACGCCGTTGATCGCCCAATTCTAGCGTTTCCTCCCTTCCCCAGCCCGAATTCGCACATAGATCATATCAACCACCTCTCCCTAGGTCGAGTTCGGCAACAGTCCCATAATCATTCGTTACTCCCCCATACAAGGACAGAGACCGCCCCTTAAAGGGCGGTCTCGACCCTACCGGCGAAGCGATAAGGGTGGTATTAGAAATACACCAAAAGTGACAGGTGATGTCAACATTCTCGCAGGTGCTAATGGCCTTGTTCCACAATTAGTAGTAACTACTTCTCTGAACATTTATGATTTGGCTCTTCTGCAATGGCCGCCGCCTTGTGTTCCCTGATCCTGCGGTTCAAAACACCTCGCTCCAGCAGCACCCTTCTATTGCATTCCAGGCACCTCAGTCCAATGTCGGCCCCAAGCCTAACCACCCTCCACTGGTAGCTGCCGCAAGGGTGGGGTTTCTTCAGCCTCAATATGTCATTTAAATGGTATTCCCTTACCATTCAGCATCCACAGCGGCCAGAACAGCGTTGATAGCGTCTTGCAGATCGGCAGTTGCCTTCCTTGCCGATTCGGCGAAATCATCTCCCCGCGAAGCGTATATGATGCCCCGCGACGAGTTGATCAAGATACGCCTGCCCTGAGCCGCAATGCCGTTTCTCACCGCTTGCTCCAATGCTCCCTCCTGCGAACCTATGCCGGGAATTAGAAACGGCATGTCAGGGCAAAGGGCCCGCACCTCTTTTATTTGCTCCGGGTACGTTGCACCCAAGACCAGCCCGGCGTTCCCATGCTGGTTCCATGAGCCGACCTGCAGCGCCACCTGTTGATACAGAGGCCTTGCACTGTCTACGCCCGACGAAACCAACAGATCTTGAAGGTCGACCGCGCCAGGGTTGGATGAACGGCACAAGACAAAAACACCCCTGTCCGAATACTCTAAGAAAGGCTCCACGCCGTCTCTGCCGCAGTAGGCGTTTATTGTGACCGCATCGAACCCCCAGTATTGGAACATTCCCCTGGCATAGGCCGCGGCAGTGTTCCCAATATCGCCCCGCTTGGCATCGCCCAGCAGTATCACTCCGGGAGCCACGTCCCGTATGTGCTTGACCGTACTCTCCAATGCATTCCAGCCATCAAGACCCAGGGCTTCATAGAAAGCGAGGTTGGGCTTGTATGCACAAACCAGGTCATGGGTAGCATCCACTATTGCCCTGTTGAACGCGGCAACTTCCTTTACAGGCATCATGCTTGGGTCGGGATCAAGGCCCACACACACAAGGCTTCTGCTAGCTTCGCAAGCGGAATCCAGTCTTTGGGCAAAAGTGGTCGACATCTTCGTCTCCTGGTAGTCTAATCTTGCCGTCAACTAGCCACAAGCAATGCTATCCCTGTTGAGGATGCTGAAACAAGGGATTGAGGCATGTATTTCCAAGTGAGCCACTAAAGAACCAGGAAGAAAGACCGGCCTTCACGCTATGAAAACAGAGTGCAACACGCCAACCCCCACCGGCAAGAAGCTGCTGCGGGTTTTCCACCACCTCTACAGCGACTACGGTCCTCAGCACTGGTGGCCGGGCGACGGCCCGTTTGAGACAATTGTCGGCGCCATTCTCACCCAGAATGTCTCGTGGAACAATGCGGCGCGCGCCATCGACCGCCTCAAACAAGAGGGTATTTTGTGCCCGGCAGCACTGCGGGAGGTTGCCATTGAAGAGCTGGCGAGTCTGATCAAGTCCAGCGGCTACTTCAACGTCAAGGCAAAGAAGCTCAAGGCCTTTGCGGAACACCTTGGCAAAAGCTACGGAGACAATCTGGAAGAGATGCTCCAGCAGGAGCCAGATACGTTGCGCCGCGAGCTCCTCTCCATATACGGCATCGGTGAGGAGACCGCCGACGACATTATGCTGTACGCCGGGGGCTGGCCCGTTTTCGTCATAGATGCCTACACGCGGCGCATACTGGAGCGACTCGATCTTGTTTGCGAGGGGCAGACATACGCCGAGCTCCAAACTTTCTTCCACAGCCACTTGCCCAGAGACACCCGGCTATTCAACGAATACCACGCCCTGCTGGACCACCATGCCGGCGTCACCTGCGTACGTCGTGACCCGCGTTGCAGCGATTGTTCCCTGCTGGATCTGTGCCCCACCGGGAAGAAGTACGCAAAGCAACTCCACGGCGGGCGCAATATGAGCAAGAGCTAACGGATGCGGATTGAGCAACGTCTCAAGGACGGCGCAGAGGCCTTCGAGATGGGAACTAGCCGGAAGGGAGCGCCGGGTTAGCCCGGACTCCTCTCTCCTGCCCATCCCGTTTGCGTTTCCGTTCTGGCTTGCGATCGGTGGGCTGTGCCTGTTCTCCGGGTCTCAGTATCCCTATGAACGGCAGGTTGCGGTACTTCTCCAAATAGTCCAAGCCGTAACCAACAACAAACTCATCCGCAATTTCAAATCCCACGTAGTCCAGCTTGACGTCCACCAGCCGCCTGACCTTTTTATCCAGCAATGCGCAAACCTTCAGACTGGCCGGATTCAGTGAATGCAAGTAGCGGAGCAGGTAATTGAGGGTCATGCCTGTGTCCACAATGTCTTCCACCAGCACAACATGGCGCCCTTCTATAGGTATGTCTGGCCCTTTCTTGACTTGTACGGCCCCGTTTCCAGGGGCGTCGCCATTGCCTCTGTAGTAAGAAACAGACATGAAGTCCATGGAAAGTGGCAGCGTTATTTCTCTCATCAGGTCGGCCATGAAGCAGAACACGCCCCTGAGCACTCCTAGAAGAACAGGCTGCTTGCCTTTATGGTCACGGGAGATAGATTTGCCAATCTGACGAACCCTTCGCTCTATCTGCGGTTTGGTGAACAATACCCGCTCCACCTCAGGGATATCCTCTTGGATCAGGGGCCCAAATCCGTACTTGGCCAAAAGACGGTGTATGTCACGCTTATAGAGCAGCTTAACGTTCACATCCGGGTAAAGCTCACGCAGATGGCGCATCTTCCTGTTCTTCTCCGTTACCAGGCTCTGTTTGAGGGTGGTTAGTTCCACGTAGAGGTCTAGCTCCGGCAGATAGAAATCGGGCGTGAACATTTCCGCCACCCGTTCACCGTCCCATCTCAGCGGGAAGGAGCGAGGTTCGTACAGCCATTTTACTCCGTAGAAGTCCAACAGGTGGGTGAATTCGTCTTCACTGGGATGGGCAAAGGGCCGGTGTGTCGTGGGAACCGGGTAATGCTCCATTGGCACGGCTACGGGAGGAGTATCGATTGAAGGAGAATCGACCGGGGCTTTGGGGCCCCTTCGCCTGCGCGTACGGGGTTTCACGGCAGTTTCAACCGCCGCTTGAGCGGTCTGATCTACGTTCAGACCATCCGCGTCCACGGCTGAGGGCGACACTGGCCCTTTCCGCTTACTGCTGCGGCGTTTGGATCCGTTGCTCTGGTTTGCCCAGGCTTTACTCTGATCGATAGAAGAAGCTGTTTCTTCTGAAATCGATACGTTCTCCATCAAGTTATAGCTATAATAGCTTAAACACTCCAAAAGTGGCAACCTTGGCCACTCTTTTCAACTCTTTTTGTTCGTTTCAATTCAGTATTCGTTAACGGGCAGCACATTATAGGAGCTTCCCCGTCCCAGGCTGTCTACGGCGGCGCGCGCCGTGTCCAAAGACGTAAAGCATGAGATACGCCGCTCCACAGCGGCGCGGCGTATCTCAAAACCGTCTCGCAGGGTGGACGCCGACTCTGAGACCGTATTGATTACGGCCTTCACCGCTCCATTTTCTATCACGTCCACTACATTGGGATGACCTTCCCCAAGCTTCTTTGCTATGAGGCGAACTTCAAAGCCAAGGGCGCGGATCATTGCCGCCGTGCCTTCCGTAGCGTACAGCTCGCAGTCGGCCTCAGCCAGGGCGCGGATCATGGGGAGCGCTTCCGCCTTGTCCTTGTCAGCGATGCTAAGCAGTACGGAGCTTTCTCTGTGCAGGTCAAGTCCGCTGGCCAGCAGAGCCTTGGCCACAGCGGGCATGAAATCATGGTCAATGCCCATGACCTCTCCCGTGGACTTCATCTCCGGCCCCAGATACGTATCCACTCCTACCAGCTTTGACATGGAGAACACCGGCGCTTTTACCCCCACCAGTTTCGCTTTCTTCCACAACCCGCCCGTGTAGCCTTGCTCCCGCAGTGTTCTGCCAAGCACTACTCTTGTAGCAAGCTGCACCATGGGGACACCGGTGACTTTGGAGAGGAATGGCACGGTGCGGCTGGACCTGGGGTTGGCCTCCAGCACGTATATCGCCGAGACGTCGTTGTCATCATATTTGAATGTCGTAGGATCGCGATAGGGGTCCATTCCCATGATGACGTACTGAATATTGATCAGGCCCTTGGTGCCCAGCCCCAAGGCTATACGCGTGGTGTAGTCGACCAGCGTATCCACCTCGGTGCTGGTCAGGGTCAACCCAGGGTATATAGCCATGGAATCGCCGCTGTGGACGCCGGCTCGCTCCACGTGCTCCATGATGCCAGGGATCAGCACCTGCTCACCGTCACAGATGGCGTCGACCTCTACTTCACGTCCTTCCAGGTACTTGTCTATCAATATAGGTCTGCCGCGGCCTATCTCTACGGCGGTGGTCAGGTAGCGTATCAGCTCCGAAGCGTTCTGTACGATTTCCATGGCCCGGCCCCCCAAGACGTAGCTGGGCCTCACCAATACGGGGTATCCTATCTGCTGCGCTACGTTCAGCCCTTCCTCCACTGTCGCCACCGCCGCGCCGGGTGGCTGCGGGATTCCCTGCCTGGCTATAAAGTCCTCGAACTTGTGCCTGTCAGAGGCGATGTCTATGGCCTGTGCCGACGACCCCAAGATAGGCATGCCCAAGCGCCCCAACGACTGCGACAGGTTGATTGCCGTCTGCCCCCCAAACTGCACCACCGACGGAGGGTATTCAACGCCGCCGTCAGGCGTCTCTATAGATTCGTTTTCGAGTATGTCAAGAACACTCTCCTCATCCAGAGGTTCGAAATAAAGTCTATCGCTGGTATCGAAATCTGTGGAAACGGTCTCCGGGTTGGAATTCACAATGATGCTGGCCGTACCCTCGTCCTGCAAGGCCCAAGCAGCATGTACACTGCAATAGTCGAACTCAATCCCCTGCCCTATCCTAATAGGCCCGCTGCCTATCACCAGGGATTTCTTGCCGGGCAGGGATGGAGCTTCGTTCTCCTGCTCATACGTGCTGTAGAAATACGGCGTTTGCGCTTCAAACTCAGCGGCGCAAGTGTCCACCATTTTGTAAACAGGCCGGACTCCCCATGACCGGCGCAAGTCGCGTATCTGGTCAGGCAGGCGGTCGGCCAGGGTACCTATGTATTCATCGGAAAAGCCAAGGCGCTTGGCGTAGCGTAATAGACGTGGAGTGAGGGGTTCGGCCAGCAGTTGCCGCTCCATGTCCACTATGTTTTGCATACCGCTGAGGAACCAGGGATCTATCCCTGTGCGGCCGCTGAGGTTCTGTATGGAAACGGATTTTCTCAAAGCAGCCATGAGAGCCCAGAGACGCGTGTCTTTTGCTTCCATGGGTACGCTTTTCATGGAGTCGTCTGAATCCCCTCTCCAGGCGGGATCCTGCCAGAGCAGGGTCTCGGTGGATTGCTCCAAGGAGCGCACCGCCTTTTGCAGCGCCGCCTCAAAGGTGCGATCGATTGCCATCACCTCACCCGTGGCCTTCATCTGAACGCCCAGGTTTCGCTCCCCCGTGGGGAACTTGTCAAAAGGCCAGCGCGGTATTTTGACAACGCAGTAATCAAGGGCCGGCTCAAAAACGGCCAGCGTCTTGCCGGTAACCCTGTTTGCAATCTCGTCCAGGCGCTTGCCAATTGCAATCTTGGCAGCAACGCGGGCTATGGGATAACCGGTTGCTTTGCTAGCCAGCGCTGAGCTGCGGCTCACCCTGGGGTTGACCTCTATGACGTAGTATTGAGGAGACGGCTCTTTGCCATTGGCGAATTCGTGAGGGGCCGCCCATGGATGCGGCGATAGAGCAAACTGAATGTTGCAACCGCCTTCCACTCCCAGCGCTCTAATGATGCGCAGAGCGGCGCTGCGCAACATCTGATACTCTTTGTCGGAAAGGGTCTGAGTGGGCGCCACCACTATGCTGTCACCGGTGTGCACGCCCATGGGGTCTATGTTTTCCATGGCGCACACCGTGATGCAATTATCGGCGCCGTCCCTCATTATTTCGTATTCAATCTCTTTCCAGCCCAGGAGATACCTTTCAACCAATACCTGGTGAATGGGGCTGGCAGCCAGTCCGCTTGTTGCTGCCTGGTCAAGGTCATCCCATCCCTGAACAACGCCTCCGCCCGTGCCTGCCAGCGTATAGGCGGGGCGCACCACCAACGGAAATCCGATCCTCTCAGCTACTTCCCTGGCTTGATCTAGAGAAGTTACCGTTTCGCTTTCAGGCACGGGTTCTCCCATTTCTATAAGCATCTGGCGGAACAAGGAGCGGTCTTCAGCCGTTCGTATGGTTTCCAGGGACGTACCCAGGAGCCGAACGCCGTATTTGTCCAAAATACCCGCTTCGGCTACTTCAACAGCCAGGTTGAGGCCTGTTTGACCGCCCAAGGTGGGGAGCATGCCCTGCGGCCGTTCCCTCTGTATGATCCGCTCAATGACGTCTACGGTAAGAGGCTCTATGTAAACCACATCGGCAATGCCCTGGTCCGTCATGATAGTGGCGGGGTTGGAGTTGACCAGAACGGTGGTCACACCTTCCTCTCTAACGGATCGGCATGCCTGAGAGCCTGCATAGTCAAACTCAGCAGCCTGCCCAATGACTATGGGCCCTGAACCAATGATGAGGACTTTATTTATCTGGGGAGAGAGTTCCGTCACTCCATCCCTCATTCACCAATAAAAAGCAAGATGAAACCTCGTTTCGCTAAAGTCGAGCTTCCAGGCACAAATCCAGCCAGTGTGACCTTAACCCGGGACGCCTGAATCAAGTAGCTAGCTATGTCTTCACAAGGTATAGGCTTGCCCAAGCGGCTATGAGCAGCCAGGGCACCACATTCCAGACGAAACGCTCAGCCATGAACCTGGCGAACCTGGGGCTTCCTTCTGAACTGCTCCCGAACTCCTTTAGCCCCTCTTCAATTTCGCTGTCGCCTTCTGCAAGCTGCCGGGCTACTATGCCACGCCGGTTGCCGAACCTACGGCTCTGGCGTAAGAACGTCAAGTATAGGCCGGTCCTCATTCCAAGCTCGCGCTCTATCTCATTGCGCCGGTACTCGGCAACTCGTTGCGCGGCAAACATGCGCCTGAGCAATAACCACCAGCCTATTGTGATAAGGGAAGCCACGCCGCCTATGAGACCTATTACCGTCAAACTATCAGCTAGGCCGGCGTCGAGCATAGTTGCCAGGAACGTGACGCCAAACATAGTCAGGCCCGCTAGAACCATACCGCTTACCCATACCCGCTGCTGCAATCCCGACAAGTAGACGTCCAGAAGCTCGTACTCAACTATTAAGATTTGCCAACGATTCCGCGGGGGTACCTTCATAGCCGCCTGTTCACCAGGCAGCGTATCCTCTCGCAACTCACGCAGATTTCTCATGATCTATCTACCTCCTTTATCATCGACAGGAACCTGTCGAAGAGGTATTCATTGTCCCAAGGCCCAGGAGCGGCCTCGGAATGGAATTGTATCCCCATGATGGGGAACTCCTTGTGTATCATCCCCTCAACCGTACCGTCATTGAGATTTACATGACTCACCTCCATACCTGCGGGGAATGTATCTGCATCCACTGCGAAACCATGGTTCTGAGCCGTTATGTAGACGCGGCCCGTAGTCAGGTCCCGTACGGGATGGTTTGCTCCATGATGCCCGAATTTGAGCTTATAAGTCCGTGCTCCAAGAGCCCTGGAAAGAAGCTGATGGCCCAGACAAATCCCCATCACTGGCAGCTTGCCAACCAGACCCTTTACCATGTCTACGGCGTAACCCAGATGAGCAGGGTCTCCCGGCCCGGGTGAAAACACTATTCCGTCAGGCTCCAAATCCAATACATCTTCGGCAGTGGTACTGGCTGGCACAACCGTTGCCTGGCAACCCCTGGCTTCAAGATTCCTTAGGATATTGTATTTCAAGCCGCAGTCCATGACTACAACGTGCGGTCCGGAGCCATGTTCAGCCGGCTTTCCATTCCAAGAATAGGGACCATCGGTAGTCACAGTAGCAACGTAGTCCAAGTCATCATACCTTGGCGCCCGGCCAAGCCGTTCCCGCGCCTCTTCCAGACTCAACTCGGAAGTGAGGCAACCCATCATTGCGCCTTCCCGCCGGATACGCCTGGTCACGGCACGGGTATCAACTTTGCTGATGCCCACTATGTTCTGGCTTGCCAGGTACTCGTCGATTGCGCCATCGCTACGATAATGGCTGGGATGCCTGGATTGCTCACGCACCACGTACCCGGCCACTTGAATTCGCCGCGACTCTACGTCCCGCTCATTCACTCCGTAGTTGCCGATGAGCGGATACGTAGCTACCACTATCTGCCCTGCATAGGATGGGTCGGTGAGTATCTCCTGGTAGCCGGTCATGGAAGTGTTGAACACAACCTCGCCGCAGGTGGTGCCAACTGCTCCCATAGATTCGCCCTGATAGACGGACCCATCCTCCAGTACCAGGTACGCTTCTCTAACCGTCAACGGCCCACCTCGGCTAGCTCTGAATGCACTATTCTGCCACCTGCTATGGTGGCTGTCACTCTACCTTTCAAGGTGACCCCTTCCAGCGGAGTATTTCTGCCTTTGGAAGCGAACTCCTCGCTGCGTACCACCCATTCCTTTTGAGGATCGAAGACGACTATGTCAGCGGTAGTTCCCTCTTGTAGCGTCGTCAGATGGGCATACTCCTGACCGAGTACGGAGAGAGCGCCGGTGGTCAACCCGGCAACCAAGGTAATCAGGTCTACTTGGCCGCCATGCACCAGTCTCATCAGCAATCCTAAAGCGGTTTCCAGACCGCTGAACCCGTATGCGGCGTCGTCATAAGTCACCAGCTTGTCAATGACTGTCTGTGGTGCGTGATCCGTGGCAATCGCATCTATCCACCCGTCTCGCAAGCCTGCCACCAGCGCCTCCACGTCACGTTTAGTCCTCAGAGGAGGGTTCACCTTGGTAAGAGTATCGTATGCCTCGGAGCCCAGCGGCCCGCTCAAGGGTCCGTCCTTGTCATGCCCCAGCACCCAGCTCTCGTCCAAGGTGAGATGGTGAGGTGTAACTTCCGCGGTTACCTTCACCCCATGTTGCTTTGCCAATCGAACCAGCTCCACGGCGCCGGACGTTGTCAGATGCGCCACGTGTAGATGTCCGCCCGTTAGCTGGGCCAGCGAAATATCCCGGGCAATCATCGTTTCTTCGGCGGCGGCAGGCCAGCCGCGCAACCCCAATAGGTTGGAGATATGTCCTTCATTTACCGGCGCTCCTTGTGAGAGCTCTGTATCTTCAGAATGCTGGAGTACGGGGAGCCCTAGCCCGCCTGCATAAGCTAGGGCCTGGCGCATCAGGTGAGAATCCGCCACGGGGTTTCCGTCATCGCTGAAGCCTACGGCGCCCGATTGCGCAAGCTCCCACATCTCGGCCAGTTCTTTTCCGGCCCGGCCTTTGGTCACGCTGCCTATTGGCAGCACCCTGGCCTTCCCCGCCGCCGCAGCTTGACGCAGCACAAACTCCACCGTAGAAGCATTATCCATAGCGGGGTTGGTATTGGGCATGGCGCAGATGGTGGTGAACCCGCCTCTGACGGCGGCTTCTACGCCGGTAGCAACGGTCTCTCTATCTTCGTAGCCGGGCTCCCTTAGATGGGAGTGCAAATCAATGAACCCCGGACAGGCCACAAGCCCATCGCCTCTCATAACCTGGCAACCCGGCGGCGCGTGGCCATTGCGAACCGTGCCGCCCGCATGCTTTATGACGCCATCGACTATAAGCAAGTCGCCCGCTTCGTCCATCCCCCTGTGGGGATCGATGAGTCGTACGTCTCTTATGAGAATGGAGTCCGTGCCGTTCACTGCTGCCCTCCCTGGGCTTGACTCTTTTGCCGCGAGCCCATCAGCAGATAGAGCAACGCCATGCGCACCGCCACGCCGTTGTGTACCTGCTCCTCTATCAAAGACTGCGCTCCGTGGGCAACGTCAGGGCTTATCTCCACACCTTCATTCATTGGACCGGGATGCAGGACCAGGGCGCCGGGCTTGGCTAAGGCCAGTCTCTCTTTGGTGATGCCGTACATTTTCGAATATTCACGCAGCGTAGGGAGTAGCCCCGCCTGCTGGCGCTCCAACTGGAGACGTAAAGGCATTACAACGTCCGCTTCTCTGATGGCCTTCTCTAAATTGGTCTCCACGTTCACAGAGCCAAACAGATGTCCATCCCTGAGGTGCTCACCGGAAAGGAACTCCTGGGGCAACAGCGTAGGAGGCGCGCATAGCACTACCTGCGCTCCTGCCGTCTGCAAAGCCCACAGGTTGGACCTGGCGACCCTGCTGTGGGTAATATCCCCCACTATGACAACTTTAGCGCCGGTCACTGAGCCCAGGCTGCGCTTCATTGTGTATAGGTCCAGAAGGGCCTGTGTGGGGTGAGCATGCCAGCCGTCTCCCCCGTTGATGATGCCTGTACGCTCCAGGTTCCGCGCCATGAAGTAAGGAGCTCCTGAATGCGGGTGCCTTACCACTATGATATCCGTACTGGTTGCTTGCAGCGTCCGCACTGTATTGAGAAGGGATTCGCCTTTTTCAACGCTGCTGCCGGAGGACGATACGTTGATGACATCGGCACTGAGCAACTTCCCAGCTTCTTCAAAGGAGACCCTGGTGCGCGTGCTCGCTTCGTAGAACAGCGTAACTATGACTTTGCCTCTCAAAGTAGGGACCTTCTTGATGTCTCGACTGAGCACCTCGCGCATAGCGTCCGTGGTGCTCATCACCAGGTCCAGTTCTTCTTCGGAGAAGTCATCCAAGTCTAGCAAGTGACGGCGGGCGCCGTTGACCATGCTTGGCCGGGCGATTGTCTTAGCTTGCTGTACAGTGGATGCCATAGCCGTCATTCACTCACCTGTACAAGCACAACCTCATCTCTCCCGTCCACTTCGGTCAACCTCACCTGCACCTGTTCTAGCAACGTTGTCGGTATGTTTTTGCCCACGTAATCGGCGCGAATGGGCAACTCCCTGTGTCCGCGGTCTACCAGTACGGCCAGTTGTACCTGCTTCGGCCTGCCAAAGTCGATCAACGCATCCAAGGCAGCACGTATGGTGCGGCCGGTGAAGAGCACGTCGTCTACCAGCACCAGTTTGCGGCTGTCCACGTCCTGCGGAATTTCCGTTGAATGGACAACAGGCGGGCTGCTGGATGCAATGTCGTCTCTGTATAACCCTATGTCCAACGCTCCGACGGGCACGTTGCGCGCCTCTATGTCAGCAATGCGTTCCGCCAGTCTGCGAGCAAGAGGGGTTCCGCGGGTCCTTATCCCTGCCAGCACCAGCCCCTCTATGCCCTGGTTGCGTTCCACAATTTCATGGGCTATACGGGTAATCGCCCGTCTCATGTCCTCCGCCGAGAGTATCCGTCTTTCCACCATATAAAAGACCCTTGCCTGTGGACAGGCAAGGGTCTTTTACAACATTAGATGGCTAGTTCAGCCACAGTAGTCACCTTACCAGCCTCACAGGACTGATTTGAAGGTCATAACCTCAGCCTACTTGAAGGCCTTGGCCCTGTGCAGAAAGTATAGCATTGGCCTTGGTCAAGTTACAATCTACAACCGTCGGATTAGAACTCCTTTTTTCAGCTTGTTATCGGTGTACAATAGCCGCAACTTACGCCATTGGGAAGGACGATCATGCCTATATACATCCAGCTATTGACTTTGACCCCTCAAGGACGAGAAAGAACGCTGGAAAACCCGGAAAGTGTACGCCGGGCCCAGTATGAAATAGACATCCCGGGGATAGAGCTGCTTGGGGAGTACGGCGTCCTTGGCGAGATTGACTTTGTGAATATCGTGCAGGCGCCCGACAACGAATCCATTGCCAGGTTTTCGCTTGAGCTCGGTGTCAGAGCAGGGGTGCATATCAACACTATGCCCGCTATACCCATCTCGCGGCTTGAAGGGGCAGTAAGGAGAGAAGTCCCCTCCCTGGTAACGGGAGCCCCTCCGCCTGAGGATAATGAAAGCATGCCTACCGGGCAGGACCTGGACGAAGAGTTGGCTTAGTAAGCAAGAGGCGCTCCGCATCGAGATGCGGAGCGCCTCTTTTAGCTAGGGCAGAAGCCTTCCGTCCTATTTGATCATCGCCTCTACTCCGAAAGCCCTGCGGCGAGAGCGGCGAGCCACTCCACTCCTCTGAGCGGCCTGGGCCACAGCCTTGGCCACAGCCGCCGCCACGTTTCTGTCGAAAACGTTGGGCATTATGTACTCTTCGTTGAGCTGGCTGGCCGGCACGCTATCGGCAATGGCTTTGGCCGCCGCCAACTTCATCTCAGATGTAACTCTCGATGCCCTCACGTCCAGCATGCCCCTGAAAAATCCGGGGAAGCATAGAGCGTTGTTCACCTGGTTGGGGTAGTCGGAGCGGCCGGTGGCCATTACTCTTACGTGAGGCCCCGCCTCCTCGGGGAAAATCTCCGGGTCCGGGTTGGCCATGGCAAAGACAATGGCATCTTTGTTCATCGCCTTCACGTGGTCGACGGTGATTACGCCGGGGCCGGAAAGTCCAACGAAGAGGTCCGCGCCTTTCATGGCGTCCATCAAAGAGCCCTTGAAATTATCCTGGTTGGTATTCTCGGCAAACCATCGTTTGGATTCGTTGTCTCCATAATCCCTATCACGATGCAGCACACCCTGGCGGTCAGCGCCAACAATGTCCGTTAGCCCAGCATCCATGATCATCTGGGTAGTGGCCATGCCGCCCGCACCAACTCCCACCACAACAGCCTTCATGTCCTCTATTTTCTTGCCGGTGACTTTTGCTGCGTTGAACAGCGCCGCCGTTGTGGTCACCGCGGTGCCGTGCTGGTCGTCATGGAAAATGGGGATGTCCAGCTCTTCCTGGAGCCGCTCTTCGATATAGAAGCACCGAGGCGCGGATATGTCTTCCAGATTGATCCCACCGAATCCAACGGCTATGTTCTTCACGGTTTCAATGATTTCGTCCGGATCCTTGCTATCCAAGCAGATGGGCCAAGCGTCGACGCCCCCCAGCTCCTTGAACAGCATGGCCTTGCCTTCCATGACGGGCATGGCCGCTGCTGGACCTATGTCCCCCAAACCCAGCACCGCCGTTCCATCCGTCACTACGGCCACGGTATTGGACTTCGCGGTAAGGTTCCACATGGAATCCGGGTCTTCGTGGATGGCCATGCATACTCGCGCCACTCCGGGCGTGTACGCCATGGATAGGTCGTTACGAGTCCTCACCGGAGTCTTGGAGCGCATCTCTATCTTGCCGTTGAGGTGCAGGAGGAAAGTTGGGTCTGAGACACTGACTACGTTGACACCGGGCAAGCTCTTTACCTTGGCTACTATTTCTTGGCCGTGATTCACGTCCCGGGCATTGATGGTGATGTCCCTGATTACCTTGTTCTGGGAAGACTGGACTAGGTCCAGCGCTGAGATGTCACCTCCTATGTCACCGATAGCAGAAGTGATGTCTCCAAGTTGTCCAGGCTGGTTGGGGTATTCAGCCCTTATTGTCACACCGTACGCTATTGCAGGATATCTGACCGCCATTTTAATGCCTCCTTCAGACAGATTTCCATTTGCGGCCACAATCATACACTACAGGCAGCCCAATGGGTACTCCCTACAACCGTTGCCTGGCTCTAGACATGGTTCTGCGTCTCTTGCGGCGCACGACTCCTGTACGCCTAGCTGCTATTGCCACCGCACGCGCCACGCTTCTGACCATAGCCCTGTCGAAAACGCTGGGCATTATATACTCCTCGTTCAAATGACGGGATGGGACAGCACTGGCTATCGCGTGCGCCGCGGCCAGTTTCATCTCGCTATTCACCTCTCTTGTCTGGGAGTCCAAGAGCCCTCTAAAAACTCCGGGGAAAGCCAGGACATTGTTTATCTGGTTGGGGTAATCGGAACGTCCCGTCGCCATCACCTTGACGTGGGGTAGCGCGTCCTCCGGACTTATCTCCGGCTCCGGATTGGCCATGGCGAATACAATGGGGTCCCTGTTCATTACCTTCAAGTGGTCAACGCTGATCACGTTTGGGCCCGAGAGCCCAATGAACACGTCCGCTCCTCTCATAGCGCCCAGCAGATCGCCGCGGAAATCGTCCGGGTTTGTATTTTCAGCAAACCATTTCTTCCCGGAATGTTTGCTGAAGTCCATGCCCCTGTGAAGAATGCCCTCCCTATCATAGCCAATGATGTGGCGGCTTCCCGCCTCTTCCATCAGCTTTGCAGTAGCAACCCCTGCCGCTCCCGCGCCGGAGATCACAATTCTTATCTCACCTATGCTTTTCCCCACTACCTTCAGCGCGTTGTACAAACCAGCCATTACCACAATGGCGGTGCCGTGCTGGTCGTCGTGGAACACCGGTATGTCCAGCTCCTCCTTCAGCCTTTCCTCTATGTAGAAGCAGTTTGGCGCAGCAATGTCTTCCAGATTTATCCCCCCAAAGCTGGGCGAGATGTGCTTCACTATACGAATAATCTTCTCAGGGTTCGTCGTATTCAGGCAGATTGGCCAAGCGTCCACGCCGGCTAGCTCTTTGAACAGCAGGGCTTTGCCCTCCATGACCGGCATTGCCGCCGCCGGACCTATGTTCCCCAGCCCAAGCACGGCGGTGCCGTCTGTGACGACGGCTACGGTGTTGGATTTGGAGGTTAGAGTCCAAGCGACGGAAGGGTCTTCATGGATGGCAATGCTGACACGAGCCACCCCGGGCGTATAGGCCAGCGAAAGATCATTGCGTGTACGAATCGGCACCTTGGAAGCCATGGATATCTTGCCGCCAAGATGCAGCAGGAAGGTTGGATCGGAGACGTTCCTTACAATAACGCCGGGCAACGACTTTATGGTAGTGGCAATCTGAATGCCGTGGTCTACATTTCGCGCGTTGACCGTTATGTCCCTCACCATCCGCCCGCGTTCTGTGGAGACTATGTCTATGGCTCCGATGTCACCGCCCACTTCACCTACGGCCGTGGTGATTACGCCTAGTCTGCCTGGCACATTGTCGTAGCTCACTCTGAGAGTAACGCTATAAGCAACTGCGGGATAGCGATTAGTCATTGTTTGGTTTCATTGGTGTCCATGGAGATGGCGGTGAGTTATCATATCGCCTTCGAATGAATACTGCCACCATACGCCCACTCCACTTCGTCATTGCGAGCGACCGAAGCAATCCGGCGGGGCGTCCCGCATGGGTGCAGGCTACGCCACTCTTCTGCGACGGCTGTTCAGGTAGTCAACCAGGACAAACTCGCTCAGCCTGTCCGGGGTGGTGTAGAAGGCCCTACCCTTGTTGATTCGAGTCATCCGATCTACAAAGTCCAGCAGATAGTAGCTGCTCTCCAACATGAACGTGTTGATTACTATTCCTTCCTGCGTGCACCGTTTTACCTCTTTCAATGTCTCGTGAATGGTGCGGGGGCTGGGCGGATAGGCAAAGTAGGTGCGTCCGGCCTCTACGTGTGCGGTTGGCTCACCATCCGTAATCATGATTATCTGGCGAGTGCCTCCCTTCTCCCGGGAAAGCAGCTTGCGGGACATCATGAAAGCGTGATGCATGTTGGTGCCTGAAAGCCATGAATTCCAGTTAGCCCCATGCAGGTCCTCACCTTTTAACTCAATGGCCTGGTCGGAGAAACCTATTACGTAGAGCTTGTCATTGCGAAACTGAGACTGCACCAGGGTGTAGAGAGCAATTGCCACTTTCTTGGCTGCAAGGAAGCTCCCAAACATGCCCATGGAACGGCTCTGATCAAGCAACAGACACGTGGAGGTGCGTGTGACCTCTTCTTTACGGTTGATTTCAAAGTCTTCCGGTATAAGCCTTACCGGCTTCTGAGGCCCGCTTCTGGTAATGGCGTTCATAACGGTTCGGTTCAGGTTCAAATCGAAAGGATCGCCAAACTGATACGGCTTTGTTTCTCCAGACTCTTCCCCGGACAGACCCCTGTCGTGCAACTCATGCTCGCCAAAGCGGTCTTTGCTCAGGCGTGAGAAGGCTTCATGCAGCACTTTCTGACCTAGTTTCCTCATGCCTCTTGGCGTCAGCTCCAATCTACTGCCGCTTCGCTTCACGTAGCCTGCCTCTTCAAGTTTCCTGGCCGCATTCTTCAGCGTTTCCAGCGTGCGCCGCGCCTCTTCACCAAGCATCTCCTCCACCTTCTCCATGTCCACGTCATCTATATTTCCCCGGTCCAGAACGTTTCTCAACTGCCGCTCCAAGTCGTCCACGTTCTGCAGGCTGCGCATTAGGTCCATGGCCTGAGCCATGGTCAGAGGCTCATCTCCCAAGAACTGATACTGGTCTCGTAGATCTTCCATGGGATACATCCGCTCCATAGCCGCGGCGAGCTGGGCCAGTTCATCCATGGTCTCCACGTCCAGCAAGGAGTCGGCAAGGTCTTCCAGCTCTCGCCGCATGTCCGGCGACATACTGTCCAGCAGCGATTGCATCTGGGCCATCTGACGAGCCAGGTTCTCCATTAGCTCGTCCAGGTTTCCAGGCCGGTTGTCGCCAAACATCGAGCCGTATCTATCCATGAAACCCTGGAAGTTGGGCTCACGACCCATCGCTCTGTCCTGCAACATCTGGTTCAGGTCGCGCAGCATCTCCCCGATGCCCGCCATTTGCTGGGGCGTCATTCCCTGCATCTGCTGCTTCAGTCCTTGAAAGTAGTCCTGCAGCATCTGCTGTTGAAGAATGTCAAGGAGTTCTTGGAACTGGCGCCGGGCTTCGGGATCCATGAAGTCGTAGTCGCGCAGTTCCTGAATAGCTCCCGCCGGGCTTTCCGAAAGGTTGTCTAGCCTGTCCCGGCTGCGGTTGGCCCTTTCTTCCAGCATTTTGAGCAGCTCCTGTATTTGCTGTGGGTCCTCCTCGCGCCTCTGCGTAGCCTCCTCCCTGGCCTCCCGCAACCGCTTGTCTATCCCTTCCCGCTCGGTGCTTACCACCTGTTCCAGCCGCTCCTTGATGTCCTGGAAAACAGAGTCCAAGTTGTAGCGTTCCAGGTTTTGACTACGTTGCTCGCGCAGTCTCTCCATCATCTGACGCAAACCTTCCAAGTTGTCACCGTCATCGCCGCGAAAGCCGCGCCGCATGAAGTTGCGCAATGCCCTGGACACATCGCCGTGCATCATCACGTCTTCGGCAAGCTGGTCCATGAGCAAATCTTCATCCAGATCGAAGACTTGCTGCGTGCCGTCCCAGCGACCGTACCGGTAAACGTAGCTCATAGAGGCCTTTGCATAGTGCGGATTTGTCTATTTTACTCTACTCTTGGCTAAAGTATGTCAAATCGTTTGCTATCCTTTGCCGCCTTTTCGTATAATCGGCAACACGTTCATCCGGGAGGGACATGTGAAACCGTTCTCTTTTGCTGGGCCAAAGACTCTAGAAGAGATGAATCAGGTACTGGCGCAAGCCAGTTCTCACGGAGAAATCCGCCCCATTGTTGGCGGCACAGACCTTGTGGATCAGGTCAAGAGTGGCAGGCGCACTCCCTCCGTCATTATGGACATCAAGCGTATTCCTGAGATGAACCGTCTGGAGTGGGTCCCCGGCGAAGGGCTGCACCTTGGAGCAGCCGTCAATTGTACGGATACCGCGGCCTTCTCACCGGTCATAGAAGGCTATACGGCTATCAAGGAGTCATGCGAGTTGATAGGCTCCATACAGATACAGAACCGCGCCAGCGTGGTGGGAAACATTGCCAACTCGGCGCCTTCCGCGGACGCCGTGCCCGGCATGCTGGTGCACGAGGCAATAGTCGTGATTGTGGGGCCAACGGGACGGCGCGAGGTGCCCATTGAGGATTTCTTCACCGGACCGGGCCGGAACGTATTGGCCCCGGATGAAGTCATCCTGGAGACAATAGTGCCGCCGGCTGAGGACAACAGCAGCAGCCACTACCTGCGCTTCATTCCCAGAAATGAGATGGATATAGCCGTGGCAGGCGTGGCAAGCTTTGTTGCCCTGGAGCCTGGCACCCGCAACTGCACCAAGGCCCGCATATCCCTGGCCTCGGTAGCTCCCACGCCGGTGCGCGCCTGGGCAGCCGAGGCGTTGCTTGAGAACAAGGAGATCACCGCTGAGCTTGTCCAGGAGGCAGGCGAGAAGGCTGTGGAAGCCTCTAGTCCCATCGACGATGTTCGCGGCACCGCAGAGTACCGCAAAGAGCTGGTGCGGGTGCTGACTCGCCGTACCTTGCTCATGTGCATGGAATCACTCGGTCAGCCGCTGCAGGTAAACTAGCTAGCCAGGGAGGAAATTGTGCCTAAAATTCCCGTTTCTTTCACTGTCAATGGAGATCCCGTGGAGATACTGGTAGAGCCGTGGCAGACCCTGATGGATGCTTTGAGAGATGAGCTCCAACTCACCGGAACCAAGGAAGGGTGCAGCAACGGCAACTGTGGAGCCTGTACGGTCATGCTCAACGAGCGCGCCATAGACTCCTGCTGCATGCTGGCGGCTGAAGTGGAAGACCAAGACGTAATCACTATAGAGGGCCTGGCAAAAGGTGGAGAGCTAGACCCACTGCAAAGAGCATTCATAGACTACGGCGCTCTCCAGTGCGGTTTTTGCATCCCTGGCTTTTTGGTTTCGGCAAGGGCGTTCCTCAACACAAACCCACACCCTTCCGAGGACGAGATCCGCCATGCTATTGCAGGCAACCTTTGCCGCTGTACCGGATACGACAAGATAGTGCGGGCCATACAGCACGTGGCGGGTACAACCAACTGACGCCCAATTGAGCCCGTGGCGTATTTCTGCTCAAAGGAATCTGCTACAGCGACAAAACGGCTAAGCAAGAAGGCCGAGCATAATCTGGCGGATTCGATCTAGCGCAGGGATAAGGTCGGCCGTTATTTCCTCATCGGTATATTTGCGACCAACATACCGGGCATTTTCACTCTCGGTTCTCAATAACTCATAGTCAGTAATCATGTCAGGGTGGTCTCGTAGCCAGAACAATCCCTTCATGATGGTTGAACGGTTTGCGTGACTTGAGGAGTGGCTATTGATGGTTGCCAGGTATGCTTCTATCCAATGGATAGCCGAATAGAAGATGCCGTTCACAATCCAATCTGTATAAGGGGTAGTGCCAACATCCAGACTCTGCCAGAACCTGTCGTTATGAAGAGCTTGCGTTTCGTGCGTTGTACGATTGGGCATAAACGATGGCTAAGGAGCGAGCGGAACAGCCGAATCTGGCAATAGGTCGCGGGGATCTTTGCCCTCTAGATAGTAGATGTGAAAATCTAACTCATAAGGCGGGTGCTCAGTATTAACGAAGAGGTCAATGACCCTTTCCTGAAAGTCTCTAATGAGCGCCCGCACGAGATCGAGATTTCTTCGTTCTATCAGCGTCCAGAAATGGATTATGTCCCCATCAGCTGAGCCATAGATGCCTTCCACTCCCTGATGGGAATGTACCGTACGGCGAACAAGCTCAGCCACGCCATGCACGAAGCTGTTAGACTCTTCAGCATCTTGGTCGCTGAAGGTCTCTTGTTCCAGTTCTGAAGGCGCCCACCTATCGGTTACTGCAAGTACCACGAATATACCCCTCAGCTATTGTTCAGGACGTTTGAGCAAATGATCCGGCGATTTGGAAATCACCAGGTTCTGGGATTTGACAACGTACACAGGCTTGCCTTCTCTATCGTACGTTTCCGGCAGGTAATAGACTTCGCCTACTACCAACCTCATCCGGAGTTCAGTGCCATCTGCCAACTGGTATTCGTTCCAGTCCTCACGATTTACCTTGAAGCCGACTTCGATTGCATCAACTTCTCTGCCCTGGTATGTGATTCTTGGCACAGTAACCCCTTTTCACCGCTTATATACCATGTTATAGGTGTTCGTCAATATAACCAAGATGCATCGCCGATCCACACTAAGAATCAGGCTTTTCGGAATCGGAAATGGAAGTCCTCAAATCAGAACGATGCCGATTCTAAGAAACATGCGACACGCCCAATTGACGGTTGCCCGTCAAGAATCTACAATGCCCATCAACAACTGAATATCTCGACCAAGGGGGAGCCTACACCAGGCTGAGAGGTCCCAATTCGGGGCGACCCTTGAACCTGATCTGGGTAATGCCAGCGTAGGGAGTTGGTTACAAGCGCTCCAAGGGGCCGCCGGTTCTCAAAAGCTGGCGGCCCCTATAATTTGGAGCATCACATGTCTACAGAGACCCTGGCCATCACCATTGCAGTACTTACGGCGCTGACATTCGCGACGATAGGCATTCTGTACATACGGGGCCGCCGGCTCAGCGTGGAAGAGTTCATAGTGAACCGAAACACGGCCGGCGCCAGCGTTGCCGTTGCCACCGTTGTTGCTTCCATAGCCGGCGCATGGATACTCTTCAGCCCGGCTGAAACGGGGACGTGGGCCGGCTTGATAGCGCTCATTGGCTACGGCATAGGCCAAGCGGCTCCTATCGTCGCCTTCGCCGTCATCGGGCCCCGCATGCGGCGGCTCATGCCGCAGGGGCACTCCGTGACCGAATACGCGTGGTACCGCTTCGGCAAAGTTATGTACGTATTCGTGCTGGGCGTAATGCTGTTCTATATGTTTGTCTTCCTCTCCGCCGAGCTTACCGGCACCGCTCTAGCCCTCAATCTCATCGCCGACGTGCCGCTGATCTGGACGGCCTTGATCGTAGCCATAGGAACGCTTGCCTACACAGCGTACGGAGGAATCCGCGCCTCCGTATTTACGGATACGGTCCAGTTCCTGGTCATACTCCCGCTTTTCCTCATCGCCTTTGTGGCAACCGTGGTAGCTATCGGCGGCTTCGGCAACGCCTTCGAGCCCGTACGCGATTCTTCGCCGGAGCTCCTCTCCTTATCACACGGCCCTGGCATAGAGTTCGGTCTCACGCTGATCATTGCCGTGTTCGCCGCCAACATGTTTCACCAAGGCTTCTGGCAACGCGTATACAACGCCAAGGACAACAACACCCTGCGCAAGGCGTTCGCGATAGGCGGAGTGCTGGTAATCCCCATCATCATCCTGGCCGGTCTCTTTGGCATTATGGCCGCCGGCCGTGGCGTCCCCGCCGACCAGGGCTCGGTAGCGTTGTTCTGGCTGATTCTGGAAATTCTGCCCACCTGGGCTGTAATGGTGATATTAGTGCTTGCCCTGGGACTGGTTATGAGCAGCATGGACACCCTGTTGAACGGCATAGCCAGTGCGGTGACCAGCGACCTGCCCAGACTCAGGCCCTCCATCAGGACTGCGCTGCTCCTCCGCTGGTCGCGCGCCATTACGGTGGTGGTGGCCATCCCCGCCGTATTCATCGCCTCTCAAGGCTACAGCGTGCTCTACCTCTTCCTAATTGCGGATTTGGTTGCCGCAGGCTCTGTGTTCCCCGTCTTCTACGGGCTTTACAACAGGCGGCTGAACGGTACGGCGGCCCTGGTAAGTTGCGTGGCCGGAATCGCGGTTGGGACGCTCTTCTTCCCCAAGTCGGACTTTTCACCGTGGTTGGACATACCTTGGGGCGGCAAGTTCCTGGTCAGCTTTGGCGCCGCACTTGCTGTTTCCACGGTTATAGCGCTGGTTTGGAGCATGGTTGCATCAAGGTCCCGCACCACCCATGAGTACGATTTCGAAGGGCTGCAGGAACGGGTGGAGGCTATCCAAGGTTAGCGGACGAACATGGTCCAACCTGCATCTAACACAACCAAAAGCGGAGCAAACCTTGATTGAGAAACGCATTGCCATGACTATTGCCGGCTCTGATTCCGGAGGAGGCGCAGGCATACAGGCTGACCTCAAAACCTTCGCCGCAATGGGGGTATTCGGCGCATCCACTATCACGGCCGTCACGGCGCAAAACACGCTGGGAGTCACCGCCATCCATGAGATACCTATTGGAATCATTGCGGCTCAGATTGACGCTGTCCTCACCGACATTGGCGCCGATGCGGTGAAAACCGGAATGCTTTCCTCTTCCGAGATAATCCAAACCGTGGCCTCTAAAGTGAGCGAGCACAGGGTAGACAATCTGGTGGTAGACCCGGTGATGGTGGCCAAGGGCGGCGACCGCTTGCTCAGGGAAGACGCAGTAGAAGCGTTGCGCGGCAAGTTGCTGCCGCTGGCGACTGTGATCACACCCAATTTGCCGGAAGCCGAGGTTCTCAGCGGACTGACCATCAGATCTCTGGAAGACGCCAGGGAAGCCGCCAAACGGATCCTGAATGCAGGCGCGGCAACCGTAGTGATCAAGGGGGGGCATCTATCCGGTGATGAGTCGGTGGATATCTTCTACAACGGTACGGAGTTCCACGACCTGCGGGCCGAGCGTATCGACACTCAAAACACGCACGGCACCGGTTGTACCTTCGCCTCGGCCATTGCCGCGGGACTGGCCAAGGACCAGCCTCTGTTGGAAGCGGTGACGCAAGCCAAGGATTATGTCACCAATGCTATACGCGGTAATTTGCGCATCGGCGGCGGTCATGGGCCGCTCGACCATTTCTATGCGAGCTGGTGAGCTGGTTGCCTGAGGCTGCGCTGACTTGCGCCTGCAATAAAGCGCCTGCCGACGAACGAACTATACAACCTCAGGGTTTACGCAGCTTGGCATAGCTTCTCCCCTGAGCCTGGCAACTATGTTGCGAGCAGCCAGTACCGCCATCCCCCTGCGGGTGCGGACGGTCGAGCTGCCAATGTGCGGTGTGATTACAACATTGGGCAGGGTGAGCAGCGGATGGTCGGAAGGTATCGGCTCAGGTTCCGTGACGTCCAGGCCAGCGCCCCCGATTATGCCGTCGCGCACTGCCCTGTACAGCGCCTCGTTGTCCACCACGGGACCTCGTGCTATGTTCACAAGGATAGCGCTGCGTTTCATTAGGCAAAGCTCGTCCCACCCTATGAGGTGGTGCGTCTCCGCGGTAAGCGGCGTGGAGATGCAGACGAAATCGGACGCCCCAAGGGCCTGCTCCAGGTCGGCGCAATACCCAAATTCTTCCCCCACGTCTGTGCGGCGGCTGCGGTTGTGGTAGACCACCCTCATCTCGAAGGCTAGGGCACGCTTGGCCACCTCCAAGCCTATCTTGCCCATGCCTATCACGCATAGCGTAGAGTCTGCCAGGTCCTGTCCCATATACAGCGACGGATGCCAGTACTTCCATTTCCCCTGCCGGGTCTCCCTGTCGCCCAGTACAACTTGTCTGGCCACGGCCAGAATCAGTGCAAAGCCCAGCTCTGCCGTAGTCTTTGTGAGCACCCCCGGAGTATTGGCCAGAGCTACTCCAAGCCGGGTAGCAGCCGGCACGTCGAAGTTGTCGTAGCCAACAGCCATGTTGGCCACCACTTTCAGACGGCCGCGTCCCTTGGAGAGCAGGGTCTCATCGATACTGTCCTCGCCCGTGGCAAAGATGCCGTCCACCTGTGCCACTTTTTCCAACATGACTTCCCTGGGGGGAGCCGTGTCTTCCTCCCACACTTCAATATCGGCCACGGAAGCAAGCAGGTCTAACGCTTCCTGGTCGACTCGCCTGGTGACAAATACGCGGGGACGCGCCATGCACTCCTCCTTATCTCTAAAAATGCAAGAGGGGCCTCATCCGGGGCCCCTCTTGCTCAGACTAGACCGAGAATCTATACAGCCCCGGCATCCTTCATAGCTTGTATCTTAGCGCCATCGTAGCCAAGCTCTGCCAGCAGATCGTCCGTGTGCTGTCCCAGCCCCGGAGCGGGCCTGTACTCCTCCTCCTGCCCCATCTTCAAGGGATTGCCAATTGTCCTATACTCGCCGGCCTGCGGGTGGTTGACAACCGGAGTCATGTTTCGGTTGATCACAGATGGTTCGGCAAACGACTCGGCGATGGTGTTGACCCTGGCCACAGGCATATCATTGCCCATCTCTGAATCCCACTCGTCGGCGGTCTTTTTAGAGAATACGCCGCCAAGGAATTCCACCAGCTCCGCCTTGTGCTTCAAGCGCTCGGCGGGAGTGGCGAATCGAGGGTCGCTTGGCAGGTCCTTGTACTCGTCCGGATACATCTCCGCCAGCTTGTTGGCCAGCTGCATGTACAGCGGCTGGTTGGCGAACTGGATCTGCACCCAGCGGCCGTCCTTGCACTCCAGGGCGGTGACTGGGACGTTCGTCGGGTGAGTGGAACCCAGAGGCCCTGGCTCCGAGTCGAACATGAGGTAATACTGACCTATATACGCCTGGAGAGTAAGCATGGTATCCAAGAGCGATACGTCCACGTGACGGCCTTCCCCGGTCCGCTCACGGTCGACCAGGGCCGCCATAATGCCTGACAGCGCGGCATAAGCACCCGCCAGGTCGCCCACCGGTACGCCCATGGTGGAAGGAGCTTGGCCGGGATGGCCTATGACGCTCATCACGCCGCCGCTGGCCTGAATGGTGGTGTCGAATGCGGGGCGGTTGGGATTGGGGGCTCCGTCGTGCCCGAACCCGGAGATGGAGCAGTACACCAACCGCGAGTTGATCTGGTGGATGGTGTCGTAATCGATCCCCAGCCGGGGCGGCACGGATGGCCGGTAGTTTTCAACCATGACGTCAGATGTTTTTACCAGGTCATAGAACACCTCTCTGGCTAGCTCCTCTCGGAAGTTGAGAGTGATGCTGCGTTTGTTGCCGTTTAGGCCCAGAAAGTAGTAACTCTCCACGTCTTTGTACTTGGGCGGGAAGTTACGGGACGGGTCGCCCGTGCCGGGCTGCTCCACCTTGATAACGTCCGCTCCCATGTCACCCATCAGGCGGCAGCAGAACGGGCCGGCCAGTACTTGGGTTAAATCTAGAACACGCAAACCTTCCAGTGGCTTAGTCATGAAATGCCTCCCTATTCTTCAATGAACCGCGCCGTAGAAACGCAGAACGAGTTTAGGTGTGCCCCTAGCCACTGTCAAGGGCGGCAACTCTGTTCCAATGAGGACGGTTTCTGTATATACTTCGCCGTACCTAGCACTTGTTGGGGAGGAATTCATGCCTACGGTAGCCGAGATGAAGCAGGCGGCCATAGCCGCTATAGAGGAACGCAAGGATGAGATCACTGGCATAGCCCAGCACATCCTACGCAACCCGGAGACGGGCTTTACAGAGCAAAAGACGTCCAAGCTGGTACAGGAGAAGTTCCAGTCCATGGGCATCCCCTTTCAAAACGGTCTGGCCATAACCGGAGTCAAGGGCTCGTTGGAAGGCGGAGCGGGGCCTGGGCCGTCGGTGGCAGTGATCGGAGAGCTGGACTCGCTGCGTGTCCTGGAGCATCCCTACCATGACGAAGTAACGGGAGCGGCCCATGCCTGCGGTCACCATTGCCAGATAGGCAGCATGATGGGCGCAATGATAGGGCTGATGGTGCCGGAGGTCATAGGGAATCTATCGGGCCGCATACTGCCCATTGCCGTGCCCGCGGAAGAGTTCATTGAGGTGGAGCGCCGCATGAACCTGCGAGAGAACGGCAGTATAGAGTTCATGGGCGGCAAGCAGGAGTTCATCAAATTGGGCACTTTCGACGACGTGGATATGGCAATGATCTGCCACACCATGGCGGAGGATTTCTCCCTGGGCATCGGCGGTACAAGCAACGGCCACGTGGTCAAGTTTGTACAGTACACGGGCCGGGGCGCCCATGCTGGCGGTGCGCCGCACATGGGAATCAACGCCCTCAATGCAGCAATGATAGCCCTCTCCGGCATCAACGCCAACCGGGAAACCTTCCGCGAGCAAGATACCGTACGCGTACACGGCATTCTGACCCGCGGCGGCGACGCCGTGAGCGCGGTGCCGTCCAACGTTACCCTGGAATGGCGAGTGCGGTCCGGCAACCTGGACGCCATAGTCCAGAACAGCGCCAAGGTGGACCGCAGCTTCAAGGCTGGCGCATTGGCGGTAGGGGCAAAGGTCAGCATCACCAACATAGCGGGGTATTTGCCCATGCGCAACAATAAGACCCTGCAAGACCTTTTCGTTGAAAATGCCGCGGACGTAGTAGGCAAGGATCACGTACTGGTACGGCCTGACACCCACAACGGCGGAGGCTCCACGGACATGGGCGACCTTGCTCAGATTATCCCGCTGATCCACCCCTATTGCGGCGGGGCAACGGGCAACGGCCACGGTAAGGACTACGTTATCCAGGACTACGAGAAGGCTGTGGTGCAGCCGGCCAAGGCGATGGCGGCCACTGTAATAGACCTGCTGTCTGAAGGAGCGGCCAAGGCGTCGGAAGTCAAGGCCACGGACAAGCCGCCTATGACCAAGGAGCAGTACCTGACGTTCCAGAGGGAGCGCAACCAGGTGATAGAGTTCGACGGGGCCACGGCCTAGCAATTTGCCAGGCAGACGTACCGTCGTCTTCAAAAGAAAGTAGACTTTCAGTAGGGGTTGTTCCAAGTGCGGCGCAGTCGGGTTAGGTGTTGATCAAATAACGGCGTGGTAAGTGTCTGTTCTTGTAATCAGCCGCTTGAGGGCAGTGGCGACCACTCGTTCTTCGTAAGGGTCTTTGGGAAGATCAAGGATAGAGGAGTGGGACCACATGGGTGGATTCGGTGTGTATTGAAACACAAGGTCATAGCTTCCGACCCCTTGTGCGGCTGCCTTTGCCTTCCCTACGTTAAACACAACAAAGCGGCCCTTCGGACTAAGGCCATAGTCGATGGCTCTGAATTCCTGTCTGATACGCTCAACGGCGTTACTCCTGTCCTGCAGTCCGAAGAACTGGAGCCGGTTGATCGACAGGTCAGGCTCTGATCGCCGTCTTTGGAAAGCGCTCACCTTCGGTTCGCACAGCCTCGGGTCATAATCCCTGGGTTGACAGTACCTACTGACATCGTCACTGTCGAGTAGTAGGTCTCCGAAATTGAGTTCAGCGTCGAGGGACAAGATAGCCAAATCGCTCTAACGCCTCGCTCTCTGTTAACAGTGCATTTTCGTTAAGCACTCCTCTTTCAGAGGTGGCGTCTGTCTGGACTACACAGTGAAGCTGGTCATCTTCTAGGAACGCCATCACAAGCAGACCATTGCCAAGAATATGCCACTCTACCTGCATTATGCCGCTTGGGTCCGGCCCAGTGACAGGATCGTCGAACTCTCTTTGTCTGATGAGGAAACGAGCCATAGCCTGTAGAGAGAGCAGCTTGATTTCGACCTCGTCGGGATCTTCCAGGCTATTACGGAGCATTTCAATCAGCTCCTCAGCAAGGACCTCTCGATTCCCGTTCCGCAACTCATCAATGACTTCTTGATACTCTGCATCGAACTCAGCTTCCGGTGTATCAATGGACTCAGGCTGGTTGCCAGTGGCCTTTTCCCATAGTCCAGACTTGGCAACAGCATCTGGCCCAGGTGGATGGAAAATTGATGCCCTTAGGCTCTCCACGTCCCAGTCCCCGCGGTCGAAGTTGGCCTCAGGCATAGTCCTTGTCCTCGTCGGCTTCTGAACTAAGCTTGGCTTAGCCCCTGCACTCTCTCTAATGGTACCACGCCCACTCAAAGCGTGGGCGTCGATTCTACAATAGGACATCGCAGGCTGCAAGCCAATTCCTGCGGCTGGGCAGCACTAGGGCGGAGTTACCAAAAGTGACACTAGGCCCGCTTTGACCCCGTTATCGTGCCTTCCCAAGTACAGCGCATCCCGCGTTCCTCAGGTTGTATTGGCAAGCTTTGTTGTGTCAAGGTAGCGGCATGCCGCAGATGCCCCCAGGAGTTGAGCCAATTACCCTAATCCCCGCGGTGTTCATAATACTGGCCGCGGGGGTAGTCAAAGGCACCACCGGCTTTGGATTCGCCCTCGTAGCCACGCCGCTGTTGCTGCTGTTGTGGGAGCCCAAAACGTTGGTGCCCGTATTCATCCCTCTCAGCATTGTGGCCGACACATTCATAGTAATACAGACCTGGCGGCAAGTTGAATGGGGTAAGGTATTGCCCCTGGTGGTCACCGGGGTGGTGGGCGTTCCGCTTGGTACTTACGTTTTGCTGGTGGCGCCTTCAGAAACGCTGCGTCTAGCAGTAGCAGGTATTGCACTGACTGTGGCAGTTCTTATACTTCTGGGGATTACCGTGCCAATACGGAGAGAGCGAATAGCATCCGGCGTCACGGGGTTCCTCAGCGGGTTGCTTTCTACAAGCACAACCATGTCCGGGCCGCCGGTGGTGCTGCTAATGATCAACCAGGGCTGGAACAGACAAACGTTCCGCGCCTGCCTGGGGATGTTCTTCTTCGTCCTCCAGGTGTTCGCCATCGCATCCCTCACTTTGGCGGGGTCTCTGACATTGCAGACTCTGGCCGTATCGGCAATTCTGTGGCCGTCGGTGATCGTGGGTAGCGCCTTGGCTCTGTTTATACTGCCTCGTATATCGCAGCGGGTGTTCATGCGCATAGCCATCGTGCTGGTGATGACCACGGCAACCTTGGTAATAGTGCAGACAGCGCTGCAAGCAGCCGTCTAGCCGGCCAGCTCTGCCAGGACCTCACGCACCAAGTCGTAGGGAACGTCATTGCGTACCACAGCCCTGCCAACCCCCTCCAGGAGGACCCAGCGCAGGTTCGAACCCTCGGCCTTCTTGTCCAGAGTCATCGCCGCCTCCACCCGCTCCATCTCTACGTCAGAGATGCGCACCGGCAGGTCGAAGCGGCGCAGCACCTCTTCCTGCCGTTCCAAAACGTCGACGGGAGTAATCCCCATGCGCACTCCTATCCCGGCGGCGCCCATCATTCCAATGGCCACGGCCTCACCGTGGAGCAGCCTTCCATATTCCGTGGCGGCTTCCAGCGCGTGTCCAATGGTGTGACCGTAGTTCAGCAGGTTGCGATAACCCAGGGTCTCGCGCTCGTCTTGGGAGACCACTTCAGCCTTGATCGACATGCTTCTCTTGATAACTTCGGTGGTCAGCTCATATTCCAAGCCAATCAAGTCGTTAGCCTGTTGCTCGAAGGTCTCGAATAGACCGGCGTCCAGAATGAGGCCGTGTTTTATAGCTTCCGCCCAGCCCTCCATCGCCTCTCGCCCGGGCAGAGTCAGCAGGGTCGAGACGTCCGCAACCACAATCAGAGGCTGGTGAAAGGCGCCGACCAGATTCTTGCCCTGCGGAAGGTCGACCGCGGTCTTGCCGCCTATGGACGAGTCCATCATGGCGGCTATGCTGGTGGGCACTTGGACGAAACGCATACCGCGGGTGTAGGTGGCGGCCACGAAGCCAGCCAGGTCGCCGACCACGCCGCCCCCGAGGGCAACGATGACGTGGCCGCGCTGCGCTCGACGCCCCGCCAGCCAGTGGTAGATTTCACCGGCTGTATTCAGGGTCTTGCTGGCCTCGCCGGGAGCAAAGGCGTACAGGTGCGATTCGATCCCGGCAAGCCCCAAGGCTGCCTGGACGGCCTCGCCGTAGAGACCGGCCACCGTGTGGTCTGAGATCAGGTAAACCGGCCCGGCTATACCCGATTTGCTGAGGATCTCTCCAATCTGCGACAGAAGCCCCCAGCCGGCTAGCAATGGACAGTCGCCGGCGGAAGAGTGGACCGTAGCGGCTAGGTGGGGGTTGCCGGCAAGCGGCATCTCACCTGAGGCAGGCCTGCCGGACAGTATGCGCCAGGCGCGCACCACCTCATCCGCGGCTTGCTGCACGGAAATGCGGTTGGTGTTGACCGTCCAGTGCGCAGTGGCATAGGCGGGCTGTCGCTCCGCCTTTTGCTGGCGGATCCTGGCAAGCTGGTCCTGGCTTTCCAGGAGTGGTCGTACCGCCTCCCTCCCGTACTGCCTCTTCTGCTCTTGCAGACGCTGGTGGATGGTCTCAGGCAAAGCGTCCAGGCATACAATTACGCCCGCCGCTTCCATGCTCTCTCTGTTTTCAGGGAAGGTTATGGCGCCGCCGCCAACTGCAACCACTCGGCCTTGTCCTGCGCATGCTTCGCGCACGGCGTCACGTTCCAGCTGGCGGAAGTGCTCCTCGCCGTGCTCCTCGAAGATAGCGGCTATGGTCTTGCCTGCCTTTTCCGCAATCTCCCGATCCACGTCGATGAACCACCAGCCGAGGATGCGGGCTACGACCTGACCCACCGTTGATTTGCCCGTTCCCGGGTACCCTGTGAGGATGATGTTTCGCAAGGTCAGGCGTTCCTTTCTCGCAACGACCCATACGCCAGATTCACGCTCCCGGTTTCGGGGATGCAAGCAATGGCGGCAAGGGTCGGCGGGGCAATGCGCTGGCGGGGCCTCAAGCTATGTCCTTTACCATTTCCACGTGCAGGATGCCGGCTTCCATGAACGTGTCGCCGCGCTCTTGGTAACCGCGATTGGCGTAGAAGTGCCTGACGTAATGCTGAGCATGGAGCGAGATGAGCTTGATTCCCTCCGACCGGGCTTCGTCTTCCAGGAAGGCGAGCACCTTGCCGCCAATTCCGTTGCGCCGCAGCGACTCGTCTACCGCCATCCGCCCAATGCGTGCTTCGGTGGGCGTGTCCAGAATGAGCCGTCCCGTCCCAACTACCACGCCGTCCTGGAAAGCGACGGCATGAACGGCGGTGTCATCCAGCTCGTCCACCTCCAGTTCGGGGGGAACGCCCTGCTCATCGACGAAGACGCGGTTACGGAGGACGCGTACGGCCTCCATCTCCTGGGGGGTCTCCAACCTTTTAATTACAAGGGACATACCGGAGATTATAGCAAAGGAGACAGAAAAAGGCCGCCTGCCACTCCCCACTTCCCCATCGGCTGCCTTCCCTCTATGATTGGTTCCATGAATACACAGCGCCGAATCGTTCTCTGCCCTCAGTCCGGGAATCTCCTAGGCGCGTCTTGTCCCCGTGTCACGACGAAAAACTCAAACACTCTGACGAAATTCGGATTTGTTTCCCATATTTCCAAAAAAAGTGGTTCGTTCTAGCCTTGAAGTAGACATAACGTTGGAAACAAATACTCGTTGAGATGACTTTGAAAGCGTTGAAGCAAACCGTTACCGGCCTGTTGCCTTATATACGCACGGGTCGCTGGGGTCTGTTCTGCGATATTGACGGCACCATATCAGACATAGCCCCCAGGCCGGAGCAGGCGCGTGTCAGGCCGGGGGCAAAACGGGCGCTGGAAGCGCTGGGAACGCAGCTTGCATCCGTGGCAGTGGTCACGGGCCGCGAGATGAAAGAGGCGCTATGCATGGTAGAGGCGGAAAACATCGTATATTTCGCAACACACGGGCTGGAGCGCTGGGAGGATGGGGATCTGAAGGTTGCGCCTGAAGCGGAGCCTCACCTGGACAGGCTTAGGAACACCACGGCGGAGTTGGCGGAGCGTTTGACGTTTCCCGGAATAGTCGTGCAAACCAAGCAAGTGGGCCTGTCGATACACTACCGCATAGCAAGCGATCCCGAATCGACGCGGGCCGCGATCCTGGAGGCCGTGGAATCCACCGGCTCCAGTGATTGGATGCTTGTGCGCGATGGCCGCATGGTGGTGGAGCTCCTTTTGCCCGTTGAGATAGACAAAGGCACGTCTCTCCGCACCTTGGTGAATGAGCGCAACCTCAACGGGGCGCTGGTGCTCGGTGACGACGTGACGGACGTGAACATGTTCAAGGCGGCGGCAGAGCTGCAAGCCGGAGGCGTCGCGAAGGCGGTCAACATAGGCGTGGTTGGGGACGAAACGCCCGCTGAGGTCATAGAGGCAACGGAGCACAAACTGGCTGGCGTGGACGAGGTGGAAGCGTTCCTGATTTGGCTGAGCAGCGTACTGGGAACTAGCTAGTCAGCGAGCCAATCTCTTCGAACTGGCGTTGGAACCAGTAGTTGATGTCCTCTGTCTCCACCGCGTCTATCAGAGAAGCGTTTCGGTGCTGTCGCTCCTCCTGGGGCATATTGAGCGCCTGGTACATCGCCTGCATGGTGCCTTCCACGTCGGCGGAGGCCACGGGAAGCACCCCCACCGCAAGCTGGGGGTAAGCGCCGGCGGTCTCGGAAAGGATGACAACGCCGTCTCTCTGGTTGATGAGCGGTGCCTCTTTGGCCACCAGCGTCATGCCGTCTATGACGGCGTTTTCCAACAAGACGTCGTAGCGGCGCATACCGGCCACCGCCTGAACGTAGTTGTTCTCCATGAACAGTTGGATGGGCTGCCATTCGGGTGTGCCGTAGCCCTGGTTGATAGACTTGGCCGACTGCTGGATCTCCTCCATGTAGCGCTGGTACTGGCGGATGTGCGTACGAGAAGGAACAAGGAAGGCAACGAATTTGACATTGCCCCTCATTTCAGGATAACGGTCAAGGAGTAGCTGGTAGGAACGGAACCCGCGCAGGATGTTCTTGTTGGGCTCCGCCCTATCCACGCGCACTATATTCTTTTCCGCCCAAACGCCGGCAAGCTGACGTTCGTATTCCTGTACTCGTGGAGACGAGCCGATGCGTCGCACCTCGTCAACGTTGATAGAGAGCGGGTAGGCGCGAACAGCCGTCTCTCTGCCTTCGTAGCGCACCCTGGATGTGGCATAGTCTACCTCCACGGAGGGTAGGAACTCTTCACAGGCTTGTAGAAAGTTGCGGCAGTCTCGCCACGTCTGGAATCCTACGATATCCGCACTGCAGAGGCTGCTGCAAATGCTGCGTCTAATGTGCGCCGGGATCATTTCCCAGTAACCGGAGGCGGGCCATGGTATGTGGACGTAATGTTGGATAACCGCCTGGGGAAGGCGCTCCCGAACATAGCCGCTTACCAGATACAAATGATAATCATTGACCATCACGCAGACGTCCTGATTCAAGCTTGCCGCCTCTTCAACCACGGCGTCGGCAAAGGAGCGGTTGACCTTTACATAGCCGTTCTCCCAAGCGTCGTATACCGTGCTGTCTACATTAGGAGTATAAGACGTGCTCCACATGTAATGCTGAAGAAACCAGAGCAACGGATTGCAGAACGTATTGTAATATTTATGGTAGACGCGCCGCGGCGTGTTGACGTAGCGAAGAGAGAGCTTGTAACCGGGAAGGGCGGCGGGAATGCTGGACCCGTTGCTGTTTTGCCAGATGCGTCTATCCCCCTCCCCCATGGCGGAAGATATCCACGTGAAATCCAGATCAGGCATCAGAGAGGAGAATGCGGTGACCAGGCTGCCGCTGCTGCGCCTGGGCTGAAGATCGCCTGAGGGGGTTATCTGATGCCCGATGGGACCGCGGTTACTTACCAGAATGAGACGCCGACCGTTCAATGCCTTGGCACAAAGCTGCAACAGCTTAGCACGCCTAGCCTGGCCAAGAGACGCCACACTCATAGGTTCGCCATCCATTCAGAAGCAACGGTGCGGTCAACCGCCGCTATCGATTGAGCCGCCCCACCCGATAGGTGCCTCCCCAAGGCTGTGACGGCATCTTATCCCAAAACGGCCACGACGTTAGCACAGGGCATGGGTGATGTCAAGGAAACGCCAGCTTGCGTTGACACCCCCAAACGCCACACCTACAATCGACAACCAAGTGAGAACGTCTGAAGAGATTCGAAAGGCTTTCCTGGACTTCTTTCAAGAGAAGGACCACCTTCTCATGCCCAGTTCGTCTCTGATTCCACCGCCGGACGACCCTACACTTCTGCTGACCAGCGCGGGCATGGTGCAGTTCAAGCCGTACTTCATGGGCGAGAGGAGACCTCCCAAACCCAGGCTTACCAGTGTACAGAAGTGCTTCCGCGTCACCGATGTGGATGAAGTGGGCGACGCCAGCCACAACACCTTCTTCGAGATGCTGGGCAACTTCAGCGTTGGCGATTACTTCAAAGAGAAGGCCATCGAGTGGGCCTGGGAGTTCGTTACCGAGCGTATGAAGCTGCCCAAGGAGCGGCTGTGGGCCACCATCTACCTGGATGACGATGAGGCCCGCGACATCTGGCTGAAGATCAACGTGCCTGAGGAACGCATACGCCGCTTTGACAAGAAGGAGAACTTCTGGGGCCCGGCAGGCAACGAGGGGCCATGCGGACCCTGCAGCGAAATCCATTACGACTTTGGCGGGACGTGCCGGCTGGGTAAGCCGGATGAAGGGTGCGGCCCCAACTGCGAGTGCGGACGGTTCCTGGAGCTGTGGAACCTGGTATTCATGCAGTTCTACCAGGACACGGACGGCAAGCGGACTCCGCTGCCCAATCCCAACATCGATACCGGAATGGGACTGGAGCGTGCGGCCTTGATCCTGCAGGACGTACCAAGCATCTACGAGACGGACCTATTCCAACCGCTGGTAGCCAGGGTCTGCCAGCTATCGGGCAAAGAGTACGGAAAGGACGCCGAAACGGACGTGGCCATACGCGTAGTGGCGGAACATGCCCGCAGCGCGGCGTTTCTCATCGCGGACAGCGTGGCGCCTGATAATCAGGGACGGGGCTACGTGCTGCGTCGACTCATACGCCGTGCTATTCGGTTCGCGCGGAAGCTAGGATTGGAGACTGGCAAAGGCGCCTCGGAATCCCTTCATGGTGAGCCCGCCGAACCACGAGCGGTGCTGCCCCTGGTTGCAGAGGCGGTCATACAGAAGATGGGGACTATCTATCCCAACCTGGCTGAGGGACGCGACTTTGTGCTCAGGGTATTGCAGGAAGAGGAGGAGCGGTTCAGCCACTCATTTGAGAGGGGCATATCCGTTCTAAATGGAATGCTCAGATACAGGAGTCTACATGGTGGGGCTATACCCGAAGTGATCGAATTCGCCAGAAACCGTAACCTTGGCTCTGAGAATGCCGCAAGCGTCCTTGAGCAATATGGATTCGTTGGTTACGATGCTGACGTCTTATCTGAGGAGCAACGTGGTGAGGCAGTAGCCATCGATATCGTTTCTGAGTTGGCCTATTCGGCATTTCTCGATATTGAAAACGGTGATGACGAGGCTATTAAGGAATCAATCAAGCTCCTTGAGCGTTGGGTGGACTCTATAAGTGGTGAAGAAGCGTTCTTTCTATATGACACATACGGTTTTCCGTTGGAGTTTACTCAGGAAATAGCCACAGAGAACGGCTATGAAGTGGATGTTACGGGCTTCCAAAGGGAGATGGAAGCGCAGCGCCAACGGGGCCGCGTCGCTGGGGAACGCTTCGGCGGTGGATACGACGCGCAGCGGCTGTACCAGGAGATGGGCGTAGGCCAGGTCAACTTCCTCGGCTATGAGACCACCACCGCGCCCTCGGTGATCACCGGCCTGATAGTGAACGGTCTCCCCGTGAATGAGGTGTCGCAGGAGCAAGAGGTGGAGGCCATCCTAAGAGAGACGCCTTTCTACGCCGAAGGCGGCGGCCAAGTTGGTGATACCGGCATCGTCGAGGGACCCAAGGGCGACATCCGCGTCGAGGACACCCAATCGCCGGTTACGGGAGTCATCGTGCACCGGGGACGCGTGGTCAAGGGCACCGTAGCCAAGGGCGACGAAGTCGTGGCCACGGTGGACGGTGACCGCCGCCTGGATGCGGCGCGCAACCACACCGCTACCCATCTGTTGCACGCCGCCCTGCGAGCCGTCTTGGGCAGCCACGTGAGGCAGGCCGGGTCGCTGGTGGCACCGGACAGGCTACGTTTCGACTTCACCCACGTCAGCCCGCTTACCCCTGAGGAAGCGCGCCAGGTGGAGGCGCTGGTCAATGAGCGCATACGGGCCAACGTGCCCGTGCGCAAAAGAGAGACCACCTTCCGCGAGGCGGTGTCGGAAGGGGCGCTGGCATTCTTCGGAGACCGCTACGCCGATGAAGTGCGCGTGGTGGAGATAGCCAACGGCGATAGGTTCAGCTTCGAGGTCTGCGGCGGCACCCACGTCAGGGCCACGGGCGATATAGGTTACTGCCGCATCACCGGTGAAAGCAGCATCGGAGCAGGCATGCGTCGTCTGGAAGCGGTAACCGGCCACGCCGCGGAAACTCTGGCCGTGGAAAAAGACGACCTCCTCAACCGCATATCACACAGGCTGGACGCGTCGCCGCAGGACATAGAAGCCAGGGTGGCGTCTCTACTGGACGAAGTATCGCGCTTGCGCCGGGAGGTCGCCGCCAAAGAGCGGGCCTCTTCTAGGGAGCGGACACAGGAACTGCTGGAGGCGGCTCAAGAAGTCGCCGGGTTTAAGGTAGCCTCGGGAAGGGTGGACGCCAGCTCGATGCAAGCCTTGCGGGAAGCGGGCGACTGGCTACGGGATAAGTTGGGAAGCGGAGC
Organism: Dehalococcoidia bacterium; assembly: GCA_965261825.1. GTDB lineage: Bacteria > Chloroflexota > Dehalococcoidia > Lucifugimonadales > QGNO01 > DAOUJH01. Next base: position 497,170 of record OZ253484.1, on the reverse strand, counting down.
GGTGGCGCTGGGGGCCGTAATCAACGAGCGGCCTACGCTGCTGATCATGGCCACCAACGACCTAGTGGAGAGAGGCCTGCACGCCGGAAATGCGGTTAAAGAGGCGGCAGCGGTGATGGGAGGAGGCGGCGGCGGCCGTCCCGAGATGGCGCAGGCGGGCGGACGCCAGACGGAGAAGCTGGAAGAGGCGCTGCGGGCGGCGGTTGACATACTGGGCCGCCAGGTAAAATGAGGATACTTGGGCTGGACGTTGGCGACCGGCGCATCGGTGTTGCCATATGTGACTACTCCGGTCTGCTTGCCACGCCCTACACCGCTATCGTGAGGCGAAACCTGAAAAAAGACGTGGAGACCATCGTCAAAATCGCCGCTGAGGAAGAGGCGGAACGGATTGTGGTCGGCATGCCCTTCTCTCTCGATGGCTCGGAAGGCTATCAGGCTAAGAAGACCCGCCGCTTCTACGAAGAGGTGAAGTATGCCGCCGCACCCATGCCGGTAGATGTCTGGGACGAGCGTTTTTCCTCGGAAGAGGCCGAGAGACGCCTCCACGAGGCAGGCGTAGTGCCGTCGCGCAACAGGGGCCGTCTGGACGCCGCTGCCGCCGCTATAATCCTGCAAAGCTACCTGGACAGCCGGCGCAACCAGTCATGACCTCTACCGTAGGAATCGTCGGCTACCCGCTGCGCCACTCGGTATCTCCCGTCTTCCAACAAGCCGCCTTCGACCATCTGGGAATCGATGCCAATTACATGGCCTGGGAAACGCCTCCCGATGCCATTGCCGAGCGGATGGAGTCTCTGAAAGGCCCCGGCCTTCTGGGGGCAAATGTTACCGTGCCGCACAAACAGGCGGTGGTGCCATTTCTGGATGAGGTATCGCAGGCGGCGCAAGATACGGGCGCGGTGAACACCATAGTGAACCAAGAAGGCAGGCTGACGGGGCATAACACGGACGTAACCGGCTTCCTCAGAGCGTTGCAGTTAGACGCCGGTTTCCAAGCCCAAGGCAAGCGGGTGCTGGTGCTCGGCGCAGGTGGGTCGGCAAGAGCGGTTGTATACGGCCTGCTGAAACAGGGAGTCGGCCAGGTGATCATCGCCAACAGGACTGTGGAGCGGACGCAACGGCTTATCGAGACTCTGGGCACTCCGGGGAACGCAGGCGCCGTCATTCTAGAGCCAGCGGAACTGTCGAACGGGTGGGACCTGATCGTAAACTGCACTACGCTGGGCATGCGCCACGCCCCGGGGGAGAAGGAGACACCGTTGCCCAGCAACGCTATCCCCACAAATTCACTGGTGTACGACCTTGTATACAACCCGGAGGATACGCCGCTGTTGCAAGCAGCCGCCAAGGCGGGGGCGCGTACCCTGGGCGGTCTGCCCATGCTAATCTACCAGGGCGCGGAGGCCTTCCGCCTCTGGACGGGACGGGAGGCGCCGCTGGAGGTTATGTTCCAAGCGGCGCGGCGGGCGTTGAGGGGTATTAAAGACGGCAACGCCACGGGTGCCGACGGATAGATTGACCGGCATCCATATTACATCTAAAATGGATTCAAAATAGATGCGTTGTGGAGTAGAAGCCGTGCCGGTCAATCTATCCGTCAAAAACGTACCAGATGAGATTGTGGAAAAGCTGCGTAAACGGGCAAAGCGCAACTATCGTTCGCTCCAGGGTGAGCTTATGGCCCTCCTGGAAGAGGCCACAGGCCCCGAGAGGCTTTCCTTGGATGAAGCTGAGAGGCGCCTGAGCGCTCTTAGCTTCGGAACAGGTAACGACTCGACGGCATGGGTAAGAGAACTGCGGGATGCCCGCTAGAGTAGTCGATGCTTCTGTGATGGCGGCTTGGTGCTTCCGGGAACCCCGTTCAACAGAGGCGTTGAGGCTACTCCAAGGAGCCGATTTGTACGCACCTCTCCTTCTAGCCTATGAGCTTGCCAGCATAGCAAGGAGGAAAGCCGCAGCCTACCCGGAGAACCTCGAAACCCTCGAACAGGCGCTCACCGCCGCCCTGATGCTTCCCATTCACTGGAGCGATGTAAACCATTTAGCGGTGCTGCGCCTGGCTTTGGATACCAAGCTCACCACCTACGACGCCAGCTACCTCTACCTGGCTCATGCATTGGCCATACCCTTGGCTACCTTTGACCGGCAACTGTTGCAGGCTACCCTGGGGCATACATGGTTCCAGACGGAATAGGTGGAACAAGAACGGTACAATTACCTGCACCCTCCATAGGCGATCACACCGTTCGTGGTAAGCTTATTGGAAAACAGCACCACTAGTGTAGATTAGCCATACACACCATTCGAAGGGAAAGAATAGATGTTTCGTTATCTGACAGCGGGTGAATCGCATGGAAAGGGACTGACGGTGATCGTTGAGGGCATGCCGGCAGGGCTGACCCTCAGTGAAGAGTACATACTGCACGACATGGCGCGCCGCCAGCAGGGGTACGGACGGGGGCCTAGGCAGCAGATAGAGCGCGACAAAGCGGAGATTCTATCCGGGGTGCGGCACGGCTACACGCTGGGCAGTCCCATAGGAATGTGGATAGAGAACCGCGACTTCGCCAACTGGACCGAGGCCATGTCAATAGAGCCCGTGGGCAAGGACGCCAAGATACGCTTGGTAACGCGACTGCGGCCCGGACATGCCGACTTCCCCGGTGTGATGAAGTACAGCCACCACGACGTGCGCAACGTGCTGGAAAGGGCGAGCGCCCGTGAGACAGCGGCGCGGGTTGCCGCCGGCGCGGTGGCGCGCCGTTTCCTGGAGGAGTTCGGCATCAGCATACATAGCCACGTGGTGTCCATCGGCGACGTCAAGGCAAACATGCCGGAAAATATCGACTGGCAGGCAGTGGAGGTGTCCCCGGTGCGCTGCACTGACGCGGAGGCGGCGGAACGGATGATGCGCCATATAGACCACGCCCGTGATACGGGGAACACTGCCGGTGGGGTGTTCCAGGTAGTCGCCTACGGAGTACCCGTGGGATTGGGCAGCCATGTCCACTGGGAGCGGAAGCTGGATGGGCAGATAGCCCAGGCAATGATGAGCATCAATGCCGTGAAAGGCGTCGAAATAGGCACGGGATTCGCCAACACGGAGAAGCCCGGCTCAGAGGTGCACGATATCATAGAACCGTGGGATGGCGATGCCCGCCCCTTCCATCACGTCACCAATCGCGCAGGGGGTATAGAGGGCGGCATGAGCAATGGAGAGCCCATAGTGGCGCGCGTGGCGCTGAAACCAATATCCACGCTGAGCAAACCACTCCCTTCCGTAGACATGGCGACGGGAAAGAGGGTACAGGCGCACTACGAGCGCAGCGACGTCTGCCAGGTGCCGCCGGCCTGCGTGATAGGCGAATCCACCATGGCCCTGGTCATCATCTCTGCCTTCTTGGAAAAGTTCGGCGGAGACCACCTGGAGGAGACACGGAGCAACTACCACGGTTTCCTGGATGGTCTGAAGCAGTTCCAGCCTAATGAAGAGGCGAACGACTCTGACGAGCGTCCTCCGGACAACGCCGTTTAGCAGGCTCGCTCTGATCTTCTCTGGGCATAGTCCAATTGACAGGCCAAATGCGTCAGCGTAAGATACTTCCCACTCGTGAGGAGGCTTGGACTCTTAGAATGTTGGAGATGGTAATAGATAGCATTCGAGTGAGCTTGATGAACTACCAGCGAGTAGTGATTCTCAAGGAGAAGGATTCGGACCGCTATCTGCCTATCTGGGTAGGCCCGGCCGAAGCGGACGCCATAGCCGTGAAGCTGCAGGACGTTTCCGTCCCGCGCCCGCTTACACATGATCTGCTCGGCTCCGTCATCAGCAGCCTGGGCGCATCTGTCCTACACATCACAGTAAACGACCTCCAGAACGATACCTTCTTCGCCAAAGTCTCCATCAAGGTGGATGGCAAGTCGGTAGACGTCGATTCAAGGCCGAGTGATGCCATTGCTCTGGCAGTACGAGCCCAAGCGCCCATATACGTAGCAGACGACGTGCTTGACAAGGCCGGCATCAAGCTTGATGAGTCCGGCAAGCCCATAGCCCCTGAGGATGAGGACAACAAGCCCCAGCAGGTAAGAGAAGAGGACCTGCGCCGTGTATCGGCGTTCACCGACTTCATAAGCACTCTGGACATGGAAGGCATCGGCAAAGAGGGCCAACAGGGCTCAGGCCAAAGCGGCTGAACTATCACCTTAACCTGGTATTGCAAGGCTCCAACCTGGGATATTTCTTTCTTGGATCGCATCTAGCGCTCAGTCATTCCTATGGATCCACTTGGCGAAGAACCGCCGTAGGGGCACCCACGCACGGCTGGCTCGCAACACCGTCATGAAACGGTCAAGGATTTGACCTGCCTTAGTCTCGTACTTCGGAAAGTGTCGTGCCCACCACACCTGGTTGCGTTGGATCCAATAGTGGGATTGACAAGGCAAGCTCCAACTTCCAATCGATGGGAAGAGGGATACTGACTCTCCATCGAAGGTCATATGCCAACCGTCTGGGTTCAGCGGCGTGACCACTTCGTTGCCGCATCCGCAACAGCACAGATGCATCGCTGTCACGAAAGGTATCGACACGTAGAGCACACCTTCAACCAAGTCCTCTGGGATGTAGTGAACAAATTTGTGGTTAAGGGGATCCATCCTGTTCATACTTGATTGACGCTCGTCATTTCATTCACATCGACCACGTAGAAGCTGGAATGCTGATTTTGGCGATCCTGATAGAACTTCATAAGCTTCTTCCATTTGATCACGGCCATTACTGCGTTCAAGGCATTAAGCTCGGCGATCTGGATATTCGTGGTGTATTCGTCCTCCCCTTTGCCATCTGAGTGCGGGATCATAGATGCGATGTGTTCTCGCTCTTCAGGTTTGCTAGCTGTGACCCTCAACGTACCGAGCAGCGAGCCATCCGCCTCGTATACACTCATCCCTGCATCAATAAAGGGAATACCGAACTCCACCAGCTTTTGGATCACGAACTTCCTGTCCCGGCCGCTGTCAACTGCTATGAACGCAAACTCCATGTTCTGCAGTTCATTAGCGGTCGCTTCGTCGACGTAGTCGTGGGCGAAGATGTTGTGTCGCATCTTGGAATAGATTCCAGTAAAGTACTCTGCCTTTTGCTGTGGCACCTCCAGATCTTCGATGGATGGGGCGCCAGGTGCCCTAAAAGCGTTGTGCTGATAAAACTGATCCCCATCGAACAGGTGGATTTCCCTCACTGGGGTCTTGGCGACTAGGTCGAGGATGTATGAGCCGGTGCCTCCTAGCCCTACGATGGCCACTGCTCCGCAAGCTAGCTTTTGAGTGACGGTTACAATCTCGGCTCGGCTCGAAGCCGTATCCGTATACTTAAACACCGAGTCATCGTTCTGATCCTCTACTACCCTGAAAGACTGGGCGCTAACGCTAGGATCGATTCTCTGAGCGTGCTCAGAAAGGATACTCGCGTAGGTGGTCATCTTCTCGTAGTAGTCCGAGTAGCCGTGACCATCCGTCGGCTTATGAGAAAGACGGTGGTCGACCACGAGTCCGTCGTCCAGTTGCCGGCGACGGCTCGAGTTGATGACCTTCGTGAGCGGGTGTCCTATGTGGTCGCAAGGTATCCCGCCCGCGAACCAGACGACATGGCTGTCTGGCTTGGCAGTAACATCACCCGCCAAAGTCAACGTTGATATCAGTGTTCCGAGCTTGATCTCCCGGGACTTTGTGACATAAGGCACGTGCGCCAATAAGAGGTAGCCAGCCCTAACCTTAATCGAGTAGCCTTGATTTTGAAGCCGTTTAAGGTCGGGACTACGACTTATCAGTTGTTGAGACATTGAAGACCGTTCCATCGTGGACCTTCACGCTTCCACCTTCAGCGAGCCTCCCGCCTGGCGGCCGCCCGGCACCGTTGCTGTACAGCACATGGAAGATTATATTGGGATTAGACGGGATTGGGTCATAAGCGAGCCTTATGACTTGGTCGAATGAGAGTTCGCCATCAGAGGAGAGCATTCCCAGCAGGACAACCTTCTCCCGCCCATTCACTATAATCCTAACTGAATCTTTGTTCTCAGATATCATCATACTCCTTTTGGGTGTCCCCAAAGATATTGACAGTACCGACTCTGGTACACTATAAAGCAGAGTAAATGTTCGACAGCCACTTTGTCAACCCATATCGAAACAGTGTACCATTTTTCGTACAGGAGATGCCATGAACTCAAGCAAGCTTGATCTCAACGACCTAGGGCGTATCGTCGTGGCAGAGCGAAACAGAAGAGGGATGAGCCTTCGAGAAGCGGCTCTTGCAACAGGAATACCCTTCAATACGCTAGCGCGTGTAGAGAAGGGGCGCGTCCCCGACCTTCCAAAGTTCAAGAGACTCGTTGAATGGTGTGGGGCTGACATTCAACAGTTCTTTGAAGTTCAAGAGAAGGTGACGGCTACCACGGATATCATCGCTGAGCACCTTCGTGCGGACCGCAACCTCCCCCCTGAAGCGGCAGAACGGATCGTAGGAATCGTCAGCGAACTCTATCAGGCACTTGCACGCCCTCAGGAAATCGCTGCAGTGCATCTGCGGGCTGCCAAAACGTTCCGTACAGACGCAGCTCATATACTGGGGCTGTTGCTTACCGACATGAATGGAGCGCTCATAGAGGAGCTCGCTGATGGCCCTGCGGAGAGGGTTTAAGTCCGAAGCCGAGAGAATAGCCAGGAGTGTGCAGGCGGCCCTAGGAATCAGTGCCGCTCACTCGGTCACTCCGGAGATGCTTGCGGATCTGCTGGGCATTGAGGTCAAAGCAGGAGACGAGTTAATACCACGCAAGAGGTTTGTCGAACTTGAAAAGATTCAGCCCGGGGCCTTCTCGGCATGCACCCTCCGGCCTACGGCTGATCGCGTGGTCGTCGTATACAACCCCCTCTTCGCCGAATCGCGCCGGCGGAGCGATCTGGCACATGAACTTGCGCATACTCTCCTCGATCACGAGTTGAGCCGTATTGAGAAGCTCGGCGATGTCACATTCCTTTCATGTGATCCAAGTCAGGAGGAAGAGGCTGCATGGTTGTCCGGATGTCTTCTTCTACCCAGAGCATTGCTTTTGGCGGAGGTACGCAAGGGGTCCAGCACGAAAGATATCGCAAGGACATGTGGAGTCAGCGAGGTCATGGCACGGTACAGATTAAACGTCACTGGAGTGTTCAGGCAGAATCAGGCGATTCAGAAGAAAAACCGTTCTCTACGATAGGAGGAACTCTTGACCCAACACAAGGCTCGGCGAATGTTCCTTTAGCAGCGCGCCGTGTTCAGATGAGGAAAACACCAACCGGAGGGAACATCGGATACTCTGGTCTTCGGGGAACGCTGCCATGTCTCACCCGAACTCTGGAGACTGAGTGTGGCGATGAACTTACCATCTCCACTAGCAATCCGCGAGTTCATCTGAATAGTAATGACAGCGTGCACTCCAAGCGCAAACTTGACACCTCAACTTGAGGGGCGGTAACCTGAAAATGCTTACTAGTCCCCGCGGGCGAATCTTATTTACTACGCCACGCGGTGGAGCGAAAGGACGGTGGTTTATATGGACGCATTAGTCGTCTCAATCGTCCTTCTGGCTCTGGGGCTGGGGGCAGCAGGTGGTTATCTCGCACAATCCTTCCTGAACAAGAGAGGATTGGTAACAGCCGCGCAGAAGTCGCAAGACATCGTTCAAGGTGCGGAGGAGCAGAAGAAGCGAATCCTCCTAGAGGCCCAGGAAGAGGCCTTGAAGCATAGGACTTCTGAGGAACGTGACCTTAGGGAGCGCCGTTCTGAACTGCAAAGACAGGAAAGAAGGCTAAGCAACCGCAAGGAGCAGGTAGAGCGGCGAAGCGAAGGTCTGGAAAAACGGGAACGGTCTGTAAATCAGCGAGACCGGGAGCTAGACGGACTTAGACGAGAGCTGGAAGATTCCATTCGGAAAGAGCAGGAGCATCTGGAGGTCATATCTGGCCTGTCCAGCGCAGAAGCTAAGGAACAGTTGCTGAAACGTGCCGAAGGAGAGATACAGCACGAAATAGCCCGTCGCTACATGGATATGGAACAGCAGGCAAAGGATGAAGCCGACCACAAAGCTCGGCGAATCCTCGCCTCTTCCATACATCGTCTCGCTTCCGAGGTAGTCTCGGAGACAACCACCGCTGTCGTCCCACTGCCCAATGATGAGATGAAAGGTCGTCTCATCGGCCGGGAAGGACGTAATATCAGAGCCATTGAGGCCGCAACCGGTGTTGACCTCATCATCGACGACACACCAGAGGCCATCATGGTTTCATGCTTCGATCCGGTTCGCAGAGAAGTGGCCAGGATCGCCATTGGCAGGCTTGTGCAGGACGGCCGCATTCACCCGGCCAGAATAGAGGACGTGGTTAAGAGAGCTCATGAAGAGGTGGAAGAGACCATACTGAAAGAGGGCGAACGCGCCGCCGTGGAGACCGGGGTGCGCGGTATGCATCGCGAACTCATACAGCTTCTGGGCCGGTTGAAGTACCGCTACAGCTACGGCGAAAACATCCTGCAGCACAGCATGGAAGTGGGCTACATATCGGGCATGCTGGCTGCGGAAGTGGGTGTCAACGTAGAGGTTGCCAAGGCGGGCGGCCTGCTTCACGATATCGGCAAAGCGCTGACCCACGAAGTGGAAGGCCCCCACGCCGAGATTGGCGCCACTATAGCCCACAAATACGGCGTGCCGGAAGCAGTGGAGACTTGCATATTGGAGCACCACAACGACCACATGAGCTCCGTGGAGGCTTTCCTGGTATCGGCGGCCGACGCCGTGAGCGCGGCCAGGCCCGGAGCACGGCGGGACACCCTGGAGAACTACATGAAGCGCCTGGAAGCCCTTGAGGGCGTAGCCAAGAGTTTCTCCGGCATTGAAAGATGCTATGCCATCCAAGCCGGCCGTGAAGTACGCATCATGGTGCAGCCAGAAGCCCTGGACGACGTGGCCGCCGCCAGTCTGGCGCGCGACGTGGTGAAGAAAATAGAGGATGAGCTTGCCTATCCCGGTCAGATCAAGGTGACCGTAATCCGGGAAACCCGCAACGTGGAGTACGCCAAGTAGCCTTGAAGCTAGGGGCTGGGCAAATGCGGACGCATTTGCCCAGCCCCTACCATTAAACGTGAGGTGCCGGACCAATATGTCGGTTGAGGTTGATCTACATCTGCATACTACGGAGTCCGACGGCAGGCTGGCGCCCGCAGAGCTGGTCAACTTTGTTGCCGGGCGCGGGCTCAAAATAGTCGCCATCACCGACCATGACATCACCGACGGCCTGGAGCCCGCCTGGGAAGCGGCCAAGGCGTACCCTCATCTGCACATAATTCCCGGAATAGAGCTTAGCACTGACATCCCAGGCAACGAGATACATATACTGGGCTACTACATAGACCATGGGGACAGAGAGTTTCAGGCCAAGCTCCAGTGCTTCCGCGAATCCCGCGTTGGACGGGCCAAAGAGATGGTAGACAAGCTGGCGGAGCTTGGATTGCCGCTGGACTGGGAGCGCGTGAAAGAGATAGCGGGCAAAGGGGCCATAGGCCGGCCTCACATAGCGCAAGCCATGGTGGAGAAAGGTTACGTCTCCCTACCCGCGGAGGCCTTCCAAAGGTACATAGGGCGCAACGGGCCCGCCTATGCGGAGCGCGTCAAGCAGACTCCTGAAGAAGCTATACAGTTGGTCTCCAACGTGGGAGGAGTGCCCGTCATTGCCCATCCGGCGCAGATGGAAAATCTCGATAGTATCCTAGAAAAGCTCAGGGCCGCGGGTCTGAAGGGCATGGAAGTGCACTACGCCGAGTATAACCAGCCCACTCGTGACCGGCTGGCGGAAACAGCCCGCCGGCACGGCCTTCTCCTCTGCGGAGGAAGCGATTATCATGCTCTGGGCGTACCGGGTGAGCATCTGCCCGGCGAAGCAGGCCCCCCCTTGGAGGTTGCCCATAAACTGAGAGAAATGTCCGGTTCCGGGTGTGGAGGAGACCAGAATGAGGCTTGAAGGAAAAGTAGCTTTTATCAGCGGTGGCGCCAGAGGCATAGGCGCAGCCATTGCCAAGCTCTTCGCCAGTGAAGGCGCAAGCGTCGTGATCGGCGATATCCTGGAGCGCGATGGCATTCAGACGGAGACCCAGATTCAAGAAGCAGGCGGCGAAGTGCGTTTCGTTCATATGGACGTACGGAACAGCAGCCAGTGGCAGCACGCCATAAACACAGCGGTATCCCGCTATGGCAAGCTCAACATCTTGGTCAACAACGCCGGCATCAGCAGGTCCGGCACCGTTGAGGACATGCCAGTGGAGACCTGGGACGAAATCATGTCCATCAACAACAGGGGCATGTTCTTTGGCGTCAAAACCGCCATTCCCCAGATACGAACGGCAGGCGGCGGCTCCATAATCAACGTCTCGTCTCAGTTCGGCGTAGTGGGCACGGACATCGCCGACCCGGCGTACGTGGCATCCAAGGGAGCAGTCACGCTTTTCACAAAGGCGCTGGCCGTTCAGTACGCCAAGGAGAATATCCGAGTCAATTCATTGCACCCGGGGCCTATCAAGACGCCGGCCAACGACTACCTGTCAGACCCGGAGCGCCTCAGTCGGGTGCTGCCCTTAGTGCCCATGGGACGAGTGGGCGAAGTGGAGGAAGTGGCGTATGCCGCCCTCTATCTGGCCTCCGACGAGTCGTCCTTCGTCACCGGGGCCGAGCTGCTGGTGGACGGCGGCTGGAAAGCGATATAGGATTATCCACACTAGTAATATAGGGAGGGGAGAATGAGAGTAGCGGGTAAAGTTGCGCTGATATCCGGCGGGGCCCGTGGGCTCGGCGAAGCCCAAGCAAAGCTACTGGCCGCGGAAGGCGCCAAGGTCGCCATCGGTGACGTGCTGGAGGATGAGGGTAGGAAAGTAGAAGCTAAAATAAACGAGCTTGGCGGAGAGGCGTTCTTCATGCCGCTGGACGTCACCCAGGCAGACCAGTGGCGTCAAATCATAGATGAGACCGTATCGCGCTTTGGCAAGCTGGACGTCCTGGTCAACAACGCGGGCATCGGAGGGCGCGGCGGACTTGAGGATATGACCGAGGATGAATGGGACGAAGTAATGGCGGTGAACGCCAAGGGCGTATTTCTGGGCACCAAGCTGGCGATGCCGGAGATACTGAAAGCGGGCGGAGGCTCCATCGTCAACATATCTTCGCAGATGGGCATCGTGGGCAGCGATACCAGCAACCCCGCTTACCAGGCATCCAAGGCGGCGGTGCACGTCTTCACTAAGTCCATAGCTCTGCGCTACGCCACAAAGGGGGTCCGCGTCAACTCGGTGCATCCCGGCCCCATAGACACGCCCATGCTTCAGGCCGGCTTCGTTGACCCTGAACGCAGACAACGAGTGATGAGCAAGGTGCCCATGGGCAGAGTGGGCCGCCCGGAGGAGATAGCCTACGGGGTGCTCTTCCTCTCATCCGACGAGTCGTCCTTCATTACGGGCGCAGGCCTTGTCATAGATGGCGGATACATAGCCCATTGATTCTAGCCGGCATCAAGGAGTTGCTTTAGCATGGCTGACCAAGAAACCGCAACGTTGCCCATTGTCTTCACAATTCACGGCTGCGACGCCTGTGTAAAGCTGTTGAGCAAGTGGAACGCGGAGGGAATAGAATACGAGGAGCGCCGCGCCGACCTCAGCCAGGAGATCCTGGACGAAGCCCGGAAATACGGCGACGTTGTTCCCATAGTGGTCTATCCGGATGGCCGCGTAGAGGAAGGATTCGAAGGCGGCATAGGCTGCCACATAGGTTAGCGTTACTCCTCTACTCTATGACGGTCATCGTCTCCGTGTTGGTGTAGTCGGAGAGCATCTCGTAGCCGTCTTTGGTGACCAGAATGGTGTCCTCTATGTGATACCGCTCATCGTACGGCTCCTCCGTGCTGCCGTTCTCAATGCACAGCACCATGCCCTCTTCCACCTCCCAGGGTTCGCCGGGGGCAGCCACGGGCCTCTCGTGGATGGTCACGCCTATGCTATGCCCAACCATGACGCGAGAACCCAGTCCCAAGTCCTTGTGTGCCTGTATGGAAACGTCGAACAGCTCTTCACCGGTGATCCCGGGACGGGCCGCCTGGATGCTGCGCTGCTGCACCTCGTAGAACTTGGCATACACATCCTTCTGCCGCTGCGATGGCTTGCCCACCACCGCCATCCTGGCCAGGTCGGTGAAGTAACCGCCGAAATTGGCGCCGAAATCACAGCGCATGATGGTGCCCTTCTCCAGAGGAACGTCCGCCCCCAAGAAATGCCCGCTGGTGCTGCGAATGCCGGAGGCTATGATGTTGAACGTGACTATGTCCGCTCCGTTCCGCATTACGTTGTGGCTCATGGCGTCGCCTACCGACTTTTCGGTGTCGGTGGGTCTGGCGCCTGCGTAGGCAAGGAAGATAGCCTTGTCGGTGGCGCGGGCCGCTGCTCTAAGCAGATCCACCTCCTTGGGGGTCTTGATATGGCGGGTGCGCTCCATTACGTCGGTGCCGTCTGCCCAGTAGACCTCCGGCAGCTCGTTGTTGATTACATCCCAGTAGTGCGCGTTGAGGTACCTCTTCTCCATGCCCACCCGCTCTCCGCTCAACCCCTTCTCCTTTAGGATGTCCACCAGTGTCCAAAGCGCCGTGTCCACCTCCGAGTAGCCGGGGAAACGCCGCACGTCTTTGATGAAAGTGCGGAAGGGGTTCCTGCTTTCATAGACCACTAAAGTAGGCTCGCCTTCCAAGGGCCAGATCACGGCGTGCATTATCTCCGGAAGCAGGTGCATGTCCAGGTTGTAATAGCCGGACATGTACACCACGTTGGCCGGAGAGAAGCCCACCACGGCGGAGAGTCCCTCCTCCTTCATTAGCTGCTTCAACCTGGCCTCATTGAACAGGTCCTTGTTCTCTATGGAGATTTCAGACATCACATCGAGCATAGTAGTCCCTCCTCTGCAAAGCCAGCCTAGATTACCACGACGGTATTCGGTCAACAAGGGCGCGTCCCGCCTCAGATTTGGCAAGGTTCCAGAGGTACCGAGCAGGGGGTATTTGTTTCAAACGTTATGTCTAGTACAAGGCTAAACGCGAACCACTTTTTGCAAATATGGGAAACAAATCCGAAATTCGCTGGGAATGTGGCGATTTTCGACAAGGCATTTAAGCTTCCTCCGGTTCATGCAGATTAGGATAGGAGACGGAGGCGGGTACGGGGAAGTAGGGAGTGTCGGATGCACTCTCCCTTGGCGCGGCATCTCATTCTGCCATAACCATTCTGGTCTGTGTGTTCCCAAACGAGCGATCGGGGGTCAACGGGGGGCAACTTGGGACGCTCTACACAAGGCGTCATCCTTTGCTTGACACTGGCATAGCGCTTAATTATCGTGACTACACTATGACACAACTCAATTTCAAGAATCGCACTCTATGGACCGGCGACAATCTTGATATCATGCGGGGTCTCAACTCCGAGACCGTAGACCTCATCTACCTGGACCCGCCTTTCAACTCCAACCGCGACTACTCCGCTCCCATCGGGTCGGCGGCGGCGGGGGCGGCCTTCAAGAACACCTGGACGCTCAACGACGTAGACTTAGCATGGCACGGGCTGATAGCCGAGGAGAACCCGGGGCTGTACGGTATCATAGCCGCCGCGGGCGTGGCCCACGGCAAGGCGATGAAGTCCTACCTGATAATGATGGCCGTCCGCCTGCTGGAGATGAAGCGGATACTGAAGCCGACCGGTTCCATCCCGCATTGCAACCAGGAGAAGGGCGATCAGCACGGCCAGCGCCGCGACACAGACGGGAGGGGACGCGCGAGCGTAGCGAGGGCGGTGGAGGCCCACCACCCCCAACATACACCCGACACGCCGACACACCGCTCGCGTCCGACTAAAGCCACTGCTTCTGGCCGGTAACGTAGATACTCTGGAAGTCTTCATCCGACTTGGTCAGGTAGATAATGCCTTCCACCAACCCAAGTACGCCAGCCGCCATCAGAGCAACATAGCCAACCACGTACATAAAAAACCCAATGACGATGCCAATGCCGAACATCCCCAAAAATATGAATATATTGCCCACAATCAGTGCCAACACCAAGCCGCCGCCGCCAACTGCCAGCTGTATTATTGCGGGCTTCTTGATGCCCAGGTAGAACTTGTGGACGCCGGCCCAGCCAAGGAATATCCCCAGCAGCCCGGCCAACACCTTGGTCTTCTCGGAGCCCATCACGCCCTCGAGAGCGCCGCCAATGCCACCGGCGCCGGGGGCCGGCATAGCACGGTAAATGGCTACAGCATCGCTGCCCTGCGCCTCGAAATCCACCCGCATTCCCCGGTTGGGAATGGCCTGGTCTTTCCATTCGGTCCCGACAAAGTTATATCGGTTGCCGTCATCCCCTGTGATCAGTCCCGCGTTGGTTTGAGCGGAGTAATGCAATACTTGTCCATTCATTCCCTGTTCTCCTCTTGATCGGCTTCAACTATTTTTGCCGGTAGACCTCCCATTGGGTGCCTCCAGAGTGGGTACGTTATCAAGACCATTAAAGCTGCCGAATACGACCAGTATAGCACTCATGACAAGCATAACGCTCTGCTATTCGGCTATATCAGGTAGTTCTGTTGCTGATTACGGCCAGCCCAGCAGGGTTGATATGGGAAATGTGGGTCCATATACAGTTGACCACGTCGTGGCCAAGGCCAGGGGAGGCACAGACCACATAGAGAACTTGCAGCTGCTGTGCGGGGCCTGCAACTCAATGAAGGGCACCAAGACGCAGGAGGAGTTTCTGGCGGCGCTACGCAGCAGGTATAGGGAGTGGAGATGGGCTTGGCGGTATACATAAAGGCGCAACTAGGGAACCACCTAGCATACATGCCTGCATGCTAAACAGAATCTAGCTGCGCCTCCTCAGCGCTTTCGGGCTAGAGCCATACCGTTAGCGGCGGCTGTGCGCCCTAGCTTAGGCTCTCTAACTAGCGTAAACTCCATCCTTGGGTCAGGACTCCAGGCAGGCCGCTTATTCCTGTCCAGACACGACCTACAGTCGTGTCTGGACACATTGCCAGGCGTTTCCCTGGCTAGAAGCGCTAGGATTGCATAGTAAGACTTGACAACGGAACGTTCATTGGAAAAAATTAAAGCCATAGAGAGTGGAGCTTCTCAATGCAAGTAACGCAACGCATCTGGGATGACATGCTGAATGTTGGTAGCCAAAGCAGGTACTACCAAATAATCGCAGACCGTCAACAGAAAGTGCATCTGGCACTCTCCTCAGTAGCAATCCTAGGTTCTATTGCAGCAGCTACCTTTTTACTTTCTTCGTTTGAAAGCCAGCTTGTTAGGTGGGTTAGCTCTGGGTTATTCTTTGCAGTAACTGTTTCTACCACACTAACGGTCATATATGACTATTCACGCAGAAGTCAGGTAGCTAGGTCAGCATCTGAAAGATTGAAGGAAATAGAAGTTGACTTGCGTAGACTGTGGTACGATGCTCTACGGGATGAGCAAGAGGATGATGAAAACTATTTGCACCATACAGAGATTACAGAGTTAGAGAGGCGAATCGATGAAGTTACTAGGGACGACATACCTGTCAATGATAAGCTCAATGCCCGATGTAACAATGAAGCCTATGATTACCTTAAGAGCTACTTCCCAAAGGGAGCCTCGTCCACCACAACAACCACCTAGACCTGAGCCAGACATTAGAGAATCTGAGCCTCCATTTCCTGGAATAAGAACACCTGCTGAGCCTTTAGGCCCTCCAAAACTACCAAAGCCAGAGCGTTAATGTAAGAAATCTTAACCCCACATCCCGATGCTGCCCGTATGTTCGTTTGCCCGTCTGCCCACCTTCCCTCCTGCCCGCTTGCCCGCTTGCCCTCCCCTGTGCTACGCTTTTCATGCCAAAGGCTATGACGGAGACGAGTACGCGTCGCGCAACGGCACAGCGAGTCCGGCACGGTGGAAGCGGACGCCCAGGCGCACGCGGAATATCACTCCCGAGCCGCCGGCTGAACGGCATAATCGCCAAGTAAGCTAGGCCGGGCTTGCCGACCGTTAACAACGGCAGAGGCGTGATTGCGCCTCACTGAGCGTTCCAACATACCGGAAAACAAGGGTGGTACCGCGGCAGAAAGTCCCGTCCCTTAGGGGGACGGGTTTTTTTGTTAGCTGAATATGGAGGAGCCGCCAATGGCAGAAAGCGAAACTAAAGAATCAGCCGTGTTCAAGCCGGTCTCGCCCAGGGTGAGCTTCCCCCGAATGGAGGAGGAGGTCCTTGCCTTCTGGAAAGAGACCGACATCCTCCGTCGAATAGACCAAGCGCGAGAAGGCGCACCCCTGTTCACACTGTACGAAGGGCCTCCCACGGCCAACGGAGCGCCGGGCATCCACCACGTGCTGGCCCGCGTGTTCAAGGACGTGATCCCCCGCTACAAGACCATGAAGGGCTACCGGCCGGTGCGCAAGGGGGGCTGGGATACTCACGGACTCCCCGTGGAGCTTGAGATAGAGAAGGAACTGGGCATCTCCACCAAGGGCGAGATCGAGGAGTACGGCATTGAAAAGTTCAACGCTCTTTGCCGTGCCAGCGTGATGCGCTACGTCCAGGAATGGGAGACCCTTACCGACCGCATAGGCTTCCTCGTGGACATGGACGACCCCTACGTCACCTTTACCAACGACTACATAGAGTCCGGTTGGTGGATATTGAAACAGCTGTGGGACAATGAGCTACTGTACCAGGGATACCGAGTAGCGCCTCATTGTCCGCGTTGCGTCACGACTTTGAGCTCGCACGAAGTGGCGCTGGGATATAAAGAGGACACGCCAGATCCATCGGTGTATGTGTCGTTTCCACTGGATGCGGCGAAATCTACTCAACACAATCCTGACTTCATACAACAACTGCCAGAAGGACAGACCATCACTTTCCTGGCTTGGACGACGACTCCCTGGACTCTTACAGCCAACGCAGCACTGGCCGTAGCTCCCGAAGCCAAATACGTGTTGACCAGACTGCACCAGGACAATAGCCGCCTCATTCTTGCAGAGGAGCGTCTGAAGGCCGTAATCACGGATGAGTACGATGTCCAGGGCACCTTCCTGGGGAAAGAGCTGGAAGGCCTGTATTATCAACCCCTATACCCCAACCCTGACAGCAACGACGCCGGCGCCTACAAGGTTGTCACCGCCGGCTTCGTATCCATGGAGGACGGCACCGGCATAGTCCATACCGCCCCAGCCTACGGCGCGGAAGACATGGAACTGGGCCGTGCTCACGATCTACCCACCGTTCATACAGTGGACTTGCAAGGCCATCTCTACCCAGGACGTTTGCCAGGAGCCGGCAAGTTCGTCAAGGACGCCGACGAAGACATCCTGCGTGACCTGGAGCAGCGTGGCCTGCTCTACAAACGCGGTATATACAGGCACACGTACCCCTTCTGCTGGCGCTGCGATACTCCCCTGCTCTACTACGCCAAGTATTCCTGGTACATTCGCACCACCGCCAAGCAGCAGGCTCTGGTATCAGGCAACCAGCAAATCAACTGGTATCCGGAGCACATCAAGGATGGCCGCTTCGGAGAGTGGCTGCGTAACAACATAGACTGGGCGCTGTCCCGCGAGCGCTACTGGGGCACGCCGCTGCCCATATGGCACTGCGAAAGCTGCGATGTATACGATTGCTTCGGCAGCGTGGCGGAGCTCAAGGAGCGCGCCCTGGGTGAGCACAGAGAGTCGCTGGGCATAGAGAATTTCGACCTGCACCGCCCGTACATCGACGCCGTGTTGGTGTCTTGTCGGAACTGCAACGGCGCTATGAGCAGGGCGCCGCACGTTCTGGACGCCTGGTTCGACTCGGGGGCAATGCCGTACGCACAGCATCACGTGACTTCACTGAGCGACCTGCAAGGATTGCGCGACGGCCATCTGTTCCCCGCCGACTATATATGCGAGGCCATAGACCAGACTCGCGGCTGGTTCTACACCCTGCACGCCCTGGCTACCCTGGTTGCGGATGAGCCGTCTTACCGCAACGTCATCTGTCTGGGTCACATCCTGGATAACAAGGGCGAGAAGATGAGTAAGTCCAAGGGCAACGTGGTGGAACCCTGGGAGGTGATAAACGCCCACGGCGCAGACGCCGTGCGATGGTACATGTACACCGCTGCTCCTCCCGGCAACTCCCGCCGGTTCTCCGCCGACCTCGTCAGCGAGTCGGTGAGGCGGTTCATGCTCACCCTGTGGAACGTATACTCGTTCTTTGTCACCTACGCCAACCTGGACGGCTACAACCCCGCGCAAGCCCACGAAACACAACCGGCGTCCGACTTGGACAGGTGGATACGCTCAGAACTGGAGCAGCTAACCGCCGAGGTGACGCGGCTCATGGATGAGTACAACGCCACCGACGCCGGACGCCGCATCCAGGAGTTCGTGGAGGTGTTGTCCAACTGGTACGTACGGCGCAGCAGACGGCGCTTCTGGAAGAGCGAAAACGATGACGACAAGGCATCGGCCTACGCCACCCTTTACGAGTGCCTCTCTCGTTTGTCCAAGCTTCTTGCCCCCTTCACGCCGTTCGTCGCGGAGGAGATCTACCGCAATCTGGTCGTCTCGTTGGATCAAAGCGCACCGGATAGCGTGCATCTGGCCGGTTTTCCCGTGGCGGATGAGTCCCTGATCGACAAGGAGCTATCGGAAGGGATGCGCTTGGCAATGCGGGTGTCCAGCCTGGGCCGGGCAGCGCGCAGCAAGGCTAAGATACGGGTAAGACAGCCTCTGGCCAAGGTGCTGGTGAAGCCGCGCTCTTCAACCGAGTCGGAGGCGCTGAAAAATCTGGAGTCGCACGTAATCGATGAGCTGAACGTCAAAGAGGTGATTCCTTTTCAGGATGAAGGCGACGTGGTGGAGTTCACCGTAAAGCCCAACCTTCAACTTTTGGGACCCAAGCTGGGACCTGAGTTGCCCAAGCTGCAGAAGTTGCTTGGGGCAGCCGACTCTCTTCAAATAGCCGGTCTGGTGAACAGCAACCGGCAGGTCAGGCTAAACGGCTACTCCCTGGAACCTGGCGAACTGCTGGTTGAGACCTCCGATAAGAAGGGGTATGCCTCTGCAATGGAAGCCGGCTACCTGGTGGCGATTGATACCAACCTCACGCCTGATCTGGCCAACGAGGGCATGACCAGGGAGCTTGTCCACCTTGTGCAGAACATGCGCCGCTCGGCGGGCTTCCATATCGCTGACAGGATAGTGACCTGGTATCAGGGCAACGACCGGATTGCGCGCGTGATGGAAAAGCACGGCGGCTACATCAAGGAAGAGACCCTTTCTCTGGACCTGCAGCCCGGCAAAGCCGAAGACGGCGCCTACGTTGAGGACCACCGGATTGACGGCGCAGCGGTCACGCTGGGCGTGAAACGGGCCTCCTAGCCTGGGTTCTCTCCCAGCGTTATGTTCAGCAGAGGCTGCTTATTGCTTCTTCCTGTATCCGAAACAGATAATCGATGCCTTGCTTGCCCAGGGCCAAGAGGCTATCCGTGGTCTCACGGGAGAACGGCGCGCCTTCAGCGGTGCCCTGAAGCTCCACGTATTCACCTCTATTGGTCATCACCACGTTGAAGTCCACCTCTGCGCGCGCGTCTTCTTCATAGCAAAGGTCAAGGTAAGGGACGCCGTCTATCACCCCAACGCTGGTGGCGGCCACGGCGACTTTCAGTGGCACCGACTCCAGAGCGCCCTGCCGAACCAGGTGAAGTAGCGCCTGGTACAGCGCCACGTAGGCGCCCGTGATGGAAGCGGTGCGAGTGCCGCCGTCGGCCTGTAGTACGTCGCAGTCAAGCACCACCGTACGCTCCCCAAGCGACTTCATATCGGTCACAGCACGCAGGGAACGTCCTATGAGCCGCTGTATCTCCGATTCTCTGCCCCCAGGACGCCCGTTGCCTCTGGGCGTGCGTGACAGAGTGGACCTTGGCAGCATGGCGTACTCCGCGGTGACCCAGCCCTGTCCACTGGACCTAAGGAAGTTAGGAACGCGCTCTTCTATGGAAGCGGCGCAGATCACCTTGGTTTTGCCCACCTGAATAAGGCAAGACCCCTCGGCGAACTCCTGGTATTCCACCGCTATACTCGTATCCCTGGCCTGACTGGGGGTACGTCCGTCTATTCTCATTGACTCTCCATATTGGGCGCTCACTGCAACAGCCTGATATGCACCCGCAAGAAACCTTAAACTTTGGTATGCAATCTGACAACCGTTCCGTCTGAGACAAGAGTTATATCGCCCTGCACGGAGGTGAGCAAGACCCGGTCGGGACTGCCCACCACGTCTTGCAGCCGGCCCATCACCTGGGCGTTGGGATGGCCGTAGCTGTTGCTGGCTCCTACCGATACAACGGACAGCCGCGGGTCCACCGCTTCCAAGAACCCCCTGCTGGAAGATGTTCTGCTCCCATGATGGGGAACTTTGAGCACGTCCGCTTCCAACTCTACGTTCCTAGAAAGCATGGAAAGCTCGCCCTCTCTGAAAACGTCGCTGGCAAATAGAAAGGAGACCTCGCCATGGCTGAGACGGAGCACCGTAGCGTTGTTGTCTATATCGGAAGACGTCCCCCTTAGCTGTGGTTGTGGCGGGTTCAGCACCTCTATCGTTGTCTCTCTGCCCAGCATCAACCTCTGGCCTTGCTCCGCCTGAATAACCGTGGCGCCCTCCAACTCCAGGGCGCTGAGCCACTCCTCCCGTGCGGAAGACCGGTGCTCGTATCTATTGTCCAGCACAGCCGACGCTTGGTAACGGCGCAGCACTTCAGGCAGACCGCCCATATGATCGACATGCGAATGAGTCAACACTACTAGATCCAGGCTCCTGTCCCAGAATGGCATCCGTTCTCCAAGGGCGCGTAATACGGGGCCGGGATCCCGGCCTCCGTCTATTAGCACCTGCTCGCCGCCGGGCGTCTGAATGAAAACGGCGTCCCCCTGACCAACATCTATGAAAGTGACGTACAGCTTGCCATCGGGAAGGGCCAGGTTTGCCAACCAAATGAGAACTGCAACAGCCGCCAGCGGCGCCAGGCTGAACAGACGCAAAGGTGCGTTGACGGAGCCGGGAGTTTGCCTACGTACAGCGGGAGCAAAGTGGAAAGGACGTCTCCTTAGCCGGAACCAGGCCAGAACGGCAATGAGCGTGCCGTAGTAACCCCATACCAACAGTTGCGACACTCCGTCGAGCTCTATGACCCACTCAGGCAGGGCTTGCACCGTTCCCAGTAGGTACGTCAGCGGTAGCCAGGCCAGCCAGCCTATAGCCTGTCCAAGTATGGGAAGAACCAGACCGGCCATCGCCGTTACCATAGACGTTGCCAGTATCAGGGGCAGGGCGGGCAGAGCTATCAACGTGGCCGGAATGCTTAGCAAGGCAATCCGCTGAAAGTAGAACGCGAGTATGGGCAGCGTAGCTACCACTGCGGCGGTACTGACCGCAACAGATGCTATGGCCCAGTAGCCCACCCTTCCAGCCAGCCATCGCCCGGCGCTATCTTTTCAAAAAGGGTTCTCATTGCAGCTTCTAGCGGCGGCCAGAGGGCGATGATGCCTGCCATTGCGGCAAAGCTCAGTTGGAAAGAGACGTCGTACACCACTTGCGGATCCAGGGCCACCATGAAGGCGGCAGCAAAGCCAAGCGCCGGTAAGGCGCTGCGCTGCCTACCCAGCGCAACCGCGGCCAGATAAAGGCTAGCCATAATTGCGGCGCGCTCCGCTGAGGGCGATAGGCCGCTGAGAAGGACGTATAGCCAGATAACTCCCAGTGGGAGCAAAAGGTATAGGCTCCGTCTCCTGCCGAATAGACCCGCCGCTGCCGGCAAAACCAGTCCAAGGACTACGCCAACGTGCAACCCGGAAATGGCCAGTAGATGAGATGTCCCCGTGTTGCGAAAAGCCTGGACAACGTCTGAAGGCGCCGTATCTCGGATTCCCAGAAGCACGGCCTTGGCAAAGGAAGTCTGCGGCTCCGGCAGAGATGCGTCCAGCGCACCGGCCAGCGACCGTCTCAGGCTATGTAGAAGGGCCAGCGGCCTGGAGCCCTGGTCCTCTCCTAGCCAGGTCACTTCGGGGCGGAACATCAGGGCATTTATCCCGCGACGGGCTAGGTACTCCCTGTAGTTGAAGTCGGCATAAACGGGCGCATCCTCCAACTCTCCATCCAGCAAAAGACGATCTCCATAGCGGAAGAAGGGCGCCTCTCGCTGCCGGGTCAGCTCGACTGAAGGCGAAGCGGTGACCAGTACACCGCCCGACACCTCTCGCCAGCCTGAACCGTCGTTTATGCGTTCCAGGTGAACCAGAAACCGTGAAGCAGCGCCTCTGGCTTCAGGGGTATCCCCTACCACTCCCTCCATTGCCACGCCGTCCAATCCCAGCCAGGGGCCCAGCTCCGGCGGCGGCGATGGCAATACGCCCACGCGCAGCATGCCAACAATCAGCGCCGCCAGCGCAACGGGGATCAGTAAGTCCCACTTCCTGATCCAAGAAAGCAGTATGAGCAGTCCGGAAGACCCCAGAAGCAGCATTGCGGAAACAAATGGGATGTCCCATTGCAGGGCCAGCACCACGCCCGCGACCCATCCTACGGAAACGGCAAGGAGTCTCAAGGCTACGTTCCCAGGGTCACTAGGTCTCTGATGCCTTCAAACGTGGCGCTTCCTATGCCGGGCACGTCCAGAAGCTGGTCGATGCGCTGGAAGCGGCCTATCTCTATCCTGTAGTTCACTATGGCCCGTGACCTGACCTCCCCGATACCCGGCAGAGCCATTAGCTGCTCCGCCGAGGCCTGGTTTATGTCAAGGAGATTGCTTCGGGAAGAGGCGGGTGGAGCCTCGTCGACAGAGGAAACGTATACCTGGTCTTCATCGGAGACGCGTTTGGCCATGTTGACGGACGTCATGTCCGCTTCAGGCAAAGCGCCGCCTGCGGCCTGAACAAGGTCGTTGACCCTGCTCTCAGGTTGCAGAGTATAGACGCCGGGACTGACCACGGCGCCCGTAATGTAGGCTTGGATGGGACCGGCTTGAGTAGGAGAGGGTGTTATTACAGTTACGCCGCTGCCTGAAGGCCTATTAAGCAGGAAGAAGATAGCGCCGGAAAGGGCCGCGCCTATCAACACCCAAAGCAGCGGTTGGACAGCTTTACCCGTGGAAGTCCCCTGACGTTACCGAATGTGCGCAAGTCTATTTGGAAGCGCACCAAGCGGTCAAGCATGTTAGCCTGCCCGTTTGCCCCCATTGTGCCTGTTGACTTAAAGAAATATAATGCCTCCACTGCTGACCAATTAGGATAGGGAGAACATATGCCAGGGATTGCTTTTCATAAAGGTGAGTTCATGCCTCTGGAGCAGGCCACGATAGGGATAATGACCCACGCCCTCCACTACGGCACTTCTATCTTCGAAGGCATTCGCGGCAACTGGAATGAGGAAGACGAAAAGCTTTACCTGTTCCGTTTGGAGGAGCATTACGAACGCTTGCTGGCCGGCTGCAAGATAATGCGCATCAATCTGCCTTATTCAGCCGGCGAACTCTGCAACATCACCACCAATATAGTGGAGCGCAGCGGATACAGGCAGGACATCTACATCCGCCCCCTAGCCTATAAATCGGAGGAGCGAGTAGCCACCCTCTACCTGGGCCATCTGGAAGACGGTTTCTCCGTGTTCGCCATTCCTTTTGGGGCTTACCTGGACCTTGAAGCGGCGGCGCGCTGCTGCACCTCATCCTGGCGCCGCACCCAGGACAGCGTGATTCCACCCAGCATTAAAATAGGCGGACTCTACGTGAACAGCATCCTGGCCAAAACGGAAGCGGTAAACAATGGTTTCGACGAAGCCATCTTGCTCAATGACAGGGGTCAGGTCAGCGAGGGCACCGGTGAAAACCTGTTCCTCCTCAAGAAAGGCAAACTGTCTACACCATCTATAGCAGACAGCGTCCTGCCCGGCATCACCAGAGACACCGTCATTGAGCTGGCCCAGAACGAACTGGGCATCGAAGTCGTGGAGCGCAGCATCACCCGCAGCGAGCTCTATCTAGCCGACGAAATATTCCTTACCGGCACTGCGGCACATCTCACTGCAGTCGGCTCGGTCGACAACATAAACGTTGGCGAGGGGACAATGGGGCCGGTAACCCGGCAGTTGCAGGATATGTACTTTGACGTGGTGCGCGGCAAGAATTCAAAGTACCTGCACTGGTGTACTCCGGCTACGCCCAAACTCGTGGAGGCCTGATCGGCCACATCACAGAATGCCTGAATTTGCGCTCTACTACTTTGTCTTGGTCTTCCTCTCGGTGCTGGGCGCATTGCTATTCGTTACCGCCTACTACCGTTTTTACGGCCTAATGCTCTTCTCCAGACTCGTCTCCCTGGTACTGGGCGCGTTGCTCATATCCGGCGCCTTGATCTGGTTCTTCGCATCAGAGTACAGGAACGTACCCGACACAGCGGCAGGTCTGGACGGCAACGAGCAGACTTTGCTCTTCGTCGGCGGTGCTGCCTTAGCAATCATCTTCCTATTGCTCGTCTCCTCCTTGCGTAACTGGTCCATGAAGAGCAAACCAGACGCAAACGGTTTGGACATGCTGCGCCACAGCAACTACTGGCGACTCATCACTAGAGCGTTGAGGCAAAGATGGGATTCCTGGAAAGAGCAGACGAATCAGCATTCGTCTGGCTGAACAGCTGGGTAGGGCGGTTCTCACTACTCGACCGCATTGTAGAACTAACGGTCAGCGATTATTTCGTGCCTTTGACCATGTCCCTGCTGCTTTTGGGCCTTTGGTTCGCCGGCCATAGCAGCGCCCACAGGGAGCCTAACCAGCTTGGCGTGATGACGGCCATACTATCGGTGGCCGTAGTGAACTTAATCGTTGAGCTGTTCAATGAATTCTTCTACCGTCCTCGTCCTTTCGAGGATTTGGACGTGGACCTATTGTTCTATATGCCAACCGATTCGTCATTTCCGGCAAACCCGGCCGCCTTCGGCTTCGCCCTGGCTTTGGGTGTATGGATGTGGAACAGAAAGGCGGGGTGGGTGTTGTTGGCGCCGGCTGTAGTATTCAGTCTATCCAGGATGTACGCAGGTGTTTTCTATCCACTGGACGTGATCGGCGGAGCAGCCGTTGGGGCAGCCTCTGCTCTATTGTGTGGCTGCCTTATGCGTATATTCAAGCGCATACCGCTGCAGGTGCTGCGATTAGCCAGGTCAGTGTACCTTGCCTAACTGCGGAAGGTGAGCTTGTGGAACGCTTCGGCGTACTCCAGACCCGCCTGTTCTCCTAACCGTCTGGCCCCCTCCACAACAAACCAAGCGGGCTCTCTATTGGGCTCACGGCTGGGTCTATCTACAAACTGGCTGCGGTGTTGCAGCATTGCCCGTCTTTTCTGCTCCACGGTCCGGCTTATGTCCACGTATTCGTCGGGAGTGGACGAGCTCCATAGAAGCGCCGTGCCGACTTTATGCGGCTGAAATCCCTGCTGGGTAAGCTCGGCAAAATGAAGAGGGTCGCGGGCGTATGGAAAGATTGCATCCAGCGTGGCAGTGCCGCACATGCGGTGATCTCGGTGGGTGTGCCCCATGCTGTTCAGCGGCGAATGCGTGAACACCACTTCCGGCCGGAAACGGCGGATCTCCCGCACGATCTCCATGCGCAACTGCCTGGTATCCTCCAGTTCGCCGTCCGAGTATCCCAGGAAAACAACGTCGCTTACCCCTAGTTCACGACAGGCGTTCCTCTGCTCCTCCTCTCGAATCTTAGCCAGCTTATCAGGCGTCATTTCCAGGTCTTCAGTGCCTTTGTTGCCGTTGGTGCAGACTACAAACGCAACCTCGGTGCCCTGTCCTGTCCAGAGGGCAACGGTGCCTGCGCAGCCTATTTCATCGTCGGGATGGGCGGTCACCACCATGGCTCTAGCCGGTCGCTCTATCATAAGGACATGCTCTCAACAAGAATGGACAGGAAGGTTACCATATGGTTGTCTGGTTGAGAACGCATCAGCTATGTTGCAGGCGTCACGCCCAACTCAGCGTACACATCCGCAATTGATGCTGCGGTAGCCTTCCAGCTGAGCCCCTTTGCCAGTTCGCTGGCCTGTCTGCCCAGGCTCTTGCGCAGATAGTCGTTGCTCAGCAACACCTCCAGTCTATCGGCGAATGCATCCGGACAGTGCCATGGCACAAGGTAGCCGGATTGGTTGTCCTTCACTACCGTTTGCAAGCCGCCAACCCGCGACGCCACCACCGGGGTGCCGCAGGCCATCGATTCAAGCGCCACCAGACTAAAGCTCTCATAGTAAGACGGGACCACACACACGTCTGCGGCCTGGTAGTAAAGAGGCAGCGACTCGTGCTCCAGCGTGCCCAATAGGTCTACTTTGTCCGCAACTCCCAGAGTGTTCACCAGCTTCTGAGCTTTGTTGAACTCTCTGTCCTGGTTGCTGCCGCCTACTACCAGAACCCTGAGATTGCAAGGCGTTTCCATGAAAGCCACGGAGTGTATGAGAACATCTAAGCCCTTTATGGCGTCCATGCGTCCCACGTAAAGGACTATCCTCTCGCCGTTCAAGCCCAGCTTGTCTCTTGCCCGTCTCTGGTCCCCAGGCTGAAACATATCCAGGTCAACGCCTGCCGGGACCACCCGTATCCTATTCTGGTCCGCCTCATACAGAGATACCAGAGATCCGTATTCATGCCGCGTCGACGCGATTATCCTATCCGATGAGGCTACTATTTTGCGTTCGGCGCAGCTCCGTATGCTGGGTTCAGCTTCTCCGCCCGGCGTCCTGCCCTTTAGCTCCGCCGTAGTGTGGAAAGTAGTGACGTGAGGTACGCTCCATTCCCGCGATAGATCCTTTCCTATCCAGCCGGAAAGCCAGTAATGGCTATGTATCAGGTCATAGCTGAAGCCGTTCGACTCTCTGAACTTCTCCAGTTCATAGGCAAATGAAGGAAGGTGTCTGAACAAATCCTCTTTGGGAGCGCCTATAGAACCTGCCTGGAGATGGACGACCCTGGCGTACTCGTTGAGACCCACCACTCCATGATGATCGGCGCAGTGCTCCCTGGTGAAGATGTCAACCTGACAGCCCAGTTCCGCCAGGGCGGAGCATACCTGGCCTATATAAACGTTCATTCCCCCAACGTCCTTGGCTCCTGGCCGCGACAGGGGACATCCGTGAACACAGAGAAAAGCTAACCGTTTTGGCAACTGTGCACCAGTCAATCCACCTGGACAGCGAGTCAGCGCCGCACCACCATCCTGTACAGCGTAACGTCCTTTGCGCCCAGATCGTATTTGTAACGTTCATTGCCACGCAAAAAGTCAAAGTAGTCCATGCCGTTCTCTATGGCGTCTCTAAGGCACATTGCTTTGAGAAGGAGTCCAACGCTCAAGGAGCCGAACTCAGGGTTGAATCCACTGTTGTACAGGTAACGGACGTTTCCTATGTCAAAGCACAAAGCGGCCGCCACTCGCTCGCCGTCCATTTCCATGAAGAACAACTTGAGGAAGCCCGCCTTGGCCATTTCACTGGCCATGCGGCGGAAAAACCGTTCTCGCTCGGAAGTAAGGAACATAGCCTTGTCCTGACGGCTGCCCCTCATCAGTGCAAAGAAGTCGTCTAGGCTCCCGTTCGTGGAAGCTGCTCCGCTGACTGAGTAGTAGTCGAACGAAGTCTGCGTCTCCAGCCGCCTCATTTTGCGCCGCAGCTCATGCCTGTCCTTCTTACTGAGGGCCGCTAGGTATTCATTCCAATCGCCGGGAAGCGCCACGCCCGGAGAGACGTCCTCTTCGATCAGCTCCACCGTATACGCCGAGGCTCTGGCCATCTCCACGAACTTCTGATACGTGGATGAGGTCTCCAGTAGCGAACGCAAGTCCATGGTAGACCATTCTGCTTCCGTCAAATAGCTGAAGAGCGCATGATAGAACTCTTCCGACTTGGAGCCGTCCACTACGATTTTATGATAGTCCCATAGGTCTTCATCGCCTACAAACATGAGTCTGCCATCGTCACAGGACATGAACGGGGCCACTCCCACCAGCTTGCCGTCCTCTCTGGCTGCCAGCAGATGGAGCTTAGCGTCTCCGGAGAATTCATCCCACCATAGCTGATGCCAGATTGGAGTCTGGAAGACAGTAGGTTGAACGCAAGAATCAAGGAGAGACCCCCATTCTTCCCAAAGCTCGGACAGGTTCTCTTCAGATATGTGAAGTGTCATGGACGCTCCATTCGGATTGTTATACAGGTCAGTGGACTGCAATGAGACCCAGGGCTTCCTCAACGGTACACATCTCGGCAGAGGTCTCTTGGGGTAAGGAAGCGGCCTCTTTTGAAGCTAGCTCCGGTTCTTTGAGACCGGTGCCAGTGATGACGCAGACCACGCGCTGGCCCTTGAGGTCTAAGCCTGAGCCGGTCATCTTGAGCAGACCCGCCACTGAAGCCGCCGAGGCGGGTTCGCAAAAGATTCCCTCTCGGTTGGCCATTAGCTTGTACGCAGCCAGTATCTCATCATCGCTGACCATGTCAATAGTTCCGCTCGACTCATCGCGGGCCGTGGTGGCCAGGTTCCAACTGGCCGGGTTTCCAATGCGGATTGCAGACGCCACCGTTTCCGGGTTTGCCACCGGAGCGCCCTTCACTATGGGAGCCGCTCCCTCTGCCTGGAAACCCATCAGTTTGGGTAGAACCATGGACTTTTCCAGGTGATAGTACTCAGTAAACCCCATCCAGTAAGCGCTGATATTGCCTGCGTTCCCTACTGGTATGAACAGGTAGTCCGGGGCTTCTCCCATAGCCTCCATCACTTCAAAGGCCGCCGTCTTCTGCCCCTGAAGACGATGCGGATTGAGCGAGTTGACCAGTGTGATGGGATGATCGGTAGCTAGCTGCTTGACCAGTTCCAACGTTCTATCAAAGTTTCCGTCCACCACCAGGACCTGCGCTCCGTAAGCTATAGCTTGAGCCAGCTTGCCTGAGGCAACGCTTCCCTTTGGCACCAACACCACCGTCCTCAAGCCGCAGTGAGCGCCGTAAGCCGCGGCAGAGGCGCTGGTGTTACCCGTGGAGGCGCAAACTATCGCGGTGCTTCCCGCTTCCAGTGCCTTGGCAACTGCAACCACCATACCCCTGTCTTTGAAAGAGCCTGTGGGGTTGCAACCCTCAAGCTTGAAGTACAGCTCCTCACACCCTGCTTCCAGGGCTATGTAGCGCGAGCGCACCAGGGGTGTATTGCCCTCGCCAAGGCTTATCAAGGGCGTCTTGCTTGTAACGGGCAGATGGTCCCTGTATCTCTGCAGCACCCCATGGTAGGGCCACATGCCGCTATCGCTATCCATCATCTCCTTGTCGCTCTAATAGCGTTGACCGTCAAGTCCACCGCTCAACCCTGATCAGACTGCTCACCTCTCTGACCGCCTCCAGACTCTCCATCTGCCGGATTGCTTCCCTCACGTGTGATTCGCGCGAGGTGTGAGTCATCACCACAAATTCCGCTGTTTTGCCCTCCGGGTCGGCGCTTTTCTGAATAACCGATGCAATGCTGATGTCCAACTCCCCCAAGATAGCGGTTATCCGGGCCAGTACACCAGCGCGATCAGCCAGCGTCATTCTAACGTAATACTCGGTAGCCAGTTCTTCCAAAGGGGCAACTCTCAATCCCTGGTTCAAAGCGCCCCGCTGAGGAGGTTTTCTCCCTATGACAATACCCCTGGCCGCTTCCAGGATATCACCAAGTACGGCGCTGCTGGTAGGCTCAGGACCTGCGCCCTGGCCGTGAAAGACCACGCGCCCTACTAGATCGCCCTCGAATTCGACGGCATTGAAAGCGCCATCTACCTTGGCCAGCAGATGCTCTTGGGGCACCAGGGCGGGATGGACGCGCAGGGACAGCTCATTGTCCTTGCGGAGTGCTATTCCCAGCAGCTTGATTTCAAAGCCAAACTCCCTGGCGTATTGAAAATCTCTGGGAGCCAGACTGGAAATCCCTTCCCTGTATATGTCCTGATCAGAGACTTGGGTGTGAAAGGCAAGCGAGGCCAGAATGGCCAGCTTGTAAGCGGCATCTTTGCCTTCAACGTCGTTGGTCGGATCAGGTTCGGCGTAGCCCAGCGCTTGGGCGTTGCGCAACGCCGATTCAAAGTCCAGCCCATCTTGGGACATCCGGGTCAATATGTAGTTGGTCGTGCCGTTTATGATGGCATGAAGAGAGGTGAATTCATTGGCCAGAAGGTCTTTGCGCAAGGGGCCTATGATGGGTATCCCCCCCGCTACGCTCGCTTCGTACAGAAGATTGAGCCCGGCTTTCTCC
Organism: Dehalococcoidia bacterium; assembly: GCA_965261825.1. GTDB lineage: Bacteria > Chloroflexota > Dehalococcoidia > Lucifugimonadales > QGNO01 > DAOUJH01. The sequence continues at coordinate 466,729 of OZ253484.1, read as the reverse complement.
GCAAGCTGCAAAAGCTCCTGCCCACAGGTGGCCATGACCTCTTTGTTTGCGGTAACAACGTGCTTCCCCTTTCCCAGGGCAGACCGGAGGTGTCTGACAGCCGGGTCCACGCCGCCCATAAGCTCAACTATTATGTCCACATCCGGATTATCAATCAGCGAAGTGGGGTCCGTGGTCAACAGTCCGGGTTCTATGGACAAACGCCTCTCTCTGGCGGGATCACGCACCAGGGCACCGTAAAGCTCTAGGGGCCGACCCACGTGCTGTGCCCAGCGCTCAGGTTTGTTCAGGAGTGTTTGGGCAACCTGGGAACCGACCACGCCCAAGCCAAGCAGACCTACTCCAATTTTGCTTTTGCCGTTCATGAGGATGTCAAAGAGACTTCATTGCCTCTTGAACTAGAATGTCTGCAAACCAGTATGACAGCGCCTAACTGCTCAGGGATTGAGAGATGTTGGTCAACTCTATTATCTTGCTGATGACCCAATCGTAGTCGACCGAATCGAAGTCTACCATTACGTTGTTGCTCTCGCGCTGTTCATCCAGCCAGTTTTCCAGTGCCCGAGTCTTCAAGACCTCTTTCATATTACCGTTGACTTCAACAATCTCGGGCCCGTCGGTGACTTTGAGAACGTGGACGCCGGCACGCGACCTCAGCGGGGCGGAAACCAATCCGTGTTCAATGCTGAACAGGGCCTCTTCCAGCTCAAAGAAAGCGCCTCTGGGCACCCAGCCCACCTCTCCATTGTGGTCCGCCCAGGTGGTGTCCTGGCTGTATTCACGAGCCAGGGCATCGAACTCCTCACCGGCTTCCAGGCGGTCAATGACCTCAGATGCCACCGCTTCGTCGCTGACCCTAATCCAATGAACGTATACGGACTCCTCCAATGAAGGGACGGTTTGGCCTACTATTTCGCGTATATGTGTGCGCAGGATATTAGACCTGGCTATTTGTCTATACGTCTCATCGGAAAGCTGCGAGATGGTAAGGAAATCAGTGTATCTCTGCTGGAACTCCCTCTCCAGGGTATCGGGGTCCTGCTCCTCTCCGGGAGCGGTCCTCGGATAAAAGGTAGACCTTATTTCCTCGTCAACGTCATCCCTGGTAACCGTCACTCCAATTTCAGGCGCGCCTTGGGCGAGAAGCTCTTCATCCACAAGGCTGGTGAGAACTTCAAACGGCACGTTGGCTATCTGAGGTTGGACGCCGGCCTCAACCTGGGACGCCACCCTTGCCCTGGCGCGGTCCACCATTTCACCCATAGTCCGTTCCACGTCATTCACGTTGACTATCACTTGCTTAGGCGGCAAGACAAATGTGACGTAATAACCCACAGCCGGGATAGCGAGCACAAGCAGCACTACGGCCGCTGCAAACAGCAGTACCCGCCGCTGACGTCGCCTCTCTTGCAGTCTGCGAGTTGCTTGCCTTCTACGCGTCGGTACTCTGGCCTCTTGATTGCGGGCGTTTGTAGTCATCCAATAACCAACCTGATTCTCTTATCAGCAATACGTATCCCGGAGACGGTGCGGGATGCGCGCTGCGCCGGAACGCAGCTGCTCATCTAGCGATGCTCTCCGGTGAAAGGAAGCATAGCCAAGTGCCGGGCGCGTTTCAAAGCCAGCGCCAGCCCCCGCTGGTGCTTGGCGCAAGTGCCCGTTTTACGACGAGGCTCTATTCTAGCTCTGTCCGAAAGATAGCGCCGGATTCTGGGGACGTTCTTGTAGTCTATGTAATCCATCTTATCGACGCAAAAAGAGCACACTCTGCGACGCTGGTAATATCGTGGGCCGTCTCTGCGGCGGCCCCTTGGCCTCTGGTTCATGCGTTCATTACTCCTGTTCCCTTTCTGCTAGAAAGGCAGGTCCTCCGGGTCCACCTGGCCCCCCGGCTCATCCTGTAAGCCGGACTCTTGGGATTGCGCCCCTGGAGCCCTGTCCAAGAACAAAACCGTGTTGGCTATTATTTCGTTGCGGAACCGCGTCTGACCGTCCTGCCCCTCCCAACTGCTGCTACGCAGCCGTCCTTCCACGTATGCCCGGCGGCCCTTGGATAGATACTGATTGACCTGCTCCGCCAGCTGGTTCCAGGCCACTATTCTAAACCACTCCGTTTCTTCTCGCCGCTCACCATCGGAAGTGGTGTACGACCTGTTTGTAGCCATAGAAAAGTTGGTCACTGCATTCCCATTGGGCGTGTAGCGCATTTCAGGGTCGGTGCCCAAATTGCCAATCACCATAATCTTGTTGAGCATTCCCTATAGCTCCACTTTGCTCCTGCGCTAGTCTTCTCTTTTTGTCACAAGATGCCTGATGACTTCCTGGTACGCTCTCAGGGCGTCGTCCAGTTCCTTGGCCGTGGCGGGCTCCGAGTTGAACTGCGCCAGAACGTAGTTCCCTTCCCGATAGTTTTGAATGGGATAAGCCAACCTTTGAGTTCCCCAGTTGTCCTGGTTTGTTATCTCTCCGCCCCGGTCTATGATGAACTTGCTCACACGCTCCACCACGCCGGTGGCATTCTCTTCTTCAACTTCCGGACTAATCACCATTATCAATTCGTATTCACGCACTCCGCAGTCAACTCCTCTTAATTTTTAAGATGTGCCTCAGACGCAGCGCATCGTGCGAGATTATAACACGATTCGCCAGGTGCCGCACATTTCGCAAGGCCGCCATCAGGCCGCCATATCCGAAGGTACGGGGAAGCCGGAGGAAAGGCCTTCCACCTCCCTGCGCACCTCCTCTTCTATCCCTTCATTCCCCATGTTTGTCAGCGTTTTTACTATGAGCCGCGCCACCTCCACCATCTCTTCATACCCAAACCCCCTTGTGGTCAGTGCGGCCGTGCCCAGCCTGAGCCCGCTTGTCACTCGCGGAGGCCTGCTATCGAAGGGAATAGCGTTCTTGTTGACCGTGATGTAGACCCTTCCCAGCGCATCCTCAGCTTCCTTGCCTGTGATGCCTATGGACGTGAGGTCCACCAGCATCAGGTGATTGTCCGTGCCGCCCGATACTATGCGCAGTCCCCCGTCTTCCAGTGACCTGGCCAGTGTCCGCGCATTTTCAACCACTCTATTCCCGTATTCAGAGAACTCCGGCTTGAGAGCTTCACCGAAGGCCACCGCTTTGGCAGCTATGGTGTGCATCATAGGCCCCCCTTGCATCAGGGGGAAAACGGCGCTGTCTATGGAGCGCGCTAAATCTTCATTGCACAGGATCAAAGCTCCCCTGGGCCCTCTGAGCGTCTTGTGTGTCGTAGACGTGACCACCTGGGCGTGGGGGACGCAGGAGGGATGAGCGCCCGCGGCTATCAAACCGGCTGTGTGGGCAATATCAACCATGAGGATTGCACCCACTTCATCCGCAATGGCCCGGAAGCGGCCAAAGTCTATAATCCGGGAATACGCGGTGGCTCCCGTAACTATGACCTTCGGCCTGTGCTCCTTGGCCAGTCGTTCCACCTCTTCGTAATCTATAAGCTCGGTTTCGCGGGTAACGCCATAGGAGACAAAGTTGTACAGCTTGCCGGAGAAGTTCACCCCGCTCCCGTGAGTAAGGTGGCCGCCCTGGTCCAGCCGCATGCCAAGGACAGTATCGCCGGGCTGCAACAGAGCAAAATAAACGGCCATATTCGCCTGAGCGCCGCTGTGAGGTTGAACATTGACGTGCTCAGCGCCGAACAGCTTCTTCAGACGGTCTTTGGCAAGGTTTTCCGCCACGTCCACATATTCGCAACCTCCATAATAGCGCCGGCCCGGGTAGCCTTCAGCGTACTTGTTTGTCATCACCGATCCCTGAGCTTCCTTGACCGCCCGGCTTACGTAGTTTTCGGAGGCGATGAGGACCAGGTTGCGCCTCTGCCGCATCTCCTCATTTGCTATGGCCTGGGCGATTTCGGGATCGGCCTGTGCGAGAACTCCCATCAATATCCCTCCTCAATGGGACAGAATGAAGGGAGAGCCTGAAGACTCTCCCCGACTGTTCCTGTAACTAGCTGCATTGATACGGCTTTATACAAAAAGTGTATTGCGCAGGCAATGAGCGTGTCAATTGGAACGTGCTAGAACCAGGAAAGGGAGCAGAGGCCTATCCCTGAGAGGCTACACGTCCGTCATACCCGTGACGACGGGTATCCAGGGGCGGTGGGGGCCTCCGTCATTGCCAGCAACCGAAGGCTATTCAGCCTGCTCGTAGTCAAGCATCCAACCTATGCCGAACTTGTCGGTGCAGGCGGCAAAGTAGGAGCCCCAAAACATGTCCTGCGCCTCCATGGTCACGTTCCCTCCATCGGACAGTTTGGCTAAGAGAGCGTCCACCTCCTCCCTGTTCTGGGGCGTGTAGGAGATGGAGAAGTTGCTGCCCATGACCGGGGGCGGACCAAACATGGAGGGTACGTCGCTGCCCATGAGCACACTGTCCCCTATGGGCAGCGAGACGTGCATTATCAGGTGCTTCTCAGACTCAGGGACGCCCATGTCGGGGGGACCGCCCTCCATGGTCTCCATGACGGTGAATTCACCCCCAAACACAGAGCGATAGAACTCGAACGCCTCGCGGCAGTTGTCGTTGAAGTGGAGATAGGTGCTGAGAGTCATGTATGGCCCCTTATTCTCGTCGGTGCGTATGGTTACAGGATAAGACCGCCGCCGTGCGGGCGTCAATCTGGGGTTATTCTCCGAGGCAGGTGCATTAGTCCCAGGATTCTGGGCACGAGCTAGGCACAAACGGTTTTTGCAGAGCAGAGGACCCACTAGGCACGGAGGAATAGGGGGGAAATGCACGGAACTGCGGGTTATTCGCCCTCGAGGCCACGTAGTAGAAACGCTTGGCCTTCCGCGGAATGCTCCAAATAGATTCCCGATCGTCTTCCGGCGGGGCGCTCGCAGAGCTATCCTCGTTCTCGTGTGTTTTCATGCTATCGTATCAGTTTAAGGCAAGGTCTGTCCATCAAAGCCGTGCGCCCTGGGGGGCTGCTCTCTTTCCAGGGCGCACGGCTCTAGGGGGTAGGGGTAACGCGCTACCTCACGGTACGGTAGGCAGGTCGGTTCCCGCTGGGAGCAATCTGTACTCCACTATGGCGTTTTCCCACCGGAGAGCACTCTGTACCGCGCTGGCGCCGTCGTAGATGGATTCCTTGTGGAGCATCGGAGCATTCTCCACCAGTTCGGTCCTTCTGAGCCTTCCGTTAGACTGTTGTTTTTCGTATATCAGGCTTGCCCTTTCGCTAAGTGTCCCCTGCTCCTTGACAGCAACTCCTCTGTTCTGGAGTGATTGTGGGCGTGCCCAAAAGGAGTCCACAATACTCGACAACGCACCAGAGAAGTCGTGGTTCAGGACGAACTCATCCCCTGTCTGAATGTCGGTGTATACTAGAGCCCCGTCGACCAGCTTATTGTAACCGAGCAGTACACCCTCGGTGGTCCGTAGCGTTGCGACGGCATCACTAATTTGGCCGTCGGCGCCAGCGACAAACCAGTTCTCACTTATGGTCGTGCTGGGGTATGAACCGGGACCGCCGGGTCCTAAGGGGTCCTTCTGGTATTTCAACACTTTGTAGTAGAGCGGCTGGCCGGCAGCTATGCCGATCAGTAGGGATTGCTTGTTCTGCTCTGAGGTTGTTGCGACCTCAACGACCTCAGGTGCAGGGGCTGGGGCTGGGTTGCCGCCCAACTGCGTGGCCCCTATCCAGACGACAGCGGCAAGGGCGGCAAGTACGAGTATCAGACCTCCGGCTATCAGTTGTTTTGCTCTAATGTTGTTTTCCTCCTCTTGGTGTAATCGTCCGGGTTTGTATAATCCTTTTATGAGCAACATGTTATGAGCAACATGCGTTAGGGTGTCTTCTATCCATATGCGTTAGGGTGTCTTCTATCCATTGAGCCTGAGTGACTATCGTCGACGCCAGAGGCGGTGTGCCAACTGAAATTGGAGATGGTCGCGAGTGGGTAGCAGTCGTCGGCTAGGTCGGCGGAATCGTTGACACTGACGAACCAAGAGTCCTCCCTGGCGAGGGACTCGTGATATTGCCATTCCGGTGTGTTGTAGCACATCTGTACTCCAGAGATTCGCACCCATATCCTATCGACGTCATCGGTCGTAGCGGTCCTCCCTATACCCCACCAGTATGTATGATCAGAGTCCCAGCCTATCTGATTGGTGCAGTCTATTGTGTTGCCATTATGCTCGTGTTCTGCACAGACATCGTTGATATGCGTCTGAAGCGGGCCGGCGAAGCCCAAGTCGGTGGTGGCTATCACGGCCAGCACCAGCAGCAGCAACGCCAGAGCGCAGGCCAGTAGAACCATCAAGGCATTCTTCCGATTTCGAATCACCAATACAGCCATGCACATACCTCAATACGGGTATAGAAGGGTGGTGTATAAGCCGATAAACCCCTCGTCGGGAAAGTCACCTCGACGAGGGACGTAGGCACCGTAACAGATGGTTACAAAAATAGCCACCTCCAAAATTAATTTCCCCAAAGGGGGCTTAATCTCTCAGGGCTTTTGGTACAGGTTGGCGGTCGACGCCCTCGGTAAGGTCACTTCGAGACCAGCTTCCGGCCCAGCCATAGTTGGAGATGGTTGCCCTACACCTCCCTGGCCAGGGTCAGGCCTTGTGTGGAGAGCGCTCCCGCCGTTTTCAGGGCGAGTGAACATGCCTCCAGGGTAGCGCCCGTAGTGCAGACGTCGTCCAGTACTATGACGCGTTTCCCGCCTACCAAGTCCGGCGACGCCTGAAACGCGTTTACCACGTTGGCCCAGCGCTCGTCCTCGCTGGGTACGGATGCCTGGGAAGGGGTGTTCTGCACGCGGCGCAAGGCGTCACTACTTGCCTCCATGTTGAGTAGCGCGCCGGTTTCCCTGACCAGAAGCAGCGACTGGTTGTATCCCCTGCTGCGCTCCCTCTTGGGATGCAACGGCACCGGGACCAGAAGATCGGCCTCTATGGACTGCGACACTACAAAATCCGCAAGGAGACCGGCCAGCACGGGAGCCATCGCCCGCAGGTTTCTATACTTTAGCGAGTGCACCGCATTACGAATCGCACCCTCAAAGCGGTATGGCGAACGGATGCTATCTATCTGAAGAGGCCTCTCCCAGCATCTACGGCAGAGGCGCATCATCAGATCACCCGGCTGAGAACAGATGAAGCAATAGGGAGGTTCCAGGAGCGCCAAGCCGTCGCTGCACTCACCGCACAAGAACGCACCTTCAACGTCGCATCCCACACACCTCTTGGGGAACAAGAGATCGACGGATGTAGAGACGGCGCTGCCGACAGCGTGCCTCAAAACCCGGATGATTCGACTTCCTTGTTGCAGAGCCATGGACTCTGCCATGTTAGAATGAGCCCCAGATGGACGCAATGACGATCAAAGCGGTCTTCTTCGATTTTTACGGTACACTTGCCGGATTTCATCCACCCAAAGAAGAGGTGCAGGCTCAGGCCATGGCGAGCATGGGCTTTCACGCCAGCCGTGAAGGGATCATCCAGGGCTATCTTGAAGCTGACAGGCTGATGTCCGAGGTGAACTCGACCGCTTCCCCCGTTAGGGAAATGTCACGCGAGGAACGGCTGGAGTTCTTTGCAAGATACGAACAGCTAATATTGAAGGGCGCCGGCATGGAAACGGACCTTGAAACAGCGGGAAAGGTCTGGGCGAAGGTGCAAGCGGTTCCCCACGACTTCGCCCTGTTCTACGACACGCTGCCCACACTTCAAGTGCTCCGTGCCAAGGGGTTAACCGTAGGGCTGATCAGCAATATAGGCGCCAACGCAACCAATCTAACGGCGCAACTGGGACTGACCGAGCACCTGGACTTCGTAGTCACCTCCCAGGACGCGGGCATGGAGAAGCCGCACCCGCCCATTTTCCGCCTTGCGCTGGCAAGGGCAAGTGCCAAGCCGGAAGAGGCGATGCACGTGGGTGACTCACCCGTATCGGACGTGGAGGGTGCGCGCAACGTCGGTATAAAGCCCCTGCTCATAGACCGCGACGGCTTGATGTCCGGTTACAAAGGCTGCCCGCGTATAACCAGCCTCGCCGAGGTCACGGGGTACCTTTAGCCGCCAGCCAGTCGATTACCCCGCGGTGACCAAATCAAGGATCTCTGAGATCGCAGACACCGTAGGGCCTCGCCACTCCTTGGCCTCGGGGCGGTGCGGGTCGTCCAAGTCATCGCTAGGCACCCGTATCAGCACCGGGTGCAGCCCCACCCGCCTGGCGCCCTCCAACTCGCCGCTGCCCCCATCGCCAACAAAGAGACATGTGTCCGCTGCGAGTTCTAGACCGTCGCACGCTAGGTGGTAGATACGTGGGTCGGGCTTGGACAGACCTGCCTCTGAGGAGAAGACGGGCACATCGATTAGTGGGGCTATCGAAGTCTCCCTCCAAAACTCGGGCGTCTGCGCGCTCGCGTTGCTTACCAGCCCCACCCGTAATCCCGCCGACCGGAGAGCAGCCAGCGTATCCACGCTCCCAGGCCTGGGAACAAGAGAACGCCTATAGAGGTCTAGTCGTAGCCTTGCCGTGGCCATCACCTGAGAGGCGTCACGCTGGATCCCTAGGCGTTGGCACACGTGCCGGATGTTTTCCTCAATCGTTCGGAATACCCCCGTCTCTCGAGCCGAGAAGGTCTCACTCCACAAACTCCGGAAGTCGTCAACGGCAACATCCAAGGTTGCCGCCATCTCCGTGATGATTGCTAGGTTTTCTTGGGAACGGAAGGGCTCAATAAGGGTTCCGTAAAGATCAAAGATCACTCCTTTGTGTTCGCGTGCATTCACGACTTGTCTCTCTAGTCACCCACTAGCCTGTTTGCTTGGTCACTGGCCCAAGCTCCTCTGCCACGGCCAGCGTACTACTCGGCTCTTCCTTGCCGGGCTGCTCAAGCGCCTCCATCACCTTGTCGGCGAAGGCAGCCTCCGGCACAGCACCGACGAACTGCACCCTGTTGTTGATCACAGTCTTGGGCACCCCGCTTACCATGTACATCCTGGCAACGGCGGGGAACTCCTGCACTTCCACAACGTCTGCGGTGATATTCTTGTTCTCCATGGCCATTGCATGCGCAATACGCGCCATCTGGGGGCAGTACCCGCAAGTTGGGGTAACAAACACCTGGATGTGAACAGGCTCCTTAATGCGCTTCAGCTTCTTTCGCGTATCCAGGGAAAGCGGGCTGACCCCGCGCGATACGGTTATCAGGTCTTCGATAATGGTGGCGAACTCGTATCCCAGTGGAATGCCGTAGAACCTCACGTTGGTCTCTCCGTTCTTGGATATGACCATTGCGGGTATTCTTTCCACGCCGGCCTTCCTGGCTTCCTCCGCCTCTGAATAGAAGTCCCTGATCTCAAGGTGCAGCTTGTTGGAAAGTCCCGTCACCTCCTCCAACAGCTTCTGCGTCTGCTCACAGTAAGCACATTCGCGGCCTGGAATGGTCAGGCCAAAGGTGCGCTGTGTGAACAGGCGGATGGTAACGTCCTGCTTGAGCTCACGCCTGAACCTGTCCTTGAGCGACTGCGTGTCCTTATCCGAGAGAAGCGTAGTCATGGGTCACCCTCCAAATAGCCATGGACAGTCTAGCAAAACAACCATGAACCGTTCCACGTCATCCCTCTTTCCCCCTGGTATTGCTCCATAGCGCGTACACTCTCTGCGCCGATGACACGACAGACAGAGCGATCATGACAGACAACGCCGGGACCAGCCAGCCGGTGAGCAGCCCTATGGTAAGCACCAGCACCCGCTCCGTCCTGGTGAACAGGCCGCTCTCTTTCATAGCCACTCCCAGCCCTTCGCCGCGGGCGCGGAGATAGCTCACGGAGAAAGAGGCAACCAGGGCCAGGAAGGCCAGTATCACTCCGGCGTCACTATCACGGCGGAGGAACAAGGCGGCTACTCCAAGCAGTACAACAGCCTCTCCAAGGCGGTCTGCCAGTGAGTCCAGGGCGGCGCCGAAGGTGCTTTCGTCACCTTTGAGTCGCGCCACCGCCCCATCGAGCATATCCATGACGCTGGCAAAGAGGAACACCAGACCGCCGATGAGAAGGTTGTCCTGGGATACCAGGTAGGCCGCCAGTGCCGTGATCAGCAGCCCGGCCACGGTTATCGCGTTGGGGGGAATCTTCAGTACAACCAGGAGCCGGGCCGCCGGGGTTTCCAGGTAGCGGCTCAACGACTCACGGGTCTTTTCTCTAATGGCCCACCGCCGCCACGGATGAGGCCGCGCCGGCGCGGCGGTCTAGGGCGTCCTGGTAGATGTCCACAACCTGCTCCGCCACCTTCTCCCAGCGGAAGGTCTGCACCCTTTTCAGGCCGCGCTTCCCCAGGTCGAAGCGTAACTCCGGGCTGTCCATGAGCCGTTTCAGCCCAAGGTAGAGCATCTCATCGTTCTTGGGAGGCACCAGAAATCCTTCTTTGCCGTTGGTCATCACGCTGGCGAAGCCCGATATGTCTGAGGCAACAATGGGCTTCCCCGAGGCCATGGCTTCCCCCAGCACAATGCCGAAACTTTCCTTGCCCGTATTGGGGGCGCAGAAGATGTGGGCGGTCTTGAAGTAACGCCGTTTCTGCTCATCTGTCACTCTGCCTACAAAGACCACGTCCTGCAGGTTGCGCTCCGCCATTATGCGGTAGTTCTCTTTGCCGGGATTCCCCGGACCCACCACTATGAGGCGTGTGTTCGGGTACTCCCACTTCAACCTGCTGAAGGCCTGCAGCAGGTACTTGAGACCTTTTCGTTTCTCCAGACGGCCCACGAAGAGGATGTTCATCTTCCCGTCGTTGAAGGCGTCGAAAGGTGGCATCTCCTCAGCGAAGAAATCCACGTCTATGCCGTTGGGGACGATGTGATAGTCGCTTGGAAACGATCCGCTCACGAACTGCCGGGCCGGCTCTGAAACGGCGATTCGCGCATCCAGCTTGTTGAACCACCGCCTCATTATTCTCCTGCCAAACCAGTACATGTAGCCCCTTCCGTGAAATGCATGGAAGGTGCCCACGTTCGCCGTATTAGAGAAGCGAAGCACGGTCAAGGGAAGCACCGGCGCAAGGGGTTCGTGAAGATGAATTACGTCAAAGGCCTCTTCCTTCAAGATGGCCTTCACTCTACGCTCTCGCCACACGGAAAGGGAGATGCGGGCAATGGAACCGCCGCTGGGCACCGGGAAAGGCCTACCCACGGGAATGAGGTTGTCCTGGTCCACAGTGTAAGGAGACTTGACCGGGGACAGCACCTTGACCACGTGCCCCATACGTTCCAACTGACGACTTAACTGTGAGACGTGGGCGACCACTCCCCCGTGGTAAGCGAAATCGTATGGCGACACCAGCCCTATTTTCATGGGAAGCAGGCTCTTATGCTAGCTGATCGTTGGCCGAGCCGTCTCCTTCTATATACGCCTCAACCAAATCATGGGCATCGTCGTCAGTGAACTGGATCGGCGGCGACTTCATGAAGTACGAAGACGGCGCCACCATGGGCCCACCCCATCCTCTATCCAAGGCCAGCTTTGCGCAACGGATGGCATCGATGACCACGCCCGCCGAATTGGGGCTGTCCCATACCTCCAACTTCAGTTCCGCGTTTAGCGGCACGTCGCCAAATGTCCTGCCTTCCAGGCGTATGTAGGCCCACTTACGGTCCGTAAGCCATGGCACGTAATCGCTGGGGCCTATGTGGACATTGCCGTCGCCGAGGTCGTAGGGAAGTTGAGAGGTAACCGAATTTGTCTTGGATATCTTCTTGGAAATCAAGCGCTCGCGCTCGAGCATGTTTTCAAAATCGGTGTTTCCGCCGAAGTTGAGCTGGTAGGTCCGCTCCACTTGCACGCCGCGCTCATGAAATAGACGGGTCAACATGCGGTGTGTGATGGTAGCTCCAACCTGCGACTTGATGTCGTCTCCTATGATAGGTAGGTTCTTGTCTTTGAATCTCTTCTGCCAGTAGCCCCCGGTGGCTATGAAGACGGGAATGCAGTTGATGAAAGCGGTGCCCGCCTCCAGCACCTGGTCGGCGTACCATCTGGTGGCCTCTTCGCTTCCCACCGGCAGGTAGTTGATTACAACATCGGCGCCGGTATCCTTGAGCACTTGGGCCACGTCCACTGTATCGCCGGGCGCTTTCTTCACCTTATCGGAGATGTATTTGCCTATGCCGTCATGCGTCATGCCGCGCATTACCTTTAAGCCTGTACGCGGCACCTCGTGGAACGTGACGGTGTTGTTCGGCGGAGCGTATATCGCTTTGCCAAGATCCTTGCCCACTTTGTTCTTATCAATGTCAAAGGCGGCGACAAACTCTATGTCTCCAACGTGGTATCCGCCAAGCACCGTGTGCATGAGGCCGGGAATGAACCCGTTTTCAGATGCCTCCCGATACTTGTAGACGCCCTGCACTAGAGACGAAGCGCAGTTGCCAACGCCTATGATTGCAACTTTTATCTTCCCCAATTCTGCTACTCCTTTTCAACGAAAGTGCCATCAACTCAGGTAGCTTGCTATGAATCAGCGGCGTGGAATTCGTCGAGCCCATACGGGTTGTGACTGTAATCTGATTTATGTCTTAAATCATGTCATAGAAATTGTCAAGTGGCATGTAGGGTCGGTGCTCATCATCACGGCATGACGAAAGAGGGTGTTAGCGGGGAAACGCTTCCGCTAGGCCGCCGTCCACTGTGATCATGCAACCGGTTGTCTTGGCGGAACGGTCACTGGCCAGGTATAGCGCCGCTTCCGCAACATCACTGGGGGTGATGTACTCTTGGAGAATGTTACGACGCATGTAGAACTCCTCCAACTCAGAGACCGCTACGCCGTGCGCGGCGGCGCGCTGCTCACACAGCTCCTCCGACCACAGCCTGGAGTCCTGGAAAACGGAGTCCGGATTAATGATGTTGCTCCTGATGCCGTACCTGCCGTTTTCAATGGCCAGCACCCGGGCAAGCTGTGCCTCGGCGGCCTTGGCGGCGCTGTAAGCGCCAAAACCGGCGCTGGGCGCCGTAACGTTCTTGGTCACCACAAAGATCAGGCTGCCTCCCATGCCCTGAGCGCGCATAATTCGCACCGCCTCCTGCGAAACAAGCAAATGAGCCGTGGCGTTAACGTCAAGACTCCTTTGCCAATTGGACAAGGCCAGTTCATCCAGGGTCCCCGTGGGAGCGATTCCTGCATTGGAGACCAGAACATCCAGTCCTCCAAACGCCAGTACCGTGCGCTGGAACGCCCCGGCTATCTGCTCTTGATTGGTAACGTCCGCGGTTACTCCGATGCACCTGTCTTCGCCCAGTTCGGCATTGATCTCTTGTACCGCTTTGCCCACTCCGTCGGCGTCTATGTCCACCAGCGACACGTGCGCTCCGTCCTGAACAAGACGAAAGGCAATGGCCTTGCCTATGCCGCTAGCGGCCCCCGTCACCAGGGCTATGCGCCTTGTCATCTCCTGCTCAGGCGGCAGAAGGCTCAGCTTGTATAGCTCCAAAGGCCAGTATTCAACGTCGTAGGCCTCCTTGGGCGACAGGGAGATATATTCATTTACCTGGTGGGCCCCGGCCATAATTGCGATGGTGTGGTGATAAATGTCGGAGACGGTGTTCAGACCCCTGGTATCTTTTCCCGCTACCCACATGCCCAGGCCGGGCGCCAGAACAACCCTGGGGTATGGGTCACGCATCTCGACAAGCCCGTGCTTGTGACTGTTGAACCAGTCGGTGTACGCCCTGCGGTACTGCTCCACCCCCGCTTCCAGGCTGCGGCGCACGTCGCCGGCGTATGAGGGATCGGATACCTCCACCAGCAACGGATTTCTCCTCGTGCTAAGCATATGATCGGGCGTGGCCGCGCCCGCTTCCACGAACCCCTTGGCTCTCTTCGAGCAAGCGAATTCGAGCACGTCCGCGCTGTCTTCGAATCGCACCAGGACGCGATTCTCCGACGAAGTGCTGAGCAGCGACCTGAGTACAGGCGTCACCATACCGGCCACCCGCTGGCGCTCCGCCTCCTCCAGGGCAGGCGTTTTGACCCCGCCGAACGGGACCTTGGCAGACGCTCTAGCCTTCACGAACTGCTCCGCTTCGCTAACCAGCTCCACGTGGGCCTGATAGCCGGCCTGGGGAGTGGAGCCCCAGGTGATCAGGCCGTGGTTGAGGAGCACCAAGCCTCTGGCTCCGGGTCGCCTCAACACAGCGGCAGCCACCTCTTTGGAGAGGAGAAAGCCCGGCCGCCGGTACTCCAACACTATGACATCCGAGCCGAAGACCTCCGCCAGCACCTTGTATGCGTTGCGCGTGTTGGTCAGGGAGAGAATGGCGTCCGCGTGCGTGTGGACAACGCTGTTCTGCGGCAGAAAGCCATGGAGCAACGTCTCTATGGAAGGACGCGGCGATCCGGGGTCCGATGACGCAATGCGACAGATAACCCATCATCCCGTCATCGGACATCTGGGACAGCTCGAAGAGTGGCAGAACATCGTCCATGCGCAGAGCGGGGAAGTCCCTGCGCATCGCCGACTTCATGCCTGAGCCGGACCCCTTGACCAGCATCGCTGTGACCTGCCTGCCCCGGAAGTCCGCTCTGGTCACTTTCAGGGAGGTGTTTCCTCCACCCCAGAGCACCAGCGACGGCTCTTCCCCAATAAGGCGGCTCTGATAGACGAGCATATCCAGCTCATCTAGGTCGTTGACGTCCTCTGCAGACCAGCGGTTTTCCATACCAAGACTACCCGCAACGCAACTCACGCTCCGTTACAGCGTATTGCCTATGGCAAACGGCGGACTATCTCTCCACCGGCACGCCTACTGCGGATCCCCACTCCGTCCAGGAACCGTCGTAGTTGCGTACATTGGGATAGCCCAGTAGCTCGCTCAAGACAAACCAGGTGTGGGAAGACCGCTCCCCTATGCGGCAGTAAGCTACTATCTCCTTGTCGCCGCTTATGCCCTTACCGCCGTATATCTGGCTAAGCTCATCGGCGGACTTGAACGTGCCGTCCTCAGCTACGGCGGTTGCCCAGGGTACGTTGGCCGCGCCTGGGATGTGGCCGCCGCGCTGAGCGCCTTCCTGGGGCAGGTGCTCCGGCGCAAGGAGCTCCCCACTGTATTCGGCGGGAGACCTCACGTCGACAAGCTCCAGGCTGGATAGGTTGCCTGTAATGTAGTCGCGGAAAGCGCGGATAGAATCGTCCGGCTCCTCTGCCGTGTAGCTGGCAGCGGCATGGCTGGGCGCATCCGTTGTGGTCGGCCTGCCCTCGGCAAGCCACTTGGCGCGTCCCCCGTTCATCACGCGGGCGTCCTTGTGACCATTGTATTTGAGCTGCCAGTACGCCCAGGTGGCGAACCAGTTGTTGTTGTCTCCGTAGACCACCACCGTGGTGTCGTTGCCCACGCCGGACTCGGACATTAGCTTCTCGAAATCTGCTTTGCTCGTCAGGTCGCGGCGGACGCCGTCCTGGAGCTGCGACTTCCAGTTGATGCCCACGGCGCCCCCTATGTGGCCCTGGTCGTACGCCGTGGTGTCCACGTCGACCTCCAGTAGCCGCACGTTCTGGTCCTGGCCATGCTGGGCCACCCATTCGGTATCTACCAGGACATCCGGATTTGCATAATCGGCCATCGTTCTTTCCTCCTGTATTTCCTACAAATAAAAAGCCCCTCGACCTTGGTTTGCGAGGGGCTTTGTTGCCTATTGAACAGCCACGTACTACAAGCGACTTTGCCCCACATGGTGAGTACACATACAAGAACATGTCTGGACAAACGCATTAGTCATGGCGGTTAACCATGCTAGCCGTTTACGGGCAAAGCGTCAAGCGGAGGGGGTTGGTAACCGCTCATATGGTTCGACAGGCTCACCATGAGCGGGAACAGTAGCAATATGCAGACCCATCCCCACGGAAGAAGATCTCTGAATAGCTCCGGTGTGGTCTCCAAAGAGGCGCGTCAACTGTCATTCTGAACGGAGCGCAGCGAAGTGAAGAATCGAAAGCGTCCGTCCACTAAGCTACGGTGGAGTTGCAACGGGCACAAGGCAAGGTTAGCATGGCCGTATGCGTTTCTTGCGGAGAATTCCTAATAGGATTTTATACTCAATAGAATCAACCCTCATGCTGTGGGGTTTGGGATACCTTACCGACTTTCTTGGCTTTGCGTCTCGTTTTGACGAAACTATGAACGAGATAACACCAGTTATAACTGCATTGGCTCCATTTGTATTCATGACTATGGGAGTTCTCGGTTTAGTTGCAACTGCAATACTTTTGCTGAGGCTATACACCTTCGTCCGCTATGCGAACGTACGAAAATTCAAGAACCTTAGACAACCGTTGTCCGCGTTAAGAGTGTCACTAATATCGTCCGTTGACTCTAATCGTATGGTGGGAGTAGGTAGGTCTGTGGCTATAGAAACGCGTTTGAAAATGTTCCAAGCTCAGCTATTAAAGCAGCTACATGACCTCAGAATATCTACCTACGACGCGACACTTTCTATTCTTGGAAGAATTGCTTACATATCGGCCTTACAGAAATTGGCTGAAACGGGCGATCTAGAAACTGCTAGAAGCTTAAATGCGACCAGCTTTGAAGTTGAGTGCTAGTAAGTTCCTCAGCTAGAGTTAACTGCACATCCGACATTTCTAATTCCTCCCCTACCTACTCCGTAGCGCCGCCAAAAACTCCGCCTGCGTCTTGGTCCCCTTCATGGAGTTGCAGGCGTTGCACAGCAACTGCAAGTTCTCTATGTGGTCGGTGCCGCCCCTGGCCTTGGGCACGACGTGGTCAACGGTGAAGTTCCGGAACGGGAACAGGACTTCGCATCCGGTGCAGATGCCCTCCTGAATCCCGTACAGGGTATGCTTGTGGGTCTGGTAAGGAGGCAGCGGGCCCATGTCCGTCCGCTTGGGCGTATCGTCACGGTAGATGACGCCAAGGCTGTCAAAGCCAAGCTCCTTTGCCATGCGACGCTGCACCAGCGTCCTAGCCACTGGCGACAGGTCTATTCCTATCCACTGACGCTCCAGCTTCTCGGCGGCTATCAATGCGGTGGCACAGCCACAGAAGGGATCAAGCACCACGTCGCCTTCGTTGGAGGAGGCGCTGATAATGCGCTCCAGCAGGGCAAGGGGCTTCTGAGTTGGGTAGCCAGTGCGTTCTTTCCCCAAGGCTACTGGAACGTCATCCCATGTATCGCTTATCGGGATGCCTTCCTGTTCATCGAGATATCGCTTTAATCGCGGTACACCTTTTCCTCCGCGAGGGACGACAATTAGACCGTCCCTGTCTGCCTTTTCCATTCGTTCTCTCGTCCAACGCCATACCTTTGTAACACCCTTGAATTCATACGTCAGGTTAGGGCGATTAGGATTGGGATTCAGCAGACTTGTCAGTTGATATCTACGCCCAGTCTCAGGTTCTATCAGGTTGTACTGCTTCAAAGCGTTAGGATTGGAAACATACATTTGATTCCATGTAGTAGCACCATTGCGACTATAAACCAAGATTAAGTCGTGATTCTGAGCAAAGCGCGTGAAAGCCAGCCCTTTCGGGTGAGAACGACGCCAAACAATCTCATTCCTGAAGTTATCTTTCTCATAGATCGAATCCATGACCAACTTCAAGTAGTGGCTTGCTGTTGGATCGCAATGGAGATAGATGGAACCGGTCGGCTTCAGTATCCGCTTCGTCTCCAGCAGACGGACGGCCATCATTATCAGGTATGACTTCATACCTTTGCCGTGGGCCACGCCCGCGGCGTCGATGATGCCGTACAGCCCCGGGTTCTCCTCGGCAATAAGGCCGTGCCAGGCAAGGTCTACGTCGTTGAGCGTCCAGGTGTCCTTGAAGGCCGCTCCCGCCGCCGCCGACCCGATGGGCGCGGAGTAGTCGCGGTTGGAGTTGAAGGGAGGGTCAAGGTAGATCAGGTCCACGGACTCCGAGTTGAGGCCGCGCATGACGTCCAGGTTGTCGCCCGTCCACAGAGTGCGGTTCTTGAAGTTGGGCTCGGCTGCCGTCTTCGCTGCTCGCGCCATTCCCGTTCCCCCTCACGAAAGCTGGTCTGCGGTTAAAATGAACCCTGTTCCCTCACTATTATACGTCAATACCCGACAGCAGCCAGATTCCTTACTCTATGGGTGCCCTGATTGACCTGCAAGTTCTGGTGTGCCACGATGTTGAATGACCATCCAACATGGGTGAGGGAACCCGTGAACGAGAATGCCTATCAGCATATGCCAAGCCGGGGAAGGCTAGCCAAGAACCGCAGCCTATCACACGAAGCTCTGTTAGAGAGGATTGCTCCGTTTCTAAAAGATACGGTCTATTCCTACATCGTTGATACAGTAGAATATGAGAATGGTCGCTTGTACCAGACAGGCAGCGGGCCTAACTTTCAGGGAGACCTGATTACGCTGTGTTCTTGCAAACATTTCATGAGAACCTTTTCTAATATGCAACCCGGTGTATGGATTGCGGGATTTACGAGTTACAGGGTGATGGATCAGAACTGGCTTTTCTACCTGATGCGGGTCTCATGGACGTTCGAGTCTCACCGAGATTTCTGGTTCTCTGATGACGTTTCGGGAGAAACAAAGAGAGTAAAGGCGGCTGATTCAGATAGATTCGGCGATATATACCAACCAGTAGGTGAGTCAGGAAATCCTTACAGCTATCGGAGCTATCTTGAGCCATGTAAGAAACATGTACATCGTGACTCCCGTCTTTGGCACAAGGACATACGATACGTAACCAGGTACGGTCGTAGACCTGCCTTGCTCGTAGCAGATCCAGAATACAGCTTCCTGTGGGATAGGCCCAGAATAACATCTCCTTCCAAGCTTCCACGAAGCCAGAAGAAGGACAGCCTGTCAGCTTTGTTCTTAACAACGTCAAGCATCCAAGCAGCCGGAGTAAGCTCCGCTCAGGGATAAAATCTCCCCGCCACCCTTGACCCCAACCCGCTTCCCATGTACACTACCCATACCCCCTGGGATGGGGCCCTATCGACAACGGGGAATAGATTAGAAATGCTGCCTGAAGTAAAGCAAGACTCGCTGAAGCGGCTAAGCTATATAGAAGGACACCTGGCCGGCATCCGCCGCATGATCGAGGATGAGAAATACTGCGTAGACATCCTGAAGCAGACCTACGCCGTGCGCCGGGCCATCCAGAAGGTGGAGTCCAAGCTGCTGGATGGCCACCTGCACACCCACGTCCTAGAGGGCGTGCGCAACGGACATGACCAAGAGGTCCTTGACGAGCTCATACAGCTCTACAACCTTTCGGAGAAGTGACGCTTGGCCCTTCAAGACATAGAGAAGCAAAAGATAGGCCTGAACATAGGGGGCATGACCTGCGCCGCCTGCGTGTTCCACGTAGAAAAGGCGCTCAAGGAGGTTGATGGCGTGGTCTCCGTGGACGTCAACCTGGCCACGGAGCGCGCTACCCTCCACTACCTGGGAGACGTCGCTACCCTGGAGGACTTAAGCCGTGCCGTGGCCGGCGCAGGCTACTCCGTGGAGGGCATAGCCGGCGAAGAGGAAGAGCAACGCGACAGGGAACGGCTGGCCCGCACCCGGCTCATCAAGGACCAACGCAACCGGTTTCTCGTCGCCGGTGGGCTTGGCGTCGTCATCTTCCTTGGCAGCTTCAAAGAGTGGTTCCCCTGGATGCCTTCCTTCCTGCAAAACTGGTACGTGCTGTGGGCGCTGGCAACTCCTGTGCAGTTCTGGGCCGGAGCCCAGTTCTACAAGGGAGCTTGGAGTGCCGCCAGGCATGGCACCACCAACATGAACACCTTGATCGCGCTGGGCACCGGTGTAGCCTACGCCTTCAGCGCCTTGATAACCGTGTTCCCCGACCTCTTCGCCGCTGAAGGCGTGGAGCACGCCGTCTACTTCGATACCGCCGCCATCATCATCGCGCTCATCCTGCTCGGCCGGTTCCTGGAAGCCAGGGCCAGGGGCCAGACCTCCGAGGCTATACGCAAGCTGATGGGCCTGCGGCCCAAGACGGCGCGCGTCATGCGCGGCGATGCAGAGATCGATGTCCCCATCGAGCAGGTGGCCGCCGGCGACCTTGTCATTGTGCGCCCCGGCGAGAGTGTGCCCGTGGACGGCGAGGTGACCCGGGGCGCATCCGCCATAGACGAGTCCATGCTCAGCGGCGAGAGCATTCCCGTGGAGAAGGAGACGGGATCGCCGGTTTACGCCGCCACTATCAACAAGACAGGCAGCTTCCAGTTCCGCGCCACCAAAGTAGGCAAGGACACCGCCTTGTCCCGCATCATCCGGCTCGTGGAAGAGGCGCAAGGCTCCAGAGCGCCCATCCAGCGCCTAGCCGATGTCGTATCCAGTTACTTTGTCCCAACCGTAATTGTCATAGCGGCCGCCACCTTTGTCACCTGGCTGCTACTGGGACCCGACCCGGCCTTCACCTTCGCCCTCCTCAACATGGTGGCCGTGCTCGTCATCGCCTGTCCCTGCGCCCTGGGACTTGCCACGCCCACCGCCATCATGGTCGCCACCGGCAAGGGCGCGGAGGGCGGCATCCTGATTCGCAACGCTCAAGCCTTGGAGCGCGCCCACAAGGTGGACATCGTGGTATTGGACAAGACCGGCACCCTCACCCTGGGCAAACCCGCCGTCACCGACATACTGGCGAACGGCATCGGAGAAGACGACCTGCTCAGGCTGGCCGCATCCGCCGAGCGAGGCTCGGAGCACCCCCTCGCCAGGGCCATCGTCGCCGCTTCAGAGGAACGAGGCCTCACCCTTGACCAGGCCGCAGAGTTTCAGGCCCTGCCCGGCCATGGCATAGAGGCCAGGATCAACGGCTCAGTGGTCACCCTGGGCAACCTGGCGCTGATGCGGCTAAAGGAATACGTCCTCAACGGATTGGAAGTGAAGGCGAGTGAGCTTTCAGACCAGGGAAGGACCCCCATGTTCGTCGCTTTGGACAGGAAGGTCAAAGGCATCATCGCCGTGGCCGATGCCATCCGCCCCGAGTCGAAACAGGCCGTACAGACCATGCTTGGCATGGGCCTTGAAGTCGTCATGCTCACCGGCGACAACCCCCGCGCCGCCCGCGCTATCGCCGCGGAGGCCGGCATCCAACGCGTCCTCTCGGAAATGACGCCCGACCAGAAGACGGCGCAGGTGCAGGCCCTCCAACAGGAAGGCCACACCGTAGCCATGGTTGGCGACGGCATCAACGACGCGCCGGCGCTGGCCCAGGCCGACGTAGGCATAGCCATAGGCGCAGGTATCGACGTCGCCATGGAAGCTGCCGACATCACCCTCATGCATGACGACGTACGCGGCATACCAAAGGCCGTCAACCTGTCCCATGCCGCCGTACGCACCATAAAGCAGAACCTGTTCTGGGCCTTCTTCTACAACACGGCACTCATCCCCGTGGCGGCGGGCGTCCTCTACCTGTTCTTTGCCGGTGGCGGCGTGCCCTCCGCGCTGCGCTACTTCCTGGGAGAGTACGGCTTCCTCAATCCCGTGCTCGCCGCCGGAGCCATGGCCGTCAGCTCGGTCAGCGTGATCAGCAACTCGCTGCGCCTGCGCCGCTTCAGGATGGGGTAGGGTTGGGGGGTCAGCAATTCCCACTCACATCGCTCGACACGTCATGCCCGTGTAGATGGGCATCCAGGGGTGGGGTGCCACGTATACGCTCACGCTAAGAGTTGACGGACGCTAACGTATCTGCTAAATCTACATCACCACCCCAGCGATCGCATCGCTGGCCTGACGTCCCTCCTTGTGAGGGACGTTAATTCTTGCTCCTCAGCATCTACAGACCACGGCGCTCCTTTACCTCTGCTTCGTAAGGGAGGCTCACAACCCTCGTTGCGAGACATCTGCGCGTGTGCTTTAATTGCCCCACCATGACCAACGCCCTCTACTACGGCGACAACCTGACCGTCCTCCGCGACCACGTCCCCGACGAGTCCGTAGACCTGGTCTACCTGGACCCGCCCTTCAACTCCAACGCCTCCTACAACGTCCTGTTCAGGGAGCAGACGGGTGAGAAGTCCCCGGCGCAGATCAGGGCCTTCACCGACACCTGGGAGTGGACGCAGGAGTCGGAGCGGACGTATACGCAGGAGATAATTGAGAACCCGGCCACGCCACACAACGTCAAGGAGATGGTCGCCGCCTTCCGGCAGTTCATAGGCAGCAACGCAATGATGGCGTACCTGGTGATGATGGCCCCGCGCCTGGTGGAGTTGCGTCGCGTCCTCAAGCCCACCGGCAGCATATACCTGCACTGCGACCCAACCGCAAGCCACTACCTGAAGCTGCTCATGGACGCGGTGTTTGGGACGGAGAACTACCGTAATGAAGTGACCTGGCGGCGCACTACGGCACATAGTGACGCGAGGCGATATGGTGCTAACACAGACACCATACTGTTCTATACAAAAAGCGACCTTTGGACATGGGAACCTCAGTATCAATCCTATGACGACACATACAAGGCTCGGTTTCGATTCAAAGACCCTGATGGCCGTGCTTGGTCTGACTATGACATAACAGCAAAAGGGTTGTCTGGGGGAGGCTATGAATACGAATATAAAGGGGTTCAGTCTCTGTGGCGTGTTGAAAATTAGAACAATGCAACGATTAGACTCTGAAGGAAGGTTGCATTTCACTAATAGAGGTGGCATCAGACTCAAAAGATACTTGGATGAAATGAAAGGGAGGCCTGTTCAAGCTCTTTGGAACGATATTGACCCCATTAACTCACAAGCGAGTGAGCGCCTCGGCTATCCCACCCAGAAGCCTGAAGCGTTGCTTGAACGCATTATCTCTGCGTCGTCTAACGAGGGGGACGTGGTGCTGGATCCATTCTGCGGCTGTGGCACGGCCATCGCCGCCGCAGAGAAGCTGAAGCGTCAGTGGATAGGCATCGACATCACCCACTTGGCCGTCGCTCTTATGAAGAACCGGCTCAAGACCGCCTTCAACATCACCCCCGGCAAGGACTACCAGGTTGTCGGGGAGCCAACGGACGCCGGCGGCGCCCACGCACTGGCGAAGCAGGACCGCTTCCAGTTCGAGTTCTGGTCTATGTCGCTGCTGGAGGCCTTCCCCCGCGAGCAGAAGAAGCGAGGCGCAGACCAGGGCATAGACGGGCTGATCTACTTCGTCGACGGCCCCAAGCGCGCTATGAACAAG
This sequence comes from Dehalococcoidia bacterium, assembly GCA_965261825.1. Lineage (GTDB taxonomy): Bacteria > Chloroflexota > Dehalococcoidia > Lucifugimonadales > QGNO01 > DAOUJH01. The sequence goes on along the minus strand of OZ253484.1, from coordinate 443,549 downwards.
GCGGTAGTACAGGTCAAGAGCGGCAAGGTGTCTTCACCCCACGTCCGCGACCTGAAGGGCACGGTGGAGCGGGAGAAGGCGGCAATGGGCCTGTTCATCACCCTGGAGGAGCCGACCAGAGCCATGATGAAGGAGGCGGTGAGCGCAGGCTTCTACTACTCAGACCTGTGGCAGCAGGACTACCCCAAGATACAGATACGCACCGTAGGGGAACTTCTGGACGGCAAGTGGTTCGAGATGCCGACGCACCAGCCGATGTACCAACCGGCGAGGCGGATCGCACGCCCGGAGGGTGAGCAGGGGCGGCTGGCATAGGGTAGCGGGGCAGGCAACTCCCCGCTTATCCTGAGCTTGTCGAAGGAAATGAGCGGACAGAAATTCGCCCGCAGTATTCCCGCCCACCTGCCCCGTCTTGCCCGTTTGTCCGCTCAACCCTGACACCCCCCGCTTCCCCACACCCCCCTGCACCATATATCTTTATCCACATGGACTTGCAAAAAAGCACTAAGCAGCACACACGGCGGCGGCGTGGCGCGCCGATCGGCAACCAGAACGCCCGCACCCACGGCCTCTACTCATCCACCGTCAGAGAGACGGAGCAGGAGCTATTTCAGAACGCCGTCCATCTCAAAGGCCTCCAGGGTGAAATAGCCCTGCTCCGGCTCAAGATCCGGCGCCTCGCCTCCCATCCCGACTCTCCCCCGGACCTGCTGTTCCGGGCCATCAAAGTTCTGCTCCGCACTATGGAGATCAATGAGCAAATCAACAACATCCGCCGTCGCTAGAAACGTTGCGAAATCACGCCGTCATCCGTCGAATTCCCGTCCTGAGTTTGCCGAAGGGATCGGATTTGTTTTCCCATATTTGCAAAAAAGTGGTTCGCATTTAGCCTTGGGAGTTGACATAACGTTTGAAACAATTCCCACCCGCTCCCCTCATTCGACAACCCCACCACCAGCAAGCTACAATACACAACCCAACCCCTTGAACCCCAACCAGAAAGGAGCCGCACATGACAACCGAAACGCTCCGCATAGGTTCAGACGTTCCCGACTTCACCCTGCCCGCCCTCGACGGTAGACCCGTCAGCCTCTCCGGCTTGAGGGGGAAGCGCGTCGCCCTCTTCATGTGGGCCTCCTGGTGAGCCTGCCGCAGCCAACTGCCTGTATGGCAGGAGTTCTACACCAAGTACAAAGATCAGGGCATAGAGGTGGTGACCGTGGCCATGGACGCCCAGGGCGCCGAGAAAGCTCGTCCCTATGTCGAAGAGGCCGGCGCCGCCTACACCACCCTGGTCGATGAAGACAACCTGCTGAGCCGGCTGCTCGGCTTCAAGGCCGTGCCCAACGCCCTCCTCATAGATGAGGCGGGTCTGCTCAACTACCAGAAGTACGGCGGCTTCGACATCCGCAAGCAGGAGTACGCCGAGCTTGCCGAAGGCTGGGCCCAGGGCGCATCCCCGCAGTGGCTGGCCGAGCGTATGCAGGAAGACACCATGGGCGGCCCCAACCACAAGGAGGCCATAGAGCACTTCCAGCGCGGCGTCGATCTCTATAAGGAAGGCGATACCGCGGGCGCTCTGTCGGCATGGAAGATAGGACGAGACCTTGAGCCGGACAACTGGGTCATACGAAAGCAGATCTGGGCCGTGGAGCACCCGGAGAGGTTCTACCAAGGCGAAGTGGACTACGGCTGGCAGAGGGAACAGATCGAGCAGGGCGTCTAGCGCCCCTTTCCTAATTGGACACCGTTGCGTATAATTAGCCTTTGCGGCCCGGTGGTGTAGTCTGGCTTAACACACCGCCCTGTCAAGGCGGAGATCGTGGGTTCGAATCCCATCCGGGTCGCCAGTAACACACTCTCGACCACCGTTCAGGAGATTAAGTCTTAAGTCGACATCAAGAAACTGATAACCCGCAACTAAGGCACCGTTAGGAGGAGGAGTATGACTGACACTGCAATGTTGATAACGGCGTTTTCGGGGCTTACGGTCGCGATTGGCGCGCTCCTGGTTTCTGTGGGCGTTTTCGTCCTGGTGATGAAGATCGGTTCCTATATTGAGTCCATGGGCCAGGGCAACAAGGAGTAGCTCCCTCGTCTTAGGGGAGCCAATCGTGATTCCAAATGCACGTGAGTTGCGCTTACCTGCCGTCTAAGGTTCTGCTCTACGCTTGGCACTGCTCATAGCACCGGCAATGTGGATTCGCCGTTCTGGGAACAACTGGGCGGATGCATTCGCATGAGTTGCTAATTTGAACCGGATGAAAATCACGTCCGTTGCGGCAAGGACACTGGTTCTATCCTTGTTCTTGTCTTTGACCCCGATAGCGGCGTTCGTGCTTTATTTCGCCTTCGGGTGGATAACCTTTGAGTCCGAGGACTTGGAATACGGGTACAACCTGCTGTCAAGATTGTTCACCTTCGCCTGGCCCGCATCCGTCCCCTTGAGCTTGGCCCTGGTGCTGCTCCACCGCCGTTCGCGTCTCGCCGCCTATCTGATGGCGGTGGTGTTGGTTCCCCTCACGCTGACCGGCTTTCTCTTGGCCGGCCTGTTGCAGTCGGGAATCCTCGCCATTACTTCAACGGCCATCTCCCTGCCAGCTTGGATTGCACTTCTGCTCGCCAGAGCGGTACAGCAACGCTAAAGACTTCTTAACCTGCGCATGCAGTGCAGGCCCGTGAGGCTTGGCGTGCTTCCTGCACCCTACCCATCCCCCAGCAGCGCCTCCAAGCCCACCTTCGCAATCTTCTCGTCGTCTTCAGCGGAGGGCAGGCCGCCCACGCCTATCGCGCCCAGCACCACGCCGTCTTTCGGGTTCCGCGCCACCACTCCCCCGCGCGTCGTAATCAACTGAGCGTCTCCTATCTCGGCCAGGGTCCTCCCCTGCGCCGCCAGCCGCTCCGCGAACGCGCCGGTATCCATCCCCCTGATCGCCGACGTATACGCCTTTCTCATGGCGAACGTGGGACGGAAGCAGCGGTCCATCCGAACATAGGCCAGCAGGTTCCCCATATCGTCCACTATCGCCATATCCACCGGCGAGCGACCAGGCTCACTGTTGAACTCCTCTGTCATCGCCTCAATTGCCCTCATGCAGCTATCCAGGCTCAGCATACTCTTTTCGTACATCTACAGACCTCGTCTCAGAATCTACGGCGCAGGAATTGTATCGACAGATGCGCCTAGCGACAACCGCCCCTGTCGTGACACAGCCCCCACCGTCACTCCTCGCGAACCCGCAGCATCAGCTTGTCACCACTCTGCCAGGGCTGCGACGTCACCGTCCAACTCAGTGTCCCGGTCGTCGCATCCACCGTGGCGTCCAGGGCGATGAAGTTCACGGTGTGCCCCGCAATACCGTTATGGGGTGAGAGCTTTACCTTCACCGTGCCCGACTCTCCGGTTCCGGGCTCCCACGCAATGCGCTCGATGGTCGCCGAGGCGCCGTTGGCGTCCGTGAACGTGGCGGGATCCAGCACGCCGTTGGTGCTGTCTGCCGCCACCGCCGTGCCGTCCGTTACCGGATCGAAGAACGCCTCGTGCAGCGTGCCTTCGGGGGCATCGACGGTCACCGTCCACTCGTAGCGATCCGTGTACCCGTCACATGGCACGAATATGGTTCCTCTGAAGTTATAGTGAAACTGGTACACCCCTGCGGGAAGCGGGCGCGCGGATACGACCTGCCGGGTGAACTGGAAAGAATCGTGCACTCCGTCCCCCGATAAGTCGTAGGGAACCGGCGTGTCGTACTCGACGTTGAACAGATCGACATTCCCGCCGTCAAGCCAGAGTCGATTCAGTTTGTCAGCCGTCTTGTCAGCCGTTTTGCCTAAGCTGAAGTCATCTTCATACAAGATACTCCCCATGGCCAAACCCGAGTCGAACTCATGCTCGTGAGGAGGAGAATTGCCATAAACGCTCCCTGACCTGTCGGGATATGTTGCCCAATAGTGGCGATCCCTCGCCTCGTTCTCATACGTAAGCCTCACGCATTCCCTGTACTCCTCGGAGTCGCCAGCGTTGAAGCTGGCTGCAACCCCCGCGACCCGGCTCTTCATCTCGCCCAGCGTTATCGTGGGCGCCGTCCCCGTGGCTGGTGGCACGTCCAGGAGGAAGTTCTGCTGGTCGCCGCTTGGTTGCGACGGCGCGCCAATGGCCGCCGCGGCGGGCAGCCACAGCTTGTTATGCAGGCTGGCTATGCTGTATCCGTCGTCGGATATGCCCGAGACTATGACTTTCCCCGAAAGGTAGAAGCGTCCCGCCTGCTCTGTGCTCGGCAGATACGTCACGGAGTTTTGCAGAAAGACAATCGCCTCCCGGTCGTCCCACTGGGTGTCCCTAACCGCGACAATGTCCGGCAGGGCGGCCTCGGCCTCCTGCCGTGTGTCGAATATTTCGCCTGCATTCCAGATTGCCACCATGTTGGTGGCGCCGCTGTCCCCCGACCCAGTCGGGGGCGCGCCTTTCAGGTACTCCTGAACGCTGAAGTTGAACTCCAGGATAGCTACGTACTTCGTCGTGCCATCTAAGGTGGTACTCGACTCTACCGTTGAGGTAGCAGAGTCGAGTACCACCCTGGCTATCACGGGAGAGGCAAGAATCCTCTCCTCTAGCGAGGTGGGACCAAGATAGATTAACGGCGTCGTGCCCAAGAGCTGCTGGCCCTCCGATACTTCTGACGGCTCCGCTGACGGTGCCACGGGCTCGCTATCCAAAGACTTCTCTCCGCCGGACTGCGGACCTTCCGACACTGCTGACGGCGCCACTGGCTCGCTATCCGGGGAGTTCTCCCCACCATTGAGGAGGCCGCAACCCAGCAGCATCACTGCCATTCCGAACAATAGAATGACGGTGAATGTTCTCATTGTTACAGTCCTCCTTGGCCGCCTGTCATGCTGAGGAGTCGGTCAGTCCCGCGCGGCCTTCAAACCACTCCCGCCGACGAAGCATCTGCCGGGCTAAGGGACACCACCCCACCCTAGAATGCCCGCCTGCGCGAGTATGACGGGTGGCGGGCTCCCTCTGTCACTCCCGAGACGTCGGGAGTCCAGGGGTGGCGGTAGAGTGCGCTCCTCAGCCCGCGACCAGCGAACGGCCGTTGTTCTCCGGCGGCTGCGGCGTCGCGGAGGTGCTTCCTCCCTTCATCTCCACAATGATCTGGTGATGCCGTATATCTGATACGTTGGTGATGCTGTGCTGGATGCCTCCGCCCACCTGCGTATACTGAACGTAGCCCTCCTCAAACTCTCTCACCTGTCCTTCCTCCGTCTGCCTGTTGCTGCTGATCCGGCTCGGCGTTGTGTAGACAAATACATAGTCGTTCTCATGCTGGTGGTACGGCGACGTTTCACCAGGCTCCAGCGCCATGCCCCATACCTTGACCCTGTCGTTCTCGAACAGCAGCTCCGTCCCCACCTCTTTGGAAATCTCCTCGCTCTTGCTCATAGTTTCTCCCCCTGTGCTTTTGCACCCGATTATACCCTCACCAAGAACATCTCTGCGACCAAATCCCAGACAAGGGCGTTGCCTAGCTCTACTATCGTGATAGTATTGCGGCATCAACAAGTGGAGGCAATCATGGCAGACCTTTCCAGAGACGTCATTCGCTCCATTCTTAACATCCAGGGCTTCGATCCCCCAGAGCCTGAATTCACCGAGGTCCACTACCGCATCAACGCCCTCATAGAAGGACTCGTCCAGCTTGACCAACTCGATGTCTACCATACCGAGCCCTGGCCCGTCCTCCCCTTCCGCGGCGTCCCTCAGCGTTCTCAGGAGGCCGCTGCTCCGGCGCCGGGAAACGGGACGCCGCCTCACACTGACGAAGTCGCCTTCATGACCATCCGCGAACAGGCCAACCTCATAGAGTCAAAGGACATCTCACCGGTAGAGTTGACTCGCACCTACCTGGAGCGCATCGGAAAGTACGACCCCCAGCTCCACGTCTTCAACCTGTTGCTGGCCGACGAAGCGCTGGCCGAAGCAAAGCAGGCGGAACAGGAGATCGCCTCTGGAAACTACAGAGGCCCCATGCACGGCATACCGGTTGGCGTCAAGGACCAGTTCGATATCAAAGGCCACCTGAACACGGGCGGCTGTGACGCCTACGACGACAATATCGCCGGGGAAGACTGCACCATCATCGCCCGGTTCCGTCAGGCCGGAGCGGTCATCATGGGCACGCTTGCCACCCACGAGTTCCACATGGGAGGAACGCTGGAGTTCTTCAACAAAGAGGCTCCACGCAACCCCTGGCGGCTCGACCTCAGCCCCGCAGGGTCGTCGGCGGGCTCTGGGTCTTCCGTCGCCGCCGGGCTTCTCAGCGGCTCAATGGGAGGCGACACCGGCGGCTCCATCCGCGGGCCGGGATCCGTAAACGGCATCGCCGGGCTGCGCCCCAGCTGGAGCCGGCTGAGCCGCCAGGGTATCTTTACCCTGTCCTGGGAGCTGGATACCGCCGGACCCCTGGCGCGGAGCGCCGAGGACACCGCGATCATGCTCCAAGCCGTCGCCGGGTACGACCCGAAAGACCCCACCACAAGCCGCGAGCCCCTGCCCGACTACTCCGCGTCGCTCACCGGCGACGTCAAGGGGCTGCGGGTCGGCATAGTTCAGCAGATGATGGGCAACCAGGTGGAGCCGGAGACCAGGGACATAGTATCCCAGGCCATAGACGTCCTCAAACAGCTTGGCGCCGTGGTGGAACCGGTGAGCATCTCGCTCATGGAGAAGATGCACGGCGTACACACCGCCATCTGCGACGGCCAGGCGGCCAGCTACCACCGCGGCCACCTTAGGGAACGGTACATGGACTACGACTACAACACGCGAGTCCGCTTGCTGGTCGGCTGCCTCATCCCCTCCGGCCTGCAGACGCTGGCTCCCCGGGCGCGGGCACTGATGGGCCAGACTATGCTCGACGTCTTCGACAAATACGACGTCCTCGTCGGGTCTACCGGCCAGGGCCCTGCGGGTCCAATCGTTACGGAGTCGCCCGTCAAGAGCCGTGAGGACGCCCGTACCGCGGTCATGGCCCGCGGCGGCGGGACGGGATCGTTCAGCATGGCCGGCGCTGCCGCCATCTCCATCCCGGCAGGCTTCACCGAGTCCGGCCTGCCGGTGGGCTGGCACCTGGGCACCCGCCCCCTGGACGAGCATACCCTGTTCCGCGTTTGCCATGCCTACCAGCAGGCAACGGACCATCATCAGAAGCACCCGCCCATGGACTGGGCCGGTTCTTAGTACCTCCAGATCGTGCCCCAAGAGGGCAGGGCGTGGGGCGTCAGTCGCCAGTGTATTCCGCTAGGTGTGGGTATTAACATGCGCAGTAGACAGAAATTAACTCGTGTACCACACCCGATGAGTCGGTATTTTTGAGGGTGTGGACTTAGGACTAACAGAGGGATACTTATGCCAAAGATCGAGAACCCAGAAGTCGCGCGTGTATTCGCGGGCTACCCGGAACCCATACGCAAGAAGATGATGCGACTTCGGCAATTGGTCCTTGACACGGCATCGGAGACTAGAGAGCGTCGATAAGCTGGAGGAGACACTGAAGTGGGGTGAGCCTAGCTATCTGACCAAGAGCGGTAGCACGCTCAGAATGGACTGGAAAGACAGGGCGCCGCATGAGTACGCCATGTACTTCAACTGCAACACCTCGCTGGTCAACACTTTCAAAGAGCTGTACCAGGATGTGTTCACGTTCGTGGGGAACAGAGCCATAGTGTTTGGCGAAGCCGATGAGCTACCAATGGACGAGTTGAAGCACTGCATCTCGCTCGCCCAGAGGTATCATCGTCTCAAGCATCTACCGCTGCTAGGCGCGTAGCCACTCCTTAGTCCTGGGGCAGGAAGCTACAATTCCTCTCTACTCCTCGCTATCCAAAATGCTCCAATTCATTGCGGGATTAGCGCCCTAGAGAGCCGTCAAATAGTTTGCACTCACCTCGAGGTTTCACCCTGGTCTGGCGGTTTCCGTCATCTTCGACTATAATGCATGTACACGTCTGAATAACGCAAAGGTTTAACACAAGAACGGATCGCGCTCCTTTGCTCCTCCTCTTCTTGTCTTCCCCAGCTGATTCATCTGTTGCCACTTTAAATTAGGGAGTCCGTTCTCGTATGACTTATCGTTTTTCGCCTGCGCACACGCGCTCAGCCAGCCGCACCCGGCACCAAGCCGTTTGCGCCGACTGCGGCATATCCACAACCCTTCCCTTCCGCCCAAGCCCGAGCAAGCCGGCTTATTGCCGCCCATGCTTCAATCTCCGTCGCCATGGACCATCTCCTATGGTCAGCACAAACGTGGTCAGTACAAACGGAGGCAAGTTGCCTACTGCAAGCCGGCCAGCCGTTGATAGCGCCCCATCCAGTGTTCCTGTGTTTTCCGGAATGCCTTTGAAGGCTGCTACCAAGACGGTGATTTCCCGGATGAACATATCGAGTCCCACACCCATTCAAGAGAAAGCTATACCTCATCTCATGGCGGGACGAGACTTGATTGGCCAAGCGCGTACAGGGTCTGGAAAGACGCTGGCGTTCGCAGTGCCTCTGGCAGAGCGGTGCGACCCGTCGCTCCAACAGGTTCAGGCGCTTGTGCTGCTACCCACCCGTGAACTGGCCATGCAGGTGGCCGGAGTTGTAGAAGCTCTGGCTTCTGCGCAACAGATCCGCGTGACGCTACTGTATGGCGGTCGGCCTCTGCGGCGGGAGTACGCAGCGTTGCGCAACGGAACCCATGTAGTCGTTGGCACTCCGGGCCGGACGTTGGACCATCTACGGCAAGGGACCCTTGACCTAGGTTCGCTGCAATTTCTTGTGCTGGACGAAGCGGACGAAATGCTGGATAGGGGGTTTGCCCCGGATGTCGAAGCCATCATAGGCCGGACACCCAACGAGCGGCAGACGATGCTCCTGTCCGCAACTATGCCTGAGTGGGTGGTCCGGACCGCCGCGAAGCACCTGCGCCGGCCTGTTAGGGTGGAAGTGGACGCGGGCTTGCAAGCGCCACCCACCGTGGAGCACTTGGTCTATAGTATTCAGAAGAATGACAAGATGGAGGCCCTGCTGACGCTGCTGGACGGGCGAGATGGTTCGCCGGTTATTGTCTTTCTCAAGACCAAGCGCGGCGTCAAACAGATGGCAAGAAAGCTCGATTCGTTGGACTACCCGGTAGGAGCGCTCCAAGGAAATCTAAGCCAAAGCGCGCGTGAGCGGGTGATGGCGAACTTCCGCTCCGGCGCCGCGTCAATCTTGGTGGCAACGAATGTAGCCGCCAGAGGCCTGGACTTCGAGGGTATCAGCCAGGTTATCAACTATGACCTGCCGGACTCTGAGCAGTTGTTCACCCACCGCGTCGGCAGGACTGGCCGCATGGGCCGCTCTGGCGAGGCGGTAACGTTCATTACGGTGGAGGATGAGCGGAAGTGGCGCGAGATCGAGCGGGGCCTCGGCAGTCGGCTCACCAGGAAGCATTGGCGTCCGGTTCGCAAGGCGACGACGCTTCGATAGCAACGCTTGATGGCTCCGTTTGGGAACCCCTGGGAATCCACAGGTGAAAATAGAACGTCTGCTGGTTACGTATTCCTTCATTGTAGAACGTCAGCGGACTCCCAAATAGCAAGCAATCTGATATTGACAAAGCTAAACAAAGTAATAAGATTACCAAGGAAACTTGGAATGCAATTTCCGGTTGAGGGGTGCACATTATGAAACTCAGACTCGATATCAGGTATTTCCTTGGAGTAGGTCTGGCCATGGCCTTGCTGTTTGTTCTTGCCTGCGGGCCTTCAGAAGAAGACACGCCTACTCCGGTGCCGCCAACTCCAACCATCCAGCCGCCACCACCGCTGGTCACGGCGACGCCTACGCCTTCCATGCAGGCCACACCAACACCTCCGCCTGGTGACCAGCCGCAATATGGCGGCAGCATAAGCATTTCCGTGACGTCACAGGGTTCCTTCGACCCCTATCACTTGGACTCCCAGTTCCGCTGGACCACTCTGGGTTCCGTGGGCAATGTCTGGGGGCAGTTGCTGCGCGTCAACCCCACAGACCGAGTCACAATAGAAGGTGACCTGGTGGAGTCCTGGACTACCAGTGCCGACGGCACCGAATGGGTGCTCCAGCTCCGCGACGGCGTTACCGACCACGGCGGCGAGCCGTTTACCGCGGAAGACGCCTTCTGGCAGATTATACGCATAGTGGAGCGGCCCAACGGAGTCCATGGCAACTACCAGGGCTGCATGCGAACCTTCATCAAGCCAGTCTGGGATGATATGGGTAGTCCTGTAGCTGACGGCGGTGCAGAGATCACCGGCCCCATGGAGCTGACCATCAGGTTAAAAGCTCCCAGAGGCGCATTCGTTGCCTGTTTCACTTCTGGATTCCAGTCAGCTCAGCCCAGCAGAATCGTTAAGCCTATCGATACCGCTCCGGGCGGTGAGTACCGAGACCTTCGCTCAGATGAGGTGGTTGGATACGGCCCGTTCATGTTCAAAGATTTCCAGCAGGACAGCTTTGTAACCTGGGAGCGCAATCCCGACTACTTCAGAGATGGCCGGCCCTACCTGGACGAAGTAACCATGCTGGTGATTCCTGACGCGGCGACACGTACCGCCAGCTTCCGCGCCGGACGCACCGATATGTTCCGGATTTTCGAAACGATGAGCAAGCGTGACGCCGATGCTCTAGTAGCCGAAGGAGATGCGGTATTCCCCATCGTTCTGGCTATGGGCTGGCGCGGCGCCGAGCTCAACGCTAAGAAGCCCCCGTTCGGGCCCCTGGATGATCCAAGCGCCAAGAAGATACGCCAGGCGGTACAGATGACGGTCGACCGTGGAGCAGTCAATGATCTGTCGAAAGACGGGATTGGACACATTGCTCTCCCCTACTTCATAGGCTGGACCTGGATTCGGACCCCTGAGCAGTGGTTCGAGGCCCTGCCCGGCTTTGACCCAGACCCCATGGTCAAGGCTGACCTCATTGAACAGGCCAGGGGCATAATGGAGGAGTTGGGTTATGGACCCAGCAACCGCATCAGTGCCACCTACATAGGCACCTCATCCTCCAAGGCTGAAATGGAGGTCGTTGCTCAGCAGCTTGAGGAGATCTATATAGACGTGGATGTGGTTATAGTCGATTCGGCGACCAGGCAATCGAGGATCGAAGCGGGCGACTTCAACATGCAGAACGAGAGCAAAGGCGCCAGCTTCCCCGATCCCGATGCCTTCAACGACATCATATTCCACGACTTTGAAGACGGTGGCTTCAACTATACCGGATGGTCCAACCCTGAATGGAATGCCCTGCACGCCCAACAGGTGCTGGCCGTCACTGAGGAAACCCGTGCTCCGTTCCTGCAGCAGATGGGGGATATCCTCTACGAAGATGCCGCCTACATCGGCCTGGTCCGCCCTGGCCTGCTCCAGGGCCACAGGGCAAACTGGCGCGGATGGGTCAAGCCGGAACACCATGCATCCAACTTCACGCTTGAAAACGTATGGTTGACAGACGCCTAGTCTAAAGAACCCTCGCTAGGCAGTACGGGCGCTCTCACGAGCGCCCGTACTCAATATAAAACACCAAGATTATGCGCAAATACATTGCAAGAAGGTTGGTGCTCTTTATCCCCACCTTGCTTGGGGTGTCTATTGCCATATTCACCCTTCTCCGCGTCATCCCAGGAGACGTAGCTGCTTTGATGCTAGGCGGCGCAGAGGGCGAAGGGTCTTACACGCGCGAAGATTTGGAACGCGTGCGCGAGCAGCTAGGCCTCAACGATCCCATATACGTGCAGTACGGCACCTGGATCTGGCAGCTGGTCAAGTTTGACCTGGGAGATTCCGTTGCGCTTGGCCGGCCTATTGCGGGAGAGTTGCGGCGGCAGTTCCCCATCACGATACAGCTTGCGGCATTTACGGCAGTCGTAGTTTCACTTATCGCAATACCTGTTGGAGTCCTAGCCGCGGTCAAGCAGGACACTTGGGTTGACTACATTCTAAGGAGCATCGCGGTCGTGGGCCTGGCTGCGCCCAGCTTCTTTGTTGGTATGTTGATAATCCTTGGCCTATCGCTCTACTTCAGGTGGATCCCTCCCATTGCCTTTGTCAACCTCTGGGATAATCCTACTGTCGCCTTCCAGCAACTGGTCTTCCCCGCAGTGGCGCTTGGCTTTGCCAGCCAGGGTCTATTGCTGCGTATGACCCGCACCCAGCTCCTCGAGGTCCTGCGAGAAGACTTCGTCCGTACCGCCCGCGCCAAAGGACTAGCAGAGCGCGCCGTTATTATGCGACACGGCGTAAGAAACGCACTGCTACCCGTGGTGACCATCGCAGGGGTGCAGATAGGCTTTCTGTTCTCTGGGACAGTCGTGATAGAAACCGTTTTCAACGTACCGGGAATTGGAAGAGGGCTGATTCAGGCTATGTTCATCAGAGACCTGCCCATGATCCAAGCCTATATCATGTACTTTGCACTGGTAGCGCTAACGGCAAACTTCCTCGTGGACTTGACCTATGCCTGGCTTGATCCAAGAATAAGATACGGATAGAAATGAGAGAACAGATGGATGACATCAGTAACGCGGCCCTGGCTCCGCCTCGTCTGAGCCAAAGCACGCTCGAAAAGCAGATCAGAGCTCTACAACGTTTCATCACCACTAAACGGCTCGGATCTTTCGGCCTCTTCATAGTGCTAGCTACCGCCATCATGGCTATAGGAGCCCCCATATTCGCTACTACTGACCCCTGGGACGTAAGCCGCAGGGCAATCCTCCTCGCACCGGATGCTTCGCACTGGTTCGGTACTGACAGGCTGGGCAGGGACCTCTTCAGCCGCGTAGTCTATGGCTCGCGAATATCCATTTACGTTGGCGTAGTATCAATGTTGTCCGCCGGCGCGCTAGGATCGTTGATCGGCCTTACCAGCGCCTATTTTGGCGGCTACTTCGACCTGATAGTACAGCGGTTCATAGACGCTACCGCCGCTTTCCCCACGCTGCTTCTTGCCCTGGCACTGATGGCTGCCTTCGGCTCATCTTTGAACAATATCCTTCTTTCGCTGACCATAGTGTTTACGCCGAGGGTTGCGCGCGTCGTCCGTTCTGTATCGCTGAGCATCAAGGAAATGCCCTACGTGGAATCGGCCAGGGCAATAGGTGCTTCCGACTTGAGAATTATGTTCCGTCATCTGCTGCCCAACACATTCGCGTCTTTGATCGTGGTGGCTACGTCTCTCATAGGCAGCGCCGTGCTCATAGAAGCATCTCTCAGCTTCCTCGGAGTAGGGCTCCCCGCCGATGTTATCTCCTGGGGAGCCATGCTGGCAGGCGACATCCTCATTGACTTCGCCAGCGCGCCGTGGGTAGGAATCTTCCCCGCCTTGGCGCTAACCATTGCCGTATTCGGCGTAAACGTCTTTGGAGACGCACTGAGAGACGTGCTCGACCCCAGATTGCGCGGCACCCAGTAGCGTCGCAACCAGGTAGACCCTGCTCATGGGCCAGACCATATTCCAGGTAGACGCCTTCACTGACAAGCCGTTTGCGGGAAACCCGGCGGCCGTTTGCATTCTGCAAAGACCAGCCCCCGACGAGTGGATGCAGCACGTTGCCAGGGAGATGAACCTATCCGAGACCGCCTTCCTCTACCCCCACAGAGACGGCTTCAATTTGAGATGGTTCACCCCCACCGTTGAGGTAGACCTGTGCGGACACGCCACGCTGGCCAGCGCTCACGTCCTCTGGGAAACAGGCCGGCTGCACAACGACCAACCAGCTTTGTTCGATACAAGAAGCGGCAGGCTGAGCGCAACCCGCCACGGAGACAGGATAGAGATGGTATTCCCCGCGGAACCGGAGCGGCATACGCCGGAGCCGCCCGGATTGGCCCAGGCCATTGGATGTAAGCCGCGTTACACAGGCAATAACAGGATGGACTACCTGGTAGAGGTCGAATCGGAAGAGGTGCTGCGCGGCATCAGGCCGGACTTCACGCGCCTGGCACGGATAGATAGCCGCGGCTTCATAGTGACCAGCCGCTCGGATTCCAACGCCTACGATTTCGTATCCCGTTTCTTCGCTCCTAGGGTCGGAGTCAACGAAGACCCGGTAACAGGGTCGTCGCACTGCTGCCTCGGCCCGTTCTGGGCAAGCCGTCTGAACAAGGCGGAGATGACCGCTTACCAGGCATCGGCCAGGGGCGGCGTTGTCGGCGTTAGAATGGGTGACGACAAGGTGTACATCAGCGGACAGGCAGTCACCGTGTTCCAGGCTGAGCTTCGAGCCCAAGCCCGTGAACCGCGATAGAGTAGAGGTCAAACAGCCGGACCTGTTCTACCCACAAGACCGCCAGTAGTCCGTTTAGCGGTTGGCGCTGTCAGAGTCGCGGCGGCCTCTTGGGGCTACTGGTGAGCAAGCCCTGTGAGCTCTGCCAGCTGCTCCAGGTGCTCGTCCAGGTCGAATACCGGGTTTAGCAGAACGTGGCTCGCCCCGGCCTCCGCAATCGCTTCAATGCGCTCCGCCACCAGATCGGCACTGCCCCAGACGGCAACCCTATTGGCCAGATCCGCGCTGCCGTAGTACTGGCCGAACCACTCCCTCAGCCTGCGTTCCGCCCGCGACTCATCATCGTCAATCGCCAGGTACAGTCTCTTGGAAACGGTGAACTCGCCCGGATCGCGTTTCGCCTCCTCAAGGTAACGCTTGACCAATCCGGCGTGCTCTTTGAACTCCTCGAAGGATGATGAGCCCGCCCCCATCCAGGAATCGCCGTACTTCACGGCCCGGCGCAGCGAGTTGGGATGGCGTGCGCCGAACCATATGGGCACGTGCGGCCGCTGAAGAGGCTTGGGTTCCATGGAGACGTCGTTGAGTTTATAGAATGTCCCCTCGTAGCTGGCGCCGCCGTCGGCCCACAGGGCCTTCATCACCCTTATTATCTCAAGGAACCTGCGTACCCTGACCTCCGCGGCAATCCCGAATGCGGGATAGTTGCCCGTTGCGCCGCCCAATCCTACGCCAAGAACCAACCTGCCCCCGCTCATCTGGTCCATGCTGCTGATCTGCTTGGCAAGCTGCACCGGGTTGTGAAGCGGAAGCACAAGCACGGAGACGCCAAGCTGTACCCGGCTGGTCAGCGCCGTTGCGTAGGTCAGCAAGCTCAATGGCTCCAGTACGGCGGTGGAGCCCAGCACCTGCTCCTGGGTCCACAAACCATGGTAGCCCAGGCTCTCCGCCCTGACCGAGTAGTGACGTATTAAACCCACGTCCACCTTTCCATTGGGAAAGGCCTGCGGTAAAGCAATACATATTTGCAGCTTGTCCAAGGACATCCTCCGCCCTCCTTGTAGCCGGGAGCTATTGAATGCGCATACGCGCCGCCAGAATCGGCGGAATCAGGTGGACCCTGTTCCAGGAGAGAGGCTGCTCTCCGCTCAGGTCAAGTCCGGCGGGAAAAGCCGGTTCTTCCATCCGGTCCAGAACAAAGCCATACTTGAAGCAGGTGTTGAACAAGAGGCTCACCGGCCTGTGGAAGTAGTGCTGTGGCTGGGGCTGGCCCGGTACGCCGACTCCCATGTGCACGTACGGCTCCAGATAGCGGGTTACCCTCACTCCGAACTCGGTGACCAACGCCCCGTCTCTATCCCATCGCTCAGCCGTCTGACGGGCTGTGCCCGAGTTGAACACGGGGTGCGCTACCGAAAAAACGAACCTTCCGCCAGGCTTGAGCAGCCGCGGCAGGGTTGAGAGAAGCGGCTCTATCATCGCCATGTCCATGAGAGCCATGGTGCAGACCGCGGCGTCGAAGCGCTCCAGTCCCAGGGTCAGCAGAGCTTCCCGATCCGACGCATCCATTACCCTGTAATCGACTCTGCTCTGACCCTCTCCGGCGCGACTCCGCGCCCTGTTTATGAAACGCTCGGATTGGTCGATAGCAACGACGTCGGCGCCAAGGTCAGCCATGCGACGGGCGAATCTTCCCGCTCCACAGGCAACGTCTAGCGCGGTCTCTCCCGGCTGCAAGTCCAGCATTCGTTCCGTCACTGGCTCTATGAGAACTGTCTGGAAGTCGTTGCCGTCGCCTATTGCATCGTCCCACCACTCGGCGATGCTGTTCCATACCAGGACGGTTTCGTCCTTGAACTCCGGGAAATCGGGAGAAGGGGCGTCCTCTACCATGACTGCTCCCCAGTGCTAGCTGAACGCCCGGCTCAGCATATTCATCTGCCTTTCCGACAAGCGCCATCCGGACGCGGCGCAGTTCTCCTCAACATGCACTGCCGAGTTGGCCTTGGGAATGGCCACGACCGCAGGCTGGGAGACGAGCCAGTTCAACGCCACATTGGCCTCCGACCTTCCCGTTTCGGAGGCTACTCTGCTCAGTGCCCCCTGACGGTCTCTGTTGGTTATATTGCGCAAGCCCACCGCCAAGGGACTGTAGGCAATGACAGTGACGCCGTTCTGCTGGCAATAGGCCAGCAACTCCCTCTCCACCGCCCTCTTAACCAGGCTGTACTCCACCTGGTTGGATACTATCTTCGCCTTGGAGAGAGCAGCCTGCGCCGCTTTCACCTGGTCAGCTGAGAAGTTGCTCACCCCTATGTAGCGCACCTTGCCCGCCCTAACCAGCGATTCCATGGCTTCCATGGTCTCCTCTATGGGTATGCTCTGGTTGGGCCAGTGCAGCTGGTACAGGTCTATGTAGTCCACGCCCAATCGCGTCAAGCTTCCGTCAGCCGCTTTCAAAACATCGTCGTGGCGGAAGTGCTCCGGCGATACCTTGGTAGCCAGCAGCACCTCATCTCGCACCCCTTTGATGGCTTGGCCCACCGCCTCCTCTGTACCGTATGATTCCGCCGTATCCACCAGATTGGCGCCCAGCTCAATGCCCCTGAGAAGAGGGCCGGAGCCCCCGGTGTAGGCCCAGGTACCCAGGCCTATATCCGGCACTAGAGCTTTCGTGTTTCCCAGCTGCTTGAATTCCATGGCCTTCCTGATTGTAGTGTTGGATGAGCTGCTGCACAACCAATCATAGCATCTTCTATATGGCGTCGTGCCAGTCTTATTTGGCAAACTGATCCGGATTGGGGATTCGCAAAACGAGGATTTGGATGGCATACTTGCCATGTCTTGTTCTGCTAAGAAATTCCTGACAAGGAGCAAACATGGTTGAGAAGATTAGAGTCGGTGTACTTGGCGCCAGCGCAGCTTACGGTTGGGGCGGACGCGCCCATGCACCCGCAATCGAAGCCTTGCCTGAATACGAGCTGGTTGCGGTGGGCACTTCCCGTCCCGAGACCGCCGCCCGCGCCGCCGAGCAGCTTGGCGCACGGTATCATCACCACGATTACCGTGAGCTTATAGCCAACCCTGAAGTGGACCTGGTCAGCGTCAGCGTGAAGGCGCCGCTGCACTATGAAATGACCATGGCGGCCCTGCGCGCCAGCAAATCGGTGTTCACGGAATGGCCTCTGGCCGCCAACGTGCAGCAGGCGGAGGAAATGACAGCATTGGCCGTAGAAAAAGGCCTGCCCAACATCGTGGGACTCCAAGCCAGGGTATCGCCGGGGGTTATGCACCTGAAAGAGCTCATAGACGAGGGATACGTGGGCACGCCGCTCAGCTGCTCCATGACCATGTTCCTTACCAGCCGGGAGCGCGACAGCGTGAACGCCTGGGAAGGCGACCGCAAGCAGGGCGGCAACGTGCTGAGCATCCACAGCGGCCACTCCATAGACGCCCTCTGCTTCTGCCTTGGCGATTTTACCGAGCTGTCGAGCTACGTTCTGACCCGGGTCCCAACCTGGCACGTCAGCGATACGGGAGAGGACGTCTCCGTGGACGCGCCGGACAATATTCTGGTCAACGGCGTGTTGAAAAGCGGCTGTGTTGCCTCCGTGCACGTTGCCTCCGCGCCGGGGCCCGCTCCCGGCTGGCGTATGCAGGTCTACGGCACGGAAGGCAGCTTGATCGCCGTATCTACGCTCATGCTCCAGTACGGGGACGTTATTCTTCGCGGCGCACGCCGGCAGGAGGTGGGCGACTCATACAGATACGTGGGCGAAGCGGCTTTCAAAGAGATCCTCATTCCCGACAGGCATAGTTTCGTCCCCGACTCCGTGCCCGGCGGGCCGCCGTTCAACATCGCTCAGCTCTACCGTCGCCTCTCCGACGGCATACTTCACGGCAGACCAGTGGAGCCTGACTTCGAACATGGCTTGAAGCATCACCGACTGCTTCAAGCCATTGAGGTTGCCGCAGAGACGGGCACGGTACAGAAATTGGGGTGACGAAGGGGAGAGTTTGTAATCTGCATGGTTATTGACATAACCATGCAGATATTAGAACATATGTGCATTAGGAGGGACCAACATGCCTTCGGCTATTGAGTGGACAGACGAGACTTGGAACCCGGTGACCGGCTGCACTCGCGTATCCCCAGGCTGTGACAACTGCTATATGTTCGCACTCTACCCTCGTCTCAAAGCGATGGATGTACCAGGGTACGAGGCGGGTCCAGACCAGATCCAACTCATGCCGGAGCGCCTGCAGGCACCTTTATCGTGGAAGAGTCCCAGACACGTCTTCGTTAACAGCATGTCTGACGTGTTTCACCCTCGAGTCCCGTTCGAATTCGTGTACGAGATTTTCTCTGTTATGGAGGAGGCCTCTCGCGAGCGCGGTCACGTGTTTCAGGTTCTGACTAAGAGACCCGGGCGAGCTGTTGCTTGGTGGAAAAAGTATGAGCAACGCTTCCCGGCGGGCTGGCCTCCTAACGTATGGATGGGCACGTCGGTAGAAAACCAGAAGTATGCGGCTAGGCTGACCGTGTTGTCCCGCCTCCCGGCACCGATACGTTTCGTGTCGGCCGAGCCGTTGCTTGAAGCGGTCGACCTAACGCCTTGGCTGGACTCCGGCGCCCTTCAGTGGGTAATCGTTGGAGGTGAAAGTGGCCGAAACGCACGGCCCATGGACCCAGACTGGGTGAGAACAATACGTAATGACTGTGATCAGTTGGAAGTACCATTCTTCTTCAAGCAATGGGGCGGAAGGACACCCAAGGCTGGCGGACGTCTCTTAGACGAGCGTATCCACAATGATGTTCCAACAACTTTGATGCGTCCAACTACCCTGACTAATGCAGAGTCAGAGGAACACAGTATCCTACAATCTCGATTCGAGACTCAGACTACCCTCACCGCCAACATAGGAGTCTAAAGACTTGCCCGCACCCATAAATACTATATGGGACCTGGAACCACATTCTCGTGCAAAGCATGAGATCCTTAAGCGTTACATGCAGGCGTGGGTACCAATACTTGGACAGAGTAGTTTCCCCGAACTAATATACATTGACGGATTCGCCGGTCCGGGAAGATATTCAAAGGGTGAATACGGTTCCCCTATTATTGCCTTGAGAGCCGCTCTGGAGCAACAGAAAAGAATTAAGCCCAAGATGTCATTCCTGTTTGTCGAACGCGACAACCGCAGGGCGGATATGCTCAGCTCGATTTTGGGTGAGATACAGATTCCACCCCAATTTTCGGTACGAGTGGAAGGTGGGAAGACATTTGAAGAGGTAGTAGCCGAATACCTCGACGCTCGTACAAATAATGGACAACGCCTGCCGCCAACCTTTGCCTTTATTGACCCGTTTGGCTGGAGCGGGGTCCCGTTTAATCTTGTGCTCCGTATCCTATCCTACCCTAGTTGCGAGGTACTGGTGACCTTCATGTACGAAGAAATTAACCGTTTCATAGGTCACCCGGACCAGGAGAAGAACTTTGACTCCTTCTTCGGCACAAGAGCATGGCGGCAAATTACGTCAATATCCGATCCGCATGAACGCAACAGGAGACTCCATGATCTGTACCTAAGCCAACTTCGCGACTCCGCTGGTATGAAGTACGTACGCTCATTTGAGATGCGGAATGACAAGGACGTTACCGACTATTACCTCTTTTATGCTACTAATAGCTTGTTGGGTCTCAAGAAGATGAAGGAAGCAATGTGGAAGGTTGACAGATCAGGCGAATTCAGATTCTCCGATGCCACGAATCCTCTACAGTTGGTACTGATCGGCCATGAGCCTCAATATGACGTCCTCACGAGTCAGATAATCGACCGATTCCAAGGTAGGGAAACAACTGTTGAGGAAATTGAGGAGTTTATTTTATCAGAGACAGCATTTCGTGAGACACACTATAAGAGACAAGTCCTCAAGCCCCTTGAAACAAGCGAGCCTCCAAGACTAGTAGCCATTGATCCCCCTGCAAAAAGAACGCCAGGAACGTATAGTGACCCGTCTCTGAAACTTCGCTTCAACTAGTATCGCTTTCCCCGCTATACTTGCCGAATCATTGACGTCTGTAACGTTGAAGTACCCGCGCCCTCACAGCTCCATCAAACGGGACGTGTCCATGAAACTGGTCACCAGCTCAGGGCCGCTCTCCGTGATGAGCACCGCATCCTCTATATGGTAGCCGGCCTGCCCCGGCCAGCGCACCCTTGTCTCCAGGGAAAAGAACATCCCCGGCTGCAGAGGTGTATCGTCGTCCGCGGAAAGCATGGGCGTTTCGTGAATAGCGTAACCCACGCCGTGACCGGCGAAGGACAGGGAGAACGATATCTCCGCCCGCTTGTACGCTGCCACCGCCGTCTTGAACACGTCGCTGGCGAGCGCGCCGGGCCTCATCGAATCCAGGGTCTCTTTATGCACCTGGTATATGCGTTCATAGATGGACCTCTGCTCCGCCGTGGCCTTGCCCAGTACGGCGGTGCGCGCCACGTCGGAATAGTACCCTGAGAAATAGCCGCCGCAGTCCGTCTTCACCAGGTCGCCGGGCTGGATACGATAGTCTGTCGGATCGGGATGGGCGTGCCCCGTGTTGGGCCCGGTGGTCAGATAGAGGAAGGCGGGAAGCTCCGCTCCGCCGCGCAATATCTCACTGCCCAGGCGGGCCACCAGGTCCGACTCCACGTCTCCCGGCTTGATGGTCGCGTAAGTAGCCATCAGGGCGCGTTCCGTGGCTATGGCCGCTCGCTTCAGCACCTCTATCTCGGAGTCGCTCTTTACCATGCGCACCCGCTCCAGGAGCTTCTCGCATGCCTGGAACTGCGCCTCGGGCAGGGCGGCGACCAGTTCCTTGTGGAAGTCGACGCTGAGGTAGCTCGGCTCGAAGCCTATGCGTCCCGCCGACAGCCCCTTTTCCTGCAGCACCTCCGCCAGGACGTCTATGGGCGACTTGACGTGCTGCACGTAGCCCCGGATATCTTCTATCCAGCCCTTCTCCCTGCAGTAGCCCTCTTCCTGGGTCGCCACTATCAGGGTGGGAGAGCCCTCCTTGGGCCAGACCACCAGCGCCAGCCTGTCGCGGATGGAGCGCTGCGTCCAAAGCAGAACGCCGGATGTATAGGGAGCGTTCTCCGGCGACATGGCCACCACAGCATCCAAATCGCTGGCCTCTATCTCGCTCCTCAGTGAATCCAGGTTGCCTTGTACAGCCATGTCTAAGCTCAGAGCGGCACTGTAGCCTTGGCCACAGCAACCGTTTGACCCATCTGGTTGACGCCCCTCACTTCGACGTCCACCAAGTGCTTGCCTTCTTCCTCGCGTTTGTCGATCACTTCACCCGTGTAGGTAATCACGTCGTTGGCCTGGATGGGTTCCAGGGCTCGCATGCTGATACTTCCCTGGCTGACATTTCTTGTTGGGAAAGCCGTCTGCAGAAGCTCTACCATAAACCCGCACGTGCTGACGCCATAGTTCACCATCGATCCGAAGATGCCCTGCTCGGCGAACTCGCTATCGATGTGAAGGTTCATGCCTTCTATCTCGCGCTCGGGACGCTGGTTCAAAATCAGGTAGTTATCAATGTCCTGCTGCGTCTCCGACTTCTGCATGGTAGGAAGCTGGTCGCCTACATTGATGGAATTGAAACTGACTGTAGCTGCCTGGATTAACATTGACTCCTCCTCAACTCTGGCGCACCTTTCTGCCTCTGGCATACTCCCAGATTATGTTGTAAAGGTAATCGCACACCTTCTCCCCGCGCTGGTTGTGCCCCACCACGCGGAACGATACGAACTTGTTACCTGAGCGGCTTTCCCATGTCCGGTGGATAGAGGTAACGCTTGTCACCTCATCTCCGGCATAGACCGGGATGTCCTGGAAGGTAATCTCCGCGCCCACAAAGGGGGTGCTTATGGGATCGCTGGTTTGCTCAGGGGAAAGATAGCCCAGCGAGTTGAACATCTCCCAGCGCTGCATGGGTGCATAGGAGAACACCATGGTGGGAGCAGCGAAGACGCCGTCATACCCCTCCGCCCTGGCGGCCGCGTCGTCAAAATAGATGGGGTTTTTGTTCAGCACGGACATGGCGTAGTTGGCGATAGACTCCCGGGTCACCGGCATAGTAAGGGGCGGCGATTCTATACCAGACTGGAACATCTCCCAGGTCCAGACCGGCATATCGTCTTTAGTCTTTGCCTCTGCCATGATCGCCTCCTAGCTTGAGCTCAGGTCAAGGGGAGCATATCTTTACGGGAAAGCGGTGTCAATGAACGGGGTTCTGGGACAGTCTGGTCGCAGGGGTGTACCGTGGGTGCCGTGGTATTGTTTGGACTAACAACAAAATAGGAAGGACCACATGGCAAACAAAGAGCGAGATGTAACGGACGGCTTTAGTCCCTTAATGTTCATGGTTCACGTCTTAGAGATAATCGCCGTAGTCTTGTTCTTGGTGATGGTTCTTGGGATGTCTGGGCAATCATCGGAAGATAGGCTTGCTGTACTTGAGATAGTCGGTATATTGGTGCTATTTGCGTGGCTGATTAGAAGAATCGACAAGATTGTCCAGATTCCGGCTTACGTTCTAGATACACTCTTAAATAGACTATTGAGGCTTGTGACGAATGTCGCACCAGCTGGGTCTTCAAGCTACGAGCCGATTGAGATTAAGAACCTGTGCAGTTGGCACAGGAATAGCTTCTGTGCAGCCATCGGGGCTTTCATGTTGGTCTTGCTGGCGGCGTTAGTGATTTTTTCCATGTTCTCCCTAGCTGAAGGTTCGCCCGTGACATCAACCTTTTGGGATTGGACGTACCTGACTACGGTGGCGATATTAGGCTTATGTCTTGTATGGATGTCAGCAACACTATTCCATGCGCGTCGGCGATGCGCCAGCAAACCGGCCCAGTCAAGAAAATGATCTTTATGAAAATGCAGTATTGGGCACCTATACTGAGCCCCGTCGAAGTAGGAGCGGAGGGTCCAGTGCACCTCTGCCCTTGATTCGGTGAGCCGACACTTGCGCTAACGTCCTTGTTCTCAACCACCGACCAGCTGGCCGAGTCAGGCTGGTCGCCAGCGGTGGTCAGATCTGTTTGGGGAACTTCGGCGCAGTGCCGCGCCTACGCGGGACGGTACCACTAGGGACGCCCACCCCTATGTGCTCTTCGCCTTAGAGTCCCTCAACCCTTCCTCAGTGCTCCGGAATCCTATAAAGTATTGGAAAGCAATACTGGAGGAACCCCCAAGCTTCCACAAGGAGAGCCCAATGAGTAATCCCGTCCAGGACGTCCAGCGGCTGGGCCAGTCCATCTGGTACGACAACATAAGGCGCGGCTTGCTCGATTCGGGGGAACTGAAACGCCTCATCGAAATGGGCGTAACCGGCCTGACCTCCAACCCCACCATATTCGAGAAGGCGATAGCGGGAAGCACGGACTACGACGATGCCCTCACGGAGCTGGCCCGCTCCGACAAGTCCGTGGACGATAGCTACGAATCGCTGGTAATAGAGGACATACGCAACACCGCCGACCTGCTCCGCCCCATCTACGACCGCACCGCCGGAGTCGACGGCTACGCCTCGCTGGAGGTGAGCCCCAAGCTGGCCCACGATACGGCGGGCACCACGGCGGAGGCGCGCCGTCTCTTTGGCGCTCTGGACAAGCCCAACGTAATGATAAAAGTCCCCGCCACCGCGGAGGGCATTCCCGCCGTTCGCCAGCTCATAAGCGAAGGCATCAACATCAACGTTACCCTCATCTTCTCGCTGGAAGACTACCGGCAGGTGATGGAGGCCTACATCGCAGGCCTGGAAGAGTATATTGCCGCAGGCGGCGACCCCTCCCAGATAGCCTCCGTGGCCTCGTTCTTCGTCAGCAGGGTCGATACGGCCGTGGACACTCTCCTCGAAGAGCGTATGCGCCAGGGAGAGCCGGACGTGAAGGCGCTCATGGGCAAGGCGGCTATCGCCAACGCCAAACTGGCCTACCAAGAGTTCCAGCAGGTCTTCGGCGAAGAGCGCTTTTCCAGCTTGAAGGGCAAACAGGCGCGCCCACAGAGGCCGCTCTGGGCCAGCACCAGCACCAAGAACCCCGCCTACAGCGACCTTATGTACGTGGAGGCGCTGATAGGCCCGGACACGGTGGACACCCTGCCGCCCGCTACACTGACGGCCCTTCTGGAGTACGGCAAGCCCGGGCTTACTCTGGAGAATGGAACGGACGAGGCGGAAGAGCACATGGAGGCGCTGGAAAAGGCGGGCATCAGCATGGTCCAGGTCACCGACAACCTGCTGGCCGATGGGGTGAAATCGTTCGCCGACTCCTTCGACAAGCTCCTGGCCAACATCAGCGAGAAGATGGCCAAGCTCGCCGCCCAGATGCCCCCGCGTCCAAGCTCCTCTCTTGGCGACCACCTGCCAGACGTAGAGGCTGCCCTGCATGATCTGCAGGACAGGGAGGTGATCAAGCGCATCTGGTCCAAGGATCACACCGTATGGAAGCCGGAGCCCACAGAGATCAGCAACCGCCTGGGATGGCTCAACGTCACCGAATCGATGGCCGACCAGGTGCCCGCTTTGCGGAGCTTTGCCGATGAGGTCAAGGAGGCCGGCTATCGCCACGTTGTCCTGCTCGGCATGGGCGGAAGCAGTCTGGGAGCGGAGGTGCTGTGGCAGACCTTCGGCAGCGCCCCCGTTTATCCTGAGCCGGTCATTCTGGACACTACCGTCCCCGACTGGATTCAGGCCGTCAACCAAACCATAGACGTATCCAAGACCCTATTCTTGGTCTCGTCAAAGTCGGGCGGAACCCTGGAAACGGTTTCAGGCTATCGCTACTATCGGAGCCTCGTCGAAGAATCGCTGGGCAAGGAGAAGGCGGGAGCCAACTTCGCCGCCGTCACGGACCCGGATACCCCCCTGGAAAAGCTGGCGCAAGAGGAGGGCTTCCGCCGCGTCTTCATCAATCCGTCGGATATAGGCGGGCGGTATGCCGTCCTCTCCTACTTCGGGCTGGTGCCCGCGGCGCTCGCTGGCATTGCAGTAGAAGACATCCTGGAATCTGCCGACAGCATGCGCGAAGGGTGTGCCTCATTCGTCTCGACAAGGGAGGATCCCGCCGCCTGGCTGGGAGCTGCCATGGCCACGCTGGCCTTAAAGGGGCGCGACAAGCTGACCATAGTCACCTCACCGTCCATAAGCAGCTTTGGCCTGTGGGCGGAGCAGCTCCTTGCCGAAAGCACCGGCAAGGAGGGCAAGGGCATTGTACCGGTGGCCGGGGAGCCTCTGTCCGACCCGGAATCGTACGGCGACGACCGTTTCTTCGTCTACCTACGCGTAGAAGACGACGACAACGCAAAAGCCGACGCGGAGATCGAGCGCCTGGAATCTTCGGGTCAGCCGGTCATCCGCTTGGACCTCAGGGACAGGTACAGCCTGGGCGCTGAGTTCTTCCGCTGGGAGTTCGCCACCGCCGTCGCCGGTGCCGTGCTGGGAATCAACCCGTTTGACCAGCCCAACGTCCAATCGGCCAAGGACAAGACCGCAGACGTGCTACAGGCATACGGTTCCTCGGGCTCTCTGCCGGATATCGAAGCCCCTGGCTCGCTGAAAGACCTGCTGGCCGAAGCCAGAGCCGGCGACTACCTAGCAATCATGGCCTACCTGCGTCCCACGCCGGAAGTGGAAGAGGCCGTGGCGGATTTGAGGCACAAGGTGGCGAAGAAGCACCAGATAGCCACAACTTTCGGCTATGGGCCTCGCTTTCTCCACTCCAGCGGCCAGCTTCACAAAGGCGGCCCCGCATCGGGTCTGTTCCTGCAATTGGTCGCTGACCACGAAGACGACCTTCACATTCCAGGCCGGACATACTCCTTTGCCACCCTGGCCGACGCACAGGCCATTGGCGACCTGCAGGTGCTCCAGGAACTGGGACGCCGCGTCGCCATGGTGAAGCTGGGCAAGGACACGGCGTCCGGCATACGCCGCATGATAGAGGAAATTGGCTGAATGCTCGGATGAGGAGGGCGGAATGAGCAGCGGACTCCATACCGACCTGCGGCTGTCGCGGATTGGGCAGAGGAGGAGTTCGCCACCCTTAGGCGCCGTACCGGCCGGTATAAGCCAGCGGCGCCCTTTCTAACAAGGAGGCAGAAATGGAACTGGGCATGGTAGGACTTGGCCGCATGGGCGGGAACATGGCTCTGCGGCTCAGCAAAGGAGGCCACGACGTGGTCGGCTACGACCCAAACCAGCAGGTGGTGCAGGACTACGTAAAGCAGGGCATCTCAGGCGCATCTTCCCTGGAAGACCTGGTCGGTCGGCTGTCTGCGCCCCGCGCCGTATGGAGCATGGTCCCTTCCGGAGAGGTTACGGAGGCCACCATCAACCGCCTTGGCGAGCTGCTGTCGCCAGGCGACACCGTAATAGACGGCGGAAACTCCTATTACAAAGACAGCATGCGCCGCGCTGCCGTCCTGGAAGAAAAGGATATCTACTTCTTGGACTCCGGGACTAGCGGCGGGATTTGGGGGCTAGCGGAGGGCTACTGCCTAATGGTGGGTGGTGATAGCGACGCATTCAGTAGGTTGGAGCCTATACTGCAGACCCTGGCCCCAGCCGGTGATAGGGGTTACGGTCACGTTGGCCCCGCCGGAGCGGGGCACTTCGTCAAGATGGTGCACAACGGCATTGAGTACGGCATGATGCAAGCCTACGCCGAAGGCTTCGAAATCATGGAGGCCAAGAAGGAGTTCGATCTGGACCTGGCCAGCATAGCCGAGATCTGGCGCCACGGCAGCGTAGTCCGCTCCTGGCTCCTAGACCTAACCGCGGCCGCCCTGCAGGAGGAGCCAGACCTGTCAAGCCTGCAGGCCTACGTGGACGACTCCGGAGAGGGCCGTTGGACGGTCCAGGAATCGGTGGACCTGGCGGTGCCCGCGCCGGTCATTTCAGCATCATTGCAGGCGCGTTTCCGCTCGCGGCAGGAGAACTCATTCGGGGCGCGCCTCCTGGCGGCCATGCGCAACCAGTTCGGCGGTCATGCCGTACGTAGGGCCGGGTAAAATGTCTCGCCGTTCCCAGGCAACGTGCCCTGCTGCAGGCAGGTCGTAGGAAGGATTGGGGGTTAACCATGTCTGAAGGTACAACCACTATCGTGATTTTCGGAGCATCGGGAGACCTTGCTAAACGCAAGCTGGTGCCGGCGCTTTTCACGCTCGCCGCCAAGAACCGGCTCGACGATAACGTCCGAATAGTCGGGGCGTCGCGCTCCCCCATGTCCAACGACCAGTTCCGCGAATCGATGTGGGACGCCTTGCAGGAGTTCCGGGATCTGAAAAACCGCCGACATGACTGGGACCGCTTTGCCCGCCGTCTCCACTATATTCCGGCGGACATCTCTAACCCGGAGCACTTCGTAAATCTGAAGGAGCAGCTGGAAGAGTTGGAAGGAGACGCCAAGCCTGCCAACCGTCTCTTCTACCTCTCCATAGCACCCTCTCTGTATTTGCCCGCGGTTCTCAACCTGGGCGCTTCCGACCTGGCCTTAGAAAATACGGGCTGGAGGCGCGTGGTGATAGAGAAGCCCTTCGGCTGGAACCTTGAATCCGCCCAAGCGCTCAACCGGGAGGTACATCAGGTATTCCAAGAGGAGCAGGTGTACCGCATAGATCACTACCTTGGCAAGGAATCCGTGCAGAACCTGCTAGTGCTTCGCTTTGCCAATGCCATATTTGAGCCTGTATGGAACCGCAACTACGTGGACAACATCCAGATCACCGTGGCCGAATCGGTGGACGTTGCCGACCGCGCCGGCTACTACGACGAATCGGGCGTGGTGAGGGACATGGTGCAGAACCACCTACTCCAGCTTCTCACCATGGTGGCCATGGAACCCCCCAGCGCCGCGGATGCTGAGTCGTTGCGCAGCAAGAAGGTGGACGTGCTCAAAGCCATCAGGCGTTGGGAGACCGATAATGTGTCCAATCACGCGATCAGGGGCCAGTACAATGGTTATCTGGACGAAAAGGGAGTCGGTCCTGGGTCGCTCACCGGGACATACGTGGCCATGCGTCTCTACGTGGACAACTGGCGCTGGCGCGACGTGCCCTTCTACCTGCGCACTGGGAAAGCCATGGCCAACAAGACGTCGGAGATAATCATCCAGTTCCAGTCCCCGCCGCATCTCATGTTCGACGACCGCAAACCGGACGATCTGTCGCCCAATGTTCTATCGGTCTGTCTCCAGCCTAATGAAGGCACCCATCTCAGGTTTCAATCCAAAGTGCCCGACCAGGGAATGGCGATGCGGCCGGTGGACATGGAGTTCCGCTACGAAACAGCTTTCAGAGACCAGTCCATTCCCGAGGCCTACGAGCTTCTCTTGGAAGACGCTTTGCAGGGAGACGCATCCCTATTCATCAGAAGCGACCATATAGAAGAGGCTTGGCGCATCGTGGAGCCGCTTCTCAACTGGCACGAGATTAGACCTCCTTACCAGTACGACCGCGGCTCCTGGGGCCCCCAGGCCGCCGATGAGCTCCTAGCCCAAGATGGGCGATCCTGGGTGCTGGTCTGCGGTGGCAACTGAACTCGTGCCCAAAGTACACGTATCGGAGACGGCAGACGAATCGGCGCGGCAAGCGGCTGAGCTTGTCGCCGCCTTGTCGGAGCGAGCCGTGCGGGACCGCGGCCGGTTTGCTGTAGCCCTTTCCGGAGGGTCCACTCCCCGCCGCCTTCATGCCGTACTCGCCTCCGAGGAGTACCACCGGCGTATCTCATGGCCACACTGGCACGTCTTCTGGGGAGACGAGCGCGCCGTACCCCAGGAGCATGACGACAGCAACTACCGCATGGCAAGGGAGACCCTGCTTGACCACGTGGCTTTGAGCCGGGCGCACGTCCATCGCATCCGTGGAGAGTCTGACCCAGTCCAGGCCGCCGCTGAATACGAGCAGACCATCCGCCAAGCGATGGATGCGGAGATCCCCGTCTTCGACCTGATCTTGCTCGGTATGGGAGACGACGGACACACGGCGTCTCTCTTTCCCGGCAGCGAAGCGCTGCAAGAGGATAGTCGCCTAGTGGCCGCCAGCTGGGCGCCTCACCCCGTCGCGCGCCGCATCACCTTCACCCTCCCCCTGATAAACCGGGCCACCGCCGTAGCGTTCCTGGTGGAAGGCGCGCACAAGTCCAAGATGGTGCGGCGCGTACTCCGCACCGGCCTCGGAGAAGAGCCGCTCCCGGCATCCCTTGTCCAACCCACCAACGGTGATCTCCACTGGTTCCTGGACAACGCCGCGGCGGGCAACGGAGAAGAGGACTAAACCTTACGCATCTCCTTCGAGAAGTAGGACCAGACGGCTGTCAGCACCACCCCTGAAGCCGCGATTGCCGCCACCGCCGTGCCCGGGCCCAGCCGCTCTGCCAAGACTCCCAAAAGCAACGTACCCAGCGGCATCACTCCAATGAACATGCTCATGATCCCCATCACGCGGCCCCGCATCTTCTCGTCCGTGGAGAGCAGTACCATCGTTGCTTGCATGGACCCAAACCCGGACATACCTACCCCGGCCATGATCAGGGCAAGAAAGGAAAGCGGATACGTGGTGGACAACCCGAATAGAGTCAGGAACCCCATGCCAATCATTGCGCCGGTATAGTAGTAACGCGACTTCCGCTGGATGTTTCTCCGTGAAGCTATGAAAGAAGACCCTATTATGGAGCCTATGCCCTGTGCCGCACCCAGCCCACCCATGGCGGTCGGGCCCACCAGCAATACCTTCTCCGCGAACACCGGAATGAGCGATCGGTGAGAGGGAAAGGCCAGGTTGAGCATTACCGTTACCCCAATCACGCCAATCAGAGCGCGGTTCCCCATGATGGCGCGGAACCCTTCCGCGGTTACCCTGAAGAATGAATCGACTCCTACCGACACCAGCGTCTGCTTCCTAGATGGACGTATCAACGAGACCAGAACCAGGGCAGCCAGGTAGAACAGCGCCACCGCCAGGTATGACCAGCCCACGTTCTGAAACCCGTCTTCCGGGGCAACCTCCAGTATTACGCCGCCCAGCAAAGGGCCTATCATGACACCGACGGTATGGCCCATCTGGTCCAGTGCAAACGCCGAGTGCAGCGACTCCCTGCTCACCAGGTCCCCCACGAAGGTGCGACGCGCCACCTGGTCAAGTGTATGAGATGCGCCTATGAGCAGGCTGAACCCCAGTATGTGCCACTCCACCAACAGCCCGGAAAAGACCAGCAGCGCCGCCACGGTTGCCAGCAAGCTGTTGGCCACCAGCACCGCCATCAGAACGTAACGCCTGTTGAACGCATCGGCCACTATACCGCTGAGCACGCCGCCGAACAGCATCGGAGCAGTGAACGCCACACCGACCAGCGCCGTGCGGAACACCGAATCGGTGATCTGGAGCATCATGTAGCCGGATACCAGCATCCACATCCACCGTCCCACCTGCAGGCCGGTGCCGGCAGGCCAGAACAGGCGGTAGTTCCTATCGCTGAGCACCTGGAAGACAGGGCGCCTTCTGCCCGCCCTCACCTCGGATGCTTCGGGGGTCGCGTCCTCTAGCGACAAAGTGGGGGGTCCAGTACAAGTCTCACAATGACCAATGATATGCTCAACCCAGGGAATGTCCAGACCCGCGGGGCTACCTTAACCCGCTAATGCCAACGACTTCGCCGTGGGTCAATACGGTTTGACGTTTATCGTGCACCACAACACAGATATGCGCCGAATATCGTCGCTATTCGTTCTCAATTAGCGCAGTAATGACGTATTTTGGCTTGCTTTCGTAGCAATAATCGACTACAATAGTAGGCAGCGGGGAACGACCAATCTGAGGCATAGTGATGGATACGCGCCTAGCCTGCTGAGGAACTAAATTAGAAGAAGGGGAGAGAAGTAGTATGACCATGTCCAAGAGAACATATCAGTATGAGGGAGCAACGCTCCAGGTGACTAGCACCTCATCGGCTTCAGCCACGGCAGCACTCCAGTGTGGAATGCACGAACACGACCAGTTCATCATTGGCCTCATGGAGAACGAAGCTTGGGGTTGGGTTGTCGGAAGAGAGAAGAGCGGCTCCCCGCACGAGGGCAACTTTGTTGACGCCGTGGACCACGCTGCCGACCTCTCCATTGAGGAGTGCAACGCCATGGTCCAGGTCGATATGTTCTTCTCCGGACATCTATGCATCTAAAAGTCGGATTCAGAGGCTTGTCCAATCGTAGCGCTAGCGAACCGGTTTCGGGCGTGAGGACCGAGCCCAGTTAGAAGGGAGGAAACGAATCGGCATGACATTCAGAGAGGAATATGCAGACCTAGAGTGCAAATTTCAAAGGCAAGTTGAATGTGATAACACGGAGTTGGGCACAGACAGATCGTACGCGCACAACTTCATTCCGCCGGGTCCTGTTGATTACATCTTCATCGCGATGGAACCGTCAACTGGAGTGCCTGTGGCAGCACCTAAGGGGAGTTCGAAAAAGGAGTTGTGGAAGGAGTGTCACAGAGATCGAAATTTCACTTGGTCAGTTGAAGATTTCATCTTGCATTATTGCATAAGGGAGTATCTCTGCCAGAAGAGCGAGACGTATCACCTAACGGACTTGTCAAAATGCGGGATGAAAACCAAGGAAGCCCAAAAGGACCGATGGTATCCCATTCTCGAGGAAGAGATTCAACTGTTGACCAAGCCGGGCAAGACTCAGTTGATTGCCATTGGGAAGGTGGTAGACGACTATCTCAAAGGGAAACATTTATCGCAGCCCGTATATAAAGTGCTTCACTATGCTAAGACGGCAGCTAGTCACAGAAACACAAAGATTGAGCCCTGGCGTAAGCACTTCCCCGCTTTCAGTGAAACGGTCGACAAGGACGCCTTTGGGGGAACGATCAAAGAGGTGCTCAATGACGCGGACATGCGCTGCTACGTCGACGTTAGGCCAGAAGGCGGCAAATCATACGAACTGACTTGCTCCAGGAAGAAGCTGATGTTCTACTACAAGAACAGGTTTAGCGAAATAAGGAAGGATTAGGATTGAGAGTCTAGCAGAGGCTCAACCTTTGTCCGCCACGGGGTTTGTGATAAGCTCTCAGAGAAACGACAGCGTTTGCTATCCAACCTGACTTTGGAGGTCAAAACGTGGCTGACTACCAACCGAACACGGTGCTTTCCACCAAGGAATACAATGTTGTAGGCACCAGGCCGGAGCGTCACGACGCCCTGGAAAAGGTGACCGGGTCCGCCAAATACGGCGCGGACGTACACCTGCCCAGCATGCTCTACGGACGGGTCGTGCGCAGCCCTCACGCTCACGCCAGGATCAAGTCCATTGACGTAAGCAAAGCGCTTGCCCTCCCCGGCGTCAAGGCCGTAGTAACCGGCGCCGACTTCCCCCGCCTCTCCACAAAGCTCATCGACGTGGGAGAAGGCGCACTCAGCAACCGGGCCTTCATGAGCGAGAACTGCATCGCCAGGGACAAGGTGTTGTACAAAGGCCACGCCCTAGCCGCGGTGGCCGCCACCAGCCAGGACATCGCCGACCAAGCTCTTGATCTGATCGAAGTGGACTACGAGGTGCTCCCAAACGTCATGGATGGACGGGAGGCAATGAAGCCCACCGCTCCCATTCTCCACGAACGCCTGACCACCAAGGGAGGCCCCGGCGCGTCGGGTACCCTCAGCGACGACGAAGAGGGCGAACCAACCAACGTGGCGGCCCACTACGAATACGCCACCGGCGATTTGGACAAAGGTTTTGCGGAAGCCTACCTTGTAGTGGAAGAGGAGACTCACACCAAGGCGGTGCACCAGGGATACATAGAGCCTCATTCCGCCACTGCGGAGTGGCTGCCCAACGGCGAAATCACCATCTGGTGCAGCAGCCAGGGCCAGTTCCAAGTCAGGGAGCAAAGCGCCATCGTGCTGGACGTCCCCGTCTCCAAGATAAAGGTCATCCAAATGGAGATTGGAGGCGGTTTCGGCGGCAAGCTCGGCGTCTACCTGGAGCCCCTGGCCGCTCTGCTCTCCAAGAGGTCCGGCGTTCCCGTAAAGATGACTATGACCCGGACCGAGGTCTTCGAGGCCACCGGGCCAACCTCTGGCACCCACGTCAAAGTCAAGATGGGCGTCACCAAGGACGGCCTCATCACCGCCGCCGACGCCACCCTGGTCTACGAGGCCGGAGCCTACCCCGGCTCCCCGCTGAGCCCGGGATGCCAGTGCATACTGGCGCCCTACAATATCCCCAACGCCCACATTGAAGGGTTCGACGTAGTGATCAACGCGCCCAAGGTGCAGGCCTACCGCGCGCCGGGCGCTCCCCCCGCGGAGCTGGCTGCGGAAGTAGTGGTGGATGAGATATGCAGGAAGCTGGACATGGACCCCATAGAGTTCCGCCGAATCAACGGCGCCAAAGAGGGAACAAGGCGCGTTACCGGCCCTCTCTTCCCCAGGATAGGCTTCATGGAGGTTCTCCAAGCCGCCAGTGACCACGACCACTACAACACGCCCCTGGAGGGCCCCAACCGAGGCCGCGGCGTGGCCGTGGGCTTCTGGACCAACGGCACCGGCCCGGCCAGCGCCATGGCCAGCGTCAACCCGGACGGCACCATCAGCCTGGTGGAGGGTTCTCCCGACATCGGAGGCACCCGCACCGTAGCCGCCATGCATGTCGCCGAGGTGCTGGGCATCCCCTCCGCGGACGTCAAGCCCCAGGTGGGAGACACCGACTCCGTGGGATACACCTCCTCCACTGGCGGCAGCAGCGTGGCATTCAAAACGGGCTGGGCCTGCTACGAGGCCGCTCAGGACGTGAAACGTCAGCTAATCCGACGCGCCGCCACGCTCTGGGAGGTGGACGAAGAAGACGTGGAGTACAACAATGCCAGTCTCAACCACAGGTCGGACACGGCGCTCAGCATTAGCTTGAAAGAACTGGCGTCTCAGCTCAACTCCACCGGCGGTCCCGTGGTGGGTAGCGCCAGCCTCAATCCCAGGGGCGCCGGAGGCGCTTTCGCCGCCCACATTGTGGACGTAGAGGTAGACCCGGATACGGGCAAAGTGACCATTCTCCGCTACACCGCCGTCCAAGACGCTGGCAAGGCTATCCATCCCACCTACGTGGAGGGTCAGATCCAAGGTGGCGTTGCACAGGGCATCGGCTGGGCGTTGAACGAAGCCTACTACTTCACCGGCGACGGCCACATGATGAACCCCACCTACCTGGACTATCGCATGCCTACGTCGCTTGACCTCCCCATGATCGATACGGTGATTGTAGAGGTGCCCAATGAAGGCCACCCCTACGGCGCGCGCGGAGTCGGCGAAGTGCCCATAGTGCCGCCTCTAGCCGCAATGGTCAACGCCATATGCGCCGCCACTGGACACCGCCTCAACGAGCTGCCGATGTCTCCGGACAAGGTGCTGGCCGCCGTGATGAACGGCGGAAACGGCCATAGATAGAGGCCATGCCGGAAGTCTGGATCCCTACGCTGATGCGCAAACTCTCCGCAGGCCGGGACAGGGTTGATGTAGAGGGTGCCACGGTGCGGCAGGTCATCGAAAATCTGGACAAGCAGTTCCCCGGCATGAAGGAGAGGCTGATGGAGAACGGAAGCCTCATGCCCGGCATATCCGTCATCGTGGACGGTCTGCAGAGCCAGCTTGGTCTGTTGGAGCGGCTGGAAGAGGCCAGCGAAGTGCACTTCCTGCCCGCCATTGGAGGCGGCCGCCTCTGACACGGCAAGCAGGGCAATTCGACGATAAAACAAGGAGGCGCTTCGTAGGAAGTGCCTCCTTGTTTGGAGAGCTTTTTTCTAGAGGAGGTTGCCTTGATACGCAGCTTTAACAGAAAGACACCCAGGGTCCACCCCACTGCCTTCGTCAGCGAGTTCGCCTACGTCGTCGGCGACGTGGAGATCGGCGAGAGCTCCAGCATCTGGCCGGGCGCAGTGGTCCGCGGCGACGGCGGCACAATCACCATTGGCAAGAACACCAACGTCCAGGACAACAGCGTGATCCACTCCGGCTCCATAGGCGACGGCGTGACCATTGGCCACAACGTCACCTGGCACGGCACAAGCCTTGGAGACAACTGCCTGGTGGGCAACGGCGCCACGGTGAACAGCCGCGTCGAAGTGGGGGATCTTTCCATCATCGCCGCCGGTGCCGTGGTCCTTCCCAATGAAAAGGTGCCGTCGCGCAGCTTCATGGCGGGTGTCCCCGCAGTGCTGCAGATGCAGATCCTGGAACGCCACGAACAGATGATAAGAGGCAACGCGCTTGGCCTGGTCAGGCAAGCGCGAATGTACAAGGCGGAAGGACTGGAATAAATACGCGAATCGTTTCATAATTGTTGAACCCTTTATGAGGTATCGGCCATGGCTAGAAGAAGACGCCAAGAGAAATTCCATGAAAAGCATTCCTGGATTCTCCTCTTTGCCCTTAGCTTGTTCATTTCGGCTACCGCCGTTGTAGGCATAATCTCAGGTATTGACCGGGCGGATTTCGAGCAAAGCACCAACCTGACCTGGGACGAAATGCAGGCATTGAACCCAACGGTGACCGACTACGTCCAGCAGGTGATCAGGCTCAACGGCGCCGCTTACCTGGGCCTTGGCCTTATTGCCGCCCTCCTCTCTTGGACTGCCTATCGCAGAGGGGAACGGTACGCCTGGGTCGCCATGTGGGTATTGCCGCTGACGCTGGCATTGAGCGCGGCGGTTTTCGCCGTGGAGCGCTCCGACCTAACGTACTACTACGGGGGCTACACCCTGATAGCTTTGGCGGGCCTGCTGCTGCCCTACCGCAAGTTCTTCCCAGGAACGCCCAGTGACAAGTGATCTCGTCGCCTACCACCCCCCACAACGCGATCGACGAGAAGGCCCACCATCACCCATTAGGAGAAGACAAATGACACAAACCAACCTGGAAGAGATGATTACTCAATTGGAGCAAGCAGTGGAGGAAGGCCTGACCTACCTGGAGAAAGCCGCAGACGGCGCAAGCCCGCAAATAGACGGCTGGGGCGCCAAGGAGGTGCTGGCCCACATGCTCTACTGGCACCGCGCCTCCCTGCAGGGCATCGAATCGGTGACGAGCGGCGGGCCGCCGTTCCAGGTGCCAGCCTCATCCGATGAGATTAACGGCGAAATAGTCGCTGAACTCTCCGGGACTCCCGTTCCTGTAATTGCAACTGAGATCAGGGATCTCCAGAGACGGCTGGTTGCTGCAGCCCGGCTTGTGCCCAACCTTGATGACACCGTCTTTATTCGCGCAGGTGGCCAGGCCTTCTCCACCCGGATCCGCCTCGAGACCATTGGACATCACTGGAGAGAGCACGTCAGTGAACTGCAAGCGGCTGCATCTCCTTCATCTTGACCAGCATCACCCCATGCGATAATCTCCCCTTTTAAGCTACAGAGGAGGCTTAGATGGCAACTCAGCAAACCTTTGAAGAAGCAGTAGCCGAATTCATTTTCCGCTCCAAGGAGCTCATCGACACCGAGTCGGACGAGAATCTCCCCCCATGGCCGCCTGCGCCATACGACCAGGACGGCCCTCCCTATGAGTTCTCCCAGCGGTTCACTCCGGATTTCATCAGGAAGTACGCCCTGACCATAGCCGACGACAACCCCCTCTACACCGATCCCGATTACGGCAAGCACACCAAGTACGGCTCTCAGCTTGCCCCGGGCCCCATCCTGGCCCTCGTACGATACCCCTCGGTGCACGGCGCCACCAGGCCGGGAGGCTACCCGCTTGCCAACTTCATCTCCGGCGCCGCCTGGGAGTTCTACAACGTCATCCATGCCGGCGCCAAGTTCCGCTCATCCAAGGAGACTAAGGAGATCTTCGAAAAGCCCGGCTCTAGGGGCAACCTCGTCTTCATGATCTCCAACAACCACTACTGGGACTTCCACGGAGACCTCATCGCCAAGTGCTACGGCACACAGATATATGTGCCCATGCCAAGCATGGGCACCGGGCGCGTCATGTCCGCCGATCGCGTCGGTGAGCATATGCTCTACGAGCGCAAGGCCACCAGCTACTCCAGTGAAGACATTGAGAAAACGCTTCAGGACGTGGCTAGCATGAAGCGCCGCGGCGCTGACACGCTCTACTGGGAAGACGTCAATGAAGGCGAGAGCATTGGCCCCATGGTGCTGCCCCCCTGGACCCTTCTGGACCAGGTGGTCTATCACTCGGTGGCTTGGGCCACGATCTCCGGCCAGGACAACTCCGGCGACGTCCTCGCCTTCGAGCCTATGTACCACCGTCTGCGACGGGGCTCCATATTCGGCTCCATCACCCATCCCCTGATGCGATGGCCCTGGACAATGAACACCGAGCACGAGGATGCCCTGCTCGCCGTGTTCCGCGGCCAGCCCGGCCCCTTCGACTTCGGTGTGCAGCGTTCCCAGATACCGCAGAGGATGTTCACCGACTGGATGGGCGACGATGGCTTCATCCGCCGGCTCCAGATGGCGTTCCGCAAGCCCGTCTACTATTCCGACACCACCATCTACACCGGCGAAGTGGTGACGAAGTTCAAGGAAGTGCAGGAGGGCAATGATGCCCCCGGCGCCGTGCC
Organism: Dehalococcoidia bacterium; assembly: GCA_965261825.1. Taxonomy (GTDB): domain Bacteria; phylum Chloroflexota; class Dehalococcoidia; order Lucifugimonadales; family QGNO01; genus DAOUJH01. The sequence continues at coordinate 405,633 of OZ253484.1, read as the reverse complement.
CGGCAAAAAGCAGTACTACGCCGTCGGTATCAAGTACCAGGGCCTCAACCAGGTCGGCGAAGCCCAGGTCATCGGCACCGGCACCGTGTACCTGCCATCCAGGGAAGCGGGCCCAGTGGACCTGCCCATCCCCCATCCGGAGCGGCCCCCCTTCGTCTCCTACGAGACCTTCTACCGCGACTGGTACTAGAACGCTTACAAGCACCTAGTAGAAGACTCTGGTGGAAGGGCATTGAGAGTACCAGGGGCTGACCCAGGCGTTCGGGTGATGGCTCTGGCGAGTATGACTCATGGTAGATGAGGGCCGCAATCCACTGGAATTTGACGTCGTAGTGCGGAGATTCGCGGAGTACTGGCGAACGTGGGGGAGCAATTGTGGGTCTTGACCGAACTCCGCGAGACTAAAGAAAGGGCAAAGCGTTTCTTCTGAAAATACATCAAGCACCGAACATAACTTGGGCGCACCCAATGAAAACACGAGCTTCACGAAATAGGACTCTCACTTGTTCGGAAGATGAGATGCATGTTCTTAGTGAGGACTTGATATCTTTGGATTCACCTGCCACGTGCGATGACGTAGAGAACAAGATTATCCATCAAGATATCTTCTCTGTAGTATAATGTCCTTAATCCGACCACAGTCGACGCCTCAGAATGAGTTGACACATGGTAACGTCAGAGTCACAAATGCGAACCCCAGAAAGCCTAGAAAGGCCTCCTGAACAGGTGCCCCTGGCCGATGCTCACCACATACTCGCAATCGTGCCTGGGCGAGACAAAGATTACAGAGAACAGTTTGATCTTGCCTTGTCCTATCACGAGCGGCAAGACTACGAGCAGGCCATAGCTCATTACACTAGTTGCATTGAGCTCAACCCGCAGATATCTGATGCCTATGTCAACCGTGGCGCTGCTTACGCAAGCACAGACTACCTAAACCTGGCGCTCCAGGACCTCAACGTGGCGCTGGACCTTGAAGCAAAAGCCCCAATCTATGTAATTCGCGGCATGATTCACTCCAAGAAAGGTGATCATGACAAGGCCATTATGGACTACAGTAGGGCAATTAAGCTGGATCCTAACGATGCGAGCGCCTACAGCTATCGTGGACACTCTCACAGATGGAAATCCGACAATGAGCAGGCTATACGGGACTATGGTAAAGCGCTGGCCTTGGAGCCTGAAGATGCCGATCCTTATGTAAGCATTGGCTATGTTCACTATCTGCTGGCCGACCATGAGCGCGCCATCCAATACTTCGACAAAGCATTGGCTCTGAACACAAGTGATCCGTATACTCATCTTTATCGAGGCGCCTCCCATAGCGCCCAAGGCGATCTGGACAGTGCCATAGATGACTTCGGAAAGGCGCTGGCCTTGGACCCCAATAATTTCCATGCTTACTCCGCGCGTGCACTGGTCTTGATCGGAAGTGGCGAATTCGCTCGCGCGTTCCGGGACTTGGACGAGGCATTGAAACTTAAGCCTGACCTTGCGTATATCCAAGGCGTCCGTGGATCGCTTTATCTGGCGGGGGGCGACTCCGACCGTGCCATCCACGACCTAGGCAAGGCGGTGGCGCTGGACCCGAACAACTCAAACGCCTACAACGACCTTGGTGTTGCCTACGAGGGAAGGGGCGAGTTTGACCGCGCTATGCATAACTATGAAATGGCTCTGAGCTTGAAACCGAATAAGGCCGCGTATGCCAATCGAGGCATGGGCCTGCTCCGCCTTAGCGAATGGGAGAGGGCAAGGTCGGATCTCCTGAGAGCGAGAAATATGGGTATGGACATCGTGGCGGCCTTCCGTAGGGGTAATGAAAGTGTCGCCACCTTTGAGGGGAGATACAATCTCAAATTGCCGCAGGGCATCGCGGACATGATCAGCATTGAAGAAGCGCAGCAGCAAACCTTCACCGGAGAGTCCGTTATTGAGACCTTCAGCAAGATCCGCAAGTCCGCCCCCAACTCCGCATCTGATGACTTGCCGCCTGACGGGTCAAGCAACTACAGGCATTACCTATACAGCTGGCCTAGGGATTAGGCAGCTTGAGGACGGTCTTCGCAGACACCGGCTACTGGATTGCCCTGTCGAACGACGGCGATGAATGGCACGGAAAAGCGGAGAATGTCACTGCACAACTGGGAATCTTTAAGATTGTGACCAGTCAGATGGTACTTGCTGAGTATCTCAACTTTATGGGTGGTCACGGCCAACTGCGCAGTAGGGCTGTATCGGTTATAGAGAAACTTGTGGAGAACCCCGGCGTGGAGATAGTTGCGCAATCCTCAGACCAGTTTGATTCGGCGGTATCTCTATATTCTTCTCGGTTGGATAAGATATGGAGCCTAACTGACTGCTCCACTTTCGTTCTGATGGAGCAAATGCATATCGTGGAAGCTCTCGCCCATGACCATAACTTTGAGCAAGCTGGCTTCGTTGCCCTTCTGAGAGAAACTCGACCGCCCACGAGTACCTGAGTTTTTCCATTGCACTTGTGTCTTACGGATGAAGGCTCTTGATTTTGTCCAGTTTGGTGGAGTCCACTTCCCCCCTCACCCTGAGCTTGTCGAAGGAGCGCCCTATCCAGGGCGCTCCTCTCTTTACTCGAACCGCCCTCCCCCTCACTTCGCCCACCACAGCCTTCTCAGCCAGGCCGCTATCAGCAGGGTCGCCGCCACGCCCACCACCACGTTGAACGCCATGGCAATAGGAGCGCCCAGCGTCCCTGAGATCGCCCCCGCCACCAGCAGGCCCATGGGTAGACCGTATACCGCCAGCGACCTTGCACCCATCACCCGTCCCCGCATCTCCTCGGGGGTCACCCTGATCAGCAGAGTGGCCATGGTCACCATGGTGAACGATTGAAATATGCCGACCACGAACAGCGCCCCCATGGACGGGCCAACCCACGTGGAGTAGGCAAAGAGAAGAAACACGCCGTGCCAGGCAAGGGAAGACACCAAAATAAACCGCCCGCCGCGCTGCAGCCAGGTCGCTCCGGCCACCCCTATCGAACCGACGAACGCCCCCGCAAACAGCGAAGACATCAGCCTTCCCAGGCCGTCCGGCCCTATCTCCAGCACCTCATGCGCAAATACGGGAAGCAGCACGTCCTTCACGGAAAGCGCCGTGTAGTTGACCAGGAACGCCATGATCAGAATGGCCAGCACCACCTCGCTGCGGCGTATGTAGCCTCCCGCCTCCATGAGGTTCCGCCACACAGATGTCTTGACCGCCGAGCGATCCCGGTGCGGCAGCCTCAACATGTACCCTGCCGCCGCCGAGCCCAGATACGCAGCCACCACCGGCACGTATGCCGGTCCTATGCCGTACCACTTCAATATAATCCCCCCGGCAAACGGCCCTATCATGTGCATGATGTCCGTCGCCGACCTCGTCAGCCCTATGGCATTGGCAAACAGACGCGGCTCTACAACGTCCGCCGTCAATACCTCGCGCATTACGTTGCTGAACGTCCGCGCCAGCCCGGAGATGGTTGACAGCACGAAAAGGTGCCAAACCTGCACCGACCCTACAGCGGCCAGAAACAGGATGGCCGCCGCCATCCCCGCCGACACCAAGCGGCCTCCCACCAGCAGCAGCCGTCTGTCGTACCTGTCCATCATCACGCCGTAAAGCGGCGCTATCAGAGTGCCCACGAACCTCAACGCGGCGAATACGCCGAGCAGAAACGGCTGCCCCGTCTCCACCAGGATCACCCAGGCCAGCACAACCACCTCTATCTGGTCTCCCACGCGCGTCAGCGACTCCGCCGTAAGGAAGAAACGGAAGTTGCGCTGCTTGAAAGAGCTTAGTAGTAGAGAGCCTGCCATTGTGGGTTTCCGCCGGACGCCTCCGCTGCACGCCGGGTCAGGGCGCATCCGGAGACGGCTACCGCATCATATCAGAGGCGGCAACGGGTTACCCTTCACCCACATCGTCATACCCGCGAAGCTTGTCCCCGACCCCGATCGGGGAGCGGGTATCCAGGGGCAACACGGCCAGCCGTCATTCCAAGGACTCCCATTCGTCATGCCCGTGAAGCCTGCCCCACACTTGATGCGGGGACGGGCATCCAGGGTGCGGAGGAGTGGGATGCCACCCGCTCATCCTGAGCTTGCCGAAGGACGGACAGCTACAGTCTGCGCAGCCTCGCCGAAAGCAGCGTCACCCCCGCCGCCACTGCCACAAGCCCCAGCCCGCTGAACGACAGGGCAAACCCCACGCTGACCAGGGACGCCAACGCGCCAATCTGCATGTGGCCCACGGGACCCGTGCCAATGGCCAGCACCCAGGAGCCCGTGGCGCGTCCCCTCAGTGCGTTGGGAACGTTCAGCTGCATCAGCGTCTGTGAAAGCACGTCCGACAGTGCCCCCATGGCGCTGACCACCGTCAGTATTACCACCGCCAGCACCAGTGTATTGGACATGCCCAGCAGCACCAGCGCCGCCCCAAACACGTGGACGACGACCAGGAACAGCAGCCCCTTCCTCTGCACGTCGCCCACGGAGACAAGCACCGTCACTCCTAGGATGCCCCCCACCGACTGTATCCCGTTCATAACTCCCAGGCCCTCCGCACCCACTTTCAGCACGTCCCGCGCCAGGCTGGGCAGCACCGTCATGTGGGAGAATCCCAGCATCTCCACCGCGCCGGTGAACAGCACAAGCTGAAGCAGCACCCGGTTGTGGCGCACCTCTCTGAGGAACCCTTTCAGGTTCGCCGTTACCGACTCTCGCTCCAATGGCGCTGACTGCCCCGCTGACCTGACCAGAAGCATCACCGAGCCGCCCACCACTTGACCAGCGGCTATTGCAAAGAAGGCCGGTTCCAAGCCAACACGCCCAATGATCACGCCGATCAGCAAGGCGCCCACCAGCCAGCCAGCCCTGGAGACCAGCTTCACAGCAGCCAGCCCCTGCATGGCCAGGGACGGCCCTACAATGTCGTAGGCAAAGCTCTGTCTTGCCGTTTCAGCAAAGGGCATCAGAATCCCGGATAACAGCACCAGGATCAGCACGTGCCATATCTCCAGCCGGTCCGCCACAAGCAGCAGTCCAATTGCGATGTTGGGCAAGGCCATTGCGGCAATGATGAACGGCATGAACAGGCGCCGCTCCACCATGTCCACCACCGCGCCGGCAAAGATGCCCAGCACAAACTGCGGCGCCAACCTCAGACCCATCGCCACGCCTACCATGAACGGCGAATCGGTCACCTCCAGAACTATCCAGCCCACGGCCACGTTCTCTCCCATCATGCCGAATGAGCTGAACAGCGAACTCAGCCCCAGGATGCGGAAGTCCCTATATTGAAAGGCGCGCAGAATCGCCAGACGGCGTCTTCCTTTGCTTGGTTCAATCACGATGAGTTCAGGGTAGCAGTAGAACAGACATATCAACAAGCTGGCTGACGAACAAGTGGGCAGACGGACACACCGACATACCCGCCACACACGTCGTCATACCCGCGAAGCTTGTACCCGCTCCCCGATCGGGGAGCGGGTACCCAGGGGGCAGCGCGGAGGGGCATACTGCCATGACGGAAAGCCTCCGGTGAATTGATTGGAGCGATACCACGTTGCCATACAGTCCGATGTGCTAGAAATCTGTCCGGTACAAGTAGCGGACGTCCCACAGCCCGTACAGTGTCGGCGTTGTGTTGCCGAAGACGTTGCGGGTGGCGGTCAGCCGCTCAGAGAGCGTGGTGTAAATCACGGGCACGTTCTCGGCGGCGACTTCCTGGGCGCGGTGGTAGTATTCCACACGCTTGTCATGGTCAAGCTCCTGGCTGGCCCTGACGTACAGGTCGTCTATCTCGGCTTCCCACTCGGTCGCGGGTTCCGGCTGGTAGGGGTGCCACAGGTGCAATCCCTCGCTGCTGTGCCAGAAGTTGATGCCGCTGTACGGGTCTGTACCTCCGGTGAAGCCCACGATCATCGCCTCCCAGTCATACGATGCGGTCAGACTGAAGACTAAGTCTCCAAACTCCACCGGCTCGTAGTCCACACTCAAGCCGATGTCTGTCATCCCCTTGGTAATTATCTCGCCGACCCTCTCGCGTACGCTGTTGCCCGTGTTCGTAATCAGCGTAAACTCGATCTCGTTGCCTTCGCCGTCTTCACGGACCCCGTCGCCGTTGGTGTCCGTCCAGCCGAGTTCGTCCAGGATCTCGTTGGCCTTATCCAGGTCGTATTCGTACCTGCGGACGCTCGGGTTGTGGAAGTCACCCGCCGCCGGGCTCACGGAGGACCACTGCGGGTATCCCTCGCCGTGCTGTACGTCGTTTATGATGGCGCCTTTGTCTATGCTGTGGGCAACGGCCTAGCGGAACTGCGTGTTCCGGAACCACTCCAGCTTCACCGGCGCCACAAACGGCGTGCCGGGGCCACTCTCCCCGGGGTTCATGTTGAAGCCCAGGAACGTAGTCCCAAAGGCGGGACCGCGCCTGTGTATGGTGAAGTTTCCCTCCTCCTGCAGCGGTTCCAGCCGTGGTAGGTCCTCTCCCAGAACCCCGTAGCTGTCCGAATCGCCGTCCAGGAAGCTGGCAAGCTCGGCCTCAAAGTCCGGGACAATGATACGGATCATTTCGTCCAGGTAGGGCAGGCTGTTGCCCTCGTCGTCCTTTAGCCAGTAGTTGGGGTTGCGTTTCAACACCACTCGCTCGCCCGGGATGTAGCTCTCAATAGTGAAGGGGCCGGTGCCTATCACTTCAGCCGGGTCCGTGTCGATGCCCCAAGTTGCGGCGAAAGTTCCGTCGTCCACGTGCGACTCCAGGATGTGCTTCGGGTATATGGCCGTACCCATGGAGCGAAGGAACGGGGCGAAGGGCACGGGCAGCACGCACTGGACGGTGTAGTCGTCCAGCGCCGTGACGGTCATTGGTGACTCCTCCCACAAGCCGCTTTCCTCGTTCAAGTAGCGGAAGTGGAACGACGGGCGGCTGCTGGCCGGAATGTCGTGGTTGTAGATGATGCGGTTGAAGGTAAAGTCCACGTCGTGGGCGGTGAAAGGCTGGCCGTCGTGCCAGGTCACGCCCCGGCGAAGGTGGAAGGTCCACGTCAGGCCGTCTTCCAAACTCTCCCACGACTCCGCTAGCGACGGCTCAACCTGGTCCGTCAGCCAGGAGGTCTCGGTCAGCCCGTCAAAAAGATACCCCAGGACGCCGGACGATCCGGCGTCTGTGGAGATGGCCAGGTTGAGGGTAAGCGGCTCGGAGATGGTGGCTACCGTCAGGGCCCCGCCGCGCTTGCCGATTGTGTATTCGAATTCCTCGGCGTTCCGCCTGAGCTGCGCCACGATATCAGGTTGAGCGACGGGCTGGGGTGTGGCGGTCGGCGTGGGTCGCATAGTAGCCGTCGGCTGCGGTGTAGCAGTGGGCCGCGTTGTAGGCGTGGGCTGTGGTGTGGCGGTCGGCGTAGGTTGCGTGGTAGCCGTGGGCTGTGGTGTGGCGGTCGGCGTAGGTTGCGTGGTAGCCGTGGGCTGTGGTGTGGCGGTCGGCGTAGGTTGCGTGGTAGGCGTGGGCTGCGGCGTGGCGGTCAGCCGGGCCGTAGGCGTAGGCTGCGGCATGGCTGTGGGTTGAATCGTTGGTGAGGGCTGGGCCGTTGGCGACTGGATATCGGGTGTGGCGCCGGACTCGTCCGTGCAGGCTGCCAGCAGAAGCAGGGAAGAGACCACAAAAAGAGCAAGAATGATACGGCGTGTCAGCTTTAGCGTCATATTATTTCAGCTTATTTCAGCCTCGGAGTTGACCAGTAGGACAGCTTGATTGCCGAGCATGCGATTGGATAAGGCAGAAGGCAGCGCCGAGACTGGCCTGGGGTATGATTACAGCTTTCACAGAATGCCACTCATTACAGCGGGTGTCAATTTGCGCGGCAGTACCCGGCAAGCTAATTTGTTCCACTTTGCACAAATCCGGAGTATAATAGCTTGAACTACACCTCCCTCTCCATGAGTGGAGGTGCATTCTTGTGGATGCCCTCACTACATGAACGTTTCTATACTTCTTGCCCTGGGTGCAATGATGGCCGGCGCCCTCTCCGACCTTATTTATCGTGTCGTCCAGCGCAAGGGCATCGATCCGCCCACCTTCGTCTTCTACCAATCGGCCACCTTCTCCTTCACCGTCTGGACCGTTGCCATAGCCACTGGCCAGGTCTCCGACATCCTGCCATCTACCTGGCTGTTCGGTTTGCCCATTGGGCTGGTGAGCTACGTGGGCATCCTTCTCTTCGTCACCAGCATGAGAGAGGGCAGCGCCAGCGTGAACGCCCCCATATTCCGCCTCAGCTTCGTCATCACCTCAGTGGCGGCCATCTTAATCCTCCACGAGCCCCTCAACCTGCCCAAGCTCCTTGGCATACTTCTGGCCGTGGCGGGCGTCCTCTCCCTTGCCGACCTTGCCGCCCTCAGATCCGGCCGTGGCGCCAGTCCACGCTCCATGCTCTTCCTCCTCGCCGCCACACTCGCTTTCGGCATCGCCGGCGTACTGAACAAAGAGGCCACCAACCAGGGCAGCACAACCGTACCGCTGGTCATCGTCTCCACCATCACCTTCAACGGCTCCTCCCTACTCCGCATGCTGCTTAGCCGGAGGCTCCGGCCCAACACGGTCACCATACGCATCGCCCCCTTTGTCGGCCTTCTTCAGCTTGCCTGGACGGTACTGCTCATCGAGTCGCTTCAAACCGGCGACGCCTCCATCAGCTTCCCCATCGTCCAGATCAGCTTTGTGCTTACCGCCATCCTGGCTGTGGTCTTCCTCAGAGAACGAGTAACCAAGGGCTTGGTAACCGGCCTCTCAGCATCTACACTGGCTGTACTCTCCTTTGCTCTTGCCTGATATGAACGGAGCCATAACAACAGCATCAACCGTACCTGCCAAGCCGCCCGGGCCGTTCAGCGTCCTGTTCAACAGGAACTTTCGCCTTCTCTGGCTGGCCGGACTGTTCCGCTTCCATTCGCGCTGGATGGAGCTGATAGTCCTTGGCTGGATCATCCTGGAAGTCACCAACTCCCCTTTCCTTGTCGGTACCATTGGCTTCTTCCGCATGGCGGCCATGCCCATCCTGGGACTGCCCGCCGGCATCATGGCAGACCGTCTCAACCGCAAGCTCATCATTGTACTGGCGGAAGGCATCAACGCCGCCTTTTCCATAGTCCTCTTCATCCTGGTGGCCCTCGATTCCATCCAGTTCTGGCATATCGCCGTGCTCTCACTAGCCATGGGCACCTCCTGGGTCAGCTCCTTTCCATCGCGCAGTTCCATAGTGCAGGACCTTGTCGGCTCCAATAGGCTGACCAACGCTATGTCACTGGACATGTCGGCCATGACCGCCAGCAAAATGCTCGGCCCCATCCTTGCCGGTCTGATGCTCACCTTTGTCGGCACCGCGGGCGCCACGTTCACGCTCGCCGCCCTCTATACCATAGGATTTCTTCTCCACATTCCGATACATGCGCCGCAGCGCGCCGTCACCGTGCGGAGAGAGCCTATAAAGCAGCAACTCTCCGAGGGCGTGCGACTCGTGGTCAAAAGCCCCGTGCTCCTTGCCGTCGTCCTCGTTACCATCACCGCCAATCTCTTCGTCTTTCCCTTCATGGTGATGATCCCGGTCTTCGCCCGCGACGTTCTCCAGGTCAACGAGACCCTGATGGGTGTGCTCGCCGCCGCCGACGGCCTCGGCGCACTGATCGGGGCTCTGTTTTTGGCCTCTCGGCGCAGCATCAGGGGCCCGGGGATGATCTACGCCTTCGGCACCGCCGTTGCAGCCGTGACCATCCTCGCTTTTGCCCAATCGACCAGCTATGCCTTGTCGCTCGGCCTGCTGCTGGCCTCCGGGCTCGCTTTCGCCGGCTTCATCGTCATGCAGTCGGTGCTCATGCTGCTCGGCGCTCCACCGGAGATGAGGGGACGCTCCATGGGAGTTAACATGGTGGCAGTAGGCGCCGCCCCTGTCGGCTTTCTCCTCACCGGCGCAATGTCGCAGGCCTGGGGAGCTCCCACCGCCGTCACCATCAACTGCATCTCCGGGCTGGTGTGCATGCTTGGCATCATCGCTTTCTTCCCCTCCGTACGACGCAGGACCACCTTCCCTGAGCAGGAGGAGATCATGCTCACTCCCACCGGCGTCGCGTCACCGCCGTCTGGCCCTGGGAAACAACCCAGCCCCTCCTCATAGCCACACGCCTCCTCCGTCATTGCGAGGAACCGAAGCAATCCGGCGGCGGCCGGGAACAGCCACAACCCTCCTCCGCTTGCCCCTTTCCCCGCTTAGCGGTATCATCCAGCCAGAAGCCATCGCAGACAGGGAGGTTGACCATGACCACCACGCAGACCTTTGAAGAGGCAGTCCAGGAGTTCCTTGACCGCACGCGGGACCAGATCGACGAAGAGTCCCAGGAAAACCTCCCCCCGCTGCTTCCCTCTCCATACGAACAGGACGGCCCCCACTACGAGTCCGCCTTCAAGTTCGATTCCAAGACCATCGGCAGCTACGCCCTCAGCATAGGCGACGACAATCCTCTATACACCGACCCGGATTACGGCAAGAACACCCGCTACGGCACGCAAATAGCGCCCGGCAACGCCCTTGCCCTGGTGCGCTACCCCGCCGTGCACGGCGCACACCGCGAAGGCGGCTACCCCGTGGCCAACTTCTTCTCCGGCACCGCCTGGGAGTTCTTCGACGTCGTCAGGCTTGGCTCAAGGTTCCGTTCATCCAAGAAGACCAAGGAGATCGTGGAGAAGATAGGCTCCAGGGGCACCCTCTTCTTCTTGGTCACGGAACTCATGTACTGGGACTACCACGGAGACCTTCCCGCCAAGTGCTACGGCACGCTGACCATGGTGCCGCAGGAGGCCATGGGCGCCACCCGTACCATGGACGTGGAACGGCTTGGCGAGAAGATGCTTTACGAACGGGGCACGCACGAATACAGCACCGACGAGCTGAACAAGGTGCTGGCGGAGCTTCCAGAGCGGCCCCGACGTGGCGTCGATTCCCTGTTCTGGGAAGACGTAGAAGTCGGGCAGAAGCTCGGCCCCATGGTGATGCCGCCCTGGAGCCACCAGGACCACATGGCGCCCGGCATCGTCAGCTCATGCACCACGCGTGGCGAGGACGGCTCCGGCGACGCCATCGCCTTCGAGCCTGCCTACCGCAACGCCAGGAAATGGAACGAGATGCGCTACAACCCTGTGACCCGCTGGCCCTGGAACTCCAAAGGCATCGAGCACGACGACGCCCTCCTAGCTCCCTATCGCGGCCTGCCAGGCCCCTTCGATAGCGGCGTGCAACGCGTCCAGATACCGCAGAAGCTGCTCCGCGACTGGATGGGCGACGACGGCTTCATACGGCGCATGTATACCGGCATGCGACGCCCCGTGTTCTACGCCGACGCCTGTTTCTACCATGGCGAAGTGGTCAAGAAGTTCACCGAGACCCAGACCGGCGACGACACGCCCGGCGGCGCACCCGGCCAGGCCGGCTATCACGCCGTGGGCATCAGGATCAGCGGCACCAATCAGGTCGGCGAGGCCCAGCTTGTCGGCACCGCCACCGTCTACCTCCCCTCGCGGGAGGGCGGGCCGGTGCAGCTGCCCGTGCCGCACCAGGGAAGGCCTCCTTTTGTCCCCTACAACACTTTCTACAAAGACTGGTACTAATAAGAAGCCCCCAAATTCTGGGGGCTTCTATACGGTAGTTTGGGACGAGAGTATCAAGCTAAGTTCCCTGCTTTTTCGCGGTTGCATTTTTCACAAAGCAACTGAATGTTGCGTGTAGTGTTACCCCCTCCTTTGGACAAGGGGATAACATGATCGAATTCAAGGGTTTCTTGGCTGCCGCATTTGACACACCGTCCTCTATCGCGCTGCCAAACATTCACCTTGACAGTGTCTGGTATCGGTTGTCGACGTCTAGTCAACCTTGAATTGCCCTGATTTATGCGGGCAGCAGCTCTTTCTACTCTCTTTTTCCTTTGCTTTAAGTTGTCAATAATGAGAATGGCCACTTCTCTGACTGAGAACTGTTCGTCTTCCCAGTAAAACTCGCCTTTGAACATCCACCATGTTTTGTTGCTAAGTGGATCGGTCATCACCTCCACCGGCTTTTGCAGCTGGTGTTCCATTAAGCTGCTGTACGTCTTGTTATCCATTTCTTCTGTGGAGGATCTGCCGCTGTGGAAGCGCCAATATAGGTCCTTCCAGAAGAAGAAAACGCTTTGTTCTCGAGACGAGAATCTACCCTTTGGGTCTCGCTTGAACATCCCTCACTGCTCCAAACTGCCTAACTTGTTTATTACTACTGGTTTCAGTATATCCAAAGCGCTTTGATGTTAAACACCCCTAACACTTGACCCCTGACAAACCCGTTCGTAGAATTGCGCCATCATCCCAAGGAGGTTGATGTCATGACTACTCAGACCTTTGAAGAAGCTATCCAAGAGTTCCTGGAACGTTCCCGTGAGATGCTGGAGGAGGAGACCACGGAAAGCCTGCCGCCTGGTCTTCCCTCTCCGTACCGACAGGACGGCCCGCCTTACGAATGCGCCATTCGGCTGGATGAACGCACCATTCGCAACTACGTGCGCACCATCGGAGAGGACAACCCTCTCTATACAAACCCCACCTACGCCAAGAGCAGCAAGTATGGCTGCCTCACCATACCCGGACCCTTCCTTTCTATGGTGCGCGGCATCACCGCCCACGGCGCGCAGTCAGGAGAGGCCGGACGGCAGCGCCCCGGCGGCTATCCCGTGGCCAACTTTTTCTCCGGCACGGCCTGGGAGTTCTTCGACGTACTCCGCATCGGCTCCAAGTTCAACTCCTCCATGGTCACCAAGGAGCTCATCGAAAAGCCCGGCTCGCGTGGCAACCTCATGTTCTTCATCTCGGAACTGTTCTTCTGGGACGACCACGGTGACCTTCCCGCCAAGTGCTCCGGCACCCTCATCATGGTCCCCATCGAGACCATGGGCACCTCCCGCACCATGCCCGTCGAGCGCCTCGGCGAAAAGCTACTCTACGACCGCAACGTCTCCAACTACTCCCAGGAAGACATCCAGCGCCTGCTGGAAGAAGTGGAGAACGTGAAGCGCCGCGGCTCCGATACTCTCTACTGGGAAGATGTGGAGATAGGCGAGAAGCTGGGGCCAATGGTCATCCCGCCCTGGACCCTCCAGGACTACGGCGCGCCCCGCATAGTCGGCGAGGCCGTCCACGGCTCCTCGGAAGGCCCCGGCGACGAGATGGCCTTCGAGCAGAAGTTCCGCCAGTTCAGAGAGAGCCGCGGCGGCGCAGGTGGTGAACAGGCCGTCATCCACCCCGCCACACGCTGGCCATGGTCCCCCGCCGACGAGCACGAAGACGCCCTCATGGCCGCTTACCGCGCCCAGCCCGCCCCCTTCGATGGTGGTGTGCAGCGCGTTCAGATACCCAACCGGCTCCTCAGCGACTGGATGGGCGACGAGGGGTTCGTCCGTCGGCAATACACCGCCATCCGCAAGCCCGTCTACTACGGCGATACCACCTACTACACCGGCGAAGTGGTCAAGAAGTTCAAAGAGGTTCAGGAAGGCGCCGACGAGCCGGGCGGTGCGCCCGGCAAGCGCGAATACTACGCCGTGGGCATCAACATTGAAGGACGCAACCAGGTCGGCGAGGTCAGCACGCCCGGCACCGCCACTGTCTACCTCCCCTCGCGGGAGGCCGGCCCCGTAGTGCTGCCCGTACCGCACTCCGCCCGTCCACCCTTCGTCAACTACCAGACCTACTACAAAGGGTGGTACTAGAACGAGTATACGTAGTGGGAACACCGTAGGGGCGGTTCGCGAACCGCCCCTTTCGCCTTGTCCACGCAGGGCTTGACCTCAATGCCTCTGAGCAACCTGGGGCGGCCGCCAGAGGCATCAAGCCGGGCATAGTGCCCGGTTGCCACGTACTCCACGTCGAGCGCGTTCGCCCGCTGCATCAGGAAGTCGAACTTGATCTTGTCGTTGCAGGCCAAGCAGGGATGGGAGTGCGTCCCCGCATGTACTCGCTGACGAAGTAGTCGATCACGTGGGCGCGGAACTCGTTCTGAAAGCTCATGACGTATGGGATGCGTCGATGATCTGGCACACGCGGCGTGCATCCTCCACGTCGTCGATGGTGCAGCAACCGCGCTCACGTCCGAGAGCGTCCGGCCGGTCGTCACTCCACAGCTTCATGGTCACGCCAACCACATCGTAGCCCTGCGACTTCAGCAGGCATGCGGCCACGGAGGAGTCAACTCCTCGCTCATCGCCACCATGACCCTGCCATTGCTGCTCACTTCGAGGCCTCCTGTACCGCCTCCCGGCGGTGCGCTCTGCGGCGCAGCGAACCTCGCCGCAGATATGACAGTATACCCAGCGGCAGCAGCGCGGGTGAAGCCAGGGGATGTTGCCTCTTTCAGCTCAGACGTCCCGCGTTGGCATGTAAGTCACATACAAAGCAACAGCCGGCAGGTGGTAAACCCGCCGGCTGCTTGATGGTCCGATCGGTACTGGCAGAGGCTACTGCTCAATCACCGTTGTGCCTTCGTCGGTGCTGACCGGCTGCGAGAACTCGGCGTAGGTCAGCGTAGCGGTGGTGACCGTGTCCTGCCTGATCTGGCCCTCGGGCAGTTCGTTTGCCGTTGCCGTGATGGTAAATCTGAAGCTGTCGCTCGTGGCTAGCGCCTCGCCGTGGCTGTAGGTCACCGTCGAGCTTTCCGCGTCAATCGTCGCCTTCGTGGCGTTGATGGTGAAGTACTCGGCGTTCACCGGGACGGCCACGCTCACATCGGTCATAGGCGACCTACCCTGGTTGCTCACGATTACCGTGAAGGTAAACTGCTCACCTTCCCTGACCGGGTCGAAGGAGTCGGTGATTTGGATGGTGGCGCCAGCCGCAGCCAGTATCTCGACATCCAGTACGGCCTGGCTGCTGACGTTCTCGGTGGCGGTGGCGGTGGCGGTGGCGGTCATCGTGCCCACCTCGTCGCCTTGCAGCGTCAGGGTGACCGTGGCCGCTCCGCCGATTGCCAGGTCTCCAACCTGCCAGGTTACGGTGTTGCCACCCACGGGTATGGTGCCCGCGGGGCTGGACGTCACGTAGGACATGCCGGTTGCGAACGTGTCGCTGATTGTCACGTTGGTCAACGGCGCCTCACCGGTGTTGGTGGCGGTCAGGGTATAGGTTGCCTGGTTGCCCACGAAGAGCGTCGTGCGACCGATCTTTTCGACCGTTATGGCGGGTTCTAGGATCGTGGTGGTCGCCTGGCTCTCAGGCTCCGTGGCAATCCTGTCGGCGGTGGCGGACGCAGTGTTCACCTTGGCGCCTGCCGTTGTCCCCCTGACCGTCAGCGTGATGGTGGACGAGCCGCCGGGGGTCAGACCGCCGACGTTCCATGTCACCGTGCTGCCGCCTTCTGAGACAGTACCGGCCGGGGTGCTGCTGACGTGCTCCATACCCTCAGGCAGGGTGTCGGTTATGGTTGTGTTGCCGGCAGTACCGCTGCCGTTGTTGGAGACCGTTATGGTGTAAGCAAAGCTCTCATTTATCAGAGCCGTTGCCGGTCCTATCTTGGTGATGGATAGCGCTGGCTGGACGACCGTGGTCGTGGCCTCAGCGCTGGCCGTAGCGCCTTCGGTGGAGGACACAGCCACCTCGTTGGTCCAGTTGCCAATCTGGCTCGCCTGCAGGACCACTGAGATCGACCTTCTATCGGCCGGGTTCTGCGTACCCAGATCAATCGACAGCTGGCTGCCGGTCAGGGTACCCTCCGGGTTGGATGAGACGAAGCTCATACCTGCCGGTATGGTGTCCACCAACTGGATGCCCGTGCTTGCACCAGTGCCCGTACCGGTCACCTCAATGGTGTAGGTGACGTTGTCATTGATATCAGCCTGGGCCGGGCCGGTCTTGGTGACTTCCAGACCGCCTCTTATGACTTCCGTTACGGTGGAGTCGTCGTCGCTGAGGCCCTCGGAAGACCTCGCGTGGTATGTGATTGTCTGTTCGCCTATGCGGGTGCCCCGGGCTGTCAGTTCCACCGACTTGGAGCCGCCGATTGCGATGGTGCCAAGGTTCCAAGTTACGACGGAGTCGCTCTCTGTGCCTCCGTCCGTGGCGGACACGTAGGTCAAGCCCTCAGGCAGCGTGGCGGTAAGCTCAGTGTTCGTTGCGTCGAAGTTACCGGTATTGGTCACCGAGATGGTGTAAATTGCGTTGGCCAGCAGGCCTATCTGAGCAGAGCCGGTTGCATCTACATCCAGAATTGCCTGAGTCCACCGCTTCCGCATGCTTTGCGAGAACATGGTCTTGCCGTTCGGCGCCAGCACTTCAATGAATACGCTGTTGGCACCGAGGAGGCCGTCTATCTGCTCAAGAGTGACGGAAGCCTGTCCGGAGGAGTCGGTTGTGGCAATGATGACGTTGCTATCTTCCGCCGCGTTTGCGAACCGGGCGTTCGGCACGTCATCGACTATGGTCCAGCGGACGGACGTGCCCTGGACAGGACTGCCGTCCGAGACGTTGGTTATCGTTACGTTCATGGGGTGAGGCGTTTGGAAACGGTTCTCTGCGTCGGGTGGGAACTGAGGACACCCGTCTACCCAATGCACAACTCCAAAGACCTTGTGGACGCTATTATCCAGGATGCCGGGGGCGAAGGCGGTTACGTCGGTATCGCCCGGCCGTGTGGACACCAGAGTTGCGGTAGCCTGTCCGTCCAAGTTGGTGTTCACAACTGCGAAGGAGTTGGTCATCTTGGTCGGGCTGGTGTTGCCTGTTACCTCGACGATGTCACCAACCGCATCCGGGAATCGGTTGAGGAGGAATTCTATGCGTTCGTTCGCCGAGGCGACCACGCCAGCAGCCAGGTTGGCTGTAATCTCATGCTGGTTACGAATGCAGTCCCACGACTCCCCGGAACTCAGCGTCACCCCCGTAGGTGTGATGGTTTGGGGATTTGTGGGGCTTTGGGGGTTGGACGCAGTGGCATTGCCAATCAGGCCAACCAACAGGAGAAGTAGTCCTATCGCGGGCAACGCTAGCCGCTTCGCATTAAGCATCGAAACACCTCTTTGTCAACCGATTTGAAACCGGCGCAGACATATCATAATCTAGGCGATAGTAGCATAGTAAAATTCTGCTGTCTATAGCGCACAATATTAAAATTTTATACGTATTTTATGCGTATTTTATACGTAAAATCCGACAGTGGCCGGGTTCCTTTCTGAGAGATGGTTGTAGGCCAAGTCTTACGTGAGTATCTGGCGGTGATCACCCGCCCGCAGACCTGGCAAATAGCAATTGCGCGGGAGGACGCGCTTGACGTTGTGGCGCGGCTGACTGCCACTTTCGAGGTATTGGAAGACGGTCCCGTGGCAACGGACTGGCTGGTGTCGCTGTGCCGCGAGGTTCCTGTAGGCGGCCGACAGATTCACGACGCCAACATCGTTGCTACCATGCTCGCCTACGGTGAGCGTAGGCTGCTGACATTCAACGCGGTGGCTTTCCAGCGCTACGCAGACCGCATTGAGTTGCTCGGTGGCTAGCCAGAGCCGTTGCAGCCGAAGGAAGAATCCCAAACCCTTCACCGCCAATATGTATTGAAAGCCCAGGGTTAACCAGTAATGAAGCGCCTAAAGCCTCTGGTCGCACTGTCAGCGTTACTCGTTCAATCTCGGGTATGCGTTTCCGACGGCGCTGGGCGTAAAGGTGGCCAGGCCCGACCGTCCAGTGGTCTGCATGGCCGGAGATGGAGGGTTCATGTTCAACTCGTCCGAGCTTTCCACGGCTGTCCAGCACGGGATCAATGTCGTGACCGTCATCTTCAGGAACGACTCCTACGGCAACGTGGCCCGCGACCTCAACGACGCGTTTGGCGGAGCCTATGGAACCGACCTGCACAACCCCGACTTCGTCAGGTTCGCAGAGTCGTTCGGTGCAGTCGGCATGAGAGCAGACGACCCGATGGAGTTGGAGAGGCTGATCCCCCTCGCGTTGGAGCGGCAGACTCCGGTGATTATCGACGTGCCCTTCGGGGAGATGCCGATACCGCGCGCCCCGCAGTTCGCTCCGTTTTATAGACTTCCCTGGACCATGCCTCAGGAGGGCCTGATTTCATCCTGAGATGCTGCCCAACCGTGGTGTAGGAAGGGCGCGTCCACCAACGTATACGGTCGACAGAACCATCTTTGAGACTTGGCTTGGTGGCCTGTGAACCCACCAGCGGCCTTGGATTCCGATACTCCTCATAAGCCGTATAATCTCCGCGAGACCGTCTAGGTCACAAATCATACATAGGGCATCCACGGCCCAGAGAGGCGGCTCGCTCGCGTCAGAACGTGGCGGCGAACGGCGGATATGCGGACCGTAAGTTCAGTACCTTCGTCGAAGGCAGCACGACAGCTTGCGAGACGATGATGGAACAGTCAGCCGAACAGAACGACTCGTTCTGGCATCTGCTTCGCCTGCGCAACTTCCGTCTGCTCTGGGGAGCGGGCGCGCTGTCGGCAATTGGCGACCAGTTCGACCTGATCGCGTTCCCCTGGCTGGTGCTGATGGTCACCGGAGATCCCCTGGCGGTGGGAGCGGTCATCGCGGTGAGCGGCATCCCAACCGTCTTCTTCATGCTGCTCGGCGGCTCGTTGGTGGACAGGTTTTCTCCGCTCCCGATCATGCAGGCAAGCAACGTGACCCGCATCGTACTGGGTGTGTCGCTGGCGGCGTTGATTTTGACCGGGAAGGTGGAACTGTGGCTGATCTATCCCTTTGCCCTCGTCAAGGGAATTGCGGATGCGTTCTACTACCCCGGCCAGGGGGCCATCCTGCCGCGCGTTGTGTCCAGCGAACGGCTGCGCCAGTCCAATGCCGTGCTACAAACAACAGCGGAGTTGAGTGGTCTCGTCGGTCCCACCTTGGCGGGCGCGCTGATAGCGTTCTTCAGCGCAGGAGAAGGCAGGCCGTCGTCGGCTGTGACAGACCTCGCGGGATTGGACGTCCCCGGCGGCGCAAACATGACGGGCATCGGATTGGCGTTTGCGTTTGTGGGTTTCGCCTTCGTAGTTTCATCGCTTCTGCTTGCGTGGATACGCTTGGGACATCAGAAAGGGGAATCGGCAGACCGGACAGACGAAGATGTCGGGATCCTGAGATCCATCGGCGCGGGCATCAGATTCGTCCGTGCAGATACTGCGATGTTCACCATATTCCTACTGATAGCGGGAGTAGAACTGCTGGTAGAAGGTCCTGTAATCGTGGGGATACCCATTCTCGCGGGCACCAAGCTGGTGGAGGGTGCGCTGGCGATGGGAGTAATCGCATCATCGTACGCCGGCGGGGCGCTGTTCGGCTCGATTCTGGCCGGGACACTGCCCGCGCCCAAACGCGGCCTGGGCCCCATCCTACTTGCCCTCTTTGCATTGTCAGGTCTGTTGCTAATGCCCTTCGGCTTTCTGAGGGCGATGTGGATGGCAGCTGGCTTGGCGCTCGTTATCGGCGTAGCTGGCGGATACACCGACATCATGTTCACGTCATGGCTACAGGCCCGAACGCCACAGAGGGTTATGGGGCGGGTGATGAGCCTTCTGATGATTGCCTCCATTGGCTTGTCGCCGCTATCAAATGCAGTCTCGGGGGCCTTGATCAAGCTGAGCCTGGAGTGGGTATTCGTGGGGGCTGGCGCTTTGCTGACGCTGCTCTGCCTGTCAGCGGGATTGTCTCGCGAAGTGCGAAACATCAAGATGCCGGGCAGCGTAGGTCCGCCCGCACAGGAGTGACACGGGAAACATGCCAACTACGAACCCAGGGCTCCCTGAGTCGGGTCAGCCATACCCTTCGAGGGCCCACCATGACGTACCGAATTCATAACTCGCCCGTTCAGGGCGATCTCTGCGGCGTCCGCTCCCCCCCCATTGGGCTATCGTCCGGCGTGGGTATGGAGTAGACGATGGCGGCCCTGCCGGGCTTGACCACGACCTCCTTCACGAAGGAACCGACGAAGGCTTTGGTCTCGGTCAGCTCGCTGGTCTTGAGGAACTCGCTCATCTCGGCGGCGAAGGTGGCGATGGTGTCGGCGCTGTCGAGGAACTGCCGCCTCTCTTTCAGCAGCGCCCTCGCCTCCTCTGCGGCGATCTCCAGTTTCTCCTTGCGCTCCCGGTGCTCCCTGATGCGGTCTGAGGCGTCGGCCATCTCGGTGTCGGTCGTCTCGATGTGGTTCCAGATGCGCCCCAGCCGCTTCTTCACGTCCTCAAGCTCCTCCTCGATGGTCTCCAGCCGCTGACGCTGGTCGCGGGCCACCCCGTCCATCTCCTCGTCCAGCAGCTTCACCAGGTCTCGGATGTTGGACTCGGTGAGGACGTTCTCCCTGATCTCGTTGACGATGAGCTTCTCGAAGCTCTTGGCGTTGAGCCTGGGGGTCTTGCAGGTTCCCTTGCCCCGCTTGAGCAGGGAGTGGCAGATGTAGTAGGTGTACTTGCCGCTCTTGGCCTCGGCTGCGGTCATGGCCTTGCCGCAGGTCTCGCACTTGGCGATGCCGCTGAGCAGGTAGGGGCTGGAGGCCCGGCGGGGGTTCACCTTCTTGGGGGCGCGGGAGCCGAGCAACCTCCTGGCCTTCTGGAAGTCCCGCTTGGAGACGATGGCGGGGTGTGCGTCCTCGACGCGCACGGGCGGCGCGCCGTCCTTGGCTTTGGCTCCCCAGACCAAAGTGCCGGTGTAGGCTTCGTGGGAGAGCATGGTGTGGATGGTGGTCTTGAGCCACTTCTTGCCGTTGGTGGTTGGGATGCCCTCGGCGTTGAGGGTCTTGGTCACGTCGAGGATGCTCTTGCCCTGTAGCACCATGTCGAAGACCCGTCTGACCACGGCGTCGGCGGGCGGGTTCAGCTCAAGCTTGGGGCGCTTCGCGGCCCCATCCTGGACGTGGACCCGCTTGTAGCCGTAGGGTGCGTAGGTGGTCATCCAGAAGCCTCTCGACGCGGCCTCCCGCATCCCCCGAACAACCTCCTGGGCGAGATTTTCGCTGTAAAACTCGTCCACGCTCTCGATGATGGCCTCAAGGAGCTTGCCCGTGGGGGTGTCGTCGGCCTGCTCGGTGATGGAGACCACTCGGACGCCTCTGCGTCTCAGCATGGACTTGAAGGCGACGGCGTGCTCACGCTTGCGGGTGAATCGGGAGAATTTCCAGACGAGAATCTCCTTGAAGGGAGCCTCGGGCTTGTTGGCCTCGTTCAGCATCTTCTGGAACTGGGGCCTGTCGGCGATGCGGCCGCTCTCGGCCTCGTCCACGTACTCGCGGGCGACCAGGTAGTCGTTCTTCTCGGCGTAGTCCCTGAGCGCCCTTAGCTGGGCGGCGATGGACAGGTCCACGTCCTGGCGGTCGCTGGACACCCTGGCGTAGAGGGCCGCTGGCGTGAGATCAAATCGCTCGTTCATCGGTCTGTCCTCCTTGTCTCTTCCTGCTCTGTAGTCCGGCGGGAGCGCAGCCGTTCCAGCCGCTCCCGTCTGCGCCACTCCCGCTCCTCCATGAAGATGCGGATGGCCTCGCGAAGCAGCTCGCTCACGGTGCGGTCCTCCTCCTTCACCACCTGCCGCAGCTGCTGGGCCATCTCCGGCGGTAGGGAGAAGGTGATGGTGTCCGTGTTCCTGGGCTTGGTGGGCATGGCGTGCTTCTCTCGCCTGTTATTATAGCACAGCGTCTTACTCTTATCATCTTCCACCCGTAGCTCTGCCGTCAAGGGAGCGCGGGCGAGAATCGGGCCGGAAGCCGGTCCTGGGCCTGCGACATTGAAGCTGCATGGGAGCACGCAATTTCAGGCCAGGACTACGGGAGGAGCGAGGTCCCTCGCAAAAGAGCCGGTTCCGGCGAGAGTTCCTGAAAGGGAAGTCGGGAAGCGGATGGCCGCAGCTAAGTTGCAGCCACATTCCAGCTACGTGAAGGCAAGTGTCATCCGGGGGCCGTCCGGGGCTGTGCAGGTCGTCCAAGGGCCGTCTGAAGCCGTCAAATGCCGCTCCGGGAGCCGGATGTGCTGTCATACCCGTGTACAGGGATTTGCGTCAGTTCCCAAGAGGGAAGTCGGGGGTCGTTTTGAACGTGAAACAGGCGGGAAAGAAGGGAAGTGGAGCCAATCCTGCGAGCACTTTGGCGAAAGGGTTGGTTCCGGAAAAGTGGCAGCAGTTCCCAAAAGGGAAGTCACACGGAGAACGGGGTGATCAGGGCCGGTGGCGGTCGCAGCGCAGCCGCATCGGAGCAAGCAGTTCGGAGGCCCGTTCAGGCCGCGTGAGGCAGGCTGAATCCCCCCTACAGGATGGTGGGGTGCGTGACGGCGCGAGTGGCGTGGGCGGACCCCTGGGCGTTGGCAACCGGCGTCGTGCGAGAAGGCTGAGTCGGGGCCGGTGCAGTCAGTTCCAGGTCGGGCGCCGACCAGGGCGGTTCGACTGCACGACGGAGCCCGGGTCGAGCCGCTGTGCGGGATCACGTTGGCTCTGAAGGACCTGAGGCTCGACTCAGGCATAGTGTGTGAGGAGGGCCTGTCATACGTGCCCGGGCTCGCGCAGAGTCCCCCCTTGCAGGGCCTGATACATGGCGGCCCGGTTGTGGTGTGATACCCGTGTACAGGGATTTGAGTCCGGTGGACGGGTTGTAATCGAGGTCGTGGGCAAGCTGATACAGGTTTGGAACGCCCCCCTACAGGAGGTAGCCTGCGAGCACTTTGTCTCCGGGGTCCTTCCACGGGGTTTGGACAACGCCCCCTGTGAAAGTTGCGGAAGTGCAATCGGGAAAAGCGGGTGCGAGGGGACAGCTCCCCCTACGAAAGTTGTAGAAGTGCAATCGGGAAGGCCGAAGGCGTGACTGAACAGGATTTCTACCCCGAATCGAGCCGGAGTCTGGACAGCCTGCGGCATATGCGGCTCATGGCGCTGCTGCGGGACATGATCGAAGCTGAGGGCAAGGTGCAGACGGCGGCGGCGCTGGGCGTCAACTACCGAACCCTGGTGTGTCACGAGGAGACGGGCCGGTTGACCGACCGGATAGCCAACGCTTTGGAGCGGCACCTGCTGCTGGGGGGCGGCTCGGCTGCCGCCCAGCAGCAGGATCGGGTCGATGCGTTGGTAGAGCGGGTGTCCGCTTTGGAGCGGGAGCTGCGTGGCGGCTCGGAGCCGTCGTGGGAGAGGTCAAGGCGTTCAGGGAGGAGCACGCAAGGTCGATGCGGCACGTGGAGCGGCGGCTGGTACGGCTGGAGGCGGGAAGGAACGGGTCTGAGACGCCCTCTCCGACCGGAGCAGAGACTGAGCCGACGAAGCGAAGGTACGTGCGCCCAAGGACGTATCCCCAGCTGGTGACCCCGGAGGCCGAACCCGACGAGGACCTGGTGTACGGCGATGCGGCGCCGGTGATCGTCGAGTGGCGGAGGGTGCGGGCCGAGTTCCTCAAGACCCTGAAGACCGGCGCCACGCTGGACAGGACGGAGGTCCAGGAGCCAATGTTGGAGATGGAGATCGCCCTCGTCGGGGAGCACGAGCTGACGCTGCCCCCGGCCTCGTTCCCCTGGGACGAGTTCGACCGGCGGGATAAGGTCTGGGAGTTGACGCAGGACCTCAAGCGGGTGCGGGCGGAGCGCAACCGGACGCTGCTGCGGCGGTGGCTGCGCCGCGTCCTCACCTTCGGACTGTGGAGGAAGTAGGCGCGGTCCGGTGTCTGCCACATGGGAGCTAAGTCGGAGCGAGCAATTTGGGCGTAGGGGGCCGAATTGCCCGTCGGGGGCCTTCCATTCGGTCGGATGTTCGGGCGATAATTGACTCAGTTTCCGGCTTTTTCCAGCGTTTCGTGCCTAGAAACCTGGAGGATTCCCGTCCCCCGAATCCGGGACCGGCTGCATAGGATTGAGCCTTGCTCTCCGAACAGCCGCCCAGGGGTCAGACCGGAAGGATTGAGCCTCGCTCTCCCGATGGCCGCCCCGGAGGACACATTCGCAGCGGTTGGAGCGTCTCTCGCTTCGGCCCCTCGGACACCCTCGTCGGAGTGCGCCCCGCACACTGGCCGGTTCCTCACGTCTGCGGCATGGTTCCTGTGGAACTGGCCGCAGCTTCACCACGCGCCGGTCTGCCATTGCGTTGTAGACTGGCCGCTTCCCTCGCGCAGCATCCCAGGACGTTACCGACGTAGCTCCCGGGTCTCGCTGCGTCTCTCACCGGGCCGTCCTGTGGTTGATCTGCAGGCCGGTCGGTTCTCCCCCACTTCATAGCAGCTCCCCCTGAGTCCGTTCCTCTGAGTTGACTCTGGGCCGGGCTGCGTCTTCTTCACCCCCCTAGTAGCAGCAGCTCTCCTGAGTCGATTCCCGTGAGTTGACCCTGGGCCGAGCTGCGTCTTTCTCACCACGGCGTCTCCCTGCGTTCGTCTCGTGGTCGGACTGCGTATGGCGGCGGAACGGCAACACGGATTCATGGAGTCAACAGCAACAAGGAGGTAACGACGGTATGGCTACTGAACGGACGGACGGCAACGGCGAAGGAGGATCGCACATGACGGAACGGTACACGGGACCGAGCGCGAAGCGGATCGCAGACCTGCTTTCGCACCGGGTGAGCTTCACACACGGCTGGTTCTGGACGACGTCGGCCATCTGTCACGGCGGCAAGTCGGACGGGCTGGCGTTCAGGCAGCGACCGGACGGCAACGGCATCGACGTGCACTGCCACACCGGGGGCTGCTCGGCCGGCGTCGTGATAACCGAACTTGAGGCGCTCATCGGGCTGCCCATCTGGACGGCCTACCAACCGGTGCGCGACGCGGCAGCCAAGGCCCCCGAGAAGCGGCCTTGGTGGAAGCGACAACGGGTCTGGGCGCCGACGGTGGTCGCCCTGGTCGTGGCGGCGCCGCTTATCACCGGCGACGTGGAGCTCTTCGTCCTGAACCTCGTCGGGCTGGGCACCGGGGCGCTGCTGCTCCGGCGGTTCATGCCTCGGCGTCCGGTAGGGAGGGTCCGTCGCCGCTGACGACAGGTCCTCCGGCTCCCTCATACCCATCCCAACACGCAAGGGTCGTCTCCATCCGGGGACGGCCCTTCTTCTTTGCCCGCAAGGGCGCAATCCAAAGGCAACACAACACAGAAGGAGGTCGTGATGACAACGGCAACATTGGCAACTGGCAATCGGACGATGACGGAAGCTCGGCCCCGGCGCAGCCTCGAAGAGCTGGTCGACCGGCTCATGGCGGCGCTGTTCTCGGAGCAGCCGGAGACGGCACCGGCGACGGAGACCCCGAGCGTGGCCAAGAGCCTCCACGAGGCGCGGCGGCGGCGGCAGGCGGGAGACATTGACGGGGCGCTGGCGGTCCTCGCCGGCACCGCCACAACGAAGGCTGGGCCGCACCAGGTTAGGTGGGCCTACGCCGAGTGGACTGACCTGGTGAAGCGGCGGTTCGGGGACCGGGACGTCCTCGTCTACAGCCAGGGCGCGGGACAGGCCGCCGCCCTGATGCCCACCGGAAACGGCGGGACGCTGGAGGTCGCGGCGGTCCTGGGGATGCGGTTGCCGCCCGGCAAGGTCGTCTCGGGGCGCAGCCTGCGGGGGCTCCGGCCCCTGGCGAAGGCTTGCCCTCGGCCCTGACCGGAGACTGGCCCGGCGCTGGCGTAGCGCAAGCAACGGTTGACGACTCGTGAGGCAAACGGGGCGCTCCAGTGCCCTGCTTGGACCCTGGGGCGCCTCCTTCTTGCGGCTGCTTGCGCCCGCACGGGGGTCGCTGCCTCCTCCGCCCGCTCCCCTGCGGGCTTCCATCCCTCTTCCCCCAACCCCACACGCATCGCACAGGTCTTCTCCCCGACTCCGACCGGGGGTGGGACCTGTGCCCGATGCACGACGGAGCCTGCCTCGGACTTGATTTCGGAGGCTTGCCCCGCACACGGCCTTCCACAGAGGCCGCCCCGGACTTGAGTCCGGGATGCCGCACCGGCCATTCGCCACGGCAACAACGCCACCCAAGGAGACAGTCCCGACCATCGGGACACGGATTCGAGCGGGACTGTCTCCGACAAGGGGGCGGTCCCGCTTCTTCATTACAGGAGGAAGCGACATGACAACTACGAGCATTGACAGGACCGAGAGCGAGATCAGGGCTGCGGCGCGGCGGCGCGGGATCACCATGAAGGAGCTTGCGGCGCTGATGGACGTGTCCGTTGGCTACCTTTCGCAGATTGCGAACGGGAAGAGACCGTGGACTCCGAAGATGCGCGAGAAGGCCATGGCGGTGCTGGGAGAGGTCCCCGGGCAGGGGACCGTCTACCGCCAGGGCGGCGTCGTGACCGGCGAGAGCAGCTTCATCAGGGAGCGCGCACGCACCCTGGGCATGACCATGCGAGACCTGGCCGACCGGACCGGGGTGTCCTACAGCTACATGACCCAGGTTGCCCGTGGCCGCCAGAGCATGGGCGTGAAGGTCCAGGCGCGGATCGAGTCGGCGTTGCAGGCCCCGGCGAAGGTCGCGCCCGCCACGTGCGCCAACCGCCAGGGCGTCGTCGTGGCCGGGGAGAGCAGCTACATCCGGGAGCGGGCCAGGGAGCTGGGCATGAGCCTGCGGGACCTGGCCGACCGCGTGGGGGTCTCCTACGGCTACATGTCAATGGTGGCGCGGGGTCATAGCAACATGGGTGTGAAGGTCCAGGCGCGGGTCGCGTCGGCGCTGGAGGCCCCGGTGAAGGTCGCTCCCGCGCAGCCAGCCTGCATCGACCGGGAGGCCGTGTGGGACCGGATGAACGCCCACGGCTTCAGCCAGAACGAGGTCGCCCGGCGAGCGGGCATCAGCTCCGCGCACCTCTCCCAGATCATGAACGGCAAGTCCTCTCCGTCGGCAGGCGTGCTGAAGGGGCTGCACGGCGTCCTGTTCCAGCCCACGAGTGCGGAGCGGGTCATGCCCGCCGAGGTGAAGGTGCTGGGCTGGCGGAAGGGCGAGCGGAGCGGGATGGTCGTTCGCGGCGCCGGTGGCCCCGGGCGCGGCGCCAAGTCCGGCGGCGGCACCGTCAGAGTCGGCGGCCGGGTGCCCTGGGGCGCGAAGGCGGAGTACGCCTACCGCGCCGGGTACGACGGCATGGGCCGGGTCTCGGTGACGCACGTCGTCGAGCGGGGCTACTCCGCCATGCTGAAGCAGCCGGAGACGGCAGCTGCGTAGGGCTCCATGACGCACCGCATGATGGGCGGCTGCCTCGGAGCAGCCTGGGACGGCCCGCACCGGGCCGCATACGCGAGTCCCGTCACCGGCGGTCCTTCGCACGTTCAAGCATTCGCCTGGGGGCGTTGCCGGAACCCGACCGCCCCCGCTGGGGCGGCGCAGTCCGTCTCCCGTCGCTCTCCGCCTTGCGGCGGCGACTGATGGAGACGTGCGTCCGGGTTCCGGCGTCGTCCTCTAACTACCACGAAAAGGAGGACGACTCACATGAACCTCGGAGGTTTCATGCGACACGTTCAAGGACGCCATCGCCAAGAGGGTGGTGGAGTCCTACCCGCCGCTCTACCGGCCCTCGGAGAACGGCGGCACGATCCCCAGGCTGCTCCGCAAGCCCCTGGGGGCGCAGGCCGACGCCATCAGGGGCGCGGCCCTCTCCCTCAAGGCCCACCGGGGCACCACCGTCGTCGGCGAGATGGGCACCGGCAAGACCTTCAGTGCGCCGCGTAACGCGGCATAGGATACCCGGCTCAGTCGGGAAGAACTCGGAGAAAGTTCTTGGGCCAACCGACCCACCTCGAAGCAAAAGCCTAGGGGGAAAGCAGCATGTCGGTAAAGCGGCTACAGTCCCAAAGCGTTGTAGGACTGGTTCCGCAAGGCCCGCGCGATACGGTGAAAGCTTGATTGCCTGAACCCCAGTTCCCAGTTGGTGTTCTTGCCACCCGCCGGTAGAACGCTTGTAACCCGGCGCCGCTCATTGCCTCGGTACGATGAAGGTACCAATGCAACTCCGATGAGTGGACGATGACCGATGCGGTCAATTCAAGGGAACGAACGGGGCACCTACAGTCGCGCTAGAACGTCCTATGTCAACGGAACGCGGGATGGCCTACGGGGGGAGACCCCTATGGTCACGGAGTCCTCGTAGTAGTCCGAGGACGGGAAAGCCGTCCACATGGCGAAGGAGGACAGGTGTCAACGACGAACAAACACAGAGAGGTATGCATAATGCAAAACGCCGAAACTGTACTGAACGTCATACGCGAACGCGGAGAACGAGGATTGCCGCTGGAGAACATCTATCGGCTGCTTTACAACCGGAGCCTTTACCTGCGGGCCTACGGTCGTATCGCTTCCAACCAGGGAGCCACGACCAAGGGCGTCACCGCAGAGACCATGGATGGTATGTCACTGGCGAAAATCGACCGCATCATCGAAGCCTTGCGCTACGAGCGGTTCCGGTGGACGCCGGTGCGACGGGTCAACATTCCCAAGCCTAACGGCACGACCCGCGCCCTGGGCATACCGACGGGGCCGGACAAGCTGTTGCAAGAGGTCATCCGGATGATTCTGGAAGCCTACTACGAGCCGCAGTTTTCCGACCGCTCCCACGGCTTTCGGCCCGACCGGGGTTGCCACACCGCCTTGAGCAACGTGGTGGACTACTGGTCTGGTGTCCGCTGGTTCGTCGAGGGCGACATCAAAGGGTGCTTCGACAACATCGACCACGAGGTCATGTTGTCGGTGCTCGGCGAGAAACTCCACGACAACCGATTCCTACGCCTGCTCAAGTACCTACTGAAAGCAGGCTACGTTGAGGATTGGCAATACGGTCGCACGCTGAGCGGGACACCGCAAGGCGGCATCGTCAGCCCTCTCCTCGCCAACATCTACCTAGACCGGTTGGACAAGTTTGTCGAGAACGTGCTGATACCAGCCCACACCCGAGGCACAGAGCGGAGAGACAACCGCGAGTACACACGGTTGCTGAACCAAGCGGCCCGCCAGAGGAAGCGGGGGAACCACGCCGAGGCACTGCAACTGCGCAAGCAAATGCAACAACTGCCATCACGTGACCCCTACGACCCCGGCTACCGCCGGTTACGGTACGTGCGCTACGCGGACGACTTCGTGCTGGGTTTCATCGGGCCAAAGGTCGAAGCCCAACAGGTGAAAGAGTCCTTGGAGACGTTCCTGCGCGACACACTCAAGCTGGAGCTATCCAGGGAGAAAACTCTCATAAGCCACGCCACCAGCCAGGCGGCGCGGTTCCTCGGCTACGATCTCGTGAACCAACAGGCCAACGACCAGTTTGACCGCAATGGTCGGCGCAGGGTCAACGGCCAAATTGGATTGCGGGTCCCCGCCAACGTCATCGAACAACACTGCCAAGCCTACATGCGCAAAGGCAAACCGGCACACCGCAGTTACCTACTCCACGATGAAGATTTCTCCATCGTGGCACAGTACCAGTCGGAGTTCCGGGGCGTCGTCAACTACTACCTTCTGGCCTACAACGTCTCCCATTTCGGGCGACTGCAATCGGTCATGGAGATGTCGCTGGCACGGACCCTTGCGGCAAAGCACAAGTCCACCGCACGGAAGATGCAACGCCAGTATAAGAGCGTCGCGGAAACCGAGCACGGGCCGCGCGTCTGTCTCAAGGTCGTCAAGCACCGGGACAACGGCAAGCCACCTCGCGTGGCATATTTCGGTGGCATCCCCCTGAAACGGCAACGGCAGGCCGTCCTAGTAGACCAACAGCCCCAACGATACAGGAGCGGTCGCAACGAGCTTATCAAACGGCTCGAAGCGGACGAGTGCGAGATGTGCGGCTCAATGGTGGACGTAGAAGTTCATCACATCCGCGCCCTTCGCGACCTGAACGTGAAAGGCCAACGGGAAAAGCCCAAGTGGGTACAAATCATGGCGGCGCGAAAACGCAAGACCCTCGCGGTCTGCCGGACGTGTCACATGGACATCCACCACGGGCGCAGTAATCCGCGCAAGCAGCAGTAGGTAGTGTCACGACTCGGACGAACGAGGCCCCAGCCACGTCCTACCCCCCGCAGGTCACACACACGGCAAAGATACGCTCAGTAGCGCCGTAATCCACGGTCCACTCACTGACACAATCGCCGTACCCTGGTATAATACCAGCTAACCCCTGCATCGGGAGGATAGCGCATGACTTCTCGAAACGAGCATACGAATAGGCAACGCCCCCTCCGGCAGCAGGCCCAGGGCCGTAAATGGCCCATCCTCGTCCTGCTGCTGGCTACGCTAACCCTGGCCCTGACCGCCTGTGGCGGCTCATCCAGCACCAGCACCCTTGGTGCCACAACTGGCAGCCCTCCGACCGCAACATCGACCCCGGCGTCCACTCCGACGCCCGAACCTACGGAGGCTGCGGAGGTCGGAGAGAGCACAGAGATCATCAGAGAGACGCGGGAGTACATGGAGGCGTTTTGCGCTTTCCAGCCCGCCGAACAGGAGGTAGCCACCTGGGGCGAGAAGGCAGACCAGATACAGAAGGACATCGACTTCTTTGAGAATAACGAGCCCCCGGCGGAACTTCGAGATACCTTCGAGACCAGTGTGGCGATTAATAAACTGATAGTGAGGTTCGCAAAGGAACATCGTTCTCTGTCGTATGAGGACGAAGAGGCTTGGAACGAGTACCGCGTAGGCCCGGAGATGCAGGAAGCTTACACAACACACGGCAGGGCATACCAGGCGCTTGATGACGCCGTGCGGGAAGCCCTCGCCCTCAGTTGTTCCTAGCTGCCTAACGACCCATAACCACAACGTACCGCGCCACCCGGCGCGGTACTTGCTTTTACTGACACTACCCACATCGACACTGGAGAGCCGGATGCGGTGAAAGCCGCACGTCCGGTTCGGAAGGGGGCCGACGGAAAAGTGCTCCGCTAACGCGGGGTAACTCGCCGGCGGCCTACCTTACGTGCGCCGCGTTACGCGGCATACATGGCGGGCTTCGAGCGGATTCTCATCATCTGCCCGCCCCACCTGGTGCCCAAGTGGAAGCGGGAGGTGGAGATGACGGTGCCCGGCGTCCGCGCCGCCATCGTCGAGTCCATCACCGACCTGGAGAGGCTGCGCCTCTCCGTCGGCTCCGGCCCCCTGTTCGCGGTGATGAGCCGGGAGAAGGCCAAGCTGTCCTACCGCTGGATGCCCGCCGTGATACAGCGGTGGGCCGTCTCCAAGGGAAGGCTCCTGCGGGACGAGGAGACGGGGGAGCCCTTCCGGGTGCCCTGCTGCCCCGGCTGCACGGCGCAGATCGTGGACAAGGACGGCGTGCCGCTCACGGACGCCGACCTGAACCGCCGCAAGCACACCTGCGCCGCCTGCGACGCCCCTCTGTGGCAGGCGGACAAGTCCGGCCCGGCCCGCTACCCGCTGGCCGACTACATCAAGCACAGGATGAAGGGCTTCTTCGACCTGCTGATCGGCGACGAGGTCCACGAGTTCAAGGGGCGCGGCTCTGCCCAGGGCATCGCCGCCGGCATCCTCGCCGACGTGTGCGGCAAGTCCCTCAGCCTCACCGGGACGCTCCTTGGCGGCTACTCCTCGACCATCTTCCACCTGCTCTACCGGTTCTCGCCGGAGATTCGCACTGAGTTCGGGCGCTCCGACGAGCACCGCTGGATACAGCGGTACGGCTTCGAGGAGGTCACCGTCGGCAAGCCCGACGACGACGCGGTGGAGGACGGGCGCAACAGCAGGAGGCGCAGCTACCGCAAGGTCACCAGGGAGCGGCCGGGACTCGTTCCCAGCGCCCTGTTCCACATCATCGGGAACACCGTCTTCCTCAGACTGGCGGACGTTGCCTCCGGCCTGCCGGACTACGAGGAGAAGATCCTCGTGTCCTCGATGGACTCGGAGGAGGACGCCACCGGCTACTCCCAGCGCAGCGCCTACAACACCGTGTTCGAGGAGTTGAGGCTGAAGCTGGCGGAGGCTCTGAAGGCTGGCTCCAAGCGGCTGCTGGCCACCTACCTGCAAACCCTATTGGCCTACCCCGACGGCTGCACCAGGGGGGAGACGGTCTTCGACCCCAGGACGGGCGACGTCATCGTCCAGGTGCCGCCCCTGTCCGAGGAGAAACTCTACCCGAAGGAGAAGGCCCTGGTCGACCTGGTGGCCGCCGAGCGGCTGGAGGGAAGGCGGGTGCTGGTCTACGTCACCCACACGGGGACGCGTGACATCACCGGGCGGATGGACGACTTCCTCACCCGGCATGGCTTCCGGGTGGCGGTGATGAAGGCCGACGCAGTGGCCCCGAACCGCAGGGAGGCGTGGGTGGCCGACAAGGTGAAGGAGGGCATCGACGTCCTCATCTGCCACCCCAGGCTGGTGCAGACCGGCCTCGACCTCATCGACTTCCCGACGATTTGCTGGGACGAAACGGATTACAGCGTCTACGTCATGCGGCAGGCGTCGCGGCGGTCGTGGCGCATCGGGCAGACCCGCCCGGTGAAGGTGGTGTTCATGGCCTACCGGAACACCCTCCAGGCCGACGCGCTGAAGCCGGTGGCGAAGAAGCTGCAAAGCTCCCTCGCCGTCGAGGGCGAGCTGCCGGAGGACGGGCTGGCCGCCTACGGGGACGACATGATGATGGCGTTGGCGAGGAAGGTCGTCAGCGGCGACGAGGAGGAGAACGAGACGGAGACGGTGGAGTCCGTCTTCGCCCAGGCCAGGGACGCCGAGGCCAGCGCCGAGGAGTACCTGGTGGACGACGACTGGAAGGTCGTCGAGGTCGAGCCGGAGGCCGTCGCGGTCAACGGCAACGGCCTCCACGCAGGCGGCATCGGGCCGACGGTCGAGCTGGTCCTGGACACCGGGCACCACGCCAACGGGAACGGCCACAGTGACGAGGCCCCGGAGCCGCAGCAGTCGCTGTTCTCCTGGGCGGAGTTCATGGCCGAGGAGCCGGTGAAGCCCAAGGGCCGGAGCCGCAAGCCTCAGCCCGCAGCCATGTCCCTGTTCGAGTGGGCGCTGGAAATGGAGCAGGAAAGAGAGGAGGAGCCGGTCGGCGCGGGACGCTAGACCGCTAAGACACAGGGGAGGCCATCGTTTGAATACGATAGCCTCCCCTGCTCGTCTATGTATGCGGGCCTTTTTTGTTGCCCTTTTTTCGAACCGCGCATTGACGTCTTTCCCGTGTTTGCTTACTCTTACGGGAGAGAACCATCCTGAGGAGGGATCGACAATGGAGGTCAAGAAGGAGAGACTCACGCTGGACTTGGCCCCCACCTTGATTAACGTTGGCTGAAGATCATCGCCGCGCTCAAAAGCGTGAGCATGCGCCATACTGCCGGACCGCCAGCGACCGCGCCCTGAAGAGGGTCAGGCACATATCGGACAGCAGCACGAGAGATGAGTGGACGGTATGCTGGAGGCCATATGAGCAGCTATGGGGCCATCCTGCCGAGAGCGGCGGCGTTGGCATGGCTCCCGGCGGAGCCCAGTGCAGAAGCCAAACGCCGCGAGAAGGCCGTCTTGGGGTACGTCGACAATGGGCGGAGGGTGCGGTTGACGGCGCGGCACTTCGGGTTCAGTCCCGACAGCATCAGCCGCTGGGTTCGGGCCTAGCTTGGAAAGATGATTCGAGTATTCCCGCACATTCAGAGTGCTACTGAAACGATATGATGTTCGCTAAGCTGCGCCGCCGGCAGCGAATCCTGTCGGCGATATGCGCCTTACTTTTAGCCTTCCTCACCTTGAGCAGTGCTACTGCGCAAGAGGCCAACGGTCAACCGGCGTTCCCGTCCAGCGAGAACGGCGCCCGATCGGTGGCCGAGAACACCGCCGCCGGCGCAAACATCGGCGCGCCGGTTGGGGCCACGGACGCGGACAACGATGCGTTGACCTACACCCTGGGCGGCGACGATGCCGCGTCCTTCACCATTGTCCCCTCCACCGGCCAGTTGCAGACGCTGGCCGCCCTCAATTTTGAGGACAAGGACACCTACAGCGTAACGGTGTCGGCCAGCGACCGGAAGGATGCCACTGGCAACCCGGACACGGCCATCGACGTCACTATTGACGTGACCATCAGCGTAACCAACGTGGACGAGCCCGGAACGGTCATCCTGTCTCCCGCCCAGCCACGGGTCGGCGAGGTGCTCCGGGCCAGGGTGAGCGATCCGGAAGGAGCTGTGGTTAGCACAGGTTTCTGGCTCTGGCAGAAGTCTAGGGACGGGACAACAGGCTGGTCGAACGTTCAAAATAGTGCACCTTACCCTAGCTCCTACGAAGTTCAAGCCGCCGACCTGAATTTCTACTTGCGGGCCAGCGTGGGATATGAGGACGGGCACGGATCCGGCAAGAGCGCGAATGGTGTTACCGGCCGTGTGGCTGCCAAAGCGGCGGCGCCGCAGATTCATGTGGAACAGCTGGTCTCCGGCCTGAGCATCCCTTGGGGAATCGCCTTTGCGCCCGACGGGACGATACTGTTCACTGAACGCGCTGGCAGGCTGAGCGTCCGCCTCGCCGACGGAACGGTGCGGAAAGTCACCGCTGACCTCAGCGATCTGAGGGTCGCAACAGAAATCGGGTTTATGGCGATAGTCGTCGATCCAGGCTTCGCCACTAACCGGCGGTTCTATACTTGCCAGGGCCATACCGGGAACAAGGTGCAGGTAATTGCCTGGACCATGAACGCTGAATATACGGTGGACACCCGGGTCGTCGACCCCTTGGTCGATGGGATACCTGGCGGCGGTTCCCGCCATTCCGGCTGCCGGCTGCGCTTCGGGCCGGACGACTATCTTTGGATTGCTACCGGGGATGCGACAACCGGATCGGCGCCCCAGAGCCTGGCCAACCTTGGCGGCAAGGTGCTGCGGGTAGTTGCATCGACTGGCGCCGGGGCGCCGGGCAACCGATTCTCTGCCCCCAATTCGCCGCTGATTTACACCTACGGCCACCGCAACCCCCAGGGCCTGGCCCTGCGCCCCGGCGGCGGCCAGATGTGGTTGGTGGAGCACGGCCCGGCTTTTGACGACGAGATCAATCTGTTGACCGCCGGCGGCAATTACGGCTGGGACCCGGTGCCCGGGTACAGCGAGTCAACACCCATGACCGACCTGGAGAAATTCCCCAGCGCCATCGAGGCCAAGTGGTCCTCCGGGAACACAACCCTGGCCGCCAGCGGCGGCATCTTCCTGGAGGGCGCCTGGTGGGGCCCGTGGGATGGCCGGCTGGCGGTGGCATCCCTCAAGGACAAGACATTGCGTGTCCTTGAGTTCAGTCCGTCCGGCGACCTGTTGAGCGAGATAAGCGTCAGCAAACTCAAGACCGCCTATGGCCGACTCCGCACCCCGATGATGGGGCCGGATGACGCCCTGTATGTTTCCACCTCCGAGGGCAACGGCGCGGACAAAATCCTGCGGGTCAGTCCCCAGGTGGCTCCCCGGTTCCCGGCCGATACCGACACCACCTGGGATACGCCGGAGAACGCCGATATCACCACCATCGTCGCCACTGTTGCGGCCGAAGAGCCGAACGGCGAGGCGATCACCTACTCCCTGGGCGGGACCGACGCCGCCTCCTTCAACATCAAAGATACTACCGTCGGGGAATTGCGGGCCAACGCGCCGCTCGACTACGAGACCAAATCCTCGTACCAGGTCATCGCCACCGACCCCAACAGCTTGAGCAGCAGAGTATCCCTGACCATCACCGTTACCAATGAGGACGATGCGGGCGCGATAACCCTGTCGTCGCGAGCACCCGTCGTCGGCGTAGACCTGACGGCCAGTGTCACCGACCCCGACGGGGGTGTTACCAACATCGTTTGGACCTGGAGCAAATCCTCGGACCAAACCACGTGGACCGCTATTGCCGGCGCAACGTCGTCCACGTACCGACCGGTTGCCGCCGACGTTGGCAGCTACCTGCGAGCCACGGCGGCTTACACCGACAGCCAAGGATCGGGCAATAGTGCGCAACAGAAAACGGACGCCCCGGTTGCGGCGGCTTCGATCGGGGTGAGCGTGTCCGAGACCGCGCTGACAGTCGCCGAGGGCACCAGCGCCACCTACACCGTGGTCCTGGACGGCCAGCCCGCCTCCGACGTGGTAATCGAGCTGACCAGCAACAATTCCGACGTGACGCTGGACACCGACGCGGCGGCGTCCGGCAACCAGACCACGCTGACCTTCACCCGGGCCAACTGGAGCACGGCGCAGACGGTGACGGTGGCCGCGGCCGACGACGCCGACGCGGTGAACGACACGGCCTCCATCGCCCACGCGGTGGTGGCCGCCGAAAGCGCCGACGAGTACGACGCGGCGACCATCGCCGGGGTGGTGGTGACCGTGACCGACGACGACACCGCCGGGGTGACCGTGTCCGAAAGCACGCTGACGTTGGACGAGGGCGCCAGCGCCACCTACACGGTGGTCCTGGACGCTCAGCCCGCCGCCGCCGTGCTGATTCGCATTGACAACAACAACCAGGACGTGAAGGTGGACGCCAACGCGACGATACCAGGCCTCCAGCCCGGCATGTTCTTCACCCCGAGCAACTGGAACACGCCGCAGACGGTGATGGTGTCCGCCGCCCAGGACGCCGACGCGGTGGACGACAAAGCCCAGCTGAGCCACGCTGTAGACTATCGCGACAGGTCCGGCGGCCCGTACAGCCGCGTGGTCGCCGTCGGGGTGGCCGTGACCGTCACCGACGACGACACCGCCGGGGTGACGGTGTCCGAAACCACGCTGACGGTGACCGAGGGCGGCAGCGCCACCTACACGGTGGTCCTGGATGCCCAGCCCGCCGCCGCCGTGCTGATTCGCATTGACCTCAACAACCTGGACGTGGGGGTGGACGCCGATGCGGGTAGGGCAGGCGCCCAGGTCTTCATGCTCTTCACCCCGGGCAACTGGAACACGCCGCAGACGGTGAAGGTGTCCGCCGCCCAGGACGCCGACGCCGCGGACGACCAAGCCCAGCTGGGCCACGCGGTAAGCTATACGACCGACAGGTCCGGCCCGTACAACAGCGTGCTCGCCGCCGGGGTGGCCGTGACCGTCACCGACGACGAGACCGCCGGGGTGACGGTGTCCGAAACCACGCTGACAGTGGTCGAGGGCGCCAGCAACACCTACACGGTGAAACTGGACCCCCAGCCCTCCTCCGACGTGGTGATCAGCGTCACCGCCAGCGGCAATACGGACGTGACCGTGTCTCCGGCGCGGCTGACCTTCACCTCGAGCAACTGGAGCACGGCGCAGACGGTGACGGTGTCCGCCGCCCACGACGCCGACGCGGTGAACGACACGGCCTCCATCGCCCACGCGGTGGTGGCCGCCGAAAGCGCCGACGAGTACGACACCGCGACCATCGCCGGGGTGGCGGTGACCGTCGCCGATGACGACGCGGGCGTGACAAACTCCGAATCCACGCTGGTGGTGGCCGAGGGCGGCAGCGCCACCTACACCGTGGCGCTGAGCACCCGGCCCTCCGCCGACGTGGCGATTATCATCGCCGACGACAACCCGGACGTGACGGCGGACACCGACGCCGCGACGTCCGGCAACCAGGACAGGCTGACCTTCACCCCGGCCAACTGGAGCACACCGCAGACGGTGACGGTGGCCGCCGCACACGACGCCGACGCGGTGAACGACAAAGCCCAGCTGCGCTACACTGTGTCGTCCGGCAACGCGTCCGGCCCGTACAGCGGCTTGGCCGCCGACGGGGTGGCCGTGACCGTCACCGACGACGACGACGCCGGCGTGACGGTGTCCGAAACCACGCTGACAGTGGCCGAGGGCGGCGACAACACCTACACAGTGGCGCTGGACGCCCAGCCCACCTCCGACGTGGTGATCAACGTAACCAAGAGCGGCAGCTCCGACGTAACGGTGTCGCCGGCCACGCTGACCTTCACCTCGAGCAACTGGGGCACGGCGCAGACTGTGACAGTGGCCGCCGCACACGACGCCGACGCCGCGGACGACTCGGCCGCCATCGCCCACGCGGTGGCGCCCGCCGAAAGCGCCGACGAGTACGACACCGCGGCCATCGCCGGGGTGGCGGTGACCGTCGACGACGACGAGACCGCCGGGGCGACGGTGTCCAAGTCCAGGCTGAGGATGGACGAGGGCGGCAGCAACACCTACACCGTGGCGCTGAACGCCCAGCCCGCCTCCGACGTGGTGATCGCGGTGACCAGCGACAACTCCGACGTGACGGTGGACACCGACGCGGCGACGTCCGGCAGCCAGAACACGCTGACCTTCACCCCGAGCAACTGGAGCACGGCGCAGACGGTGACGGTGGCCGCGGACCAGGACGCCGACGCGGCGAACGACGCGGCCGCCATCAGCCACGCGGTGGTGGCCGCCGAAAGCGCCGACGAGTACGACAACGTGACCATCGCCCGGGTGAGGGTGACCGTCGTCGACGACGAAACCCCCACCGCCGGGGTGACAAGCTCCGTGTCCAGGCTGACGGTGGCCGAGGGCGGCAGCGCCACCTACACCGTGGTGCTGAACACCTCACCCCCACCCGGCTTCAGCGTGACGGTCTTCGTTCTTCTCGTCTCCGACGGGAACGTGACGCGGGCGCCGTCGCGGCTGTTCTTCACTTCCAGCGACTGGAGCACAGCGCAGACGGTGACGATGTCCGCCGCACAGGACACCGAGGGGAGCGACAGGGCCCAAGTATCCTACACTGTACGGTGCATCTGTAGCCAGTACAACGGCTTGAGATACGACAACGTGGTGGAGGTGATTGTCGTCGACGACGACGCGGTCGGAGTGACGTTGTCCGAAACAGCGGTGTCGGTGATCGAGGGTGGCAACAGCAACTACACGGTGGTGCTGAACAACCAGCCCTCCTCTGACGTGGTGATCGACGTAACCGCCAGCGGCAATACGGACGTGACCGTGTCTCCGGCCACCCTGACCTTCACCCCGGCCAACTGGAGCACGGCGCAGACGGTGACGGTGCGGGCGGCCCAGGACGCCGACGCGGTAAACGACGCGGCGTCCATCACCCACGCCGTCGACGCCTCCCGGAGCGCCAACGAGTACGACAACGTGAGCATCGCCGGGGTGGCCGTGACCGTCGACGACGACGAGACCGCCGGGGTGACGGTGTCCGAAACCACGCTGACCGTGGACGAGGGCGGCAACGGCGCCTACACCGTGGTGTTGGACGCCCAGCCCGCCTCCGACGTGGTGATCACGCTGACCAGCAACAATTCCGACGTGACGGTGGACACTGCCGTAACGTCCGGCAGCCAGAACACGCTGACCTTCACCCCGAGCAACTGGAGCGTGGCGCAGACGGTGACGGTGGCCGCGGACCAGGACGCCGACGCGGCGAACGACGCGGCCTCTATCAGCCACGCGGTGGTGGCCTCCAGGAGCGCCAACGAGTACGACAACGTGACCATCGCCGAGCTGGCGGTCACCGTCACCGACGACGAAATCGGCACCGCCGGGGTGAGAAGCTCCGTGTCCAGCCTGTCGGTGGCCGAGGGCGGCAGCGCAACCTACACCGTGGTCCTGGACGCGCAGCCCGAGGCGAGGGTGAGGGTCTGGATTTTTCTCATCTCCGACGGGAACGTGTCACGGACGCCGAGACGGCTGGACTTCACGCCGTCCAACTGGAGCACGCCGCAGACGGTGACGGTGTCCGCCGCCCAGGACGCCGACAGGGGGATCATCAAGGCCCAGATCTCCTACTTTATAACGTGCGCCAGCAGCTGCAGACCGTACAACAACAACACGACATACAGCAACGTGGTGGAGGTGATCGTCGTCGACGACGAAGTTGTAGGGGTAACGCTGACCGAAACCACGCTGACGGTGCTCGAGGGTGGCAACCGCACCTACACCGTGGTGCTGAACAGGCAGCCCACCTCCGACGTGGTGATCAACGTCACCAAAAGCGGCAGTGACGACCTGACGGCGACTCCGGCCAGCCTGACCTTCACCACGAGCAACTGGAGCACGCCGCAGACGGTGACGGTGCGGGCCGCCGAGGACGCCGACGCGGCGAACGACACGGCCTCCATCAGCCACGCGGTGGTGGCCGCCCAAAGCGCCAACGAGTACGACGCCGTGAGCATCGCCGGGGTGGCCGTGACCGTCACCGACGACGAGACCGCCGGGGTGACGGTGTCCGAAACCACGCTGACGGTGGCCGAGGGCGGCAGCGGCGCCTACACCGTGGTCCTGGACGTGCAGCCCACCTCCGACGTGGTGATCACAGTGAGCAGCGACAACACGGACGTGACGGTGTCGCCGGCCACCCTGACCTTCACGCCGTCCAACTGGGACACGGCGCAGACGGTGACGGTGGCTGCCGCCCAGGACGCCGACGCGGTGAACGACGCGGCCTCCATCGCCCACGCCGTCGACGCCTCCCGGAGCGCCAACGAGTACGACAACATGACCATCGCCGGGGTGGCCGTGACCGTCACCGACGACGACACCGCCGGGGTGAGCGTGTCCGAGACCACGCTGACGGTGGCCGAGGGCGGCAGCGGCGCCTACACCGTGGTCCTGGACGTGCAGCCCACCTCCGACGTGGTAATCAACGTAACCAAAAGCGGCAGTGACGACGTAACGGTGTCTCCGGCCACCCTGACCTTCACGACGGCCAACTGGAGCACGGCGCAGACGGTGACGGTGGCTGCCGCCCAGGACGCCGACGCGGTGAACGACGCGGCCTCCATCACCCACGCGGTGGTGGCCGCCAGCAGCGCCAACGAGTTCGACCTAGTCACCGTGGCCGGGGTGGCCGTGACCGTCACCGACGACGAGACCGCCGGGGTGGCGGTGTCCAAATCGACGCTGACGGTTGCCGAGGGGGGCAGCGGCGCCTACACGGTGGTCCTGGACGCCCTGCCCACCTCCGACGTGGTGATCAGCGTCACCAGGACCGGCAGCAGCGACGTGACGCTGGACACCGACACGGGGACGTCCGGCAACCAGACCACGCTGACCTTCACCCGGGCCAACTGGGACACGGCGCAGACGGTGACGGTGGCTGCCGCCCAGGACGCCGACGCGGTGAACGACGCGGCCTCCATCACCCACGCGGTGGTGGCCTCCCGGAGCGCCGACGAGTTCGACGCCGTGACCATCGCCGGGGTGGCCGTGACCGTCACCGACGACGAGACCGCCGGGGTGACGGTGTCCAAATCGACGCTGACGGTGGACGAGGGCGGCAGCGGCTCCTACACGGTGGTGCTGAACCTTCAACCCACCTCCGACGTGGTGATCAACGTGACCAAAAGCGGCAGCAGCGACGTGACGCCGGACACCGATACGGGGACGTCCGGCAACCAGACCACGCTGACCTTCACCCGGGCCAACTGGGACACGGCGCAGACCGTGACGGTGGCTGCCGCCCAGGACGCCGACGCGGTGGACGGCGTGGCCGCCATCGCCCACGCGGTGGTGGCCGCCCAGAGCGCCAACGAGTACGACGCCGTGACCATCGCCGGGGTGACAGTCACGGTGGCCGACGACGACGCCGGGGTGACGGTGTCCCCTGCTACATTGCGCATCCCCGAGGGCAACAATTCCACCTACACGGTGGTCCTGGACGCCCTGCCCGCCTCCGACGTGGTGATCACGGTGAGCAGCGACAATTCGGACGTGACGGTGTCGCCGGCCACCCTGACCTTCACGCCGTCCAACTGGAGCACGGCGAAGACGGTGACGGTGGCCGCGGCCCAGGACGCCGACGCGGTGAACGACGCAGCCTCCATCGCCCACGCCGTCGACGCCGCCCGCAGCGCCAACGAGTTCGACGCCGTGACCATCGCCGGGGTGGCCGTGACCGTCACCGACGACGACACCGCCGGGGTGACCGTGTCCGTCATTTCGGTGACGGCGCCGGAGGGCGACAGCGGCGCCTACACGGTGGTCCTGGACGTGCAACCCAGCTCCGACGTAGTGATAAGCGTAACCAAAAGCGGCAGTCCCGACGTAACGGTGTCGCCGGCCACGCTGACCTTCACGCCGTCCAACTGGGACACGGCGCAGACGGTGACGGTGGCTGCCGCCCAGGACGCCGACGCGGTGAACGACATGGCGTCCATCAGCCACGCGGTGGTGGCCGCCCGCAGCGCCAACGAGTTCGACCTAGTCACCGTGGCCGGGGTGACGGTGACCGTCGACGACGACGACACCGCCGGGGTGACGGTCTACCCCACGAGTTACAATACGTTTGAGGACACCGCGAACGCCTACAACGTGAAGCTGGACGCCCAACCCAGCTCCGACGTGGTGATCCTGGTCGCCTCCACCGGCAGTTCCGACGTGACGGTGGACACCGACCGAAGGACGCCCCGCAACCAGAACACGCTCACCTTCACCCCGAGCAACTGGAGCACGGTGCAGCGAGTGTGGGTGGTGAGCGCAGCGGACGACGACGCGGTGAACGACATGGCCTCCATCACCCACGAGGTGGTGGCCGCCGAAAGCGCCGACGAGTACGACAGCGTGATGATCGTCTCGTTTGCCGTGACCGTCACCGACGACGAGACCGCCGGGGTGACGGTGTCCGAAACCACGCTGACGGTTGCCGAGGGCGGCAGCGCAACCTACACGGTGGTCCTGGACGCCCAGCCCGCCTCCGACGTGGTGATCGGCGTCACCAAGACCGGCAGCTCCGACGTGACGCTGGACACCGACACGGGGACGTCCGGCAACCAGACCACGCTGACCTTCACCCCGTCCAACTGGGACACGGCGCAGACGGTGACGGTAGCTGCCGCCCAGGACGCCGACGCGGTGGACGGCGCGGCCTCCATCGCCCACGCCGTCGACGCCGCCCGCAGCGCCAACGAGTACGACAACGTGACCATCGCCGGGGTGGCGGTGACCGTCACCGACGACGACACCGCCGGGGTGACGGTGTCCGCGTCGTCGGTGACGGTTGCCGAGGGCGGCAGCGCAACCTACACGGTGGTGCTGAACCTTCAACCCACCTCCGACGTGGTGATCAACGTGACCAAACGCGGCAGCCCCGACGTGACGGTGTCGCCGGCGCGGCTGACCTTCACGACGGCCAACTGGAGCACGGCGCAGACGGTGACGGTGGCCGCGGCCCAGGACGCCGACGCGGTGGACGACGCGGCCGCCATCGCCCACGCCGTCGACGCCGCCCGCAGCGCCAACGAGTACGACAACGTGACCATCGCCGGGGTGGCCGTGACCGTCACCGACGACGACACCGCCGGGGTGAGCGTGTCCGAGACCACGCTGACGGTGGACGAGGGCGGCCGCGGCTCCTACACGGTGAGGCTGAACACGCAGCCCACCTCCGACGTGGTGATCGGCGTAACCAGGAGCGGCAGCCCCGACGTGACAGTGTCTCCGGCCACCCTGACCTTCTCCTCGTCCAACTGGGCCACGGCGCAGACGGTGACGGTGGCCGCCGCCCAGGACGCCGACGCGGTGAACGACACGGCCGCCATCACCCACGCGGTCGACGCCTCCCGGAGCGCCAACGAGTTCGACGCCGTGACCATCGCCGGGGTGACGGTGTCCGTCGACGACGACGAGACCGCCGGGGTGACGGTGTCCGAAACCACGCTGACGGTGGCCGAGGGCGGCAGCGGAACCTACACGGTGAAGCTGAACCTTCAGCCCACCTCCGACGTGGTGATCAACGTCACCCGCAGCGGCAGTACCGACGTGACGGCGTCTCCGGCCACCCTGACCTTCACTCCGGGCAACTGGAACACGGCGCAGACGGTAAGGGTGGCCGCCGCCGAGGACGACGACGCGGCGAACGACACGGCCTCCATCGCCCACGCGGTGGTGGCCGCCCAGAGCGCCAACGAGTACGACGCCGTGACCATCGGCGGAGTAGCGGTGACGGTCACTGACGACGACACCGCCGGGGTGACGGTGTCCGCGTCGTCGGTGACGGTGGCTGAGGGCGGCAGCGCAACCTA
Source organism: Dehalococcoidia bacterium (assembly GCA_965261825.1). Classification (GTDB taxonomy): domain Bacteria; phylum Chloroflexota; class Dehalococcoidia; order Lucifugimonadales; family QGNO01; genus DAOUJH01. The sequence goes on along the minus strand of OZ253484.1, from coordinate 361,723 downwards.
CACCGTGGTGCTGGACCTTCAACCCACCTCCGACGTGGTGATCAACGTGACCAAACGCGGCAGCCCCGACGTGACGGTGTCGCCGGCGCGGCTGACCTTCACGACGGCCAACTGGAGCACGGCGCAGACGGTGACGGTGGCCGCGGCCCAGGACGCCGACGCGGTGGACGACGCGGCCGCCATCGCCCACGCCGTCGACGCCGCCCGCAGCGCCAACGAGTACGACAACGTGACCATCGCCGGGGTGGCCGTGACCGTCACCGACGACGACACCGCCGGGGTGAGCGTGTCCGAGACCACGCTGACGGTGGACGAGGGCGGCCGCGGCTCCTACACGGTGAGGCTGAACACGCAGCCCACCTCCGACGTGGTGATCGGCGTAACCAGGAGCGGCAGCCCCGACGTGACAGTGTCTCCGGCCACCCTGACCTTCTCCTCGTCCAACTGGGCCACGGCGCAGACGGTGACGGTGGCCGCCGCCCAGGACGCCGACGCGGTGAACGACACGGCCGCCATCACCCACGCGGTCGACGCCTCCCGGAGCGCCAACGAGTTCGACGCCGTGACCATCGCCGGGGTGACGGTGACCGTCGACGACGACGAGACCGCCGGGGTGACGGTGTCCGAAACCACGCTGACGGTGACCGAGGGCGGCAGCGGAACCTACACGGTGAAGCTGAACCTTCAGCCCACCTCCGACGTGGTAATCAACGTAACCAAAAGCGGCAGTACCGACGTAACGGTGTCTCCGGCCACCCTGACCTTCACCACGAGCAACTGGAGCACGGCGCAGACGGTGACGGTGGCTGCCGCCCAGGACGCCGACGCGGTGGACGACGCGGCCGCCATCTCCCACGCCGTCGACGCCTCCCGCAGCGCCAACGAGTACGACAACGTGAGCATCGCCGGGGTGGCCGTGACCGTCACCGACGACGAGACCGCCGGGGTGACGGTGTCCGAAACCGCGCTGACGGTTGCCGAGGGCGGTAGCGGCTCCTACACGGTGAGGCTGGACGCCCAGCCCACCTCCAACGTGGTGATCAGCGTCACCAAGACCGGCAGTACCGACGTGACGCTGGACACCGACACGGGGACGTCCGGCAACCAGACCACGCTGACCTTCACCCCGGCCAACTGGGACACGGCGCAGACGGTGACGGTGGCCGCCGCCCAGGACGCCGACGCGGTGAACGACGCGGCCGCCATCTCCCACGCCGTCGACGCCTCCCGCAGCGCCAACGAGTACGACAACGTGAGCATCGCCGGGGTGGCCGTGACCGTCACCGACGACGATACCGCCGGGGTGAGCGTGTCCGAGACCACGCTGACGGTGACCGAGGGCGGCAGCGGAACCTACACGGTGAAGCTGAACCTTCAGCCCACCTCCGACGTGGTGATCAACGTCACCCGCAGCGGCAGTACCGACGTGACGGCGTCTCCGGCCACCCTGACCTTCACTCCGGGCAACTGGAACACGGCGCAGACGGTAAGGGTGGCCGCCGCCGAGGACGACGACGCGGCGAACGACACGGCCTCCATCGCCCACGCGGTGGTGGCCGCCCAGAGCGCCAACGAGTACGACGCCGTGACCATCGGCGGAGTAGCGGTGACGGTCACTGACGACGACACCGCCGGGGTGACGGTGTCCGCGTCGTCGGTGACGGTGGCTGAGGGCGGCAGCGCAACCTACACCGTGGTGCTGGACCTTCAACCCACCTCCGACGTGGTGATCAACGTAACCAAAAGCGGCAGCAGCGACGTGACGGTGTCTCCGGCGCGGCTGACCTTCACGACGGCCAACTGGAGCACGGCGCAGACGGTGACGGTGGCTGCCGCCCAGGACGCCGACGCGGTGGACGACGCGGCCGCCATCTCCCACGCCGTCGACGCCTCCCGCAGCGCCAACGAGTACGACAACGTGAGCATCGCCGGGGTGGCCGTGACCGTCACCGACGACGATACCGCCGGGGTGAGCGTGTCCGAAACCGCGCTGACGGTGGACGAGGGCGGCAGCGCAACCTACACGGTGGTCCTGGACGCCCAGCCCACCTCCAACGTGGTGATCAGCGTCACCAAGACCGGCAGTACCGACGTGACGCTGGACACCGACACGGGGACGTCCGGCAACCAGACCACGCTGACCTTCACCCCGGCCAACTGGAGCGCGGCGCAGACGGTGACGGTGCGGGCCGCCCAGGACGCCGACGCGGTGAACGACGCGGCCTCCATCACCCACGCGGTGGTGGCCTCCCGGAGCGCCGACGAGTTCGACGCCGTGAACATCGCCGGGGTGGCCGTGACCGTCACCGACGACGATACCGCCGGGGTGAGCGTGTCCGAAACCACGCTGACGGTGGACGAGGGCGGCAGCGCAACCTACACGGTGGTCCTGGACGCCCTGCCCACCTCCGACGTGGTGATCAGCGTCACCAGGACCGGCAGCAGCGACGTGACGCTGGACACCGACACGGGGACGTCCGGCAACCAGACCACGCTGACCTTCACGACGGCCAACTGGAGCACGGCGCAGACGGTGACGGTGGCTGCCGCCCAGGACGCCGACGCGGTGAACGACGCGGCCGCCATCTCCCACGCCGTCGACGCCTCCCGGAGCGCCGACGAGTACGACGCCGTGACCATCGGCGGAGTAGCGGTGACGGTCACTGACGACGACACCGCCGGGGTGACGGTGTCCGCGTCGTCGGTGACGGTGGCTGAGGGCGGCAGCGCAACCTACACGGTGGTGCTGGACCTTCAACCCACCTCCGACGTGGTGATCAACGTAACCAAAAGCGGCAGCAGCGACGTGACGGTGTCTCCGGCGCGGCTGACCTTCACGACGGCCAACTGGAGCACGGCGCAGACGGTGACGGTGGCCGCGGCCCAGGACGCCGACGCGGTGGACGACGCGGCCGCCATCGCCCACGCCGTCGACGCCGCCCGCAGCGCCGACGAGTTCGACGCCGTGAACATCGCCGGGGTGGCGGTGACCGTCACCGACGACGATACCGCCGGGGTGAGCGTGTCCGAAACCGCGCTGACGGTGGACGAGGGCGGCAGCGCAACCTACACGGTGGTCCTGGACGCCCAGCCCACCTCCAACGTGGTGATCAGCGTCACCAAGACCGGCAGTACCGACGTGACGCTGGACACCGACACGGGGACGTCCGGCAACCAGACCACGCTGACCTTCACCCCGGCCAACTGGGACACGGCGCAGACGGTGACGGTGGCTGCCGCCCAGGACGCCGACGCGGTGAACGACGCGGCCGCCATCTCCCACGCCGTCGACGCCTCCCGCAGCGCCAACGAGTACGACAACGTGAGCATCGCCGGGGTGGCCGTGACCGTCACCGACGACGATACCGCCGGGGTGAGCGTGTCCGAAACCACGCTGACGGTGACCGAGGGCGGCAGCGGAACCTACACGGTGAAGCTGAACCTTCAGCCCACCTCCGACGTGGTAATCAACGTAACCAAAAGCGGCAGTACCGACGTAACGGTGTCTCCGGCCACCCTGACCTTCACCACGAGCAACTGGAGCACGGCGCAGACGGTGACGGTGGCTGCCGCCCAGGACGCCGACGCGGTGGACGACGCGGCCGCCATCTCCCACGCCGTCGACGCCTCCCGCAGCGCCAACGAGTACGACAACGTGAGCATCGCCGGGGTGGCCGTGACCGTCACCGACGACGAGACCGCCGGGGTGACGGTGTCCGAAACCGCGCTGACGGTTGCCGAGGGCGGCAGCGCAACCTACACGGTGGTCCTGGACGCCCAGCCCACCTCCAACGTGGTGATCAGCGTCACCAAGACCGGCAGTACCGACGTGACGCTGGACACCGACACGGGGACGTCCGGCAACCAGACCACGCTGACCTTCACCCCGGCCAACTGGGACACGGCGCAGACGGTGACGGTGGCCGCCGCCCAGGACGCCGACGCGGTGAACGACGCGGCCGCCATCTCCCACGCCGTCGACGCCTCCCGCAGCGCCAACGAGTACGACAACGTGAGCATCGCCGGGGTGGCCGTGACCGTCACCGACGACGATACCGCCGGGGTGAGCGTGTCCGAAACCACGCTGACGGTGACCGAGGGCGGCAGCGGAACCTACACGGTGAAGCTGAACCTTCAGCCCACCTCCGACGTGGTGATCAACGTCACCCGCAGCGGCAGTACCGACGTGACGGCGTCTCCGGCCACCCTGACCTTCACTCCGGGCAACTGGAACACGGCGCAGACGGTAAGGGTGGCCGCCGCCGAGGACGACGACGCGGCGAACGACACGGCCTCCATCGCCCACGCGGTGGTGGCCGCCCAGAGCGCCAACGAGTACGACGCCGTGACCATCGGCGGAGTAGCGGTGACGGTCACTGACGACGACACCGCCGGGGTGACGGTGTCCGCGTCGTCGGTGACGGTGGCTGAGGGCGGCAGCGCAACCTACACCGTGGTGCTGGACCTTCAACCCACCTCCGACGTGGTGATCAACGTAACCAAAAGCGGCAGCAGCGACGTGACGGTGTCTCCGGCGCGGCTGACCTTCACGACGGCCAACTGGAGCACGGCGCAGACGGTGACGGTGGCTGCCGCCCAGGACGCCGACGCGGTGGACGACGCGGCCGCCATCACCCACGCGGTGGTGGCCTCCCGGAGCGCCGACGAGTTCGACGCCGTGAACATCGCCGGGGTGGCGGTGACCGTCACCGACGACGATACCGCCGGGGTGAGCGTGTCCGAAACCGCGCTGACGGTGGACGAGGGCGGCAGCGCAACCTACACGGTGGTCCTGGACGCCCAGCCCACCTCCAACGTGGTGATCAGCGTCACCAAGACCGGCAGTACCGACGTGACGCTGGACACCGACACGGGGACGTCCGGCAACCAGACCACGCTGACCTTCACCCCGGCCAACTGGGACACGGCGCAGACGGTGACGGTGGCTGCCGCCCAGGACGCCGACGCGGTGAACGACGCGGCCGCCATCTCCCACGCCGTCGACGCCTCCCGCAGCGCCAACGAGTACGACAACGTGAGCATCGCCGGGGTGGCCGTGACCGTCACCGACGACGATACCGCCGGGGTGAGCGTGTCCGAAACCACGCTGACGGTGACCGAGGGCGGCAGCGGAACCTACACGGTGAAGCTGAACCTTCAGCCCACCTCCGACGTGGTAATCAACGTAACCAAAAGCGGCAGTACCGACGTAACGGTGTCTCCGGCCACCCTGACCTTCACCACGAGCAACTGGAGCACGGCGCAGACGGTGACGGTGGCTGCCGCCCAGGACGCCGACGCGGTGGACGACGCGGCCGCCATCTCCCACGCCGTCGACGCCTCCCGCAGCGCCAACGAGTACGACAACGTGAGCATCGCCGGGGTGGCCGTGACCGTCACCGACGACGAGACCGCCGGGGTGACGGTGTCCGAAACCGCGCTGACGGTTGCCGAGGGCGGCAGCGCAACCTACACCGTGGTGCTGAACCTTCAGCCCACCTCCGACGTGGTAATCAACGTAACCAAAAGCGGCAGTACCGACGTAACGGTGTCTCCGGCCACCCTGACCTTCACCACGAGCAACTGGAGCACGGCGCAGACGGTGACGGTGGCTGCCGCCCAGGACGCCGACGCGGTGGACGACGCGGCCGCCATCTCCCACGCCGTCGACGCCTCCCGCAGCGCCAACGAGTACGACAACGTGAGCATCGCCGGGGTGGCCGTGACCGTCACCGACGACGATACCGCCGGGGTGAGCGTGTCCGAAACCACGCTGACGGTGGACGAGGGCGGCAGCGGCTCCTACACGGTGAGGCTGAACACGCAGCCCGCCTCCGACGTGGTGATCAACGTCACCCGCAGCGGCAGCGCCGACGTGACGGTGGACACCGACGGCGCGACGTCCGGCAACCAGACCACGCTGACCTTCTCCCCGGCCAACTGGAGCGCGGCGCAGACGGTAAGGGTGGCCGCGGCGCAGGACGACGACGCGGTGAACGACACGGCCTCCATCGCCCACGCGGTGGTGGCCGCCCAGAGCGCCAACGAGTATGACGGCGTTACCGTCGCCGGCGTGACGGTAACCGTCACTGACGACGACACCCCGCGGCCCACCGGAGGCGGGAGTCCGCCCACTGGAGGTGGGGGTCCGCCCGACCGGAGTCCGACGTTCGCCTCGCGGACGGTAGACGACCAGGTCTACACAGTAGGCGAAGACGTAGGGACGGTGAGCCTGCCCCCCGCTCTTGGGGGCGACGGCAGGCTGCAATACAGCTTGTCGCCAGACCTGCCCGAGGGGCTGCGCTTCAACTCGGACCGCACCATCACCGGCACGCCCGGGGCGACGTTCACCAGGACGCGGTTCACCTATACCGCGACCGATTCCGACGGTGACCGTGTTCACCTGCGCTTCTATATCACCGTGAGCGAGAGGCCGGGGGTGAGCGTGTCAGCCCCCACGGTGACGGTGACCGAGGGCGGCAGCGGAACCTACACGGTGAAGCTGAACCTTCAGCCCACCTCCGACGTGGTGATCAACGTCACCCGCAGCGGCAGCGCCGACGTGACGGCGTCTCCGGCCACCCTGACCTTCACTCCGGGCAACTGGAACACGGCGCAGACGGTAAGGGTGGCTGCCGCCCAGGACGACGACGCGGTGAACGACACGGCCTCCATCGCCCACGCGGTGGTGGCCGCCCAGAGCGCCAACGAGTATGACGGCGTTACCGTCGCCGGCGTGACGGTAACCGTCACTGACGACGACACCCCGCGGCCCACCGGAGGCGGGAGTCCGCCCACTGGAGGTGGGGGTCCGCCCGACCGGAGTCCGACGTTCGCCTCGCGGACGGTAGACGACCAGGTCTACACAGTAGGCGAAGACGTAGGGACGGTGAGCCTGCCCCCCGCTCTTGGGGGCGACGGCAGGCTGCAATACAGCTTGTCGCCAGACCTGCCCGAGGGGCTGCGCTTCAACTCGGACCGCACCATCACCGGCACGCCCGGGGCGACGTTCACCAGGACGCGGTTCACCTATACCGCGACCGATTCCGACGGTGACCGTGTTCACCTGCGCTTCTATATCACCGTGAGCGAGAGGCCGGGGGTGAGCGTGTCAGCCCCCACGGTGACGGTGACCGAGGGCGGCAGCGGAACCTACACGGTGAAGCTGAACCTTCAGCCCACCTCCGACGTGGTGATCAACGTCACCCGCAGCGGCAGCGCCGACGTGACGGCGTCTCCGGCCACCCTGACCTTCACTCCGGGCAACTGGAACACGGCGCAGACGGTAAGGGTGGCCGCGGCGCAGGACGACGACGCGGTGAACGACACGGCCTCCATCGCCCACGCGGTGGTGGCCGCCCAGAGCGCCAACGAGTATGACGGCGTTACCGTCGCCGGCGTGACGGTAACCGTCACTGACGACGACACCCCGCCGCCCGACCGGAGTCCGACGTTCGCCTCGCGGACGGTAGACGACCAGGTCTACACAGTAGGCGAAGACGTAGGGACGGTGAGCCTGCCCCCCGCTCTTGGGGGCGACGGCAGGCTGCAATACAGCTTGTCGCCAGACCTGCCCGAGGGGCTGCGCTTCAACTCGGACCGCACCATCACCGGCACGCCCGGGGCGACGTTCACCAGGACGCGGTTCACCTATACCGCGACCGATTCCGACGGTGACCGTGTTCACCTGCGCTTCTATATCACCGTGAGCGAGAGGCCGGGGGTGAGCGTGTCAGCCCCCACGGTGACGGTGACCGAGGGCGGCAGCGGAACCTACACGGTGAAGCTGAACCTTCAGCCCACCTCCGACGTGGTGATCAACGTCACCCGCAGCGGCAGCGCCGACGTGACGGCGTCTCCGGCCACCCTGACCTTCACTCCGGGCAACTGGAACACGGCGCAGACGGTAAGGGTGGCCGCGGCGCAGGACGACGACGCGGTGAACGACACGGCCTCCATCGCCCACGCGGTGGTGGCCGCCCAGAGCGCCAACGAGTATGACGGCGTTACCGTCGCCGGCGTGACGGTAACCGTCACTGACGACGACACCCCGCCGCCCGACCGGAGTCCGACGTTCGCCTCGCGGACGGTAGACGACCAGGTCTACACAGTAGGCGAAGACGTAGGGACGGTGAGCCTGCCCCCCGCTCTTGGGGGCGACGGCAGGCTGCAATACAGCTTGTCGCCAGACCTGCCCGAGGGGCTGCGCTTCAACTCGGACCGCACCATCACCGGCACGCCCGGGGCGACGTTCACCAGGACGCGGTTCACCTATACCGCGACCGATTCCGACGGTGACCGTGTTCACCTGCGCTTCTATATCACCGTGAGCGAGAGGCCGGGGGTGAGCGTGTCAGCCCCCACGGTGACGGTGACCGAGGGCGGCAGCGGAACCTACACGGTGAAGCTGAACCTTCAGCCCACCTCCGACGTGGTGATCAACGTCACCCGCAGCGGCAGCGCCGACGTGACGGCGTCTCCGGCCACCCTGACCTTCACTCCGGGCAACTGGAACACGGCGCAGACGGTAAGGGTGGCCGCCGCCGAGGACGACGACGCGGCGAACGACGCGGCCGCCATCGCCCACGCGGTGGTGGCCGCCCAGAGCGCCAACGAGTATGACGGCGTTACCGTCGCCGGCGTGACGGTAACCGTCACTGACGACGACACCGCCGGGGTGACGGTGTCCCCCACAAACGTGACGGCGGACGAGGGCGGCAACATTCCCAGCGCATGGGTCTTGGCGCTGATAGGCGTGCTGCTCAACCTCGTGGCCATAGGCGTCGCCATAGGCATCCGGCGGCGGCACTAGCGCTTAACGGCATGAGATTCTGCCTGGGTTCGTCATGGGGCGGAACCAGCGATTGAACTGGTCTCGGTCTGGAGGAGTTCCACGAGCCCATGACATACGCTCTCCGTGACAGCGATTGGTGTCTCCCTATTAGGAATTGGTCCACTGCCCACGAGCACCACCACCTTCCGTTGCTATTAGGTCGCATCCTTGAGCAGCGGATATGGACAAGTCTGTGGACTCAAGGCAGACGGCCAGTGGTATGCCGGAAGAGACGACTTCAACCAAGCTTTCCCGCCAGAATGGGGCTCATTACCTGAGACCGCCTCCCAACGTTGCACAATATGCAATGCGGTGCCTATAGCGAAACCTCCCACCGGAAAGTTCGCAGTACGGTACACTCCGGCCCACCAGCCTTGACGAAATCAAAAACCTCCGTGTTGAGGTTCACCCTGGCGCTGCAATTGGTACTCCGGCGGGAGCCGCGCCCTGCTCGGTCCGGCCCCCGCCAAGCATCTTTTCCCTGCCCCCATCAGCCCGCCCGCGCTGATTATTCACCCTCTTGCCAGGCTGACATGGCCGCTATCCGGCCTCCGCTGACCGTGAGTGGCGCTTCACAAGCCAGTCTGCGGCACACCCTCCCGCCTCCTTCGGTATCCGGACCCGCTGCTTCCTGGCGGCTGCTGCCCCTTCTGCCAGCAGGTACGGCAGCAGCCGCAGTCCCTGTGAACTGCGCAAGCCCCGGTCTTCCGTGCCTCTACGCACCGGCCCGGTCAGTCGTAATTGTGACGCCTGGTGACAAATTGACACATTACTGGTACACAAAAAGGCTTGAATAACACACCTGTGATATAGTAACCGTCTATAATATGAAGTCGGTCAATATGAAGTCGGTCTTCAACCAATGAATTTTGGAGATGTTCGCTGGGCGTTCGATAAGCGACTGCCTGAACTAGAGACAGCAGGCGACCCGGCCCCGACTGCAGCAGCGCCCGAGTTTGAGGCCGCCATAGCCGAGGTGCCTAGCACAAACATTCTACCCCTCCTCCGCGATTTTCGTCACCTTGCATCCCCGCCAAGTCCGTTTCCTACCGGAATGGACCGGCCCCACTACTACCATCACGCCGGGCGACTCCGTCAGGGTGATAGCGAGGCGGTTGAATGCTACGCTCAGCACGCTCAATATGATCGGGCAACCGGCTTATGACTTCATTATCGCGTGGGAAACCGATGAGGGCACGGCCACCGCCCATTCCGATTTTGAGTACGTCGATTGGGCCACACAGAGCAACAACGACTTGGCAGCGGCGTATGCGCTTCCGCGGGCTGAAGTTTGACTCGGACACTTCCGGCGCAGCGGCAGTATTCGCCACCGTGAGGTCCGGCGCCGCCCGTCGCAACCAGGAGATCTGACAATGCGCGCCCTAATCACAGTAATCCCGATCATCGCTCTTATCCTGTCAATTGCTGCCTGCCAGGGAGCTGCCGGGCCCGCTGGGGGGCAGGGGCCTCCCGGGCCGCAGGGCTCCTCAGGCGCACCCGGACCAGCCGGATCTCCAGGGCCCGCGGGCGCACCCGCCCTCGTGGATGAGGCCACCGTCGCGTCTCTCATTGAGCAGATACAGGAGCAGAGCGGGGAGATACCGGCGGAGCTGGGCAGCCTCTCCAACCTGGTATGGCTGGACCTCAGCGGCAACGACTTAAGCGGGTGCGTGCCAAGCAGCCTGGAAGACCAGTCGACCTCCTCTGACCTTGGCGGCCTGCCCTTCTGCTAAAGCCACGCGCCCTCAGCCGGGGATGGACAGCATATCGTCCTGGAGGCGCTCCCAGCGCGTGTTGGCTATGGCGCATGGCGCTGCCGAGAATCGGGGTATCAGCCTCTCCCTTCGGCGGCCTCCCGGTCGACGGCGGCTTGACCGCTCCGGAGCATGCTGACGCCCTTGACCGCCAGACCTTCAGCCAACGTTGAAGGGTGGAGGCCAGGTCCAGAGTGAGTCTCCTCTTATTGGCTTCCATGCCTGCCGCTTCCCCAGATGGACCATCTGACGCAGAAGAGGGCGAAGAAGAGGCATCAATGCCCCACGGGAAAATGGGCAACAGAAAAGGGCCGCACAGATGGACGTGCAGGGGGGCCTAGCGCCCCGCGCCGACCGGCTCCGCCTCCCGCTCCCGATCCTGCTCAAGGGCGAGCTCCCACTCGAACAGGGACGTGGCTGCGGGCTGAGGCTTGCGGCCCCGGCCCTTCGGCTTCACCGGCTCCTCGGCCATGAACTCGGCGGCGTCCGCTGCCTTCCCACACACCGGCACTGCCCTGTGACGGATGCACAGCGCGCCCCTCTTTTGCTACGCTCGACACGTGGCTCCTTCCGACCAACGGCTACTCGATTCCCTCAGCCGTATGCCATTCGTTGATTCGGCGGAGCTGGCGGGCATCCTTGGGGAGCCGCACGCGACAGTCCACCGCGCTTTGACCGGCCTGTTGGCGTTGGCCCACGGCAACGCGGGGAGGGAGGGCCACGGCAACGCGGGGAGGGAGGGCCACGGAACCGCCCACCTCCGTCGAGCCAGCGATACTACCTGACAGCCCAGGGCATCAGACAGGCCGCCGGGATGCTCGGCTTCGACACGCCCTCGGACTTCGTACGCGCCTACCCTGTGTCCAGGGAGTGGCTGGCGCTGCTCATCCGCCGGATGGACGCTGTGGCCGCCGTCTACCGTCTCGCCGCCTCACTGTCCCCCGGCATCCGATTCCTTCGTTCACACGTGGAGTTCCACCGCAGGGGCCGCTTCGACGCCACCATCACCCTCCACGACGGCCGCAGCTTCGGCGTGGTGCGCCAGGGTCTGGCCCTACGGCGCCGGTCTCTCTACGACCGGCTGAGAGCAATCGCGGGGTACGACTACACCCGACGCCCAGATGCCACCCTGGTCCTGACGCCGAGCGTCTGGGAGGAGAGGCTGACGACGAGGTTCTGCATAAACTTGAACCTCGATGACTGCTTCGTCGCCGTGGAAACCAGGGACGGGCTCGAAAGACGGGACCTTCGCCTCTGGTGTGAACCCTCGTGGGTGTTCGGCAGCTCGTACCACACGCTGAAGGACGTGAGCGCCCACGGCAGCCCCGGAGGAGGGCTTCGCACCGCGTCGCCGGAACGGAAGCGGGCTTCGCTGCCCCGTCCCGAGCGGCTGGTGCAGGCTGCGCCGGCCTTCGGCATCAGCCCCTCGGAGAAGCGGACGCTCGACCTCGTGACCGACCACCTGATGATCCCCCGTGAGCACCTTGCCCGCTGGCTCGGCGTCTCCGAGGGGCGCGTAAGCCAGATGATGCGCACCCTGGTCGATACCTGGAGCCTTGTCGAGCGACGAGGACAACGAGGCGACACCCGCTTCGCGTTGTCCGCCGAGGGCATTCGCTACGTCACCCACAGGGACCGCGCCCAGCTCCCCACCACGCGAGGCATCTGGAGCACAGCCCTCACCACCGACCGCCAGGGCCGCAGGCGGCACGTCGGCCACCGCATCGACACGTGGGCGCGGCAGACGAAGCACGCAGACGGCATCACGTGGTTCCTGTCGGCGCTTGAGGCTGAGACTAGGGAAGCTTCGTCGAGCGAACTCCAGTGGACGGTCCCCACCGCCAGGTCCGACCGGGCCTACAACTGGGGAGAGTCCGCCATCGCACCCGACGCCGTAGGTCACCTGGTCGCCGGCGGCCTTCACGTGCCGTTCTATCTTGAGTACGAGCTTCGCGCCCGCCACCCCAGGGGAGTCATCGCCCGCCTGAGCACTTATACGGGCTACTACTGGCCCACCCAACTGGATAAAATCAAGAACCTTTACGTTGAGGTTCAAGCTGGCGGTGTAGTTAGGGGCCTCACCCCTACCCGCCGGGCGAGGACTTGCCACGAACGGAGAGGACAGGCTCGGCCACTCACGATTCCTCCGCTCCCGGCGTCTCTCCCCTCGGCATCCGGTAGCCGACGCGGGGTTCGTTGAGGATGTAGGTGGGGTTGTTGGCGTCGTCGCCCAGCTTGCGGCGGAGCTGCTTCGCGGCGGTGCGCACCCGCCGCGAGTCCCCGGAGCCCCGCAGGCCCCAGACCCGTTGCAGCAGCCGGTCGTAGGTCATCACGCGGCCGGCGTTGGCCGATAGCTCGAAGAGCAGCCCGTACTCGATGGCGGTCAGCTGCACGGGACGCCCGGCCAGCGTCACGCGGCGCTCGGCGTAGTCGATGGTCAGCTCTCCAAACACGTAGGGTTCCGACGGCTCGGCCCATTCGGGCGCTTCCCGCTTGCGCAGGGCCGCCTTGATCCTCGCCACAAGCTCCGTCGGCGAGAAGGGCTTGACCACGTAGTCGTCGGCTCCATTCTCGAAAGCCCTGGCGATGTTCTCCTCCTGGCCGTAGGCCGACAGGAAGATGACCGGCACGTCCGCCATATCGAGGATATCCCCCATCAGCTCGATGCCGTCGGTCCCCGGCAGCATCAGGTCCAGCAGCACCAGGTGGGGGTCGTTCGCCCGGACGAGGCTCGTCGCCTCCTGCGGGTCGCCGGTCACGATCGGCGCGTAGCCCGCCCTGGCGAGCGCGTCCCGGACGTACCGCAGCGTCTGCGGGTCGTCGTCCACCGCGAGGATGCGCTCCCGTTCTCTCTCCGTCCGCCTAGAGCGCACCGGGAGATGGGTGGGCCCGATAGCGGCGCCCTGGGCCACCGGAATGGTGAAGGTGAACCGCGCCCCCAGGCCCGGCCCGTCGCTCTCGGCCCATATCCGGCCCCCGTGGGCCTCCACTATCCCCTTGCAGATGGCGAGGCCCAGGCCCGACCCCGCGATGTCCCGTCTCCGGTCCTCGCCGTCGATGCGGGAGAACTTCCGAAACAGGTGCGGCAGCCGCTCGGCGGCTATCCCTCTGCCCTCGTCCGTGACCGAGACCGCCACGTGGTAGCCCTCCCGCACGGCGGACACCCCGATGGCGGACGCCTCGTGGGAGTGCCCGGCCGCGTTGGTGAGGAGGTTGTTCAGCACCTGGATGATGCGGCGCCCGTCCGCCATGACCAGCGGCAGCTCCGGGGGCAGGTCGATGCGGAGGTTGCTCCTGCCCCCTCCGCTCTGGAACCTGCTCCTGGCCTCGTCCACCAGGGTCGCCATGTCCGCAGGCGCGGGGGCCACCGACAGCTCGCCCGTCTCGATGCGCGCCACGTCGAGCAGGTCGCCGATCAGGTCGCGCATGTAGTCGGCCTGCTCGCCGATGATGCGAAAGAACTGGAGCATCTCGGCGGGGTCTAGGTCGGAGGCCGCCTCCGTCAGCGTGGCGGCTGAGCCCTTGATGGCGGCCAGCGGCGTCCTCAGCTCGTGGCTCACCATGCCCAGGAACTCGGCCCGCAGCCGCTCCAACTCCTCCATCGGCGTCATGTCCTGCATGGTCACGACCACCGACTCGACCTCGCCCTCCTCGGAGCGGATGGACGTGGCGTTGATCAGGGTGGTGACGCTCCGCCCGTCGGGGGCCTGGAGGACGATCTCCTCGGCCCGCACCGTCTCCCCCGTGCTCAGTCCCTGGGACAGGGGGAACTCCTCCAGGGAGACCTCCCGCCCGTCGGCCCGCCGGAAGGTCAGCACCTCCAGCAGCTGCTCCGCCGACCCGCCGGGCGCGCACAGGTCGTTGACGATCCTCCTTTGACTACTTGTCAGATCCCAGCAGCGCAGCAGGGAGAGGAGAACAGGGAATGAATGGACGAGTATTAGATTACTCCGCTCAAACCAACTCGGGACTGATCACAGGGGATGACGGCAACCGATATAATTTTGTCGGGACCGAATGGAAAGACCAGGCCAATCCCAACCGGGGAATGCGGGTGGATTTCGAGGCGCAGGGCAGCGATGCTGTAGCCATTTACCGTGCTACGCCGGCCCCCGGCACCGGCGGGATTGGCGGCGCTCTCGAGGGCGTGATGGGCTCCGAGAAGACCAAGGTGGTTGCCGGGCTGCTGGGGATATTCCTTGGCTGGGCCGGCGTCCACAAGTTCTACCTGGGCTTCAAGAAGCCCGCAATAATACAGCTGGCAGTTGGCGGCGGCGGCATAGTGCTGGCTGTGATTGTGGGCAGTGCATTCATAGCTTTGGGGATGTTCGGCATTGGCGCCGTCATTGGGTTATTGATGTACGTGGTTGGCTATGCTTTTCTGATGGCGGCTGGCGTACTCGGGTTGGTGGAAGGCATTATCTACCTGACCAAGTCGGATGAAGACTTCCAGAGTATCTACGTTACCGGCCAGAAGCAGTGGCTTTAGTCGGACGCGAGCGGTGTCTCGGCGTGTCGGGTGTATGTTGGGGGTGGTCGGCCTCCACCGCGCTCGCTATGCTCGCGCGTCCCCCCGGCCTAGCCCCACAGCCGCTTCCGGCTCCCTCCACATCCTTCCGTGACATAGATGGGCGCAGGCCGGAGCCTGTGGCAGGACCTTCCGGCGGCAGGCCAACTACTATTAGGAACGAACATTGAGAATCAACTCCCAACCCTTTCTGTTTATCGCCATTCCACTTATGTGTATCTTGGCGTCCATCCTACTCTTGGCCGCCTGCGGAGGCGGCGAGAGCAAGGAGGACATCCTCAATCAGACCTGGGACTGCTGGGCCCAGGGGAACACTGAAGTCTTCGAGGCAAGCATGCTCATGACGTTCCCCACCGCCAAAGATATGGACGAGGCCAAGGCGCAGTTCATCTATGTGAGTTCCGTCGCTCCGATCGAAGACCTTAAGGCGAGCCGCGACGAAGTCTGCAGTAACGTGCCTTCCTAGCCTGCCACCAAGCCATCACCAATGCCTGCCGCACCCACAGCCACCTAGAACAACCCTTCAAGGTTGTCCCGGAGGTTCCGCCACCACCCCCGGTCCGATCTATAGTCCGGTACGAAGTAGACTGCGTATGTTCCGTCGTCCTCCTCCTTGAGCCGCCCAGCCAGGGTCACCACGCGGCCTAGGGGGATTGCTTCGAGAACCTCCGACGGGTCGCGTACGTTAACCCGCTGCACGTACTCGCCCCGTTTCATCTCCACCACCAGCTCGTCGGCGTCCTGGAACACGACCGTGCCACTGACCCTCATGCACTCATCGCGGAACAGGTCGCCGACCACCGCAATCTGCGCGGGCGTCGGGATCGCGGGAGAGTCCAAGGGACACGGTTTGTCGCGAGGCGAGACCACATCGAGGCTGAACAGGACGACCAAGACCACCACCCCTATGCCTACCAGGCTTACCACCCATATGAAGCACCCGCAGAGGCCCCCGCCGCTCTTCGGTTCCTCAATCAGTCTTTCTCCCCTGTACTGTTGATACCCGCCCGATGGCGGTGGCGGCGCACTTTCCCGAGAACTGCGCTGTGAATCCGGCTCACGGGCTATGTCCTGGATTTCGTCGTCGGTCTCCCTGTGCACGGCCTTCCCGGTATCCGGCGACTCCAATTCGAGTAGCTTGAGCTCTAGTTCATGACGACCCCCCCCTCGGCCGCTTTCGCCGCATCGCCCGACCTTCCGCTCAGGTACCACTCCGGCGCGTGCATGAAACCGTGATAGGCCGCGTCCAGGTCGGCGCCCTGCAGGGAGGATGCGCTGCCGGATCCGAACCACGGCGGAGCCGAGCCTGCGACATCGAGCCATGGCTGGGCCACATTCAGCGCCACGGCATAGGGCAACATGGAATCAGCTTGGTTCCGGGCATAGGGCGGGGCAGATCCGGCCAGAGTCTCTTTCCAGCCTAGCCACTGACTTATCTCATGCGCTCCCCTCTGCGTTGTCGGCACCATGCCGGTTCGTATCGACGGCGCCATCAGCAAATATACGAGACATGTGAACGCGCCGATCAGGGCGTTCGCCCACCACTGGTCCAGCCATAGAGCCGCCCAAAGCCCGCTGCCAACGCCCATCAAGGCGCCGGCCAGCATTCCCCATCCGATTGCATCGTCGTCGTTTTCCCTCCTGACTCGCACCGGATTGTCATGGAAAAGGCCGCGATGCTGCAGGTAGTTCCCTATCTGGTCGCCGATGGCATCCTCGCGCTTCATTATCGCTTCATGGAGCGCATCAACCGTTGTGGCGCGCGACGGCATGGGCATGCTTTCGCATATCGTTCGCTCCCAGTCATACTGTACGGGAGCCTGCCGAGACAGCCGGTACAGGAAGCCGACCCTTGTTCCGACGGCCTCGATTCGCAGCGTGCCGCGCTGGCACATCTCGATGATGGAGGCCAGCAGCGTCGGGCTCCATATCATGTGGCCTTCCAGCGTAGATACCGCCGCCGCGGGCATTGAACCGGGCTGTGGGGCCCCCGCGTCCCACGGGCGTCGATGCTCCTCAAGCGCCTGCGGGGGCCGGTGCTTGGGCCACAACCACAGCACGATGATGAGCAGCTGCGCTACGACTACGCCTATCGTGCGGAAGCCCCAGACCGCCAGCTGCTTCCAGTCCATCTCCCGGAAGTCGGGAAAGCCGCTTTCAGCGATTGCCCCGCCTGGGTCCATCGCGAAAAGCAAGCCGATGGCGGCAAGGGCCGCCACTGCTGTCACCACACTCACAATGGCCTTCCTTCCTTCTCGGGTCGCACTGCCTGACTTGACTCCGCCGAACAACCGCCCTTCACACTACTATTCGGAGAGCAGCTGTCGCCAGGCGATACGTGCGCACAGCCGTGTCGGAGTCGGGGTCGGTCACGAGTGGGCTCCTAGCTAAAGTGCACGAGTGGCACCACGATGGCGGTTCGATTCCAGCCCCGTCCACCTCGACCTCTTACCCCAGGGTGAGAAGTTGACACCCGACAACGGCCACCAACTGCTTGGGTTCAGGACGATCTCCTGCTCGAACGTCCTCTCCGACTCCTGGGTCCATTCCCACGTGTCGGTGAACGCCTTGATCTGGGCGGGCGACTCCTCGCCCGACCGCTCCTTGAACAGCACGTTGTAATTGGCGTTCGAGTTGAAGGGCGGGTCCAGGTACACCAGGTCGACCGACTCGTCGCCGACGTGCTGCCGCAGGATTTCCAGGTTGTCGCCGTAGTACAGGGTGTTAGTCATGGCATGGCCTGCTTATGGGATGGCTACCGACTTGAGATGGCCTGTCTTCTCGACGCGGTAGATGAATGGCCTCGGAGTGCTCGCGACGGCTTCATGGTTTCTCTGAGTCTTGCACATGAGGCACCTCGTTCGCATACAACAGAATGTCGGATGTTCTTTCCGACAAAGGTAACCAAATGAACCCCACGCTACTAGGCTTGAAATCATAGTAACGCTTCTGTTACCGTTTTGCCATGATCGAGATCAGAGAATACATCGACGAGCGAGGCAGCAGTCCATTCGGTCGTTGGTTCGACGGTCTCGACGCCGGGGCAGCGACCAGGGTAAGGACGATCCTAGCCCGCATGGAGTCGGGGAACCTGTCCAACGTCAGAGGCGTCGGGAGCGGCGTGCTGGAGCGCCGTATACACATCGGCCCGGGCTACAGAGTCTATTTTCGGCAGGGACGGAGACACGTTGATAGTCCTGCTCGGCGGTGGGACCAAGGAACGCCAGCAGAGGGACATCGAGGATGCCCGCGATCTTTGGCAGGAGTACAAGCGTCGCAAGCAACAGGAGGTGTGAAACATGCCGCTCACCCGTGATTTCAGGGAGACCGTGCAGGCCCGAGCCGAGCGCGACCCGGCATTTCGAGAAGGGTTGCTGAAGGAAGGCGTCGAGTGCCTGCTGGCAGGGGACGTCGATGCAGGCAAGATCGTGCTGTGCGACTACATCAACGCCACCATCGGGTTCGAGGAGCTCGGCTCCCTCACAAACAAGCAGCCCAAGAGTCTGATGCGTATGTTCGGACCGGACGGCAATCCCCACGCCCGCAACCTGTTCGACGTCATCAGCCGGATTCAGCAGCACGAGGGTGTCCAGCTCGAAGTGAACGCCGTTCGATAGTCGGGGGACTCCCACGGGACCACTGGGGCCAGTTGAAACGTAGTTCAGCTTTCGCCGCATCTCAATTATCAGCCCGCCACGAGGTCACAGGCGTCTGCGAGCAGGGACGCGTTTCGCCCCCTGCCGCTCGTGTCGTTGTCACAGTGAGGAGGAACCCCACCTGATCGCCGCCGTGGCCCGGGCCAGCCCCTGGCCCCTGTCTGCGGGGCATCCTCTCTCCCCATCGAGGGCCGACGGCCCGGCGCACACCCCCACACCGGGCCGTCCGGGAGGCTGATTTTCTTTCTCTCGGGTCAGCGGGGGTCGGCGGCCCCAGCCGCCCGGCCCTCAGTCTGACCCCCCCCCTGTCGGAGTCGGGGTCGGTCAGCTAGGGCCTCATAGCTAAAGTGCACGAGTGGCCCACGATGGCGGTTCGATTCTCCCCCGTCCACCAGACTTGATAAAATCAAGAACCTTTACCATTTCCTTCGCTCTGGTACTGTGATCGGCCGCTGCTCCTACCCGGCCATTCCAGGGAGAGCAAAGGACAGGGATACTGGTCTGCGGCTAGAACAGATACGTTATATCGGCAGAGCATTGTGAAACATGCCCTTCAGTCCTATAATAGGCTGGTGAATCCCATGTTTGGCTAGACTTGAACGTGATGATATTGCAACATGCATAGAGAACTACTGCTCACCGCTATCGCGCTGGCTCTGCTGATGACGCTCGCGGCCTGCGGCTCCGATGAGCCATCCGGCGGGACCGGCCCCGACCGGATGGAGCAAGAGTGTGATAAGTTAGGAGTGGTGACATGATAGAAGACACGCTGGCAGGTCGCTCCTCACGGCTGGGATTTCTCCTAGTGTGTCCTCTGGCCTTGGTTGTCATGGCCGCTTGCACCCAACCCACTCCGACCAAGACTCCATTTTCTCCCTCGGAGAGCACGGCCACACCGTCTGCCATCCCCACGCCGACTGCCACATCCACATCAACGCCTACGGCGGTGCCGACCGCCACATCCACGCCAACGCCTACGGCAGCGCCGACCGCCACACCCGCGCCTACGCCCACGGCAATGCCGACCGCGACGCCCACACCTACGCTTACGCCAACGCCCACTCCCACGCCAAAGGCAACGCCGAAACCGGAACCCGTAGAGCCAGGCGACGTTACTTGGAAGCTCAACACGCTAAGCTGGATGGAGGCAAAACCCCTGGTTAACAACGGAACTCTCTACGTTGGGTCGAGTTCAGGCTCCCTGTACGCTCTCGACCTTCCAGAAGGCGAAGTCCTCTGGCAGTACAACGCGGGCCCCGGTCTGGCAACCGATGCCGCAATAGCCGACGACATAGTGCTGATAGGAGACCTTGATGGGAGGCTGCACGCGGTGAACAAGGACAGCGGAAGCCGCCTATGGGTAACGGGAGAAGCTGAACCCACATTCGGGAGCGTCACGACTGACGGCAAGAGCGTGTTTGCGGCTCACGAGGATGGACAAATTGTGGCTGTACATCTGTCAGACGGAAAACCCTTATGGCAATTCAAGGCAGCAGATAGAATCTACGGCGGCGGCGTGGTCTCCGACGGGATGATCTACGCTGCATCATATGACGATTGGGTGTACGCGCTGGATGCCGCAACAGGGCAGGTCGCCTGGAGGACCGAATTGTTGTCGGGTTCCAGCTCCACCCCATTTGTTTCCGATGGCCTAGTGATAGTCGGCTCTTGGGACGGGCGAGTCTATGCACTCGACGCCCAGACGGGTGAACTCGTTTGGAACTTCTGGACAGGCGATGCAGTGGCTGCTTCCGTAACAGTTTGGCAGGACTCCGTATACTTTGGCTCCACGGATGGATTCCTGTATGCGGTGTCACGGGCGGACGGCTCTCTGAGATGGCGATATCAAGTCGATAGCGAGATTTGGTCGACCCCAGCTGTAGAGGGAGGATTGGTCTACGTCGGGGCTGATGACAACATCGTTTATGCCTTGGACTCTGGGACGGGCTTGTTGGTATGGCAGTTCCAAACTGGAGATGACCTGAGATCCCCGCTAGCTATCGACGAAGACAGAGTCTACCTAACCTCGCATGACGGTCATGTTTATGCACTGGCTGCCGGATTCCCCTCCGACTACGTGGCCGCAAGTGTTGCCCCAGCGCCACAGATGGAGTTCCAACTGCTATCGCCGGAAGAGCTGAGGCAACTGCTGTCTACGGCCTTTGGCAGTCAAGTCCCCGTGTTCTCCCAGGTGACCACTTATGGCCCTGACGGGAGAAGCGTAGTGAAGCGCGACATATCCAGCCTTGTGATCGAGATATTCGAGAACGGCTATCATCTGCTGACGGGTCGCACCGTTCAGCAAGACGGCTGGGAAGCTCGGTACTTCTCCAGGGACGAATACGACGCCCTTGCGGACGAGCGAGGTGATCCGTGGTTGAAGCAATTCGTGGGTTGGTGCTGCATACGCACGGAGGGAGGCCTGGCGCTGATTATGCGGGCCGACCGGCCATCGGACGCAGCGACAGCCACCACAGCGCATGAAGCCGGGCACGCGCTTCAACGCATCCTCAATCCCGTGCAGTCTAAGGCTGAGGGTGACTCCCTGATTGGTGCGATGGGGGAAGCGGAGGCATTCACATTTGAGGTTGCCCTGGCCCGAAAGATCGGAGAGTACACCGACGTAGAGACCGCCCGCTGGCCTTCCGGTTACGACTGGGGCACATACTTAGACGACTGGCGTCAGGCGTTGTCCGAATCGGAGAACGACCTTACAATGGAGCACGACCGAGGCCGTCTCATAATGTGGCAGGCCGTTCTCCATGATCCTGATCTGGCCCATCTTCGCCGGGAGCTTGAGCAGAACGGTCACGTCTCGGCGGACTCTATGATGGACATGTACCGCAAGTTCGTAAAGCTCACCCCGGCTGAAATCGAGCCTTACATTGAGTCCATAACGGTTGAGCCGCTCTCTGACGACCTCAACACCATATTTGGCACAGTTACCAAGCGTACCGGATATACCATTGACTTCCCAGATCTTGTTCTCAACGTGCCTACCTTGGTCATCAGTCCCTGACGGCGCGCTTGGCAATGAACGGTGAGGGAAGACGGCCTCGCACAGCTAGAAGCTGGATAACGCCAAAGGCTCTGTTCATTTGGGCTACCCTATGCCCAAGCGGCTTCCCTTGTTCTCGAAGAAGTCCAGATCAATGGCAAAGGCGGATGCTATGAGCAGGAGCCTAATCTCCTGGCTCCTTTCAACATCGCTGAACTGGATGCTGAAGGTGTCGGCGTCGGTGAAGCCCTCCCTGAGAATGCCTCCCCACTGCTTGACTATGCGCCCCATCTCCTGGCCACCGGCGTTGTTCAAGGTGAAGGTGTAACGCCGGAACAAGCTTCCGTTGAGCCCCGCTATCTGCTGTCCGCCGGAGTCCAGCAGGGCGAACTTGCGATGGAGCATGCCGAACTTCCTGTGCAGCGATCCTATGGGTGCGCCGGATCCATCCTGCACGTTCAGGTGTGAGAAGAACCAGAAGAAATTCCTACTGGCATTCAGGATAGGGTCGCCCTTGTTGTCGACCACGTGAAGGTTGAGGGGCCGGTGGGAGCCCATGAACTGGCGAGACAGCATCCCAGATTCCTCATAGCAGAACATGGCCTCTTCACCCTCCGGTGTCAGGATCCTATAACGGTTGGCCGTTTCGAACCCGGTGAATATTTCCAGCATCTCCTTGGTCTGCCGGACGACCAGTTCCTGATAGTTTGCAAGATCGATCACGTGATTCTCCTGGTTGAGGTATGGCTGGAATGATACAGCCATCTGGGAGGCCGTTTCAATAGACGGGACGCTTCGCGCAACGGGTGGGGTAGGGGATAAGCCAAGGCCTGTTAGGCTGAAATGGCAGTGTCTTATATCATACCAGCCGGTCAATGGAACCAATCGGCTCGTTTCGACGTTTTATTATAGTGTGGGACGTTCAACCACCGGGTTGCCGCACCCTCGGTTAAGCCACAGTAAAGAAGGAAGTGCAGATGAACAAGCTCAAAGTGATGTCCATGATAGCAGTACTGGCCGTCGTCATGCTCCTGGTTGCAGCATGCAGCAACGACGACGATGATGCGCCGCAATCCGCGACCGGCGTCCAGGCCACAGGCGCCTTTTCGGGAGGGATTCAGGGCCAGTCCGGCATTTCGGTATCGGGCGAGGGCTCCATAGACCTCGTGCCCGACCTGGCGCTGCTGAATGTCGGAGTAGAGGCCATGGCGGAGAGCGTTTCGCAGGCCCGGGAAGAGGCCGCGCAGGCGATGGACGCCATAATTACCGCAGTCAAGGCTCAGGGCCTGGAGGACAGGGATATCCAAACCCGGGCCTTCAACATCTGGCCTCAGTACCAATACCATAACGACGGAAGAAGCACTCTGGTTGGCTATACGGTCAACAGCTCGGCAACGGTGAAGATCCGGGACATCAATAACGTGGGTCCCATCATAGACGACGTGGCCAACGCCGGCGGCAACGCCACGAGGATCGACGGGATCCGCTTTACGGTAGAGGATCCCAAGCCGCACATGACCGCCCTCAGAGAGGCCGCCTTCCAAGACGCCATGGTCAAGGCGGAGCATCTGGCGACCCTCGCCGGAGTGGAGTTGGGGCCTCTGACGTTCGTCACGGAGAGCAGCGGAGTCCCCGTGGCCAGGGAGGCAGCCTTTGCAATGATGGAAGCGGCGGCGCCAAGCACTTCTATCAGTGGAGGAGAGCTGCGGATATCAATGCACGTTCAGGCGGTCTTCGACATTCGCTAGGGGGGAATGCCGTGGTTGTGTGAGGCTCGCTGGCAGCAACGCAAGTGGCGTGAGACTTTGCCCGTCATTACCGGCAAGTCAAGCGCGCGTATTGAATCAGCTATGCCCTCTCTGCTAAAATCCGTCCGTTAAAGTTCGAACGAGACTTCATTCTTGGGCTGATAAAGGCAGCGCCAGTTGTGTAGGCGCTTCCCCAGTTGGTGAGATGGACGGGTTCCAAATGGAAGTTAGCACGGAACAGACGGAAGGCATTGTCTTAGAGCCGTTCGATAGATTGTGCAAGATCCTGGTGGTGGACGACGAGCCAGACCTGGAAACGCTCATCCTACAGCGCATGCGCCGCAGCATTCGCTCGGGCCAGTATGAGTTCGTCTTTGCCCACAACGGAGTGGAGGCCCTGGAGATCTTGGGCGAGGACGACACCATCGACATGGTGCTGTCTGACATCAATATGCCCAAGATGGACGGGCTCACCCTGCTAGAGCAGATGCCATCGGTGGACCCCAACCTAAGGGCGGTAATCATCTCCGCCTATGGGGACATGAAGAACATCCGAACAGCCATGAACCGGGGCGCCTTTGACTTTATTACCAAGCCGCTGGACTTCGATGACCTGCGTGTGACCATAGACCGGACTCTGCGCCACCTTGCCGAGTGGCGGGAGGCCGTATCTGCCCGAGACAAGCTGGTAGCGATTCAAAACGAGCTTGACGTAGCTAACAAGATGCAGCAGTCCATCCTACCCACGGACTTTCCTACCAATGCATACTTGGGAACCTATGGGAACATGGAGCCGGCACGGAATGTGGGAGGAGACTTCTTTGACATCATTCGCCTGGAGGACGGCCGCATTGGCCTAGCCATAGCAGACGTTTCGGACAAGGGCGTACCGGCCGCCCTCTTCATGATGTCCTGCCGCACTCTGCTGAAGGGAGCCGCCATCGGCAGCCATGATCCGGGTGAGGCGCTGGGCATGGTCAACGATCTGATCCAAGAGCGCAATGAAGCGGGAATGTTTGTGACATTGTTCTACGCCGTTTACGATCCGTCCAGCGGAAAGCTGACCTACGCCAACGGAGGCCACGACAGTCCTCTAATTGTCCACGCTGATGGGTCGTCAGTCCGTATTCCATCTACGGACGGCATAGCCCTGGGCGTACTGCCTAGCCTTGAGTACAACCAGAACTCGGTGACCCTTACCCCTAGCGATACACTAATCCTCTACACCGACGGTGTCACGGAGGCTATGAACTCCCAGGGCGAGCAGTTTGGCATGGAGCGGTTGACCCAGATTTTCAAGAATGGCCCACCCATGGATCCCAAGGACGTGGCCCAAGCTGTTTTCGACGCCGTCAAGGAGTTTGCGGGGGACACCCCCCAGTCCGACGATATCACCTGCCTGATCCTCCACCGAAACGAGGGTAGCTGATTGAGCGCAAAGATATCCCTGAACCTAGCCCCTAGAGTGGAGGAGTTGAAGCGTCTCTACGAAGCAGTGGAGTCCCTGGGAGAGCAGGAAGAGTGGCCTCCCAGCCTAATCTTCCATGTGAACCTTGTGCTGGAAGAGTTGGGAATAAATATCATGAATTACGGGGAAACATCCGACGACCAGGAGATCATAGTTTGCCTGACCTCTAAAAAGGACGCCCTCACCATTAAAATCTCAGACGCGGGCAAGCCCTTCAATCCCCTGACGGAAGGGCCCGTTCCCGACGTGACTAAGGAACTGGAAGAGCGTTCCATAGGGGGCCTTGGAGTTCACTTGGTCCGTACGCTGATGGACGAGCTGTATTACCGTCGGGAGGAAGACAGAAATCATTTGACGCTGGTCAAGCACAGGGATGAATGATGTCTCGCCAAGGTGTCATGGGGCTCTCCCTACCGCTGGTGGCGCTAGGCGCCGTAGCCCTGTTGATAGTTGCTTGTAACGACGGCTCCCCTACCATAGTTGTGCCAGGCGAAAACACGCCTGTGGTAACCCCAGAAGTGTCAGACATGACGCACGGGGTCTCCAATCAGAGGGTTCTCTTCGGCCAGTCGGCGGCATTCAGCGGCCCTGCTCAAGCGCTGGGCACAAACATGCGGCTGGGGATAGAGGCAGCTTTCCATGAGGTCAACAACGCGGGCGGCGTCCACGGTAGGCAGTTGGAGCTGGTATCGTTCGACGACGCCTACGAACCAGAAGCGGCCATCGCCAACACGACCCGCCTGATAGAGGAGGAGCAAGTGTTTGCCCTCATCGGTGCGGTGGGTACACCGACGTCTCGCTCCGCCACACCGGTGGCGGCGGAGGCGGGGGTTCCCTACTTGGCCCCCTTTACCGGCGCCGCTTTCCTCAGAGACCCTGAGTGGGTCAACATCATCAACCTGCGCTCCTCTTACAACCAGGAAACGGAAGAGATGGTGGCGCGGCTAACGGAGGACCTGGGCATCGAGCGAATAGCCGTGATGTACCAGGATGACTCCTATGGACAGGCCGGCTACCGTGGAGCATCGGCCGCCCTGGATCGTCGAGGCATGAAACCCATATCGGTGGGCCGGTATCCCCGAAACACAACGGCGGTCAAGACGGGACTGCTGGACCTGATGGACGGCTCCCCTGAAGCGGTGATCATCATCGGCGCCTACAAGCCGGTGGCGGCCCTTATCTCATGGGCGCGTCAGTTGGAGTTCGACCCGGTGTTCGTAAACATCTCCTTTGTGGGAAGCAACGCCCTAGCACAGGAACTGGGAACCACGGGTGCCGGCGTATACGTCACCCAGGTAGTGCCCTTTCCAGCGGACGACTCCATACCAATCGTCGCGGCTTATCACAGAGCCCTGCAGTCCTACGACCCAACAGCGGAGCCCGGCTTCGTCTCTCTGGAGGGGTACATGGCTGGACGCCTGGCAATAGCTGGCGTAGAGTCCTGCGGCCAAGAGGTGGACCGTAAGTGCTTCCTGGACAACATACGGGGCTCTGGTTCCATTGACCTGGACGGCTTTATCCTGGAATACGGCGAGACGGACAACCAGGGGTCGGACAAGGTGTTTCTAACGGTCATCGGCCGCGACGGAGCGTACCACCCCATTGACAACCTGGAGAACACCATACCGTGACGGGGTTGTTTCAACAGCTTCTGGCTCTACGCTTTCGACTTTCCACGCAGCTTTACGCTGCCATATGGGGCGCCGTGGTGCTGACCGTATCCGCCAGCATAGTAAGCTGGTTCTTCTTCAATCAGGTGGGAAACGCCCAGAACAGGGTCAACGAAGGAACTCTGCCAGAGGTGGCGGCGGCCTTTGGCGCGGCCCAGTACAGCAGCACCCTTGTGTCAGCGGCTCCGCAGCTGACCACCGCCTCCACTCCCGCCGAGTTTGCCCGGGTGTCTGACGGCATCCTTGAGGCCTTCGTCTTGTTTGAAGAACAACTGGCCATACTTGAGGGCCCGTACATGGAGGAGACCAGCTTCCAACGGGTACGCTCTCAAGCCGACAATCTCTCCATGAACATCAATACCATCAGGGCGGAACGCTCGCAGCTCTTCAGATTGCGTGATAGGCGACAGACGTTGGGCGAAGAGCTGGCCAATCTGCGGAGCCGGCTGGACGACGTGGTAGGGCCCGCCATCGACGACCAGTTCTTCTTCATAGTAACCGGATACCGGGCGCTGGGGGAGCCGCCGGCGCCTCGTTCTGAGTACTTATCGGAGTTGGAGCTTACACGGTACCGTAATCTATCGGAACTGCAGGGCAACGCCAACATCGCCACCGAACTGCTGGCCAACTCCTTCACGCTGAGCGATGCCTCGCAAGTAGAGCCGCTGCGGGAGCGGTTCGAGGCTGCAGTCAGCCGCATGACAGGGAACCTGTCCTCAATAGAGGACTCGCCGCTATATGGAGATGTGTCCCCGGTATTCGAGGAGCTCTTTGCCATCGGAACAGGGGAGGGGAGCGGCTTTGACATAATCGAGCAGGAGCTGAGGCTCACGGGGCGCCAGGAGGAGTTGCTTGACAGTAACGGAGAAATAGCCGTCGTTCTTGTGGGCGGCATCAATGATCTGGTGAGTACGGCTCAGCTCAGCGCTGATGAGGCAATCGCCGTCTCTTCCCGAGCCATTCTGACTGGGCGCACGATTCTTCTGGGCATCACCGGCATCAGCATCGGCGGTGGTGTCGTCATAGCGTGGCTCTTTGTGGGCCGATGGCTGCTGCGGCGCCTCAAGACGCTGTCGGACTGGATGCGGCGCATGGCCAGCGGAGACCTGGAAGCGGAGGTAGATATCGGAGGACAAGATGAGGTCGCAGAGATGGCCGCCGCCCTAGAGGTGTTCCGACGCCACGCCTTGGAGGTGCAGCGTCTAAACCTAGTAGAGAAGCTGGCGGAGGAGCTCCAGGGAAAGAACGAGCAGTTGGAGTCTGTTTTGGGCGAGTTGCAGAAAGCCCAGGACCAGATTGTCATGAGGGAAAAGCTGGCCGCTCTGGGTGAGCTAACGGCGGGAGTGGCCCACGAGATAAGGAACCCGCTGAACTTCGTGAAGAACTTCTCAGAGCTGTCCATAGAGCTTATTGTGGAGTTGAAAGAGGTGTTGGAGGAAAACGAGGCAAGCCTAACGGATGAGCAACGGAGCCTGGTAGAGGAGATCTCCAAGGATATCTCAGATAATCTGGGGCGCATCTCCCATCACGGCGAGCGGGCTAACCGTATTGTGCAGGACATGCTCAGGATGGGCCGCGGCTCAGGAGAACGGCAGGCCACAAATATCAACACTCTGTTGGAAGAGCACGCCCGGCTGGCTTACCACAGCGCTCGCGCCACTAATCCTGACTTCAATCTAACCATAGAGCAGGACTTGGATCCCGAGATGGGACAGTTGGAGGTGATTTCCCAGGACATAGGCCGATTATTCCTCAACATGGTTAGCAATGCCTGCTATGCCACACATCAGAAACGCCTAGCCGTCGAGCAGTCCGACGGTAAACCATATGCACCCACCCTGCGGCTGGCGACGAAGCGGGGAGAGGAGACGGCGGAGGTCCACATCAGGGACAACGGCACCGGTATCCCGCCCGAGGCTGTCGATAAGATATTCAACCCGTTCTTTACCACAAAGCCCACCGACCAGGGCACCGGCCTGGGCCTGTCAATGTGCAACGACATTGTGCGCAGCCACGGAGGCTCTATCCGAGTAGAATCGGAGGCGGGAGAGTACACGAATATGATAATCAGTCTGCCGCTGGTGCATCGGGAGGGAGCAGACACGGAGGCCATGGAATGAACAAACTCGGAAAAAGATAGGTGCTGAGTGCAAGAACCGTGTCAAGTACAGAATCCCGTACCGCGTTGCTTCCCACGTCCATCGTTCGCGGTCAAACGATAATGCGGGTGGGCAGCCAGCATTAGGCGTGCACCTCGCATCCTACCCCTCCGCAGTCTGGGTTCCCATGTCGGCGAGGGCTGCCACAAGAAGCGCAACTCCAGATAGCATATAGAAAATGCCAATGGACGCGATGGCTACAAAGCAGAACCCCAAGAGCACCACAGGAGGGCTCCAAACAAGAACGTTGCGCATCATCCGCCTCTTATTGGTTAAATGAATTGCTAACAACTGAATACTAGTGAGCGTTATCGGCACAAGAAGCAACGGGACAACAAACAATCCGTTCGCCGCCACCAAACTAGAGCTAGAGCCAGGCCAGACATACCCGTTGGGAACAGCTTCTTGAGCAGCGCCATGGTACACCGGCCCGAAGGCAAAGAACAGCCCGGCGGCCCAGGCCAGTCCATGGCCAACCCACGCAGAAACCAGGGATAGGCTCAACGCTCTTCTCCGGCGGTGCTCCAATCGCCGGCGGGAGTAATGAGACCAAAGCCCACGCCTTGCGGCTCCCCCACAAAGGCTATCCGACCCACATCCGCTATATCCATCGGCTCCAGGTGCGCCACGCCGCCCAGAGAAGTGACCTTGTCAAAGCTGGCGTCCACATCATCCACATGGAAGTAGACGCTCCAATGGGAGGGTATGTTCATGCCGCGGATTGCTTCCGGGAAGGCCATGGTGCCGGCTAGGGGCACTCCATCCCGCATATATACCGTGTATTCGTCGCCGTCAGACATAGTGGCCGTTTCGGACTGAACTCCCAGCAGACTGGTATAGAACTGGACTGCGGCTTTTGGATCCGTAGACAACAGCTCACACCACCCTATGGCGCCATGTTCGTTCTGGACACCGGCCCCCTTGTGATTCTTGCCCTGCCAGAGAAACACCGCGCCGCCGCTGGGGTCGCTGACAATGGCCGTTCTGCCGAAGTCAAACACGTCAAACGGAGTAACCAGAGCCGAGCCGCCGCAGCTTTCCACTCTGCCTGCGACCTCGTCCACGTTGTCCACGGCGATATGTACGTCCCAATGAGGCGGAATGCCTGCCTCCTTCTGGTCCGGCGCCTGGGTGTAGATGCCAGCCACGTATGAACCGTCCTTGACGGCCATGGAGTAGGTGAGTTCACCGCTCTCATCCATTGGAAAATCCTGATACGTCCAGCCAAACAGCTTGGAGTAGAAGGCCTTGGAGGCTTCCTGATCGCCGGACCCCAGGTCGGTCCAACACGTCATGCCCTGCGCATATGACTCTATCTTCATCAGGCTAATACCTACGCTTTCATCAGATTCTTGAAGTCCGTTGCGGATTGTACAACAAGGAAATCAGCCTGAGAAAGGGGCGGGTGTCAGGGTAGTTGACTTCCCCATAGCCCTTTACCAATACATCGCTCAGGTTCTTGTACTCTTGGTAAGGGATACGCCTCTTATGCGCTTAACGTTGCACTACTCCTCCAGCAACGGTACTGCGCCGAGCAGCGGGGCGTGTTCAAGTACCGTCTTGAACACCTTCACGTCATTGGAGTCCAGCTCGGATTCCAGCACGGGATAGAAGTAATCGTAGCTGTTGCTCACGCCGCCTCCCAGAATGAACGTATCCATCATGAGACCGGCGTGCAACCAGTTCAGTGTCGGCCCTAGATATTGGCCTATACGCTCAAAGGCCCTGAGCGCTATCTCGTCACCATCTTCAACTTTCCGGTAAAGCGTCTCGCCATCCGCTCCATACAGGGCGGGGAAACTTAATCCGTCGTGCGATTCGGTGCCGCTCCATTCGTTGTAGAACTCGACGATCACCGGATGCGGGCCGAGCATCCCCTCTACAAGGCGGCCATTCTGAACAACGCCTACGCCGGTTCCTGAGCCAAGCGACACAGCGACAAAGTCCTTGTACGTTTGCCCCTCGCCAAATCGCATCACTCCCAGGGCAAACAGATTGGCATCCGTGGTAATGCGGGTGGGTACGCCTATCTCATTTTCCAGGAGGAATCCCAAAGGAAAGCGGTGCAAGCTTGGAAACGGGGTGTTTAGGGTGAGCAGCACGCCATTTTTGAAGTCGCCGTAAGCGGGGAAACCCACACCCACACCGGCCAGGTCTTCACCCCGGAACGGCGCCAATGCACTGGCTATGTCCTGCAGGACCTGCTCCCGCGTACCGCCGCGATGGCTGTCCACGGCGTAGTAGCCTAGAACCTCACCTTCACTGGTGACAAGACCAGCCTTGGTTGAAGCTCCGCCTATGTCCAGAGCAAGGTATTTCCTTTTAGTCTCCACTGGAGCTCCATTTTCGCACATTAGTGGACTTAGCGTATCACGTCACCACTTTACTGATAGGTTACCATCAGGTACAAAGTGCATTGCCTGGCAATGCCTGGCAATTTCCAACACCACCGGCGCATCGAGATTCGGAGGCGTGTCTATTTGGCAAACTACGCGCTCGCCATAGACGTGGGCGGCACGTTCACTGACGTTGTGCTGTCCAATTTGGATACAGGCGATATCCATTTGGTGAAGGTGCCCTCCACGCCCAGCGACCCCTCGCTGGGATTCATGGAAGGTCTGCGCAAGGTATTGGAAGAATCGGGAATTCATGGCGCCAGCCTGCGCCGTATTTTCCACGGCACCACTATAGCCACCAATGCTATCCTGGAGGGCAAGGGCACCACCGTTGGCTTGATTGTTTCCGAAGGATTCAAGTATGTCTTGGAGATAGCCAGGCAGGGTATGCCTCGCCTGGCCAGCACTCACGTCTGGGTCAAACCGGAGCGCCCGGTCCCTCCTGAGCGTATATTTGAAGTGGCGGAGCGCATAGACTTCACCGGTGAGACCGTTGTCCCCCTGGACGAGGAGGCGGTGCTGAGATCGGCGCGCCACTTTGCCGGAGCCGGCATAGATTCCATAGCCGTTTCCTTCCTCCATTCTTATGCGGATAGCGCCAACGAACGTCGGGCAAGGGATTTGGTCATGGCGTTCCACCCTCAAGCCCACGTGTCCCTTTCTTCAGAGGTACTTCCCGTATTCAGAGAATACGAACGCACAATGACCACGGTTCTAAACGCTTACGTCATGCCGCAGGTCAGCTACTACGTCAAGAAACTGGAAGGCGGATTGAAGGAGAGCGGGATAGATGCTCCATTGCTCATCATGAAGTCCAGCGGCGGCGTCATAGGGGTAGAAACCGCCGTAAGGCAGCCGGTGTATACCGCGCTTTCCGGCCCGGCCGCCGGAGTCGTGGCGGCACGGCACTTTGGACAGATGACGGGCTTCAAAGATGTTATCTCCCTGGATATGGGGGGCACCAGTACAGACGTGTCCCTGATATCGGACTGCAATGTCACATCGACCACGGAAGGTAGGCTGGGCGACTGGCCAATGCACCTGCCAATGGTGGATATAGCCACCATTGGAGCAGGCGGGGGCAGCATTGCCTGGCTGACCCAATCGGGGAACCTATCGCTGGGTCCGCACAGCGCCGGGGCCAACCCCGGGCCGGTTTGCTATGGCCAGGGAGGCACCGAGCCCACAGTGACCGATGCCAACCTGGTGCTGGGTCGTATCAACACCAGTATTGCAGGAGGCGCAGTAGCCCTGGATCTCGGCGCGGCAAGAGACGCCCTTCAGGAGAAAATAGCCGCACCGCTGGATCTAAGCCTGGAGGAAGCGGCCAGCGGAATCACCATGATAGTGAACAACTCCATGATGGGCGCCATCCGCAACGTGAGCGTGGAGCGGGGCTACGATCCCAGAGAATTCACCCTTGTAGCGTTTGGCGGCGCCGGTCCAATGCACGCAGTAGGTGTGGCGCAGCTGCTGGGCATCCCCAACGTCCTGGTTCCCAGGAACCCAGGAGTTTCTTCCGCCTATGGCCTCCTGGTGGCAGACTTCAAGAACGACTATGCCCGTACCTTCATCCAAAAGCCCCCTGACTATGACTTGGAAGCCATGGAGAAGGTGTACAAGGAACTGGAAGAAGAGGCCCTCTACTGGCTGGACCAGGAAGGTGTGCCACAACAGGGCCGCTCCCTCCTGCGCTCCGCGGACATGCGCTACACCCACCAGGGATTTGAAGTGGCCACGGACCTCAAGGGCGGCTCCGTTGACGAAGAGTCCTTTGAAGGCTTGCTGGACGAATTTCACCGCAGGCACAAACAGCTATTCGGGTTCTCACTGGACCAGCCGGTGGAGGTAGTTACCCTCCGGGTATCTGCGGTAGGTGCGCTGGGAGGTACCCGAATGCCCCGGCTCACGGGGAAGCCCGTTCCGGCGGAAAAAGCGGTCAAGGAGCAGAGGCCGGTCTTCTTCCAGGAGCAAGGAGCGCCTGTGCTCTGCGATATCTTCACACGGGGGATGCTCTCGCCGGACTCCGTTGTACAAGGCCCGTCCATCCTGGAGGGCATGGATTCCACCGTAGTGATAAATCCTGGCTGGCAGGGGAGGATAGATGAATATGGTAACTGTATACTCCAAGCCGTACCGGGTTGATAGCGTATGACAACCTCCAAAACCGTTGATTCCATAACTCGCGAGCTTATCAGAGGCTCGTTGAAGGCGGCTCGACAAGAGTGCGAGATCCTCATCGAACGCACGTCCATGTCCGCCTTCATCCGGGAGAAAAAGGACTATCTGATCAGCTTCTGCGATAGCCGGGGCAAATCGGTCTACGGTACAGACCAAGGCTCCGACCTCATCGACTGTGTATGGGACTACTACCCGCAAGAAAGCATTAAACCGGGCGACCTCTACTGGTACAACGATCCATATATTTCAGACGGTGCAATATCGCACACGCCAGACATGGTTTTCATAACCCCGGTCTTCATGGACGGAGAACTGGTAGCGTTCTGCTACTCCTGGGCTCATTTCTGGGATCTGGGAGGCAGCCGCCCCGGCAGCATTGGCCCCGCCAATACCGAGATATTCCACGACGGCACGTTGGTGCCGCCCATCAAAATCGTTGACCAGGGCAGACTGAACGAAGAAGCCTATCGCATCATTCTAAGAAACTCCCGTTATCCTGACCTCCTGGAGGGGGACACGCAGGCACTGATGTCCGCCGCCAGTCTGGCAGAGCGCCGTATTCTAGAAATGTTCCATCGCTTCGGCAGGGAAACCATGCTGGCCGCATTCCGCTACTTCCAGGAAGAAACGGGCAGCTTCGTGCGTCGTAAAATGCTCGAGATTGTCCCTGAAGGCGAGTACTCCTTCCGCGATTACATGGATACCGATGGGGTAGGGGAGCAATGGCATTCGCTTGAGGTGAAGCTGACGCGCCAAGGGGAAAAGGTGGTGGCCGACACCAGCGCCAGCGATGATCAGGTGCCCGGCTCCATCAACTTCATCATGTCTAAGGTCGTGCTCAAGTCATGGTACGGCCTGTATCTCTCCAGCTTTGATCCGTCGCTGCTCATGAATGAGGGGCTGCTGGCCTGTATAGACGACGTTGTAATCAGGGACGGCAGCATATTGCATCCAAAATGGCCCGCCGCATTGGGCTGCCGTGCGCATACCTTCGGTAAACTGAAAGATGCCATTGTGGGAACCATTGCTCAGGCCTCCCAGGGACAGGTCATGGCGGCCACCGCCGTTTACGTGATTGCCTACTGGCGCATGAAAGACCCCATCACGGGAGAGTGGATATTGTGCACGGACGGCATAGCGGTAGGGCACGGCGCCAGGCCGTTTGCAGACGGTCTAGATGCCATCTACAACGTACACAACCAGAACTACCCCGCCGAGTTCATGGACATGGAATACCCCCTACGCGTAGAAAGGTATGCCTTAAATCCGGATTCCGGGGGCCCGGGTAAATATAGGGGAGGGTGCGGCATCATCAGGGATGTCAGGCTGCTTGCGCCGGAAGGCACCTTTGGGTTGCGTGTAGAGTGCAATCGCTTTCCCGCCTGGGGTGTCGCCGGAGGTATGGCGGGTGGTACGTCCAGGGTTGTTCTGAATCCAGGCACTCCGCAGGAGAAGGATGTACGACCGTTTTCCGACGACAATAGATGGTACGCAGGAGACGTGGTGCGCATCTATAGCGCCGGCGGTGGAGGATGGGGTGACCCGTTGGAAAGAGACATAGCCCTGGTAGAGAAGGACGTGAGAGGTGGTTTCGTTACCTTGGAAGGCGCGCTGCGGAACTACGGAGTCGTCATAAATCCGGTGACATCGAAGGCCGATGTGCCAGGTTCGGAGTCTAAACGAAGAGACATAAGGAGACGGAGGGGTGAGACCAAGATGTTCCACCGCTTCATCTACTTCGACAACGAACGGGAAGAACGAGAGTGGGTTGAACATAACATGCCGCGCTAGTCGTTAGTGTTACACCGGCCGCTTTTCAGCCACCACAATCATGCGGCGGGTGTCGATTGAATAGGCTTCCCCATCGAAGCCGCCGTAAACCTCCACAAAGGCAAGTCCCGCCTTGCAGAGCAGATCTAGCGTCTCGGTTAAGGTGTACAGGCGTATGTGGTGGCCCACCGTCTCTCTGCGGCTGCCGTCAGGCTTGATGATTGTAAAGGTAACGTGGTTCCGGCTGGTGACAAGGTCAAGCTCCCGGTGCTCTAGGTAAAGGCTGCCATCCTCGCCTTGTCGCCAGTCTGATTGGTCGTAATTGCTGACCACCCACTCACGGTTGATCATATCAAGGAGAACACGGCCGCCGGGTTTAAGCGCCTCCCTGACGGCCTTCAGCACTTTCAGGTTCTCCTTGTCCGATTCCAAGTAACCGAAGGCGCTGAACATGTTGATCACCGCGTCAAAGTGATCTTTGAACGGGATGTCACGCATGTCTTTGCACAGCAGGTCAAGATGAACGCCCTGTTCCTTTGCATTCTGTCCGGCCTGCTCCAGGTATTCTTGGCTGAGATCCTGGCCGGTAACCTTCAGTCCATGGCTAGCCAAGAGAACGCTATGCCTGCCCTGCCCGCAGCATAGGTCTAGGAGACGGCTATTTGAGGAGAGACCAAGCGTCCGCTCCACAAATAGCACCTCTTTTTCGGTGCGTTCCCTGGTGAAGGTGTCGCCGTAGGCTTCCTGGTAGTCACTGCCAAAAAAGTCAACGTACCAAGGAGTATTGGAGTCGTTCATACCACTCTCTAAGTTCGTGTTGCCAACAATCTTAACAGTGCAGTAAAGCATCTCATTACCTGCCGTGCTGTAGTACAATGGCTCCTGCTGTTACTGGCGAAATCATAACGAGACCCGGGTAGATACCGAATGCTTCCTTTGAAGGGAAAATCAGCCCTAATCATAGGGACTAAGCGTATAGGAGCCGTGGTAACAAGGCGGCTGGCACAGGAAGGCATCAACCTGGCCATCGCCTATCGAAGGTCTATGGCTGAAGCTCAGCGCTTGCAGAACGAGGTGGCGTCTCAGGTGGAGAACGCTCTCTTGATCCAGGGGGACATCAATCTGGAAGCGGACGTGCGGCGCATGACTAGCCAGGCGGCGGCGGAGCTGGGAGGCCTATGGTTTGTGATCAACCTAGCCTCCGATTATCCAATGGCATCCTTCGACGCCCTGAATGGAGAGACTTGGGATGAGGCCATGGCCAGCGCAAAAGGCGCATATCTGCTGGCCGTATACGGGGCTCGCCATATGATGAACAATACCGGCGTTACCAAAGGTCACATACTGATGTTCAGCGACTGGGCAGCAGGGGAGACACCATATATGAACTATCTTCCTTATCTGACGGCCAAGGCGTCCATTGGCTTCATGACGAGGGTATTTGCGGCTGAACTTGCCGGGCATGGCATCTTGGTCAACAGCATTGCCCCAGGGCCCACAATGAGGCCGCCCGACATCTCTGAAGAAGAATGGGCCAAGGACGTTATTGCCAGCACACCCCTGAAGAGGGAATCGGCGGCGGACGAGATCGCCGAGACGATAGTCACACTTCTCAAGAGCGAGACTATAACCGGCGAGACTATCCGCGTCGATGCGGGTAGGCATCTGGCCGGCCCCGGCGTCGAAGTATAGGAGGAAGCTGTGCTCCACAAGGTAGTAAAGACGATTGATTTTTGCTACGGACACCGGTTGCTGGATTACGAGGGCAAGTGCCGTCATCTCCATGGGCACAACGGCTTGCTGGAAGTAGCGATAGAGTCGGACTCCCTGGACCACAGAGGTATGGTCATGGATTTTAATGACCTGCGCGGAGTGGTGAAAGATTGGGTAGATAGGAACCTTGACCACAAGATGCTGCTCCACAAAGATGACCCCGTGGCCGACCTTCTATCTGAAATGGGTGAACCGTTTTATCCAATGGATGACAACCCCACCGCGGAGAACATCTTGAAGCACATTTATCGACAGATGCGAAAAGAGGGCCTCATGGTCTCAGAGATGCGGTTGTGGGAAACACCCTCAAGCTACGCCAGCTACCGCGAGGAGTACGAGTGGAAAGAATAGCCGTGCTAGCAAGCGGCGGGTTGGACAGCTCCATCCTACTGGCGGACCTAGCCGGGAATGCGGAGGTCTTCCCCATCTACGTTAGGAAAGGCCTGTTCTGGGAGGAAGAAGAGCTACGCTACTTGAACGCTTTCATAGAGGCCTTGCACAGCTCCAACGTACACGGAGTAACGGAGCTTTGCGTGCCGGTTGAGGGATTGTATGGAGACCACTGGAGCTTGACCGGTGAAGGGACTCCCGGCGCAGACACAGCGGACGACGCCGTGTTCCTGCCCGGTAGGAACGTTCTCCTTGTATCGCTTGCCGCCATATGGTGCAGCACTCACGATGTACCGCAGATTGCATTGGGTTCGCTGGGCGGCAATCCTTTCCCAGACGCCACGCCGGAGTTCTTCAGCAATCTTGCCGGAGTGCTTTCGGTCGCATTGGGGCGCAGTATCAGCGTGACCGCGCCATACAGGGGAGCGCAAAAGCATGACTTGATTCGCGACTTCAAGCACTTACCTTTGCACTTGACCCTGACCTGCATTTCGCCCAGAGACAGGCTTCACTGCGGCGTCTGCAACAAGTGCAACGAGCGACGCACCGCCTTCAAACACGCTGAAATAGAGGACAGCACTAAATACGCAGGGAACTAGGCACCGGAGGTGAATGTGGACGGGACTTTGATAAGAACGGAACAGCTAGAAAAGCTCAAACTCCTCCTCAGGGAGGTACTTGAGCTTTTGGGAGAAGACCCCCAAAGAGAGGGACTGCATCAGACCCCGGAGCGGTGGGCGCGCTCTCTGCTCACCTATACCCAGGGTTCGTCGCAGGACCCGGAAGAGCACTTGCAGGTTATCTTTCAGCTAGATGAGGACAGCTATCCGGCCGGCTCTGACGACATGATCATAGTGGACAACATAGCGTTCAACTCCACCTGCGAACACCACATAGCGCCGTTCAGAGGGATGGTGCACATCGGGTATATACCTGATCCGGAAAGCAAGATCGTCACGGGGTTGTCCAAGCTCTCACGGGTAGTGGAGGTTTTTGCCAGACGATTGCAGGTGCAAGAAAGAATGACCCAGCAAGTGGCTAATGCCATCGATCAGCATCTAAACCCGCTGGGCGTCATTGTAGTTGCACAAGCAATTCACTATTGTATGATTCAACGCGGCGTGGAACAGCGTTCCAGTGTGGCCTTGACCACCGCCCGCCGCGGGACTTTCTTGAGCAATCCATCGCTGGAGGACAAGTTCCAGAACTACCTTCGTCTGCGCATGGATACCAGGGAGATGTGAGCATGGACACGATAAAGGACCTTCTAGAAGAGTTAACCAATGCATACGGCCCCTCAGGGTTCGAAGGCCCGGTGAGGAGCATTGTACAGAGGGAGTTGGGGCCCATCTGCAATGACCTGGAAACAGACGGCTTGGGATCGCTGATCTCTCGATTGAAGGGCTCCAGCGATACACCAAAGGTCATGCTGGCCGGGCACATGGACGAGCTTGGGCTGATGGTCAAATTCATCACCTCCGAAGGCTACGTCAAGTTCCAGACCATCGGTGGGTGGCTTGACCAGTCTCTGATAAACCAGCGGTGGATGGTGCTGACCAGAAAAGGCCCCGTGCCCGGCGTAACCGGCATAAAGACCGTACACGTCATGACACCGGAGGCACGCAGCCGGGTCTTCAAACGGGATGAGATGTTCATAGACGTGGGCGCCTCCAGCAAAGAGGACGCGGAGGAGCGGTTGGGCATTCGCCCCGGAGACCCTGTTGCGCCTGACAGCAAATTTGCTGCTCTGAACGGCGGACAACTATACCTAGCCAAAGCATGGGACGATCGTATTGGCGTAGCGTTGATGATAGAAGTGATGCGCCACCTGAAGAGCGAGCCTGCACCCAACACCGTATACGGTGTTGCCACGGTTCAAGAAGAGATAGGCCTGCGCGGCGCACATACCAGCAGCTACATCATAGAGCCGGATATTGGGATCAGCCTGGAGTCCGGCGTGGCGGGAGATTACCCAGGCATTACACAGGACGAAGCACAGGAGAAGCTGGGCAAGGGGCCGTCGGTCTTCCTACACGACAACTCCATGCTGCCCAATCTAAAGCTGCGTGACCTGGTCATAGACGTGGCGGCTGAGAAGAGCATCCCGTTGCAGTTCACTGTTATCAGCGGCTACGGGGAAGACGGCGCTGAAATGCAACGCACTAGAGGGGGTGCTCCCAGCATCAACATAGCCGTCCCCACGCGATACCTGCACAGCCACAACGGCCTAATCAGCCGCTATGATTTCGATCAGGCAGTGGATCTGGTGACGGCGGTAGTACAGAGGCTAGATGCGGAGACGGTAAGTCAGATCAAGGCATTCGATTAGGAGATGGCTATGGAAGGCAGAGTTGTACTCATAACGGGCGCCAGCAGAGGGATAGGCAAAGCCCTGGCCGTGGGCTTCGCCAGTGCCGGGGCCACCGTGGTTGCATCCGCCAGGACAACCCAACCCGGCTCCGGCACAGCCCCGGGATCCCTGGAAGAGACAGTGAAGCAGATCAGG
This sequence comes from Dehalococcoidia bacterium, assembly GCA_965261825.1. Classification (GTDB taxonomy): domain Bacteria; phylum Chloroflexota; class Dehalococcoidia; order Lucifugimonadales; family QGNO01; genus DAOUJH01. Next base: position 321,893 of record OZ253484.1, on the reverse strand, counting down.
GATTCGGGAGGCAAGGCGCTGCATTTCCCCTGCGACGTTACCAGTGAAGAACAGGTCAAGGCCCTGGTGGATTCTACCGTGGCGGAAGCAGGCCCCATAGACGTGCTGATCAACAACGCAGGCATAGAAGTTACCGGGGCCGTAACGGAGCTTGATACGGCTCAATTTGAAAACGTTCTCAAAGTAAATATAGTTGGCCCATTTCTGCTATGCAAACACGTTGTGCCAGGCATGATGGAAAGACGTGCCGGAAGTATCATCAATATATCTTCCAGGGCGGCCATATGGGATCAAGAGAATACGCCGGTCTACGGCGCATCCAAGGCGGCGCTAGACCGGCTCACACGCAATCTGGCTGTGGATCTGAAGCCGTACAACATAGCAGTCAACGGCCTGGGCCCCGGCCTCGTCGAGTCTGAGATGACGCGCAACTGGGATCCCTCGTTTGATCTCTGGGGCAGAATGCCTTCTCCGGCGGAAGAAGTCGTGCCTGCCGCTCTCTGGCTGGCCCAACAGGATGCTTCGGGCTTCACCGGCCAGGTGGTTCACCGCGATGAGTTCCGGCAAACCTGGCCGTAGCTAGGATACGTGTATCCGTTCCACGCTAACGCCCAAGTCAGGGTCAAGCGTAACCAGGGCGGCGGTACGCTCGTGGCCCCCGGAAGGCGCTCCACTGTAGAAGGCGGATGCCACTCCTTTTGTCACGTCCCGAAAAACATGGGTGTGGCCCAGCGCTATGTAATCGCAGTCCGCGTTGGCCAGCTCCTCGTGAGTAATGGGGGAGCCTCTGTCGATGAAACTGACTGAATCTAGCACGATGCCATGGCCTATGGCCACGTACCATCCTCCGTCCGGCCTGGGCTGGATATCGCCCAGCGGGTGGAACTCCGGAACGTGGTTGTAGACCGGGCAACCCCAGACAGACAGCGTCAAATCACTCAAGTGGACCATTTCGCCGACGGGATCCCTGAGGATGTAAACGTTCTCCCGCGATTCGTGGAGGAGGAATGAGTCGGAGGTTAAGAGAGTGTCGTGGTTGCCGGGGAGAACGATTACGGGACGGTGCAAACCGGCCAGCGACTCGAACACGTAATGCACCGAGTCCTCGGGCACAGTTGCGCTATCGAAGAGGTCTCCGGCTATCAAAAGAGCATCCACAGAGAGGTGACGCCCCGTGTCGAGAACGTTTTCAAACCCTTGCTGGGCCTCCCTGGGATAAAGGTCGCTGCCTATATGGACGTCCGATGTGTGGAGTAGTCTTATCCGTTTGCGTTCCATAGCTCTGAAGCCGACGCGCTACATTCTAGCACGGGTTGAGCCGGAGACGGTTGCGGCCACATACTAGAACTTGTTGATTCCCAGGGAATAGAGGTAGTCCCAGAGGTCCTCCAGGACGCGGCGGCTCTCCTCCGGCCCGAAACCATCCACGATCCATTCGCGGCGGCCCCGTCCGTCAACCATGCCGGCATCGATAAGGCGCTGGATGTGGTCGAACTCCATATCGGGGTGGGGAAGGAGGTTGCGCCGCGCCACCTTGGAGATGGCAGCAACGAGGCCGTATGCGCCCCAGTTGGACACAGCGGCAATGATAGGATGTGTGGACCGTGTGATAGTGGGCGCTTTGCTGGGCAGGTGCGGGCCGGTGTACTGAGCAAGGTTGGCCAGCCCAATCTCGTTGCCCCAGTCGCCGATACCTATGGTAGCAGTGTGATGGTGGAATAGATAATCGAGCTTGGCGGTGCGCTCGGTGACGTCGGCGCCGCCCACGAACTGGTACTTGCCTTCAGCGCTCACGCCGGGTCGCTCCACCGCAACGAGCACGGAGGGCTTGTGCCGTTCCAACAAGTCTATAGCAAACTGTTCGCTGGTGCTGTCATCGGCGATGGGAAACTCGACGACCTCTTCCACGGTAGGCTGGCCTTCAAGGGTGAAGGCAGCATAGTGATCAACAACGTAGGTTACCTTCCAGCCCAGATTGGTCAGCGCTCTGCCCAGAAAATAGGCGCCGGGGGGGCCGTCACTCTCTACGGAGCCGGTATCCGGCGGTGGGAACTGGTAGGGATTGGGAATAAAAAAGCCGGTGAGGATGAAGGCATGGCCTGGGTGGTCCAGAATCATGAACCTGGCGGCGTCTTCGACAAACGTATTGGACATCTGGAGCCGGACGCCGGAGATGCCCGTCCACTTGCCCTGGTTGAGGATGATGTCTTCAATAGCGCCCATTGCTTTCTCCGTTGATCAGCTGTAGCCGTCACACGGCAGGCTATCACAAAACGATAGGACGGATATGGCACCGCCCACCGCCTGAATTGCTTCCGAGTTTGACTCCATGCCTCACCCCTCATAGAATCGCAGGCGCTAGCAATTAAGCAATTAATAGGGAGGAATCACATGCGGATTGGAGTTGGCCTGGAAAATATACGCACCTACCTTGAGGAGAATAAGGAGCGCCACATTCAGCGCATACAGAGACTTGTAGCGCAGCCAAGCGTATCGGTGGAGGAACACGGGGTTAAGGAGTGTGCGGAGCTGCTGGTAGAGATCCACAAAGAGATAGGCTGTGAGGAAGCCACACTTGTCGAAACCTCGCACCTTCCCGGACTGTGGGCTTATTACAACGCTGGAGCATCCAAGACCATCATTGTGTACGCCAACTTTGATACCAGGCCGGTGTTGCCCCATGAGAAATGGGAACATCCGCCCTGGAGCGGCACAATAACGTCGGCGGGATCGTATTCCAAGGTGCTCATGGGACGGGGAGCCGCCTCCTATAAGGGCCCCTACATCGCCTGGTTGAACGCCCTGGAAGCGATCAAGGCAGTAGAGGGGGAGCTCCCCTTCAATTTCATGTTCCTCTTGGAGGGAGACGAGATACTGGGCAGCGCGTCTTTCCCCGAAATGTACCAGGAATACCGCGACCGTCTTGCTACAGCACAGGCCAGCTTCAGCCCTGGGGCGTCACAGGATGCGCTGGGTCGCGTCAGCATGAGCCTCGGCTACAAGGGGCTAATCTACGCAGACCTCATATCAAGCGGCGAGAAATGGGGCAGGGGGCCGCAGGCAGCGCCGGGACACGGCATGACAAAGTCGGTGGTGGACAGCCCGGCGTGGCGGCTGGTGGAAGCACTGGCTACCCTTACAGAGAACAACGGGAACACGGTATCTATCCCCGGTTTCTACGATGATCTGAGGCCGCCCAGTGAGGATGAGAAGAACACCGCGCTTGCCTTTCGTGAAGCGATGGGCAACGGCGCCTGGAACCAGGTGCTGCCAGGAGTGGCGGCGATCAAAGTGCCGGCGGGAGACTTGGATGACGAGCAAGTCATCCTCAACTACTTCTACGGGCCCAGCTTCAACATAAACAGCTTGCGCGCCGGCCTCACCGGGCCGGGCACCATGCCGTTCACCCTGCCCAACGTGGCCGCGGCACGTTTCGACATTCGAGTGCCGCGGGGCTTCAGTGTGTCGAAGGTGATACAGCAGATCAGGGATCACCTGGACGCCCATGGCTTTGCCGACCTGGAACTGGACGTGCTGGCCGCCAACGATTCGTCCCAAACAGGCACGGACACCGACCTGGTACAGGCAATTATGGAGGCGTTTGAGGAGATGGAGGTGCCGCTGGTGATGGCGCCCTACAGCGGAGGAGGAGGGCCGTGGTCACTGTACAAGAATGACCTGGGTCTGCCCATGATCCGCAGCGTAGGCGTCGGCGGCGGAGGCAATGCCGGTGCGGCCAACGAGTTCATGGTGATAGACGGCACGGATACGTTTGGAGGCTTGGTGGAATGTGAGCTGTCGCACGTGCATATGCTGAAAGCATACGAAAGGCGGGCAGGGTAGGTCTAATCATGGCAATGCCGTCTGAAGGAGACTCGCATGGACGATAGGGATTTGGCGTTTACACCCGGTTACAGGCAACGGGAGATGATAGCAAGCAGGGAGATATCCCCGGTTGAGTTGACCGAGTTATACCTAAGGCGCATAGAGGAACTGAACCCCAGGCTAAATGCGTTTCTCACCGTGGCCTCTGACCAGGCCATGGAGACGGCGCGCCGGGCCGAGCAGGCCGTGGCGCAGAGAGACGACCTTGGTCCGCTGCACGGAGTGGCGGTCTCCATAAAAGACCTGGCTTCTACAAGAGGCATCCGCACCACTAGGGGATCGCTGATATACGAGGAGCAGGTGCCGGATGAAGACGATATCTTCGTGGAGAGGCTGCGGCTGGCTGGCGCAATCATCCTGGGCAAGACCAACACTCCCGAGTTTGGTGAAGGCGGCGGCGTCACCGAGAATAGGCTGGGGCCCAACTGCAACAATCCCTGGAACCCGCAGATGACCAGCGGCGCATCCAGCGGGGGCGCCGGCGCTTCCGTGGCCGCCGGCCTGAACCCCATCGCACACGGTTCGGATGGGGCGGGGTCCATTCGCATTCCCAGCGCTTTCTGCGGAATCTACGGCATCATGGCCACGCAGGGCAGGGTGCCGCGCCTGGAGACAGGGTTGATGAGTTGGAGCCCGGTCGACTTCTCAAGGGACGGCCCCATGACCCGAACAGTGAGGGATGCCGCGCTTTTCCTCAATGTGGTCTCCGGGCCGCATCCACGTGCCAAGCATGGCACCATGCAGGAAGCGCCGCCAGATTTCACCTCAGACCTGGAGAAGGGGCTGAACGGACTTCGCATTGCCTGGAGTCCGGACCTGGGATCGGTGGCGGTAGACGCCGAGGTGCGTTCCATAGCTGAGAAAGGTTTTCACGTGCTGGAAGAGCTGGGTGCGGAAGTGACGGAAGCCAGGTTCCACGTAGAGATAGAGGCGCTGAACAACACCCTGCTGAATTTAAGAGGGCCAACATCCTACCTGGCCAACGGCCATCTGCTAGAGGAGTGGGGACACCAGATGATGCCGTACATCAAGGAAGGAATAGAAAGAGGCGGCAAGGTGACAGGCGCGGAGTACGCCACGGCACTTGCGGAGTTGGAGAGATTGCGGGCCTACGTGGACGCTTTCTTCAAAGAGGTGGACTTGCTGGTAACTCCAGCGGTATCGGTGACCGCTTTTCCAGGCTCGGAGCGGCCCACGGTGATCGATGGAAAGTCCGTAGACCCCATGTCGGGATGGTACGGCCATAATTTCCCGTTCAACATGTCCGGCAACCCGGCGGCCAGCGTGCCCTGTGGGTTTGCCGCCAACGGACTGCCCGTAGGGATGCAGATAGTGGGCACCAAAGGAGCAGAGAACGTGGTGCTGAGAGCGTCGGCGGCGTTTGAAGAGGCACGCCCCTGGGCAGATGCAAGGCCTCTCGTGTCTTAGATTACGTCGATGATCTCACGGCCCTGCACAGTGTAGGTAACTATGCTTGTAATTGGCTTGGATTTTGGCACACTGTCGGTGCGCGCCCAGGTGGTTGATGCAGAAACGGGTACGGTGCTCGCCACTGCTATCGAATCGTATCGGCATGGCGTTATCGACCGGCGCCTCCCTGAAAATGGAGTTTTGCTGGCGCCACAGTGGGCGTTGCAGCACCCCCAAGACTGGCTGGACTCGATGACTGCCGCGGTCAGAGCGGTGGTCAAGGAAGTAGACAGTTCTCTGATCAGCGGCCTGGGCATTGATACCACAGGCTGCAGTGTGCTGCCAGTGAAGAGTGATGGCACGCCATTGTCGTTCCTCCCCCGCTGGAAGGGGTATCCCCATGCCTGGCCCAAGCTGTGGAAGCACAACTCGGCGCAGGCACAGGCAGAGCGCTTTACGGAAGCGGCAGTGAAGCGCGGCGAGAAGTGGCTAGAGCGATGCGGCGGCGCGGTCTCGCCGGCGTTCATGTTGCCCAAGGCGCTGGAGCTGCTTGAGGAAGCACCACTTATATACCAGGAGGCGGACCTCTTGGTGGAAGAGAGCGACTGGCTGGTATGGCAGCTTACCGGCGCCTTCCGGCGCAACGCTTTCGCCGCTGGATATCTCGCCTACATTCACGGCAAGGAGGGGCCGCCGTCCAAGGAGTATCTGGCATCCGTGGCTCCAGGTCTAGCTGAGTTTTACCAAAGCAAATGCTCGGGAGAGATTGCCGTGCCGGGAACGCGGGCGGGAACACTCAAGCCATACTGGGCGGAGACGTTGGGGCTTTCCACTGGGGTTAAAGTAGCTGTGCCCACCATAGACGGGCCTGCAGGGGCCATAGGCGGTGGGATTGCCGCCAACGGGGTCATATACATGGTGATGGGCACCTCTATAGTACACTTCCTGCTCGCCGAAAAAGAGGCGCCCGTTCCGGGGATAGCGGGGGTAGCGGCCGATGCCATGTTCCCCGGATACTACCTTTACGGAGTGCCCCAGGTAGCGGTGGGAGACGCCTTCAACTGGTTCACCGAGCAAGTGGGCGTCTCTCACGAAGAATTGACCGCTAGAGCAGCGCGTCTAGCGCCGGGCGAGAGCGGACTCTTGGCGCTGGACTGGTGGAACGGCGGCCGCAAGCCTGAGGTGGACGCCGACCTTAGCGGCGTCGTCATAGGCTACACCCTGCAAACGGCTAACGAAGCGGTGTACCGCGCCCTGGTCGAGTCCACGGCCTTCGGGTCCAGGTATGTCGTAGATACCTTTCGCAAATCGGGTCTCACCGTGTCCGGCCTGCGTGCCGGAGGAGGGTTGACGGCTAACCGCATGCTTCTACAGATATACGCGGACGTCATAGGTCTGCCCCTGGAAGTGGCCACCAGCGAGCAGCCCAGCACCTTGGGCGCCGCCGTGCTGGGAGCGGTGGCTGCGGGCGCTTATGAGTCGGTGCAAGATGCGGCCAAGGCGATGGCGCCCGCAGCCGCCTACAAGGTAGAGCCTGTCCCGGAGCACAGAGCTACGTATGACGTGTTATATCGCGAGTACTTGCGCTTGGTGGAGATGTTCAGCGGCGGAGACTCCCCACTGAGGCGGCTGCGAGACCTGCGCCGCCGGATCGACTAGCCGTCGGCGCTGACAGCCTGCGACGCGCCGGCTTGCTGGCCTGAGGGCCGCTTGGCCGGGGGCTTCGCCATCAGGATCATGGCCATGGAAATGAAGGCCAGCACTCCAAACACCAGCAGCGGCACCTCATACGTGCCGGTGCGGTCGAACATCCAGGCAGCGAATACAGGCGCGGCAAAGGTGAAGCCGGTGCGGAAGGGCGCCACGGCGCCCTGAATCGAAGCGTAGTGCTTCCTGCCGAACAGGTCGGCGCGGAGGGATTGGGGCAGTGAAGAGAGTCCGCCCCAGACCAGCGCGTACGGAGCGTATACCAGGGTGAGCACAAAGATGGAGTTGACTTGAGACATAGCGAGCACGGCCCCGCCAAGCAGGGCGAGCAAAACGGCCATGAGATAACGTTTGTTGAACCAGTCTCCGGCCCAACTGAAAAACAGCCTGCCCGGTGCGCTGAAAATGGCATGGATGACAAAGAGAAAGGCGGCCTGGCTGGAGGTGCCACCCATGGATCCCACCAAGGGGAACAGGTTTATGGCTACGGCGCCGGTCACGGCGCCACGCACTGAGACGGCGGTGGTGAAGTACCACAGCGTCGGCGTCTTCAATGCCTCCCAGACGGTGAAGTTGATCTCCTCTTCCTCGTCGTTCTTCTTTACAGCGGCCTCTTCGCTGGCACGAGGCACGGGCTGCTGGTAGGGGGCATCGCCGTCTGGGAGCATACCGTATTGCTCAGGCTTATGTCGCATCAGGGCAGCAACAGGCAGTCCAACGATGAAGGTGGCTATAGCCATGACGCGGAAGGCCCAACGCCAGCCGTGGGCTTCTATCAACTCGTTGATGGGCCAGACCATGAAGGCGCCGACGCTGAACCCCAGCCACATGATACCGAAGGCGCGGCCGCGCTTGCGGCGCCACCAGTTGGCAACCGCGGTAGAGATGGGCATGCTGAACCCCAGGCTTGTGCCCAATATCACGCCAAGCAGGAACGAAGCGATGAAAGTAGGAAGATTGGGGGATATGCTGACCATGAACAGCCCCACGCCCAAGATAGGCACACCAATGAACATCATGGTTCGTGGGCCGAACCTGTCCACAAGGTAGCCTTCTACGGGACCGATGAAGGCCGTCTCGATACGGCCAAGGACGATGATGGAGGCAACGATGGCTATGTCAACGCTGAACTCTTCAGAGAGGGGAATGATGAACGCGTTCAGCCCGTGATTGGCGAAACCAACGCTCACCGCCATTCCAGCCAGGCCGGCAAATATTATCCACCAGCCGAAGAAGATGCCACGCCCCGCCTTGGAGGCCGGCTGATTCGACAAGCAGTCCCTCCTCAGTCTACTGTCGACAGTATAGCAGGTAGTTTAAGCTAATCAGGGTTGCAATCGCGGCCCTGCCAGCGTCGCAAAGGTGGTCCTTGTTAGGGGCGAGTAGGGCGTAAGTGGCTTGGCAACGGACCAAACAGGCCGCAGCTCAAAAGCGTCCGGGGGAAAGGGCGAACAGGTCCAGGGTAGACGTTCCTTTCAACACCAAGTCAGCCGCCGCTTTGCCCATTGCCGGCCCCATTAGTATCCCTTTTCTGCCCGCGCCGCTGGCCACAATAACTCCAGGTTTCGCCGGTATCCGACCAAGCACAGGCAGCCCGTCGGGAGACACAGGACGCAGGCAGGCGGTTTGCTTAACAACGTCAGCCCGCGCCAAGTGAGGCAGTACGGTGGCAACCGACCGCACAATAGTCTGCCTCCCCGCAGCAGATGGCGTATCGTCGAATCCGGCCTTCTCCTCGGTGGTGCCGACCCAAACCAAACCGTCGGGCTTAGAGACAGCGTAGCTGCCGTTCCAGTTGATATGAGGAATCGGCGGTCCCTCTGAGCGAAGCCGGAGTATCTGCCCCTTCAGCGGTGATATGGGCACCGTGAAATCCAGCCATGCCGAGGCATCGTTAGACCAGGCTCCCATGGCGATAATCACTCTGTCACAGTGGACTGCTCCACCGTCCTGCAGGGACACCCCACTGACACGGCCACCATCGAACAGGAGGCCGGCAACCTTTTCCATCGTCAGCGTGGCCCCGTACTTGAGCGCCCCCGCAACAAGAGCGTGGTTGAATTTGTAAGTGTTAAGCATAGCGCTTGGCTCTTTCACCACTCCGCCAACCACCATGGAGACCAAGCGGGGCTCAATGGCCAGGATGTCCGCCTTTTCCATCCACTCCACCTTGAAGCCGTCCTGTGACGTCTGCCAGGGAATTTGCTCTTTCAGTATCCGCTCCTCCTCTGTGTTGAACGCTACCGCAACTGAGGTACCGGTCTGAAATTCGTAGTCATAGCCCGATTCCTCAGGCAGCGCTTGGCTAAGTTCAAGATGCAGGCGCCAGCTTTCCATGCAGAGGCCGCCGATAGGGTCGGGGATGCCCGCGCCGGAAAGGGGGCCTAGGCCGCCCAATGCCAGTCCAGAGGCATGCACGCCAATGGAGTCTTTATCCAGGATGGTCACCTTTGCCCCGGCCTTTGCCAGGTAGTATGCGGCGGCTGCGCCGACCACGCCCGCGCCCACTATTACAACATCGGGACTCTCATTCTCGGTCATGTGTTTCTCTCATTCCAGGAACTGTTTCTGCCAGTTGGAATACTGCTCCTGTCCCGTTGCCACTTCCATAAGCTGCGCTGTGGCCGCGCTATCTTGGAGGTCGCGCGGAGAGCCGCCGCGGCTGAGATGATACATGGCATCATAGGTAGCCTTAACGGCTATTTGAAACGGTAAATGCCCCGCCAAGGCCACGCGCACACCCATGCCCGCAAGGTAGTCCAGGTCTTCCAGCTCAGGCGGTGTGCTACCCAGCATGAGTGGCAGTGACGTGGAGGTTCGTACCTTCTCAAGGTCCTCGCGGGTGGTCAGGCCGGTGAGGAATACGGCATCGACGCCCGTAGAGGAATACGCCTCCACTCTCCTGGCAGCCTCGTCAGCTCCTGCGAAGCCCGCGGCAGCCGTACGCCCCACTATGACAAGGGAGGGGTCCTGCCTGGCAGCCAGCGCCGCCTTCAGGTTGTTCTTCATTGCTTCCACGGCCAGCAACTCCTCGCCTTTCTGCTGACGGAATGGCCTAGGGAGTACGGTGTCTTCCAGTGTAAGGGCGGATACGCCGGCATTCTCCAACTCTTGCACGGTGCGCATTACGTTAAGAGCGTTTCCATAACCATGGTCAGCGTCTACTATGAGACTGAGGTCTGCAGCGCGGGTGATGCGGCGTGCCTGTTCAGCAAACTCGCTGAGGGTGAGCACTACTATGTCGGGCGCGCCCAGCACCACGGCGGAAGCTACAGATCCGGCAAACATGGCGACTTTGAAGCCCACGGAACTGGCGATGCGCGCCGAGACGGGATCGAAGACCGAAGCGGGCCGAATGCAGTCGTCCCCCTCCAGCATTCGACGCAGACGCAGTCTTCTATCGGTTGGGTTGATATTGGGAGTCACCCGTACATTCTACATGGCGTGGAAAGAGTAGGGTAGGCCGTAGGCGAGTTACACTTCATAATCCAACGTCATGTCGTGCTCCTCGGCATGTCCAGCAGAGAACCCGCCAGTACCCGAAAGCCCAGCTAGCTCGTCGGTGCCCGACCCTGGAACCACCTCGTACTCCGCCGTGGCCTTTTCTCCGTCGAAAAACCCCGTGTGCCGTAGCACGAAGCTGCCTGTTCGCCCGCCTAGGCTGCCCACAACCTTCTCGAAACCTGTGAACGAGGCGACCCCACTGTCGAGGTACGTCATTATGTACATGAGGTTGCCTGTACCGGACAGGTCACCGTGGAAAGACTTTCTTATGTGTGCCCGGGTCAGCTTCGGCCCGTCCTCTGGTTCGTCGAATGGCTCCTCTTCCCAGCTTATGATCTTAAACGTGGCTTTTACGGGCATTCTTCCTCTCCTAGATGGGAATGAGCGGGGCCAGTTTACCACCCGTTGTGACACTACCTACATTGGAATCTGTAGCTTTCACTCTTCCTGTAACTAACGCCATTCGCCACGCCAGAACACCGGCGGAGGCGGCGGGGGCGAGCGCCCCGGCCAGATGGGACGGCGCAAGAGAAGGCGGACCGCCGCTACCGAGGCCACGCCGGCAAAGAATCCTCCTATGTGCGCCCAGTACGCCACACCGCTGCTGGCGCCGGCAATGGTGCCCAGGCCGCCCCAGAACTGGAGCAGTATCCACACTCCAAGCAACAACGTGGCCGGTATCTGGATCACCGTGATGAAAAAGAAAATGACTAGGGTGCGTATCCTGCTGTACGGGTACACCATCAAATATGCGCCCAGCACACCTGCTATAGCCCCGCTGGCGCCTATGGTGGGCAACTGTGAGCCGGTGTCTACAGCTATCTGCATCCACGCCGCTGCCGCTCCTGCCATCAGGTAGAACCCCAGATATACCAAGTGACCCATGCGGTCTTCCATGTTGTCCCCAAAGACCCACAGATACAGCATGTTGCTGCCGAAGTGGACCAGACCGCCGTGGATGAACATGGACGAAAATAGCGTCCCCCAGGTAGGAAACGGCGTTGTGATATCCCGCCTGCCTTCCGGAGTAAGCAGTACCTCGAAGCCGCGCCCGGAGGTGAACTCATCAGGTATGACTCCAAACTTGTAGTAGAAAACGGAGACATCGCTGCCTAGAAACAGGGTATAGAGAAAGACCAAGGAGTTGATACCAATTAGGGAGTAAGTGACAAAGGGACGCTTGTGGCGGCTTACGCTATTGGCGAGAGGGATCAAGAGACGTCAGGCGTTGTGTTGCGGGGAACGCGGTAGAAGAGGGGTGGCTGTATGGCGTGAAGCTCAGCGGTGTTGAGGTGGTTTATGGAGAGCATGACTACGCCAACCGCTCTTGTCAGGTAGGGAAGCTCCTGCTCCGAGATGCTGGTTCCCTGCGCGGCTGCCAAGGCCTGCATCTGTTCCTCTGTTATCTGGGTAGGTTGAGTGGTCACAGCGTCCTCAATGTGGTTGTTTCAGTTTAGCACACTCTACTGCGGCGGGAACTCCCTCTCCATCTCCGTAAGCGACTGGTCAAGGATTTCAATGATGTCATCCACAATGTCCGTTGTTATGGTGAGGGGCGGGGACAGGGTGATGTTATCTCCCACTCGTATCGCCAGGCCTTTGTCGCGAACTAAGTCGGTGAACCGCTTGGCGAACGCCCCGTCGGAGCCGCCGGGGTACCGTTCCTTGGTCTTGCGGTCCTTGACAATCTCGATAGCCATGAGCAGACCCAGCCCGCCGCCAACGTATCCCACGGTGGGGTGGTTTTCCTGGAGCACGGATACGGCTTTGTCGTAGAGGTAGCGGCCAACGACATCGGCGTTGTCCACTACGTTCTCTCGCTCCATGATCTCAAGGTTCTTCAAGCCAGCGGCCATGACGGCTGGATGGCCGCCGTAGGTCACTCCGTGGTGGAACTGCCCCATCTCGCCTTCAGCGTTGTCGAAGGCGTCCGCGACTCGCTTGGAAGCTACCACTGCTCCCACCGGCAACTCTCCGCTGGTCAGCGCTTTTGCTATCGTCATGATGTCGGCCTGGACACCGAACCGCTCCATTCCGAACCAGGTGCCCAGCCTGCCGAATCCGCAAATGATCTCGTCGGCAACGAGAAGGATGCCGTGCTTGTCGCACAGCTCACGCACCATGGGCCAGTATTCGGCGGCGGGTATCTGGTTACCGCTCGGGATCGGCGTTCCGATGAATGCGGCTATGGTGCCCGCGCCCTCTCCCTCTATGATGTTCTCCAATGACTTCACGCTGAGCATACAGCAGCTCTCATTGGTCCGCTCCTGAAAGCCCCAGGGACAGCGGTAGCAGTACGGCGGATCCACCTGAATAGCGTTGGGCTGGAACGGCTCGAACATGCCGTGCGTGCGCCGGCCGCGGTTGCCTATGCTCATAGCCGTAGTGGTCGAACCGTGGTACTGGCCGCGCCGCGAGATGATCTTAGTCCTGGACGCGTTGCCTGTAATGAACTGGTACTGCCTCGCCAGCTTGGTGGCTATCTCTACAGCCTCGGAGCCGCCGCCGCAGAAGAAGACGCGGTTCAGGTCTCCCGGGGCAAGCTCGGCCACCTTCTTGGCAAGAAGGATGCCCGGAACCGTGCTGTAGGCACCGGAATTGGCGTAGGCCAGCGTAGTCATCTGTTCACTCACCGCCTCCCCTATCTCCGGCCAGCGGTGGCCTATGTTCTTCAGGAACAGTCCGGCCATGCCGTCTATGTACTTGCGGCCCTGGATATCGTACACGTAGTTGCCTTCTCCGCGTGTCATGATGCTGTAGCCCCCGGGAGCTACCAGGTCTGCCATCTGGTGGTTCTGCATCCAGAAGTGCTCCAGGCCCCATTGCACAAGCTGGTCTACCTCACTATCAGAATAGGAGCCCTTTATCCACCACGCTGACTTATTGGTATCCGGTTGCACCATGACACGCCTCCTGGCACTTGCTCTGTGAAGTCAGTCTAGCACGATTACGGACAAGCCGACATACGGGCATACGAGCGGGCAGGGGAGGTCAGTCCGTGTTTCTGTCCTACCGCTACTGGTTGGGACCTGAGCCCGGAGGACAGATGAGAAGCTGGGACCTGGTGATGTCAGGTCTGAACACCACGTAGAAGTTGTCCTCTGCATCAAAGGCCATGTCGCTGACTCCGGGGATTCCCCAGGCGATGGGCAGCTCTCCCGTGTCTATGACTATTCCCCTTTGCCTGGCCTGCCACCCCGTATCCGAATGTTCCAGCATGCGGAGGGTCTCGCCGGGCAGGTCGGTTTCCCTTTCCAGTTCCCAGCCCGATTCCGATTGAGGAGGCCTGTTGAACCTGTACATCCCCCGGTCGGTGCCCAGCCAGACCCGGCCTCGCGAGTCCACCAGCATTTTGTGCGGCTGCGCTTCCAGGGTGGCCGTGCTGAATACCGACCACTCTCCACCTTCCCATGAGGCCACGGTGATGCTCCCGCCCAAGGAAGCATGCACCGCCCAGAGGCGCTTTTGCTCATCGAAGGTCATAGACACAGGGTCTGCGTCACTGAAAGAGGGAAGCCTCAGCCAGGTATCTCCATCATATAGGGAGATGCTGCTTACTCCCTCCAGCTCGCCGCCTTGGTGGAGCATGGCGACCTGCTCTTCGGAATCGGTCACGATTTCCAGTACACTACCACCAAGGCCTTCCGGAACTGGTGCAACCGTCTTTTCAAATGGAGGGACGTCCTGCAGCGTCTCGACCACGCCGTCCGGATAGCCCAGCCAGAGTCTGCCCGCGCCGCTGGAAGCGGCAGCCACCAGTGTCTTCCCTATCAGCGCATCGTCGAGCTCCACAGAGAACTGTTCTCGGTTATTCCATAGCACAAGCTCCTGGCCTCTAACGGCAGATCCTGGTACAAAAGAGAGCAGCCGGTTGTAGACCACCCAGACGTTGCCGTCCGCGTCACTCACCAGCCGAGGTCGGTCGAACGGCTGACCGGGCGAGCTGTGAACCGTGCAGTCCACCTCTTGGAGAATGTCCAGAAAGAAGGTCTGCACCTCGCCGGAGACCACTGTCCTGTCCGGAGTGCTGGTTGGCGCGGGGGCGCCACAGGCGGCGGACAACATCAGCCCACAGAGCAGCAATGTCTTGATATAGCGGGACATTTGATATAGGAACCTAGGCCGCAGGCGCCGCTTCCCCAGAGGGTTCGGCGGCTTTGGTGGGAGGCTTGGCAAATAAGATTATAGTCGCCGAGACTAAGAACATACCCACCATGAAGATGTAGGCCGGGAAATACGTACCCATTACGTCATACACCAGTCCCACCGCTACCGGTCCCAGCGCCACTGAAGTTGTCGTGATAGGCATGAGCGTGCCCCGTATGGTGCCTACGAAGTCCCGCCCAAAGTAGTTGGCGGTTACCACTGACGTCAGCACAGCCTGTCCACCCACGTTTATGCCGTAGACGACGCCAAAGATGAAGAGTAGAGGCGTGATACCCCAGTCAAGCCCGCTGAGAAGAAAGACAAGCCCTACGGCCGAGCCAGAGCTGGAGGCAGCCAAACAGTAGCGGACGTGGTACCGCTCCACCAAGAAGCCCCAGAGCAGCCTCGCCAGAGAGGCAGCCACGGCATGGGTGCTCAGCACCGCGGCGGCCACGGCGGTGTTGAACCCTTCGTCGGTTACGAAGCTGAACTCGTGAAGCACCACCGATGACACGGGTGCGCCGCCAACAACCTGCGCCAGCAGGATAATCCATAACGCCCGCGTTCTCAGCGCCTCCTTCAAACGCCAGGATACCGCCGATTCGCGCCCGGCCCGCCTCTGGTAGGTCGCGTCCAACTCTTCCTGGCTCTTTGCCCCATCTGGAAACAGCCCCACGTCCTCCGGTTGCCGCACCATGAGGAAAGAAACCGGGAGCAGGAAGACAAAGAAGAGGACGGCCATGACTATCCATCCGTTTTCCCATCCCGACGTAGCAATGATGAATCCGATGAACGGGGCGAGCACCGCCCCAGCGGCGGCGTTACCCATGGTGCTGAACGCCACGGCGCGCCCCCTAAGGCGCACGAACCATTTGACCACGGTTGCCTGCACCACGAGTGCACCGGCGCCCGTGCCGCCCGCCAGGCCGATCAGGGCGAATATGGCGTAGAACTGCCATATCTCTCTGACTTGTGTAAGCAGTAGGGCCGCAATCCCTCCAATTACGGCGGAAGCCGTCATCAGATAGCGCGGCCCGTATCTGTCCACTACAGTGCCGAAAATCGGCGCCAGCGCCGCCGAGACGTAGGTACGTACAGTGAGCGCTCCCACCAGAGCGGCGCGGCTCCAGTTCATGTCTTCCGACATGGGCTTTATGAAGACGCCGAAGGTGAAGCTCTGCAGTCCTCCTCCGGCGAACGAGCCGAGAAACGCGGCGCCTACTATGATCCAGCCATAGAAGAAAGGCGTGCGATGAGCCAGTCTGTAGCGAATGTCCGGTTTTGCTTCCACAGTAGGGCTATATATATCACAGGGAAGGCGCCCCTGAAATGGCGGCGCTACACCTGGGAAAGCTCCTGGAATACGTGGTGCAAGGTCTCAGGTGGATCTGCCCCTTTTCCTCGGAACGCTACTATTCCATTCCTATCTATGGCTACCTTGAATGGCACCGCGATGGGATTGTACAGCGGAAGCATTTCAGCAGGCGCCTGCGCCACCGGCCAGGGATGGTCCTGTTCATCTCTAAACCTGACTATGGAACTTAGGTCTTCACCTAGATCTATGTTCACCGCGTATAAATCCACAGAGTCCTGGTATTCAGGGTAGATGTCCTTTAGCAACCGTAACTCGGTGCGGCAATACGGTCACCAAGTGGTGAAGAAGTAGATGACTACGGGGCGTCCCTGTTCGGTCAGTTGGGCCAACTGAACGGGCTGGCCCGTGGACACCTCTGTCAGGGTAAAATCAGGCGCCAGGTTGCCAACCCGGTTCCCTGTTTCCGCCGGAGATCCAGCCATTGGCGTTGGCGTGTTCGTAGGCAAAGGTTGTAGGGGTTGGAGTTGCCACTGCACAGGTACGGCAACAGTTGGCGTTGGCGTTGGTGTCGGCGTCAGAGCCGTAGCCGTGGCTCTTGCAGCTACAAGCTCCTGAAGTACTACACGCTCCTGAAGTAGCTGATCCTGAAGCGTCAGCGTGGGTGTAAGTGTGGAGGTAGCTGTGGGGGGGACAGTAGTTGGAGTTGGCGTATCCGCTGGCGCGACCGATGTTGGAGTAACTGTAGGCGCGATTGGAGTCGGTGTAGTGCCCACCTCGCTAGTGCAGGCTATGCTGAACAGCAAAAGAGGCGCTGCAAGGACAACAGATCGCTTTCTTGTTGAGAAAAACATAGGCGCTACACCTAGGAAAGCTCACGGAACAGCCGGACCCAGGTCTCAGTGTCCTCTACGCCGTAACCTTCACGGAACACTATTACTCCATTGCTATCTATGGCCACCTTGGTGGACTGCTGCAAGACATTGTACTGCGGAAGCATGGCAGCCGGAGCCTTGGCCACCGGCCACGGGTGGTCCTGTCCATCTCTGAACCTGACCAGGGCACTCAGACCTTCTGTTGGATCGATGCCCAGTGCATAGAAATCCACGGACTCCTGGTATTCCGGGTAAACATCCTTTAGCATCCGTAACTCGGTGCGGCAAGTCGGTCACCAGGTGGTGAAGAAGAAGAGGACTACAGGACGCCCCTGTGCTGTCAACTCGGCCAACTGGACGGGCTGGCCCGTGGATACCTCTGTCAGAGTGAAATCAGGCGCCATGTTGCCAACCCGGTTTCCCGTTTCCGCCGGAGGTGCAGGCATTGGCGTCGGAGTGTTCGTAGGCGGCGGCGGAGAGGTTGGCACGCCTGAGGTTGGCGTGTTCGTAGGAATTAATGAGGGTGGAGTAACGGTTGGAGTTGGCGTATCCGTAGGCGCGACTGTAGTCGGTGTAGTGCCCACTTCGGTAGTGCAGGCTATGCTGAACAGCAAAAGAGGCGCTGCAAGGGCAACGCACCGCTTTTTGATTGCGGAGGAAAACATGGACTCTATTATATCAGTCAATACGTAGGCAAACGGGGGTTGGATGCCCCTTTTGCATACAGGATTTTGTCATAGTCAGGCGGCGTATCTTTTGAGCGCGTTATAAGCGGCGTTGATCTCTTTCATGCGCCGCTCCGCCACTTCACGGAACTCGGGAGCCATGTGGGTCACCTTGTCCGGGTGGTACTGCCGCACCAACTCGCGGTACCTGGAGACTATTTCGTCCTTGGAAGCACCGCGTCTCACTCCCAGCACTTCATAAGGTGATCTTACATACCCATTCCGTGAGCTGGTTTCCTGCCCACCACGAGATCTCCAGTAGCTATTGCCCTGGGAGCCGCGCTGCCCAGCACCCGCTCTAGGCCGCATTGAAGAGCGCACTATCAGCCTCAACAGGATGAAGCCCGCCCAGATGAGTATGAGTAGAAGTACCTTAATTTGTGTCCCTCCTCAGGCCTCATAGCAACCTATGAAAGATTGTACCACCACGAGAAGCATCCGTCTTGGGGTTGCATAATTGCGGGGTAAATGTCAAGAAATTGAAGGAACAATTTAATGCGAATCTTTGCAATTTTTAATGTTGACATACCACCATTGACACCGTTAAGGTCTGAATCACGTAGTTGCCCCACGAGAACAAATTAAAGGCTGAAACGCCTGTCGATTGGCTGCTTCGGTCTTAGCGCAAATTCTTCCGGTAAACGGTGCGAGCCCACCGAGAAGACGGCTTAATTCTTAGATCTCTTCGCTACGCAGGGCGAACCTCTGTCTCCGTGGGGTTGGTTAAAGCATTCAACCCAAGCCGCGCACATGCTTTGCCTGGATCTGCGGTAGAGGCTCACAACGGCGTCACATCACACATGGCAAAGAGTTTGACTGGGGGTGTTGTAACTTTGAGAACTAGTGCCACGTCATTGTTACTTTTAAGCGATGGAGTAATCAAGCTCGATGGAGG
Source organism: Dehalococcoidia bacterium (assembly GCA_965261825.1). GTDB lineage: Bacteria > Chloroflexota > Dehalococcoidia > Lucifugimonadales > QGNO01 > DAOUJH01. The sequence continues at coordinate 303,434 of OZ253484.1, read as the reverse complement.
GTGTGTTTTTGGCCCTGTTCCCAAGGTGGAGTGGGAGTTGAAGAAGTCGCCTGACCGCAGAAACCGCATCACCATGGGTTTGAACTGTCTGCTTGTCAGGAACGGAGACAAATGCATCCTGATAGATACCGGAGTAGGCACCAAAGAATCTGAGATGACAAGAGACAGGTTCGGCCTCGGCACCAGCCGGCTGGCCCGGGATTTTAGGAATCATGGCGTAAGCCCCAAAGACGTCACTGCGGTCATCCTCACCCACCTCCAGTTCGACCATAGTGGAGGGAGCACCCGCCTGGACCGCTCCGGTGTACCCGTTCCCACCTTTCCCAACGCGGCGTACTACGTCCAGCGTGCTGCCTGGGAGGAAGCCAACAATCCCAATGAAAGAACCAAGGACTCCTTCCATGGGAACGACTTCCTGCCTCTGGAAGAACGCGAACAGATCTGCCTACTCGATGGTGACGAAGAGGTTGCGCCAGGGGTTCGCGTCAAGCTAACGGACGGTCCCGCACCCGGCCATCAGATAGTGCTGGTGAACTACGGTGGGGAAAGGGTTGCCTTCATGGGTGACCTAGTGCCGACATCCCATCATTTGGATCTGACCTGCATAGCCTCTCTGGACTACGACCCGGAAGGTACACTGACCAAGAAACGCGCCTTGCTGGAAGAGGCAGAAAAGGGCGGCTGGCTAATGGTTTTCAGCCATGGCTACTATCAGCGTGCGGGATACCTGGAGCGCCGCAACGGTCATTACAACTTCCGTGCCGTGGAACTATAGAAAGGCGATTTTACTCCTCAGTCATTGGGGAAACCAGCAACTTCGCGGCATCTGCTCAACACTGAGACAAATGTCTCAGGCAAGCCTGGCCCAGACTGTCCTGCCGTTCAATTGCTCCAGAACAACAGGGGTAATCCTGTTGTGAAGGGGTTCACTGGAAGCCGCGGCAACCCGTACGTAATTACCAGTAAGGCCTGACCATACTCGGGTATTCCCCAAGGACTTGCCGTTCTCCCAGAGTACCGTGCTCCTGGTGCCCAGAAGGCTTTTTCTGTAGGACTCCGCCTGACGATTCGCCAGGTCAAGCATCATCTCCATGCGCCGCCGCACCTCCTTAGAGTCTACTTTGGGCTTGAGATAAGCGGCGGTGGTACCAGGCCGGGCGGAATAGGGAAACACATGGATGGCGGCGAAACCCACCTCGCTGCACAAGTCGTAGGTGTCCTGGAACTGCTCCACCGTCTCGCCAGGGAAGCCGGCTATGACGTCGGCGGTCAAGGCAGCATCGGGAACGGCTTTCCTCACCATCCGAACCGCTTCCAGGTAGCGCACGGGCGAATAGCGGCGACGCATTTGCTTCAGCACAGGCTCCGAACCGCTCTGCAGGGGTAAGTGGAAGTGGGGGCAGAGCCGCTGGTCCTGCCACAGATCCAGCAGCTCATCCGTGATTTCCTGAGGCTGCAATGAGGATACCCTGAGCCTGGGTATCGTGGTCTCATCCAGCAGGCGGCGCAGCATCCCAGTCAGCGAGGCGCCCGGTATATCGAAACCATAGGAACCCAATTGCGTGCCGGTGAGCACCACTTCCCGGTAGCCCCGCCTCACAAGGTCGTTGACCTGCGACACCAGGGTCTGCGGCGGAATGCTGCGTTCCCGACCACGCACCTTGGGCACAATGCAGTAGGCGCATACCTGGTTGCACCCCTCTTGGATCTTAATCATGGCGCGGGAGAGCAGGACGGGCGCTCGTTCCTCATCTATAGTGTCTAGGCCGGGACTGTCCGATCCGTAGAAGCTGAGGAGTTGACTGACTTCCTCCACCAGGGCGTCTTTTTGGGTATTACCGAGAACAACGTCTACCCCTTCCAGTCGATCGAGCTCATCCGGGGCGCGCTGTGCATAGCAGCCCGTGGCGACAACCAGCGATCCAGGGTTACGACGCTTCGCCCTGCGCAGGGCCTGGCGCGCCTTGCTGTCGGCGACATGTGTCACCGTGCAGGTGTTGACTACGTGGATCGAGGCGTCGTCCGGCTTGCTGCTTATGCCGTAGCCCGCTTCCAGAAAACGCCGCGACATGGCCTGGGTATCCGCCTCGTTCAGCTTGCAGCCGTGCGTCTCTATGTAAACCGTGGGCGTGCTCATGGCCGCTAGACTTTGGCTTGTTCGGTCATCTCATAACGCCTCGGTTTACTCCCGATTAGCTTAACACCCCGCTTCTCAAGAATAGGCCATATCTTATTGGCAAACTCTATGCCAAAACTTGGACCTGATGCTTTTGCCAAGGGATGATTTGGCCAGGATCGTTTGATTATCTCTTGACAATCGGTACTCTTAAACTTCCCAATTGGCAATTCCGGGATAATAGTGATAGCCATGGCCTCAAAAGAACCCGACTGTATCGGCTCACTTGGAATGTCATTTCCAGTAGATAAATCCTTAGAAGGGAACTCAACGATGTGAATATGGTTGTTGGGAAAGTAATCTCTAAGAGTTGTAGATTTTGTCCCTTGACGGTCAGTTAGGATCCACTTGAATGGAACCTGTTCTGGCGGTCCAAGTTCCCTCAGTTTTGTGTATAGAGAAATGAAATCGCTGTCATCGCTGAGTACGCAAATAAAGCCAACCTGTTCGGTAAGAAAATCTGAGTTAGCATCCAATGCAATTGCTATATCTGCCGAATTCTTAGATAGTAAGCTGAAATGCTGGATACCCTTAACATTGATTTGTAGGCCAGGGAATTTGCTGCTTGCCCAAAGTTCCCATAATTGAGCTTGATCCGCCCTAACGTATAGGTTGAGTTGTTTAAGCTTTGGAACCTGTATGGGCCAGTCTGCTACAAGCCCCTCAATTACCGTTCTGGCTCCGCCTTGGAGGTTCTCTACATCAATGTATAGCCCCGCAGTCCCGATTTCTTCAGATTCATGCATTATGTCTTGCCTTAATATGTTTTGCCAAAATGAGTGAATTTTACCTAATCCTAACATTAAGCCGCCTCCTTCTTCACAGGAGGCTTCGCCAGCAGCATGATCACCAGTCCCACCCAGAAAAGACCTATCATCACCATGAAAGGCATCTGATAGCTCCCCGTGATATCGAAGCCCATGCTCACCAGCAAAGGCCCTATGGCTCCTGCTCCCGCGGTGACCGGCGTGACCACTCCGCGTATGGTGCCGGCGTAGTCCCGTCCGAAGTAGTTGGCGAAGATAATCGAGTGGCTCACCGCATGTCCCGCTATGCTCATGCCGTATACGGCGGCAAAGACAAAGAACTGCGCCGTAGTGCTGGCCGTGAGCAGGATGATCAGCGCCATAGACGAGCCCAGATAAACCGCGGCCACAACGAACCTGACGGGAACCCTCTCCAGCACCAGTCCCCAGATGGGCCTGATGCTGAGGGCGAAGCCGGCATGGGTGCTGAGCACTCCCGTTGCTATGGGCACAGAGTAGCCCTGGTCACGGACGTAGCTGAACTCGTGAAGGATCACCGACGAGACGGAAAGGCTTCCCAACACGAACCCCGCAATGAGGATCCAGAAAGCCTTGGTGCGCACCACTTCCTTCAACCGCCAGGAATACGCCGACTCCAAGCCGCCCCGCCGCTTGTAGGCGGCGTCGACCTCTGCTTCGCTCTTTGCCCCGTCCGGCAGCAGGTCAAGGTCCTCCGGCTGTCTGGCCATGAAGAAGGAGACCGGCAGCAGGATGACGAAAAACAACACCCCCATCACCAGCCATCCCACTTGCCAGCTGTAGTTGAATACTATAAAGGCTATGATGGGAGCTAGGATCAAACCGGGCGCGGCGCCACCCATCGTGGTGAAAGCCATCGCCCTGCCCCGCATCCGGACGAACCACTTCACCACGGTGGCGCCCGTGACCACTCCGCCCAGCCCAGCGCCGCCCGACATCCCGATGAAGGCGAATATAGCGTAGAACTGCCATAGCTGAGTGACGCGACTGAGCAGCAAAGCCGCGACGCCTCCAATGACCGCCGCAGCCACCATTAGAAAACGAGGCCCGTACTTGTCGACCATGGGCCCGAAGATCGGCGCCAGGGAGGCTGCGGTTATCAAGCGGAAGGTGAGTGCGCCGGTGAGGGCCGTTCGCGACCATCCCAGGTCGTCGCTCATTGGCTGGAGGAACACACTGAACGTAAAGCTCTGCAATCCCCCACCGATGAAAGTGCCAAAGAAGGCGCCCACCACTATGATCCAGCCGTAGTAGAAGGGCACCCGGTGCGCCAGTCTCCGGCGCATATCCCTGTTTGCTAGGGTGGCTGCTCCTGGCGGCTGGGGTTCCATCTTCCCATCAGAGGTCAGCCTATTTGTCCTCCGCTAGGTCTTCCACCAGCCTGACCAGCGTCCGCACCGGGAAGCCGGTGTGCCCCTTCACCGTGTAGCCCGACTCGCTGGCGGTACGGGCCACAGCCGCAATATCCAGGTGCACCCAGGGCACGTCCTCGGCGAACTCACGGATGAAGTAGCCGCCGGCAATGGTGCCCGCCGGTTGCCCCCCGGAGTTCTTGATATCAGCGATATCGCTCACTATCTGGTCGCGGTACTCCTCCCACATCGGTAGCGGCCAGAAACGTTCGCCTGTGGCATCGCCGGCCTTGATCATGCTATCGATCAGAGCCTGGTCGTTGCCCATGATGGCAGCGGCCAGGGTGCCCAGCGCCACTCTGGCGGCGCCCGTAAGCGTGGCCACGTCCACTATGCGGTTCTGGTTGTGTTGACGGGCATAGGTCAGAGCGTCAGCCAGCACCATGCGCCCCTCGGCGTCGGTGCTGATGATTTCGAACGTCTTCCCCGACATGGTGCGCACCACGTCTCCAGGATGGAATGCGGAGCCGCCCGACATATTCTCCGTGGCCGGCACCAGCCCCATGACGTTGATCTTGGGCCTAACCTGGGCTATTGCCCGCATTGCCCCTACTACGGAAGCGCCGCCCGCCATGTCGCCCTTCATGGCGCCCATGCCCTCGGCAGGCTTGATGGAGATGCCGCCGGAGTCGAAGGTGATCCCCTTACCGCAGAGAGCTATGTTGTTCGACTCGTTGCCCGGGTCGCCGTTGTAGCGCAGTATGATGAACCTGGGAGGCCTGTTGCTTCCCGCGGCCACTGCCAGCAGCGCGCCCATGCCCAGCTCCTCCATCTGCTCGCGGGCCAGCACATCGAAGTCCAGCCCCACCGCATCGGCCATGGCGCGCGCCCTGTCGGCCAGCTCTGTTGGCGTCAGTACGTTGGCCGGCTCGTTGCCCAGGTCACGGGCAAAGTTCGTCGCCTCGGCAAGGATGCACCCCTTATCTATGCCTGCCTGAATCTCAGCGACCTTGTCGGCATCGTGCTCCACAACAACCATCTCCTCGATGTTGGAAGGGTCGCCGTCCATCGTCTTGTATTTATCGAACCTGTGCAGGCCCAGGATGGCGCCCTCCGCTACGGCCTGACCGGAGGTTTGCAGATCCATGCCGCCTATGCCTGCGCCGTGGGCTATGGTGGCCGCTTTCTTCACGTTGAGGCGGCGCACAAAGCGGCTCGCCGTGCCCATGACCTGACGCACCACCTCCGCCGAGAATTTGTCCTGCTTGCCCAGGCCCGCCACGACGATGCGGTCGGCGGGCATATTGCCCAGGGTGTGGATCAGGGTCATCTCGTTCTTCTTGCCCTTGATTTCGCCTTCATCAATCAGCTTGGAGATGGCGCCGTCCAGGGCAGCATCGACCGCGCCGGTGGCTCCTCCGGGGCTGGTTACTCCTTGGAACAGGTTGACTATCAGCGCTCCCGTCTCAGTGGAAGTCACATCTCCTGCTATTGCTTTGATCTCCATGGTCCCTCCTTGTGTTGTGTGCTCTTACAGAGCAAGCGACGGTGCATCTGGGTCACTTGCCATTTCTTCTTTCGCAATTAGCTAGTCTGTGTCTATCCCTACGTGGTGCCGAACCCGCGAGGCATTGTATTCGAGATACCACGCAGGGTCTATCCCCGCATGCGGGGAGGCCATCGTTTGTGCTAAGATTCGACTCCCAGCATGTTCAGGGAGGTGCGCAGAGTTGGTGAAGAGAAACGACGAAGAAGAGGAGCCTGGAGACAAGAGTAGTCCCAGTATATTGGGTAGAGTTGGGGTTGCGGCTGGTGCTGCCAGGCAGAGTGTGCGACGTTCCGCCGAGGTGATGTCCGGTGCAGATATACGCAGGTTCGAGGATTTCACGGAGGCAGCCACCACGGCCGTCATCGGCGTGCATCAGGATCAGGCCGAACTGCGGGAGCAACTTGTCCGTACGGAGCAATCGCTCCATGCTCTGCAGCAGGAACACGACACACTGAGAGGCGATATAGCGCGTGTGAAGCACAGCCCGTCTCCTTGGGTTGTCGCATCGGGCGCTGTATCCATCGTAGCGCTAGCCTTGAGCATTCTAGCGCTGCTCCTGTGAGGCTGTATCGATGGGATACGAACAGCTTGTAGCGCTCGCAGAGTCATATCCGCCCCAGAATCGGGAAACTCTCCACGAGTTAGCCCAGGAGTACAGGAGTCGAGGCGAGCGGCAGGTCCTGGACATAGCCGCATTAGCCGTCGACGTATCGCTTGACAGGATCACCAACCTGGGGCTTGAGCCAAACGCCGACCCACAGTTTCTGCAGGCCTTCCGGCTTCAGTACCCCAACGTCAGCCTGGAGTCCCTTCAAGGCTCATCTGAAGAGCGGCTCAGCGGTCTGGCCAACGGGGTTAAAGGCAAGTACTTCGAAGTCCTGGCGCGCGACCGTCTCAACGCTGGAGAGCGTCTTGACGAGATCGAGTTGGAGCCCGGGCAGGTTGCCAAGCTCGCTGAGTCGTCGACGCAGCCGGGATGGGACTTGGTGATAGCGAACGAAGACGGGTCCGTAGCCGAGGAGATTCAGGCCAAAGCTACCGATTCTCTCGGCTACGTCAAGGAAGCCCTGGAAAAATACCCCGATATCCGGGTCGCTACGACCTCGGAGATCGATGACACGGCCGATGAAATCCTCGGCACCGGCATCTCCAATCAACAACTGGAGAGCGTGACGAAAGCACAGCTTGACGAGCACAGCGAGGGTATGGCCGAAGACCTGCTAGACAAGGGCGCCGAAGCGGCCCTCGACTCCATCCCCTTCGTGGCCGTCGCCATGACCGGAGTCATGGAGGGAAGAAACCTTTTGATGGGACGCTCCACCTTCCGGGAGTCACTGCGGACGGGAGCGAATCGAATAGGCAGGGCCACGGTCTACGACGCCATCGGCACGCTTCTGGGGCCCACCGGCGTCGCCATCCCAGCCGTCATTGGGCTGAGGATGGCTGGGACACGAGTATCCGGCCGGATTGGCCTGGGTGACCACCTGGAGTCTAAGACGGAGGATCTGAGACGGCTCACGGTGCAGGCATAGTGCACCGCAACCTCGTAGTCTTCCGACGAAAATAGGCCTCGCCTGAGCGCTCGCCGACAACAAAGGACGCCAGTATCGAACATTTCTCCTCCGGCTCGTGGCGGATACGGTCGTTGCTATTCATCGCCATTGAAAGCACGCTTTTCTATAGCCGCCAGGAGATCAACGTATCGCTGGCCGCAGGGGGTAAACCGGATGCGGCGCGATGTTTCGCCGGTGCGTTCCAGGTGGACAAGCAGGTGCTGCACGGGGAAATACGTAGGCGCCTTATCCGCCCATTCGACCACAGTCAGCCCTTCCCCTTCTACATAGTCGTCCAGTCCAAGGTCCTCCACCTCTTTGAGCGCATCAAGCCTGTAGAGGTCTACGTGGTACAGAGTAAGGCGTCCGTGGTGCTCGTTGGCCAGAATGAAAGTTGGGCTACGAACGGGTCCGTGGATGCCCAGGCCAAGGGCAATGCCCTGGGTGAGACAGGTCTTGCCCGCGCCGAGATTGCCATGTAGGAGTATGACGTCGCCTCTCACGGCGCCGCGACCCAGCGCCTCTCCCAATTCCTGCGTCTCCTGCGGGGAATGGGTGTCTATTATCATCTATGCAAGTGATCCCAGCCGGGCCCTACGTCCAATATAGGACTTCCGTTTTCATCATAGACGATGACCTCTCCCGACTTTTCACCGGTGACTTCACCAATGATGGAGACGGAAGGTAGACGTTCCTTTACGCGTTGAAACACCTCGCCGGAAGCAGTGAAGAGCAGCTCGTACTCTTCACCTCCGGCAAGGGCCAGGCGAAGAGCATCCCCGGGGAAAGTTTGCCCAAGGGCGGGATGAATGGCTATATCCTTGGAGAAGATACGGGCGGCCGTACTGCTGGCAAGCATCATCTTCTTCAGGTCGTCCACCAGACCATCGCTGACGTCCATTGCGGCACGCACCCTCTCCTCCAGAAGGACGTGGCCTTCCTGCAGCCTGGGTAGGGGATGACGGTGCGCCCGGACAAGCTCCCGGGCGGCATCCGAATCCACCCTGGAATGGCGCATCATCAGCTCCAGCCCGCCGCGGGACAATCCCAAATGGCCTGTAACCCCTATGACATCGCCGGGTACAGCCGCGGAACGCAGCATGGGTTGCCCGCGAACCAGGCCATTCAGGGCAATGGTAATGAAGAAGAACGGTGAGGAAACAACGTCCCCGCCGGCAATGACCGCGCCGTAGGTCTTGCAGGCCCGGACAACGCCTTGAAACGCAGCGTCAACATCCTCAACCAAAACGTTGCCCGGCAGGCCAAGGGTAACCAGGGCATAGGTGGGAGAGCCTCCCATGGCAGCCAGATCGCTGAGGTTGGAGGCCATGGCCTTCCATCCCACGTCCTGCCAGGGAGTGGTGCTCCTGGTAAAATGCACCTCTTCCACCATGGTATCCGTGGTGGAGAGCTCAATCAGGCCCGCGGTATCAATGCGCCAAGCAGCGGCGTCATCGCCAATACCGACGACGAGGGCAAAGGCTTGGTCGCGGGAAGCAGCGACTCCCTCCTGCTTGGCCATTGCTTCCAGCCGGCGGATAAGCCCAAACTCTCCAATCTTGCGCAAGTCCATGGACTGATTATAGCAATGGTTGGAACTCTAACGCGCGTGTACGGTTGAAGATGTTGAAAGTGCGAGAGCGTACTGGCAGAATGACCTCATATCAGATGTGGAGGGAAGCCAGAATGCCAATTATCAAGATGGAGTTGTGGCCTGGCAGGACAAAGGAGCAAAAGGCCCAGCTGGCCAAAGCGTTCACGGAGTCGGTGGAGGAGATCCTTGGTACGGCACCGGAACGAACCATAGTCCTGTTTGAAGAGATATCAAAAGATGACTGGGCACAGGCAGGAAAGCTGGCCTCAGAGTCTTGAGGGCGGGCAGGCGGCAACGCTATTGCCCTTGCATATTACAAAGCCCATATTGACAGTGCTGAGATGTAATGATACAGTCCGTGCACTCACGGGGTGCAGGCCTAGTGGGGCCCGCTAGCTCAACTGGCAGAGCAACTGACTCTTAATCAGTAGGTTCTCGGTTCGAGTCCGAGGCGGGTCACAGTCTAGCCAATCTGATGACTGTATTAATCAGACAATGGGGAAGTGTCGGAATTGGCAGACGAGCATGATTTAGGATCATGTGCCGAAAGGCGTAGGAGTTCGAGTCTCCTCTTCCCCACTTGGTTCGAAGTTCTAGGCTGGTTTCAACTATATTAACCGTGAGTGAGGAGAAGTCGTGGCACCACTCCTTGAAGTAAACAACCTGGTAACTCAATTCTTTACAATGGAAGGAGTCGTCAAGGCGGTTGACGACATCTCTTACAACCTGGAGGCCGGCGAAACGCTGGGACTGGTTGGCGAGAGCGGTTGCGGGAAAAGCGTCAGCGCGCTGTCTGTGATGCGCCTCATCCCGTGGCCGCCCGGCAAGGTAGTGAACGGCGAAGTCCTCTTTGAAGGCGAAGACCTGCTCAAGATAGACGGCAACGAGATGCGGTCCATACGCGGCAAGGAGATCGCAATGGTCTTCCAGGAGCCTATGACGTCTCTGAATCCCGTCCTGACAATAGGTCGGCAGTTGACGGAGACAATGGAGCTGCATCTGAACCTTGACAAGCAAGGGGCGCAACAGAGGGCGGTAGACCTACTGCAAATGGTTGGCATTCCTGACCCGGACCGGCGCTTGGTCCAGTACCCTCACCAGTTCAGCGGCGGTATGCGTCAAAGAGTGATGATTGCCATGGCGCTGAGTTGCAATCCTAGACTGTTAATCGCAGACGAGCCTACAACGGCGCTGGACGTGACCATCCAGGCCCAGATCCTGGAGTTGATGAAGAGCCTGTGCCGTGAGTTTGGCACGGCGCTGATAGTGATCACCCACAACTTAGGTGTGGTTGCCCGCTATGCAGACCGGGTAAACGTTATGTACGCAGGCAAGATCATAGAAAAAGGGACTTCTGAGGAGATATACCACCAGCCGAAACACCCGTATACCCTTGGTTTGCTTCAGTCGGTGCCTAGACTGGACGAGCCACGCAGGGTGAAGCTGGAGCCAATAGAGGGCCAGCCACCCGACCTTATCAACCTACCTCCTGGGTGCAGCTTCCGCTCCAGGTGCCGTTATGTAGTAAAGCAATGTGAAGTTGATGTCCCCCCGTTGGAGGTGTACGAATCCAACGGTCATGTTGCTGCCTGCTGGGAAGCGCACAACATAGAAAGGCGCGTGGCTGAAGCTAGGGCCTAGGAGGGGAATATGGTAGAGCAGAAAGAGCGAACGCAAACCCAGACCACATCACAAGACGACGTACTCGTTTCAGTACAAGACCTGCAGATGTACTTCCCAGTACGGTCAGGGATCATCTTCCAGAAGAAGGTAGCGGATATCAAAGCCGTGGATGGCGTGTCCTTTGATATCCGCAGAGGTGAGACGCTGGGCCTGGTGGGTGAGAGCGGCTGCGGCAAGACAACTACGGGACGCTGTATCTTGCAACTGTACAAGCCAACAAGCGGCCAGGTGCTGTTCGAAGGACATGACCTCACCACCCTAAAGGGCAGCCAGCTGCGACGGTTCCGCCGGCGAATGCAGATGATATTCCAGGATCCGTACAGCTCACTGGATCCGCGCCAGAACGCGGGGAGCATCATTGGCGAACCGCTGATTGTCCACAAGATGACAAACAGCAGAGGTGAATACAGGGAACAAGTAGCGGAACTCCTATCGGTGGTCGGCCTAAATCCCAGCATGTCTAACCGATTCCCTCACGAATTCAGCGGAGGCCAGCGCCAGCGGATAGGCGTGGCCAGGGCGCTGGCGGTACGTCCCAGCCTGATAGTGTGTGATGAGCCGGTATCTGCGCTAGACGTATCCATCCAGGCCCAGGTAATCAACCTGCTGGAGGACCTGCAGGAACAGTTTAACCTCACGTACCTATTCATAGCCCATGACCTTTCGGTGGTGCGTCACATCAGCGACCGTATAGCAGTAATGTATCTGGGCAAGATCATGGAACTTGCAGATAGGACGGAGCTCTACGAGAACCCGCTCCATCCTTACACCAAGGCGTTGCTTTCGGCAGTGCCCATACCTGACCCGGTGATCGAGTCTCAGCGTGAGCGCATCATTCTGACCGGCGACGTACCAAGCCCGCTGAGGCCGCCGCCAGGATGTGTATTCCATACCCGCTGTCCCATAGCCATAGACGAGTGCTCCCAGGTGGTGCCGGAGCTAAGGAACGTGGGCAACGAGCACTGGGTATCCTGCATCAGGGTGTAGGCCCCCAAACCGTTAAGCAAAGAGAGGCCCTCAGATTAGTCTGAGGGCCTCTCTTTGCTTGTGGCACAAGATGCCGCATGCTAGCATGAATTCAACATGGAACCGGGTTTCATCCGCAATTTCTGCATAATCGCACACATTGACCACGGCAAGTCTACCTTGGCGGACCGGCTGCTGGAGATTACACGCACCGTCTCAGACCGTGAGATGATGGACCAGTTCCTTGATCAGATGGACTTGGAACGGGAACGCGGGATCACAATCAAAGCACAAGCGGTGCGCCTCATGTACCGGCACAGCGACGGCAATGAGTACCAACTGAACCTGATAGACACCCCGGGACACGTGGACTTCAGCTATGAGGTGTCACGCAGCCTGCGCGCCTGTGAAGGCGCTCTCCTGGTGGTCGACGCCAGCCAGGGCGTGCAGGCCCAGACCATAGCCAACGTCTACATTGCCCTGGAACGCAACCTCACCCTAATACCCGTGATCAACAAGGTCGATTTGCCGGTGGCCCAGCCGGATGTGGTAGCCCAGGAGCTAGAGCATACCTTTGGCTTCAAGAGAGACGAAATGCTATTCATATCGGCTAAAGAGGGGCTGGGCATAGACAGCGTGCTGAATGCAGTAGTGGAGCAGGTGCCGGCCCCAACGGGGGGAACTCATGAACCGCTGAGGGCACTGGTTTTCGATTCGGCGTACGACCAGTACAAAGGCGTGGTGGCCTACGTAAGAGTCTTTGACGGTTCGCTGAAAGAGCGGAACCGCTTCAAGCTCATGGGGGCAGGATACGAAGCGGAGGTGTTGGAGGTGGGAACGTTTCGACCCACCTTAACCAAGCTGCCTGGACTGGCAACTGGTGAAGTGGGGTATATAGCCACCGGTCTGAAGAACGTCAGACAGGTGCCCGTTGGCGACACAATAACCCTGCAGGCCAAGCAGGCGGAAGAAGCCCTCACCGGCTATCAGCCATTGAAGCCAATGGTCTTCGCTGGCCTGTATCCCTCCGACGGTGAAAGCTACAAGCAGCTGGGGGAGGCTCTGGAGAAGCTGCAGCTCAATGACGCCGCTTTGACTTTTCAAGCGGAAAGCAGCGTCGCGCTGGGATTCGGATTCCGCTGCGGCTTCCTGGGTCTCCTGCACATGGATATAGTGCAAGAACGGCTTGAACGGGAGTACGGGATAGACTTGCTAACCACGGCGCCCAGCGTGGCCCACAAAGTAGTGCTGGCGGATGGCAATGAGATAGGAGTCCAGAATCCATCACAGATGCCGCCGCGCCAGCAGATAGAGGAGATACTGGAACCATGGCTCAATCTGACCATCATCACTCCGAGTCGCTTCATAGGAGCGATGATAGATTTGGTGACGAGCCGGCGGGGCGACTTCCAGCGCATGGAGTACCTGCAGAGCGGGCCCAGCCACAACGGCGCGCGAACGGATGGCGGGGCGCCATCCTCCGACTCCAGGGTGCAGTTGGAATTCACCGCGCCTCTGGGTGAGATATTGATGGACTTCTACGACCAGTTGAAGTCCAGGTCACAGGGATACGCTTCCCTTGACTACACGCCGGCGGATTACAGGCCGGCCAACCTGGTCAAACTGGACATACTAGTGAACGGACAGTCGGTGGATGCGCTGTCGCTAATCGTTCACGTGGACAAAGCACAGCAGCAGGGTAGGGCACTGATAGCCAGACTGAAAGACCTGATACCACGCCAACTGTTTGAAGTCTCCATACAGGCAAGCATGGGGAGCAGGATCATCGCCAGAGAGACTATCAGGGCTCAGAGAAAGAACGTACTGGCAAAATGCTACGGCGGCGATGTAACTCGGAAGCGCAAGCTGTTAGAGAAGCAGGCCGAGGGCAAGAAGCGGATGAAGAGAATTGGACAGGTGGAAATCCCGCAGGAAGCGTTTCTGGCGATACTCAACATTGAGAAGTGACGCGGGGTTGATGGCTTCGCCTCGGGTTGCGTTAACATGTTTGAGATGGGCAATTTCGGGAGTAGACCATAATGCAGCGAGATGCTTGTATTGATGGGCAGTACCGCTACAGTCTAACCCGCATATGGAAGCCGAAGTCAGGGCAACGCTTGATGGGCTTCATAATGCTCAATCCGTCAGAGGCCGACGCCAACGATGACGACCCCACCATCGACCTCTGTATGTTGACTGCGTTGAAGCACGATTTCGATGGCATTTACGTAGTCAACCTGTTCGCGCGGATTTCTCCAGATCCCAGCGTACTTACGGATGCCACTGACCAGGTAGGGCCCGATAACAACGAGGCTATTTTGGAAATGCTCGCTCGGACTTCCGACGTCCGAGTAGCAGCCTGGGGAGTTCCCAAGACGCAGAAAGTTGCAGACCGGATTGTTGAGGTGGAGCATTTGATTCGTCCAGTCCTGTTATGGGCATTGGGACTGTCGAAGGAGGGACACCCGAACCATCCACTAGGTCTGCTACGTCAGGGGAAACCGCTGAAGCCCAAGCCCTGGAAAATCGCAGGAGAACAAGTTGGACAAGGCCGTTCTTAGCCCGTGCTGTGTCAATGCTAGTATTCGCAGCGGCACAAGAGGAATCCCGCCCTGCAACGAGTTCAACTATCCATGCCTGAGAGGGCTAGAGAGGCCTTGAGAAGACCCATGGGATTGCCGCAATCGTGGCGGTCGCCTTGGAACCGGTAGGCATAGGTAGGGATGTGATCCATAGTGGCGGCTATGCCGTCGGTAAGCTGGATTTCACCAATGGCGCCCGGCTTGGTGGATTCAATAGCGCGGAGTACCTCCGGCATTAGAATATACCGCCCCACTATTCCCAGCGTGGACGGCGCTTGGTCTACCGGCGGCTTTTCGACCATTCCAAGCAAGCGTGTAGTGCGGGAATCCACAACTCCATCCGGGGCAGGGCTTACTATGCCATACGAAGATACGCGCTCAGGTGGCACTTCTTCCACGGCGATATAGTTTCCAGGATTGGCGCGCCACGCTCCCATCATCTGGACGAGTGCGGGCTCGGCATGGATCACAAGGTCGTCCGGAAGAATGACAGCGAATGGCTCCTGGCCCACTGCCTCCTTGCCGCAAAGCACGGCGTGGCCCAAGCCAAGCTGCTCTTCCTGGATGGGGTAGCTGAAGCGCAGGATATTGCGGAAGGAGCGGAGTTCATCGGCTATGGCGCCAAGGCCTTTGTCGTACATCATCTGCTCGATTCTGGGTTCAGGTTGGAAGTACTGTTGCAGCGCCTCTTTGCCCCTAGCGGTGACAATGACTATGTGCTCTATGCCGGCAGCCATGGCCTCGCGCACGGCGTAGTGAATAACGGGCCTATCATAGGCAGGGACAAGCTCCTTCGGCACGGCCTTGGTAAACGGCAAGAACCGCGTCCCCAGCCCTGCGGCGGGTATGACGACAGAACTGACGGCTGGTGCAGAGGACATGAGGGCATTCTACACAAAACGGATCGTTGACAGTAGATCAAGGCCGCTACTATGATGACTACGGTCGTGCTAGACGGGGAGCTAGCGGTGCCCTGAACCCGCAATCCGCTATAGCGGGGTTGAAATCCTCCCCGAGGTCCAGCCTCCGGCCTCTGTTTTCGGGAAAAATGCTGAGAGCCGGGCCCTGCGCGGCGGAAACCCGCGAACCCCGTCAGGTCCGGAAGGAAGCAGCGGTAAACGGGCACTTTCGAGCGCCGCAGGACAGCCTGGTTTGAGTTTGAACGGGAGTACGCTTTGAGGTCATGATCGACGGGTGGTGCACGGCCCAATAGGCAATTGAACGGAGGACGCACATGGGATTTGTAGCTATAAAGGCCCGCATTGCCGACTACGATACTTGGAGGAAGGTCTACGACGGGATGACGAGCGTGCGGAAGGAGTGGGGATGCAAAGGCGAGCGCGCCTTCAGGAACAGCAGCAATCCCGCCGAGGTGATGGTTCTGCTGGAATGGGACGACATGCGCAAGTGCCAGGAGTACACGATGTCGACCGAAGCACGGGATGCTATGTCTAGGGCAGGAGTCCAAGGCCCGCCGGAAGTTACTTTTCTAAACGAGGTGTGAACCTCAGGCCTAGTCTGGCCTCCAAAGTGATGTGTACTACGCCGTCTTCCCAGCACGGAAGCGGCGTTTCTTATAATATCTACATGAAATCTTCAAAGAGGCAGACCGTATCGCCCAAGGCCATGCTTGACAGCTTGGGGTTGTCACCAAGGAAGAGGCTGGGCCAGCATTTCCTTGTGGGCAGCGGGGTGGTGAACATGATTGTCCGAGCGGCGGATATCAAGCCTACCGAGACGATAGTGGAGGTTGGCCCGGGGCTGGGAATACTGACCAGGGAACTTGTTGAGAAAGCAGGACGGGTGGTGGCCGTGGAAATGGACAAGGAGATGGCGGAAGTCCTACAAAGAGAGGTCAACTCTGCAAATCTAGAGGTGTTGGCCGCCGACGCTCGCCAAGTAGGCGTAAAGGAGATCACGAATGCCATGCCCTACAAGCTGGTCGCCAACCTTCCTTACTACGCAGCCAGTCCCATACTGCGGCATTTTCTGGAATCGGAGTGGCCGCCGGTCTTGGCGGTCGTAATGGTGCAAAGGGAAGTAGCAAAGCAAATGGTGGCACAGCCCGGAGAGATGTCGCTGGTCTCCGTGGGAGTACAGATATACGGAAAGCCCGCTATCGTAGGGTACGTCCCATCTTCCGCGTTCTACCCCAAGCCGAAAGTGACGTCGGCGGTGGTGCGAATCCAACTGGATGCAAGGCCATCGTTGAATATCGCGAATACAAAGGCGTTCTTCAAAGTGGTACGGGCCGGTTTCAGCGCGCCCCGCAAGCAGCTGAGAAACTCCCTGGCACAAGGGTTGGAAGTGCCTCCTGAAGAGGCTCTAAAGCATCTGAATACCGCGGGTATAGACCCCCGGGCCAGGGCCGAAACGCTTTCCTTGGAGCAGTGGACGGCGCTGTACAGCGTGATTTCCCCATTGGAACCAAGCAGATAGCACAAGTGGATGCGAATTAGAGATTGCACATGGTGGAAAGGATAGAAGCGCTGGCCTATGCCAAGATCAACCTCAGCCTGGAGATAACCGGAAAGCGAGACGACGGTTACCACGAAATCAAGACTGTGCTGCACACGATTGATCTAGCAGACAGGCTGGCTTTCAGTCCGGCGGAGCGAACAAGCTTGCAATGCGACCGGCCATCGCTGGAGGACGAGCACAACCTAGTACTACGGACGTGCAGGCTAATCCAAGAGTCCACAGGCCACCAGGGTGGGGCAGCCATCAGTCTTCAAAAGAAGATACCCATAGCAGCCGGGCTTGGCGGAGGCAGCAGCGATTCAGCAGCTACTTTCAAGGCACTGAACGCACTGTGGAGAACTAACCTGGATGGAAGTACGCTGGAGGAATTAGCGTTACGGTTAGGTTCAGACATACCGTTTTTCCTGAACGGAGCCTGTGCTCTGGCGCAGGGCAGGGGTGAGATGCTGAGCCCGCTGCCACCGGTTCACGGCATTTGGGCAGTAATAGCAACCCCGTCATCTGAAATAGCGAACAAAACGGCAAGGCTATACTCTCTCCTTGGAGAGAGTGACTTCAGCAACGGCTCTGCAACCACAGAGCTCGCGGAACGTATCCGGAATGGTGGCGTTACCATGCACGACATTCGCGCCGCCGGCATGAACGCTTTCGAGAGGGTTGCCGGCCGTGCTTTTTCAGGGTTGGACGGGATTATCGATAGGTTTTTGAAAGCCGGCGCCGGATTCGTGAGGATGAGCGGCAGTGGTCCATCCTTGTTCACCCTGACCGACGACGAAGGCATGGGCCGGTATCTGTTGAGCAGGGTTGCATGTGAAGGTGTTGAGGCGCACCTGGCAAGATTGGTCAATCCGCAATAGAAGAAGTTGCACCGCGGTCCAGTGCAAATCGCCCTACAGGGGTGTCATGGGTTTGTTGACTCTGTTTTCCATAGCCATCTAAAATCTGAGCAACGCTTAACTATGATATTAGACCTTCACGTCCACTCCGTACACGGCAGCCGCGACAGCGACGTATCGCTTGAGCAGCTAGCGGCAGAAGCAAGAGCCATGGGCTTGGATGGAATGGCGCTTGTGGAACACGACGAACCCTGGGACCCCAGTGAGCTAGCAGAGCTATCCGCTGAGCTTGGAGTCCTATTCATTCCAGCACGGGAAGTGCAATCTGCAATGGGCCACGTCATCGCTTTTGGATTGAGCCAAGAGAGTTGGGGAATAACCAAGCTGCATGAGCTCAGGCAAGAGGCCGACAACAGCGGCGGCTATCTGGTCTCGGCACATCCCTTCAGATACCTGTGCGACACCTCTATTGCACGTCCCAGCTTTCTCCTGGAAGACCCTGCGAAACGGCCTGCATCCGTAGAAGAGGCGGCTGGCTACCTCGTGTTCCGCCTGGTGGACGCCATAGAAGCGGTGAACGCGCACAACAAAGAGGAAGAAAACGCCTTAGCCTGGAAAGCCGCACAGCGTCTCAATATACCAGCGATTGGTGGAAGCGACGTTCATAGATCAGACCAGTTGGGAGATGCGGTAACGGTATTTCCAAATGCCCTGAAGGATACGAACGACTTTCTGCTAGCTTTAAGGGCTGGTAATTTCTATCCCGCAATAGGGCTCAAGCACGGCCGGTTGGTCCCTTTTGCCAAGGTCGTGTCCAAGTAATGCTTGCAAACCCAGGAGACTCCGGCGCGGTACTGGACAGGGTGTATGTTTCGCTTGACCTGGAAACGACGGGGCTTGACGTAGCTAGAGACGTCATCATCCAGGTGGGGGCCGTGAAGTTTCGCGGTCCAGAGGTGCTGGACACCTTCGACCATTTGGTCAATCCGTACCGTCTGCTCCCCAACTTTATAACTCAGCTGACGGGCATTACCCAATCGGACGTTGACGGGGCAGCGCCATGGCCGGAGGTAGCGGAGCCTCTACTTGCTTTTCTGGCCGATTATCCGCTGGTGGGACACAGCATCTCGTTCGACCTGGCAATGCTCTCCAGAGCGGCGCTCAACTTGACCAACGCCAAGTATGATACGCATGATCTGGCTACTGTGTTCATGCCAAAAGCCACGGAGTATTCGCTGACAGGGCTGGCGCAGGCCCTTGGCATTTCATTCAAGAAGGCCCATAGAGCACTGGAAGACGCAACCATCTGTCATCAGCTGTTTCTTGCTCTGCTCAAAAGAGCGCTCGATACAGAAAAAGGCGTGTTGGAAGCTATGTCCGCTATTGCGGACCGATCAGCGTGGCCGCTGAAGTCACTGCTGGCACAAATCGGCTGGGAAGCGGCGGACAGAGGGCCGCGGAGCGTGGGCATACTTGGCCTAGATATGGAATCTTTACGCCAAAGATTGTCCAGGCCAAGGCCGGTCCGTCCCACGGAGACCAACCCACTGATCCAGAAGGAGGCTATAGAAGGGCTCTTCGGCGAGCTAGGTGCGCTTTCTACAGTGCTACCCGGCTATGAAACCAGACGTGAGCAGGTACAGATGGCGCATGCCGTTGCCGAATCGCTAAACGATGGGCGTCACCTGATGGTGGAGGCTGGCACGGGAGTAGGGAAGTCGCTGGCATATCTGCTGCCGGCCATCCTGTATGCCTCCGGGAAGGGAACACGGGTAGTGGTATCCACCAACACAATCAATCTTCAATCGCAGTTGGTCAACAAAGACCTTCCACTGTTGAATAAGGCATTGGACAGTTCAGGGGACGAACCGCAAAGCGGCCTGCAGTTCACCCTGCTAAAGGGCAAAGCCAATTACCTATGCCTCAGGCGGTGGGCTCACCTGGCACGGAGTGGAAGCCTGCCCTCAGAGGAAGCTCGAATGGTGAGCAAAGCGCTTGTATGGCTGCAAGAGACCGACACGGGTGACAGAGCCGAGATCAACATTCCCCGGAGGGACGGTTACCTGTGGGACAAGCTTTCAGCCGTGACAGCCAACGAGTGCGAAACGTTGAGCGGCCTGTGCCCTCTGCGCACGGCCCGGGCATGTGCCGAAGGGTCTCACATAGTTGTGGTCAACCATGCTCTGCTGCTATCCGACCTTGCGACCGGAGGGGGCGTGATACCTCCCTACGACCACCTCATCATAGACGAGGCGCACCATTTGGAGGACGAGGCCAGTCGACAGTTGGGATACGATGTTTCAAGCCAGTCCGTAGACGACATGGCTGAAGACCTGGTGCGCATAGCCCAGGACGCTCGTTCCACCGTACGCCTAGCCACCACTAACCGCTTTCACCTTGAGCGGTTAGCCGAGTTGACAGATCGGTTGCGAGGAACAGCGCAACGCTTGCGGCAGACCTGGGACGGGCTGGCAGGCCGGGTGTCAAGGTTCGTGGAAAACCATCAAAAGCATGGCGATCAGGGCTATCAACTCAGGATAACCAGAAGCTCCAGAAAACAGCCTGACTGGTCGGACATAGAGGTGCAGTGGGAAGACCTCAACCAAGTCATTGTTGATTCTACCCATCAAGTGGAGCGCCTTCTTCTGGCGTTCGAGCCCTTGGAATCAGCGCCGTTGCAGGACGTATTGCTGGAGTTGAAAGGCTGGAAGGAAAGGGCGGAAGAAGCGCGGTCAAGGATAGAAGACTTCGTGCTGCATCCTGAGGAGGAATACGTCTACTGGTTGACCCTGAGCGGCACAGACGCTTCCCCAACCTTGAGCGCGGCACCGTTGGAGGTTGGCCCCAAGCTGCACGAGATGTTGTTTTCGCAAAAGAAGTCGGTGATACTGACCAGCGCCACCCTCAGCGTGGAAGGCTCCCTGGATTACATGGCGAAGAGCGTCGGCCTGGAGGAGGCCGACCGTCTGATAGTAGGTTCGCCTTTCGACTACAAAACCTCAACCCTGGTGCTAACGGTTTCTGACATTCCGGAGCCTTCAGGAAGCGGCTACCAGCAGGCTGTGGAGGACGGATTGATAAAGGCGGCGCGCGCCTCTCAGAGCAATCTTCTTGGACTTTTCACCTCCAACTCCGCTCTGCAGAGTACGCGCCGTAGAATCAAGCCTCTCCTGGAAGCGGAAGGGATACCGGTTTTGGCTCAAGGAATCGACGGCCCACCTGGACAGCTGATGGAAGCTATGACGGCGTCAAAGAATACGGTGCTGCTGGGAACCAGCAGCTTCTGGGAAGGAGTTGATCTCCCCGGCGACCTGCTTCGCGTCGTTGTGCTGGCCAGATTGCCGTTCAGTGTGCCAACCGAGCCTGTATTTGCAGCGCGGTCAGACAAATACGACGACCCTTTCAATGAACACGCGGTGCCGCAGGCCGTGCTGCGTTTCCGTCAAGGGTTTGGAAGGTTGATACGCACAAAGAGCGATCGCGGCGTTGTGATTGTATTGGACAGTAGAATAGTGAACAAGAACTACGGACGCGTATTTCTGCGCTCACTTCCTGAAAGCCGCATAAAGCAAGCAACCTCCAGAGAGATAGAGGACGAGATCAGAGATTGGTTGAAGAAGCCGTAAAACGTGAGGTTTCCTTCCTTGCCGCTGAGCAACCCCTGAACCTGCAGGCCACAATGGAAAGCGGCCAGCTGTTTCGCTGGAGCAGGGACGGCGAGTGGTACAAGGGTGTGATTGGCGAACATGGGTATATGCTCAAGCAAGCAGAGAACGGCCTTCTGGTAAAAACGTCCGCACGGGCAACGGGAGCGGCAGAGAGGACACTCCGGGATTTCTTCCGCCTTGACGACGACCTGCCAGCAACGTATGAGGCCATGGCCGGGGATGAAAAGCTCGCTGAAGCTATAGGCCGGTGGAGGGGACTGCGGATTCTGAGGCAGGATCCCTGGGAATGCCTGATAAGCTTCGTCTGCTCTTCAGTATCCAACATTCCAAGGATCAGTAGGAACCTGAAAGCTTTGGCGCAAGCATACGGGCGACCCGTTTCGCTGAACCATGATCCGCTCTATACGTTTCCACGGCCTGAACGGCTGGCGTACGCATCTGAAGAGGACCTGCTCAAGCTGGGTCTGGGATTCAGGGCTGGATACGTGGTCAAGATTGTGGAAAGGGTGACCGGAGGCCGGCTGGATATTGATGCCCTGCGCACCGCCGCATACGGGGATGCGAAGTCGGCTTTGATGGAGTTGCCCGGCGTGGGCAACAAGGTTGCAGACTGCGTTTTGCTGTTCTCGTTAGAGAAACTGGAGGGCTTTCCCATAGACCGCTGGATCCTAAGAGGACTGGTTGACTGGTACGGCCACAGCGAAAAGTCGCGTTATGGAGATCTAGCCGCATGGGCGCAGGGGAGGTGGGGAAGGAACGCAGGCTACGCCCAGCAGTATATGTACCATCACAAGCGGTTGCTGGGCTAGAGCTCTCTACCGGTAGACTCTGAACCTGAGGAATATCTCATCCGCCATGGCCTTGGTGGCCTCCCATTCTTCTGCGTCACCAATTACGATGACCGAGACCGCATAGGAACCAGACAGCGTCATAAGTATCGATCCGCGGTGGGAGCTTCCCGTAGTCCGGTTGATGGTGGTGTAGTCAATTCGATAGGAAGGTCGTATCCTTCCGGGGAAAACGATCCCGCGCGAATCAATCGTGGCATCGAACGTAGTGATATTGCTTCCGTATTCGTTGATGTCCGTAGTGCGAACGAACCGTTCGACTCGGACGGATATCTGACGGGAAGAGTCCGGGTCGAAGGCCCAGCAATCAAGGCCAGCGACTGCGCCATCTTGCCATTCCAGGGGATGGGACAAAGTATATTGATAATTGGGGTTGTACTTGATCCAGGGTTTGAAAGACCCCATGGTGACATTGAACAGCCGACGCATATCTGCAAACTGTTCCAGGCCAAAGGCAGACTCCTCTCCCATGGCCCAGATGCTGACCAGGTGGCGACCCAGCAAATGCCAGCGCAGGAAAGCCTGGTAGGGAACGTTTCGGTAAGTGAACTTCACCGAGAACTCATGTGATTCCATGGGACCGTTGGAGCCGATTCTACCCTGGCTCAGGACGGTTAAATTGGTGATCTTGCCATTAGACGGGGGCTGGAAAGCGGCGACGTAATCATCCAGGTTTGGGAAAGATTCCGGGTCTATCTCCTGAACGTGGACCCAAACGGCCGCGCTGGTTTCCGGGTCCCACATCCCAACCATCTCATCCAAGCTGGCGTCCAGGCCCCAACCTTCCGGGACGTCGATTGTGTACCAGAACCTGCTGCTACTGTACGAAGTCTGGCCGTAAGGAGCAGCAGGCGATGCATTGACTACCGCTCCGTCCTTGAGCATGGGCAATAGGCCACGCAAGGTCACTTCCGATATGGCTACGCTCAATGTATTCACCGGCATAGTTTCTGCCTGGTGATGCCGCACTAGAGGAGTGCTGATGCCAATCACCTCGCCGTTGGAGTTGAGAAGGGCGCCTCCGGACGTGTTGAACTGTACCGGTAGGTCTGTCTGGATAATCCATCTATCGGAATCCGGCTGGTGGCGAACGCTGGTAACTTTCCCCTGCGCGACCATGGCTATCCCGCTTTGCCCTAGGACATATCCCATGGATACTACTGAGATCCGGGGTTCAACCACTGAGGCATCCGAGAACGTAAGCGCTCTGAAAGCACTGTCGCAGCACACCTCCAGAACCGCTAAGTCACGACTAAGGTCGTAGCCGAGGATTCGGGCCGAGTAGTCTATGGAATCGCCAACCAGAACCGTCATTGAGGCGGCGTCTTCAACCAAATGATAGTTGGTCAGTATAAAGGCCTTGCCTTCATCATCCACATCGAAGATAAGACCTGAACCCGTGCCCAAGTTTGTGCTGATTCGGACAACGCCGGAACGCGCTTCCTCTACCCGCTCCGCAATTGACTGCGACAGAGGAGGCGTGGGAGTAGAAGACGGTGTAGCCGTAGGTGAAGGGGTGTGAGTCGCGGTGGCGGTGGGTGTAGCAGTCGGCATAAAGGTACTGGTGGGTGTGAACGTAGGCGTGGGTATGTTGTCGATAGTTGCTCGAACGCCGGCTCTGATTGTGGCCTGAATGTCCAGCAGAGGGGTAGGAGTGGGCGAAAGAGTCAGCGTTGGGATGGGAGCGGGCAACACAGGTGTTGTGGAGGATATTAAAGTGGGGAAGGTAACCGGTGTTTCGTCCGTTCCAAGCGTCGACTTGGAAGCGCAGCCCAGGAGGATTACGAAGACCACGAGGAATAATACCAAGAGAATCCAACGTTTCATGGCAGGAAATTCAGACCCGTCGCAGGGGACTACTGCTCAGCAAGTCTTCTTACAAAAGCCTCCTCTTCTTCTCTAGTGGAAATTTCTCCCTTGATGCGGGCGTCGCGCAGCCGCTCTAGCAACAGTCCAACCCGTGGGCCCTGAGGTATGCCCATCCGGGCCAAATCACGTCCGTTGAGGCGTGACTTAACGTGCCGCCATTCGTTCAAGTAGCGCAGGACTAGACCGGACGAATCTTCATCCCGGGAGAGCAAGGCCGTCACCTGCAGGGCGTGCGGATCCAGACCTTGGAGCGCGGCAACAATTTGGGAAGGCGACTCTTTGGGATCCAAAGATGCAACAGCGGTCCTGGCCTTAACAGCATCTCTTACCGCCTTGGCTTCAGATAGGGGCATTTTCAGTAGTTGGATGAACCCTTCCGCCTGTGATTCATTCATAGTGCTGGCCAGCAAAGCCAGGTATGACCGGGGATTTACGGTATGGGCGGATGCCAGTATGTAGGAGAGACTGCGCTCCAACTCTTCTTCAGATGGAAGATGTTGGTACAAGGCCGCAAACAGGCCCAAGTGAGCAGCACGAAGCAAGATTGCGGGGGCCTTCTCCTCTTTGAAAATGAAGCTCATCTCACGTCGTAGGCGGTCACTGCTTATGGTATCAAGATATGAGGCGCTGGACATGAGCGACGCCTCCGTTTCATGGCTTAGTATGAAGCTCAGGCGCTGCTCATACCGTACAGCCCTGAGCATCCTGGTGGCGTCATCGCGGAAGCTACCGTCATGGAGTACGCGGATAGTCCGCGACCGGATGTCATTCTGGCCTTTGCAGGGATCCAGGATGACGACCGGTTCGGGCGCTAGCCTGAGAGCCATGGCGTTGATGGTGAAATCGCGGCGTTGAAGGTCTTCATCTATAGAACTGGGGGAAACGGTGGGCAAAGCACCCGGTCTACGGTAGGTCTCACGGCGGGAGGTGACCACGTCCACGGATACCCCTGCCATATCTACTTTGAACGTGCCAAACTGGGAACGGGAAACAACCCTTCCCGATAGCCTGGAGGCCAGTTCATGCGCTATAGTGGAGGCGTCCCTCTCCACAGTAATGTCCAAGTCCGCTACAGGCTCACCCATGAGCAGGTCACGAACGGCTCCTCCCACCAGATAGATAGGGACGCTATGCTTCGCGCCTATCTCCACGGCCTCGCTTAGAATATCGCTGCGAAGCTGATCCAGGGTTCTGTCCAACTTGGTTTTGAGGATTGCAGGTTCAAACATGGTTCTATTATAGACAGACTGCTAAGCTATATAGGTACAATACTCCGGGAAAAATGGTCAAAGGATGGATTTAGACGCCAATACAATTGAGGCCAAGCTGGATTTCTTCTTCAGGAACAAAAGCCTGCTGGAGCAAGCGCTAAGACACCCTTCCTACGTGAATGAGCATCCCGAATCCGGCGATTCCAACCAGAGAATGGAGTTCTTGGGAGACGCGTTCTTAGATGCTTTCGTAGCGCTAACACTGTATCAAAAGCACCCTTCCGTGGATGAGGGATTGCTCACGGAGATGCGTTCTCAGATAGTAAGCGGCAGAACACTGGCCAGAGCAGCCAGGCGCTTGGACATAGGCAACCATTTGTTGCTGGGTCAGGGAGAGATCGCCAGTGGAGGAAATGGACGGGAATCCAACCTGGCCGCAGCCCTGGAAGCGTTGCTGGGCGCGGCGCTTCTTGACCGCGGCTACCACGCCGCACAAAAACTGGCATTGAGCATGCTCAAGCCGGAACTGTCTGATATAGGGTCGGAAGAAGTCGGCAACCCCAAGTCCAGTCTGCAAGCGGCTGTACACCGCCTGGGGAAGGACTCACCAACGTATAGGCTGATCGGTTCGGAAGGGCCGGCGCACCGGCAGAGGTTTATAGTTGAAGTACTGGTGGACGGAGACGTCCTTGGCAAAGGCCAGGGAAGACGGAAGCTGGACGCCGAGCAAGAAGCGGCGCGCCAAGCCTTGAAGAAGCTTGAACCTGTGTCGTGAACATTTTCAATCTGAAACCATGATCACCTACATTCATTCCACTGAGGATTTAACTCCCGCTCAACTTAAGGGTTTCTTCGAGGGTTGGTTGAACCCACCATCACCCGAAGTGCACCTGGAACTGCTTAACAAAAAGTGACTGTATCGTCCTAGCAAAATCGGGTGATGGACGTATGGTCGGCTATGTGACTGCCCTGACGGATGGTGTCCTGACCGCTTACGTGTCCTTTCTTGAAGTGCTTCCGGAGTTTCGTGGAAGAGGAATTGGAACAGAACTAATGAAGAGATTGTTACAGCGTTTGGAAAAGCTCTACGCCATTGATTTGATGTGCGATCCGGAAGTGGCTCCATTCTACGAGAATCTAGGGTTCCACTCAGGAAACGGCATGATGATACGCAGGTACACGAGCAACGACTCAAACTGCGTCCGGTATGTTCACCATAGCGGCCTGAAACAAGCGAGTGCTATGATGAATAGACCCATCCAAGCGAGGCGCGCACTTTGAGACTGTTCGGACGCGGGAAGAGAACATCCGAGAACACGGAGCAGGGAATACGCCGCACCAGAGACACGTGGTTCAGCCGTGTAACACATCTATTCGGGAGCAACAGCGTATCCAACGAGACATGGGAAGAGCTGGAGGAAGCACTGATATCGTCGGACGTAGGCGTAAACACTACTTTGCAGCTTGTGGAACGAGCCAGGGAGCAAACCGGCGCCGGAGGGGCACCGGCAGCTCTGCAGGCCGTCAAGCAGGAACTGCTGTCCTTGTTAGAAGAACCGGCAGAGCAGGCGAAGCGTCTTTTTGAAGAGGGGGGAATGCGTCCCAAGCCGCTGGTGATCCTGGTGGTGGGAGTCAATGGCTCCGGCAAAACTACTAGCATTGCCAAGCTGGCCCGGGTGTTCCGGGAGTCGGGCGACAGCGTGATATTGGGTGCGGCAGATACGTTCCGAGCCGCCGCTATAGAGCAGCTGCAGACGTGGGCCGAAAGACTGGGGGCAGAGGTGGTGGCCAATCAGTCCGGCGGAGACCCCGCCGCGGTCGCCTTCGACACCCTGCAAGCAGGAAAGGGCCGCAATGCCGACGTAGTGATAATAGATACGGCGGGACGGCTCCATACCAAGAGCAACCTCATGGAGGAACTGAAGAAAATCAGAAGAGTGCTGGAGAGACAGGACCCCGAAGCGCCTCACCTGACCGTCCTTGTGCTCGACGCGACAACCGGTCAGAACGGCCTAGCGCAAGCCAAGGCATTTACCGAAGCGGTGAAGTGTGACGGAGTGCTTCTAGCCAAGCTGGATGGCACTGCCAAGGGAGGAATTGTCTTTGCTATAGGAGAGCAGCTGGGTTTGCCGGTGCTTTTCATTGGAACCGGCGAGGACGCCGATGCTTTGTCACCGTTTGAGCCGGGGACTTTCGTGGAGGCGCTGTTCGCTTCAAGCAGCGCGGAAATAGTGGCTTGAGCTGATTACACGCGCCCCCTGATTTATAAAAGTGATTGACTTTCTAACCTGGCTAATTGCGATAGAGCTCATCGGCATCATAGCTCTACCTATTGTGTACTACCTCACTCCGTGGCTGCCGGACCGCGGTTACAGTTTGGCGAAGCCAGTTGCTCTACTGCTGGTTTTCTATCCTCTCTGGCTGCTGGCGTCTACGCCGTTCATACCAAACAGCACTCTAATCATCTGGCTGATCTTGGTTGTCATGATTGCTGTTTCGGTTTGGTTATTTAGGCGGTATCGATCCGAGATAGTTTCGTTCTACAAGCGAGAACAAAGCACACTAATCATCATGGAGGAGGTTTTCATCGTCGTCTTTTCAATGTGGGTGCTATTCAAAATATACGATCCGAGCATAAATCACACAGAACAGCCCATGGATTTTGCCTTTTTGAACGCCGCTGCATCCAGCCAGCAATTCCCACCCCAGGATCCCTGGTTGGCCGGGGAAAGCGTCAGCTACTACTACCTGGGCTATCTGATCTTTGGGGGCATAAGCCGCCTGGCAGATGTGCCAACGTACGTGGGCTACAACCTGGCGCTGGCCACTGTGGCGGGAATGGCGGCAACCGTGATATTTGGCCTTGCCTATAACATGGTGAGACTAGTGGGAGGAAGGCTCGGCAGCGCCTTGATCACAGGCTCCGCAGCATTGCTGTTGTTGCTGGGCATCGCCAACCTGGTGAGCGGCCTTGAGCTGGTGCGAGCGAGAGGGGGCGGTACACCGGGCTTCTGGGAATGGGTGGATATCAAGGACTTGGACGGCCCGCAACAGTCCTCCGAGTGGTACCCCACGGAAACCGGGTGGTGGTGGTGGCGGGCAACACGGGTAATAGATACCGTGGAAGACGGCTCCAGCAGAGATTACACCATCACGGAGTTCCCGTTCTTCAGTTTCCTCCTAGGTGATTTGCATCCCCACGTAATGAGCCTGCCCTTTGTGCTTGCTTGGCTGGGATTGATGCTAAACTTCATGGTTTCACCCATACGGTTAGGAATGCGATGGGGATTGCCAGGCTACAACACACTCATCTCGTTGGGGATCATGGGGCTGTTCTTAGGCGCGCTGGCTTTCATCAACTTCGTGGATATTGCGGTATTTGGGGCCGCCTTTGTTGGAGTAACCGCGATCAAGGGCTACAGCCAGGGCAGGTCGGTTTGGCGTGGGCTTGCAGCAGGGCTGACCGTTGCAGCACCCGTCCTGGTGCTGGCTGTTGTTCTCTATCTCCCGTTCTACTTCTCGTTCCGCAGCCAGGCAAGCGGCGTCATGCCGGTTGATGAATACGTAACAAGGCCGTTCCATTTCTTCATGATATGGGGGCTGTTCCTAGCCATAGTGGCGCCATTCCTACTGTGGGAGACCGCTGCGCTAGCACGCCAAGGGAACGCCCTCAGACGAAGAGGAGCTATTGCGGTCTCGCTTGCTATAGCGCTCTTGCCATGGATAGCCTGGTATATGTTCCAAGGAGTGCTGGACTGGGACATCTCAGAAACGATGGGTATGGCCTGGGTCAGGCTAATCCACATACTACCCATCGCCTTACTGATAGCCATGGCTGTTTACGGAGCATTGCTGCGATCCCGCGCCAGCGCCAACGGTGAGGAAGGCATGCGCCAAAGCGCCCTGGCCATGACCTTTGCCCTGGCAATGGCGTCGATAGCCTTGCTGCTGGTCATGGGGCCGGAGCTCTTCCGTATTCTGGACCTGTTCGGCAACCGTATGAACACTGTGTTCAAACTATCGTATCAGGCGTGGGTGCTGTTCTCCGTAGTAGGGGCGTTCGCTCTGTACTATATGGTCTCCCGTTTCAATGGAATGAATCCGGTGCTGCGTCTGGCGGCGTATGGATGGACAGGAGTGCTGGCAGTAGGATTGCTTATATCGTTCTACTATCCGCTAGCGGCGGCGTACACCAAATCGTCCGGGCCTTCTGGAAATGCGACCCTGGATGGCTTAGCATACATAGAGGGGACCAACCCCTCGGAGCGGTTTGGGATTCAGTGGCTCAAAGAGAATGCAGGGGCTGATGATAGAATTGTGGAGGGCGTGGGAGACTCCTACTCAGAGTATGGCAGGGTATCTTCCAGCACCGGCATCCCAACGGTGCTAGGGTGGAAATTCCATGAGGAGCAGTGGCGCGGTTCGAGAAAGCTGTTCGAAGGTCGTGAGGAGGACGTGCGCGCTCTTTATCAGACAGCCAACCTGGAAGAGGCCAAAGGAATCCTGGACAAGTACAAGATAAATTACGTGATAGTAGGCCCGCGGGAAATGGCAAAATACGGCAACGACGGATTGGGTAAATTCGAGCAACTGGGAGAGCTGGTTTTCCCCAGCCGTATCGACTCAATAGACCCGGGAGAGATGCTGATCTACCGTGTGGGATGATAAGACCGGCACTCCAACCATAGCTGTCGTCGAACCTATGGAGGAAACGCCTCCACTGGAAGCAACGACGGATACAAACGGACCAAGCGATGCCCCCTGGCGCCGCTGGGAGTTTGGTGCGTACGCTGTGATTCTGATCCTGGCGCTGATCCTGCGGCTGTGGGACCTGGGAGGACAGGCGCTTCATCACGATGAAAGCCTGCATGCGGTGTATTCGTGGTACCTGTACGACGGCAGAGGCTATCTGCACAACCCATTGATGCACGGCCCGTTCCAGTTCTTTGGTACGGCGGCCATTTTCTGGGTGCTGTGGGATTCCGACTTCACTGCGCGATTACTCCCAGCAATATTCGGAGTAATCCTGGTAGGCACTCCAATTCTGCTCCGTCCATATCTGGGCCGCAGCGGTGTTCTGATCACCTCGGTTCTGCTCACCCTATCACCGTCGTTTCTCTACTTCTCCCGCTTTGCCCGCAACGATATCTACATGGCGGTCTGGGTTATGTTGTGCATAGGCTTCATATGGCGCTACCTGGACAGCGGCAAACCCAGATATCTGGTTGGAATAGCAGCAGCGCTGGCGCTGTCATTCTCCACAAAGGAGAGCACTTTCATAGTTGTGGGCGTCCTGGGCAGCTATCTGCTGATACGCGCCGCCCGGGACGTTTTTCCCTGGCTGATAGGACGTAAGTCTCTAAAGAGCTTTTCCAGATCAGGAGACCTGGTGGTCTTGATAGGCACCCTGACCCTGCCGCTGACGGGGGCAGGCATAGCCATATTCCAGAACGTACTGGGGCTTACCCTGGCCAATCCGGACAGCAGCGTTGCTCCTCACGGCATACCCATAGGAAGCGGGCTGTTCGTGGCCTTTGCCGTAGTAGCGGCACTGTCGATAGTATCGCCGGTAATTGGCCTGCGATGGAAAGGTAACGGAGCCTTGGCCTGGCTGGCCTTTGCCGTTGCATGGGGATTGGGGCTGTTTCTCTTGATGACGGGAATTGGCACTATCACCGGCAACAGCCTGATGGAGTACTTCCCGCCGGTTGCCGTAGTAGGGCTGTCTGCTGGAGCCATAGGGGTGGGAATCTGGCGCAAGGGTTGGTGGCTGGTCAGCTTTGGCGTTTTCTTCACCATCTGGGCCTTGCTGCATACCACTTTCTTCACCAACCCCGCCGGTCTGGACACAGGCGTCTGGCAATCTCTGGGGTACTGGATAGTACAGCAAGACGTGGCGAGGGGAGCACAGCCCTGGTACTACTACATACTAATTGGCCTGAATTACGAATTCCTAGCCATGCTGTTTGGCGGCATAGCCATATTGCTTTTTGCGCGACGCGGCGATTCTTTCAGCCGTTTCTTGGTGTACTGGGCGGTAGTAAATTTCCTCCTCTACACCTATGCCAGCGAAAAGATGCCCTGGCTGCTGGTCAACGTCTCATTGCCGTTCTTGGTCCTAGCTGGGAAGCTGCTGGGACAACTCTGGGATAGTAAGCCATGGGTAAAGCCGGCCTTACCGGAACCTGAACGCCAGGTCGAAGAAACTGAAGAGTTGGATACGGAACCGGAACCCCAACCACTGCCGCAGCGAGTCCACTGGCCGGCCATAGCCCTATCTTTGAGCATTGGTTCGCTTATGCTGGTCACGGTCTGGGGGCTGGCGCAGGCACTGCCCAGTGAAACCTCATTCAGCACAACGGAGACAGCGGCGGTGGGCCTGATAATAGCCATGCTGTTGGCAATTTCAATCTACCTTTTGTTCAAGACAGGCGGAAACAAGGGCAGGGCACTATTAGGTCTTTCACTGGCCGTGGCAATGACGGCGGTGGCCGTACCGTCGTCGTTACGTGCCGCATATGCCAATGCAGACATCCCGGTGGAAATGCTGGTATACACGCAGACGGCGCCTGACATACCCGACATCATGAACAACATTGAACGGCTGGGAGAAGAAACGGGGAAGGGTAGGGACATCAGCGTAAGAGTGGACAGCAGCGACGGCTACAGCTGGCCTTGGGCCTGGTACTTGCGAGACTACAGGAACGTGGGCTACCCGTGTTGGAGCGACGATGCAGGCTGCCAGAGCTTGACACAATCGCCGGAAGCCGACGTTGTGCTACTATCGGCGCGGAACCAACCGGCATCGGCGCGATACCTTACCAGGTTCCAAGAAGGAGAACGGTACAAACATAGATGGTGGTTTCCTGAGAACTACAGGGAACTGACGCCTGCCAAGCTGGCGTCAGGACTTAGCAGCAGGGAATCGTGGTGTACGGTGGTCAGCTACTTCTGGAACCGCGAGATGCCTGCCGGCCTAGGTTCCTCCGACGGATATGCCTACTTCCCCGCCGGTTTCGACGTAGAACCGATCGGAGTAGACGCGGCTAATCAGGCACAGTGCTGATTGGTGTTTTCCATTCTTCACTGTACGCGGTTGGCATGCCGCATTTATACTTGAACCAATGATCAACCGTCGTTTTTGGATTGGCCTAACCATCAGCGTCCTTTTCCTGGGACTGTTGTTTTGGCAAATAGACCTCTCTCAGATGGTGACGCATCTCAGGGAAGCCAACTATCTCTATCTCTTTCCCGGAGTGGCTCTTTACTTTGCCATCGCGGTGGTATTCCGCACCGTCAGGTGGAGATTGCTCCTTGCGCCAATGAAACGGATCGGCACGGGCAGACTGTTCCCCGTAGTCATCGTGGGCTACATGGCAAACAATATCCTGCCGGTGCGTATGGGTGAAATTGTTCGCAGCTACTATCTGGGCCAGCGAGAGGACGTGAGCAAATCGGCCACGCTGGCCACCATAGCCGTAGAACGAATCATGGATGGAGTCGTTCTGCTCTTTCTGCTTGCCGCGGCGTCTGTTTTCCTGCCAAAAGGCCTTATTGAGGGCGTGGCAGAGGATACGGGCATTCCATGGCAGATAATGGTGGCGGGTACAACAATTCCGTTTCTTGGGGCAATGGGCCTGGTCTGGTTCACGGCAAACCACCCTCGCTGGCTACTGGTGACGGTAAGATGGACAACCACTCCTCTTCCAGAGAGATTGCAGGCTGTGATCAGAGAGGTGGTAGAAAAAGGCTTTGACGGGCTGGAGGCTTTGAAGGACTCCAAGCGTTTGAGCATATTGTTCGCTTTGTCGCTGCCGGTGTGGTTCGGTGAAGTCGCCATGTACTACGTAATAGGGTACTCGTTTGATCTGGCGCCGGCTCTGGGCGGCCCTGGTATGATGATAGTGGCAATGATAGCGGTAACCGCCATATCCAACCTGGCTACGGCGCTGCCGGCGTCGCAAGGGGCCATAGGTCCCTTCGAGCTGTTCGCAACTTCGGCCTTGGTGGTGCTCGGGGTTGAAGGAGCGGTTGCCGTCGCATACGCAGTAGTGCTGCACGCTGCACTCCTCATACCCATCACTCTGACAGGGTTCGTCTATCTCTGGCTGGGAGAGGACTCGCTGGGGAAGATAGTCCGAATAAGCGAAGCGCGGCCCGCCGAAAAAACTCTTCCCCGTGCTGAGGAAGCATCTTGAGAGTAGGAATAATCGGCGGCGGCGTGGGCGGCCTGGGCGCCGGCTACGAACTATCCAAAAGCGGCCACCAAGTTGTCATCTACGAGAGGGCGCCTTTCCTGGGAGGACTGGCTTCCACGTTCGACGTGGGTGGAGGAAGGCTGGAACGGTTCTATCATCATCTGTTCCTATCGGATACGACTATAATCGATCTACTACACGAACTGGGCTTGGGCGATACCCTTGTCTGGGAAGAGTCCAAGACAGGCTGGTTCCACAACGGCAGGAGCTACCCCTTCTCAGGCCCCATGGACCTGCTGCGGTTCAAGCCGGTAGGACTACTCGACCGCATACGTATGGGACTGGTCACTCTCTACCTGCAGCGGGTTAAGAACTGGCAGAAGTTTGAGAACGTCACGGCAGCCGGGTATATAAAACGCTGGGCAGGAAAACGAAACTACGAAGTCATTTGGGAACCTCTGCTCAAAGGTAAGTTCTCCAGCTACTATGACAAAATCGGCATGCCCTGGTTATGGAGCAAGTTCGCTACCAGGACAAAGTCCAGAGACAAAACTTTCAAAGAGAGGCTGGGATACATAAGAGGAAGCTGGGGGATGTTGATAGACGAGATGGAAAGGCGGATCAGGGCCTCCGGCGGAGAGTTATACACGGGTACGTCGGTCTCTAAGATACTCACCCGGGATGGACGCGCCACGGGGCTGGCAATACAGGATGCCGAAGGCAACGCAACGGAACAAAGCTTTGATCTGATAATAGCCACTGTGCCCAGCTTCACTCTGCCCCGCTTGGTTGATCTGCCGCAAGAATACGTGGCAAAGCTGCAAGGAGTAGAGTACGAAGGAGCCATTGCGGTGATCTGGGTATTGAAGCAGAGCCTATCGCCCATCTACTGGTTGAACATAGGTGACCGTGATATGCCGTTCCTGCTGGTGCTGGAGCAGACGAACCTGGTGCCGCCTTCCGAGTACGGAGGGAAGCACATCATCTACACAGCGGACTACGTGGATAGAAGCGATAGAAGATGGAACATGAGCGAAGACGAGATTATCAACGAATACAAGTCCGCCTTGAAAAGAATCAACCCCGATTTTGACGAATCGTGGATTGAGCGGCACTACTTGCACAAGGAGCCGGCGGCCCAGCCGATTATCGAGGTAAACTACAGAGAGCGCATGCCGGAAACAAAGACACCTATCGAGAGGCTCTGGCTGGCCTCCATGAGCCAGGTATACCCTGAAGACCGCGGCACCAACTACAGCATACGGCTTGGCGTGCAGGTGGCTAGGCAAGCCGTCAAAGAGATAGAAGCACAATGACAACGCGAACAACCGGCGGAGTTGTGACGGATTAAGCCGGCTTTCAAAGCGGCGCGCTGTCCTCAAAGAAGGCGCCATCCACCATCTGGAGCACTCTGTCGGCCAGTCCGGCTAGCCTGAGATCATGTGTGGCGGCAACAAAGGTGATGCCCTCCTCCTTGGTAAGGTCTCTCATCAACGTGGCTATATTCATACCCGTGGCGGAATCCAAATCACCGGTAGGTTCGTCCGCCAGCAGCAGGGAAGGCCTGACAGCCAGCGACCTTGCAATAGCCACCCGTTGCTGCTCACCACCCGATAGCTCGTACGGTCTATGGCCGGAGCGGGGCAGGAGTCCCACCAATTCCAAAAGCTCTTCGACACGATGTCGTCGTTCACGCCTTGGGACGCCGTTAATGCGGAGGGGCAGCTCCACGTTTTCATAGGCTGAAAGAAGGGGTAGAAGTCCGTAAGCCTGGAAAACGTAGCCTACTTCTCTTCTACGCATCTCAGTTACCTCAGATTCAGACAGGGAAGATAGGTCACGCCCGGCAAAGACAACGCGGCCCTCGGTGGGCGCATCCAGACCTCCCAGCAAATTGAGAAGCGTTGTCTTGCCTGAACCGGACCTGCCCAGCAAGACAACAAACTCGCCGGATCGTATGCTAAAGGTCACATCTCTTACGGCAAACACCCGGTTGTCCCCGGAGTCAAACAAACGGGTTAGACTGTGCGTTTCTATGACGGGCTCAATGTAGCTGGCGCTCCTCATTCTTCCCTTCCTTGCGGTTTGAGCACAACGCCATCAGGACCTATCGACAGGCGGGCGCGGCCATTGGAACCAAGCTTTTCCAGAGATTCCGGCGGCAGTTGGATGCGGCCCGCTCTGTCCACCACCAAGAACTCCTCTTTGACCACTTCGCCACTACGGCGAAAACTGCGCTGAGAGACGGACTCAGATACTATCCTACCATCGCGGATCTGCACCACACGGTCAGCGAAACGCGCCGTTCCCTCGTAGTGGGTGACCACCACCACGGTTACGCCGTAGCTGTGGCATACGTCCTGAAGGGCTTGGAGCACCTCATCCGCCGTCCTGGTATCAAGCTCTCCAGTGGGCTCATCAGCAAGCACCATGCCCGGCTGATTAGCCAGGGCAACGGCAATGGCAACCCTCTGCTGCTCCCCTCCGGACAACTGGTGCGGGAACCTGAACGCCTTTTCCCCCAAGCCTAGGGTTGCGAGGAGGTCCATAGCCCGCTCACGTCTTTCAGAGCTGGAGCGTCCCACTATAACCATTGGTAATTCCACGTTCTCTATGGCCTTGAGATAAGGCAAGAGGTTCCGTGAGGTGCTCTGCCAGACAAACCCAATTTCCTTGCGCCTATAGGCAACACGGTCGCTTTCAGACATGTTGAGCAAGTCTCGCCCGCCCACCATGGCTTGGCCCGATGACGGGGTGTCCAGGCCTGCCAGCACGTTCAGCAGCGTTGTCTTGCCGGATCCGCTAAAACCGATGATTCCAAGGAACTCTCCTTGCATCACCTCCAAGTCCAAGCCGCGCAAGGCCACCACTTCAAGGCCGGCGCCTTTGTATGTCTTGAAAAGGTCCTGGCAGACGATATATGGCTTTCTTTCTTCCATGAGTAACCTCCCCAGGCTAATCTATGTATCCACGACTCTAAGCAGGCGCTGCAATTCCAGTTTCCCAAGGGCCCAGGCCAGTATGGCCACTGTTATCAGGGTAGCAGCGCCGAGTACAAGATATGAAAACGCTACTGCCGGCCAGTTGTTTTGCAAGAGCATGGGAGGCGTGATCCTGGAACCGTCCTCTGCTACCTCCAAGAGCGGCAGGACAGCTATTCCCAGCAACTGGCCGCCCAGTGTCCCAGCCGCCAAGCCGAATGTGAACGTGATGGCAAGATTGAACCAGACTATGCCGTTCACCTGCAACCGTGAGAATCCCAGGCTCCTCAGGACTGCAAACTCACCCAGACGCTCTCGTGCATCGATGTACGTGTAGAGTATCAAGCTGGAGGCACCCGCCATCACTACGGCAAGGAATGAGAGAGCTAGAAGGCCGCTCCAGCCGGCGGTGAGCAACGGATCCGAAGTCCTTGCCTCCACCATGGTCGAGGCGTGATAGACATCGGAGACCGGCCAGCCCGCATCCTCAATCGAGGCCGCTATAGACGTGGAGGAAACGGTACCGTCCAACTGCACCCAAACCTCCGTGTCCCCGCCGATGAGACGGTTGCCATGCATATACAGGTAGTCCAGCAAAGCATCAAGGTCTGCAACAAGGAAAGGCGATTCTCTGGGATCCAAAGTTGGGAAGAATTCAGTCGTGCCTCTGACTACGAGAGGGACGGAAGTAGAACCTACAAATGCCAGAAGAACCTCGCCCTCTCCAACGCTGTGAGCCAGTTCCCTGCTGACAAGGGCCGGCACTAACAGTTGCGTAGTCCCCGGCCGTATACCCCTGAGAGTAAGGCCGCTTTCTACCCATGTAAAAGCTGCGCTGGGGCTGCCGGCGCGGGTCACTGCTTCGCTGATATCCAGAGTGTATAGACCCGGGGCAGAAAGGTCTTCCAGTGGCCGCCACCCGTCCACGCTCTGGAAGGAAGCCAGCTCAACGGGGCCGGCCGGTGTGACGGCTTGGAGCTGGCCCAGGAAAACGATGCCTCCTCCTGCGCCCACCCTGCGCCCACCCATCCAGAGGGCGCGAAGTGTGAACGGTGGTTGCAGTACGCGTTCCGTATAGGTGCGGTTTGCAGACCTTATAGAGGGGATGGACTCCTCGATGTAGTGCCATCCCTGGCCGGCGACCTCGCCTATTCTCATATCGAAGTAGGCGCCTGTACCGTCCTGCATTCTGGCTATGAGCAGGGCTCCTGGAGACACTCTGCCGGCCTGTACCCAGATGCCAATTGCAGTGGTGTCCAAAGGAATAGGGATGCCATCTGACCGGCCGTTTGACTCATCAGAGCGTTGTAGCTTATCCCTCAAAGAGTCGTCCAAGATATCAGGGCGGACCCAAGCCGCATCTGAGAACGAGTCGGTATCCACGGCGAGGAGAACGGCGGGACTGCCGAAGGCTTCAGTGGTAACACGTGTATCCAAACGCATTACTTCAGCCGCTGTTGCAACTCCCGAAATGTCTGAAACGGTGCCTGCTACGTTTTGCTCGCCCGGCAGCTGATCATCCAACTCATACTCCACCCGTAGATCTGCGCCTGCCTGGTAACGCGCTTGTTCCTCCTGGCTGCGTTCCAAAGTAGACAGGATAGAAGAGCCCAACATGCCAAGAGAGGCTGCCAATGCCAGCAGGACCAGCAGCGAGCCTGAGGGAATAGGGTCGCGGGCGACTCGGTTCAAAGCATGCACAATCCATACACGGCCAAAGGGCTCGGCAATGAGAGCGGCGGTTCTGAGCACTAGGGGAACAACACGCAGCACAAGCAAACCGGCTGCAAGAACACCCAGTATTGGGCCCAGAAGCAACGTTATATCTATCTGAGCGGGGCTGCCGGGCGCGGGTTGGATGAGAAAGGAGCCTCTATATCTGAGCTGCCACCACAAGAGACC
This sequence comes from Dehalococcoidia bacterium, assembly GCA_965261825.1. Lineage (GTDB taxonomy): Bacteria > Chloroflexota > Dehalococcoidia > Lucifugimonadales > QGNO01 > DAOUJH01. Next base: position 265,200 of record OZ253484.1, on the reverse strand, counting down.
AATGACCACAAGAAGAACAACGTCAATGTAGTAGCGATGGATGAACGGGACCTCAGGCGGCCTGGCAGAGGATGACTGAAGGGAGACTATACCCTTGCTAGCTGACCTTAGAACAGTGGCGGTAAACACGGCTACCGTAAATGCAGCGCCCACTGCCCCAAGGGCAAGGGTAGAGAACGATAGACCGCTCACGGCCAGACCCTGCACTCCGGAAGCCACAGGGAAAAGGCGTCCCGTGAACAGCACAAGGGCTTGCGCCACGAATGGGCCGGCCACCACGGCGGGCAGCGCCATGATCAGTCCTTCCACCAGGATGACCAACCCAACTTGTAAAGTAGAGGCCCCGCGACTGCGAAATACGGCCACTTCAGAGGTGCGGACTCGTCCAATAAGACCGGCAATGAGAAACATGTAGTACAAGAGAACGCTCACTACAAGAAAGACCACTAGGAACAGAGGCACCCTGGCTAACAGCAACAGCGAGGAATAGCGGTCCAGCACCTCGTCCAGCTGGGTCCTCCAGTTGGAGTTGGGCACGTTGGAGCGAAGGTCAAGGGTGATGCCGTGCAATACGGACTGCAATGCCTCTACCTCAGAGGCTCTCAATCCGGGCACATCCATGAAGAAGAGCCAGACGAAATCCGACAGTAGAGCGTTGATGGAGTCGGGCAGAACCTGGAGAAGGTTTTGATGGGTTGTGTATAGAGGAAGAGCAATCCACTGTCGCTCCAAATTTGTAAATCTGTCCCATGTGCCTATATCCCAGTAATGTGCATCCGGCTCTGACGGCCCGAAGATCCCTGAAACCATGACGGTAACCGTTTCGCCGCGGTCACTTCCCGGGCGGAAGGCCTGAAACCGATCGCCAACAGAAAGCGAAAGAGCGGAAGCTCCGGGGGAATCTATAAGCACTTCTATTTCACCGGAACCCGACCTAGGCATCCGGCCCTCAATTATCTGAACGTGACTGGGCAAATCCGATATTGCCTGCAACGAGCTCCGCGGTCGACTTGAATCCTCTATATCAAGCTGAGGCAAGCCGGATAGAAACAGCGTTGACGTTTGGATGAGCAGAACGTCATCGCCGGCGTATGGGCTAAGGGGACGCCTGATCCGCTCCTCCACGTACCGTTCGCTGGCCTCCACGGCAGGTCTATCCAGATTATGGAACGTACGAAAGGTGATGTTCAGGTCCTCCTCCGGCACGTTCACCAAGGTGTTTCTAAGGGCGGTTTCGGCCAGTGCTTGCGAGTAGATGACCCCGGAGGCCATGAGGGCAACCGCCAGCAGCATACCGAAAGCCGCCGCCACCTGAAGCCGCCAGTCGGAGACCGTCCGCCTGAGCGCTATGAGAACCGCAAACTTTATCAGCGCAGTCAGGTCCATTTATTCCTCGACCCTCAGGACATCTCTCAAGCTCAACCTATTGGTGGTAATAACCGCTATGAATGTCGCCAGGGCGACAGCAATCAATGCTGCTGCGAGCACCACAGCGACGAATGGCCGATCGACTACCAGCTCTAACGGTGGCACTAGGCGTTGTCCGCCAGGCGTTATTTCGAGAAAACGCAGGCTCCATCGGCTTGTCCAAGCGCCAATCCACACTCCAGAAACCAGGCCCAGCAGGGGGACGACCAGCCTTTCCAAAGCTACGGAAAGCGCAAGCTGGCGGCGCGATAGACCCATGTTTTGCAACAGGCCCAACTCCGCTCTCATCCCCTTGACTGCGGTAACGGCGTAGATAACCAGGCCGGCGGTAAGCACCACCGCAACGGCAGCAACTATTATTATGGAAAGGCCGTTCCATAAGCTTGAAGCCCAAGGATTAGACGTATTTGCAGAAACCTCCGCCTCTTGGTCAACGACAACGGCGGTTGGCAATACTTCGTGGACAACCCTCTCAATAGCTCTATTGTCAACTGGTCCAATCCACAGTTCGCCGGGTCTAATGGGCCCAGTTAATGGGAGAAGCTCAAAGTAACCGCTCAGATGGCCTATATCTGTAATGAGAAAGCGGCCGCCGGTTGGAAAGAGCGTTGGGAAGTAGTCCGCCGATTCCACTATCCTAAAGCCCACCGGCTTCCCTTCGATGCGCACCACCAGCTCCTGATCCACGCTCAGCCCAGGACCTCCGATGGCAGGAATGGGCATAGGTACCGGCGAGGCAAAGACGCCCCTGGTCTCTGTGGTAATGGGTTCCGTCCAAGTGTATCTGAGGCTTTGACTCCCCGAACGCGCCTGAGATGTATACGACACCTCGTCTTTGGTCAGTCCAGCGTTGGGGAATACGGTCCATAGTCTAGCCGATTCGAAGTCCTCAACGGTTTGTGTTTCGCCACCGGTGGACACAAAAACGTCGTCCAGTTGAATGAACCCGCTTCCATAGCCAACAAGCTGCCCCCCAGCTACGTATATGCCAACCAGCGTCAACGGGGGTTGCATTCCCGGAACCTGAGAAAGCTCTGCAACCTTGACGTCCCAATCCGTGTTGCCCAGATTCCCCAAGCGCAGAGTCTCATACCGGCCCGTCGAGTCTCGTAGAAGCGCGCGAAGCGTGTAATTGGGATGGGCTCTCTCTGAACTTACCCATACGCCGATTCTATCCGGGGTACCGGGCAGAGATACGCCCTGGAAGGGGGGTGCGGAAACCCGCAAGGCAAAGGCAAGCTCTGATAGGTCTTTCTCGGCAAAGTCTCCACGGAACCAGGATACAAGGGGCAAGCGGGAGGAATCGAGGCTAAGCAGCGAATAGTTGACGCCGCTTGAACCGCTACCCCCAAAAGCAGACCCGCGGTACACGGGCGAGGCCGCTCTGATTGAGGGGTCTGCTTCCAGGCTTTGAGAAGTGGCTTGCGCATTCCCTGAATGAGCGATAGGCAAACGGACGACGATTTCGCCACCCAGGGAGTACCTGGCTTGGTCGGCGTGACTTTGAGCCAGTGTTGCGGCATAGTTGGCGCTGAAAATAGCAAGGGCCGCAATGAAGAAGGTCAACAGAAAGAGGGGAACGTAGCCGGAGTAGTCCCGGTAGACCCGCCTGAACGAGTCGATTAGCCAGAAGGGAACCATGTCCCCAAATAGCCGCGATAAAGCAAGAAACAGAAAGGGCACAAGACGTGAAATGAGCAACCCGGCGGCAAGTATGAGGAAGGCGGGAGCCAGCAGCAGGGTGAGGTCGAAGCTCAATCCTGCGCCGGTGATTTCTTCGGATGAGAAGCTGCTGCGGCTTCTTAACTGCCACCAAACCACGCCGGCCACGACCAGAACAAGAAGGTCCACGGCATATCGCAATCTGCCAGGTCTATTGAGTAGCTGGCTTTCTCGTAGTGGTATTAGGGGAGTCCTAACAGAAACAGCAAAACTGGCCGTTAGGTATATCAAGGCAACAACAGTTCCCGCGACTACGGAAACCAGGAGCGTGGAAAGCGAGAAGGGGTATGAAAATACGGCAACTCGCTCCGTTCCTGTAGGAAGCAGACCGGCTAATATCCAGCCCAGAACAGGGCCCAGCAGGACTCCGGGAAGGACAATTACAGCAGCTTCTACAAACGGCAAATAGAAACTGCTCTGATTTAAGCTGGCGCCCCGGCTTCTGAGCGACACCACCTCTCTGTTCCTCTCTTTGGCCAGGACAACGGAGGCAATCGCCAGGAAGTACAGCACTATGCCAAGTATGAGCGAGATGAGTATGAGAAAGGGGAGCCTGGACAGAGCGAGTGTTCGCTGGTAATCGGATATCCGGTAGCCTAGGGAGCTGACAACCAGCGAACGTGGGAACCTTTTGTTCAAGTCGGTTTCAATAGTTGCAAGGGAAGAGTGCAGATGCGAGGCATTCCGGTAGGTAACCGCACTCGGATCCAGGAAAAGACTCCACCGGAATGAGCCAAGCAGCGTGGGATAGCGTTCCGCCATGCCACTGAAGGAAGTGCCTGTTCCGGTGAAGAGATGCACGGTTACAGAAGCGCCTTGCTCAGCTAGTTTGAACTTAGAGAGATTACCTGACCAGAACGGGTCATCTTCATCCGCAGGTTCCACCTGGCCAACCACCGTCACGGCTATCTTCTCCCCGGGGCTGGATTGAAACGGGGTAACGTAAACGGTCCGGCCCAAATCCCAGTCCAAACCAAGAAGTGCTTCGGCGCCTATAGCGGCTTCAATTGAAGGAATGCCGTCCCGGGTCACCGTTGAGTCGCTGGGCCATTGACCTGAGACAAGCTTGGCGTGGTCTGTGAAACCTTCCTGAAAGAAGAAGCTGACAAACGCAGTGTTAACTGCTGGTGGGCTGCTATCAGGAGCATTCACGTACGGCAGGACTTGAGAGCTTCCCATACGGGAGGTCATGGCCTCTACACCCGGAAGATACCGTTGGGCAGTATCTGAGACGAACTCATCCAAGCGGGCATAGTCTCTGGCGCCGATAGGCCGGGTGGGAACCAGTATCTCCAGATTGAACGAACCGCTGTCGGAGAAGTTGGACAAGGCGTGGTCGAAGCCGGCCTCCGACAGGTTGCGCAGGTAAAGAGTGCTCAGGGATGCCAGGGTTATAGCGAAAAGGACACCTACGGTGCAGGCCAAAGTGAGCAGCCATGAGCTCCGGCTGCGTCGCGGAAGGAACCATAAAGCAAAGCGTATGCCCAACATACCGACATCCCTCTAGGATTTCAGGATTATGGAACGTGACGGCTTGGATTGCAATCGGACTGGTCTGAGTGACACCCGCGTCTCTTATGGATATACTGCGCTTTGTTCCCCTGGGGCCTGCTCCAGGCTCATACATTCTTGGCAGGATCGCGTAGACTCACTCGTGGTCGGGAGAGCGTGTTGCAGCAATCTACTACTGCTACAAGACAGGGGCCTCTGGGCATCTTCTATGGCTGGTGGCTGCTTGGTATAGGGGCGATCATCGTTACGGTTGGGTCGCTTCAAACGGGTGTGTCCAGCGTATTCTTCTTGCCTATCCAGCGAGACCTTGGTTTGACAAGGGCGGCTCTATCCCTGGTTTTCACACTGGCCCGCTTTGAAGGAGGGCTGGAAGGCCCAATGGTGGGGTGGATGATCGATAAGTGGGGGCCCAGACTTCCCATCATCATAGGGGCTGTCCTGGGCGGCGTAGGACTGCTGGTCTTGTCGCGGGCAAATAGCTATCCGTTCTTCTGGTGGTCTACGTCACCATGGTAAGCCTGGGATTCCAGATGGGGTTCCTTCAGTGTATGCACGCGGTTGCCAATCTATGGTTCATAAGATACCGGACAAGAGCCATGTCCGTTTACTCCTCCTCGTTCAGGGTAGGCTGGGCCATCTTCACCCCCATAGTAGCCGTAATGGTGGTGGCTTACGGCTGGCGAAACTCAGCCGTTATGCTGGGCGTGTTCGTACTGGCTACCGCATTGCCGCTATCACTGCTCATACGGCGTTCTCCGGAATCCATGGGTCTGATGCCTGATGGAGAGCGCCCTGTAGAGACGCAAGAGACGCAGAGTAACAAGGACGCGCCGGTTCAAAGGCCCACGGTCGCCAATGCGCCGGTGGACATGGAATTCAGGGCCTCTCTCAAGACCACGTCCTTCTGGATAATTGCCTTCAGCACCACAGTGCGCCTTTCAACTCAAACGGCTCTCGGCGTACACGCCATACCGATGTTTGTTTGGAAAGGCATGGGGGAGCAAACCGGCGCGTTAATGGTGGGTCTCATTGCCGGAATAGCCGTGCCCATGATTCTGGTTCTGGGCTGGCTGGGAGACAAGATGAGCAAGAAGACCATCCTATTTGTTGCCCAGGTGGCCCTTGCCCTGGGGTTCATCGTGCTGACCATCAGCGAAAGCGCGGTAACCCTGTATTTATTCGTTGTGTTGTTCGCATTTGGGGGAAACGTCTCGCCGGTCAACTACTCTATACTGGGAGAGTTCTACGGGAGGAAGGTATTCGCCCGTTTGAGGGGCGCCTTGAACAGTATAGGCGTGATAGGCGGGCTGACCCCTTGGTATGCAGGCCTGGTGTTTGATGCTACGGATAGCTATAGCATAGTGCTCATCACCTTTAGCGGGTTGGCGGCTGCGGCCGCGTTCCTCCTGTTGCTGCTGAGGAACCCGCAAAGAAAACTCCGTCAGAACGAGGTATCCGTTCAGGTTGGAACCTGAGTTGGAAAATCCGGAGGTTGTAGCTAGCCGCCCCAAGAAGGGTATCTTCTACGGCTGGAAGGTGCTGGCGGCGGGCTCCGCAATCACCACCATAGGTTCCGTTCACTCGCCGGTGGTGTCCGTCTTCTTCTTGCCTTTGCAGCGAGAACTGGAGCTCTCCCGAGCTGCACTGTCTTTTGTCTTCTCTCTAGCAAGGATAGAAGGCGGAATAGAAGGACCGCTGGTAGGCTGGATGATAGACAAGCAAGGGCCCAGGATTCCCGTCTTAATCGGCACTCTCCTATCCGGCATCGGGATGCTGGCGCTGTCACAGGTGAACAGCACACTAGGGTTCTTGCTGGTATACACCGGCCTGGTGGCCCTGGGTTTTCAGATGGGCTATCTACAGGTGATGCACGCCGCTGCCAATATCTGGTTCATCAGATACCGGACAAGGGCAATGAGCATCTTCTCGTCATCGGTCAGGCTGGGGCCGGCTGTGTTTACACCGATACTCGGTGTGATAGTAGACCTATGGGACTGGCGGACAGGGGCGATCCTGACGGGGATCTTTGTGCTGGCCACGGCGTTGCCTCTCACCTACTTCATCAAGCGCTCTCCTGAATCTATGGGTTTGCTGCCTGACGGAGCCGATCCTGAGGACTTGGAGTTGCCGTCGGACGGGGCAGGGTCTGAAGAGCCGGATTCCGGGCAGAGCGAGCCGAAAGAGACGCCGCGGCTCCGTATACCCGAAGACTTCGAATTCAAAGAGGCAATGCGTACACCGGTCTGGTGGATTCTGGCGCTGACCACAACGGTGCGCACGTCCAACAACGGCGTTTTTCAAGTGCATTTTATACCCATATTCGTCTGGAAGGACGTTACGGAGACAGGTGCGGCATTCATGGTCGGCCTTACCCAACTCATAGCTACGCCAATGATCCTGGCGGTAGGGTGGCTGGGGGACAGGTGGAGCAAAAAGGCGATTCTGGTGCTGGCCCACTTTGTTCTGGGCTCCAGCTTTCTTGTACTGATATTCGTGGAGCAGAGATGGGGTCTGTATCTGTTCATGGTAATGTTTGCTTTCGGCGCCAACGTTGCGCCGGCCAACTATTCCATAATTGGCGATTACTTCGGAAGGAAGTCGTTCGCAAGACTGAGAGGAGTCTTGAACAGCCTGGGAATCATAGGGATGGGTACCACCGTACTGGCGGGCTGGGTGTTCGATGCTACCGACAGCTACGCTGCCTTCATCTTTGGCACCGCCGTATTCTCGGCAATAGCAGGCATAACAGTCATATTCTTCCTGCACAAGCCAAGCAGGCCCGGAGCAAGGAACACCTCAGCAACCTAGAGACCCCTCAACCTGGGATCCCAGGCGTCTCGAATGGTATCGCCAAGCAGGTTGAAGCCCAAGACAAGCCAGGTGATGGCAAGACCGGGGAAGATAACCATCCAGGGCGCAGCGGCCGCGTACTGGGCAACCGAGTTGGCAAGCATCCTACCCCAGGAAGGATGGGGCGGCGGCACTCCCAGCCCCAGGTAGCTCAACGTAGCCTCGATGAGGATGGCATTGGCAAGGAGGCCGCTTGCCAGGATGAGGTAGGGCGCCATTACGTTGGGTAGGATGTGCCTGCTCATGATTCGCATGGGGCGCGCCCCAACGGCCTTTGCGGCATCTATATAGCTGTTCTGCTTGGTGGAGAGAACAGCGCCGCGGATAACCCGGAGGGTGCGAGGTACGTAGATGAAGATGAAGACTATGATGAGCTTGTCCAGGCCGGAACCCAGGGTGGCCACCAGGGCAAGTGCAAGGAATATCCCAGGCAGGGAGAGCATGACCTCAATCACACGCTGTATCACATCATCCACTATGCCGCCGGTATAGCCGCTGAAGACGCCCAGGACCAGTCCAATAGTTGCGCCGATCAGTACGGAGGCAAATCCGACCAGCAGGGATATCCTTGACCCATGTACCACTCTTGCCCAGAGGTCGCGTCCGAATTCGTCTGTACCCATGAAGTGAGATAGGCTTGGCCCTTCAAGGCGTCTCTGGTAGTCCTGTGCGTTGGTGTCATACCTTGCAACTAGGGGAGCAAAGAGAGCCGCTAGAATCACTGCGCTTAGCATGAAGACACTCAGCGCCCCTAGAGGCTTGCGTAGCACGAAACGGTAGACACCGCTTCCGGCAATACGCCTTTGGAAGCTGTCAACTAAACGGCCGTCTGTCCTTGCCGCTTCCATGGTCACGAACTGCTGATCCTAGGGTCGAGCCAGCCATGCGCCAGGTCGACGATGAGATTTATGGCGATGAACGCAGCCGCAAATACGAAAACCAGGGCCTGGACTGCCGTGTAGTCGCGTACTGTGATGGACTCGATCAGATAGGAGCCGATGCCGGGGACGGAAAAAACGCGCTCCATCACCACCGCGCCGCCCAGCAGTGTGCCAAAGGAGAGGCTGGCTATGGTAAGAACGGGAAGCAGCGAGTTCTTGAGTGCGTGGCGCAGGACTATTTGCCGCTCGGAGAAGCCCTTGGCCCTGGCGACCCTAATGTAGTCCTCGTTGATGACCTCTAGCATAGTGGAGCGAGTCATGCGGGCAACTATAGCCATGAGGTGAGAGCCAATGACCAGTGAAGGAAACAATACCTGGACCAGGTTGGTCCCTGGACTGCTCCACAGCGGATGATAGCCAAGAGGGGGTATCCAGGTGAAGAGACGGGTTGTCACAAGGAGGATGAGCAGCCCCAGCCAGAAGGAGGGAATTGCCAGGAACAGTATGCTGGCAATCCTGGAAATTAGGTCTGCCCAGGTGTCTCGGCGCAAAGCCGAAATGACGCCCAGAGGCAGTCCGGCGCCAAAACCGATTGCCACCGATAACAGGGCGATCTCCAAGGTGACGGGTAACCGCCTTGCTATCTCACCTCCCACGGGAAGGCGGTTCCACATTGAATCCCCAAGGCTGCCCTGAAGGAGACCGGCAATCCAGTCAATATACTGGACGTGGAGCGGCCGATCCGTGCCGAGCTGACGGCGCAGCTCAGCAAGTGTGTCAGGGTCCACCTGGGCGGCTCCCTCTTCGCCAGCAAGGAGGGCATAGGCAATGTCACCCGGTATCACGCGCATCACGACAAATACCAGAATAGTGGCCCCAACCAGCGTGGGTATGGCTATCAGCAACCGGCGAACGATCAACCTCTGCATGCTTCAGCCTTTGATCACACCCAACGGCCTGAGACGGGCGACTCTTCTGGACAGCCCAGCGCCGTCGGCTACACGCATGACCTCCTCCACATCTTTGTACGCCAGCGACGCCTCCTCGGCCAGGGAGCCCCAGCCGTGGGCCATGGCTATGATGCCCTGTTGCTCCAGCTCATCCTGGATATTGCGGCCCTTCAGCAGTTTTCTGGCCCTGGTGCGGCTTTCCACGCGTCCCGCACCGTGACAAGTTGAACCGAAGGACAGCTCCATTGCTCTGGGGTCGCCCACCGCTATGAAAGAGCATCGCCCCATGTCGCCGGGCACGAACACGGGCTGTCCAACGTCGCGGTATCTTGCCGGCACGTCCGGGTGCCCGGCGGGGAAAGACCTAGTGGCGCCTTTGCGGTGAACGCAAAGACGGGTCTCCCTGCCGTCTACTATGTGGTCTTCAAGCTTGGCCATGTTGTGGCTGACATCATAGACCTGCCGCATGCCCATTTCTGACCAGGAAACGCCAAAGACCCGCTCAAAAGATTGGCGGGTCCAATGGGTAATGCATTGCCGGTTTGCCCAGGCAAAGTTGGCGGAGGCGCGCATCGCGGCCAGGTAAGTCTGGCCTTCCGCCGATGAGACTGGAACGGCGGCAAGCTGCCTGTCCGGTAGGTCAATGCCGTACCGTCTGCTGCTGGCCTCGATGGTACTCAGTGAATCGGTGCAGACCTGGTGTCCCAGCCCGCGGGAGCCACAGTGGATGAGGACGGTAACCTGGCCCGTTTCATGGATGTCCATGGCGCGGGCAGCGACGGGATCAAATATGGCGTCTACCGCCTGAATCTCTAGAAAATGGTTGCCAGATCCAAGGGTGCCCAGCTGAGGCCCGCCTCGCTGTTTTGGCCGGTGGCCCACCGCGTCCGGGTCAGCGCCGGGCATGCAGCCCATCTCTTCCGTGACCTCCAGGTCCTCGGGGTCTCCGAAGCCATGCTCGACCGCCCAGGACGCCCCTTGCACCAGCACTCTGTCGATGTCACTGACACTCAGCTTGAGGCGACCTCCCGATCCAAGCCCAGAGTGGATATCATGGAAAAGGGACGATACCAGCTCCTTGAGCTTGGGACGCACGTCGTCTTCGTTGAGATCAGTGCGCAGAAGACGGACGCCGCAATTGATATCGAAGCCGACTCCGCCCGGTGAGATTACACCGTCCTCTTCGACCAGGGTCGCAGCCACACCACCGATGGGGAAGCCGTAGCCCCAGTGAATATCCGGCATGGCAAGAGAAGCGCCAACTATACCCGGCAGAAAAGCCACGTTGGCCACTTGCTCCATGCACTTGTCTTCAATGATTCCGCCCAGCAGGGCCTCGCTGGCAAAGATGACTCCGGGAGCCAGCATACCGCTCTTGTAGCTTTGCGGGACCTCCCACCTGTTGTCGTCCAGCTTGCGAAGGATATTGGAGTAATCCATGTCACCTACACGTCCAGCACCACTTGGATGCGCCATTCATGGTTGTGGGACACCTCAAGGCCATGATACGTGGCGGCCTTTACCTGGGTAAACACCCGCTTCAGGGGGTCCATCTTTTCACCGGAACAGCGTGCCGTCAAAGCCTTTCCTCCCTCCTCCACGCATATACAAAACTCTTTGGGCAGGAATCCGTCAACTTCATACCTGTAGAGAAGCTCGTTGAGCCAGTCGACCGCTAGAGCCTCTTCATCCGTGGAAGATATGTAGAGTTCCAAGGAATCATTCACCTCTACGGTTTCAGGGTCTGCCATTAGGGCAAACATCCCCTTGGCCAGGAAGGCCAACGCTTCATCCAGCGTATCGCCGCTGGCTGCTATTCCCACGTCGGCGGTGTGATCCAGAATCTGGTAGCCTGCCAAGGGCCTCTCCGTTTCAATAAGGATGCCTCACCAAGAACGCCGGCTAGGGGAGGTCTTTCCACACGCGCTCCAGGCGCTCGTCAGTGTAAGAGGTCAGGCCTATGGGCACATCTTTGACGTGGGAGTAGTGGTTCTTGGTAAGGTTATGTACCGCGGTGGGAATGATGGGAAGGTCATCGTAGATGATCCGTTCCATCTCCAACACCAAAGAACGACGCTCGCTTCTATCCAGCTCCGTCGACTGCTGCGAGTACAACTCATCTATACGAGGGTTGCTGTAGCCAAGCCAGTTGCGTGAAGCGCCGGTGATGAAGTAGCCGCCGAACAGCTCATCCGGGTCGCCGGTGGTCAGGCAGAAGTAGTAGGACATGATGTCGTAGTCCAGTGACTGGCCGGCGGGGAAAAGTTGAGCACGGTCTACAAGCGTCACGCTGGCTTCGATACCAAGCTTAGCCAGCTCGCCGGTAAAGAATTCGGACTGCCTGGGATATATACCGGAGTTGCGGCTGAGCAGATCGATGCTGAGCCCGTTAGGATAGAGTTCCCGCACAATGCGCCGGGCTTCGGCCCGGTCTTCATCCTTGGGTTGACGGAAGCCGGGCATGTCCCATATCTCCCCGGCGGAGAGGCCCCAGCCGCCGGTGTCCAGGTACAGCGACGCTTCGGCGTTGCCGTTGTGCACCACTTCGATGTAAGCCTTGCGGTCGATGCCCAGGTTGATGGCGTGACGGAGTTGCGGATTGTCAAAGGGCGGTCTGGTGGCGTTCAGGAGCAGCCCCTGGGGAGCGCAGTACGTGGAGTAGGGGCGGACAACTATCTGGTTATTCTGCACCATCTCCTGTACCACTGGTCTGTTGCTGAGGCTCCAAGAAGCACGGTTCAACTCAACTCTGCCGGTGATGAACGCCACCTCCGAGGCAGAGAAATCACGGCTGAGAAAGACCTGGAGCCCGTCCAGGTAGGGGAGTCCTTCCTTGAAGTAGGCAGGGTTGCGCTCGTACTCCCACATAGCGCCGCGCTCCATGCTCTTTATGCGGAACGGACCTGAGCCGTGCGGCATCTGCTGCAGGTCTTCCTGGCTGGTGCCCTCCGGCATGATGGCGGCGAACCCGGTGGCAAGAAACGAGTGTAAAGAGGCGGAGGGAGTCTCCAGGTGAAGCCGCACCGTGTGATCGTCTACCACCTCTACGCCATTGTCGGGACCTGCAATGCTAATGAACTCTTTGATGGGGCCCACACGAGATGAAACTCTGCCGTCCACCAACCCCATAATCTTTTCCAGGCTGTACTTGACATCTTTGGCTGTAAGGGGCGTTCCGTCATGAAACAGCACGTCGTCTCTGAGAAAGTAGGTGATGGTGCGCCCGTCACCGGAAACCTGAAAGCTGCTGGCAACGTCAGACTCAATGGTATTGCCATCGGGATTCCAAACCAGGTTGTTATACAGCTTGGAGTTGTGCACGTTGTCCGGGCTAGCCGCCGCATTATGAGGATCGAAACTTACCGGGTCGGTGATGCTCATCTGGCGTAGCACGCCGCCCGTTATGGGAAACCCTGCGCCAGCCGGAGACGGGACGTCGCTGCCGGCGGCGCCTGGAGTGGCCTGTACGGGTGGGGTAGCCGTAGGTGACTCCGTAGAAGAGCACGACACTGCCAGGACAGCTGCCGCGATGGCTATTGCGGCAATAAAATAACGGGGCGCGTTTGCAGATCTCATATAGCCTCTGTCATAACCAAGCGTGTGTGGAGCCTATGTTAATTCTTTATGCGGATAAGGTGAAGGGGAGATGTTGCACATAAAACAGCGGCAATCCCTTGACAAGCCTCTGGCTATAGTTTATATTACAAACTACTTTATGACACTACATGGAGGGATTGGCATGCGGAAACAAGACAACGAAGGGCAGAGAGTCACCCCAGAGCAGGGGTGGACATCGATACACGCAACCTTGGACAGGTCCCACAACTCCATGTACGTGGCGGGCTGGACCAACATCATGCTGTTGTGGGGAGCCATCGTAGCGTTGGGGTACCTTTCCATGTATACCATCGAAACATTGGCGCCTGTGTTTGCCACCGACTACCCGTGGTATCCCGGCCCCCTGTGGTTCGGCTTGACTATCCCGGGCATGATCGGGAGCTCGATCATCGGCTACCGCGCCAGCAAGCAGAACGCAAGCGGACCCTCCGCTACAGCGGCAGGTCTCCGCGTATTCGGCTTCTGGATGTCAGTGGTAGCGGCCGCTTTCATCATTCCCGCGGCGTCCGGCTTGTGGACCGCCGACCCCGACCGCATCGCCATCAGCGGAGTCGGCGTCGGCATAGTTGCGCTGGGATACATTCTGTTCGGCATCATGCACCACTTAGCCATTGCCCTCGTAGGTCTTGGCATCGCTGCTTCCTACTACCTGCCCACGCACTTTGCCGGCGACGCCGCGCCAGTGGCGTCGGCAGTGCTCATACTTGCCGTCGTGGTCGTCGCATGGGCATGGATCCGCAAGAGCCGTGTGGCATGAGTGAGGAACCGGTCGTCCTCAACGAGACAATACACCAGTCCACACGGCTGCGCATAATGACGCTGCTGGTGTCCCTGTCCGACTCGGACCGTGTGGCCCATGGCTTTATCCAGAATACGTTGGACCTGACCGGCGGCAATCTCACCATCCATCTGCGCAAGCTAGAAGATGCTGGGTACGTCAACACCACCAAAGAATTCCTTGAATTAAAACCCCGCACATGGGTGGAGGCAACGCCCAAGGGCCGCAGAGCATTCACCGAGTACCTAGGTAGCCTCGAACGCGCTCTCAATAAGTCCTTTCGATAGCCAAGTCATACTGCTCATTGTCCGCTGTTCTGATGGTTCCCTTCTTTTCAATCGTAACATCCCATATGAGAGCGTCTCCTATGTCTGATAACATAACAACACAGGTACGCTGAGATTATTGATAGCTTTTCCAAGATTGTGATAGCATTCTCATACTCTCTTGTGTGGATTTCCTGGATAGCAAGTGACTTCTAATAGCAAGGATTTACGAACCGCGGTAAAGAGCACCCTCATGTCTCACAACGGCGGCACGGTGACTGTCCTCTCTTCTCTACTGGCAATAGAGGATTCAATAGGATACATCCCCAGTGAAGCTATTGAAGAGGTGGCAGATTTCACCAATTCAACGATAAACGACGTCTGGGGAGTAGCCTCCTTCTATACAAACTTCAGATTCACCCCGCCGGGGGAGCACGTAGTGGAAGTGTGCTGGGGCCCCTCGTGTCACATACTGGGATCCCAGCGAATTATCAAAGAGGTGCTGGAAACCCTGGGTCTGAGCAGAGAGGGCGATACCGAAGACAGCAAGTTCACCTTCAAGTACAACACCTGTCTCGCGGCATGCGGACAGGCTCCGGTTATCAGCATTGACCATCAGCTCATGGGAAGAATGACGGCTGAACAGGCAAAGGAACGCATCTTAAATCTCAGAAGCGCAGCAAATGGCGACAAAGGATCGACATGACCCAGGCCTTCCATGAACTGAAGCAACAAGCAAGCGACCATCTGGTTCAGCTGGAATCCAAGCCGCGCGTACGCATAGGCACCGACCTCTCCGGGCTGGCGGCGGGCGCTGAAGCAGTGGTGGAGGCTTTCCGCAGTGAGGTTGCATCAAACAAGCTGGACGTGACCATCAGCGAAGTGGGCGGCATTGGCCTGGCCTATGCCGAACCGTTGGTGGACATACAGCTTCCATCCCAGCCCCGCGCTTTCTTCAACAACGTTGCCCCTGAGCAGGTGCCCGCTCTGGTCAAAGAGCACCTGATGGGCGGAAAACCGTCGGCCGAAGGAGCAATGGCTATCAGTGGCGCAGGCGGTTCATCGAGCGTGCCAAGCCTGGAAGACCTTCCCATGATGAAGGGGCAGGTGAGAATAGCCCTGCGGAATGCGGGGCACATTGACCCCACTGATATCTACGAATATATAGCCAGCGGCGGGTACAGCGGCTTGGACAAAGCGCTTTCCGGCATGAGCCCGCAGGAGGTCCAAGATGAGGTGGCCACGTCTGGGCTCAGAGGCAGGGGAGGGGCGGCCTTTCCCACCGCCACCAAGTGGCGCTTCCTCATGGGTTCGCCGGGGCCGGTGAAGTATATCCTCTGCAACTGCGAGGAGGGTGATCCCGGCGCCTTCAACGATAAGGGGATCCTGGAGAGCGACCCTCACACGCTGATCGAGGGAATGATACTCGCCGGTTACGCTACGGGAGCTTCCAATGGAATAGTGTTCATCCGCCACGGACACGATGTCCCCATAGATCGGACCCGTGAAGCCATCCGCCAAGCGTACGACAAGGGACTGCTGGGGAAAAATATCCTGGGTACGGAATTCAGCTTCGACGCGGAAGTCTCGCTGGTTGGCGAATCGTACGTGTCGGGAGAAGAGACGGCGCTCATGGAGTCCGTGGAAGGAAAGCGGGCCATGCCAAGGTACCGTCCTCCGTTCCCCGCAGCTTATGGAGTGTGGGGCAAGCCCAGCAACATAAACAACATCAAGACTCTGGCTTACGTGCCTGAGATAGTAGCCAGAGGCGGGGAATGGTTCGCCGGTATTGGCACTGAGAGAAGTAAGGGCACGGCCATACTCTGCCTCTCCGGCACTATAGAGCGTCCCGGCATGGTGGAAGTGCCCATGGGCATGACCATACGCGAGGCCGTGGAAGGGCTGGGAGGCAGTGTGCCGGGGGGCGGGCCGGTCAAGCTATTGCAGACCGGCGGCCCGCTTGGAGGAGTCCTCAGCGGTGAGAAGATGGACATACCCCTGGATTTTGACGCCATGGCTAGGGCGGGCGCGATACTGGGCTCAGGCGGCATAATCGTGGGAGACCAAAGCGTATGCGCCGTTGATCTAGCCAGGCTTCTGGTAGCCTTCTGTCAATATGAATCGTGCGGGAAGTGCTTCCCTTGCCGGTTGGGCACCACACACCTACTGCAGATACTCGACCGCATCTGCCAGTTCGAGGCCGGTCCACGAGATATGGAGCTCATGCAGGAACTAGGGAGCAACATGGCAGCGGGTTCGCTGTGCGGCCACGGGCAACTTGGGTTCAATCCAATCAAATCCTCCATAGACTATTTCCCCGATGAGTTCACCGCCGTTATGGAGGAGAAGCGATGGCCCGCCGGTGAATACTCCGCCGACTTCTTCATGCCGGATAGAGCAATGAGAGACCAGAAAACGGAGACCTTTTCCTCGCTAAGGAGGGGCTAGGTGACAACGACACAGCAGACGTTGACTATCAATATAGATGGTCGGGAAATCCAGGCCAAGCCCGGCACCATGGTGCTGGAAGCGGCGATAGAAGCCGGGATATACATCCCGTACCTCTGCTATCACCCGGGCATGAAACCGTTTGCCGCCTGCCGCATGTGCGTTGTCCAAGAGGAAGTTGAGGTTGAAGTAGAAAGGGACGGGGAAAAGGTAACCGAACGCCAGCTTAGGCCTGCGGCGGCATCCTGCACGCTTCCCGTCAGAAATGGGATGACAATCAGGTCCGCCAGCGATCAATTGCGCAGCCTGCAAAAGGGGATCATGGAGATGCTCATATCGGAGCATCCCCACGGCTGCCTGACCTGCCACCGCGTTGAGCTGTGCGGGCCGGAAGACATTTGCCAGAGACACGTATCGGTGAACGACCGGTGCGTAATGTGCCCCAAAAACGAACGCTGCGAGTTCAAAGACACGGTACGGTTCCTGGGCATGGAGCTGAACTCGCCGTTGACCTACGAGGTGAGGACCCCGGAAATCGAGGTCTTCGATCCGTTCTACGACCGTGACTACAACCTCTGCATCGTCTGCGGCAGGTGCGTCCGTGTCTGCGAAGAGGCGCGGGGCGACAACGCAATCACGTTCGTCGAGAGGGCAGGGAAGGCGCTGGTGGGGACGTCCAGTGGAACATCGCTGTTGGAGTCGGGATGCGAGTTCTGCGGTGCGTGCCTGGACGTATGCCCGGTAGGCGCCCTGGTCGAACGCGACCACAAGTGGGACAAGGCGGAGAGGATAGTCCGGTCCACGTGTTCCAACTGCTCGGTGGGCTGCCAGTTGAACCTGGAGGTGAACAAGCGGGAGAAGGTGGTCAGGGCGATACCGGAAATCAACGCTCCTTCCAACCACGGCCAGGCTTGCTACATGGGCAAGTTTGGGCTTGAGTTCGTGAATCACAAGGACAGGTTGAAGCATCCACTGATAAGGCGCGAAGGCAATCTGGAGAGAGCGACCTGGGACGAGGCGCTTGCCTTGGTGGCAGAAAAGCTGGCCGGTTGCAAAGGCTCCGGCTTCGCTGCTATCGCATCGGCAAGGAGCACCAACGAATCGGCCTATCTACTGCAGAAGTTCGCCCGGGTCGTGATGCAGAGCAATAACGTGGACATAGACTCCAACACAAGGCCTGAGCTGACCGGCGCACTAATAGAGCCCCTGGGCTATGCGGGGTCCAGCAACTCCACCTGGGAATTGAGGAACTCCGAGTGCATTTTGATGGTGGACACCAACACCACGGAGGAACACAACGTACTGGCGGTGCCAATCAAGCAGGCGGTCAAACAGGACAACGCGAAGCTGATAGTCATAGACGCTCGCGAGGTGGAGCTAACCCGCTATGCACATCTCTGGTTGAGGCCGCGTCCGGGGACCACGCTGACCCTGCTCGGCGGACTGCTGCGGTCGATTGTAGACCAAGGCCTCCTGGATGAAGCTTTCATATCTGAGCATACTAAGGGGATGGATGAAATGAAGCGCTCCCTGGAGGGCTTCACCCCGGAACACGTATCACAGGTTACGGGGGTGAGTAGAGAGCAAATAGACGAATCCGCGCGCATCTTTGCCTCGGCTGGTACAAGCGCTATCGTCTACGCCTTGGACAACGCAGCCATGGAGGAGCAGGAGGCCCAAGTGCAGGCCATGACAAACCTGGTGCTGGCCACGGGCAACCTGGGTAAACCCTCCGCCGGCCTGTACGCTTTGAAGCGCGGAGCCAACGAACAGGGCGCCAGCGACTTGGGATGCGTACCCGGTCTGCTACCGGGATATGTGCTGGTAAGTGACGATGGTGCCAAAAAACGTTTCGAGGAGAAATGGAGCACGCCGCTGCCGAACGAAGCAGGGATGGGCGTGCGGGGGATCTTGCAGGCGGCGCGAGACGACAAAGTCAGGGCAATGCTCCTGCTCGGCGACGGAGCGGCCTATGAAGGTGACGATCTATATGAATCGTTGGAGAAAGTGGAATTCCTGGTAGTCCACGATGCATTTCTGGGGGCTACTGCTCAGCGCGCCGACGTAGTGCTGCCTGCAACTACGTTCGCGGACGAAGACGGCACCTACACAAGCCTGGAGCGGCGGGTGCAATTGGTGACCAAGGCGATCACGCCGCCCAACGTAGAGGCGCTGCCGGCATGGAAAACAATAGGCAAGCTGGCCAAGGAGATGGACGCTTCCGGTTTCGATTTCGAGAATACGTCAGACGTGTTCGACGAGGCTGCATCGCTGGCAAACCGGATCTACGGCGGCATTTCACACAAGCGGTTGGTCAGAGAAGCCGTGTTCACCCTGCGGCCCGACCCTTCGCTCCCACAGCCAACGCAGCTCCTGGAATCCGACAGGGTATCCAAGGGTATTCAATGGCCGTGTGCGAACCAGGACATGCGGGGAACCCAAGTCCTGTACTCCAATGGCTTCCCCTACGGAAAAGCCAAGCTGATGCCGGTAGGCCAGCCATTCGAACCGACGCAGCTTCCCGCCGATTTCCCTCTATTGCTGGTCCCTGGACGCGTCCTGGCCGACCAAGAAAGAGACGCCGAGGTAGAGCGCTTTGAAGTGGTGAACGCCATAACTCGTAAGGAGCTGGTCAATATCCATACCGGAGATGCGCAAGACCTGGGTCTGGAAGACGGCGACGCGGTTGATCTGGTTACCTCCAAAAGGAAGGTGCGCGGTATAGTCGCGGTAACGGAGTCGGCTCACCGGGGTACGGCATCGTTCACCCAGCTGTTTGGCCAGCTGGTAACGCAGCTTCAAGCCAGTGAAGACCCAGACCCAATGTCGCGGGTGCCGGGACTGGTGATAGAGCCCGTACGACTGGAAAAGGTCTAGTCCCTAAGACTAGTTCAGCATCAACTGCACTTTACACCTGGAAAACCGCGTTTTACTCTGTAATCAAGTAACCTGTAGGAGAACCCATGACTTCACCCGTATCCAAGCCTAAACTGATGACCGCCAGGATAACCAAGCGAATAGACGTCACGCATGACCTATGGCAGATATGGGTCAAGCCTGAAGTGCCCTTCGCCTTCAAACCCGGGCAGTATTGCACAATAGGCGTGGACGGGCTGGAACGGCCGTATTCCATTGTATCGGCGCCGTACGAAGATGAAATAGAGCTGTTCATAGAGCTGGTGCCGGCCCCGGACGGACGGCTGACCCCGGTGCTTCACGATCTGGAAGAGGGAGTGGAGCTGACGATAAGGCCCCGCGCCAAGGGCCTCTTCCTGTTCAAAGAAGATTACCGGGACCACCTGATGGTGTCCACCGTGACCGGTGTGGTGCCGTACGTGTCCATGCTGCGCCAGTATCTACACGAGGGTAGGGAAGGGCATCGGTTCTTCCTGCTGGTAGGCGCCAGCTACAAGGACGAATTTACCTACGACGGCGAGCTGAGAAGACTGGCCGCCGAGTACCCTGATTTCATCAAGTTTGTTCCTACAGTCAGTCGGCCCGGAGAGGAGAAGAACGCTTCCTGGACGGGAGAGACGGGCCGGGTGAACACCATAGTTGGCAAATACGTTCAGGAGTTTGGCTTGAAGCCAGAAAACACCCTCATATACACCTGCGGTCACCCCGGCATGATTGAGGACGTGAAGATGCATGCGGCGGAGATCGGCTTCGATTTTCAGGAAGAGCGTTTCTGGAAGGAAGACGACTAGCCCGTCACCTGGTTCGCCCGGCACTTCCACTACAAAGTGAAGCAGCATACGATTCTGAAGCATCTCCCCCGTATGTTGGTCAAGTTGTTCTTATGCGGTCGCCTTCATCTGGTGTACAATCCCCTGCAACGGAGCACCGATTGTGACTACGCCAGTAAGACGGCAATACCTGGATATTAAACGCCGCTATCCCGATTGTATTCTTCTATTCCGCCTGGGCGACTTCTATGAGACTTTCGATGAAGACGCCAAAGTCGTGGCGCGGGACCTTGACATCGCCCTGACCAAGCGAGCGTTCGGCAAAGGCGAGAAGCACCCCCTGGCGGGCATCCCCTATCATGCGCTGGACAGCTACCTGGGTCGGCTCATCAAGGCAGGACACAAGGTGGCGATATGTGAGCAGACCAGTGATCCCGCGGTTTCCAAGGGGATAGTGGATAGGGAAGTGGTCAGAGTGGTCACGCCAGGCACGGTGATTGAACCCACTCTTCTGG
Organism: Dehalococcoidia bacterium; assembly: GCA_965261825.1. GTDB lineage: Bacteria > Chloroflexota > Dehalococcoidia > Lucifugimonadales > QGNO01 > DAOUJH01. Next base: position 244,546 of record OZ253484.1, on the reverse strand, counting down.
AGGAGCGCAGCAACAACTACCTGGCCTCGGTCGTCGTCGAGGCGGAAGAGGCGGGTCTGGCCTACACCGACGTGAGCTCCAGCGACACCGTTTTTGTAACCCAGGTCTCATTGAAGGACATGCCTTTGGAACTGACCAGGCTGGCTCCCGCTGAAGCAGTGACGCCCCAGGGTCTCCAAAGGGCGCTGCCGGACAGTGTGAAGGCGGCAACCGTGGAGGATGAGGCGTTCCGCTTGGATAACAGCCGTGAAATGCTGAAGGAAGAGCTGGGCGTTGCTACTTTGGAGGGATACGGCATAGAACATTTGCCTCTGATGATACGCGCTGCCGGGGGACTGTTCTTCTACCTGGGCCAGAACCAGCGCCAGGCCCTGGAGCGCATAGCCAAGCTGAGACCTTACGACTTGAAGGCCGCCATGTCCCTTGATCCTCAAACAAGGCGCAATCTGGAGCTCTTCGCCGGGGGAAGATGGGAGTCAAAATCGTTCTCTTTGCTGAACGTATTAGACCTGACCAAAACATCAATGGGCGGCCGCCTGCTCAGACAGTGGATAGGCCAACCACTGATGGAGACAACGGCCATAAGGCAGCGGCAAGACAGCGTGGAATGGTTCCACAAGGACAGATCGAGACGCCACAGGGTCATCAGAACACTCTCTGAAGTGTCCGACATGGAGAGATTGGTGAACCGCGTGAAGAGCAACACCTCCTCGGCGCGAGACCTGGTGGCGCTGCGTCGCAGCTTGGAGGCGATACCGGAGCTGCAGGCCATTCTGGGAGAAGACGACGGTTCGCACATGAACTGGTTGCTGGCAAAGCTGCCATCCTGTAAGGAGACGGCGGCGGTGATTCGCCAGGCCATAGATGACGAACCCGGCCAGGTGGGAGAGGGCACCGTGATACGGTCGGGATTCTCGGCGGAACTGGACGAACTGCGCACGGCGGCAAGGAGCGCGCGCGGGTACATAGCAAAGCTGGAGGGACAGGAGAGAGAGCGGACGGGGATCAGGAACCTCAAAGTGGGCTACAACAAGGTGTTCGGCTACTACATAGAGGTGACCAGGCCCAATCTGTCGCGAGTGCCTTCGGAATACCAGCGGCGGCAGACCCTGACCGGCGGTGAGAGGTTCATTACGCCTGAGCTCAAGGATTACGAAAACATGATCCTCAATGCCAGGGAGCGGCTGGAAGAGATGGAGATTTCGCTATACCGGCAAGTCTGCAATCAGGTGGGGCAGGCCTCGGGGCCAATATTGCATGCGGCGGAAACGGTTGCCCATATCGATGTGTTCACGGCGCTGGCCGAAGCGGCCCAACGGTTCGATTACGTGCGGCCCGAAGTAGACGAAAGCACCGCGATCGAAATCAAAGACGGGCGCCATCCCGTGGTGGAAGCCATGCTGCCGCCTGGCGACTTCGTGCCCAACGATACGTCCCTTTCAGGCGAAGAGGCCGGCCTGACCATCCTTACTGGACCCAACATGTCGGGCAAGTCCACCTACCTGAGACAGGTGGGGCTCATTGTGTTGATGGCCCAAATGGGTAGCTTTGTTCCCGCAAGGTCGGCCCGGATAGGCCTGGTAGACCGCATCTTCACCAGGGTAGGGCTGCAGGACGATCTTGCCGCAGGGCAGTCCACCTTCATGGTGGAAATGGTGGAAACGGCCAGCATACTGAATAATGCCACAAAGAGGTCGCTGGTTATCCTCGACGAGATAGGACGGGGCACCAGCACCTACGATGGCCTGTCGATAGCTCAAGCGGTCGCGGAGCACATACACAACGACCCCATGCTTGGATGCCGCACCCTGTTCGCCACGCACTACCAGGAGCTTACCGAGCTGGCCCATACTCTACCAAGGGTAAGAAACTACTCCGTATCTGTATCTGAAGAAGACGGCGCGGTGACATTTCTACATCGCATTGTGCCCGGAGGGGCTGATAGGAGCTATGGAGTGCACGTAGCTCAGCTGGCCGGCTTGCCCCGCGACGTAATATTCCGCGCCTGGGAACTCCTCAGATACCTAGAGGGAAATGAGCGCAATGGAGCAGGGCCTAGAGGCACACGAAACGGAGCCATACAATTGGAGTTGTTTGCCGGCACACCGGCCATAACGGAAGAGCTGCTGAAGCTGGACGTGACGGCTATGACCCCCATGGAGGCCATCAACGCGCTGTACGCCCTACAGCAGAAGGCAAAGGACGGTTGATAAAACAATCGTTGAGCAACGCCGGTGAGATGAGCCTGGATTTTGGGAAGACCATATACCTGTCCGATAGAAAGTCCTGGCGTGACTGGCTTGCAGAACACCACGACAGCGAGAGCGAAGTCTGGCTTATCTATTATCGAAAAGAGACTGGCAAGCCCCGCATCTCATACAACGACGCGGTGGAAGAGGCGTTGTGCTACGGCTGGGTGGACAGCACAGTGAGGGGCATAGATGAGGAACAGTTTGCTCAACGGTTCTCTAAGAGAAAAAAGAAGAGCTCACTTTCTCAGATGAACAAGGAGCGCATACGCAGCCTCATTGCCAGGAAGAAGATGACCAAGGCGGGTCTGGATGCCGTGGCTCACGTCTTTGACCCGGTTGCAGATGAAACGGAGGAGTTTGTAATTCCTCACCAAATCCTTGCCGCTTTGAAGGCAAATGACCGGGCTTGGCGTAATTTCCAGAAATTCCCCGGTTCGTATCAGAGAATCCGCATAGCCTATATTGAAAGCCGCAAGCGTCACGGCGGGGAGATGTATCAGAAGGCCCTTGAGCATTTCATAAAGATGACCGCCCAGAACAAACGGTTCGGTTACGTGAAGGAGATGACCTGAACCGTTTGACACTGTAGCAACGCCTCTCTATGATACGGTCTATCTTCTATTCAACTAATCCAAGAATTCAACAACGGAATTGACAGCCCTACGTATATCCACGACTCCTCCACACGGTGAGAGTCCATCCCCCCTCCACAGTTTTCGCTCTGGCTGCCTGTGCTGCGTATCCCGCGACGTTGGTGGTTGCGTTCTACGCTCTTAGGGGAGATGCCATGACCCTCTACAAATGGCTCACCTCCGAGATGACGTCTCACCGGGATAAACAGTTCAGGTGGTGGCCTGAAGGCATGCACGAGGCCGAGGAGTTCGACGACAAGTCCATGGGGCCCCAGGGGAGGGGACTGCACCTGCTGAAGCGTCCGGTGGACGCCCTCAGGTTTGGCCACTGGCCGGGGCACCTATTCGAGGCGGAGGCCGTTGACCCTATAGCGGAGGACGATTTCAAGGTCCGCTGCTCCAAGGTCAGGTTGATAAAAGAGGTGGACCGGGCAAGGGTATTCGGGCCGCAGGGAGACCGTTTCTCCATGTTCCTTTCCTGGCTTGGCGATATACCCTGGCTGGAGGGGGAAGAGTCCATAGAAGCAGCCATAGACGCCGCCGTGGAGTACCAGTCGCGGTTATCCACGTGGGGATGGGAAATGCTTCCCGTGGAAACGGTGCGCTTCGAAGAATGGATTGCAGGCGCCAACTACTATGCGAATGCAGTCAATCCCAGCGCACTTACCGGAGCCTGGACGGCCTGGGCGGAGACTGGTGTCGACTGGTATCACTGGGTAGCGCCATGGGCGGCGTCGATCTCATGGGGCGGCGGATGGTCCAGCCTGGAGGCTGGCGCCGGAGCGGCGGCTTGGGCTGTGGCCAAGAAGGAATGGCGTGGGGCATCTCCATGGCCCGCCCCCAATGACGATTTCTGGAAAGAGACGGCCAACAAAGTGCGGCGGGCAACAAGGATGATAGCAGGCGCAGCCGCCAACGATACGGCAAGAGCGGCGGAGTATATAATATGCTCGGATAGCTTGCCGCTTAATCCCTACGAGCCCCTTATGCTCGTCTGGATGCTTGGATACTGGCCCATGGGCGTAATAGACGGGAAGTTTATGATAGGAGACCTCTCCGCTGTGGTTGGCGGCGACAACACCGTGCACAATCAACACAGGAACCCGGAGCTTCTGTTCCGTCAGTACGGGAATTGGACCGCCTGAATGAACATCTTCTTCGACACCGACTATACCTGGCTGGGGGTTGATGACTCGGTCAGACCGGGCACCCACGAAATCATGCAGAAGCTCATAGATGAGGGCCACAAGATATACGTTTGGTCGGGTATAGGCATAAGATGGCCGGAGGTCCGCCGGCACAACCTTACTCCCTACGTAAGCGACTGCTTTGTCAAGCCGCTGGACAACTTCATAGAAGCGCTCGACGACTTGGGGCTTCCCGTAAGACCAGACGTTGTAGTAGACGATTACCCGGAAGTCCCCACGGCACTGGGAGGGATCTGGGTAAGACCGTACTTCTTCTACAACGCGGCAGACAACGAGATGCAGAGGGTGTACCAGCTTATTTCGCAGTACGCCAAGAATGGAAACCGCTAGGGGCCCTCATGCCCTCTAGCCGGCCGGACTCTGGACCTGTCCTGTTTTCTCCATATCGTTAAATCCCTAGCTAGTGCCCCCTGAGGGCAAGATGCTACCATTGAAGCATCCTCTATCTATCCCTGATGAGATGCCGATACGAGTTCTGGACAGCACTCTTGCCTCCAAGATAGCCGCGGGAGAAGTGGTGGAAAGACCGGCGTCCGTGGTCAAAGAGCTGGTGGAAAACGCCATAGATGCCGGGGCAACCAGAGTCACCATAGAAGTGCAGGGCGGTGGCATGGAATCGATCAGGGTCAGCGACGACGGCGCAGGGATCCCCGTGCTGGATCTGGAGCTGGCGCTGGAACGCCACGCCACAAGCAAGATAGGCAATGAGAACGATCTGGAAACCATATCCACCATGGGATTCCGCGGGGAGGCCCTGCCCAGCATCGCATCCGTATCCAGGTTGGTGCTCACCAGCCGCGCCAGGGGATCCGAGCAGGGGGCTTACGTTCGCTCTAAGGGCGGAACACTGGAGAGAAAGGGAGCCGCCGGAATCTCTGAGGGGACCTCCGTGATGATCCAGAACCTGTTCGCCAACGTACCGGCGCGCAGGAAGTTTCTCAGGTCGCCAGCTGCCGAATCGTCCCGAATACACAACGCGGTAACGCACCTTGCCCTGGGGCACCCCACAGTACGGTTTCATCTAATCAGCAATGGCAAGGAAACGTTCTCCTCGCCCGGAAGCGGCGATCTCCGCGACGTCTTGACGGCCGTATACGGCCGGGAGACAGTGGAGGCTCTGCTGAAGGTAGAAGGACCCGACAAAGACGGACGGCGCGTGTCGGGCTTTGCCTCATCGCCGTCGCTGACGCGCGCCAACAGAAGCGGAATCAACTTCTTCGTCAACCACCGCTGGATACAGAGTCGCATGCTCCTTCAAGCCGTCGAGGAAGCGTATAGAGGACTGCTCATGGAGGGACGTCATCCTCTGGTGGTATTGCATCTGGAGTTGCCTGTGGTTGAAGTGGACGTCAACGTGCACCCGGCAAAGCGCGAGGTGCGGTTTCATTACGATGGTGCCGTGTTTTCAGCAGTGCAACGAAGCGTACGAGAATGCTTAGTCGCTCATTCGCCGGTGCCGTTGGTGGCAACGCACGCAGTCCAACCCAACACCGCGCCGACTGGGTGGAATTCGCCTCGTGCTCCGTTATGGGCTGAGCAAGATTCGTTCAAGACGTGGCCGGTTCCCGGCGCGAGCCAGAATTTCGGCCGGACAGACGGCACCGCGATGGATACCGAGCATGAATCCCGGCTTCCCACAGGTGAAACGCTTCCCGCCCTACGCGTGCTAGGCCAGGCAGGGCAGACCTATGTAATCGCGGAAGGGCCGCAGGGAGTCTACCTTATCGACCAGCACGCAGCACACGAGAGGGTGAACTTTGAAAAAGTTCTTCGCCAAGTGGAGGAGAAGATCCCCGAGATTCAGGGCTTGCTGGAGCCGTTGGCGGTGGAACTGCTCCCCCAGCAGGTGCAAACACTGGAAGACTGGAAGGACACCCTCCACGCTTTCGGTTTCCTTGGCGAGTCATTCGGAGAGAGGACGTATTTGATCAGAGGTGTTCCCACCGGAATAAGAGACGCCGGCCCTGATCAGCTGCTTGGAGAGGTCTTGGAGACCTTGCAGCAGGCCAAAGACCCGTCGCAGGCCGGTGAATCCATGGCCGCTTCCATAGCCTGCCACAGCTCCGTGAGGGCAGGCGATACGCTGACGCACGACGAGATGGCCGCTCTGCTAAGGCAATTGGAAGCGGCCCGTTCGCCACACACTTGCCCCCATGGTCGTCCCACGATGCTGCACTTGAGCACGAGCAACCTGGAACGCGAGTTTGGCCGTAGATAGCCCCTCCATAGATGAAAGGCTAGGGGATGACCATTCGGCCATCCTCAAGTGCTCACCCGGATTTCAAGCGCTTGGTGTCTCGCTTGCGACGAGGCCTGCCACATTGCCATCGGGGTCGGCAAATGTGGCAAAGGTGACCATTCCAGGAATCGTGGTCATTGGCACGACCACTCTGGCACCCAAGCTGACGGCTTTGTCCAGGTAACCCTGGAGGTCGTCGACTTCAAAGTAGAGCATGAACCCTTTCGGCGCATCGTCGGAGTGAATGATACCTCCGTCCGCGCCGCGGCCTGAGTTGGACTGCATCAGTCCATAGTTCATGGGGTTGTTGGCGTCCGCGCTCCATCCCAGCAGATCAGCGTAGAACTTCTGGGCCTTTGCTGCATCCTCCGTGTTCAGTTCCCAATGTACCATTGGATTGGGCATTAGTTCCCTCCCGTGCAAGTTTTTGCCTGGTTCCAATAGACACAGGCAGGCGGACACATCCTTCATTATAAGAGTCAGGAGTCTCCGATGGAAAGCCAAGACGTTGCAGTCAACCTGGCATGATTGAAATTTATGCGCAGCATTCAAGGGTCTAATTGTCTGGCTGACAGGTGTCTAACTATACTTTAGAGTGCGCCTGAGACCAATAGTTGAGAAGTAGGTCTACTATTGCTACAATAAGGAGTTGTGATGGGACATATGCTGCAAAAAAGGCTGTTGTCAGTACTGCCGGCGGCGCTGCTAGCGGCACTTGTCATTGGCTGCAGTCCGGCCGATGGAGAGACCGTTACGCTAACCGTGTATTCGGGTCGCAGCGAGGAGCTGGTTGGGCCAATCATAGAGCAGTTCAGGGAGCTTACCGGAGTCAACGTAGAAGTGCGCTGGGGCGGTACCGCCGAGATGGCGGCCGCCATCATGGAAGAAGGAGACAACACCAGAGCGGACGTTTTCTATGCCCAAGACCCCGGCGCCTTGGGGGCGCTTCGAAGTAGATTCGCAGAATTGCCGGATGAAATCCTGGACCTGGCCCAGCCCCAGTTCCGCGCCGACGACGGCAAGTGGGTTGGTATATCGGGACGAGCCAGGGTGGTGGTATACAGCACTGAACGCTTGACCGAGGACGAGTTGCCCGAGAGCGTGTGGGACTTCACGGATCCGAAGTGGAGGGGACGCATCGGCTGGGCGCCCACCAACGGCTCGTTCCAGGTGATGGTGACAGGGATGCGCCAGCTATGGGGAGAGGAACGGACCAGAGAGTGGCTGGAGGGTATCCAGGCCAACCAGCCAAAGGTGTACCCCAAGAATACGCCCCAGGTAGCGGCGGTGAGTGCGGGAGAGATAGACGTGGGTCTGGTGAACCACTACTACCTATTCCGATTTCTGGCTGAGGAGGGGGAAAGCTTTCCAGCACGCAACTACCATCCCAAAGCGGGAGACCCCGGCGCACTCATTATGGTATCCGGCATAGGGGTACTTGAGCAATCGGAACAAAAGGAGACGGCCCTCAAACTTGTGGAGTTCCTGCTCTCGGAGGTAGGACAGCAATACTTTGCATCGCAGACCTTTGAGTATCCGGTTATAGAGGGAGTGAGGACGCAGCGTGTGCTGACGCCCATTTCAGAAATAGATACGCCCAACATAGAACTGCAAGACCTCTCTGACCTGGACGGCACTTTGAGACTGCTGCAAGAAGCAGGAGTTCTGTAGCCAAGGGGCTTAGATGGACGCCACCCAGGGCGAACGGTTCAATCTTGCGCACGGACTAACGGCCGGAGGCGTGTCAAGGCCGCCTCTGGCCGTATTGATTCCGGCTTTGCTGGTGGCGGCCGTTATGCTTCTACCGCTCGTCTACCTGCTCATTCGCACGGCGGGCGCCGGCGAAGAGGTGCTGGACGCGCTGCTCCGCCCGCGGACGTTGTGGGTAGCCCTGAAGACGCTGGGGCTTATATTCACGGTAAGCGTCTCATCGGTGGCGGTTGCGCTGCCTCTGGCATGGCTTACGGTGCGCACCGATCTGCCTTTCAAGCGTACATGGTCCATACTGACCGTTCTACCGCTGGTCATTCCCAGCTACGTGGGCGCCCTGGCCATGGTTTCGGCCCTGGGTCCAGGCGGTATATTGCAGCAGTGGCTGGAAGGGCTGGGGGTGGAGAGACTGCCTGACATTTACGGGTTCACAGGGGCGGCATTTGTCCTTACCATTTTCACCTACCCCTACATGCTTTTGATCTTACGCACAGCTTTATGGAGGCTGGACCCCGCCCTGGAAGAAACGTCCAGGAGCCTGGGGGTGGGCAAGTGGGAGACCTTTCGGAGGGTGGTTATGCCACAATTGAGACCCGCCCTAGGAGCCGGAGGCCTGCTCGTGGCTCTGTATACGCTGAGCGACTTTGGAGCGGTATCGCTGCTACGGTTTGAATCGCTGACACAGCAGATATACGTGCAGTATCAGGCGTCGTTTTCACGCCACGCCGCAGCCGTGTTTTCACTGCTGCTTGGCGCAATAAGCATGGGACTATTGGTAATGGAAGCCAGGTCTCCCGGCAAATCCAAGTACTACCGAAGCAACAGCAGCACGCAGCGACCGCCTTTTACCGTGCCGCTCAACAGATGGAAATGGCCGGCGCTTCTCTTCTGTGGAGCCATAGTAACGGTGGGTCTGTTGTTGCCGGTTGGAGTCCTGGGATACTGGCTGGTGCGAGGCATGGCCGCCGGAGAACCGCTGCGACTGGTCTGGAGCGCGGCCTGGAATTCGGCGCTGGTGTCGGCGCTGGCCGCGGGCGCGGCTACGGCGGCGGCGGTGCCGATCGCCCTGATGGTGGTGCGCTTCCCAGGAAGACTCTCTTTCATCATAGAAAGGGCTTCCTACACGGGGTTCGCTCTGCCCGGTATAGTAGTGGCGCTGGCCCTGGTGTTCTTCGGCGCCGCCTACGGAGGTTTCCTCTATCAGACGCTGGTTATGCTGGTGCTGGCTTACCTGGTCCTCTTCCTGCCGCAAGCCACCGGCGCAGTGCGAAGCTCCTTGCTGCAAGTGAGCCCTCGTTTGGAGGAGATGGGGCGCAACCTGGGAAGAACGCCGGTGAGGGTCTGGCTAAGTGTTACCGTACCCCTAATAAGGCCGGGACTGCTAGCGGGGGCCGCCCTGGTGTTCCTGACCGTAATGAAAGAGCTTCCAGCCACTCTATTGCTCAGCCCCATAGGATTCGAGACACTGGCAACCAAGATATGGAGCGCCAGTTCTGAGGGCTTCTTTGCCAGGGCGGCGGCCCCGTCGCTGCTGCTGGTGCTGGTGGCGTCGCTTTCGTTGTTGCTCTTGCTGCGCCAAGAAGAGGTGACGTCTTGAGACCGCCTGCCATACGGTGCTTTGGCCTTTCCAAGCAATTCGGCAATGTAGGCGCCGTGGAGCAGGTAGACCTTGCAGTAGACAACGGGGAGAAGATGGTGCTCATTGGCCCCAGCGGCTGTGGCAAGACCACGCTGCTCAGGCTTATCGCCGGGTTCGAGATGCCTACCACGGGAACGCTGGCGGTGGGAGGAGACCTTGTGGCTGGACCAGAGCAAGCCCTGCCGCCGGAGAAAAGACGCGTTGGCATGGTATTCCAGGATTACGCTTTGTTTCCCCACATGGACGTTTGGCACAACGTAGCCTACGGAGTCCGCGATAAGTCCGAGCGTGAAAGCAGGGTAGGAGACGTATTGGACCTTGTAGGCCTCTCCGCAATGCAAAGACGCCTGCCGCACGAGCTTTCCGGCGGAGAGCAGCAACGCGTGGCCTTGGCAAGGGCGCTAGCGCCCGGTCCCGCGGTGGTCCTGTTGGATGAACCGTTTTCCAACCTGGATGCCAGCCTCAGAGCCAGGGTCCGGGCCGAAGTGCGACAAATACTGAGCGATGCCGGGACATCGGCTATATTCGTAACTCACGACCAGGAAGAGGCGTTGTTCTTTGGCGATAGAATAGCGGTGATGCACCTGGGACGCATAGAGCAGGTGGATACTCCGGAGATGATCTTCCATCAACCAATCTCGCCGTTCGTGGCGAGGTTCATGGGGATAGCCGACTTCCTACCTGCAACGGTGCAGGGAGACGTGCTGCTAACGGAGCTGGGGATGATCCCCAAGCCGTTGGAGGCCTGGGATGGCGCTAAGGTAGAGGTGATGGTTCGACCCGATGATATATCGATCCACCCGGAAGAGGCCGGACAGGGCAGGGTGGTAGAACGAGTCTTCCAGGGAGCGCACAATCTGTACAAGGTAGAGTTGCCGTCCGGGACTACGGTTCACAGTCTACGGTTGCACTATCAAAGCTATCCTGAAGGTGAAACGGTATCGGTACGGATAGACCCGGGACACGGTCTCATGTGCGCCGTAGACGGCAAGTTGGTGAATATCCCACCGACAACTCACGGTTGAGCAGGCCAACCCGCCGCGCCAGTTCAGGGACAGGTCTGATATAAAAAATGGGCAACGACTTTACACGCTACCCATCTCCAAATCAGGTGGATGAATCCTTATTTCAAGCGGAATCTATCCATTCTATTGCGCCAGTAGCGTCTGAGGTCTTGCTGTCTAGGCTCGAATATAGAGCCCGAACCCGGCAGCTCTGTAGACCTGTCGCCCTTCACCAATAGACGGCTAGCCGCAAGAGAAGCGGCGGTAGCGGCGGCAACTCCCAATAGAGCCCGCTTCAAGAAACTGCGGCGTGAAATCGTGGCAACTGTAGCTTCATTCAATCCCGACATATCATCTCCAGAAACTATCTAAAGCTGACAAATCAATTCTTGCACCGTTCGTTTGTAAAAGCAAGCCAGCCCACCACCATGTATAGCAAATTTGTGAAAAATAGAACAGTAAAGGACTTCACAAGGAAAATGCAAACTGATACAGTACGCTTGTTTGGTGGTCTGTAGTTGTGCTTGTGCGTGGGGTAGGGGACGGCCAAACTTTCCTTTAAGCGAAAGATGGACCCAGCCTTTGTAGACAACGAGCTTTGGCACGGTATTTCTGTAATGCTCAGGTTCCTCTGGGCTTACGTGCTCTTTGCTCTTGCTTTTACCTCTCTTTTTCTCACCGCGCACGCCATCATTCCCTCGCTGGTCACCACCGGGCACCTTCCGGCGCAGGCAGCCAAGCTGAGACCTTTTGTATACGCCGCCGCCGGTGGGGCGCTGGTGATTGCCGCTATCTTGCTGGCCTTAACGCTGGCCAACGCTAACGTGGTAGGCAAAATCTGGGACAGGTACTTGATCTAGCTGGTAACCAACACTCCAAACACCGTATGAGAAACACCAGTCCAATAGTCCTGATAGCAGCATCCATCATAGCTCTTGTTGGACTGGGTGTAACAGGGGTAGTGGTGTTCTTTGTTGCCAACGCCTGGTTCGGGGTATCGGTTCTGGCGCAGGCCCCAGACCAGCCTATAGACTTCCCACATACGGTACACGCAGGCGCTGTAGAGGACGGCGGAATAGGGCTGGACTGTACGTTTTGCCATCGCAACGTTACCGAGGGAGCAGCGGCTACTGTCCCATCCGTCGAGCAGTGCATGTTCTGCCACAGCCAGGTGACCGGCACCACTGCCCAAGCGGAGCGGGAGATAGCCAAGCTGACTTCGGCGGCGGAAGCCGGAGCCCCCATCAACTGGAAGCGAGTCCACAGGCTGCCTGACCATGTAGAGTTTGTACATGATGCCCATATACGGTATTTCTCGGAACAGAACGGCGTAGAACCCTCCGCCGTCTGTTCCACCTGCCACGGAGACGTGGCCTCAATGACCAAAGTGAAGCAGGTGAGGGCGCTGAAAATGGGTGACTGCGTGGATTGCCATAGAGAGTACAGCGCACCCACGGACTGTACTATTTGCCATCGTTAGGTATTAGGATATGACAACTACAAGACGGGACTTCCTGAAATGGTCTGGAGTAGGTGCACTGGGAACGGTAGTGTTCGTGGGGTGCGGCATTCCAGAGGAAGAGTTGCTGATACAGAGCCCGGCCACTATGCCGGAGAACATGGTGTCCGGTCTGGAGGCATGGTATGCCACCTCCTGCGCACAGTGCGGAGCCGGAGAAGGCGTCATAGTCCGCATCATTGAAGGGCGCGCCATAAAGATAGAGGGCAATACAGACCATCCTGTAAGCCGCGGCAAGACATCGTTGAGATGCCAAGCCGGCCTGCAGGTGCTGTACAACCCGGATAGGCTGACCGGCCCAATGAAACGCACCGGTGAGCGCGGTTCAGGCGAATTTATGCCAATCACCTGGGACCAGGCACTGGGTGAATTGACCGCCGGCTTGCAAGGCCAAAATCCGAGCTCCGTAACCATGATCACCGATCCCATGAGGGGCACCTTGGGCAAGATTTCCAAACGGTTAATGAACGGATACGGCGGCAGTCACATGGCGTTGGAATCCATGGAGAATACGGTGCTCCGCAGGATTGCCAGGGAGTTGTTCCAGCAAGACCAGTTACCCTTCTTCGAAATAGATAAGGCCGACTACGTTCTCAACTTTGGCGCCGACTTTCTTTCCACGTGGCTGTCACCGGTCCAGTACAGCAGGGCCTATGGTCAGTTCAGGCAGGGGCGCGACCACCGCGGCACTCTGGTGCAGCTAGAGCCGCGCATGTCCATGACGGCGGCCAACGCCGACAAGTGGCATTATCTGAATCCAGGAACGGAAGGAATAGCGGCCCTCAGCATTGCTTACGTGCTCATGTCGGACTCTGCCGGCAGGCTGGACCCTGCCGCGGTAGATGCTATGACGGGAGGCGCCGGAGCACAGGCTCTATCGGCGTTCGCCCCAGAGTCCATAGCCGGGAATACCGGCCTTTCCGCTGATTATATTCGAAAGATAGCGCACGATCTGGCAGAAAGTCAGCATAGCCTGGTGATAGGCGGCGGCTCGGCGGCGGCCCACACAAACGGCCTCGCCAATATGAAGGCCATCTACAGCTTGAACATCCTCCTTGACAGCATCAACAAGGATGGAGGCATCAAGTTCAACCCCTCTTCTCCCTTGGGAGAAGAGGATGCAACGACAGTAGCCGCATTTGCTGATTGGGAAGACCTCAGAAACAGGATGAGCGCCGGCCAGGTAGGCGCTCTTCTGGTGCATGGAGCCAATCCTGCGTACACGCTGCAGTCTATAGATTTCGCTGGTGCAGCTTCCGGCGTTGGCACAATCGTCAGCTTTGCCAGCTCCATAGATGAAACGGCTGCCCTGGCCGACCTGATACTGCCCGATCACACCTACCTGGAGTCCTGGGGCGACGACGTTCCCAATCCAGGGCCCGGATATCAGGTCGTAACCCTCCAACAGCCGGTTGTGTTTCCCTTCCATCAAGAGGGCGGACGCGGCACCAGGGCATTCGGTGATGTGCTGCTGGACCTGTCGCGTAGGTTGGGAAGTACGGGGTTCAATCTGCCCTGGCCGACAATGCGAGACGCCGTGAGAGCCAGCGCTGAAGAGTTGCAAGGGCTGAACAGAGGATCGGTACGCGCTGCCGATTTCGAGGCTTTCTGGATTTCAGCGCTGCAAAGAGGCGGCTGGTGGGACGAGAACGCCAAAGGGGACCAGCAGACCGTTTCTCCACCGCCGCTATCTGAACTGGCGGGCACTCCTGATTTTTCCGGCGGCATGGGCGAGTACCCCTTCTATCTGATACCTTTCCAGTCGAACTCGATAACCGACGGCCGCGGCGCCAACCAGCCATGGCTGCAAGCAGCACCCGATCCGATGACGACCGCGGTTTGGGAGACGTGGGTGGAGATCAACCAGCGTAGAGCTGATGAGCTGGACATACGGGAAGGAGACATCCTTGATATACAGTCGCCCAGCGGCACCATCAGAGCCTTGGCCTATCCAACCCCGGCGGCCCACCCGGACGTGCTATCCATTCCCACCGGACTGGGCCACACTCACTATGGAAACTACGAAATAGGCCCTGACATGTCCCGCACCATGGTGGCCAAGGACCGGGGTTCCAACGTGATGTCCATTGTTTCACCATTGAAGGACGGCCAGACCAATGCGCTGGCATGGTCAGCCACCAGAGTTCGCATCAACAAAACGGGCGAGTGGGTACGCCTGCCTAAGTTTGAAGGGACGGTGCCGCCTCAGTTCTCTGAAGGGCTGTTCCCACTATCCAAGCCAACGTGACGGGCGCGACCCATTAAATGAGGAGTTGTAGATGGTAACGGCAAGGAAAGACAGAAAGTGGCAGATGGTGGTGGACGTCGACAAGTGCACCGGTTGCCAGGCGTGTGTAATAGCATGCCAGGCGGAGAACAACGTGTCACTCAACTCAGACGAGATATTCAGGCAGCGTCGCGCCATCGAGTGGATCCGTATAGAGCGCTACTGGGAAGGCGAGTTCCCTGACGTGAAAGCCCGCTTCCTGCCGGTGCTCTGCCAGCAATGCGGCAACGCTCCTTGTGAGCCCGTATGCCCGGTATTTGCCACGTACCATAACAATGAGGGCTTGAACGTTCAGGTCTACAACCGTTGTGTGGGCACGCGCTACTGCCAGAACAACTGCCCCTACCACGTGAGGTTCTTCAACTTCTGGGAACCGGTTTGGCCGGAGTCTTTGCGCAATCAGCTTAATCCGGACGTAACGGTGAGAAGCCGCGGCGTCATGGAGAAGTGCACTTTCTGCGTACAGAGGATTAGAAGAGGCGAACTGGATGCCGATAGGGAAGGGCGCGAGGTGCGCGACGGCGATATTCAGCCGGCATGCGCCCAGGCCTGCCCAACCGATGCTCTGCAATTTGGCGATGTGAATGACCCCGAAAGCAGAGTGTCACAGTTTGCCAACAACAAGCGAGCGTTCCATCTACGGGAACAGCTAGGCACGGATACCAACGTAATTTATCTCTCTAAAGTTGATGCGGAGGCCAAAGAGCTTACCCATGCCTGACCACCATGACTTTGGGCCGGAGATAACTATAGACGGGTTCAACCGCGATATGGTTGAACGGCACTCGACTATTGGCAGAGGTCACCGCAACCTGATCCTGGTAAGCGGAGCCTTGCTGTTGGTGGGGATAGCCGCTTTTGCAGCTAGGGCTATAGGTGACGGCTTTGAGTACAGACTGCCCTGGGGATACTATGCAGCCGTGGTGGCGTTTCTGATGACCACCGCGGGAGCGGCGCCCCTGGTGATAGTGGCCCTGCGGATTGTGAAAGCGCACTGGCGCAGGCCTCTGGCTCGCGTCTCCGAGTTGTACGCCACCGTGGGACTGCTTACGTTCGTCATGTTCCTCCCCCTGCTTTTCCTAGTCCCCTCCGCTAACAACCGGTTCACTCTGTGGTTTCAGGCCGATGAGGGCGGTTCAGTAATGCGAATACCGGGGGCGCCGCATTTTTGGATTGTGCTCCTCATGGCGCTGCTGACCATATGCGGCTTGGCGTTGCTATGCTTATCTTCCCGTCCCGATAGCGCCAACCTGAGCAACTTTAGATCCAGGCCAAAGGGCCTGTTGAGTCGTGGCTGGCTTGGCACACGGAAGCAGTGGTTAACAATGCGTGGGGGACTGGCTTTCCTTGGCGCATTCTATTTCATACTCCTAGTGGGAACACTTTCCCTATTCAGCGTCGATTTCTCTATGGCTCTGTTGCCGGGCTGGAAGGACGCCATTTTCCCAGCTTTCCAATCTTTGACCGGTCTGCAGGCTGGCCTGGCCACCGTGATAGTAACCCTATGGCTGGTGCGGCGGTACGGTGGATTCCAGGACTACATCCGTATGGAGCACTTCTGGGGCGCTGGCAAGATACTACTTGCCCTATCCCTGATGTGGTTCTATTTCTGGTGGTCCGGCTTCATCATCTTCTGGTACGGTCGTTTGCCCGTGGAACAGGACGTGCTCAGCCTGCTGATGTTCGGGCCCTACAGGGTGCTGTTCTTTGGAGCGTTCATCCTCAACTTTGTGGCTCCTTTCCTGATATTGCTATGGAACGTAGTACGCAAGACCACGTGGGGACCCACTCTCGCCGCTGCCTCGATACTGGTTGGCACGCTGATAGACAAAATACGAATTTACGTCGCCTCGTACTCGGTGAACTTCCCCGGATCGCCGGTGCACATTGCGGACCACGACCTGGCCCTCATCCCGGCCACACATTATCCCGATGTACTGGACTTGCTCATAATAGTAGGGGGCATCTCCGGTGGAATATTCGTGTTATCGCTGGCGGCAAGGTATGCGCCGGTATTCTCGCTGTGGGAGATGTCTGAAGGCCTGAGGCTGCGGGCGGTCAGGCCGTTCTTGAGAACACGTCTGTTGATACTGGGCAAACCGGAGTAGGTGTTAAGGAGCGTCATAGCAAATGCAACAACGGGTGACACTCCCGCATAGACAGATCAACGCGGACTTACTCAATGTCACGCTGAAAGCCCCCCTTTGGTGGTGGCTGACGGTCGGCTTTCTGGGAACTCTGGTGCTGCTGGCGTTTCTTGCCATCAGCTTCATGGTCAACAAGGGGCTGGGGGTTACCGGGCTGAACCGTCCCGTGATGTGGGGCTTCTTCATAGTCGACTTTGTGTTCTGGATAGGGATCAGCCACGCGGGAGTAATGCTCTCCGCCATTCTGAGACTCAGCAAAGCGGAATGGCGCCGGCCGGCGACACGCGCCGCTGAGGTGCTGACGGTTCTTTCGTTGCTGTGGGCGGCCCTGCACCCCGTGATCCACGCCGGCCGTCTCTGGCGTGTGCTCTACTGGGCATTTCCCTACGACTTCTCCAGGGGGCTGTGGATCAACGTGCGCTCGCCGTTGATTTGGGACCCCAGCGCCATCTTTACCTATCTCACGGGAAGCACGCTCTTCGTAATGGTGGCCTTGATTCCCGACCTAGCCGTCCTGCGAGACAGGACCACCGGGCTGCGCCACCAGATATACAGCCTGATGGCCATGGGCTGGCGAGGTACGCCGCGCCAGTGGAAGCTTCAGATAGTGGCCGGATTCCTGCTTTCTGCATTGTTGCTGCCGGTATTCGTTTCGGTGCATAGCATAGTGTCGTGGGACTTTGCCGTGGCCATATCCGTTGAGGCGTGGCACGTCACCATCTTCGCTCCTTACTTCGTCATCGGAGCGGTGCACTCCGGGGTGTCGGCGGTGGTCACTATGATGATCCTGATGAGATGGTTGTTCGGCTGGCACGCTTACATACGTGAAGAGCATATGGACGCCCTGGGCAAACTGCTCATTGTGATAGCCACGGCATGGCTGTACTTCTTCTTCCTAGAGTTCTCCTTCGCGCTGTTCAGCCAGGAGTCCCAGGAAATCGCTCTCCGTGAGCTTCAGGTGTTCACCTGGCCCTGGTGGCCTCTGTTCGTCGTATTCATCATCGCCTCTTACCTCTTCCCGGTTCCCATGTGGCTGTCCAGAAGGGTACGCCGCAACTGGGTGCTGATGCTCATCACGTCACTGACGGTCAACGTAGGTATGTGGCTGGAGCGACTGATAATTGTGATCCCCGGCCTAGCGCGGAAAACGCCGTTCAGCTTCGATTGGGGTTCATACAGTCCCAGCATTATTGAGATCACCATCATAGTAGGGGGGTTTGCATTCGTTTTCCTGGCGCTCCTCTTGTTCGCCAAGGTATTTCCCCTGATTCCTTTGTTCGATATCAAGGAAGGCCAGACTTTGAGTGAAGACATTAAAATTGGACGGAGAAGCGTGCCGGCTCTCCGCGTAGAGGAGTAGAGGAGCAGGACAATGACTCAGATGCTTGCGCTATTCAAAGAAGACGAGGCGGCTGCCAGCGCCACTGAGGCCCTTCAGCAAGCAGGCCACAGCAACGAAACATTCGATATTCTGACAGGCTCGCCCTACCCGGAAGGCGCGTTTGGAGAGATGGAGCCCAAGCACAGGTTGTACGTCTTTCCACTGATGGGAGCCATCGCGGGATTCTCCGTGGGCCTTCTCTTGATGACCGCCACGCAGGCGGCCTTCCCCCTGGTGGTGGGCGGCAAGCCCATACTTTCCATACCTGCAATGCTCATACCCATGTATGAGGGTACTATGCTGGGAGCCATCCTCTTCACAGTGGCAGGCATACTCTTCGAATCCAGAATACCCAACCTGAAGGGCGGGCTGTATGACCCGCGCATTACGGAGGGATACGTAGGAATAACAATGCAAGTGCCGGCAGAAACCGCACCTTCCGTGGAGCAGATTCTTAAGCAAGCAGGCGCAGAAGATATCCTGCAGCGTGAAGGCTGAACACAGGCTTACTTGAGATAGAGATGGGTCTAGCGTTAATGAAACTCACCAAGCAGAATAGAAGACTGGTCATCTTCATGGCATTGAGCGTTCTTACCGTATTCATGGTGGGCTGCTCAACCGGGGCATATCCCCTGGACATTTTCCCGGAGATGCACTACCAGCAGTCATACAAGATTCAGGAGCCGCCCAGCCTTTCCGCGCCACCCGATTCCGTGCCAACGACAGGCGGGGAATTGCAATTCGCCTTTACCGATGCCGGAAGCGTGACTAGCCCGTTCCCTTCCAGCCAGGCAACGATTCAGCGAGGCGCGGATCTTTTCCGCGTCAACTGCTCGGTGTGTCATGGAGCTGACGGCACAGGAAACGGCCCAATGCAAGCCAAGCTAGAGGAGGCTGGATACCCCGGGGTAATTGCCAACCTCACCACGGGCGCCACCCCCAACAGACCCGACGGCGAGGTGTTCTTCATAATCAGCCACGGATGGGAGGCAACCATGATGGAAATGGGTATGTCGGAAGAGGTTGCGTCTGAGCGATCCCTCATGCCGCCCTTTAGGAAGCTAATCAGCGAGGACGATCGCTGGATGATTGTGCACCACTTGAGATCCATTGAGCAGTAGCTGATATTCCCACTTCCATTCAACCGAACCCTACTTCTGCTTCGCATCGCGGCACTGACTAGCCCCGCTCTCACTGCTATACTTAGCTCTAACAATCTTACTCAGGCTTGGAAATTTGGCAATTAGGTTGCGGCAGCACAATCAGGCAGGGGTGTTCCTCTCCTTAGTCGCCGTTCTCGCCTTGCTTTCCGTCGCTTGCCAGGGAAGCAATGTGGAGCTTTCGATGGAAGAGCGAGCGCAGGCGCTGGGCAAGCAACTGATGTGCCCGGTCTGTCCCAGCGAGACCATCGACCAGTCTCAGGTAGAACTGGCGAAACAGATGAGAGCTATAGTGCGTGAAAGGCTAGCGGACGGCGAATCCGAGCAGGAAATCAAGACCTTCTTCGTCGATAGATATGGCGACGACGTGCTGGCCGCGCCACCCGCAAGGGGCTTCAATATAGTGGTCTGGGTAATAGCAGGGCTGGCGCTTCCCATTGCCGCGGCCATTCTGATACTGGCTCTAAAGATCATGCGAAGGCGAGTGGAAACCGTACCCGCACCGGCCCAGCCTAAAGTGGATGCTGGAGAATTGGAGACATATCTTTCCAAAGTGGATGACGAGATGTTGGACACTCTTGGTAGATAGCAAAAGGGGTTAGATTGGCAGAGGCAGGGTTTGTTTCATTACTAATTGCGCTTGCCTTGTCCATATACGGGATGATTGGATCAGTGGTGGGGAAGCGGACCGGGGCGCGTCAGCTGCAAGAGAGCGCCAAGCGAACCGCTTACCTTTTGCCGGTGACGCTCCTCATGTCCACACTCTTGCTGGTAGTGGCCTTTTTGCGTCACGACTTCAAGCTGGGGTACGTAGCGGGCCACAGCAACCTGGCCATGGACCCAGTGTATACCTGGGTAGCGTTCTATTCCGGCAATGAAGGGTCCTTGCTCTACATAGCCTTTGTCCTTTCATTGATGACCGCCGCCGTAGCGGCCTTTGCCCCCAGGACTTTGAGCGGGAGTATGCCCTATACGCTGGCCATTCTCATGGGGGTGCAGACGTTTTTCCTTGGTGTGATGAGCATCATGGCAAATCCCTTCGACGTTTTGCCCGTCACTCCTCCCGACGGCCAGGGCATCAATCCGCTGCTGACCCACCCTGGAATGTTCTTCCATCCGCCTATGCTCATGGCCGGGCTGGTGGGCGTTTCCGTGCCCTTTGCCCTGGCTATGGGCATGCTCATCAATGGCAGCACCTCCGATGATTGGGTGGAAACGGGACGCGTATGGAGCCTGATCATCTGGGCCATTCTGGGAATAGGGCTGCTGCTGGGATCCTGGTGGGCCTACACCATACTTGGCTGGGGAGGTTACTGGGCATGGGATCCCATTGAAAACGTTGCCCTGATGCCATGGTTGGTTCTGACCGGATTCCTCCACTCAATCATGGTACAGAAGCGAAGAGGTCTGTTCAGAGTATGGAACGTTGTACTGATGAACGTGGCATTTACGTTGGCGTTGTTTGGCATTTTCATCAACCGCGGCGGGCCCGTTGTATCCGTACACTCCTTTGCCTCCTCCACCTTGGGATGGGTCTTCCTTGGGTTCTTGGTGTTCAGCCTGCTCTTCTCCTTTGGTGTCTTCTTAATCAGGTACGGCAGTTTACGCAGCACAACTTCCCTGGACTCAACGCTGTCCAGGGAAGCTGCGTTTCTTGCCAACAATCTGCTCTTGCTGGCCATTGCGTTTGTGACCCTGTGGGGCGTTGTATTCCCCCTTATATCGGAGGTGTTCCGCGGTGTCACAGTGACGGTCGGCGCACCGTTCTACGACCGGGTCAACGGGCCTTTGTTCTTGGTACTGATCCTCCTCATGGGAGTGGGCCCGTTGATGCCCTGGAGGAGTGCCTCCTGGTCGAGCCTGAGAAGGGCCGTCCAGACACCGGGACTCGTGGCGCTGGGAACAATGGCTCTGCTGCTGGCTTTTCGCGTAACCCACCCCTTCGCTCTGATTAGCTACGGGCTTTGCGCTTTTGTAGCTGCAGGCATATTCCGCGAATGGGCAAAGGGAACGGCGTCACGGCGCAGAAAGGGAGCGAGCTATCCTCTGGCTTTCTTTGGACTGATTGCATCCAACCGGCCGCGATACGGGGGCTACATCGTGCACCTCGCAATCGTTGCCCTTGCGTTGGGGGTTATAGGGTCTACTTTTTACGGCGTGCAGCGAGACGTCATCCTAGCGCCGGGCGAATCCGTAGACGTAGAAGGTTACAGGATCCAATACACGGGGACGCGGACCCAGGTACGATCCGACAGGACCGAGTTTCTCAACGACCTGCAAGTATCCCAGGGCAACGGAGAGCCCAGGCCAATGATGGCGTGGCGCGCCCTCTATCCGGCTCAGAACATAGCAGCCACCAGGGCCGCCATCAGATCGACGCCCATAGAAGACCTATACATCGTCTCCAGCGAATCATTAGACGACGGCAGGGTTGCTTTCAGAATACTTGTCAACCCCCTGGTTTGGTGGATGTGGCTGGCAGGGCCAATACTTATCCTCGGAACGCTCGTTGCATTGTGGCCTCAGAAGGTCCCCGCCGCTGCCAGAACGCAGAGGCCGGTTGAAAGCTCAGTGCCGGCAGTATGAGGTAAAGCTAATGGGACTGATCATCGGCATATTGTTAGGTTTGTTCAGCCTCGTCGTTCTGGCACTCCCTTTCTTCAGAAAAGAGAGGGTAGGGGGGCTTCATGCCGGTAATGCTGGTGGTCTCAGGGAAAAGCGGATTTCCATCTACCAGGAAATCAGAACGCTGGAGAATGATCTCAACTTGGGGCAAGTATCGCCCGAAGATTACCAAAAACGTCTCCATGATTACCGGTTGCGCGCCGCGGAGCTATTGATGGAAGAAGAGGAGCTGAAGCAGATCGACTTTGACTTGGAAGAAGAGATCACTCTGCGCAGAAGAAACGGCCGCAACAACTCCACGCAAGATAATGTCTAACGCTGTTAGCATTAAGCGGTTAGGTGCAGCTTTGTTGATTGCGTCAATCGGCCTGCTTCTGCCCGTTGTCTCCACATCCAACGCACAACAGGGGCCTGCCTTGATCTCAGGTGAGGTGGTCAACCGCACGCCCGGAGGGGAGCTGCCCGCCGGCAGGTTGGTAGTGCTGCACATACTTATGCAGGACGGAAACCAGGATTTTAAGTCTGCTTCCACGGACGCAAACGGGGCGTTTAGCTTTACCGATGTGCCTTTAGCAGAGGTCTTGGGATATCTACTTGTAGCCACGCATCAGGGTGTGGACTACACGCTGGAGATCCTGCCCGGAGAAGCGCTGACCGGCCTTGAGCTGGAGATATTCGAAACAACAAGCAGCATCGATGCCGTTGGAATCGTTCTGGACAGCGTGATGATTGCCGACTGGGATGTACCTGACAGGACGCTTTCCGTGCTCGAACTTGTCCAACTGGAGAACTACGGCAACGAGACCTTTGTCCCCGACCTGGCTCAGCCGGCCAACATGGCTTTTCTGAGGTTTGCGTTGCCCAGCGATGCCAGAGACTTGCAAGTACAAACTCAGCTTCCGGAAGGCCAGGTGCTTCAAGTAGACCGTGGCTTCGCCGTCACCACCGCGGTACCGCCGGGTCAGCACGGTATGGCCTTCACCTATACGGTGCCGTATCAAGGAGACCGTCTCGATTTTTCAAGACGGTTTTCGCTGGGCGCCCAGGCTTTCCGCCTCCTCATACCCGTAGACCTCGGTTCAACGACCAGCTCCGCCTTGAGCAGCGGCAGCAACGCCCGGATTGGAGACACGGATTTTCGAGTGCTGCAAGCCGAGGACGTTCCTCTCGGCGGGACCGTCGACATTCAACTGGATAACCTTCCCCAGCCGTCCCTGCTCAGCACCGCGGTAAACAGCCTGGGCCAGTCCACCGCAATTTGGGTGGTGCCCATAACGCTGGTGCTGGGCTTGGCGGGGCTACTTGTCATAGGCATCGTCAGAAGAAGCGGAGTGCCGTCGGTTGCGGGAAATAGCGCCGTGAAAGGAGCATCCACCAAGGACGAGCTTATAGGGGCAATAGTCGAGCTTGACAACCGTCTCGAGCGCAACGAAGTCACGGAGCAGGAGCACAAACTCCAACGACAGATTCTCAAAGCGCGGCTGCTGGAACAGGAGATGAATGCAAGGGAGACCCTTTGAGAAGTAGAGCGCTGGTACTTATGGGAGTAGCCCTACCCATAGCGGCGCTGGTTGCGTTGATGGGATGGGCGTTGGCGCAGACAGGAGGCAATCCGGGAGGCCTGGGAATCAATAGCCGGTCGGGAGAGGTGAGCATAGAACCGGGTGTTGCTCCACCCCTTTCCATGACTCTGCTGGGGGGCGGCAACCTGGACGTGGAGGACCTGAGGGGCAAAATAGTGCTGGTGGACTTCTGGAGCTCCTGGTGTCCGCCTTGTATTGCTGAAGCCCCGGACTTGTCCGCCACATACCTCCTCTATGAAGACAAAGACGTTGAATTCGTAGGAGTTGCAATATGGGACAAAGAATCCGACGTTAACGAATACATAGACAGGTTCAATGTCACTTATCTGAACGGTATAGACTCCCAGGGCAAGATAGCCATTGGCTACGGCGTGCGCGGCGTGCCGGAAAAATTCTTCCTGGACAGGGAGGGGCGCCTGGTCAAGAAATACGTTGGCCCAATTTCCAGCGAGGCTTTGCAGGCCATGTTGGACAGTCTGCTGATGCAATCCGGCTGAGGCACAACTGCCATGCGTAGATATCCAAGCCGTAGAAGACGACGAAACACACAGCAACACTCTAAGCTCACCAAAAGGAGCAGCGTTCCCTGGTGGGCAATAGCCATACTTCTAGCCGTAGCGTTTATAATCGCGGCGGCCAGGCTTCTCCAATAACTTGGTGGTAGTACCCTTGACGTCAACCCTGAGCTATGATTTAAGTGATTTGGAGAAAACGGAGAGGGAAACGCTTGTCTGAACAAGTAGTTCTGGTGATTGAAGACGAAGAGAACCTTCTGAAGGCGATAAAGTACAACCTTGAGAAGGACGGCTACAAGGTCCAATCGGCAATGGATGGAGAGCAAGGCTTGGAGCTGGCCCGGCAGATGGAACCCAGCTTCATTATTCTTGATATCATGCTTCCCAAGATGGACGGTATAGAGGTGTGCCGTATCCTGAGACGTGAAAGCAACGTCCCCATTTTGATGCTTACGGCCAAGTCGGAAGAGATCGATAGGGTAGTGGGTTTGGAGCTTGGCGCGGATGACTACGTAACCAAACCGTTCAGCATGCGGGAGCTAATGGCTAGAACAAAGGCTATCCTGAGGCGTTACTCCCTATCAACCAATGACAAGGCTAAGGAATCTGGCAAGGTTCTCAAAGCCGGTAAGCTAGAAGTCAACATATCGAAGCACGTGGTCACCCTGGACAGCAAGCTGCTAGAGCTGAAGCCACGCGAGTTCGATTTGCTGGCGCTTCTTGTAGAAAACGCGGGAAGAGCCCTGACCAGAGACCAGATACTGGAGAACATCTGGGGGCAGGACTACTATGGAGACACCAGGACGGTGGACGTACACATCAGATGGCTGCGAGAGAAGATAGAAGGCAATCCCGGCAGTCCCAAGCAGATTATAACTATACGAGGGGTGGGTTACCGCTTCGACGCATGAAGCTCTTGAACCTTCGCCACTGGCAATTAGCATTCCTCTTCACCATTCCCATAGCTGTCTCAACCGGGGTGGTCTTCTACATATTGGGCCTTCCTGAACAAATGCCTCTGAACCGCCTGGTGCCGGCGGCAGGTCTGGTAGGGATCATTGCTCTCCTCCTATCCCTATGGCTGGCAAGGACCATATCCCGCCGCACCTTCGACTCCCTCCACCCATTGACCCAGGCCATGCTCCACCTTGCCCAAGGAAACCTGGACTACCGCCTACAGCCGGGTAACGAACCCAAAGAACTGATAGATGCGTTCAACCAGACAGCGACTACGCTGAGGAATATCATCGAAGAGTTGTCCGAAGAGCGAAACAAGCTATCGGCGATTCTGGACACTATGGCGGATGGCGTCGTGGTTATTGAGGCAGACGGCAGGATAGAGCTCATGAACCGCGCCGGGGAGGACATCCTGAATGCAAACGCAAAAACCGCGGTCGGCTCACGTTTCATGGAAGCCGTGCGAGACCATGAGATTCGTGATGTCATCTCCAGGGCGCTGCAAACCAAACAGCCGCAGCGGGGCGACATAGAACTCCTCCAGAGGCGAAGGTACCTGGTTGCAATTGCCGCCCCCTTGACGCAGGAAGAAACTTCTGGCGTTCTTCTCACGCTGCATGACCTAACCCCGATACGCCAGGTAGAGACTACCCGCCGCGAATTCGTGAGCAACGTGTCGCACGAGCTGCGTACACCTATTGCATCTATCAGGGCCATGGTGGAGACACTCCAGAGAGGTGCAATGGAAGACAGGCAGGTAGCCGGTGACTTCATGGAGCGCATCAATAGAGACATAGTGCGAATGAACGACATAGTCAGCGAGCTCTTGGAACTGTCGTTGCTGGAAAGCGGGCAGATGAAACTGGACGTCTCTTCCATAGACCTCATCCCTTTCCTAGAGGAGATCAAGCAGGAGTACCAGGTGGAGGCCGAAGCAAAGAAGATACGGCTCAGAGTGGAAGAGGACTCTCACCGGCTCAGGGTGCTCGGAGACAGAGGCAAGGTGCGCCAGATTCTGGCCAACCTGTTGGACAACGCCCTGAAGGCTACCCCTCAAGGCGGCGAGATAGGGTTATCTGCGGAAGTGCAGAACAGCTCCACTAGAATCAACGTCAGGGATACCGGAGCCGGCATAGCCCAGGAACACTTGCCTCATATTTTCGAACGGTTCTACAAGGTGGATAGATCGCGTAGAGACGGCGGCACCGGCCTGGGCCTCTCCATAGTGAAGCATCTGGTGCAAGCTCAAAACGGCGAGGTCTGGGTGGAAAGCAGGGAAGGGGAGGGCAGTACCTTCAGCTTCACGCTGCCCACGGCCCGCTGACTTAGTCCCGTTTGAGACGTACACTCCACTTTGAGCCTCCATTTCCTGGCAAAGGCATAATGCACGCTTAATTCCCTGATAAAGCTCCGTTAAACCCCACGCTATACACTCTTCTTCGGGAGAGAGTGGCTTTCCCCAGCGTAGTCGGGACATGGAAGCAGTGCCCTGGCCGCGTTGATGCCCCGCACACGGCACGACCCGTTCTCGATCGAGCACCCCCGAGGATAGCGTGGTTGTGCCGTGTACATCGGTAGACGAATACGGTGCAGCAGCCGCTAACACTCCGTTAACACCTTGTTAAAAGTCTGTTCAACAACCGTGTCTCGTGTTGTTCTAGGATGCAAGCGCATGGTTGACAATAATGATAGGTGGCCAGCTATATGGGGACGGAAGCGGGCTCCATTTCTATTGACTCGGCCAAACTACACTGGGTACGGTGTTGATGGATTCAACTCACCAAGCACAAGGTAGAAGCATTTCCTCCACAGGCGTAACCAAAACAGGAGTCTCCAGTCTTGCCAAGCGCCGGAGACGGGGTGAGCTTGAGGGCCGCATAGCGCATCTTCTATTCTTCCTGGCAGCCTCCGTATCCGTGCTTACCACCGCCGGCATCCTGGCAACCCTTGCCTTTGAAGCGTTCAACTTCTTCACCGAGGTATCACCGTGGGAGTTCCTCACCGGCACCAAGTGGTCGCCTCTACTGAAAGATCAATTCGGAAACACCCACTTCGGTGTTCTACCGCTGGTGGCCGGCACGGTACTTGTCGCTGGAATCGCGGCGCTGGTAGCAGTTCCCACCGGCATAGGCATAGCTATTTTCCTCTCCGAATACGCCCCAGATAGAGTGCGGCGTATCATCAAACCCATTCTAGAGATATTGGCCGGCATACCCACGGTTGTTTACGGGTACTTTGCCCTCACGTTCGTCACCCCGGTGCTTCAGGATTTGATCCCCGGTGTCCTTGTATTCAATGCTTTGAGCGCAGGCCTTGTCATGGGATTGATGATAATCCCCATGGTCTCCTCAATCAGTGAGGATGCCATGGTGGCGGTGCCAAGGTCGCTGCGCCATGCCGCCTATGCGCTCGGCGCCACGCGCATTGAGGTATCGCTCAAGGTGGTGGTGCCTGCCGCTATTTCCGGAATTGTGGCTGCCTTCATCCTTGGATTCTCCAGGGCAATAGGCGAGACCATGTTGGTCACCATTGCCGCCGGATCTACCCCCAAGCTGGGGTTGAACCCCCTGGAGAGCATCCAGACAATGACGGCATATATTGTGCAGGTTGCCCTGGGAGAAGCCCCGCACGGCACTATAGAGTTCAGCACCATATTCGCGGTGGGACTGCTCCTCTTCTTCATGACGTTGATCATGAACTTGGCCGGGCACTTTGCAGTTCGCAGATGGCGGGAGGTTTACTGATGGCAGCCGGTATCAGGTCCTCCTTCAACCAGAGACTCAAGTTCAGGAAAGCCGTTGGTGCGGTATTCTATGGCCTCTTCCTTGCCGCCATTTTCCTCGGCATCATTGGCCTGATGACCCTCCTCATCCGGGTGCTAATACAGGGCCTTCCCTGGCTGGACTGGCATTTTGTAAGCAGCTACCCTAGCCGGTTCCCGGAACAGGCCGGCATCCTGGCGGCAATAGCTGGCAGTGTCTGGGCAATGGGGCTGGTGGGCATATTAACCGTACCGGTGGGGGTGGGAGCAGCCATCTATCTGGAAGAGTACGCCCCAAAGAACTGGTTCACCCGGTTTATTGAGGTGAACATTGCAAATCTGGCCGGAGTCCCTTCCATAGTGTACGGGCTGATGGGTTTCGCACTGTTCGTTACTGCTCTATCGCTTGGCAGGTCTGTGCTGGCGGGAGCGTTGACCCTTGCCCTCTTGGTCTTGCCAATAGTCATTCTTGCCTCCCGCGAAGCGATTAGGGCAGTGCCTAACACCTACCGAGAGGCGGCCTATGGATTAGGGGCCACCAAGTTCCAGGTTGTCAAGGGAGTAGTGATTCCCCAAGCCACGCCTGGCATAATGACCGGCACCATACTGGCTCTGTCCAGGGCCATTGGTGAGGCTGCGCCGGTTATTGCAATCAGCGCCCTGGTATTCCTCAGATTCGTTCCCACGGACCCCCTGGACCGCTTCTCCGTAATGCCCATCCAGATTTATAACTGGGTTACACGGCCTCAGGATGGTTTCAGGGAAATCGCGGCAGCTGGTATCATTGTGCTCTTGGTTGTTCTCCTCAGCATGAACGCTATTGCCGTATACATTCGCAACAGAACACAGGTCAAATCGGAGGAGTAGGAATGGAGCAAAGCCTCAACGGGACCATTCTGCAAGTATCAGGCCTGGAGGTCTACTACGGTACTTTCCGTGCTTTGCGGGACATCTCAATGAAGATCCCGCGCAACAAAGTTACCGCGATAATTGGACCTTCCGGATGCGGCAAAAGCACTCTGATCAGGTGCTTCAACCGCATGAATGAGCTTGTCCCGGGGACGGTAATCAAAGGTGATATACTCTACAATGAAGAGAACTTGTATGATCCCAGCGTGGACCCCACGGAGGTTAGGTCACGTATTGGAATGGTATTTCAGAAGCCAAATCCCTTCCCCAAGTCCATATATGAGAACGTTGCCTTCGGCCTCAAGATCAATGGATTCAGAAACAACATAGAGGAGGCGGTGGAAAGGTCTCTCCGCCGCGCCGCCCTATGGGATGAAGTCAAGGACCGTCTGAAGGAAGGCGCTTTGAATCTTTCTGGTGGACAGCAGCAACGCCTCTGTATTGCCCGGGCCCTGGCCATAGAACCCGAAGTGGTGTTGATGGACGAGCCGGCATCTGCCCTTGATCCTGTGTCCACCCTTGCAATTGAAGACCTGATCAGAGAGTTGTCTTCGGAAGTCACCATCGTTATCGTTACTCACAACATGCAGCAGGCCGCCCGCGTATCAGATGAGACTGCTTTTCTCATGATGGGTGATGACAGGGCCGGTTACCTTGTGGAGTTCGGGGCAACGCAGCAGATCTTTACGGATCCTAAGGACGAACGTACGGAAGCGTATATCACTGGCCGCTTCAGCTAGCAGAGAAGGAGATTAAATTGCCTAGAGAAGATTTCGATAGGTCATTAGCAGCGCTTCAGGACGACCTGCTAACACTGGGCAGCATGGTGGAAAAGGCGATAGCCAAGTCCATTGATGCTCTGAAACACCGTGACCTTGAAATGTCCAGACAAGTTATCCAAGACGACGATCTGATAGACAGGAAGAGGTTTGCCATAGAAGAGGAGTGCGTGGAACTGATAGCCACGCAGCAGCCCATGGCTGTCGACCTCCGCATACTGATCACCGTGCTGCACATAGCCGTAGAGCTGGAGCGGATGGGCGACTATGCCGAAGGCATAGGCAAGATCAGCGTTATGATGGGCAACGAACCTCCCCTCAAGCCTTTGATAGATATTCCACGCATGGCGGAGAAGTCCATGGACATGCTGCGCCGCAGCTTGGACGCCCTGGTAAACCGGGATGAAGCGGCGGCATTGCAGGTCTGCGACGACGACGACGAGGTGGATGCCCTGTACGACCAGGTATACAGGGAACTGCTGATGTTCATGCTCCAAGACCCCAAAACCGTACAGAGAGCCACATATCTCTTGTGGGTGTCCCACGACCTGGAGCGGATAGCCGATAGGGCTACCAACATTGCGGAGAGAGTCATATTCCTGGTAACCGGCAAGTTGACGGAGATAAACGTATCCAAGTATTGAGTAAACCGCGGAAATCACTGCTGGTCTGACTCAAGCAACCTCTTGAGGTCGTGCTTGGATTGAAGAATATCCGCCCAAAGGTCGCCCATCTTCTCTATTCTCCCAGGCACCGTGTCTATGGTGAAGTCCGTTGGGTAAATCTCGCTTAGCTCTTCCCAGCGCACCGGGGTGGATACGGGAGCGCCGGGGGCGGGGCGAATCGAGTAGATTGAGGCCATGTTCTTGCCACGCGTGTTCTGGTTGTGGTCCAAGAATATCTTCCCCGTCCTCTTATCTACCGACCACTCCATAGTGACGTCCATGGGTAACTGCCGCAGGAGAAACCGTCCTACCAACTCACAGGTCTTACGGGTTGTTCTGTAGTTGTATTGCCGCAGCACAGGCACGTATATGTGAAGCCCGGTCTTACCGGATGTCTTCACATATGACGATAGAGAAAGCTGGTCCAAGATCTCCTTCAGCGCCAGCGCCACCTCCACAACTTTCTTGAAAGCGCGTCTATTCAACTGTGGCTCATCTCCTGCCTGCTCTCTGCCTGAGTAAACGTAGGGATCGAGATCAAAAGCTATGAAGTCCGGATAGTTCAGAACACTTTCTTCAATCGCTTCTCTGCTGCCGGTAAAGGATGTCCCCACACTGGCAGCGTCCGGTTCCAAGACCACGCGTGACAGCCAGGGATGGAGCTCTATGTTGGCCAGTTGCGCCAGCCAGACTAGGGTAGGGAGGTTGTCCACCATGAGGTATTCGCCGTCGCCCTCGTTGTGAGACGAGAAGATAGGCAGCTTCTCCACAAAATCAGGCAGAGCATGCTCCCAATGCTTCTGATAGAAGCTTCCCCCGTCTATGCCGTTGGGATACCTGGTCAGCGTCATGGGCCGGTCTTTCAAGTGGGGGAGAATAACGTGGCCCATGCTCAGGTAGTAGCGAATCATATCCCTTTTAGTCTTTGCGGAGGTTCCTTTGTCCTCAGGCCAGAGCACCTTGTTCAGGTTGGTCAGGCTTATGCGGTATCCCTCTACATCCAGCTTGATGGCATCCTCATTGCCTGACAAGCGCTCCAACAGTTGCGAGACGTCGGTTGCTTCGGATCGAGGAGGCCGAACCGGCCGCGTCGCCTCCGGTACAACGACGACGGCCTCCTCGGCTTCACGAGTAACGTTCCTAGGGTCAACGTCAAGACGCAGGCCGCGAAATACCGGCGCCCTGAGGCGGCCATCGTCTGTCCAGTTGGCGAACTTGACCTGGGCTACCAGCTCAGGGCGCACCCAGCAATTCTCCGCGCAGCTCAACTCCTTATCCCAGGCAAAGGGGGAATGCTCCGCTTCCAACTCCACCAGTTGGGAATAGAGCTTTCCCAGCATGGCGTTGTCGTAGCCTGTGCCCACCCGGCCGGCATAGCGAAGATCGCCGCCTTCGTAATAGCCTACCAGCAGAGCGCCAAAGCTCGTGGAGCGGGCCCCGGCTCCCCGGGTGTATCCCCCAACGACCAACTCCTGAGATTTTACGTGCTTGATCTTTAGCCAGGCATTGCTCCTTGTACCCGGCTCATAGACGCTGGAGCGTCGTTTAGCGATGATTCCCTCCAACCCAAGGCCGACAACAGCGCCATAGAAGGAGGCTCCGTCACCCTCTATGTATTCCACCAAACTGGTGTGCTCAGAGGGCGCAATAGCATGGCCGAGAAGCTTCTTTCTGTCTATCAACGGCACTTTTCTAAGATCCACGCCGTCCAGGTAAAGGAGGTCGAATGGATAGTAGACCATGTTTGCCCTGCCTATGGGACGGTCTACAGCGCCTTTATCGAATCCCATCACCTGCTGGATGAGGCCAAAGTCCGGCAATCCATCTTCATTGAGCGCGGCCACTTCGCCATCCAGCACCATCTCATCGTGTTCCTGGGACTTGAGGTCGGAGGCCACCTCTGGCAGCCGGCTTGTGAGGTCCAAGCCATTCCGGCTGAGCAAGGTAACCTCTTTCCCTTTGAGAAAGGCCATCACGCGGTATCCATCCAGCTTGGGTTCAAAGAGCCAGTCCGGATGTGAAAAGGGGTTGTCTCCGCTTCCAGCCATCATAGGCTTCAAACGGGTTGGATACGGAGCCTCCGTGCCCATTGACACTATGCGTTCCATCTCTGAAAGCTGGTCCGCTTCCAATTTTGCAGGGTCAGGCAAACGACCGCTCTTCAGGTCTTCCAAAGTAAGACCTGACTGAACGGACCTGTCCTCTTCTAAAACGTCCCGTTCAGTGTCCACATAGCGGTCTTTGTGTTTGATAAGGAGCCAGTCTTTGGGACTGCGGGTGGTTCTTACCAGCGTCCACGAACCTTTCAGCTTCTTGCCACGCAGGGTGAAGGAGAGCTTCCCCTTCTCCAGGTCGCGCCGCATCCGCTCTTCCGCCTCCTCCAGGTTGCCGAAGGATAGGCGGGCGCCCTCATCCGGCGAGTAGTAGCCTGCGTCCCAAACAATGACTTGTCCGGCGCCGTAGTTGCCATGACCTATCACGCCCTCAAACGTCCCGTAGTCCAAGGGGTGGTCTTCCACCAGAGCAGCAAGCCTCTTGTCCTGCGGATTCAACGAAGGGCCCTTGGGAACAGCCCACGATTTCAGGACACCGTCCAGCTCCAAGCGGAAGTCGTAGTGAAGGCGTGAGGCAGCGTGTTTCTGAACAACGAATCTCAAGCTGCCCTTCAAACTCTTGGCCGTTCCAGGCCCCGGCTCGCGGGTGCGCGTGAAGTCTCGCTTCTTTTCGTATTCTCTGAGCATCGGCGGCTAGACGGATACACCCAGGCTGTCTATGAGCACCTTGGCAAACTCCGGCCCCTTGCCCTCTTCCTCGTGCTTGAAGTAAACGAAGACGTCTCCCCAGACGCCTTGATGCTCTTTGATCTTGTCTGACCACGCGCGTATATCTTCCTGCCCGTACCCCTCGTCACGCAAACGGAAGTAGCCGTAGCTGGCGGTAGCTAGAACCGGCGTCGTAGTCTTCTCGCTATCGGCGATGCACAGCGCAAGGTCCTTCTCCTCAAGGCGGGCGTACACCTCCTCTGTGAGCCAGGAGGCGTTGCGAAACTCAAACGCCGCCCTTGTGCCGAGTGGTATCCATTTCAAGAAGCCATCCAACACGTCCAGGTCCAGTTTGAAGGACGGCGGGAGCTGAAAAAGCAGAACGCCCAGCTTGGAGCCAAGTGCCTGCGCCCGGCTGCAGAAACCCTCTACTAGTTCCTGGCAGTTGCTCAGCCTCGCTTCGTGTGTGATGCGGCGCGGCGCCTTCAGAGTGAACCTGAAGTTGGCAGGCGTGCTGTCCACCCAGCCGGTAAGCGTTTTTTCATTTGGAAACCTGTAGAACGTGTAGTTGATCTCCACGGTAGGGAAGTGCCCGGCATAGAAAGAGAGCATTTTGGAGACGGGCAGGTCTGATGGGTAGAAGCTGCCCTTCCATTCCGGATAGTTGTAGCCTGACGTGCCGACTAAAACCTTGTTCGATGTCATAGCTGAGATTCAGTGGTTGGCCCTCAAATACGCCACAATCTCCATCATCACCTTGCAATCTACCTCATTATAACGCTCGATTTCGCCCATGAGGTCCACCTGCGTCGTAGCCACGTCCAGGCGCCGAGCTTCACCAGCCGACCACCAGGCTCCCACCATGGCGCCCAAGCCATCCGTGGGGCCGTCTTGCCATGTCGTTTGGATGTAGCCATGCGATTTCATAGCCCGTGCCACGCTCTTCAGTCCGAAGTTCATGGCGCCGCGGACCACCACCGGTTCGCTTCTCATCACACTGGACAGAAAATCGAACCAGCGGAGCTTGGGCCAGGACTTATTGGCATGGCGCTTGACAGCGGAATTGTACGACGTCTCCATAGAGCTGGTTTCCGCATGAGACCAGTGGATGACCATGGGTTCCTTGCCGGGATCTCCCAACCTCCGGCTCACCTCAGCCATGTGAGCGTGCCAGGCCTCTATTATCTCCTCTTCTGACGGCTCCGTAAGATCGTGTACGGTGAAAGTTTTATAAACCCAGCGGCCGTTTTCCACATGCCCGCAGCCGATCATGAAAATCAACGGCTGGCCGCCCTTCAATGGAAGCTTGGAGAAGTCGTCATCCAAGTCACTCACCGTCTCAAAATCCACGTAGAACTCAAGCGCCAAGTCCCGCCACACGGGATCGCTGTTCCGCAAACGGGACGGCTGGACGTTGGGCCCGGCGGCTGATTTATTGATCTCCAAGATGGCTTGAATAACCGGTTGTCGTTTGCCTTTGGTAAAACCCAACAAATCAGCGGTGCATGAGGCATCTCGCCAGTCGTAGACCCCAGCCTCGTGGCCTGTGTGCCTTTTCTCCAAGCCTACTTGCCAGAGTAAAGTCAACTCACCAAGCTGCTCCGCAATGCGTCCCTTGGCGCCATGCCAGGGAGCATCCCGCGTGTTCCCCATGTTAGGCCACAGGTTAGGCTCGTCCGGAAATGGCAGCACCCTCCAGCCGGAACCATGACTCCTAACGCGTCGCAGCCATTCGCAGGCTTCACGGGTCAGCTCCTCCGTGGAGCCGGAGCGAGTTCGGGCGTAGTGCGACACGGGGCCAAGCCGCTCCATGAAGCTCTCTCCACGCTCCTTTCTCTGCTTCCATCCCCGGCCCAAGAGATACGAATGCGACGGCGTATGACCCTGCAGCCGGCCCAAGGCGCGGTTGTATATGAATAGCTGGGCTTTGTAAGCCAGTTTGGAGCCGCTGCCGGAAAGCTCGCCGCCGGCCATCAGATCAAGGGTTGTGAACTTGATATCCACAACTCGATAATGCCACGGCCAGAATCCCAGGCCCGGCGAAGAAGCCGAGACTTCTTCTTCACTCAGTACGCCAGGAAACAGCCGCTGAAGCTCGTCGCTCCTGACAAGCAGATCGGGTGCTCCGTAAGTGCGCGACTCTGCGTCTCGCAGGACGCCTTGGTAGATAACGGGCTTCCCATTCTGCATGGCGGCAAACGTCTCTTCCGCCTTCGACAGATCGCGGATGTCGGCAGGCCCCTCGCTGATGGCCACTATGAGTAACAGCCCGCCCAGATATTCCACAACTGCTTCCTCAAACCGCCTTCCTTTTTCCATGATGAACGTGGAGAAGTCGGTTCTGCGGTCATAGGAACCTAACTGATCATCGCGCTGGAATCCGTTCGCCTCGCCGTATAGGTCAAGCCAATCTAGCAACGGGTCTTTCATCATGTACTTCCAAGTAGCCGACGCACTGACCCAGTCCCGCCACTCTTCTTCAGTGGAAGGAGTGACGGTCCGCCCGTCGCTGGTCTTGGTGAGAGCCTCTATTCCCATTGAGCAACCTGTCCCCGCATATTCGCCAAGCTAGAGTTTACTACGTCACCTCTCCATCTGGGAGAGGGCAGGGGATACGTCATGCCCGCACAGGCGGGCATCCAGGGGTGGGGTGTGTACTATGTTTACCCGCTTAAGCCGAACAACCCCATTTGACTGGACGAACCCGACACGGCTATCATTCCTATACGTCAACCGGAACGGTATGCCCGGGGAGATTGGAGGCATAGATGGCAAGACGAGCAATTTGGAAGGGCGCGGTAGGCTTTGGGATGGTGGCTATCCCCATCAAGCTTTACACCGCCACGGAAAGCAAGGATATCTCCTTTGTTACCATGCATAGCGCCTGCCACACCAGGCTGCGCTACAAACGGTTCTGCCCCCATCACGAGATCGAGGTAGAGCAGTCCGAGATTGTGCGCGCCTACGAGTACGCCAAGGATGAGTACGTTGTCATGGAAGAAAAGGACTTTGAGAATCTGCCTGTGTCATCCATACGAAGCATAGATATCATCAAGTTCGTTGACCTATCCAAGGTGGACCCAATCAACTTTGACCGTACATACATGCTGGAGCCTGAAGGCGTAGGGATAAAGCCGTTCTATCTGCTTAAGCAAGCCTTGGAAAGCTCCAAGCGCGCCGCCATTGCCAAGGTATCGCTTCGCAACAAAGAGCACATCTGCACCTTGCGGCCGTACGAACACGCTATAGCCATGCACACCATGCATTATCCCGATGAGATACGCGGCACTAGAGAGCTGGATCTGCCGGAAGAGCAGACCGCCATCACTGAACCGGAAATGGCCATGGCCATGATGCTCATCGACCAGTTGTCCGCCGACTACGAACCTTCCGAGCACGAGGACCAGTACCGCCTTGCGCTGGAAAAGATCATTGAAGGCAAGCTGACGTCTCAGGAAGTGGTTACGGCGGCTCCTTCTGTTTCCAAGGGCAAGGTCACCGACCTGATGGAGGCGTTGAGAGCAAGCATAGCCTCAGCGAAGGCGGAGACCCCTGCCGCAACGGAGACCAACGGCAAGACAAAGGCATCTTCCAAGAAGTCAAGACCGGCAAGAGCGAAAGTATAGGTCACGCCTGTCATCAAATAGGGAAGGGTAGGGGGCCTTGCTCATTGAAAGGGCCTCCCCGGCAGTAGGGGAGGCCCTTCTCTAATTCCTGGTGGAGACGAGGGGGAGTCGAACCCCCTGTCCAGAAGACACTCTACTGGAACGTACTACAGGCTTATTCGGTGTTTGATGTCTCACTCACTTGATTCTGACACCGACAACAAAGCAAGTGAGCCAGCCGATTGTCTTGGGCCAATCCTATCGGTGTCGGAATGGCCGCGTCCCCAATAATGTGTCGCCTATCCCCAACCCTTGGGAAGTAGGTTAGGGTAGACGTAGCCGCCTTAGGCGGCTAGTGCTAACTGTTTGTTGCCAGTTACTTTTTTCGCCGCCTGTTTAACGAGGCGTGACGGCACCTCGGCCTGCAGTCCCGCAGAAACACCCCCTGTCGAAACCACGCGTCCCCATTCTGTAGCTTCCATTATATCAAGAACCGCCAAGCTACGGCGAACCTATGCCGGTCTTGGCATAGCGCTCCATCTCTCGTTCCGCTTCACGCCTGGCTATGGCTTTGCGCTTATCGTATTGACGTCGTCCCCGGGCCAGGCCCAGCTCCATTTTGGCTTTGTGGTCTTTGATATAAAGACGCAAAGGGACAATGGTGAGTTTCTTCTGGCCAAGCTCCAACGCAAGGTGATCGATCTGATTGCGGTGAAGCAACAGTTTGCGAGGCCGGGAAGGCTCGTGGTTGTAGATGCCGCCCTTTACATAATGAGCGATATGTGAGTTGAACAGCCACATCTCGCCTTTCTCTTGGCGTGCATAGGCCTCTCGCAGGTTGACGCGTCCGGCGCGAACGGACTTGATCTCCGTACCGGTGAGAACCAGGCCCGCCTCAACCGTCTCCAGGACATCGTAATCATAAAAGGCTTTGCGGTTCACGGTGATGACTCTGTATCCGTTCTTTCCCATGTCGTCAATCAACCTATGGTCAAGGGTGGAGTAGATGAGGGCTGAAGCTGCTCCAAGGCGGCCAGCAGGGGTCTGTCTACCAACACCTCAAACAGCCCGTTGCCACGCCGTGTAACGGTAACTATGGCATTGGATCCTAGCTGTTCAGCAATGGCTGGGTCAAAAGTAGCCCAGCGTTCTGCGCTAGACGTGATGTCAGGTTGCAGTCCCTCTCCCTCTATCAAGCGTCCGTTAGGCGTGTACCAGAGAGCGGCCGTAACGTATAGGGCGGAGCCGCTGTCCAACTCCTTGAGTTCGTTCACGCTACCCTTGCCGAAGGTCGTCGTGCCAATGACCACGGCCCTCCCATGGTCTTGGAAAGCGCCGGCCAGGACCTCGCTGGAGCTGGCGCTTGCCTCGTCGACTAGGATGACAAGCGGCACCTCTGTAGCTATACCGCCTCCGCTGACCTCCATATCGGTCCTCACACCTTGTCCGTCTACTTGGTAGAGCACCAGGCCGTCTTCCAGAAACAGGCTGGCGATTGAAACGGTGACGGAAAGGATACCGCCTAGATTGCCTCTAACGTCCAGAACCAGCCCGGAATACCCCTCACGCACTATCTCCACCAGCGCTTCCTCTACCTCTTTGTCTGTTTCGTCACGGAATCTGTCTATCCATAGGTAAGCTATCTCCTCGTTCAACGGCCGCCACCCGGCGGAAGGCGTTCTGATTGAAGCACGGGTAATGCTTATCTTCTCCGGGGTCTCTTCTTCAGGGTGCAGCACCAGCAGTTCAACAGCCGAACCTCTGGGCCCTCTAATGATGGCCACAGCCTCATCTACGCTGAATCCATCTATAGGCTGGCCATCCACCTCCAAGAGGACATCTCCGGAAAGGAGGCCGGCGTCATACGCCGGGGTGCCGTCCATCACCGCCTGTACTGTAATACGACCATTCTGTTCCCTTACCCAGGCGCCTATGCCTTCAAAGTCCGATTCATAGCTCTCCACCACCTGCTTATACCCCTCAGGGGACAGATACGAGGTGTTGGGGTCGCCCAAGGCATTCAGCATACCTCTTATGGCCGCTTCTTCCAGTATCTCGGGGGTGACTTCATTATCACCGTCCAAGTTATCCGAAATATCCTGCCAGGCCTGCCGAACCGCTCCGAAACCGCTGTGATCCAGTGCTGTTTGGGGGTACTGGCCATCTGTCCCGTTGGCGGTGAGAATATCCAACATTCCTTGAATAGCGCCGGTGCTGAGCATGTTCTGATCAAGCTCTGCAAAGCCCGCGTAATCCTCGTCCAGTATCCTGTATACCTCCCAAACCCCGGCAAGCTCTGCAGGGATGCCGAACGGTGGGCCGTCGGACCACAACCTATCGGCCACGTCAAAGGTCACAAACGTCAAGATGATGGCAACCAGACTGGCGTAAACAGCTATGCGATGACGGAGTCTCATAATAGAGCCTTTATACCGGGAACGCCTTAATTCTAGCACAGGCAACAGGGGAGCAGACATGCGGAGGGCGTTACCGCCGTTCCCGGCCATTTCCAGTAGCACACTTCTTTGTGCCAGGCTCTAATCAACCAACGTTGACAGCTCCATAGGTCGTTGATAGCATGACTACACATAGAACATCACAACGTTCCCTTTGGAACTTGGTTTGCAATACAGGGAGGGAAACCCGAAGGTGGGCTATTATCACGGCCAATCTAGGTTCATAACCACCACTCTTCTTCACTCTTTGCAAATCTTAAAGAGTGGCAAACTAGTTTAGTT
Organism: Dehalococcoidia bacterium; assembly: GCA_965261825.1. GTDB lineage: Bacteria > Chloroflexota > Dehalococcoidia > Lucifugimonadales > QGNO01 > DAOUJH01. The sequence continues at coordinate 205,469 of OZ253484.1, read as the reverse complement.
ATAAGGCTCGGTAGGCGGAATGCCTCCTGAGCTTCTTTGTGGCTGTAACAACCGGACAGGAGGCAGAATGACGACTTCAGGAGTTGAAATACACAGAGGCCTTTCAGGAGTCTATCTTGATAGGACGGAGTCTTGTTTCATAGACGGGCAAGTAGGCAAGCTCCTTTACAGAGGATATGACATACACGACCTCGCGGAAAAGTCCACCTTTGAAGAGGTGATATACCTTCTTCTGTACGGGAAGCTCCCCACGCAGACAGAGCTGGACGGCTTCGACCAGGGGCTTCGCGCCGAAAGAGAGATCCCCAGCGAAGTTGTAGAGATCATAGACAAGGTCAAGGCGGCACACCCCATGGACGTGCTGAGGACGGCGGTATCTGCCCTGGCTGCATTCGATGACGAAGTAGAGGACAACTCCGCCGAAGCTACCATCCGCAAAGGGCTGCGCCTTACCGCAAAGGCCACAACCATAGTGGCCGCCCACGACAGGATCAGAAACGGGAAGCCGCTTGTCAAGCCAAATCCCGATCTGAACCACGCGGGAAACTTCCTCTACATGCTGTTTGACAAGAACCCGACAGAAGAGGAGGCCAGGATCCTGGACGTGGACTTCATCCTGCACGCGGAACACGGCGCCAACGCCTCGGCGTTTGCCGCCCGCGTGACGGCTTCCACGGTGAGCGATCTTCACTCAGCGGTAGTAACGGGTATTGGCACCCTCAAGGGACCGTTGCACGGCGGAGCTGCCGAAGCGGTGCAAAAGATGGCTGAGGAAGTAGGTTCTCCGGAAAACGCCGCGGCCTACGTGAGAAACATACTTGACAACCGCGGCCGCATCATGGGCTTTGGGCACAGGGTCTACAAAGCAGAGGACCCAAGGGCAAGGCATCTGGCGGCGCGTTCTGAAACCCTTGGCATGGAGAAGGGGGAACCTCACTGGTTCCAGATACTCCAAAACATCCAAGAAGCAATGAAGCCGTATCAATCCAGGGGCATCTATGTAAACGTCGACTTCTTCGCCGGGTCGATATACTACTTGCTTGGTATTCCTGAAGACATCTTCGTTCCCATCTTTACTCTGGGGCGGATCCCCGGTTGGACGTTGAACGTGGTGGAGCAGTCCTCCAATAACATGCTGATACGCCCGCTGATGGAGTACACCGGCCCAATGGACGTGGAGTACGTGCCGATAGATCAGCGCAGCTAGGCTACCTTTCAGGTAAAGAACGTCTCGCCAGGCCTTGGAGGAGTAGGAGGCCCTTAGTGGGCTAACCGAAGAATCCAAGGCCTCTTTCTTTGTAATTCTCGATGCCTGGTAAACGTGAGATTCAGCGTCAAAGAGTCTATTAGGTACTAGAGGCCTAAACAGTACCATTTGACATAATTTCAGTTATTAGAGGCATCCTAACCGTCAAACTCAACTCTCGTCGTGGTTCTGTAATCCTAGTGATAGAGAGCCGAGTGACCAGATCCTGTCAGTACGGCTGAGGTCCCGATACACCATAAAGAGCGTGGAGAGTAGCGCCATATGGTAGTACCTCCCATAGCTGAAAGAGGCGGATAGAGCTAAACTATTTCTCAACGCCGAAGCGGGACGCAATCCATTTCCGAACTGAGTATTGGGCACCGTCCCCTCCAGAACATGGTGGCTGGTGTTTGGGGAATGCTAGATGATTAGAAAGAGTCGCGCAGTATGGAAAAAGTTGAATAGCTGGAAACCACTTAGAAGTTCCTCGCTTATCAAAGCCTACTTTTTTAGTGGCTTAGTAGTGATCTTTCTGATCATCGGAGTAGTTGTTGATGACTCCAAGGTTAGTGCTCCTTTGTTTGCACTGGTCAGTGCGAACTTCCTGGCAGTTAGAGCCATACCTCATATGGGAGAAACGCCCAAGTGGAGCACTACACTTGATGTGTTCATCATAGCGCTCTCAGCTACCTCAGGTGTGCTAGCCGCTTGGGACTGGCTCCAAAGCGTCGAAGGTATTTCGCCTTTATGGTCAGGATTAGGTGTATTACTGGTGTTGATGTTTACCGGGATAATTGGGACTATTGGGTTTGTGCACAGTAAGACGGAGGGTGACAAGTGACTCTTCCCGTAGCTGAGATCAGCCTATGGAGCGTACTCTAACAAGTCTCCGCATAGTCCACTTAGGGATCGCTGTATGCTATAAAACGAGTTGGCGAACTCGCTAATGGCATCATGCACTCGAACCACTTGTTCGATGTCGTAGTTGAAGACAGCCTCTCGATACAACACCGCTATCATGTCCATAGTATCAGCGAGCTGATCGACCGTAGGCCTTAGGTACTCGGCCACCTCTGAATAGGCCATGTCCCTGTAGAGGATAGAGGGATCGTAAAGGTCGTTGAGTAGAGGCTCCACGCTGTCCCTCCAATACGGATCATTTATCCTGTCCTGGTTCTGTCTCCCTTCGATGATATGTTCTTCCAACTCAGACATTGCTTTATGAGTGTCTATCGAAACAGCAACCATATCGCTGCAGAAGGTATCTGGTTCCGGTATAGCCGTAGGTGTAGGAGTTGGTGGAGTTGGTGCTGTACATGACATTATGGTGAATCCGAGTACACAGATGAATAGAACCGATGCTTTCATTTCTTACCTCATAGGTCTCGCAAGCTATCCAGAGCCCTCTATAGTAAAAATGTAGGGGGCTCTACATTATGTAAAGTAAGTAAAACGCTCCTTCGTCATCTTTACATAACTAGTATAGGGCGAATATACCTCAATCCAGAACCAGGCTCTGCTCCCCCAACCCCTATCCCACTGGCATCACCATTACCTGGGTCAAAAGACTATTGACGCGCACCAGCAGTTCGTCCAGCCCGCGCCGGGTTGCCGCGGAAACCACGGTCCCTTCCCCGGCGTCACCTTCATTGCTGAGAAACGCCGAATCGTTCGGCAAAAGGTCCATTTTGTTGAACACAAGCAAATCTGGCTTTTCTCGCAAGCCAAGGTCGCTCAGGATCTCCTCCACAACTGCTATGTGCTGGCGCATGTTCTTATGCGTCATATCAACAACGTGAAGCAGGATGTCCGCATCGTGCAGCTCTTCCAGCGTTGCGTGAAATGCGGCAACCACCGTGGGCGGCAGCTTGTGTATGAAGCCCACAGTATCAGACATGAGGACGTTCTGATCGTTGGGAAGGCGGACTCGCCTTGTTACCGGATCCAGAGTGGCAAAGAGCGCGCTGGATTCCGTAACCCCTGCCGTGGTTAAGGCATTGAACAGCGTGCTCTTGCCGGCATTCGTGTAGCCCACCAGCGCCACCACCGGAACATCCTGTGACCTCCGCCGCTTCCGGTGAAGAGCTCGCTGGCTGCGCACCTTCTCCAAGTCGGCCTTCAAGTGTTGTATTCTGCGGTTGATGAGGCGCCTATCGGTTTCTATCTGTGTTTCGCCAGGGCCGCGGGTGCCTATTCCACCACCCAGGCGCTCCAAGTGAGACCATTGCCCTGCCAAACGCGGCAGCAGGTATTCGTGTTGCGCAAGCTCAACCTGAAGGCGTCCCTCCTTGGTCCTGGCGCGGCTGGCGAATATGTCCAGAATCAGCGCAGTACGGTCTATGACCTTGATGTTCTCGCCAAAGGCGCTCTCTAGGTTGTGCTGCTGCGTCGGGGTAAGCTCATCGTCCAGGATCAACGTGTCGAAAGCCCCGTGAATGACCCGCAACTCCTCTATCTTGCCCTTCCCCAGATAGGTGTGCGCAGGCTTGTCCAGTTTCTGAAAGACCGTACCAACCACTTCTGCTCCGGCGGAACGGGCAAGCTGTGCCAGCTCAGACAGGGAATCTTGCAACGACCATGAGAAATTAGTGCGCTTGATCTGGATGCCGGCCAGATAGGCCCTTTCCCTTTGTTTGGCAGTGGAAAAAGTGGCTCTGGGTATGCTCAGCTACCTCTCAGGCTTTGTTGGTATTTTCCAGCCTTCCAAGCGCTGGACTGCCTTGGTCAAATGATCGTCCGGTAGAGTGAGTGAAAGACGAATGTACCCTTCCCCGTACTCACCGTACCCCGATCCCGGCGTAACCACTATGTCCTTCTCTTCCAGAAGCATGGCTGCAAATTCCGCGGAAGTGTAGCCTTCAGGAACCCTTGCCCAGACATACAGGCTAGCCCTTGGCGGCGTGATCTCCATGCCTATGCCACGCAAAGCGTCCACCAGCTTGTCGCGGCGGCGCTGGTAGATAGCGTTGTTTTCAGAAATGCACTCCTGGGACGCCAGGAGTGCCTCTATACCGGCAATCTGGATAGCCTGCGGAATACCCGAGTCAAGGTTGGACTTGACGCGCATGAGCGCATTGATCATCTCGGCGTTGCCCACCGCCATCCCTACTCTCCAACCGGTCATGTTATAGCTCTTGGAAAGCGAGTGGAACTCCACGGCAACGTCCATAGCACCCTTGGCCTGTAGGAAACTGGGAGGCGTGTAACCGTCGTAGGCCACCTCCGTGTACGGGCCGTCATGGCAGACCGCGATATCATACGCCTTCGCGAAGTCCACCACTCTCTCGAAGTAGTCGATGTCCGCTATGGCCGATGTGGGATTGTTGGGATAGTTTAGCCACATGACCTTGGCTTTTTGGGCAATCTGCTCAGGAATGGCATCCAGATCAGGCAGCCATCCGTTCTCTTCTAACAGCGGCATGAAATAAGATTCACCACCTGCAAACATGGTGCCCACGGAATAGACCGGGTAGCCTGGATCCGGCACCAACGCCACGTCGCCGGGGTCTACGAAGCAGAGAGCCATGTGACCGATCCCCTCTTTGGCGCCGATGAGTGGCAGTACCTCCTTGTCGGAGTCCAGGGCTATGCCGAACCGCTTGCCGTACCAATCAGAAATGGCACGGCGGAACTGGGGCAACCCGTCCGACTCAGGATATCGATGGTTTGGCGGGTCCTGCGCAGCCTCTAGGAGCTTGTCCAGAATATGCGGAGGCGTGGGAATGTCCGGATCCCCTATGGCAAAGGTGATGACGTCAACGCCTGCCGCCCTCTTCTGGTTTATCTTCCTAGTGATTTCCACAAAAAGGTACGGCTGCAGTTTGTCTATGCGCTCGGCGAACTTCATTGGCACTCCTTTTTGCGTTTCGGTTAGAGCTCAGCCCTACAACGGCCACTGGCCCTCGAAGACCTGCACGGCGGGGCCCTCCATGTACACCGGGCCCCGTCCCGGCCACGTGACAATCAACTCGCCGCCGGGCATTTCCAAGCTAACCTGATCGTCCGTGAGACGAAGCAGGCGGGCTGCCGCCTGGATGGCGCAGGCGCCAGTGCCGCACGCCAAAGTAAGGCCGGCGCCCCGCTCCCAAGTCCTGGCTTTGAGACGGCCCCTATCCTCCACGTTGGCGACGTGGAAGTTAACTCGCCTGGGGAAAATGGGATGATGTTCCATAAGGGGGCCCAGCCGGTCCAATTCGACCTCATCTACGGGTCGATCTATGAAGGCGACGGCGTGGGGGTTGCCCATGGAAACACACGTGATCTTAAAGGTCTCCCCAGTCAGCTCTACGGGATAGCCTACAACGAGCTGCTCAGGCACAATTCCGTTAGTTATGTCAAGTAATGTCGTGTCGAGTTGCTGCCCATTCTCCCCTGCTGGCAAATGAACGGGTATATCCGGCGCATTGAACCGCGGCTCACCCATAGCGACCCTCGCCCTGCTTATCCGGCCGTTCCCATCTTTCAAGGGTACTACGTCCAGCAGGCCGCTGGCCGTTTCCACGTGAAGAGGGCCCCCATTGAGCGAAACTAGGCCGCGCTCCATCACGTACTTGGAAAAGCATCTGATGCCGTTGCCGCACATTTCAGCCTGGGAACCGTCCGGGTTGAACATGCGCATCCTAACGTCCCCTACTGTCGAAGGTTCCAGCAGGAGCAGACCATCGGCGCCAACGCCAAAGTGGCGGTCGCACATCTCCACCGCCAGCGTGGACCAGTCCTTATTCTCATCACGTGCGTCCAGAACAACGTAGTCGTTGCCCGCGCCGTGCATCTTAGTGAATCTCATGGCAATGCATTCTACCATAAGAAACTGGTCGTCAAGCCATAGGCTTCACTTACTACGTTCTCATCTGATTGTAACCAGCGGATCCGCGAATCTGAAAGGCGGAACCAGGCAGACTGACGCCGGGCAAACTTGCGTGTATTACTTTTTATGTTTCGGACAGCATCTTCCAGGCTCGTTTCTCCTTGCAAACAGGCCGCCAGCTCCCTGTAACCCACGCTGCTCATAGATGGCAGCTCCGCCGCCACGCCGCGCTCTAGCAAACAGCGCACCTCATCCAGCCATTCCGCCTCCATCATTTTGTCTACGCGCTGATCGATGCGCTGGTACAGCTCATCTCTGGGCAGAGTAAGCCCGATTACAAGCGAATTGTAGCGGCCTTGACCGCGGCCGCGCACCTTGGAGAACGGGATACCAGTCTGATGATGCACCTCCAGGGCGCGGATGACTCTGCGCAGGTTGCGCGAGTCTATGCCAGCCGCCGACTCAGGATCCAACTCCCTGAGCCTGTTATAGACAATTTCAGCTCCTTGCTCAACGGCCAGTGCCTCCATATCCTCTCTGAATTTTCTATCTGGGGCTACAGACGGCACCCGCCACTCTTCAAGCAATGCCCACAAATACTGCCCCGTACCGCCGACCAAGAGGGGCAAGCGTCCCCTATTCCGGATATCCTGGATGGCGCAATGCGCGCGCTCCAGGTAAGTCGCCAAGCTGAAATCGTCGGCGGGTTCGGCAATATCAATCAGGTGGTGCGGTGCCTGTGACCGCTCCTCCATGGTCGGTTTGGCGGTGCCTATGTCCATGTGCCTGTAGACCTGGCGGCTGTCCACGCTGACTATCTCCGCCGGCAAAAGTCTGGCAAGCTCCAGGCTCAGAGCGGTCTTGCCAACAGCTGTGGGACCAACTATGGCCACTATGGAGGGTCTGCGCATCTTCTGATCGTGGATTAGGTCAAGTCTATGATTCAGGGCAGTGCCGCACTTCAATGAGGCAAACGCTCATGCGCAGTGGAACGCACAATCTCAACGAATTGGTCAGAGCTCAGGCTGGCTCCGCCCACAAGTGCGCCATCTATATCCGGCTGGGACACGAACTCCTCGATATTGTCCGGACTCACGCTGCCTCCGTACAGGACGGATACCCTCTCCGCAGCGCCCTCTCCGAACAAGTCTGCAAGCTGCCGGCGGACCAACTGGCACATCTCTTGCGCCTGCTCTCCCGTAGCCGCCTCGCCGGTGCCTATAGCCCAGATTGGCTCGTAGGCCACCACTATGCGGTTGGGGGACTTTATATCGGCCAGCGATCCGGCAAGGCTGCGCGACACCACTTCCTCCGCCCTACCCTCTTTTCGCTCTTCTAAACCCTCTCCCACACAAATGATGGGCCGGAGTTTGTATGAAAGCGCTTTGTTGGCCTTGCGGCTCACCAGATCGTCCGTTTCTCCAAAGTCGCGGCGTCGTTCTGAGTGTCCCAGAATAACGTAGCTGCAAAGGCCCTGGATCATGAGAGGCGAGATCTCTCCCGTGAAAGCACCTTTGTCTTCATGGTGCATGTTCTGAGCGCCGACTTTGATGTTGGTCGCCTTTACCACGCCGGCGACCTCTGTCAGAGAGATAGAGGGGGGGCAAAGCACAACTTCCACGCCGGTGATGTCTTCCAGGTTGTTCCTGATTGCCGCGGCAAGGAAGCCCGCCTGATGGACGGTTGTATTCATTTTCCAGTTGCCTGCTATGAATGGTCTGCCCAAGAGGTGCCTCCTTGGCTCAATGAACCGGCTACGGCCCGTATTTGGCTAGCTTGCCAGCGTGAGAAAGCGCCTGAAGCATCAGATATTCCGCCTGGAACGTGCCCAGGGAACCTCTAGCACAGGTGCGCTCGTTGAATGCTTCTACTCCGTCGCCCAACGTTTGTCTAGATCGGATCAATACCGGCACAGGGTGCCAGCTATGGGCCGCCAGAACAGCCGGCGTAGAATGGTCTCCTGCTATCACCAGTACGTCGGGGTTCAAATCAAGGATACGCGGGATACACGCATCCAAGTCCTCCAGCGTCCTCACCTTAGCCTCAAAGTCTCCATCTTCTCCGGCGGCATCGGCTGGCTTGTAATGCAAGTAGAAGAAATCATGATCTTCGTAGTGCTCGCTCAGTGCAGTCAGCTCATCTTCAAAGGACTGGCCTGTTTGTATTACCTTCATGCCAACCACCCGTGCTAGTCCGCGGTACATGGGGTACGCAGCTATTGCCGCGGGATTGAGCCTGTACGACTCACCCATGGAAGGAAAGGATGGCAGATGAGAGAAGCCGCGCAACAGCACCATGTTTGCCCGTGGCTGTTCAGCAAGCTGCTCCCTTGCCTGACGTATGAAAACGTTGGCCGCGGACGCCGTCTTCTCTCCACTGGCGGCCGTCGCTTCCACTTCAAGGGGTTCAACGCCTATGCGCTGAGGATCCGTCTCACTGACATCATCACTGAGACCCGCACCCTTCATTATCAGGACAAACCTATAATCTTTGACAGGCAGCACCGACAACTGCACCCCTGGCACTTCAATCGTGTCCAAGATTTCGACCAGCGGAAAGCTCTCCCCCGATGGAATGCGCCCGGCTCTGCGGTCAGTAAGCAATCCGCGGCTATCGACCGTGCAGAAGTTGCCCCTGGCGGCGACGTCGCCATCGCCCAATGGCGTGTCTATGCCTAAAGCTTCCAGCACACCGCGGCCAATGAAGTAATTGAGCGGGTTGTATCCAAACAGAGCCAAATGGCCCGGGCCGCTGCCCGGAGCCACACCAGGCAAAACCGGAATGGTCATACCGCCCGACGACTCCTTGGCCAACCGGTCCAGATTGGGCAGAGCGGCTGTCTCAAGCTCTGAAAAGCCCGTATCGGGATGCGGCGCCCCGCCAAGGCCGTCGACGACAAGCATGATTATCTTGGAAGGAGTCGAATCAACCATGTCGGCAAGGGCCGGAAAGTCAATCATCTAGTCATCCTCATCGGGCAGGACTGCCACTCCGGGCAGATCCTTGCCTTCCATCAACTCCAATGATGCGCCGCCGCCTGTGGAAACGTGGCTAACCTGGGAAGCAAGGCCAAGCGCCGAAACAGCCCCGGCGGTTGAACCTCCCCCCAGAACGGTGGTTGCGTTTTCTAGGTTTGCAATAGCCTCGGCCATGGCTCTGGTGCCATTGCTGAAGGCTTCCCATTCGAAGACGCCCAGAGGGCCATTCCAGATGACTGTCAAACAGCCGTTCAGGCCCTGCCTGAACAATTCAACAGTGTCGGGGCCTATATCCATGATGAAGCTATCGGGCGGCACCTGGTTGAACGGCACAATTTTGGTGGAAGCGTGCTCATGGAAGGCGTCAGCAGTTACAAAATCCAACGGCAGGAATACCTGGGCCTTCTGCTTTTCCGCGCTGCTCAGGACATCCAAGGTGGTCTGGAAGCTGTCCGCCTCCACTGGAGAGAGGCCGGTTTCGTAACCCTGAGCGCCAAGGAACGTAGCAGCCATGCCGCCGCCAATAAACAACCTATCAACGCGGCTCACCAGGTTGTCCAAAACGGCTATCTTGTCGCTGACTTTAGCGCCTCCCATAACCGCGGCAAGAGGCCGCAGCGGGCTGTCAAGAGCCTTGCCAAGCATTTCCAGCTCGCGACCCATCTGGAGACCCGCCACAGCGGGCAGAAACCGCGTGACGGCGTGAATGGAAGCGTGGGCACGGTGAGCAGCGCCAAACGCATCATCTACGTAAACGTTAGCCAGCGAAGCCAGTGACCCGGCGAATTCAGGGTCGTTCTTCTCCTCCCCTGCATGGAAGCGCAGGTTTTCCAGCAAGAGCACATCGCCCGGTTTCAACTCACTAGCAGCCTCTTCCACTTCAGGGCCGATGCAGTCTCTAACGTACTTCACAGGCTGCCCCAGAAGTTCCATCAAGCGGTCCGCCACCGGAGCCAGGCGCATTTCTTCCACCACCCGTCCTTTGGGCCGCCCAAGATGGGAACAGAGAATGATACCTGCGCCCTGTTCCTTCAGATAATCGATAGTAGGAAGCGTAGCCTTAATTCTGCCGTCGTCCGCAATCTGTGTCGTGCCAGGTACAAAGGTAACGTTGAGGTCGGCGCGCAGCAGAACGCGCTTCCCGGATACATCCATGTGTCGTACCGTCTTTTTAGGCACGGCTCATCTCCATAATTCGTCTCATTATTCCCTGAGAGCCAGCCAGGCTGCAATAGACCTCAGGTCCGCCACATCAACAGCCCCCAGTTCTTCCAAGCTGGCAATCGCCTGGCTATACAGCTCATGAACTTTGGCTAGAGCGGCGTCCCCGGCTTTCAGTTCGTCTAGAACAGCTACCAAATGCTCCAGGTCCGGCGGTTCCAGTACACGCTTGAAGAACAACGTTCCAAGGTCTCGCTTCAAGCTTATTTCCGCCTGCTCTAAAGCGTAGAGAACGGGGTAGCCCTTCTTCTTGTTCAGCGGATCAGCACCCTTTGGCCTGCCGGAAATAGGCCGGCCCCAAAGCATCTGTATATCCTCCTGAATTTGAAAGGCTACGCCTATTTCTTCACCAAACTCTCTAAATGCCCTGCCCTGTTCTTCGGAGGCTCCTCCGCACAAGGCGCCCAGCTCCAGTGCAGCCCCCATGAGCGCGCCAACCTTTTCTCGCGCCGTTTCAAGGTATGCCTCTGGCAGGATATCTACCCTTTCCTGGTACACCATATCTTGGTGCAATCCCTCCAGCATGCGCAACGATGCCTTGTCCAAAATGTTGACCATACCCAGGATTTCGTGCGGCGGCATACGCCCATCTAGAAGCTGTATTAGGCGCAGCCTGGCCAGGGCATGGAAGCCGTCCCCGGCATTTATGGCCTGCGCCGGGCCCCAAACCCACCAGAGCGTGGAACGACCATACCGTTCCGGGATCCCGTCCTGTATGTCGGAGTGGACTTGGACGAACTGGTGGATCATCTCCACGGCCACACCTGCTGGAGCCGCCCGGTCTATGGAACCGCCAACGGCCTCGCAGGCCGCCAGGGCCAGGCTGGCGTGCAGCCTTGTCCCACCAACCGGCGAAGGCAACTCTAAGCCGGCTTCGTCAAGCCAGCCCAGTTGATATCCCATGAGCCTGTACAGCGGAAAGCTATTTTCAGAGAACAGATCGCGCAGTGCCCGGTCGGCGTGGGATGAGAAAAGCTGGAGAACCATTATTGCACGCTTGGGCAAACGGTTTGGATTTCCTCAAGCGAGACAGCGCCTGACCTAAGGACTCTAGGTGCGGGACCGGTTAAATCAAGGATCGTAGACTGAATGCCCAGGGAGGGTAAGCCGTCTATCACCAAATCAACAACACCGTCCAACTGTTCCCTCACCTGTGCGGCGGAAGAAGCGGGCACGGCGCCGCTGCGGTTGGCGCTCGTTCCTATGATAGGCCCGCCCACCCCCTCGGAAAGAGCGCGCGGCACCGGATGATTGGGAACTCGCACCGCGACCGAGGAGCGGCCGCCGGTTACCAGGTCGGATACCATGGCTGACTTAGTCATCACCAGGGTCAAAGCGCCTGGCCAGAAACGCTCTATCAACACCTTAGCCGTTGGATGCACCTCTCTCACTATCGGAGTCAGCATATCTGCCCGGGACAACAGGAGCGGCAAGCCCATGGATTCAGCCCTGCCCTTAGCGTTGATCACTCGCTGAACAGCCACGTCGTCCAACAGACTGGCGCCCAAGCCGTAGACCGTATCGGTGGGATAGGCAACAACGCCGCCTTTGCGTATGACCTCTATCCCCTGCTCTACTTCACGCAGAACCGTAGAAGCAAGCGATTCAAGAAATCTGTTTGTAGAATGGCCCAGAAGAAACCCCGTCATTACTGTTCCAGAACTGCCTTGACCGAGTATAACACAGGTGTTACGCTCAATTTAGTCTGTATTGGTCCTATCAACGGAGGGTTGGACCTGGACATGGAACAAGAAATTCCGCCTTCTCGACGGATATCCACTAGCGACGACGTTGAGGTCTCCACCTACCTGGAGATCGCTGAAGAGAAGCGAGGACAACAGCCTCTTCCTGGGGAAGCGCCGCAAATACAGGAGGAGGCTGTTCTTATTGTGGACTTCGGCTCACAGTACAGCAGATTGATTGCGCGTAGAGTACGGGAGTGCCACGTCTACTGCGAGATAGTATCTCACAACGCGGACTGGGATGACGTCTGTAAGATCAACCCAAAGGGGATCATCCTTTCCGGGGGCCCCGCCAGCGTTTATGAAGAAGGCGCACCGCTTGCCCCGCTGTGGGTATATGATAGCGGCCTGCCTGTATTGGGCATCTGCTACGGAATGCAGGTGCTGACTCACCAGCTGGGCGGCAAGGTGGTCCAGGCAAAGGAGCGTGAGTACGGCCATGCAGTCCTGCATCAGAACGTTTCTAACTCGCTCTTTGCCAATATGCCCCCAAGCATGCCCGTATGGATGAGCCACGGAGACCAGATAGCGGAACTGCCGCCGGGGTTCAGGTCGTTGGCATATACGGACAACTCCCCCGTGGCCGTCATGGGCAGCGACAGCATAATAGGCCTCCAGTTCCATCCCGAAGTGGTGCACACGCCGCAAGGAAAAGACCTGCTGGCCAACTTCCTTTATGAAATATGCGGCTGCCAGGGTCTGTGGACACCTGAGAACTTCGTAACCCGCTCCATAGAACGCATCAAAGAGCGGGTGGGCAGCGGCAAAGTCATCTGCGCCCTCTCCGGAGGAGTAGACTCGGCTGTAGCCGCGGTGCTGCTTCATAGAGCCGTGGGCGACCAGCTCACCTGTATCTTCGTCAACAACGGACTCATGCGCCGTGAAGAGCCCGAACGCGTCCTGAAGGTATTCGAAAGGAACCTGGGCCTCAACCTAATCTACGTAGACGCAGAAGAGCGCTTCCTCGGCAAGCTTGCCGGCGTAACCGACCCTGAAAGAAAGCGTCACTCCATAGGCGAAGAGTTCATACACGTTTTTGAAGATGTCGCCGCTGAACGACTCGGCCAAGTGCAGTTCCTTGCACAAGGAACCCTCTATCCAGACGTCATAGAAAGCCAGACGAAGGAAAACGTTGCCTCGGCAAAGATAAAAACGCATCACAACGTGGGCGGGCTACCTTCCACCATGGCGCTTGAGCTGGTAGAGCCATTGAGATACCTGTTCAAAGATGAGGTCAGGGAAGCCGGTCTGAGCTTGGGCTTGCCCGAAGAGATGGTGCATCGCCAGCCCTTCCCCGGCCCCGGTCTAGCCATACGTATACTGGGTGAGGTCACCAAGGAAAAACTGGAGGTGCTGCGAGCCTGCGATTGGATAGTGATGGACGAGATCAAGGGGGCCAATCTATACAGGGATCTCTGGCAAAGCTTTGCCGTGCTTACCGACGCGCGCAGCGTTGGCGTCATGGGCGATTTCAGGACATATGGATACGCCGTAGCGGTACGTGCCGTGACCAGCCAGGACGCCATGACTGCGGACTGGGCCAGGCTTCCTTATGAAGTCCTTGCCAAGATATCCAACCGCATCGTGAATGAAGTGCCTCAAGTGAACCGCGTGGTGTACGACATAACCAGCAAACCACCCGGAACGATCGAGTGGGAGTAATGAAGCTCCTCGTCATTGGAAACGGCGCTCGAGAGCACGCTATCGCCTGGAAGCTACGACAGAGTCCGCAAGTTGATGAAATCCTCATTGCCCCGGGCAACGCCGGTACGGCGCAATTGGGCAGCAACCTCCCCTTGCAGGCAACGGATGTAACAGGCCTGGCGGAAGCCGCCAAACGGCACAGCGTAGACCTCACCGTCGTCGGGCCGGAAGCGCCGCTCCAAGCGGGAGTTGTAGACCTGTTCCAGAAAAGCGGCCTAGCCATTGTGGGGCCGACACAGGCGGCGGCTCGACTGGAAATAAGCAAGGCGTTCGCTAAGGAGTTCATGAAGCGGCATAACATCCCCTGCGCTCAAAGCGTCACCTTCGACTCCTACCCTGAAGCACAGCGATTTCTGGATAGTCGCAGCGCCCCAATAGTAATAAAGGCCGATGGCCTCGCCGCCGGCAAGGGCGTGGTGGTGGCCGCCAGCAAAGATGCGGCTTCATCCGCGCTGGACGAGTTCATGAACCGGCGTACACTGGGAGACTCCGGAGCTACCGTGGTCATAGAAGAGTTCCTGGAAGGCCGCGAGGTAAGCGTCTTTGCTTTCAGCGATGGAGAGCACATATCGCCTTTGATATCGGCCTGTGACTACAAGAGAGCGTATGACGGCGATGCGGGGCCCAACACCGGCGGCATGGGCAGCTACAGCCCTGCCGAGTTCTGGACGGCGGAGCTTGCAGAGAGCATAGAAAAACGGGTGTTTCTGCCCGCCATAGAGGGAATGGTAAAGGAAGGTCATCCCTACCAGGGTACTCTGTACGGAGGGCTGGCTATTACTGAAGACGGCCCGAAAGTCATAGAGTTCAACGCCAGGCTCGGAGACCCTGAAGCACAGGTGGTCCTGCCCAAGCTGAGTACGGACCTGGTTGAGATAATGCAGGCCATAGCTGAAGGCAACCTATCTGAAACGCAAATTGACTGGAATGACCGCTCTTGCGTTGGCGTAGCTGTGGCATCCGGGGGATATCCGAAGAGCTATGAGACCGGCTACGAAATCGAAGGTATCGCAAGCTCGGAGGAAACCGCGCTGGTCTTCCACGCCGCGACCACGCTGGATAACGGCAACGTGCTCACCAACGGCGGCCGTGTGCTAACGGTGGTGGGTCAAGGTAGCGATCTGGGAGAAGCACGCCAAAGAGCTTACGATGCCGTAAAGCACATACGGTTCCAGGGTAGCTTCTATCGCAGCGACATCGCAGACCGGCCCGCCGGGATAGCCGCTGCACACGGTATTTAACAACCAAGATGATCTCACTTGGAGGTGAACATGCCTCTTGTAGGCGTAATTGTTGGTAGTAGAACAGACGAACCCCTGGTTCAAAATACCTTGCAGATCCTAGATGACCTTGGCATCAGCCATGAATTCAGCGCTATATCGGCACACCGCGCCCCCCAGAAAGTCGCCGATTATGCAAGGTCGGCAATGGAGCGCGGCATAGAGGTGATCATAGCCGGCGCCGGAGGCGCGGCTGCACTGCCCGGCACGGTGGCTGCTTGGACAGACCTGCCGGTCATCGGCATACCGCTGCCAACCAGCGAACTGAACGGCGTAGACGCCCTGTACTCCATTGTTCAGATGCCCCCCGGAGTGCCCGTGGCATGCGTGGCTGTGGGAAGCTGGGGCGCGCGCAATGCCGCCTATCTGGCCGCCGGTATCCTTAGCCTCAAGTATGATAATATACGCCAGGCTTACGCTGCTTATCGTGAACGACTTCGGGAGGGATAAATCGCGGTTGGCAATTCAAGGTCTCCCCAAGGCCCTGCTAGTGGACCTGGACGACACCATCCTTGCTTTTGATAGTGTGGCTGGCGCGTGCTGGCAGAGGATCTGCAATCGATTCAACTCTCAGTTGGACATAGATTCCCCACAGAAGCTGTTTTCGGCAATTATGAGTGAACGTTCCTGGTTCTGGAGCGACCCGGAACGGCATCGCTGGGGGAGATTCAATCAGCTTCTTGCAGGCCGGAAAATCGTACATATGGCGCTGCTCCGGTTTGGTATTGACGATACCGATGTGGCCCAGCGAATAGCGGATGCCTATCGAGTGGAACGAGAAAAAGCCGTTGCCCCGTTCCCCGGAGCCGTGGAAACACTGACCGAGCTGCGCGCCAGGGGTGTACGGCTGGGACTGATTACCAACGGCGCCGCCTCAACTCAGCAGGCCAAAATACAGCGGTTCAATTTGGAGCCCCTGTTCGGCTCCATTCTAATCGAAGGGGATTTCGGCGTAGGAAAACCCGACGAGCGCGTCTTCAGGCACTCTCTGGATGTTCTGGGCGTGCCTGTAGAACAGTCGTGGATGGTGGGAGACAACCTAGAGTGGGATGTCCAAGGAGCCCAAAGGGTCGGCATCACTGGAATATGGAATGACTGGAGTGGCAGCGGGCTGCCGGAAGGCTCTTCAGCCCAACCCGACCGGATAATCCGCTCCCTGTGTGAACTGCTGCAACCATGAAACTAGCCATCCTCAGCGATTTCGACGATACCGCCGCTCAGCAAAACGTAGCCCATCTGGTGTTGGACCGGTTCAGTGAAGTAGACTGGCGCCCACTTTTGGATAAGTTCCGCCAGGGAAGCATCAAGCCCAAAGACTATTTTGAGATGCCTTTTCGGCCCATTACGGCCGCCAAGCATGATATGCAGGCCTACGTCAGGGAAACGGTCCGGCTCCGGCCGGGGTTCCCTGAGCTGGCGGATTTCTGCATAGGCGGCGGTATTGAGCTGGCAGTGGTGACGCACGGGCTGGATTTCTACGTAGAGGCGCTGTTGGAGCGCGCCAACCTGCAACGGCTGCCCACCTATGCCGTGGGCGCCAGGTTCTCCAATCAGGGCATAGAGTTCGAATACAGATACACACGGGAGAGCTGTACGGAATGGGGTAACTGCAAGTGCTCCATTGTCGACAGCTACCGTGAGCGTGGGTATCAGGTGTACTACGCAGGCGACGGCATATCCGATTATTGCCCGGCAAGGCGAGCGGACTTCGTCTTTGCTAGGTCGCAGCTTCTGGACATGTGCCTCAAGGAGAGCTTACCCAGTAGAGAACTGCGGGACTTCTTTGACGTGCTCGACTATCTGAAGAACCGCGTCAACGGGAGAAAAGCATGATCGATCGCTACTCCAGGCCAAAGATGAAAAAAGTATGGTCTGATGAGAACAAATACGACAAGTGGCTTGCCATAGAGCTGGCGGTGTGTGAAGCCTGGACGGAAGCTGGGGTTATCCCGCAGGATGACATGGCCAAGCTGAGGCATGCCACGTATGATCCCGTTCGTTTGAACGAGATATTCCAGCGCACCCGCCATGATATGACCGCCTTCACCCGCTCCATTACGGAAAACTTGGGCGAAGAGGGCCGCTGGATCCACCTGGGACTCACCTCTAGCGACGTATTGGATACGTCTCAGAGCCTTCAGCTGCTGGAAGCGGCTGACCTCTTATTGGAAGAGGTGGAAGCCTTCAGAGGGACTCTGAAAGCTCGCGCCAAAGAGTACAAGGACACCCTTATGATGGGTCGAACCCATGGGATTCATGCGGAGCCCATCACTTTCGGGCTGAAGCTTGCGCTGTGGTGGGACGAAATGAACCGCCATCAGGAGCGTCTGCAGGCAGCCAAGAAACAAATGGCCGTGGGTAAAATATCCGGAGCCGTGGGTACCCATGCCACTGTACCGCCCTCTGTGGAAGAGAGCGTATGCCGTCGCCTTGGCCTTGATGTAGCCCCCATATCCAGCCAGATTATTCAACGCGACAGGTATGCTCACTTCGTGACCACTCTGGCCTTGATAGCGGCTTCCCTGGAGAAATTCGCCACTGAGATAAGGTCCTTGCAGCGTACGGAGGTGCGGGAAGTTGAAGAGCCTTTTGGCGAAGGGCAGACCGGCTCGTCCGCTATGCCTCACAAGCGCAATCCGGAGCTCTCGGAAAGGGTCTGCGGGTTGGCCCGTCTCATAAGAGGCCACTCCGTGACCGCGCTGGAAAACGTCGCGCTCTGGCACGAGCGTGACATCAGCCATTCATCTGCGGAGCGCATCATACTACCCGACGCATCTCTGGCCCTGGACTACATATTGAGCCTGTTCAATCACGTCATGCAGGGGCTGAAAGTCTACCCTGAACGGATGATGGAGAACATTGAATCCACAAGGGGCGTTATATTCTCTCAACGCGTCATGCTGGGCCTGGTGGAACAGGGCGGCCTGAGCCGGGAGAAGGCGTACGAAATCGTGCAGAGAAACGCCATGCGTTCTTGGGACGAAGGACTGGACTTCCGTAATCTGGTTAGAGAGGAACAAGAGGTTGTCTCCGCCCTACCGGCAGCGGAGCTTGACGAATTCTTCGACTACGGCTACTACGTACGCTACGTTGATGAGACGTTCCAGCGAGCAGGTCTGTGAGGTCACATTGAAACAAAGCTATTCAGCAATATCTGATTGCGGCATAATAGCTTGTCAACTGAATAGTGAAACAGGAGGGGCTTGAAGTTGGTCATACTACAGACTGATCTCTCTAATCTGGTCCACCGCGGCAAGGTAAGGGACACTTACCACCTGGCCGACGGCCATCTGCTCATGATAGCCACCGACCGCATCTCCGCATTTGACGTAGTCCTGCCAAACGGCATCCCCAACAAGGGCAAAGTCCTGGCCAGTATGTCCGCGTTCTGGTTTGAAAAGACCAAGCACATTGTGGCCAACCATCTGGTTGGCATGGCTAGTGATGCGGCGATGGACTTCGGATTTCCACTCCCGGAAATGCCCCAAGACATAGCGGCTAGGGCCATGGTGGTCAAGAGGGCCGAGAGAATAGACATAGAGTGCATCATTAGAGGCTATCTTGCCGGCTCTGCTTGGAATGAATACAGGTCCCAGGGCACCATTTTCGGCAATCCGGCGGCAGCCGGATTTAAGGAAGGAGACATCCTACCTGAGCCTATGTTCACCCCTACTACCAAGGCGGAAGAAGGCCACGACACGAATATGACCATTGAAGAAGTGGTGGCCATGGTGGGCCAAGAACGCGCCAGGGAGCTGGAGGAGAAGAGCTTGGCTATCTATAACTTCGCCCACCAGTACGCCAGAGAACGCGGGATCATCATAGCCGATACCAAAATGGAGTTCGGCCTGCTGGACGGTCAGCTCATCCTCATCGACGAGCTACTCACCCCAGATTCTAGCCGGTTCTGGGAAGCCTCCCAGTACAACCCTGGTCAATCCCAGCCTAACTACGACAAACAGTTCGTCCGTGACTGGCTCAACGACGCCGGATGGGATCACGAACCTCCGGCGCCCAGCCTGCCGGATGATATAGTGGAAAAAACAGGCCAAAGATACATGGAAGCTTACGCTAGACTGACTGAAGAGCGGATAGCGTAGTTGTAAGGAGACGCGCTTGGCAAAAGAGAGAGAAAGACGTCGCACCGCCGTGCGGCGCGCAGAAATGCGTACCGCCCGCAGAGACCGGCAGGAAGGCAAGAAGAAGCGGCGCCGGATCCTATACTTTCTGGGCTCCGGGATATTCGCCACTGCCATCATAGTGGGGCTATTCCTCCCATCTTTTCCTGGCACGGGGACTGGCACGGGCAGTGGAACTTCTAGCTACGCTGACGGTATCGGGGTGCCTCAACCCCTGATGCCAACCGCCTTTCACGTAAATGAGACCGTTGACTACAGCACCGTACCGCCCACGTCCGGCGACCACTGGGCTACTCCAACCCAGTGCGGGTTCTACGAGGATGGGGCCGCGGATGAGCTAGTGGTGCACAACATGGAGCACGGCAACGTGGTAATAAGCTACAATTTCGCTGAGAACGCTGACAAGGAACGGTTGAGAGAGGTCCACGAAAACTTGAGCGGAAACGGAGAGTGGCTGGTCACCAGGTTCTACTCCGATATACCTCAGGGAACCGTTTTCCTCACCGCCTGGGGCGTACTGGACGAGTTCGAGGGAGTAGACGAAGACCGCATAGAGCGCTTCTACGAGGCATACAAGGGCAACCTGTTCAGTGACGAGACGAGAGGGCTGGGGCGTGGCATCCCCTGCACCAACGAAATTCGGATGGACCAATAGCCTTGTACGTCGCAAAGGTCTACGTCACCCTCAAGCCAACGGTCAACGATCCCCAGGGCCGCACAATCATGGAAGGCCTGAAAAGCCTGGGCTTTGAATCGGTAGCCGACGTTCGGGCCGGTAAATACCTGGAGCTGAAGGTTCAGGAAACGGACAAGGCTGCAGCGGAACATCAGGTAAGCGAGATGTGCGACAAGCTCTTGGCCAATCCGGTTATAGAAGAGTACCGGTTTGAGCTGGCTGAAGGCTAGCTAACCGGCCTCAGCCTGATATCGTCCCCTTGGTGCTGGGTATCGCACTGGCAACCCTAGAGTCCGGTTCCAGAGCGGCTCGCAGAGAGCGGCCCAAGGCCTTGAACAACGCCTCCGCTTTGTGGTGTGGGTCCACACCCGCCAGGACGCTGGCATGGACGTTAATGCCGCCTTCAATTGCAAAGCTTCGGAAGAAGTGGCCAATGAGCTCACCGGGAATATTGCCAAGCCTGGCGCCTTCAAGCTGGGTCTCCACCACGGCGTATCCCCTACCCCCCACATCAACCACCACTCGAGCAAGCGCCTCATCCAACGGCACCACTGCCAGCCCCATACGCCGTATGCCCGTGCCTTCGCCAATGGCCTGTCGTAGGGCGCGACCGGCCGCTATGGCAACGTCCTCTATCAGGTGATGGGCATCCGGAAGGTTGTCGCTGCTCGCTGATATCACGGCGTCTATCAAACCGTGCTTGGAAAGCTGCGCCAGCATGTGATCGAACATCGGTTGGCCGGTATCTATGGAATACTGCCCCGTCCCATCTATGCCCAGCTCTATGCTGATCCTGGTCTCCCCCGTTTCCCTTTTGATGGCGGCGCGCCGAGAGATGACCGTGAGGTCCTTGTCATTTTCCATATCACGTGCTCCTGAGACCATGGTTGCCTTTGCTCCTCACGAAAGTATATCCTGCAGCGCTTCCACCAGTGCCTGATTGTGTTCCGGCAGCCCCACGCTGATTCGCACGTAATCTTGCAACTGGGGATTATTGTAATAGCGAACAAAGATGCCGCGCTTGGCAAGCTCTTCGTAAACGTACATCCCGTTGCCACCCTGAATGCGACAAAGAATGAAGTTGGCGTGAGACGGCACCGGCGCCAGTCCCCTCATACCCTGCAGCCTCCTGAAGAGAACGTCTCTCTGGCGTACAATCTCATCTACATGTGACAGAAGCAGGTCCTTGTCTTCAAGAGAGGCGTACAGCCCTATCTCCGCGGCTATAGAGACGTTGTAAGGAGGCTTGATCACAAGCATACGCTCGGCTACCTCAGGGCTCATTATGCCATAGCCCAATCTAAGACCCGCCAAGCCCGCCCATTTGCTGAATGTTCTGAGCACCACCAGATTGGGGTACTCCGACAGAAGATGAGCCATGGTTGTCTTGGAAAACTCGTGGTACGCCTCATCCACAACCACCAGGATATTCAATTGAAGGAGACTTCTAACCGTATCTTCACTGAAAAGATTGCCAGTAGGATTATTGGGCACGGTCAGGAAGAGGACTTTGGCATTCTCGTGGTCAGCGGCTCGGCGCGCTTCCTCTATGTCCACGTCGAACGTCTCGTCCAGCGGGATGGATACCATCCGGCCCCCCACCAAGTGGGTGAACGTGCTGTACATCTCAAAGCCTGGCGTAAAGCGGATGACCTGATCTCCTGGACCAATAAAAAGGCGCAGCAACAGGTCTATTATCTCGTCGCTGCCCACACCGGCTACAATTCGCTCAGGTTCGCTCCCGGTGTACTCGGCAAGCACCTTTCTCAACCGTCCCTGTCTGGGGTCCGGGTAGATGTTATAGGCGTTGTAGTCAGCCAGCGCCTTGGCCACATTGGGCGAAGCGCCGTACAGGTTTTCGTTCCCGTTGAGCTTCACGACTCTGTCTGCTGAGATGCCAGCGCGTTGAGCCAGCACTTCCGGTGGGTCTACCCCGGCGTATGGCAGTGCCTCCCTCACCTGGGGAAGCATCAGTTTGGTTACATCTGTAGAATCGTTCATCTGACTATGAAGGTCTCCTTTGTTCTCTCCTCAGCTCTACGGCCCGTGCGTGAGCCGTTAGGCCTTCCGCGCGGGCCAGGACCGCCGCCGGCTTTGTTAGGGCGTCCGCGTCCGATTCGTTGAGCGATACCACGGGAAACCGTTTCACAAATTGATCGGAGCCCAGGTAAGAAGCAAACCTAGCCGTGCCGTGCGTCGGAATGGTGTGGCTGGGCCCAGCTATGTAATCGCCCAGTACCTCGCCTGAATGGCTCCCTAGAAAGAGGGCGCCGGCATGGCGAACCTTGGGCTTCAAAGCCCAGGGGTCATTGACCAGCAGGGTAAGATGCTCTGGGGCAAACAGGTTGGCAATCTCCACGGCCTGGTCAAGGTTGTCTACAATGAAAATAACCCCCTGACCATCCACTGCTCCACGGACTATCTCTCTGCGCTCAATCGTCTCCATCTGCCGTTCCATCTCAGCCGCCACCTTGACGGCCAGTGCCTCGGAATCGGTGGCCATGGCCGGGGAAGCCATAACGTCATGCTCCGCCTGCCCAATGAGGTCCGCCGCACAGATCCTGGGGTCTGCATGCTCGTCTGCTATTATCATAGTCTCGGTTGGCCCGAAGATGCCGTCAATGCCCACGGCTCCAAACACCATCTTCTTGGCCAGCGTAACGAATATGTTCCCAGGACCGCATATCTTGTGGACGGCAGGCACCGACTCCGTGCCGTAGGCCATGGCCGCAATAGCCTGCGCCCCGCCTATGCGAAACACGCGATCCACGCCCGCCGCGTAAGCTGCCGCCAGCACAACGTCGGACTGGGCGCCTCTTACCGGAGTGCACATCACTATCTCGTCCACGCCCGCGGAGCGGGCTGTGACCACCGTCATAAGCACTGTGGATGGATAAGCGGCCGTGCCTCCCGGAATATATGCGCCAACTCGCTCCAACGGGGCCACAGTTTCACCCAGGCCTGTGGTCTCGTCGTACCATGACTTGGGAAGGGACGCCTTGGCAAAGCTGCCTATGCGTGTGGCGGCTGTCCTCATGGCGTCGCGGAGCTCTTCAGGCAGCGAATTGTACGCACGCTCCATATCCTCCCTGTCGACTTCCAGGTCATCGTAGTCAACGCCGTCTATGCGCCGGGAGAGCTCTTTGACCGCTGCGTCACCACGGAGCCGCACCTCTTCCAGTATGCAAGTAACCACTTCCGACGGAGACATAGCCCTGCCAAAGATATCCTCTATGCCCTTTGCCACCGCCTCTGGAACGGCATCGGACTCTATGTTGCCACGGCCGGCAATATGATGTTTGGCCTCTTCCAGGCCATGGAGAATCCTCATGCAAACACCAACTTAGCTAATTGAAGAACAGGCTATCAGCCTTCACCCAGCGCTTTGAGGAGTCCCTGGAACGCCACGGACTCTTCATGATACACGTACCTGGGCTGGACCGCGGATATACCGGTAGCTCCAATGGATCTGAAGTGATCAAGCGACTCTTGCAGACTCGCTTGGGGGATCACTACGGTCACAGCGTACCAACCCTCTGCATCCGGGGTGTAGACGCGGGCTACCGTAGGACCCTTCAGTCCCGCTAGATTAGCGCGGGACATCACCGCAAGAGCCACCCGGTCGGCTGACTCCCCCTGCACGTTGGCAGTGACCCTGAAGTAATTTCGCGCCTCCAGGTAACCCTCTATCCGCTCAATGAAGCGGCGTGTCAACTCCTTCTTCACCCCGTTGCCTCCCAAAGATGTCTTGTTTCCTATGAGACACGCTTGAGATTCCATGACCGTCCCGTCCGCCAGGGTCTTGAGCTGATTTTCCCTCAGCGTGGTGCCGGTGGCGGATATATCCACAATGACATCGGCAAAGCCCATGAGAGGAGCAGCCTCCAGGCTGCCGCTGGACTGGACAAGCGTGGAATAGTAGATGCCGCGGCTGAAGAAGAACCTCTGGGTAGACCTGGGGTACTTCGTGGCGACGCGTAGATCGCGGCCGCGTTCTCTAAATTCCGCGGCCAGGTCTGCCAGGTCTGCCATCTCCGAGACGTCCAGCCACCCTTGGGGAACGGCGGTCACCAGTTTGCACCGGCTATAGGACAGGTCGTCGATAATGGTAAAGCTCTCGCCGTCGTCCAGCTTGTATTCGGCGAATCTATCCAACCCTACGATTCCTATGTCGGCGCTGCCTTCCTCCACCTTGCTGGTGATGTCGGCGGCGCGTTGGAACAGCACTACCACGTCGCTCAACGAACTGAGCTGACCCATGTAGTGCCGGAAATTCCCCCTGGACACGCTCATGCCGCATTCCGAAAGGAACCCGAGTGTCGACTCGTACATCTCGCCATCGCTGGGTATGGCCAGCCTCAAAGTTTCTTCAGGACTTTTTTGTGAAGAGCTATCAAACATCTTCGTAAGAAACCTCTCCGTTCACATCAACCGTGATCACCCTGCTTATCCCCGTCTCCCTGGCATAGGACACGCTATCCTCCAGGGAACGAGCTGTCACATCCGAATGCACCCTGCCTCCCATTCTGCGAAGTCTATCAGCCTCACGCAAAGCTGCCTGGAATGCCGATTCGCTGGCAGGCCTGACCAGCACCACCTCTCCCTGCTCTTCCCAGGGCCTGCCGCCGTCGCCATCCTGGATCACAGCTTCCACCACACGCTCCAATGACCAGGCGAACCCCATGGTGGGCACAAGCTCCGTCCCTCCCATGGCCCTAGCAAGGCCGTCGTAGCGGCCTCCTCCCCCTAGGGAAGCGCCGTTCAAGCCTGGGCGCTTCAGGTCGAATACAAGGTCGCTGTAGTAAGCAATACCCCTTGCCAGGCCGAAGTCCAGCACAACGTCGGCTTCCACTTCATGCCGGGCGAAGGCCTTTAACGACTCTTCCAAGCGGTCCAGCTCCGCCAAAGCCCTGGCCGGAAGCTCCATCTCCCTCACACTGCCCAGTGCCTCCGCGATACTGCCTTTCTTCTGGGCAACTTTGCTCAAGAGAACGGCGGCATCATCGAATCCATCGAAGTCGCCTCTCGACCTGTGTTTGCGGATGAACCGCTCGTGAATTTCAGTTGGCGTGCGCACACCCCTGGCGAGTAGATTCGTTCTGCCAAGGTACTGTTCCAATGCGCTCATCGTATCTTCCGGATTGCTATCCTCAACGGGGGTCTCGTTATCGCCCTGGGACAGCCCCAAAATACCGGCTCGCCGGATTACCTCTGCAACACCTTCATCGCCCCGGCGCAGATCCGATATGCTATTGAGCAGGAATAGTCCCGCCCTGTCGGATATTCCCTGCTCTTCCAGTAGCGCCCCCATGAATCCCATGTGGCCTATCACCATTTGACACCTGATCCCCAGCCCCGCTAGGCCCTGGCAAGCTACAGCCATGACCTCTGCGTCCGACCAGGGGCCGGCCGCGCCTATCAGCTCAGCGCCGGCTTGAGTGAACTGGCGGTATTCGGCCTCGTCCATCTCGTATCGGAATACGGGGCCGCGGTACTGCCAGCGCAGCGGGAATTGACCGCCTCCCAGGCCTTGCAGATGAGCTCTCACCACTGATGAGGTAAATTCGGGCCTCAGGCTTACCCGCCTTCCACCGGGGTCGGTAAAGGTGTACATCTTGCTGGCAAGCTCACCACCCGATTTACGCAGGAAAAGCTCCGTCTCTTCCAGCAAGGGCGTGTCTATGCGGCGATAACCGTACCCGGCAAGGAAATCACCCAAAGTGAGGCCAACCCAACTGAGAATGCGGGTCTGATCCGGTTGCTGGTCTTGCATGCCTTTGAGGCGCTTTGGTGCTTCCATGGCTCTTACACTTGCTTGGCCGCAAACTCTATTCTAGCTTAGGGCACGGTTCAGCTTCAATAAACTATACTCTGACGGCTCTCTACTGTAACGGCAAAGGAGGCTGCAACCACTTGCTGGTGTCGTTTACCTCTACCCTTTCAACCCATTTCACCCAATCGTACCCACGCTTACCGGGCGCCACCAGCCGCAACGGGAACCCGTGCCAGTGAGAAAGTCGTTCGCCGCCAACCCGCGTCCCAAGTATGTACTCCGCGATTTCCGACATTGAAAACCGCCGGTAATAGCCGGTCACCGAGCGCACCGTGACGCTGGCGGCCCCCTCTTTGACCCCTGCCCTGTTCAGTAGCTCCTTCAGCGACACCCCGGTCCACTCCTGGGTGGAGTACCAGCCGCCTGTGCAATCGATTGTTTCCGTTATAGTCTTGGTGTGAGCACTGATGTCCTGGAAATTGATATGCAGTGGCGTATCGACCAGGCCATCCACGCTTAGACGCCAGGACTCGCTGTCTATTGGAGCAGGCCTATCATTTAGCCATGAAACAGCGGGAAATGCGTTGCCGGAAAAGCTGGAAGCGTGGTACGAGCCAGTGAATCTACGGCTCATCCCAGGCAGGGACCAAGCCGACAAGGCCGTTTCGCTAAGGCGCCAGAGGAGGAGACCTCCCACAGCTATCCCGCCGTATCTGAGGAAGACCCGCCTATCCGCCCAAAAGTGCGGCCTCAGGCTCCATCTATGGAACACCACGTGCCAGGCCACGAGTGGAACAAGGGCAGCCGACAAATAGATATGCCAGCTTACTCCACTAAACCCCAGGAAGTAGAACGAACCAACATTGCTCCAGGTCAGTCCCAGCAGAAGTGACGCCAGCAGCAAGCCCAGAGCAACAGTAAATACGGTGAAGTTGACGGGCTGTCGCTTCCATCGACTCCGCCTGCGCAATGGTGGAAGTATGTTCCTTGCCTTCCACAGCAAGACCAAGGCTATGCTGAAACCGACAATCCGGTGTATTTGAAGGGCAATGGCCCTATCCGGCGAACCCCATATGAGCCCCAAGAAGCCCGTCGCCAGCTCTACAGTCCCCATTATAAGCAGCAGAATGTTTGCCCAAGGATATCTCATGAAGGCTTTTCCCTATTGAGGCGTCCACATACGTTCTCATTCCAAATGCATATACCCAGAGTACCCTTAAATCCTCTCATTTCCAAATGCTAGAATATGTCTAAGATGTCCATGACTCCACTAGCCATATCCGACCGCTTGAAAGCCACCCCTACCCTGCCCGGCGTATACATCATGCGCAACGCGGAAGGAGAGGTTATCTACGTTGGCAAAGCCGCCAACCTGCGCAGCCGCTTGCGCAGCTACTTTGGCTCTGTCAATAACCTGGAGCCCAGAGTACGCAACCTGGTGGCCAGCATTGCCGATTTTGAGTACACGGTTGCCGAGACCGGGGCGGAAGCGCTCCTCCTGGAAAACACGCTGATCAAGAGGTACAAGCCCAGGTACAACGCCAGGCTAAAAGACGACAAGACCTACCCGTTCATCAAAATAGACCTCAACGAAGATTTCCCGCAGCTCTACTTCACCCGGCGCATCCAGAACGACAAATCCCGATACTTCGGTCCATTCGCCAGTGCCGGTTCGGTGCGCACCACCATGGCGCTGCTCAAGAAGCTGTTCCCCTATAGGTCTTGCACCAAGGTTATCACCGGCAAAGATCCCAGGCCCTGTTTGGAATACTACATAAACCGCTGCGCCGCCCCATGCATAGGCATCGTATCCAGAGATGAGTACCGGGAGATCATTGACCAGGTCATCATGTTCATGGAAGGCAGGACTGACCAGGTACTTCGCGATCTCAACAAGAAGATGCGTTCTGCCTCGGAACAGTTGCAGTTTGAGAGGGCAGCCGCACTCAGGGACCAGATAAAGGCCATAGAAAGGGTCAATGAGAATCAAAAGGTGGTTTCACAAGGCCGTTCGGACCAGGACTCCATTGCCTTTGCCGTTAGTGGAAACGAAGCTTGGGTTGAAGTCTTCTTTGTACGTCAGGGCAAGCTGACCGGAAGAGACCACTTCATCATGGAGGGCATCCGGGAAGACGCTCCCCCTCAAATTATGGAGACCTTCATCAAGCAGTTCTACGATTCCGCACCCCACGTACCTAGAGAAGTGCTCCTACAGCACAACGCCGGCAATGACAAACCCGTTATTGAAGAGTGGCTCAGCAAGAAGCGAGGCACCAAGGTCAAGCTGCTCGCCCCGCAACGCGGGGCAAAGCGTCGTTTGGTCCAAATGGTGGCTGACAATGCGACTCAGGGCCTGCAACAGCGGGCAGTCAAATGGCTGTCCGATACGAACAATCTACAGCAAGCCATGAACGAGGTGGGGGAAGCGCTGAGCTTGCCCAGGCTGCCAAACCGCATGGAGTGCTACGACATCTCCAATATCCAGGGCAGCAATCCCGTTGGTTCAATGGTAGTTTTCGAAGAAGGCAGACCCAAGAACGGTCATTATCGCCGTTTCCGCATCAAGTCCGTGGAAGGCGTGGATGATTATTCAATGATGCAAGAGATGCTGCGTCGCAGGTTCCGAAAGTTGGGAGAACAGCTGCAGCGCCTCAGCGACGACGCAGACCCGGATGGGCAGAACGGTTCCACGCCCTCGAATGGTCAACGCGTTGATGGAGAGACCTGGGGTATTGTACCCGACTTGGTACTGATCGACGGTGGGAAGGGTCATTTGTCGGCTGCCCTTCAGGTGTTCCTAGAGCTGGGTTTGGTGGACAGAATCCCCATAGCCAGCCTGGCCAAGGAGCGAGAGGAGCTGTTCCTCCCCCACGATCCAGACCCAATAGTTCTTCCCAAAGGGTCGCAGGGGCTGTTCTTGGTGCAACGCATCCGGGACGAAGCCCACAGGTTCGCCGTCACGTACCACCGTCAGAGACGGAGCAGGGGCGCGGTGAGGTCATTGCTGGACTCCATACCAGGCATAGGCCCAAAGAAACGCAGGATGCTCATTCAGAAGTTCGGATCGGTGGCTGGAGTAAAGGCGGCGTCCTTGCCGGAGCTAGCCGAAGTGCCCGGCGTCAACGAGGCGCTTGCTCAAAGAATCAAGGAGCATCTGGGCTAACAGCCTGCTTCACGTCTCTACAAAGCTGCCCAGCCCTCTGGACATGGCGGCTTCCTCTTGATAACGCTCCAGCAGCACCTCTACACCGGGAACGCCAAGGGGCAACGCTGATATGGCTATGGCGCGGTAGAATGTCCCGTTAGGGACCGTAACGTCCACGTGCTCGCCAATTCCTGGAACCTGTACCCCCAGAGCCTTGGCCATCTCACTGGCCTGTGCCAGACCAAGGCGATTGGCGTAGCACCGGGTGACGGCCCTTCCATCATGCAGAAGCGTTGTTCCGCTTTTGCCGCGCCGCAATTGCAGCCTGATTGCACCACGAGGGCGCTCCATTAGCTTTTCAGCGTAATCGAGCGCCCTCTTTCTGCTGACTCCCACCCGTGCTCGCCTGAGCTACTTTTGCCCCGTTACAGCCGCCTCGTGTTGCTCTTCCTCTAAGGTTACCTTGAGCGCCTTGAGCAAGTTGATAGCAACATCCAGGTATTCGGCTGTTAGAGGCGACGTAAGGCGCGCACCACCAGCAGCAAGGTAAAGTCCTGATGCGTCCCCCATGGCTTCCGCAAACAGCCCTGTATCCGTGGCTGAAGATGGGGGGGATGCCGGCTGCACGTTGGCGGCCGGCGCGGTCTCTGAAGCGGCAGAAGCGCTCTTCATAATCCTGGCGGCGTCTATGAGATGCTTCTGTATTAGAGTGAACCGGCGTATTATCTCTTCCCGCGGAGCCTTGGTTATCTCCTCCAGTGAAATGAGAAGCGTGGAGTCGTCCGGCGCCTCGCCGTTGAACTTGTC
Source organism: Dehalococcoidia bacterium (assembly GCA_965261825.1). Classification (GTDB taxonomy): domain Bacteria; phylum Chloroflexota; class Dehalococcoidia; order Lucifugimonadales; family QGNO01; genus DAOUJH01. Next base: position 175,951 of record OZ253484.1, on the reverse strand, counting down.
GTACAAGGCCCTCAGCAGGTCTATCCTCTGGAAGGATTGCACCCTTGCCCAGCGGCCCTCGTCGGGATTCGCCGGGTGAAGGATCTTCCGACAGAGGTCGGTTACTCTCAGTTCACCCCTACCCTCTACCAGGCCAAAATCGCGCAATGCGGCAACCTTGGCGAAAAGTGTGCCGCTGTTCTCCGCCATTCCCAGTTCCCAAGCCAAACCCTTGACTCCAACGCCGCCTTTGAATTTAGCCAGGATTCTGGCCGCAATTTCCACGGCATCGCCAAACCTAATATCCGGATATGAGTATGTTCCCAGCTTTGCCATAGCAAATCCTCTGTATATTCCTGAACATTCTGCTGAATAATCTACCATGCACTTCCCTGTTTGTCAATAGGAGTCAGAAATTCTACTGCAGCAGCAGTCAATTCTCCAGATGTTCCTCTGCCATGGAACAGAGTTTTTGCTGGTTTCCTGCTGTATTTCCTAAGTGCTGATGGGGCTTCCGCGTTTCCAGCGGCGTGCACGGGGCTTCAAAAAGAGGTAAACTACCGGCAGAATACAAGGCTCCAAGGAGGGACCATGGACGAGAATACCAGCGTAGTTACACCTGAGAGGTTTTCAAGCGGATTTACCTACAAAGACTATATTGCCCAGATAAAAGTGAACAGCGATCGGTTTGAGCAGTATTATCAGAGCGTGGAGGTCTCCCAGGACGACGCGGATTTCTTCAAGAAGGCTGTGGAGACAGGGGTCACCAAGATACTAGTACTGGGCGAGGACTGGTGCCCGGACGTGTACAGGGGCATGCCGGTTATGGCCCGCATTTCAGAAGCTTCCGGCATGGAGATACGGGTCTTCCCTAGAGATGAGAACCTGGACATCATGAACGAATTCCTCAAAGACGGCGAGTTTCAGTCCATCCCCACCGTGGTTCTCTACACCAACGACCATGACTACCTGGGTCACTGGATCGAGCGCCCCGCAAAGGCAAATGAAGAGCGGACGCAGATAGAGGCTGAGGTCAAGCAAGAGATGTCCGGAGCCTCTGACGAAGAGGTCCGCGCCGAGACTCGTGAGCGTACTGCGGCTCGTTACCCAGCCTGGCAGCAGGAAAGCGTCAAGGAGATCCGCCAGCTCATCTCAGATAAAGCTGGCATCTAGCACGCGGCCAAGCTCTCATCGCCACTCCGTGCCCCCCTGCTTATGCAGAGGGTGCCCTCAAATAGAGCTGAACGCTCGCTGTACCACCTCGGGCAGTGCGGGGTGAACGTAAATCGACTGGGTAATGGCATCGGTAGTTAGGCGCAGCCTCATCGCGTTTGCCACCTCTTGAATGAGCGCTGAGGCATCGGTGCCAAGTATATGGCACCCCATTATCTGGCTCGTCTCAGGATCGGCGATTACCTTCACGAAACCGTCCTTGTCTTCAATGGATGCTCCATAAGCCGTGTCATAGTAGCGGTAGCTCACCGCGACGTGCGGCAGGCTGTCTTCCCTTGCCGCCTGCTCGGTGAGGCCAACGCCCGCAACCTGGGGTGAGGCGAAAATGGCATGCGGCATACCGTAGTAGTCCACGGGGACCTTGTTGTCCGGGTTGAACATATTGTTGGCGGCATAAGCTGACTCCAGATTGGCCGAGTGCTTCAGCAGATAGCGGCCCACTATATCGCCCAGAGCCCACATCCCCGGTACGTTCGTCTCCATGTACTCGTCGGTCACGACGTAGCCCCACTCGTCCACCTCCACACCGGTCCTGGCGACCTCCAGGATGTCTGAGTTTGGAACGCGGCCGGCGGCCAGCAGCAGTACGTCGCATTCCACCTCCTCCCCTTTGTCCGTCTCGATCCGAATAGCTTCACCGGACTTGGACACCCCGACTATTCTTGTATTGAGGAGAACGTTGAACCTCTCCTTGTATATCTCAGTAAAGCGTCTCGATATCTCGGCATCCTCTTCCCGAACCATGGCCCCGGAACGGACCATGAAAGTTACCTCCGTGCCCAGCGAGCCAAAGAAATGTCCCATCTCTGCTGCTATGTATCCCCCACCGACAATTACCATGCGCCGCGGCTGGACCGGCAGCCGCATAACGTCGTCGGATGTGTAGTAAGGTACGCTCTCCAGACCTGAGATATTGGGCACAAGCGGTCGTGTCCCCGCCGATATCAACACCGTCTCCCCTCTTATTCGCTCTCCGTTTACCTCCAAGGTCTTATGCCCCACAAACCGTCCGGCTCCTTTGTATACCGTAGTGTTGGGCTGGCTTCTATTCGCCTCCTCTATCTGTCTAGCCTCTTCGTCTATGTTTTCAAACGTCCGCTTCACTATGAACAGCCAATCCACCGACTCCACGCTGGCCTTGATGCCAAATTGGCCGGCCGTCTTGATGGTCTCCATTACGTCGGCCACGTGAATGAGCATCTTGGACGGAATGCAGCCCCGGTTATGACACGTCCCACCAAACGGGCCTGGCTCGACAATCGCCACGGAAAGGCCGTTCTCCGCGGCTTCAACAGCCACGTCTAAGCCGGAACCCGTCCCAATGACAACCAGATCAAAAGCCTTCATTAGAATGCCTCCTCCATTCCCATATTCCCAGCTTCACCTGCGTGCCCTACTCCTATAGACTACCTTTGGCAAGTTGATTCTCCAAGCATAGCTGCCTGAGGCATGAGGCAGTTCATTTCCTCTGCGGCCTGTTTACCATCAACGCATCACTTAAGGAGGCTCTAAGATGAGAATAGCCACACTGACCGGAGGCGGCGACGCACCTGGGCTTAACGCCGCCATCAGAGCCGTTGCTAGAGCAGCTCTCAATAGAGGTTGGGAAGTCTTGGGTAGCAGGCAAGGGTGGCTTGGGCTCCTCAACCTGGACACCGTGTCAGTTACGCGGGACACCGTTAAGGGCATCCTACCACAGGGCGGTACAATCCTGGGCACATCTCGCACTAACCCCTTTAGTCGTGAAGATGGGTCATCCCCCGTAATGGAAAACATGAAACGCCTTGGCATAGACGCGCTGATCCCTATTGGAGGCAACGGTACCCTGGGCGCGGCCAACCGGCTCTCACAAGACGGAGTCCCCCTGGTTGGTGTTCCCAAAACCATAGATAACGACATCTCCGGCACAGACTATTGCATTGGCTTTGATACCGCAGTAACGGAAGTGGCAAGGTCGCTGGACAGATTGCACTCTACGGCGGAAGCCCACAATAGAGTGATGATTGTAGAAGTAATGGGTCGTCACGAGGGCTGGGTGGCCGTGCTGGGAGGGCTGGCCGGCGGAGCGGATGTCATCCTGGCTCCTGAGATCCCTTTCACCCTGGAAGACGTCTGCAACCGGCTGCGCCGGAGGCACGAAGAGTTTGGCAGAGACTTCAGTATTGTGGTTGTGGCTGAAAGCGCTATTCCTACGGAATTAAGCGGCCAGGTGACCACTGACCTTCTTAGGCATTCAAGCCTGGGTGGAATAAGTCATCGGCTGGCCCCTGAAATAGAGAGGCGCACCGGCTACGACACGCGGGTCACTGTGTTGGGCCATCTACAGCGAGGCGGGCCCCCCACAGCCTTCGATCGCATCCTGGCCACACGGTTGGGAGTCGCTGCAGTGGAAGAAGTAGCGGCAGGCAACTTCGGCAAGATGGTAGCCCTCAAGGGGAACCGGATAGTAACCGTACCCTTAGAAGAAGCCGTTTCTACCACGCGCTCCTTAGACACATCGCTATATGAGATGAGCCTTCTATTCTTCTAGGCCGCCTGCAGAGCGGACATCGAGGCATACGGGCTGCCGTCGCAGCGGCCTCGCTCGCCCTCCCTGCCCGTATGTCCGTCCGCCGCTTGACTATCCACAAGGAGACGACTATCTTCCTACCGCAGTATACGAGATGCGATGTTTTAGATATGCCATGAAAGGAGTAGCTGCATGGTAGAAACGCAAGCCAATTCCGCAGATTTGCAACGGTTCATTGAAGACAGCAAGCAGCTCATTGGACAAGAAGCGCCGGACATCCCTCAAGGCATCAGGCAAGCCGACTGGTCCTCCATCCAGAGGTTCTGCGCCGCCCTTGGCGACAAGAACCCAATCTACAACGACACCGCCGGCGGCGTGGGCACTGCGTACAACACTTTGATTGCACCGCCCGCCTTCATCCTATCGGTTCGCACACCCGACTCCGGTGCCGCTTACGAACGGAAGGCTTACGGACTGCGCCGGTTCGGCATCCGCGCCTCCGCCGAGTGGAGCGATGTCATCCGCATGGCGGAGCGTCTGGTCAGCGACCTTGAAGTTACCGCCGTGCGGAAGGGCGGCAATTGGGGTGACCGGCCCACTGCAGAGGTAGACTCTACGGCCACCTATAGCACCTTGAACGGCGCCGTATTTGCCAAGGCCACCGGTTCAGTGGCCCTGGTTCCCTACCAGCTAGGTGACCCCCTCATCCTGGACAGGGATATCCATAGGTTCTCGGAGGATGAGGTTCGGCGCCTCGAAGACGACTTGGACGCCGTACCTCCACATCGCGGTGAGGTGCCCCTCTACTGGAGCGAGTTAAACGAGGGCGACAAGGTGCCCACTTTGGTCAAAGGCCCCCTCTACTACAATGAGATGGCGGCCTGGCGTCTCTTGGAACACAAGCCAGCCGCCATAGATCTGGGCACTGTCGCCCATCAAACGGCGGTGGAGCGGCCCGGCAGGATCACCGTCAACCCCAGCACCCAGTGGCCCTACTTTGACGTGGAACAGGCCTACGGAGACATTCTGTCCGTCCAGGCGCTTGGCTTCAAAATGCCCGTCTCCAGGGGCCTGATGAGATTCGCCTGCGCTGCCCAGCTCCTCACCAACTGGATGGGCGACCTGGGCTTCCTCCGCAAACTGACTGTTGACCTCCCCAATCACTTTTGCTATCAAGACACCATGTGGCTATCCGGAGAAGTGGTCAAGAAATACAAAGAGACCGTGGGATCAGAGGAGTACCACGCCCTGGACATACGCGTCTCAGGCCACAACCAGCTGGGCGAGACGCTGGTGGACGGTACAGCCGTTGTCTATCTGCCGGAGAAAGGATTCCTGGTTGGCCTTCCCGTGGGAGACCCCTGGTGGTAGAGAGGCGGCTAGAACTACAGGAATCGACAAGGAGAACAACCCCATGACCATACCACAGCAAGAAGAACGGACATTTGAAAGTTTAGTCGACGAATTCAGGGAAAGGTCCAGGGCCATGATTGGCCATGAGCTGTACGCGGAAGGGATCGGCTCTCCCAGGCTCACCCAGCCCTTCGACGAGTCGGGCCCGCCGTACAAGAGCTTCGGGATTCTTACCGAGACCGATATCAAGGCTTACGCCAAGAGGATCAGCGACGATAATCCCCTCTATACGGATAGGGAGTACGCCAAGAACGGCCCCTACGGCTGTATCATCGCCCCTGGCACCGTACTACTCACGGCCCGTGCCGGCCTATGGCACGGAGCACGTCGCGAAGGTGGAGGCGGCTACCCCGTCCTGAACTTCCACGCTGGCTCGGCGCTGGAGTTCTTCGATGTGATCCGAGTTGGCACGGGCTTCAAAGGCCTGGCCAAGACCCACGAGATGATCGAAAAGCCGGGAGCCAGGGGAGGTCAAATGTTCCTCCTCACCACTGACGCCTACTACTGGGACAGACGCGGCGACCTCCTGGGCAAGAACTACGGCACCGTGATCATGATCCCGCGTGAAGAGCTGGGCGCGGGCAGAGTCATGCCCGTGGAGCGTCTTGGCGAAAGGATGATGTACGACCGCAGCGTGTCCAAATACAGCAAGGAAAAGGTGGAAGAAGCCATAGACCTTATGAGCAAAGGCGCCAACCGCAGAGGCAAAGAGGTCATCTACTGGGAAGACGTAAAGGAAGGCGACAAGCTGCCCGCCTGGGTGTTGCCCCCATGGACGGACCAGGACTACGGCGGGCCCGGGGGAGGCAGCATCCGGCGCGGTCCCGTCAGATGGTATCACTTCGAGGAAGGGCACTGGATAGTGCGGCATGGCAAGATAGGAAGCGGCGCTGAGGAAGGCTGGGCCTTCACCCACCCGGTGTCCCGCTGGCCCTGGAGCGCCGCAGACGAACATGGCGACGCCCTCATGGCCGCCTACCGCGGCCAGTCCCTACCCTTCGACAACGGTGTCCAGCGCGGGCAGATCCCCCAGGGACTGATCAGCAACTGGATGGGAGACCACGGCTTCATCCGCAAGCTCCAGGTCGCCGTGCGCCGGCCCATGTACTACGGCGACCTCGGCGTCTACACCGCAGAGGTGGTCAAGAAGTTCCAGGACGTCCAAAAAGGCGAAGATGGCCCCGGCGCAGTCCCAGGGGAACGCACCTACTACGCCCTGGGCATCAAGCTGGAAGGACGCAACCAGGTAGACGAGATCCACCTTCAGGGTTCGGCTGTGGTCTATCTTCCCTCCAGAGAGGGGGGAATGGTCCAGTTGCCCGTTCCGCACTTGGCGAAGCCCCCGGCCGTCCCCTACGAGACTTTCTATCGCGGCTGGTTCTAAGTTCCGTTGTGAATAAAAGAGGTGCAGCCGTAGCTGGCTGCACCTCTTTTTATGTTTCGAACCTTTATCGCCTTACGACCAGGACACGGTCATAATTACCCCTACTCCCTACCACTGCACAAACATGGGCATGACCACGTGCACGTAGCGCTGTTCACTGGACGAGCCGTTGCTGGACACAGCCTTGATTACTCCGGGGCTCGACGGCGTGGTGGTTTCCAGCGCGACCTGCTCTGAGCCCAGCACGTCGAGGACGTCGGCAAGATACTTGCTACTGAACGCAATCTTTGCCTCTTCCCCGTCTATGGCAGCGTCTATGACGCCTGTATTGTCGCCAAGCTCTTCGGCCCGCGCCGATATGATCACTCTGCCCGGACTGCCATCCGCCCCTGGCATTGCCTGGATCCGCACTATGCCGCTTCCATCTCTGGCGAAGATGGAGGCCGTCCTTATAGCGCGGCTGAAGTCGCTGAGCGACATAACGCTGCGCGTGCTGTGTGTCTCGGGGATCAACTGGTTGTAGTTGGGGAACTTGCCCTGCACAAGCTGCGATACCAGCTCAGCATTCTTGAGCTTGAACAGTATTTGGCTTTTCTGAGGAGTTACAGTGAACTCCACAGGGTCTTCCTGGTCAGCAAGAAGGCGCTGCAGCTCCCTTAGAGTGCGCCCCGGAATGATGCAGTCCACCAGTTCCTCAACGGGCGACGCCAGGCTGGCCGTCTGTACGGCCAAGCGGAATCCGTCGGCTGCGGCAAAGGTAACACTGTCGCCTTCCATCTCCAGCTTCACGCCGGTGAGCACAGGACGTGAATCTTCCGTAGCTGCGGCAAACACTATCTTGTCAATAGCGTCTCTCAGTACCTTGGCCTCCATTGCAACCCCTACCCCATCCTCTACTGTGGGAATGGGAGGGAACTCCTCGGCATCGGTGCCGAGAATCCTACCCTCAAAGCGGCCGGAAGTAAGCTCAATTCCCAGGGGTTTCGGCGTTTGTCTCACCTCTATCTGGTCCTCTGGAAGAGAAACCACAAAATCGGTCAGGAGGCGGGCCGGTACGGTTACCGACCCTTCGTCATCAACTTTGCCACCTATCCAGGTTGTTATGGCAATCTCCAGGTTGGTAGCCGTGAGCTTGATGCGGCCTTCCTCCGTGGTCATGAGAACGTTTTGCGTGACGGGAAGCGTACTGCGCGTAGCCACAGCACGACCTACGGTGTTGAGAGCTTTGCTGAGATTTTCTTGCAAACAAGTGAAATGCATGTATAAGTACCTTTGGCGGAGTTGACAGTATTTTAGAGTCGAGGGTTACAAGCGTCAATGTAGTTCATGGACACTTTAGGTTTGAAACACAGGTGACGCCATAGTGATCGCTAGGAACCAAATCGATCCGGTGGCTGGGCCAGCCTGCTACCAGACCCCTCCATCATGCCCGTGTAGACGGGCATCCAGGCGGAGCGGAGCCGTGACCCCAACACGCCTTGCAATTGGGATGACTCTAGCTAACCGTTACGGTGCCCACCATGCCTAGCGTTTCATGCGGCACGCACGTCAGGAAGAACTCTCCGGTCTGGTCCAACGTTATGTCTTTCGTCACCTTCTCCCCGGCGTTGATGAAGATGTCTATCCCAAAATCGGGCAGAGTAAACGTATGCAGTTCGGCGGGCACGCTGAAATCCAACGTATAGGTCTTGCCCACGTCGAAATTGAACGTAGCCGGATCGTAAACATACGGATCCTCGCCCAGGAGAACGCTCAGGACCTCGCCGCCACCTCCGCCGTTGACTACCACAGGCTCAGTGGGAGCGGGCGTGGCAGGGGGTGTTGTCGGAGTCGGCGTTGCTTCAGGGGTACCACCGCAGGCAACGGCTATCAATGCTGCCGCAATGAGCAGCCCAAATATGGATGCAGTCTTAATACGCACGAACCCTCCTGAATTTGTAGAGGCTATAGGCCAGATTGCTCCAATTATCACAATCTTTGGTTGAGGGTGTCAAGCCATATACCGCAAAAGGCCGGGCAAGGGCTTGGTCCGCCAATTGCAGAATCCAACTCACAGTCAACCCTCAAACCGTCTCGAACTGCAACGCAGAGAGATTCAGGCTGGATGAGCGCCTGGAGAGATGGAGCATCTCTACCCCTACAACTTCGTTCGATTCGTTGTAGTCGAGCACCACGCCCGGTGAGACCTCCTCTGACTCCACTATGGGGGAGTCGTCGATGCGGAGATAGAGGGCGTCCGCTTCTTTGTCCACGTTTAGTTTCATAGCTCTCCTCTCATGCTTCGATCAAAGAATACGCTCACCACACGCCAGGGAGCAACGTGGGTGTTGACTGCAACGCGTAGAACGCGGTCGCCGTGTTCCGGTATGCGGCGGAAGAACCGCTCGACCTCGGGATCGTTGGGGTCCGAAGAGCGCAGGGCCGGTTCCGTAACCACTATCTCCACCCAATCCTTGGGAAGCATGCGTTCCTCCATAGCGTGGGCCGCGTGCCTGGTGTATTCCAGCGCTAGCGGTGCCATGATGCGCGCTCGTCCTTGATATCAGTAACTCCACGTAACTTCGGTCGCCAAGTACTCATAGAGGACAGTCCTGACGAGCACCTGTCCCGACATCGGAACGACAGCGTAGCGGTACACATCTTCTTGAACATCTTGCCAACCCTCAAAGTAGACTTCCGGGGAACCTTCTGGGTTGTGGATGATGCATGCTCTGAACATCATTCTGCTGCCTACTTCCGGCCATACAGATTCATGCGGGAAGTTCTTCAAATTGCTCAACATGTTTAGTTGTCATCGCCTGAATCGGACACACTGACACTTGAGAGGGTTGCTCAAGCATTGGTTCGCCGATTTCGTAGAGAACATGTCCGCGCGCGTTCTTCACTATGACACGCTCTATGCGGTCGAGTTCGGGCTCCCACAGAGCATTGGCATCGCCCCACAGGGTGCCTTGGACTACTTGGGACCGTTCGATCCGGTTCCTCAATAGGGGGCTACGGGTCAAGATGCCGGCAGCCGCGGGAAACCGTACTGGGTCTGGTGTTGTACAGCCACTGAGCACCGAGCCGAGAAAGGCGGTCAGATACTCCTCATCCGACGAGAAGCCCGAGTTACATTGTCGGCACACTTCCACCACGGGTAAGTTCTCAGGGTAAGGAGGGTTCAAGAGACCCTTGGTCGGAACGTGATCTCGATTGGATTCCTCAGGCCTGAGCCCGTTTCCGCAATGGATACAAAAGCCCTTATTTCGACTATCAGTGTAATCAGTTATTTGATCCATTTGGCATACTACGTCCGCCGTTGGACAACCTCCAGCCCCATGCGGTACTTGATGTCGTAGTTGACAATGAAGTCTAGCTCCTCATCCGTGAAGCCGTAGTGCAGGGCCAGAACACGGTCAATCTTAGGCTTAGCTGGTCCGCTTGATTTCCAAAGCCTCTCCCGGCGCTAAAGCAACACGGCGAACGTTGATGCCCAGCTTCAGCAGCCAGTACCCCAGGGTAGCTTTGCTAACGCCGAGTTGAGCTGCGGTAGCAGTGAGCCCATGCTGGTTTATCAGCTCCGGAAGCAACCGCTCCAAGGGTTGATTGTTATGGGATGCCTCTACTTGTGCCATCAATTTAGTCTTTCTAGCCATCTACTCCCCCTTTTAGAGGTGAAATGATAGCCATTACCTTAATACTAGTCAAGAAAAGATTAAGTTTAGTATTGAACACTTCTAATACTTTGTTAGGAAAAGTATAAGACAATGCATGGAATTATGCCGAGGCAACGCCTGTTCAAGTTTGACTGCTTTAGCAGAAGCTTGGTAAATTATCTGGACAATCTCCCATGGAAACCCTCGAACAACACATCCTCGAACTGATTGCCCGTGCCTATGACGCCATCGGATGGCCAGGTGTCGTAGTCCTGATGACAATCGAGAGCGTGTTCTTCCCTATCCCAAGCGAAGCCGTAATGCCACTGGCCGGGTGGATGCTGATAGAGTCCCAAGGTCACAGCGCTTGGTTTGTCCTGCTCGCCGGTCTGTTTGGCGCTCTGGGAAGCCTGATAGGCGCAATCGTTATCTATTCCATCGGACTCTTCGGAGGCAGGCCCCTACTGGAGAAGTACGGTCGCTATGTTTTGATCTCCCGCAACGACCTGGACGTGGCAGACAGATGGTTTGAACGATACGGCACCTGGGCAGTGTTCTTTTCCAGGCTTCTCCCCGTAGCCCGCAGTCTGATCAGTCTTCCTGCCGGGATCGCCAGGATGCACCTACTCCCGTTCATAGTTCTCACCTTCCTTGGATCGTTCATCTGGTCTACGGGACTCGCCCTTGGCGGCTATTTGCTGGGATCAAACTGGGAAGCGTTGCGGAACCATATGCGCCCCTTTGATCTTCCCATCATTGCGCTCCTGGCTGTTCTTGCATCAATATACGTTTACCGGAGGTTGAGAAGAAGGCGCACAAGCTCTGGAGTCTGACCACTACCGGTTGAGGCGCCTACTATTGCTTCAGGTCATTTGCCACCCAGCCAACTACAGCAAGTGACAAGGAGATGCAATGGACTCCCTGAAACGACAACGGCACGAAATGCCTGAATTTGTGGCCCTTGCTCTAATCGGAAGCCAGTTGATGGATGCTTATCTGACCCGCCCTCCGTATCAGCAGAACGACTACATAGGTTGGATTAACAATGCCAAGCGCCCCGAAACCCAGCAGAAGCGGCTGGCCCAGATGCTGGAAGAGCTGGAAAGCAGTGACCGGTACATGAAAATGGTCTGGCGGCCAAAGCGCAGGTGAACACCACCGCCGGTTGCCTCAGCTTGACCCCCTGATAGCTGGTGGTTAGACTGAATTCGGATGCCCCAGTAGCTCAGGGGATAGAGCGGCTGCCTTCTAAGCAGCGGGTCGCGGGTTCGAATCCTGCCTGGGGCGCCATTCGCTATCGGGCTGCCTTCCACAACGCTACCTTTGAAACCGTCCATGCCTTTGATAACGTATGTCCATTGTGATAAGACCCTCTCCAGAAGCAAGGAGCTCCCCACGGATATACCCTCCATGGCCGCTTACACTCCTGCCGGCTGTAGCAATGCTGCTGCTCCTTGCAGTTGCTTGCAGCCCCAGCAGTTCTCCCGGCCGGGAACAGCCCGACGTCCTCGCCTCCCCTACCCCATCTCTGGACGGCGCGTCTCCTCAAATTGAACCCAAGTATGGCGGAGTAATGCAGCTTGCGAATAGAGGCGACCCCCCTGCCGCCTTCGACACGCTCCGCACCAGCAGCATAGCTCTGCACCACGTGGGCGGCGCGTTGTTCGGCCCCGGCAGCCTGGTCGCCAGGTGCCGCCAGAACATGTACATCGTCTGTCCCTACTTGGCTAGGGCTTGGGTCACCAACAATGAGTTCACCGAATGGACCTTTACCATCAACGACGACGTTGCCTGGCACGATGGTACTCCGTTCACCGCCGAGGACGCCAAATTCTGGCTGGAGCTGGCCGCATTCAAGACATTGGCAGGCGACAAGACACGCGCCCCCGCCTACTTCAAATCTGATCTTGGGCAAATAGAAGAAATTGAAGTGCTGGAAGGCAACAGGTTGCGTATCAGCCTGGAGGAGCGGTTCCCCTTCTACCTGGAATCTCTGATGAACCCCAGGATAAAGATTGCACACCCTACCCACCTGATGAAGGAGAGGATAGAAGAAGGTGAAGTTAGCCTGGCGCCTCTGGATGTCGAATTGATCGGCACTGGCCCATTTCGACTGGAGAGCTACGAAAAGGGAAGCTTGCTCCGTATGCAAAGGTTTGAAGATTACTGGGAGAAAGACGAAAGAGGCCGGCCGTTGCCATACCTAGATGGCATCGAATTCATCGTCATGCCCGACCCGTCCACTATGGACGCAGCCATACGAGCCGGGAGATTGGATGGCGGTGCACGCGGCGAGGGCCACTACCTTTCTATAGAAAGAAAGCAGGGCTACGACAGCAGTCTGGGAGACGGCGTCCTATATGCTGAAATGCAAGGCGGTCTGTTCCGCCTTGCATTCAACGTGCTGAAACCCGGTCCCTGGCAGGACGCAAGGGTTCGCAAAGCCATATCACTCTGGATAGACAATCAGTCCGCTATCCCGTCTGCCCTGGGCGGCTTTGGTTACCTATCACCTGTACTGAGTCCAAGCAATCCATTCACCAGCCCGGACTTCGCCACCTGGCCAAGGTTCAATTCCGAGCAGTTGGAGCAGAACCGCGCCGAAGCCATGCGCCTTATGGAAGAAGCAGGCTACGCCGACGGCTTTACCATGGGGTATTTGTGCCGTGCTCGCTTGATAGCGCGCTGCGAGTTCATACATGCACAGCTCTCCGGCTTGAACATCGATCTACAGATTCAAGTCGTCGATGAAGGGGAATGGAACCGGGGCAGAGTTTCTCTTGATTACGACAGCCAGCCGGGCGCTCACTTCACGCCTCCCCTGCCGGAAGCCACCGAGTCCGTCTTCGGCGTCTACAGCAAAAACCCCGACGCCTACTCCAAGCACGAGGATGCAACCGTCACTGAAATGTACAATAGGCTGCGGCTGGCCACCACCAGGATCCAGCGCGTCGCCATTTGGCGTGAGCTAGAGCGGTATATCGTAGAGAAACAGGCCTACGTAGTGCCCATAGCGGGCACCCTTCAAGTAGTCCCTTATCGCAGCTACGTGAAGGGGCTGGTCATTCCTCCCGAGGATGGCCATACCCATACCGACTTTTCTACCGTATGGCTGGACAGGTCTTGACTTTAACCGTTAGCGCCAAGGCAATACCATATAGCCCATCCTCAGATGCCATTTAACCAATCCTATAGAAGCCCATTCACGCCGTCATTCCGCTCGCCTTGCCCGTCTGCCCGCTTTGCCCGTCAGTCCGTCCCCAGCCACCGTCATTCCTGCGCAGCCTGCCCCGTACCACGATACAGGGGCAGGAATCCTAGGGGTACGGGGCACGACCACCCACTCCGTCATTCCCGCACAGGCGGGAATCCAGGGGCGCGGGCACAGAGAGAAGCCTTGTTCATACATAGGAGTTCCCTTTGCAGAGATATCTCCTGCTGCGTCTAGCCCTTTTCATACCAACTCTGGTTATAGCGTCGTTGCTCATATTTACCGTGATGCGCGCCCTGCCGGGCGACGTGGTCGGCGTGGTCCTTGGCGGAGCGGGCCAAACTGTCTACGACGCAGCGCAATTGGAAAGCGTACGAGAAGAGCTAGGTCTCAGAGACCCTCTCGTTGTTCAATACGGCAACTGGGTGTGGGACATGGTGAACGGCAGCTTTGGCGGAAGGTCCTTGGAGGACAGGGAAGAGATACGCAGCCTTGTGGCAAGACAGCTCCCGGTGACTCTCCTGCTCACAGCCTATGCCCTGCTCCTCTCCTTCTTTGTCTCCGTACCGCTTGGGGTGGCCGCGGCACTGTGGCACGATAGGTGGCCCGATTACATAGTTCGGTTTGTTACTATAACCGGCCAGGCAATCCCAAGTCTTTGGGCAGCCCTATTGGTTATTCTGGGTCTGCTCCTGTTTTTCAACTGGTCTCCACCCGTCATATATGCCAACCCCTGGAGCAACCCATGGAACCATGTCCAGATAATGATATGGCCTACCCTGGTGCTGGGCTGGGGATACAGCTCCTACCTGACCCGCGTAACCCGCTCCAGCATGCTTGAGGTGCTGCGACAGGACTACATTCGGACTGCGTATGGCAAGGGGTTGGACCGGCCTACGATTGTCTTTAGGCACACCCTGCGCAACTCTCTGATCCCGGTGGTAAGCGTGGCTGGGCTTCAGGTTGGCGCGTTAGTCAGCGGCGCCATAATCCTGGAGTCCATCTTCCTGATTCCCGGCATAGGCAGAGGTATAGTCCAAGCGGTCACCGTGCGTGACTACCCGGTCATTCAGAGCCTGGCCATCCTCTTGGTGTTCCTCATGTTGAGCGTGAACCTTGTCATCGACTTGATATACGTCCTACTTGACCCCCGTATCTCCTACACGACGTAGCTTGACAGCGCAATGAAAACAGCATCAGACATACCTCAGCTCCACGAGTCGCCTCTAAACCCCCTCTTCAGGTGGGCGCACAAAGTCTGGCTGTTCGTAAAGGCCAAACCCCTGGGCGCTCTGGGAGGCATCATCCTGTTGCTGATGATAGCCACTGCCGTTTTCGCCGACCAGATCGCTGCCCGTGATCCACTGCTGCAGGACATACCCAACCGGCTGAAGTCGCCAGGCAGCGAGTTCCTCTTTGGCACGGACAGGTTCGGACGCGATATGTTCAGCAGGGTGATTCACGGGACGCGGGTCTCACTGTACGTAGGACTGATTTCCGTGGCATTTAGTACAGTGGCAGGCGGCCTGATTGGAATAGCCTCCGGCTATTTGGGCGGAAAACCCGACCTGTTGATGCAGAGAGTGGTGGACGCCTTGATGGCCTTCCCCACCCTGGTGATGGCGCTCATCATAGTGGCCGCCTTTGGCTCATCCATTTCCAATGTAATCATTGCCATAGTCGCCGCGCTAACTCCCCGCATGGTGCGCATTTCGCGGGCGCAGGCGCTATCCGTGCGCGAAGAGCTGTACATAGTGGCGTCGCAGTCCATTGGAATAAAGCCCTTCCGAATCATGATCAGGCACATACTGCCCAACAGCCTGGCACCCATCATTGTGCTGGCCACGGGCTACCTGGCGGAGGCCGTGATAGCGGAAGCAGCGCTCAGCTTCTTGGGCCTGGGCGTGCCTCCTCCGGACCCCTCTTGGGGACGTATGCTTCAAGAGGGCGCCCGCGAATATCTCGAGACAGCGCCCTGGCTCACCATCTTCCCCGGCATAGCCTTGAGCCTGGCCGTATTCGGCTTCACCCTCTTCGGCGATGCCCTGCGAGACGTTCTGGACCCCAGGCTCTCCACGTTCAGCGGTAAGTAGGCGTTTCCCGCTCTACTCATAGTACGTGTCGGGGGGCATCACCTCATGAAAGATGGAATACTGCGAAACTACCACGAACTCGCTGCCAAGCGGTGCCCACAGCAGAATTGTGTAGACGCCTGCTGGCAAGCTTCCCATATTGGCTTTGACCGAAAAGTCGGTGCCAGAAGCCCTCCACTCCAATGCGGTAATCCAAGGCACCGTGATGGATTCAGGAAGCCGTTCGAGGCTTGCACGGTAGGCGGCTAGCCAAAATTCATTCGCTTCGGATGGAGACCTCGGCGCTGGTGCCTCAGAAGAAACATCGTAGGGGCTTGGGCAGGGGTTATAGGTGGTTGTGTACTCATCTGTGGGCCAGTATTGCCTACCGGATAGCAGCCGCCTTAGCGAGGCCACAGGGCGCCCATTGTCGTAACAGTAAGTGCGTGGAGCTGGCCTCTAGTGAGTGGATGGAATGGTGGATCATAGAAGACCTGTACACTAAGATCAGACACTCCACTGAACCGAACTCCGTTCTTTACTCTTCCCGATAGAGACAGAACTGTCCCCTCGATAGTAGGCAAGCTGTCATACTCCACGTAGTCACCCTCGAAGTGTTGGTTGGCCACTATGTTGAAGCGGTCCCAGGCAAGCCCTATATTCACCTTCTTGTGGGTCGGATTAAGGATGTTGCGGCGGTGGCCGGGGCTGTCCATCCAGCTCTTCATAGCATCTTCTATCTCCTGCTTGATGCTCTCAAGCGGGCGGTAGTTCTCATGCGGTTTTATGCTGTAATCGCTTCCGTACCAATTCTCTCCATTAGATTGATACCCTCCCGCAAGGCTATATCGCATGTAGGGCTTCAGCCCATCCATGCCCCAATGAGACGAAAAGCAGCTCGCTAGCGAGGCCTCGGCGTGAAGTTGCGCGGCTATGTTGTTACCCAGGACAACAGGGTTGAGGCCAGCTTTCGCGCGCTCAGCGTTGATAAGCGCAAGCATGTACTCTTTATGTTCCAGATGCCGCAGATGTGGGGATAAAGCCGTCGGTATGGACGTAGTGGTCGGGCGTGGTGTTGCCCTAGGCGTCGGCGTTTCAGTCGGACTAGGCGTGGGCGTTGTGGTTGGCGTCGAGGTCGGTGCAGGTGTGAACGTAGCCGTGGGCGAGGGCGTCATAGTAGGCGTAGGGGTTGGAACCGGCGTCGGCAATGGCTCATTTCTGCCTATCTTCACTGTCGTGTCCCGGAAGAGGCCGATTGGGCTATCCGGCCTCAACACCCACGCGTCATAAACTTCCTCACCCAACGTGATAAAGGCTGGGGAATACTGCCACGAGACGATGTTGATGAAGCCGCGTCGGACGTCAATGAGCGTGAGCTTTGGAAACGCGCTAGGCTGAAGAATTGCAGCGAACCGGGTATCCAATGGGACGTCGCCGATGGCCAGTTCAGTAGCATCCCACTTAAAGCGCAGAGCGTGGTCATCAATATACTGGGCGTCGACTTCATCCGGCTCGCTTGCAAGAACCACGTACAGCGCAAGCGGCCTTGGCGTGGTTGTGGGCGTCGGCGTCGCCACCACAATTGGAGTGGGCGATGGCGACGGTGTAGGCGTTGCTGTAGGCTGCGCCACAGGTGGGGGCACCGCGGGCGGTGTGGGAGTAGGGACAGCGGTAGCGGTTGGCGTCGGAGAAGGAGACGTTATAACTGGCGGTGGCGAAGTAGGCGGTGCTTCCCCTGCAAAGCCTTGCTGAAAGTCTTCAATCCACTTCTGTGTGTCGTCCGGAAGCAGCGGAACTATGGCTATGCCCAGAATGGTGCCTAGAATGAAGAGTGCGCAGAACAACAGGAATCTCACAACTCGCCTCTAATGCGCAATCAGCCGCCAAACACTCCGTCGACCCATTGCTGCATATCTTTGGCCGCTTCAACGGCTACGTCGGGAAGGATTGGATATATGAACAGGACGCCCGCAACGGCTCCGGTCAGGATTGCAACGCCCACGAAAAAGGAGACACCCAGGATATTTCCAAAATCGAATAGCTGGCGCCAACGCCTGGATGACCGCTCGAAGTCCCTAATGTCCTCCAGTCGTGAGCGTGCACGTTCTTCTCGCTCGCGCTCCGCGCGCTGCTGAGCTTTTTGGTGTTGGCTTACGCGTTCTTCTTGCTCACGCTCTGCACGCTGCTGGGCTTCTCGCTGTTGTCGTAAGCGTTCTTCTTCACGAGTTTGTTCGAGAGAAGCAGAGGGTATGGGCGGCTGCGAAGGGCTTGCCGCCAAATCGACCCCTATGCCGTAGTTGCCAAGAACCCACCTTTCAGCATCGCGCCGCGCGGCTGCTTCGGAGCGTCCCTGACGCAGGAGAACCCCGTATACCTTCTCTGCCGCTTGCCATACGTGGGGCGGAGCCTGGGAAGCGGTTGGCTTTTGGCCTCGGCCTTCTGCTGTGCTATCAACTCCAACCTTAACCTCTCCTCGACGCACCCTACAGTGCCAGCATTTACAGCTACTGTACCCGAGGCGTTCCTCCGTGCAGTCAACGCAAGAGCACGTTGGCGGGTGCCCATTTCGCCAGTACCAGTGGCTCCTAGAGCCTATGGAGAACCCCCTTGCCCTCTTGTATCTCTGGGTTGGGCCTCATGTCTCCAATGAAGAACCTGTGCAAACATCAGCCAACCCTAAAGCGTCAGTTCAAACGTAATCCCGAAATCGCCCTCTAGCTCTACCCTCTTGGGATTGGTGTCCGTACCCAGGTCGGTATAGACAAGCCCGCTGCCCTCGTTGTAGTCAACAAGTTGAGAAGGATTGGGATTCGAGTTCAAAATCACAAACGTTGCGCCTGGAGGAGCAAGGATGTAGCGATTCAGAGAATGCCAGGTGCCTCTGCCAAAGGCGAACCCCTTTTCCGGGTTTATCAAGAACGCGTGTATATCCTCCGGCTTGGGAACAGCATATGGATCATCCGGATCAGTGGGAGCGGCGGCGCAGACCACGGCGGGCGCGCCCGCCAGCTGAATGAAGCTCTGGGTCACCCCAAAATGGCGCTCCATCAGAGTGAACTGCAGGCCCTCGTACGGCTGCCAGATGACATTCACCGTCGTACTTACGTCGGCCTCGAAACCAACGGGGAAGAACAGCCGGGCATCCGCCGGATGCTCCTTGGCGTCCATCAGCTCCCCAAATGGGGCAAAGGTCTCTTCAACCATGGGTTCTACCTTTAGCTTTACAATTCTTTCCATGTCTATCCTCTCCTTTGAACTTTTGATTCAGCCAAACGGGGACGGCATCATCCCTACCGGCACTTCGATCAGAGTGGGCGCATGCGCAGCGAACGAGTCGAGCAATGCCCGTTCCAATTCATCGGCTCCCCCTACCCTGACGCCGCGCGCGCCATAGGCCTCGGCCAGCTTGACGAAGTCCGGGTTGTGCAGCTCCGCGCCAACGGTACGACCATTGAAGCGGTTCATCTGATCGCGCAGAACATTGCCGTAAGCATTGTCGTTGAAGACAACGGTTACTACGTTGATGCCGTATTGGACCGCAGTGGCCAGCTCCTGCGAGTTATACAGGAAACCGCCGTCTCCGGAGACGGCCACCACCACTTTGTCCGGCTGGGCCACTTTTGCCCCAAGCGCCACGGGGAAGGCAAACCCCAGATTGCCAAAGTACGACGAATTGAGATACGTGCCCGGCTGATAGACCGGATAGTACGGCCGCGAGTAGTAACCCAACTGGGTCATGCCGGCCACAAGTATGCCGTCGTCCGGTATGGCGGTGCGAATAGCAGAGTTGAACGAGTCCTGAGGCTCAATCCTACGCGACTCTCCGGCTATTCTTGCCTTGAGCGCTTCCATCTCCGACTGCCGGCTGGGGCGCGGCGGGGCCGCCGTGGAAACCGCCTTGTACAGCGCCTCCAGGGTGAGCCTGGCGTCCCCTACCACACCCACGGTGTTCTCGTAGTTGCGGCCTATCTCCTCGGCGTCTATGTCCACTTGCACAACCTGTCCATTCAACAGACTGGGAACGGCCAGCCTTGTGCCCACAGCCAGCACAAGGTCATGCTTCTCCATCTCACTGGCCAGCGGATCACCCGGCGCCCTGGGCACGCCGAGCGACAAGTAATGCCGGTCCGATATTGCGCCTTTGCCCTCGCCGGTAGTCACCACCGGAGCCTGTAGATGCTCCGCCAGCCTGACCAGTATCTCCGACGCGCCAGAAGATATAGCTCCTCCACCCGCCCATATCAGCGGTCTCTCGGCGTCAACCAGCAACCGTGCGGCGTTCTTCACGCTTTCCTCGCTGGCCGCGCCGCGCCGGTAGTCTCCCGGTTCGCGGAGCTCTATATCCGCCTCTTCCGACAGGGTTTCCGGCGGTATCTCGATCTCCACGGGTCTGGGACGGCCGGTCTTCAGCTGGTAGAAAGCCTCGTGCACGGCCTGAGGAATCTCCACGGGGTCCAAGACCCTATGGGCCCACTTGGTGATGGGCCTTATGGTATCGAGCTGTTCGTGAACCTCGTGAAGGACTCCTCTGTTGACCCCGATCAACTCCCTCTGCACCTGCCCGGACACAACCAGTATCGGCGACGATGCGGCATAAGCCGTACCAATGCCTGCGGTGGCGTTGAGCAGGCCTGGGCCCGGAACTACCATGGCCGTCCCTATTCCGCCCCCTGCGCGGGAAAAACCGTCGGCCATGTAGGCGGTAGCCTGCTCATGCCTGGTCGTTATCCAACGAATGCTGGGCTCGTCGTAAAGCGGGTCCAGAGCGTGGTAAAGCTGCACGCCCGGTAGGCCGAATATGACCCGCACACCCTCGCGGTGTAGCGATTTCGCCAGCGCTTGTCCACCGGTCATTCTAGGCATGTAACCTACTCCTTTGCACTCACAGTACTGGCAGCTTTCCTTGCTTCCAAGGGATCCTCTACCAGCCCGGGTTTGCCTGCCAGGAAAATGGCGAGTGCACCCAGGGCTACCAGCGGACCCATGATGAAGAAGGCCAACTGATAGGAACCCTGGGCATCAAACATCCTCCCGGCAAACAATGGGCCCAGAACGCCGCCGCCCACAGTGATCGGGTTCATTATTCCGCGCAACGTAGCATATCTCCTCGGCCCAAAGAAGTCGGCCACTATGGTCTGTTGCGTCACGGTGTGAGCCGCTTGACCCAAGCCGTAAGCCAGGTAGTACAACCCAACGGCCCAGAGGGTGCTTGGGGTGATCATAGAAATGGCAACCCAGCCTATACCCATCAAAACAAAGCTGTACATGAGCAGCCTATGTCTCCCTACCTTATCACCAATCGAGCCGCTGGCCAGGCGGCCAAATACCTGCACCGCGCCGTAGATGGAAACAATCACTCCCGCGGAAAGAGCCGTAAATCCCGTGTTGCGCAGATGGTAAATAAAATGTACGTGGTTGGTGGAGGTGCCGAAGCTGTAGACGGCGTTGGCCAGCAGCACAAGCCAGAAAGATGCCATTTTCATGGCGTCTTTCACCGAGTAGCTCCCACCTTCTTGGCCTTGCCCCTTTGATCCGGAACCGCTCGAGACCTGGGGCGGCACGGTCGCCCCGTCCGGCAGCCAGCCATACGGTTCCGGCCGCGCCCTGAGCAGCAGCGCCATGGGGAAATTTATGACCAGGAACGCTATGGCGGCAATGGTGGCCGCTTCACGCCATCCAAAGATCACCAGTAGGATGGTGATAGGCAACGAGCCTACGTAGCCCCACCCACGACCCATGGCAATGTAAGAGGAAGCTAATCCACGCTTGCGGTGGAACCAGTGCATTACAGGCGTTATGTACGCCATGTGGGCGCCCATGCCCTGGCCCAGCGCTATTACCAACGAGGCAATATAGAACTCCCATACCGAGTCCATGTTGGCGAAGAGGAGCAGCCCTATCGTCATCACCACGTTCCCGGAGGCCGCCATGATTCTAGGGCCAACACGGTCTATCAAGTAGCCGGAAACGGGAGCCAAGATACCTGTTTCGAGCTGCTTTAGAGAGAAGCCTAAGGAGATGGCGGTAAGGGACCAGCCCATCTCATCGCGGATGTCTTTGATGAAAATAGAAAGGCCAACCATGAATACGGCCATGTTGACAAAGCTGGTGATGGTGCCAGCCGCAACAATGTACCACCCGTAGAAGATTCTGCCCGGCCTAACCGGGGGGGCGGGTTGTGTGGAGTTCTGCTCTATTGCCACTTGCTGTAGTATAGGCATGTTGCAAAGATACGCAAGATACACTATCTAACCAAAACGCTAACTCAGGAGCTTTCATGTGCCGGAGTATCAAGAAGCTGCGCAGCCCGGATGCCACGGTCAATGACGAAGACGTGCGAGCCGCCGCGCTGCAATTCGTGCGCAAGATTAGCGGCTATACCAAGCCCTCGCGAGCCAATGAGGCCGCTTTCGATCAAGCAATTGATGAGATAAGCCTGGCATCCCATTCCCTGCTTACGTCACTGAAGACCATGCATACCAAGACAGGCTAGGAGGAACACATGCTTGACCTAACAATAAAAGGCGGACAGGTTGTGACTCCGGCCGGCACCGGCCAGTGGGACATAGGCGTCATGGGCGAGAAGATTGCGGCCATAGCCACGCCGGATACCCTCCCCGAAACAAAAAAAGTCATCGACGCCACTGGCAAAATCGTTGTGCCCGGCGGCGTAGAAGCGCATACCCACGTGGGGTTCCCTACCCTGGCGCCCGGCTGGGGCAATGACACCGCAGGCCCGGAAGACCTGTCCCTGGGCGCGCTCTGGGGAGGCACAACCACCATGATGGACTTCGCCAGCGTTACCGATGCCAAGCATGGAGACATGATGCGAGCCGTCCATGACCACATGGCCATGTTCAAAGACAAGATGTACATAGACTACTCGGCTCACTGCACGTACCGGGGCCCAAACGCCAATCCGCATACCATCTCTCAGATAAAGGACCTCGTCGCGGCAGGGTTCCCCAGTGTCAAGATATTCACCACCAATCACGCTCCGCGGCCAAACCGGCCGGTCACCATGATAGACATGGGGCAGCTGGTGGATATCATGCGGCAAACCGCGGAGCACGGCGGCATCGTCGCCATACACGCGGAGGACGATGAGATAGTGCAGTACAACTACGCCAGGGCTGCTGAGAACGAGACCTGGGACTGGTATTACCTTCCCACTATCCGCACCAACCTGTCGGAGGACCTGTCGGTGCGCCGGGTGATACGCGCCGCCGAGCATACGGGCTCCGCCATGTACATAGTGCACACCAGCGCCAAGGAGGGTGTGAACGCAATAGCCGAATCGAGGAGGCGCGGATACCCAGTATACGGCGAAACCATCCTCCTCTACGCCTCTTTCAACTCCGAAAACTATAGGGAAGCGGACGGCATGAAATATCATACCTACCCTGCCACCAAGTCGGAGGAGGACAGGCTGCGACTTTGGGACGGTCTAATCGGAGGTGACCTGAGCATCCTGGCCACCGACGCTATAGCTACCGACTATGCCGGAAAGACAAGGGGCAGAACGGTGGTGGACGTCCAGGGCGGCAACATAGGCATAGAGATCCGGATGGGCGTTGCATACTCGGACGGCGTAGTGAAACAGGGAATGTCTTTGGAGCGCTACGTCGATATCATGTCTACCAATCCTGCCAAACTGCTTGGCTTCTACCCCAGAAAGGGCGCCATAGCCACGGGCAGCGACGCGGACATTACGATAATAGACCCCAACATCAAGAAGACGCTCTCAATGGAGGACCTCCACCTCTACGATTACAACCCATGGGAGGGCTGGCAGATAGAAGGCTGGCCAGTAACGGTGACTCTGCGCGGCAAGGTAATGATAGAGGACCGCAAACTGGTGGGAAAGCTCGGTGAGGGCAAGCTCATCCCCCGTAAGATAGCCGGAGACATACTCACAAGGCCAGCCGTCTAGGGACGCCAACGTGAGCCATACTCTCTGTAATGGTCACTCTTCAGCAACTGAACCAACAAATAATCTCATGTGCTCAGTGTCCCCGATTGGTGGAGCACCGACAGGCTATAGCCCGGAAGAAGCGGCGTATGTACAGCGACTGCGATTACTGGGGCCGACCTGTGCCGGGCTTCGGTGATGAATCGGCCAAGATACTGATCCTTGGTCTGGCTCCCGGTGCCCATGGCTCCAATCGGACGGGACGTATGTTCACGGGGGATAGTAGCGGCGAATGGCTGTTTCGTTCCCTGTACAAGTATGATTTCGCCAACCAACCATTATCGACCCACAGAGGCGATGACTTGGTGGTGAAGAACATTTACATCACGGCGGCTTTGAGATGTGCCCGCCAGACAATAAGCCCCAATCGGAGGAGTTAGGGCGATGTCAGCCTTACCTTTTGGCGGAGCTAGAGTTCTTGAGGAACGTCGAAGTGGTCATCGCGTTGGGCAAAATTGCCTTCGATAGCTTTCTCAAGGCCTGCAAGGTGCTTAAACGCCCCCTCCCCTCCCCCAAGCCCAAATTCGGCCACGGACTCGAATATAAACTACCTCTGAACATAACTCTAGTTGCCTCTTATCATCCCAGCCGCCAGAACACCCAGACGGGTAAACTCACCCAGTCCATGCTGGACAACATTTTCGAAAGGGCGCAGGTGCTGTCGTCCTGATGATTCCAACGACCCTATCGTAATACCTTCGTACCCTCCCTTCAGGGGTGATAGACCACCATCTTGACTTCGGTCATCTCTTCAACGGCGTACTTGGGACCTTCCTTGCCCAGGCCGCTTTCCTTCAGTCCGCCAAACGGCATCAGATCGGCCCGGTAGCCAGGGCCCTGATTGATCATCAGGTTCCCAAATTCAACCTCTTTGGCGAACTTCATAGCCCAGTCTACGTTCTGGGTGAATATCCCTGCGCTTAGCCCATAGTTCGTGTCATTCGCCATTCCAATGGCTTCATCGATATCGGTAAACGGCGTCACCGCCACCGCAGGGCCGAATAGCTCGTCACACGAGATTCGCATCTCAGGCCTGGCATCCGCTACAACCGTCGGCTGGTGCACGGCGTTGGAATAGTCGCCGCCAGCTATGATGCGGCCTCCTCCGGCTTGAGCCTCTTTGATCCACTGATTGACCCGTGCCGCATCCTGTTTGCGCACCATCGGACCCATCGCCACCCCTTCCTCCAATTGATCGCCCACCTTTATGGCATCTACCGCCTCTTTCAAAGCGTCCAAGTAGTCTACGTAAAGAGATCTGCTGGTGATTACCCGTTGTGCTGAAGTGCATGCCTGGCCCGCATTGGCATATCCGCTTGATATTGTGGCTGCTACCACTTTCGTCATATCGGCATCGGGCATCACAATCAGCGGGCAGATGGAACCCAGCTCCATAGTAATTCTCTTGAGCCCGGCCACCCGAGCTATGTTCTCGCCTATGTCCCGGCTTCCCGTGAAAGATACCTTGCGTACTCGTCGGTCGGCTACTAGGGCGTCTCCCAAGGTGCCGCCCGAGCCGGTCACGCATTGCACCGCTTCCGCCGGCACACCTGCATCGAGCAGAATCTCCACCAGTTTCAAGGCCGACAAAGGAGTATCGCTGGCCGGCTTGACGATTACGGAGTTGCCCGCGGCCAGTGCCGGAGCCACCTTGTGGGCGACCAGGTTCAGCGGGAAATTGAATGGACTGATAGCCACCACCACTCCAACGGGGACACGCAGCGTGAACCCTAGCTGGCCCGTCCAGGTGGGGCTGGCATCCAGGGGTATGGTCTCCCCGTAGATGCGTTTCGCCTCTTCTCCGGAGAGGCTGATTGTCTGCACGGCACGGGCAACCTCTGTCCTGCCCTCGGCCAGGACCTTGCCCTCCTCCATGGAAATGGTTCGCGCCATCTCCTCCGACCGCTCTTCCAGAAGGTCTGCTGCTCTTCGCAGCCAGAGAAAGCGTTGATAGCTTGGCGTTTTCGCCATGACCTTGGCGCCTTGCACCGCACTGGATATGGCCGTCTCCACGTCCTCCAAGTCTGCTCTTGGCACGGAATCGATCACTGAATTGTCGAACGGATTGATTACTTCCGTCTTCTCAGGTTTCTCTACCCATTCGCCGCCTACGAACATCTTCATTGATCAACCCTCCTAATCAAGGTGCACGACCTAGTTTCTCTAAGCAATCAAGCCACTCCGCATCAGTCTATGCAATTAAGATGAAGCTATACTTTGCTTCATTTCAATAACAGGCGTAACATCATACAGCAACTTTTTGTCCAAGGAGCTACATGCCTTCGCTAAGCGCCAGAACAAGATTGGTATTCCAGTCAGAGATCAGATCTATGAGTATAGAGTGCAACAAAGTTGGTGGCATCAACCTTGCTCAGGGCGTCTGCGATATGGAAGTCCCCCTCCCGGTGAGACAGGGTGCGCAACAGGCTGTGGATGAGGGGTTCAACATATACACTCGCTATGATGGGCTTCCCCGGCTCAGACACGCCATCGCTAACAAGATGCGCCTCTACAACGGCATGGACGTAGACCCGGAGAGCCAGGTCATAGTGAGCTCAGGCTCTACCGGAGTATTCTACAGCGCTTGCATGGCGTTGCTCGACCCGGGTGACAAGGTAATACTCTTCGAACCGTACTACCAGTACCACGTGAACACTCTACTCTCGCTGGACGCCATCCCCGTCTATGTGCCTACTACACCTTCCGATTGGTCGTTCGAGCCGGAGAGCCTGAGAGCTGCGATCACGCCCAGGACCAAAGCCATCATCGTCAACACCCCTTCCAATCCCTCCGGCAAGGTATACAGTCGCACCGAGTTGGAATGGATAGCCGAAGTTGTCCAAGAGCATGACCTGTTCCTCATAACCGATGAGATTTACGAACACTTTGTCTACGATGACAGAACGCACATAAGCCCGGCTACACTGCCGGGCATGGCGGAACGCACTATTACCATATCCGGAGCTTCCAAGGTCTTCAGCATCACGGGCTGGAGGATTGGATACGCCGTGAGCGATGCAAGGTGGGCGCAGATCATTGGATATATGAACGACCTGGTCTACGTGTGCGCTCCGGCGCCGCTTCAACTTGGCGTGGCAAGAGGCCTGGAAGAACTTTCGCCCGAGTATTACTCCAACATTGCCTCTGATTTCAAGGTCAAACGAGACAGGATTTGCAACTCTCTGTCCATGGCGGGCTTGGCCCCCTACCCGCCCCAGGGTTCTTATTACGTTTTGGCGGACGTTTCCCGGCTCCCGGGAAACACAGGCAGAGACAAGGCTATGCACCTGCTCCGTGAGACCGGTGTGGCAGGGGTGGCGGGAAGCGCCTTCTACCACGGCTCGGACGGAGACAACCTCATCCGCTTCTGCTACGCAAAAACGGAAGAGGACTTGGAAGAAGCGTGCCGCAGAATTGAGGCGCTGGCCTCTTGACGGCCAAACACCACATAGCCAGGAGGGATCATGTCCACGTATACAGGCCTTTTGAAATTCAACGACGTCCACAGCGGAGAACAGCAGCTGGAAGCCGGTAGAGCGGCGCGAGCCATAGCGGAGGCGGTTGGCGGCGGAGGGCGCTTCCTTCATATCTACTGGACGGAGGGAGACGCCGACTTGCACCTCACCTACGAAGGGCGCACCGAGGAACAGGCAATGAGCGTATTCAAGCAGCTGGAGCAACAGCAAAACGCCGCAATTTGCGTGGTTAGAGCCCTGGCCGAAGGCGAAAAGGAGCGGGCCATACATGGCGAGGACGTTTGAGCGAGTAAAATGTGCGCAATTGAAGTAGGCGACTACAAGCTGAATCATCCCGAAGCCATCCAGACGCCGGCCATGCTGGTCTTCCAAGACATGGTCGAATACAACATTCGAGAAATCATTCGAATGTGTGGCTCTCCTGGGAAGATAGTGCCGCACGTCAAGACGCACAAATCCCCTCAGGTCCTCCGTATGCAATTGGAGGCCGGTATGGTCGCCTTCAAGTGCGCCACCTTGAGCGAGGCGGAAATGGTGGCCGGTGCGGGGGGCAAGGAAATCGTCATCGCCTTCCCCATAACCCATCCTGCTAAGCTGGAGCGGCTCATGGCTTTGAAGCGAAGTCATCCCACGGCGAATATCAGTGTCATAGCAGGCGACCCCAAGCACGTCGAAATCCTGTCCGATGCCGCCGTCCAGCACAATCAAGACCTACTCGTCTATATGGACGTGGAGGTTGGAAGCGAGCACGGCACGGGGGTTCAAGCCGGTGAAGCGGCGGACCAACTCTATCTACAGATAGCCCGCTCTCCCGGTCTTACGCCTGCCGGCATACACGCCTACGACGGGCACGCTGGCGATACCGCGGATCCCGGCCCGCGCCTGGCAGTGGTGCAAGGGAACCTAGAGAAGATATACGCCATCAAGAGCAAAGCGGCACGACAAGGCCTGGACGTCCCAGACATCATAGCCGGAGGCTCCTGGTCGTTTCGCTTTTACGCTGAAGAGGAGGGCATCAGAGTATCTCCCGGTAACTGGATCTACTTCGATCTGGTCAACTCGGTAATGACCGACCTCAGCTTCAAGAAAGCTAGCGCCATTCTGGGACAGGTCGTAGATGCCCAAGAGGATTGGGACACGGTCACCGTTGACATCGGCCAGAAGGGCGTAAGCCACGATCCTCCAATGTCCAAACGGTTCAGGATCATGGGCAAAGCAGAAGCGGAGCTGGTGGGCCAAACCGAGGAGCACGGTGTAGTAAAGCTAAACGGCGAGAAGCTGAAAATTGGCGATTTCTTCCTTGCTTCGCCGGGCCACGCCTGCATGACCACGTTCAAGTACCCGGCGTCCCTGGCCGTAAACGGATCTGGAGACGTTGTGGGAACTTACTACCACACCGCCCGCGACCGGCTCTAAGCACCTATACGATGCGTCATGCCCGCGCACGCGGGCATCCAGGGCTGGTGGGAACTCTCCCCCAAACTCTGAGTAGCACCGAGCTACAGGCTCCGCGATCCGCTCTGTCCGCCCAGTCAGCTTGACCCGTCCCTCATACCTGCATACCATGTGCTCGCATTCAGGAGGGCCTAATGGAACAACGCATCGCAATCGTTGGCGCCGGCGCGGTGGGCAGCTACATCGGTGGATATCTAACCAGGGCCGGATATAATCCCACCCTCATAGACATATGGGGTGAGCACATCGACCGTATGAGAGAGCACGGCCTCAGAGTTTCCGGCTTCCCTGACGATTTCACAGTGCCCGTAAACGCCTTGCATCTGACGGATGTGCAGCGAATGCACGACTCCTTTGACATCGTCATCCTCTCCCTCAAGTCGTACGACACTGAATGGGGCGCTCACTTTGTCAAGAGATTCCTCACACCCAACGGTTATATAGTATCGGCGCAGAACTGCATGAACGATCAGCTGATTGGCTCCATAGTGGGATATCAGCGGGTGATACCCTGCGTGCTCTGCGACTACGCCGTGCAGCTTTGGGATCCCGGCCACGTCCAGCGCAGGAAAGAGGCCGCGGACAAGGAACGCTACTCCTTCCGGGTCGGCGAACTCAACGGCAATATTACGCCCCGCGTGGAAAAGCTGGCGGAGATAATGGGAAGCGTGGACGGTTCATTTGCAACGTCCAACATCTGGGGAGAACGCTGGTCCAAGCTGGCGCTGAACATCGCCACAAACCCGCTCCAGGCTCTGACCGGCCTCGGCTCGCAAGGGCTTGCCAAGGACAGCCGTGCCCGCCTAGTCTATGCCCAGCTTGCCAAGGAGTGTGTGCAGGTTGGCCTTGCTCTGAGTTACAGCATAGAGAAGGTGCACGGGTTTGAACCGGAGATGTGGGCAAATGCAGACCAGGGTGATGTCTACGAGGAGCTGGACGCCTGGATGGCTTCCCGGGCCAGCGGGCCGGAGTGGCGTTCTTCCATGGCGCAGGATGTCATCAAGGGTAGGAAAACTGAAATAGAGCAGATGAACGGGTACATTGCGTCCAAAAGCCATGAGGCCGGCGTTTCCACTCCGGTCAATGCGGCTACGGTCAAAGTTATCAAAGAGATAGAGGCTGGGCAGTTGCAACCGGCGCCTGAAAACGTCGAGCGAGTCCTCTCCATAGCAGGGCTTTAGCAAACCGCGCGCAATGACAGAATCAGGAGTCGACCCCATGGAAGTCAACCACGTTCCTTCTCAGAAACTGCGCCGCTTTGCGGAGGCAATACTCCATAAACAGGGTGTGCCGCAAGAGGACGCTGCGTTCGTGGCGGAGGTCTTGGTAGAGGCAGACCTTCGCGGGGTAGATTCGCACGGAGTCACGCGTCTCTCCGGGTACGTGAGCATGATTCACAAAGGCGTGCTCAATCCGCGTCCGGCGGTCCGCGTCATCCAGGACTCAGGCGCAACTGCTGCACTGGACGGCGACCACGGCTTTGGCATGTTGGGAGCAAGACTGGGTATGGCCACCGCAATCCAAAAGGCGCGACAGTTCGGAGTATCCATCGTAACGGCGCGCAACCTTAGCCACACCGGTATGATCGGCTTCTACACCATGTCGGCGGCTTCCCAAGACATGATAGGCATCGCCATGAACAACGGAGCGGGCATTGTGCCGCCGTTTGGCGGTCTGACCCCCACCCACGGCACCAATCCCTTCAGCATAGCCTTCCCCACCGAAAGCGATCCGGTGGTCCTGGATATGGCAACAACCATGGTGGCGGCCGGCAAATTGAGGCTTGCCGCCAAAAGAGGAACGCCCATCCCTTTGAATTGGGGACTGGACCGGCACGGAGAACCCACCGGCGACCCCAACGAAGTGCTGGAGCACGGAGTGCTGCAGTGGGCGGGAGGATACAAGGGCTTCGGAATCGCCACCGCGGTGGAAATCCTCGGCGGCGTGCTCTCGGGCGGCCTCTTTGCCAGGGACGTGCCGCAGCTCAAGGTTTTCGGGCAAGACCCCATCATTGCCAACGGCGCATACATCGCCGTCGATATCCAGCGTTTCATGCCGCTGACGGAGTTCCGCCACAGAATAGACAGCCTTGTCGGCCAGATTAGGTCGTCGGAACGGGCCCCGGGGGTGGAACGCATCTACGTTGCCGGGGAACCCGAATTTCTGCTGAAGGAGCAACGTGCACGGGAAGGCATCCCTCTCAGCGCAGAGGTGTACCACGAGTTGCTTGAGTTGAGCAAGGAGTACTCCGTACCTTTCGACCCAATCCAGCACGGGAGGAGACCATGACCCGCATGACGGGAAAGCGCGCCTTGGTTGAAATGCTGCGTGCCGAAGGTGTGAAGTACATCTTCGGCAATCCCGGCACCACGGAGCTGCCTCTCATGGACGCACTCCAGGACGCCCCGGACCTACAGTACGTCACCACACTGTTCGAAGGTGTAGCCGCCGGCATGGCGGACGGCTACGCGAGGGTGACCCAGAAACCCTCTTTCGTCAACCTGCACATCTCGGTCGGGGTGGCAAACGCCATCGCGGTGGTCTACAACGCATGGCGGGGCGGCACACCCATGGTGATCACCGCCGGCCAGGCCGATTCCAGCTTCCATCTGCATTCCCCTACCCTTCACTCCAACATGGTCAACGTGATGCGCGAGTATACAAAATGGGCGGGAGAGGTCACTCACCCCTGGGACGTACCCTCCATCATCAGAAGAGCTTTCAAGATAGCAAGCACCCCACCCACAGGCCCTGTCTTTGTATCGCTGGCCTGGGATGCCATGAATGGTGAGGCCGACGTCGATATAGAGCCGTCGGTAAGCGGCTATTTCCGGTTGCGGCCCGACACTCGAGCCGTGGAGGAAGCGGCAAACATGCTTGCGCAAGCCAGAGATCCCCTGATTCTCGTCGGGGACAGAGTATCCCAATCGCCGGGCGCGCCCCTTCTGGTTGCCAGGCTCGCCGAGCAGATAGGAGCCCCCGTGTACGCCCCCACAACTCTGTCCGAGGTACACGTCCCCACCTCTCATCCCCATTATCTGGGCACATTCGAAACAAGCTGGTTCGACCATCGCATGAAGAAGCGGTTGGACGAATCCGACGCCGTAGTAGCCATTGGCATCGACGCGCTGATCCAGTTCATCCCTACCCCGGAGAGGCCGTTCAGCGGCCCGCCCAAGCTGGTCCACCTGGATAGCAGCTCGTGGGCCATTCAGCGATCGTATCCTGTGGCGGTGGGAGTGCTCTCCGATATAAAGGCCGGCTTGGAGGAGATGGCAACCGCCTTGGAAGAGACCATGTCAGGCCCCGCAAAGGAAGCAGCCAGCGCCAGGGGTAAGTCTATTGCCGCCCAGAAGCAGGCCATAGACCAGGCGTTTCAAGCCAGGGTCAAAGAAAAATGGGACAACGTGCCCATCTCCCCGGAGCGGTTTGCTGTTGAAGTGGCCCGGGCATTGCCTCCCCAATTTATCTACTGCGACGACTCCATCACAAACCGCGGCGTCCTCATGAACGCCATCGACTTCGACGAGCCCGGCTCCCTGTTCGCTCAACGAGGCGGAAGCCTGGGTTCCGCCATGGGCGCGGCGCTGGGCATGAAGCTGGCGTCTCCGGAGAGGCCTGTGGTGGCCGTAATTGGCGATGGCACGGCTATGTACACCATCCAGGCTCTGTGGACAGCGTCCGCTTACGACATCCCGGTGACCTACGTATTCTGCAACAACAGTAGCTACAAGGTGCTCAGGGAAGGCATGGCTCGATACCTCACCGGCGCCGAGCGTCAGAGCGACTACCTGGGAATGGACTTCTACAAGCTGCCCCTTGACTTCGTGAAGATGGCTGCCGCTTTCAATATAGAGGGCACCCGCGTCGAGAACCCCGACGACCTGGGGCCAGCCCTCCTCAAGGCGGTGAACAGCAACAGGCCAACCGTGGTAGACGTAATCATGGACGACGCCCTTGACCCCGACCGGCTTCAGAGCCAGTGGGGCGCCTGGTTGGGCATGTAGCCCGGCCGCGGATGCCGCAGACCCCGCCATTCTCGCGAAGAGCCGTCGTTCCCGCGAAGCCTGCCCCGCACTTCATGCGGGGGCGGGAACCCACCGTCCGCCGGATTGCCCGCTCATCCTGAGCTTAAAGCTTGCCCTGAGCATCGTCGAAGGGAAGGAAATGAGCGCAGAATGTCGCCCCCTCGTCATGCCCGCGCAGGCGGGCATCCAGGCGTGGTGGGGGGCTAAAGCAAACGGCAAAAAGAAAATGCCCTGAGAAATCTCAGTTCCGGCTTGGCTAGGCTTTCGACCGCTCGGTTGCCCGATTGGCCTCCACCCCGGCCCCTCCGTTGCCTTGGTTTCTCAGGACATTTCAACCATATCATCCTCTAGGAGAGGCTGTCAATACCTTTCAATAGGAGGGATGTGCAAAAGTTAGCGGATCGGCTTCGCACCCTTGCGGATACGTGCTCGTAGATTTGCCCCATCAGCCTCGTCAAGACCTCCAGCGTTGGCTCGCCGGGGGTCTTTGCTTCAAACCTTATTTGATAGTTTCTAGCAGGACCTTCTTTTTCGCTTCAAACTCCTCCCTGCTCAGGAAGCCTCGTTCAACTAGACTAGCCAGTCGTTCCAGCTCATCCAGCGGTGATGCTTGCTGAGGCGGCGCGGTTGGGGCTGGGTTTGTGGCTTCTTCCATGCGCGCCCGGACAAAGGCAACAAATACAGGGACGCTATCTTTCTCCTGAATATCTTCAATGCGGTAATTGGATGAGCCGCGGCCGATAATGTGGAGTCCAGCCCACATTATTCCGGTGCTATAGGTCACGGACTCAATGCTGCCGTATGGCATCTCCATGGTTTCCGTGCTGCCAAAGATGCCTTTGTCAATGAAGATCACCCGTTTATTGGTAGCCACCGCAACACCGGAATGTAAAGCTTTGCGGGCAGTGTCCTTTTGGAAACGTCCACCCACAAAACTGCCCAGGTGCTCTCCATCGGTAAGAAGGTCGTAGAGTTTGGTTCGTTCTCCAGAAAATGCGGAGCCGGCCATGCTGGCGGGCCTGGCGCTGATCCATTCGTAGTCAATGGTCTGTTGCTTTACCGCCAGTTCCATCTCTTGCCCTTCAAGCTGCAACCGTTCAATAGCTCCATTAAGACCGTACTTCGCGCGGGCCTTGGCGATCTTATTTCCAATTCCTTTGCTCAACTCGCCGATCCTGTACATGTAACTTCCATTTGTGCAGACCATCCGAACCCGGTTGTGATCTGTGGAAAAGATGAACTCAAACGGCTCTCCGTAGGGCATCAGAATAGGGTTGTAGCCGTCGTCAGCATTCACTTCAAGGGTACAAGCGCCCGCATCTACCCTCTCGCCGCCCCCGTGCGTCACGAATCTGTAGCTGCCTGGGAACAGTTGACCGTTCCCCGTGCCCACTGTGACGAAACCTGAGAGCCGGCCGAGCGGAAAATTAATAATGCAAAAGGAGCCTGCATCTCTTAACGTGATATTGGGATGGCTAGGCACTTCGTCGTATTGGTACGCGTTGAAGTTGTTGCCTTGCTTTATCCACTCCAGCACCAAGGCTTCCCACTCTCGGCAATAGGTCACCGGATGCGGCGTGGGTGTAGGTGTAGGCGTTGACGTTGGCAAAGGCGTTGGCGTGAAGGTAGGCGTAGGTGAAGGCGTGGGCGTGGCCGTCGGCATGGGAGTAGACGTTGGCAAAGGCGTGCTATCCACTGGCGGCACGCGGTCACCCAAGAAGCGAATGACCTCGTTGATGGGAATCGCAAAGCCGATGCCGACCACCGAGCGGCCTTGGTCGTCCTCAACCCTGGCGGTCACTACTCCCACGACGTTGCCGGATCCGCTCAGCATGGGACCGCCGCTGTTTCCCGGATTCACCGATGCGTCGGTTTGCAACACGTCCGGCCGCTTGGCCGATATGATGCCCTGCGTGACCGTTGGCTCTTGGCCAAGAGCAGCGCCGAGAGGAAAGCCAAGGATGATGACCTGTTCCCCTAGCCGCACGTCGTCGGAATTGCCCATGCCAATGGGAGTGAAACCATCCTCGGACACAATGGCCAGCATAGCCAAATCCAAGGTTTCGTGAAACTCCACTATGGAGGCGTTATATACGCCGCCAGTGGCCAAGCGAACGGTGAGGTTAGAGTTGCTTTCAACCACGTGCCGGTTGGTGATCACGCGACCGTCGTTGCTCACTATGAAACCGGTGCCGGTTCCCACATCGCCGCGAATCTCCACAAGGCTGTCAAGCGCGTTGGTAATTATGTCCGGCACGGTAAGCCCCGTCGAAAGTGGCGCCGCGAATGTTCGCCCCAACTGTGACACGGGAATGGCCTCACTGAAGACAGTAGGCGCTACAATAGGTGCGACCGTGGGAGGCTCGGTTGGAGACGGCGTGGGGCCACAAGCTAAGAGAAATAAGGTGACAAGGACAAGTAGCAGAGCAAACGTGGGATGTGGTACAGTCATGGGGTGGCCCTCCTTGCGGTATATGCAGGCTCAGGTGTTGTCTTCGAAGCCATCCGAACCTAATCCGCAAGGAGGGCATGTGTTTTCACCCGAACCTTAACCGCATACAGACTTCTCCCAAACCATTGCCTTCGAAGCAATGCCAGTATTTGGAAATATCCATTGTCTAGCGCGATTGGAGCAGGGGTGTATCCATGGCCCTTCTACTCCAAAAGAATTGATCTTTGACCTATTCTAACATAACTCAGCCGCACAAAAGTCACGCCTCCCGTGTATTTAGGTATGTAATTCCCTTTCAATAGATATTTTTGATCTAAACTTGATTGCTTTTAATTTGGACATTTTCCATTGCTCATCAACGGAACCTTCCACCGCCCCTGCCTTCCTAAAGATCCGAAATCATGTCCCCCACTGGTTTCAGACGTGACATGGTAGGTTACTATATTAAGTCGTGGAATCTACCAAGCGCTCATTAGTCACAGGCCTTCCCTTTTACTACGGCTGGGTAATCCTCGCCGTCTCCAGCGCCGCCGGTTTTATGTCCGGTCCCGGTCAGACCTACGGGGTATCGGTCTTCGTAGACCCCATCATCGACGACCTGGGCTTGTCTAGGACCATGGTAGCCGGGCTGTACACCGCCGGTTCCCTAACAGCGGCCACGACGATGGTGGTGGTAGGCCGCCTCCTCGACAGGTTTGGGGCGCGAGTGATGCTGGCGGTGGTGGCCACGCTATTCGGCTTTGCCGCCATAGGCATGAGCAATGTCCACCACGTCTTTCACCTCTACCTGGGCTTCGCTTTGATACGAACGCTTGGGCAAGGCTCTCTTTCGCTTATCCCTACAACCCTAGTCGCCATCTGGTTCATACGGAAGCGAGGAAAGGTCACCGCCATCTTCCATTTGGGCATGGCCGCCAGTCAGGCCGCCTTCCCTCCGCTCATCTTTCTGCTCATCAGCAACTACGGCTGGAGGACCGCTTGGGTTGTGCTTGGCTTCATCATCTGGGCGGTGGTAGTGTTGCCCTCCCTGCTGCTGGTGCGACGCAGCCCGGAGGCGGTCGGGCTTCTACCCGACGGCGATTCCGCCGCTGCCGTCACCGCCGGCGACGCCAGCAGGGCCCGGTTTGTCGAGACCAATTTTTCTCTCCGAGAAGCGCTGGCAACCAAGTCGTTTTGGCTGTTGGTATTCGCCGGGTCGTCTCAGTCCTTGATCAGCACCGGGCTGGTGTTCCACCACGTTTCCGTGATGAGCAGCAGGGGTCTCGATACCGGCGTGGCCGCATCCATACTGAGCGTGATAGCGCCGCTCGCTCTGGTGGGCGCATTCGTCGCCGGATTTCTTACAGACCGTTTGCCAAACCGCTATCTGCTGGTGGCGGGCCAGGGACTCTTGTGGCTGGCCATGCTATGGACACTGGTCATATCCCAAGCCTGGCAGGGGTTCATATACGGGGGAATGCTGGGCCTGACCGGCGGAGTGCTAATGACTACGAATTCGGTGATCTGGCCCAACTACTACGGCCGCACGCATCTGGGCAGCATAAGAGGAGTGGTAACAACCAGCATGGTGGCCTTTGCCGCCTTGGGGCCCCTACCCTTCGGCGTTCTGTTCGACCTTACCGACAGCTACACGCTGGCTATCCTTGTCTTCATGGCCCTGCCGGTAGCTTGCGGCATAGCCGCGCTGGTTGCATATCCGCCGCAGAGGAGACGGGCCGGCGCCGAACAAGAAGCCCCTGCCTGAGTTGCCTCCACCTGCCCTGCACCAGACTCCCGCACCCGTCATTCCCGTGTCAAGCACGGGAATCCATCCCCCGCGCCATTCCTGGTGAGCCAAAGAACCACTATGTAGGGGCGGTTTCGCGAACCGCCTGCACTTGCCCCCGCTCATAGCCTGCCCCGTACTCGATACGGGGGTGAGCCTAGAGTTTACCCTGAGCGAAGCCGAAGGGAACCAAATGAGCGGGCCCATCCCCCCTTCTCGCTATTACTGCGACGACGAGGCGGGCCAACTGTCATGCTGAGGAGTCGGTCAGACCCCGTAGCCCTCAAACCACCTCCCGCCGACGAAGCATCTCAGCCAAGCTACTGCTTCTCCTGCTCCCAGCTCCCGTTCTCGCCAAGCTCTCGCAGGAACTGCTCCACGGAGGGCGATAGCGGAATGGTCTCTTCGCTCCGTTCCTCCCGCGCCGTGGACTCCATGCGCGCGTCGTAGTCGGCCTCTAGCTGCTCCACCAGGGCTTTCACGCCTGAGTTCCGCTCCATTTCAGAGGAAACCCGCTCGTACTGCCTGACTCCGCGCCTGCTCACGGCCAGCTCCCGGGGAAGATCATAAAGATGGCACATGATGTTGAGTAAGCTGGCGGCCCCGGTATGGTCCTCTTCCAGCTGGATGTACTGCGGAAGCCGGGCCATCAACGTGACGTTTTCCGTGCCCATGGCGCTCAATTTTTCAGATAACAGGTTGATTATGGAGGTTGGGCCCTGGTAGGGAGAGCGCCTGGACGGGCTCACGCCGGGCACCTGGCTCATGTCCTCTCCGTCCATGGTGCCGGTGACCAGAATCGGGCGAGTATGTGGCACTGCATCGTACATGCCGCCCACACGGCAGTACCGCTCTACCTTGAGGTGGTCGAAAAGCTGCGCCAGCGAATCTATGTACTCCTCGGCGAAGGCGTGCGGTTCCAGGATGTGCACAAAGAGGTAATCGAATTCTCCCTCCCCAGGAGCATAGCGAACGAGCGTGTTGGGGATGGTCATGCGACGCTGGCCTTCGGTGTAGTACACCGTGGGCCGGTAGCGAGTGAAGTCGAAGAACTTGCCCGGCGTCGCCAGCCCGCCCATGTCCTTTGCGCCAAGATGCCGCTCCAACCGCGACAGGGTCAACGTCCCCACGCTTCCCGCATCCACCCATGGCCTCAAGCTGGCAATGACGTGCGGTTTTCGCAGTTCCGGGACTGGTTCCGTTAGTTCAAACTCGCTGACACGCATAGCAGTATCCTGTCAATAAAGCGGTTTCTGCAACTTGTAATAATATCCTAGCACCCTCTGCATAGAAGATGCATTCCTCCGTTCTGCTATTTCACCCTTTTTCTGTCTACTCTTCCACTTCTACGATCATTTCGATTTCGACCGTCATCCCACCCGGCAAAGAGCCCATGCCAACCGCTGACCTAGCGTGCCGTCCCTTGTCTCCCAGGACCTCCACCAGAAGGTCCGAGCAGCCGTTGATCACCGCGGGCTGCTGTGTGAAATCAGGAGCGGCGTTCACCATGGCAAGCAGCTTGACAACGTGCGTCACCTTGTCCAGATCACCTATGATCCCCTTCAGGTTGGCCAGCAAATTGAGAGCGCACAACCTGGCGGCCTGGTAACCCTCCTCCACCGTCACCTCCTGCCCTAGCTTCCCTCTTAAAGTAGACCCGTCGGCGGCTCTGGGCCCCACTCCGGACAGGAAGACTAGGTTGCCCGTCCTGTACCCTGGTATGTAGTTGGCCATGGGAGCCGGCCCCTCTGTCAGCTCCAGGCCCATTTCCCTCAGCTTATCCTCTACTTGCGACATACGCTCCTCCCTGTGTGTTCAGTGTTCAGGAAAAATCGAAGTTGACTCCCGCGTTCTGCTGCACCGCCTTATCGTAAACGAACTGGGAGACCGCCACGTCTTGAATGGAAAGGCCCACGCTTTTGAACAGCGTAATCTCGTCGCTGCTCTCACGGCCTTTCTTGTCCCCCCTCACTATCTCTCCCAGGCCGGCATGTATCATATCGCCATTGAAGGCTCCCTCCGCGATTGGGATGATGAGGTCCCCCGTTTCTGCCAGGCATGCCGGAACATAATCGCACACCACCTTGGAGCGGACTACCGCCTCGGTATCAAGCTCCCTGGCGTCAGGCTTATGAGCGCCCACACCGTTTATGTGCGTGCCCGGTCTCAGCCACCTTCCTTCCAGCACAGGGCTGTGCGATGACGTGGCTAAGGCCAGCACGTCCGAAGACTCCACTACCTCTTGAGCGGATTCCCCTACCCTAACCTCAACGTCTAAAAGCCGGGACATATCCTCTACAAAGGAATTCTGCCGCTCCGCGTTGCCATTGGAATAGCACAGCACGGACTCTATGCGCCTCACGGCGCAAATGGCCTCGAGCTGAGTCCGCGCCTGCGCTCCGACGCCCAGAACACCCGCCGTCGACGCGTCATGCCGCGCCAGGTATCTGGTCGCCAGCCCAGACGCCGCGCCGGTGCGCATTGCGGTGATAAAGCCGCCGTCCATTATGGAAAGCACCCGCCCGGTTTCCTGGTCCATGTACAGGATGGTGCCCATAATGGTCGGTGCGCCGTATTTGGACGGGTTCTTGTCAAAAGTTGTAACCACTTTGACCCCAAAAGCGCCGCTTTCAAGAAGTCTTGCCGGCATGAAGGCCGTCCAGCCCGCGCGTTGGGCATCGCTCATGGTCAAGCGCTTAGGCATGTCTACGGCGCATTCTGCAAGCTGGGCAAACGCCTGCTCCATAATCTGCAAAGCATCCTCCATAGTGAGGAGGCTTTGGATTGTGCTCCTGTCCAGTAGTAGTGCCAAGCGCGTCCTTTGCCGGGGTGAGCTAAACGGGGAGCAGCGCCTCTCCCTGCGGAGCGACCTCGAAAGCGTTCAGGGCCGCCGCCAGCATGCTGTAGTAGCCAATGGTTGCGGTGAGATCAATCAGTCCCTGGACTCCGAAGACCGTCAACGCAGCGTCAAATGTGGCTTCAGAGACCCGGTGATTCCTCAGCAGTTCCAGCGAATACTCCACCACCAGCGCCTCGTCGGGGGGTAGTCCCTGGGGAGGTTTGCGATCGCGAATGGCGGCTATGACTTCGTCCGCAATTCCAACTTTTTCAGCCTGCGGTTGATGAGCCGTCCATTCATACTGGCAGTCAAATTCCCGCGCCGTAAGCAACGACGCCAGCTCATTCACCCTCTCCGGAACGGTCGATTCAAAGCGAACGTAGGCACCGGCATCTGCTATGCGCCGCGCCAGCTCCGGGCTGTTGAGAAGCACGGCAAATGGCCCGACCACACGACCCCGGCTCGCCTCGATCTCGTCGAAGGCGTGCCTGCTTTCAGGGGGCAGGTCGTCTCTACTGAGGACTTCAGGTATTCTTGGCATGGCTTCCTCGCAAATGTTTGATTTGATACAGGCCGCTCATTTACAGCAGCCCTCCTTCAAACGGGTATCGCCGGCAATGCTAGCCGGACCCTCTGAACGCCAGGTCCGCCAACCTGGCCTGCACGGAAGGACGATCCGCCGGCTCCACGGGGTCCGGCAACTCCTTCAGCTCAGGTACGACGATATCGCGCAAAGCATCCGATTCCTTTTCAGAGAGATCAGAGGCGGCAATCACGTCCTCCACGCCGTGCATGACCGCAAGGCGAAATCCGTAGTCGGCCACAGCCTTATCTATAATGTCTCTCAGCGCCCTATGTGACATTGAGCTTTCCTCCACTTATATAACAACTAGAATCCTACAGTTCGCCCACCATCTATGACAAAACTGGCCCCCGAGACATAGGAAGATTCGTCGGAAGCCAGAAACAACATCATCTGGGCTACGTCTTCAGGAAAACCTACCCTGCCCGCCGGATTCTCCTTGACGCGCCGTTCGAACTCTTCTGTGCTGCCGGTACTCCCCCTCGATTGCGGACTATCTATGATGCCGGGAACTATGGCATTGAACCGTATCTTGTTCTCGGCATACTCCTGGCTGGCGGTCTGAGTCAAGCTTATGACTCCGGCCTTGGCCGCCCCATAGGAAGAGGATATGAGGGAGGCGCGTATGCCGGAAGTGGAAGATACGTTGATCACTGAGCCTCCCCTATCCATCATCCGCGGCACGGCGTACTTGCAGCACAGGAACACACCCTTGAGGTCCGTGTTCAGTGTGAGGTCCCAGTCCAATTCGGAGACTTCGTGCAGCTTTGAAGTACGAATAAGCACACCCGCGTTGTTTACTAAGACGTCCAGCTTCCCATAGGCGCTGAGCGTTTGCTCCACCATATTCTCCACCTCAGTTGCTTTGGAAACGTCCGTATCTATGAAGAAGGCCTCGCCTCCCGCTTCTTTGATAGCCGAAACCGTCTTTTCACCGTCGGACACGTTGCGGTCCGCCGCCGCTACTTTAGCCCCTTCGCTGGCGAACATCTGGGCAGCGGCGCGCCCAATGCCGGTGGCTGCCCCTGTAATGATTACTACCTTGTCCTCTAACCGTCGCACCACGTATCCTCCTTTACCTGATTCAACCTAAGTCTACCGTCATGACCCACGTCTCTTGCTCCGCCGGTATGAAATCATACCCTATGCTTAAGCGACCTCCTAGATTGGTGATAGAATAGCACACGCCATCCCGCTGTAAAGCTGGGTGGGAACATAATTTAGCTAAAGGAGCGTGAATAGTGACTCCGGAAAAGATCAGGGTGGGAATAGTAGGCGCTGGGGGCAACGTTCGTGCCCATCACGTCCCCGGGTTCAACGCCATAGAAGGAGTGGAGCTTGTCAGCGTGTGCAACCGCACCAGGGAGTCCGGCGAGCGTGCCGCCAGGGAGTTTGGCATAGCCAAGGTCTACGACAACTGGTTGGACCTGGTGCAGGCGGACGACACAGACGCTATATGCATAGGCACCTGGCCCTACCTCCACGCTCCCATCGCCATCGCCGCTCTGGAGTACGATAAACACGTCCTGACCGAAGCTCGCATGGCAATGAACGCCGACGAAGCTCACGCCATGCTGGAAGTGTCACGGGCGTCTCCACACCTGGTCGCACAGGTTGTGCCTGCCCCGATGACCCTTAAGGTGGACCAGACCGTGCAGGAGATGATATCCCAGGGCTATCTGGGCCAGGTGTTGGCGGTTGAGATGAGGAACAACTCAACCGCTTTTCTGGATGCGGAGGCCCCACTTCACTGGCGTCAGAGCCGTGACCTGAGCGGCCTCAACATAATGATGATGGGCATCTGGTACGAGATGTTGATGCGCTGGATAGGCCCCGCCACAAAGGTGATGGCTATGACCAACACCTTTGTCAAACAACGCCGCGATGCTGAAGGGCAACTCCACACCGTGGAGGTCCCAGATCACGCGGACGTTCTTTGCGAAATGGCCTGCGGCGCTCGTGCTCAGATGCGGTTCAGCTCCGTGACCGGCCTTGCTCCAGCCAACGATGTATGGCTATTTGGCGCGGACGGCACAATCAGACTGGACGCCGACAAGATGGAGCTTTACGCAGGCAAGCGCGGCGATGGGCAGCTATCCAAGGTAGAGATAGACCCCCAAAAGCAGGGCGACTGGCGAGTGGAAGAGGAATTCATCAACGCTATCAGAGGCCTGGAGCAAGTGAAACTGACCACCTTTGAGGATGGCGTGAAGTACATGGAATTCACGGAAGCGGTGACTCGCAGCGCGCAAAGCGGAGAGGCCGTATCCTTACCTTTATAGAGACCTGATCATGGACGAGCAGACCAGAAACGCGCTCATCAACGACGCCGTTATAGACATCACCACCAGGGGCCGCAGGTCCGGCCGGCAGCGGCGCATAGAGATATGGGCCCATTATCAGGGCGACAAGGTGTACATCACAGGGAGGCCGGGCAGGCGCGGTTGGTATGCCAACTTGCTGGAAAGCCCTGATTTCACTCTACATATCAAACAGAGCCTTCAAAGAGACATCCCGGCAAAGGCCACGCCGGTAACCGCGGATGCCCAGCGCCGCGCCGTGTTCAACGCCATCATGGAATCCCAACCCCGATTGCAGAACCTGCGAACCAACTTCGATCGATGGCTGGAAGACAGCCCGCTGGTGGAAGTGGAGATTCCAGCCTAGCCGGCTCGCCTTGGCCCGTTTTGCCGATTCCTCTGAGCCTAGCCATCCCTAATCAAAGCCGAAGGGAACCCACCACGACCTCTCCCCCGTCAACACCGCCTCCTTCTCCCCGTCATTCCCGCCTCCGAGCGGGAATCCATCCCCCTACCCCTCTACAGCCCCTCGCCCGCTCGCCACGAGCCTGTCGAAGGGCGCCCCACCGTCGGCTTGTGTGATATCCTCCAGCAGTTATGTCCCAGAACTCTAAAAGCCAACCGGAACAGGACCTAGCGGATGCCATGCTGCAACGGGCCGTCGCCACTTGGGGCAACGATTACGCCGAACAGCTGCTTCCACATATAAAGGAGATGGCCGGGCATCTGCACGTCCTCGCAGCGGACCTTCCAGACAACGAAGTCGAGCCGGGATTCTTCCTCTAATTGCAGCCATGGAACCAAGAGACCTCACCATAGCCCAAGCTTCTCAGGCTATAGCCGGTGGCAAGCTATCCCCGCCTGAGCTGATGGAATCTTTGCTGGAGCGCGTCAGGGATCTGGAGCCTTCGCTCAAAGTCTGGGTCACCCTGGACGAAGAGGCCGCCCTCCAATCGGCGAGAGACGCCGAAACGGAGATCAATAGCGCCGGCCCCCGCACTCCGCTGCACGGCATACCTATCGGCGTAAAGGACATCTACTATACCAAGGGCGTCCTCACCACCGCCGGCGCACCGCAGTACCGCAATTTCGTTCCCAGCTACGACGCAACCAGCGTGGCGAGGCTGAAGGACGCAGGCGCCATCATACTGGGCAAGGCGGTCACCACTCAGTTCGCCGACGGAGACCCCTCGCCTACTTTCAACCCCTGGAACCGGGAGCATACGCCCGGCGGTTCCAGCAGCGGATCGGCGGTGGCGGTTGCCGCC
This sequence comes from Dehalococcoidia bacterium, assembly GCA_965261825.1. Taxonomy (GTDB): domain Bacteria; phylum Chloroflexota; class Dehalococcoidia; order Lucifugimonadales; family QGNO01; genus DAOUJH01. The sequence continues at coordinate 132,374 of OZ253484.1, read as the reverse complement.
CGCATGTGTCCAGCCGCCCTCGGTTCTCAAACGGGCGGCTCCACTCTACGTCCCGCCATCTACAACGGCGTGGTAGGACTGAAACCAACCTACGGAAGGATCAGCCGCTATGGAGTCGTTCCCTTCGCTTGGTCGCTCGATACCGTAGGCATTATTGCCCGCAGCGTGAACGACACCGCTCTGCTGCTTCAAGTCATGGCGGGTCACGACTCCAACGACGCCAGCTCATCCCTCGAACCCGTCGAAGATTACGTGAGCGGCTTGGCCGCACAAAAAGACCCGCCGCGCATCGGCGTGATACGCGAGTTCTTCTACGAAAACGCCAGCGAAGAGGTATGCCGCCACACCGACGAGGTTGTGCGGGGACTGGAGAAAGCGGGAGCCTCCGTCTCGGAAATCAAGCTACCCGATAGCTTCCACCTCCACGAGGCTGCACGTAGCGTGGTCATCAACGTGGAAGCGGCCGCTTTCCACCAGGGGATGTACAACCAAAACCCCGATGACTACGGCCCCCATCTGCGTCGGATAATAGAGGTGGGCATGCTTGTTCCGGGGGCGCAGTACCTGCAGGCGCAGCGCGTTCGCGCCAGGTTCCGCAAAGACGCCGAGGCCTTGTTTGAGAACTGCGACGTGCTGCTTACTCCAGCAACACCAACGGCCGCGCCAAGAGACCGCACCACCACGGGGAACGCTATCTTTCAGTCGGCTTGGACGTCCGCCGGGCTTCCCGCCATAGCAATACCCTCCGGGCTGGACGGCGTCGGCATGCCGCTGGGAGTCCAGTTGGTGGCGCCGCCGTTTGCCGAAGCCAAGCTGCTTGCATCCGCACACTGGTGCGAGTCGGTACTTGGCGTGGAGTTGCGTCCGCCGGGTTTGAGCTACCGCCCGCGACCACGCAGTTGGGGTATCGGCGCCTCGGGACACACGGACACAGCGAGCAAAGCAAGTGACATACAGCCGGAGCCTCGTTCATGGCGCTAATCCTCGACACTGGGCCGCTATACGCCACACTCGACCGCAATGACTCCCAGCACAGGCAGTGTCTCGATCTTTTGCAGGTCACTGCGGAGTTACTGGTGATCCCTGCCCCTGTTATCATTGAAGTGGACTGGCTGGTACAGACAAGGCTTCACGCAGGGGTCTTCCTCGCCCTTCTGGACGACGTCATTGCTGGTGCCTATCACATCGAGGAGTTGCTGGCCTAGGACTACAGCCGGGTCCGTGAATTAACCGATCGCTATGCTGACGCTGATGTGGGATTTGTAGATGCTGCGGTTCTCGCGGTTGTAGAGCGTCTCAACGAGCCAAAGCTGGCCACCCTTGACCACCGTCATTTCGGACTTCTGCGGCCCCGCCATGTGGACTCGCTGCAACTCCTCCCTGAAGAGAGGGGCTGATGCCACGAAACTAAGCTGGATTGAGTCCCCCTACCCTAACCGCGACTCGTGCTCCTTCTTGATGCAGCGGTCCATGACCACGGGAATCCCCGCCGCCTTGGCCTTTTCCGCCGCAGCTTCATTGGCAATCCCCTCCTGCATCCAGATGTACCCGGCTCCGGCCTCTATGGCATCCTCTACTACTGGCATCACGTCGCTGGGCCGGCGGAAAACATCCACCACGTCAATGGTCCCCGGGAATGACCCGAGGTCGGGATAGCTCTTCTCTCCCAGCACCTCCTCCACCGCTGGGTTGACGGGAATAATCCGGTAGCCCGCATCTTTCAAGTATTCGGCAACCTGATAGCTGGGCCTGTCCGGTCTGGGCGAAAGGCCTACCACGGCAATCGTCTTCTGCGCCAGGATTTTCTCTATCAAACCGTCAATGTCGCTCATAGCCGGATTGTACCCCATGAAGCCGTGACTGTTAGTCCAAAGCAACATGCCCGCTTGCCCATTTGCCCGTCTGCCCATCCGTCCGTCTGGTGCTGTCCAAGCACTATGGGTTTACGCAAGCAGTTGGCCTTCATAATCAACTACGGCATCAATACCCGCATGAAGCATGAGGGGCGATGGGCGAACTGTTAGGGACGCTATCCGGCTGGTAGAACGAGACGGCTGGCGTCTGGTTCGGACCCGTGGCAGTCACCGCGTGTACAAACACCCGGCGAAGCGGGGGGTCGTCGTTATTGCGGGACATCCGGGCGTCGATGTGCCACAGGGAACGTGGAACAGTATAATAAAGCAGGCGGGATTGCAGACAAGGAAATGATTATGAAATACGCTGTGGTGATAGAGAAGGGGCCAACCAGCTATGGCGCCCATGTGCCGGACTTGCCCGGATGCGTGGCCGCCGCGGAGACCAGAGACGAGATATGTGCGCTTATTCATGAGGCCATACGCCTCTACTTAGAGGCGCTTGAGGAAGATGGCTTACCCGTTCCTGAGCCACAGTCGTACGAAATAGTTGTTGTCTAGTGATGCATTCTCGACCAGATCTCACAACTTGCCCATGCCTGCTTGCCCGCCTGCCCCTGCCACTGCTAGAATCCCCCTACAACTAGCGCATGGGGGTCCTCATGGCAATCAGTACGCTTCCTTCTTCTCCTGCTGCATTGCGCAACATCATCCGCAATGGTGAATACGACTCTGTAACGGCGGGACTGGCGCCCGGCTACGTCCAGGCCAACCTCGTGATCCTGCCCCAAGCCCAGGCCTTCGACTTCCTGCTATTCTGCCAGCGCAATCCCAAGCCCTGTCCTCTCATAGAAGTCGTAGACGTCGGCAGCGTGGAGCCCTCCATTACCGCACCCGGCGCAGACATTCGCACCGACCTGCCAAAGTACCGTGTCTACAGGGACGGCGTGCTGGAGCAGGAAACGGCGAATGTTCTGGACGTCTGGCGCGACGACCTCGTCTCTTTCCTCATCGGATGCAGCTTCACCTTCGAGACGGCGCTGCTGGCGGCGGGAATCTCCATGCGGCACATAGAAGAGAACAGCAACGTGTCAATGTACATCACCAACATGCCAACAGTGCCCGCGGGCCAGTTCTCCGGCCCCACGGTGGTGTCCATGCGCCCCATTGGCCGGGAAAAGGTGGTGAAGGCCGTGCAGGTGACCTCTCGCTTCCCCAACACCCACGGCGCACCGCTGCACATCGGCGACCCGGCATCGATAGGCATCGATGACCTCCAGAAACCGGACTACGGAGACGTTGTGCCCTTCCATTCGGGCGAGGTACCCGTTTTCTGGGCATGCGGCGTTACACCTCAGGCCGTGGCTATGCAGTCCAAGCCGCCATTCATGATTACCCACTCGCCGGGGCACATGTTCATCACCGACGTCCGCGACGAAGACCTAGCCGTTCTTTGATTAGACAAATACTGCACACCGCAAATTGGGAGGGCAAACGTGTCCGTTATAGAAGACATCATCCTTGACCGTGACCAGAGGGGAATATCCAAGCTGCGTGGGTACCTCCCCGAAGACTACTGCGAAGACGCGGCGCAACTGATCCTGCGCAACCCGGGACGCGCCTTCGTCATCAGCGGCTTTTTCATAATAGGAGCCATGGCTTCGGAGACCGACGGCCCCCCGGGCGCTTATTTCATCGGTAAAGCGCTGCAACAGCTTGGTTACGACGTCACACACGTTACCGACGAGTTTAGCTCGTCTCTCTACAACTGCCTTTCAGACGTGGGCGAAGTGATTGAATTCCCCGTTACGGACGAAGACTCTAGCCGGAAGTTTGCCCGGGAGCTCCTGGGCGACTTGAAGCCGTCCATCGTCATATCCACCGAACGCTGCGGCGTGACTCAGAAGGGCGAATATCTGAACATGCGGGGCGTCGACATCTCGCAGTACAACGCCAGGGCGGACTATCTCGTGCTCGACCACAACGCCACCGTGGGCATAGGAGACGGCGGCAACGAGATAGGCATGGGCAAGCTGGCCGAACAGATCCCCACCATCGATACCCTGCCCAAGCAGCCCACCATAGTTCCCACCGACAAGCTGATCCTGGCCAGCGTCTCCAACTGGGGCGCTTCCGGTCTCATAGCAGGCCTCTCCCTGCAGGCGAAGCAGAATCTACTGCCCTCGCCGGAGGAAGAAGAAGAGGTCATCAAGCAAATGGTAGATGTCGGCGCTGTGGACGGCTTCAAAGTGGAACGCACCTACGCCGTCGACGGATTCCCCCTGGAAGAGAACCGGGAAACGCTGGAACGCCTCCACGATTACTTAATGCAGCAGGGCGTCTCCTAGCCGCGTTCCCACCATCCCTGCGCCCCTCACCGTCATGCCCGCGCGTCCCTATCCGTCCCCGCGCCCCTGGATGCCCGTCGCGACGGGCATCCAGGGGCGGAGGTGGTCTTAGAGCAAGCGGGGGCTGGCCTGCCTATCCACTTCCAAACGGATTCACATAGTCAACACCAAGGTCGTCAAAGTCGGCCACGTTTCTAGTGACCACCGTCAACCTGTGAACCATGGCTGTCGCCGCTATCATGGCGTCTTCGGTCATAGCGCCTGATCTCCCGTGCATCAGCCGCGCCCACTCTCTGAAGGCGAGCGCATCCATTGGGAGTATGCCGTAGGAAGCCAGTACCTTGTCCAGCCACGCTCCCAACTCCTCAGCCTTGGCTTCATCCTGCTCACGGGTGATCTCGATCCCCGCCTGTATCTCGCCAACCGTAACGGCAGACACAAAGAGCTGCTCCGCCGGTGCGTCTGCAATCCAATTCAGAACTGCGCCATGCGGTCGGGGGCGACGCAGCTCCGAAACCACGTTGGTGTCCAAGAGGTACATAGGCTACTCCACTACTACGGGTGGGCGGCGGCGGTGCTGCTGGCGCGGCGACGTAAGGGTCTCGGTTCGTGCCTCAGGGGCAAGCAGCAACTCTTTCAGATCCGGTCTCGTCATCCGCTCCAGCCTCCGCCACTGCTCAATGGGAAGGAGCACGGCGGCTTCCACACCTCGCTTGGTTACAATCTGTGGCCCTTCCGCGAGGGTGGTGTCCAGAAGCTCGCTAAATCTCGATTTGGCATCCTGAACCGGCCATCTCTTGCTCATGGTTAACCTCTTTATCCATTGTACTGACTAGCCATCAGACTAGGTTAAAACAGCACTAGTGTCAAGGTGAAGCGCGCCTACGCCGTGGACGGATTCCCCCTGGAAGAGAACCGCAAAACGCTGGAACGCCTCCACGATTACTTGATGCAGAAGGGCGTCTCCTAGCCGTGCACCCATCATCCCTGCGCCCCTCACCGTCATGCCCGCACGTCCCTTCCGTCCCCGCGCCCCCTTCTGTCATGCCCGTGGCGACGGGCATCCACGGCCAGAGGTGGTTTAGAGGCAAGCCGGGGCCGAGAGCCAGCCCCTTCCCCTGCCCCATTTCCGTATGTCCGCATATTTCCTCCCGTTTCCGTACCTGAACGCTTGACACTGAGGCAAGCTCAATGCTAGCATTCCAACGGAGTTTGCCGTCCGCCCTGTGAAGAAGGGTGAGCTCCTGTTGCTATTTTAGTAATCATTCATATTAGTGGGTCCAACCCCCGGAGGTAGCCTGCAATGGTGCTAGCCAAAAACCGAATCCCCATACTGGCAGTAGGAATCGTCCTGTTTCTCGGCCTACTCTTCACATTCTACGGCCTGCAAAGAGTCAACGCCCAAACCCCTCCCGCTCCCGATATCAGTTGGGACCAGGCGTTTGATTCCAATGGAACCACGGCAGACCTCTGGGTGGTAATGGTCCTCACTGTCAAAGGAGATGCAGCGAAAGTGGAAATAAGCGTTGGGGACCTAACACAGACCGTGGACGCTCCCGATGAAGGCGTCATCACCGCCGTGAAGGTGTCTGACCTTGTAGTTGCATTAGACGATGACGGCATTCTACAAGATCCCGATGTCACACTGAATGTTCTGGACTCTGCCGATGCGGTATTGGTCACTTCGGATGAGCCGGAAGGCGCCGAAGACCTGGTCCCAAGCGACCTAGGATGGAAGCACCAGATACGGGGCAACCAGGCGCTAGTCGAAGTCAAGCTCCCCGACAGCGGCCTTTCCGCTCCGGTGGTCGCCATAGAGGTGTACCCTGTCTACAGCCCGCGACAGCGCGGCGACCACCAACCCGCTATGAACCTCAAGCTCCCTACCCAGGCCTCCCTGCCTACCGACAGGGTGCTGGGCCTGACAGTGAGCAATCTTAGAGCGGAGCCAACTGGGTTTAGGCTTCTGTTCTTTGATGTCGACGGCAACTTGTTAACCCTCCATGAGGGGACAAGTATCAATGAGGCTGTGGTGGTCGGGCCTTCATATCCCTGGCCCCCGCCCGAACGTACTCCTAGACCTACTCCTACCCCCGTACCCCCACCTGCCGGCGACTTTTCGCCCGGCTCCGGAGCACTCGTTACCATGATGCTGGCGGGACTCCTCCTTGTGGTGGCAGGCGGCGCTTACGTACTGCAAACGAGGCGAACCAGGTAGTTGAAGCAAAGCCGGCGCTCTGAGCAGCGAGAGAGAGGCCGATCATAGAAGTCTTGCTCAGCTCACCCAGAGGGTTTTGTGCAGGCGTTGTCCGTGCCATTGACGTGGTAGAGCTATGCCTGGAGCGCTTCCAGCCCCCCGTTTACGTTCGACACGAAATCGTGCACAACTCTCACGTCGTGGGCGAGTTGCGGGACAAAGGGGCCGTCTTCGTGGAGGACATCGACGATATCCCGGAGGGTAGTGTCGTGGTCTTTTCCGCGCATGGCGTCTCCCCTTCCGTCTGGCAGCAGGCCCAAGCCAGGGGATTGGACATCATTGACGCCACCTGCCCGCTGGTCACCAAGGTCCACCTTGAAGCTCAGAAATACGCACGCGAAGGCTATACCATAATCCTAATCGGTCACCGCGGACACGTCGAAATTGCCGGCACGTTGGGGCAAGCCCCCGACAGCACTATCCTCATAGAAACGGCTGAAGAGGCCGCCAAGATTCAGGTTGAAAACCCCAATAGGGTGGTGGCTCTAACTCAGACCACTCTGAGCATGGACGACACGGAAGAGGTCATAGCCGTCCTCAAAGAGAGATTTCCCGCCCTGTTAACTCGCAACGACATCTGCTACGCCACTACCAACAGGCAGAACGCCCTCAAGGCCATAGCGCCTGACGTCGAACTGGTCCTGGTTGTAGGAGCACTGAACAGCTCCAACAGCAACCGGCTGCGGGAAACCGCTGAGGCCGCCGGAAGACCGGCTTATCTCATCAACAGCCCCGACGACATAGACGATGCCTGGCTGGAAGGCGTGCAAAGCGTTGGCATCACTTCCGGCGCTTCAACGCCGGAATGGCTGGTGGAAGCCGTAGTGGATAGACTGGAGCCCAGGAACGTTCGCACAACGACCATAGCAGAGGAGAACTTCACCTTCGTGCTGCCCAAACAACTGCGGGAAGAAGCTACGCCTGGGACGAGGAGATGATGCTCACCGACAAATACACGTCGCGAAGATACGACGTTCAGCACGCCGTCAACCGGGTGCTCAACGATCTGGCGGCCCTGCTTGAACCGGAGGCCATGACCGTGGAAGCCTGGTACAACGACCGCGGCGGTATCAGCGCACACGTCAAAGCCGGCTACCCGGCATCTTAGGAATGTCAGCCACGGATACCCGTTCATCTGAAATAGACCCCAACCTCCTATCCTCCATAGAAGAGCACGCCGTCTCACTGGCCGCAAGCGCGGGTGAGTTGCTTCTGGACTACTTCCACAGTGATATGAAGGTTGAGTACAAGTCTGAAGGGTCAAGAAACCCCGTCAGCGACGCCGACAAAGGCGCTGAACAGCTCATCGTCGATGGGATCCGCAGCCGCTTTCCCAGTCACGGCATCCTCTCTGAAGAGACCCCTCCGGCGGAAGACCTGGACCGGACTTTCGTTTGGGTAATAGACCCTCTGGACGGCACCACCAACTTCGTTAACGGATTGCCCGTCTTTGCCTCCTCCATTGGCGTGCTTCACCAGGGCAAACCCATCGCCGGGGCCATCTACGTCCCATCGCCAACCACATCCGCCGGCCGGGTGTTTCACGCCCGTTGCGGGAGTGGCGCATTCGCCGGCGACACTCCCATCCGTGTCTTTGACAAGGTCAAGCCGACGCCCAACGGTCTCGTCACCCTCCCCGCGGCTTTCTGGCGGCGATACCGAATCGGCAAGGAGTTGAGAAGGCTTGGCGAGTTGCGCAACATCGGCAGCATCGCCTACGAGATGACGCTGGTAGCTTCCGGGGTCATGCAGTACGCCGCTTTCTCCGCGCCGCACGTATGGGACGTTGCCGCGGGAGTAGCAATTGTGCGAGAGGCCGGCGGCGAGGTACTGACAAGAACATCGAATCGATGGCTGCCGCTCGAATCGTTACCCGGCAGCAGGGAGGCAGGTCGCTCCACGGAAGGAGACCTCGCCAAGTGGAGGGCCAGCCTGTTGGCCGGTAATCCCGCCATAGTAGCCCTGCTCAGCGACAACCTCAAACCCGCCAAGCGCCTCTGGCTCTGGCCAAAGTAACCCCTCCTCTCCCACTTAAGACCCTGCCCCGGAATCCCCCATCTGTCATTCTAAACAACCCCCGCTCATCCTGAGCCTGAAGTTTACCCTGAGCATAGTCGAAGGGAAGGGGAATGAGCGAGGAAAGCACCCACCCCTACCCTGTCATTCTGAGGAGCGCAGCGACCTCCCAGCGAAAAGCAACTGTCTTGACTCGGATAGTGGCACTTGGGTAACATGGTATGGTCAAAACAACAGGTTGGAGTCAAATATGCGTGAGATTCAGGCTACTGAAGCCAAGACGCGCTTGGCCGAACTCCTTCGGGCGGTCGAGCATGGAGAGACCGTCGTCATAACTCGACATGGCAGGGCGGTAGCGCACCTGGTTCCCGCCGACGCTCGGGACCGCGCTAGCCGCGAGAGGGCAATAGAGGGCTTTCGGGAGCGCCGCGCCGGGTGGAGGCGCGTTGCTTTCTCGACGGACGAGATACTCACGGCACGCCACGAAGGTCACCGTCTATGAGCGGACTAGTTGTCGATGCCTCGGTCGTAGTAGCGTGGCTCTTCGACGATGAGGACGAGCCGCGCGCAGATAGGGTTCTGGAGCAACTTGCGGAGGACGGGGCACTTGTGCCACAGTTCTGGCATCTGTCGACGCGTAACTCCTTGCTCACGGCTGAGCGGCGTGGTCGCCTCTCGTCGGGGGAAGTCAAGGAACGCTTGGACGCCTTGAAGGGCCTACCCATCACCACTGACGAGGACTCCGACCTTCAATCTGCTTTCGCCTTGGCGAGGGTACATGGACTGTCTCTGTATGACGCCCTTTACCTGGAACTAGCCAAGAGGGAGGGTGCAGAGCTCGCGACACTTGACGGGCCACTTGGCCAAGCCGCCGTCGCAGAAGGGGTTCCGCTATCAGCTACGTAGACCGAGGTGATGCGGTATCGCGACGAATCGGCGAGTGGGCGAAGCGGCTTCTCCAACTCGACCGCCGAAACAAAGTATCATCCGGAAGACTGAAAGACAAGATAGACAGACAGACAGAGTGGAACGCGCACACGCGGGAAGTGCAAAAATGCAAATCCCCAATACCAGGAATCATGATTAGCTCTTCACGCAGAGAACGGAGAACTCGCTAGCAAACCGCCTCCCAGCGCGAGGACTCCTGAAGATCGGCGCTTTGAGAAATTAGTCGTCAAGGCGCTGCATTTGTTCCCGAGAAAATGGCATTCCTCACAGGCTGCACTCGGCACTTACCGCCTGAGGGAGACAAGCCCTCAGACTTTTGGAACAACTGGCACTCCAGCCCAGCCGTAATCCTCCACCCCGCAAGCGGTCGAGAGAGCCCGGAGCGTGGTACGGCAGGTATCAAAAGTGATACCAAGACCCTTTTTACATCGTTTCCATGCCTAATGTCTGAGGAGCACAGGGAATCTTATGCCCCACTAGGCCAAGACAGTTGCTGAACCGGAAGTCTACCCTGAGCATAGTAGAAGGGAAAGGACGCTAGGGACCCCTCTTAACGTCATTCTCGTGCTTGACACGGGAATCCAGGGGCGTGGGGCCCTACCGCAACCCATCTGTCATTCTGAGGAGCGCCAGCGACGAAGAATCCCAAGCCATTCGTCATTGCATGCCAACTTCCCCAACGGTTGTTCACAACGGCCGTCGGTGATACTCTCTACCCAAACCCTGCACAACCAACCAGCGGGAGACGCGCATGAAAGCCCTCGTTATCGGAGGAACCGGCCCATCCGGCCCTCACCTCGTCAACGGCCTCCTGGAGCGCCGGTACCAGGTTGCTGTCCTCCACGGAGGACAGCACGAGGCCGAATTCGACGCGGACGTTGAGCACATTCACGCCGACCCTCACTTCAAGGAGACGCTGGAAGCGGGCTTGGCAAACCGCACCTTCGACCTTGCCGTTGCCACCTATGGCAGGATCCGCATTGTGGCCGACGTGCTCAAGGGCAAGACCCAGCGCCTGATCACCGTGGGCGGTGGCGGAGTCTACGCCCGCAGCAACGACGACCGGTGGGCCCCCCTTGGCGCACCTCCAATGGTGCCGGAGGACAGCCCGCTGAGCCAGGACCCCGACGGGCCGCGTCTCTCCTACATGATGTGGGTTACGGAACAGACGGTCATGCAGGCTCACCAGGACGGCTTCTACAGCGCCGCCATCTTCAGATACCCCCAGGTATACGGGCCCAACGCTCCCGCCAATCCCGAATGGAGCATTGTTCGGCGGTTGCTGGACGGTAGGAAGCACGTCGTCGTCCCCAACACCGCCGCGCCGCGCCGTCGTGCCTTCGGCAAGAACGCCGCTCACGCGCTTCTGCTCGGCGTCGACAAGCCGGAGGAATCGTCCGGGCAAATCTTCAACGTCAGGGAGGACGCTCAGTACTCCCAGCGCCAGATCGTCGAGTTCATCATTAAGCACATGGGCCGCGACTGTGAGATAGTGGAGATGCCGCCTGCCCTGGCAAGCAGAGTGTACAGGGGCAGCGGAGCGCCCGCAGTGGAAGCTGTCGTCAATTACGACATCACCAAGATCAAGAGCCGGCTGGGATATAGCGACGTCGTCCCCGTGAGCAGCGCCCTTGCCTGTTCCGTCGAGTGGCTGTTGGAGAACAGGCCCGAGCCCGGTGGAGAGAACGAAATGCAGCTCGGCGATCCCTTCGCTTATGAAGCGGAGGACGCCCTTGTCGCCGCTTACAGGGAAGGGTCCGCCCTATTGGAGGCGATCAGCTTCCCGGAGGTGCAATCAGGCCACATGTACCGGCACCCCAGGCAACCGGGAGAAGCCTGGGCTCCGCCTAGCCGTTCTTGACTCGTTGACCCGTCGGGCTTATCATCCGCTCAAGCGGAGGAGGGAAGAAACCATGACAACTACCAGCGAAACCTTTGAGAGCCTAGTCGACGAGTTCAGGCGGCTTTCCCACGAAGACCTAGAAAACGAGGTCATCGGGGAAGGATACCCGCTCGATATGTACCTCTACCCAGGCACTACTCAGCCCTACGACGCCTCAGGCCCACCATACAAGAGCCCCTGGGTGCTCACCGAACCCGTGATCAAGGCCTACTCCGCCAGCATCGGCGACGACAACCCGCTCTACACCGATCCCGAATACGCCAAGAACGGGCCTTATGGCTGCCTCATCGCACCGGGCACCGCCCTCATCATGGCCAGAAACGCCATGTGGCACGGCGCTCGCCGCGTCGGCGGCTGGCCCATCGCCAACTTCCACTCCGGCACCGCCTGGGAGTTCTTCGACATCCTACGCGTCGGCACCGGATTCAAGACCTCCTCCGTGGGCAAGGAGATCATCGAGAAGCCAGGCGCCCACGGCAACCTCTTCTTCTTCATCACAGACGTCAACTACTGGGACATGCGCGGCGACCTCCTCGGCAAGTGCTACGGCACACTCATCATGGTGCCCAGGGAAGAGATGGGCACCGGCAGAGCCATGTCCGTGGAGCGCCTGGGCGAGCGCATGATGTACGAGCGCAACGTACCCAAGCTCAACTCCGAGCAGGTGGAGGAGATCCTCGACCTCATGGAGAAGGCCAGACCCAGGGGCAAGGACATCCTCTACTGGGAGGATGTCAACGAGGGCGATAAGCTCCCCACTTTCATCATCCCGCCCTGGACCGACCAGGACTGGACGTCCATGTTCCACATGCGTAACGGCCCTCCAATGTTCGGATATAACTTCGAGGGCGGTCACAAGATGCGCCGGCACATCAGGCACGAGGGATTCGGCGGCTTCGCCTACACCCACCCCGTCTCCCGCTGGCCCTGGAGCGCCGCCGACGAGCACGGCGACGCCCTAATGGCCGCCTATCGCGGCCAGGCTCTACCCTTCGACTGGGGCGGCCAGAGGTCTCAGATACCGCAGGCCCTGATGAGCAACTGGATGGGCGACCACGGCTTCATCCGGCGCCTCCAGATGGCTCTGCGCAGACCCTTCTACTACTCCGACATCGGCCTCTACAACGGCACGGTCACCAAGAAGTTCACGGAGGTGCAGACGGGTGAAGCCGGCGAGGGCGCCATCCCCGGAGATCGCACCTACCACGCCGTCGGCATCAAGTATGAGGGACGTAACCAGGAGGACCAAGTCTTCGTACAGGGCACCTCTACGGTGTACCTGCCCTCACGTGAAAGCGGCATGGTGCAGCTCCCCATCCCGCACGTGGCCAAGCCCCAAGCCATCCCCTACGAGACCTTTTACCGCGACTGGTACTAGACCGCATTCAAGAGGGGTGTGCAGATTGTTGAAGTCTGCACACCCCTCTTTGCACACTTCGCACCTCTTCACACCCTGTCATTACTATTGAAATAGGCTCGCTCTGAGCGCGCTCCCCTCCCGACCAGCACGCCCGTGATGACGGGCATCCAGGAACGGGATGTCATGCTGAGGAGTCGGTCAATCCCGCTTGCATCAACCAAGCCCCGCCGACGAAGCATCCAAAAGGAACCTCATACCAACTAAGGCACCCTGTCCTGGGAAAGCCCCGTCGCCGTAAGGAGCAGGGCCCACTGGTGGCATCCTGCACTGCGGTCTTTCTGGCCAATTAGCGAAAAGGAGGCTCAATCTTATAGATACCACGCTCAACACGACGAAAGTAAGCGTATCTGACTGCGTGGTTGCCTGGAGCGTTTACACAACACCGGCTTACAACATGCGTACGAACGGTACTCTCTTTAAGTGCGGCAAAGCCTCAACGACTTGAATGGGAGTGAATGTGCCGTCACCGGAGGCATCGCTCAGAAGCTTGGCTGCCGCAAGGACTTCCTCATGAATAGGCATTACGTTCTGACCTCACACCTAGTTTTTTGCCACTTGGGGGTCATGTAAGTGTGGCACCTAAATTTAGATAATGCCATCGTCCCGGTTCTTTCGTGTACTCCGACTATTCTACGAATTTAGCCATTTGCTCAGCGTACAAATCCCAGCAAGCCTTACCTTGTATCCAGAAGTACTGTCCTCCTGGGTGAACACCCAAGCACTTACAAGCCTCTCTCTGCCATAGCACGGCAGGTAGCGTGCTTGTTGAGCCCATTCCGATATTTTGAGCCTGCTAACGGATGAACCCCAAGATTCCCTCTCCGCGATGTAATCCACAACCCTCTGCCCCAAGAGGATTATCATTGAGGGATCTATAGACTCAATTTCATTCGCTAAATGCCTACTCTCACAGGCTCTTGCGGCCTGCTTCCAAAGCTCCTTCTCGGAGTTTTCCCAACCTGTAGGGGCAGGACACTTAACCAGATTTGTTGCGTGTAGACCCAGGCGCTTACGTGCCAACAGGTGATCATCTTGAATACTCCTCGTATCTGGAAGGCGTGTTATTCTACAGGGTAGGTCTATTCTCTTGATATTTCCTACCCTCATCATAATCTCGCCAAGCCCTTGAGCACTCTTGTGTCCTAAAGAGAACTGTCCATTGACCAGCTTCTGATAAGCTTCTTTTGTTGGGTCAGCATCGATTGAACCTGGGACAGCACCTATTATCGCGATTCTGGCCTTCGGCACTATCTGAAACAGAACGGGATGACTTGCCCCCTCAACATTCTTCTGGTCGCGGTATTTGGTGACAGTGACGCAACCGATGTTGTCAGCGTTCCGGCAATTACGGACCGCATCTCGGATCTGCTTGAGAGAATTCAATATTCTCCTTTCAGGGCGATGTTACTCCTAAACGAATGCTCTGCACCCTGTCAAACCCACCCCCAGTTCAAAGCCGCCTCATCTCCTTGGCAAAGTAAGTCCAAACGGCGGTCATCGCCAGGCCGGAAACAGTCATAAGCCCAACCGCCTGGCTGGGGCCGAGCCGCTCCGCCAGCACGCCGAGCATGATCCCGCCGAACGGTTCGGCGCCAATGGCCAGGCTCAGAATGCCCATCGCCCTGCCGCGCATCTCCTCCCTGGCCGAGATCAGTACCAACGTAGCCTGCATAGTTCCAAATCCCGATGTCGTGGCGCCGGCCAGCATGAGCAAAGCCAGTGAGATAGGGAAGGATGTCGATAGGGAGAACACGGCCAGAATACCCAAAGATAGCAGCGTGCCGCCGTAGTAGTAGACCGACTTTCGCTGTATGTTCCCCCGGGCCGCTATGAACGTCGCTCCAAACAGAGAACCTACACCGGAAGCTCCGCCCAGAAGCCCCATGGCGGCCGGCTCCACCTCTAGCACCTTCTCCGCGAAAACCGGGATCATCGGCATGAAGGGGAAGAAGGCCAGGTTCATTAACACCGTGACGCCCAGCACTCCCACCATTGCCCTGCTCCTTGAGACTTCGCGGAACCCTTCCGAGATGAAGGCCAAAGTCTGTTTCAAGCTGATGTTGGCTTTTTGGCGAAGCTGCGGTTTCACCCTGATGATCAACACCACTGCCGCAACGTAGCAGCTCGCTATCAACGAGTATATGGAGGCCACATTGGCAAAGCCGCTCTCGGGGATGACTTCCAACAGGACCCCGGCCAATACGGGCCCCACTAGCACCGCCACCGTCATGTTTACCGTGTCCAGCGACACCGCCGATGTCAACATCTCCTTGCCCACGATATCTATGACAAACGTTCTGCGGACGACCATGTCTACGTTGAAGGAAACTCCAATGAGGAAGTTTATGGCCAGGATCCGGGGCGCCGTCGCCGTCTCGGAGAACACGAGCGCCGCCAGCAGCGCAAAGAGCAGCGCGTTCGCTATGAAGGCAACGCCGATCACGGTGCGTCGGTCGTAAGCATCCGCGATGACTCCGGTGAAGACGCCCATGAACGTCTGCGGTAAGAGAAAGGCGACTCCGGCCATCTGGGTCAGGAAGATGGAGTCGGTGAGTTGGAGCACCAGGTACCCGGAAACCAGCAGCGCTATCCAGCGGGCCAGCATGGCAAACAGACCCGCCGCCCACAGCAGACGATAGTCTCTGTTGGCTACTACCTGAATGATCGGTCTTCGGCTGGGGGTTGAGACCATGGAATCTCACGTTGAAACGGGTTTCTGCTAACCATTGTATCCACGACGACTCTCTAGTCCAGTGTCCACACCGATTTCCTCCCCTCAGCCTGCCCCCGATACCGTCATTCCTGCGGAGGCAGGAACCCAGGCGGGGTGGAGGGGTGGGGCCGCCATGCAAAACCAGCCTCCCCTACACCGTCTTTCCCGCGCAGGCGGGAACCCAGGGGCAGGGCGGTCTGTCATGCTGAAGAGTCGGTCAAACCCCTAAGCCTTCATCCACCTCCGCCGACGAACCATCCAGACCGTAGTTGACCGCGTACCACCCACCTGCCCGTTTGCCCGTCTGCCTACACCGTCTTTCCCGCGTAGGCGGGAACCCAGGGGCAGGGCGGTCTGTCATGCTGAGGAGTCGGTCAAACCCCTAAGCCTTCATCCACCTCCGCCGACGAAGCATCCAGGCCGTAGTTGACCGCGTACCGCCCACCTGCCTGTTTGCCCCCTTGCCCGTCTTGACCCTCGGTTTACCTTGATGATACAGTCCCCAACTGGCAATCAGCCTGCCATTCAAAGCCAATCACTGTCGTTGTAAGGAGCAACACTCCATGGAAACCTATCCAGAGCTCATCGCTGCTTCCATTGCCGTAGGAATCGTCGCATTACTCTTCTCCGTCTATCTCATCACCAGGGTCCTCCGCCAAAGCGCCGGCAATGAGACCGTTCAAGATATCGGCAAAGCCATCCAGGAAGGGGCCATGGCCTTCCTCAAGCGTGAGTACCGCATCCTCGCCGCCTTTGTCATAGTCATCGCGGTGATCATCGCTGTCTTCATTGACTACGACGTCCTGGATAAAGTCGGCTCTGACCGCTCATTGCCCTCCACCGCTATCTCATACTTGGTTGGAGCCATTGGCTCCGGTCTGGCCGGATTTATCGGCATGAACATCGCGGTAAGGGCAAACACTCGCACCACCGCTGGCGCTGCTCAGGGCCTCAACCCGGGTCTCCGCGTAGCTTTCAACAGCGGCGCCGTAATGGGCATAACCGTAGTGGGAATAGGCATCATTGGCGTCGCCGCCCTCTATTGGATCTTCCAAGACGCCAACATCGTCGCCGGCTTTGGCTTTGGCGCATCATCCATCGCCCTCTTCGCCCGTGTCGGAGGCGGTATCTTCACCAAGGCCGCCGACGTCGGCGCGGACCTCGTGGGCAAGGTGGAGCAGAACATACCGGAGGACGACCCGCGTAATCCGGCCACCATCGCCGACAACGTAGGCGACAACGTTGGTGACGTAGCCGGTATGGGCGCAGACCTCTTCGAATCTTACGTCGGCTCTATCATCGCCGCCATCGCCCTGGGAGCAACCGCTGTCGTTTTCAGCGGTTCAAGCGATTCCTTCGACGGAGCACGCTTCGTGCTCCCGTTTCTCGTCGCTTCAATAGGCATCGTCTCATCCATATTGGGCACATTCCTTGTCCGCACCGGAGAGAATGCCACCATGGGAAGATTGCTCTGGGCCCTTCGCACCGGCATCTACTCCGCCGGTGGACTAGTTCTCATAGGCACCGCCGTAGCCATCGCCATTCTAGGTCTCGACTTCAAGCTGTTTTGGGTTGTCTTGGTCGGTCTGGTGGTGGGACAGGTAATAGGGTTCGCCACCGAGTACTTCACCGCCTACGAATACAGCCCCACCAAGAAGCTATCCGAGCAGGCCCTGACCGGCCCCGCTACCGTCATCATCGGCGGCCTTGGCCTTGGCATGCTCAGCACCGTGGTGCCGCTAGCTGCTGTTGTGGCGGGCATCTGGATAGCAGATGCCCTGGCTGGCGTTTACGGCATTGCCCTGGCCGCAGTGGGTATGCTCTCCACCCTTGGCATCACCCTGGCCACCGACGCCTACGGGCCCGTAGCCGATAACGCCGGCGGCATTGCGGAGCAAGCCGGCCTTCCTCCCGAGGTCCGACAGCGTACGGATGCCCTAGACGCTCTGGGCAATACAACCGCCGCCACCGGCAAAGGCTTCGCCATAGGCTCCGCCGTCCTTACCGCTCTCGCCCTTATGGTCGCCTATTCGCAGGTCGCCGGCCTCGACCTTCTTGATCTACTAGAAACCAAAGTCCTGCTGGGACTGCTCATTGGCGCGGTACTTCCCTTTGTCTTCTCCTCTATGACCATGCAGGCCGTGGGCCGTGCCGCCAACAAGATGATCGAAGAGGTGAGGCGGCAGTTCCGCGAGATCCCCGGCATTATGGAAGGCACGGGCCGCCCCGACTACGCCCGCGCCGTGGATATCAGCACCAGCGGCGCACTCCGCGAGATGATCCTGCCCGGGCTCGTCGCCATCGTTGCGCCCATAGCCGTCGGCGCCCTCATGGGCCCTGAGGCCCTGGGCGGCATGCTCATAGGAGCCATCTCCGCCGGATTCCTTCTCGCCGTCACCATGGCCAATGCCGGGGGAGCTTGGGACAACGCCAAGAAATACATAGAACTGGGGAACTTCGGCGGCAAGGGCTCGGATACTCACCACGCCGCCGTGGTTGGTGATACAGTGGGCGATCCGTTCAAGGACACCAGCGGACCGTCGCTCAATATCCTGATAAAGCTCATGGCTATAGTATCCCTTGTCTTTGGCCCGCTGTTCATCTAGCCACTCCCCACACCGTCATTCCCGTGCCGACGGGAATCCAGGACCGTACCAGCGGGATGCGCTGTTGCCAAGGCTGGTGAGGTGGCGACATAACCCATGTCTTTCAATTAGACGCTGTCTAAAGTTGCAATCAGACGGAACAATATCTTGCAATTAGACGCACTATAAAGTTACAATGGGACGATGCAGTCATCTCTCCTCTATTCCCGCTACGCCGAAGGACCTCTGGTCGAAGCGCTGTCCGACTCGCCGGCTGTGCTGTTGCACGGGCCGCGCCAGTGCGGCAAGACCACCCTTGCCCGGCTGGTCGGCGACTCCATGGGCTACGGCTATATCAGCTTTGACGATGACGTCGCCCGTAATGCTGCCAACGCCGACCCCGCGGGTTTCGTCGCCGGGCTACCGGAGCATGCAATCCTCGACGAAGTGCAGCGAGTTCCCTCTCTCTTCACCGCTTTGAAACAGGAGATAGACCGTCGCCGCGCTCCCGGGCGCTTCCTGCTCACCGGTTCGTCCCAGGTACTGCTCGTGCCGGCCCTTGCCGATTCGCTGGCTGGCCGGATGGAGATACTGCGGCTGCACCCTCTCTCCCAGGGCGAATTGTTCGGCGGCATCCCCAACTTCCTAGACGACCTGTTTCGCGGGGAGTTCAAGACGTCCACCTTCCAGCGTCTTGCCGATGAGCTGGCAGAACGTATAGCCTGCGGCGGCTATCCAGAGGCGCTGGCCCGTCCCACCTCCCGGCGCCGGGCAAACTGGTACCGTAACTTCATCGACACGCAGCTCCAGCGGGACGTGCGGGACATGGCCAGGATCAGCACACTTGACGCACTGCCCCGGCTACTGACTGCCGCAGCATTGCAGACCGCTCAACTCTATAACCTGTCGAATATGGCATCCCTCTTCCAGTTGAGCCGACCTACCATCGGCGACTACGTGACGCTGCTGGAACGGTTGTTTCTTGTAGACCGACTGCCGCCATGGCACGCCAACCAGTTGAGGCGCTTGGTCAAGACGCCCAAGCTCCATATAGGGGATACCGGTCTTGCATGCGCCCTGATTGGAGTCGGTCCCCGTGACCTTGCACAGAATCGCGAACTGCTCGGTCAATACTTGGAATCGTTCGTGTTCCAGGAACTAAGACGTCAGTCCATATGCCAGGAGACGCCCCTGGAGTTCTTCCACTACCGCGACAGGGACCAGGTAGAGGTCGATATCGTCATCGAGCGCGGAGCGAGAGAGGTGGCCGGCGTAGAAGTGAAGGCGGCGGCCACCGTAACGCAGTCTGACTTTCGCGGGTTGCGGAAGTTGAAGAAGGCTGCGGGCGATCGCTTCGTGGCCGGGGTGGTGGTATATGACGGCGAGGTTGGCGCAGGATTTGGGGACGGGATGTTCGCCGTACCTATAAGATGCCTATTAGAGGGACGTCCCGTTGATTTAGGGTCCTTCGTCTTGGGCAGGGATCGGTTGGCGGTCTAGATGACCACGCTCACCAAAGCCCCCATAGCCTCATGGGCGCTGAGGCCCTGGTCGGCCTGCTCATAGGAGCCATCTCCGCCGGATTCCTCCTCGCTATCACCATGGCCAATGCCGGGAGGGCTTGGGACAACGCCAAGAAATACATAGAACTGGGGAACTTCGGCGGCAAGGACTCGGATACTCACCACGCCGCCGTGGTCGGTGATACCGTAGGCGACCCGTTCAAGGACACCAGCGGACCGTCCCTCAATATCCTGATAAAGCTCATGGCTATAGTATCCCTTGTCTTTGGCCCGCTGTTCATCTAGCCACTCCCCACACCGTCATTCCCGTGAAGACGGGAATCCAGGAGTGGTGGGGTATGGACTTCCGCTCACCCTGAGCATCGCGCACCCCCGCCCACCCTGAGCTTTAAGTTTACCCTGAGCACAGCCGAAAGGAGTGAGCGGGCACCCCACACCGTCATTCCCGTGAAGACGGGAATCCAGGAGTGGTGGGGTATGGACTTCCGCTCACCCTGAGCATCGCGCACCCCCGCTCACCCTGAGCTTTAAGTTTACCCTGAGCACAGCCGAAAGGAGTGAGCGGGCCTGCGGGTCACCTTGAGCATACCTCAGATGGGATGTCAATCAGAACCACCTTTGGATGATATGTCTCTGAGTGATAAGATTGTGGATGTGGTTGCAAGATGACTATTGTGTTTGTTGAATGAACAGTAATACGTTATCTAACATCCGTACTGGGACATTTCATTCCACATTGCCACTGTTGCGAGCAGGAAGGCGGACCGCATGACAAATATCACAGACCAGACATTCCAGGAAGCCGTTACTGAGTACATCCAGCGTTCAAGGGAGCTGATAGACAAGGAGGCTAAAGAGCACCTGCCTCCGCGGCTGCCGTCACCATTTGACCAGTCGGGACCTCCCTATGAGGCTGTGTTGCGGTTGAATCCCGTTACTGTGCGCGATTACGCCCGCAGCATCGGAGACGATAATCCGCTGTACACAGACCAGGAGTATGGCAGGCATTCTTGCCACGGTTGCCAGATAGCGCCAGGTACCATCCTCTCACTGATACGGTACCCCTCTGTCCACGGTGCTATGCGGCCCATCGGCTATCCACTGGCCCAATTCATCTCGGGGAACGCCTGGGAGTTCTTCGACGCTGTCCGGGTGGGCTCCCAGTTCCGCTCATCCAAGGTGACCAAAGAGGTGATTGAGAAGAAAGGCTCCCGGGGACGATTGGTGTTGCTTATCTCCGAGGTCACTTTCTGGGATCATCATGGCGACGCCATAGGCAAATGCTACGGCACCCAGATAGCGGTCCCCATGGAGAACATGGGTACCTCCCGCGCCATGAAAGCCGACAACATGGGTCAGAAGCTGCTTTATGAGAGGAAAATCCAGGAATACACGCCCAAAGATATAGAGCAACTTCTCCAAGGGCTGCGTGGCCAACCACGTCGGGGAGCGGAACCTCTCTACTGGGAGGACGTGAACGTAGGTGATGAGCTAAATCCCATTGTTCTTCCGCCCTGGACCTTGCGTGATCAGATATGCTCCAACTACATGAGCTACTGCCTGGTAAGCGCTGGAGGGACATCTGTAGGCACTGACGATCCTCTAAAAGAACCGCAAGGGGACGAATTGGCTTTTGAGCCGTCTTTTCGCATGCTAAAGAACCTGCCGGGAGACGCCCGTACCAACCCGCTAACGCGTTGGCCTTGGAATGCGGACGTCGCACATGACGATGCTATCTTGGCTGGCTATGATGGTCAGCCGGCGCCCTTTGACCACGGTGTGCAGAGGTTCCAGATACCCCAACAGCTGTTCACCAACTGGATGGGGGATCACGGTTTCATCCGTCGCATGCAGATAGCTCTCCGCAAGCCTGTATACGTTGACGACGTTACCAGGTATGAGGGACAAGTGGTGAATAAGTTCATACAGGTCCAAGAAGGAGAGGCGGCTGCCGGCGAAAAACCGAATAGGGCAGAATATTACGCGATAGGCATTCGTTATCAAGGTCTCAACCAGTCAGGCGAGGCTCACTCGCAAGGTACTGCTACGGTGTACCTCCCCTCTCGCCAGGGTGGGCCTGTGCAGCTTCCTATTCCCCACCCCTCGCGCCCACCTTACGTGCCATACGAGACCTTCTACCGCGACTGGTACTAACCTGTCAACCCACAGCCAGGCCAACACGACCTTGCCTCTTGCACACGAGTAGAGGCTTGCTCAACAACTCAACCTAAGGTACGCAAGGACAACTTGGCAAAAGGAGTTCACTACATGTGTGGCCCGGATAAGCAACAGAGGTGGCATAGTGCATCTTCGGGGTCGAATATCGCGATTATTCGTCTCGCTTAGACGGCAGCTACCAGGTTCGGGTCAGGTCGCGGTAACCGCCGCCGAGCACCGGTGGTCAGGCTCGAAAGAACGACCCTGGACTCGAATGATCCCGGTCTGGCCGAAAGGCGCGCGAGTGGAACTCCGAGCCGTCGTCGGTGAGTGTCACACTCGATCGCCTCTCACTGCGTTGTGGCTGACCATGATTCCCGGGCGCGGGATGAAGGGCACGGAATTGAGGCTCGCCCCGCCGCGCCAACCTCTGACGCGGGCAATGAGGAGACGCTGACCAGCGCAGCAACGGCGGTGGTGCTGGAGCCGTAGCTACAAAGAAACAAGCAGGCGGCGCATCTTCCACCAGCGCCGCCTGCTTGAGCGCAGAAAAGGCCGCATAGATGGGTGTCAGGGCGGGTCCACGCTCCGTCCGGGACGTGGAGGCTCGACTGTCGGCCCGCTTCCATCAGCGAGGGGTTCCGATGCGCCCTGGAGGGGGACAGGTGCGCCATGCCGAGACAGCGCACTCATTACAGCCGAAGAGCCTACCCATTCCCCGACGACTTTCCGCAGCGTCTGGTGTGGTTCAAGCACGCGTCGGGCCTGTCGTGGGCGGAGATCGCCCGCCGCCTCGGGATCTCTCCCATGACCATACGGCGCTGGTGGAAGGCCGGTATCCGGCCCAATTACCGGCATCTGAATGCGCTGCTGAGCCTGGCCGATAACCTGGGTCTCGGCCTGTTCAGAGAGTAAGGAAACGGCCTGCGACCGCAGGGCCTTGAAACGCAAGAAAGACCACATACATGGGCAGGCGGTCGGGCTGAAACGCAAAAAGACCCCCATACATGGACGAGCAGGGGGAAGCCATCGCCTCTTGCGATGACCTCCCCCTGTAGCATTGCGGTCGAGCGTCCTGCGCCGACCGCCCCTTGGAAGGCAGGGTCCGGCCCCTAGAACAGCCTCAGCGTCTCGGGTTGCTGCTGGTCTGCCCCACCCTCAGCGGTTGAAGCCTGCGCCGACCCCTGCCCACGCCGTGCCCGGCGCCTGGCCGGGGGAGCGGGTCTGGCGTGAGCCGGGTATTTGGGTTCGTCTTCCCACTTGGCTCTCGCCCTTTCGATCACCGGCAAGACCTCCCGTGTCAGCCCGGACAGGTCCTGGTCATCGAATGACTCGATGTGCGGGTCCAACGAGGTGCGTTGCACCCCGATGGTGTCCCTGCCTCTCTTGATGGACACGACAACCTTCAGGTCCTCCGGCGTACCGGCCTGCTCCCCAGCGTCGTCAGAACCCTTTGGGTCCTGTTCGGCCTCCTTGTCGGCGTCCTGCTCTTCGACAACCGCAGCAGCCGTGTCGTCTGCCGCATCGCCCAAGAGACTCTCGTCTGCGCCCAGGGCATCTGAGCGGGTTGTTTCCGTTCCGATTTCGTCAGGCATGGTTCTCCTCTCCCTGTTTCTTCTCCGACTGTGCCTATAGGCCGACCGGCTAGGCCGCCATCCTTCCCCTCGACTCTTTCCTGATCTCACCGAGGGTCTGGGGCTCCCAGTACAGGTCGCGCTCCACGGCGGGGACGCTGCCGAACACGGTTGCCTCCGCCAGCTCGGTGAGGTCGAAGTATCCGAGTTCGGTCTCGAATCCCTCGACGAGGCCGAAGCATAGTCCGGTATTGGGGTCCCACTCGGTGATGTACCAGCGCCAGCCGGTGTAGGGGCTGAATAGCTTGGCCGGGGCGAGGACGGCGTCGTAGTCCTCGGCGTCCTCGTTGGCTCCGATAGCGGGGATCGTGGCACCGAGCTCCTTGGTCATGAGCTTGTGCCTGCGGCGCCCGCTGTGGTTGTCCTGCCAGTTCGTCGCGGTCGTGGTGGTTCCCTTTTCCTCAAGCATTGATTTCTCCTCTCGTTGTTGCTTCTCTGAATGTGTTCCTGTGCGCTGATCGCCGGGACGCCATCGCCCCTCTGTGCGTCAGTTCGCCCGGTCCCCCGGGTCGTGGTCGAGCCTCAGCACCCGCTCCACCGCCTCCGGGGTGACGTAGGACGGGGTGACCGTACCCTGCTCCATGTCCAGGTAGAGGCCCATGAAGGGGCAGGTCCCCGCCACCATGCGGCGGACCACCTGTAGCACCAGCGACGCCATCATCTGGTTGATTGTGGGGTCCTGGTCGGTGAGGTCGAGGGCCGCCGCGCAGTCCACGTCCGGCGGAGCGGTCGGCACGGCGGTCAGTAGGTCGGGGCGCTGCAGCGTGGGCGCGGGGGCCAGGTAGCAGGTCTCGCCTGTGAAGGGAGGTCCGTCCCAGGCCACCTGCTCGGGAGCGTTGCCGACCAGCACCTGCCCCCAGTTGGTGTCGTTGCCCGCGTCGATGAGCCACCGGCGCGGGTCGCCCGGCAGGCACTCCGCCATCGCCCGCCGTGCGGCGGCGTTGCCGGCACAGCCGATGATCAGGCTGTCCCCGTAGGAGGGAAGGCCGGGGTAGCGGTGTCCATCGGGGCGGGAGTCCTCATCCCGGAAGGGATAGACCGAGTAGACCGTGGGCAACATTCGCGACCTGATCAAGGTAGTGGACAAACGGTTGGACGGCGTGACCGATGACCAGCGCAAGCGGCTGGAGACTATCGAGTCGGAGCTTGCCGATGTGCTTGGTAGGCTCGACCGCCTCTACGACATCGTGGAGACCACCGACATGCACGTCGACGACTTCAAGCCCCGCATTCGAGCCCTCAGAGAGCGGCAGGAGCGTCTTGAGTCTGCGGCGGAGGGCGCAAGGACAATCCTAGCTCAGCGCACCACGGTCCTCGACGACGTGAAGACGATCACGGACTACGCCCTAGACATCAGAAAGTTCCTACAGAAGAGTGAGTTGACCGAGCGCAGAGCCTTCATCGAGACCTTCGTCAAGGAGATCGAACTCCTACCCGACAACGCCGTCGTCCGCTACACCGTCCCCATGCCTGACGATAGCCTCATACCGGCAAAAAAGCAGAGGCGGTGGCGTTGAATGGCTCGGTGGTATCTACCGTAGCCGTTAGCCCACTTAACTTGACTCGAACGGGTCGGAGAGGACTAGTGGCAGTTGGCACGCTCTTTGTCGCCCCGCTTTACTTATCCGGCTCATCCAAATCAACCGCCCACTAGTACCGCACTTTTTCGTTGCTATTGCGTCCCTGCCATGAAAGTTGGCTGTTGTCCCACCCTATCAGCAAGTTGGCAGGCCAAGATCGTTCAGATCGTTATGTGGAACCTCCGATGCCTCCCGCGGGATGCACCCAGTGAATGCATTGCCGCTGAGGTAGAGCCGATCAAGGTGTGGCAACCGAGCTAAACCGGAGAAAATGGCTCCCGTAAGTTGGTTATCCCCGAGATCCAGATGTCTCAAGGCCGTCAAGTCGGCCAGGGAGCGTGGAATCTCACCGGTTAGCGCATTGTGGGCAAGATCAAGATACGACAGTGTTTGCAACTGTGATAACTCAGACGGGATTTCGCCAGTAAGGCTGTTCCCTCTCAGCTTTAGCGAACCTAGCCTAGCCAAACTGGCAAGCTCGGGGTGGATCTCTCCAGTGAGTTGGTTGGATCCCAGGCCAAGTATCTGCAATTGCTCAAGTTTTGCTAGTTCCTTAGGTATCTTCCCCTCAATATTGTTATACCCAAGTTCCAGCCAGCGGAGGCGCTTGAGGTTACCCAAGGCTCCGGGAATTCTTCCAGTAAGGTTATTGGAATCCAAGTGCAACGTCTCCAGCCCTTGGAGCTCGGCAAGCTCGGCTGGAATAACCCCGGTCAAGTTGTTTCCACTGACCCTTAGGCCGACAATACTTGCCAGTCCGCCCAACTCTGGCGGTATCTGTCCACTCAGTTCGTTGAAGCTGAGGTACATCCTCTGCAAGTTCGCAAGGCGTCCCAAGTCCGCGGGTATGCTTCCGGTCACAGCTGTACCGTTTAGCCGCAGCCCACAGGTATGAGAGGGCCCGACGCTGATGGAACGAAAGTACTCATCCTTGGGAGGGCGGATCTGGCCATCGTTGTATATGTTGCCCACGCCCCAACAAAGCGTGTAACCGTCTGCCCTCAAGCCGCATGTGTGTTGCCATCCGGCACCAATGGCGACAAGGCGCTCTCCTGCAATGGAATGGTAGATACGGCTTTCTGGCTCGGGTGTAGGGGTTGGCGTTGATGCTGTAGCCGTAGCTCTAGCTGTCACAAGCTCCTGAAGTAGCTGGTCCTGAAGCGTCGGCGTGACTGTTGGTGTGGGGGTAGGCGTCGACGACCTTCTGTCGCAGGCAATCGACAAAACAACCGCCAGCATCCCCACAAGCAGCAGACAGCCTACCTTTCGAACGGGCCTCCAGTGCCTCATAGGCCGTAGCCTACCCCTTCTAGAGAAGCATTCGAGACCCTTGGTCGATTCTGATCTCTCGGATCCCATTCTGTCCCGCTATTGCTGATTGACAACTGTCGTGGGCTCAGGAGAGCTGACTGGAACTTCTCCTTCTCACTCTGAATGCCAACAATACGACCGCAGTCAGCACTCCGGCACCAAGTGCCAGCGCGACCAATGGCACCACGGGAGCGTCGTTGACAGGAGTCACCGTGATGGTCACCGTGGCGGTGGAGGTGTCTCTCCCATCGCTGACGGTGTAGTCAAAGCTGCCTGAGGTCGTCTCCGAGCCGTCATGTTCGTAGGTGATCGTCATCCCGTCCAGCAAGACCGTTCCGTTGACCCCATCGCCGACCGAAGTGATGCCCAGCGTGTCGTTCTCCGCGTCGGTGTCATTGTCCAGGAGCACTGACGCCTCGATAGACAGGGTATCTCCCTCAGCCACCGTTGCCGTGTCACCAACCGTGACGGGAGGGTAGTTGACAGGAGTCACCGTGATGGTCACCGTGGCGGTAGAGGAATGGACGCCGTCGCTGGCCGTGTAGTCAAAGCTGCCTGAGGTCGTCTCCGAGCCGTCATGTTCGTAGGTGATCGTCATCCCGTCCAGCAAGACCGTTCCGTTGACCCCATCGCCGACCGAAGTGATGCCTAGCGTGTCGTTCTCCGCGTCGGTGTCATTGTCCAGGAGCACTGACGCCTCGATAGACAGGGTATCTCCCTCAGCTACCGTTGCCGTGTCACCAACCGTGACGGTAGGGTCGTTGACAGGGGTCACCGTGGTGGTGGAGGAATGGACGCCGTCGCTGGCCGTGTAGTCAAAGCTGCCTGAGGTCGTCTCCGAGCCGTCATGCAAGAAGACAACTGTAGACACCTCCAGCGAAACTGTGCCATTCACCGCGTCTCCAACGTTCGTAATGCGGAGGGTGTAGTTCTCTGTTTCCATGTCGTTGGCCAACAGTACCGACTCTTCTATCCTAATGCCACTTCCCTCTGCCATCGTCAATAGAGCCGCAGAATCTACGATGGTCGAATTGTCGTCCACTGCGAAGCAGAACCTGAGGTTAGTATTGTTGAAGGCATGGCCCTCAAATCGACTCAATTCGAGCGGCACGCAACCGGTCAGAAGATTGCTTGACGCCCCAAAAGATATCAAATTCATCAAACCGCCGATGGTCGCCGGGATCTCGCCAGTCAACTGATTCGCGCCCAAGGACAATCCCCAAAGATTGGCGAGCCTGCCCAATTCAGGCGGTATAGTTCCACTAAGCCTATTGTCCTCCAAGTTCAGCAGCCTCAGCTCAACCAGGTCCCCGAGTTCGACTGGGATCTCCCCGGTTAGCTGATTATTCTGGAGCTGAATATACTGGAGTCTGGTCAAGTCTCCGAGTGCTCTTGGAATCTCTCCCGTCAACTCGTTGTCGTTCAGATACAATGCCCGTAGTTTGGTAAGCTCGCCCAGCGTCGCTGGAATCTCCCCACTTAGCATGTTATTGTCGAGTGACAGATACCCGAGTTCGGTTAAGTCTCCGAATGATTGGGGAATCTCTCCAGTCAACTCATTGCTACCTAACGACAATTCCCGTAGGTTGCTAAGTTTACCGAGGGTCGGCGGAATCCGTCCGGAAAGCCTATTGTCGACTAGGATTATCGATTGCAGATCAACTAGGTTTCCAAGTTCCTCTGGGATGCTCCCGGTCAATTTGTTTACTTGGAGCTCTATCCATTTCAGTCGAATGAGGTCGCCCAACCCCTTTGGCATATTCCCAGTCAAATTGTTCTCTTTAAGTGCCAGGTATTGCAGGTCCGCGAGTTCGGTTAGACTGACAGGGATTTCGCCAGTCAACTGATTGCGGCTCAGCACTAGTCTCTCCAGGTTGGATAGGTCGCCCAATTCGTCCGGATTGTTCCAGTCAACCTGTTGCTATCAAAGTTCATAATCTGGAGGTTGGATAGTCGGCCCAATTTCGGTGGTATCGTGCCACTCAGCTGGTTTTTTTCCACCCCCAACCGACGCAGCCAAAGTAGCCCGCCTAATTCCGGCGGGATCGCACCTGTCAGCCTATTGTAGCCCAACCTGAGTCTCGTCAGTCCCTTTTAGCTGGCCCACCTCCGCCGGGATCTCCCCAGTTAGTTCGTTATTGTATAGGTCCAATTCGTACAGGTTCGCGAGTCTACCCAATGTTTGCTGGGATTTCTCCGGTCAATTCGTTGTACTCCAGACTCAAAGTTACTAGCTGTGTGAGGCGACCCAATTCAGGAGGTATGGTACCCTTCAGAGCGTTGGAATTCAGGTCCAGGGTCACCAGCCCCGTGAGTTGCCCCAACTCCGGAGGTATGCTCCCTTTAGACTTCCATTGCCTCCCTGGTCCCCACGGATCCGCAGTTCAGTGACTCGCGCCGGCGACCCTCCAATCGAGATGCCATCCCACTAAGTCTTCGCCCACCCTGGGACAGAGTATCCCTGGCCGCCAGAAGGGCATTGCAATCTTGCACCAGCAACGGGTTGTCTTGAGGGTTAGTCACAGCAATGCCACTGGAACATGTCTCGGCCGGAGAATCGGCCACAGCTATGCCTCTATCAGACGCCAGGAGTAGAATCAACACGACTAATCCCACTCTCGCGGGCACTACGCATGATCTGAGGATTGCAGGGCAAATAGTCATGGCCAGTCGCTCGGTTTAGGGTCTTGCACCAGCCCGTTCCTCATGGCCCAGATCACCAGTTCCTGCTTGGTGTCCAGCCCCAGCTTATCCTGGACGCGAGAGACCGTGTTCCGCACGGTCACGGGGCTGATGCCCTTCGCCTTCGCGATCCGGGCATACGGCTCGCCGTTGGCGAACAGCGTGAGAAGCTCCCGCTCTCGGGCGGTCAGGGTGCTCGTGCCGCGACGGGTCTTTTCCCAGAGTTCACCACGAACCATCGCCAAGGATCTCCTCAGGGCCTGGTCCGGTATTCTCAGGCGGCCCCGTGCGACGGCGCGAATGGCTTCCTCCATCTCTTGGCCGCCGGAGTACTTCTGCAGGTATCCAGATGCTCCGGCGGCCACCGCCTCGACCACGGCGTCCCTCTCGGTCGAAGCCGTCAGCATCAGCACCTGCGAGTCGGGCAGTTTCTCCATGATAGTCCGGCACGCCTCCACGCCGTCCTGCCGTGGCATCATCACGTCCATGGCGATAACGTCGGGTTGGAGTTGCTCCGCCTTCTCAACTGCCGCCACGCCGTCCGAGGCCTCCCCCACTACTTCTATGTCTTGCAAATGCTCCAGCAATCCCGTAAGGCCCGCCTTTACGACGGGGTGGTCGTCGACCAGCACCACCCTGATCGGCTTACTTCCAGAACTCACAATCTCCCTCCATAGTCCATTCTAACGGGAACCGTGCAGGTCACGGTAGTGCCGCCGCGACGCCCGCCCGATTCCGCGATGAGGCTTCCGCCGATAGCCTCCGCATCGGCCATCATTCCGGTGAACCCGTGGCCCCGCCCGGCGTCCGATACGGACATTCGAATGGGGTCGGTCGTGAAGTCCAGCTCGACATCGACCTTACGGCATGCGCGTGCCGAAAGGCATTGGTGAGCGCGTTGTGAGCGATGGAGAATAGACGGTTCCGGGCCTCCGTCGATAGCGCAGGCTCGTCGCCTCGGACTACCACCTCGACAGGTATCGAGGTAACTGCAACTCGACAACGTGGTCGGGAGCTATGCGAGCGAAGTATGTAACATCGGATTCCTCTAACCCGAGTGTGTTAGGATCAACCCCAGTGAGTATCTCGAAGGCCCTGTTCAGCGCCTTCATCTTTCTCCCCCGCTCCGGGATTGCTGGCGTTGTGATCAGGATGGTGGGCCATCGCCAACACGCGGTACTTCTGCTTGATTTCGGTGGGACTCACCGGAAGAGAAAGTCCAAAGAGATGGAGGGCCTCCTCAACCTCATGTCCTACACCAAAGCGTTCGGTTCTACCTACGACGTGTTTCCAACCTTCCTTGAGGGGCATCGCAACTCCCCATAGGGTGCGACCGGTTACTGTGCAGCACCATGCCTCATCGGCGAGCGTGAAGAGGTACCGGTCTCCTTCGGATGCAACGTCGACAGCTCGGACTTGGGATTTGAACCCGCCCCAATAGTTCGTATCGATGGTTCGGAAGTGATCCACTACTCTGGGACCCTCTTGGAGATTCGTTTCCGTGACGACGTTCAACCCTGCATCGTAGATGTGCAGTATCCCGCTGGAGTCCATGATTGCAATGTGGGATCCAGTGGCTCCGGCACCGATCCGATAGGCGTCGTGATTGAGGGGCTTCTCACCGACGAAGCGGCCGAATATATCCAGCCTCCTAAGGACGCTCCTGACTTCCGGCTGCTCTATGCTAGACCAGGAGCGGTTGAGTAGCCACGTTCCTGATCCGTCCATAGTGGCGACCTTGAAGGCCGGATTGGGTCGCTGTTCGCGTTGCAGCTTCCGCTCTCCCGAGACACCCCATCCGTGACCGTTCACGACTGTGAACAAAGGCTGTGAGGATGGGCTGGCTACATCAATGAGTGTGTAGTAGTGTTTCTTCCCCTCCTTATCCATCTGCTTGAGAATGCGGTTGAACCGCCGCCGATCGACATCTTGAACATATCTGGGAACCATCTCGAACATCTCAACAGACTGCTTTGCTGCTGCCGCCAACTGACCAGCCTTCATGCGGTAGATGATTTGCTTGCGGTAGGCCTTCGCGATCTCTTCTCCGACTCTGCCCTGTCGTTGCTCAGCAGAAAGAGAAACTGCCAGCTTCACGACTTTGGTGTGCTGATTCTTGAAGCCTGCCTGAAATACTGGTCCAATCATCGGGTCGTTGTACTCGCGGTGAAACTCGTTACGACCATCTACCTCCCAGGTCCGGGGAGACGGCGGCATAGGAATGTATTCGGCGTGTGACCAGTCGAGCTGTGCTGGTGGTTCTCGCCGTCCAGAATCCTTCGTGAATCCGGAGCTAGTTGCTGTAACCCAGAGGTCCCCGCGGTTGCCGCATCATTGGCCCTGCCAAGCAGTTTTGAAAGGAAACTAGCCATTGATCACTCCTGCCAGATGGAGACTTGGTTCCTTGACATGATAGTGCCATTAGTGTCAGCCTGCTATCCTTGCAAAGATAGCAGTTGCCTGCAAGGGGTCCTTATTCTGTCAAGAGTTTAGGTACAGGTTGATAGCCTCCTTTGGGGTAAGCATATTGATGCCCATGTGAGGGCGCCGAGTGTTGTAGGTGTCCAAGAAGCCCTGATACCAGCCATTCAGTTGTGTGTGGTCTCTAGCCGGCCTCTCCAACCGGAAGAAGAACTCCTCCTCATCGGTGCGGAAGCTGCGCTCTATGACCGCATTGTCATTGGGGGAGCTCTTGTGAATGTAGAAGTGCTCCACTCCCACCTCCTCACACTTGGCGTGAAAGCGCTTTTGGAACTCCAGGCCGTTGTCGGTCTGCACGTAGCAGACGGGAAAGGGCAAGGCCTGGGTGGCATGGTACAAGGCCAGGAGCGCCCCATCCGTGTCGACCTTGGGCAGGATCAGCCCCACCTTGTAGCGGGTGGAGATATCCATAGCGGCATACAGATAGCAGGTGTAGGGCAGCCCGGAGAGTTCGGGAGTGACGTACTTCACATCCATCTGGAGGTAGCCCAGTCCGGGACAGTTACTGGGGCGCATGACCTGACCGTTCTGGAATCGGGGTCGTCTTCGCTTGGCGCTGGGACGGACCAGCCCCGTCCGGCGCAAGTACCTGTGAATGGTGGACGCCGACACCTCTATTCCTTCTGTCCTCGCTACCACTGCCAGTTTCTCCCCACAAAAGCCCGTGGCTTCCCTCCATCTCCTTACGCGAGCCCCTGCCACTCAGCGCCCTCTTGCGATGCTTGGGCGCCGTGGACAGGCGCTGTAGTCCCCTCCACCGAACGTAGCCCCAGGCTTGTCGACCTCGATCCACCCAGCGCTTCACTGTACGCCGGTCTATCCCCAACCGTCGCGCCGTTTCTGAATAGTTCTCTCCACATGCTTTCCACGTCTCTATTATCGTTCTGATCTCTACTCTCGCCATGTCTCATTCTATCGGCCCTGTACCATTTGTTGTGACAGAATAAGGGGGTCAGTTCCGTCAAGGCTCGCACACCGCTACTGTTCGACAGGGTCAGTGAACCAAGCCTTCAAGGATTTGCTGCAACAGGCGGAGCTATTGAGTCTACCAACGTTGAGAAACTCATACGAATGACCTGAACTGCTCCCACATTCTCTGGCAATTGGCAGGCCACCCATGTAGTAGATGTCGTCCTATGGAGTTTACTGTATCTACAGTGAATTGGCGGCCACCTCTACCAGCCGAGCTAGGGCGTTGGCAAGGCGCATCTGGCGCGGGGTGCGGCAGCGTACGCGGGGCAGTGCCGGGCTAGCGACGACTAGGGCCACGCATTGCGTTCGGCTGGTAGCCACGTTCAGCCGATTGAGGCTGTACAGGAACTCCATCCCGTGCGGTGCATCTTCAGAGGAACTGGTCGTCATGGAGTAGATGGAGATGGGCGCCTCTTGGCCCTGGAACTTGTCAACCGTGCCGATGCGAAATCCCGGCAGTACTTCGCTCAGGGCCCGCACCTGCGCATTGTATGGCGTAATCAGGAGCACGTCGGCCTCCGCCAGTGGTCGCGACGTCCCCGACGCGTCGGTATGCGTGGGCGAGGCGTCCCTTAAACTACGCACTAGCTCGGCTACTACCGCCGCCTCTTCCGATGACTCGCTGGACTGGCCGCCGTGCGGTACTGGCACGAACCGGATACCAGTACCCGACAGCGGCGGCACGCCGGTCAGGCCGAGTCGGTCCCGGCCGGGATGCGAGTGCAGGCGCACCTCGTAGAAGACCTCCGAGGTGTATGCGCTGATGTCCGGGTGCAACCTCCAGCTTCCATCCAGGAAGAGGCCCAACTGATCCGGCATCACCCGCTCGCCGTCCAGAACGTGGGCAAGGACGGAGCGCTCTGCCCCTGGCGGGTGCGTACCCTGGAGCGGCTGGTCGAGTTGCTGAGGGTCGCCTAGTAAGACAAGGCTGCGGGCGCAGGGAGACGCTGCGAGGGCATCCGCGAGGGACATTCTGCCCCGCTTCGTCGACAAACAGGACGTCGACCGCACTGGCCATATCCTCACGCGACCAGAGCCATGTCGTGCCGCCGCCGACTTCGACCTCTGCTTCCGGAAAGAGCGTCCCGCGCCGCTTCGTCGCTCTTCAAATGCATGGCACCGGCAAACGTGGGCTCCTCGTTGGAGCGTTGGCCGTGACACCGACACGCTTCCCCTGAACCACCAGGTCGACGATCATCCGTGCCCCCACGGTGCTTTTGCCGGAACCCGGCGGCCCCTGGATCGCCAGGTAGCTCTCATCGATGGTGGCGACGAGTCGTCGCGCCGCCTCTTCCGCCCCCTCCCTGCCGTGCTGTAGTGGCTCTCCCACCGTGAAGTGAGGGGGACGGCGCATGAGGAGGTCCCGTTCTGCCTGGTATTCCCCGGGGCCCCTCCATACCGTGCTCCAAGACGTGCTGGGCAAGGTGCTGCAGGCTCTCCGGCTTGGGATGGGGACGCACGAAGTCGTATGGGACCAGCGATGTAGGTGACGGAGCAGGCTGGGTGCTGCCACGTCTGATCTCGATGATGCCGTGCTCGTCGTCGAGGCTGAAGATGGTACCGACGGGCGCCTGTGTCTCCGGATCGTGTGGCGTACTGCCGACGGTGATGGCGTGCTCCTGTGGCGGGAACCGGAAGCGGTAGGTGGTAGATCGGGTACGGGGCGCGGGATCCGGTCGTGAGTCTACAAAGGTAAGTTCGCCCAATGCGTCGGTCTCCTCGCGACGTTCCTCGTCGGTAAGAGTGGCAAGATAGAAGTAACGCCACCAGAAGGACTTATTCTCTCGCCGATGCCAGTTCAGCAGATGCGCCAGAAGCCATCGGCCGTGTTGATCCTCACTCATGTCGGCGGCGGACTCGGGCAGTCCAGTGGTCAACGCGGCGACGAGCTCGTTCACCACTTTCTGCGCCTCGCTGTCCTCCGTCTCCTCCGGCGGCTTCACCGCTGGCCGCGGCAAATCCTCGCCGAGTTCCTCCGCCAGGACGGTCCGCTGCTCCTCCAGCCAGTCGCGCAGGTGCAAGGTAGAGAGGCAGTCGTCGCGGTTGTAGCCCTCGATCTGCGCCAATAGCTCCTCCCGCTCCTCGCCCTGGCCCCAACTCCAGCCATGTCTCGAACTCGACGATGCTCGTGCCAGCGTCGCGCAGGTCCACGGCGCGCTCAAAGCCGTACAGCGGCTCCAGTTTCTTGATGGAGTAACTCTCTACGGAGGCGCGAATCCCCTGGCGAACAGCCCGATGTAAGTCTACGAAGACCTGGATAGCGTGTAAAGGATAGTGCGATGACGCGAAGCCGCCTCTCATGGTTTCTGGGTCGGCAGCAGGGTGCCCTACGGCTACGGCAAACTCATGGTGCAGGACGGAACCAACAAGCGCCCAACTTTGCAGACTGACCCGGATACGGCCCCATCGTCAAGCGCATCTTTGATATGGCCGAGGCCGGGAGGGGAATGACGAACATCACCCGCACCCTCAACGAGGAGGGCATCGCCACCCCCGGAGGGAAGCCCTGGAGCAAGACCAGTGTCCACGCCCTCCTCGTCAATGAGGTGTACCCGGGGACTCTAGTCTGGGGTACGGCAGGTTCAGTACACGATGCGGTCGGGGTGTCTTGACTGAAGGCAGAACCGTCCTCGAATTGTGGTTGGGGACTCTATAGGCCTATCTTGGACGGTATGCCAGTACTATGCCAGATTTAGCAGGGCGGACCTGTTAACCCACAGTGGCTCACACATCGGCTGCGGCCTTTGGAAAATCCCGAACTATTTGGCCTTTTCGATCCGGAACATCTTTGTAGAGCAGACCGGGCATACACCCTGAGTGGCCGGTCTGCCATTCTTCATCGTGATTGCCTGGGGGTTGCTCATTTCCCCTTTGCCCGACACTTCATACAATACGCTTCCAAGGGTTGCCTCCAAATCATTAGTCGCTACGGGCTATCCTACACCATGAGCACGTGTGACCGTGTTGTCAACGGAGGAATTCGCGAAGGGGCATCTGCCTTGGAGCGTCCCTAATCTCGGGCGCGAGCCCCGTCCCGGCGTTGGCGCTTCCGGTCTAGAGCCGAGAGTTCCATCTTACGAAGGCGCAAGCTGTGTGGAGTGATCTCCACCAGTTCGTCGTCAGAGATGAACGTCATGGCCTCCTCCAGGCTCAACCTGGCAGTGGCGTTTAATCGTCTGGTCACGTCGGCCGTTGAAGAGCGCATATTGGTCAGCTTCTTCTCCTTGCAGACGTTGATTTCGATGTCGCCATCGCGGTGGTGGGAGCCGACGATCATACCTTCGTAGACTATCGTGCCAGGGTCTATGAAAGTGGTGCCCCTGCCCTGGGCATTTAGCAGCCCGTAGGTTACGGCGACACCGCCCTCCGATGCCACGAGTACGCCGCCGCGTTCGGCTCTTATATCACTCCCCATTGGCTCGTAGGAGGTGAAGATGCTGTTCTTGACTCCGTCACCCCTGGTGGTGCGGAGGAAGAAAGCGTTGAATCCGATCAGCCCGCGGGTGGGTATCTTGTATTCCATGTGGACATAGCCGTTCTCATCGTACCGCATGTCCCTGAGTTGGGCCAGGTGAGTCGACAAGTATTCGGTCAGTACGCCAACGTACTCGTCACGGGCGCTGACATTCAATATCTCGTAGGGTTCGTACGTATTGCCGTCGATCACTTTGGTCACGGGAGCGGGACGGGACACCTGAAATTCGAACTGTTCACGGCGCATGGTCTCGACTAGGATGGACAGGTGTAGTTCTCCACGTCCGGCAACCACAAACACGTCGGGGCTGGGAGTGGCCTCTACCCTCAAGCTGACGTTGGTCCGCAACTCTCTCATCAGCCGTTCGTGGAGATTTCGGGAAGTGCAGTGGGTGCCCTCCCTGCCCATCAAGGGGGACGTGTTGACCCCGAATGTCATCCGTACCGTCGGTTCGCTGATGTTGATAGCCGGCAGGACCTCCGGGTTTTCAGGAGAGGCTATGGTGTCGCCTATTGACACGCCCTCAGGACCGGTCACCGCCACAATGTCCCCGGCCTGGGCTTCGGGTACTTCCACTCGCTCCATTCCGCGGAATACAAATATGTGCTCCAGGTTGTGGATGGTGGGCTCGGCGTCGCGGCATAACAAAGTCACGTGGTCACGCTGCCTGAGGGTGCCATTGGTGATCCGGCCCACGGCCACCTGTCCCAGGTAGTTGTCGTAGTCCAGCGCGGCAACCAGCATTTGGAGCGGGGCAGAGGGGTCTCCTTTGGGAGGAGGCACCGAATCCAAGATCGCTTGGAAGAGGGGTTGCATGTCCGGCCTTGGAGCGTCCAGAACCGAGGTAGCGTAACCCTGCCTGGCCGATGCATAAAGCACCGGGAAATCCAGTTGCTTCGCATCCGTAGCCAGTTCCAAGAACAGGTCCTGGACCATCTCGACTACTTCTGCCACCCGGGCCTCGGGCCTGTCTATCTTGTTGATGACTACCATGGGGGTGACGTTCTGCTGGAGGGCCTGGCGCAGCACGTAGGTAGTCTGGGGCATGGGCCCGTCTACGGCGTCCACCAATAGCAGACAGCCATCGGCCATGTTCATGACGCGTTCCACCTCGCCGCTGAAGTCAGCGTGGCCCGGCGTATCGATGATGTTAATCCTCACGTCCCCGTAGTAGACCGAGGCATTCTTGGCGAGGATTGTGATGCCGCGTTCCCGCTCCAGAGGATTGGTGTCCATGATTAAGGAGCCCACTTGTTGGTGGGACTGGAAGACCTGGCCCTGCTTCAGTAGCGCGTCCACCAGGGTAGTCTTGCCGTGGTCAACGTGGGCTATGATAGCGAGGTTGCGTATGGTGTTGTTCTGGTAGTCGTTCAATTCCCCGGCACCATCCGTTGTCAAGAGGCGCTCTGTAGGCGGTGTCCCACCGCGCGGGTCGCCTTCCAGGGCTGGCGAGTGAGGCGGCCTCCCATGCTCCGGTTAATCTCACGCCACTTCGGCTCTTCATCCAGCGTGATGAACGTCACGGCCTCGCCGGCGCGGCCCATGCGCCCTGTCCGTCCGACCCTGTGGGTGAACAGCAGGTCAGAGTCCGGCAGGTCGTAGTTGATAACCTGACCAATGCCATCGATGTCCAACCCACGGGCTGCTACGTTGGTTGCCACCAGGATGGGAATGGCGCCGGAACGGAAGTCTGCCATCACGCGCTCGCGTGCGTTTTGGCTGAGATTCCCCTGCAGTGCCCCTGCCGGATAGCCCATCTCTCCCAACTGTGAAGCCAGCCTTTTCACGCCGCGCTTGGTTTTGCCGAAGACCAGGACCGCCTCGCCGTCCCGCTGGTTCAGCAGGGTCCGAAGCGCTCCTATCTTGTCGGCCTTCTCGATGGTATAGACCAGATGCTTCACAGTGGGCAGCGCTTTCAGGTCTGCGTCCACCTCCACCGTTACCGGGTTCCGCATGTACTTTGTGGCTGTCTTCGCCACCCAGTCTGGCATTGTCGCAGACAGAAGGGCCGTCTGCCGGCTGGAAGAAGTCCGGCTGAGGATGGCCTCAACGTCGTGGGCGAACCCCCTGTCCAGCATTTCGTCCGCCTCGTCCAAAACCAGGAAACGCACCGATTGGAGGTCTAGAGTGCCCTGCCGGATGTGGTCTAGCGTGCGGCCGGGGGTGCCGATGATGATCTGGGCGCCGGTTTTCAATGCAGTGTAGTCTGGCCGCAACGACCGGCCACCGTATAGCAAAGTGCAACGTAGAGACTGTGGCGACGCCATGGCCTCCGTTACTCCGGCCACCTGTATGGCTAGCTCGCGAGTGGGTACCAGCACCAACGCCTGGACTCGCCGGACCGACGGGTCGCACTGTTCTGCCAGGGGGACGGCGAACGCCAGGGTCTTGCCTGACCCCGTACGTGCCTGCCCTATCACGTCCAAACCCGCTAGAAGAAGAGGGATAGTCTTTTCTTGGATTGGCGTAGGCTCTGATATGTCCATACAGGAAAGCGCTGCCCTAGTGGAGGCTTTCAAGGCCATTTCAGCAAACACCGGAGCAGAGGAGGTGGGAGGGGCATCGCCCAAAGACAGGGGTGCCTGAGAGGATTGATTTGCGGTCAACGACTCTCCTGCGGGTGTGGGAAAGTCGTTGCGCCGTACTTTGAAGCACGGGAAGCAGTACACCGGACGGTCTTGGCTTGGCCGGAAGGGGACTGTTGTGGATGTACCGCATTCGGCGCAGACGGCTTGGTGCTGGCGTCTAGAGCCGGAGTAAAGTGGGCGAACAGAGGCGGATTCTAATGCCATGTGGAAACGGACTCCTTATCCCAAAGGGCCACAAAAACGAAAGACGGGACAGAATGATAGTCCGTTATTGTGTTTGGAGCCTTGGTGCGGAAATTAAGCGTATTTATGCATTCTAACAGAAAACGGACAAAAAGGCTCTCTCCTCTGGGAAGACGAGCCAGTATTTGGCGGGTGTGCCACGCCGGCCATGAGTATCGTGACCATGTCAGGGGCACGAGACCGGGAGACCGGGGTCCCGATGCAAGGTCCCGGCGGGGCCGTCCAAGGGCCGGATTCTGCAACAAATGTACCTGCCCTAGGTCTGCGGAGCGAGTTGGGGTCTGGCACACCGGTTTGGACCTGTCATGGCATAGACCCAATCGAGAAGACTCGAACCGGTGGTTAAGGCCGACGGTGGTACAACCATTCGTAGATTCGCCTGACCTACCTGGTTGTATCCAACTCTACCGTCCAAGAGTAGCTCAGTCTTGTGTGTCGATTGAGAAATGGGAATGGAGTCGACGATTACATGTGCGGCAGGGCCAACCCGTCGCCGGGCATGTTGAGGAGGCTGTACGGGGTCCGGCGGACGAAGGCGGAGGAGCGGGTTATGCCCGCCGAGGTGAAGGTGCTGGGTTGGAGTAAGGGTGAGCGGAGCGGGATGGTGGTGCGCGGCGGCGGTCGGGACACCGTTCGCGTTGGCGGCCGTGTGCCCTTGGGCGAGGGCGTGGAGTACGTGTATAGCCACAGCCTATGGAGTACGGCTGGAATCCATATCCAAGTACGCTCCGGCCCATCATGTATTCCCTGTTGTTTGTGGTACAATGTTGTTTGGTGGTAGATATTTTCAACTCTATATCTGATGCTCTAAGGCGTCCTCTGTATCGGTGATCAGACTCCTACCAACTATTCGGACAAGGAGTTCACCAATGAACTACGGGGATAATATCCTTACGTGCTAGGACTTTGGGCAACAATTTACCTTCAACGCAGACTATCAGTCGTTTCATGCTATAAGAGGTCTCACCAGCGAGCCCAAGCGCTGCGAATTGTGCCGTCAGGCGCGACGCAGTGAGCGCGATGGTGGCTACGACAAAGGTCGGCGTGAGGTGTATCACTTGGTCTGTGCAGAATTCGGCAAGGACCCTAGGGTACCGTTCCAGTCGCGTAGTGATCGGCCTGTTTACTGCATCGACTGATTCAGCAAACAGAGGGCATCCATGTGGTCCAACTGATAAGTTGACAGTCCAAACCACGGAGCGGGCAAGTGCTGTCCTCTTCGTACCAAGTGTCGGCGGTCAATTACCGCCAACCAAATCAGTTAGTATTCAGGAGAGGAGAAGGAATTGAGAATTTACGTGGGTAACTTCGGGTTTGAAACCAAGGAACAGGAAATACGCCAGGCTTTTGAAGCTCATGGCCATGTGCAGGAAGTCTCCATGGTGATGGATCGCGACACAGGCCGACCTAAGGGGTTCGGCTTTGTTGAAATGCCGACCATGGCAGAAGCCCAGGCTGCAATCAGCGCACTCAACGGCAAGGAATTCGGCGGGCGCCCGGCGACGGTCAATGAGGCCAGGCCTCGACAGGAGCGGAGTGGTGGCGGGTACGGCGGTGGCGGGTACGGCGGTGGAAGGAGTGGTGGCGGGTACGGCGGTGGAAGGAGTGGTGGCGGAGGCGGGGGTAGAAACTCTCGTTGGTAGCAGTGTGCCGTTACTTCCTGTAGCCTACCGAGCGAGTGCCCAAGCGGATGGGTGGAGGGAAACTGCCATCGGCTATCTTCTTGTATATCGTTGCCCTTCCTAGCCAGGTCAGTCGGGAGACTTCCTTCCTGCGGAGGATTCGGTGTTCTTCTAGAGGCTCGTCCATCTGAGATCGCTCTCCTTGCTATTGGGGTTTAAGGGAATACTAGAGGGGTCCACAGCCGATTGGTGCTAATTAAGTCCACCTATTTCGAGGGACTTAGTTGTCCATTGGGCGTGTCGTACCGTCTCTGCCTCCACCCGCGCCTCTGTTGCTTCCACCGACGAACACCCTGCTTCCACCATTGCGACTCAATTCGTGCCTGGGGTGGAGGAAGTGGAAGAAAATCTGACTACATCTTTGGAGTAGGCGGCTTGGTGAGACAGATCACTCCCCATTGCAATCACCCAATTGCGCCCTATCCACTTTTTCCGCTATAGTGGACTAAGGGCCACCTGAGTCAACTTCTTATCTTTCCGAGGGTAAACACAGTCCGTTAAGACTGTGGGATGGAATGTGGGATTAGTGACTGCATGGCTCCGTATCCGTGGCTAAATGGGCCTTGCTATGGCGGACCCTCTCCCAGGTTCTGGCCCACAAGCACGCCGGAGGCCCGTCCCAGGCCCCCGCTGCCCAGGTGCGCCAGGTTCTCGGTGCGCCGTCCCAGCTCCCTCCCTTCGAAGATGTGCCCCGCGTCTATGGGGCGCCTCAACTCCCACATGGCCGACCTCGACAGCGCGGAGGTCGCGTCCAGAGCGGCCGTCAACTCCTCGTTCGACTCGCCGGCCAACTCCCTGGCCCTGTGAATCCCCATGCCAATCATGTAGGCGGTCTGCGCGGTCGTGTCGTGAATCGCCTGGGAGAGCTCAATGCGTTCCCGCTGCAGATGCCACTCCCGTTCCACCGCAGCCTGCCTCCCGGTGCGTTCGAATCGGGCGATAAGGCTCACCCACAGCACTAGGACGTACATCGCCGCACCCTGACCAGCAGCAACTTTTCGTGGTCCTCATCGAAGTTGAGACCGGGGCCCACCGTCAGGCATATGAGCGCATATACGACGGCGGTCATCGTCGTCCAGGCCAACCCGAACCACAGCGACGTGAAAACCACGGCCAGGAGGGCCAGGGCCGGGTAGTAGACCAGGAAGAGAAATCCGTAGATTGCGGACTGGAGGCCGAGGGGCGACGCGACCCCGGCCTGAAGGCGATGCCGGCCGTGATCAAAGCAAAGTCCAAGCCGCTGAGGAGGAGCAGCCAGCGCCACGTGACCGGCCCTTTCGTCAGGAGCCGGTAGTGGACCAGTCCATTGAGAGCCAACATCGCTGCCGGCAGGAGCGTGTACTCGACGTTGTCGGGATACCAGAACTCCGGCCGGTAGGCGAACTGGAACATGGTGACGAGCAAGACGAACCAGCGCCCCCACACCCGAAACCTTTGCGGCATACGGGACCACGTCCGGGTCGGCCCAGATCGATGGTGCGAACCGCTTCTTTATGGCTCCAGTGCCTGCTCTCAGCAAAGTCCGGGCTCCCAGTCCAAATTCACGAACTCGGATGCGCCGCCACATCTCGCACTTAATGTATCCGCCTATAGCCGCGCAACGTTGGTGGCTATTGCCACTAACAATTTACATCAATCTCCCAACTGCTACGAGAGCACAATGTACCAACCTGAATAGGCAAAGTGATGTCCTACAACAGGGGAAAAGAGAAAGGCGCATTTTCTCATATTCATCTTTGCAAAACCGAAGGCGTATAGGAGACTTGAGGTGTTTTGGCCGATAGGGGAGAACGCAGTTATGCGCCATACGACAGACGCGCTCACGAATAAGCCATGAACAACGCGGCTGCACTCAGCGAGGATATAGAGGGGTTCAGTAATCTCATCGCTGTTGGTCCGTTCCACACTATTGTCCTTTGGGTTGGGGCTAGCCCTCCTGTACGTCCTGACCCTTACGCTGCCCGCGCAGGCGCAGACCCCGGTTGCGGTCACCGTCGAATTCGAGCAGAGCACGTACACCGTCGCGGAAACCGACGATGACACGACGATGGATGAGGAAGAGCACAAGGTCGAGGTGACAGTCACGCTGAGCGCGGATCCCGAGCGTGAAGTGGTCATCCC
This sequence comes from Dehalococcoidia bacterium, assembly GCA_965261825.1. Classification (GTDB taxonomy): domain Bacteria; phylum Chloroflexota; class Dehalococcoidia; order Lucifugimonadales; family QGNO01; genus DAOUJH01. The sequence goes on along the minus strand of OZ253484.1, from coordinate 89,882 downwards.
GATCACGAAGACCAACGAGGGCGGCGCAACAAACAGCGACTATTCGGGTGTGCCGGCCAACGTCACTTTCGCCAGCGGCGACACGGAGAAAACGTTTACCTTCACCGCGACCGCGGACACTGCTGACGATGACGAGGACAAGGTGAAGCTCAGCTTCGGCACGCTCCCGGCGGGCGTAACGGAGGGCACCACGGCGGAGAGCACCGTTTCGATCACCGACGACGATGACCCGAATGTCACGGTCAGCTTCGGCGCCGCTACCTATTCGGTGGACGAGGGAGAAGACGGTATAGCTATTGTTGTAAAGCTGAGCGCGGACCCGGAGCGCAGCGTCCGCATTCCCTTTACGACGACGCATCAGGGCGGGGCCGAGGCGGCGGATTACACATTCCGCGAAGCAGGGAACATCCACGAAGATGAGACGGAAGCGGAATTCCGATTCGCCGCCCTACAGGACACGGACGAAGACCACGGCGAGAGTGTCCTGCTGGGGTTCGGAGACCTGCCGGCGGGCGTAACGGCGAGCGGCACGACCACCACCACCGTCACCATCATCGACGACGACCCGGCGGTCACCGTCAGCTTTTCCGTGGCCACGTCCGAGGTTGCCGAGGGTGGGCGTGGGAACGTGACCGTGAATCTGAGCGAAGCCCCGATGCGCCCGGTAACCATTCCAATAACCGTCACTGGCCAGGGCGGCGGCACTCGGGGAGACCACAACGCTGCTGCATCCTACAGTTTGACCTTCAGCGCCACAGACACGTCCAAGAACATCACATTTGACATCTACCAAGACACTCTCGTCGAACGGGGAGAGGGCGTCAAGCTAGCTATCGGGTCGGACCTGCCGCCGGGGGTGAGCGCCGGCTCCAACGGTGAGATCACGGTGACCTTCATCGATGACGATCCGGCGGTTACCGTCGAATTTGACTCAACAACCTACTCCGTCACCGAGGGCAACTCGGTGGACGTGACGCTGACGCTGAGCGCGGACCCGCAGCGGTCGGTGACCATACCCGTAACCGCCACCGGCCAGGGAGGCGCCACGTCCACGGATGACTACACGGACCCCACCAGCGTGACCTTCAACAGCGGGGACACGACGCAGACCTTCTCCTTCAGCGTTACCGAGGACACCGTCGCCGACCACGGGGAGAGAGTCCGGCTGGCCTTTGGGTCGGACCTGCCCCAGGGCGTGACCCTGGCATCCACCAACCGCACGACCACTGTCACCATCATCGATGACGACCCGGCGGTGACGGTCACATTCGGCGCGGCCACCTACTCGGCGGACGAGGGAGACTCGGTGGACGTGACGGTGACGCTGAGCGCAGACCCCCAGCGGTCGGTGACCATAACCCATAGCCGGCACCGGCGAGAGCGGGGGCACCTCAGCGGACTTCAGCGTTCCCGACAGCGTGACCTTCGCTAGCGGGGACACGTCCAAGACCATCTCCTTCACCCCTACGGACGACGACATTGACGACGACGACGAGAAGATCAAGCTGGCCTTCGGAACGTTCCCACCGGGAGTAAGCGCGGGCAGCACGTCGTCGACGAAGGTCAGCATCGACGACGACGACGACGACCCGGAGGTGAAAGTGGAGTTCGGGGCGGCGACATACTCGCTGACCGAACCGAACTCGGTGACAGTCAAGACCGCCCATGGGGTGTCGCCGCGTAGCGTTGAAGAGCCGCCGCCGGTGAACTCGCCGCCCGCTTTCCCGTCGACGGAGAACGGCCGGCGCGAGGTTGCGGAAGACGCCAGCGGCGGCGATGACATCGGCGACCCCGTTGTCGCCACCGATCTGAACGTCGGCGACGCTGCGGTGAACGACCCCCTCATGTATTCGCTGACCGGGACGGACGCCGGTTCCTTCACCATAGATGCAAGCAGCGGGCAGCTTGCGCTGGCGCAAAATGTGGACCTGGACTACGAGGGCAAGCGGTCCTACCGCGTCACGGTGGAGGTCACCGACGGCAGGGACCGGAACGGCGACGATGACAACGACGTCATTGACGACACGATTAACGTCTCCATCAACGTGACAGACCTGAACGAGGCGCCGACGGTGTCGGGCGATGCCACGGCGACCTACACGGAGAACGGCAGCAGGGCAATCGCGACCTACACCGGCAGAGACCCGGAGCGGAACAAGCTCACCTGGTCCGTATCGGGGACTGACGGCAATGACTTTGTGATGACCACGCAAGGTCGCCTGCACTTCGCGTCGCCGCCCAGCTTCGAGGGCGGCAAGGACACCTACGAGGTGACCGTCGTCGCCACGGACGAAGGCGACCTGACCGGAACGTTCGACGTGACGGACGTGGAGGAAGAGGGCGCCGTCACAATCACCCCGCCGCGGGGCTGGACCGGCACCCAATTCAGCGCCGGCCTGACCGACGGCGACGGCAGCTTGGTGGACCAGACCTGGCAATGGGCACGGTCCACCAACCGATCGAGCTGGACGGACATCAGCGGCGAAACGTCGAGCGCCTACACCGCGACCGCCGATGACGTCGGCAACTACCTGCGGATCAGTACCGAGTACACGGACAACCGGGGCAGCGGCAAGACAGCTGAGGCCGTGCTGACCGCGCGTATCGCCGACGCAGCCGACAGGCCCACAACGAATGAGACGCCGGAGTTTGCGGATACCACGGACACCCGCTCCATTAGCCAGGGCACAGCGCTAGGCCGCTCCATCGGCGCTGCCGTGAGGGCGAGGGACGCGGACCGCGATGACGTGCTCATCTATTCGCTGAGCGGGTCGGACGCCGACTCCTTCGACATCGACCCGAGAACCGGCCAGCTGCAGACGAAGTCTGTCCTCCTCCACGATCCACAGGGGCAGAACACGTACACCGTGACGGTGGAAGTCCACGATGGGTTCGACCAACAGTACGCCCCCTCCCCTGCATTGGATGATTCTATAGATGTGACCATCACGGTCACGGCGAGGAGGACGCCGTCGCCGTCGCCTCCGTCTCCGTCAGGAAACAGCGCACCCGCCTTCACCGAGGGAGACAGCGCCACCCGATCCGTGTCCGAGGACACTGCCGCGGGCGTCAACATCGGCGACCCGGTCACCGCCACGGACCCCGACGGCGACCCGCTGACCTACTCCTTGAGCGGCACCGACGCCGAGTTCTTCACGATCGACGTGTCCTCCGGCCAGCTGCGGAGCAACTCTCCCCTGGACTACGAGGCCCAGGCCGCCTACTCGATCACCGTCTCGGTCCGCGACAGCAGGGACTTCAACGGCGAGCCCGACGCGGCCGTGGACGCCGCCGTCACCGTGACCATCCGCGTGACCAACGTGGAACTGCCGGGCAAAGGCAACGACTACGACGCGGACCGCAACGAGACGATCGACCGGGACGAGGCCATCGCGGCGGTCACCGCCTACTTCGAGGACACTATCACCCTGGGAGAGGCGATGGGTATCGTCGTCCTCTATTTGCAGTCCCCCGCACCCAGCACAGGCGGGCAAACTGGGCACAGCGCCGAGCGGGCTTTTGCGTCGCCGCGGGTGGCCGGCTGCAGGTGACCATAACGGCCCAGGAGTACGGCGCCTTTAGCCAGGTGGTGGAGACATTGCCGGCGGGATTCCGCTTCGTAGAGTCTAGTCTCCCGCCTCCGCCGTAAACGTGGAGGTTGACACGGTCAAGTTCACACTGCTGAGGGATGAGCGGTTCACCTACACCATAGAGGCGCCTGAGGCCGAGGGGTCCTACAGCTTCTCCGGTCTCGTGCGGGACCAAGGCAAGGTGGAGGAGCAGGTCGGCGGCGACACCAGCCTGCGGATTGGGCCGGCCCCTACGCCGGTCCCGACGGCCACCCCAGAACCCACCGCCACTCCAACGCCGGAGCCTACGGCCACGCCCGTCCCAACGACTACACATATCCCCACGCCGACACCGACGGCCACACCGGTGGCGCCAACGGAAATGCCTGAGGAAGAGGAAGGTCCGCCAATAGCGCTGCTCGCCTTGGTAGGCGCCGGGGCGTTCTTGGCCATAGTCGTCATAGCGTATTTCCTCAGACGGCGGCGGTAGCCCGCCCTAAGGAACAACCAAGGGGACCAGAGAGGAGACGCGTGGGCAGTCCGCGTTGTGGCCAGTTGCCAGTGTTGTGCGCGGGGACAGATCGATACAGGCGGAGGAGGTCGCGCCGCATTGCACTTTTGGCGCTGGCCTTTGCGCTCCTCGGGACTTTGTTCATCGTCCCCGCCAATCAAGCGGAAGCCGCAACGCTGTGGAACTCGACACTCAACGCCAAGACCATCGTCCCAAACAGGGTGCTCTTTACAGACCCCTTCTACGTACACGGCGTCGGGTGCAGCTATTCGGATGGAGCAACAGGCTGCGCCCAGGCGATGAGCGACAACACCTTCGTGCTGAACTCCCAGACCTACACGGTACAATTTCAGGGTCTACACAGCGAGTATCCGGGTTGCTGGAAGCACTTACCACACGCCCGGGAACCATAAGGGCTGGTACGACGTAATCAACAGCACCCGGAGTCTAGCCTGCTGTTTGGAGAGGCTGCCCAGTTCCGCAGGTATCGCCCCGAGCAACTCGTTGCGTTCGAGAGCCAGCCCGGTCACACGCCCTTCGCCGTCGGTGCTGACACCGTGCCATTCGTTGAGAGGTCTGTCACTCAGCCAGTTGCTGTTATTGGCCCAGTTTGGGCCATTCGTAGCGTGGTACAGAGCAACCAGCGCAGCACGGTCAGAGGCGGTAGGGGACTCATCGGAACACCCGGCCAGAAGCATGGCAACAAGTACGGGAGCGGCAACCAGCCAAATTACGATCGATCTCAACATCGCTTCCCCTGTTGCTATGGTCGGGTAACGCCCGCTGAAGCTTAGGAAACTCATTGCCGCCTCCAACTAGCCGTCAACGCTGGCTCTGAGTATATGCCTTAAGCTTGTCATGTCCGCCGCACCCCCATACTTGTACCCCAAAGAAAGGCCGTTGTCTCCGGAAAGAGTATCGACCTTATAACAATTTAGTACGGTCGCTCATGCAAAGTGGATTGGTAAAGCGTGGGTCGGCTGCACCTGATGGGTGATCCGGTGTCTGATTGCAGATCCAGAATGAACCTCAGCGTGAAGGTTCTTGATTTTGTCCAGTTGGGTGGACTTACGGGTCCCTAACGGACTGCCGGTTGAGCTGCGCCCGAGCGTTTGGTAAGTGTGAGCCGTCTTGGGCCCACGCTCCAGAAGACCCCGTGATCGACGAGCATGCGTGCAGAGTTAGCGTGGTCGCCGTCCGAAGCTGGGAGTTTAAGCGGGCTGAACAGGGGATGAAGGACGAGTGCTGTAGTGGCGGCCTCCCCGACGGAGACGAGATTGCCAAACACCATATGGGGAATATACCTCTATTCGCACTTGGTTGCGTCTATGCTGGCGATGATGTCCTCTGATGCGGCCACAGCCGACTGTATATTGCTTATCAAGTTCTGTGCCAGGTCAATGAGTGTGCGTAGCGGTGCCGTCACAAATGAGATTACGGACTCGACTACGTCTCCGGTGATCTCCTCGGCCCTGTCTAGGCCCTGTCTAGGCCACCGAAGTCGCTCTTAACCTCAATCGCAGCCTGCTCCGACGCTCCGGTGCTCAGAAATTCTTCTGCTTTGGCCAGCCAAGCCTGAAGGTCTGTCAACAGCGGGCCGCCAATCTCGACCACCTTTTGCGCGGGCGGTAGCACGGCGCATACCTGTTCCCAGGGGAGCAGCGTGTCAATGATTAAAATGCCGATACCGATAGCAAGGCCCAGGGCCGTCCCGATCAACCCGCACGGCGACGGCTCAAAGGGCTGCGTTCAGACCGCCAGACCAGCCCTGAACTCCCTTGACCAGTTGGCAAAGGTTATATATCTTCAATGAAACTTCCAGCTGCAGGAACTCTCCTCTAGGAAGCTCAGTTTTGCAAAGACAGCACAGTCGCCACCCAGCCAACCGACGTCAGCAACTCCTGAGAACCCTGCTGGCAGCCGGGGCCATGTTGGCTGTGGTATTTGCGGCCTGCGGGCCAGCAGCCGAACCCAGGGAATTGTCCTCGGGGTCAATACCCACGCGGGGGGCAGAACCGCTCCAAACGCCTCCTCTTCAAGCAGTGGAGCACGCTACTCCCTTGCCAACAGCACCGGATGCAGATGGGGAACCTCCTGCTGTCCTGATGCCAGCCCCTTCCCAGGAAACCGCGAAAGCAACGCCGCTCCTAGCAACCGGAAGCCAGACCGGAGTCACGACGGAAATCAGACCGGCCGGTGACCCCAACAGTCCGTTCGTCCAGGTCTCCGTCGGCCTGTTCCACAGCTGCGGGCTGCGGGCGGACGGGAGCATCGTCTGCTGGGGCGCGAGCGGGGAGGACGACCGCCTCACGGAGGCCACCGGGCTGATCGACTCGCCTCCCGGGACCTTCTCCCAGATCAGTGCCGGAGACCTCCACTCCTGCGCTCTGCGCCGGGACGGAACGGTGGAGTGTTGGGGCGGTATGCTCGTTGAGGATCTCTTTCAGGATGATTCGCCTCCTGAGGCAAAGGCCATGATGGAGGCTATGTTGGCACCCCCTGAAGGCCGGTTCATATCGGTAAGCGCGGGGTTCCATTTCTCCTGCGGGGTGAGGATCGACAACAGCGCGGAGTGCTGGGGCCTGGCCGTCGTTGCGGGCGCGCCGACCCCGCCGGATGGGAAATACACCTCCGTCAGCGCGGGTGGATTCCATGCCTGCGGAATCCGTATCGACCAGACCGTCGTCTGCTGGGGCAGCAATTCAGGGTTCGACGGCGATTTTCTAGGCCAGGCGACGCCGCCAGACGGCCCGTTCGAGGTGATCAGCGCCGGTGGCTACCATACCTGCGGGTTCAGGCCCGATGGGGAAATAAGGTGCTGGGGAAGTATCGTCGGGGGCCCGGATGGGGAGATCCAGATCTGCGAGCCGCAAGCCGACGGCACCAGCCGATGCTGGACGGATGAGAGGGTAAACGAAGCCTACAGAGCGTGGGGAGGGGACCCGGACAGCGTGCCGGACGGCAGCCGCAAGATCATAGACAGCGGCCAGCGCTTTTCGTGCGCGTTGTGGTACGAAGGCTCCACAGGGTGCTGGGGTTCTGGCTCGCCTGATGGTTGGCCGCCGCCCGGCCCATTCGAGGCATTCAGCGTGAGCAGGAATCATGGCTGTGGACTGCGACCGGACGGCAGCATCGAATGCTGGGGAGAAGATACCTTCGGGCAGGCCAGCCCGCCATGACGCGCTGACCCTCTCCCCCTACGCAGGGTATCTGCTCTTCCCCCAGAAACCCTCCGGCAGCTCCAGCAGGTCTCTCACACCTGCCCTATCCAGCATCCTCTCCGTTGCCCCTTGAGCCAGCTCCAGCACCTCCGCCTCGCTCACCTCCGTCACCACGCGCCCCTCCATCAGCACCTTCCCGTCCACTATCACCGTATCCACATCATGCCCGCTGGCGAAATTGGTGATGCGGTACACCGGCATATTGGACGGATAGAGATGCGGCTTCTCCATGTCGATCAAGATCAGGTCCGCCTTCTTGCCCGCCTCCAGCGACCCCAGATCGTTCTCCACGCCCAGCGCCCTCGCCGAATCTATGGTTACCATCTCCAGGACCTTGCCCTGCGGCATATAGGAAGGATCGTGAAAGTGCGTTCTCTGGTAGTGCATGCACTGGAACATATGCCTGAACATATCAAAGCCCCTATCCGGGGCATTCCCGTCGGAGCCGAGTATCACCGTCACCCCCGCATCTATCAGCTCGGGCACCGGGCATCGAGCCATTATCGCCGCCACCGCGCTGGGGTTGTGCACTATCTTGGTGTCCGTCTCCCGGCAGATCTCTATCTCCTCGTCCGTCAACCCCGTGGAGTGCGATAGCAAAGCATCCGGCCCCAGTATGCCCAGCTGCTCATGGGCAAATTTAACCGTGCCCCTGGAGTGCCCGTCCTGAGCGAACATCACCTTGTGTTTCCTGGTCAACGACCTGACAACGTCCGCCTGGGCCTTGAGTTCTCCTAAATCGACGCGCCCGCCTTCCGGGTTGTGCACCGGCAGCATCATCATCAATCTCATCCGACCCTCCGCCCCGCCATGCCACCTCTCTATCAGCGATTCGCTGGTGGCAAGGTAATCCTCGAACCCCACCATCCTCTCAATGCGTCTTCCCCCGTCCCATTCCACGTACCTTCTTGGATAAGGCGCGTTGCTTGGCCCCACCGCTAGAAACTCCCGAGTCCCCATGCGCTCCACCGCCTCGCAGTGCCGCTCTCCGTAAACGGGACTGTCCGTGCGGACCACCATAGTCCCGCCACCAAGAAAGGTGACGCCCGCAGTCACTCCGAATTTCAGCCGCTCCAACGACGTGAGCAGCGCATCCGCGTACCAGTACTCCTCGTCCGTGGCCTCGGCGTATATGCGGTCGGCAGTCTCTGCCCATACCCCCGGACGGCCCACTCCCAAGGTCTTCACCAGGCTGTGACCCGCGTGGCCGTGCCCGTCTATCAGCCCTGGCATAACCACCTTGCCCCTTGCGTCTATCACCCTGCTTGCCTGGTGCCTGGCCTCCACATCCCCCTTCGACCCCACCTCCAGTATGCGGTCGCCCCCTATTGCCACCGCGCCGTTCTCAATAACCCTCCGATCCGGGTCCATCGTTATCACCCATCCACCGGCAACCAGTATGTCAGCCATGCTTAACCCCCCAGTAAAGGCCCGTACAGCACCTGACGTCTGTTTCTGGTGTACGGCCTAACCTGCTCCGGCCATCTGCCAAGCTCCACCGCTTTGGCCCAATCATCACCCTTCAGCACATCCGGGCTCTCCAGCTCGTACAGCGCCGCGTAGGAAGGCTCATCGCTATGCTCGTACACCTGCAGTCCCCCGCCAAATTGCTATCTCCACTTTGGGAAACCTCTTGAACCGCACCGCCGAGAGCACTCCGGGCACCTTCAACAGCTCCGGCACGTGCTCCTGGTCATATACCTCGTTGAACACGTCCTCCTTGCCTGGCTCCACGTCCATTCTGGTAAGCAAAAAGTACCTGCTATCTATTGGCATGGTCTCCTCCTATTCCAATGAAATGTTTCATTCTGAGCGCCCTCCACTGTCATTCTGAGCGCAGCGATCGAACACCGTTGCCAGCCTCCAACCGCCCCCGTTCGTCATTGCGAGCCAGTCACCCCCACTAGTCATTGCACCCCCACCGTCATTCCCGTGCTCGACACGGGAATCCAGGCGGCGGGGAGAGCGCCCCCTACCGCAAGAACGGGTTATTCCGCCTCTCATCGCCTATCGTAGATCCCTCGCCGTGACCTGGCATCACCACCGTATCGTCAGGCAGCGTTAGCAGCCGTGACTCGATGCTCCCAAGCAGTTGAGGCCCGCTACCACCGTCCATATCGAAGCGGCCGATGCTTCCTTTGAACAGCGTGTCGCCGGTAAACACCATCCCTTCCCCATAAAAGCACACCGACCCCGGCGTATGACCCGGAGTCTCCAGCACCATCAGCATTACTCCCCCCACACGCAGTTCATCGCCGTCATTTAGAAAGCCGTCAGGCGGTGGCGGCATCTGGTAGCCCGCTATCATCATCGGCGCCCACGACATGCTCGCCGCCATGACCCGCACGTCTGCTTGGTGAATCCTGAACTCCGCTCCTGTCCTCTCCTTGATCTCCTTTATCGCCCCGTTGTGGTCTCCGTGGCCGTGCGTATTCACCATCAGCACCACTCTGAGCCCGGCCTCTTCCACTTCTTGCAGTATCAGGTCAGCCTGCGCCCCGGGATCGATCAGTATGCACTCTCCCGACTCTTTCGAACCTACGAGATAGGTGTTCTCCGACATGGAGCCAACCACTATCTTCTTCGCTATTAGTTCACTTGAAGCCAATGTAGTTGCAATCAGTGCCCTGGCAGGCACGGCTTTGTTCCTAAAGTCTAGGTTGTTCCAGAAGTTCAAGAGTCGTCCAACTGATGGCTTCATCCTCTGGAAGCACACATCGAATGCTTGTTGAAGGTCCGGTGGAACCCACAATCGGTGTAGACGATCGATCAATTCCCACTTGCACCAAGAAGTGCCAAGGGGTGCAGAGGTCGAATGTCAAACTGATATCTCCACCGTGCAATGTAGTGTCTGGAGGAGTGGAAGTAGCAGGTGGTCGAGTAGAGATTTGCCTTGGTGTAGGCGTGGGACGTGGTGTGACAGGCGTGGAGACCGAATTGTCCTCCTTCTCGCGCAAACTGTGTGGATCAACGAACTCTGTCGCACAGGCGTGTTCGTGAAAGCCGATTGCCACACTGCCTGCACTGACGCACAGTCCTGATTCTATGACAATTGGTTCCGACACATCGCGCCTGGCCTCGAAGCCGCTGAGCTGCGCCAACTGCCATGACCCCGTCAAGTGACTGCCGTCGACTTGAACACTTTTCACTGATACTTTGAAACTCCCTGGGGAGGCATCGGCCACTAGAAACGTCAGCCATCCCAAAGTAAGAGGTGGCCAGTTCAGCAACGTGCCATAGCCTTCAGTGAGCCGCGAGCCGCCACCCGAGGTTTCCATTCCCGCACCGTAGATTAGGATGGATCCTTCGAACTCCTCATCTGAATTCCTCGCAACATAGAATACAGTCACCCACCCGTTAGGCTGTAGCACCGCCCTGCCCAAAACAACGTCTACTTCCCCTGCATAGCCTCCACCGTCCGGAGAAGAATTATTTGGCACAACCGTCTCCGCAGGTATATCCGCGGTTGGACTAGAGGCAACTGATACAACCGTCTCCGTAGGTATATCCGCAGTTGGACTAATAGTTTCGCGGAAGTTTGATCGGCAGCCCGCGATTCCCAATAACAAGACCGTGACTACCGCCGCTACCATCAATGGTGGTACGGCACGGTACGAGTTTCCCATAACAACATCCTGGCTTACTAGAGACACAGAATTAGTGAGCGTCACTGTTGCATTACGAGATACTTAGCTTAGCACGCCCACTGCCCCGTGTAACCGTAGATTGAGTATTTCCAATCTTGATCGCAGAACTCTGACCATGGCACGAATTCCCTTCCCCCTACCTCTCCAGCGGATACCCCTCCTCGTTAGCCCACTCCGCGAAAGACGCATCGTAGTTCGCCGCATTCTCGTACCCCAGCAGCTTCAGGGTGAACACTCCGTGCGCCGCACGGATGCCCGCCTGTCAGTGCGTGTACACCTGCTGCTCAGGCGTCACCCCCTTCTCAGACAGCATTGACCTGATCTCATCCGCAGGCCTGAACTCCCCCGATTCGCTGTCCATAACGTCGCTCCATTCCAGGTGTGCCGCGCCTGGAATGTGGCCGCTGTACTTGTTGCCCCTGCTGTTCTCCCCGCTGAACTCCTCCGCTGACCTTGTATCCCAGATAATCGTCCCCTCTTTGCCAATAGCCGTCTTCAACTCGCCGGCTTCCACTATGAGAGAAGGATCCGCCTTTGGCCTGAACCGCCTCGGCTCAGGGGTGCTTGGCCTATCCGTCATGGCGCGCCCCTCCCCCATCCACTTTCGCCATCCCCCGTTCAGCACCTTCACTTTTGTGTGCCCGTAGTAGCTCAGCACCCACCACAGCCTCGCCGCGTATATTGAAAACCTGCCGCTGTAGGCCACCACCAAAGTTTCGTCTCCAATGCCAAGATTGCCCAGGAAATCCGACGCCTGCTCCAATGGCATCACGTTCACACCATCGTCGCCCTTGATATAGTGGTTGTCTCCCAGGTTCACCGCTCCCGGAATGTGCGCCCGGTTGTAAGCGTCCGGAAGATCGCAGTCCACTATAACCATGTTGGGGTCGTCCAAATGCGACGCCAGCCACTCCGTATCCACTAGCATTTCCGGATGAGCATAGTCAATTGTAGTCACTATGAGGCTCCTCCCTGATTCAATTTGCCCGCATCCTAGTGACCAGCCCATACCCTGTCAACATGAAGCGGCGAGGCGATGCAGAGCAGTCTGTCATGCTGAGGAGTCGGTCAAACCCCTTAGCCTTCATCCACCTCCGCCGACGAAGCATCCAGGCCGTAGTTCCCCCCTTGCCCCCTTTGCCCCCCTGCTCGCATGCCCGTATGCCCGTATGCCCAAGCACCCTCCTTTACATGGTGTAACTCTTACGATACTTTCTCATCATGAAGACGAGAATAGCCCAACTAGGAGTAGCCGGAGTGCTGATACTGGTCCTTGGCGCCGCTGCCTGGATAGGACTCTCGCAGTTGGGTGGGAACAACCCGGCCACTACCCCCGAAATCGCGGCATCCGCAGAGCAGAACAAGCAGGCGCTGTTGGAAGGCATCCGCCAGGGACGGCCTTTGTATTTCAAGACGGTGAGATACAAGAAGGACCCCGTGGTTTTCGAATCGCGTGGATCACATCCCCAGACCACCATAGTTGAGGCGTGGATGGTCGCGGACGAACAGGGTCAGAGAGTAGCGATGGCCTCAACGGTGCGTGACCTCGAGGGTAACCTGTTGGGGTATGTGGAGCTTCATGACGACGGGACCGTGACCCACACGGATCTTGTGGCCGGGATGATTCTCCCTCTGCCGCCGGAGTTCCTCTCTGATATTGAGGGTACGTTGAGTCCGTATTGGGATGCCATGCTGTCGCTTCAGAGGCCAGGCTGGGAGTTCAAGGGGCGGGGGACGCTCAACGGTAGGACAAGCCTGATATTCGAACGTGAGTATGATGACGGAGAGACGCGCAGGATAGAGGTGGTGGAGAATGCCCCGCTGCTCCGTAGCGAATCCCGCTACGAAGACGGTGTTCTAGAGGAACAGAGCACCGTGGCTGAGTACAGGTTTCTCCCACTAGGAAGCGCCCTTCCCAACCCGGCAACGCAAGGCTGAACATCTGCCGTACCCCTTGCCCGCATGCCCACACCGTCTTTCCCGCGCAGCTTGTCCCCAACCACGATTGGGGAACGGGAACCCAGGGGCAGGGCGGCTTGTCATGCTGAGGAGTCGGTTAGACCCGTTTCGACGTCAAACCACCACCGCCGACGAAGCATGAGGAGTCGGTTGAACCCCGTTCGCCCTAAAACCGCCCCCGCCGACGAAGCATCCAGGCCGTAGTTGCCCGCACGCCCATGCCCCCACGTCCGCCCAGCAACGCCCTTTACGTATCCCCCATTAACCGTTAGCCTATTTGAAGTCTCGCCTGACCGGTTCCAGGAGCACATGACAGACCTCAATACCATAGTATCCCTCGCCAAGCGCCGCGGCTTCGTGTTCCAGTCCAGCGAAATCTACGGCGGTCTCGCCTCCACCTACGACTACGGCCCCCTCGGCGTCGAGATGCGACGCAACATCAAGGATCACTGGTGGCGCACATTCGTCCACAAGCGCGCCGACATGGTCGGCCTCGACGCCGCCATCCTCATGGCGCCCCAGGTCTGGGACGCCTCCGGCCACACTTCCGCCGGATTCGCTGATTCACTGGTCGAGTGCAGGGAGTGTCACCATCGCTTCCGCGCCGACCAGTTGGAGTCGGACGCCTGCCCTGACTGCGGCGGTACCTTCACAGACCCCCGCATGTTCAACCTCATGCTCAAGACCTTCCTTGGCCCCGTAGAGGAGGACGCCTCTCAGACCTACCTCCGACCGGAGACCGCGCAGGGCATCTTCGTCAACTTCCTCAACGTCCTCAACTCCACGCGCAAGAAGCTGCCCTTCGGCATCGCGCAGATAGGCAAGGCGTTCCGCAACGAGATTACCGTGGGCAACTTCATCTTCCGCACCCGTGAGTTCGAGCAGATGGAGATCGAATACTTCGTCAAGCCAGGCACCGACGAGGAGTGGCTTGACATGTGGGTAAAGGACTGCCTCGACTGGTTCGTCGGCGCAGGCATCTCCAAAGACAACCTGCGTATCCGTCAGCATGCCCCTGATGAGCTTGCCCACTACGCCAAGGCCACTTACGACATCGAGTACCGGTTCCCCTGGGGCTGGGGCGAAATCCAGGGAATCGCCAGCCGCACCGACTACGACCTCAAGGCGCACTCACAGGCCAGCGGCGTTGACCTCACCTACTTTGACGACGACGCCCAAGAGCACTACCACCCCTACGTCATCGAGCCTTCCGCAGGAGTAGACCGCCCCTTCCTTGCCTTCTTGGCCGACGCCTACAAAGAGGAACAGGCCCCCACCGGTAAAGGCAAGATGGAACAGCGAGTCGTCCTCAAGCTGCACCCCGTCATCGCACCCGTCAAAGTGGCCGTCCTACCCCTATCTCGTAACGAGAAGCTCGTGCCCAGGGCAAGAGAGGTCTTCGATATGGTCAACGACCGCTTCGTCGCCCAGTACGACGATTCCCAGAGCATCGGTCGCCGCTACCGCCGTCAGGACGAGATCGGCACCCCCATCTGCGTCACCGTAGATTTTCAGACCGTGGAAGAGGACGACGCCGTTACCATCCGCGACCGCGACACCATGGAACAGGTCCGCGTCCCCATTCCGGAACTAGTAGCCGTCCTCACGGAACGCCTCCCCGTTCTGTAGGGGCGGTTCTCGAACCGCCCCTTCGCCCACATTCTGCAACAGAGGACAAGCCCCACTGTCATGCTGAGGAGTCGGTCAAACCCCCTTAGCCCTTAACCACCCCCGCCGACGAAGCATCCCCCACACCTCCGTCATTGCCAGTAACCGAAGCAATCCGGCGGGTGGGTGGCTTCTAGGGGCGGTTCGTGAACCGAACCTACCATGCTAACCCTGCTTTCTCCGCGATTAGACCGCGGCCTCCAGCCGCTGGGCCAGCGAGCCAAAGTCCTCCGGGCACTTCTGCAGGATGGTGTCGATATTGCGCGCGGCCTCCTTGCCCAGCGCCTCACGCCCGCCGGCGGGCGTGCCGGACAGGCCGCGCTGGCGGGCAAACGGTTCGAAGTACCGCTCTTTCACGTCAACTTCTGCGCGAACCTCCTGCCAACGCCAGTCGCCGGGCAAATCCAGTCCTGCCAGAGCCCAGGTCTCAATCTCCTCCCAGGCGTTCTCGGCAAGGAAGGTAGGGCCAAAGTGGTCTTGAAGCTGGTCAAGCCTCTGACGCCTCCCGGTTTTCCCATCCCTATCTACGCACAGTATGAAAATGTCCGTCATTCCTCTATGCCGTTCCACGACTTCATTCAGGCGTTCCGATTTCAACGCCTCTCCGACGCCGCCCATCAGGTGATCCCTGCAAATCTCAACGCGGATGCTGGATGCGCCTATTTCTCTCAACAGCCGGGAGAAAAGAGGCTTCAAAATGTGCTGATCCTTTCGAAAGTCCTCCGGGATGATAAGGACTTTCATTCTCCGTCCTCTGAATCCTCGTCATACCCGCCTTCCGTGAAGGCCAGGGCCGTCTCCATCCAGCCGCTTGTATGCAGCCTGCCTAGGCCTTGGGACTTCCGCAACTCCCTGGCATTTGGCAGTTCCGCTACAGGCCTGATTATGGAGTCCGCGGATTTCTCGTCGCGGTAGGTTATGGACGTATTCTCAAAGGTGGTGTCGTCGATGAAATGCAGCATATCCGGGGAGTGTGTGGTGGTGATGACCTGTATGCCGTTCTTTGCGCTCTGCCGTTCAATCAGTTCCAACAGGAGCCACAGACGGTTTGGGTGTATGCCGTTGTCTATCTCCTCAAAGAAGTAAGTCTTAGCCGGATCCGGGCTGAACAGCGCGGCTAGCATCCCGAGAAAACGCATCGTTCCGTCTGAAGCGCTGTAGGCCGATACTTTGCGCCCACTGCGCTCAATGATTTGGAGATGTACCTTTCCACTGGGGTCACGGGGAAACAGCAGGTCCTTTACGTCCATAGGCGTAAGCTCCTGCGCCCACGATATGAGTACGTCTCTTTGCGCGGAATCAGCGCAGATTGCCTCAAGCACGGTTGGCAAATTTTCGCCGCTGTCGCCCAAAACCGCGGCTCCGGGGAAGGCGGGCTCCCGCATCCGCTCAGGAACCAACTCCAGAAATCGCATACTCTCAAGCGTTGAGTAAACTTCGCGAACGTATTGCTCGTACTTTGAAGTCCAAAAGCGAGATCCCCAGCGTTGTGTCAACACGGGTTGGATCCGACTGAGCATAACTCGACGCTCACTATCTCCCCCCATGAGGACTGCCAATTTCGAACCCTTATATCCTCTTAATGTCTTGTATATGACCTGGGATCCGACTCTTAGCTCTTCTTCCCGAACTCGGAACCTATCTGGCCTTCTCAGGTTGAATCGAACCTCGATAGAGTAGAAAATCCTCCGCTTTCCCGAGACAAGCTCTATCTGGACAGAGAAGTCGCTTAGTTTGGGTTCCAACGTTTTTACGAAGCGACTGATTTCCCCCGGAGCTCCGCGTATGCCGTACCATTCTCTGTACCCACCCTCGCCGTACTTACCGCCCAGAATCTCCGCCAGAGTGTAGCCTCGGCCTATGCCGTGCAGGAAGCGGAAGGCGTCCCGGACGTTGCTCTTGCCGCTGGCGTTGGCTCCCACTATCACGGTGAAGGGACCCACGCGCAGTGTTTCGTCTGCGAAGCTCTTGAAGTTGACCAGCCGGACCGAGGTAATCATCACGCTCCTACCATTTGCAGACTGCCCTGGCGCGTGGCACACACACCGCCGTTGGCCGCGCGCCGAACACTCATCGCCATTGAAGCCTCTCAAGCTACTTACTTGGCGCTCGCCTGGCGGTATATCCCATTTGATATTCTATACCAGACACCGTACGCTATCCAGCGTACGCCGCCTGTCCCCGTGTAGCCACGGTCCACACCGTCGTTCCCGTGCAGCCTGCCCCGTCATTCCTGCGGAGGCAGGAACCCAGGGGCGGTGGGCGAGCGGCAAATGACATTAGTGAACCAATGCACGAATCCCCGTTTTATTGTAGAATGCCGCTCGTATCGGTTACTTTCCTACCTCTAAGACATGGAAACCTTACAGCACGACATCCTGATCATTGGCGGTGGCGCAGCTGGTCTCAGAGCCGCCATTGAAGCGGTGCACACCGCCGAATCCGCCGGTAAGCCCCTGGACATCGCCATCGTATCCAAAGTCTACCCCGTCCGCAGTCACACCGTCTCCGCGGAAGGCGGCGCAGCCGCCGTCCTTCGTGACTACGACAACTTTGAACTGCACGCCACCGACACCATCCGCGGCGCGGACTACCTTGCCGACCAGGATGCCGTAGAGCTCTTCGTTAAGGAAGCCCCCGCCGAGATCATCCAGATGGAGCACTGGGGCTGTCCCTGGAGCCGCGACCCGGACGGCCACGTCGCCGTTCGCGCCTTCGGCGGCATGAGTGTCAAGCGCACCGTCTTCGCCTCCGATAAGACCGGCTTCCACATGCTGCACACCCTTTTCCAAACCTCCCTCAAGTACCCCTCCATCAAGCGTCACGACGAATGGTTCGTTACCTCCATAGTCGTCGACGATGGCAAAGCCAGGGGTGTCGTTGCCCTTGAAATCAGCACAGGCAAGTTCCACCTCATCACGGCCAAGTCCGTCATCCTCACCGCCGGCGGCGGCGGTCGAGTCTTCGCCTTCACCACCAATGGCGCCATCTGCACCGGCGACGGAATGACGCTGGCCTACCGCGCCGGTGCGCCGCTGAAGGACATGGAGTTCGTACAGTTCCACCCCACTGGCCTCCCAGACACCGGCATCCTCATCACCGAAGCCGCCCGCGGTGAAGGCGGATACCTGATCAATGCCAGCGGCGAGCGCTTCTTGGAAAAGTACATCCCCAACCGCATGGAGATGGGCCCCAGAGACATTATCTCCCGCGCTATCATTACTGAGCTGGAGCAGGGCCTGGGCTACGGCGATCCCAAGGACGGCTACGTGCACCTGGACCTCCGCCATCTTGGTGAAAAGCATCTCAACGAGCGCCTGCCCTTCATTCTGGAGCTTGCCCGCACCTACGTCGGCATAGACCCCGTCACCCAACCCATACCCGTGCGACCCGTGCTCCATTACATGATGGGAGGCGTCCACACCGATAACGACGGGCTGACTCCCATGGAAGGCCTCTACTCCGCCGGCGAAAACGCCTGCGTCACCATCAACGGCGCAAACCGTCTCGGATCCAATTCCCTCACCGAATGTCTCGTATTCGGCGCCAGGGCCGGAGCCGCCGCCGCCAGCTACGCACTCGAAACCCCTCACTCCGCCGCCGACCTCTCCCCCGCCGCCGAGCACGACGAAAAACGCATCCGCGATCACTTCCTCAGCGGCAAGAGAGGCACAGAGCAAGTCGCCACCCTCCGTCGCCAGCTCCAGGACTCCATGGAACGAGGCGCGGAGGTCTTCCGCACCAAGGAGGGCTTGCAGCAATCCATGTCTGAGATCGCCGACCTGCGTGAACGGATTCAAAACCTCGACGTCCATGACACCACCGGCGTCTACAACGTGGAACTTATCGGCGCACTGGAGCTTGATTTCATGCTGGACATCGCCCAGACCATCGTACACTCCGCCTACGCCCGCCAGGAGTCCCGCGGCGCTCACGTTCGCCGCGACTTCCCTGATCGAAACGACGATGCCTGGCTTGTCCACCAGCTCGCCCGTCACACCGCGGACGGCCCCAAATTGGAGAACATCCCTGTTACCATTACCAACTGGCAACCGCAGGAGCGCAAGTACTAGGATTCAACGAACCACTCTCACGGACCACAGGAGCACACCATGGCACAGCGGCAACTCACAGTGAACGTAGAGCGATACCACCCCGAACAGGGCGCCGCCGCCTATGTGGACTCCTACCAGGTCCCCGCCCGCGACGGCATGATGGTTCTGGACGCCCTCAACTACATCCGCGACGACCTTGACCCTACCCTTGCCTTCCGCTGGTCTTGCCGCATGGGCATCTGCGGCAGCTGCGGCATGACCGTCGACGACCGTCCCCGGCTCACCTGCGAGGACAACCTGGCTAGCTACGGCGATGAGATCACCGTCGCCCCCCTCGACGGCTTCCCCGTCATCCGCGACCTCGTCGTCGACATCGACGACTTCATGCAGAACAAGCTACCCTCCGTCAAGCCCTGGCTTATCCGCAAGGACACCAAGCCCCTGGCTGAAGGCGAGTACCTTCAGCCGCCCCGGCAGATGGCTCCCTATGCCCACCAATCCGCCTGCATCAACTGCATGCTCTGCTACGCCGCCTGCCCCGTCTTTAACCTGGAGCCCCACTTCACCGGCCCCGCCGCCATCGCCCTGGCCCAGCGCTACAACCTGGACTCCCGCGACCAGGGCGCAGCCGAGCGTTACTCCATCCTTGCCCGGCCCGAAGGCGTCTGGGACTGCACCTTCATCGGCGAATGCTCCGTCGCCTGCCCCAAAGGAGTCTTTCCCGCCGAGGCCATCCAGCGCGCCAAGCCGCAAAGCGCCCAGAGCTGGGCCAAGTCCATCCTCATGCCCTGGAGCTCGCGATGAATACCGCCGCCAGCCAGTACAAGCGACCCATGACCCGCACCTGGTGGCTGCGAAACCGGCGCTACACCCTGTTCATGGTCAGGGAGCTTACCGCCATCCTTATAGTGGGCTTTGTCATCCTCTACTTGGTGCAGATTGCCCGGCTTGGCTCCGGCCAGGCCTCCTACGACTCATTCCTACAGCTCATGGAATCGCCCCTATGGATAGCCCTTCACATCCTCTTCCTTCTGGGCGCGCTCCTCCACTCCGCAACCTGGGTTCTGATGCTTGTGCCCAGGGCCATGCCGGAGTTCGTATTCGGCATACGTATCCCGCAGGTCGCCATAGCCGCCGGCGGATTGGCCGCCTGGACCGTCGTCTCCGTCATCATCATTCTCGCCTTCCGAGGCTTATAACCGGGAGGACAACTATGCAAAAGCTGGAACCTATGTGGTGGGCCCTCTTCAGCGTCGGCGGCACCATCGCCGCCTTCGCACTGCCCGCCCTCATCTTCGCCAACAACGTCGCTGGCCCCCTCGGATGGCTGCCCGACGCCGTCGTCTACGACAACATCCTCTCCCTCCTCGGCAACCCCGTCTCCAAGCTGCTCCTCATCGTCCTGCTCTCCACGACCCTCTTCCACGCCGCCCATCGCATCGCCACCCTCCCCGCCGACTTCAAGCTGCCCGTATCCAAGAGCCTCGCATCCGCCGTCAGCCACCTCAGCGCACTCGCCCTCTCCGTCGTCACCGTCCTCCTCGTCCTCGCCCTCTAACCCTGTCTGCCCGTTTGCCCGTCTACCCACACCCACCGTCGTTCCCGCGCAGACAGACCTCTGCATAACCTCTTCCCCCTTGACGGGGGAAGATTGAGATGGGGGTGAACCGTTCCTGGACACGACTCCTTTTTGCTCCCATTTCCACGCACCCCCCCCATCGTCATTGCGAGCGCAGCGTAGCAATCTGGCGGCGGCGCGGGGTCAATCGCCCACGTGAGGACACCCCCCTGTCATGCTGAGGAGTCGGTTGCACACCCCTCGCCCTCAACCACCCCCGCCGACGAAGCATCCCAGACCACCGCACCCACACCACCGTCATTCCCGCGCAGACAGACCTCTGCATAACCTCTTCCCCCTTGATGGGGGAAGATTGAGATGGGGGTGAACCGTTCCTGGACACGACTCCTTTTTGCTCCCATTCCCGCGCACACCCCCATCGTCATTGCGAGGGAACCCGAAGCAATCTGGTGGCGACGCGGGGTCAATCGCCCACGTGAGGACACCCCCCCTGTCATGCTGAGGAGTCGGTCAGACACCCCAGCCTTCATCCACCCCCGCCGACGAAGCATCCCAGGCCGTGCATCCCTCTCCGCTCATCCTGAGCCTGTCGAAGGAAATGAGCGGGCGCAGCCACCAAAACCACCTCCACAACCCGACAAAAGGGTCCTCTCACGCCGCCAAAGGTCCGATACAATCCCGGAAACTACAACCCGGAGGCCGCCATGGGACTAGATGTCGGCATCATCAAAATCCAATACCTGCCACGCCCTACAGGCCATGCCTATGAGTTCGCCTGGGAGCTAGCCATTGAAGCCGGCGCCAACGGCTACATGCACGGCGAGGGCAACAACTGGGGCGGCTTCAGCCAGCGCCAGGTGCTCCGCATGCTCGACGAGTTCGCCGTAAGAAAGCAGCTTGACGCACCGGCGCGAACCGAGATCATCGACTGGCTGAGGTCACTCCCCTGGGACGACTGGCAAGACGATCTGGTCTTGCACAACACCACCGATGACGAAGACGATGACTCAATCCTAGACTACGACCCCGAACGACACGGCGGCCTTATTGAGCTTCACTTCAACTGGTGAGAAGTGTATCGACATCCACTCCAAGGACGACTGCTAGCTTCTCTAGTGTTCGGCGCGTTGGCTTTGTTCTCCCAGCCTCTGCCTTAATGATGGTCAGCTTGGAAACGCCCGAGGTTTGGGCCAGCTTCACCAACCCTATCCCCTTTTCCCTGCGTAACTTACGGATCTTTGAGCCTGGTCCGGAAGTGATGTACTCAGCTGGTCTTTCCCTAATCCGTTTAGGCCCACGAAAACTGTAATAATCACATACGTCGTTAAGAGGACACTGACCGCATAACGGGTCTACGTATCTGCAAATCAGACCTCCTAAATCTAAAAGCCCAAAGTTGTACTCTCTATGCTGGTCTGCCGGAAGGAGCTGTTCAGCAAAAGACTGGAGAAAGTTGCGTGTTGGTTTCTCTGGCAAGGTCTTTTGAAATACCCTGGAGTAGACCCTTTCCACATTGACATCCACTACCGCTACTGGCTTATCACATCCAAACGACAGCACAGCTCTAGCGCTGTATTCGCCAAGACCGGGTACAGCTAGCAAGCGTTCCAAATCGCAGGGTATGTGTCCATCCTCTTCTTCCATCAAATAGTCGGCCAGCTTTTTTGTAGCCCTTGCTCGTTGCCATTGCAGACCCACCCCAGAAAAGGCTTGAACCATCTCCTTCTCTGTAGCCGAAGCTAGTTTCTCCACAGAAGGAAACTCACCCAGAAACTCCTCATAAATCCTTGAGGCAGCCTTAGCAGTGGTCCGCTTCAACAACAGCTCTGCCACTATAATGGCATACGGGTTATCAAGCTTCTTGCGCCAGGGATAGTCACGGAGATGGTTTGTCGCCCAGCCGAGCACAGCCTGCTGGACGGCAAACCTCTTGTGGCCCATGACCTCTTCAACCACTTCTATAGCTTAACTGGCTGCGACGAAGTACTGGGGAGTACTCCAATTATGTAATGAGCCAGAGCACGAATGGAGGCCATTCCAGTACCTAATGTAAGAGGGTCTCCGCCCTTGTCTAAACTCTTATTCCAGAATGAAGACTGAATCCCGGTACTCTGTATTAAGTCTTTTATCTTTCCTTGAGACAGGTCGCGCTCAGCCATGCATCTCTGAATAATTGCAGGCAGTACCAAATGGAGAGAGTATATTCCAACAGTAGCCTGTATTCTGTGATCCCCTGGTGCTTGAAAGGCTTCAGGCCATACCTCTGCAAGGGCATTCCAGTAGTTCGTGAGGATCTTGACTACGTGCTCCTCCATAGGCTGTTGCGCTCTTACCCAATTGTCCTTGAGTACTGGGTCAATCGAAACTACCATCGCATGTTGACGTACAAGCCCTTTGTCCCGTCCTGGGACACCCGGTATAGCAATCTGATGATACCAAGGGCTCTGAGCATCGTTTAGCATGTCCACGATTCTGGTGGCGGTGGCTATATGATATTCCTTCTCGCTTTGCCCTCCGGAAGCAATAAGGTTTAGACCTTCCTTTTGCTGTCGGATTACCAAATGCCGGTCAACAATGTCCGTGGACATTTTTCTTTGACGGGTATTAATGATATTGAAGTGGTTCATCTCATCGTACTGGTCTACCATCTCCATAATCGAGATGGGGAATGGGTAGGATTCTAGCTGTACAGCGTCATCCTTCTCGTATGCTCGGTTTATACCGTAGAGACGGTGTTGACCATCTACAACCCACAGAATGGTTCCGTCTGGAATCGAAAGCAGTCCCCACTCCCCAACTCCGTCTGATGCATCCATCGGCTTGAAGTCTATCGATACAGAGTCATCTGGCCGTGTGGCAAGGAGCACAGATGTCGGTAATATTCCCTGCTCCTCGCGGACGTACTTAGCGACATCACGAAGACGCCTGTCTACTAGAGGACGTTGATAGCCCTGATCATTATCTGGACTCCAATAGTCGACTTTTGCATGTTCCCTGAGTTTACCGAGTGATAGCGCGCCTATATATAAGTTGACTGTCTCTCCCTTTGGGCCGATCCCGGACTGAGTGATTTTAAGTGCGTGAACCTGTGTCATTTATCTCCTCCTGATTAACCTTAGTACTCTGGATGCACTTTCTCCAGGCCCAAGAGGATTCTACCAAAATCTTGAGTCGGTGTCAAGGTTTTGCCGCAAGGTTCTGGCACGAGGTACGTTATTTAGGTCATTGCTACAGGTTTGCGCGGTTCTTTGGCCCGGGATCTCGCTATCTCGTGGACAAGTATGGCTTTAGCAACAGCACCAGCCAGTGCAACAGGTGTTGCTTGGCCTATAAGGCGGTACTTGGCTGTCGTTTTCCCCACAACTTTCCAATAGAGTGGAAATCCCTGAAGGGCCAAATATTCTCCTACAGTTAAAGGGCGCATTTTATTTGGATGGCACAGGCATGTGGACTTTGAAGTGGGAGAGTCTACCAACGTAGGAGCAGGCCGATCCCAGGCTAACTTTCTAAGAAAACCCGTCCTCCCACCCTTTAGACCTTTGGTCTCTACGTTGTCTGGGTCATCATAAGCACCGCCCAATGCTTCTTTATGCATTTCCGGAGGCAAGTTCCTCCAACATCCACCTGCAGGTACATACTCCAAGAAATGCGCCCACACTCTTGAGAATTGTCTGTGTTCAGGTATAGGGTCTTCAAAGCCATCCCCAATCGCATCAGCCAGCGTACGCCAAGCTTTCTTGGAGCCTTGCTTCACCTCCGCAGACTCTTGTGAAACGTATCCAGGAGATGGAAGGCCCACAGATCCACCATCACGCGAACCTATCAGAATGAACCTCTTTCGCTTCTGGTGCACTCCATAGTCGGCAGCGTTTAATATAGAAGACTTGGGGCTGTCCGGGTTATAGCTCAACGCATACCCCAAGCCTTGAAAGTGCTCCATTATCTCCTGGAAGGCAGACCCCAGCTTTTCTTCCTCTTCTAGGTCTTCTTCTTTTTTCTTTACCCGTTCGTAAAAGGAGATGTGTTTCTTTGACGAGTGCACAAACCCAGCCACCTCTTCCATGACAAAGAAGCGCGGTCTTGCTTCGCTGATCACCCTTATAAACTCGTCGACTGCGTTTGATCTATCGTCGGAAAAACCGTTTCTTCTACCCGCCGTAGAAAACGGTTCACACGGTGGCGCCCCTATCACTACTGTAGCTTCACCAACACTTAGCCCGGCCTCCAACAAGATTTCCTCCGTAGGCACGTTCTTTATGTCTTGTTGGATTACCGGAATATTGGGCCTATTTGCCTTTATCGTCTCGACCGCCGTCCTGTCTTTCTCTACAGCTACTTTGATTTCGAACCCCTCTTGCTCGAAACCCAAGTCCAGTCCCATAGCACCCGTAAAAAGGGATATGGCGGTCAGTTCCATTGGTCCACCTCAAGTTGCTTGGACGGTACAGTATCATAGTCTTTGTATAAGGTCCACTCCCTCACCCCCCTGCCACCTCCCCCTTCCTTATCGCCCGCCGCTCTTGCTATCCTTGCCTCACCATGACAAGCACTCACAACCCACGTCGTCCCCATTCCCGGGGCGCATTCCGCCGCTTTCTTGACGGAATCCTGCCACTCCATGACGATATTCGGATTTGTTTCCCATATTTGCAAAAAAGTGGTTCGCGTTTAGCCTTGGAATTTGACATAACGTTTGAAACAATTCCCTCTCCCAAGCAGGAAAACCCCTACTCCGCCCTGCCCTCCTCTTGTCTACCGCACGCCTACTGCCCTTACAATCTGCATACCATGGACGCACTTATGTCAAGGAGCAACCCGCCGTGAAGCTCATCCACTTCTCAGACCTCCACATCGGCGTCGAGAACTACGGCAGGCCCGACCCCGATACCGGCATGTCCACCCGTCTCCTCGACTTCCTCGCCGCCTACGACGAGCTAGTCCAGTACGCCATCGACAACCGCGTCGACGCCGTCCTCTTTGCCGGCGACGCCTACAAGAACCGCGACCCTTCCCAGACCCACCAGCGCGAGTTCGCCAAGCGCATCGCCCACCTCGCCTCGGAAGGCATCGCCGTCTTCCTCGTCACCGGCAACCACGACCTTCCCGCCGTCGCCGGGCGCGCCTCCGCCCTCGAGATATTCCCCACCCTAGCCGTGGAGCGCGTCCACGTCTCCGACCGTATCGAAACCACCCTCATCCAGACCCGCTCCGGCCCCCTCCAGGTCGTCTCCCTGCCCTGGATCAGGCGCAGCCGCTTCCTCTCCCGCGACGACACCCGAAACCTCACCATCGACCAGATTACCCAGCGTCTCCAGGAGCGCCTCACCTACAACCTCACCTGGGAGCTCCAGAACCTCAAGCCGAACATCCCCGCCGTCCTCGTCGGTCACGTCACCGTCTCCGGCGCCAGGGTCGGCGCCGAACGATCCATGATGCTCGGCCGCGACCACGTCCTCCTCCTCTCCACCGTCTCCGACCCCTCGCTGGACTACGTGGCCCTCGGCCACATCCACAAGCACCAGGTCCTCGGCCACAACCCCATGACCGTCTACTCCGGCAGCATGCAGCGCGTCGACTTCTCGGAAGAGACCGAGACCAAGGGCTTCTGCGTATTGGAGGTTGACTCGACCCGGCCCCAGGGTCAACGCATCACCGGCTTCGACTTCCACCCCGTCCAGGCCCGCACCTTCATCACCATCGACGTCGAAATCCCCCCCGCCAACGACGAACCCACCCGCGCCGTCCTTGAAGCCATCGCCCGTAAGTACGTAAGCCAGGCCATAGTCCGGCTCCGCATCAGCCTGTTGGAGGAGCAGGAGCCGCGTCTCCGCGAGCCTGAAATCCGAGCCGCCCTCAAGGACGCCCACCACATAGCCTCCATCCAACGCAACGTAGTCCGCACCCGCCGCACCCGCATAGCCCCCGAGGCCAGCCGCGGCCTCTCCCCCGCGGACGCCATCCGCCTCTACTTCACCGTCCGCGACACGGACCCCAACCGCGCCCAGACCCTCCTCGCCCACGCCGACGCCCTGATCCAAGAGGAGCTGGAAGAGTCCCAGCACGAACCGTCCGCCTGACCCTTGTCATCCTGAGACCACGCCCGCCACTGGCAAGTCCGCCTACGCGGGCAAGACGGTGAGTGGTCCGTCATTCCCGCCCCGAGCGGGAATCCAGGCGGAGGGGGATGCGCGCCGCCAATCCAGACCGGTGCCACACCCCGTTGACCTCAATCGTCATCCAATCTACATTACTGGTATCAAAGAGCTTGGCCAATGGAAGAGACAACGCAAACAACTTACCCGTCCATAGTCAGACGGATCACCCTGGGCATAGTAGCCGTCATCTTCGCCGGCATAGGAGCACTCATCGCCTTCGGGCTCTTCCAGCTCCAGAACAACGCAGGCAATGGCCCCTCTACCGGCGACCTGGAAACCGCACCCGACTTCACCGTCCCCCTCTATTCAGGCGGCGACGGCGACTTTACCCTCTCCGACCATCTGGGCAGCCCGGTTGTCGTCAACTTCTGGGGCTCCTGGTGCCCTCCATGTCGCGCCGAGTTTCCCGCCCTTCAGGCCGTCGCCAGCGAATACAAGGACCGGGGACTCATACTCTTCGGTGTAGACGTCCAGGACACGGAGGAAAACGCCAGAGCCTTCCTGGATGAGCAAGGCACCACCTTCTTCACCGGCCCCGACCTCACCGGCCGGATCTCTCTGGACTACCAGGTTCTCTCCATGCCCACCACCTACTTCGTTACCAGGGACGGCAAAATCCTGCGGTCGTGGGCCGGCCAGATAGACGAAGCTCGACTGACCACCTTCGTTGAAGAGATCTTGAACACATAGAGGAACCCTTGCTAAGACCATGGACTTAACCGGCTGGTTTATGGTAGTTATGCGCTGGCTGCACGTACTGGCGGCAGCGGCGTGGGTTGGAGGCAGCATATTCTTCTTCGCAGTCCTGCGGCCTGCGCTGCGCGCCTCCTCGGGCGGGCCTCTGCTCAACCGCCTTGCAGGCCAGGAGTTCCGCCAACTGGTCGATGTTGCCATTTGGGTGCTTCTGGTGAGTGGCGTCATCGTTTCCGTGGACAGACTGGCTTCCGAGCACTCTACAGCCACCTATGGAGTGGTTCTGGCTCTGAAGATTGCTTTTTCCCTTTGGATGTTCGGCCTGGTCTGGTTTCGCAGGCGCGGCTCCTCAACCATGCCGCCTGAAGAGGCCACGCGGAACTCCGGCCTTGTCCGGCGCATCTCATCCGCGTTGGCCCCAACCAACCTTATTCTGGCCCTTGGCATACTCGTGCTACTCCTCGCCGAACTGCTGGGCCACCTCTTCGAACAGAGCCTAGCCGGGTAATTCAGCCATATATGGAACTCGTCAGACGGCTTGGCAACAGCATCCTGGTCAATTTCCAGCTGATAGCGGGGCTTGTCTCGTTCTGGGTGGTTGATCTGCTTGTTCAAAGGCGGCTCAGGTCTATGGGCTTAGAGCCCAAGTCTCTTGCCGGACTGACCGTGTGGGTAGGTGGCGGAGCACTCATCGGTGGACGGCTCCTCTACGTCCTACCCACCTTGCCAAGCTTTCTCAGGCACCCCTTTGACCTTGTATACGTAAACATAGGCGCATCCATCTACGGCGCCTTCCTGGGGGCCATGCTCTCTCTAGCCATCTACGCACGGCGAACCGGCATCCCTTTCATCCATATGCTGGATGCTTACGCCTTGTTCGCCCCCATCGGCATCGCCTCCTACCGCCTGAGCTGCTTCCTCCATAGCCCGTGCTGGGGCCGCCCCACCGATTCTATTCTGGGCGTCCAATTCCCCGGTCTCACCATATCCAGATACCCCTCTGACATCTACGAGGGTCTGCTTGTACTGGCGTTGTTCGCCATTTTGCTGCAACTGGACCTTCGTAGAGCAATACCCGGCCTGCTTTCCGCCGGCTTTTTACTGGGGTATAGTCTGATCCGGGGCGTTGTGGACGTAACGCGCATGCAGCCGAGCTTCTGGGCTAAGGTAGACCCCTGGATTACAATTGTAGTAGCACTGATAGCGAGCGTAGCTGCCATACTCATTTTGTGGCAAAGGCCGTTTGCTACTTTGCAACAACAGCAGGAACAAGGCAAACGGTCAGCATCCAAATTGAGCAAGTGATTTCAAGGAGGCTAGAACACATGAAGAAAGACCTTCTCAACATCCTGGCCTGCCCGGTCTGCAAAGGCCCCTTGGATCTGAGAACGACCAGGGAAGACAACGACGACATAATCGAAGGTGCTTTGCATTGCGAACAATGCAGCCAAGATTATCCAATCGAGGACTCTATACCCAATCTTCTCCCGCCCAGCCTTAGCAGTTAAGCTTCAACGCCCTCTCTTGGGCAGCACTACCGGCGATCCCCAGAGGTGCACACCCTCTGTTCCGTTGACCTGCTCCAACAGTTCGGCGGCCGTCTTGTTCAGAATGGGATGCCGCCACTGCGGTGCTATCTCCGCAAGCGGCGCCAGCACGAAAGCCCGTTCATGCAGCATGCCGTGCGGTATTGTCAGCGAACCCGTCTTAACAACCACGTCTCCGTAGGCCAGTATATCCACGTCCAGCGCCCTGGGCCCGTACTTGAAAGACGGCCCCCTGCCGGCCAGAGTCTCCAACTTTTTGCATATGGATAGAAGTTCCTCCGGCTCCAACCTTGTTAGGCACTTGCAAACCATGTTGAGAAACTTGGGCTGGTCCAAGTAGCCCCATGGCGCGGTTTCATAAATCGATGAGGCTTGAATGCTGTCCGCCGACTCGGAGAGCAGTTCGACAGCACGCCGGATGTTCTCCTCTCTATCACCCAGATTGCTGCCAAATCCCAGGTAGGCTTCAACAAATCCCGCTGCCACTACTTTGGGCTCCAACCCCGAACTACGGCATCCGTCATACGAGCAACGCGGGTCATGGCCTTGACATCGTGAACCCTGATCAAGTCTGCGCCATTTGCTATAGCCAGGGCCACGGTTGCCGCGGTACCTTCAAGTCGCTCTCCAACTGGCAATCCCAGAACCGCTCCTATCGTAGACTTGCGGGAAGTGCCCACCAATACCGGGAAACCGAGCGCCTTGACCTCGTCCAAGCGCCGCAATATCTCTATGTTGTGCTCAGGGGTCTTGCCAAAGCCAAAACCCGGGTCAACCCAGATGTTGTGTCTGGCTACCCCAGCGTCAACTGCAACTCTCACGCTTTCTTGAAGGCTAAGCTTGATCTCTGAGAGCAAGTCCTTGTAGTGAGTCCCTTGCTGATTGTGCATCAGAATAATGGGCACGTTGTAACTCTTTGCTACTTCCGCCAGGCCCGTATCCGCCTTCAGACCCCACACGTCGTTTATGATTGTCGCTCCTGCTTCCATAGCGTGTTTCGCAACCTCCGACTTGTACGTGTCCACACTTACAGGAACGTTTACTTCCGCAGACAGCCGCTGAATGACTGGGATGACCCGTCTCAACTCCTCAGCTACAGCGACCGCCCGGGACGCCTTGCCTTGACTTCCACCCGAAACGCTGCTCTCCATCCTTGCCGAAGTCAGCGGCCTTGTGGATTCACCACCAACGTCAAGGATATCCGCCCCCTCTTCAACGAACCTCAAGCCTTGTTCTACCGCTTTCTCTATATCGCAAAGGCCGTCGCCAGAGAAGGATTCAGGCGACATGTTAATGACGCCCATCACATACGTCCTGCTTCCCCAGTCAAACATAGGCGCTGCCATGTTGGCTCGCTCCGCGTTACACATCATCTGAAAGGGAGACGGTTGATTCTTTGTCCGTCGCAGGGACATCCTCGCGAACAACTGATGTCACCGGCCTGGCCCAGTAAAGAGCTAGCATACCCAACGCGAATATGCCTATCACAGATGCAAAAGCTGGACTGTAGCTCCCGGTTGCATCGAAGATCACCCCCACCAGTATGGGGCCCAGGAACGCTGCCCCTGCCGTTGCCATATTGATGAGTCCAAATATGGTTCCAAAGTACTTCAAACCAAAGGTTTCCTGAGCTAGCAAGGCAAAAACCACGCCGGTGCCCCCCAGAGCCATCCCATACACAGGCGCCGCCGTCCAGACTAGGGCTGTACTGGGTAGGCCGATTAGTATGACCAGCCCCAGGCTTTGCGCCAGAAGACCGACAATCAGCACATAGCGAGACGGGAAACGCTCGGTCATAAAGCCAAATACTATCTTGCCAGCCATGCCAAATGCGGCAGTGAATCCCAAGAAGAGCGCCGCCCTACTCAGAGTCATGCCTTCGTTCTGCAAGTGAGGGATGATCTGAGTCAACACGGCCTGGTAGGTAAAGCTGGCAGCCATCACCCCCAGGACCACAGCGTAGAATGATCCGCTCCTCAATGCACCGCGGGCGGTTGTTCCTTGGACAACGGCCGCCTGGGTCATGCCCATCCGGAAGGTGCTGAACTGGGATGGTTGTGTAGGCCGGTCGCGCACAAAGAGTAAAGCCGCCAGAGCAGTGATGATGCACATAACGCCAAACGTGCTGTAGCCGCCTTGCCAGCCTGCGTTAGATACAAGAAAACCGGCGAACACCGGCATCACAACGCCGCCGAAGTTGGCGCCCATCATGGCAATTCCCAGCATCCTTCCCGTAGTTCTGGGAAACCATGCGCCAATCAGCTTTCCGGCCGGCAGCATTGCGGAACCTGGCATACCGGCGAATTGCATGATGCTCAAAGCGTACCAGTGCCAAAGCTCGCTCATGAACGGACGCAACAAATAGCTTCCACCAAACAGGACAAGCGAGGCGGCCATGACTGGCCTTGCTCCAACTTTATCCATGATCCTTCCCACCAGGGGAGCGGTCAGACCGCCTATGGCAAAGAACGACAATGAGACGTTGATCTGAGTTCTGGACCAAGCAAACTGCTGTTCCAGGGGCTCGACAAATACGCCGAAGGCGTACTGTCCCGTTCCCACGGCCACACCCATAGAGGCAAATATGATGGCTACAATTGTCCAACCGTAACCGGGCCTCTTGAATAATGATTTCTCAGGATATGTGCTGTAATTCATACCTACTTCCGCCAACGGTACGGGTTGCAGGACTGATATACAACCCTTACGATAGCACCAGCCGTTTCTCCTGGGAGGGAGCACTATGGTCAGCCAGGACCCGTTTGAGGCACGCGATACCCTGAGTACTTCTTGGGGAGAGATTTCTTACTACCGGTTAGGCGCTTTGCAGACCAAACATAGCGTCGCTCTGGACCGTCTGCCGGTATCCATCCGTATTCTGCTTGAAAACGTTCTCCGGAATGTGGACGGTGAGATCATCACGGACAAAGATGTCCTCACAATTACAGAGTGGAACCCGGATAGCTTACCTCCAAAGGAGATACCCTTCATGCCTTCCAGGGTGCTCTTGCAGGACTTCACCGGCGTTCCCGTTTTCGTCGATCTAGCCAGTATGCGGTCGGCGGTGCAACGCATGGGCGGGGACCCTAGTCGGATAAACCCTCTTGTTCCCGTAGACCTGGTCATAGACCACTCGGTACAGGTTGACTATTTTGGCAGCCGTGATGCACTCGGGCTTAACTTGAAGCGGGAATTCGAAAGGAACCAGGAGAGGTATTCTCTGCTCAGATGGGCTCAGCAGGCCTTTCAAAACACACGCGTCTTGCCTCCGGGTATAGGAATTGTCCATCAAGTAAACCTTGAATACCTGGCCGACGTAGTTTCTATCAAAGAAACCCGGGACGGCTCCGTAGCTTTTCCTGACACCTTGGTAGGTACCGATTCGCATACAACCATGGTGAACGGTCTGGGTGTACTTGGCTGGGGAGTCGGCGGCATAGAGGCCGAAGCCGTGATGGTGGGACAGCCGTACTATATGCTGCTTCCAGAGGTTATTGGCTTCAAGCTAACCGGAGAGCTCGGTGAAGGGGTCACCGCCACGGATCTTGTCCTCACCGTAACCGAGATGCTGCGAAAGAAAGGGGTTGTAGGAAAGATAGTTGAATTTTACGGTAAGGGTTTATCCAAGCTTCCCCTACCCGACCGTGCCACTATATCTAACATGTCGCCAGAGTTTGGCGCCACTGCCGCCATGTTCCCCGTAGATCAAGAGACGCTAGTCTATCTTGCCGGCACCGGTCGCGAACCAGCCAAAGTGGAGATGGTCAAGGAATATCACCAAGCTCAGGGATTGTTCCGTACCGATGATAGCCCCGAACCCGAGTTTACAGATACTTTGACCCTTGACCTGGGCGATATAGAGTCTAGCCTCGCCGGGCCGCGCCGTCCTCAAGACCGCGTACCTCTTGGAGACATGAAGCGCTCTTTTAGCGTGGCTCTTGGTGAGGTCTACGGTAATCCAAGACCAACTGCGGCCGAAGCCTCCGATATGAAATCCCAAACTGCTACGGCAGCCACTGCCGTAGCGGAACCCGAAGGCTTCAAAGTCACGTTGGACAGTGGTGAAGACGTCATGCTGGACCATGGCGCCGTGGTCATTTCCGCCATAACCAGCTGTACCAACACGTCCAATCCCTCGGTGATGGTAGGCGCTGGACTGCTCGCAAAAAGAGCTTCAGAGCTTGGCTTGGCAGCCAAGCCTTGGGTGAAGACAAGCATGGCGCCCGGTTCCAAGGTCGTCACCGACTACCTGGACACTGCAGGATTAACATCCTATTTAGAGGAACTTGGCTTTTATACCGTAGGTTACGGTTGCACCACCTGTATAGGGAACAGCGGTCCACTGCCGGAGCCTGTCGCACAAGCGGTATCTGAGCACAACATCATCTCGGCTGCCGTTCTCAGTGGAAATCGCAATTTTGAAGCGCGTGTCCATCCCCAGGTTAAGGCCAACTTCCTAGCCTCGCCCATGCTGGTAGTGGCCTATGCCATTGTCGGTACTGTGGATGTCGACCTCACCAGCGAACCCCTGGGCAAGGGATCTGATGGAGGAGACATTTACCTGAGAGACATCTGGCCTTCCCAGGAAGAGATCAAGCAGACCGTCAATAGCTGCTTGAATCCGGAAATGTATCTTGAAGAGTACAGCAAGGCTATGCAAGGAGACGAACAATGGGCAAGCCTGCCGGTTCCTGACGGGGAGCTGTACGAATGGGACACCGATTCCACGTACATCCAGGAGTTGCCCATATTCCATGATTTGCCCGTTGAGCCTGGGCCGCTGCAAGACATCTCTCAGGCGCGGGTACTGGCGGTCTTGGGTGATTCCATAACTACAGACCACATATCTCCGGCGGGCTCTATTTCATCGCAAAGTCCCTCCGGAGAGTACCTCTTGGCGCATGGAATAACCCAGCGCGACTTCAATACCTATGGCGCCCGTCGCGGCAACCATGAAGTATTGATCAGAGGCACTTTCGCCAACGTAAGGCTGCGTAACTCCATGGCCCCGGACACAGAGGGAGGCTGGACGGTACACCTCCCTGCGAAGGAGCAAATGACCATTTTCGATGCTTCAGTCCGATATCTGGAGGACGGCGTGCCATTGCTTGTCCTGGCCGGCAAAGAATACGGTTCGGGCAGTTCCCGGGATTGGGCCGCCAAGGGTCCCTATCTCATGGGAGTGAAAGCTGTTATTGCAGAAAGCTACGAGCGCATACATCGTAGCAACCTCATTGGCATGGGGGTCTTGCCCTTGCAATTTCCGGATGGCGAAAACCGTGATTCGCTGGGACTTACCGGATTCGAGACCTTTGACGTTTCCGGTATTGCCAGCGGCTTGGCTCCAGGGAAGCTGATAGACGTGTCGGCTAGACGGGATGACGGGAGCGAGGTTAGCTTCAAGGCAATAGCCCGCATAGACACGCCAATTGAAGTTGAGTACTATCGCCACAGAGGTGTTTTGCAGTACGTTTTGCGACAGATACTAAAGACGACTTGACGGGCTTCTGCTAGAATCCCTAGTTAGATTGGGAACGTTGTAGGGGGTACACACCTAAGTATGTTCAGTGCATCAGTTTTTCCTGAACTGGCGCTATCGATACTGGCGGCTTATCTCATTGGCTCTATACCGATAGCTGCACTCGTCAGCCGCAGACGCGGTGTTGACATCTTCTCCACGGGGACTGGTTTGGCAGGTGCAGCCAATGTTTTGCGCAATGTAGGCTACATTGAGGGTTTCATTGTCTTTGCTGGAGACGCCCTAAAAGGGATGCTGTCTATCTTCCTGGCTTCACGCCTAGGAATAGATGGAGTAATGATACTGATCCCTGCACTTGTCACACTTGCTGGGCATTGGAAGCCATTTCTAACAAAGTTCCGCGGCGGCGATGGCCTGTCCACCCTGGTAGGCATCACAGTAGCCGTGATGCCGGTGTACGGATTGCTCGCCGTTGTAACCGGCGTTGCGGTAGCGGGTATTGCCAATCTCGCCGGCAGACATGCCTCTGTGTGGGGTGGCATAGCAGGCTACGGATTCTTGTTGGTACAGGCCCCCTTCACGCCGGTTGATATTGCCATGGTCTTGGGCATTGTGGCCCTTGCGCTTATGGTCATGACACATGGAAAAATCGGACACCGTCGCCGGGCCGGAGGTCAGGAATCGCAGGACGCACTGATCGAATCGTAGCTCATTATGGTCGGGGTGCCCGGACTTGAACCGGGGGCCTCTGCGTCCCAAACGCAGCGCTCTGCCAAACTGAGCTACACCCCGCTGAGTTATCCTATGGTCGCAGCGGACTTTGGGTCAATGGCACGGGGGCCTACTAATAGAATACACCTTTGAGAAATCCTAGGGGGCTAAATGGCTGCAATATCCCTGACAAGTGATGTTTTGACTTCGGCCCTTCCCGACACGTCGTCGCCTCGGGCTCTACCCAGAATGCACTCGGCCGCTGAAATCATCCGCGACAGCTTCGGCATCCCCCACATCAAGGCGGCATCAAGCTGGGACGCCTTCTTTGTCCAGGGCTTTGTGACCGCCCAGGACCGGCTTTGGCATATGGAGTTGGACAAGCACAGGGCTTATGGTCGCTGGGCCGAATTTGCCGGGCCACCAGGCTTGGAGCAGGACTTGATGATGCGGCGCTTCCGGCTTGGAGAAAGCGCCCAGGCGGACTACAACGCAATCGATCAACCTAGCCGCAGCATGTTGGAAGCCTACTCTGCGGGCGTAAACGCCTTTATCTCAACCACTACCGCCCTGCCCATAGAATACACCTTGATAGGAGCCGCTCCTGAACCATGGCAGCCCTGGGACTCGCTGGCCGTCCTCAAACTACGCCACATATTCATGGGCACCTTTGAATCCAAGATATGGCGCGCCAAACTGGTCAACCATCTGGGGCCTGAGAAAGCCGCTGCCCTCCTGCCCGGCTATCAGAAAAGACAGCTCCTGATCCTACCTCCCGGCGTCGAATACTTGGGAGACCAGACAAACGTACTGGAGGAGCTGAGCAAAGGTGCGGATGCCGCCTACTGGCTTGAAGAACATGACGCAGGCAGCAACAACTGGGTCGTTTCCGGTAGCAGGACGGCGTCCGGAAAGCCCCTCCTAGCAGGCGACCCTCATCGTGCCCTGGACACACCCAACGTCTACTACCAGAATCACATATCCTGCCCAGACTTCGACGTCATCGGCCTCTCTTTCCCCGGAGTGCCCGGCTTCCCTCACTTTGGCCACAACCGGCACGTTGCTTGGTGCGTTACCCATACCGGCGCCGATTACCAGGACCTCTTCGTAGAGCGGTTCAAAGAGGGCAACCCCACCAAGTACGAGTTCAAAGGCAGCTGGCTGGACGCCGAAGTCCATAAAGAGACCATCCAAATTCGCGGCGCCGACCCTGTTGAAATCAACGTAACGGTGACACACCACGGACCCGTCATAGCCGGCGACCCGTCCCAAGGCAGTGCAATCTCCTTTTGCTACAGCGCCACCGCCGGGCCCAACAACGCCGCCGACACTCTGCTCGGCATGCTCACCTCCAAGTCCACAGAGGAATTGCAGGAAGCCATACGTCCCTGGGTTGACCCTTGCAACAACTTCCTATTCGCGGATGTGCACGGCAACATAGGGTACCGCACCCGCGGGCGGTTACCCGTAAGGTCACGCGCTAACGCCTGGCTACCAGTGCCCGGCTGGACGGGAGAACACGAATGGACAGGCGCCGTCCCATTCGAGGAGATGCCTCATCTCACAAATCCTGAGCAGGGCTATATCGTTACCGCCAATAACAAGGTAATCGACAACTCCTATCCTCACTACATTGCCCTGGACTTCGCTCCCGGCTTCAGAGCCAGCCGGATACAGGACAGGCTGTTCCTGATAGACAAAGCCACGGTGGATGACATGGCCTCCATTCACTCGGAAAAGACCTCTATCCCCGGCCAGGCCTTTGCCAAGCTGCTGGTAGACGTGCCCACCCAGGATGAGTTGTCCTCCCAGGCCAGAGACGTACTGATTGGATGGGACGGTGTGGTGCACCGGGACGGCGCGGCTCCGACCATCTATAATGCCCTTCGCGATAATCTAGTCAAACTGGTCTTGCAGCCTTACCTTGGCCCGCTGGCCGGGGATGCCTTCGACACCCTGGGCAGGGGCGGCCCGGCGCATATTGGACGGCTCAAGTCCAGGTTCCACACCATGATTGAAGATGACGACCGCAGCCTCCTTCCGCCGGGCACAGACTGGCAGTCACTCATGAGTACGGCGCTTGCTCAGGCCGCGAAGCAGCTGGAGGAGAAGCTGGGACCGGACGTAGAGGGATGGCGCTGGAGTAAGCTGCATCGCACCAAGCCCCGGCATCCTCTATCGGTGCTGTTCCCTGAGTCCGCCAAAGTGCTCGACCCACCGTCCTTTACCATGGACGGCGACGCCGATACTCCCCTTGCCGCTTCCTATGCCATGGCGGAGCCGTTCACGGTAATGGGCATGTCTGTAGCAAGGTACGTCTTTGACCTGAGCGACTGGGACAATTCCAGATGGATAGTGCCCCTTGGCTCGTCCGGCCACCCGGGAAGTCCGCACTATGCGGACCAGGCCGCCATATGGGCCAATGTTGACCTGATCCCCATGCTCTACGACTGGACCAGGCTGGAGCAGCAGGCCGAATCCCTTCAGGAACTGAAGCCAGCATAACCAACCAAAGGAGTCTACTATGCGTTCCAACAAGATCAAGGCCATGTGGCGCGAGGGCAAACCCGCGGCGGCAGGATGGCTATCCACGGGTAACACCTACCTCGCCGAGGCCATGGCTCACGCCGGCTACGATGCCGTAATCATAGACATGCAACACGGCATGGCCGTCACCACGGACAAGGCCGTTGCCTGCCTGCAGGCAATCTCCACCACCGATACCGTTCCCATGGTGCGTCTGCCCTGGAACGACCCCCAGGTTATACAGTTCGTCCTTGACGCCGGCGCATACGGCGTCATTGTCCCCCTAGTCAACACCTACGACGATGCCGTTGCCGCGGGACGCGCCTCTCGCTATCCTCCCATAGGCGACAGGAGCTTCGGCGCCAACCGCGCCCGCTTCTACGCGGGCCCCGACTACGCGGAGCACGCCAACGACGAAATCATAGTACTGGTCATGATCGAGACCTTGCAGGCCGTGGAAAATCTGGAGCAGACAGCCAGTGCGCCCGGCATCGACGGCTTCTACATCGGCCCCTCGGATCTCGCTGTCTCCATGGGGCTGTCCCCTGGACCGGACGCCTTCAAGAACCCCGACCACCTGGCGGCCTGCCAGCGCGTTCTGGACGTGGCAAACGCCAGCGGTATGGTGCCCTGCCACCACGGTGCGGGTCCCGCCGACGCCGCCCGGCTCTTTGACCAGGGGTTCAAGCTCAGCCAGATAGGCAGCGATATCCTCATGGTGACCAACGGCGCGGCCAATGCGTTGAAGACTCTGGCAGAAGAACGGGGCAGAGTGTAAGGACAGTCTCGCCTTCAGCGGAGCAGCTTCACACCCCCGCCCCGGCCAGCACCGGCGATGCGGCGCGCAGGCCAGCCACCGGGCAGCTTCCGCAGGCCGAGGTCACGCATGAGGAGCACCCACCACCCTTGGATGCCACCGGCAGCTCCCGCATCGGCCTTGTCTCCGTCTTCGTTTTGTCGCCGAGGGTGAAGTCCATCTTCAGCTGCCGAGACTGCTCAGGCTTGTAGCCATTGAATCCCACGAACGCCTTCGCTCTTTTTGCCACTACCCCCATAGCCTGCAGGTCGCGCCAGGTATCTATACGGTGCTCTACCCTGTACTTCACTATCCGCTCCGCAGATGTCGGCCCCACGCCGGGAACCCTGATCAGTTGCTTATAATCGGCATGATTTACGTCGACAATGTTCCCCCAGAGCTGGTCCAGCGCCACCTGCTGCTTGGGGTCCACGTCCATTGAAAGATGGCCCTTGTGGTCGAAGGCGGGCTTCAACTCCTCAGCCGAGTAGCCGTATATCCTGCTCAGCCAGTCAGTCTGATAGAGCCGGTGCGCCCTCATCATAGGCGTGGCGGGATGCTCCTCCAGCGGAGTGTAGCGGGCGGGACGGAACGGCTGGTAGTAGACGCGCTTGAAGCCCCACTGACCGTAGAGCTGCGTCATCCGCTGGTAGATGTCCCAGTCCGATTCATCAGCGGCGCCAACCACCATCTGGGTAGCCTGGCCTACCGCGCCGTCCTTGCCCTCGGCCTTTATCAAGCGGTGTATGGCCGACATTGGATCCAATATGTGCGACTGGTAGTCCTTCATTGTGCTCAGGCGCTCCATATGAGCATGGGAAGGGGTCTCTATGTTGATCGACAAACGCGTGCCCAGGCGGTAGGCCGCCTCCAGGTACTCCTCCGTGGCGCCCGGCATAACCTTGAGATGGATGTACCCCTTGAACTTGTAACGGTTGCGCACAACGTCAACCACGTCTATCAGTTTACTCATGGTCTTGTCGGGGGCTGCCCGAGATACCGGAACTGAGGAACAGGCCGTCCACGGTATGTCTGCCGTGCATCTCCATGAACAGCTTGGATAACTCGTCCACTTTGAACCCATACCGCCTGCGGGGCACCCAGGTGCTATTGGGGCAGTAGAAGCAGTCGTATTTGCAGACGTCGGTGAACATAACCCGCATTAGGGAGATGGTCTTGCCGTTGGGCATGATCGCCTTGTAGACTCCCGCCGGCATGTCGCGGTTTCTGGACTGGGAGTAGGCGTTCCTGGGCATGTTGAAGCGGCGCGCCGCATCCTCCGACAGTACGTCATCCCCCGCCATCCCTCCCAGTAGCCTCAGCTTGTCATAGGCGTCCGGTGCGGTTCTAACCAGCATGGTGGCCTCCTTTGAAAAGAACTGATGTTCTATTTCATAGGAGTATGCAAAGCTTGTCAAGGGTTCACTGGCAAATCAGCAGCAGAAGGAGGAAGCCGGCAAGACTTGATCCGGCAGACGGGCATAAGCAATCAGCGGGCTTTATAGACAGGTTGTTGCCCCGACGCTTGGTTTGCAAATGACAACAGCAGTAAAAGCTGATGCAATGAGCCTATATAGTCTAACATAAAGCAAAAAGAGGACTTGAAGATGAAACCTATCGAAGCAATTGTTTTCAACTACCAACGGACTCATGAGCGCGCTATAAGTGTGGTCAACGAGTTATCCGACGACCATCTTAAGTGGCGTCCCAATCTGACGGCGCCATCCATTGGCTTCCACATCTGGCACATGGCGCGATGGGCTGATGACCTCTTCGAGACTATCAAGAGACCGGGAAGCCAGATATGGCAAAGAGAAGGACTTGCTGATATCTGGGGCCTGATTCCGAGCAATTTAGGCCAAGCGGAGACGGGCGCAGGTATGGGTGATGATATGTCCGAACTTGGGTTTGCCTCCAAAAGATGAGATATTGGACTACGTTCGAAGAGCATTCTCGGCAGCAAATGAAGCCGTGTCATCTATTAGCGAAAGCTCTTTCTACAGGCCTGGTTATTCGAGGGGCCACGGAGAAGAGCAGCCCATCGGCGACATAGTGGTAAGTGCAATCACTCATGACAACCGTCACCTGGGAATGATGGAAGCCCTTAGAGGTTTGCTGGATATGCCAGGCACAGCGACTATGTGACTCTGGAAGCCTACGCCGCTTCCACGTCGATGAGGTCGGCCAGGAGCAGGTACGGTTCGCCCCACTGGCTGGCGTCGTCCAGACTCCATTTCCCTGCATCGTGGTCCGGCATCAGTCGCAGTCCCAAATCGCCGCCGTGTACCAGAAAAGAGAACCCTGAGCCTGAATCGCCTACCTTGGCGCAGAGCGCCTCACAGGCGGAGCCGTCCTCATTGCTGCACCAACCGGTGATCAGGCACCAGCCGTAGGAGCCGTCCGGCCGCTCCACCCTAACGCGGGATACCCGCCACGGCTCTTCCAAGGCTTCAAAGACCTGCTGGGGGTGGTAGTCGCAGTTCGGGCTGGGTTCCACTTCCACGGTTATGATCATCTAGCTTGCCAGCACCGCCTTGAGCCGAGAATCAAGTGTGGGCAGCCAGTGCTCAAGAGACGTGGTCAGGGGAACTGTGATCTCAATCATGCCGGCTTCGCCTTTCCTGACGGAGCCAGGATCTTCCTTGGCCAGGTCAACTCGTATACTCTCGCGGTCAATTCCGTGGCCGTCGGTAACTTCAAAGATGAGGCCCATGTCGGACATGGAAATGATATCTTCCATGACAGGCTCAGGAGACGGGAGGCCTGAACCCCGCCCAGGGCCGCGCCTCTTCAAAGGCGGCAGAAGCCTGCAGAACCGTTGCTTCGTCGCCTTTATGACCAATGATCTGCAAGCCCACCGGCATACCATCGCTATTGAAACCACAGGGAACGCTGGATGCGGTGTGCCCGCTCATGTTTATGGGGAACGTGAATGGCGTGAAGCCCCAGAATGCGCCCACCTCCTTGCCGTCAATGACGGTGGGACGCTCCTCCACGGGGAAGGCCGCCGTGGCCAAGGTAGGCGTAAGCAGCAGGTCGTATTGAGTCACTATGTTATTCATTTGATAGCGGTGCCATTCCAGGCCGTGCAGAGCCGAAGCGAGCCTGGAAGCGGGCCAAGTCACCGCCTCTTCCAGCATCTCCCTGAGTTGGCTGGTGTACTCATCACCGCGAGCCTCCAACAACTCAGTATTCACAGCGGCGTAGTCGGAAAGCCAGATGATCATGAATATATTGCGCAAATTATCATGGTCTATGGGGACGTCCGCCTGCTCAACGGTGGCGCCAAGGTCTTCAAAGGCATGCGCTGCCTCTTCAGTGATGCGGCGTACTTCCGGATCCACCGCCAGCGATCCCATGTCAGGGCTCCAGCCTATTCTCAAGCCGGTAACACCTCTGTCCAAATTAGCCGAAAAGTCCGGCGGGTCTTCCTGGAGAGCAATGGCATCCTCCGGATCAGGGCCAGCCATGACCTGGAGCAGTAGAGCCGTATCCCGCACGGTGCGGGTCATGGGGCCGTTCTGGGAGAACTGGCCCCATCCACCTGGTCCCTTGTAAGGCCTAGCCACCCTACCCTGCGTGGGCTTGATGCCAAAGGTGCCGCAGAGACTGGACGGAATGCGTATTGACCCTCCGCCGTCGCTGCCCTGCGCCAGAGGGTGCAGACCGGCGGCTAGGCCTGCTCCGGCACCTCCGCTGGAACCTCCCGGCGTACAATTCGTATCCCAGGGGTTGCGGCACGGCTCGCCCAGCCTGTTCTCGGTAGTGGCAGAAGCGCCGAACTCAGGAGTATTGGTCTTACCCAGAATAATGGCTCCAGCTTCTTTGATACGTCTGACCACCGGCTCGTCGGTCTGCGGTACAAAGTCTTTGAACAACAAGGAACCCCTGGTTGTGCGCACTCCCTTGGTCAAGTTGAGGTCCTTGATAGATATGGGAATGCCGTGCAGCGGGCCCAGCGGCTGGCCGGATTGAATAGCAGTCTCCGCCTGGCGAGCGTCTCGCAGCGCTTCATCGGCGGTGACGGTGAGATAGGCGCTTAGGTTATGGTCCAAAGCCTCTATACGCCGCAGATAAAGCTCGGTCAACTCCACAGGCGAGACTTGCTTGGACGCCATCATGTCGCGTAGCTTCCAAGCCGGGGTAAAGGCCAGCTCTTGGTCAGTAGTCATAGTGCCTCCCTATCTATTGACAGCACTAGTCTAGTTTCTTGAAAGCGCCACTGCAACAGTTGGATAACTGGTGGTTAAGGATTATCATTGCCTGGTACTCAGACGGAGGAAGAGATGCTGAAGAGATTTGCCATACCAGAAGAAGATATGCTGTTGGTACAGGAAGCCGACCTTCACCGGACGGTAAGCGCCATCTTTCAAAAATTGAACGTGCCTCAAGCCGATGCCGAGGTTGGGGCAAGCGTACTGGTCTCCGCCGACCTAAGGGGCATAGACAGCCACGGAGTATCCAATCAGTTGCGCAAATACATAGCAGACTACAACGGCGGGCTCCTAAATCCACGACCCAACACAAGAATAGTAAGGGAGACGCCTGCCACGGCCAACATAGACTCAGACGGAGGACTGGGAATCATCACGACGCCCGCAGCCATGGAGGTCGCCATCCGAAAGGCGAAGAGCACGGGGATAGGAATGGTTACGGTGCACAACGGCCGTCACCTGGGCATGGCTTCTTACCATGCAATGATGGCGCTGGAGCACAACATGATAGGCGTGTGCATGACGAGCACGCGTCCATCCGTACTGCCAACGTTTGGCCGGGAGCCGCGGCTAGGCACCAATCCCATAGCCGTAGCGGCTCCGGCGAAGAGCGAACCTCCGTTTGTGCTGGACATAGCAACCAGTGCCGTTGCGTCTAACAAGTTCGACCTGGCAAGGAGGCTGGCGATCGACGTAGAGGGCGGTTGGCTTTCCGACGAGAGCGGAACTCCCATCATGGCGCCTACACCCCTTCCCGACGTGTACTACGGGCTGCCGCTGGGCGCTACGAGAGAACTGGGGTCGCACAAAGGGTATGGCTTGGGCGCGGTCGTGGACATCCTGTGCGGCATTCTCTCAGGAAACGGCTCCGGCATGACGGCGGGAGTCGTGGGCAACTATTCCCACATGGTAGCGGCCTATCGTATAGACGCTTTCGCTCCTGTCGACCAGTTCAAGGAGATGATGGACGAATTCCTGCGAACGCTAAAGGAGACGCCGGCCGCTCCGGGCAAAGACCGTGTACTTTACCCGGGACTCCCAGAGTTCGAGGTGGAACGAGAGCGCAAAGCCAATGGCATCCCGCTGCACCGCGAGGTAGTGGACTGGTTCAGAGACATCTGCGGGGAAATGGATATACCTTTCTTGTCAGCCGGATAAGTGGGATGGACATGCTAAATTTCAAACGCCCCAGGCCGTTCCAGGAGGAAGCTATTAGCCCTCACCATCGCCACGGGGTGGCTCGATTTGCACTGCAACCGCAACAGACCCACCGCCAAGGAAGCTGGCCCCACCCCAAATGCGACGGCGGTGTCCAACGACATGGCAGGACGGGATGATGGTTAGATGCTTAGCCTTCGAGTCAATAGGTTGCATCGATGAAACCGTGCTGCCTCTGGGAAAGTCACGCACTGCACTCTCTCCCGGTCCGATACGGACTGTGAACCCTGGGTCCAATAGTTCGTGCCGCCAGTGGAATTCCCCCAGCATTGTTTCAGCAAGTGCCTCACTGAGCTCGTTCTGCATCGCTATGCGATTTCCCTTGAATAGTCGGTACCGGATTCGCCCAGCTACACGGCGGAGGCCAGTCATTCGCTTCTCTCGTCCCAACTCGGACTTTTTGTCTTCCTTGAGCAGTCCTGGCAATAGTTCTTCTGGTGGGATGTGTACGGTCCATGAATCCACTACGACGGAGGTGTTACCGTGATTTTTAATGCTCACATGGATTCTGCGATCTGACCATGACTGCTCAATGTGGGTAGAAAGGGAGATTTTGACGCGACTTCGCTGTGAGCGGATCGCATAGCCGATGACTAGGCCGAGCATCAGTACCACTATCTCTTCAGCGATTGTCTGGGCAAACCAGTCTAGCATAGTATGAGTCTAGCAAGTTCGGAAGATGGATTGCCAGCGAGAACGACACGCTAGAGGGGATAGAAAATCCAAAGGGATTCAAGTTGCGTCTTATTACTTTACCTCCCTGACATGCACCCATGGACTATTGACGAAACATGTTTTCTGAGATATACCCTAATCGATATTGCGCCGTAGTATGCAACCGGAACCTAGTACAGTTGCATCTCAGCTTGAAGGAGGCAAGATGGCTAGTGATTTGAAAGGTTTTGTTGAGGACGCCAAGAAGCTGATTGGCCAGGAGGTTGATGACGTTGCCCCAGGTACCGATCTGGCTGACTGGCTGACTATCCGCCGATTCTGCGCAGCTTTGGGCGACCCCAACCTGCTATACAAAGACCCCAGCAGCGGGGTTGCTACCAAGTACAACAGCATGATCGCTCCTCCCACCTTCGTGGTGGCGGTGAGGACTCCCAACTCGGCAGGCCCCTACGCCAGCAAGCAGTACGGCGTTTCCCCATTCCTCACCCGCGCCTCCT
Source organism: Dehalococcoidia bacterium (assembly GCA_965261825.1). Lineage (GTDB taxonomy): Bacteria > Chloroflexota > Dehalococcoidia > Lucifugimonadales > QGNO01 > DAOUJH01. The sequence goes on along the minus strand of OZ253484.1, from coordinate 45,162 downwards.
TTGAATGGACCGACATCATCCGCGTCGGTGATCGACTGAACAGCAGCATCAAAGTCAGCGACGCAGGAAACGCCGATGCAACCTGGGGGCACGATGCCGCCCACGTGGAGTCCTCCGTGATGTACCGCAACTCCTACGGAGGTCTCGTTGGCACCGCTACGGGCGTCAACACCATGGTGGCTTACGAGCGCGGCAAGGATATGATAGAGGCCCGGGAGATCTACCGCTATTCCGACGAAGAAATCCAAAAGATTGAGAACGATATAGAAGCCGAACCCGAGCCACGCGGCAAGCTCCTACGCTACTGGGACGACGTGGAAGTTGGCGAGAAGCTGCCTCAACTGGTCAAGGGGCCCCTGACATTGTCCGACATGATGGCCTGGGTGGTGGCTGAAGCCAAGTCCCTGGCCCTGGGCGCCCTTGTCTACCACGACTTGAAGGACAAGTACCCAGGCAGAGTAGTGACCAACCCAACCACCAACTGGCCCTACTGGGACGCCGATCAGAGCTTTGAGGACATCCTCTCCTGCCAGGAGATGGGCTTCAAGTCGCCTCCAAGCCGCGGCATTCAGCGCGTATGCCTGGCCGGACAGGTGCTCACTCACTGGATGGGCGACGACGCCTTTATTCGTAGCCTTGATATATGTGTACCGGAGCACTGGCTATACGGCGACACCATGCGGCTCAACGGTGAAGTGACTCAGAAGCGCACCGAGCAGGTTGGATCCGAGACATACTTTGCCGCAGACGTGAATATCTCCGGGGTCAACCAGCTAGGCGCCACTGTGGCGGAAGGCACGGGGACCGTGTATCTGCCCAATCCAGGCCACCCGGTAACTTTGCCCATCCCTCACTAAGAGGCGAAGGACGGGCGGCGTGAACCCCGGGGTGGTATTTAAAAAAGTGGATATGGCAAAGCGGCAGCTCATTGATTCTTGGGCTGTCGCTTTGTAATTATCGAGCTAGCATGGCTGAACGTTACGTTGCGAGGTGAAAGATGAGCGGAGCGCTTGAAGGGGTGCGAATCATAGACTCCACAACCATGGTTGCGATGCCAACGGCGTTGCACATCATGGCCGACATGGGAGCGGAAGTGATCAAGGTCGACAGCCATACCCTTTTCAGAACAGAGGGAGGAGTATTCCCGGAAAACGAGCCAGGTGAAAGGCATTGGGATAGGGACGGCAGCTTCAACACACTGCAGAGAAGTAAGATTGGGGTGACCCTGAATCTCAAAGAGGACGACTCCGTTAGAGCCTTCAAAGACATAGTCAGGGTGTCGGACGTTATCATAGAAAACAACCGGGCAGGCACCATGGACCGCCTTGGCCTAGGCTATGAAGAGCTTCGTCAGATCAAGCCGGACCTGATATATCTATCCAATACGGGGTTCGGATATACGGGCCCCTGGCGGTCGTATGCAGGAATAGGCAGAATGTTCGAGCTGACGTGTGGTCTCAGCCAGTTCGCAGGCTACCCGGACGAAGGCCCTCGCCGGGTTGGCATCTCCTTCTTCGATCAGCACGTGGGCTGGATGGCCGTGTACGCCGTATTGGCCGCGTTGCATCACCGCAATAGTACTGGTGATGGCCAATGGGTGGACTTTGCCATGTACCAGATAGGCGTGTCCACAATGGGCGACGCCCTCATGGACTACATCTCCAATGGCCGCAGCGGACATTCCATGGGCAACCGGCATAACTACCTATCACCCCATGGGATCTATCAATGCAAGGGCGACGATAGATGGATAGCCATTACCGCTGAGACGGACGATCAATGGGACGCCCTGGTCAAGGAGATGGGGTCTCCGGCATGGGCGGAGGAGGACCGGTTTGCCGACCCCATATTGCGCTGGCGCAACCAGGATGAGCTTGACGGCCACATAAGCGAGTGGACGAAAGACAAAGACCAAACGGCGCTGATGAACCAGCTCCAGAAAGCCGGCGTTCCGGCCATTGCGGTAATGGACGCCAGGGACTTCACTCTGGACCCTCATATCAAGGATCGCGAGTTCTTTGAAAGAGTTGCCCACCACCCGGATACCGACATTGGGACGCGTCTCTACTTTGGGCGGCCTTGGAAGATGTCCAAAACGCCTTCGTATATTCGCAGGCCTGCTCCCTTGCTGGGCGAACACAACGAGTACGTATTGAGCGAGCTCCTAGGCCTGGACGAGGCTGACATCGCAAGGATGTATGAGACCAATGCCATAGGAAAGGAGCCGGTCAGCCCAGGGAACCCCAGGGCCACCAACCTTGAGAAGCAAGTGGAAGAAGGGGCCGTGGCTGCCATCGATCCGGACTATAGAAAGAAGCTGAGGATTTAGCAGCCATGACTACAACAACCGGACTGGGACAATTCAGAGTTCTGGATTTGAGCACGGGGATATCCGGGCCGTTTGCAGCCAGGCTATTCGGTGATTACGGTTCCGACGTAATCAAAATAGAATCACCCGGCGTGGGGGATCCGTCTCGACGCCTTGGACCGTTCCATCATGACGAGCCGCACCCGGAGAAGAGCCTGTCCTATCTCTACCTGAACAACAACAAAAGAGGGGTTACCCTCAACCTGGAAACGGCACAGGGCAGAGAGATCTTCAAGGAGATGCTGAAGAAGGCTGACAGCCTTATCGAAAGCTACGATCCGGGCTATCTGGACAGCCTTGGACTGGGCTACGGGGAGATGGAACAAATAAACCCGCTCCTTGTGGTGACATCCATCACGCCTTTTGGACAGAGCGGCCCGTACAGAGACTTCCAGGGCAACGATCTTCTGTATCAGGCCATGGGCGGCATAATGTACACCAGCGGAGCCTACGGCCGGGAGCCACTCAAACACGGCCATCCCCAAACGCTCTGGATGGGGGGCATCATAGCGGCTTACTCAATGTCGGCGGCGCTGTTTACGGCCAAACTGAACGGCCAGGGGCAAAGCATAGACCTATCTATGGCTGAAGTAGCGGCCTCACACCACTACACCTCTTCCATCAGATACATCTACAACGGCTCTATAGAAAGGCGCGCTCCCAAGATAGAAAGCGGCTCCACCAAGGGCACTAAGTTCGAAGGTGTAGTCTCCGCTCAAGACGGGCACATAGGCCCCACTTTCCAGAAGGGCCGGCAGCGCGCATCTTTTGCAGAATACGTGGGCCTGCTGGGCCGTGCCGACCTGGACGACGCGAGGTTTGCCACGGAGTCGGACCGCCAGCAGCATCTGGAGGAACTAGACGAAATTCTGCTGCCGGTATTGAAGGAGTGGGATAAGTTTGACTACTTCAATACCACAATGTCGGAGGGCTTTGTGGCGGCAGTCGTGCAGACATCAGAAGACCTGGTGAACTGCCCCCAGCTAGAGGAAAGAGAGTATTTTACTGAAATAGATCACCCCGTAATAGGGAAGACCAAGATTCCGGGTGAAGTGTTCAGGCTGCCTAAAGCGCCGTGGAGTGCGCACCGTCCCGCGCCAGTACTGGGTCAGCACAACGCAGAGATATTATCGGGCCTTGGGTATTCAAGAGATGACCTGCTGCAGTTGCGCCGGCAGGGTGTGATATAGAATCGGCCCTTGTAGTAGGCGGTTTGCGCGAACCGCCCCTACCAGTCACACCCTACCGTCATTGAGACGAACCGAAGCAATCCGGCGGTGCATGGCCGTCTCTCTGAGACACCCACCGCGAACTGCTCCTGAGATTGCCTAAAAGAGATACCCTACCCGCCTATTCTACGCAAGTCCTAGCTGCTCAGGGTGAACGGCGGATAGCGGTCCGTAAGCCCAGCGAACCAAGCGTTCGCCCTGTAGTTCCAGCGCTGGACCCCAACCACAAGGTCGAACAGCCCTCTGGGGTACCTTGCCGGTTATGAGCACCGCCCAGTAGCCTACGTAGACGACGACTAATGAGACGAAGCCCAGGGCGTAGATAATTATAAGGTGTGGAATGAGCAGAATTAGCTTGATCAGGAAAAGCACCCCAAGGAGCGCCAGCCCTCTGGATGGGACCTCCGGATAGTCCACCTCGAAGCGTGCGGGGTAGTCCACATCGCTCAGGCTGAACGGAGGGTATCTGTCCACCGTGCCGTACATCCATGAGTCAGTCCTAGTGCTCCATCGCTGGACGCCGACCACGAAGGCGAAGAGGCCCTGTGGGTATCTGCCGGTTATGAGCACCGCCCAATAGCCAATATAGAAGACAATGAAGGCGACAATTCCGAGGATGTTGATAATTATAATGTGTGGAATGAGCAGAAGTCCCTTGATCAGGAAAAGCACCCCAAGGAGCGCCAGTCCTCTGGATGGGGCCTCTGGATAGTCCACCTCGAACCGAACGGGATAGCCACTGTCTGCTGACTGCATCGCTCTCCTCCTCTCCTGGTAGACCTCATTGGGCAACCGCGCCGCACCCTGACATCAGAGTTTATAGCATTGACGGTAACTTGCCCACAATCAAAGGTACTCGTTCCCGTTTGGTCAATCTGAGCTCAATGAGCAGAAAGAATCCCAAGCACCTGCTCTAGTCAACGCCGGAGATCCTTCACTGCGCTCCTCAGAACGACTGGAGCACATGCTCAAAGCTCGCAGCCATAAAGGCGATTTGCAAGGCAAGGAACAGAATCACTGTGGCAGCCAGTCTGAGCAGTGACAGTGGACGCCCGACGCGCAAGCTCATGGCTATGCCCAATAATGAACAAGCCGCAATTACCACGGTAAGAATGATCTCTATGGCTGAGTAGCTGCCGTAGGCAATGTCGGACAGACCAAGGAGGTATAGCCAGATAAGTGCCATGACCAGCGCCCAGAACGCAAAGATCGTGGCGACGGCATACGCTCCGGTCTCGGGTTTACGAAGTAGCAACCAGAGGGCAACCAACGGCGGAATAACCTGCACCACGTGGCGCAACAGCGTCCCGCTCACTATTCCCACCAGGATAAGTGAGACGACAACTCCAATGAGGCATACGGCTATAACTCTGGCGTTGCTCTGCAGCGTTGCGTCGCCCCTGATAGGCATGGTACCCCTGGGCGGACTCGAACCGCCGCACCTGGCTCCGGAGGCCAGTGCTCTATCCTCTGAGCTACAGGGGCAACAGTGGTACAATATAGCAACGGGTGGCCACAAATTTCAAGTATTTACTAGTATTCACCATTAGGTCTTGACATACGAGATGGCTGTGCCTATGATTAGTCGGGTTGTCATAGCGGATTGTTACGAATTTGCACATAGCTTCCGCGTTTCATAAAAACTATCGCAATTATACGCTGCTCTCCAGCAAGCCGGATGAGGAGGTTTGTTGTGCGTCTTGCTAAGAAAAGTACTTTTCTGACTCTCTTGGTTGTATCTGTTCTAACGCTATTTGTTGCCGCGGCTTGCGGCTCAGAAGGCGCCCGGGGATCACAAGGGCCGCAGGGTGCTCAGGGAGGTCAAGGATCACAAGGGCCGCAGGGTGCTCAGGGGCCGCAGGGAGATCAAGGACCTCAGGGGCCTCAGGGTGCTCAGGGGCCGCAGGGAGATCAAGGACCGCAGGGATCCCAGGGGTATCAGGGTGAAACCCTACCACTAAATATTATTCTGGCGGCACCCGGTGACAATACTAGTGATCAGCCGTTAGTCGTCAGCCCAGATAACCCGGTTCATGTAGTTGTGTACGGGTCCGGCTTCAATGAGGGCGAGGAGTTGCGGGTAGAGCTGGTAGCTTCAAACGGCTTGGTAATAGCTAATTTCAGCCGGGTTGAAGGGTCGAACTTCGTCGGACTAGCTGGGGCTTTTGAGTCTGAGTGGGCCACGGCTTCGCCTCTAGCGGAGGGTTTGTACTCCATAGAGGTGACGGCTATGCCATCCAACACCAAGGCGTCGGCTCCATTGATTGTGGCTGCAAAATAGGCTAGCGCTCCAAATAGAAAGACGTGATAAGGGAGGTTGCCCTTGGAGTGGCAACCTCCCTTATTTATTGCTTTGGAAAGCGGAGTGGCCAGGTTAACGGGGAATGGCTTCTTTGGAGAATGGGGTTCTTCGTCGGCCGTGCTCGTAAAGGCGCACGCTCCGATCCTCGCAATGACGCGGCGGCTGACATGCTGAGGAGGCGGTCAGTCCCCGCTTGCATTAAAGACCACTCCCGCCGACCAAGCACCTGCTGTGTCAAGAGACGCCACCCACCCTTGGAAGCGCTAAGTTCGTAACGAGTGCAGCACCTTGTTAAGCAATGGCACAGGAGCTTCACCTTCGACAACGGTACGGAGTTGGCCCCTCATCACCAACTCCACGAGTTGGGTATTAAGGTCTTCTTCTGCGATACCCACTCCCCCATGGAAGAAGGGGTTGCGGAGAAAGCCATTGGACGTATGTGGCGCAGCCTCCCAGGAAGACGGACCTGCGGAGGCCGTCTAACCAGCGGTGTGGAGTTGGTACAGGCCTAACAACAATACCCATAGCAAGTGCCTGGATACCGCACTCCCTCCGAAATCTTCTCAGATCAGGTTCCGCACTTACAATGTGAATCCACCTTCCTACGTGGGCATGACGGGGGTTGGTACGCTCCTACGGCGCCACGCCGTCACCGGATTGCTTCGATACCTCGCAATGAGAAAAGGGTATGCAGGATATGGCTAGCCAGCAGTGGGAACGAAGAAGGGGGAGCCTCATGGTGAGGGCTCCCCCTTTGCAATTGGCCCTTGGAGTTGTTGCTAGCTGACAACCAAAGGAGCGGAGACGGTGACGTTACCATCATCATTCGCGACTGTGATGATTACGGAGTAGACGCCAGCGCCAAGATTTCTATTGCCCGCGGAGAAATCAGCTACAAACGTTCCCCCGGACGTGGACTCCTTATCGCCGGCTTCGTAGTCGAGGAAAAGAGAATCCCCTTCAGGAGTCCTCATCTCTCCAAGGACGAAACCGCGGGCTGGGAAACCTGACCCAACTACGGTGAACGTAGGAGTGCCAGCTTCCACAACCAGCGGTTGTGTACCGGTGTTACCATCGGCAGGCGCCAAGAGGATGCTAGCTGGCTGAGTGGGGCCGGACGCCCCCTGTTCTCCTTGGGCACCCTCAACTCCCTGGTCGCCCTGGCCACCCTGGCCACCCTGAGGCCCCTGGCCACCCTGGCCACCCTGGCCACCCTGAGCACCCTGTGCACCCTGTGCTCCCTGTGCACCCTGTGCTCCCTGAGCTCCCCGTTCCCCTTCAGGACCGGTGCAGGCAGCCGTAATGAAGAGTGCTAAAACAGAAAGAACGATCAGCGTTCCGACAAACCGTTTGTTGACTACAGGCATGGAATCATTCTCCTCTCAGTGAAACGACCAAAATTAACCGATCATTCCAGTTCCGACTCATAAAGCAAGCAAAACAGACCTGCCAGAGTCAGGCCATGACAATCATAGGTATAGGCATGCTTCATGTCAAGTCATTCAGCCTAAGAGTGCTAAGGATTTGTTAAGTCCACACTTAAAACTCGTGCCCCGACTGCACATTTGAGTCTACGTCTGCTTCACCACGCGCACTTTGCGGACTCTACGGCCACTGGTGGATACAACCAGGAAGTCCAGGCCTTGCAAGCTAACCAGGTCTCCAGTAACCGGTATCTTGCCCAGCTGAGTCGAGAGGAGGCCTCCCAAGGTATCGAATCCCTCTCCCTCTAAGGAGGTTTGGAATATCTCATTTATTTCGTCCAAGGTCACGCGTCCATCGATTACCGCCTCATGTTCCCCGTGGCGAACTATCTCAGGCTCTTCCTGGGTAAACTCGTCTTCTATCTCACCAACTATCTCTTCAAGAAGGTCTTCCATGGTGATAAGGCCTTCAGTGCCGCCGTACTCATCGACTACTATTGCTACGGTGGCGCGTCTATCCTGCATTTCACGCAATAATTGATCCAAGGGCTTGGAGTCTGGTATAAAGAGCGCCGGGCGTACAATGCCTTCAAGGTTGGGCACTTCTTCTCCGGCGCTTGTCTTCTGCAAGACGTCACGGGCGTGTACTATCCCAACGACATCGTCGATGCTATCTCGGTAGACAAGTATGCGGCTGTGGCCCACCTGACCCATCAGAGCTGCAACGTCCTCCAGCGATGTGTTTACCTCGGCGGTGTCAACATCCACTCTGGGAACCATCACTTCCCTTGCTGCCATGTGCTCAAGGTGAAGGATAGCTTGAATCATGCGCCTTTCTTCAGGGTCTGCTTCGCGAACCTCTTCTTCCACCTGAGCGTGGCTTCCTACCGAGCCCTGGGTCAAGTCGTTACCGTTTGAAGATCCACCATTCCAAAGGAAGTCCTCAATACGTGCTCTGGACCAGGCTAATGGAGTAAACAGCCAGAGAAGCGCTGTCAAGGGGAGGGATAAAGTTGCAGCCACCTGAGTGGCGTATCTTCTCCCTACTCTGTAGCTAACTGCTTGGAGTGGATAAAGGAGGAGCAGCCCGGCAATAACAAGGCCTAGGGCCCCAGGCCATGAGCCATCCAATACGTCGAAGGCCAAGACAGCTAGCGAAACACCAATCAAGGTTATGGCAACCAGCTTCAGGGCGACAAGCATCTGTAAGGCGCTGGTGCAACGAGTTGGCGTCCACCCGGTAGATGAGGAGGCGGCGTACGATTCGAAACGAGAGGAATCGCTGGGCTGGCACAGCTTACGGATTGCAGCTTCTGCAAGTGAAGTTGCAATAAATGAGAGGTTGGAAAGAATCAAGATGAGAATCGATAATAAACTGTCACTATCCAAGCGTCTATCACATCCTTACTAGCCTGCCCTAGGCAGGCGGTCTTTTGAATTTTGATCTCGTTGCGGGCCTTATCTTAGCAGGAACGCCTACCGCCAAGCTATCCGCGGGAACATCCCTGGTAACCACGGAACCTGCGGCAGTGGAGGCGCGAGTTCCCACTCTCAGAGGCGCCACTAACATGGTATCGCTGCCTATGAAAGCCCCGTCTTCAATGACTGTTCTATGTTTATTCTCACCGTCGAAGTTGCAAGTGACAGCCCCCGCCCCTATGTTCACGTTACTACCTACATCCGCATCACCAACGTAGCTGAAGTGGCCCATCGTCGTATCCCGTCCGATGCGGCTGTTCTTTACCTCGGCGTAGTTGCCTATGTGGACATTCCGCTCCAGGAACGTAGCCGGTCTGAGATGACTGAACGGCCCAACGTGGACGGAGGAGTCGAGGTGAGCACCTTCCAGTACGGAGGCTATCACCCTGCAATCGTCCCCTATAACCGAATCAAGCACGGTGGAGTTGGGGCCCAGCTCGCATCTTTTGCCCACGCGACTGGCGCCCCTTATAGCGGTGTTGGGTTGGATAACGGTATCGCTCCCGATCTCCACAGAGGCGTCTATGTATGCGGTTGGTGGGTCCACTACGGTTACGCCCTCCAACATCCATCTATCGAGTATACGCCGGCGCATGACCTGTTCGGCTTGGGCCAAGTCCAAGCGAGTGTTGACCCCCAATATCTCCGTCTCATCGCGAGAAGTGAGGCTATCCACCAACAGCCCAGATGAAGCAGCCAGCTTCACCAAGCCGGTCAGATAATACTCACCTGAGGCGGAAGGAGCCAGCTTTCGTAGCGCGGGCCAGAGCCAGTCTGAGGTGAACGCGTAAACTCCCGCATTGATCTCGTGGACAGAGCTTTGGCTTTCATCAGCATTGACGTCTTCAACGAGGTCAACAACTGTCCCTTCCCCATTCCGGATGATTCTCCCCAATCCCTGAGGGGAATCGAGAAAAGCGGTCAAAAGCGTGATAGCGGCGTCCGATGATTCGTGCCTTCGCATCATTTGGGAAAGCGTAGCAGAGAACAGAAGAGGAGTATCGCCGTAGGCAACCAGGACGTGAGTTGCTCTGCCACCCAGTGTGGGTTCGCTCTGCAAGACGGCATGACCCGTGCCATTTGCTTGATGCTGCTCTACGCAAGCTATAGAGGCATCTATTTGGCCGCTTATGTTCTCGGAATTTGAGGGTACTACAACGGCCATCTGGCCATGGATGGCCTGTGTGACGGCTTGAATTACGTGGGAAAGCATGGGCTTGCCGCAGACAGTATGAAGCACTTTGGGCAATTGCGACTTCATCCTGGAACCCTTACCCCCTGCAAGGATGACGGCTACCCAGCTTTGGTTTTTTTCAGGCAAGATACTCAACGAAAAAGCCTACCTTCTCCCACGTATTTGCGGGGATAGGTAGGCCGTTGTCTCCTAGCTAATCACAGTACATTTGGGGATGCTCGCTTGCCCCAAGGACATGCTAAGACGCGGAACCATGCGTGTCAAGTTTGGCGGCACATACGGGCAGACGGGCGGGGAAGAAGCAAGCGAATACCCGCCCGCTCATGCTACAATTACCCCTTGCCTGGAGAGGTGGCCGAGTGGTTGAAGGCGCCGCTCTCGAAAAGCGGTAACTCCTATGGGGTTCGCGGGTTCGAATCCCGCCCTCTCCGCCATGCGGATCATGTATATCGTTGGAGAGGTGCTGGAGTGGCCGAACAGGCGCGCCTGGAGAGCGCGTGTCCCGAGCAATCGGGACCGTGGGTTCGAATCCCACCCTCTCCGCCACAATAATCCGCATTTAGGCACGATATAGACGCCATTCCAAGTTCGTTACCACTTTGGGAATCACTAGCAGGAGTGGACCTGCGGAGCTAGTAGCATTGGTAAATAGGCATATCCGCAGCGTTTCGGTTATTGGCGCCGGCCTCATGGGACACGGCATCGCCATCGAGTTTGCCCTTCGGGGCTACGACGTTCGGCTTCATTCCCGTTCCGAACAGAGCCTCAACCGAGCGAGGGGAATGATCGGGGAGAGCCTAGAACGCTTGCGCGACCTTGGCAGCATCTCGGGCCAGCAGGCGGAGTCGGTGCCAGCACGCATTAGAATGAGTACCGACTTGGTAGAGATTGTCGAGGACGCCGATCTGGTGATCGAGTCGATCGACGAGGACATGGACGCCAAGACCGAGTTCTTCCGTGAACTTGACCAGCTCTGCCCCGACCGGACCATTCTCGCCAGCAACACCTCCAGCCTGTTGCCCAGCGGGCTCGCCGCGGCAACGACACGACCGGACAAGGTCATCAACGCCCACTTCCTCAATCCGCCGCTCTTCGTGCCGCTCGTAGAGGTAATCCCGACGGCGCAGACCTCTGAAGAGACCACCTGTGTTGTTATGGAACTGTTGACCTTACTCGGCAAACAGCCGCTCTTGGTGAAGCGTGAGGCGCCGGGCTTCGTTGTGAACCGTCTGCAGATGGCCCTTCTCCGAGAAGCCTTATGGCTGGTCGAGAACGGGGTAGCGTCGGCTGAAGACGTCGATAAAGCCATAAGCGCCGGACTCGGACGACGTTGGGCGACCACAGGGGTGCTCCAAGTGCTTGAAGTCGCAGGCTGGGACCTGATAGCGCGCGTCGCGTCGGACGTGTTCCCTCACCTCTCCAACTCCGATGACCCTTCCCTGCTACACGACATGGTCGAGCGGAGGTACAGCGGCGTTAAGGCGGGCAAGGGGTTTTATGAGTGGACGCCGGAGAAGGCCGAGGAACTGCGAAGGCGCATTGCCAAAGGGCTGGTCGAGATAGACAAATTGGATTGACCGCACAGTTCCGATGTCGACTGAGGAAATCATCAGTCCGGCGGAGTGGACTGGCCGTCCTCGTTCAAACCCCAGCAGGCGACGGAGCCGTCCCTCTTCACCCCACAGGTGTGTAGTGCACCAGCACTAATTGAGGCGAATTCCCCCGCAGGTGGCGTGGCTTGGCCGACCACGTTGCCCTCCAAATCCTCATTCGACCCCCAACAAGCGACCGAGCCGTCCCTCTTCACCCCGCAGGTGTGTAGCGCACCAGCGCTAACCGAGGTGAACTCCCCCACCAGTGGCATGGCTTGGCCGACCACGTTGCCCTCCAAATTCTCATTCGACCCCCAACAAGCGACCAAGCTGTCCCTCTTCACCCCACAGGTGTGCGACAACCCGGCGCCGACCGAAACAAACTCCCCGCTTGGCGGTGCGGCCTGGTCAGAGTCATTCGATCCCCAGCAAGCCAGGGAACCACCCGTTCTTACTCCGCAGGTGTGTTGCGCACCTGCACTGATCGAGGTGAACTTCCCGGCTGGCGGCGTGGCCTGGCCATCCTTATTCCAACCCCAGCAGGCGACGGAGCCGTCTCTCTTCACCCCGCAGGTGTGCAGCAACCCAGCGCTGACGGAATCAAACTCCTCTTCCGGTGGTGCAGCCTGGCCATCTTCACCCCAACCCCAGCAAGCGACGGAGTCGTCTCTCTTCACCCCGCAGGTGTGCAGTAACCCAGTGCTGATGGAATCAAACTCCCCTTCCGGTGGTGTGGCTTGGCCAAACACATTGCCAAACTCATCCTCATTCGACCCCCAGCATATAACGGAGCCATTTCGCCTTACCCCGCAAGTGTGTAGCGTACCGGCGCTGATTGAGACTAAAGTCCATTCCGTAAGGTCAGACGTGGGTGATGCTGGGACTTCATTCAAATAGAGACCGAAATGACAGGACGTGTCTGCCCACGAGAGATCAGCGCGGTTCCCCGCATTGTCGGTGATCGAAGACCCGGGAGGCACCGTGATCCCAGCCCCGTCTCCAGTGACAGGCGCGGGGACACACAACACCCCAATGTAGTCCCTGTCTCTTGCCTGCACCATGTATCCGAAGATGAGGATAGTCGGGTCCTCACCTTTGCCTATATATTGCGCCTTGCGAATCCCACCAGCCATATCTAATACCACCGTTGGCAACCTGCCTCCGGTATCGACAATCACCTGTTCTCCAAACCTTACTCTTATGAGCATCTGGTCGCCGACACGCAAAGCGTTTTCGCCCAACGGTACGTTCACTATGTTTGGAGAACCGAGAATCCGTGGGGGATCAGTGTCGGCCGGACTGGCGTTGACTCTATGGTCCGGGTTGGGCAGTACTGCTGGGTGGACGGTGTCCTGAATAATCCCCTCGTAGGTTGTGAGAGAGGTGGAATTTGCCGGGATGCTGAGTCCGTCGCCATCCAGATCACCGAGGGTGACCGTGTATTCGAAATAGACCGCATCGGAACCACAGCCGCCAAAATCCGCCTCACTGTCTTCCGATGGGCCGTCGCCAGTCTGGAACCTGAGAATCGCCATGCCATGACCGCACGACTGTTCGCTCACCCCTATCCGAATGGTGATGATGTCGCCTAGGACATAGGTATCCTCTATACCATCGTCGTCCGAATCTAAGCTCGGACTCGAGACGATGGTCGGGCCGTCAGTGATAAACGTCTCTGCGCTGGCAGGTGCAGGTGTGGGCGTCAAAGTCGGAGTTGGTGCGGACGTACGGGAAGAAGTTGGCGTCGAGAGGAGCGTCGCTGTGGGTAAGTCAGCAACCGTGGCCTCTGCACGGATTTCCACTGTCGCAGAAGTGGGAACTGAAACTTGCGTTGGTGCGAGCTCAGGCATGGGGGATGTCGTTGGAACTGGCGTCGTCGTGAGAAGGAGACCCGAGTCCGGCTGATCCTGCGGTTCATCGCTTGACTCCTCCGAAGACTGAAAGAGTGAACATCCAGTCAGGAGTATGACGAGGCTCAGAGCGACGGGCGCCAGCAGAATCATTGTGGGCCTGGGCATTCGTAGTCTCCCCCTTGCAAGAGAGTGAGTGAGATACAGTGGCCCTTGGTTGCTTAGTGAGCCTTCCACAGAGAATCCCGTTCATGCTAGCAATCCCGCGATAAAACAGGGGTGACATTGATGATGCATTTGCTTACATATCGCTTAATTCTTGTTGAGGATGGTATAATCGGCCTCGGTCGCGTCTTTTGTGTCTCAGAATCCCGATCCGAAACTCAATTCCAGCCACAGGAACCAAAGTCGATCCAGCATTGAGGAGGAAAGTTGACGCAACCGGAAGAACAAGACCGACAGAGAGCAGCGCTGCGGGAAAGGCTGTCCAAAGCTCACAGAGGCCAGCCTCCGCATCAACGAGAGCCTTGACCTTGATGAGGTTCTGCAGAGCGTGCTGGACAGCGCCCGCACACTGATGGACGCTCACTATGCTGCTATCACCACCCTGGACAACTCGGGGCAGATGGAAGACCTTCAGGTCTCCGGTCTAACCGTTGAAGAGGTCCGGCGCCCATGGGAGATTCCCGGAGGACATCGGTTCTTTGAGTATCTCAGCGCCATTCCGGGTCCGCTTAGAGTTGCGGACTTGGTCGGTCACACCAGAGCAATAGGTCTCACTGAGTTTTATCTTCCTGTGCAAGTCAGCTCCTTCCTCGCCGTCCATATACGCCACCAGGGTGTTAGTGTGGGCAATATTCACGTCGCCAAAGGGGAGTCTGGTGATGTTCGCCTCCCAAGTCGCGCTGGTCGTCACCAACGCCCGTCGGCCCCGGGATGAGCGTCGCGCTAAGGCTGGCCTAGAGACCCTAATCGACACCTCCCCCGTAGTCGTCGTCGTCTTCGATATGCGGAATGGCGCTCCAATGTCGTTCAACCGGGTAAGCGAGGAGGATTGTCGACGGTCTGCGAAATCCGGACCAGACGCCGGAGGAGTTGCTTGACGTGATGATCGTGCGCCGCGCCGACGGAAGCCAAATCTCCCTACTTGAGTTCCCCTTAGCCGAGGCCCTCAGCACCGGCGAGACGGTGCGATCCGAGGAGATTGTCATGGCAGTGCCCGATGGTCGGAGCATCACCGCACTGCTCAACGCCACGCCCATCCGGTCAGAAGAGGGCGATGTGGAGTCGGTCGTAGTCACCTTACAAGACTTGACGCCCTTAGAGGAGATAGAGCGGCTAAGGGCCGAGTTTCTGGGCATGGTGAGTCACGAGTTGCGCATGCCATTGACCTCCATATGGGGCTCGGTGATGGCCATGCTGGAAGACACGGAGGACCTGGACCCCGCCGAGATGCGCCAGTTCCTGCGCATCACCGACCGAGCTGGCAGCCAGGATGAGAGCAGCTCTGCGAAGGAACGTGGGCCAATTCCCGTCCGTGCCGTCGGAGCCCTACGTGCTAGGTGATCTCACCATCGACTATGCCGAACGCCTGGTTATCCTTGCAGGACGCCCAGTGGATTTGAGAGCCAAGGAGTATCAGTTGCTCTACGAGCTGTCGGTCAACGCCGGACGGGTGGTGACCCACGACGAGTTGCTCCGAAGGATCTGGGGAGCCAAGAGGTCGAGCGACCTGAGACGGCTCCGCCAAAAGCTCGCCGAGCCGAGGGTCGGCTACCGGATGGCAAAGAGTGATGGCCACGGCCAAGCAGAACCATGAGGGAAAGAACAGGACGTGATAACTCGGCGAGTGTTCTACTTAATTGCGCCCCATGCACACTTCTAGTAGAATCCAACGTACGGGCGTTTAGGTCAGACTTCTTTCTCCTCCAAGGAGAACCTACGGCGTTAGATTTGTGGGGTCAATTGTAGGATTAGCAGTCGAAATAGCCTGTGTCAGCAACTACACGAGCATTAATGGCGGAGGACAGCTCCTCCGCCATTGAACTGTATGACCAGATCGGCGAGGTACCTTTCCGGTGCGGTAATTCTCCAAGCTGCTAGGTAGTAATGCATATAGACGAGCTCAAGTACTGGGTGGCATTCAAGCGCGTTCCATCCATAGGAAGGGCCAGGTTTCAGACGCTTCTATCTCACTTCGGCTCTATGGGAGAGGCGTGGCACGCCTCCAGCGACGCGCTCAGCAAGGCGGGTCTAGAGTCCAAGTCTGTCAGAGCAATATCCGCCGCGCGTTCAAGAGTAGACCCCGACACCGAAATCGGGCGCCTGCAGGATTCAGGAGTAGCTGCCTTTACCTGGGAAGATAAGGAATATCCCCCATTGCTCAAGGAGATATACGATCTCCCTCCGGTTCTGTTTGTGAAAGGCAAGCTGCTGGCTGATGACCAGCGAGGAGTGGCTGTAGTAGGTACAAGAAGAGCCACCACCTACGGTAGAGAAGCGGCTGGTAGGCTGACCAGCGACCTAGCAACCTCCGGCGTGACCGTAGTCAGCGGTCTGGCACGCGGCATAGATGCAATCGCTCACAAGACCGCGTTGGATGCGGGTGGACGCACCATAGCCGTACTGGCGAATGGCCTGGATAGCATCTACCCACCAGAACACAAGGCTCTGGCATCGCAGATTGTGGAGAATGGCGCTCTGGTGAGCGAGCATTCGCTGGGGACGCGCCCGGAGTCCAGCCACTTCCCCAGGCGAAACAGGATTATGAGCGGGATGACGCTGGGCACCCTGGTTGTGGAGGCGCCCGCTTCCAGCGGCGCTATATGGACGGTAAGACACGCCTTGGAACAGAACCGGGAGGTGTTTTGCGTACCGGGCAGCATTTTCTCACCGGCCAGTCTTGGCACAAACCTCTTGATACAGGAGGGCGCTAAGCTGGTACTTGACTATAGGGATATCTTGGAAGAGTTGAACATTGCGGGAATCAACGAGCAGATTCCCATGCCGGCTCTGGTGGGTCCCGCGGATGAAACCGAGAAGACGCTGCTCAAACACATTACATATGACCCTGTGCACATAGATGAGGTTGGCAGACAAACAGGGTTGCCTATAACTACCGTGAGCAGTACCCTAGCTATGATGGAGCTCAGGGGATTGGTGAAACAACTGGGTGGAATGAACTACATTAGAACAAGGGAAGTGGCAGCGCCATACGGAGAGGCGCGCAGATAGCATGGCAAAGAACCTGGTAATAGTGGAGTCGCCGGCCAAGGCAAGAACGGTCGGCCGTTTTCTGGGTAGTGACTACGAGGTCAAGGCTTCGCTGGGCCACGTTCGAGACCTTCCTAACGGCGACCTAGGCGTGGCCGTGGACAACGGTTTTATGCCCAAGTACGTTGTTCTGAAGGATAAGAGCAAGGTCATAGCAGACCTGAAGAAGTCGTCGAAAGATGCTGAAACGATATATCTGGCAACGGACCCGGACCGCGAGGGCGAGGCTATCTCCTGGCACCTAGTGAATGCCGCGGGATGGCAGAAGCGATCCGTGCAGAGAGTTGTGTTCCATCAGATTACCGAGGATGCTATAAACGAAGCATTCCGAGACACGCGTGAGATAGATATGCGACTGGTAAACGCCCAGCAAGCCCGTCGTGTACTAGACCGATTGGTGGGGTATCAGCTCAGCCCCCTCCTCTGGCGCAAGATACAGCGCGGCCTTTCCGCGGGGCGTGTACAGTCGGTGGCTCTGAAGCTTGTGGTAGACAGGGAACGGGAAATAGAGGCCTTCGTGTCCAAAGAGTACTGGACCATAGAGGCAATTCTGCAAAGGCAAAACGGCGGCAATGCCAGCAAGACACCCCAGTTCAACGCCAGACTGCAAGGAGTGAAGGGTAAGCGGAAAGGAATCAATCTCGATTCCGAAGCAGCCGCAAAAATGGTCACATCCTCCCTATCAAACACTTCCTATATAGTTGCGGACGTGCAGAAGAAAGAGGTGCGCACCCGCCCTGCCCCACCTTTCATTACCAGCACGCTCCAGCAAGAGGCCTGGCACAAGCTCAGATTCTCCGCCAAGAAGACCATGTCTCTAGCTCAGCAACTGTATGAGGGGCTTTCCGTAGGTTCGGAAGGCTCAGTGGGGCTGATTACCTATATGCGTACGGACTCGGTGCACGTGGCCCCCAGCGCTCTGCGAGAAACCGTAGCATATATCCGCGAGCACTACGGCAGCAACTATCTTCCCAGAGCTACCAGGGTCTACACCAAGAAGGCCAAGGGCGCCCAGGAGGCGCACGAGGCCATTAGGCCTACCGCCATAAGACGTTCGCCGGCAGTGGTGAAGTCACACGTGTCTTCCGACCAGCTCAAGCTGTACGAGCTAATCTGGAAGCGGATGCTGGCCAGCCAGATGGCCGACGCCGTTTCTGATTCGACCCGAATCGACATTGACGCTCGCGGGCCAAACACGGAGGGGCAGACCTACGTATTCCGTGCCACCGGTTCCGTGATGAAGTTCCCCGGCTATCGATCGCTGTACCTGGAAGATCGCGATGACCCTACAGAAGACGACGACAATCAAAAGTCGCTTCCGGAACTGCGGACTGGAGAGGGACTGGATTGCCTTGACCTGGTCTCAGAACAACACTTCACCCAACCACCCCCACGGTATAACGAAGCT
The DNA here is from genome assembly GCA_965261825.1 of Dehalococcoidia bacterium. GTDB lineage: Bacteria > Chloroflexota > Dehalococcoidia > Lucifugimonadales > QGNO01 > DAOUJH01. Next base: position 27,042 of record OZ253484.1, on the reverse strand, counting down.
TCCTTGGTCCGTAAATTGGAGGAGGAAGGAATAGGCCGTCCCAGCACCTACGCTCCAATTCTCTCCATCATCATAGATCGAAACTATGCCATCAAGGAGCAGAGTCGTTTCAAGCCCACGGAGCTTGGCAAAGTGGTCAGCGATCAGCTTGCGAACCATTTTCCCACCATCATGGACGTGAGCTTCACCGCGGGCATGGAGCAGAACCTAGACGATATAGCAAGAGGGGAAAAGGAGTGGGTGCCCGTGTTACGGGATTTCTACAGCCCATTCCAAGAAGCTTTGACTTCAGCAGCGGAAGAGATGCCGAGGGTACGAGTGGCAGAGCCCTCTGACGAGACTTGCGACCTCTGCGGGCAGCCCATGGTGATCAAGACCAGCAGATTCGGAAGGTTCCTGGCCTGCACCGGCTTCCCCGAATGTACGGGCAAGAAGCCTCTGCGTAAGAAAGTGGGTGTGCAGTGCTCCAACTGCAACACGGGAGAGCTGGTTGAGAGAAGAGGCAAAGGGCGTACATTCTACGGATGCACTAACTATCCAGAGTGCACTTTCACGGTAAGCCAGCGTCCTCTTCCGGAAAGCTGCCCCGAATGCCGCGGCATCCTGGTATCAAGCGGACGCAATAGAGCACGCTGCTCTTCGTGCAGCTACCGCGGCCCGGTACCGGAGAGAGAACTGGTGGAGGCCGGCGTATAGCAGTGGACCAGGTCTTGGAAGAGTACAGAGCCCATTTGCAGGGGGAGCGGAACCTTTCCCCAGCCACGGTACGCAACTACGTAGACGACCTAGGGCCGTTCTTCGAGTTCCTCAAGAGTGAAGGCATGGGTCTGGAAGACCCGTTGCAAGGCCTACGCGGGTTCCTGCTGCGCAAAGGCGAAGAGGCGATCAACCAGGAATACCGGCGTTTCTTCCTCAGCTACGTAGCATGGCTTATGAACACCCGTTACACGAATTTGGGCAAGGCCAACCAGATACAAGGCCATGCCCGAATGAGCATAGTCAGAAACCTGGCAAGCATCCGCTCCTTCTTCCGATTTCTGATTTCACGTGGGCGTATGCCTTCTGCGCCTATATGGAACAGAGGCTCAGCAGGTATGCGGGGACTGATTCCCAAGATGCCCAAACGACTGCCCCAAGTCCTCTACCGGCAAGAAGCGGATTCCTTAATTCAACAGACCAAGGTCTCCTCCAACGAAGAGCGGGCAAAACCTCTCTTACTCAGAGATGCCGCCCTCCTGGAACTGTTGTATGGCTCCGGTCTGCGTCTTTCAGAAGTTGCCGGACTCAACCTGGCTGACATAGACGTGAGGAACCGCACAGTACGCGTAGTTGGTAAGGGCAACAAAGAACGCATGGTTCCTATGAGCCGTCCATCTATTGAAGCCTTGAACAACTACACAGAGCAGGGCCGGCCCAATCTAATTGCCGACAGAAGAAGTCAAGCGCTGTTTTTGAATCGTTACGGCGGCAGATTGTCGCAGCGGAGCGTGCAGACGCTAGTGCAGCGATACGCCTTAAGGGCTGGGCTAAGCCGCGATATTCATACACACACATTGCGTCACTCATTTGCAACCCATTTGCTCGATGGGGGTGCAGACCTGCGGGTGGTACAGGAGCTGTTGGGACACGCCTCACCCGCCACCACTCAAGTGTACACACACGTCAGCCCGGCACAGGCAAGGAAGGCTTACCTTGCAGCCCATCCCAGAGCTGGCGCTCCGGAGAGCTAGAGTGACCTACCTGATCATCAACGGGCCCAACTTGAACAACCTGGGCAGGCGTGATACGTCTATCTACGGTTCCATGACACTCAGGCAGATAGAGGAACAGATCAAGGAACGAGCGGCAGAGCTAGGCCAGGAAGTCCTCTTCTTTCAGTCCAACCATGAAGGAGCTCTGATAGACTACTTGCAGGAGCAAGGGCCTTCATCTGATGGGGTTGTCATCAATCCTGGTGCACTCACGCACTACAGCTACGCTCTGAGAGATGCCTTGGAAGACTTGGGCGTACCAGTGGTCGAGGTACATATATCCGACATACATTCACGCGAACCGTTCAGAAGACACTCCGTAATCAATGACATTGCAAGAAAACAGATATCCGGCAATGGATGGAAAGGTTACCTGGAGGCGTTGGAGCTTCTTGTAGAAGAGGGTGTCAAGGGAAATGGGGAAATGGGATGATCGAGGAGCAGGAACGGCAGCAACCAAAAGCTGAGGACACCGACAAAGGAGAGGACGTGGAAGGCCAAGCGGAGCGCTCAGTCAAGGAACCAGGTGCAGCAGGGACAACAAATGAAGCTCTGACTAAAGAAGACCGAAACATGGCCATGCTTTGCCATCTGGCAGCGTTTGCCACGGTTGTAGGGATCCCGCTGGGGAATATCATTGGCCCACTGGTTGTATGGCTAATTAAAAGAGAGCATTCGTCTTTCGTAGACTGGCAATGGCAAGGAATCGATAAACTTCCAGATCAGCGTTACCATATACTTGATAATCGGCATAATCCTAGCCTTTGTCGTCATTGGATTCGTGCTGCTGCCCTTGACCATTGTGTTCGCCTTGGTCATGGTGATCGTGGCTACGATGCGGGCGAACGATGGCATACGACACCAGTATCCATTGACCATGCGGTTCATAAAGTAGACCTGGAGAAAAAGTCATGTCTCAACGTCTGAGCAATGTTCGCGATGCGATGAAGGAAAGAAGGTTGGATGGCCTTCTCATATCGTCTCCGGAGAACCGACGGTATCTCTCCGGATTCGTAGGGACGGCCGGCTATCTGATAATTACGCAACGCGATGCCGTGCTGGCCACCGACTTCCGCTACATTGAACAGGCAGGGCGTCAAGCGCCTGATTTCCGAATAGCGCGGGTGTCCGGCCCCAACCTGGACTGGTTCAGCCAAACCCTGGCGGAGACTGGAATCTCCAAGCTGGGTTTTGAGAGCGACCATCTAACGGTTGCTATCCACCGCAGGCTCAGCCGGAAGCTCAGGGAGCATAACTCCCAAGCCGCTGCCCGCATAAACCTGGTGGCTACCGCCGGCATCACTGAGCAGATACGAGCTACGAAAGAGTCGGAGGAGATAGCATCGTTGCAGAGGGCTATCGACATATCGGACGGTGCAATGGACACCGTTACACCTACTATCCAGCCAGGACAGACGGAGCAGGAGGTGGCCTGGCGTTTGGAAGTGGCCATGCGTGAGTTGGGAGCAGAAACCCTGGCCTTCGACATCATTGTAGGTTCCGGACCAAACGCCGCACTGCCTCACCACCGCGCCGGGGAACGGGTCCTGAAGGAAGGGGAGCCTATAGTCATAGACATGGGGGCGAAGTACAACGGCTACTGCAGCGACCTGACCCGTACCATCATTCTGGGAGAACCGGATGAGAGGTTCATAAGCGTTTACGACACGGTTCTCGCGGCACAGCAGACGGCGATGGTTACGGTTCAACCGGGCATGACCGGCGGCGAGGCTGACAACCTGGCTCGGAAGGTCATAGAGGACGCCAGCTACGGGGAACAGTTCGGGCATAGCTTGGGCCACGGTGTGGGACTGGACGTTCACGAACAACCGGTGGCCGGGCCCAGCGCTCAAGGAAAGCTGGAAGAAGGAATGGCCTTTACAATAGAGCCCGGCATCTATATATCCGGCTGGGGAGGCGTGCGGATTGAGGACATTGTGCTCATGGAGAAAGATGGAGCTAAACAGCTGAGCAAGGCGAAGAAACTACGTGCGGATAGGAGCCAATGATGAGCTATTTGAATCAGCGGTTGCAGGCCTTGCGCGACTTGTTGAAGGAACACAAGCTACACGGCCTGCTGATATCCACTCCTGAGAACCGGCGTTACCTCTCGGGATTCGCCGATCTGGAAGGAGCCGGCTATATCTTGGTCACCACAAACCAGGCGTTCCTGGCTACCGAATTCCACGCCACGGAGGCTAGCCGCGCTACTTCGGGATTTCACGTGGTTAGAATACAGCGAAACCTGAACTGGGTACCCTCTCTGATAGCTGAAAGCGGCGTGAACCGTCTGGGCATAGAGGCGGATCACCTAACGGTCTCTTCCAGAGACCAGCTGGTGCAGGCGTTGAATGAAGATCCCCATCTGAACGGCAGGAAGGTTGAGGTAGCCTCCAGCAGCGCCTTGATAGAAGGTCTACGGGTGTTCAAGGACCCCGGAGTTGGACACCATGCAAAAGGCCATAGACATCACGGACGGCGCATTCGAGGAGGTGTCGCCGCAGATAGAGCCGGGCTGGACGGAAAGGGAACTGGCATGGCGGCTAGAGGCAGCGATGCGCGACCGCGGGGGCGACGGCTTGGCATTCCCTACCCTGATAGGCTCCGGTCCAAACGGCGGCTTCGCAGGGAACATACCGACGGAACGAGTCATCCAAGACGGCGATCCTATAATCATAGACATGGGCGCAACTTACCACGGGTATTGCAGCGACTTGACTCGCACCGTAGCAATCGGTGAGCCGGATGAAAGGTTCAAGCGGCTGTACAACGCGGTGTATGACTCCCAGAAGAACGCCATAGAAAAGGTGAGGCATGGGATCAAGGGCGGTGAAATATATGCCATGCTCACCAAAGTGCTCAGCGAAGCCGGGTTCGGTGAGCATGCCGGGCCGGCGTTTGGACACAGCATCGGGCTGGAAGTGCATGAAGGGCCGCGCATCCGTTATCAGCATCCAGGTGTATTTGAAAAGGGTATGGCTTTTACCATAGAGCCCGGTATTTACATTCCGGACTTTGGAGGAGCCCGCCTGGAGGACGTGGTCTATCTGGAGGACACGGGGGCAAGGGTAATGAGCAAAGCCAAGAAACTCAGCAAGTTCGGAGTCTAAGTATGGTCATTGGAGTAGGAGAGTTACGCAGAGGCCTCACCATTGAGCTGGACGGAGAACCGTATCAAGTCATAGAGCACAGTACGCACAAGATGCAACAGCGCGCTCCCGTGGTAAAGCTGAAGCTCAGGGAACTGCGCAGCGGAAGGTCTATTGAAAGGACGTACAACGGCTACGCCGTCAAGCTGACCAGGGCTGCAGTGGAACAAAGGCCCTCTCAGTACATCTATCAAGACGTGGAGCTGTACTACTTCATGGATACGGAGAGTTTCGATCAGTTCCCCTTGACCAGAGAGCAGCTGGGCGACGGTATCAACTACCTTGTGGACCAGATGGAGTTGGAAGTGCTCTTCTTCAAAGAGCAGCCAATAGCGGTAGAGCTACCCACGTTCGTCGAGCTGAAAGTGACGGATACTCCTCCCGGGGTAAAGGGTGACACCGCTTCCGGATCCACCAAACCGGCCACGTTGGAAACCGGCCTTGCTGTCAACGTGCCCTTCTTCATAAGCAATGGAGATAAGGTGCGTGTGGACACCCGCAGCGGCCAGTATCTAGAACGCGCGGGTTGATGGCTGTCTATACCGTTAGCCAGGTCGCGGAATACCTCAGAGATTCGCTGGAAGGCGATCGGTTCCTTGCAGACCTCTGGGTAAGCGGCGAAGTTTCCAACCTTTCCCGCTCAGCGGCCGGCCATTTGTACTTCACCATCAAAGACTCAGAGAGCCAGCTGCGTTGCGTGATGTTTCGTCCAACCAGAGAAGCGGACCGCCTCTGGGATGGCACGTCGGTCATAGTTCACGGACGCATTTCGATTTACCCGGTGCGAGGCGAGTTGCAGATTTACGTAGACCTGGTCCAGCCGGCGGGCACCGGGGAATTGCACCTGAGACTGGAGCGCCTCAAAGCACGACTGGAAGAAGAGGGGCTCTTTGAGCCCACCAGAAAGCGGAATCTGCCCCCCTTCCCCAACAAGATAGGCGTGGTGACATCTCCCAGCGGCGCCGTATTGCATGATATAGCAACTGTAGTCCAACGGCGGTATCCGCTGGCAGAGCTTGTTGTATCGCCAACGTCCGTACAGGGTGAACAGGCTGCCCTGGATATCGCGGATGCCCTGAACGAACTGAACCGGTTGCAAGAGATAGACGTAATCATAGTGGCCAGAGGAGGAGGCTCGCTAGAGGAGCTGTGGGCGTTCAACGAGGAAATTGTAGCGCGGGCCATCTATGTCAGCCACGCACCTGTGGTTAGCGCCGTTGGCCATGAGACCGACATCACTATTGCGGACCTTGTGGCAGATCTCAGGGCACCTACGCCATCGGCGGCGGCGGAGATGGCGGTGCCGGACATGTCGCGTCTTCTTGGTCAGGTCAAGGAGTGGCAGCACGATATCCTTGCAATAGCCAAGCGGCTATCGTTCGAAAAGCGACGGGATGTAGATTCACTGGTGCAACGCCTCAGCAGCCGCGGGCCACAAGTGGGAGACAAACAGCAACGCCTGGACGAGTTAACTCAAAGCCTATCCAAGAGTCTGTGGGTGACGCTCAATCTATCACGAGAACGGTTCCAAGGCCTAGAGCAACAGCTACGGGCACTTGATCCCACCTCCGTGCTGGAACGAGGATACGCTATAGTACAGCGGTCAGACCAAGGCGCTTTGGTCAAGAGCGTCGGTCAGGTTGAAAAGGATGATGAACTGAACGTGCGGGTGAGCGATGGTTCGTTCAACGCCCGGGTTAGCTAGCTCCCCGGCTTGGGAGCTTTGTGAAGGAACGTTAACGCTGTAGAATGGCAAGTGCTCGGTCCCAACGGCCATGGAAAATCAACCCTCCAACATAGAACATCTCTCTTTTGAAGAGGCCTTCGTCAAGCTGGATGAAACCGTGCGTTCCCTGGAAGCGGGAGGCGCCACGCTAGAGGAAGCAACAAGGCTCTTTGAAGAAGGCATGCGGCTTGCCAGGATATGTCATCAACATCTCAGCGCCACTGAACTGAAGATAACCCATTTGCAACGCTCGTTCGGGGAACAGATGACTCTCTTGAACAAGGCGGAACCGGAAGCGGATGCTTAAGGCCGACCTTCACGTTCATACGGAGTTTTCATTCGACTGTGCAACCCCCTTGGAGAAATTGATACAAAGGTGTCTGAAACAGAACATAGGGTGCCTGGCTGTTACGGACCACAACACAATTGAGGGGGCCGTCAAAGTCAAAGAAATGGCCCCATTCAAGGTTATAGTTGGAGAAGAGATCAAGACCAGGGAAGGAGACCTGGTGGGCCTGTTTCTCCAAGAGGAGGTCCCCCCCGGCCTCTCCGCCGTGGAAACGGCGAAGCTGGTCAAAGAGCAGGGAGGCTTGGTGTCGCTCCCCCACCCTTTCGACAGATTCCGGGGCTCGGCTATGAGTGAGAAGGGAATAGCCGAAGTCCTGCCCATGACCGATGTGATAGAGGCGTTCAATGCACGCAACACCTTGCCGGGCGCCGACCGCAGGGCCGGAGAGCTTGCAGGCGCACACCGGATTGCGCTTTGCGCCGTCAGCGATGCGCACTCACTCGGAGAAATAGGTAAGGCATACACCCTTGTTCCGGATTTCAGCTACGGCCCCCGGGATTTCCTGGAAGCGCTGCGTCAAGGCAATTTGATAAAGAAACGCAGCAACCCTTTGGTACATCTGATTTCTACCTATGTGAAGCGCAAGAAACGGATGCTGAGGAGATAATCTTGCTCAAACTGGGTTGGTTTTCCACAGGACGCGGAGAGGGGTCGCGCAATCTCTTTAGCACAGCATTGGAGTACACGCGGAGCGGCTATATCAATGCAGAGATACAGTACGTCTTTTGCAACCGGGTGCCCGGAGAGTTCAAGGGTAGCAATCGGTTTCATGCGCTGGTAAAGGCAAGCAACACACCGCTGATTACGCTATCCTCAAGAAGATTCGTAAAGGAACGGGGAGCATCCGGCTTCAACGAGGTGCGTGAAGCCTATGACTACGAGGCGATCAAGCTCCTTGACCCCTTCCAAATAGACTTGGCCGTCCTGGCTGGATACATGCTGTTCACATCGGAGTTGATGTGCCAAGAGCTGAGCATGATCAACCTACATCCCGCCCCTCCCAACGGCCCTGTAGGCTCCTGGCGGGAAGTCATCTGGAAGCTGATCGAGCAGAAGGCCCCCCAAGGAGGTGTGCAGATCCAGCTGGCCAATATGGAGTGGGACCGCGGGCCAGTAATCACGTATTGCACCTTCCCCCTAAGAGGGACTCTGTTCGATGAGGCGTGGGAACTGGCAGGCAGCCAATCCATTGACAAACTGAGGTCATGCCAGGGAGAGGAGTTTCAGCTATTCCAGCAGATAAGGGATGAAAGCACAAAGCGAGAGATACCCCTACTCATGGAAACCCTCAAAGCCTTAGGCGATGGAGAACTAAAGGTGGCGGATGGAAGAGTAGTGGACAAGGAGCACCGCCCGGTTACGGGCCTGTGCTTGAACAGTCAGATCGACAAATGGCTGGGCTAGGCCGATTGCTCCCGTTGCTCAGCCAAAACGTACGATTCGGTAAGGAGCTGTGGCTTCCCCTTGGAACGAATGGTATCGGCGTCTATTATGCATTTCGTCACTTTGGATAGAGACGGTAGCTCATACATTATGTCCAGCAGAGATTCTTCCATGATGGTCCGCAGGGCACGCGCTCCTGTCTTCCACTTCAGAGCATCTTCGGCAACGGCATCCAGCGCCTCGGCGGTGAATTCCAGCTCAACGTTGTCTAAGCTGAACAGGTAGGTATACTGGTTGAGCAAGGAGTTCTTGGGAGCGGTGAGAACCTGGATTAGCGCGTCTTTGTCCAACCCTTCCAGGCTCACCATGACCGGCAGTCTTCCCACAAGCTCAGGGATGAAGCCGTACTCCAACAGGTCGTCCGTATTGATGTTCTTGAGTATGTCGCCTCTCTGCGCGTCGCTCAAGCGCGTCTTATCTGAGTTGAACCCCATGGAGCGCCTTCCCCATGAAATGCGCTTTTCGATAACTTCTTCCATGCCTTCAAAAGAGCCTCCACAGATGAACAAGATTCCTTCTGTGTTTATCTGTATGAACTCCTGATGGGGATGCTTCCTACCGCCCTGTGGAGGGACGTTGGCTATGGTGCCCTCTATGATCTTGAGGAGCGCCTGCTGTACTCCTTCTCCGGAAACATCCCGAGTGATGGACGGGTTGGGATTCTTGCGCGCTATCTTGTCTATCTCATCTATGTAGATAATGCCTTTCTCCGCTTTGGCCATGTCGTAGTCGGCGGCTTGAATCAGGCGAAGCAATATGTTCTCTACGTCCTCACCCACGTAGCCCGCCTCTGTCAAGGAAGTTGCGTCTGCTATGCAGAAGGGGACGTCAAGAATTTTGGCCAGTGTATGAGCCAGGAGAGTCTTGCCTGAGCCCGTCGGGCCCACCATTAGAACATTGCTTTTCTCTACCTCTACGGCCTGGCCTACGGAAGACTTGCTGGCCAGCCGTTTGTAGTGGTTGTAAACCGCAACGCTGAGTATCTTCTTGGCTCTATCCTGGCCTATGACGTACTCATTCAGCCGGCTGTGCACGTCCTTGGGCAACAATGGCTGCACCCCGCCTTGGGGTAAGGTAGATTTTGGCTCCGTTTGTTCACTGATGATCTGGTCGCATAGCGCAATGCACTGATTGCAAATGAATACTTTCTTCTGCCCTGCAATGAGTCTTTCTACTTCCGCTTGCCTCTTGCCGCAAAACGAGCATTTGTATTCATTGCCTGGAGGGTCACCATCAGAAATAGCCAATTTGTGTTCCCCTACCCTATTTTGCGGCTGCTACTTCTCTACCAGCCAGAACTTCATCAACCAGGCCGTACTCCTTGGCTTGATCGGCATCCAGGTAGTAATCGCGGTCCGTGTCCTGGGCAATCTTCTCAACAGTTTGGCCTGTGTTGCGAGCCAAAATGTTGCGGATCTTGTCCTGCATGCGCAGGATCTCGCGTGCCGCTATCTCAATGTCGGAGGCCTGGCCCTGGGCGCCGCCCATGGGCTGATGCATGTGCAGCGTGGCGTTGGGGAGGGTATACCTCTTCCCTTTCGCCCCGGCGCTAAGCAGCACCGTGGCCATGCTTGCCGCCATTCCCACGCATATTGTGGATACCTCTGCACGAACCATCTGAATGGTATCGTAGATAGCAAGCCCCGCGCTGATTACGCCTCCGGGGCTATTGATGTACAGGTTGATGTCCTTTTCCGGATCCTCTCTATCCAGATAAAGAAGCTGGGCAACAACCAGATTGGCGACAGAGTCGTTTATTGCCGTGCCCAAAAAAACTATCCTCTCCCTGAGCAACAGGGAATAAATGTCGAAAGCCCTCTCTCCCCTGGAAGAACTCTCCACAACCATGGGGATTATGTTTTCAAAATCACCCGGACGATACAGCATTGGTCTCACCTCCTGAATCTCAGCTTTAGATATGTTGAATATAGTCGGCTACATCTCCCGATGCTCTCCCCTGGCGACTTCAACCAATCTCTGCAGAGCCTTACGCCTGATCAATACCTGTTCCATGGATTCTCTGCTGTCATCACTTTCAAGGTTGCGCCGTAAGCTTCCTGATTGATCAGGACCAGCGGCATCTAGCAGGCGTTTTATCTCCTCCTCGATTTCCACCGGCGAGACCTTTATACCTTCCAATTCCGCGACTTTCCCTATGGCGTAAGTGCGCTTTAGCCTAGCTTCGGCAGCCTGTTTCAACTCTCCGCGATGCTCATCGCTACTCTTGCCCACGGTCTGAAGATACTGCTCCACACTGACCTGCTGCCGGCGCAGAGCCTGTTCCTCATTTTGAAGCATGTGGTCAACTTCGTGCTCAACCATTAATGGCGATAGGTCTATTTCAGCCTTCTCCAAAAGCTTCTCAAACACCTGATCCTCGTACTTGTCCTGAACCTCCAACTCTCGCCGAGCAAGGAAATCTTCTCTGAGCTTCTTTGTCAGTGCCTCCAGATTATCGTATCCCTCACCCACGCCTTTGGCGAACTCATCGTCGAGGTCAGGTAGGTTTTTGGCCTTTATTTCATGGATGGTGACGTTAAATTCAACCTCTTTTCCAGCCATGTTGCTATCCGGGTAGTCCGCAGGCAGGGATATGGTGAACTCCTTAGTTTCATGGTTCTTAATTCCCACCAACTGTTGAGGGAAACCCACTACGGGGCTGACGTTTTCCTCTAGAACCATGTAGACGACGCCATCTTGCTTAGTGATTTCCTTCCCATCCAGGTTAGCTTTGATATCCAAGGTAACCTGGTCGCCAATGGCAACGGGACGGTCGACCGGTTCCCAGGGGGCTGTCTCTTGCCGCAGGAGATCCAGGAGAGTGTTGATTTGATCTTCGGTAACTACCACCAGCTCAACCGGAACACGGATTTCGCGATATGCATCCAGCACCACTTCCGGGGCAATGGGAACCACAGCCTTGATCACAATTGGTTCTCGCTGAACCAGCTCAACTTGAGGGATGCTGGCTTGCTTCACGCCTTGTTCCTCTACGGCTCTCTGTACAATTTCAGGGAGCATTAGATCCAGGGCGTCGTCTTCCAGGGAGTGGCGCCCCACGAATCGTTCTAGCACGGGCCTAGGCGCTTTACCTTTGCGGAACCCGGGAATGTTGACCCTCTGCACCACGCGCTGATAGGCACGCTGCAGATACGGCTCAATGTCTTCTTCCTCAACTTCAATGTTGAGCGAAACCTCACTGTGTTCTACGTCTCCTCTGGTAACCTTCAAGAAAGGTCCTCCCAAGCAAGTGCTGACATGACGTGTGCCGCTCTCTTGATGAGCGGCACACGTCACAACCTAATAAAGCGTACATTTCGATTATAGCACGGCCTCAACTATGGGGAAGGCGGTCCTGGCCTACCTACTATTCTAAGGTGGATCTCTTCAAGCTGCTGTGAGTTGACCGGAGCCGGCGTGTTGAACAACGGGTCCACACCGCTCTGCGTCTTGGGAAATGCTATTACGTCACGTATGGATTCAGCGTGGTCTGAGAGCAACGTGACCAGCCGGTCTATCCCTGGGGCTATACCGCCGTGAGGCGGTGCTCCGAACTCCAATGCGCCCAAGAGCTGGCCGAATCGTTCCTCCATCTGCTCATCCGTGTACCCCAGGAATCGCATGATACGCTCCTGCTTTTCCCTGTTGTGAATGCGGATGCTTCCGCTGGCCAACTCCGAGCCGTTGCATACCAGGTCGTAGTGCCTGGCTCTCATACTTCCTGGGTCTTTGTCAAGCAAGTCCCAGTGCTCCTGCCAGGGAGATGTGAACAAGTGATGGGACGGCGCCCAGCCTTCGGTCTCGTCGTCCCACTCAAAGAGGGGGAAGTCCGTTATGAAGGCAAAGGCAAGGATGGTTGGGTCCACCAAGTCCAAACGGCGCCCCATCTCTTCCCGCAACTGAGACAAAGCGGTATTGGTGATCCTGACCGGCCCCGCCACCATGAGAATGAGGTCTCCCGGATTGGCTCCGGTGCGCCTAGCCATCTCTCTTACCTGCTCTATGTCGAGGAACCTGGCCAAGGGGGAGCGAACGTGATCAATTGTCATGTCGTCCAAGCTGGCGGCTTCTTCAGACAGTGCGATGGTGAGCAGCCCTTTTGCTCCTCTTGTTTGGACAAAAGCGATCAAATCATCTATCTCACGGCGGGAATAGGAGGCACAACCCGGCGCGGCAAACGCCTTGGCTATTCCGCCGGACTGAACGGCGTCTCTGAGCAACTGCGACTCTGACTGGCCGGCTACGTCGGTTAAATCCGCCAATTCCATCTTAAACCTGATATCCGGCTTGTCAGTGCCGTACTTCTCCATAACGTCATCATAGCGGAGGCGTGGGAACGGCCCCATGGTGCGTCGGTTATGGGCCACTCTGTCGACTATGTCCGTGTAGAGCTCTTCGATGAGCGTAGTAACGTCGTTCTCGTCCACAAAGCTCATCTCCAAATCCAGCTGGGTATGCTCGTATTGGCGGTCGCCTCTAAGATCTTCGTCTCTGAAGCAACGAGCTATCTGGAAATAGCGCTCGAAGCCGGAAACCATGAGGAGCTGCTTCAGCTGCTGGGGGGACTGCGGCAAAGCGTAGAAGCTGCCTGGATTCAGACGGCTGGGGACAAGGAAATCACGGGCCCCTTCCGGGGTACTCTTGATTAGAATTGGCGTCTCTATCTCAACGAAGTCCCTAGCGTCAAGGAAGTCTCGGATGTACTGCACCACTCGATGCCGTAGAACTATGTTGTCGTGCATGTGGGCCGTGCGCAGATCAAGGTAACGGTACTGCATCCTCAACAACTCATCTACCTGCCCGTCTTCCGCGATCTCAAACGGCGGCGTCTTTGACTGATTCAGCACCTCTGCCCTTGTGGCGTACACCTCTATTTCACCCGTGGCTATGTTGGGGTTCTCAGAGCTTGCCGGGCGCTGCCTAACGTCACCCTCCACCAAAACTACCCATTCACTGCGAAGGGACCCGGCGGTCCTGTGGGCCTCGGGAACAGCCTCAGGATTGAACACCACCTGGACAATACCCTTGCTGTCCCGCAGGTCTATGAAGATAAGGCCACCGTGATCACGGCGGCGGTGTACCCATCCTGCTAACGTTACTCTCGAGCCAACATGCCTTTTTCTCAGATCACCACAGGAAATACTCTTTAGCAATTCTCGTCACCTCCAACATTTGCCGTTTGATTATAAGAAGGTCTCAACTGTGATTCAATGGACAAATTCCCTTTGTAAGCACTACGATAAAGCCAGCCGCCAACAAGAGAGGGGTAAAAATGGCAACAAGAGCCGGGTTTGACATCAAGCACAAGAGCAAGGAGATAACAGAGGGTCCGGAACGCGCGCCAGCTCGTGCCTACTTCAGGGCCATGGGACTTGGGGACGATGAGATCAAAGCTCCCTTCATTGGCGTGGCGGACCTGGCCAGTGATGTGACGCCGTGCAATTTCCACCTGGCTAGACTGACAAAGCACGTGAAGCAAGGTATCCGCGACGCCAGGGGCACACCGTTTGAGTTTGGCACCATTACGGTTAGCGATGGCATATCCATGGGTACGGAAGGCATGAAAGCGTCGCTTGTCAGCCGTGAAGTTATTGCCGACTCCATTGAGCTTGTATCCAGAGCTGAGTGGTTCGACGGCCTGGTCACCGTTGCCGGCTGTGACAAGAACCTGCCCGGCTGCCTCATGGCCATAGCCAGACTGAACATACCCTCGGTGTTCGTCTATGGCGGCACCATATTGCCCGGTCGCTTCCGCAACCGTGATGTGAGTATCCAAGACGTGTTTGAAGCGGTGGGAGCACATTCTCGAGGGGCAATGAGTGACGAAGACCTGCTAGAGCTGGAACGCAGCGCCTGTCCCGGTGAGGGGTCTTGCGCCGGTCTCTTTACAGCCAACACCATGTCTACGGCTATAGAAGCGCTGGGCATGTCCCTGCCAAACGATGCCTCCATCCCGGCCGTGCATCCGGACAAGGAGGAGGAATGTCGGCGTTCTGGGCAGGCTGTATTGAATCTGCTAAAAGAGGGGATCAGGCCACGGGATATTCTAACCAGGAAGGCGTTTGAAAACAGCATAGCAGTGACTCTGTCCATGGGCGGCTCTACCAATTTGGTTCTGCATCTGCTGGCCATAGCCCATGAAGCAGGCATTGACATTACGTTGGATGACTTCAATCAGATTAGCGATAGGACGCCCTACATTGCCGATATGAAGCCCAGCGGCAAGTATGTAATGGCCGACTTGCACAGAATAGGCGGCGTGGCGCAGGTGATGAGAAGGCTTCTGGACGCGGGGCTGCTTCACGGAGACGTTCTTACCGTGACCGGTAAAACAGTGGCAGAGAACTTGAGCAACGTAGACCTGGTATCCAACCAAGACATCATCTACCCCGTGGAATCACCGCGGGGTCCCAGCGGTGGCATCATCATCGTCAAGGGGAATCTGGCGCCGGAAGGCGGGGTGGTCAAAGTCGCTGGCAAGCAGCACTTGCAGCAACGCGGCCCTGCCCGTGTATTCGACCGTGAACAAGATGCCTTTGCCGCCATCCAGCGCCGGGAGATCAAGGCAGGAGACGTGGTCGTTGTCCGTTTTGAAGGACCGAAAGGGGGCCCTGGCATGCGAGAGATGCTGGCAGTGACCGCCGCCATTGTGGGCCAGGGATTGGGAGAAGACGTAGCGCTCCTCACCGACGGCAGGTTCTCCGGAGCCACTCATGGTCTCATGGTGGGTCACGTGGCGCCTGAAGCCGCCGTTGGCGGTCCAATTGCTCTGGTGAAGGACGGCGACATTGTCAACGTAGATGCTGTAAACCGCAAGCTGGAACTGGAGGTGGATGAAGAGGAGCTTGCAGCACGACGTAGTAAGTGGCAACCTATAGCTCCGAATTATACGACTGGGGCCCTGGCAAAATATGCAAAGCTGGTCGGCTCCGCGTCTCAGGGCGCGGTCACGGGGTAGTGTTGCTCAATCGGCTGGATCGCATACGTTCTGAATTGGCAACAGGTGGCTGCCATCCCTATCGGCAAGGGCATCTACTTGATAGAGTCTCCCAATTGCGCGCTCGGTTTCGGTAGCTAATGGATATCATCTTTATCTGGCTCCAATTCGCTGTTGCCACAGCCTTGATCTTCGGCACGTCAAAGTTCCTTGCCAGGTCGGTAGACGTCATCGCCTTCAAGACAGGACTTGGAAGGGCCTTTCTGGGGGTCGTGCTCCTTGCATCCGCCACGTCACTCCCGGAGCTTGGCACGGGGATCAGTTCAATTGCCATAGTGGGGTCTCCGGACTTAGCCGCCGGTGATGCTTTCGGCAGCAACCTGGTGAACCTCTTGATCATTGGTCTCATAGATCTGTGGTGGAGAAACGGGCCAATTCTAAACGCGTTTGGAACTACAACGGTGCTGGTGGCAACCCTAGGGATAATAGTGATAAGCGCTGCCACCATTGCTATAACGTTCCACAACTCCAGCGACCTTTTTGCTACCTGGTTTTTAAGCCCGTTTTCCGTATTGATGATGGTCACTTTCCTCATGGGCCTGTATCTGATCTATAGCTTCGAAAAAACTGAACGCACCGCACGGAAAGCAGAAGACGCGGATTACTCCAATGCCAAACTGCCATTTGAAATAGGCGTTTATCTTTTGTCCGCCACTGTAATTATAGCTTCGGCGGTGTGGCTTGCCTTCACCGGAGAGAGGATTGCTGAAGAGATGGGCTGGGGAACCAGCTTTGTAGGCACTCAGTTCCTTGCCCTGAGCACGTCTCTTCCCGAGATGGGAGCGTCTTTCGCCGCCCTGCGAATTCGCGCGCCGGAGCTGGCGGTATCCAACGTTCTGGGCAGCAACTTGTTCAACATGGGATTCGTCCTCTGGGCAGACGATCTGGCGTATTCAGGCGGTACGTTCTGGACAGCGATTTCAGAGGTCCACAGCATGACCGCCGTTCTTGCAATAGTCATGACCGCCGTGGTCATTCTAGCGCTAGTGAAGAGAAACAGACGCAGACCCAGCCGGTTCTGGACTTACGAAGCAGTTACGCTCATTGCTCTCTACGCGCTTGCCAGTGTGCTGATTTTCTACCTCAGTTGACCTGCTCTCTTGCCTAGGAACCGAGCTGTGCGGTCAAGCCGTTCTTTCAACGGCTCTTCTGTAGTCCTCAACCGTGTTTAAGTCCAATATCGCTTCAGGATCATCTACGGGAACTCGATTTACCTCAGCGCTATGTCGCTCTATCACCTCTCGCAAGCCCCTCCTGGCCTCTCTGATGCCCATCAATTCGGGCAGCAGACCGCGGGAAAAGATCACGGGATGTCCTCCTCTGCCCTGATATACGGGATACGTAATCGCTGAACCGTACCGCAGATGGGTCTCCAATACACGGTTCAGCAGTTTGGAAGACCTAGGCTGGTCTACGGAGATTATCATTACGTGCGCCGCCTCAGGGTTGAGCATCTTCAATCCAGCGCGTACGGAGCTGCTCTTCCCCGTCTTATACCTAAGGTTGACGACTACTTCAGCTCCGGGTTCGCTTTCCACAAGAGGTCGTATCGATTCCGCCCTGTGACCCAGTACGACAATTATCTGATCAACCCCGGAATCTACCAGGGATCTCACCTGGTATTGGACAAGCGGAACTCCTTGCCAGTCCAGCAAGGCTTTAGGATGCCCCATGCGAGTAGACTCCCCTGCAGAGAGGAGGACGGCGCTAATGCGGGTGCGTGCCACGGATTCAATCAGCGTGAGAAAGGGATCTGGGCTTGGTTGTGCGTACCTTCTCCGCCAGGTTCTGTAGATACTTCTTGGGAAGCATCATGGACTGGCCGTCGCCACCGAGACGCCACTGGACCACTTCCGCCATAATGCTAATTGCGATTTCAGCCGGTGTCCTGGCCTTGATATCAATTCCTATAGGGGCGTGGATATTCTCTATCCTCTCCAAGGGGAAGCCGCGCTTGAGAAGCTCCTCATAGATCAGAATAACCTTGCGCTTTGAACCGACAAGCCCCACGTATCCCGCGGGACTTCTAGCGGCGGATTCCAAAGCCAGATCATCGAAATTGTGGCCTCGGGTCGCGATTACAATGGCAGTGTTCTTGTTGACGGGGAAGTTTTCCAGGCCGTGCGCATAACCGGCTACCGCTACCGCCTCAGCATCCGGGAACCGTTCTGTGTTGGCGAATTCACGCCTGTCGTCCAGGACGAACAAACGCAGGCCCAGCATCTTGGCCAGAGGCGCCACGGACTTGGAAATGTGTCCACCGCCCATGAGTATCAGAGTAGCCGGAGACGTGTAGGCTTCGATAAACAACTCGTCTCCCCGCTGTGTGGTCATATGCGCACATTTGCCCTGTTCCATCAATTCCTGCGCTTTTGCCGCCGCCAAGCTATCGAGCTGCGGAAGGCCCACGGTGCCCTGCGCGGCGCCGTCTTCCAGCATGATCAGTTTATTTCCAACCTCTACCTCTTCAGGTGATTTGATGAGAGTGGCCACAGCCAAGGGGCTGCCTCCGCCGTAGGCGTCGACAATACGTCCGGCAAGGTGGGCAAAACGAGCCGCTTCCCGCACGGGCTCAATGAAGAAATACATGGTCCCGCCACACACCAGACCGTCTCTAGCAGCGATCTCCTCGTTCAGGTAGTAGTCGCGGTATTCCGGCCCGCTGCCATTCCGCAGGATCTCCTTGGCTGCAAACCAAATATCCCCTTCCACGCAACCCCCGCCAAGAGTCCCTACCGCAGACCCGTCCTGGCGCACCAACAACTTGGAGCCAGGCTTTTGAGGCGTGGAGCCCTTGGTGTGGACCACAGTAGCAATGGCAAAGGGCTCTTCCCTCCGGGATAATTCAATAGCTTCTTTGAATACGGATTCCATCAGCCGCTCTTGCAGAATAGATCAAACTAAGCATAACAGGGCAACCTAAGCATAGCAGGGCAACATTTGTTAAGCAATCAACATGTTCTGATAGAATGGCGCAACTGCAACCGAATCTTTTGATTTGACAGTATCTGAATCCGGGGGTGCAATGGCTACGTATAGCAATATAGACAGGCCTATGACCCCTATGAGTTTGGGAACTGGCCATGTCCTATGAACATTTAGAAGATGAGCAACTGGTTAGCTTAATTGTCCAGCAAGACCAGGGAGGACTTGGTGCTCTCTACGACAGGTACGGCAAAGCGGTATTTGGCTTTGTCTATCATCTCTTAGGTGACGTAGGGCAGACAGAGGAGGTAGTGCAAGAGGTATTTCTAAGGGTCTGGCTCAGAGCGTCTACTTACCAGCCTGAACGGGGAAGGCTCCAGACTTGGATCATGTCCATGGCCCACCACAGGGCGGTAGACGAGTTGCGCAAACGCAGACGGCTGCGGGATATCCTGGAAACGGAAGCCAGGCTCACTTTGATGGACAGCAGGGCACAGGAAGATACGGCAGCCAAGGGGGCGGAGCAACGAGAAGAGAGTGAGGTTGTACGTAAGGCACTGGAGTCCCTGCCGGAAGAACAACGCCAAGTGATCCAAATGTCCTTCTACGAGGGTTACAGCCAGTCTGAGATAGCAGAGTTGCTGCAACATCCGCTAGGTACAGTCAAGACAAGAATGAGATTGGGAATGCAAAAGTTGAAGACAGCTTTAGCATCGTTTCAGGAGATAACGTGATCCACAGCCATATAGAAGACCTGGCAGAAGCCTATGCCCTGGGAGCCCTGGAGGTGGAAGAACGCCGGATGGTGGAGAGGCACCTGGAGACGTGCTCCCAGTGTACTTCCTTGCTCAGAGAACACCTAGAAGTCGCCGCCGCCCTGGCACTGGCCGTTCCACCTATGAATCCTCCCGACCATCTACGCGGGCGGATAATGGACCAAATTGTCCCTGAAGACCACGCCACCGCCGAGCCAGAACCTGCGGCTGCCGGCGGATCCAGCGGGAGCAGGGTGCGGTGGTTTATCCCTGTAGCCGCCTCCGTAGCTGCCAGTGTGTTGATTTTCTTTCTTGGCGGAATTGGTGTCTTGGTGCTCTCTCAGCAAGGCCAAGTGCATGACCTCCAGAGCCAGATTGGAGAAATGGAGATGTTGATAGATGAAGAGCGTAGCACCAGCCAAGAACTCAGGGATAGGCTTAACGAGCAACGTCTAGCTACTTGGATCGCAGCGCTGCCCGGCTTGGAAGCCAAATCCATGGATAACACAGAGGAGGCGCCGTCAGCCACGGGAATGCTGCTTGCTGATCCAGGCAAGGACTGGGCGTTCCTTGTAGCACAAGGTCTGGAAGCGAGCCTGGGAAATAAGCCTTACCACGTCTGGCTGGTCAACAACGGGACTTTAGTAAACGTTGGAAGATTCAGCGTAGACGAGTCAGGCTATGGCCAGCTGTTTATAAGGCAGTCATTCCACGATTTCAATTGGCTGGGCGTAACTCGTGAGCCCTCACCTGGGACAGTGGAATCACCGGCCGTGCTGGGCGTAAGCTTGGAATAGTTCATGCACGCATGCAAGGTGAAGAACGGAGCCTTTGCCGCGGCGTGTGCGTAGAGCAACCTTGAAGCAGCCTGTTGCCGCCTAGACCTTCCTGTTCTTGGTTGTATACACGGGGAGTCCATCCACTACTTCACAGGAATAGTCGCTGAACATGTTAGGCCACTTTGCAATGGCTATTTCAGCAATCTGGGCAAAGACCAATCTTATCTCTTCTTCGGCCCAAGGCGCCGTCCTCTGCTCAATGACGTGTCGCAAGGTGCGTATGTTGCAGGACCAGCCAATGTTGGTTGCCAAGCCAATGGGCGCAACACGCCGAATTGCCGAAGTAATCTCTTTCTTCTCGTCAAATGAGTCCTTTTCATTGAGATCAAAGAGCTCGGCAAGCTCAACCTGAAGCTTGCTGAGCTCTTCAAATGTCCTCGTAAAAATGGTCATGGCCTCTTCCGATTCTCTAATGGACACCGGTGCATACCAGTCCAAGTCCGTCAATCGCACAAAGCGCAACGACTCCTGCGACATAGCGGTGCCCACTCTGTGCCGCACCAACTCATGCGTGAAAACCCGGCTGACGTCTGAGAAGAAAAAGTTGGCTACTCCATGCTCCAACACGGATCCGTCACCCTTCTCAATGATATTGGTCAGATAGCTCTTGTTAGTTCTTCTGACCCGGGTCAGGTTAGGATTCAGCTCTATGCCAAATGAACGGTAGCAGGCGCGGCCGTATACCTCGCTTATAAGCTCAATATCAGAAGGAGCATTCGACTTCCAATCGGGAACGCCCAAGTGGTCCAAAAGGGCTTGCAGCCCCTCCTGATTGACCTTGGACTCGCCTATTAGGAACACTTTAGGCTCAACGGTATTGCCCATTCAGATAGACCTCCGGTGTGTATAACACTCGCTTCAGAAATGGTACCTTAATCTTGGTTGATACCCCAACTCTGAGATGTTCTTTTGTAAGGACCTTTGAAATCCATCAAGGCGGCAACTGGAGGAGGAACATATGATCAGCTGTAGCAGGATGACTTCAGCAAACAGGGAGAGCGCCCTTGCTCTCTTGAGTTCCTTTCTTAACGAAGACGAGCATTACCTGGACAGCAGCGCAGCTTACGGTCACGGCGGGGATGCAGCGCTCCATGACGCCCTAGACCTTTTCCTGGATCGACCCGAGTTGGGGTTCGTCTGGCTGGCCTACAAGGAAGAAGAGGCCATAGGGGTTTGCGTTGTCAGCTACGCTGTATCTACGTCCATCGGAGGAGTGGTGGCAAAGCTGGACGACGTGTTCATAGCGAGTGAGAAACGGAGCGCAGGAGCCGGATCAGAAATGATTAGGCAGCTTGAAGACGAGCTCCGTTCACTCGGTATACTGCGCATAGATATCGGTGTACACGTCAGAAACAGCGCCGGACGGCGTTTCTATGAGCGGCTGGGCTTTATGCCACTCAATGAGGAGCGAATGGCAGCCCTGCTGACAAGCTAGGTTACCAGCAGAAGCGCCGGGTTCTCCAGGAGCCGCTTCGCCTCAGCAAGGAACTGCGCACTCTCCACGCCGTCCGAAACGCGGTGGTCAATGGACAGCGTGACCTTCATCATCTGCCGCACTACTACTTGATCGTCGGCCACCACCACAGGCCGCTTTTTTACGGCGCTGATCGCCAACGTAGCAGCCTGGGGAGGCAGTATGATGGCACTGAATTCATCAACGCCAAACATACCCAAGTTACTGGTGCTGAAGGTGCCGATGTACTCTTCCTGGCGCAATCTGCCCTGCCCTGCACGTTCCGCCAGGTCCTTGGTTGCCACGGCCAGGTCCACAAGGGATTTGTCCTGCGCGTTGACTATGGCCGGAACCATCAACCCCTGTTCCGTAGCAATGGCCATACCCAAGTGAATGTAGGGATACGTCTCCAAGTAGTCGCCTCTGTACGAAGCGTTCAAACCGGAATATTTCTTCAAGGACTCAACGGTGGCCTTCAGAACCATATCGTTGACTGAAACACGCCGCGCACCTTCAAACTCCTGGTTAACCTGGGAACGCAGGGCCATGGCATCCGTCATATCTATCTCAATGGTTATATAGAAGTGCGGCGTGCCGTTCTTGCTCTGCGAGGTGGACCGAGCTATGCCCTGCCTCATGCGGCTAAGCTCTACTCGCACAGGCTCCCCCACCGGCGTAGGGGCAGCCGGCGCGGCAGGTGCGGCTTGCGGGGGGAGGGAGGCTGCTTGGCCAGGCTCAAAGTTCAACACATCTTCGCGGGTGATGCGCCCTCCGGGGCCCGTGCCCTTGACCTGGGATAGCTCTATGCCACGTTCCTCAGCCAGCTTCCTAGCGACAGGCGACACTTTGACTCCCTCTCCATCAGCGGCGGGTTGTGTTTGGGATGCGGGAGCCGGCGAAGCAGCTTCAGCAGCAACCTCAGCGGAAGGGGCATCGCCGGAGGCCTGTGCTTCGTCCACAATGAGTCCGGCAATATCCTCATCGGCACTCCCAATGATGCCTATGGGATAGCCAACGGGAACGGTTGCGCCTTCAGTAGCCAAGATCTTACGTAGAAGGCCGTTAGCCGTAGATTCCATTTCCACCACTGCTTTATCGGTCTCTATCTCAGCCACAGGCTCACCACGCTTGACTTCGTCACCCTCCGACTTGATCCAGCGGACGAGGGTACCTTCCACCATGTCGTAACCCATTTGGGGCATCAATACCTGCGTAGCCAGAGTCGACCTCCTCTTCAACCCATATGAAGGGTCGAAATTACAATCATGCTGTTTTCAGCTTCCCAGCTCTTCACGAACAGTTTTGATGACGGAATCTTCACGCGGCGCCACCAGTGGCTCCAGGCTCATTGAATATGGGGTAGGCACGTCTATGCCGCCTAGTCTGGCAACGGGTCCGTCCAGGTAATCGAAAACTTCGCGCTGGACGGTGCTGGCTATCTCCCCGCCAAAAGCACCCGTTTGCCAGGCCTCTTCCAGCACCAGGGCCCGCCCCGTCCGCTTCACAGATTCTAAGACAGTCTCTTTGTCCCAAGGACGCAAGGAGCGAAGATCTACCACCTCTACGTCAACGCCTTCTTCCGCCAGTTTCTCGGCAGCACGCAACGCTACGTTTACCATTCTGGAGTACGCAATGATGGTGAAGTCCTTTCCTGCTCGCTTGAGATTGGCCTTTCCAACAGGAACCTCGTAGTAATCTTCCGGCACCTCTCCCCTTGTACTATACA
The DNA here is from genome assembly GCA_965261825.1 of Dehalococcoidia bacterium. Classification (GTDB taxonomy): domain Bacteria; phylum Chloroflexota; class Dehalococcoidia; order Lucifugimonadales; family QGNO01; genus DAOUJH01. The sequence goes on along the minus strand of OZ253484.1, from coordinate 3,929 downwards.
AGAGTATGTGCTCTATGAACATCACAGGGTCTTGTTCCTTGCGCACCGAACGGAACAAGCCCAGCGCATCGTGGGGGGTTGCGGGAATGACCACTTTCAGCCCAGGAACGGAAGCGTACCAGCCCTCCAGGTTCTGCGAATGTGTAGCCGCAAGCGCCGCTCCACCGCCGGTAACGGTGCGAATGATGACCGGTACACTGAACTGGCCACCAGACATGTAGCGGATTTTGGCAGCGTGGTTCACTATCTGGTCCAAGGCCAGCAGCGAGAAGTTAATGGTCATGATCTCGACTATGGGACGAAGTCCCACCATGGCCGAGCCGGTGCCGATACCCACTATTCCCGACTCAGATATGGGAGACTCTACGATTCTGCCGGGGCCGAACTCGTCCAGGAAACCGGAGGTTACCGCGTAAGAACCGCCGTAAGGGCCTATATCCTCGCCAATAATGAAGGCCCTCTCTTCTTCCCGCAGGGTCTCCCTGAGAGCCCGCGTCATGGCTTCTCTGTAGCTTATCTCAGGCATTTATTCCCTCTAGGGTAGTTGAGCATAGACGTTGCGGTACAGGTCTTCTGGAGAGGGAAAGGGACTCTCCTCAGCAAACGCAATGCTCTCTTCTACCTTCTTCTCCACCTCTTCACTTATGGCATCCAGCTTCTTCTGAGTGGCCATTTTGCTGGACAAAAGCCATTCACCATACTGGGTAATTGGGTCAAGCTTTCTGTACTCCGCCTCTTCATCCTTGGACCGGTAAAGTACGGGGTCAGCCATGGAGTGGCCACGGAACCGGTAGGTGCGTGCTTCCAAGAAATACGGGCCGCTGCCGGAACGCACGTGCTGCACTGCTGTCTCCGCGGCCTCTCTAACGGCAAGGACATCCATCCCGTCGACTTGGGCGGAGGCTATACCGTAGGATTCAGCCATTTTGTGCAGCTCGGTATTGGACATAGATTGACTCAACGGAATACCCATGCCGTAGAGGTTGTTTTCACAAATGAAAACAATGGGAAGGCTCCATAGAGCAGCCATGTTCAATACTTCGTGAGCCTCGCCTTCATTGAGAGCGCCATCGCCAAAGAATGTGGCTACCAACCTGTTGTCTTTCAAGTAGTTGAAAGCAAACCCCATTCCGGAAGAAAGGGGCAGATGTCCCGCGACAATTGCATAGCCGCCGGCAAAATTCAGCGAAGCATCAAAGAGGTGCATGGAACCGCCCATTCCCTTGGAGCAGCCCGTAGCTTTGCCAAAAAGCTCCGCCATCACCGCATTGGTGGACAGTCCCCTTGCCAGGGCGTGTCCGTGATCCCTGTAATGAGTAGTGATGTAGTCATCCTTGCCAAGGGCATGTATAGCCCCTACGGCCACGGCCTCCTGTCCAATATACAAATGCAAAAAGCCCCTAATCTTGCCCAGCATATACTGTTCCGCGGCCCGTTCTTCAAACACTCTGATCAGCACCATCTGCCTATAGAAGTCAACGAGGGTTGCCTTGTCCAACTGCTCCGCGACCTTGTAGGTAGTAGTCTTCATAGCGCCTTTTCCACCTATATGTGAATAGCCTCGCCGTCCGCAGCGAGAGCAGCCTCTTTCAATGTTTCGGAAATGGTGGGATGTGAATGGACCACCCAGCCTATCTCTTTAGTGGTGCCTTCCAGGTGATGCCCCAACGACCACTCGGCTAGCATTTCTGTTACATCCGGGCCTATCATGTGAGCGCCTAGTATCTCGCCGTAGTTCTTATCGGCAACAACCTTGGTCATGCCCTCAACATCGCCTATGGCCATTGCTTTGCCGCTGGCCTGGAAGGGGAACTTGCCAACTTTTACATCGTATCCTTGCTCCTTAGCCTGCTGCTCTGTAAGGCCAAAGCTGGCAACCTGCGGGTGACAGTACGTGGCCCTGGGCATGAACTGGTAGTCGAGAGGGGATGTGTCCAAGCCGGCTATCCGTTCGGCCGTCATCACTCCCTGCGCCATTCCCACGTGGGCCAGCAGCATGATGCCGGTGACATCGCCTATGGCAAATACGCCTGGAACGTTTGTAGCCATTTCAGAGTTGACTTTGACAAACCCACGGTCAAGCTCAAGGGCTATTTTTCTTGCTCCAATCTCTTCCGTATTGGCCTGAACCCCGGCCGCAATTAGCACCAAGTCGCATTCCAAAATGCTGGCTTCTTTTTCTCCCTGGATCTCAAGGCTAATCCCCTTCTTCTTCACATCCGCCTTGGACACCTTGGTAGATGTGTGGAAATTGATGCCTTGGCGAGTAAACGACCGCTCCAAGAAACGACTGATCTCTTCATCTTCATTGGGAAGGAGATGGGGCAACAGCTCTACTATTGTGACTTCCACACCGTAGGCGTTCCACAGATAGGCGAACTCCGCGCCGGTAGCGCCTCCACCCACAATGACTACTCTCTTGGGAAGTTCCCGCAGCTCCAGGGCTTCCCTGCTGGTGATGACCTGCTTTTTATCAATTTCAAGGCCTGGGATGGAGCGGGCGCGTGCGCCAGTGGCGATTATGATGTTGGAAGCGGTGATCTTCTGGCCGTCGGGAGCTATCTCCAAGGTATTTGCATCAGAGAAGGCGGCATGTCCTTTGATATGCTGGACTTTGTTCTTCCTCAGCAGAGAAGCCACGCCCTTGGTCAAGGTGTCCACCACCCGCCTGCTTCTGTCAATGGCTTTCCCAAAGTCGGCTTGGATGTTGTCTACGCTGATTCCAAAGGCCTCCGCCCTGCGAAAAAGCTCCAAGACCTCAGCGTTCTTCAAAAGAGCTTTGCTGGGGATGCAACCCCAGTTCAAACAAACGCCGCCCAGGGTGTCGTCTCTTTCAATAACAGCAGCCTTCAGACCCAGCTGCCCGGCTCTTATTCCTGCCACATAGCCAGCCGGTCCGGAACCTATGATCGCAACATCGTAATCAGGCACTCGCTGCTCCATCACAAGATTTCGCCATAGTATAAGTTTGTTACCACCTGTAATGTCTAGAGCCTAGAGGCCTTGACTCGGCCATCATAGAGAATAACTATGGGAGCCAGAGATGTTATCAATGGCTCATAGGCAATCTACAGGATATCAGGTTAATTCTCAGTCCGCTCTGGTAGAATATCCAAAGATTAAGGCAAAATTGGGCAGAAATCATGCCTAAATGACTGGCCTAAGCCGCATAAGTCTGGTATAAACTGTTAGGTACATTCCTGAAATAAGGAGGACTCATATGCAGGGTTACTGCGTTAAGTGCCGGGCATCAAGGGAGATCGGGAACCCACAGGCCATTACTATGAAGAATGGGCGTCCCGCCACACAGGGAGTCTGCGGCACCTGCGGCACCAAGATGTTCAAAATTGGCAAAGCGTAAGTTTGGTCGATCTACCTTCCATCTTTCAGATTAGTTTAGAAGCGGAGGGTATTCCTTTTTAACGCTTCTGCATAATATTGGCCCAGGGTAGCTTATCTGGCGTTTCAGGCTAGGTTGCCTTGGGCTATTCTGTTGCAAGGGTTAGTACAACCCATCAAGCTTGTTTCTTATGATTGTCGGAGTGCCTACAGAGACGTACCCAAACGAACGCCGCGTGGCTCTTGTGCCTGCGGTGGTGCCCATGCTTTCTCGCATTCAGGTGGACACCGTTGTTCAAGCAGGCGCCGGCAATGAAGCAGGCTTCCCAGACCAACTATACGCGGAACAAAACGCGCAAATAGCCAAGAGCCGTGAAGAGGTCTTTGATTCTGCCGACGTTATACTGCAGGTGCGCGGCCCCGGCGCCAACGCTGACGCTGGGAAGGACGACGTAGCGCTACTGAAACCAGGGCAGGTCCTCATTGCGTTGCTGGACCCTCTCAACGCCCTTGAATCAGCGCGAGAGCTAGCCAAAAAGGGCGTCACCGCATTCGCGCTGGAGACGGTGCCCAGAATCAGCCGTGCCCAA